>NZ_CP107548.1:0-2400000 GCF_025836975.1 Pollutimonas sp. M17 | reverse complement strand
TCCATCAAGGTCGCGCCCAAGCCTTTCCAGGAAAAAACCGTCCTGATCCAGGTCGATGAAGCCGGCGCGCTGGAGCGCTTCAACACATGGCGCAGCCTGCCCATGCCCATTACCGGAACCGCCTGGCTGGCGCAAGCCGATGCGCCCGCCGGTTTGCTGCATGTCCGGCTGTCGGGCAGCGAGCCCGCGGTATTGAACGGCCTGAAAAGGCTGGGCGGCGACACGATGCCCGAGCCGGCGGCCACGCAATTCTGGGACAGCCTGCGCGATCAGACCCATCCGTTCTTCCAGGCGCGGCCTTTGTGGCGTGTGGCGGTGCCGCCCCAAACACCGATGCTGGGCGCCGGCCCGACACTGATCGAATGGAATGGCGGACAGCGATGGGTCTCGGCGGTGGATTCGGCTGCGGATTTCCGCGCCGCCGTCGCCCGGCGCGGCGGACACGCGACCCTGTTCCGCTTCGATTCCAAACCGTCCGGCGTGCCGGTGTTCCACCCCCTGGAGCCTGGCCTGAAGAATATCAATCGGCGCCTGAAGCAGGAACTCGACCCGGTGGGCATCTTCAATCCTAAACGCCTGTTTCCCGATTTTTGAGAGTAAACCGTGCAAACAAATCTAGCGTCATGGGCGCAGGAATCCGACCTGGGGCAGGATGCCGATGAAATCCTGCGCCGTTGCGTGCATTGCGGTTTCTGCCTGGCCACCTGTCCCACCTATCAAATCCTGGGCGACGAGCGGGACAGCCCGCGCGGGCGCATCTATCTGATCAAGCAGGTGCTCGAAGGCGTGGAGCCCACCGCCGCCACGCAAGAGCACCTGGATCGATGCCTGACATGCAGAAACTGCGAAACCACCTGTCCTTCAGGCGTTGAATACGGCGCTCTGGTGGACATCGGACGCAATCTGGTCGATCAGCGGGTCGAGCGGCCGATCGGACAGCGCATGACGCGCGCCGTGCTGCGCCGCATGCTGAATTCGCCCTTGTTCGGCCCGGCCCTGACGCTGGGCCGGCTGCTGCGCCCGGCGCTGCCCGAGGTACTGAAAAACAAGATTCCCGCGCTCCGGCCCGCCGGCGCCGTCCCATCGGATGGCGCGCGCCATGCGCGCCAGGTCCTGATGCTGTCAGGCTGCGTGCAGCCCGCCATGATGCCCGCCATCGACGCCGCCACCATACGCGTGCTCGACGCACTTGGCATAGGCACACGGGTCGTCCCGGGCGCCGGCTGCTGCGGAGCGATCAATTTCCACCTCGATGCGCAGGAAGCCGCGCTCGACCAGATGCGCGCCAATATCGATGCGTGGCTGCCGCTGCTCGATAACGGCCAGGCCGAGAGCATCATCATGAATGCATCGGGCTGTGGCGCCATGGTCCGGGAATATGCGCATCATCTGCGCCACGATCCCGAGTACGTCACCAAGGCCCTGCGCCTGGTCGACAAAGTGCGCGATGTGGCCGAGATCGTCGCGCCCCATGCCGGAGAGCTCAAGGCCAGGCTGGAAGGCCTGCCCGGCAAGACGGCGTTCCATCCGCCATGCACGCTGCAGCATTGGCAAGGGCTGCGGGGCGTCAGCGAGCGCATGCTGGCCGACCTGGGGTTTGCCATGCAGCCTTTCAATGAATCGCATCTGTGCTGCGGCTCGGCCGGCACCTATTCGGTCACCCAGCCCGGGTTGTCCAGGTCCCTGCGCGACCGGAAACTGGATGCCATACAGGCAAGCGGGCCCGACTGCATCGTTTCCTCGAATATCGGATGCATTACGCATTTGCAAAGCGGCACGGAAATACCCGTTCGCCATTGGATAGAAGTCGTCGATCAGGCCTTGTCCCGCGCCAGCGTCTAAAATACGCGCATGGCTAAAAATTCTGTATCGAAAGGGCGTGTCGTGGTCGGCATGTCCGGCGGGGTCGATTCCTCGGTCACCGCGTGGCTGCTGAAGGAGCAGGGCTACGACGTGCTGGGCCTGTTCATGAAGAACTGGGAAGACGATGACGACTCCGAATACTGTTCCACACGGCAGGACTGGCTGGACGCCGCCAGCGTAGCGGATCTGATCGGCGTCGACATCGAGGCCGTGAATTTCGCGGCTGAATACAAAGACCGGGTATTCGCCGACTTCCTGCGCGAGTACTCCGCCGGCCGCACGCCCAATCCCGACGTGTTGTGCAATGCCGAGATCAAGTTCAAGGCCTTCCTGGACCACGCCATGTCGCTGGGCGCGGAGCATATCGCGACCGGCCATTATGCGCGGGTGCGCAAGGTCGAAACCGCCAACGGCACCCAGCATCAGTTGCTGAAGGCGCTGGACCTGACCAAGGATCAAAGCTATTTCCTGCACAGGCTGAACCAGGCGCAACTGGCCAGAACGCTGTTTCCCCTGGGGGAGATCCCCAAGACTGAAGTCAGGCGCATTGCACAGTCCCTGCAACTGCCCAATGCCGCCAAGAAGGACTCGACCGGAATCTGCTTTATCGGCGAACGGCCTTTCCGGGAATTCCTGAACCGCTACCTTCCCACCCGGCCCGGCCCCATCAAGACGCCTGAAGGCCTGGTGCTGGGGCAGCACCAGGGGCTGTCGTTCTACACCCTGGGCCAGCGCAAAGGGCTGGGCATAGGCGGCGTCAAGGGCAGGCAGCGCGACGATGGCACGGCGGACGCCTGGTATACGGCCCGCAAGGACATTGAAAGCAACACCCTGTACGTCGTGCAGGGGCACGATCATCCCTGGCTGCTGAGCCAGAGTCTGCATGCCCTGGACGCCAGCTGGGTGGCCGGCCATGCCCCCGAACCGGGTTCCTATTCGGCAAAGACCCGCTACAGGCAAGCCGATTCGGCATGCGCCCTGGAGGGCGCCGCCGAAGGCGGTTTTTCCTTGTCGTTTGCCGAGCATCAGTGGGCGGTCACGCCGGGGCAATCGGCCGTGCTCTATGACGGCGACGTCTGCCTGGGCGGCGGGATCATCGCCTAGCGTTCATCGGCATGAAAAAGCGCTGGAAATCTCCAGCGCTTCGGGGATCGCTGCGCCCGCGGGCCGGTCGGGTCGCCGGGCCCGCGTCCGCGTCCGATCAGGAGTTGATGCCTTTCAGGAACATATAGATCGCCAGGGCATACAGCATGCCGGCAAAGACACGCTTGAGCTTCTTGACGGGCAGGTTGTGCGCGGCCCTGGCCCCCAGGGGGGCGGTGCAGACGCTGGCCGCGGCAATCAGGCCCAGTGCGGGCAGGGAAATATAGCCGAAGGCCCCCGGTGGCAGCCCGGTGACCGACATTCCCGAAACGATGTAGCCCGCCACGTTGGCGACCGCGATGGGAAAGCCCAGTGCCGCGCTGGTGGCCACGGCCGTGTGGATGGCAACGTTGCACCAGGCCATGAAGGGCACGCTGATGAAGCCGCCGCCCGCTCCGACCAGGCCGGACAGGAAGCCGATGGCGCCGCCCGCGAGCAACTGGCCGCCGGTGCCCGGCATCTGGCGTGTGGGTGGCGGCTTCTTGTCCAGGAACATCTGCGTGGCTGAAAAGGCGACGAAGATGCCGAAGAAGATGGCCAGGTAGGCGCCCTTGAGAATCGAGAACACGCCCACGCTGCCTATCATGCTGCCGATGACAATGCCCGGGGCGAGCTTGCGCACGATGTCCCAGCGCACCGCGCCGCGCTTGTGGTGGGCCCGCACGCTGGAGATGGAGGTGAAGATGATGACTGCCATGGATGTGGCAATAGCCATTTTGACCGCCAACTCGCTGTCGACGCCCTGCGAAGAGAACATGAAGGTAAGAAAGGGCACGAGGACCATGCCTCCGCCTATCCCGAGCAGGCCGGCCAGAAAGCCGCTGCCGATCCCAAGTAGAAGAAGTTCGATGATGTGGAAGGTATTCATAACGTTGAGCTGGCTTGGCGCGGCGCCGGAATGACGGACGCTTGCGCCATGAAAAAAGAATGCGCCTGGCAAGCAGCGCCAGGTACCGGAATAAAAACCACCGGTATCATGACACATTCCACCGATTGAAGTGCTGTCAATCTTGCAGATAGCTGAAACGCTTGAATTGAAGGCGTATGCCCTCCGGCGTTTCGTTATTCCCCATCGATACCCCCAGCAGCAGGCGCGCCTTCAGTGCGTCCAGCAGCCCGGCGGGTATCAGCCCCCGGTTTATCAGGTCGATCTCGGACCCCGGGAACCCGTATGTATTGTTGAATACCGGCCCCGCAGGCGTGCGCACGGCCAGCACGACCGGCATTTTTTCAGCCAGGCCGGACAGCCCGGGGACCCAGCTTTGCGGAACGTGTCCCGCACCCATCGCTTCGACGACGACGCCGGCATAGGCCATGCCGGGCAAGGCGTCGAGAATCCGGCCGTCGTCGCCCAGGCATGCCTTGACGATGGCAATGTCCGCCAGGGCGCCGGGTGCGGGCGTGGAGCGTCGGGGCGCGGCGGGTGAGGATGTGAACAGCGCGCGCTGCTCGCAGACCAGTCCGATGGGGCCGCAGTTGGGGGATATGAAGGAGGATGTCAGGCCGGTATGCCCCTTTCGGACAAAGGCGGCGGCATGGATTTCGTCGTTCAGTACGACCAGGGAGCCGCGGCCGGCGGCGTGGGGCGAGCCGGCCACCACCACCGAAGCCAGCAGGTTGGCGGGACCATCGGCGCCGGCGGCCTGGGCTCCCCGCATGGCGCCGGTGACGATGAGCGGCTTGCTGTCGGCGACGAGCAGATCGAGCAGGAAGGACGTTTCCTCGATGGTGTCCGTGCCCTGGATGACAATGGCGCCGTCGATGCCGGCGTCGAACCGCTGCTGAATCAGCTTTGCGAGATCGACGATATGGTTCGTCGTCAGCGAAGCGCCGGGCATGCTGCTGAAGGTCAGGGCTTCGATGTCGGCTTGCTGCGCAATCTGGGGGACGGCATTCAGCAGGTCGGCGGCGGTGAGCGTGGGCGCGATGCCTTTCGCCCCCTGGCCGCTGGTCATGGTAATGGTGCCGCCGGTGGAAACGACGATGAGCTTGGGCTTGGACATGCTGTGTATTCTATGTTTGATGATTGCTGAATGCGCTGCAAGGGGCGCGTCAAGGCGCCCCTTGCCTGTCGCCGGCGGGTTGGTCAATCTATGGTAATGCCGGTTTCCTTCACGACCTTGCCATAGCGGGATATTTCCGAATCCAGCAATTTTGCAATCTCCGCGGGTGGCGTGCTCAGCGGCTTCGCGCCCAGCTTGCTGAAGGTCTGGATTATTTTGGGGCTTTGCACGGCTTTGCCGAAGGCTTCGTTCAGGCGGGACACGATTTCGTCGGGCATGCCTGCGGGCCCCAGGATTCCGCTGTACAGCGTGAGTTCGGCCGCGGGTACGCCCGCTTCCCGGATGGTCGGGACATCGGGCAGCGCGTCGACGCGGTCGGGGGTGGAGACGGCGAGCGCACGCAGCTTGCCGGCATTGACCTGCGCGATGGCGGGAGGCATGCTGCTGAATGCGTACTCGATGTCTCCGGAAATGATGGCGGTCACCAGCGGCGCGCTGCCCTTGTAGGGAATATGGACGATGTCATTCTTGGCCTCCTTGTTCATCATTTCACTGGCCAGATGGATGATGGTGCCATTGCCGGATGAACCGTAGGAGTACGTGCCCGGCTTCTCCTGTATGCGCTTGTTCAGTTCCTGCACGGTCTTGACGGGCGAGTTCGAGTTGATGACCAGCAGCAAGGGGGTGGACGATACCATCGCCACAGGGGTGAAGTCTTTGACGGTGTCGTAGGGCAACTTCTTGTACAGGCTGGCATTGATCGCATGCGTGGTCAGATCCTGGAACAGCAGCGTGTAGCCATCGGCCTTGGAGCGAGCCACGACATCCGAAGCGATGGTCGTGCCCGCACCCGGGCGGTTTTCCACTACGATGGTCTGTCCCAGAACCGTGGAGGCTTCGCTGGCCACGGCGCGCGCCACGACGTCGGAGATGCCTCCTGGAGGAAAGCCGACGATCATGCGTATGGGTTGCGATGGGTAACTGCCCTGTGCAAGAACGGGGCTGGCCGCCAGCGCGAGTGCGCAAAGCAAGGGTCGGGAAAGTCGTGCAATTTTGAACATATATGTCTCCTGTTATAGCAACGTAAAAGGTGGAAGGGGGTTAATGGGCGAGCGCCAGCAGGGACTGCCAGTAGTCTTCGATCTGCCTGCGCTCGAGATTGCGGGCGATGAACACCAGTGCGGACTGGCGGGCGTCATCGGGGTCGCGTTCCAGGGCCACGGGCTTGTCGTAGACATGGCATACGCCCTGGATCAGCTGCGCCTGGCTCTCGCCTTTGAAATAGACGATGCCCTTCACGCGCAGCAGGTCCTGGCCCCGAAGGCGGAGCAGGGTGGACATGAACAGATCGAACAAAGGACGATCGAGCGGGACGTCGAAGCGCAGCGCGAAACTGGCGATGCCGGCGGGGTGAATGGAACGCTGCCGGGCAAGGTAGGCGCCAGCGGCGTCCGGCGCGGCGGCTTCATCGGGCGCGTCCTCCCTGAGGGCGCGAATGTCGCCGAACAGCCCGCCGCCCCCGGCCGGCAGCAAGGCGGGATGATTGAACGGTGTGGCATGAGCCAGCAGGGCAATGTCGATGTCGCCCTGCGTCGCGGCGATGCCATGGGCATAGCCATTGACCGAGCGCGCCCAGGCCCAGGCGGCCTCGGCCTGGGCAGGCGTGGCCAGGTCGGATTTGCTCATGACGATGAGGTCGGCCGCCGCCATCTGGGCATCCGCTATGGCCTGTGCGGCCTGACGCGCCTGTGCGTTGATCGGGTCGACCAGCGTGACGACATGGGCGAGCCGGTAGTCGCGGGACAGCGGGCCATCGCCATACAGGGTTTGCGCGATGGGGCCGGGTTCGGCCAGGCCGCTGGTCTCTATGATGACGCGGTCGAAACTGGGCAGCTCTCCGCGGTATCGGCGCATGCCCAGGTCCACGAGCAGCGCCTGGAGGTCCCCGCGCAATTGGCAGCACATGCAGCCGTTATCGAGCAGCACCGTTTCGTCGTTCGAGCGCTCGAGCAACTGATGGTCTATCCCGATTTCGCCGATCTCATTGACGATGAGCATCGAGTTGGACAATTCCGGCGTGGCCAGCACTTTCTTGAGCAGCGTGGTCTTGCCGCTGCCCAGAAAGCCCGATACGACAATGACGGGTGTGCGCGCATCCGTCCGCATGGCTATACCGTCATCTCGATCGCATACAGTCCGCCCGCATGACGGTCGACGGCGAACACGATGCCGCGGTCGTCGACGAAGACGTCGTTGAACTGTATGGAGCCGGCCGGTGAACCCGCCGGCGCGTCAGGCACGAAATAGGCGACTTCCTGCGGACTGTAGGGATCGCGGATGTCGTAGGCGCGTATGCCGCCGTTGAAGTACGAGCAGACAAGAATGTCCTCCGACTTCCAGGATCCAGGAACCGGCGTGTTTTCGTGCACATTGTGCGCCCCGTAGCGGCCGCCTCTCTGCTTGTGTATCTCCACCGGCGGCATGGGCAGCGTGGAGATGCTGATCGGATGCTTCTCGTCGCTGATGTCCACCAACCAGACCAGCTTGGGCCAGTCCGCGGCGTTGTCCTGCACGGTTTCGTCGCTGACCACCATCAGCTTGCGGTCGAACAGCGGCATCGCGGTATGCGTGAAGCCCTTGAATGGCGGGGAATTCATGAAGCGCGAGATCGGCTTGGGATTGCTCAGGTCCGAGATATCCATGATGAATGCGCCGCCGTCCAGGTAGCCCAGATAACAGCGGTCGGGACGCTGCGGATAGACATTGGTGTTGTGGGCGCGGAAGCCCGAGTCGAATTCCGGGGCGAGGCGCTGGGGAGGCGGCGCGTCGTCGCCTTCCATGGTTCCGGGCATGTGCCAGCGCCCTATGGCCTTGGGCGAGGTCGGGTCGCTGACATCCACGATGCGATACACCTGATCATCCTTGGGGTTGCGCGGAACCAGTTCGGGATCGCCGCAAGCCATGTGGACGGTCGTGCCGTCCACGAACCACAGGCAGTGCGCGCCCCTGGAGTGGGGGGCGGAGGCGTCGAAGTGGGACAGCAGGCGGGGTTTTTCGGGTTGGCTGATGTCGAAAAGGTCGAAACCGGCGGGAGCCAGGCCTGGCTGGCTGACCTGATAGGCTACTGCCATGAGGTTGCCGCTGACTTCCAGCGAGTTCGACCGCACGTTGGCGTGCGGAAGATCGGTCTGGACCAGCACCCGGGGGCGGCGAGGATCGGAGACATCGACGGCCGTGAAATTCTTCGGGGCGCCTTCGTGCGCCAGCCACAGGACGCGTCGTCCGTCCGGCAGGCACTGCATGGCGATGCCTTCGCCTACGCCGCCGAAACCGCCCAGGGTGTCTTGCGATAGCAAGCGCATGTTGCGCTGCTGAGGATAAAAGGTTTTCTGCATGCCTTGGGTTTCCTTAGGGTTGAGCGGTTGCGGGGCCGGGTTGGGCAGGGCTGACCTTGTCGTACCATTCCAGTATCTGTTGGCCGGTCATGAAGCGGACGCCTTCATGCCCTGCTATGTAGGTCAGCGCGTTCTCCAGGTGCTTGATGCGGTGGGGAACGCCGCTGAGGAAGGGATGGACGGCAATCGCCATCACCCGCACGCGTTCCTCGCCTTCCATGTACAGGCGATCAAAACTGTCCCGCACGCGTGTGTAGAACTCTTCGGAGCGATGGTGCTGGACCGCCATCATGGGAACGTCGTTCAGTTCCACGGAATAAGGCATGGCCACCATAGGGCCGGTGGCGGTCTTCAGGCGGCATGGCTCGTCGTCCAGAACCCAGTCGCCGATGTACCGTATGCCGGCTGCATGAAGCAGGTCGACGCTGTCCAGGGTTTCGGTGAGTCCGGGGCCAAGCCAGCCGACGGGCGCATTGCCCGTGAAGCTGCGTATGGCGTCGACCGTCTTGGCGATCATGGCGGCCTGGTCGTCGACCGCGTGCGTCGGCATCTGGATATAGCCATGCCCCATGAATTCCCAGCCGGCGTCATGCGCAGCCTGGGCGACTCGCGGATAGCTGGAGCAAACCATGCCATTGATGGAGAGCGTGGGAACGACCCCCAGTTTGTCGAACAAGGCCTTCATGCGCCAGAACCCTACACGCATGCCATATTCATGCCAGGCCCAATTGGGGATATCGGGAAAGGGCGTGACGCCGGTCGGAGCCGGCAACACCTGGCGGGCCATGGGACGGGCAATGTCCCAGTGCTCCACATTGACGATAGGCCACACGATGATGCGTGCATTGCCGGGCCTGTTTAACGGGGCGCGATCTATGATGGCCGAGTAGGGCAGTCGTTCGGCGGGTATTGCAGAAGGATTAGTATTCATAATATGGATAACATGTAAGTGCGGTAATATGAAGTTCGAAATTTTCAACCTTACCGCCAATCTAGATACGTGCTTTGGCAGTGTCAACGGCTGTTGTTTATAATTCCACAATATGGATAATTTTCCTGAGGCTGGATCGACTCGCCGGGAAGCCGTGCCAGGTACCCAGGCCATCCGCCGCCTGGTCGATGTGCTTAAGGTCCTGGCGGAGTACCAGGAGGCCGGCCTGCGATTTGTCGAAGTGGCCCAGCTTTGCGGCTTGCAGCAGCCGACTGCCCACCGCATGCTCAAAGCCTTGCAGGCGGAGCAGATGGTGGAGCGTGACGCCGCCACTCGCCGCTACCGGCTCGGTCCGCTGGCATTCGAACTGGGTATTGCCGCCGCGCCGCAGTTCAATCTGCTGGAAATGAGCGCGCCGTCCTTGCGCAGGCTGGCCGACACGAGCGGCGACACCGCCTTCCTGTTCATTCGCCGAGGCAACGATGCCGTCTGCATCGATCGCGTGCTGGGGCATTACTCCATCCAGACTCCGGTGGTAACCATAGGCAGCCGACAGCCTTTGGGAGTCAATGCGGGAGGACTGGCCATGTTGCTGGCCTTGTCCTCGTCCGAAATAGATACGATTCTGGCGGCCGTGGCTACACGGCTTGGCGTGTACGGCAATTGCGACGAGGCCGATATCCGCAGGCTGGTGGCGCGCAGCCGGGAACTGGGCTATGCCAGCATAGGCGAGATGGCCGTGCCTGGCGTCACCGCCATGGGCCTGGCTGTCATAACGCAATTCGGATCTCCCGCGGCGGCCCTTACCATGGCCGCCACCACCAGCCGCATGACGCCGCAACGCCAGGCGGAGCTGCTGCCTGTGCTGCGCGCCGAGGTGGATTTGCTGGCCGGCTTGCTGTACCGGCGTTAGCCTGCATTGACGGCCCAGCGGGCCGGCCGGAGATTGACCGCACCTGGCTACCAGTGGTCTCCGACCTTGGCGCCAAGCCGCCGCTGATCCGCAAACCAGTCGGCCAGTTGCCCGACGAAGGCGCGGGTGCGGGCCGACAGATTCTGACGTGTGGGATAGACGGCAACGATGTTGGCCGACGGCAGGGTCCAGTCGGCCAATACCTGTTTCAGCCGGCCCGAGCGCAGGTAGGCTGCGGCTTCCCATTCGGACCTGAGCAGTATTCCGTGTCCGTCCAGCGCCCATTCCAGTGCGGCCGCCCCGTCGTTGGTACTCAGCCGGCCGCGCACTTTCAGGGTTTCCGTTCGCGAGCCCGACGATAAATACCAGGTGCCGTAGGTTTCATCGCTTTCGCGGATGACGATGCAGTCGTGCGACGGCAGGTCGGAAGGGCGGGCGGGTTCGCCGGCTTTCTCAAGATACCGCGGCGAGGCGCACAGCAGCCGGCGGTTCAGGGCGATGGTGCGCGCGGTCAGTCGGGAGTCGGGCATGTCGCCAAAACGGATGGCGACGTCGAATCCATCTTCGACCAGGCTGGCGGGGCGATCGCTCAGGTGCAACTGAACCTCGACCTGGGGAAATTCCCGGATGAATCGGGACACCGCCGGAACGATGTGGCGCCTGCCGAAGCCCAGTGTCGCATGGACCCGCAGCAGTCCGCGCGGCACGGCGTGGCCGCCCGCGATGGTCTGCTCCAGTACGTTCAGCCCATCCAGCAATGTGGAGCCTTCGGCTAGATAGGCCTCGCCTTCGGCGGTCAGGCTGATGCGCCGGGTCGTGCGATTCATCAATCGCACGCCCAGCCGCTGCTCCAGCGCGGCCAGTCTTTTGCTGACGGTGGACGCGGTGACCCCCAGCTCCTGGGCGGCGCGGGCCAGGGTCGCATGCTTGGCCGTCAAGACGAAAAAGCCGAGATCGGAGATGGGATCCATGAGGACAGGATTGAGGCGGAGGCGATTATGTCTTTAGAGTAAATAATGTAGTGGAGTTTTCGACATTATCAACTTCGACTCTCATATTAACATTGCCGGGTAGCAGGAATCTTCAAGGTTATGCAATGTCAGCGCGCAGCTTGTACCGGAAACTCGTGGACGCGCATACGGTGGCCAGGCTGGACGACCAGAATGTGCTGCTTTATGCCGATCTGCATTTGATGAACGAATACACCAGCCCTCAGGCGTTTGCGGGGCTGCACGAACAGGGGCGCGCCGTGTATGCGCCCGAACAGAATGTGGCCGTGGTCAGCCACATCATCCCCACGCATCCGGTCCGGCCCCGCGTCATCGCGGATCCGGCGTCCGCCTTGCAGGCCAGCAACCTGAAGCGCAACTGCCAGCGCCATGGCATACCGTTGTTCGACACGAACGATGCCTTGCAGGGCATCGAACATGTCGTGGCGCCGGAGCACGGAATGATACGGCCGGGCATGGTCGTCATCTGCGGAGACAGCCATACCACCACCTACGGCGCCCTGGGCGCCCTGGGCTTCGGCATCGGAACGTCGGATGTCGAACATGTGCTGGCAACCCAGACGCTGGTCTATCGTCCGGCGGAGGACATGCGCATACGGGTGGATGGCGTCTTGCCGCTGGGCACCACCGCCAAAGACCTTATTTTGATGATCATCAGCCGTATCGGGGCCCAGGGCGCGCGCGGCTATGCCGTCGAGTTCTGCGGCCCGGCCATCGACGCCTTGTCCATCGAAGCGCGTTTTACCTTGTGCAACATGACGGTGGAGGCGGGAGCTCGTGGCGCGCTCATCGCGCCGGACGAGCGCGCGATCGACTACGTGCTTTCCAGGGCGCCCGATATAAGCGGCGATATGCGCCGACAGGCGGTCGCCCACTGGGCCACGCTGGCCAGCGACGCCGACGCGCCGTTCGATTGCGAATATCGGTTCGATGCGGCCGACGTGGCGCCCTACGTCACCTGGGGCACCAGCCCCGACCAGGCCATAGCGATAGATGGCGCCATACCGTCGCCCGACGAGCTGGCCGATGGCGTGGACAAGGCGTCGGCCCTGCAGGCGCTGCGCTATACAGGCCTGTCCGGCGGGATGGCGGTGCAGGGGGTTCCGGTACAGCATGTCTTCATAGGATCATGCACCAACGGCCGGATCGAAGACCTTCGCGACGTGGCGCGGGTCGTCCGCGGCAAGCGGGTTGCCAAAGGCGTCAGGGCCATGGTGGTGCCCGGTTCGGGCGCCGTCCGAGCCCAGGCTGAACAGGAAGGCATAGCCAACTTACTCATTCAGGCCGGCTTCGAATGGCGGCAGCCGGGCTGTTCCATGTGCCTGGCGATGAATGACGATGTGCTGGGGCCGGATCAGCGTTGCGCATCGACCACCAACCGGAATTTCGAGGGGCGTCAGGGGCGCGGCGCCATTACGCATTTGATGAGTCCGGCCATGGCCGCGGCGGCGGCCGTAACAGGTGTCATTACCGATGTCCGGCACCTTTCCACCCAGGAAATCCCATGAGCGACAATTTTCGCATCAGCGGGGTGGCGGCCCCCTTGCCGCTGGCCAATCTGGACACCGATCAGATCATGCCCAAGCAGTTTTTGCGCGGCATCGACAAAAGCGGCCTGGACGCCGGTGTTTTTTACGACATGCGTTTTGATGAAAAGGGCCGCAAGCACGACGACTTTGTGCTGAACCGGCCGGCGTATGCGCAAACCCGCATACTGGTGGCAGGTTCGAATTTCGGCTGTGGATCGAGTCGCGAGCACGCCGTCTGGGGCTTGCAGCAATTCGGCATACAGGCGGTGATCGCATCCAGCTTTGCCGAGATCTTTCATGCCAATGCCATGAACAACCGGCTATTGCTTGTGGCGCTGACCGAGCCCGAAGTGCAGGCCATCATGGCCGATGCCGATCGGCCTTCGACATCCGAAATGTCCATCGACATACAGGCCATGACGGTGCGCAGCCACAGTTGCGAAGCCCGCTTCACCATGGCGCCCAGGCATCGCCACATGTTTCTTGAAGGCCTGGACATGATAGGCGCCACGCTGGAGCACAGGCCCGCCATCGATGCCTTCGCCTCGCGGCACGGGGATCTGTATCCCTGGCTGAAGAATGTGGCCGGCCGCACCCGTGAACGTTTGCACCGGGGCTGAGCCGGCACGGCTCAATAAAAAAGCCAGGCTTGCGGCAAGCCTGGCTTTTATGCGATGAACTGCTATCAGCTTTGGACCGGCACTGTCGCCATGAAGGAAGGCCGGGTTTGCAGCTTCTCTTCGAGCCGCTGCAGGTTTCCGTACTTGGATCGCCAATTGAGCTCCGAGAAACGCAAGTCCAGATAGCCCAATGCGCAGCCGACGGCCACGTCGGCCAGGCTGAAATTGACGCCCATGCAGAAAGGCTGGTCGTCCAGGCTTTTATCCATGGAGTCGAGCGCCACGTTTATCTTTCCGTACTGGCGGTCTATCCATTGCTGGCTGCGCAGCTCGGCCGGACGCCGGTGGGTTTCGATGTAGATGGCCAGCGCGGCGTCGAGGACGCCATCGGCGATGGCTTCCCAGCACTTGGTCGCGGCGCGGTCACGGCCTTGTTGCGGAATGAGGCGGCCGACCGGAGAAAGCGTATCGAGGTATTCGACGATGACCCGGGAATCGAAGAGACTGCCGTTATCGTCCATAAGTAGACAGGGCACCTTCCCCAGGGGGTTGTGGGCTTGTATTTGTGTATTTTCGGCCCACACATTCTCGAGTACGAATTCGTAATCGAGCTTTTTCTCTGCCATTACGACGCGTACTTTGCGAACGTAAGGACTAGTGAGCGAACCAATAAGTTTCATGGCAAAGTTTGGAAGTTACAGGCAAAAAAAGTATAGCAGGATACCGTTGCGTATTCGTCGCGAATGGGCGGACAAAACCGCTACCTAAGGGTATACCTATGCAATGTGTCGTTTATATGCTTATTCGACTGTCGGGGTGTGACATTTCAGCGAAAGTCGGGTAAGGGGGAATCCCCGCGTTGGATCGATGTTATTCAGCTTTTATTCAGAACCCAAGTCGCACGGGTGACGGATGCTAGAATTCGGGCTGGATTTTCTTTACCTGTACTGCAATGCAAATAGCCCCGCAATTAAGCCATCTCAATGCCTTGTCGCCCCTGGACGGCCGCTACGCCGCCAAAGGGCAGACGCTGCGCCATACCTTGTCCGAAGCGGCTTTCATGGCCCACCGCGTCGAAGTCGAGGTGGCCTGGCTGCTGGGCCTGTCCGAAGCCGGCCTGCCCGAGCTGCCTTCGTTCTCCGCCGAATCGAAGGCCTTGCTGAAAGCGCTGGTCGACGATTTCTCGGAAGACGACGCCGCCCGGATCAAGGAAATCGAAAAGACCACCAACCATGACGTCAAGGCGGTCGAGTACTGGCTGAAGGAGCGCGTGGCGGGCAATGCGCAGCTGGCCGCCGCGGCGGAGTTCATTCATTTCGCCTGCACGTCCGAAGACATCAACAATACTTCTCATGCATTGATGCTGACGCGCGCGCGTTCCGAGTTCATCGTGCCGCGCCTGACCGAGCTGTGCGAGCACCTGAAGACGCTGGCGCGCCAGTTTGCCGACCAGCCCATGCTGTCCCGCACGCATGGCCAGCCGGCCAGCCCCACCACGCTGGGCAAGGAATTCGCCAACGTCGCGGCCCGCCTCGATCGCGCCGTCGCCGCCGTCAAGGCGGTGCAGCCCCTGGCCAAGATGAACGGCGCCACCGGCAACTACAACGCCCACATGTCGGCGTATCCGGAAATCGACTGGCCGGCCTTCAGCGCGGGGGTGCTGGGCAGCCTGGGACTGGAGCAGAATCCGTACTCCATACAGATCGAACCGCATGACTGGATGGCGGCGTTGTTCGATGCCGTCGCGCGCGCCAATACCATCATCCTGGACCTGAATCGCGACATCTGGGGTTATATCGCCCTGGGCTACTTCAAGCAGCGCCTGAAGGAAGGCGAGGTCGGTTCGTCCACGATGCCGCACAAGGTCAATCCCATCGACTTCGAGAACTCCGAGGGCAACCTGGGACTGGCCAATGCCGTGCTGCGGCATTTGTCGGAAAAGCTGCCCGTATCGCGCTGGCAGCGCGACCTGACCGACTCGACCGTATTGCGCAACCTGGGCGTGGCTTTCGGCTACTGCGCTGTCGCCTACGATGCCTGCCTGCGCGGCCTGCACAAACTGGAACTGAATGCCGCCGCCATCGATCGGGATATCGACGAGTGCTGGGAAGTCCTGGCCGAGCCCGTGCAGACGGTCATGCGCCGCTACGGGCTGCCTCAGCCCTACGAGCAACTGAAGGCGCTGACGCGCGGCAAAGGCATCAACCGCGAAGGGCTGACTGAGTTCATCGGCGGCCTGGATCTGCCCGACGAACCCAAGGCCCGCCTGCTGGCCATGACTCCACGCAGCTACGTCGGCCTGGCGGCCGAACTGGCCAGGAAGATTTAAGCATGTGCGTTCAAGCGGGTTGGTTCGAGCCCGCTGCGTCACGCGGCATTGATTTCTGAACGTGGTGGACTGCGCCGTTCATTACGATTTTTGTATTTTTTTCTTGCCGCGAAGGCTTTTTTCGAGTTAGAATCTTTTTCTTTGCAGCGATGGGCTGTTAGCTCAGTTGGTAGAGCAGCGGACTCTTAATCCGTAGGTCGACAGTTCGAGCCTGTCACAGCCCACCAGTAAAAATCAAGCATTTAGGCCAATTCTTCGGGGGTTGGCCTTTTGCTTTTATGAGGCGCGAGGTGAGGGCATTCCTTCATCTCGTCTATGACCGGAATCCTTAGCGGTTCTTCGGTTCGTCGCCTTCAGACCGGTAATGCTGCTTGTCGTCCGTGGGCCGTTCCTCTTTCTTCGCCTTATCGATGGATTCTTCATCTTTCGGCTTGCCGCCGGGCACTCTAATGACATCTCCATGAGGCGTCAGGCTGGGGGATTCTTTGTCGAGTTCGGGTTCCGTCATGTTTGCACTCCTGTCAGTTTGGCGGAACCGGGCCGCAATAAGCATGCCTGACGGTGGATGGTGTTGCGGCGACGCCATTTTGCCAATATGAAAAAGCGCTTGTATCCTATGCTCCCATGAGCAGAACCCGGAATCCGTCATGCGGGAATCTGGCGGTTTAATTTGCGCCTTCCAGCGCAGGGGTATGAACGCGTTGCGTAGCGGGCCAAGCCAAATGGGCATTCCATGAATGCCGGGTCGGTATCCTGCGTTGCAGCCAAATAGGAGCAAGTGTGTCGTTATGAGTTACGGAAAATGGATCGGAAGCTTGCCAGTGCCTCTGAAGCGTCACATCATTGCCTACGATAATTTACCGGACCATGGCGGGTGCAAGCTATATCTTCGGGGTGGGCCAAGGCGCATCGTTCTGGAGCTGTGTGTCCTTGATCATGATCGAACGGAACTGGCCGAATTGCTCTGCGAACTGGCCGATCGCCCTACGCCCGGTCCGATCCGGATCACCGTCGAAGAGGGGCGGCTTGCCGTCAAGAGCGGAAGCGACGACCGGCGGGGTTTGGAGCCCGAGCCCGACGCGGCCAGTTTGGCGTAAAGCACCGCCGTGTCCGCTTCTACAGCGACAAAGCGTCGGGCCTCATCCGAACTCATCATATAGGGCGGGCGGCAAAAGAAGACCCGCCGAAGCGGGTCTGGATCAAGTGTGGAATGTCAACGATTCAAGGGCTCATCGCCCCTGGGCTGCTTGTCTCCGGGTCGGCCGCCTGTTGCCGCGCCGCCTTGCTCGTCTGGTTTGCCGGCTGGCGGACCGCTGCGGTCTACGTCCTTATCCGGGACTCTGCTGACCGCTCCGGGTGGTTCGCGTTTCAGCGGATCGGTATCTGGCATATGCTTGGTCATATTTCCTCCTGTCAGCAAAGTGGGCCGTCAATTCAAGCCGCATGGCCATCCAGGCGCTTACTTTCCGAATTTTGTCTTGGCTTGCGTGATGCATTGATCTTTTGCATCGCCCGACATGGCGTCGCACTTTTCCTTGGCAACGTTGTAAGCGGAGTCGCGTTCTTCCTCGGTCGCGTCATGCTGCGCTTCCGCGGAAGCCTTGCCGGCTTTGGCGTCGGCTTTCGCGGAATCGCGCTGTGCCTTGGCCTTCTCCTCGCAGACGTCCTTGTCATTACCTTTCAGGGAGTCGCAATGCTTCATTGCGCTGTCATATTGCGATGAGATTTGATCGGCGGTCATGCCGGCATGCGTTTCGTTGGCCCAGGCGGCGGAGCCGAAAGCCGACGCCAATGCGAATCCGCCGACAAGCAAGGGTTTGAAAAAATTCATTTTGCCATTCATGGAAATACTCCTATCAAAACGATTGAGGGTTGCGCTGCGTCCCCCCAAGCTCACCTGGGTCGCTCGACCGAGACAGCCTTCAAGAGCAGCTTGTGTCCCGGTAAAGCAAGCGACGTTCCCACGAAGCGCCGGCCCATGCGGGCCTGGTGCGACGGCCAGGCCGGTATCGATCCAGAGCTTTACAGGCATAGCCCTTGCTGTGCGCCGGAACGCTCTGTTTTGGATCTCCCGGACTGAGCGCTATTCAAAGGAGAACCATATATGTTTGCCCATAACAAGCGTTTGCAGTACACCGTCAGGGTGGCGGAAACCAACCCGGGCCTGGCCAATTTGCTGCTGGAGCAATTCGGCGGTCCGCAAGGCGAGCTTGCCGCCGCCTGTCGCTATTTCACCCAATATATCGGCGAGGATGACCCCGGGCGCAAGGACATGCTCATTGATATCGCCACAGAGGAACTGAGCCATCTGGAAATCATCGGGCACTTGGTGGCCATGCTCAATAAAGGAGCCAAGGGCGAGCTGGCCGAGGCGGTCGATACCGAGGCGGAGCTCTACCAGAAGTTGCACGGCGCGGGCAACGATTCCCATGTCACGCAGGTGCTCTATGGCGGTGGCCCCGCCTTGACCAACTCCGGCGGTCAGTTGTGGTCGGCGGGCTATATCGATACCATCGGCGAACCGACCGCTGACTTGCGCTCGAACATCGCCGCGGAAGCAAGAGCGAAAATCGTCTATGAACGCCTTATAAACGTCACTGACGATCCCGGTGTGAAGGATGCGCTGATCTTCCTGATGACACGGGAAGCGGCCCACCTGAAGTCATTCGAAAAAGCCTTGTACTCGATCTCTCCGAACTTCCCTCCCGGGAAGCTGCCCGCGGATCCCGAATTTGCCGATACGTATTTCAATTTATCCCAGGGAGAGGGAGCGATGGAAGGGCCATGGAACAACGAGGCCAATTTCAGGCGAGTCGATCAATGGGATGAAATGTCCGCGGTCGATGGCGGAGATGGAGCGGCGTCGGTAAATCTGAGCGACAAAGAGGCGCAAGTGGTGAAGGCCATGGCTGTGCGGACAGCGTCGGACCCGATGGCCGATCCGGTGACGGGAGCCGAGCTCGGAAGCAGTGACTTCGACGATGATGACGACCTGGCTTGACATCAGTACCATGAAAAGGAAAGGCCGGATCCCATGATCCGGCCCGCCGGGCATTGAAAGACGGCCGTCAATTGCCCAGGTCTATGCCGCGATCCAGCGGTCCAGCCTTGGGCTGGCCGCTTTTTTTCTTGCCCGATTGCCTTGAATCGGAGCCCGGGTGTAAATCTTTCCGGGCCTTGTCTTGAATGTCATCGCGCGGCTTCTGCCTGCCCGCCAGTGAAATATCGGTTTCACCGGGTTCGATCTTGGCTTGCGTCATATATGCTCCACTTGATGAATTCAGATGCTGCGGCAGCAGCAACTTCCATGCCCTGAACCGGGGATCGGCGTCCGCTCTTCGGTTTAGGGACATGTGCCTACTCGCCGCCCGGCTGCGCCATTGCCGAGGCCGGCGCCTCGCCGCTTTCTCGAAACCGGAATGAGCGCCATGCAGACGCTGCGGCGGCTGGACGCCGTTGCCGGGTGTTATCCGTCATATGGTTCAATCGTCGTTCGCACCATTGCAGGCAGGCGGATATGCCGATAAAGAGTGCTCCAAGAGCGCAAAGAAGGAATGAAATGCCGCTGGGGTTCATACCGCTCTCCGTTAAAATACTTTTGGTTTTGAGACCTTTGGTAGCAAGTATCGTTCCCGCAGCAAATAAATTTCTTGACCGCCCGTCGTCCGGATAATAATATGATTGTCATCATATTAGGGCATTGATGCCATGGACACAAAACTCAGCCGTAAAGAGGCGACCCATAAACGCATCGTTGAAGTGGCCGCCCGAGCCATACGCCGCGGCGGCTATGGCGGAGTGGGCGTGGCCGACATCATGAAAGAAGCCGGCCTGACCCACGGCGGCTTTTATGCGCATTTTCCGTCGCGCGACGCCATGTTGGCCGAGGCGGTGCAATACGCCGGCCGGCAGGTCCTGCAGATATATGCCGAGCGGACCGAGGAACTGCGCAAGCAAGGCGCCAGTCCGTTTCGGGCCCTCGTCGAAAGCTATCTGTCCGAGCGGCATCTGGAAGGGCTGGAAAACGGCTGTCCCGTTGCGGCTCTCGCATCCGACATGCCCCGGCAGGTGCCGGAGGTTCAGGCCGCTTCGCGTGAGCGCGTGCACATCATGTTCAGCGTGGTCCGGCAGGTATTGCCCGAGCATGTAGATCCCGACCAGGCCGCGGTGATTGCCAGCACCCTGGTAGGGACGCTTTCGCTGGCCCGTGCCCTGGGTGGCGGGCCGGAAAGCAAGACTCTGCTGGCCAGCAGCCGTGCCGCGCTGCTGGCGCGGTACGACGATCCGGGCCATCCAGCCAAGGACGATTCGGGGCTGGGCGGTCCAAGCCCGATCCCCAACCCGGCCTGACATCAGACGCCGCCCCATGGTTGCATCAAGGATTTTCCTAGCGCTCAATGCCGGCCAAAAATATGATGATCGTCATATTAAGAGGTTTTGATTTTATTTATCAACAGCTCATCCAGCATCATTTATTCAAGGAGAGAACATCATGGATCTCAGCAATTCCGTCGTACTGATCACAGGGGCCAATCGTGGCTTGGGCCTGGCCTTTGCCAAGGAGGCGCTGGCGCGCGGCGCCCGAAAGGTCTATGCCGCCGCGCGGGATCCATCCACGGTTACGCTCGAGGGTGTCGTGCCCTTGCGCCTGGACGTGACCGATGATGCGCAAGTAAAGGCCGCCGCCGGGCTTTGCGGCGATGTAAGCCTGCTCATCAACAATGCCGGCATCGCCCATCTGGGTGGTTTCCTGGCGGAAGACAGCGTGGAGTCGACCCGTCGCCATATGGACACAAATTTTTTTGGCATGCTGGCGATGAGCAGGGCCTTCGCCCCCATCCTTGCGCGCAATGGCGGCGGTGCGATCCTGAATGTGTTGTCCGTCGCCAGTTGGACGAACTTGCCCAGCCTTGCCCCGTATGGCTCTTCCAAGTCGGCGGCCTGGGCGTTGACCAACGGCCTGCGCCATGAGCTGCACGAGCAGGGCACCCAGGTGCTGGGCCTGCACATGTCTTTTGTGGATACCGACCTGACGCGCGGGCTGGATGTTCCCAAAATACCGCCGGCGGCCGTCGTCAGCCAGGCGCTGGACGGTTTAGCCGCCGGGGCTCAGGAGGTGTTGGCCGACGATAGCACGCGGCAGGTGAAGCGCGGTCTTTCGGCCGAGCCGGCCATCTATCTGAGCCATCCTCATAGGGCGGCCGCCTAGCTCCTTGCGAGCGGTGAGCGGGTCTGGCGGGCCTGACGCGCTTGCAGTACGATTTATCGAGGATGTAAGCCGCCATGTCTTCTTAATGGAGATCAAAGGTGGGCGAGGCCCGATATGATATCTTGGTGATGCAACACCGTAATTTCCGCAGCCGGCGCCCAGTTCATGGCGCCGCGCGGGGCATCAAGGAATCTATCATGCAACACATGGAAAGCACCGCCATCGCCTTGGCGGAGCCGCAAGCCATCTCCACCGAAGTCCTTCTCGAGAAATACGCCAAAGGGAACGAGGCCGGCATCACCGAGGTCAGGGCGCGGGTGGCCGCCGCGCTGGCGCAAGTGGAAGAACCCAAGCAACGCAAGAAATACGCAGACGAATTCCTGTGGGCCATGCAGCATGGCTTCATTCCCGCCGGCCGGGTAAACAGCGCCGCGGGCACCGAATTGCAAAGCACGCTGATCAATTGCTTCGTCCAGCCCGTGGGCGACTCCATTACCGAAGACATCGGCGGCAAGCCGGGTATCTATACGGCCCTGGCCCAGGCCGCGGAAACCATGCGGCGCGGGGGCGGAGTGGGGTACAACTTTTCCGCCATTCGCCCCAAGGGCGCCCGGGTCAAGGGGACGGGCAGCAGCGCGTCGGGGCCCATTTCCTACATGCGGGTGTTCGATCGTTCATGCGAGACGGTGGAATCGGCGGGGGCGCGGCGCGGCGCGCAGATGGCGGTTTTGAATGTGACTCATCCCGACGTCATGGAATTCATCACGGCCAAGCAGGAACGAGGCCAACTGAACAATTTCAACGTTTCCGTCGGAGTCACCGACGAGTTCATGAGAGCGGTCGAGTCGGGCGGCCTCTTTGAGTTGACGCATGCCGCCGAACCCGCCGCCGAGCTGAAGGGCCAGGGCGCCTATCTGCGCGAGGACGGCTTATGGGTATACAAAAAAGTGCAGGCGCGCGAGGTCTGGGACCTGATCATGCAAAGCACTTATGCGGCCGCCGAGCCCGGCGTGCTTTATCTGGACCGCATAAATGCCGAGAACAACCTGGCCTACTGCGAAGTCATCGAGGCCACCAATCCTTGCGGCGAGCAGCCTTTGCCTGATTATGGCTGCTGCTGCCTGGGCAGCCTGAACCTGACCGCGTATATCACCTCGCCCTTCAGCGACAGGGCGGGATTCGATTTCGCGAAAATGAAGAAGGCCACCCGCCTGGCCGTGCGCATGCTGGACAACGTGCTGATCGCCACCAAATGGCCTCTGGAGGAGCAGCAGCGCGAGGCCGATGCCAAGCGGCGTCTGGGCCTGGGCTTTACCGGCTTGGGCGACGCGCTGATCATGATGGGCCTGCGCTACGACTCCGAACAGGGCCGCCGGTTGGCGGCCGACGTGGCGCGGGAAATGTGCGTCGCGGCTTACGAGGCATCGGTCGAACTGGCCCGGGAGCGGGGCGCTTTTCCGCTGTTCGATGCCGAACGGTATCTGCAAGGCGGTTTTGCTTCGCGATTGCCTGAAGCGCTGCAAGAAGCCATCCGTGAGCACGGCATACGCAACTCGCACCTGACCTCCATTGCGCCCACCGGCACGATCTCGCTGGCCTTCGCCGATAATGCGTCCAACGGCATAGAGCCCGCCTTTTCCTGGTTCTACACACGCAGCAAGCGCATGCCCGACGGCAGCAAGAAAGACTATACGGTCGAGGACCATGCCTATCGGGCCTATCGGGCCATGGGCGGAGATACCGGCAATCTGCCCGATGCCTTTGTGTCGGCGCTGGATATTTCGGCCATCGATCACATGCTGATGGTGGCCGCCGTGGCGCCCCATGTCGATGCGGCGATTTCAAAAACCGTCAATGTTCCAGCCGACTATCCCTACGATGATTTCAAGGACCTGTATTTGCAGGCTTGGCATCGTGGCCTTAAAGGCATAACCACCTACCGTCCGAACGCCATACTGGGCGCGGTGCTGTCCGTGCCGGTGGATGCGGCCAGCGCGCCTGCGCCCATTACCTTGTCGGAACAGGACAAGCGGCTGGTGCTGACCGAGGTGGCGATGTCCCCGCCCTTGGCCTCATTGCGCTGGCCTTCGCGCCCCGCGCTTCCGGCCGGCGCGGCGGGGTGGGTCAGTGAAACCATACACACTCCCCAGGGCGAATTCGCCGTAGCGGTGGCGGACCACGACAGCGTCCCATTCGAAGTCTGGGTGCTGGGCGGGCAGCCGCCCCGCGGACTGGACGCCATTGCAAAAACATTGTCGACCGATATGCGCGCCAACGATCGCGGGTGGCTGCGCAAGAAGCTGTCGGTGCTGGCCCACGCCTACGGAGACGGATTCCGGATGCCCATGCCGCCTGACGGCAAACAGGTTCAGGTGCCCAGCGCGACGGCGGCGCTCGCCAGGCTGGTCGAATGGCGCTACAACGACCTGGGCGCACTGAGCGCCCGCGAGGGCGATCCTTCGCCCGTGCTGAATGCCTTGTTCGCGCCGCACGAACCCAAAACCGGCACGGATGGCACGCTGGCCTGGGTGGCCGATGTGCGAAATCCATCCACTGACGATGATTTCGTGCTGATGCTGAAGGAACTGCAGATGCCCGATGGCAGCCGCCGCCCCTACAGCATGTGGCTGACGGGCGCGCATCCGCGCGCCCTCGATGGCTTGTGCAAGCTGCTGAGCCTGGACATGCGGGTGGTGGACCCCGCCTGGATAGGCATGAAGCTGCGCAAGCTGCTGAATTATGCCGAGCCGCGCGGCGATTTCCTGGCGCGTGTCCCGGGCAGTGAGAAGCAAGCCAACTATCCCTCGACCGTCGCCTATGTGGCGCAGTTGGTCATACATCGCTATGCCATGCTGGGCATCCTGACTGAAGAAGGCATGCCGGTGAACGCCATGGGCGTGGTGGCCGACGAGCCTCAGCACAGGCCGGCCACGGCTCCCGCCATGGTGGGCAGGCGCTGCTCCGAATGCGGCAACCATGCCGTCATCAAGAAGGACGGCTGCGAGTTCTGCACCGTGTGCGGCGCGATAGGGGCCTGCGGCTAAGCCGGGCTGTCCGGCCGGCCGGATGCCGCCGCATCCGCGCCGGCATCCGGCTCGTTCAGCATCGACTGTATGTCGGCGGCCAGCAGTTCATTCATGCGGTCGCTGGTTTCCCTGCTGGCAATGACGAAACGCTCTTCATCGCCCCAGACATCCGCCAGTGCCGTGAACATTCGTTCATCGTGGTGGCGGAACAGGCGGGCGGCGCGCGTTGCCTGGGCCTTGTGCATGCCCAGCGCTTCCAGTGCCCGGGCGCCCAGGGTCAGCCCCGCTTCGAAGGTTTCCCTTTCCACGGCGTGGGCGCCCTTGTCCAGCAGGCGATAGGCATGCCGCCTGTCATAGGCGCGGGCCAGTATCGTCAAGTTGGGAAAGTGGCGGGCGGCGAGCTCGACGAGTTTTTCGGCCTGGTCCCGGTCGTCGATGGCGACGATCAGCAGCCTGGCCTCGGCGGCGCCCGAGGCCCGCAGAAGGTCCAGCCGGGTAGCGTCGCCGTAATACACCCTGCGTCCGAATCGGCGCACCAGCTCGACCTGTTCGGCGCTGGAGTCCAGCGTCGATGTCTTGAAGCCATTGACGATCAACAGGCGCGCGGCGATCTGGCCGAAACGCCCGAATCCGGCAACGACGACATCGGGGCGTTCATCGAAGGCGCCGTTCTCGGGCTGCCCGGTCGCGGAGGAAAGGCCCAGCGAACACCAGCGCTTGTAGGCTATGAGGGTTATCGGCGTCAGGGCCATGGAGAGCGCCACGGCGGCCACCGCCAGCGACGAGATATCCGCGGCGATGAGCCCGGAAGCCGAGGCGATGCCCAGCAGCACGAACGCGAATTCGCCGCCCTGGGCCAATGCGACCGCGGTCAGCGTGGCGGCCCGGCCCCGCATGCCGAACAGGCGCGCGACGAGGTAGATGGCCAAAGCCTTGATGATCATGAGGCCGGTCACGAACAGCCCCAATTGCAAAGGCCTGGAGCCGACCAGCTGGAGATCGATGCTGGCGCCAATGGAAATGAAGAACAGGCCCAGCAGCAGGCCCCGGAACGGCTCTATGTCGCCCTCCAGTTCACGCCGGAACTCGCTGTCCGCCAGGACCACGCCGGCCAGGAAGGCGCCCAGGGCCGGCGACAGGCCTACCGCCTCCATCAGCAGGGCAACGGCGATGACCAGCAGCAGCGCCGAGGCGGTGAATATTTCACGCGACCGGGTCTGGGCGATGAAGCGGAAGGCGGGGCGAGTCAGGTACCGGCCGGCGGCGATGACCAGCAGCACCGCCGCAAGAACCGCGAGCGCCTGGATCCAGGCGGGATAGGCGTTCAGCATGCCGTGCTCCGGCATTGTCTGGCCCGTGCCTCCCATGGCCAATAGAGGCAGCGCGGCGAACATGGGGATCGTGGCGACATCCTGAAACAGAAGAATGCCAAAGGCGGCGGTGCCCGCCGCTGTGTGCTGCAGTCCTTTTTCCTGAAAGGTCTGCAGCACGATCGCCGTGGACGAGAGCGACAGGCAAAGGCCCAGGGCCAGGGCCGGACGCCAGTCCAGCCCGGCTGCCATGCCGGCCGCGGCGAGCGCTGCGCTGGTGGCGGCCACCTGAGCGCCTCCCAGGCCGAAAAAAACGCCGCGCATGCTCCAGAGCACGGCGGGACGCACCTCCAGTCCGATCAGGAACAGCATGATGACCACGCCGAATTCCGCGAAGTGCATGATATCGGTCTGGTCGCCGACGAGATGGAAGACGAAGGGGCCGATCAGCAGGCCGGCGATAAGATAGGCCAGCACCGACCCAAGTCCCAGCCGTTGGGCGATGGGAACCGAAATCACGCCGGCCGTCAGGTAGACGAAGGCCAACCACAATAAGCCTGTGCTTTCCATATCGGCAATTCCGTGGCGGCGGGTTCCGGTCAGTGCCGCGAGGTCTGGTTCGTACGGTGCAGCAGCCTGAGCAATTGCGCTTTCAGGCCGCTGGAAAAAATGGGCACGAACTGTTGCGTGTCGTGTTCATCGGTGACGCACTTGATCTCGATGAACTGGCGGGTGAATGCATCGGTGTTGCGCGCATTTTTTTCGTAGGCTTGCAAAAGCTTGTTTGCCGCGGCCTGCGCCCGGAAAATGCGCGCTTCCAATTGCTCTTCGGTCCGGGCCGAATAGTGATCGACCAGGTGCTCGATGTCGTCCAGGAACAGGCTAAGCGCAAAGTCTCCGCGGCAGTCGGCGCGTTCGTAACCCCAGGGGCGTGTTGTCATGTCAGCCTCGAACAAGAGGGGCGAATTGGTTGGGGCCCGCAAAGCCTAGTTGATCGTGCGGGAGGCTTTTTCCTGCGCCTGCACTTCAAGGATGAGCTCTTCGAGGCGCGGGGACGTTTGCAGCGCAAGCACTGGCGTATCGGGGCTGTTGTCGTCGCGCTCGAGCCGCAGCTTGATGCTCTGGCCTTCAAAGGCGCCCGGGTTGGCCTGTATCTGCACGTACTGGTTCAACAGCCGGTCGACGGCCTTTTGCGCTTCGTGCAGTTGTACGGCGAGCGAGGATTCGGCATGCAGCTTGAATTGCTGTTCGATCGTCTTGGCCAGATCCCAACTGAAAAAAAGCAATGCGTTATGGCCGTGGCATTCGGGGTGCAGGAAACCCCAAGATTCGTTACTGGGCGTAGTCAAATTCGTGTCTTCGGAATTAAGGCGTGGTGCGTTGTTTGAGCGTTTTACCGTCGTAGATGTATACGTCGATTTTATCCGGCTTTTGCGTGTTGGGTGTTTGCAGGGTCAGGACACGCCCCTTGGCCGACACCTTGATCTGGTCGTTGCAGGACCCGAACTCGGGCGAGACCGTGTAGCCCGACTTTTGCAGCACCACCCAGCGGTAGGCGATGGGGCACAGATTGTTGCCGTTGTTGATGGACACCAGGGCGACCTGCGCCTTGGGCATCTTGAACGCATAAGTGATGTTCAGGATGCCGCGTATGACTGGATAGACGTCGATGCCGTCGATGCGCAATTGCGATTCGTACACGTATTCGCTGGTGGCGACCTGCAGCGTGCCGTAAGGCGTTGCAAGGTTCAGCCGCGAAGGACTGACGGGCCAGGTGGCGGGTGAAGTCGCGGAAGCCAGCAGGCTTGTGGCCATCAGCATTACGCCAACCGCCCAGCAAGCAGGAGAAACAGCCATGGTGGGATCCTGAGCAGAAAACGGGACGGACAAGGTAGCAGCACTCGTTACAAATCATGCATTAAGTGCTTGCATTGTAAGGACTATTACATTTCATTTTAGCCCGTCGCGCAAGTGGTTTCGCCCATGCGGACACAAAAGGATGCGAACCCCCGCTAGCCGGTTTTGACCATCAGAAAGAGCAGGGCGGCCGACATCAATGCGAAATACACGATGACCCCCGCGATCAGGCTGCGGGACAGGAGTTTCATGCGCTGACCGAACGAGGCGCGCGCTTGCGGATGACGGTAGTTTCCCCAGAACCATGTGGCAGCCATGGCCAGCAGGCTGAGCAGGATGAACCAGATTTTCATTGAGTTTATGCGGACGCGCAAAGCTGTTATGTAAGTTTTACGTAAGTTTCAAATTGTATTTCTAATACTGAGCGCGAAAGCAAAATGTTTTCGCGCCGGAAATTCTAATTATTCAAGCTGCCGGTTCCACGTCGGCGGTATGAGACAAAGCCATATCGTTTTTTGCACCACTGAAGCAAAAAGTTCTTTTTGATTCTATCGGAATAGTGTCCGTTTATGCCTGTCGCATGGATATATCGTTCATTGATATCGTCAGACGATAGGTTTTTCGGGGGGGCATGAGGTCGTTTAGTCGTTTTGACGCTTCCAAGCCGACGCAGACCGGCACGAGGCACATCAGCATTTTTTTGTAATTCACAAAGGAGATTCAGGATGGATGACAACAAATCAGGCAAGACTGGCGCAGCAGGCATCGACCGTCGGTCCATGCTCAAGATGGGCGTCGCGGGCGCGGCGGGAAGCATGCTGCTTCCCGGAGCAGCCATGGCGGCCGATGAAAAGAAGCCCGTGGGCAATTACCCGAAGGGCGTCGAAGGCGATTCGGTCTTTATCGGCCTGACGCTGGACATCACCGGCCCGTATTCGGCGCAAGGCGCCGACCAGCAGAAAGGGTACGAACTGGCGGTAGAGCAACTGAACGCCGGCGCGGCTGAAATGAAGAAGATTTCGCCGCTGACCAAGAAGGGCGTGCTGGGCAAAACCGTGAAGTTCGGCGTGGCCGACGCGGAAACCAAGCCCAATACGGCCGTGCAGGCAGCCAGCCGCTTCATCCACGACAACAAGGCAATGATGATTTCGGGCAGCACCAGCAGTGCCGTGGCGATTGCATTGCAAAAGGTCTGCGATCGCGAACGCACCATCTATCTGCCCGCCATCAGCGGTTCCAATGAAACCACCGGCGTCGACTGCCAGCGTTATGGATTCCGCCTTTGCTACTTCGCCTATCCGGCTTGCAAGGCCATCGCGCCGGTGCTGGCCAAGGCGCTGGGCAAGGACCGCAAGGCCATCTATCTGGTGCCCGACTATACCTACGGCCATACCACCTACGACTCCATGGTCGAGTTCACCGAGAAGGAAGGCTGGAAGACCGTGGGCGAACAGGTTCACCCCCTGGGCGCCAAGGACTACAGTTCCTTCCTGATCAACATCGCCAACAGCGGCGCCGACACCCTGGTCGTCATCGCTTACGGCGCCGATGCAGCAAACTCCATCAAGCAAGCCAAGCAGTTCGGCCTGCTCGACAAAATGAAGATCGTGGTGCCTTACATGTCGGCCTTCCTGGAAAAGGAAATCGGCGCCGAGATCATGGAAGGCGTGCATGGTGCGACCGGCTTCTGGTGGACCCTGGAAGACAAGTATCCCATCGCCAAGGATTTCGTTGCGGCCTTCGAGAAGAAGTTCAAGGCCAAGCCGCGCGATTCGGCCTACATTGCCTACCTGCAAACCGCCTTGTGGGCCGATGCATGCGAACGCGCCGGTTCCTTCTACCCGCCCGATGTCATCAAGGCCTATGAAGCCGGCGAAGTCCGTCAAGGTCCGGTGGGCGACGTCACGTTCCGGGCAGGCGATCACCAGGGCGTGATCAACTTCCCCATCGTGCGCGGCAAGAAACCGTCCGACATGAAGAACCCCGACGACTATTTCGACATCGTCGAGGTCGTCGACGGCAAGGCCGCATTGCCTGAACTGGGCGTGCTCGGCTGCAAGCTGGGTGCTTACGTCTAAGTACATCGAACGTGTTGACGGGCATATAACTTGAAAGGAGGAGCTTGAATGCCGAGCATGTCGTTGTTCTTATCGCAGCTATTCAACGGGCTTGCTACAGGCCTGTTGCTGGCACTCATCAGTACAGGCTTGACCATTATCTACGGCACGCTCGGCGTTGTTAACTTTGCGCATGGGGCCCTGTTTGTTGTCGGGTCCTATGCCGGCTTTACCGCGTATGGCATGACGGACTCGTTCGTCATTGCCATTATTGCGGGCGCCCTGGTTGCGCTGTTTGTGGGGCTTATCATCGAGCGCGGCCTGATGCGCATGTATTACGGCCGGCCGCCCGAGGACCAGATCCTGGTCACGTTCGGGATAGGCATTATCCTGGTGGAGCTCGTACGGTCCATCTACGGCGGGATCAGCCTGTCGGTTCCGACCCCTGAGTGGGGCCAGGGCGTGGCCCATATCGGTTCACTGATCTATCCGCTGTATCGCCTGCAAGCGCTGGCCATCGCGGCCGGTACCCTGGCGGTGCTGTATTACGTCCTTTACCGCACGAGCCTGGGCCTGATCGTTCGGGCCGGGATCGAAGACGCGCAGATGGTCAATGTATTGGGCATCAACGTCAAAAGAACCTTCCTGCTGGTATTCGGCATTGGAGCCATGGCGGCGGGTTATGCCGGCGTCATCGATTCCCCCATTGTCACCCTGTCGCCCGACATGGGCCACCGGATACTGGTCGACTCCTTTGTCGTGGTCGTGATCGGCGGCGTGGGCTCCTTCCCGGGCGCCATCATCGGCGGCATCATCGCGGGTGAAATTCTCAGCCTTACCTCTATGTTCAATCCTGCATATTCTCATGTCATGCTGTTTGTGGTCATGGCTCTGGTCCTGATCTTCCGGCCACAAGGCCTGATGGGACAGGAGGGCCGCGAATGAGCACGCATAATCAATCATTCGCGCGCCGGCAAACGGGCGAGATCATCGTCGGCATCTGTCTGCTGGCCGCGCCTTTCGTTCTGCCCCACCTGGGCATGAGCGCCGACCTGCTGACCCGTATCCTGATCTGGGGCCTGTTCGGCCTGGGCTTCGACCTGCTGTTCGGTTATACCGGCCTGCTGTCCTTCGGGCAGTCAGCGTTCTACGGCACCGGCGGTTTCGTGGCGGCATATCTGCTGACCTCCGGCATCGTTCCCCATATGCTGGGCGCGTTGCTGGTGGGCGTCATCGTCGCCGCATTGGCCGGCCTGGCCATCGGCTACCTGACCTTGCGGCGAACGGGCATCTATTTCGCCATGAGCACTCTGGCCTTCGGCGAGATGTTCTACTTCCTGGAAAACTCCCTGTTCAAGGAGTACACAGGCGGAGAAAACGGAATCGCCGGCGTGCCCCCTCCGGAAATAGCGCTGGGCTTTGTCACCATCAATATCTCCAGCGGCTGGCCGATGTACTGGTTCGTGGCCATCTTCTTCTTCCTTGGCTACCTGATCGCCCGACGCATCGTGCGCTCGCCGTTCGGCGCCGTGCTCAAGGCCATACGCGGCAATCCCAAGCGCGCGATGGCGCTGGGCCATGCCATCCAGGGCTACAAGCTGACGGTGTTCGTGATCGCGGCGGCCTATGGCGGTCTGGCCGGCGGCCTGCTGGGCGTGTTCCAGTCGTACATGCCGCCAGACGCGTTCTCGCTGGATACCTCGGCCCAGTTGGTCATACAGACCGTCATGGGCGGCGCCGGCACCTTGCTGGGCCCGCTGTTCGGCGCGACGATCTGGCTGTACCTGTATGAAGGGCTGCAGCAATTGTCCAGCGTCGGCGCATACTGGAAGCTGATACTGGGCATTGTGTTCGTGGTGCTGGTCACGGTGTTCCGCCACGGTGTCGCAGGCGGCGTGCTCGACTACATGAAGCGCCGCAGCAAGACCACCAAGGTCGTCGACCCCGAGGCCAATGTCGAGGCCATGGCGCAGCTGGATATCGTGCCACCCATCTCCGGCGGCCGCCCCGGCGCTCCGGTGCTGGAGGCGCGCGGCATCACCAAGCAGTATGGCGGCCTGACCGCTGTCAGCGATGTGACCTTCTCGCTGTCCGAAGGCGAGATGCGAGGCGTCATCGGGCCCAACGGCGCCGGCAAGTCCACCTTCTTCGCCATGCTGGCCGGCGAGCTGGCCACCACGAAGGGGCAGGTATTCTTCCGCGGCCAGGAGATCACCGGTATCGGCGTCACGGCGGTTTGCCAGCTGGGCATGAGCAAGAGCTACCAGATCAACCAGCTGTTCGAAGGGCTCACCGTCCGGCAGAACGCGATGATTCCGGTACTGGCGCGCAGCCGCGGCAAGTTCCGCATCGACATGCTGCGCGGCCTGCATCATTCCAAATTGCTGGATGAGCAGGTCAACGCGGCCATCGAGCTGGTTGCATTGACGCATCAGGCCGATACGCTGGTGTCCGAGCTTTCATACGGCGAGAAGCGCCGCCTGGAAATCGGATTGGCCCTGGCCACCGGCGCCAATGTGCTGCTGTTCGACGAACCGTTGGCCGGCCTGGGACCAGAGGAACGCGTGCACGTGGTGGCACTGCTTAAATCGATACGCAAGGGCCGCAGCATGGTCATCGTCGAGCACGACATGGATGCCATGTTCGAGCTGGCGGAGCGGATCACTGTACTTTATGAAGGCCGCAAACTGGCGGAAGGCACTCCCGACGAAATTCGGGTGAATCCGGCAGTCCAGGCAGCATATCTCGGAGGGATGGACGAGCATGAGTCTGCTTGAGGTCGAAAACATCAATAGCTACTACGGGGATTCCCATATCCTGTTCGACGTGTCTATGCGCGTGGAAGAAAACGAAGTGGTGGCCTTGCTGGGCCGTAACGGCGCCGGCAAGAGCACCACGCTGAAGTCCCTGATGGGCATGGTGCAGCCGAAAAGCGGCATCATCCGCCACAGCGGGACCGAGGTTCAGCATCTTCCGCCGTACGAGCTCGCCAGGCGGGGAATCCAGTTGGTGCCGGAAGAGCGGCGCATCTTCGGGCAGATAACGGTGCAGGAGAATCTGCAACTGGCCGCCATGACCGCCGAGAAATCGCGGACGCTGGACGAAATCTACGAAACCTTCCCGCGCCTGGCCGAACGCAAGCGCAATCGCGGCAAGCAATTGTCGGGCGGGGAGCAGCAGATGCTGGCCATTGCCCGGGCGATGATACGCAACGCCAATGTCATCATGCTCGACGAGCCTTTCGAAGGCCTGGCTCCGCTCATCGTGCGGGACCTGATCGAGGTGTGCCGCAATCTGGCCGAAAGCGGAAACACCATCGTCATCGTCGAGCAGAACGTCCATGCGGCCTTGTCGCTGGCCGATCGTTGCTATCTGCTGAACAACGGCCATATGGTTTTCGAGGGCACGCCGGCCCAGCTGCATGAAGACAATTCCGTTATCCAGAAGTATCTGGGGGTCAAGGTCTAGGCCGGATCCCGCAGCGACAGTGAAGGGGCGGCTCCGGCCGCCCTTTTTCTTTTTGCCGCCGGGCCGCCCCAAGGCAAGAAAGCCCCCTGGGGGGGCAGCCAGCGGGCGAGAGCCCGTGCAGCGTGGGGGCATTTCCTGCCGCCGGGCCGCCCCAAGGCAAGAAAGCCCCCTTTGGGGATGAGCCCGGACACAGGAGAGTCCCGATGGACTCTCCTGTGCCTGGCGAATCCGAGCGGCATGCAGGCCGCGAGGTGGACAGCCAGCGCAGCGCAGGGGCATATCCCGACCGGCGATTGCTTCGCCTATTGCAACACTGAATGCCATGCAGTCCGGCTACTGCCGGGCTTCGCGCAGAGGTATCATATCGATACTACGCGCGGCGCGCATCATCGCCCGCGGACGGAGGAAGGAACGCTGTCAACCTCCGGTACTTTCATGTCTAGAGGTTATTTTATGCAGCCCGACCATGGCGCTGAATCCGACGTTTCCGAAATCGATCCCGCCGGCGCGCACCCCGTTCATACGGGCGGCTACCAGCTCGACTACATAACGTCCAGCAAGCTTCCCACGCCGTGGGCAACGTTTTCCATACATGTATTCGTCGATCCGGCGACCGCCAAAGAACACATCATGCTGACACTGGGCGATGTGGCCGACGGCGCGCCGGTGCTGGCGCGCGTCCATTCCGAATGCCTGACGGGCGACGGCCTGTTCAGCCAGCGCTGCGATTGCGGCGCGCAGCTGCAGACCGCCATGCAGGCCATCGCGGCCGAGGGGCGCGGCGCCTTGCTGTACCTGCGCCAGGAAGGGCGCGGCATAGGGCTGGTGAACAAGATACGGGCCTATAAGCTGCAGGACGAAGGCGCTGACACGGTCGAGGCGAACGAACAGCTGGGCTTTCCCGCCGACATGCGCCGCTATGATTTGTGCAAGCCCATGCTGGACCGGTTCGGCATCGCCTCCCTCAAACTGATGACCAACAATCCGCGCAAGGTGAACGCCATGGAGAAGCTGGGCATCCGGGTGGCCGAGCGCGTTCCCTTGCAGGTCAATCGCAATCCCTTCAATGAAAACTATCTGAGCACCAAGGCGGCCAAGCTCGGCCACTGGCTGAAAGAACGCATCTAGCATGCTGCCGGGCGGTTTCCACCGTCCGTGCCTAGGAAATCAGACCTCGGCCATGAAGCGCATCTTGAAGCGCCGGCCCTTGATGTTGCCCGCGCTAAGGCGGGCAAAGGCTTGCTTGGCGATGGAGCGCTCCAGCGCCACGAAGCTGACGAACTCGAAAATATTGATCTTGCCGATCTGGTTCCCGGCGAAGCCGGCATCCTTGGTCAACGCGCCCAGTATGTCGCCCGGGCGCAGCTTGTCTTTTTTCCCGCCTTGTATGCATAGCGTGACCATGGGGGCGCGCAAACGGCCGCCCGGGGCGGGCTTGAGCGCCTTGGGATTGGCCCATACGATGGCCTGGCCCTGGTACTGTTCGATCTGATTGGCCCAGCGTATTTCATGCGGGGCGCACAGGCTGACCGCAAGCCCCTTCTCTTCGCCGCGTCCAGTGCGTCCGATGCGGTGGATATGCACCTCCGGGTCGGGGGTGATCTCCACATTGATCACCGCGTCCAGGCCATCGATATCCAGGCCGCGCGCCGCCACGTCGGTGGCGACCAGCACAGAGCAACTGCGATTGGCGAACTGCACCAGCACGTCTTCACGGTCGCGCTGCTCCAGGTCGCCGTGAAGCGCAAGGGCGCTGAATCCGCGTGCCTCGAGGTATTCCGACAGCTCACGGCATTGCGCCTTGGTGTTGCAGAAGGCCAGGGTCGATTCGGGACGGAAGTGTTCCAGCAACTGGGCCACCAGCGCGTGGCGGCGGTCCGCGTCGATTTCGTAGAAGCGCTGTTCGATACGGCTGGCGTCATGCACCGACTCCATCTTGATTTCGGCGGGTTTGCTCAGGAAGCGGGCGCTGGCTTTGCGGATGTCGTCCGCATAGGTGGCGGAAAACAGCAGCGTCTGCCGCTTGGCCGGGCAGGCCTTGACGATTTTTGCCACGTCGTCGTAGAAGCCCATGTCCAGCATCCGGTCGGCTTCATCCAGCACCAGGGTATGGACGGCGCTGAGGTCCACGGTCTTGCGTTCGATGTGGTCCATCAGCCTGCCGGGTGTGCCGACCGCGATATGCGCGCCGAACTTCAGCGATTCGGCCTGGGGCCGGATGGGCGATCCGCCGCACAGCGTGACGATCTTAATGTTGCCCAGTGCGCGGGCAAGCCGGCGCAGCTCCTGGGCTACCTGCTCGGCCAATTCCCGCGTGGGGCACAGCACCAATGCCTGAATGGCAAAAAGAGCCGGATCCAGGCGATGGACGATGCCCAGTCCGAAGGCCGCGGTCTTGCCGCTGCCGGTCTTGGCCTGCACGATCAGGTCGCGGCCCTCCAGAACCTGGGGCAAGGCCTGGGCCTGCACGGGTGTCATGGCCTGGTAGCCCAGGGTGTCGAGATTGTCGAGGGTAGCGCGCGAGAGCGGCAGCGTGGAGAAAGAAAGAGAGGTCACAAGAGGCCCGGCATGGCGAATGTCCGGCCCCGCTCCAGGATGGTGCGGGGTCGGACGGAGCAGGCCCGATTGTAGCGCCTGTCAGGCGGCCTGGGCCGTTTCGGGATTGAACGACTGGGAGGCCAGGACCTTGATGCATTCATCGGCTGTCTGGAAGGCGCGCTGGCGGCTGTTGGCGCCCAGGTCGGTGCCTTCGGCGCGCACGATCCGCACGTCGGTGATGCCGAAGAAGCCGAATACCGTCTTCAAGTAGGTTTCCTGGTGCTCCATGGCGCGTCCCGCTTCGCTGTTGGAGTAGACCCCGCCACGGCTCAGTGCCGCGATGACGGTTTTCCCGGCGGCCAGGCCGACCACACCGTTTTCGGTGTACTTGAAGGTTCGCCCCGCCTGGGCCAGGCGATCGATCCATGCCTTGAGCTGCGAGGGAATCGAAAAGTTGTACAGCGGCGCGCCGACGACGATGACGTCCGCGGCCAGGAACTGGGAAACCAGCGTTTCGGACAGCTCGTTTTCCTTGCGCTGGGCTTCGGTCAGCGTTTCGCTCGAAGGAGGCAGGCGGAAGCCCATGGCATCGCGGGAAAAGTGGGTGGGCGTGTCCTCGGCCAGATCCAGGTAATCGACCTGGGTGTCGGGAGTGTCGTTCAGCCATTGGGCGACGGTGTCTTTGGTCAGTTTGCGCGAGACGGAATTGGCGCCGTTGATGCTGGAATCGACATGCAGCAGTTTCATGATGAGCTCCGGTGTTTTAAGTGGAATCTGATGTTGGAGCCATTATGCATTGGTGCTTTATTATTGATAAGTTACCTATAGTGCGATAGATTGTCCTATTTATATGGCCAATATGGAAAGAGGGGCGGCATGCAGGACTTGAACGATATGCTTTACTTCGCGGAAGTCGTCAGCCAAGGCAGTTTTGCCGCCGCAGGCCGCGCGCTGGGGCTGCCCAAGTCGCGCCTGTCGCGCCGGGTCGCCCGGCTCGAGGAAGAGCTTGGCGTGCGGCTGCTGCAGCGCACGACGCGCAAACTGTCGCTGACGATGGCCGGCGAGCTGTATTACCGGCATTGCGTCGCGTTGCGCGAAGAGGCCGAGGCCGCCGCCGCCGCGGTGGCGCAGATCCAGACCGAGCCGCGCGGCATCATACGGGTGGTCTGCCCCGTTACGTTGATCCAGACAGTGATCGGCCCCATGCTTCCCGCCTACCAGGCGCGCCATCCTCAGGTGCAGCTTCATATGCAGGCCAGCAACCGGGTGGTCGATCTGGTCGAAGAAGGCGTCGATGTGGCCTTGCGCGTGCGCGGGTCGCTGGCCGACAGCGGCAGCCTGGTGGTCAAGCAGCTGGGCCAGTCGCTGGGCGTGCTGGTGGCCAGCCCCGCGCAACTGGAGCGGCAGGGAGCCCCCCAGCTTCCCAGCGACCTGACACTGCTGGATTCCGTGGCCATGTCGGTCAGCGATGGCCGTGCTTTCTGGAAGCTGTTCGGACCCAATGGAGCCCAGTACACCGTGACGCATAAGCCGCGCTTCGTGGCCGACGATCTGCTGACGCTGAAGTTCGCCATCGAAGGCGGCATGGGCCTGGGCGTGCTGCCCGACTATATGTGCCGCGACGAAATCGCCGATGGCAGGCTGGTTCCGGTATTGCCGGGCTGGGCGCCCCAACCGGGCATCATCCATGCCGTTTTCGCCTCGCGCAGGGGCCTGGCGCCGGCGGTGCGCTCCTTCCTGGATTTCCTGGGCGAGCTCCTGGTGCCCGAGGCGTCGGGGCATCGGGCCTGATCCCGTCCGGTGCCCGCATCGGCCTATGGGCGGACGCACTTCCCGGTGGGCGGGATGATTCCCCAGTTCAGGTCGATCAAGGGGCTTTTTTCCGATGACCAGGGCGTGCTGGCCGTGCCTTGCCAGCGCGCCTGTTCGAACAGCCGCTGCAATTGCGCATCGGGCTCGCCCCGGGTGCGCCGGCTATAGACCAGCAGGGCTCCGCAATCGAGCGCGGTGGCGCGATCCAGCCAGGGGGACTCTTCGTAGCGGCCGTTGATGAATACCTGGGCCTCGGGTCCGAGATGGATGGCGATGTTGCCGCCCAGCCAGGTGTCGGAGGCGATCAGGGTCAAGGGGACCTGGCTTACGTGCTGGCGCCAGACGGCGTCCATCTGCTGTGAAATGATGGACCCCGGAAACATCGAACGCGTGTCGCGCCCTGTGTACCAGGCCAGCGGCCCGCGTCCGATGGCATAGCCGGCCGCCATCAGCACATGTATTGCGATGGCCGCGATGGCGATCCGGCGCAGGGTATGGCGCTCGTCGCCGGAGAGCCGCCACAGTGCATAGAAGCCGAAGAGGATGAAGAAGGTGGTGCCCCAGGAAGCCACCAGGCGCGTGCCCAGCAAGGCGGAAACCAGCACGGTGGAGACGAAGGGTGTCAGGCCCACCCACAGCAGGAAGGATCGATCCCAGGCGGACAACTCCGAGGCATAGTATTTTTTCCGCTCCAGATGCGCATCCACCGCGTAGACGGTGCGCCGGGCTTTTCTGCGGTTCCACCAGGCCCAGGCCAGCCATACCGCCAGCATGGGGCTGAGGCGGGCCAACTGGTCGAGGGTGAAGTCCACGATGTGCTTGAAGGCGTCCAGATAGCCGCTGGCATCCAGCGAACTGTCGGCGTAGCGCAAAGGCTGGAACGAATGGATGGCCAGCCAGTAGACGTGAGGGGAGATCACGACCAGGTAGGCGGCGAGCGCTAGGGCCAGCCCCTTCAGGTTGCGCGCGTCCTTGAAACTGCCTTGCCGCAGCATGAAGCACAGGAAGGCGGTGAACTGTATGACGGCGCTGTACTTGGTCATGGTGGCAATGGCGCTGACCGCGCCCAGCCACAGCCAGCTGCTTGCGCGTTGATGGCGCAGGGCGCGATAGAACAGCCAGGTGGCCGCGGCGATGGACCAGAGCTGCACGGTGTTGTGGTTGTAGATGGTTCCGCGCAAGGAAAAGTAGATGCTGGTCGATACGATCAGCATGGCCATGAGCGCCTTGCGCGGCGTGGTGAATTCACACCCCAGCCTCCATATGAACCACAGGGCCAGCGCCGAAAACAGCTGGCCCGCGAAAAATGTCAGCCACACCGGCCGGCCGAACACCTGGGTAAGCACATGCATGAACCACGAGGGCACAGGCGGATGCTTGTAGTAGCCCAGTTCCAGGCTGGAGGCCCAGACCAGCTCCTCCATGCCGTCCAGGTCGGGTGCGCGGTGGCTGACGCCGCAAAATACCGTCCAGAGCGCAACCATGCCCAGCAGAAAGAGAAATACCTGCAGATTCAGTGCGCGCGCTGCTCCGGCGCTTGCGGCTTCGTTTACGGGCCCGATGGTGCTGGTGCTCATGTCAGTGTGGTGTTCCTTTTTTATGAAGCGGTCGGGGCTGCTGTTTCGATCAATCGCGCTTGATCGCCCGCCGGGCAAACAGCACGCACATGCCGATAAAGCCCGCCAATCCGATCAGCCTGGCCGCATCCGCGAAATCGGCCCCCGCCAATGCAAGCGGTGCATCGCTCCCGCCCGAGCCCACTGAAACCACGATGATCATGGCCAGCGCAACGCCGACCAGGCTCTCGCCCACGATAAGGCCCGATGCGAACAGCGTGCCCTTGCGCTCGGCCTCTTCCTGCCTGGGAGCGGGGTCCATGTTGGCTGCGATGGCCTGGGCGGCGATGCGGCGCTTCACATACCATGAAATCAGGGCGCCCACGAACAGGGCGACGACAATGGAGGGCGGAAGGTACAGGCCCATGGCCACCGCAAGCGAGGGCAGGCGGCAGCGCCGTGTGCAGCGTCCCAGGACGATATCGACGATGATGACGGCGATGCCCGAGCCGATGCCGATAAGAATGTAGGTCCAGTCCAGCGTATGCGCGAACAGGCCGGTGGCGATGGTGATCATCAGCGTGGCCTGGGGTGCCGCCAGGGCTTGCGAAGCATCCATGTCGGCGCGCGGCAGGGCGCCCAGGAATCCGTAGGCGTTGTACAGCAGTTCCAGCACCGGCGGAATCGCCACGGCGCCGACCACGCAGCCGATGATCAGCGCGGCCTGCTGCTTCCAGGGTGTGGCATGCACCAGCCAGCCGGTTTTCAGGTCTTGCAGATTGTCATTGGAAATGGCCGCCACGGCGATGACGACCGAAGTGCAGAAAATCGCCAGCGCGGTGAAGAACTCGACCTGGCCCGGATCGTCCAGCAGGCCTTGCGATTGGCCGATGCCGATGAAGATCAGCGAGACCGCCAGAATGGAAATAATGGCGATGCCTGAGATGGGGCTGGCCGAGGAGCCCACCAGGCCGGCCATGTAGCCGCAGGCCGCGGCCACCAGGAAGCCGAACAGAAAGGCCAGCACGGTGCCCGCCAGCACCAGCGTCCAGGCCATTGCGGCCGGCAGGCCGGCATCCGCTATGAAGGAATGGAAAGTGGCGGCCAGCAGCACGAGCATCAGCAAGGTGATGCGCAGCAGGGACTTGGGCGATAAGTCGGTGTCGGTGCGCGCAAGGCTGGACGCGGCGCCGGAACCGCCTCTAAGCACTGAAAGCGATATCTTCATTCCTTCGTACATGGGCTTGACCAGCGTGATCAGCGTCCACAGGGCGGCGATGGCGATCATGCCGGCGCCGATCAGTCTTACCTTGGAAACCCACACGTCGGTGGCGTACGAGGCGATGGAGGCGCCATCGGGCATGGGAGCGGCGGCGGTCAGCCAGGGCACGGCCACGCCCCAAGACAGGAAGACGCCGAACAGCATGGCCAGGCCGCCCACGATGCCCACCAGGTAGCCCGCGCCGACCAGGGCGAAGGAGAACCCCATGGGAATCTGGAAGATGGCGCGTCCGGCGGTAAACCAGTAGCTGGCGCTGTCGGCGGCAAGCTTGAAGCCGTTGGTCAGCAAGCTGAAGCCGCCCGCAATGGCGGCGCCCGCGAGAATATGCCGCAGGCCGTGGCCGCCCGCGCGCTGCGTGTCGTCGGCGGACTCATCGTCTTGCGGGTTCCCCGCGCGCAGGATCTCGGCGGCGGCGACGCCTTCGGGATAGGGCAGATCGCTTTTCACCACCAGCGCATGGCGCAGCGGCACGGTGAACACGACACCGAGTATTCCGCCGCAAGCGCAGATCAGGGCGGTCTGCAACATGGGAAAGCCTTGCCAGTAACCCAGCATCAGCAGCGCCGGCAGCACGAAGATGATGGACGACAAGGTGCCCGCGGCCGAGGCCTGGGTCTGGACGATGTTGTTTTCCAGGATGTTGGAATCGGCAAAGGCGCGCAGCAGGGCCATGGAGATCACCGCCGCCGGGATGGACGAGGCGAATGTCAGGCCTACCTTCAAGCCCAGGTATACATTCGAGGCGGTGAAGATCAGGGTGATGATGGCCCCCAGCACGACGCCGCGCAGGGTAAGCTCTTTCAGGGATGCATCGGAAAACGACATGGGCGGGTGGCGAGAGGTCATAAACAGCGCGAAAACGGCTACATTTGATATGAGTCAAAGACGGTATGCTTGAATCAGGGCAAATTGTAAGCGTAGTCGTCGCGCAAGCGGCAAAGTTTTTGAACAGGGACGCGTGCTTCACATGCGTTCAGGCACGTAGCGGGCCGCAGGGGCGCCCCGCTCAAGAAAATGGGGAGTATCAATGAGAGCCTTGTTAATGTTTTTCGCACTGGCCTTTTCGCTGGGCTTCGGGGCGCCGTCATTGGCGGCCCACGAGGCTCCCGGGCACGGCAGCGTCACCTATACGCCCGACATCACCTTTACGCTGCGCACCAACATCGCCGATGGCAAGCTGGTGTTCGTGGGCGATGCCGGGGCCATTGCGGGCAAGGTCAACCCGGATCTGCAGGTGCCCTCGGATGCGGTGGTGCAGATCAACGTCATCAACGGCGATGGCGCCATCCACGACATCGCGGTGCCCGAGTTCGCCGCGAAATCGGATCACATCACCGGCAAAGGCGCCGCCACCGCCATCGTATTCCGCGCCAACAAGGACGGCACCTTCGAATACCTGTGCACCTTGCCGGGCCACAAGGCGGCCGGCATGTTCGGCAAGCTGATCGTGGGCGAACCGCAGAAGGCGGCCGAAAGCGAGGCGCTGGATATCGCCCAGGATCCCACCGCGGTCGGCAAGCCGGTGGGCAAACGCGGCCCGCAAACGCTTACGGTCGATCTGGAGACCACCGAAGTCGTCGGCCAGCTTGCCAGCGGCAGCACCTACAAATACTGGACGTTCAACGATAAAGTGCCCGGCCCCTTCATTCGCGTGCGGGTCGGCGATACGGTGAAAGTGAATCTGTCCAACGCCAAGGACGCATCGCACATCCATTCGGTGGACTTCCACGCGGTGACGGGCCCCGGCGGCGGCGCGGCGGTCACGCAGGTTGCCCCGGGCCAGACCAAGAGCTTCACCTTCAAGGCGCTGCACCCCGGCCTTTATGTGTATCACTGCGCGACGCCCATGGTGGCCCAGCACATCACCAACGGCATGTACGGCATGATCCTGGTCGAGCCGGAAGGCGGCCTGTCCAAGGTCGACCGCGAGTTCTACGTGATGCAGGGCGAGCTCTATACCGCCCAGAAGCACGGCGCCCAGGGCCTGCAGGAATTTTCGCTGGAGAAGCTGCTGGATGAAAACCCCGAGCACCTGATGTTCAATGGCACCATGAACGCCCTGACCGACAAGTACAAGCTGCAAGCCAAGGTCGGCGAAACCGTGCGCATCTTCTTCGGCGTGGGCGGGCCCAACCTGACGTCCAGCTTCCACGTCATCGGCGAAGTGTTCGACAAGGTGTACAACCAGGCATCGTTCACCAGCCCGCCGCTGACCGATGTGCAGACCACACTGGTGCCCCCGGGCGGCGCGACTATGGTCGAGTTCAAGGTCGACGTTCCGGGCAACTACATCCTGGTCGACCATGCCTTGTCGAGGGTCGAGAAAGGCTTGTCGGGCATCCTGACGGTGACCGGAAAGGAAGACCACAGCATCTTCCATTCCACCGAGAAAATAGATCATTCATCCGGCCACTAAGCCTCCAGCCGCCGCCGGCTTGCGCCGGCGCACGGCGAACGCGGCTTGAATGCGGCGGGCTCTCCAGCCCGCCGTTTTTGTATTGGCGTGATTTGTATAATCGTATACAATTCTACGAAACTCGCAGGAGGCATTCATGGAATGGCTTTTCAATGAAGTCGGCGAAGGCGATTTCGCCGAAATAAAGAACACATCGCTGGGCAAGCTGGTGCGCGATCAACTGCTCAGCCAGATACTGGCGGGCGTATTCGTGCCGGGCCAGGCCTTGAGGGAATCCGAACTGGTCGACCAGTTGAAGGTGTCGCGCGTTCCGGTGCGTGAAGCGCTGCGCGAACTGGAAAGCTCCGGCCTTGTCGTTTCGCGCAAGCACTCAGGCGTGTATGTGCGCGAGCTGAGCGACACCGAAGTGCGCGACCTCTATGATTTCCGGGCGCTGCTGGACAGCCACGCGGGGCGTGTTGCATCGCAGCTGCCGTCCGAAAGCCGCCACAAATTGATCGAAGCCCTGGAAGCCAGCACCGCGGCCATGGACGAGGCGAACGAGGCCGAGAACTCTCAGGCCTATTATCGTGAAAACCTGCATTTCCATTGGCTGTTCATCGAGTATGCCGGCAACAAGGAAATAGCCAAGGCTTACCGCGAAGTCATACAGAAGCTGCACCTGTCGCGCTTGAAGAACCTGTCCACGGCGGCGTATCGGCAGCGTTCCAATGCCGAGCACAAGCAGATCGTCAGGGCGCTGCACGATTCCAAGACGCTTGCCCATGCCAACTACTGCGCCGAATTGCTGGATCACCACGTGATCAATGCGCATGACCGGCTGCACGGCCTGGAGTAAGCCCGCGCAGCGGCAAACAGAATTTCATTCCGTCACACACGAGGAGACAATCCATGAACCGTCGTTCATTTCTAATCACCGGCGCGGCCGCCATGAGCCTGCCTTCCCTTTCATTTGGGCAGGCCGCCTATCCGTCGCGCGCCATCACCTACATCGTGCCCGTTTCGCCGGGCGGCGGCAGCGATTTCGTCGGAAGGGCGGTGACCGCTGCCTGGGGTAAAGAGCTGGGCCAGACCTTCGTGGTGGAAAACCAGGGCGGCGCGGGCGGCATCATCGCCTGCCAGAAGACCGAGCGCTCGGCGCCCAACGGCTATACGCTGATGCAGGGTTACGTGGCCACTCTGGCGACCAGCCCGGCCACGCGCAAGGTGCCCTACGACCCCATCAAGAGCTTCACACCCGTGGGCATGATAGGCGGCACGCCCAATGTGCTCGTCGTCAACGCCAAGGTGCCGGTCAAGGACTTCAAGGAGTTCGCGGCCTATGCCAAGGAACAGGGCGGCACCATCAATTACGGATCAGCTGGTGCGGGATCGTTGACCCACCTGCTGATGGAATTGCTGAAGCAGCGTCTGGATTCGAAGATGCTGCACGTCGCCTACAAGGGCGTGTCTCCCGCGTTCACCGATCTGGTCGCCGGCCAGACTCAGGCCATGTTCCCCGGGCTGGCCGCCGCCGTGCCGCATTTGAAGAACGGCACGGTCAGGGCGATTGCCGTCACCGGCAAGGCGCGCAACCCCCGCTTCCCCGATGTGCCCACTTTCGAGGAACTGGGCGTAGGCGGATTCGACGATGTCCTGCAGTGGTATGGTGTGTCCGGCCCCGCCGGCATGGATGCGGACGTGGTCAAGACCTTGAACGACAGCCTCAACAAGGTGCTGGTACAGCCCGAACTGGCCAAGCAGCTTGAAATCGAGGCTATCGATCCCATGCCCATGTCGCCGCAGGAGTTCGCCGATTATGCGCGGCTCGATTACGAGCGCTGGGCCAAACTTGCCAAAGAGCAGAATATCAGTTTGACTGCTTGATTGTTTAATTGTCTTTTTAAGTGAAGTGAAATTCCATGGCTCGTAATACACAGGTCGATGCCGACCGCAATGCACCGCCCATCACCCGCATTCTGGCGGAGTATGTCGTCAACCATCCCTCACGCGGCTGGAGCGACGAGGTCGAACACGAGGCGCATCGCACCTTCATGAACTGGCTGGGTTGCGCCGTGGGCGCATCGGGCCACGAGGCGGCCCAGGCGGCGCTGGATGCCGTCAGTGTGCTGCAGCCCTCGGCGCAGGCCACCATACTGGGCCGCAGCGAGAAGGTCGATATTGGAAGCGCGGCGCTTATCAATGGCATTACATCGCACACCTTCGATTTCGACGACACGCACCTGAAGACCATCATTCACCCGGCCGGGCCGGTATGTTCCGCCTTGCTGGCCCTGGCCGAGCATACCGGCGCGAGCGGCCGTCAGCTGATCGATGCCCTGGTCATCGGCATCGACGTGTCGTGCCGCGCGGGCAACATGATCTATCCCGATCACTACGACCGCGGCTGGCACATCACCGGCACGACTGGCGTGCTCGGCGCCGCCGCCGCCTGCGCGCGCCTGCTGGGCATGAACGTGGAGCAAACCATCATGGCCCTGGGCATTGCCGCATCGCAGCCCATCGGCCTGCGGGAGCAGTTCGGCACCATGACCAAGCCTTTCCACCCGGGCGCGGCCGCCCAGGCGGGCCTGATGTCGGCCCTGCTGGCCAAGTCGGGGTTCACCTCCAGCAGCCGTGCCATCGAGGCGCCCCGCGGCTTTGCCCAGGTCGTTTCGGTCAAGTACGACTGGAACGAGATCACCGAGCAGTTGGGCGAGCGCTTTGAAATCTCCTTCAACTCCTACAAGCCCTTTGCCTGCGGCATCGTCATCCATCCCAGCATCGACGCCTGCGTGCAGCTGCGCGAAAAAGGCGTGACCGCGGATAATCTGGCACGCATCGACCTGAAGGTGCATCCGCTGGTCCTTGAGCTGACCGGCAAGAAGGAACCCACCGATGGTTTGCAGGGCAAGTTCAGCGTCTATCATGGCTGCGCGGCCGGCCTTATTTTCGGCCGTGCCTCGGAAGACGAGTATGCCGACGACATCGTGAACCGCGCCGACATGGTCGACGTGCGCCGCAAAGTCAATGCCATTGTCGACAGCGGCATGGACGAGGCCAGCGTGGATGCGGTGGCCACGCTGACCGATGGCAGCACGGTGCATGTCTATGTCGAGCATGCCATCGGTTCCTTGCAGCGCCCCATGACGGACGGCGACCTTGAAAACAAGTTCCATGGCATGACGGACGCCCTGCTGGGCAGCGAGCAAACCTCGCAGTTGATCGCCGAGTGCTGGAAGCTGGCCGATGCGCCGGACGTCAGCCAGGTGGCCCGCCTTTCAAGGAAATGAGGCATTGATGAGCAAGCCATTGATCGTCGTGCTGGATGATTGGGAAGACGGCCTGCGCCGGCTGGTCGACTGGTCCGCCATCGAACAGCGGGCCACGGTCGTCATCCACAAGCAGCCGCTGTCCGGGGCCGCATTGCTGGAAGCGTTGCGGCCGGCGGAATGCGTGGTGCTGATGCGCGACCGCACGCCGTTCGATCGCGCCCTCATCGAGCAATTGCCCGGTTTGCGTCATATCTCCTTCACCGGCACGCGCAACAAGAAGCTGGACCTGGATGCCGCCCGCGAGGCCGGCATCCGCGTCAGCCATACCGACTGGGGGCCTTCCAAGGCCAGCACCTGCGAGATGACCTGGTCGCTGATATTGGCCGCGTCCAAGCAGCTGGCCGGCATTGCGCTGTCGTCCTCGAGTCCGGAGTGGCGCAAGGGTTCGGACGGTGCGCCGCTGCCCAGCGTGCTGGAAGGCCAGCGGCTGGGCCTGGTTGGCCTGGGCCAGATAGGCCAGCGTGTTGCCGCGGTCGGCAAGGCGCTGGGCATGAATGTCGTGACCTGGAGCCCGCACATGACGCAAGAGCGGGCGCAGGAGCACGGCGCGCAGTCGGTCGAGCTCAGCGAGCTCTTGTCCACCTCGGCGGTCGTCAGCCTGCACCTGGTTCCGTCGGGAGAGACGCGCCGCCTGCTCGATCGGGACCGCCTCCGCCTGATGCAGCCGGGAAGCCTGCTGGTCAACACATCCCGTGCCGATCTGATCGACACCGGCGCCCTGGTTGAAGCCTTAAAGGAAGGCCGGCCGGGTTTCGCCGCGCTGGATGTGTACGACGCCGAACCGCTGGACCCGAACCACAGCCTGCTCAAGCTGCCCAATGTACTGCTGACGCCGCACTACGGCTTCGTGAGCGAGCCGGTATACCGCAAGTTCGCGCAGGGACTGCGCGAAAACCTGCTGGCCTGGCTGGAGGACGGCGCCGTCATTCGCGAGGCGCAGGCCGGCTGACTGTCCTCGCGCCCGACAGAGCGCCTTGCCGGAACAGAAAAGCCTGGATCGCATGATGCGATCCAGGCTTTCTTTTTCAGGCTTGCGGCGACGGGATCAGGCTTCGGCGGCCGCTTCGTCGGCGATCTGCGAATAGGTGCCGGCGGCGGTGAACAGCACGTCGGTGGATGAATTCAGGGCGGTTTCCGTGGAGTCCTGCAGCACGCCGATGATGAAGCCCACGCCGACCACCTGCATGGCCAGATCATTGGAAATGCCGAACAGGCTGCAGGCCAGCGGGATGAGCAGCAGGGAGCCGCCCGCCACGCCCGAAGCGCCGCAGGCGCATATGGCGGCGACGACGCTCAGCAGCAGCGCCGTCGGCAAGTCCACCGGGATGCCCAGCGTGTTCACGGCCGCCAGGGTCAGCACGGTAATCGTCACGGCTGCGCCCGCCATGTTGATGGTGGCGCCCAGGGGTATGGACACCGAATAGGTATCTTCGGGCAGGCCCAGGCGCTTGCACAACGCCAGGTTGACTGGAATGTTGGCGGCGGAACTGCGCGTGAAGAAAGCCGTAATGCCGCTTTCCCGCAGACAGGTGAAGACCAGTGGATAGGGATTGCGGCGGATCCTGGCAAAAACGATGAGCGGATTCACCGCCAGCGCAACGAACAGCATGCAGCCGATCAGCACCGTCAGCAGGCGGGCGTAGCCCAGCAGTGCGTCAAGCCCCGCCTCGGCCATGGTCGAGGCGACCAGGCCGAAGATGCCGATGGGCGCCAGGCGTATGACGGCCTTGACGATAAAGGACAGCGCCAGCGACAGGTCGGCGATCACGTTCTTGGTTGCGCCGTGGGCATGGCGCATGGCCAGCCCCATGGCGATGGCCCAGGCGAGAATGCCGATGTAATTGGCATTGGCCAGCGCGGTGATGGGGTTGTCCACCACGCTCATGAGCAGATTGGACAGCACCTGGACGATGTCGCCCGGCGCGCTGAGGGTCTGGGCGTCCGTTTTCAGCTGGATGGTCAGGGGAAACATGAAGCTGGCCACCACGGCCACCAGGGCCGCGGCGAAAGTGCCGATCAGGTACAGGACCAGAATGGTCCCCATCCGGGTCTGCTGGCCCTTCTTGTGATTGGCGATGGATGCGGCCACCAGCACGAACACCAGGATGGGCGCCACCGACTTCAGGGCATTCACGAACAAATCGCCGACAATATCGACCCAGCCGGCTGCGGCGGGGGACACGAGCCCAAGCACGATGCCTGCGAGCAGGCCTATCACTATCTGGACTACCAGGCTGCCATTGCTGACGAATTGCAATAGCGGGTTCTTGACTGCGGCACGGGGCATGACGGACTCCAAAGCCAAGCCTGTCGGCTTGTGTAGGCAAACTCGCTCCACCGCTGGCGCCCGCTACGGGCCGCGCATTGTCACGCCCTTGTCGTCCCGGTCGCGATGCATCTTTTTATGGGTATCTGAAGCCTGAAAATAGGCAGCTGACGATTTTACCATCTTGAAATACTGTCTAAAAACTCAGGAATAAGCTATAATTCCTTTTCTGGGGTCGATCCGGCTTCGACGTGGGTCGCGAAACAGAGCAGGGCATGTCGAGCACCAGTAAGCTCGTAAATCCACTGGAACACTACAAACGCCAACGACGAGCGTTTCGCTTTAGCCGCTTAATGCGGTAAGCCGCTGCACTAATTTGTCTTTGGGTTAGGTAGGGTCAAACCTACAGCAGCGTCATCTACAAAGAATCGGGCCTTGCCGGGTCACTCGGCATGGTCTTAAATTAATGTGAATCGCCAAGGAAGGGCCTGTCGGCTGGCACGCTCCAAGGTTAAAACTTAAAGTGAACCGAATAAACATGTAGAACTGCCTGCAGAGGGCTTGCGGACGGGGGTTCAATTCCCCCCGACTCCACCAATTCAACGCCAAGTATTTGCATACTTGGCGTTTTTCTTGTGTGCCCCAACGTGGGCAGGCTCTTCCAGCTCTACCGGCTCTACCGGCTCTACCGGCTCTTCCCCATGGCTCTTCCCCATTAACCGGGGACCAGCACATTCATTAGACTCGGTTAATCACACCGTTCGGCTCTTTCCATTGTTTCATTAGAGTGGAAGGTACATGTCCTTTCAAGCCATTTATTCAGTTGGTTGTCGCTTTTAAAGTGACTACATCGGCGAGGTAAAGGTAGCTCCTTGCCGAGGCCCCTTGAAATATGTTCCGGGGTCATTCAAGCCAATCAATTTACTTAATGGATTTATCATGACACGTACTCACACCTACGCTATTGCGCTCGTTTTTACCTCTCTACTTGCAGGCCAAGCCATGGCCGCCGGCATCAACGCTCCTGTTACGCGGGAGCAGGTCAAAGCGGAGCTCGCTGAAGCCATTCGTACAGGAAACATCAGTCCGGATGAAAGCGGCCTAAAGCTGAATGAGCAATTTCCTCAACGCTATCCCGCACAACAATTGGTCGCAACGAAGAGCCGTCAGCAAGTCAATGCTGAACTGGCTGAAGCGATGCGCACAGGCAACATAAGTTTTGGCGAAAGCGGCCTGAAACTGAACGAACAGTTTCCTTATAACTATCCTCTTCAGGATGGGTTCGCAAGTAAGACCCGCGAGCAAGTCAAAGCCGAACTGGCCGAAGCGATAAGCAAAGGCTGGCTTTATGCTCATATCGAAGCATAAAGCCTTGATGAGTTCGATAAATGACAGCTCACATACCTGCGACCGCTCGGCTCATGACACAAAACGTCTGGGCCAGCGTAGCCGCTTGGCGAAGATCCGACCGATGATTAAGTGCTGCAGGATCTTGTCGATGAAAAAAGCATTGACAATAAACGACTGGTCATTTATATTCAAGCCAACTAACTGAGGAAGCACTATATGCCAAGACGCCCCAATCCCGAAATTCTTCAGCGCTTGCTAACAGACGGTGGACGCCTGGTTCATGAAGTTGGGTTCCATGCCTCTGGCGTTCAAGACATAGCGGCTGTTGCGAAAATCCCCAAGGGATCCTTCTATAGCTATTTTGATAGTAAGGAATCATTTGCGTCTGCCATATTGCAAGAATATTGGACCGACATTGAGAACCGCTTGGTGCCTGTATTGTATGACGCAAGCATAGAGCCCTTAATTCGAATCAAGCGCTTCTTTAGTCTGCTTGTGGACGAACATGCCGCGAACAACTTCACTATCGGATGTCTTATAGGGAACCTGTCTCTCGAACTAGCCAACAACAGTGATGGAGTACGCTCGACTTTGACCCATATTCTCGGTAAGTGGGAAGCCGCGATAGCGGCGTGTATAAAAGAAGCATCCAGCAATGCTGGCTCCAGCAAACGGCGAGATGCACATCAGCTGGCGGCTATCATGATAGATAGTTTCGAGGGAGCCACATTACGTTCCAAGATAGAACGCAACGGCAACGCATTTCAACGTTTCATTGACATCACATTACCGCATATTTTGAAGTAACCACCTCAACTCTTTTTTTACCTTATTAATATATGACTGGTCATCTATTAATAAGTGCTTTGTCCTCTGATGTTTAACTTGCAAAGGAATATCATCATGTCACCTACTGACGCTTTTATCTCCAATCGCCGGAGTCTGCTTCTTAGCAGCGCTTCTGCAGCCGGTGCTCTATTGACCTCAGGCGTTGCCAATCGTGCTGTTGCCGGCGGCACGCCAGCAACCGTCATGAAAGCTGCATCGCCCCTGACATCCTCCAACATAATCACCACGCCGGACGGCACACAGATTTACTACAAGGATTGGGGGTCTGGACCCACCGTCATACTATGCCATGGGTGGCCCCTCAGTTCAGATAGCTGGGCAGCTCAAATGCTGTTCCTCGCCTCACAGGGATTTCGCACCATCGCCCATGATCGGCGCGGTCATGGGCGATCCAGCCAGACATGGCTGGGTAACGACATGGACCATTATGCAGATGATCTTGCAACGGTTATAGAAACCTTGAAACTTAAGGACGCGGTGCTCGTCGGCTTCTCGACGGGTGGCGGAGAAGTTGCCCGGTATATTGGCCGTCACGGTACCCGGCGTGTTGCCAAAGTCGTTTTGGTTTCAGCCGTAACACCACTCATGCTCAAGACGGAGAGAAACCCCAAAGGATTGCCGGTCGAAGTATTCGACGAAATCCGGGCTGCGCAGCTAGCAAACCGATCACAGTTTTACAAAGATCTTCCTGCTGGCCCATTCTATGGTTTTAATCGTCCTGGTGCAAAGTCATCACAGGGATTAATCGACGAATGGTGGCGCGAAGGTATGCAGGGTGGGCACCATAACACCTACGAATCGATTAAGGCCTTTTCAGAAACAGATTTCACTGAAGACCTGAAAAAGATCGATGTGCCTACGCTTATCGTCCATGGGGACGATGATCAAATTGTGCCCATCGAAGCAGCTGGCCGTGCCTCAGCAAAGCTCATCAAAAAGTCGAAACTGATCGTCTACCCAAACGCTCCACACGGTTTGCCTGAGACGCATCGAGACAGATTCAATGCTGACCTACTTTCCTTTATCCGCAGTTGAGATAAAGCTGCCGCACATCGTGCGGCAGTCTGCCAAAGCAGTCCGTAAGCAAAGGCACATGCCAGAGGGAATGCTATGAAGCACGAATCATTGTCGTCAGTTGCTACCCAGCAAAGTCAGCAAGGTAGGGGAGACGCCGAATGCACTTTTATTCGACTTCGGCGGCGGCTGGAAAAAATCGCCTACCGTATCTTGGGTTCGGTCGCCGAGGCTGAAGATATAGTTCAAGATACTTGGTTGCGGTGGAATGCAGCAATCGGGCAAGAGATCGAGAATGAGGAAGCATGGCTTGTTTCAGTCACGACAAGATTGTCCGTTGACAGGCTACGCGTTATCAAAACCCATCGTGAACACTGTTCAGAACTATGGTTGCAGGAGTTTCAGATGACGGAATCCCCTACAACACCCCAAGATATCAATGAGCGAGCTGACGATGTGTCGATGGCATACTTAGTACTGCTTGAACAGCTTACACCGGAGACACGTGCGGCCTTCCTGATGCACGAAGTGTTTGATATTGACTACGATCAGATAGCTCAAATATTACATAGGACACAGGAAGCCTGCCGCCAACTCGTTAGACGAGCAAAACTCCAGCTGCGAAAAAAACGGCGACATATTTCCGTTTCTCGGGAAGTACATCATCGTCTGCTTAAGATCTTGGTCCAGGTTCTTGAACGGGCTGACTTTGCAGGCATCAGTGCATTGCTGGTAGAAGATGCTCGGCTGCTGAGTAGTGATAATGCACAGATGATCCAATCTCGAGAACAGGATACGCAATCACCTGTGCATGTGTTATCTCATAGGGCGCCAGGGCTATGGAGCAACCGCCGACTGCACTCGACTAAAGAGGGTCGACACCCTTTTGGAAGCGTAAGCGTACAAGAGGCATCGCATTCAATCACTCGCTCGCCCTCCGCTTGACTGCATTTTGCCGAGCATCAGGGGTTTATCAGGTCACACTGAGCCCGCCATCGACGGTAAACACCTGGCCAGTGATCCATGCGGCATCGGGAGATGCGAGAGCAACGATCCAGTTGGCCACATCGTCAGGTATTCCGCGTCGACCCAGCGGAATACGAGCACGCTCGCTCGCTTTAACGCTTTCTATCTGCTCAGCCGATAACTTCATTCTCTCCGACAGGAAATTGCTTTCCGTAGGGCCTGCAGCCACGGCATTTACGCGTATGCCATCGCGAGCAAGTTCGAGCGCCCAACATCTGGTCATATGCTCAAGCGCCGCTTTGCTGGCTGCATAGTGTGAGAGAGCCTCTGCGGCCTTGTGTCCAAAGGTGCTCGTCACATTGATGATGCTGCCGCCGGATCGCTTCAGATAAGGCAGGGCCGCTGTAGTCAACAATGACGGGCCAAAGACGTTGACAGAGAATATTTCGTTGATTTGCGCAAAGCTGGCCTGCGACAGGGGCAGGATGGCACCGGCCCCGGCATTGTTGATCAGCACATCGAGACGTCCGTGTCGATGTATGAGTTCTTCGATAGTTCGCGCGGCGTCGGAGGGGTTGCCTGCGTCGGCCACGATGTAATCAATGCATGAGTCGGTGCGTACGGCTTGCTCCAGTGCTTCCTGCCTGCGGCCGGTGATGACTACGCGAGCGCCGCTTTTGGCAAACTTTGAGGCTGCAGAAAGGCCAATGCCGGCGCCACCGCCAGTCACCAGCACAACTTGAGTATTGAGTTTGGTCATTGTGTTATTCAAGAGTAAAAAGCGGGGAACCTCTAGTGCTAACGTTCGCCGGTCTTGTCCGTTGACACGAGCGCCACAATATTCGTGATGCCTTGCCGTGCCATCTTGGTATATGGACAAAAGCGTTCGGTATTGCGAACCAGCTCTTCGGCGATGGCTTGGTCTACACCAGGTAAACGAATCCGTGTGTAGGCGGTCAGGACAAACAAGCCATCCATAGGGTCACGGCTGAAGTCAACCTGAACCTCCACTGAACAATCGGGTATGGGGATTCCGTCGCGCGCAGCTAGCAAGCTTAGAGCGCCATGGAAACAGGCGGCATAACCGGCGGCAAACAACTGCTCCGGGTTGGAGCCACCCCCGGGTCCGCCCAGCGCCTCTGGTAGGCGCAGGTGGACGTCCAGATTGCCGTCATCAGAGCGTGCAACGCCAGATGCGCGTCCATGACTGGCATCGCCGCCTGTCACTGTGACGGTGGTGGAGTAAAGCGTTTTGGTATCACGTCCACGGTATTTTTCTAATAAGGATAAGGGTGGTGCTTTTAATGTGGCCATAACGTGCTGAGCTTGTCACCTATTTCGATACGTGCGACTGGGCAAGCCATGTATCAAAGTTCACGGCGCCAAGGCGGGGGTTGGCCTTGGGCATCAGCGTGTCGTTTTTAAGCTCCGCACCGAAATAGAGAGCGTGTTCATCTTCTACCACGCTACGCGAATCAGAGATTGCCTTCAGGTAACGTTGGACCAGGTCAGAGAGCTTTACACGCTCTGGGCCAGCAATCTCGACTATGCCATTGCAGGGAGCACCAATTGCGTAATCCGCTACCGCCGCTGCGACGTCACTCGAAGAAATCGGCTGGAAGAACGCAGGTGATATCCGAACCGCTTCTCCTGAGCTGCCTGCCTGCGCAATGCCGCCGAGAAATTCGAAAAATTGTGTTGAGTGAACGATGGTATATGGCACGCCTGACTCTCGTATGAGTTTCTCTTGCGCTATTTTTCCGCGGAAATAGCCGCTTTGTGCCAGGCGGTCCGTTCCTACAACAGACAGGGCAACGTGATGTTGTACCCCGGCCGCAATTTCGGCGGCGAAGATATTGCGACCAGAGGTTTCAAAGAACTCCAGTACATCTTCGTCGGCGAACGATGGGGAGTTGGCAAGATCCACGACAACAGAGGTGCCTGCCATGGCTTGCGATAGACCCTCACCGGTGATGGTATTGATGCCTGTTGCAGGAGCTGCGGCAATAACCTCATGTCCCTGCGCCTTTAATATTTCGACCACTTTGCTGCCGATGAGGCCGGTGCCTCCAATGACAACGATTTTCATAGCATTCTCCTGGATGTAGGTGGATATGAAAATTGTAGGGTTGAGCCCGGACATGCGGTAGAGCCGAAAGCGGACTCATGGTGTTGCATTGAGCGCATCAATGGAGGGTTCGTCAGGCCGCAGCCACGTTCACCAGCGTAGTCAGGCATTGGATATCGAGCGAACGAATTTGTTCGGTGATGTAGTCAACGAATACACGAATTCTGGCAGGAAGCTGTTTGCGACTTAGATAGCATAGGTAGTGGCCGCCATCGTCGGGAGCATACTGTGCCAGGCAAGCGACCAGTTTTCGGTCATTGAGCAGGTCGCATACCAGGTAAGCAGGAAGTTGTGCGATGCCCTGGTCGTTCAGTACCGCTTGTAAAATCAGATCCAAATCATTGAACGTATGGTGGGCGGACGGAACATATCTCTGGGCATAGCCATCGATCTTGAACTCCCATTCTCTGGCACGCCCCAAGGTCGTGCAAAAGTTAATGCAGTGATGTTCACCCAGATCATCGATATGGCGCGGTAGGTCATAGGCTGCCGCATACCCAGGCGAAGCACATACGATCATCTGCATTGGAATCAACTGGCGAGCTACGATATCGCAGTTTTCCATTCGGCCGTCGCGAAACGATACGTCGATACGGTCTGCGGTGAAATCAGCAGGACGGTCGTCCAGCAGAAGCTCCAGCGTGATATCAGGGTACTGTGCATGAAAGCTTTGTAGCAGCGGAGCAATTACCTTGCGCCCGAAGCCGAGCGTCGAGTGAATGCGTAGGTGCCCCCTTGGCGGGCCGTTTCGCAGTTCACGCATGTCCTCCAGCGCCCGCACGATACGTATCACGCCTGGCTGGCAGTTTTCGTAGAATAGTTCGCCTTCGCGGGTTAATGATGTACTGCGCGTCGTGCGGTGAAATAAACGAGCGTCCAGCTGTGCCTCAAGCTTTTGCACGCTGCGGCTCACCGCCGAGCGTCCGATGCCCAGACGTTCACTTGCACGCGAGAAGCTGCCTTCATTGGCGACGGCCAGAAATGCAATAACACCCGCATAACTAGTGACGAAGGTATTGGCGAGTGAGTCGGCCGCCCCGATAAGCGGACGGCGCGGCTGCTCATGCGATGTGGAGAGGAAAGCGTGAGTATTCATACCTGACTAGACGTATGAATACTGCCTCGTGTGACGCTGCCAGTCTTGTTTTTTCAAACTATTACATTATGTCAAGGCGGCCTAATGCTCTGGGATGAAGAACGGTATGCCTACGATCATCACAAGGGTGAACGCGGCTTGTTTTAGGATAGCCATAAAATCCTCCAAAGAGAAAGCCCGATTGCTCGGGCCAGACTTGACAAGTGGTCAGTAGTCCCAGAAGACGGGTACCCAACGGAAGGCGTCGCCGTCGACCGCCACTCGACCAACGGATGGAAACGGCAGGTGAGTTGCCACCAGCAACTCGCCGGATGTCGCGACTTCCTGTAAGAGGCCACGTCGAACGCGAGCTGCTTCCTCAGGATCATGTTCGAAGCCGTTGTACCAGTCGGGATGGTCGAATCCAACTGTAAACACGGCGTCGCCGGCGAAGGTTAATCCCTCACCGTCGGACGCTACACGAACTACGACGTGCCCTGGGGTATGACCACCCGTACGTCGGGCTACCACCCCCGGGGCTACCTCGTATTCGTCCTCGAACGGTCGCAAGTAGCTGCCGTACTCCTTTATGAACCGCGTCGCGGTTGATCGAAGCGCATCGGGGAACCCAGTCGGCATCGAAGTAAGGGAGAAGTCGGGCGACTCCCAAAACTTTACCTCGGCGGCCGCCACATGGATACGCAGGTCGGGGCGCAGTTGATCCTTCACACCTTCGACAAGTAGTCCACCGATGTGATCCATATGCATATGAGTGAGTACCACATCGGTCACGCTGGCAAGATTGATGCCTGCGGACTGCAGCCGTTTTACTGTCTGCCCTGCACGGGGTAGCTGCAAGTCGGGGTCCGACCCCAGTCCAGCATCGATTAGTATGACTTGCTCGCCACTGCGTACCACGACCACGTTCAGTGCCCAATCGAACGCGTCCGGCGGCAAGAACATGTCTTCCATCCAGGCTGCCCGGTCGACGGGATCTGCATTATGTCCGAGCATTGCGGTGGGAAGCGGTAGAACTCCATCGCTGATCACCAATACGTCAATGTTGCCGATCTGCACTGCGTAACGTGATGGCACCAGATCAGCGGTATCCACACTGTCGGGAGCAAGGGTGTCGTCTAAACTAAGCATGATTAAATCTCCAAATAGGTTTTTCGATGCCCCGGAATGCAAGCCAGTGGGGCGACTGGGAACAGGTCGCCGTTCAGGCGAGGTTGGCTTTGTCCAATCCGAAAGCCTTATCAGCCGAACCCGGGACAGTTTTAAACGCAACGTTTGCGCGATTCCATGCGTTGATGGCCATCACATCGAACGTCAGGTCGGAAAGCTCCTTTTCGCTTAATTGAGTGCGCACTCGATCGTAGATTTCGTCGGAGACGCCATGTTCAGGTAGTTTCGTCAGGACTTCGGTCCAAGCAAGCGCTGCGCGTTCACGGGGCTCAAAGAGTGTGGATTCGCGCCATGCTGTCAAATGATGAATACGAAGTTCTCGTTCGCCGTGGATACGCGCTTCCTTCACATGCATATCGAGGCAGAAGCTGCAGCCGTTCAGCTGAGAGGCGCGAATCGATACCAGATCGCGAATTGACTCTTCGATTGCGGTGTTCTTCAGGGCGTTGCTGAACTGCATGAACGCCTTGAATAGTTCAGGCGATTGTTGAATGTAATTGATACGGTGTGTCATGATTGCTCCAGAGGACGATTGGGGGAGCGCCCTGGTTTACAGGACACTGATCACGGCAGAAGGCCGTGTGTCATCATGGTAGGTAGCAATGGTGTGTGACGGTAGGCCTGCAAATATGCTCACAGTGTTGCCCTATGCGCACCAAATAGGGCCGTCATGTGGGTTGAAGGTTCGGGAACGGTGCAGACTCTACAGCAGTCCGAAGTGCAGCGGAAACGAACCCTAGACAGTCTGGGGCCGGCCGGCGGAGTCAGCCATGTCCCTATTGCCCCACACAATGCCACAGGCAACTTCACGAAGGTAGTACAGCGTTGCCTGTGCGCATTCGTATCAATCCCGGTCAACCTTCGGCAGCGAAACTGAGGGTAGGCATATCTACAACGCCAACGATTCGTCTCGAGTAGATAAGCAGTTCAGCAAGATGATGACGCGCTTCGATTGATGTCCGGAGGGCAATATAGTGGGACCTTCTTCAAGCCTACCGCGTGATGAAGCGACTCTCTAGAATTGGCTTTACATAGGAAGATCAAACGGAGACAACTTCATGGACTATTTGCTTCATTTAGTGCGGGTGGCCTTCGAAGAGCACACCGAGCTACTTTTGTTCGCAACGGTTTTTCTGGAGCAGATCGGTTTGCCTATGCCTGCCTATCCCTCACTAATTGTCGCCGGCTCGCTCCCGGCAACCCTGGCTGACGCCGCCTTACTTTGCGAGATATTCGGTATGGCTGTTCTCGCCTGCCTTTCGGCCGACCTCGTGTGGTACTGGATGGGCCGCCGGTTCGGTAGCACATTGACGCGTAGAATCTGCCATCTGTCCATGTCACCGGAAGTGTGTGTCATGCGTAGCGCCGGTTTTTATCGAAAACATGGGCTTAACACATTATTGATTGCAAAGTTTTTACCGGGCGCCGGCGCAATGACGACACTGCTTGCAGGGGCGAACAGGACAAGCTTGCGAAAGTTCCTTGCTTACGACGCGATGGGTTCCATGATCTGGGCCGGCTCCGCGCTGGCTTTGGGATATATCTTCCAGGACACCGTTTCACAAGCGCTGGCGCTCTTGACTCGTTTTGCATATCTTGGTGCCATCGCGATGATCTTCATCGTTCTTGCTTATATAGCAGCACGATGGCAGAGCCGGCACAGAGCCGCTCCGCTCATCAAACTCGCACCGCTCAGTACGATTTCAATGCTGCGGCAAACCGTTGCCGATGAGGAACCATAGCTTTGGCGACAGCTTAAGCTGTATTTCTGGCCAACTCATGTTTAACGCTACAACGTAGACGGGGCCGATAGAAATATCGGCCCTTTCAGGGTGCCTGGGTTAGCTATGCGAGCTGTGTCCTCCAGACTTCCCGGCTGGGCAAGAAACAGCCGAAAAAAAGCCCCTTCGGGGCTGAAACGTGCAAAAGAGAGCCCGCCGAAGCGAGGTTGATGCAAGACATGAAGAGGCGCTTGGATCACGGTGGTTGCAGGCAACACAAGCCCATGCTCTCCAAAATATTGTTGATGTCCTTCAACTCTGATGACAAATTTATCTTTACTGCAAGATGGCGCTTGCGGTGCAGTCTGACAACGCCCGTCAGATCTTTGTTGCCCGGACTGACCGAATCCTTGTCGGGCTGGGCGGTGATCCTGCCGCCGACGGTTGGCGTGCATTTTTTGTTACCAGTAAAGGGGCGTGTAGCGTGCTATAAAAGGCCCATAGCATTTCTGCAGGGCCAGGAAAATGTCCATTCAAACATTGAACCGATGCGGCATCGCGCTGTTTCTTGCCGCGCTTGTTTCCGGGTGCTCCGTACTCGATCTAGGGTCGGATTCCAGCCCGCGTGCGGGCGCCGCATCCTCGGGCAGCGGCGCATGCGCCTGGAATCGCAGCAGCTGCATGCATGAAGGGCGGTATGAGCAAGGGGAACGGGACTATGCCGAAGAGGAGGCAAGACGCCTGAATCAGGCCCAGGCCGCGCGGCTGCGTTCAGGTTGGTGACCAGGCTGGCATCGATCAGGGCAGGGTCTCGTCCAGCCAGTCCATGGACACCGCCGCCGAGAACGCCAGGTTGCCCGTCTGGCAATGTCCATCCGCGCCTTCTTGGGCGGTAAAGCAGTAGTACCCCACCGGTCCTGAAACGTGCTCCCGCACGTGCCGCCACTGCCGCAAGGGTTCGGCGCCCTCGCCTTCGCCCGCCAGGGCCAGCACCGGGCATGCGATGCGGGCCAAGGCCTCATCGGGCACCCGGAACTCGCGCATGGCCACGTATGTCTGCTTGAAGCTTGCCTGCCCGAAGCGGAGCATCAGGTTGCGCGCCATTTCGCGTGTCTGGGCGTTCATTGCTTCCGGGGGCAGCATGTCGATATCGCCTGGTCCGAAATCGTCCGGGTCCGGCATCTGCGCCGGATCGAATCCGACGAAAGAGCTCATATAAGCATGCAGATCGCTGATCGGGGAATTGAGGATCAAAGCTTTGATCCGGCTGTCGGCCGCCGCGATGCGCAAGGCGAAATAACCGCCGAAGCTGATGCCCATCAGGGCCAGGGCGTCGGGAGCGGTATCGGGTTGCGCCAGCAGATGGTCGACCGCCGCGCGGCCGGCGCGTTCGAAATCCGGCACAAAATGGCTGCCGGGATTGAAGCGCAGCGTGTCCATTTGTCCAGGCCCCGTAAACAGGAACAGATCGCGGCCGCGCTCCAGCGCCGCCAGGCCGTGGGCCATATAGGTTTCTTCCAGTGTCCCGTCGAAACCGCTGATGATCATCAGTGTGCGGCCCGTGGAGCGCTGCGGATTGCGGATGTGGTAGGCGGGCAGCTTCTGGCCGTCCAGCTCGATCCAGACCTCGGCGCAATCCCGGCCTGCGCACTGCATGGCGGCAAGAAAGGCCTGCCGGCTGAGCAGGCCGTATTGCCCATGCTTGGGGTCGGCCATGCCGCAGTAGTACTCGGCCGCACGGTAGCTGTTGCTGGCGAGCAGATATTGCTGGCTGGCGCTGACGCGATGGCCGCGCGCCAACCTGGCGCTTGCATCGACCGACTGGCGCTCGCCGGCCTGGGCGAAGGCGCTGACCCAGGCATCGGGATCGGCATCCGGTATGCTTTGGGCCAATGCCAGGCATTCGCCGACGGACGAGCCTCCGTAACGCGACACGCCCAGCTGGCGCATCAGCTGGAAATCCATTTCCGGATCGTTGAACCCCCGAACACGGGTCCGGCCGCGCTTTAGTGTCTCGCTCATTATGGCTTCCTTGGTGGCGCATGCAAACAGCCCTCCGAGGCTTATGCAGCGTCTCAAAGCATAGCAGGCAACTCACCGGGAAGGCATCGGGGATTCTTTTGATGATATGTCTTGAAGCGACCCGATCGGGAGAACGGTACGGTCGGGGCTATGCCTCGCAGGCCGCTGTCAGACGCTGCGTACGATTTCAGGCCCCAGGCGGGCAAGCGTGTCCATGACCGCATCGCACTGGCGCGGGCTGCGCGGATGCACCACCAGCGACCAGCGGCCGTCCTGGGTGGCTTCCTGTACCCGCTGGATCACCAACTGGTGATCGGGCCTGGCCGTTATCAGCCCGCCCAGCAGCATGCCGCCGATGACGGAGAAGAAAAGAATGGCGCCGGCGCTGGCACGGGGCGATGAAACGATGGCCGGCAGCTCGAGGGCATATAGCACGCACCAGAGGATCGCGCCGGCGACGGCGCCGGCGGCGCCCAGAATCAGGTGCGCGCGCACGGCCGTTCGCACAATGCCGCGCGATTCGGGCTCCAGCTTCTTTGAATAGCCTTTCTCATAAGGCTTGACCAGGCGCAATTGCGTCGTGTGCAAGCCGACGGCGGAATGCAGCGTTGCCGCTGCGGATGCCGCCCCGCTTTCGGTATCGAAGATTGCGGCGATCTTGGTTGTCGCCCGTTCGCCAAATAGTGTTTGCCAAGCCATATCAGTCTATCCCCCGTCAACGGCATGCGTCCACCGTGGACAGCAATCCCTGTGCCCGACGTCCGCCGGGCCAGATACGCTTTTATTTGAAATTCCTGCCTAAAGAGCCTTCATATTCCGCCGTTAATCCGGCGCAACTAAGGGTTTTCCCTGGAATCGGTCTACTGATGCGCGCCAGGTCTTCCAGCGGGTGCGTCCCTGTAACCATGATTCCTCGGAAATACCGGAAAATGAACTTTTTAACGAATATGCGTATTGGAAACCGGCTGGCGCTGGGCTTTGGCATTGTGCTGGCACTGGCCGTCCTGACGGGAGGGCTGGGCATCTGGCAATTGCAGGCCTTGCATGCCGCCAACCAGCAGATGATGGAAGTGCCGCTGGCCAAAGAGCGGATGATCAGCGACTGGTATCGCAACCTGACCAATGGCGTCAATCGCACGATCGCCATCGCCAAAAGCACGGATCCGTCCCTGGGGCCCTATTTTTCCAAGGAAACCGCCGCCGCCACCAGCGCATCGGCCGAGCTCCAGAAGAAAATAATACCTTTGCTCAAGGCGGATGCGGAAAAGGAGCTGTTCCAGCAAATCATGGATCAGCGTGCCATCTACCTGTCCACGCGCGATGCCATGACACGACAGAAAGTGGCGGGCAATCCGGAAGAGGCCAAGCGCATCTTTGAAAACGAGTTCATTCCGGGCGCCCGCAAGTACCAGAGCCTGGTCGAGGAACTGGTGGAGTCCCAACGGCAGTACATGGACAAGACGTCCGAGGCCATTTCGGCGTCGAACCAATCCAGCCGCCGCGTCATCCTGGGGCTGTCATTGGTCGTGGTGCTGTTCGGGATGCTGTTTGCGTGGCGCCTGACAAAGGGAATCACACATCCTTTGATGCGCGCCGTCCAGGTGGCGCGCAACATCGCCGGAGGCGACCTGACTTCCCGGTTCGAAGCGCATTCCACCGATGAAACGGGACAACTGCTGCAGTCCCTGCATGAAATGAACGACAACCTGTCCAGGCTGGTGGGCAACGTCCGGGAGGGCGCGCACAGCATTGCAAGCGCGTCCGGCCAGATCGCCGCGGGCAATCTGGATTTGTCTTCACGCACCGAAGAGCAATCCAGCTCGCTGACCGAAACGGCATCGGCCATGGAGCAATTGACCACCACGGTCAAGCAGACCGCCGACAATGCCCAGCTGGCCAATCAACTGGCGGTATCGACCTCGCAGATTGCCGAGAAAAGCGGCCGGGCCGCCGGCGAGGTCGTTGCGACCATGGAGTCCATCAACAGCTCGGCCGGAAAGATCGTCGATATCATCGACGTGATCGACAGCATCGCCTTCCAGACCAACATCCTGGCCCTGAATGCTGCGGTCGAGGCCGCTCGTGCCGGCGAGCAGGGCAGGGGGTTTGCGGTGGTTGCCAGCGAAGTCCGGAGCCTGGCACAGCGCAGCGCGACGGCGGCCAAGGAAATCAAGGCGCTTATCGATGATGCGGTCGGCAAGGTGGAAGCGGGCAGCAAGCTGGTCGGGGAAGCAGGCACGACCATCCAGGAAGTCGTGGCGAGCGTGAAGCGCGTTACCGATATCGTCGGCGAAATATCCATGGCCAGCAACGAGCAGAGCGTGGGCATAGAGCAGGTCAATCAGGCCATCGTGCAGATGGATCAGGTGACGCGCCAGAATGCCTCTCTGGTCGAAGAGGCGGCCGCCTCGACCGGCAGCCTGCAAGGCCAGGCCACGCAGCTGACGGAAGCGATCAGTGCCTTCCGGTTGGATGTCCGCGGCGAGGCGGTCGCATTGCCGCAGGACAGAGCCCCGCGTCAGATCAGGGCCGTGCGCAGCCTGGCCGCATAGGAAGGTGGCGGCCGGGGAGCGGGCCGCCCTTAGCGGACCGCCCAGGCCTGGACGGCGGGCCAGATGTCTTCGGGCGATTCGGCGATGGCGTCAGCCTGCCATGCGTGCAGCGCGGTTTCCTGGCCGCAATAGCCATAGGCGGCCACCACCGTGGCCATGCCGGCGGCCTTGCCGGCGATGATGTCGCGCTGGTCGTCTCCCACGTATATGCATTGCGAGGGGTCGAAGCCCGCCTGTTTGGCCGCATGCAGCAGCGGCGCCGGATGCGGCTTGGCGTGGCTGGTGGTATCGCCGCCCACCGTGACGGCGCAATCGGTATACAGGCCCAGATGCACGACCAACGGCATGGCCAGGTATTCCATCTTGTTGGTGACGATGCCCCAGGCGTAGTCATGGTCCTTCAGCGTGGACAGCAGCTGCTTGATACCCGGAAAGAGCGTGGTGTGGGTGGTCATGTCCTGTTCGTAGTCTTCCAGGAACTGCTGGCGACAGGCCTCGTAGTCGGGGTGGTCGGGGTCCATGTCGAGGCCGGCTTTCAGCAGGCCGCGCGCCCCATGCGACGCATAGGGCCGCAAGGCTTCATAGGGCAGGGGCGGCAGGCCTTTGCGGCTTCTTTGTCTGTTGGCTGCGGCGGCCAGATCGGGAGCGGTGTCGGCGAGCGTGCCGTCCAAGTCGAATAAAACCAGTTTGCGCATAAGGATCAATTTTCGCGGCGGCTTGCCATCAGGTAATTGACCGACGTGTCGCCGCTGAGTTTATACAGATCAATGATGGGGTTGTATTCCATGCCGGCCATTTGCACAAGCGCCAGGCCCGCCTGGCGCGCGGCTGCCGCCAGTTCGCTGGGCTTGATGAAGTTTTCGTAGCTGTGCGTACCCTTCGGAAGCATGCGCAAAACGTATTCGGCGCCCACAATGGCAAAGAGAAATGACTTGGGGTTGCGGTTCAGGGTGGAGAAGAACACCCAGCCGCCCGGCTTGACCAGCGTGGCGCAGGCCCTGACGATGGAAGCGGGATCGGGTACGTGCTCCAGCATTTCCATGCAGGTGACCACGTCGTAGCGGGCGGGCTGCCGGCTGGCGAGGTCTTCGGCGCTGATGGCCTGGTAATCGACCGGAACGCCGGATTCCAGCCCGTGCAGCTTGGCGACCTTCAGGGATTTTTCTGCGAGGTCTATCCCGGTAACCTGGGCGCCGGCTTGCGCCATGCTCTCGGCCAGGATGCCGCCGCCGCAGCCTACATCCAGCACTGTCTTGCCCGAAAGCGGGCCCGCCTGATCCTGTATCCAGCCCAGGCGCAGCGGATTGATGGCGTGCAAAGGCTTGAATTCGCTTTCGGGATCCCACCAGCGTGAGGCCAGGGCGCTGAATTTATCCAGTTCAGCCTGATCGACGTTGTGCTTGCTGCTGGATGAAGAAGTGGCTGTCGTGTTCATGGGCTGTCCGGAAATGATAAGGGCCCCGCAGTGCGGAGCCCTTATTGTAGCGTTGAACGCTGCAGGTATTACAGTGATGTATTACTTGCGGGTACCAACGATTTCGATCTCTACGCGGCGGTTCTGGGCACGGCCTTCGCGAGTCTTGTTCGAAGCGACGGGGCTGGATTCGCCCTTGCCTTCGACGTAGATGCGATCGGCGGAAATGCCCTTGCTGACCAGGTAGGCCTTGACCGAGTTGGCACGACGCTGCGACAGGCCCAGGTTGTACTGTTCGGTACCGATGGAATCGGTGTGGCCCGTTGCAATCAGGGTTTCCAGATTGATGGTGTTGGCTTGCGCGGCAACTTGATCCAGGACTTGACGGCCTTCAGGCTTGATGGTGGCTTTGTCGAAGTCGAAGAAGGTGTCAGCATTCAGGACAACTTTGGTAGCGGTAGGAGCGACCACGGGAGCTTGAGCCTGAGCAACTGGTACGCCGTCGCAGCCGGGGATGCCGGTGGCGGGGGTCCAGAAGTTGTCACGCCAGCACAGTTCGTTGGTGCCGTTTTTCCAAACGTCGCCAAACGGGTTGCGCCAGTTATCGACGGTTTGTGCAGATACAGCGCCAGACGCCGTTGCGGCGGCAATGGCGAGTGCTAGTGCGATTTTGGAGGGTTTATTCATGTTTCTCCTCGTTGAGCTTAATGCTGGTAAGTGACCGCAGCGAATCCCCGCCGCATATCAAGAAAACGGAGCCAGTATAGCAACACCATTGATGATCAAAGAGTTGCGCTGGATTCATGCGTGTTAGGGCGAATCTTACGGCATTTCTGGGTGGTTCGTTAAGCACGAATGATACATATCCGCCAGATATCCGGTTTTCTACCTTATCTCTCCGATAAATGTTGGTTTTTGACAACGCCCTCATGCGCTTAAAGTGGTTTATCAAGTGATCGGGCGAAAGGTCTTGTTTAAGCCGGCTTGCCACATGTCTGCATGCCCCCGCGCATGCCCGGGAGAGCTTATGTAGGGAAGTGCTAGAATTTCCCATTCGCCCGACATCGGCCAGACTTCACGACTTTTACGCTTAAGACACGCTATGGATTCCTTCGCCAAGGAGACCCTTCCAATTTCGCTGGAAGAGGAAATGCGCCGCAGTTATCTCGATTACGCCATGAGCGTGATCGTGGGGCGCGCCTTACCGGACGTTCGGGACGGCCTGAAACCGGTGCATCGGCGCGTGCTCTTTGCCATGCATGAGCTCAATAACGACTGGAACCGCGCTTACAAGAAGTCGGCGCGTATCGTTGGCGACGTCATCGGTAAGTATCACCCGCATGGCGACTCGGCCGTGTATGACACCATCGTGCGCATGGCCCAGGACTTCTCCCTGCGCTATATGCTGGTCGACGGGCAGGGCAACTTCGGTTCGGTCGACGGCGACAGCGCGGCGGCCATGCGTTACACCGAAATCCGCCTGGCCAAGATCGCGCACGAGATGCTGGCCGACATCGACCAGGAAACCGTCGACTTCGGGCCCAACTACGACGGCAGCGAAAGCGAGCCCCTGCTGCTGCCTTCGCGCCTGCCCAATCTGCTGGTCAACGGCAGTTCGGGGATCGCGGTGGGCATGGCGACCAATATTCCGCCCCACAATCTGTCCGAGGTCATCGAAGGCTGCCTGTATTGCCTGCGCAACCCGGATTGCACCATCGACGAACTGATCGAACTGATCCCCGCGCCGGATTTCCCCACGGGGGGCATCATCTATGGCCTGTCCGGCGTGCGCGAGGGCTACCGCAGCGGAAGGGGACGCGTCATCATGCGCGCGAAAACCCACTTCGAGGACATGGAAAAGGGCAATCGGCAGGCCATCATCATCGATGCCATACCCTACCAGGTCAACAAGAAGACCCTGCAGGAAAAGATTGCCGAACTGGTCAACGAGAAGAAGATAGAGGGTATTTCCGATATCCGCGACGAATCCGACAAAGACGGCATGCGTCTGGTCATCGAGCTCAAGCGCGGCGAAGTTCCGGAAGTGGTCCTGAACAACCTGTACAAGAATACGCAGCTGCAGGATACCTTCGGCATGAATATGGTGGCCCTGGTCGACGGCCAGCCCCGCCTGCTGAACCTGAAGCAGATGGTCGAGTACTTCCTGCTGCATCGCCGCGAGGTCGTGACGCGCCGTACGGTATTCCAGCTGCGCAAGGCGCGCGAGCGCGGCCATGTGCTGGAGGGCCTGGCCGTGGCCCTGGCCAATATCGATGACTTCATCGCCATCATCAAGGCGGCGCCGACGCCGCCCGTGGCGCGCCAGGAACTGATGGCGCGATCCTGGGATTCGTCGCTGGTGCGCGAGATGCTGCAGCGGGCCGACCAGGGCGACACGCCGGGGGGCCGCGCGGCCTACCGGCCCGAATCGCTGCCCGAGGGCTTCGGCCTGCAGGGCGACGGGCTGTATCGCCTGAGCGACACCCAGGCCCAGGAAATCCTGAACATGCGTCTGCAACGCCTGACGGGCCTGGAGCAGGACAAGATCGTCGGCGAATACAAAGACATCATGGCGACCATCGCCGACCTGCTGGACATCCTGGCGCGGCCCGCACGCGTAACGACCATCATCGGCGACGAGCTTCTGGCCATCAAGGCGGAATTCTCCACGTCCACCAAGGATGTGCGCCGCTCGGATATCGAGCGCAATGCCACCGAGCTCGATACCGAAGACCTGATCACTCCCATGGACATGGTGGTGACCCTGTCGCAGACGGGCTATATCAAGAGCCAGCCGCTGTCCGAGTACCGTTCCCAGAAGCGCGGCGGGCGGGGCAAGCAGGCCACGGCCATGAAGGAAAACGACTGGATAGACCAGCTGTTCATTGCCAATACGCACGATTACCTGCTGTGCTTCTCCGACCGGGGCCGCGTGTACTGGCTGAAGGTCTGGGAAGTGCCTCAAGGTTCGCGCAACTCGCGCGGACGCCCCATCGTCAATATGTTCCCGCTGCTCGACGGCGAGAAGATCACCGTGGTGCTGGCGGTCAAGGAATTCAGCGAAGACCACTATGTGTTCATGTCCACCTCGCGCGGCACGGTCAAGAAAACGCCCTTGTCCGATTTCTCGAATCCGCGCAAGGCCGGCATCATCGCCGTGGCGCTGGACGAGGGCGACTACCTGATCGGCGCCGACCTGACCGACGGCAAGCATGACGTCATGCTGTTTTCGGACGCGGGCAAGGCGGTGCGCTTCGACGAGAACGACGTGCGCCCCATGGGCCGCACGGCGCGGGGCGTGCGCGGCATGATGCTGGAAGACGGCCAGGCCGTGATCGCCATGCTGGTGGCGGGCGACGAGTCGCAAAGCGTGCTGACGGCCACCGAAAACGGCTTCGGCAAGCGCACCTCGATAAGCGAATACACCCGCCATGGGCGCGGCACCAAGGGCATGATCGCCATCCAGACCACGGCGCGCAACGGCAAGGTGGTCGGCGCGGTGCTGGTCATGCCGTCGGACGAGATCATGCTGATCACCACCGGCGGCGTGCTGGTCCGCACGCGGGTGTCGGAAATCCGTGAAATGGGCCGCGCGACGCAGGGCGTGACCCTGATCAGCGTGGATGACGACAGCATGTTGTCGGGCGTGCGCCGCGTGGTCGAAAGCGATGCCGATGACGACGTCATCGTCGAAATCGATGGCGGATCAACGGCCGAGGCGGCGGGCGACGATGCCGGCGTTTCACCGGACCAGGCCGCTGAAGGCGATTCCGCCGGCTCCGATTCCGATTCCGAAGGCAGCGGGGAACCATCGTAATGCGTCCATGGAATTTTTCGGCGGGCCCTTCGGCCCTGCCGCTGGAAGTGCTGCAGCAGGCGGCCTCTGAGATGACGGACTGGCACGGCTGCGGCATGTCGGTCATGGAAATGAGCCACCGCGGCAAGCAGTTCACGCAGATACGCGACGAAGCCGAAGCCGATCTGCGCGAATTGCTGGGCGTGCCCGACGATTTCGAAGTCCTGTTCATGCAGGGCGGCGCGACGGCCGAGAATGCCATCGTGCCCCTGAACCTGATCGGCCGTAATGGATCGGGCAAGGCCGACTACATTCTTACCGGGATCTGGTCGAACAAGTCGCACAAAGAGGCCCAGCGCTACGGCGATATCGCCATCGCGGCAAGCAGCGGCGCCGAGGCCACGCTGGACGGTGTGAAGCAGGACCCCTGGACCTGGTTCCCCAAGGTGCAGGACTGGAAGGTCAGGCCCGATGCGGCGTACCTGCACTTGTGCAGCAACGAGACCATAGGCGGCGTCGAGTTCGCCGACTGGCCCGACATGGCGTCGCTGGGCGCCGCCCAGGTGCCGCTGGTGGTGGATGCATCGTCGCATTTCCTGTCGCGCCCCATCGACTTTTCCAAGGCGTCCATGGTGTACGCGGGCGCCCAGAAAAATGCCGGGCCGGCCGGCGTGACCGTCGTCATCATCCGCAAGGAGCTGGTGGGCCATGCGCTGCCGGTGTGCCCATCGGCCTTCGATTACGCGAACGTGGCGGCTGCGGGCTCCATGTTCAACACACCGCCCACCTACGCCATTTATATCGCCGGCCTGGTGTTCAAGTGGCTCAAGCGCCAGGGCGGTGTGGCCGCCATCCAGGCCGCCAACATCGCCAAGGCGCAGGCCCTGTATTCCTATCTGGACGATTCCCGGTTCTATGTGAGCCGGGTGCATGCGGCGTCGCGGTCGCGCATGAACGTGCCGTTTTTCCTGCGCGACGAGTCGCTGAACGCGGCCTTCCTGTCCGAGGCCGAGGCCGCCGGGCTCATGCAGCTGAAAGGGCACAAGAGCGTGGGCGGCATGCGCGCCTCCATTTATAACGCCGTACCGCTGGAGGCGGTGCAGGCACTGATTTCTTACTTGCAGGACTTCGAGCGCCGACATGGATAATTCATTGCAGGCCCGCCTGCTGCCTTTGCGAGAACGCATCGATGCGCTGGACGAGCAGATCCTGGATCTGCTCAACCAGCGCGCCGCCACCGCCCAGGAAGTCGGCAAGGTCAAACAGGAGTTCGACCTGGACGGCCCGGTGCTCAAGCCCGAACGCGAAGCCATGGTCATCCGGCGCCTGCAGGAACTGAACAAGGGACCGTTTACCGAGCAGGCCATCGATGCCGTCTGGACACAGATCATCTCCACCTGCCGCGGGCTTGAAAGCGTGCTGACGGTGGCTTTCCTCGGGCCGCAGGGCTCGTTTTCGGAACAGGCCGCGCTGGAGCATTTCGGCCATTCGGTCACCCGCCTGCGCTGCGATTCCTTCGACGAAGTGTTTCGCGCGGTCGAGGCCGGGCAGGCCAACGTCGGCATGGTTCCCGTCGAGAATTCCACGGAGGGCGCGGTCAATCGCACCCTCGATCTCTTGCTGAATTCGCCCCTGAAGGTGCTGGGCGAGCGTTCGATAAAAATCCATCACAACCTGATGACGCAGTCCGGTACGCTGGACGGCGTCACGCGCGTGATGGCGCACCCGCAGGCGCTGGCGCAATGCCAGGCGTGGCTGACCCAGCATTATCCGCGGCTTGCGCGCGATGCGGCGTCCAGCAACGGCGAAGCGGCGCGCATGGCTTCCCAGGATCCCACGGTGGCCGCCATCGCGGGGGCAACCGCGGCGCAAGCCTGGGATCTGCAAATCGTGGCCTCGGGCATCCAGGACGATCCGCAGAACCGGACGCGATTCCTCGCGGTCGGGGCCATAGAGACACTGCCGACCGACAGCGACAAGACCAGCATCATCCTGGCCGTGCCCAATCGCGCCGGTGCCGTCTACGACATGCTGGCCCCGCTGGCGGCCAACGGGGTGTCCATGACGCGCCTGGAGTCGCGCCCGGCGCGCACCGGCCAGTGGGAATATTATTTCTACGTCGACCTGCTGGGCCATCGCAATGAGCCGGCGGTCGCGCAGGCACTGGCCGACCTGAAGAAACAGGTCGCTTTTTTCAAGGTATTGGGATCCTATCCCAGGCAGTAGGAACAGGCTGGCATGAACCTAGAAGACACTAAAAAGGCCGCCGCAGCGGCCGTCCCCGATTATGTGCTGGCCATCGCCCCTTACCAGGCAGGCAAGCCCATAGGCGAACTGGCGCGCGAGTTCAAGCTGGACCCCGCCGGCATCGTCAAGCTGGCCTCGAATGAAAACCCCCTGGGACTGCCCGAGTCGGCGCGGCGCGCCATGGCGGACGCCATAAGCGGCCTGGGCCGCTATCCCGATCCCAACGGTTTCGAGCTGAAGGCGGCCCTGTCGGCGCGCTACGGCGTGCCGGCCGACTGGATCACCCTGGGCAATGGCTCGAACGATTTGCTGGAACTGGCCTCGCTGGCCCTGCTGGCGCCGGGCGCATCGGCCGTTTATGCGCAGCATGCGTTCACCGTGTACCGGCTGGCCACGCAGGCGCGGGGCGCGCGCCACATCATGGTGCCGGCGCGCGATTATGGCCATGACCTGGATGCCATGTACGACGCCATCGACGAGGACACCCGGCTGGTCTTCATTGCCAATCCCAACAACCCCACGGGAACCTTTCTGCCGGCCGACCGGATCGCGGCGTTTCTGGCCCGGGTGCACGATCGCTGGGGCGACCGGGTCACGGTTCTGCTGGACGAGGCCTACAACGAATACCTGGACCCCGAATTCCGTTTCGACAGCGCTCGCTGGATCGAGCAGTATGGCAACCTGATCGTCTCGCGCACCTTCTCCAAGGCCTATGGGCTGGCCGGCTTGCGGGTGGGCTACGCCATCGCCCAGCCCGGATTGACCGACGTGCTCAATCGCGTGCGGCAGCCGTTCAACGTCAACAGCCTGGCGCAAGTGGCCGCCATCGCGGCCCTGGGCGATGCGGCCTTCCTGCAGCAGTCCTATGAATTGAACAAGACGGGCAAGCAGGTCCTGGTCGAGGGGTTCACGCGCCTGGGCCTGGAATTCGTGCCCAGCTATGGCAATTTCGTGCTGGTGCGCGTGGGCGATGCCGCACGCATCAATCTGGAGTTGCTCAAGCAGGGCGTGATCGTTCGCCCGGTGGCGGGCGACGGATTGCCGGAATGGCTGCGCGTTTCCATAGGCCTGCCCGACGAGAACGCCCGTTTTCTGGATGCGTTGACGGCCACCCTCAGGGCGCCATGAGCGGCCCCACCGCCTCTTCGGTGCAGGCTCAGCCGTGGATGCCGGTGCTGGCCGTCGTAGGCGTCGGACTGATAGGCGGTTCATTCGCCAGCGCCCTGCGCCAGGCCGGCGCCGTCGGCCGGGTATTGGGCGTGGGACGCCAGGCCGCCTCGCTGGCCCAGGCGCGCAGGCTGGGCCTGATCGACGAGATCGCCACCCTGGAGCAGGCCGCGGCGCGGGCCGACCTGATCTTTCTGGCGATGCCGGTAGGCGCCACCGCCGCAGTGATGGCCGAACTGCGGCCTTTGCTGCGCCCTGAAACCCTGGTCACCGACGCAGGCAGCACCAAGGCCGACGTGGTTGCCGCGGCGCGTTCGGCGCTGGGCGACCGGATCGGACAATTCGTGCCGGGCCATCCGATAGCCGGCGCCGAAAAAACCGGCCCCGAAGCGGCCGATGCATCGCTGTACAGGGGACGCACCACGGTCCTCACGCCCCTGGCCGAAAATACCGCCGCGGCAAAGGCCTATGTGACGCGAGCGTGGGAGAGCTGCGGCGCCCGGGTGCTGAGCATGGAGCCCGATATCCACGACACGGTGCTGGCGTCGGTCAGCCATGTCCCGCATTTCCTGTCGTCGGTCTTCATGTGGCAGGTGGCGACGGCGCAGGACTCGGACCTGCGCATGGCGTTGGCCGGCACCGGCTTTCGAGACTTTACGCGCATTGCGGCCGGTTCGGCCGAAGTGTGGCGGGATATCTTCCTGAGCAACCGGCCCGCCGTGCTGGCCGAGCTGCGCGAAGTGAAGGACGCCCTGGAGCAAGCCGAACAGGCGCTGGAAGACGCCGACGGCGACAAGCTGCAGGATTTTCTGGAACGTGCGGCGCTGGCGCGCCGTTTTTGGGGTAGCAGGAGCGGTTTGTCATGACGATGAGTCCCAGTTTATGTTTGCAGCCGGTGCGCGCCGCATCGGGCCAGGTGAAGTTGCCGGGATCCAAAAGCATTTCCAATCGGGTGCTGTTGCTGGCGGCGCTGGCCGACGGCGTGACGCAGCTGGACGGACTGCTCGATTCCGACGATACGCGGGTGATGCTGGCGGCCTTGAGCCAGCTGGGCGTGCAGGTCGAGCTGGACGGAACGGACAGGGCGCGCATCGGAGGCCACTGTCCATTCACGACGCAAAGCGCGGAACTGTTCCTGGGCAATGCCGGGACCGCCTTCCGCCCTCTGACCGCCGCCCTGGCGGTGATGGGCGGGGATTACCGGCTGTCCGGCGTGCCCCGGATGCATGAGCGGCCCATAGGCGATCTGGTGGATGCCCTGGCGGCCCTGGGCGCGGACGTCCGCTACCTGGGGAACCCGGGCTACCCGCCGCTGGCGATAGGCCGGGGCGGCATCCGGGCGGACAAACCCGTCCGGGTCAAGGGGTCGGTATCCAGCCAGTTCCTGACCGCCTTGCTGATGGCCGCGCCCATCCATGCCTCGCGCGCATCGACCGATGTGGCGATCCAGGTCGACGGCGAGCTTATTTCCAAGCCCTATATATCGATCACCCTGAATCTGATGGCCAGATTCGGCGTGCAGGTTCAGCGCGACGGGTGGCGGCGTTTTGTGATTCCCGCCGGATCGCGCTACACCTCGCCGGGTCGCATCGCCATCGAGGGCGATGCGTCGACGGCGTCCTACTTCATGGCCCTGGGGGCCATTGGCGGAGGCCCGGTCCATATACAAGGGGCGGGATCGGACAGCATCCAGGGCGACATGGCGTTTGCGGACGTCGTGCAGGAAATGGGAGCGACGGTCGTGCGCCGCCCCGATTCCATCGAGGTCAGCGGCCCGCGGGTGGCCGAAGGCGAAAAGCTCAAGGCCTTCGACCGCGACTTCAACCTGATTCCCGATGCGGCCATGACCGCCGCCGCCTTGGCGATGTATGCCGACGGCCCCTGCATGTTGCGCAATATCGGCAGTTGGCGAGTGAAGGAGACCGACCGCATCCATGCCATGCATACCGAATTGCAGAAGCTGGGCGCACAGGTGGAGTCCGGCCCCGATTGGCTGAGGGTGACCCCCATCGCCTCGTCGGAATGGAAGTCGGCCTCGATAAAAACCTACGACGATCACCGCATGGCCATGTGCTTCTCGCTGGCCGCCTTTGGCCCGGTGCCGGTGACCATATTGGATCCGGACTGCGTCAGCAAGACTTTTCCCGATTATTTTTCCGTATTCCGCGAACTGGTGCGAGCATGACTTCAGCGTCGGCAGATATCCCCGTCATCACCATCGACGGCCCCACGGCCTCCGGCAAAGGCACCATAGCCCATCGGGTCGCCCAGGCTCTGGGCTGGGCGGTGCTCGACAGCGGTGCGCTATACCGGCTGACGGCCCTGGCCGCGCAGCAGAAGGGTGTGGATGTGGGCGACGAGGCCGCGGTGGCCGGGGTCGCCCTGGACCTGGACGTCTCATTCCAGGGCGAGCAGGTTTTGCTTGATGGCCAGGACGTGGGCGCCCTGATCCGCCAGGAGAGCATCGGCAACCTGGCTTCCAGGGTCGCCGCCTATGGACCGGTGCGCCAGGCCTTGCTGGAGCGCCAGAGGGCCTTTCGTCTGGCGCCGGGCCTGGTGGCCGATGGCCGTGACATGGGCACGGTGGTGTTTCCGGACGCGCCGCTGAAGATATTTTTGGTGGCCGATGTGCGGGCGAGGGCGGAAAGGCGCTGTAAGCAGTTGAAGGAAAAGGGGATTTCTGCTAATCTATCGGGCCTGTTGGAAGATATGCGTGCGCGCGATGAGCGCGACCGCAACAGGGCGAACGCACCGCTAGTCGCGGCGCCTGACGCAAAAACGGTCGATTCATCAAGTTTGAGCATCGATGAAACGGTCGGGATAGTACTCGATCACTGGTCGAGCCTGGGGTTCCGGGCGGCTGCCAGGCGGGCTGACTGAAGCTTGCCACGGGTGTCCGGGATTATTTTTTACTCCACTGGGGCTTTGCGTCCCGGTGTGTTTTTAACAGCCATTTCCGGCTTTTGGATTTAACTTAATGTCCACCATTTCCACCTCTGTCGCCACCGGCGGCGAAAGCTTTGCCGACCTGTTTGCCGAAAGTATCAAAAACCAGGACATGAAGTCCGGTGAGGTAATTTCCGCCGAAGTCGTGCGCATCGATCACAATTTCGTCGTGGTCAATGCCGGCCTCAAGTCCGAGGCATTGATCCCTCTTGAAGAATTCCTGAACGATCAGGGCGAGCTCGAAGTCGAAGCGGGTGATTTCGTATCGGTCGCCATCGATTCGCTCGAAAACGGCTACGGCGACACCATCCTGTCGCGTGACCGCGCCAAGCGCCTGTCGGCCTGGCTGCAACTGGAGCAAGCCCTGGAATCGGGCGAAATGGTTACCGGCACGATCACCGGCAAGGTCAAGGGCGGTCTTACCGTCATGACCAACGGCATCCGCGCCTTCCTGCCCGGTTCGCTGGTCGACCTGCGTCCGGTCAAGGACACCACGCCCTACGAGGGCAAGACCATGGAATTCAAGGTCATCAAGCTCGATCGCAAGCGCAACAACGTTGTGCTGTCGCGTCGCTCGGTCCTTGAAGCCAGCATGGGTGAAGAGCGCCAGAAACTGCTCGAGACCCTCAGCGAAGGCGCTGTGGTCAAGGGTGTGGTCAAGAACATCACCGATTACGGCGCGTTCGTCGACCTGGGCGGCATCGACGGCCTGCTGCACATCACCGACATGGCATGGCGCCGTGTCCGCCATCCTTCGGAAGTCCTGCAAGTGGGTCAGGAAGTCGAAGCCAAGGTTCTCAAGTTCGACCAGGAAAAGAGCCGCGTCTCGCTGGGCGTCAAGCAACTGGGCGAAGATCCCTGGGTCGGCCTTGCCCGCCGCTACCCGCAAGGCACCCGCCTGTTCGGCAAGGTCACCAACCTGACCGACTACGGCGCGTTCGTTGAAGTCGAAGCCGGCATCGAAGGCCTGGTGCACGTGTCCGAAATGGACTGGACCAACAAGAACGTCGATCCGCGCAAGGTAGTCACTCTGGGCGAAGAAGTCGAAGTCATGGTTCTGGAAATCGACGAAGACCGCCGCCGCATTTCGCTGGGCATGAAACAGTGCCGCGCGAATCCCTGGGAAGAGTTCTCCATCAACTTCAAGCGTGGCGACAAGGTCCGTGGCGCCATCAAGTCCATCACCGACTTCGGCGTGTTTGTCGGCCTGCCCGGCGGCATCGACGGCCTGGTTCACCTGTCCGACCTTTCCTGGACCGAAACCGGCGAAGAAGCCGTGCGCAACTTCAAGAAGGGCGACGAGATCGACGCCGTGGTTCTGGGCATCGACACCGACAAGGAACGCATCTCGCTGGGCATCAAGCAGCTGGAAGGCGATCCGTTCAACAACTTCGTGGCCACCTATGACAAGGGTGCCGTCGTTCCCGGCGTCATCAAGTCTGTCGAAGCCAAGGGCGCTGTCGTGACCCTGTCGGTCGACGTCGAGGGCTATCTGCGCGCATCCGAAATCTCGGCCGGCCGCGTCGAAGATGCAAGCACCGTGCTGAATGTCGGCGACAACGTCGAAACCATGATCGTCAACATCGACCGCAAGACGCGCTCGATCCAGTTGTCGATCAAGGCGCGCGACAATGCCGAAACCGCCGATACCATCCAGCGCATGTCCGAAGCCAGTGCCTCCTCCGGCACGACCAACCTGGGCGCTCTGCTCAAGGCCAAGCTCGACCAGCAGCGCGACGACGGTTAATTGGCGTGACCAAGTCGGAACTGATAGCGATTCTTGCCAGCCGCTACCCGCAGCTGGCGGCGCGCGACACGGATTACGCCGTTAAAACGGTGCTCGATGCCATGACCCAGGCTCTGGCCGGCGGTCAGCGCATCGAGATCCGCGGATTCGGAAGCTTTTCCTTGTCCGAACGTTCGCCGCGCATAGGCCGCAATCCCAAATCGGGCGAGAAAGTCATGGTGCCTGGCAAGCAGGTGCCGCATTTCAAGCCCGGCAAGGAACTGCGCGAACGGGTCGATTCGGCCTGCGACGCGCAGGCTCCGGCCGACGAAGACGGCCCCGAGCCCGTCTTCGCGCTGGGGCAGCTTGATACGCGCATGATGCACGGTTAAGCCTGATTCGACTCGTCATTGCCATTGGCGCAATTGCTGAAACAGGGCCTCCAGCACGGGGGCCCTTTTCTATTTGGCGCATAAGCGGGATTCGCGCCCGATTCCCCTTACAATTATCGGATTCCCGATTTATGGAGTATTCCCATGCGTTACCTGGTTTGGATCTTGAGACTGGCCGTGTTCGTCGTCGTCCTGATGTTCGCCCTGAAGAACACCGGGCCGGTGGACGTGAGCTTTTTCGCCGACCATGTCGTTACGGGCGTGCCCCTTATCGTCGTCATGCTGGCGGTGTTTGTGCTGGGCGTGGTCTTCGGACTGCTGATTGCCGCGCCGTCCATCATGCGCCGCCGCCGCGAAGCGGCCCGGCTCAGGCGCGAGCTGGCCAAACTGGAAGAGCAAAGCCGGCATCCCAACGTGCCCGCCGCGGCGGTGGCTCCCGAAACCGTCGCGCCTCTGGCTCCCCTGTAATCCGCAACAAGGTTGAACTCAGTGGACTTTGAACCCTGGTGGTTGATATTTCTGCCTCTGCTCTTCGCGCTTGGATGGATCGCGGCGCGCGTGGATTTTCGGCAGATGCTTTCCGAAACGCGATCCTTGCCGAATTCCTATTTCAAGGGGCTGAATTTCCTGCTCAACGAAGAGCCCGACAGGGCCATCGATGCCTTCATCGAGGTCGCCAAGCTCGACCCCGAAACGTCCGAGCTGCATTTTGCGCTGGGCAGCCTGTTTCGCCGGCGGGGCGAAATGGAACGAGCGATCCGGGTGCATCAAAGCCTGCTTTCCCGCGCCGATCTGCCGCAGGCCGACCGCGAAAGCGCCCAGCATGAACTGGCCCAGGATTTCCTGAAGGCCGGCATGCTGGATCGCGCCGAGCAGGCTTTCGAGCAAGTCCTCGATACGCGTTTCGCCGTGCCGGCCGTGCGGGCGCTGATACGCATTTACGAGTCCGAGCACGACTGGCCGCGCGCCATCGAAGCGGTCAAGCGGCTGCGCGCCCTGATCGACGAGCCGGTCCCCCAGCTGGTGCACTATCAATGCGAACGCGCGGTATCGGCCATGGCGGGCAAATCCCCCGACCTGACCGCCGCCAGCGAGGCGCTGGATGCGGCCGACCATGCGGCGGCCGCATTGCGGGGCCAGGCTCGTGGGCAGGCCTCCGAGGCGCGCATCGCCATGCTGCGGGCGCAGCTGTCGCGCCTGGACAATAAGCCCGAGCGCGAACGGGCCTATCTGGCTTCGGTGCTGACCATCGCGCCCGAATACGCCAGCCTGATCGCCGGCGACCTGCTCGAATGCTATCGCCGGGTGGGGCAGCAGGCCGAAGGCCTCGAGGTGCTGCGTGCGCACTACCTGCGCTATCCTTCGCTGGACATGTTCAATGTGGTGTTTCGCGAACTGCGCGCCCAGCAGGGGTACAAGCCCGCCTGGGCGTTTGCCCGCGAAGCGCTGCGCGCACACCCCTCGCTGCTGGGGCTGGACAGGCTGCTTGAAGCCGAACTGGCGGCCTACGAAGACCAGAACCCCATCGTCGACGCGGCCGACGGCGCGAATCGCGTGGCCCAGGCCAATACGGCCGCGGCCGACATTGCCTCGGGCGCCGACCTGAGCCTGTTGCGCTCCCTGATCCACAAGCATACCCAGCGGCTGGACCGCTATGCCTGCCGTGTGTGCGGTTTCGAGGCGCGCCATTTCTACTGGCAGTGCCCGGGCTGCAATTCCTGGGAAACCTATGAACCTCGCCGTCTGGAGGAGATGAAATGATGCCGTTTCCGGCAGAGGCGGTAAGCCGCGTAAAAGTACTGGTGGCGGGCGATATCATGCTTGACCGCTACTGGTTTGGAGAAGTCGATCGCATTTCGCCCGAGGCGCCGGTTCCGGTGGTGCGCGTCGCGCGCCGCGAAGACCGGCTGGGCGGCGCCGCCAATGTTGCCCGCAATATCGTGGCTCTGGGCGCGCAGGCCAGCCTGCTGGGCATCGTCGGCAGCGACGAGGCGGGGGCCAAGGTTGCGGCGCTGGCTCGCGAAGCGGGCATCAATTCCTGCCTGGTCACCGACGACGCCTCGCCCACCACGCTGAAAATGCGGGTGCTGGGGCGGCAGCAGCAACTGCTGCGCGTGGATTTCGAAGAAGGTCCCGGCGCGCCATGCCTGGACCGGCTCGATGCCCTGGCCAGGCAATTGGTCGCGCAGCACGACATGCTGGTGCTGTCCGATTACGCGAAAGGCGCCCTGGACCGGGTCGAGGTGCTGATCGCCGCGGCGCGCGAGGCCGGCGTACCGGTGCTGGTCGATCCCAAGGGGCATTTGTACCAGCGCTATCGGGGCGCCACCGTCATTACCCCCAACCGTTCGGAAATGCAGGACGCCGTCGGGCGCTGGAAAGACGAGGACGACCTAGAGCGGCGCGCGCAAGGACTGCGCAACGACCTGGACCTGGAGGCCCTGCTGGTGACGCGATCGGAGCAGGGCATGACCCTGTTCACCGAAGAGGGCCGCCAGCACACCGATGCGCATGCCCACGAGGTCTTCGACGTCTCGGGCGCGGGCGATACCGTACTGGCCGCCCTGGCTGTCACCCGCGCGGCGGGGCTGCCATGGTTCGACGCGGTGTCGTGGGCCAATCGCGCCGGCGGCGTGGTGGTGGGAAAGCTTGGAACTTCGGTCGTTACCGCGGGAGAACTATCATGATTGTAGTAACCGGAGGCGCCGGCTTCATCGGCAGCAATATCGTGCGCGGCCTGAACCGGCGCGGCCATACCGATATCCTGGTGGTCGACGATTTGACCGAGGGCGACAAGTTCCTGAATCTGGTGGACGGAAAAATCGCCGATTACCTGCACAAGGACGATTTTCGCCAGCGCATCGCCAAGGGGCAGATCCAGAATATCGAGGCCGTTTTTCATCAGGGGGCATGCTCGGACACCACGGAGCGCAACGGCCACTACATGCTGGACAACAATTACCGCGTAACGCTTGAGTTGTTCCAGCACTGTCAGGCCGCCAGGATTCCCCTGATCTACGCCTCGTCGGCGGCGGTCTACGGCGCGGGGCCGGTGTATGCCGAAGATCCCCTGTATGAATCGCCGTTGAACGTCTACGGCTATTCCAAGTTCCTGTTCGATCAGGTGCTGCGCCGCCATCTGGATACGCTGGCCGCGCCCGTCGTGGGCCTGCGCTACTTCAACGTCTACGGGCCCAACGAGCAGCACAAGGGCCGGATGGCGTCGGTCGCCTTCCACAATATGAACCAGTTCCAGGCCGAAGGGCATGTCAGGCTGTTCGGCGGCTGGGACGGCTATGTCGATGGCGGGCAACTGCGTGATTTCATCTATGTCGATGACGTGGTGGACGTCAACCTGTTCTTTCTCGATCATCCCCAAAAATCGGGCATATTCAATTGCGGGACGGGGCGGGCACAGCCCTTCAACGATGTGGCACGCACCGTGGTCAATACCTTGCGCGCCAGCCGGGACCTGCCCGAGCTGCCCTTGCAGGAACTGGTCAGCCAGAAAGCCATCCAGTACATCGCTTTTCCCGACGACCTGAAGGGGCGCTATCAAAGCCACACGCAGGCGGACCTGACGCAGTTGCGCGCCGCCGGCTACGACAAGCCGTTCCGCGACGTCCAGACGGGAGTCGCGCACTACGTCCGGGCCTTGCTGGAGCAGGGCCGCATCTAGGAGGCAAAGGCGCGGCGGCGGCGCGCCCAGGTAGGTTTACGCATGGATCAATGCCTGTGAGGCCGCTATCCGCTCCGGCGCCATACGGGGATCATCGAGCTTGGAAGGGGCAGCGTCCGTCCACGGACGGCGCCGCGAACTTTCCTTCACTTCATTCTCGGAGGCTGCTCATGAATCCTTTTACTGAATCCACCGTGGCCCGTCCATGGGCCGAAAAGGCCTGCGTAAAGCTGGCCGGGCCGCTGCCGGTGGCCACACGTGCCCGAAGGCGACGCCGCTCACTGGCCGGCCTGGTGCTGGGTGTCCTGGCCGGCGGCGTCTCCATGCATGGCCTGGCGTTCGCCATCGACGTCAATGCCGCCACGCAAGAGCAACTGCGCGAACTGCGCGGCATCGGCCCCAAGACCGCGCAAGTCATCATCGAAGAACGCGCGCGCGGCGGCCGCTACGAATCCCTGGACGACCTTTCCGACCGGGTCAAGGGCATAGGGCCGAAGAAAGCGGCCGCGCTGCAGGCATCGGGGCTGACCGTGGGTTCCGGCGCGGCCGTCAAGCAGAGTCCCGACGCATCCGCATCGTCTTCTGGCCGGGCCTTGGCCGCCAAGTCCGGCAAGGCCGCCGATCGCCCGGCATCGGGTCCCGACTCGCCGTCCGGCCAGCGGCCGCGCGCCAGATAGCGCCGGCATGCCGCCTGTCATGCCGGCGTCAGTCGCTTGGGTGTATGATTTCCAGCATGAAAAAATACCTGACCATTGAAGACACGATCGGCGCAACGCCTCTTGTACGGCTGCAGCGCATTCCAGGCGAATTCGGCGAGCAGCGCGGCAACGTGATCCTGGCCAAGCTCGAAGGCAACAATCCCGCGGGCTCGGTCAAGGATCGCGCGGCCAGTTCCATGATCCGCCGCGCCGAACAGCGCGGCGACATCAAGCCCGGCGACACCCTTATCGAGGCCACCAGCGGCAACACCGGCATTGCCCTGGCCATGACGGCCGCGGTGCGCGGCTACAAGATGATACTCATCATGCCCGACAACCTGTCGGTCGAGCGGCGCGCATCCATGACGGCCTACGGCGCCGAACTCATTCTCACGCCGGCGAACCAGGGCGGCATGGAGTACGCGCGCGACCTGGCGATCCGCATGCAGGCCGAAGGCAAGGGCAAGGTGCTGGATCAATTCGCCAATGCCGACAATCCCCTGGCTCACATCGAGACCACCGGCCCCGAACTCTGGGAACAGACCGACGGCGCCATCACCCATTTCGTCAGCGCCATGGGCACCACGGGAACCATCATGGGCGTGGGCAGCTATCTGCGCTCCAGAAACAAGGCGGTACAGATCATCGGCGCCCAACCGGCCGAGGGCTCCCAGATTCCGGGCATACGAAAATGGCCCGAGGCCTACCAGCCCGCCATCTACCATCCTGAACAGATCGACGGTTTCGAACTGATCTCCCAGACCGAGGCCGAGGACATGGCGCGCCGCCTGGCGGCCGAAGAAGGCATCTTCGGCGGCATATCGTCGGCGGGGGCATTGGTCGCCGCCATGCGGGTGGCCGCGCGTGTCGAAAACGCCACCATCGTGTTCATCGTATGCGACCGCGGCGACCGCTATTTGTCGACGGGCGTGTTCAACTGAGGCTCCCGGGTCGACCGCCGCGGCCCGGCCTTTTATTCCTTCTTGCAAGACTGAAGAATTCTTTAAGACCTTAGGGCTATATAAATAGAAATATAAAATCTTGGCCCAGCCCATTTCAAGTTATTACCATACGCAGCTTGATCGCATATGTCGTGCGACAGCTTATGTGGAAAGAAACATGTCTTTGAATTGGGTACGCCGAGGTATATTCGCGACGACGGCGGTGGCGCTTGCCGCAACGTTTTCCTTAAGCGCGCCGGCCGTGGCGCAAGAAGTGCTGCGCATCGGCGCTCCGCTGCCGCTCACTGGCGCGCTTGCGCCTGAAGGGACCAAGCTGCGGCAGGGCTATGACTTATGGCTCGATCAGGTGAAAGCCCAGGGCGGCATCAAGGTCGGCGACAAGCGGCTGGCCGTCGAGATGCGTTACTACGACTACCAGTCCAGCACGCCCAAGGCGGTGCAACTGGCCGAGAAACTGATCACCGACGACAAGGTCGACTTCCTCTTCTCGCCGTTCGGTTCGGGCGCGGCCAAGGCGGCCAGCACGATGGCTGAGAAGAATGGCGTGCCTCTCCTGGCATCCAGCGCTTCTTCCGCTGAAGTCTTCGATCAGGGCTACAAGAACCTGTTCGGCTTGTATACGGATAACAGCACCCTCAGCGAACCCATTGCCGATCTGGTGCAGGCCAAGATCCCCGGCGCCAAGCGCGTCGCGATTCTTGCGCGCAACGATCTCTATCCATTGTCGCTGGCGCATGAATTCGAAAAGTCGGCCAAGAAACGCGGACTGGAAGTCGTGTATTTCGAGCGCTATGCCATCGGCACGCTCGACCATGCCGCGGCGCTGACCCAGTTGGCCGCGAAGCGTCCGGACTGGATCGTCATCACGGGCTACATCAACGACCTGATTCTGGCGCGCAAGCAACTGGCCGACCTGCGCGTGGACGCGCAAGCCTTGACCATGATCAACGGCCCCGCCTACGACGAATGGATTTCGGCCTCGGGCAAGCTCGCCGAGAACGTGACAACGGCAAGCTGGTTCCATCCTGTGCTGTCGTATCAAAGCGAAGATGTCTTCGGCTCGACCGCCAAGTTCGTTGAGCTGTTCCGTGCGAAGTTCGGCAGTTCGCCCGACTTTACCCAGGCGTCCGGCGCCGCTGTGGGAGTCATCCTGCAACAGGCCATCGAGCGTGCCGGCAGCAAGGACCGCGATGCCGTGCGCGCCGAACTGAAAAAAGGCGGCTTCAAGACCTTCTTTGCGCCGATCTCCTTCGGACCCAATGGCATGGCCGACTCCTATATCCCGCCGGTCTATCAGATTCAGGACGGCAAGGTACAGGTTGTTTATCCGGCCGATATCGCCACCAGCGATTTCCGCAGCGGCATAGGCCATTAACAGGCCATCCGTTCCGGAAAGACGGGCGGCACGAGCGGCCCGTCTTTTCTCTTCTGGAGTTTTTCCGTGTTTTATTTTCAGGTCCTTCTGAACGGCATGGCGCTTGGCGGCCTGTATGCCTGCATAGCGGCCGGATTCTCGCTGGTCTGGGGCGTGCTCAATGTCATCAACATCCTGCACGGATCACTGATCGTGCTGGGCGCCTACCTGGCATTTTTCGCTCATCAGAAATTCGGCATCGATCCCTTCCTGTTCGCTCCGATCGCGGGGCTGGCGCTGTTCATGCTGGCCTACCCCCTGCAGAAGCATGTGGTGAATCGGGTCATGGGCAGGCCGGTGCTGATCACGCTGACGCTGACTTTCGGCTTGAACCTGTTTCTGGACAACGCGATGCTGAAGTTCTTCAGCGCGGATTTCCGCAAGATCACCTTCGATGAGCCCTGGGGGCTGCTGGATCTGGGCGGAGTGCTGATGCCGGTGGACCGCCTGATGGCGACGGCAACGGGCCTGGCGCTCGTTTTCGCGCTATGGCTTTTGTTGCGCAACACGCAACTGGGCAGGGCGATCATCGCGGTCCGTATGGATAGCCAGGCTGCCGCCCTGATGGGCATAGACGTCAACCGCACGTATGCGCTTGCCTTTGCCTTGGGGGCATTCATGGCGGGATCGGCGGGCGCATTGCTGAGCGGCATATTCCCCATTTCGCCCGTCACGTCATCGGTCTACCTGGGCAAGGCTTTCGTCATCTGCGTGCTGGGCGGCCTGGGCAGCATCCCGGGTGTCGTAGTGGGCGGTTTTGCGCTGGGCGTTATCGAGAGTTTCGGAACCCTGGCGCTGGGTCCCGAGCTTGCACTGACCCTGGCATTCCTGGTGTTGATCGCCTTGTTGATGTTCCGGCCATCCGGGCTTCTGGGCAAACGGGGGTTCCAATGAACGTGCGCTTGACCGCTAGCTTGCTGATCGCGCTTGCGGCCCTGCTGGCTCTCGTCTTCACCGCCGACAATTATGTGCTGCGCCTGGCTACCACCGTGGGCATGTACGCGGCGCTGGCCTGGGCGTGGAATCTGATCGGAGGCTATGCGGGCTATCCGTCGTTTGCAACGGCTGCGTTCTTCGGCCTGGGCGCGTATGCGGCCGGTGTCTTTCAATCGTTGGGCCTGCCTTTCCCGTTGGCCTGGCCCCTGGCGGGTTTGCTGGTTGCCGTGTTCGCGGGCTTGCTGGGCAGGGCCATCCTTCATCTGCGCGGTCACTATTTCGCCATCGCCAGCTTGGTGATCGCCGACGTCCTGCGTGAAGTCACCAACGTCTGGACGGACGTCACCGGAGGGGGGATGGGCCTGAGCTTGCCCCTGCTCAACCTGGGCGGCGTGGACGGCCAGACGCGGTTCTATTTCCTGGCCATGGCGCTCATGGCGGTCCTGGCCTTGCTCATATCGTGGGGTGTGGATCGATCGCGCCTGGGCGTCGCCTTGCGCTGCATCGAGCAGAACGAGGATGCGGCGCAGGTCATCGGCATCGATACGCGCGCCAGCAAGGTTGCGGTCTTCATGCTGTCGGGCCTGCTGGCGGGCGCGACCGGCGCGGTTTATGCCTCGTGGGTGACCTACATCGATCCGACGGACGTCTACGACGTCTCGCTGTCGGTCAAGCCCATTGTCATGGCCTTGATAGGAGGCGTGGGCACGCTCATGGGGCCTCTGATAGGCGCCGCGGTGTTCCTGGGGCTGGAAGAGCTGCTCTGGCGCAATGTGCTGGAGTTCCATGCGGGGCTGCTGGGGCTGCTGGTGGCGGCGTTGGTGTTGTTCCTGCCGGGTGGCGTGCGCGATCTGAGGCGCTACGGCTTATGGAACGGGTGGGTCCGTTACGTCTCATGGAGAAGGAAGGCATCGTGAAATCTCTTTTGGTTCTCGAAGGCGTAAGCCACCGTTTTGGAGGGGTGCTGGCTCTTGACCGCATCGATCTCGCCTTGGGCGAGGGCGAGATCGTCGGACTGATCGGCCCCAACGGCGCCGGCAAGACCACGCTGGTGAACGTCGTATCTGGCGTACACAGGCCCAGCGCCGGCCGCATCGTATTCGACGGCAAGCGCATAGACGGCTTGCGCCCCGACCGCATTGCCTGCCAGGGACTGGCCCGCACCTTTCAGATCGTCCAGCCTTTTCCCCGGCTTACCGTTGCCGAGAATGTGGCCGCCGCGGCGCTTTTCGCCGGAGCCGAGGGCTCCATCCCGGAGGCAAGGCATGCGGCGCTGGAGCATCTGGAGTTTTGCGGCTTGCTGCCGCAGGCCGACAAGCCCGCCTCGTCGTTGACCTTGGCGGGGCGCAAGCGGCTGGAGCTTGCCAAAAGCCTTGCCTTGGGTCCCAAGCTGCTGTTCCTGGATGAAGTCAACGCGGGCTTGAACCAGGCGGAAGTGGATCACGCGCTTGAATTGATACGCGCGATAGCCGAAAGAGGAATCACCATCGTGCTGATAGAACACTTGATGAAAGTGGTCATGAAGGCAAGCACTCGCATCGTGGTGCTGCATCATGGCCAATTGATTGCCGATGGCGCTCCAGGCCAGGTCGTGGCCGATCCCCAGGTGATCGAGGCCTATCTCGGCCGCAGCTATGCGGCCGAGCAGTTTGCGCAGGTGCCGGCATGAGCGGATACGTGCTGCAGGTGGAAAGGCTGGCGGCCGGCTATGGCGACGTCCAGGTGCTCTGGGATGTGGGCCTGGAAGTGAAGGCGGGGGAAATCGTTTGTCTGGTCGGATCAAACGGGGCCGGAAAGACGACGACCCTGCGCTGCCTGTCCGGGCTGGTTCCCGCCTCGTCCGGACGCGTCATGTTCGAAGGCCAGCCCTTGACCGATTGCAGTCCGGTCCAGTTGGTGGAGCGCGGCATTGCCCATGTCCCCGAAGGGCGCCGCCTGTTCTCGGGATTGTCGGTCTACGACAATCTGCTGCTGGGGGCATATCGCCGCCGCGATGGCCATGCGGCGATAGCCAGGGACATCGAACGCGTCTACGCGCTTTTCCCGCGCCTGGCGGAGCGCCGCCGTCAGGATGCCACCACCTTGTCGGGTGGTGAGCAGCAGATGTGCGCTGTGGCGCGCGGCTTGATGGCGTCGCCCAAGCTGTTGATGATCGATGAATTGTCCCTAGGCCTTGCCCCCAAGGTGGTGGGCGAACTGGTCGACGCCCTGCGTATCGTCAACGGCGAAGGCACCAGCCTGTTGATCGTGGAGCAGGACGTGGCGACGGCGCTCGACCTGGCGGACAGGGGCTATGTGATGGATCAGGGCCGTACCGTGGCGCAGGGTGCGGCGGACCAGCTGCGTAACGATCCAGCGATACGCGCGGCCTATCTGGGGATCTGATTTCCTGGAAAATGGTGGCCAGGCACTGAATTCAAACCGGAGCAGCCGTATGAGCGATAGCAAACCCAAGATAGAGTATTACTTCAGCTTCATTTCTCTTTGGTCCTACGTGGGCAGCCATGTCTTCCGCGATCTGGCGCAAAGGCATGATGCCGAGATCGTATATAAGCCGGTCGACCTGCTGGCCGTATTCGCCGCCGGCGGGGGCAAGCCCGTGAAGGAACGCGCCCTGCCAAGGCAGGCCTATCGCTTGGTGGAGATGCAGCGTTGGCGCGATATCCGCGGGATAGACCTGGTGCTGCACCCCCGATATTATCCGGCCGATCCCTCTCTGGCGCATCGCATGCTGCTGGCAGCTCTGCGTGACGGCCAGGACGTGGAAACCTTTGTCCATGCATGCTTGCGGGCGGTCTGGGCCGACGAGCTGGACATCGCCGATCCGGCCACCTTGCGCCGCTTGGCCTCGGCCAACGGCCTCGACGGCGACAGGCTGTCGGCACAAGCTCCGGATGCGGAACTGGGCCGGCAGGAAGCGGCGCTGACCCAGGAGGCCATTGCGCGCCAGGTCTTCGGCGCGCCCTTTTATTTTTATCGAGACGAGCCTTTCTGGGGGCAGGACAGGCTGGACCTGCTGGATAGGGCCATCTCCTCCGGTCGCCCTCCCATCACGGCGCCATCGGCTTGACGGGAGGGCTGCCGCGGGCCTCAGTCCGGCCCGCCGTATCCCATGCCGTCCGCCAGGGCCTTTGCCAGGTCGTTGACCGAGGTGGCGTAGAAATAGCTTCGGTTGTAATGCGTGATGGCAAAGAAGTTGGGCGTGCCGATGCGGTATTCGGCAAGCTTGCGCGGCTCGTCCAGCAAGTCGACGATGCCCATTTTGTACTGGCGCCAGTCGGCTGCGGCGTTGGCCGGCTTGGGGGCGCTTGCCGCCTGCGCGCCGGGCAGCGGCCGCGCCGCCACGCCCTGGGCCTGTAGCTGAGTCCAATCGTAGGTGGGGTACAAGCCTCCCACGACCATCGGTTGTGGATTCGGGGGCAAGGTGGCGGGTGCGAACACAGGCAAGCCCGGGACCCAGCCGTGCAGCCGCAGGAAACGCGCCACGGACACAATGGCGTCGTCGACGGTGTAAAGGAGATCGATGCGGCCGTCGCTGTTGCCGTCGGCCGCATAGCGCATCAGGCTGCCCGGCATGAATTGCGGCAGGCCCATGGCGCCGGCGAATGAGCCCATGGCTTCTTTGGCGTTGAGCTTCTTTTCGTAATCCAGCTGGATCAGGTCGGCCAACTGGTCGCGGAACAGCTGGCTGCGTTCGGGCCGGCTGTCGTCGGGATAGCTGAAGCCCAGGGTGGCCAGGGCATCGAGCACGCGGAAGTTGCCGGTGTGCCGGCCGTAAATGGTTTCCACGCCTATGATGGCCACGATGATGGACGGCGGCACCCCGTAGTCGCGTGCCGCCCGGTCCAGGGTGGATTTGTTCTGCTCCCAGAATGTCCGGCCGGCGTTGATGCGCACGGGTTCGACGAAGCGGTTTCGGTAGGTCACCCAGCTGCGGCGTATGCGCGTCTTGGCCGGCGCCATCAGCCGGGCCGCCGTGGCGTTGTACTGGGCATCCTTTAGCAAGGCCTCCACATGGGCCAGCGGTATGTGGCGCACGCGCGCGACTTCAAGGGCATAGGCCTGGATCGCCGGGATCAGCCGGCCATCGGCTTGCCGGTAGCTTGTCAGGCCGACGACGGAGGAACCCGCTTCGATGGACGGCGCCGCTTCCGGGACAGGCATGGCTGCTTCTGCCGTCATGGGCGAACTGGATGTTGCAGCGGCTGGGGAAGCCAGCGGCGCCTGCGCCAGCGCGGTGGTTTTGTTGGCGGCGCAGCCGGCCAGGAACAGGGCGATGGATCCGACTTGCAATATGCGGACTGCTTTGAACATAATCATCCTTATGGCGACTCTATATATTACTCATCCCGCATGCCGCTTGCATGAAATGGGAAGCTGGCATCCGGAAAGCCCGGACAGGCTCGATGCCATCAACGACCAGCTGCTGGCCAGCGGAGTCCTGGACTATGTCCAGGAACTGTCGGCCGGGCCGGCCACCGAAGCCGATATCCTGCGTGTGCATACGCCAGAGCATTTGGCATACCTGCGCCAGCATGCGCCCGCCAGCGGCTATTTCCCCATCGATCCCGACACGGTCATGAATCCGCATACCCTCGACGCCGCCTGGGCGGCGGCGGGAGCCGGCATCGCCGCCGTCCATGCGGTCATGCGGGGCGAGCACCGCACAGCCTTTTGCTCGGTCCGGCCGCCGGGACATCATGCCCGGCCGGGCCAGGCCATGGGGTTTTGCTTCTTCAACAACATTGCGGTGGCTGCGGCCTATGCGCTGGAAAAGTATTCGCTGGATCGCGTGGCGATCGTCGATTTCGATGTCCATCACGGCAACGGCACCGAGGAAATGTTCGCCGGCGATCCGCGGGTCCTGATGTGCAGCTTCTATCAGCACCCGCTGTTCCCGGGAATGCGTCACGAGCCACCCGCAGACAACATGGTGAACATTCCGGTCGATGCCTATACCAAGGGAGACGCCCTGCGCATGGTGGTGGATGACGCCTGGATGCCGCGCTTGCGGGCGTTTCGCCCCGAGCTCGTTTTCATATCGGCCGGTTTCGACGGCCATCGCGAAGACGATATGGGCCAGTTGGGACTGGTGGAATCCGACTATGCCTGGATCACCGCCCGCGTCGTCGAGCTGGCCAACGAGACGGCGCAGGGCAGGGTGGTCAGCCTGCTGGAAGGCGGCTACAGCCTGTCGGCCCTGGGACGCAGCGCGGTGGCGCACGTCCGGGCCTTGGCATCGTTGTAGAATAAGCCGTTTGCATATCTGTTTTTAGATCCTCTGGAGAGAGCTCGATGAAGGTGCTGGTACCTGTCAAGCGTGTCGTTGATTACAACGTCAAAGTACGCGTGAAGTCCGATCAAAGCGGCGTGGATATCGCCAATGTGAAAATGTCCATGAATCCCTTCGATGAAATCGCCGTCGAAGAAGCCACCCGCCTGAAGGAAAAGGGCGTGGCCACCGAAATCGTCGCAGTCTCCTGCGGCGTTGCGCAATGCCAGGAAACCCTGCGTACCGCCATGGCCATCGGCGCCGACCGCGCCGCCCTGGTGCAGACCGACGCCGAGCTGCAGCCCCTGGCCGTGGCCAAGCTGCTCAAGGCCCTGGTCGACAAGGAACAGCCCCAGCTGGTCATCCTGGGCAAGCAGGCCATCGATGACGACGCCAACCAGACGGGCCAGATGCTGGCCGCCTTGCTGGACTGGCCGCAAGCCACCTTCGCCAGCAAGGTCGAGGTGGAAGGCGGCAACGTCACCGTCACGCGCGAAGTCGACGGCGGCCTGGAAACGCTGTCGCTCAAGCTGCCGGCCATCGTCACGACCGATTTGCGCCTGAACGAGCCGCGTTATGTGACGCTGCCCAACATCATGAAGGCCAAGAAAAAGACACTGGATGTCGTCACGCCGGAAGAGCTGGGCGTGGACGTCGCCCCGCGCCTGAAGACCCTGAAGGTTACCGAGCCGCCGGCGCGTTCCGCGGGCATCACCGTGCCCGACGTGGCCACGCTGGTCGACAAACTGAAGAATGAAGCAAAGGTGGTTTAAATGACGATACTGGTAATTGCTGAACACGATAACGCGCAATTGAAGGCGGCGACGCTCAATACGGTCGCCGCGGCATCCAAGCTGGGCGGCGACATCCATGTGCTGGTCGCGGGCAACGGCGCCCAGGGCGTGGCCGAGCAGGCCGCACAGGTGGCCGGCGTGGCCAAGGTGCTGCTGGCCGATGGCCCGGCCCTGGCCGAAGGCCTGGCTGAAAACGTCGCGGCGCAGGTGCTGGCGGTGGCCGGCGGCTACAGCCACATCCTTTTCCCGGCGACGGCGGCAGGCAAGAACGTGGCTCCCCGCGTTGCGGCCAAGCTCGATGTGGCCCAGATCTCCGATATTCTTTCGGTTGAATCGGCCGATACCTTCACACGGCCCATTTACGCCGGCAATGCAATCGCCACGGTGCAGTCGGCCGATGCCGTCAAAGTCATCACTGTGCGCACCACGGCGTTCGACGGCGCGGCGGCCCAGGGCGGCAGCGCGGCGGTCGAATCGATTGGCGCGGCGGACGATTCGGGCCTGTCTTCCTTTGTGGGCCGCGAGGTCGCGAAAAGCGACCGGCCCGAACTGGCCGGCGCCTCGGTGGTGGTGTCGGGTGGACGCGGCCTGGGCAGCGCCGAGAACTTCAAGATCCTGGATGCCCTGGCCGACAAGCTGGGCGCGGCGCTTGGCGCATCGCGCGCCGCGGTCGACGCGGGCTACGCGCCCAACGACTGGCAGGTTGGCCAGACCGGAAAAATCGTTGCACCCCAGCTGTATGTGGCCGTCGGTATTTCGGGCGCCATCCAGCACCTGGCGGGCATGAAGGATTCCAAGGTCATCGTCGCCATCAATAAAGATGCCGAAGCGCCCATCTTCGGCGTGGCCGATTACGGCCTGGTGGCCGATCTGTTCCAGGCGGTCCCCGAACTGGTCCAGGCATTGTAGGTTTTTACCTTGCCATGAAAGCCTGCGAACCCGTCCACGTTTGCAGGCTTTTTTTTGCCCCGGACTGCCGCGCCAGCCCCGTGCCGCACGAATCGCGCCGCCGTCCAGCTGTAGGTATTCACGCCAGCATTGGCTTACGGAGGAAGTATGACTTATCGCGCCCCCACCCAGGATATACGTTTCATCATCAAGGAACTGGCCGATCTGGACGGCGTTCTCGCCTTGCCGGGGTTTGAAGAGATTACGGAAGACCTGGTCGATGCGGTGCTCGAGGAAAACGCCCGCTTCGTGGAGCAGGCCATTGCGCCGCTCAATCGCCAGGGCGATACCTCGGGCGCGAAATGGTCGGACGGCAAGGTGGCGACCTCTCCGGGCTTCAAGCAGGCCTTCAACGAGTTTGCACAAGGGGGCTGGCAAGGCCTGCAGCATGAGCAGGAATGGGGCGGCCAGGGGTTGCCCAAGCTGGTGGGCGCGCCGGCCAGCGAAAACATCAATGCGGCCAGCCTGGCGTTCTCCCTCTGCCCCTTGCTGACCGATGGCGTGATCGAGGCCTTGACGACCGTGGGCACGCCGAAGCAGCAATCCCTGTTCATTCCGCCCATGCTCGAAGGTCGCTGGACGGGCACCATGAACCTGACCGAGCCGCAAGCGGGCTCGGACCTGGCCCTGCTTGCCACCCGGGCGGCCAGGCAGGACGACGGCAGCTACCGGCTTTCCGGCCAGAAGATCTTCATCACCTACGGCGAGCACGATATGGCCGAAAACATCGTGCACCTGGTGCTGGCGCGCACGCCGGACGCGCCCAAGGGCGTGAAGGGGATCTCGCTGTTCATCGTTCCCAAATACCTGGTCGATGACGACGGTTCGCTGGGCGCGCGCAACGATGTCTGGTGCGCGTCGCTGGAACACAAGCTGGGCATACACGGCAGCCCGACCGCCGTGCTCCTGTACGGGTCGGGCAAGGGCGATGTCGGCGAAGGCGCCGTGGGCTATCTGGTCGGCGAGGAAAACCGCGGGCTGGAATACATGTTCATCATGATGAATGCGGCCCGTTATGCGGTGGGCATACAAGGGGTGGCCTTGTCCGAGCGGGCGTTGCAGCAAGCCGCGGCCTATGCGCGCGAGCGCCTGCAAGGCCAGGCCCTGGAAGGGTCGGAAGGGCCGGTGGCCATTGTCGACCACCCCGACGTGCAGCGCATGCTGCTGACCATGAAGGCCTTGACCGAGGGCGCGCGGTCCCTGGCCTATGTGGCGGCGGCGGCCTGCGACAAATCGCGCCGGCATGCCGATCCGGCCGAGCGTGCCAGAAACAAGGCTTTGTACGAATACTATGTGCCCGTGGTCAAGGGATTTTCCACCGAGACGTCGGTAGAGGTCGCCTCGCTGGGCGTCCAGGTGCATGGGGGCATGGGCTTCATCGAAGAAACCGGCGCGGCGCAGCATTACCGCGATGCCCGGATACTGCCCATTTACGAAGGCACCACGGCCATACAGGCCAATGATTTCATCGGCCGCAAGCTGCTGCGCGATGGCGGTGCCGTCGCCAAGGCGCTGGCGCAGGAGATGCGCGCAACGGCCCAACAGCTTGAGCAGGCGGCCGCCAACGACGGTGCCGATGCCGAAGGCCTGGCGCTGATGGCCCGCCGCCTTGGACGGGCGATCGACGCCTACGAGCAGGCCGGCGGCTTCCTGCTGGCCAATGCACGCAGCGACTTGCGGGCGGTTTTCATGGGCAGTGTTCCGTATCTGATGCTGGCGGGTGTGGTGCATGCGGGCTGGCAAATGGCCCGCGCGGCGCTGGCCTGCTTGGAACACGAGGCTGCGGGAACGGCAACGCAGTTCCATCGCCAGAAATTCGCGACCGCCGTGTTTTACGCGGCCCACGTCCTGCCGCGGGCCGAATCCCTGTCCGCCGCCATCCTGGAAGGAGGGCTGGCAAACCGGTATGCTTCCCCGGCAATCGGCGCATAAGGTTATACGAATATCTTATTTCCTTAAGCCGGCTTATGCTGCCACAATATAAGGCATACCTTTTCTGTGTGTTGTTTTACTAAGAGAGCTGCCATGACTACTTTGCGTCTGGGCGATACCGCCCCTGATTTCGAGCAGGATTCCTCTATCGGGAAAATCCGTTTCTATGATTATCTGGGCGACAGCTGGGGGGTCCTTTTTTCCCACCCCGCCGACTTCACGCCTGTCTGCACCACCGAATTGGGCTACACCGCCATCGTGTCCGGCGAATTCGCCAAACGCAATGCCAAGGTCATTGCCGTTTCCGTGGACGATGCCGAGTCGCACCGCAAATGGATAGAAGACATCAACGACACCCAGAAGACCAAGGTGGAATTTCCCATCCTGGCCGACCAGGATCGCAAGGTTTCCACGCTGTACGACATGATCCACCCCAATGCCAGCACGACGGCCACGGTGCGTTCGGTCTTCCTCATCGATCCGTCCCGCAAAGTACGCCTGACGCTGACCTACCCGGCCAGCACGGGGCGCAATTTCAACGAAATCCTGCGCGTGCTCGATTCCCTGCAGCTTACCGACAGCCACAGCGTGGCGACGCCGGTCAACTGGGAAGACGGCGATGACGTCATCATCGTGCCGTCCATCAAGGATGAAGCCGTCCTGAAGGAAAAATTCCCCAAGGGCTATACCGCCGTGCGCCCCTACCTGCGCATCACGCCCCAGCCCAACAAGTAAGAAGATCCGCCGTCTTTGCGCCCGGGCTGAAAAAAGCCCGGGGCGTCTGGATCCAGAACCCGCCGAAACAGGCCTCTCCCATGCTTTGGGAAGCCCGCTTCGGCGGGTTTTAATGAGATGGTCAGCCCGATCCCTACGAAGCGGATTACGCTACGTAGGGATTTGTCCTTTCTGGGAGGCCATCATGAGCGACGTCACATTAATCGGCATTGACCTTGGCAAACACAGCTTCCACCTGCACGGGCAGGACAAGGCTGGGCACATGGTCTTTCGCAAGAAGCTCACTCGCAGCCAGATGTTCACGCTGCTGGGTAACTTCCCCTCTTGCACAGTTGTGATGGAAGCCTGCGCGGGTGCGCACTGGGTGGCGCGGCGAGTCACTGCATTAGGCCATCAGGCCAAGCTCATTTCTCCCCAATTCGTGAAGCCTTTCGTGCAAGGCAACAAGAATGATTTTGCCGATGCGCAGGCAATTTGCGAGGCGGCCTCGCGCCCGAGCATGCGGTTTGTGAGTCCACGCACTGAGGCCCAGCAGACGATATCGGCACTGCACCGCGTACGCGAAGCACTGGTGCGCGACCGTACTGCCACAATCAACCACGGCTTTCTGCTGGAGTTCGGTGTCAGTCTGCCCAAGGGCCCGGCAATCATCAATCGGCTGCCCGCTGTACTGGCCGAACACGAGGCTACGCTGCCCCCTCGGTTAATTGGAGTATTGGAGCGACTGGGCGCGCATTTTAAATATCTGAGCGAGCAGATGGTCGAACTCGAACGGGAGCTGACGCAACAGCTCTCAGAAGATGACATGAGCTCCCGGCTACTGGAGATCCCGGGTGTAGGGCCGATTACAGCCAGTGTGCTTGCTACGGAACTGGGCGATGCCAAACAGTATGCCAATGCGCGTCAATTCGCCGCCTCGGTTGGGCTGGTACCACGGCAATACAGCACTGGCGGAAAACCGATCCTGCTGGGCATCAGTAAACGGGGTGACAAGAACCTGAGACGCCTGCTGGTGCAATGCGCCCGTGTCATCATGCTACGTATCGAGCAGCGACATGACGCCCTGGGAGCATGGGTGCGTACGATGTTGACACGGCGACACTCCAACGTTGTGGCCTGTGGCTGCCAGCGATGAGGCAAAGCCAACGTTGCCCGGTGATCTCACATGCAGCCCACGGTCATTTCATGCTGCCCATCTCGCGGTCGGACTCCGCGCCTTCGAGCATCAGCGTGGTTTCCTCGATACGAGCGAAACGCCCCTCGGTATCCATTTCCGCGAACAGATACACCTCTTGCACGACCTTGGAGCCATCGCGCTTGGTGACATGCACACGGTGGCGGTCTGCATAACGGTTGCCATCGCGCAGTTCGTCCAGCACGTCAATGCGGGCCGAGGCCACCACTTCGCGCAGCTTGCACGCATGCTGCGCGAAGGCTTCGCGGTCGTCCCATTGCCCGTTGGTGCGCTGCCGGTAATCGGGGCTGAAATGGCGAGCGAGCACATCTTCCAAGGGGTGTTGCTGCTGGTTGAGGAGATCATCCAAGGCAGAGCGGATATCGGTTGTTTGCATGTCGTGTCTTCCTGACCGCGAGTAGAAAGAAATACTGTAGGCAAGCTAGAATGGCGTTTGTACGGCATAAATGACATTCAATGACGATTTCACGCCAAACATGCCCGGCCCGATGATTTCGCTGGCGCAAGCCGCCGCTGCTGACGGCCCGCTCCTGCTGGCCGTGGCGCGACAGTCCAGTACGGTACGGGCCACGCGCCGACATCGCCATGCGCGCGGGCAGTTGCTCGGCGCGACAACGGGCCTGCTATCGGTCGATGCGGGCAGTAGCCGTTGGGTAGTGCCCGCCACGCATGCTGTCTGGATACCGCCAAACGTGCCGCATGGACTGCGCTCACATGGGCCTTTCGCGGGGTGGAGCTTGTATGTCGCGGCACCCGCCTGCGCCGAACTGCCCAACGAGCCATGCGTCCTGGCTGTCTCAGGCCTGATGCGCGAGGCCGTGGCGCGGGCCGCCTCGTGGACGGGCAACGCGCTTGATGCGCCGCAGATACGACTGGCGGGTGTCATTCTCGACGAGATCCGTTCGTCGCCGCAGGTTGCTCTCGGCCTGCCTATGCCGCAGGATGCGCGGCTGCTGAAGATCACCCAAGCATTGTCTGACCGGCCCGATGATGGGCGGCGGTTGGAGGAATGGGCTGACTGGGCTGGCATCGCATCCCGGACACTGACCCGCCGTTTCGTTGCCGAGACCGGGTTCACTTTCACCGAATGGCGTCAGCGCGTGCGTTTGCTCAAGGCGCTGGAACTGCTGGCATCTGGCAGGCAGGTGACGGCGATTGCGTTGGATTTGGGATATGACAATGCGAGCGCGTTCATCGCCATGTTCCGCAGGGTCTTTGGCGCCACGCCAAGGCGCTATGAAGCCTTGATGTGCTGATTCGATCCCCTCCGCCAGCGCGTGGCCGGCATCTACCGGCGCTCGGTCATGCTCGTGAGTGGACGCTATGCGATGCTCGATGACGGCGTAGGATTCAGTTTCGTGCCGTGGAGGCCGGTGATCGAACTGCGGTTGGGACAGCAACTCGCCGCGACGGTACGTGGTGACAGTGTGTTTTGGAAAATCGGACGACCCTTTTGCCAACGGCGTAAGGTCGGATGCGCTCGACAAGTTCGCGAATTTCGGCCTGACGCCGACGCCGGCGCAAACGGTGGATATACCGCTGGTGCGCTTGCGTGGCAGGCAAGAAAGTGACCGGAGAGGATTTTATTGGTGGGGCGCTGGTCGCATCACCACTGGCTTGACGCCCGCGCAACCACTTCGCTGCTCCAGTCGACGAAAGCCCGCACGGCCGGGGAAAGGTGCCGGCTGTGTGGGTAAAGAACGGAAATCGGCTCCGGTACGGTCTGTGCTGCCCCCAGCACGCGGACCAGCCGGCCCGCGGCCAAGTGCTCACGCACCATGTAACTGGCCACGCGGATTAGACCCAGGCCGGCGATGCCGGCTTCCACGTAAGCGTCGGTGTCGTTGACGCGAACGCTCTCCTGCATGGCGATGACAGTGGTCTGCGCGCCGTCCCGGAAATTCCAATGTGCCAGGCGTCCAGCGTGGCCGCCGAGGTAGCCCACCGCTACGTGCTGTTGCAAGACCTGCAGGCTGTCGGGCGTCCCGTGCTGCGCAAGGTAATCTGGGGCGCCGCAGATGATCCAGTGGAAGCGACCGATTCGCCGGGCCACCAACTGTGAGCTGCGCAGGGCACCGGTGCGGATGACACAGTCCAGCCCCTGTCGTACGACGTCCGCCGTGGTGTCGGACAGATGCAGCTCCAGTTCGACTCGGGGGTGGCGGCGCGTGAACGCCGGCAAGGCAGCAATGAGGCAATGCCTCGCCAGCGACGAGGTAGTACCGATCTTGATCGTGCCGTGCAGCGCTCCGGCTTGTTGGGAGGCCTGGGCTTCGGCCTCCTGCAGTTCACGCAGGATCGCCTTGCAACTGTCGTAGAAGCGCAGACCCGCATCGGTGGCGCTGACAGCGCGCGTCGTGCGATTGAGTAGCCGCGTGCCCAGATGCGATTCCAGCTCCTTGATGTTGCGGGTGACGGTTGACGGAAGCACGTTCAGCGTATCGGCGGCCTGCTTGAAACTGCCGGCCTCGATCACGCGCACGAAAGTTTCCATGGCTTGCAGTCTATCCATGGTGAACATCTCTTTGGGAGGGTGGGCGAGCTAAGGTGCTAGGGTTGGGGTATCTCATCGCATCAGGACTAGAGTGGCAAATTATTGCATTTATTCAAATTATTAAAGTTGATTTGTCCGCTTTTTCATCTACTGTCTGGGACCTAAACTTCAACGCATGTGACAAGCATATCAGCCAAATTTTGCGTGATTCTCGTCACAAAGCCGCTAATTGGCCCTCCTGGCTGGTCGGTGCGAAATCATCAACTTATTCGAGTATAGGAAATTATGACTATGTCAGAAAGCAAATCCAATCGCCGTGACCTGCTGGTCCTTGGTGCCGGCCAACTGGGCATGGCGGTGCTGCGTGCGCTCGCTCCGCGCGCGGCCGAGCTCCGCCAATCGGTCACGGTTGTCGTCTCGCCGCAGACTGTCTCCAGCTCTCAGCCCGGCGACATCGAAAGTCTCGGTATCCTGCGGGCGTGGGGCGTGGAGGTCATCGGCTTCGATTTGGCGGACGATGCCGCCGCCCTGCAAGCCTTGTTTGAGCGCTATCGCACGGTGGTCAATTGCACCGGCTTCGTGGCCGGCCCCGGCACGCAGTTGAAGATCACCCGCGCCGCGCTAGCTGCCAAGGTCGAGCGCTATTTCCCGTGGCAGTTCGGTGTCGACTACGATGTGGTCGGACGGGGCAGCGGCCAACCGGTGTTCGACGAGCAATATGAGGTACGCCAACTGCTGCGCGCGCAGCAGCAGACCGAGTGGGTGATCGTCTCCACCGGTATGTTCACCAGCTTCCTGTTCGAGCCGGCGTTCGACGTGGTGAACCTGGCGGCCAGGACTGTCCATGGCCTGGGCACTTGGGACACCAGGGTCACGGTCACGACGCCAGAGGACATTGGCAGGCTCACCACGGAGATCTTGCTAGCCGGGCCGCGCATCGCCAACGAGGTGGTGTATGTGGCCGGCGATACGATTTCCTATGGTGAGTTGGCCGAGGTCGTCGAGCGCGTCACGGGACAGACATTCGAGAAGACACTGTGGTCGCTGGACAAGTTACGCGCTGACCTTGCGCAGGCACCCGATGATGTCATGACCCGCTACCGGGCCGCCTTCGCGTTGGGTGACGGCATGTGGTGGGACAAGGCCAACACCTTCAATGCCAAGCACGGCATTGATACGGTCGACGTCGCGCATTACCTGCAGCACTTGTTGGAAGCCTGACCCGGTTGTTTGCACGAGGCCGCGCGCATCGCCCACCAGGGTGTAAGCCCAGCGCGGCGCTTTCCAACGCCAGGCGTTAATCCGAAAATCGACTGGCTGGCTGATGCGCATTGCGTTCATCACCCAGCATTAACAGTCTTGATCCACTAGCAGCAAGACAGCACGCCCGAAACCGAGCCGATGCTATTCGCCGCCTACATGGAGCATTCTTCGGGCGCGCAGCCCGATGCTCCTGTGTGGCACCTAGCTCACGGCTCCGCGGCCTCCCATAGCCGCCTCCGAAAGAGCTAGCCTATTGTCCGACTTACCGTTTCATGCCTTCCGTCGTTAGCGCGAAGGACTTGACGCGAGAGCTTTTTTGTTGCTCCTTGCTTCCAACTCCCGGCTGGGAAGCCGTATTTTTACGGATTGGGGAAAATAAATGCTTGCAAATTTAGCTGTTGTTTTATACAGTACGTTTTATGGATTGACTGTGTTTTTAAACAGTATTCATGTTGCGGCTATTTCGGCGGACGGCTGCAGCAGGTAATCATAAACAGCAGCCGCCGCCTTTTATGCGAGAAAAACAATGCAAGCTCAGCACGCAAAAAAACTTCCTTCCAAATGGCCGTTTCCCGCCCGCCGCGGTCAGGACAAGTCCGGCGGCTTAAGCCGGGGCGCCATGGTTGCCGATATCTGCATGGTCGCGGCCTGGGGGGCCACCATTCCTGGTCTTATGTGGCTGGGGGTAGCGGGGGGCTTTTAAAAGCGACGGTTTCCCCGTATAATGGCAGGCTTTGCTAACTCATCCTCTGACGGGTAGGCGCGTAGTTCCTGTATGCATATAGGCAAGTAGTACGCACACGCACGTAAGCGCGTGGGCATGTGCGTATTGCATGGGTACTGGCGTTCATGATCGAACACATTGCGTGTTGCCGGTTAAAAACGTTTTAAAACGCCCGCATCAAGATGAAACCTGGAGTGTTCGTTGTGAACCTGATCGAAACTATTGAACAAGAAGAAATCGCACGCCTTACCGGCGGCGAAGCCAAACCCGTATTTGGCCCTGGCGATACCGTCATCGTCAATGTAAACGTCGTCGAAGGCACGCGCAAGCGCGTGCAGGCCTATGAAGGCGTCGTCATAGGCAAGCGTAATCGCGGCCTGAACTCGTCCTTCATCGTTCGCAAGATTTCTTCCGGCGAAGCGGTCGAGCGTACGTTCCAGCTGTATTCCCCGCAAATTGCCAGCATCGAAGTCAAGCGCCGTGGCGATGTACGCCGTGCTAAACTTTATTATCTGCGCAGCCGTTCGGGTAAAGCCGCTCGCATCAAGGAAAAACTGGTTCGCAAATCGGCCAGGAAGGGCGCCGCTGAATAAGCGCCGTTCACCGATGCAAACCCACAAAGGCACCCGGCGGGTGCCTTTGTTTTATGAATTTTATGTCCGAAAGCCTATTACCTTCGCAAACCAGGCGTATCGTCGTTCCCAGTTTTGATCCGCAGACGCAGCCTGTCGTGCCGAGCGAGGCTTTGCCGTCCCTGGCCGATGCCAGCATGTCGCTGGATTTCATTTGCAAGGCCTTTTCCAGCGACATCAGCTGGCAGGTCGAACCCGTTTTCTCCCAATCCTTCTATACCGACGACGCCCTGACTCAAAAAGGTGTCGTCCAGGCGGCCGTGTTTTTCCCACTGGTCCAGCGTCCTTCGGGCCTGCACGTATTGTTTACGCGGCGCGCCTCGCATTTATACGATCACGCGGGGCAGATCAGCTTTCCGGGCGGCCGCATCGAGCCGCGCGACTTGAGCGCCGCCGCCGCCGCGCTGCGCGAAACCGAAGAGGAAATCGGCGTGGCGCCGGAGTTCATCCAGCTCATCGGCTCTCAGCCCAGTTTTCTTACGTCCACGCGCTTCACCATGAAGCCGGTCATCGGCCTGATCCGTCCCGGCTTCACCATCACACCCGACGTCACGGAAGTGGCCGAGGTTTTCGAAGTGCCCCTGTCGGTATTGATGGATGTCCAGCAGCATCGCCTGCATCGGGCTCAGTTGCCCGACGGCGGCCACCGGTTCTACTTTTCGATCACCTGGCAGTCCTATTTCATCTGGGGCGCGACGGCGGCTTTGATACGTAACTTCTATCATTATCTGGCGGCTGCACAGGCGGAGTTGTTGCCATAGGCATTAGGTATTGACCGAATACATAATCATTTCAGAAAGCCTTTACTCATGTGGTCTTTCAGGCTTCCGTGTCTAAGAGACTAGTATCCATCCTAAACTGGAATGGCTATCCAGCTTTCTTGTTTACAGACGGCGATGGTCACGTAGCCCTTCGCGTAGCGCGTAGGCCCTCCAGAACATCGGGATCAAACGATGCTGCAAAATGGGCCGTCCAGGTAAATGGACTGCAGGCGTATATACAACTCAGCAAGCAGGGACGATTCGGGTAAGCAAGAGGAACAAGGCCATTAGCCCTAGAGCAAGCGGCAATGTCAAATCAAGGATGATCCATCGTAGACTCTGAACACGGAAACTCAGTTGAAACCAGTTGTCAAATCGCTCCAATGACTTGGTGATCCGGGGTACGTGCAGGTCTAGGCTCTCCACAGAAGCTTTCAGAAGGCGTAATTCGATTTCAGTGGGTGATTCAGTAATGACTGTGTTCGTAGCACGAAGATTGTCCATTTCAGCGAACCTGTCGCTAATTGCTTGAAATCTCGGGATATGCTGTAGCCACCATGAGTAAAGGGTTGACTGTCGACTATCTAACGAGTTATCGGAATTAGGGTCGCCGATTGTAAGGATGTCATTATTAGCATAGCGAGGCGCGATCTGACCAGTGAGGCGTATGCGCCACTCAAGGAAGGCCTCCACAGCATATGATAGAAAGTGCAGGAAAAAATAGAGGCAGAAGACGAATAATGATATTGGCACCAATTCGCCTGGTACGTCATTGAATTTGAAACCGAAAACCGTTGGATTCGGATCAAACTTGGCATTACTAAGAACGAGTAATGTTGATATTGAACTACATGCGAGTAAGTTCCTGCGCACCTTGAGGCCGTTATCAGGAAGATCTCCGAAGAATGGGATACCTAATATTTTTTCTAGCGCAGCTGTTTTTTTATCATCCATATTAGATCGTCCTTAAAATAAAACTGGGTTGAAGCTCTCATACGGCCGCACTCGCATCTGGCATCTGGCACCTGCTAGGAATATTTTTTGGTGCTCCCGCAACGTTTAGAAAAAACCTACCGACTGAATGGATTGCACGGGGACATGTGTTTGATAAATCTAAAAAAGCAGATATAGCCTTACCCCGGCCCATATGCACAGAAGCCCTGAGGCGTAAGCGCATAAGACACAGAATATTTGTAATATATTCACGATTTTGAGATTGGAAAGCTTCAACAAGCTTAATTTTGCCTCGATGCGAAACTGCTCTAGTGATTTCCACCAACCTTCCTGAGCCGTCAAATGGACATATCTACCGAGAGTCATGCTGATTACGGCGAGAACAATACCTAAAGAAAATTGCAAAAACGGCAGATCTGGCCTCATGACATGGTCTGTCGCCACAAGAGCAAACACGCCCGTCAGTCCCACGGAATTCAAAAGGAACAAGGTTTTCACTACCTCTAACCCCCACGTTTCTGTCGCCTGTAGTTCCGTTTTATAAGCGTCAGCCAACGCAGCTTCCAAAATTTTAATATGGTCTGGATTCGTAATTTCGACATCTGGTGGGTCAGCTTTAGTCATGCTATATGGCTCAATGCTTTGAATTCGGCTCATCAATCATATCCCTAGCTATCTACTTAATACCAGCTTGACATATCTTTTAATCGTGTTTTCTTTTTTCCTGATTCGAATGATCCGATCCATGCAGGCGTTCATCAAGCAGCAGGTAATGGAGAATAGCGAGACGGTGTAGACATGAGTACAGCGTAAGGTATTAATGGGGTTTGAAATTCGTGCTGCACAACATCCAGAGAAGGTTCACACTTAGCTCAGTGGATCTACAATCTAATTTATAGCTCTAAAGATTCGACGATTTGTATTGGCGGGGTTCTATACAATTCTGATTGCGCAATCACACCGTTATATCTCATTGATTCTTCGAGATACTTCTTGAGTGCTAAATATAGATCGTTTGGGGCCCGGGGGTCGATCAAAATACTATCAATTAAATAGTGTCCATCAACCGGTACTTTTAGAAACGGTTCCGATTTCTCCTCTAGCTTGGTAGCGCGATAGAGGAACGCCCGAACTTCTGCTTCGTGTTCAAAAGCATTACGTTTTACACAAAGTATGTCTGCGGCTTTAGATGGGCTAAATAGCTCATCATTATGACCAACGATTTTTTTAGTGAACCTATGTAGGCCGAGGGTTGATTTGTACTTAACGACTTGAAGTCTGTATTTGTATTTTTCTCCGCTGTCCTTTTGATGCTGAATGAAATTGAGCATCACCTCAGTTAGTTTCTCTCGCGTAGTTCTAATACGTACTCCTAATTGGTCCGGCGAATAAATTCGCCACATGGCATCCGAAAGCGATTTCTTGCACCAACATTGCGCAAAAATAGCGTTTTCGTACTCGTGCTTGACGCGCACTTCGTATGGATCCTCCCATAAAGAAGGATGTGAGAAGTGCAGTTCGCCTCTAAGAATATCGACGGCGTGATGGAACTTCACAATTCGGTATAAGTAGTCTTTCTTATTGGTTACCATGCCAGATTTTCTATTAATATTATGTCTAGTATCGCCCCTGCGCCTCGTTCTCGGCCAGTATCCGCTTGTACAACTCATGGCGCTCAATGGCGATTTCACCGCGTTCCAAAGCAGCCAGCACGCCGCAGCCCGGCTCGTGGCGATGCGTGCAGTTATAGAATCGGCAGTGTTGTATGCCTTCCCGGAATTCCGGGAAGCCGTGCTCGATGTCGCTGGCTGTCAGATGGTAAAGGCCGAAGGCCTGGAAGCCCGGGGAGTCGATGACGTCGCCCGAGCCGCCGGGCAGATGATACAGGCGTGTGCTGGTGGTGGTGTGCTTGCCCGTGCCCAGGGCCAGCGAGTGCTCTTGCGTGTGGGCGCGGGCCTCCGGCACCAGCGCATTGAGCAGGGTCGATTTCCCCATGCCGCTTTGACCCAGCAGCAGGCTGCAGCGGCCCTCCAGCAGGGGCAGCAGCGTGTCGCGCATGGCCTGCGGCGCCAGGGCGCTCAGCTCGATGACTTGCACGCCTGTCCTGGCCAGCTTCGCCAGGCGCTCGCGGGCCTGGGGCAGGCCGGCCGGCAGGTCGATCTTGTTCAGGATGACGATGGGCGCGATGTCGGCGCTTTGCGCGGCCACCAGGGCGCGGCCCAGCAGGTCGTCGGAAAAAGAGGGCTCGGGCGCCACCACGATAAGCAGTTGATCCACATTGGCGGCGAATTGCTTGGTGCGCATGTCGTCCGAGCGGTAGAGCAGGTTGCGGCGCTCCAGGATGCGGTCTATGGACCCTTCGTCGCGGCCTTGCGGACTGACGATGACGTAATCGCCCACGGCGGCGCCGGCCTTCTTGCCACGGGGGAAGCATTTGCGGATATGGCCGTCGGGCAGCTCCACCGTGTAGTGGCGGCCATGAGCGGCGATGATGCGCCCCTGCAGGGCAGGGGTATCAGCCATGCTTCAGGTTTTGTATGCGTATCACGGCGGGCGGATGGCTGTCGTAGAACGCCGAGTGCACCGGATCGGGGGTCAGTGTCGCGGCGTTGTCGTCGTACAGCTTGACCAGCGCCGACACCAGCCAGTCCGGAGGGCACTGCTGGGCCGCATAGCGGTCGGCCTGGAATTCGTCGCGGCGCGACAGCCAGCTTGCCAGCGGCGTCAGCCAGAAGGTGAACACGGGAACGGCCAGGAAGATCAGGATGAGCGCCAGCGCGTCGTTGGGCCGGCCAAGCTGCGGCACCACGCCCAGGCCTGTATAGAACCATACCTGGGTGGACAGCCAGCCCAGCAGCAGGAAGAAGCCCAGCGCCACGGCAAAGCTGACGAACATCCGCTTGACGATATGCTTGTGCTTGAAATGGCCCAGCTCGTGCGCCAGGACGGCTTCGATTTCATCCGTGTTCAGCCGGCTCAGCAGCGTGTCGAAGAACACGATGCGGCGCGCCTTGCCAAAGCCCGTGAAATAGGCATTGCCGTGCGCGGAGCGCCTGGAGCCGTCCATGACGAACAGGCCGCTTAATGAAAAGCCGCAGCGCCTGGCCAACTGATGTATGCGCTCCGCCATTTCCGGGTTGTCCAGCGGCGTGAATTTATTGAACAGCGGGGCGATGACGGTGGGAAACAGCCACAGGATCAGGAAATTGAACAGCACCCAGGTGCCCCAGGCCCACCAGATCCAGTTGGGGCCGGCATTGCCCATGATCCACAACACGCTGGCCGCCAGCGGCGTGCCCAGTATCAGGGTTACGATAAGCGTTTTGAGGGTGTCGATCGCGAACAGGCGCGGCGTGACCCGGTTGAAGCCGAAGCGGGCCTCCAGCCTGAACTTGCGCCAGGCGGAAAAGGGGAGCCCGACCACCCCCATCAGGGCCAGTACGACGCCGATCAGCGCCAGCTGGCGCAGCATTTCGTTTTCGATGAGCAAGCCCAGCTGCATGTCGAGGAACTGCAGGCCGCCCAGCAAGGTCAGGCCGACGAGCACGGCGGCCTCGACAACGTGCTCCACCATGGAGAATTGCATCTTGGCCATGGTGTAGTCGGCCGCGCGCCGATGGCTGTGCAGCCCGATGCGATCGGAGAACTCGGCGGGGACGCTGTCCCGGTGCTTTTGGACGTGGCGCAACTGGCGCGATGCGAGCCACAGCCGGGCCAGGATATCGGTCAGCAGGAAGGCGACGAACAGCAAGGTAAACATAAGAGGCGGACCGTGTGCGAAAATCTATGTTTTAAGGAAGGATTATATGGCGGCGAATGACCAGCGTTTAGTATGGCTCGACATGGAAATGACCGGGCTGGATCCGGAAAAAGAACGCATCATCGAAGTGGCGGTGGTCGTTACCGAGGCCGACCTTACTTTTGTGGCCGAGGGCCCGGTATTGGTTATACACCAAAGCGATGCGCTGCTCGACGCCATGGACAAGTGGAACCAGTCCACGCACGGCAAAAGCGGCCTGATCGACAAGGTCAGGGCGTCGACGCTTACGGAAGAGCAGGCCGAGGACCAGTTGCTGGCCTTTCTGGCCCAGCATGTTCCGGCGGGCAAGTCGCCCATGTGCGGCAACACCATCGGGCAGGACCGCCGCTTCATGGTGAAGTACATGCCCAGGCTGGAGTCCTATTTCCATTACCGCAATCTGGACGTCAGCACGCTCAAAGAGCTGTCCCTGCGCTGGAAGCCCGAAGTCTACAGGAGCTTTGTGAAGAAAAGCCGGCATGAGGCGCTGGCCGACATCTACGAATCCATTGAAGAACTGAAGCATTACCGCGAGCACTTCATCAAGCTGTAGCCGCAGCATGCGGCGCCAGCCAGGCAAGCCGCAAGCGGATCGCCGCCGCCTTCATGCGGCTTGCGATTGGGCCTGGTTTTCCCGCCCCCCGAACCGTTCCAGTGCATAAGGCTTCAGGGCCTGATAGCGCATCGGGTCCTGGCCCAGCAACTGCTCCAGATGCTCTTCCGCCAGGTCGAACACGGCCCAGTACAGCTTGCCGCAAAGGCGGCGCGCCGCGTGTCCCGGCCAGTCCGCCGGCAGCAGTTGCCGAGGCAGTTGCGGGTCGTGCAGGACGATGCGCCGCCATGCATGCAGGGTCAGGGCGCGTATCGCAAAGGCCTGGGACGGCCGCATGTGCCGGTTGACCGCTTCCTGGATGGGGCCGAAGGTTGCGGAAAAGTCCCGGTACTGCCCGGCGACGCCCTCCATATCCCAGCATTGGGATATCAATGCGCTGATCACCAGGCCGTGCCCCTCGTTCATTTCATGGGCGCTCAGCACCAGGGCGTGGTCGGCCAGTTTCAGCTTGTTCAGCACTTTTTGCACGGCGGCGGTCTGATTGCGCGGCAAGGCGAAAATGCCCGGCGCGATGGCGCCGAAGCCGGCCCAGATCAATTCGCGCCTGACTTCGCCGCGCTTGGCCAGGCTGCCATTGCCGAAGCGCGGCAGTATCACCAACGTCCAGTCGCCCGCCCAGTCCGCCGGGGAGCCGTCGTAGATGCGTTCCGACGCCTGCCGGGTCAGCTCCAGGCCCTGTTCGCTGAGCCGGTACAGGCTGCGCCGCCCGTGGCGCTCCGACTGCAGCCAGTCCTGGGCGACCAGCCTGAATACGCTGGTGCGCAATAGGCGTTCGTTGATCCCCAAGGGGGTGACCAGTTCGATCAGATCGCTCAGCCAGATGCTGCCGCCGTGGGGTTCGATGGCGTCGCCCAGCAGGGTGACGCACAAGGATTTGGCGCGGGGCGGATCGTGTTCAAGCAAGGTGTGAACCAGTCGTTGCAGCGTGTTGTGCGTATCGGGCATGGCGTCGATCGTGTTGGCGGACAGGCCATCTTATACGAAAGAGGGATAACCCTATTTGATACTAAAATTTGATTGACATCAATATTTTTGTATTAAATAATGAAACATCGCCGCATGAGCATGAAACAGACAGGAGATCGCCATGTACGCCCAGCTCGTTGAAACCGGGGTCAAAAGCGTCCGATCGGTGGAAGATCTGACCGGGGCCGAACGGGTCTTTCAGGAACGCATCGACGAAGGTGTCCGGATCGAACCCAAGGAATGGATGCCGGAGGCCTATCGCAAGACCCTGGTGCGCCAGATTTCTCAGCATGCGCATTCGGAAATCGTGGGCATGCTGCCCGAGGGCAACTGGATCACCCGTGCGCCCACGCTCAAGCGCAAGGCCATCCTGCTGGCCAAGGTGCAGGACGAGGCGGGCCATGGCCTGTACCTGTACAGCGCGGCGGAAACCCTGGGGGTCTCGCGCGACGACCTGGTCGACGATCTGCATTCGGGCAAGGCCAAGTATTCCAGCATCTTCAATTACCCCACGCTGACCTGGGCCGACATCGGCATGATAGGCTGGCTGGTCGACGGCTCGGCCATCATCAATCAGATCCCGCTGTGCCGCTGTTCCTACGGGCCCTACGCGCGCGCCATGGTGCGTGTGTGCAAGGAAGAATCCTTCCACCAGCGCCAGGGCTACGACCTGCTCATACAGATGTGCCTGCACGGCACCCGGGCGCAAAAAGACATGTGCCAGGAAGCCTTCAACCGCTGGTGGTGGCCGGCGCTGATGATGTTCGGCCCGTCCGATGCCGATTCGCCCAATAGCGCCCAGTCCATGCAGTGGCGCATCAAGCTGTTTTCCAACGACGAGCTGCGCCAGAAGATGGTGGACCAGACCGTGCCGCAGGCCGAGTACCTGGGCCTGAAAGTGCCCGATCCCGACCTGAAGTGGAACGAGGAGCGGGGCCACTACGATTTCGGCGAAATCGACTGGTCCGAGTTCTATGCCGTCATCAAGGGTCATGGCCCTTGCAACCGCGAGCGCCTGCAGGCGCGCGTCAAGGCGCACGAGGACGGCGCATGGGTGCGCGAGGCCTTCAATGCCTACGCCGGCAAGCAGGCCGCCAGGAAAGTCGCCTGAACGCTGTTCTTGATTTATCGGGATACGGCGTCCGCGCCGCATCCTTCTTTGATTGAATGCCGGCGAAAGCCGGCTATCGGGGGTACGGAAATGAGCCAGAACGGATGGCCTCTCTGGGAGGTGTTCATTCGCAGCCAGCATGGCCTGGCCCACAAGCACGTGGGCAGCCTGCATGCATCGGACGCCGAAATGGCGATCAACAACGCACGCGACGTCTATACGCGCCGCAATGAAGGCCTGAGCATCTGGGTGGTCAAGGCGGCCGACGTGGTGGCCAGCAGCCCCGGCGACAAGGAACCGTTGTTCGAGCCGGCCAACAACAAGGTCTACCGCCATCCCACCTTCTTCCCCATGCCCGAAGAAGTCAAGCACATGTAGGAGGCCCCATGGACCACGCCTTGTTTCAATATTTGCTGCGCCTGGGCGACACCACCCTGATTCTTTCGCACCGCGTTTCCGAATGGACCGGCCACGGCCCCGCGCTGGAAGAAGACCTGGCCATGACCAACGTGGCGCTCGATCTGCTGGGCCAGGCCCGCCTGTGGCTGACCTTGGCGGGCGAGGTCGAGGGTCGGGAGCGCGACGAAGACCAGCTTGCCTACCTGCGCGACGCGCCGGAATACCGCAATTACCTGCTGGTCGAGCGCGACAACGGCCATTACGGCGACACCATCGCGCGCCAGTTTTTCTTCGACGTGTGGCACTACTTCCTGCTCAAGGAACTCTGTAGTTCATCGGATGAGCGCGTGGCGGCCATCGCCGAGAAATCCATCAAGGAAGTCAGCTACCATGTCAGGCGATCCTCGGACATCATCGTGCGACTGGGCGACGGCACGGCCGAAAGCCATGCGCGGATGCAGGCGGCGGTCGACGATGCCTGGCGCTTCGTGGGTGAACTCTTCGTCGATGACGAAATCAGCCTGGACCTGGCGCAGCGCAAAGTCATAGCGCCACACAGCAGCTTGTGGGCCGACTGGCTGGGCCATGTAAAAGCCACGCTGGACGAGGCCACGCTGGCCATGCCCGATCCCGATGGCGCCAATCACCTGGCCTATCGTGGCGGCATACACGGCCGCCACACCGAAGCCCTGGGCTACATCCTGGCCGAGATGCAGCATCTGCAGCGCGCCTATCCCGGAGCTTCCTGGTGAATACCGCCGTCGCCCCGGTTCCGGCCCGGCAGGTCATGCAGTGGCTGGCCGCCGTACCCGACCCGGAGATTCCCGTGCTGTCGGTGGTCGACCTGGGCCTGATCCGCGACGTGTCCTGGGACGGCACCACCTGCGTGGTGACGATCACGCCCACGTATTCGGGCTGCCCGGCCATGCAGGAGATCTCGTCGGGAATACGCGACGCATTGCTGGCGCAGGGCATCGAGCAGCTGCGCATCGAAACGCGCCTGTCGCCGGCCTGGACGACCGACTGGATGAGCGAGAAGGGGCGCCAGGCGCTGCAAGGCTACGGCATTGCGCCGCCGGGGGAAAAAGCCATCGACATCTCGGGCATCACCCGGCGCGCGAGCGATGTGGTCGTGCCTTGCCCCCTGTGCGGGTCGGCGCATACGCGCCTGGTCAGCCATTTCGGCTCGACGGCCTGCAAAGCCCTGTATCGCTGCATGGATTGCGGCGAACCCTTCGATTACTTCAAGGCCCATTAGTTTCCCATGAGTCAGTTCTATTCATTGAAAGTGGCCTCGGTGGCCAAGAATACGCGGGACGCGGTGGTCGTGACCTTCGACGTTCCCCCCGAGTTGAGTGATACCTTCGCATTCCGGCCCGGCCAGTACCTGACCTTGCGCACCCAGTTGGACGGCGAGGAGCTGCGCCGTTCCTATTCGATCTGCGCGGCGCCGGGCGACAGGCTGCTGAGGGTGGCGATCAAGCGTTTGAACGACGGCGCCTTCTCGGGCTGGGCCAACGAGCATCTGGCGGCCGGCCAGGCGCTGGACGTGATGCCGCCGGACGGGCATTTCACGGTGGAGTTCTCGCCCGAACATGCCCGCCGCTATGCCGCGTTCGCGGTGGGCAGCGGCATCACCCCCATCCTGTCGCTGGTCAAGACCGCGCTCGACACCGAGCCGGGCAGCAGCTTCACCCTGTTTTTCGGCAACCGGGCCTCGTCGGCGGTGCTGTTCCGCGAAGAGATCGAAGACCTGAAGAACCGCTACATGGAGCGCTTTTCGCTGGTCTATGTCATGAGCCGCGAGCACCAGGACATCGACCTGTTCAACGGCCGCCTGGACGGCCCCAAGGTCGAGCAGCTGCTGAACCTGTGGATGCCGCCTTCGCAAATCGACTATGCCTTCGTGTGCGGCCCGCAAGACATGACGGAATCCGTGACGCAGGCATTGCGGGACAAGGGCCTGGACAAGTCGCAGATCAAGTTCGAGCTGTTCGGATCGCCCAAGGGGCCGCGGGTCCTGCGCACCGGACACGAGGCCCGCAAGGCGCCCGGTCGCGAGCAGTGCGAGCTGACCGTCGTTCAGGACGGACTGACCCGGACACTGACCATAGAGAAGAACAAGGACAGCGTGCTCGATTCCGCGCTGGCCCAGGGCGTGGAGCTGCCGTATTCCTGCAAGGGCGGGGTCTGTTCGACCTGCCGCTGCAAAGTGATCGAAGGCGAGGTCGACATGGATGCGAACTTTGCGCTCGAGGACTACGAAGTCGCGCGCGGCTTCGTGCTCAGTTGCCAGAGTTTTCCGGTTACGGATAAGCTGGTGATCGATTTCGACCAGGAAACCTGATTTTCATACGAGGGCGGGGCGCCGGCGGCGCATACCGCCCATGCAATCATATCGGCCATCGCAGCCATGCGGCGGCCGGCCAACAGGAGTGAACACCGTGTCGACCGATTTTTTCAAGGCTCATCAGGATGTCCTGGAGCAGGCCGTTGCGGCGGCCGCCACGCGCGGCTACTGGAGCCCTTTTTCCGAATCACCCAGCCCCCGGGTCTACGGCGAGACGGCCAACGACGAGGGCCGCGCCGCCTTCGAGGGCTACAAGGGCAAGGATTTTCCGCTGGCCCTGGACGGGGCGCAGGGCAGCGTGGACGGCGAGGTGTCGCCTTACGGCTTCGAGCTCGGCATTCGATATCCCCGGCTGTCCGTTCCTGCGTTGATCGAGCAGTCGCAGCGGGCGCTGGAGTCATGGCGCGCGGCCGGGCCGCAAGCCTGGGTGGGCGTGTCGCTGGAAATCCTGAAGCGCGTCAACCAGCGCAGCTTCGAAATGGCCTACGCGGTGCAGCACACCACCGGACAGGGTTTCATGATGGCCTTTCAGGCGGGCGGACCGCACGCGCAGGATCGCGGCCTGGAGGCCGTGGCCTATGCTTGGCAGGAAATGGCCCGCATCCCGGGGCTGGTCTCCTGGGAGAAGCCGCAAGGCAAGCACGATCCCATCAAAATGCAGAAGCGCTTCACGGTCGTGCCGCGCGGCATCAGCCTGCTCATAGGCTGCTCCACCTTTCCGACCTGGAACGGCTATCCGGGCATGTTCGCCAGCCTGGCAACGGGCAACACCCTGATCGTCAAGCCGCACCCCAGCGTCATCCTGCCGCTGGCCATCACCGTGAAGATCGCGCGCGAGGTCCTGGCCGAAGCCGGCTTCGATCCCAACGTGGTGCTGCTGGCGGCCCACCTCGCGGGGGACGATACGGCCCAGCAACTGGCCCTGGATCCGGCGGTCAAGCTGATCGACTTCACCGGCAGCAGCGCCAACGGCAACTGGCTGGAGCAGAACGCGCGGCAGGCACAGGTGTACACGGAAAAGGCCGGCGTGAATCAGGTCATCATCGATTCGGTCGACGATTTCAAGAGCGTGGCGCGCAACCTGGCGTTTTCGTTTGCGCTGTATTCCGGGCAGATGTGCACGGCGCCGCAGAACATCTATGTGCCGCGTGAAGGCATCAAGACCGCCGATGGCCATATGAGTTTCGACGATGTGGCGGCGGGCCTTGCGCAGGCCGTGGAGAAACTGGTGTCGGATCCGGCGCGCGCGGTGGAGATCACCGGGGCGATACAGAATACGGGCGTTGTGCAGCGCATTGGTGAGGCGCGTGCGCTGGGGCTGTCCGTGCTGTGCGACAGCCAGGCCATCGAACATCCCCAGTTCCAGGGTGCCCGCATCGCGACACCCTTGCTGCTGAAGGCGGACGCCGCCGATGCGGTCATCATGCGCGAATGGTTCGGTCCCATCGTGTTCGTGGTGGCGACCGACTCCACCGATGACAGCATCAAGCTGGCGCGGGATACGGTCGTCGAGCATGGCGCCCTGACCCTGGCCGCCTACACCATCGACGATGCCGTGGCGCGGGAAGTGGAGAAGGCGGCCGAGCGCGCGGGAGTGTCGCTGTCGCTGAATCTGACCGGCGGCGTCTTCGTGAACCAGACGGCGGCGTTCAGCGATTTCCATGGCACCGGCGCCAATCCGGCCGCCAATGCGGCCCTGTCGGACACGGCCTATGTGGCCAATCGCTTCCGCGTGGTGCAAACGCGCTGGCACGCATAAAAACAAGACTGGAGACTTCATGAGCTACGAGAACATTGTCTTTGACCTGGACGGCGGCATCGCACGCATCACCTTCAATCGCCCCGACAAGCTGAACAGCTTCACCGCGGCGATGCACGGTGAATTGGCAGACGCCCTGACAAAGGTCGAGAGCGGCCAGGCGCGCGTGCTGGTGCTGACGGGAAATGGACGCGGCTTCTGCGCGGGCCAGGATCTGTCCGAACGGGAAATGAGCGCAGGCTCGGCGCCGATAGACCTAGGTTCCACCATCGAAAAATACTATGCGCCGCTGGTGCGCCGCCTGCGCGCTTTGCCCATGCCTGTCGTGGTCGGCGTCAACGGCGTGGCGGCCGGCGCCGGCGCCAATCTGGCCCTGGCCGGCGACATCGTCATCGCCAAGCAGTCGGCCAGCTTCATCCAACCTTTCTGCCGCCTCGGGCTCCTGCCCGACACGGGCGGCACCTATGTCCTGCCGCGCCTGGTGGGCCAGGCCCGCGCCATGGGGCTGTCCATGCTGGGCGACAAGCTCAGCGCCGAAAAGGCCGAGCAGTGGGGCCTGATCTGGCAATGCGTGCCCGACGATGCCTTCGAGGCGCGCCTGGACGAGTTGGCCCGGCATTTCGCCGATGCGCCCACCAAGGGCCTGGCCTATACCAAGCGGGCGCTGAACCGGAGTCTGGCCAACAGCCTGGACGAGCAGCTGGACCTGGAACGCGACCTGATGCGCGAACTGGGCGCCAGCCACGATTACGCCGAAGGCGTGGCCGCCTTCCTGGGCAAGCGCCAGCCGGCATTCAAGGGGAAATGATGAGTTCCCTGGCGCCTACTTCCACGCAAGACGCGGCCCTGCCCGAAGATCCGCAGGCCCTGGCCGAACTGACGGCCAGAACCATGTACGACGGCGATGCCGCCTCCCAGGCACTGGGAGCGCGCGTCGTTTCGGTGGGGCCGGGCACGGCGAGCATGGCCATGACGGTGCGGGCCGACATGCTCAACGGCCACAAGACCTGCCATGGCGGCTTCATTTTCGCCCTGGCGGACAGCACTTTTGCGTTTGCGTGCAACTCGCGCAATGCGGCAACGGTGGCGTCGGGCTGCACCATCGATTATCTGGCTCCCGGCTTCGAGGGCGATGTGCTGACCGCGCAGGCCACGGAATATTCGCTGGCCGGGCGCACGGGCGTCTACGACGTGCAGGTCACCAACCAGGACGGCAAGCGCATCGCGATTTTCCGCGGGCGCTCGTATCGCATCAAAGGCCAGGTGGTTGGCGGATAGCCATTGAAGGAATCCAGCGGGATGCCCGGCTTTTCAGACGCGGGCTCCCGCATTCATATGAAACGCAGGTATAGGGTAGGAGTAAAGAATGTCTGAGTCGAAATCGTCGAATGCCGGGCGCGATGCCATCGAGCATGCCAGCCGGGATGAATTGCAAAGCCTGCAGCTCGAACGCCTGAAATGGTCGCTCAGGCATGCCTACGACAACGTGCCCCCTTACCGGGCCGCGTTCGACAAGGCGGGGGTGCATCCCGACGATTTGAAGCAGCTGTCGGATATCTCGCGTTTTCCATTCACGACCAAGCAGGACCTGCGCGACAACTACCCGTTCAATATGTTCGCGGTTCCGCGCGAGAAGGTGTCCCGCATCCACGCATCCAGCGGCACCACCGGCAAGCCCACCGTGGTCGGCTATACCGCGAAAGACATCGATAACTGGGCCGATCTCGTGGCCCGCTCGATCTGGGCGGCCGGCGGCCGTCCCGGCGACATCGCCCACGTGGCCTACGGCTACGGCCTGTTCACGGGCGGGCTGGGCGCGCATTACGGGGCGGAAAAGCTGGGCTGCTCGGTGGTGCCGATGTCCGGCGGCCAGACCGAGAAACAGGTGCAATTGATCCAGGACTTCAAGCCGGACATCATCCTGGTCACGCCTTCCTACTTCTGCAATATCCTGGAGGAAATGGAGCGCCAGGGCATGGACCCGCGCGACAGTTCCCTGCGCATCGGCATCTTCGGCGCGGAGCCCTGGACGGGCCAGATGCGCAAGGACATCGAGCAGCGCGCGGGCATCGATGCGCTGGACATCTACGGCCTGTCGGAAGTCATGGGCCCGGGCGTGGCCATGGAGTGCGTCGAATCCAAGGACGGCCCGGTGGTGTGGGAAGACCATTTCTATCCCGAGATCATCAATCCGGATACCGGCGAGGTCGTCCCCGACGGCGAAGAGGGCGAGTTGGTCTTCACCTCGCTGACCAAGGAAGCCATGCCGGTGATACGCTACCGTACACGCGACCTGACGCGGCTGCTGCCGCCCACGTCGCGCAGCATGCGCCGCATCGACAAGATCACGGGCCGCAGCGACGACATGCTGATCGTGCGCGGCGTCAATCTGTTCCCGACCCAGGTCGAGGAAGTCGTGCTGAAGATGCCCGAGCTGGCGGCGCAGTATCAACTGGTGCTGACGCGCAGCGGCAACCTGGACGAGCTGGAAATCCTGACGGAAGTGCGTCCCGAGTTCGACCACCTCAGCGTTTCCGAGCGCGACCAGCTGGCGGGCAAGCTCAAGCATGCGGTCAAGACCTATATCGGCGTGTCGGCGCGCGTCACGGTGCAGACGGCCGGGCTGGTCGAACGCACGCTGACGGGCAAGGCCAGGCGGGTCATCGACAAGCGGCCCAGATAGGCCGCTGTTTCGGGGCCGGCGTTGCGCCGGCGCCTTGCCGCGCCCAACTTCCCAAGAAGGTATCATTCAAGGTTCGCAAACGTTAACGGACGTATGGATGAATACGCATGCTGTCGGGGCCGCCGTGGCCGGAATCGGAGTCGACTTGTTGCGCCTGGAGCGCATCGAGCGCGTATTCGCCCGTCACGGCGAGCGTTTCGCGCGCCGGATACTCGGTCCGCAGGAAATAGAAAAATTCAATATTCGCTATCAGCGCGATCCGCAGCGAGGCCTGCGCTTCCTGGCCTCGCGCTTTGCCGCCAAAGAGGCCTTTTCCAAGGCCATAGGCCTGGGCATGCACAGCCCCATGACCTGGTCGCGGATGCAAACCCTTAACGAAGCCAGCGGCAAGCCCTGCGTGCGCCTGTCCGAGCCCCTGGCAAGCTGGTACGGCTGCCGCTTCGGCGCGGCGCATGTTTCAATTACGGATGAGAGCGATATGGTCGCGGCCTTTGTCGTGGTCGAAGCCCGCAAGCCCGAAATCAAGGATTAAATGGAAGACGCATTATGGTAGCCAAGAATACGCGCGCGACTCTGCCTCCCGGCCCGGTCATGGTGGATGTCGAAGGAACCGTGCTGACGGCGCACGAGCGTGCCCGCCTGCGCGATCCGCTGGTGGGCGGGGTGATACTCTTCGCCCGCAACTTCGATCATCGCGAACAGCTGGCCGCCTTGTGCCAGGCCATACACGACGAGCGCGACGAGCCCTTGCTCATCGCGGTGGACCACGAAGGAGGGCGGGTGCAGCGTTTCCGGACCGACGGCTTCACGTCCATTCCCGCCATGAGCGTGTTCGGCGAGCTCTGGTCGCAGGATTCGCTGGCCGCCATGCGCCTGGCGTCGGAAACGGGCTATGTGCTGGGCGCCGAGCTGCGCGCCTGCGGCGTGGACCTGAGCTTCACCCCTGTGCTGGATCTGGACTACGGGGTCAGCAAAGTCATCGGCAACCGCTCCTTCCACCGCGATCCCCGCGTCGTGGCCATGCTGGCGCGCGCCCTGATACAGGGCCTGGCGCTGGCGGGCATGGCCGCCTGCGGCAAGCACTTTCCCGGCCATGGCGCGGTCGAAGCCGATTCGCACCACGAGATTCCCGTCGACGAGCGCGACTTCGAGCAGATCATGCAGAAAGACGCGGCGCCCTACGGCTGGCTGGGCGACATGGTCCTGCCCTCGGTCATGCCGGCCCACGTCATCTATCCCAAGGTCGACCCTCATCCCGCCGGCTTTTCCGCGCATTGGATACAGAAGGTGTTGCGCCAGGACCTGGCTTACGATGGCGTGGTCTTTTCCGACGACCTGACCATGGAAGGCGCGACGGTGGCCGGCGACATCCTGGCCCGCGCCCAGGCCGCCCTGGGGGCGGGCTGCGACATGGTGCTTGTGTGCAACCGCCCCGACCTGGCCGACGACCTCCTGGCCCGCCTACAGGTGGAGCACAGCCCCGCTTCGATCCAGCGCATACGCCGCCTGACCCCGTGCATCCCGGCCCTGGACTGGGACGCCTTGCAGGCCGATGAACGTTATCAATATGCCCGACGACTTCAATCTCAAATCGTTTCTGGCTGACCTGCCGCATCTGCCCGGCGTGTATCGCCATATCGATGCACAGGGCGAGGTATTGTACGTAGGAAAGGCGCGCGACCTGAAGAAGCGCGTGAATTCGTATTTCCAGAAGACGCTTAGCAGCCCGCGCATCACCCATATGGTGGCGCGGGTCGTGCGGCTGGAGGTCACCGTCACGCGCTCCGAGGCCGAGGCGCTGCTGCTTGAAAACAACCTTATCAAGCGCTTGAAGCCGCGTTACAACATTCTTTTCAGGGATGACAAGTCGTATCCCTACCTGATGTTCAGCGGCCACGACATACCGCGCATCGCCTATTATCGCGGCAGCACCAGCGGCAACGGCCGGTATTTCGGGCCCTATCCCAATGCCTGGGCCGTGCGCGAAACCATACAGATACTGCAACGCGTGTTCCGCCTGCGCACCTGCGAGGACAGCGTCTACGCCAACCGCTCCAGACCCTGCCTGCTGCATCAGATAGGGCGTTGTTCGGCGCCCTGTGTAGATCTGATCTCCGACGAGGCCTATCGCGCCGACGTCGAGCGCGCCGTGCAGTTCCTGGACGGCCGCGCCAGCAAGGTGTTGCGCGACATCGAGAAGCGCATGCACGAAGCGTCCGAAGCGCTGGAGTTCGAGCGCGCCGCGTTGCTGCGCGACCAGATGGGCGCGCTGGCCAAGGTGCTGCAGCAGCAGTCCATGGAAAAAGTCGGCAACGACGATGTGGACGTGATCGCCATCGCCTCGGCGGGCGGGCGCATCTGCGTCAACCTGGCCATGGTGCGCGGCGGCCGGCACCTGGGCGACAAGCCCTTCTTTCCGACCCATACCCATGACGACAGCCCGGGCGAGGTGCTGGCGGCTTTCGTGGCGCAGCACTACATGGATAGCGGCATGCCGCCGGTGCTGGTCTGTTCGCACGCGCTGCCCGACCCCGACCTGATGGGGCTGCTGGCCGAGCAGACGGGCGTCAAGGCCCGGATACTGGTCAAGCCCCAGGGCATGCGCAAGGCCTGGCTGGAGCAGGCGGTGAAGAACGCGGAGCTCGCGCTGGCTCGCCTGCTGACCGAGTCCAGCGCCCGTGCGGCGCGCAGCCTGGCCCTGGCCACCGTGCTGGAACTGGACACCGACGAGGCGGCCCTGGACGCCCTGCATATCGAGTGCTTCGACATCAGCCATACCGCCGGCGAGGCTACGCAAGCGTCTTGCGTGGTGTATCAGCACCATGCCATGCAGCCGTCCCTGTATCGCCGGTACAACATCGCCGGCATTACGCCGGGCGACGATTACGCCGCCATGCGCCAGGTGCTGACGCGCCGTTTCAGCCGGGTGGCGGACGGGCAGGCCCAGATGCCCAATGTGGTGCTGATCGACGGCGGAAAGGGGCAGGTGGAGATCGCCCGGCAGGTTTTCGTGGAACTGGGCCTGGACACGCAGACCATCGTCGGGGTGGCCAAGGGGGAAGGCCGCAAGGTGGGCCTGGAAACGCTGGTATTCGTCGATGGCCGCGCCCCGGTGGCCCTGGGCATCGAGTCCGCGGCTTTGATGCTGGTGGCGCAGATTCGCGACGAGGCGCACCGTTTCGCCATTACGGGCATGCGCGCGCAACGGGCCAAGGCGCGCAATGTATCGCGCCTGGAAGAGATCGAGGGCATAGGCGCGCGGCGGCGTCAGAAGCTGCTGGCGCGCTTTGGCGGGTTCTCCGGCGTGGTCGACGCCAGCGTCGACGACCTGCGGTCCGTGGAAGGGATTTCCGACGAATTGGCCGAACGCATCTATCAGGCCCTCCGATAAGGTAGTATTCATCTTATGCCCATGAATCTACCCATCGCCCTGACCTGGCTGCGCATCGCCATGATCCCCCTGATCGTGGCGCTGTTCTACATCCCGGCCGACTGGATCTCGGTGCCGCTGCGCGACACCGTGGCCGCGCTGGCCTTCATCGTGGCCGCCCTGACCGATTGGTTCGATGGCTGGCTGGCCCGCCGCTGGAACCAGACCTCGTCCTTCGGCGCCTTCCTGGATCCGGTCGCCGACAAGCTCATGGTCTGCGCGGCCCTGCTGATATTGCTGGATCTGAACCGGGTCGACTCCTTCATCGCCCTGATCATCATCGGGCGTGAGATCACCATTTCGGCCCTGCGCGAATGGATGGCCAAAATCGGCGCCAGCGGCAGCGTGGCGGTGCATTGGCTGGGCAAATTCAAGACCGCCGCCCAGATGGTCGCGATTCCCTGCCTGCTGTACTGGAGGCCCTTCCATGGCATATCCCTGGAACTCATCGGTCAGATACTGATCGTCATCGCCGCCATCCTGACGGTATGGTCCATGTGCTATTACCTGCGCCGCGCATGGCCTGAAATCCGCGACCGCTCCGACCGGCGCTGAGCTTTTTTCAACAGAACACGCAATGACCGCCGCAAGCCTCGCTCAAATTCCGGATACGCCGGCCCTTAAGCGCCGCGATTGGACCATCATCGGCCTGATCGCCTCGGCGCACGCCTCGTCCCACTTCTTCCAGCTGGTCTTTCCCACGCTGTATTTGTCGCTGGCGCACGAGTATGGCTACGATTTCGTCAAGCTGGGCATGCTGGCCTCGGTGTTCTTCCTGGTGTCCTGCCTGGGGCAGGCTTCGTCCGGGTTCGTGGTCGACCGCATCGGCCCGGCGCCGGTGCTGCGCTTCGGCCTGGCCAGCTTCGTCGTCTCGGGCATCCTCATCGCGGCCTCCAACGGATACGCCATGCTGGTCCTGGCGGCCGTCATCGGCGGGCTTGGAAACTCGGTCTTCCATCCCGTGGACTACTCCATCATCAATCATCGCGTCAGCCAGCGTCGGCTGGGCCACGCCTTCAGCACGCACGGCCTGACCGGGAACCTGGGCTGGGCCCTGACCCCGGTTTTCATGGCCGGCATCATCTATGTGTCGAATTGGCGGGTGGCCGCCTTCGCGGCGGCGGCCCTGGTCGCTTTCGTCCTGCTGCTGACCTGGCTGGGGCGCGATCTGCTGGCCGGCCGCAACGCGGCGGTCGAACTCGAGCAGGCCGTGGCTGCCGACCCCTCGGCGGGCGACGCCGCGCCCGATCTGGCGCAGCAAACCGTGGGCCGGACCCTGGCCACCTTGCTGGTGCAGCCGGCGCTGTGGGGCGCTTTCCTGTTCTTCGCCTTTACGTCCATGGCTCTGTCGGCCGTACAGAACTACACCATACCCATGCTGGGCGATGTCTACGGCATCGACAAGGTCATGGCAGGCACCACCTTGTCCGCCTATATGATCGCCGCGGCCGCGGGCATGCTGGCGGGCGGCTTCCTGGTGGGCGCCACGCCCAATACGGAACGCACCGTGGCCATTTCGCTGCTGCTGGCCGGAGGCCTGCTGGTCGTGCTGGCCATGGGCTCGGTCCCCTCGTCCTTCGCCATGGTGTTGGTGGCCATGGCGGGTTTCTGCTCGGGCGTTTCTGCCCCCTCGCGCGACATGCTCATACGGCGGGTCACGCCCAAGGGCGCCACGGGGACTGTCTATGGCCTGGTGTATTCCGGCATGGACGTAGGCTCGTCGCTGGCGCCGGTGGGCTTCGGCCTGATGCTGGACGCCGGTTTCAGCCAGGGGCCGTGGTTCGGAGCCGCCACGGGCTTCGTGGTGGCGGCGGTGCTGGCCGTGATGGTTGCCAAGGCGGCCGGCCGCAGCATTGCTCACGCCGCCGCCACCGCGCGCGCTTGATGCGCACACGCGCTCGTATCTTCCGCCGGTCTACTGCCTTGGGTTGCGGTCCAGGCTGACTTGCGCCGGGCCGCTGCTGCGCCAGGGGTTGATGTCCAGCCCGCCGCGTCGCGTATAGCGGGCATATACCAGCAGGGATTGCGGCTGGCAGGCATGCCAGATGTCGCAATACATCTTTTCCACGCAGTGCTCGTGGAATTCGGTGTGCCGGCGCAGGGAAACGATATAGGCCAGCAGGGACTCGTGATCGATGCGCGGGCCGGTATAGCGGACCTGTACGCTGCCCCAGTCGGGCTGGCCGGTTACCGGACAATTGGATTTCAGTAGATCCGACACCAGCGTTTCGCTGGTGACTTCCCCGCCTGGCAAGCAGCGCAGCAATCCCGGCGCCGGCTCGTAGGCAGTGATTTCAATGTCGGCGCCGTCGATGTTGACGCCTTCCAGAGGATGGCAGGGCACAGCAGCGGTCTGGCTCAATTCAGCCAGTTCGACCTGCACCGGCGCGCCCGCGGCCCGGCTCAGATCGCCGACCATGATCTCGCGTACGGCCTGAGCATGATCGAAACGCTCTTCGCTGAACGAGTTCAGATAAAGCTTGAATGACTTCGATTCGATCAGCATGGGACTGTCATGCGGCACGACGAAGCGGGCCAGGGCGACGGCGGGCTTGCCTTTCTTGTTCAGCCACGAGACTTCGTAGGCATTCCAGATATCCGCGCCGAACCAGGGGCCGGGAATCCGCAGCGACTGGCGGTTGGCGGCGCGATCGATCGGAAACAAAAGCTTCGGGTCGTAGCGGTCGGGATAGCTGACGTCCTGGCCCAGGGGGGCCTGGATCAAAGAGGGATCTGGCATTGCGAAACGATGAGGGGCGGCCGAAAAAGCGGCGCCGGGGTTGAGGCGTACCGTCTATTGTACCTCTGGATGCTGCTGTTCCCATATGGTGAAAGACTGTTACCGGATTATGAAAAGCAAATGCTGCGATGCACTATCCATGGTTTCATAGCGAAAAATATCATTCCACATAAAGAAATAAAAAATACAAGTATTTGTTTTTGTTGAATAATATTTTTTGTCTTATATAAGACATAAGTGAGGTTTGCCCCGCAACAAGCGCGTAGACTTTTCCCATCGATTTCATCTTTTTCTACCATCAAAAGGAAAGCACCATGACTACACGGGAAAATGAAATACGCGACCTGCAGAAAACCTGGGCCGAGGATCCGCGCTGGCAAGGCATCAAACGCGGCTACGGCGCCGAAGACGTTGTCCGTCTGCGGGGTTCGGTGCCGGTCGAACATACCCTGGCCCGCCGCGGCGCCCGGAAACTGTGGGACCTGCTGCATACCGAGCCTTTCGTCAATTCCCTGGGCGCCCTGACCGGCAACCAGGCCATGCAGCAGGTCAAGGCGGGGCTGAAGGCCATCTACCTGTCTGGCTGGCAGGTGGCGGGCGACGCCAATGGCGCGGGCGAGATGTATCCCGACCAATCCCTGTATCCCGCCAATTCGGTTCCGCAGGTCGTGCGCCGCATCAATAATGCGCTGACACGCTGCGATCAGATCCAGTGGATGGAAGGAAAGAATCCCGGCGACCCGGATTACCTGGATTACTACGCGCCCATCGTGGCCGACGCCGAGGCGGGCTTCGGCGGCGTGCTGAACGCCTTTGAACTGATGAAGGCCATGATAGAGGCGGGCGCGGCCGGGGTGCATTTCGAAGACCAGCTCGCGTCGGTCAAGAAATGCGGCCATATGGGCGGCAAGGTGCTTGTGCCTACCCGCGACGCCGTCGCCAAGCTGGTGTCGGCCCGCCTGGCCGCCGACGTGCTCAATGTGCCCACGCTGCTGCTGGCCCGCACGGATGCCGACGCGGCCGACCTGCTTACCAGCGATATCGACGATAACGACCGTCCCTTCATCACCGGCGAGCGTACCGCCGAAGGCTTCTTCCGCACGCGCGCCGGCATTGAGCAGGGCATTTCGCGCGGCCTGGCCTACGCGCCTTACGCCGATCTGCTGTGGTGCGAAACCTCCACGCCCAACCTGGAGTACGCCCGTCAATTCGCCGAGGCGATCCATAGCCGCTTCCCGGGCAAGATGCTGGCCTATAACTGCTCGCCGTCCTTCAACTGGAAGAAGAACCTGGACGATGCCACGGTCGCGAAGTTCCAGCGCGAACTGGGCGCCATGGGCTACAAGTTCCAGTTCATCACCCTGGCGGGTTTTCATGCCCTGAACTACGGCATGTTCGAGCTGGCCCATGGCTACGCCCGCCGCCAGATGAGCGCTTTCGTGGAGCTGCAGCAAAAGGAGTTCGCCGCGGCCGATATCGGATTCACCGCCGTGAAGCATCAGCGCGAGGTGGGCACGGGCTACTTCGATGCCGTGACGCAAGCCATCGAGGGCGGCCAGTCCTCGACCACCGCGCTTGCGGGATCGACTGAGGAAGCGCAGTTCGAGTCTGCTTCCGGAGAGGGCCTGAAGGTGGCCTGACCGCCGCCTTGCCCATGGCGGGTCCGGGTAGGGGGCTCGGCCGGCCGTGGGTTCCTGGCCTTTTGCGGCGCCTTCGAGCGCCGCAATGCATGGAGGGCGGGAGCAAAACTTGATTAATATCAATATTGTAGATTCTGGTTTTGGTATAGTCTCCCTCCATGCGCGCCTTTTCCATTTTCTCCACCCCCAACGGCCTTTCCGGCGATGATCGGCAAAAGCGCCGCCATATGCTTGCCCGCCTGGGCCTGGGATGGCTGGCCATGATGCAGGTGATGATGTTCGCCTTTCCGGGCTATCTGCGCTCTGAAAGCATGGCGCCGGACAATCTGCAATTGCTCGACCAGGCCATATTCATGATGAACTGGATCAGCCTGGTGCTGACGGTTCCCGTCATGCTGTATTGCGCCTGGCCGGTGTGGGGCGGCGCAAGCCGCCAACTGCTGCGCGGACGCGTCGGCATGGATGTTCCGGTCGCCCTGGGCATCGTCGCCGCCTTCATTCCCAGCGCCCACGCCACCTGGACGGGCCACGGCGAGATCTATTTCGATTCCGTCACGATGTTCGTGGCTTTTCTGCTGACGGCCCGCTATCTGGAGCTTTGCGCGCGCCAATCGGTGGACGGGGGCGAAGCCCATCGCCTGATTGAACAGTTCAGCGCCGCGGTGTCCGGCCGCGCCAATCAATTGGCTTTCTGGTTCGTGGCCGTGCAGGTGGCCCTGGCCTTCATTGTCGGCGCGGCCTGGTATGTGTATGCGCCCCAGCACGCCATTGGCGTCATGGTGGCCCTGCTGGTCATGAGCTGCCCTTGCGCCATGGCGATGTCCGTACCCACGGCCGTGGCCGCGGCGCATGCCGGCCTTTCCGCCGTACCCGCCCGCAGCGAGGACGAGGTGCTGCGCCTGATCCAGGCGGCGGGACGGGTTGCGCGGCAGAACCTGTACGGCTCCGTGGCCTGGCATCTTTTGATGGTGCCCCTGGCCGCGGCGGGGTGGGTGGCCCCCTGGCTGGCGGCCATCAGCATGCTGCTGTCCTCGCTGGCGGTGGCGGCAAACTCCTGGCGCCTGTTCCGGCGGCAGACCCGCCAGGCGCCGACCGTCGCCTGGCAGGGCGCGGCCATGGAAGGCTGAACCGTGGAAGCCTCTCTGTTTCTGCTGCTGCCGATCTCGCTTCTGGCGGTGATCGCCATCGGGGCCGCTTTCTGGTGGGCCATTTTTGCCGGCCAGTTCGACGATGCCAACGAGGCGGCGCAAGCCATCCTCCTGGACGACGACAGTCCCGAAGGTCAGCGGGCGGGCGAAAAGAACACCTAGCTGGAATCGGTGTGTCGGTAGGAATGTTATCCAAAGTGTGGTGCGGAAACGTCAGCGGCAAGACGACTGGGTCCATCTTGATGCAGATCAAAGAGGGCTTGGGCTCGTTGCGCCATCATGCTGGCGTCTCATATTGTTTATTTGTTTAGGGGAAGCTCATGGGCACTTCCGATGCTATCGGAAATCAGGCTGAAACCTTCAACTATGGTGTCGTCAGGCAATTCACGATTGCCACCATAGTCTGGGGGGTGGTCGGCATGGCGGTCGGGGTACTGATCGCGGCGCAACTCATCTGGCCGGAACTCAATTTCAACACGCCGTGGCTCAGCTACGGCCGTCTGCGCCCATTGCATACGAACGGGGTGATCTTCGCCTTCGGCGGCAGTGCCTTGTTCGCCACGTCCTACTACGTGGTGCAGCGCACCTGTCAGGTGCGGCTGTTCAGCGACAAGCTGGCCGCCTTCACCTTCTGGGGATGGCAGGCCGTATTGGTGGGGGCGGTCATCACCCTGCCCATGGGCTTCACCAGCACCAAGGAATACGCCGAACTCGAATGGCCGCTGGACATCCTGATCGCCCTGGTCTGGATCACCTACGCCGTGGTGTTCTTCGGCACCATCGCCAAGCGCCGGGTCCGGCACATCTACGTGGCGAACTGGTTCTTCGGGTCCTACATCCTGACCATCGCCGTCCTGCATATTTTCAATAATCTTGAAATGCCGGTTTCATGGTGGAAGTCGTATTCCATCTATGGCGGCGTGCAGGACGCCATGGTGCAGTGGTGGTACGGCCATAACGCCGTGGGCTTCTTCCTGACCACCAGCTTCCTGGGCATGATGTACTACTTCGTGCCCAAGCAGGCCGAACGCCCCATTTACTCGTACCGCCTGTCCATCGTGCACTTCTGGGCGCTGGCCTTCACCTATATGTGGGCGGGCCCCCATCACCTGCTGTATACCTCCTTGCCCGACTGGACGCAGTCGCTGGGGATGGCCCTGTCGCTCATCCTGCTGGCGCCTTCCTGGGGCGGCATGATCAACGGCATCATGACTCTGTCGGGCGCCTGGCACAAGCTGCGCACCGACCCCATCCTGAAATTCCTGGTCGTGGCCCTGTCCTTCTACGGCATGTCCACCTTCGAGGGCTCGATGATGTCCATCCGCACCGTCAATGCCTTGTCGCATTACACCGACTGGACGGTGGGCCACGTGCATTCGGGCGCGCTGGGCTGGGTCGCCATGATCACCTTCGGATCCTTCTACTACATGATTCCCCGCCTTTACGGGCGCAGCGCCATGGCCAGCATGAAGCTGGTCGAGCTGCACTTCTGGATGGCGACGCTGGGCGTGGTCCTGTACATCAGCTCGATGTGGATCGCCGGCGTCATGCAGGGCCTGATGTGGCGCGCCACCGGCGCCGACGGCACCTTGACCTACAGCTTCGTCGAGGCGGTCAAGGCCACCTATCCCTTCTATGTCATCCGCTTGCTCGGTGGCCTGTGCTTCCTGTCGGGCATGGGCGTGATGGCCTGGAATACCTGGATCACCGTCAAGGGGCAGCCCAAAGTGAATCCCGTCGTCTATAAACGCAGTCCGGATCCGGTCGATCCCGCGCTGCTCGGCCCCGCGTCCGCCACGGCGGCGACGACGGGCATGGCTTGAGGAGAACCCGCATGTCCAAGAAAACCGCCGGTTTTTCCCACAAGCTGATCGAAACCAACGTCGGCCTGCTGATCATCCTGAGCATCGTGGTGATCTCCTTCGCGGGTCTGGTGCAGATCGTCCCCTTGTTCTTCCAGCATTCGACCACGGCGCCGGCCCCGGGCGTGCAGCCCTACGAGCCGCTCAACCTCATCGGCCGTGACGTCTACATACGCGAGGGATGCGTGGGCTGCCATTCGCAGCAGATCCGCATGCTCAGCTCCGAGGTGCTGCGCTACGGCCCTTATTCGCTGGCCGGCGAATCCACCTACGACTACCCCTTCCTGTGGGGTTCCAAGCGCACCGGCCCCGACCTGGCGCGGGTCGGCCAGCGCTATTCCGACGACTGGCACCGCGTGCACCTGCGCAATCCGCGTGACGTGGTGAAAGAGTCCAACATGCCCGCCTATCCCTGGCTGCAGCACAATCGGGTCGATCAGGAGAACGTCCAGGACCGCATGCGCGCGCTGCGCAAGCTGGGCGTGCCCTATACCGACGAGCAGATCCAGAAGGCGCCCGAGCAGTTGAAGGGCAAGACCGAAGAGGACGCCCTGGTGGCGTATCTGCAGGGCCTGGGCGTGGCCGGCCGCGAGGCGGCCGCCAAGGCGGTTTCCGAAGGAGCGCTGTAATGGCTATCGTCAATGGAATTGCAACAATCATCGCCATGCTGACCTTCCTGGGCATCGTATGGTGGGCTTACTCACGCGGCCGGGCCGACGCGAACCGGGAAGCATCGCTGCTGCCTTTCGCCATGCCCGATGAACGCTCGACGGATAAAAATGCAGGGGGCTCGCATGAGTGACTTCGTCAGTAGCTTCTGGAGCTACTTCATCGCCATCATCGCCATCGGCGGGATCGTCTTTTGCCTTTGGCTGCTGTTCACCCAGCGCGCCTGGCTGAAGAAGACCGTGCCTCAGGTCGAGGACACCGGACACGTCTGGGACGGCGACCTGACCGAGCTGAACACGCCGGTGCCGCGATGGTGGACGGTGTTCTACATAGGGCTGTGCGTCATTGCCCTGGGCATGCTGTTCCTGTATCCCGGCCTGGGCAGCTACGAGGGCACTCTGGGCTATACCGCGGCCAGGCAGGTCAAGGCGCAGCAAGAGGCCATGAACGAGCAGATCCGGCCGGTATACGCCCGCTACAAGGAAATGCCGATCACCGAGGTGGCCCACGACGAGCAGGCCCGCGAAATCGGGCAGCGGCTGTTCCTGAACAACTGTGCGCAATGCCATGGTTCGGATGCCCGGGGCAGCGGCAACTTCCCCAACCTGGCCGATGGCGACTGGCTGTACGGCGGCGCGCCCGAACAGATCCTGCAAACCATCACCAAGGGCCGGCACGGCATGATGCCCGCCTGGAAGTCGTCCATCAAGCCGGCCGAGGCCGCCGACATCGCCCAATACGTGCGTTCCCTGTCGGGCCTGGCCAGCGATCCGCTGCGCGTCGTGCCGGGCAAGCGCGGCTTCGAGACCTTCTGTGTCGCCTGCCACGGCGTCGAAGGCAAGGGCAACACCGCCCTGGGTGCGCCGAACCTGACCGACAATGTCTGGCTCTATGGCAGCTCCGAGGCGTCCATCGTGGACACCATCCTGAACGGACGCGAGAACCGCATGCCGGCGCAGGAAGGCATTCTGACCGAGGACCAGATCCGCATGCTTACCGCATGGGTATGGGGCTTGTCCAATCAGGGAACCAGCACAGCAGCGAAATAAAAGGCCACACATGAGCAGCGAACCACCCGTCAATCCGACCACGCAAACATCCGCGGCGGCGCCCGCCTGGCAGCCGCCCCGCGTATCCAGGGTCGGGGGTGGCGCTTCTCCGCAGGTCGAGAAGGCGCTGTCCGACGTGCGCAGCAAGATCTACCCGCGCTCGGTGTCGGGCATCTTCGCGCGCTGGCGCATCGTCATGGTGTTCGTGACGCAATTGATCTTCTACGGACTGCCCTGGCTGCAATGGAACGGCCGCCAGGCCGTATTGTTCGATCTGGCCGCGCGCAAGTTCTACATCTTCGGCATGGTGCTGTGGCCGCAGGACGTCATCTACCTGGCCGTCCTGCTGGTGGTTTCGGCCTTCGCCCTGTTCCTGTTCACCGCGATGGCGGGGCGCCTGTTCTGCGGCTATGCCTGTCCGCAAACGGTCTATACCGAAATCTTCATGTGGGTCGAGCGGCGCATCGAGGGCGACCGGCTGGCGCGCATCCGCCTGGACGAGCAACCCTGGACATGGCGCAAGATACGCCTGAAGGCATCCAAGCACATCGTCTGGCTGCTGATCGCCTGGTGGACGGGCTCCACCTTCATCGGCTATTTCGCGCCCATACGCGAACTGGGCATGGGCCTGCTGACCCTGTCCCTGGGGCCGTGGCAGTGGTTCTGGATGGTGTTCTACGCCTTCGCGACCTGGGGCAACGCGGGCTTCATGCGTGAAGCCGTCTGCAAATACATGTGCCCCTATGCGCGCTTCCAGAGCGTGATGGTCGACGACGACACCTTCGTGGTGACCTACGACCATGTGCGCGGTGAGCCCAGGGGCGGACGCTCGCGCCGCATCGACCACAAGGAAGCCGGCATGGGCGACTGCGTCGATTGCAGCCTGTGCGTGCAGGTTTGCCCCACCGGCATCGACATCCGCGACGGCCTGCAATACATGTGCATAGGCTGCGGCGCCTGTGTCGACGCCTGTGATCAGGTCATGGAAAAAATGGATTATCCCAAAGGCCTGATCCGATATACCTCCGGGCGCGCCATCGCCGACGGCATGACGCAAAGCCAGGTCCGCAAGCGCATGCTGCGGCCGCGGGTGCTGGCTTACTCCTTCATATTGGGGTTGATCGTCATTGGCTTCGTGGTGTCGCTGGCCACGCGCACGAACCTGCGCATGGACGTCATCCGCGACCGGGGCGTACTGGGCCGCGAAGTGGCGGGCGGCATGATAGAGAACGTTTATCGCCTGCAGTTCATCAACACGTCCGAGTCGCCGGTCGAGCTGACCCTGGGCGCCAGCGGTCTGCCCGAGCTGTCCATCATGACGGCCGACCATGGCGCGACCACAGTCCACGTCGATCCGGCGTCGAACCGGCTGGTGCCCATCGTGGTACGGGCGCCGGCCGGCAAGGTCGACGCGGGCCTGCACGATATCGAGCTCACCGTGGTGGGCAGCTATGGCGAGGAAGGCGAAACGACCGTCGTCGAGCGTTCCAGCTTTTTTGTGCCAAAATGATTCCAGGAGGCAGCACCATGTCCGACACCCAACCCACTGGCGCGAATGGGCCCGAAAACAGCAGCAAGCCCTGGTGGCGGGAGCCCTGGCCATGGATACTCATGGCCGGCCCGGCGGCGGCCGTCGTTGGCTGTATCATTACCATTGTGCTGGCGGTGCAGAATTTTGGGGATCAGGCCATTACCGACGGGGGCGTCAAGCGCGGCCTGGTCGTCAGCAAGCAAACCCAGACTCCGCCGCCTTCAAAACCTTAGGCAAGCAAAAGAATACGACGGGAGACCTTTATGCGGTGGCGTTCATTGATGTGGATTTTATGGCCTTCGTTCCTGGTGGGCGCGGCCACCAGTGCAGCGGTATTCGCCATGGTCGATCCCCTGGATATCGCCTTTTTCGGCTATATGGAAGCTACTCGCCAGCAAGTGTATGCGGGGGGATTCTTTCTTTTCTGGCTGATGGCCGCCTTGTCCAGCGCCCTGAGCCTGCACCTGGCGCCTCGCGGCCAGCTGGTCGACGAGTTCGGCGATCCCATAGAGCAATAACCGCCGCGTAGCGGCGGGGCGGCCCTCAGCCGCAGTCGGTGCCGGCCAGCGCCTGCAGATTGCGCATGTCCAGGATGTGGACCTCGCGTTGCTGGACCCGGATCAGCCCCTCCCGCGCAAAGCGGGAAAACAGACGGCTGACGGTCTCCAGGGTCAGGCCCAGGTAGTTGCCGATTTCCTCGCGGCTCATGCGCAGGATGAATTCACTGGCCGAATAGCCCAGCACAACCAGCCTTTGCGACAGGTTCACCAGGAAGGCGGCCAGCCTTTGCTCGGACCGCAGGGCGCCCAGGGCCATGATCAGATGGTGCGAACGGCTGATTTCCTTGCTCATGAGCCGCCGGAACTGTTGCTGCAGCACTGGAAGATGCTGCGACAGCTGGTCCATTTCGTCTATGCGTATGACACAGACTTCGGTATCTTCCAGCGCGATGGCGTGGGATACATGGGTGTTGTCCAGCAGGCCGTCCATGCCCAGGATCTCGCCGGGCAGCAGGAAGCCGGTGATCTGCACCTGGCCGGAGGAATCCTCCAGCTGGGTCTTCAGGGAGCCCGACCGGATGCCGTACACCGCTTCGGTCTTGTCGCCCAGGCGGAACAGGGCACTCCCCTTGGGGATGCGGATGCGTTCCTTGACCAATTCATCCAGCTTGGCGACATCATTGCGCGGCATGCCCAGCGGCAGGCATATTTCGCTGAGCATGCAAGTGGAACAGCGCGTCGAATTGGGAGTAACAGGAATTTTTTTCTGCATTCAATCGTCCTCGTGGGCGAGGAAGTAAGGTTCGGCGGCCAGCTAAGGGCCGTATGCTTCATTGTAAGCTTTCAGTCAGGGAGACTGGCGCATCCCTTGCCATGACATGCATCAAGTATACGGTAGCGGGCTTTTAATCCCTTGCTTGTCACCTGAGTGTGGTTTTTTCGCCAGTGGGATTCCAGTAGGCGGGCGATGCATAGCGCGCCTTGACCATGTCGATGAACAGGCGTACACGCAGGGGCAGGTGCTTGCGTTCGGGCAGCATGGCGAAAATGCCGTTGGCCGGGGCCGCGTAGTCGTCCAGCACGCTGATCAGGCGCCCCTCGGCCAGGTCCTCCTGGACTTCCCACAAAGAACGCCAGGCCAGCCCGATGCCGGCCAGCGTCCACTGATGCAGCACCGATCCGTCGCTGCAGGCCATATTGCCCTTGACGCGCACGGCGCGCAGTTCCCCGTCCTGCCTGAGCAGCCACCCCCGGGCCTGATTGCCCTGGTTGCCGAAAGACAGGCAGTTGTGCTGCGCCAGATCGTCGGGCGTATTGGGGCGGCCGTATTCCTGCAGGTAGGACGGAGCGGCGACGATGACGCGTTTGTTGTCGGCCAGGCGCAATCCGACGATCTGGGAATCGTCCAGTTCGCCCAGGCGGATGGCGCAGTCGTAGCGTTCTTCGATGAGATCGACCAGGCGGTCGCTGAGGTCGAGGGTGACGGTGACCTCGGGGTAGGCGGCGACGAACTCGGGTATCAGCGGCGCCACGTGGCGCCGCCCGAAGCCCGCCGGCGCGCTGACGCGCAAATGCCCGCTGGGCCGTATGCTGCCCTGTGAAATGCGCGATTCAGCGTCATTCAGTTCGCGCAGGATGCGCTGCGCCTCTTCGAACAGTTCGGCGCCTTCCGAGGTCAGGGACAGGCGGCGGGTGGAGCGCGCCAGAAGCTTGATGCCCAGGCGCGCTTCAAGCGAGCTGATGCGCCGGCCCATCATTGCCGGGGCGATGCCTTCGGCCCGGGCGGCGGCCGACAGGCTGCCCAGTGTCGCAACGGCCACGAAGCTTTCGAGTTGTTTGAATTTGTCCATGCTGGCGTGTCAGGTAGGCGGCCAGTCAGTGCGGGGCCGGGCCAAGTGCAATAGTATCAGCATGGGGAACGCCTTCGGTCCGCGGCGGCCGCAAACGCCCTTGAAAATGCCTGTTCCGGCCGCACATATTCACTATTCGAGCACATGCTCTCCCATTTCAGTGAAAACCATATTATGCGATACGATAAATTGACGACGAAGTTCCAGCAGGCCCTTGCCGACGCGCAAAGCCTGGCCGTGAAGCACGATAATCAGTATATCGAGCCGGCCCACGTCCTGGCGGCCCTGCTGGCCGATACGGACAGCGGTGCGGCCAGCCTGCTGGCGCGCGCCGGCGTGGCGGCCAACCGCCTGGGGCCGGCCTTGAACACGCAGATCGAAAGCTTCCCCCAGGTGCAGGGCGCCGAGGGCAATATCCAGGCCAGCCGCGATTTGCAGGCGGCGCTGGCGCGCACCGACAAAGAGGCCTCGAACCGGGGCGATACCTATATTGCCAGCGAACTCTTCCTGCTGGCCATGTCCGACGACAAGGGCGAAACCGGCCGGCTCCTGCGCGAGTCGGGCCTGCAGCGCAAGGCGCTGGAAGCCGCCATCGAGGCGGTGCGCGGCGGCGCGTCGGTATCCGACTCCGAAGGCGAATCCAACCGCGAGGCCTTGTCCAAGTACACCACCGACCTGACCGAGCGCGCCCGCCAGGGCAAGCTGGACCCGGTGATCGGCCGCGACGACGAAATCCGCCGTTCCATACAGATATTGCAGCGACGCACCAAGAACAACCCTGTGCTCATCGGCGAGCCGGGCGTGGGCAAGACGGCCATCGTCGAAGGGCTGGCGCAGCGCATCGTCAACAACGAGGTGCCCGAGACCCTGAAGGGCAAGCGGGTATTGTCCCTGGACATGGCGGCCTTGCTGGCCGGCGCCAAGTATCGGGGCGAATTCGAAGAGCGGCTGAAGGCGGTCCTGAAGGAGCTTTCCCAGGACGACGGGCAGACCATCGTCTTCATCGATGAATTGCACACCATGGTCGGCGCGGGCAAGGCCGAGGGCGCGATGGACGCCGGCAACATGCTCAAGCCCGCCCTGTCGCGCGGCGAACTGCATTGCATAGGCGCGACCACGCTGGACGAATACCGCAAGTACATCGAGAAGGATGCCGCGCTGGAACGCCGCTTCCAGAAGGTCTTCATCAACGAGCCCGATGTCGAATCCACCATTGCCATCCTGCGCGGCCTTCAGGAGCGCTATGAACTGCACCATGGCGTAGCCATTACCGATCCGGCCATCGTGGCGGCGGCCGAGCTCTCCAACCGCTACATCACCGACCGCTTCCTGCCCGACAAGGCCATCGACCTGATCGACGAGGCGGCGGCCCGCATCCGCATGGAAATCGATTCCAAGCCCGAGGTCATGGACAAGCTGGATCGCCGCATCATCCAATTGAAGATCGAGCGCGAAGCGGTCAACAAGGATACGGATGAAGGTTCGCAGCGCCGGCTGAAGGCCATCGAAGACGAGCTCCTGAAGCTGCAGCGCGAGTACAACGACTTCGAGGAAATCTGGAAGGCCGAGAAGGCCGCGGTGCAGGGCTCGCAGGCGATCAAAGAGGAGATCGAACGCACGCGCGCCGAGATGGCCGAGCTGCAGCGCAAGGGCCAGTTCGACAAGCTGGCCGAGCTGCAGTACGGCAAGCTGCCCGAGCTGGAAGGCCGTTTGCAGGCCGCCGAGGCGGGCCAGCAGGAAGCCGGCGCGTCGGAGCATCCCCGCCTTTTGCGCACGCAGGTGGGAGCCGAGGAAATCGCGGAAGTCGTATCGCGGGCGACCGGCATACCCGTGGCCAAGATGATGCAGGGCGAGCGCGACAAGCTGCTGAAGATGGAGGATTTCCTGCACGAGCGGGTGGTGGGCCAGAACGAGGCCGTCAGCCTGGTGGCCGACGCGATACGCCGTTCCCGCGCCGGGCTGTCGGATCCGTCCCGGCCCTATGGCTCTTTCCTGTTCCTGGGACCGACCGGGGTGGGCAAGACGGAATTGACCAAGGCGCTGGCCAGCTTCCTGTTCGATTCGGACGACCACATGATACGCATCGACATGAGCGAATTCATGGAGAAGCATTCGGTGGCCCGCTTGATCGGGGCGCCCCCGGGCTATGTCGGCTATGAGGAGGGCGGCTACCTGACCGAGGCGGTGCGGCGCAAGCCCTACAGCGTGGTGCTGCTCGACGAGGTCGAGAAGGCGCACCCGGACGTGTTCAATGTGCTGTTGCAGGTGCTGGACGATGGCCGGCTGACCGACGGCCAGGGGCGCACGGTGGATTTCCGGAATACGGTGATCATCATGACGTCGAACCTGGGGTCGCAGCATATCCAGAGCATGGCGGGGCAGCCGTACGAGGTGGTGAAGGAGGTGATCTGGGACGAGCTGAAGCAGTCGTTCCGGCCCGAGTTCCTGAACCGGATCGACGAGGTGGTGGTATTCCATGGCTTGGAAGCCAAGCACATCGAGTCGATTGCGCGGATCCAGCTTCAGCGGCTGGGGCAGCGGCTGGCGCAGAAGGAGATGCGCCTGGAAGTGTCGGATGCGGCTCTGGCGCAGCTGGCGCGCGCGGGCTTCGATCCAGTCTTCGGGGCGCGTCCCTTGAAGCGGGCGATCCAGCAGCATATCGAGAATCCGATCGCGCGCCTGATCCTGGAGGGCAAGTTCGGTCCGAAGGACGTGGTGCCTGTGGATTGGCAGGGCGACAAGTTCGTGTTCTCACGGACGCTGCAGTAATTTGTGTCGTTGCGGTAGGAAAGCATGGCCGGACCGAGGTTCGGCCATGCTTTTTTTGTTGGCGGGCGTTATTGGTTTCTTGCCTGATGGCGGGCTATTTAACGCTACCGGTTTATTTATTCTTGCGGCGCCGGCGGCCGGGGGTGGGGCCCTGCCGGCACGGCTGGCGGTCCGGCCCTTGGCCGGACTACCCGCGCCTTCCTCGTCCAGCCGGGTGGCGGGCGAACTCCCTGCGCGGCACTGCGTGCCGCTCCGGTCAGACAGCGCCCGCCGAAAGCCCCCGGCTTCCCTTCGGAAGCCCGCGGCGCCTGCCTGACCGCCGGCCGGGCCCCACCCCCGGCCACCGGCTGCGTCGGTGATGAGTGGGCGAGCGCAATAGCCGGCTTGATGCCCTAGTTGGAAGCGGTCGATAGCCAAGGCGCTATAGATTGATGGCGGAGGGATTGTCAGTTGGCATTCGCCGCCGTTTGCCGGAATGCCAGGGCCAGGCCGGCCAGTATCGCCGCCAGGCCCGCCAGGGCCAATGGCGGCATTGCGTTGCCCAGGATCAGGTAGTCCAGGATGGCGGTGACCACCGGCACCAGGTAGAACAGGCTGGTGACGTTGACCAGGTTGCCGCTGCGTATCATCCGGTACAGCAGCAATTGGGCCGCCACGGAAATCAGCAGGCCCAGCCAGAGCAGGGAGATCAGGAAGCCCGCGGTCCACTCGACATGGAAGGGCTGGAAGGGGGCCAGGAGCAGGCACAGGCCAAGGGTCGCGGCGTATTGCAATGGCAGCACCTGCGCGGGCGCCTGCCGGCTGCGCTTTTGCAGCATGGCGCCCAGGGTCATGGATAGCAGGGCCGCCAGCGCAAAAGCCATGCCCAGTCCCGAGAAATGCGCGCGGGCCAGGCTCTGGTAAACCACCAGCGTCAGGCCGGACAGGGCCAGCAGCAGGCCGGCGAGCCGCCAGGGGGAATAACGCCTCTCGGTCAGCAAGAGGGTAAGAATGGGCTGGACGCCCAGCAGGGTGGCCAGCAGGCCGGGGGTGATGCCATGCGCCATGGCCTGGAAATAGCAGACGGAGTAGCTGCCTATCAGCAGCAGTCCCGTCGCGGCGACTTGGCGGCGTGTTCCCGGGGCCGGCAGCCAGCGCCTGCCGGGCAGCCCGATCAGCAGGAGCGCACCCAATGCCAGCGCGAAGCGCAGGATAAGCAGTGCAAAGACGGAGCCGTGGTCCAGGCCCCAGCGGGTGAAGATGGCCGCGCTGCCCCAGAGCAGCACGAAAATGGACATGGCGGCATAGGCGGACCATGCGGGGGATTTTGTGGTCATGTTGAACTCAACCGTCGAATGGGAAGCAGGCCCGTCCGCCCGGCTGACGCAACGGCGTCAGCCGAAGTCAAGCATGGAGGACGGGGCCGGGTGGCGGGCTGTGAATCAGCCCTGGGCGATGGCGCGCGGCGGATGCAGGCTTGCCGCGGCGATGTTCGCCGGAGGTGCGACGGAAGAGGGGGGCGGGTTTGCGGCACGCGCACCGTCCGCCGCGTGGTGCGCGGTCAAGGCGGGCGATTTGCAGTGGGCAAACGATGTCATGCGGATTTCTTGCTATGCGGATTTGGGTATAGGGCGCTGTCCGATCGGGCGGAGGCCGCTTGCAAAAAATATAGCATGCCTCATGCCCTGTGAGCCAGCTGTGCTTTGCGCCGCGACCATATGTCGATCAGAACTTCCAGTTCAGGGCAAGGTTGCCGGTAAGCGAGCGGTAGCCGGCGCGCAGGAATTGGCTGGACAGGCTGGCGCTCAGGCTTAGCGTCGGGGTGGCGGCATAGTGCAAGGCGCCCCTGATGGCCAGGGCATCGGCACTCACGATGGTATTGCGGGTACTGAAGGGCTGGTCCGGATAAGCGGCGAAGTGAGCGTGCTGGCTGATGCTCCGGTTCAGCAGTTCTCGCTCCCAGGCGACCTGCATCTGCGCCGTGAGCATGGCATCGTTCCGTAGCGGCAGATTCAGGCTGGCTCCCGCGCCCAGGCTGGCGCGCAGTGAGGAGAAACCGGCCGACTCCAGCGTCAGGCGGCTTGCCTCGCTGCCGGATTCGGTCAGCCCGGGACGGTGCAGGTAGGTGTAGTCCAAGGAGGCGACGGGCCCGGCGCTCCAGGCGGGCGAGAGCGCCCAGTTGTAGCCTCCGCCCAGGCTGAGCGCGCCGCTGTAGCCGGTCCAATCGGCGTGGTGCCTGCCTTGATACTGGCCGATGCTTACGTTGCGATCCATTTTTCCTTCTTTGATGCCGATCTGGCCTTGTCCGAACAGGTAAGGTCCGGCCAGGGGATCCGGCGCGTGGCGGGCCTGCAAGCCCAGATGCAGGGCGCTGGAGCGGCCCGTGCCGCGCTGTTCATCGCGCAGCTTTACCGTCTGCTGACTCAGTGCGCCATAGATGCCCAAGGTCCAGTCATTGCGCCGGGATCGAGTGCCGAAGACGGCGCCGTAAGTGGATGCGTCATAGGCAAGCTGGTCGCCTTGCCGCTTTTGCCATGCGCCGGCCCCGAAGGCTGCGGCGTAGGCGCGCCATTGGCTGTCGGGCTGAATGCCGGCCGGCTGCTGGTCGCCCGCTATCTGGGCGATCTGCCGCTCGCGCTGCAGGCCGCCGGCCAACAGGGCGCTGTAGGCCGCCCCGGACAAGGGTTCCAGTGCGGCGGCGATGCCGCTGCCGTCGGGGGCGGAGAAGTCCAGCGCCTTGTACAAGGGCTGGATGCCGGCCCGCGCGATACCGGAAATCCGGTCCAGGGTCAGTCCGACCCCATGGCTGTTGGCGTCCCGGGCATAGCGGCTGTAGGCCTGGGCCGGACGGGCCGCGCTAAGCTGGTACGAACCGCCGCCCGTCCCGATCGCCTGGAAGGACAGGGTGGGCGAAGACGATACGGCAAGTACGGTGCTGAAGGCGCCGGCGGTCGTGTTGGCCTGGACGAGCTGATCGAAGCTTGCGCTCCAATCCGAGGGATACCAGTCCTGCAACGGCGACAGGGCCAATCGGCCGTCCAGGTCGGCATGGCCGCTGACGGCCAGGATGTCATGTCCGCCTTGCGCATCGACCTCCATTTGCAGCGTGCCCGTGGATCCTTGCTGATAATCGCCGACGATGTCGATGCGTCCCAGCGAGTTTCCTGGCGACACCGTGCCGTCATTGACAAAGAGCTGGCCCGCCTGGAGGGTATAGCGGCTGTTGCCGGCCAGGGTGGCGCCGGAATCGACGCGCACGCTGTGCAGATCGTGATCGCCGTTCAGCGAAGTGTGGCCTCCCTGTGCGGAGAGGGCGATATTCTGGCCCTGGATATTGCCCTGGTAGCGCAGCGAGAACGCCGCATCGGACTGGCCGGTGGCGCGGCCCAGCGTGTCCGGCAATTGGCCAAAGCTGAGCCGGGTCAGGCGCGGATCGCCATTTTCATCTTCCTGCTTGTAGAGCGAGATGATGTCGCCCTGGATCTGCGCGCCGCGCATGACGTTGATCTGGTTGACCAGGGCATTGGACGAAATATAGATGGCCGCCGCGGTTCCGGCCAGGTGTCCGGTCAGGTCGTAGCGGTCGACCAGGGCTCCGTTCAGCTCATCCAGCGGGGTGGCCATAGGTGCGCCATTGACGTCTTGTATGTAAGACCCGCGGTATTCCACATCGCTGCCTATCGCATTGTTGCCGAAGTCGAAACTGGCGGCGATGCCCAGTTCGCCCAGGGCCTGGACGTCGCCGCGCTGGATGAGATTGTGGTCGCGCCCGTAGGCGAAGGCCAGGCCGCGCCCATTCAGGCCGTCGGCGTGGATGCGGGTTCCGGGTTGGATGACGATGGTGTTGTCCCGGCCGTCCACGCGGATGCCGGCTCCGCCCGCCCCCCTGGTGAGCAGGTCGGCACGTTGATAGACGGTGTTGTGGCTGCCATAAACGTGCAGGCCCAGTCCCAGCATGGCGGTGTTGTAGGTGCCGGGCAGGTAAGCGGTTCCCTGGGCGTTGCGCTGGAAGTAGCCGTGATCGTTGACGACGGTCTGGTTGTCGTTGTAGATGGAATAACCGAAGAAGTTGCGCCGGTCGATGTCGTAGCCCAGGTCCTGCATGATGGCCAGCTCGGCTTCCATGAAGCTGGTGTAGTTGCGGTAGTCCTGGTGGCTCATCGCGCTGTTCTTGAGTTCGATATGGCTCATGTAGGCGGGATCGACGCCGCCGTGGGCCAGGTTGCTGACCGGTACTCCCGGCATGCTGCCGGCCAGCACTTCATCGATATGCCTGCCCGTCAGGTAGGCGCGATCCAGCCGGGCGTCGAAAGCGGTGGGATCGCTTGTGTCGTTTGCACAAGGGCCGCAAAGTATGGCTTGCCCCGGCCTGGCCGGATTGCCGTTGTCATCGCGCAACAGAGTGTCCCAGGTGGTCAGTGACGGCTGGAAGTAAGGGGTGTCCGTGTTTTCGCCGTCCCGGTCGTAAGCGGAGCTGGATACGCCCAGGCCGTGCGCGAGCTCATGCAACGCGGTGGGCATCAACTCGAACTTGCCGGTCATAGGAACTTGCGAAGGCAAATAGGCGGTCTCGTCCCAGTTCAGCTTGCCCATCACGAATTGCGCATGCGAGCCGTAGACCAACTCGTCGACTTCCTGGTTCAGCAGGGCGGCCTGGATATTGGTCAGCGAGACGGGCTCTTCTTCATTGGAGCCGCCGGATCCATAGGCGTTGTTGCCGTCGATCGTGCCGATATTGACGATGGCCGGCAATTGCCCCGGAGCGGGGTTGATGACTTCCGCCCAGTACTGCATGGCGGTCATGATCTTATCCTTCTGGTCCGCGTTCAGGTTCCAGGTGGATTCAAAAGGAGGATTCGATCCGTTGATCATGAATGGACCGTCGCCCACATTGAAGAAGCGCAATTCGAAGATCGCCTCTCCGTCGGGGCGGCGAACCAGCTGGCTTTCGTAGGCTGCGGCGTTTTGGGCTGCCAGTGCAAACACCATGGCCAGAGTGAGCGTGTTCCGTTTCTTCATGCTGCCAATAAACCTCGCTAGACCTTCCTGTGTGTAACTTTATTTTAACTATATGTAAAAATAAATTACAACAAAGTTTTGTGTTGGCGTGTGTTGGATGGAACAAACGAGGTCCGGCGGCGGATGACCCGGATCCGATTCCCGGCCCGGTCTATCTGGGCTGGCACGCCAGTGTAAACTCCTAGGTTTTTGTCCTGGGCGGTATGGTGCAAGAACTCCCACGGCGCACAAGTTCCAGCGGGCCGGCGCTCATTCGCCTGCTTGCCCGCTTGAACGAGGCCGATATCCTCGAGCCAGGGCCATCGCTTCCGGATCGCCTGGGCCAGTGGCTGGATTGGGCCGACGCCATTGCCCTGGCCGCGGCCCTGAATGGCTCCGCGCCTTCCGTCGAGGCGGGCGGGGAGGATCCCGCTGCCTGCGCAGGGCAAAGCGACTATGACCGCGTCAAGGCTGAGTTGCAGCGCGCCATTGCTAGTGTCAACGCGCCGCCGGTGCTCAGGCAGCGGGCGCCCAGGGCCGCCGTTGTGCAAGGCGGCCTCAAGGCTGCGGAGGCGGCCGAGTTCGCGACCTATCGCCGGCGCTACGTTTCCTTGCAGCAGGCGATGGAGGCCGGCATCACCAACCTGCGCTGCCGCTTGCGCGGGAAGCTGGCTGCCAAGGCGCCGGAAATGGCCGGCCTGGCGGGCGTGGATGCCGCCATGGAGCAGGCCTTGAATGAGCGCGAATACCGCCTGCTGGCCGGCGTGCCGGCTTTGCTCGAAGCGCGCTTCGAGCGCCTGCGCCAAACCGCGCTGGCGGCGCCCAGCCAGGATGCGCCATCAGCGCGTTCGCCGGCGGCCGATAGCGGCGCATGGCTGGATGTTTTTGACAAGGATATGCGCAGCGTGCTGCTTGCCGAGCTGCACATTCGTTTACAAGCGGTGGAAGGCCTGCTGGCCGCCCTCCGTGCCTGTTAACCCACAAACCCTATGAATCGATTCCTTCATTTTTTTGTCTTCGCCGTAGGCCTTGCCGTGGCATGCTGGATCGGCGCCGGCTATGTGGCGTCGAACTTGCTGGCATTGGCCGTGACGGCCCTCATCATCATTGTCTACCTGTCGGGCGCACTGGAGCTGTTTCGCTACAAGCAGGCGACGTCCACGCTGACGGAGGCGCTGGCAGGCTTGTCCGGGCCTCCGGACAGCTTGGATGACTGGCTCTCCAGTATGCATCCCGGCTTGCGCGTTGCAGTACGCCAGCGCGTCGAAGGCGAGCGTGTCGGCCTGCCGGGGCCGGTGCTGGCGCCTTATCTGGTGGGATTGCTGGTGCTGCTGGGCATGCTGGGCACCTTTCTGGGCATGGTCGCCACCTTGAGGGGCACGGGCCTTGCTCTGGAGGGCGCCACCGACCTGCAGGCGATCCGCGCGTCGCTGGCCGCGCCCGTCAAGGGCCTGGGGTTCGCCTTCGGCACCTCGGTCGCCGGCGTGGCCGCGTCCGCGATGCTGGGGCTGCTCTCCGCCCTGTGCCGCCGCGAGCGCATCCGGGCGGCGCAGATGCTCGACGCAAAGATCGGGACCGCGCTGCGCCTGTATTCGCCCGCTTATCAGCGCGAGGAGGACTCCAAGCTCCTGCGGCAGCAGACGCTGGGCATGGCGGAGCTCGTCGATAGGCTGCAGGCCATGATGACGGCGATGGAGCGGCATGACGCCGCCTTGAATGAGAGGATGGCATCCAGGCAGGACGACTTCCATGCCAAGGCCGACGCCGCCTACATGCGACTGGCGGCTTCCGTGGAGCAGTCCTTGAAGGAAGGCGTCGCCGAAGGTGCTCGCCTGGCCGCCGCGGCGGTCCAGCCCGCTGTCGAGGCCACGATGGCCGGCTTGGCCCGGGACACCGCGACGCTGCATGAGGTGATCACGCAGGCCGTACAGCAGCAGCTGGATGGCTTGTCCAGCCGAGTGGAGTCCTCGTCGGCAACGGTGGCCGACATCTGGAAGGGCGCATTGGCCGAGCATCGGCACGCCAGCGACTCGCTGGTCGCGGATCTGCGCGTATCGCTGGATGGCTACTCGCAGGGATTCGAGCAGCGCTCCGCCATCCTGCTGGACAAGGTCTCGGCCCGCATGGACGCGGCGGCGGATACGATGTCCGAAGCATGGAGCGCCGCGCTGGCCCGGCACGAGCATGCCAGCGAGAAGCTGTCGGACGGGAACCAGCGCGCCTTGACGGCTGCCGTGTCGGCGCTTGAGCGGCATTCCACCTCGCTGGTGCAGACCGTGGGCCAGTCGCATGGCGAACTGCGGGCGCAATTGGCGGCCCAGGACGAACAGCGGCTGGCAGCCTGGAGCGCCGCGCTCGAGGGCACGGCCGGAGCGCTCAGCCGGCAGTGGGAAGAGGCGGGCGCCCAGGCCGCCATCCGCCAGCAACAAATTTGCGAAATCCTGGAGCAAACCGCCGGCCATATATCGACGCAGGCGCGGGAGCAGGCGGGCAGCACCATCGCACAGATCGCGGAACTGATGCAAACCACCGCGGAGGCGCCCAAGGCGGCGGCCAGTCTGGTTGCCGAAGTGCGCCAGGCCTTTTCCGACAGCATGGCGCGCGACAATGCCATGCTGGAAGAGCGCAACCGGCTCATGGAAACGCTGGGAACGCTGCTCGACGCCGTGAATCATGCCTCGTCCGAACAACGCGGGGCCGTCGATGCCCTGCTGGCCCGCTCGGCCGACGTGCTGGATCGCGTCGGCGCCCAGTTCACCGACAAGGTACAGGCCGAAACCGACAGGATCGGCCAGGTCGCCGCGCAGGTCGCCGGAAGCGCCGTCGAAGTGGCCAGCCTGGGCGACGCGTTCGGGGCCGCCGTGCAGTCGTTCGGCCAATCGAACGCGGCCCTGATGGAGCATCTGCAACGCATCGAAGCGGTGCTCGACAAATCGATGGCGCGCAGCGACGAACAGCTTGCCTATTACGTGGCGCAGGCGAAAGAGGTCATCGATCTGAGCATCATGTCGCAGAAGCAGATCATCGAAGAGCTGCAGCAGATGGCGGGCCGGCAGGCAAGCGCCGGCCCGGTACCGGCATGAGCGGCGAACTGGACACCGGCGTCGAGCCGACGGCGCCCGTATGGGCCGTCTTCGGCGACCTGATGTCGGTGCTGCTGGGCGCCTTCGTGCTGGTTCTGGTGGGCGTGATCGGCGTGCAACTGGAACTTTCCGCCAGGCTGGAAGAGGAAATCCATCATCGCCAGGAAGAGACGCAGCGCCGCAAGACCCTGGAGCAGGCGCTGGCCAGGCCGCTGGCCGAAGGCCGGGTCACCTTGGTGGATGGGCGCATCGGGATCAGCGGCAGCGTGCTGTTTGCGCTGAACTCCGCCCAATTGCAGGCCGAAGGCCGCGACGTGTTGCGGTCCCTGGTCGGGCCGCTGTCCGACTACCTGCAAGCCCATGGCCAGGTGCTGATGGTCAGCGGCTTCACCGACGACCAGCCGGTCCACGAGGGCAACCGCAGGTTCGCCGACAACTGGGAGCTCTCGGCCCAGCGTGCGCTGACCGTCACGCGCGCCCTGATCGATGAGGGGATCCCGCCGTCATCGGTTTTCGCGGCCGCGTTCGGCGCCCAGCAGCCCGTGGCGCCCAATGCCGACGAAGAAGGGCGCGCCAGGAACCGGCGGGTGGAAATCGCGCCCATCGCCAAGCCGTCCGCCACGGCGGGTGGCTCGTGAGCAGCGAGGCCGTCGACCAAGCCCGGGCGCTTCTTGCCGCCTGGCGCGAGCAGGGCGCCGACCGACTGGATCCCGTCCGTTACCATTTCATCCAGGGCCTCGCCCGGCGGGCCGACAGCCACAGCGGCGAGCCGCGCCAGTTGCTGGACGCAAGGCTGTCCGAACTGCTGCGAACCTATCAGGACGGCAAGGAAGGCCACACGGATGGCGGCGAGACCCAGGCCGCCACCGGACAGCCGCAAGCCGGCGCGGCGGACGGCGGCCCCCTGGCCGAGCTTGCCGCCTACATCGCAAGCCGAAAGCCGCGGGACGGCGTGAAGCTCGACACGGGCGGCTCCGCCAGTCAAGGCAGCTTGGGATCCGAACTCTCGTCCATCGATTATTTCCGGAACATCTGGTCCAGAGTGGGCGCCAAGCGGCTGCTGCGACAGTCGAAGGCCAAGGTGCCGGACAATGCGGGTCCCCTCAATTCGACCAACCTGGTCCATCGATCGCTGGCCCTGATGGGCGAGCGATCGCCTGAATACCTGCACCACTTCCTGTCCTACGTCGATGCCTTGTCATGGCTGGAGCAGTTGAGCGATAGTGGATTCGTGACGGGTAAAGAAGGAACTTCCGGGCCGGCGGCCAGAAAGCCGCCCCGTGGCAGGCAGCGCTAGCCATTTCAGCGGACCTTCCGTCTTTCTATGCGGGGCATGCCCACAGGATGGCTCAGGACATGCCACTTTGCAGGGGCTGTTCAGGAACCCCTGGCCCGGCGTACTATTCGACCTTTGAAGGCCTGCCATCCAGGCCGTCATGAATGGCCCCGCTCCAAGAGGGCCGTTTGCCCACCGATAGATAAGGAATGCCAATGTCGTTTGAAGGAAGCTGTCACTGCGGAGCCGTCCAATTCAAGGTGAACGCCGAACCGCCGGCCGCGGCGATCAGCTGCAATTGCTCACACTGTCGGCGGAAGGGATTCTTGTTGTCATTCTTTCCGGCGGAGCAGTTCACCTTGACGCAGGGCGAGGAAGCCCTGCGCTCCTACAAGTTCAACACCCACAAGATAGCTCATCGCTTTTGCCAGATCTGCGGCACCGAGCCTTTCGCCTACGGGGCCAATCCCGACGGATCGGAAGTCCGCGCCATCAACCTGCGCTGCGTGCCCGCCATCGACCTGGATGCGTTGGAACTCCAGCACTACGATGGCGCGAAGGCGTAGGCAGCAAGCCCCGCTTCCGAGAGGCCTATGTTCTACTGCCGACGTTAGACGCGCCGTTCAATAAGACCGAAATCCTAATTCATTGAGCCGGCTTTTCACTGCACCCGATACAGCAGACGCCTGTGTACCCGGCGGGTTCCGGCGTTTAGGCGTGCGCCGCGTGCTTCCGTAGGGAAGGCGGGGGCCTTCGTCGGGCGCTGTCTGACCGGAGCGGCACGTAGTGGCGCGCAGGGAGTTCGCCCGACGCCCGCCTGGACGAGGAAGACGCGGGAACAAGCACGCCGTGCCGGGACCCGCCGGGTACACAGGTGTCCGCGTGTTAAATGACAAAAACGAGAAGAAAAAAAAGGACCCGTTAAGCTATACGGATCCTCACCGAATCACGCTAAACAAATGACAGAAATCAAGACTCCACCCCAGGAGGCGGATTCAACTCCAGCTCATCCTTCCCGTAGAACTTGATCCCTATTTTGATCCGCTCGCGTCCCTGCTCCCGGCGATGCCTATTCGTATCGCGCAGCGAATACACACACCCGCAGTATTCCTGCTGATAGAACTCCTCGCGCTTGCTGATTTCTATCATACGGGCCGAACCGCCGCCTTTCCGCCAGTTATACGTCCAGTAGATCAGTTCAGGATACCTGGCCGCCGCCCGCTCGCCGCAGCCATTGATCTGATTCATGTCCTTCCAGCGCGAAATCCCCAGCGAGCTCGTAATCGTATCGAAACCATGCTCGTGCGCATACAGCGCCGTGCGCTCGAAGCGCATGTCGAAGCAAACCGTGCAGCGCTGCCCGCGTTCGGGCTCGTTTTCCAGCCCCTTGACCCGCTCGAACCAATTGTCGCGATCATAATCCGCATCGATGAACTCGATGCCGTGTTGCTCGGCGAAGCGGATATTCTCGTTCTTGCGGATCTCGTACTCGCGATCGGGATGAATGTTCGGGTTGTAGAAATAAATGGAATAGTCGATGCCTGAAGCCGTCATGGCTTCCATCACCTCTCCCGAACAGGGCGCGCAGCAGGAATGCATCAGCACCTTCTTGCGATTGTCGGGCAGGACGAGTTTGGGGCGTTGGACGTCGGTCATGGCAATAATGCGCCGCCGCGGCGGCGTATAAAATGAATCGATGAAGGACTATTTTAGTCGCCTATCACCATATTCCAAAGTTGCCTGACCGCCACGCGTTCCTTCTCGAACTGATCGCTGGCCACACGCGCCTTCTCGGCGCCCTGCAGGCGCAAGGCATGCTGCCGCTTGCGGAACTCCCGGTAGGCGTCCGCCGCCTGTCCCGCCAGATCGGCGGGAATCAGGCCCGCTTCCGAGGCCAGCCGCAGCAGGGCGATATTGCCCAGGTTGTCCAGCAGCTCGGGATTCCCGCGCGAGTGGCACAGCACCAGGTATTGCGTAATGAACTCCACGTCGACCATGCCGCCGCGATCGTGCTTCAGGTCGAAGTCATGCGTGGGATTGGGATGGCCGGCGCTGATCTTCTCGCGCATCGCCCGCACTTCATCCTTGAGGGTTTCGGGGTCTCGCGGCAGCAGCATCACCTGCCGGCGGATATCCTCGAAGCGGCGCCCTATGGTTTCGTCGCCCACGACGAAGCGGGCGCGGGTGATCGCCTGGTGCTCCCAGGCCCAGGCATGCTGCGTCTGGTATTGCGAGAACGCGTCCACCGATACGGCCAGCAGGCCGGCGTCGCCGTCGGGACGCAAGCGCAGGTCGATCTCGTACAGGCGGCCGGAAGAGGTCATGGTGGACAGCCAGGACGCCATGCGGCGTCCCAGCTTGGCGTAGATCTCGCTGGCTTCGTCGTTGGGGTCGTCGTACAGGAAGACCAGATCCAGGTCCGAGGCGTAGCCGATCTCCTTGCCGCCCAGTTTGCCGTAGGCGATGATGGCGAAATGGGGCGGTGCAAGAGGCTGGGCCTGCTTTCCGCGCGGCTGCACCAAGGGCCAGACCCGCGTGATGGTTTCCGCCAACATCATGTCGGCAAGGGCCGACAGGCGGTCGGCCAACTGCTCCACCGTCAGGACGCCCTCCAGATCCTGGGCCAGCAGCTGGAAGGTGATCTGGTGCTGGATGTCGCGCATCAAATTCATCTGCTGCTCGACGTCGGGCCGGCCGTCCGGCAGGACGCAGGCATCGAGCTCGCTGTTCATCTGCCGGGCAATCTGCTCGAAGGCGGGCGGCTCAAGCAGGGACCGCCACTCGATCAGGCTGTCCAGCAAAATGGGGTAGCGGCTGAGGTATTGCGAGGCCCAGGGGCTGGCGCCCACGATGCGCGCCAGCCGGGCCAGGGTTTCGGGATACTCCGCCAGCAAAGCAAGATAGGCGCTGCGCTGGGCGATATGCTCCACCAGGTTCAGAAGGCGCAGCACCGTGGCGTGAGGATCTTCGGTTTTTGCGGCGGCGCTGACGATGGCCGGCAAAAGCGCTTCGACGCGCTTGCGGCTGGTGGACGGCAGGCTGCGGACGCGGTGTCCGTCCAGCAGCGAATCGACTCGCTCGCATATGGTGTCGGGTCGTTCGCCGATATTCTGCTGGATATGCGCGGCCAGGTCGGCGCAAGGCGCTTCGGCGCGGCTTGCCGAGGCGCCGCCCGTCTCGTCGCCATCGGCCATGCCGGCAATGCGGAAGGCGTCGCGGAAGGTTTGCGCCACGAAGGCGCGGTGGTCCGACAGCGCCGCCTCGAACGCCGGCGGGTCCATGCCCATGGCCCGGGCCAGGCCGGCGCAGCCTTCCGGGTCGCGCGGCAGCAAATGGGTTTGTTCATCTTCGCGGTACTGCAGCAGATGCTCGACGCGGCGAAGAAAATCGTAGGCCGAGGCCAGCCTGTCCGCCACATCGGCCGCGATGACGCCCGCTTCCTTTTGCCGGCGCAGGGCATTCAGCAGTCCGCGCTGCTGCAGCGACGGCATGCGGCCGCCGCGTATCAACTGGTTCAACTGGACGACGAATTCGATTTCCCGTATACCGCCTTCGCCCAGCTTGATGTTGTGCACGGTGTCCACGCCATTGCGGGCCAGGGCGCGCCGCTGCCAGTCCAGCCGTATCCGTTCGCGCAGGCCGCGCAGGGCCGCCAAGGCGTCGAAGTCGAAATATTTGCGGTAGACAAAGGGCGTGCGCAGCGCTTCCAGCTGCTCCAGCTGGGCGGCGGGCCGGCTGCCGGCAAAAGCCTGGCAGGGGATGACCCGGCCTTTGAGCCAGGCATAGCGCTCCCACTCCCGGCCCTGCGCCACCAGGTAATTCTCCAGCGCGTCCAGGCTCCAGGCCAGGGGGCCGGAGTCGCCGTCCGGGCGCAGGCGCAGGTCTGTGCGGAACACCTGGCCATATTGATCGATTTCCGACAGGATGGGCATCATCCGCTGGGTCACGCGGCCATAGAACTCATGATGGCTGATCTTGCGCCGTCCGGTGGTCTCGCCTTCCTCGCCGTAGAGCATGATGAGGTCGATGTCGGACGACACGTTCAACTCCTTGCCGCCCAGCTTGCCCATGCCCACGATCAGCAGCTCCTGGGGCAGGCCGGTGGCCGGATCGATGGGTTCGCCATGTACTTCGGCCAGGCTCGATGCCACGCTTTTGTAGGCTTGCGCCACGGCCAGGTCGGCCAGCGCCGACATGGCCGCCACGACCTCCTGCAAGGGCGCGCTGCCGTTGATGTCGCGCGCCATCGCGGTAAAGAATACGCGTTCGCGCAATTGGCGCAACACCCGCCGCACATCCTCGGTGGACAGCGCATCGCTGGAGGGACCGCCTTTGAGCTCATCGAACCAGGCGTGTAGGGTTTGCGGCGTCAGGGCCTGGCCGGCCGCCTCGGTCAGCCATTGCTGGAACGGAAGGTTGGCGCCGAGCTTGCGCCGCAAGGCGCCGGACCAGCGCAAGGCCGGCTCTAATATAATGGCTTCGGACATAAGGCCTGCAAGAAGGATGTGGCTGAAATAACAGGAAGACGACGACCGTGCAACGGGTATGAGACCCAAGAAGATACCGCAAATATTACCGTAACAGGCCCTGATCACTCTGTGTTTCCACTTTCTACCGCCTTCCTCCGGATTCTGGGCAAGATCGCGCTCCTGATCTATTTCCTGCTTGCCGCCGGCTTCCTGGGCGTGCGCTATTGGGTGCTGCCCAATATCGACGACTGGCGGCCGCAGATAAGCCGCCAATTGTCCTCCGTGCTCGATACCGACGTCAGCCTGGGCCGCATCGAGGCCGAGTGGACCGGACTGAACCCCCGCATCGAAATCAGCGATGTGGTCTTCACCGGCCACAAGCGGCGGATGCTGCTGAAGCTGCCGCAATTGCGGGCCGTACTCAGCTGGCGCAGCCTGTTTTCCTTGACCCCGCTGTTCGTCAGCCTGGATGCCGGCGGCATCGACCTGGATATCCGCCGGGACCGTGAAGGGCGCTTGCATCTTCTGGGCCGATCGTTCGACCTGGAGTCGATGGACGCGTCCGCCGAGGGCGAGTCGGCCGGCTTCGTGGACTGGCTGGTCATGCAGCGGCAGATCGTGCTCAGCGATGCCACCATCCGGTGGACCGACGAAACCCGCCAGGCGCCTCCCCTGGTGCTCAAGGGCGTCACCCTGAATGTGTTCAACCAGGGACGCGACCACCGCTACTCGCTGATGGCCGTTCCGCCGTCCGAGCTGGGCGAGTCGCTGGACATGCGCGGCACATTCCGGCAGGCTGCCGCCGATTCGCCCGGGACGTTCGCCTTCGCCGGCGGAGCGGGCCAGCTTTATGCGCGTATCGAGGACATGCGGCCGCTGGGCTGGTCGCCCTGGATGGATTTGCCGCAAAGCCTGAAATCGGGCCGGGTGTCGGCCCAGGCCTGGCTGCGGTTCGGCGCGGGCGAAATACAGCATTTCACTTCGGACGTCAGCGTAAGCCACGGCCACTGGGATTTCGAAGGGCAGGCGCAGGTGCAGGCCGGTTTTCTGCGCCTGTACCTGGCCGGGCCGTGGGATGGCCATGAGGGTCTGCTCGAGCGCGCAGAAACCGGCGCGCCGCCACTTGAATTTCGCCTGCAGGCGCGTCAACTGAATGTACTGGCGCCCGGCGTTTTCGAATATCCGCTGGATTTCGAGCATATCGGCGCCAAGGGTGCCGTGCAGAGCCTGGCCGGCGGCTTGCTCAGCGTGCAGGCGGACCAGGCGGATATTGCAAACAAGGACATGGAGGCGAGCCTGCATGGGAACTGGCGCCAGGGCGGCGACGGGCCGTCCGGGCTGGTCGAGGTCGGCGGCCACTTCAAGCGGGCGCTCATTACCGCCATCGACGAGTACCTGCCCAATACCGTGAACCTGGATGCGCGGGAGTGGATGGCCAAAGGCCTGGTGGACGGGCAGATCGAAGACGCCAGCCTGGTCCTGCGCGGCGACCTGGAATATTTTCCCTTCAATGAAGACCCTTCCAAGGGGGATTTCTCGGTGGAAGGAAAATACACCGGCGGCATCATCGACTACCTGCCGCCCGAGGGCAAGGAACTGGGCTGGCCGCGCCTGACCGATATGCAGGGTTCCGTGGCGCTGAACCGCGCCGATCTGCGCCTGGTGGCCGATCAGGCGACCATGTGGCCGACGACCGGCCTGCCCATCCAGTTGAAGAACGTCCAGGCGCGCATCCCGAACATCGAAGAGAACTCCGTCCTGGGCATACAGGGCGAAACGGCGGCCAAGGGCGAGGCCTACCTGGCGCTCATGGCGCATTCGCCCCTGGGCGAACTGCTGGACGGAATTTTCGACGAGGCCAGCGCGGACGGCGTCTGGGAAGTGCCTTTGTCGCTGTCCATCCCCTTGCTGCATAGCCGCGACACCACGGTGAGCGGCGCCATCCGCTTTTCGGGCAGTACCCTCCGGCTGATGCCCGAAATGCCGCCCTTCCGGCAACTGACCGGCAGCATGGACTTCACCGACAGCACCATCAGCGCCTCGGAGCTCAAGGCGCAGTTCCTGGGCGGGCCTCTCGTTGCCAGCGGAGGAGTGGGCGGCGACCTGAAGGGGCTGAAGCTGCAAGGCCGCGCCGCCGACAAGGACCTGGCGGGCTATGTGGGTGTCGAGGGCATGAAGCGCCTGAAAGGCGTGCTGGCCTATAGGGCGACCTTGCAGCGCGACAAGAACAGGGATTTCTCGCTGGTGGCCGAGTCGGACCTGAAAGGCCTGGCGCTGGATCTGCCGCCGCCCCTGGACAAGGCCGCGGAGCAGGCACTGCCGCTTCAAGTCAGCTGGAAACGCCACAGCGACCGCAAAAGCATGGCGCTGAACATCGTGCTGGGCCATGAAGTGAACGCGCGCCTGCTGCATCGCGAGAATCAAAAGGGCGGAAGCTACTTCTACGCCGGCGCGGCCGGAATAAACAAAAATCCCGATCTTCCCATGACGGGGATGAGGCTGGATGTCCTCTATCCCTTTGTCGACATCGACGCCTGGCAGACCGTCGCCACCGAGTTCTCGACGTCCAGCTCCAAGCAGGACACGCGGCGTGAGCGGCCCTTGCTGCCTGATCTCGCTGAAGTCCGCCTGCAAGCCAGGCAAGCCGATGTCCAGGGGCTGACGCTGGACGAACTGACGTTCACGGCGCGCCGGCCCCAAAGCGCCCAGTGGCGCGTGGACATCAGCTCGTCGCAGACGGCGGGAACCCTGTTCTGGCGCGAGGCCAAGGGCAAGGTGGCGGGCCGGGTCGATGCCAGCTTCGACCGCCTTTCGCTGGGGCGCGATACCTCGCGCCAGGAGAAGGCCGGGGACGACGCGGAGGATTTCCATGTCGACGACGATCTGGATATTCCGGGGATCAACCTGCATGTGAAGAACTTGCGTCTTTACGGCAGAGACGTCGGCGAATTGTCGGTGGTCGGCGTGAACCAGGAGCGTGGCCGCCTGTGGCGGCTGAACGAACTGAAGCTGAGCAGTCCTTCGGCGGTGCTGGAGGGCAACGGCATGTGGCGCCTGAGCGGCCCGCGGCGCGGCCTGAAACTCGATGCCCAGGTGCAGGCCGACGACCTTGGCGCCTATCTCGACCAGATCGGCTTCAAGGATCTGATGAAGGGCGGCGCGGGAACCATGCGCGGCAACTTCGAATGGCGCAACATGCCGTGGGATTTCAGCAAGGCCGATTTGAACGGCAGCATAGAGTTCGCCCTGAAGAAGGGCCGTTTCAACAACCTCAATTCATACTCGGCCCGCCTGCTGGAGTTATTGTCGCTGCAATCGGTCAAGCGCCTTGCGCGCCTGGACTTCAATCCCGCCGGCCTGACCAAGGACGGCTTCCCTTACGACGATTTGCGCGGCACCGTGATTCTGAAGAATGGCCTGATGAGCACCAGCGATTATCGCGTCATCGGGCCGGTGGGTACCATAGTCCTGGGGGGCGACGTGAACCTGCTGAACGACACGCTGGACTTGCAGGCGGTGGTCATACCCAACCTGGACGTCAGCGGCGCGGCGATCGCGGCGGGCATCGCCATCAATCCCATCGTGGGCATAGGCGCATTCCTGACGCAATGGTTTCTGCAGGCGCCGCTGGCCAAGGCGATGACGGTCGAATACCGGATAAGAGGGGACTGGGCCGACCCCAAGGTCGAGGAAGTCGCCGCGCCGTCCCGCGCGGATGGCGGGGCGGGCGGAGGCGAAGAGATCACGCCGTAAAAGCGGGGGCGGCGGCATGTGGGGCGCGGCGCGATGCGCGTCGTTTGCCCGCCGCCCGTTGATGCCTAGTAGATGCCTTGCTGCAGCATGGCGTCGGCCACCTTCACGAAGCCGGCGATGTTGGCGCCGTTCACGTAGTTGACCGACTGGCCTTCCGTGCCGTGGCGCACGCAGTTCTCGTGGATGTCGCGCATGATGGCGTGCAGCTTGCTGTCGACCTGTTCGCGCGTCCATTGCAGGCGCTGGGCGTTCTGGCTCATTTCCAGGCCCGATACCGCCACGCCGCCGGCATTGCTGGCCTTGCCCGGGGCATACAGGATCTTGGCATCGATGAAGGCGTCCACCGCATCCAGGCTGGTGGGCATGTTGGCGCCTTCGGCGACACAGCGCACGCCGTTGGCGATCAGGGCCTTGGCATCGTCAAGCTCCAGCTCGTTCTGCGTGGCGCAGGGCAGCGCGACGTCGACCGGGATATGCCAGGGGCGCTTGCCGGCCTCGTACACCAGGTTGAACTTCTTGGCGTAGGTTTCGACGCGGCCGCGTTCTTCGTTCTTCAGGCGGATCAGTTCGGCCAGCTTCTCGGGGGTGAAGCCCGCCTTGTCCACCACCGTGCCGTGCGAATCGGAAACGGTCACGACCTTGGCGCCCAGCTGCATGCATTTCTGGATGGCGTACTGCGCCACATTGCCCGAGCCCGAGACCGAGACCGTCAGGCCCTCGATGGACTGGTGGGCATGCTTGAGCATCTCCTCGGCAAAGTACACCGTGCCGTAGCCGGTGGCTTCCGGCCGGATCAGGCTGCCGCCGAAGCTCAGGCCTTTTCCGGTGAAGACGCTGGCCGACGAGTTGGACAGCTTTTTCATCATGCCGGCCATGAAACCGACTTCGCGCGCGCCCACGCCGATATCGCCCGCGGGGACATCGGTATCCGGACCCAGGTGGCGGTGGAGCTCGAGAATGAGGGCCTGGCAGAAGCGCATGACTTCACCGTCGGATTTTCCCTTGGGATCAAAGTCGGAACCGCCCTTGCCGCCGCCCATGGGCAGGGTGGTCAGGGCATTCTTGAAGGTCTGCTCGAAGGCCAGGAATTTCAGGATGGACAGGTTGACCGAGGGGTGGAAGCGCATGCCGCCCTTGAAGGGGCCGATGGCCGAGCTGTGCTGGATGCGGAAACCGCGATTGATCTGGACCTTCCCCTGATCGTCGACCCAGGAAATACGAAACTGGATGGCGCGTTCGGGCTCCACCAGGCGCTCAAGCAATCCATGTTCGGCATAGCGCGGGTTGCGTTCAATGAAAGGCCATAAACTATTCATCACTTCTTTGACGGCTTGCATGAACTCGGGCTGGTTCGGGTCGCGGGCACGGATTTGGTCAAGGAATTGATCTAGTGTGGGTAGTTTCATCAAAAGTGCTCTGTTATGCGGCTGAGTGGGCAAGACCCAGCGAGGATTGAAAATAGTTTCGGTTCGGGATCGACACGTCCACCCCGAAGAGATATTGGGGTGCATAGCGCAAGTAAGCCTCTCGCTAGAGAGGCTTACAGGTGTGGCTTGCCGCTTATTTTTTCATCATGTCGAAAAATTCGGAGTTTGTCTTGGTTGCGCGAATCTTGTCCAAAATAAACTCCATTGCTTCGATTTCGTCCATATCGTGTATGAACTTGCGCAGCACCCAGACCTTTTGTAGAAGCTCTGGCTTGATGAGTAATTCTTCGCGGCGCGTGCCCGATTTGTTCAGGTTGATGGCCGGATACACTCGTTTTTCGGCCAGGCGGCGCTCCAGGTGAACCTCGGAGTTGCCTGTGCCCTTGAATTCTTCATAGATGACTTCATCCATGCGGCTGCCGGTTTCGACCAACGCCGTGCCGATGATGGTCAGCGAACCGCCTTCCTCGACATTGCGGGCCGCGCCGAAGAAGCGCTTGGGCCGTTGCAGCGCATTGGCGTCCACGCCGCCGGTCAGCACCTTGCCCGACGCGGGCACGACGGTGTTGTAGGCGCGCGCCAGTCGGGTGATGGAGTCCAGCAGGATGACGACGTCTTTTTTGAGCTCGACCAGGCGCTTGGCCTTTTCGATGACCATTTCGGCCACTTGCACGTGGCGCGTGGCGGGTTCGTCGAAGGTCGATGCGACCACTTCGCCGCGCACGGTGCGCTGCATTTCGGTGACTTCCTCGGGGCGCTCGTCGACCAGCAGGACGATCATGACGGCGTCGGGGTAGTTCGTGCTGATGGCATGCGCCATGTGCTGCATCATCACCGTCTTGCCCGACTTGGGGCTGGCGACGATGAGCGCGCGCTGGCCCTTGCCCATGGGGGCGAAGATGTCCAGGATGCGGCCGGTGGTGTTTTCTTCGCTTTTGATGTCGCGTTCCAGCGTCATCACTTCGTCCGGGTGCAGGGGCGTGAGGTTCTCAAACATGATGCGATGCTTGATGGCCTCGGGTTGCATGCCGTTGACCTTGTCCACCTTGACCAGGGCGAAGTAGCGTTCCCCGTCCTTGGGCGTGCGGACCTCACCTTCGATGGAATCGCCCGTATGCAGGTTGAAGCGCCGGATCTGGGAAGGGGATATATAGATGTCGTCGGTGCTGGCCAGGTACGAGGTATCGGGCGAGCGCAGGAAACCGAAGCCGTCCGGCAGGACTTCGAGCACGCCGTCGCCGAAAATCTGTTCACCCTGCTTGGCCCGCTTCTTCATGATGGCAAACATGAGTTCTTGTTTGCGCAGGCGGCTGGCGTTGTCGATTTCCAGCTCGGCGGCCATTTCCAGCAGCTTCGAGACGTGCTGCGTTTTTAATTCGGTGAGGTGCATGTGAGGAGAGAGGGGGGTATTTGCAAAGTGGTGGCGAGCCCAGAAAAGGCTCGCGCGCAAAAATCAGGTTTACAGGGATTCGTCCAGAAACGCGCTGAGTTGGGATTTGGACAATGCGCCCACTTTGGTTGCAGCGGCTTTGCCGTCTTTGAACAACATTAGCGTGGGGATACCGCGAACGCCGAATTTTGCCGCGGTCTCGGGATTATCGTCGACATTGACCTTGGCAATGATAACACGGCCTTTGTACTGATTGGCGGCTTCGTCCAGCAAGGGGGCGATCATTTTGCAGGGACCGCACCAGGCCGCCCAGTAGTCGACCAGGACGGGAACGTCGGAGTTGATGACGTCGGCCTCGAACGAGGCGTCGCTGACGTGTTTGATGGATTCGCTCATGATAGAAAGAAAAAGAGGATGATCAGGATCGGAAAACTATACGGGAATGCAAGGCAACAACACAATGTATTCTATTGAGTGTTCAGTGTGGTTTGTTGCGGGATTTCAACAAGCATACCACTGTCGGAGCCGCTGCGCACAGCCCGGTTCGGCCGGTCCGCAGCCCGTGCCCGGGCCATGAAAAACACATTATCCGTAAAATACCCCCCAATCCATTTGCAAAATTCGAGAATAAATTGGCTATACCACGTTACGACGAAGCATCCATCCGCGTTCTGAAGGGATTGGAGCCGGTGCGGCAACGGCCGGGCATGTATACCCGCACCGACAATCCCCTGCACATACTCCAGGAAGTCATCGACAACGCCGCCGACGAGGCCCTGGCCGGCTACGGCAAGCATATCCAGGTCACCCTGCATGCCGACGGCAGCACGTCCATCGAGGACGACGGGCGCGGCATTCCGGTAGGCCTGCACGCCGAGGAAAACGCCCCGGTCGTCGAGTTGGTCTTTACCCGCCTGCATGCGGGCGGGAAATTCGACAAGAAGGACGGCGGCGCCTACGCCTTCTCGGGCGGCCTGCACGGCGTGGGCGTATCCGTGACCAATGCGCTGTCCAAAAGGCTGGAAGTGCGGGTCTGGCGCGACGGCCAGACGCACGAACTGGTTTTCGCCGACGGCGAAGTCCATACGCCCCTGCAAGCCCTGGAGCCCGCCGGCCGCAGAAAGACCGGCACGCGGGTGCGGGTCTGGCCGGATCCCAAATACTTCGATACGGCCGCCATACCGATGGCCGAGCTGGTCCATGCGCTGCGCAGCAAGGCGGTATTGCTCAACGGCATCAAGGTGACGCTGCACGTCGAGAAAACCGGCGAAACGCGCGAGTGGCAGTATCAGGAAGGCCTGCGCGGCTACCTGGACGAGGCGCTGGGCGATGCCGAGAAGATCATCCCCGTGTTCGAGGGCAAGCAGTACGCGGCGCATGACGACGAATCCTTCGCGCTGGGCGAGGGCGCCCAATGGGTGGTGGCCTGGACGGCCGATGGCGCCGTCGTGCGCGAATCGTATGTGAACCTGATTTCCACGACGGCCGGCGGAACCCACGAGGCAGGCCTGCGCGACGGCCTGTTCAACGCCGTGAAGTCGTTTGCGGAGCTGCATTCGCTGGTGCCCAAGGGCGTGAAGCTGCTGCCCGAGGACGTGTTCGCGCGGGCCAGCTTCGTCCTGTCCGCCAAGGTGCTGGATCCGCAGTTCCAGGGGCAGATCAAGGAGCGCCTGAACAGCCGGGACGCCGTGCGCCTGGTCAGCGGCTACGTCAAGAATGCACTGGATCTGTGGCTGAACGCGAACGTGGATCATGGCAAGAAGCTGGCGGAAAGCGCCATCCGCCAGGCCCAGGCCCGGGCGCGCTCGTCGCAGAAGGTGGAAAAGCGCAAGAGTTCCGGCGTGGCCGTCCTGCCCGGCAAGCTGACCGATTGCGAATCGAACGATACCTCGCGTACTGAAGTGTTCCTGGTCGAAGGGGATTCGGCGGGCGGCTCCGCGAAGATGGGCCGCGACAAGGAGTTCCAGGCCATACTGCCCCTGCGCGGCAAGGTGCTCAACTCCTGGGAGGTCGATCGCGACCGGCTGTTCGCCAATACCGAAATCCACGATATCGCAGTCGCCATCGGCGTCGATCCGCACGGTCCCGGCGATGCAGCCGACCTGTCGGGCCTGCGCTATGGCCGTATTTGCATCCTGTCGGATGCCGACGTCGACGGTTCGCACATACAGGTCTTGCTGCTGACCCTGTTCTTCCGGCACTTTCCCAAGCTGGTCGAGGCGGGCCATGTGTTCGTGGCGCGGCCGCCGCTGTTCCGGGTGGATGTGCCGGCGGCGGGCAAGCGCCCCGCGCGCAAGGTGTACTGCCTGGATCAGGGCGAACTGGATGCGGTGCAGGACAAGATGCGCAACGACGGCGTGCGCGAAGGCTCGTGGAGCATCAGCCGCTTCAAGGGCCTGGGCGAGATGAGCGCCGAGCAATTATGGGATACGACCATGAATCCCGATACGCGGCGCCTGATGCCGGTCAGCTACGGCGAACTGGGCATCGCCGCGACCACGCAGATGTTCGACATGCTGATGGGCAAGGGCGAATCGGCCCAGCGCCGCAGCTGGCTCGAAGAAAAAGGCAATCTTGCCGAGGTCGACGTTTAAATCATGGATGGTCCGGGCCGGCGGCGCGGGGCGTGCGCGACACAGGGTTGCGCGGCCCGCCACGGCCTATTCGGTCCCTCATTACATCGAGATTAGAAAATGGATAGCAATCAAGCAGGCCTGTTCGATCAGGAAAGCGGCGGAGACGGCATCACTCTGGCCCATTATGCCGAGCAGGCATATCTGGATTATGCGGTGTCGGTGGTGCGGGGCCGGGCCCTGCCCGACGTGGCGGACGGGCAGAAACCCGTTCAGCGGCGCATTCTCTACGCCATGCAGGCCATGGGCCTGGGCCCCGGCGCCAAGCCGGTCAAGTCGGCCCGCGTGGTCGGCGATGTGCTGGGCAAGTATCACCCGCATGGCGACCAGGCCGCCTATGACGCCATGGTGCGCATGGCGCAGGACTTCAGCCTGCGCTACCCGCTTATCGACGGCCAGGGGAACTTCGGTTCGCGCGACGGCGACAATGCCGCGGCCATGCGCTACACCGAAGCGCGCCTGACGCCTTTCGCGCGCGTCCTGCTCGACGAACTGGACGAGGGCACGGTCGATTTCGCGCCCAACTATGACGGCAGCCAGAAAGAGCCGGTGCTTCTGCCCGCGCGCCTGCCGGTCATGCTGCTGAACGGCGCCTCGGGCATCGCGGTGGGCATGGCGACCGAAATCCCCTCGCACAATCTGCGCGAGGTGGCCCAGGCCTGCGTCGCGCTGATCCGCAATCCCAAGCTGCCGGACGAGGATCTTCATGCGCTGATCCCGGGGCCGGACTTCGCCGGCGGCGGCCAGATCATCTCGTCGCCCGCCGACATCGCCCATGTCTACGCGACCGGCCGGGGCTCCATCAAGGCGCGGGCCCGCTGGCAATTCGAGGAAATGGCGCGCGGGCAGTGGCAGCTGGTGGTGACGGAATTGCCGCCGGGCACGTCGTCGCAGAAGATACTCGAGGAAATCGAGGACCGCAGCAATCCCAAGGTCAAGGCGGGCAAGAAGAGCCTGACCACGGAGCAGCAGCAGACCAAGGCATTGATCCTGGGCCTGCTGGATGCGGTGCGCGACGAATCCGGCAAGGACGCGGCGGTCCGCCTGGTTTTCGAACCCAAGACCAGCCGTATCGACCGCGACGAGTTCGTCAATACCCTGCTGGCCCAGACCAGCATGGAGGGCAGCGTTTCCTTCAACCTGGTCTGCATCGGTACGGATGGCCGTCCGGGCCAGCGTGCCCTCCGGCAAGTGCTGACCGAGTGGATAGGATTCCGCGCCCATACCATGACGCGGCGCACCCAGTTCCGCCTGGACAAGGTCACCGACCGCATCCATGTGCTGGAAGGGCGCATGGTGGTCTACCTGAATGTGGACGAGGTCATCCAGACCATACGCGAGTCGGACGAGCCGCGCGCCGCCTTGATGGAGCGCTTCGATCTGTCGGAAAGGCAGGCCGAGGACATCCTGGAGATGCGCTTGCGGCAATTGGCCCGCCTGGAAGGCATCAAGATCGAGAAAGAGCTCGCGGCCCAGCGCGACGAGCAGGCCGTTCTGCGCGAACTGCTGGAGAACCCCAATGCGTTCAAGCGCCTGATGATCAAGGAGATCGAGGCCGATGCCAAGCAATATGGCGACGACCGGCGCACGCTGATCGAGGCGGCCGAGCGCGCCGTGCTGGAAACACGCGTCGTCCAGGAACCCGTTACCGTCATCATCTCGCAAAAGGGCTGGCTGCGCGCACGCCAGGGCCACGGCCATGATGCGGCCCAGTTCAACTTCAAGGCCGGTGACGCGCTGTACGACGCCATCGAATGCCTGAGCACCGATGAGCTGGTGGCCTTTTCCAGCACCGGGCGGGTGTATACCGTGGCGGTGTCCAGCCTGCCTTCGGCGCGGGGCGACGGCCAGCCCATCACGTCCATGGTCGAGACCGAGCAGGGCGCGCGCATCGTCCACATGGTTGCGGGCAACCCGGGGCGGCGCTATGTGCTTGGCACCCAGTCGGGCTATGGCTTCATCACGACGCTGAAAGACATGACGACGCGGCAGCGCGCCGGCAAGCAATTCATCACCCTGGACAAGGGCGACGTGCTGAAGAAGCCCATCCCGCTGCGCGACACGGACATCCAGCTGGCCATGCTGGCCCGCAAGGGGAAATTCCTGGTCATCGACCTGGCCGAGCTCAAGACGCTGTCGGGCGGCGGGCGCGGCACCATATTGATGGCGCTGGACCCGGGCGACACACTGGAGCAGTGGGTGGCGGCCGGCCCCGCGGGCGTCGTGGCCAGCGGCGTCTATCGCAACAAGGAAACGTCCCAGGTCCTGGATGGGGATGCGCTGGCCGAATATGCGGGAAAACGGGCGCGCAAGGGAAAAGTCTTGTCGGTCAAGGTGAAGCAACCTACACTTTCGGCCGCCTAGTCCCGTAGAGGGGAACAGGCCATCCGGCTTAAAATGGCGGTATTTTCGTTTATTTTTCTTTATCGGGCGTCATGAGTTTCAAGGTCACAGTTCAACCCAGCCAGCACGAGTTCACCGTCGAAGAGGGGCAGTCCGTACTGGACGGCGCCCTGGCGGCGGGCATCGTCCTGCCGTACAGTTGCCGCAACGGCGCGTGTTCCACCTGCAAGGGCAGGGTCGTTGCCGGGTCGTACGACGCCGGCGCGAGCCCCGCGCAAATCCTCTCGCCCGAAGACCTGGAGCAGGGCTATACCCTCTTCTGCCAGGCCCGGCCCAGTTCCGACCTGACGATAGAAGCGCATGAAATCCGCATGGCCAGCGACATCCAGATCCGCAAGATGCCGGCGCGCGTCATGGGCTTGGAGCAGGCGGCCGGCGACGTCATGATCGTCAAGCTGCAGCTGCCCGCGGCGGATCCCTTCCGCTACTACCCCGGGCAGTACATCGAGTTCATCCTGAAGGATGGCCGCCGGCGCAGCTATTCGATGGCCACGCCGCCCAGCGAAAACAACCTGGTCGAGTTGCACATACGCCATACGCCGGGCGGGGTGTTCACCGACCATGTGTTCGGCGCCGGCGAGACGCAAATGAAACTGCGCGAGATCCTGCGCGTGGAAGGCCCGTTCGGCTCGTTCTTCCTGCGCGAAGACAATCAAAAGCCGCTGGTGTTCGTGTCCAGCGGAACGGGCTTCGCACCGATCAAGGCCATTGTCGAGCGTATGATGGCCAATGGCGACCGGCGTCCCGCTACCCTGTATTGGGGCGGCCGCCGGCCGGCCGACCTGTACATGCACGAGCTGGCCTTGCAATGGACGAAGGACCTGCCGGGCTTCAGCTATGTGCCGGTGGTGTCCGAGGCGCTGCCCGAGGACGGCTGGACGGGCCGCAAGGGCTTCGTCCATCAGGCCGTCCTGCAAGACATCCCCGATTTGTCGGGGCATCAGGTATACGCCTGCGGCGCGCCCGTCATGGTCGAGAGCGCGCGCCGGGATTTCATTCAACTGAATGGCCTGCCCGAGGACGAGTTCTTTGCCGACGCGTTCACGACACAGGCTCACGCCGCCGACTAGCCTTATCTCGGCGGGCAAGGGCGCCGGTGCGCGGCGGATACGGATTCTTCGCGGCATGTCGTCCAATCAGCGTTAAAGGACAGGACAATGAAGATAGCAGTGCTGGGCAGCGGCGTAATCGGAACATCGACGGCATGGTGGCTGAGGCAGGCCGGCCATGATGTGATGGTCATCGACCGCGAAAGCGGTCCCGCCCAGGAAACCAGCCGCGCCAATGGCGGCCAGATTTCCGTGTCGTATTCCGAGCCCTGGGCCAATCCGCAAGCGCCGCTGAAGCTGGCGCGCTGGCTGTTCAAGGACGATTCGCCCATTGTCTTCCGGCCGCGTTTCGATCCCCGGCAGTGGTGGTGGGGCCTGCAATTCCTGCGCGAATGCCTGCCGGGCCGGCTGGCGCCCAACATACGCGCCATGGTGCGCATGTCTGAATACAGCCGCGGCACCTTGCAGGCGATGCGCGCGGAGCTGGGCATCGACTACAAGCATCTGGAGCGCGGCATACTCAATTTCTATCGCGACCAGGCCGAGTTCGAGGACTCCCAGCGCATGGCCGGCGTGATGCGCGATTTCGGCGTGGACCGCCGCATCGTCACCCCCGAGGAAATCATCCAGCTCGAGCCCGCGCTGGCTCCGGTGCGCCAAAGCATCGTGGGCGGCGACTACACGGCCGAGGACGAAAGCGGCGACGTCTATCTGTTTACCAAGGCGCTGGCCGAGCAGGCGGAGCGCGCCGGGGTGGAGTTCCGGTTTTCCACCCAGTTGAGCCGGCTGGTGTCGTCGGGCGGGCGGGTGGAAGGCGCCGAGGTGATACGCCCCGACGGCCTGTATGAAACGCTGAGGGCCGATGCCTATGTGGCGGCGCTGGGCGCTTATACGCCCTGGTTCGTATCGCCCCTGGGCGTGCCGTGCAATGTGTATCCGGCCAAGGGCTATTCGGCCACCTTCGATATCGTGGACCCGGCCGCGGCCCCCACGGTCAGTCTTACCGATAGCGCCCACAAGGTGGTTTACAGCCGTTTTGGCAATCAGCTGCGCATGGCCGGCACGGCGGAGCTGTCGGGCTATTCGCGCGCGCTTAATACAATCCGTTGCGATAATATGACGCGGCTTGCCCGGGAATTGTTCCCAAGCGCGCTCGATTTTGATAATGTGTGCTACTGGTCGGGCCTGCGCCCCACGACGCCTTCGAATGTCCCTCTGATCGGCAGAACCAAAATCCAGAACCTGTATCTGAATACCGGGCACGGTACCTTGGGTTGGACCATGGGGGTCGGGTCGGGTCGCGCGCTGGCTGACCTTATCTCGGGCCGGCGGCCCGAACCTGAGTTTCCTTTTCTGGGTCAAACCTAATATGAAATTAAACTGGCTTTATGGCGCCCTGTTTTCGGGGCGCAAGCTTGTGTGGGCAAGTGCGGGCGCGATGCTGATGTCTTCGGTGGCGGCATCGGCCGCCACCGAAGTCCGGGTCTGGCATTCGCTCAGTCCGTACAACAAAGAGATCTTCGAGGGGCTGGTCAAGGATTTCAACCGCGATCAAAAAGACGTTACCGTCAAGCTCAAGGCGTTCGCCAACGAAGACGAGGTCGAGGCGGCGCTGGAAGCGGCCAAGAAACGCGACGAAAGGCCACAACTGGTGCAGTTGGACGACGACCGGGCGCCCGACGAGGTGGCGGGCCGTTCCTACATCCAGCCCTTGAACACCTTGCTGGCGCGTTACCCGATCAAGGACGCAAAGTGGTTCTTGTCCGAGCAAAACACCTTTGCGCGCGACAACAAAGGCAGGCTGGTGGCTTTCCCCTATATGGTGGACGTCCCGGTAATGTTCTACAACGTCGACGCCTTCAAGAAGGCCAAGCTGCAGCCGACGGTGCCGCAGCGCGCCTGGAGCGGCTTGCAGGATCAACTGGTCACTCTGGCCAATAACGGTTCGCGCACTTGCCCCCTGACCTCGGATCAGCCGGTGTCGATCAATCTGGAAAACCTGGCGGCGGTGAACAACCAGCTTTATGCCGGCGGCGACAATGGCTTGAAGGCCAAGAGCAAGCCGGCCTTCAGTTTCGATTCGATGTACATACGTCATCTGTCGCTGATGATAAGCTGGGTGCGCTCGGAACTGATGGTCAAGCCCGAGTACAACTCGGTGGCGACCAAGCGCTTTGCGGCCGGGGAATGCGCGGTGCTGTTCTCGACCTCGGAAAACCTGGGCTATTTCAAGAACTCGAAGAAGCTGGATTTCGCGATCAGCGGCCTGCCTTATTATCCGGAGGTTACGAAGAAGCCGGGCAACCCCTTCGTGGGCGGGTCGGCGCTGTGGGTGACGGCCGGACATTCCAAGGATAGCGATGCGGCCAGCGCCAAGTTCCTGGCCTGGCTTGCACAGCCGAAGCGGGCGGCCGAGTGGTATCAGGCCACAGGCTTCCTGCCCTTGACGGATCAGGCCTTTGCGCTGACGGACAATGGCTACTACAAGAACCTGGGCGATTGGAAGCAGCTGGTGGCCGCGAATGCGACCAGCCCGGGGGCCAACAGCCGTGGATTCCGGATCGACAATTACCCGCGCATACGGGCGATGTTCCGCCAGACGCTGGAAACGGCCCTGAGCGGCAATCAGCCCGCGCCGACGGCCCTGAAGACGGCGGCGGCCGAGGCTGCAAAGATGATGGCCAAAAAGTAAGGGACGTTTCTGTTCTTTATCGGGAAGGCGCCGCCTCGGTTGAGGCGGCGTTTTTTTTGGCCTTTATGACATTTTTTTTCGACGTTAAGGGCTCTTCACATGGGGAGTTAGGCTCCCGGCAATCGTAGGGCTGTTTGAGGGACGTGATCGACAAGGTCAGGACTCACACGCTTCTTGCTATCTGGTGACTTGCGTTTGCGCATAGTTTTTCTGCAAACACGCCATGACGGCGCGGATGGGCAGTCCCGGCACGGCGTGCTTGTTTCCGCATCTTCCTCGTCCAGGCGGGCGGCGGGCGAACTCCCTGCGCGTCACTGCGTGCCGCTCCGGTCAGACAGCGCCCGCCGAAAGCCCCCGCCTTCCCTACGGAAGCATGCGGCGCACGCCTAAACGCCGGGCCCGCCCACCCACGCCGCCACGGCTGCATGCCGGGTTTTGGTGGGCCGGTTTGTGGCTGTTGCTGTTTGAGAGTCTGTGCTCTGGCGCAAGCGGCTTCTGGTGCAGCGAGCAGCTTCTCTTGTGGCGCAAACAGCTCCGCATCGAAGGTTCTGGCTGGCCAGGATTCTATGGCTTGGCGGGACGCGAATGCAATTGGCATGGCCTGTCGCTTGGGTGCTGCTTCTTTATTCTCGATGGTGGGCAATTGCAGCCTGTGGGGACGCTGGCTTCCTTTCGGTGTGCGATCGTTGTAAGTGATTGTTTTTATTGAATTGCTAGTGGGCTTATTGCAGCGATAAAAAATTCTATCCGTACATCTCGGTCTGGCGGTCAGAAGCCGACCGCAAGCAAGATGGCGCCAATGCCGAGGGTTGGCGTGATTACTTGCTTTGGGTGCGGACGATGGCCAGATTGCTTGCTGCGTTTCTGTTGCTTGGCGTATTGACGGCGTGTGCCGGCGTGCACGATTGGCCCTCATTCGTGCGCACGATGCGGGCTGACAAGGCTGCGGCGGTCCAGTACAACTTCGATTGGGAACTGTCGGGCCACCGGGCCGTGGCGCCGGTACAGGTGTTCGACGATGGCCGCAAGACCTGGCTGCAATTTTCGCCGCAGCAGCCGGTGCCGGCGATCTTTGCGGACGGCGCCCGGGGCGGCAGGCCGCTGGCGTATGTGCGCGAAGGGCCGTATGTGGTGTTGGACGGCGTATGGCCGACGCTGGTTTTGCGCGGCGGCCATCTTAAAAGCACGGTACGGCGGGCAGCGGGGGAAGGCGTGTTGTCGCCGCAGGCGCCGGATGCCGATGCGCAGCCTGTTGCCGCGCTTGCGCCGACGGCCTCGGCGGCTTCAGTCAATCCAGTCAATCAAATCGATCAGGCTGATATCCTGGATTCGATTCCGGTCATGGCGGAACCAACTATGGTTCCCGCTGCGGTCGCGCCCGCGAGGTCAATGGCAACCGCAACCACGACCGCAACCGGCGCCGAAGCACGAACAGGGGCATCTGTTGAGCAGGTGCCGGACCAGGTTCCGGGCCTGTCGCCAGGTAGGCCGGGGCCGGCATCGCCAGAGGTGCAGGCGGAGTGGATGGCGAGGTCGATGGCGGGATCGTCAGCGAGTGGCAAGTCGCCAACCCGGGCGATGCCATCAGGTATGCCGGATTCATCGGCATCGAAATCGCCTTCTGCCGCGCCCTTGTCTTCGTCGTCGGTCTCGGCGCTTACAGCCGCCAGTTTCGATCTGTCGGGCGCTGCTCCCACCGGCCGCTATCAGGTCGGACCGCAAGACCTTACGCTAAGGTCCGCGCTGGCCCGATGGGCGCGGCAGTCGGGCTGGACGTTCGAGCCGGAGCATTGGGCCATCGACGCGGACATTCCGATTGTGGGTGCGGCCAGTTTCGAGCCCGATTTCAAGCTGGCCGTGCGTGAGCTCGTGGCCTCGACGGAATTGTCGGACCGGCCGGCGCAGCCGTGCTTTTATTCCAATCGGGTATTGCGCGTTGTGCCGTATGCGCAGCCTTGCGACCGTACTGTCGGCGCAACGAGGCCATCATGACCGGGGCCCTACGCTTCATGCTGGCTGCCGCCTTGTGCGGCGCGCTGTCCGGATGCGCGCTGGGCGAGCGTATGCGCCAGCTGGCGGCATCGATAGACGGCAGGCAATCGGCCGTTCTGGCGGGGCACGAGGGGTTTTCGCGTTCGGTGGAAAGCGCCGAGGCGCGCCGCGCGGCTCAGGATGTCGGGCGCCCCTGGCTGGCGGGCCGCTCGCAGCCTCTGGCCCGCGAGCTGACGCTGCCCCTGGCATTGCGCGCCAATGTCGATACGACGCTGATGTTCGCGGAAGGCGAAATGGACCTCCAGGCCCTGGCTCAGCGTATCACGGCGGCAACGAATATTCCGGTGCACGTCCGGCCCGATGCTTTGCTTCCACTTGATCACTTCCTTCCCCGGCTGGGCGCGGCGGAGGCCGGTTCGGCGTTTGTCGCGCCGGCAACCGTGGCGCTGTCGGGCGGCCCGGCGCCGCTGGCCCGCATACTGGACCGCATTGCCGCGCGGCTGGGCGTGGCCTGGGCATATCGGAATGAGCGCATCGAGTTCTACCGGACTGAAACCCGCGTTTTCAATGTGCGTGCGCTGACGCTCAATGCCAATGCGCAGGCCTCGCTGGGCCTGGGCGGCCGCAGCGAGGCGGACGGCTTCGTCAGTACGTCGCGGACCAGCCTGGACAGTCCCGTCCATGATGTATTCACGGTGCTGCGCGCGCGCATCGAGCCTTTTCTTTCGCGTGCCGGCGTCGTGGTGGCCGAACCGGGCGCCAGTTCGTCCATTGTGGTGACGGACACTCCAGAGGTGCTGAACCGAATCGCCTTGTATCTGGAGCAGGAAAACCGCGCATTGACGCGGCGGGTCCGCCTGGTCTTCGAAGAGCTTACGGTGGCTGTGCAGGACAGCGCCGAAGCGGGGCTGGACTGGAACCTGGTGTTTACCAGCGCTAAAGTGGCGGCGGCCATCAGCATGCCCGGGTCCGGCGTAGCCGAGGCGGGTGCGCTGGGCATAGGCTTGAACGAAGGGCCGTTCAAGAGCTCCGAGGCGGTGATCAAGGCCTTGAGCCGGGTCGGCAAGGTGGTGCGACGCAGCAGCCTGCCCGTCCTGACCTTGAACCGCAGGCCCGTCACGCATGCGGTGCGGACCACCTTTTCCTATATCGACAAGGTCCAGACCACGGCGCTGGGCCAGAGCGCGGGGCTTGCGCTGCCTTCGGTTTCCGTCAGCCAGAGGGAAGAGACGGTGGGGTCGCTGCTGACGCTGGTTCCGGATGCGCAGGACGACGGCCAGATACTGCTGTCGGTGGCCTATGACAACACCGTTGCCCAGCCTCTGAAATCCGTCATGTTCGGAAGCCGGGACAATCCCCTGCAACTGCAGCAAGTCACCATCGACGGCAATGGGACGGTGCAGCAGGTCGTACTGCAGCCGGGCCAGCCCCTGATTATTTCCGGCTTCGATCGCACGCAGGAAGAGACCGAAGGCCGGCGCCTGAATCCGGGCATGCCGCTGGCGCTGGGCGGCAGCGACCGCGCCGCCGCCCAGCAACTGACCACCGTCATGGTGGTCACGGCCCAGCTTGAAGAAGGGTTTTAGGCGAGGCCATGAGCGAACCCTTGATCCTTTCCCTTCCATCCGCGACGCTGGTATTCGGCCTGGACTGGTTTCCGCTGATCGGAGCCAGGGCCGACCGCCTGGGCATGCGCATCGCCAGACGCCATCGGTCCACGCATTGCGTATTGGCCGGCGACGCGGCCGGGTCGGTCGGCGTGCTGACCCTGAAGGCCGGACGGCAGCACAAGAATGTCCTGCACTCGGCGGCACAGAATGTCGCTGTGCTGTTCGCCTCGGGCACCATGGCCTTGTTGATGGAAGTCGGTGCCGCGGGACACTGGCTGGTAGCCGTGCACGAGGGCGCGGTGGTGGCGCGCACGGACCGCTTCTATCCGTCCCGCCTTGCGGCCGAGGAGGTGCTGGCCGAACTGCGCCTGGCCTATCCGCAGTTGCGCATCCTGGGTGCGCCGGGCGCACCCGGCGTCCCGGACATGGCCGCGATCGAGGCAGCCAGTTCCGCAGCCACCCAACTGCGCCGGATCGCGGGCTGGCGGCCTTTTTTTCCTTGGCCGGTGCAGTGTTTCGCGCTGGCTCTCGTCCTGGTGCTGCTGGTGCCGGCCGCGTGGCGGGCACTGAGACCGGATCGCGCCGTCGCGGCCGGGCCGGCGCAAGAGGATCCGGCGCAGGCCTGGCGGGACGCCATAAGCAGGTCGGCCCAGGGGCGCCTCGTCCATGGCCTGCAGGGCACGCGCACGCTGCTGGAGGCTTTCTATGAACTGCCGGTCAATATGGGCGGATGGCGGCTGCTTCAGGCCGAGTGCGCCCCGCACGGCGCTCAATGGCATTGCCAGGCCCGCTACGAAAGACGGGAAACAGGCGCAAGCAATCAAAGCCTGTTGGAGAACATCCGGGTCGATTGGAAGGTGGAATTCGCCTCGCTGGACCACGCCGACGCGAGCTGGAGGATCGCTGCAGGCGGCATACCGCTCGCCCATCGACGCCCGGCGGACAGCAGGGAGAATGAACGAAGATTCTTCAGCGCCTTGCAGGGATTGCGGGCGGGCTTTGCCCAGTTGCGGGTCGGCAAGACGCTTCCCCTGCCGATACCTGCGCCGCTGGACGGACAGGGCAGGCCGATTGCGCGGCCGGCGCATCTGCCCGCCTATGCGTCCCGGTCCCTGCAGATCGTCGGTCCATTGCGTTCGGCCGGCCTGCTGCTGCCCCATCTGTCATTCATCGCATGGAACAAGGCCATGCTGACCTTGCGCGAGGTAAACGCGCCAGGCGCGCGGGACAGCGGCCTGACCCTGACTTTGCAAGGAGTGCTGTATGAAAGCGAAAACCCCGCTGTGCCTTGATACCCTCATTCTGGCGGGCGTGCTGTGCCTGGCGCCCGGCGCGGCGCAGGGCCTTGCCGCCATCGGCGACAGCGCCTCCCTGGAAATGTCGGTGCGCGAGTTGATGCGCCTGGACGCGGACCTGGCCCTGAAGCAGCTGAAGAGCCGCATGGGCCGGGAGAGCCCTGGCGCCGAGACCGCGCGGGGCGGCGCGGAATCGGCCTCCGGCGGGGCACTCAGGCTGGTGGCGATCTACGGCGTGGGCCGCAAGCTGCTTGCCGAAGTGATGATAGGCTCACGGCCCCACATCTATCTGCACGGCAGGGCGCTCGCGGTGGGCGCCAAGGCCGGGCCCGCCGAATACCTGCTGCGCGGTATTTCCGGATCCTGCGTGCACCTGGAGCGCCGCCAGGAGGCCCATACCTTGTGCCTGCATCCCGGCTTGTGGACGGCAAGGCCATGAGGCCGTTTTCGTCATGGCGGCGGTCGTCGGCCCGGCTCGAGGCGCGGGAGCCGGCCTCGCGTTTCGACGCGACGGCCGCCGTCCTCATCTCGCATGCCGACCAGTTGGCCGCGATGGCGCCGCGTTTCCTGCGTTCATTAAGCTCGCAGTTCGATGTCGACGGCCTCGCCGGGCGGCTGGCGCCGGTCCTGCTCGAGGACCGGACGGTGGCGCTGTTTGCACTGGCCGAGCATGTGGGCGGCGATCAGGCCGACGAACTGGCCCGCCGCGTCGTGCAGCAGGGCTACCGGCTGGCCAGCCCGTCCCGCTATGTGCTGGCGGCGCCTTTGCTGCTGGCGATCGCCCGCGGCCAGGTCACTGCCCGATCGCTGTCCAACGCGCCCGATATCCGGCTGGGGCCGTCGAAGATCGCGCTGGCCGACGCCTTCCAGGACCTGCTGGAGTGGGGCGTGCGCCACGGAGCCAGCGACATCCACCTGAATGTGCGCCTGCGCGAAACCGAGTCCGAAGTGAAATATACGGTCCTGGGACGCTATCTGGCGCCCGAACGCTTTCGCCGCATGCCTACCAGCACATTGATCGACATGCTGTCGGTTGCCTGGATGGACATACGCGGCGGCAATGGCGCGGTGTTCGATCCTTCGATCGAGCAGCAGGGCGGCATGACCCGGCAGGTCGATGGAAAGACCGTCATGCTGCGCTGGTCGTCGCTGGCGGCCGACGCGGGCCCCAGCGTCTGCCTGCGCATGCTGCTGCGCGACCCCGCATCGCGCCCGCCCACGCTGGACGCCCTGGGCTACCTGCCCGACCAGATCGAGCAAATCGACCGCGCCATGCTGGCCGAGAGCGGCGCCGTCGTATTCGCCGGCGCGGTCGGTTCGGGCAAATCCACCAGCATCGCCGCGCTGATGGCCCGCCTGCCACCGCATCGCAAGGTCGTCACCATAGAAGACCCGGTCGAATACGTGATTCCGGCCGCCATCCAGAACACGGTCGTGCGCAATCTGGATACGGCCGCGCACGACAACTACTCCGCCAAGCTCCGGGCGCTCAAGCGCTCCGCCATGAGCGACGTCCTGCTGGGGGAGATCCGCGATGCGGAGACCGGCAGGGCCTTCATGGACCTGGCCGGATCCGGCGTGAACGTCTATACCACGGTCCATGCGCCATCGGCCGCGCTGATACCCCAGAGGCTGGCGTCCGATTTCATCGGCGTGTCACGCGACTTTCTGGCCACGCCGGGGATGTTCAAGCTGCTGGTGTTCCAGGTGCTGTTGCCGTGCCTGTGCCCGCAATGCGCGCTGCCCGTCGCGAGCCTGCTCGACGGGCCGCCGTGCCCGGAGGATGGGTATCGCCGGAATGGAAATTGGGAGCGATGGCTGCGATCCCTGGAGCAGCTTTATCCGGATGGCGCCGGCACATGGCGCGTACGCAATCCGCAAGGCTGCCCTACATGCAGGACGACGGGCTTGCCGGAACTGAACGGCTATGCCGGACGCACGGTGGCCGCCGAGATCATCGAACCGGGCATCGACCAGGAGGTCATCCGCTCGGCCCAGGAATGCGCCATGCACAAGGCCGCAAGCGGCGCCATCGATCCGCGCGATATCGAGGCGCGCTTCCAGGCGTTCGAAACCCAGCGCTTGCGGCGCCGTGCCCAGCCAGGATCGGACGGCCGCCATCCCAGGCTGCGGGTGGTGCCATGATGTTCCCCAGTCTACGGGCGCATGGCGGGTGGCCGTTGCGGTCCTTGCTGTCGGTCTTCGACGGCTGGCGCTTCCGGTCGGCGCGGGCCGATTACTACGATTACCTTTCCGTGCTGCTGGAAGGCATGCAGGGCGCCAGGACGCTGAAGGAAATCTTCGAGTCCGACGCGCGCCGCTATGGCGGCGATTCCGTGCGGGGGCGCCTGTCGCAGCGCTGGCTGATTGCCTACCAGGCGGCGGGCGGCGACCTGCATGCCACGTGGTCCGGCAGCTTCCCGCCAGCCGAACTGGGCCTGATACGGGCCGCACAGACGCTGGGCAACACGGCGCTGGTCAGAACCCTGGCGGAGCTGTCCTCGGTATTGCGCCTGCTGCGGCAGACCCGCAGCATTCTCGGCGACACCCTGTGGGCGGGCGGCCTGGCCGTGCTGGCCGTTTTCGCCATGCTGCTGGCGATCCCGGGTTTTACGGTGCCGCGCTTGCTGCAAACGTTCTCATCGGTTCCCGCCGCCTACCACGGCCGCCTGACCCAGGAGCTGCTGCACTGCGCGGAACTCATCCAGTCGCATTGGCTCTTCATGGCCGTGCTGGCGGCGGGCAGCGGAGGACTGATCCTGTGGTCCTTGTCCAATGCGTCGGGGCCGCTGCGGCGAAAGCTGGATCGCCATGCCGTGTGGCGCATCTATCGCTATATCCAGGCGCTGCGCCTGTTGAGCCTGGTGACCCTATTACTGGGGCGCGGCGATGCGGGCGCCGTCCAACTGAAGACGGCGCTTTTCCTGCTCAAGGGCGGCGCTTCGGCCTGGCAGGAGGCGCAGGTCGACAGCATGCTGGCCCGCATCGATGCGGGCATGGCGGGCGCCGAAACCTTCAACACGGGCTTGCTCGACCCGGAGCAATTCTGGTTCTTGAGCGACATGGTGATGGCGCGCGGCCTGCATGCGGGACTTGCGCTCGCGGCCGAACGCCTGCGATCCCATGTGCTGGAAACGGTGGCGCGGCAGGCGCTGGCCCTGCGCTGGATCCTGCTGCTGGCCAGCCTGTTCTGCCTGCTCGGGATGGCGGCGTGGCACTACGCGGTCATCGATGAACTGCGCCGCTCGCTCATGCTTTTTCACGCAAGCCAATAAGGGCGGGCGTATTTTCAAAAGGAGCCGTCATGTCGACAGATGTCAATCAGGCGCAAAAGGGGTTTTCGCTCATCGAGGTGTCCATCGTTACGGCCATCGTGCTGTTGCTGGCCATTATCGGAGTTCCCGCCATAGGAGGCTATGTGGTCGAGAACAAGGTGCCCAAGGTCGGCGAAGAGCTGGCGCGCTTCATCTTGCAGACCAAGGTCAATGCGCCCAATGGATCGGGAACGCCTTACGCGGGCATCCATACGTCGAATTTCGCCAACCTGGTGCGCGACTCCAGCGTGTTCTCGGTATCGGGTGCGGAGTCGTCGCTGAAGGTGCTTCACGGCCTGGGAACCGACGGGCAGGTCAGCGTGGCCGAAGAAGAGGCGGGCTCGGCGTTCTCCATTACCTTGTCCAAGGTTCACGACGCCGCATGCCCGTCGATTGCGTCCGTCATGCAAAGGGTGTCCGACACCATCACGGTCGCGGCCGAAGGCCAGACGGCGGCAACGGTAAAGGACGACAGCATCCATTACAGCGCTCTGACGGCGGAAGCCAGCTGCGCCAAGGGCAATGTCAATACCTTTGTCTTCACCGCCAGTTGACCGGGCATGACGGCGCGCGCGCAACAAGGCTTCGCCCTGCTCGAATTCATCGCGGCAGCGCTGCTGATGACCCTGCTGGCGGTCTGGGGTGCCAATACCCTGGTCAACGCCATGAACGACGCCAGGGCGCAGGATGGCGCGGTCTGGATGCTCTCGCTCCGGAAAGCGGCGCAGGACTATCTGGAGCGCTATGTGGAGCTGCTGGCCGGCGCCGAGGATCCGCAAGCGCTGGCCGGCCACGGTTATGCCGATTGGACCGTGCCCAGCCTGGCCGAGTTGAAGGCGGACACGCTGTTGTCGCCCGGCTTTCCCGAGCGGGCCGCGATCGGCGGCGCCACGCTGCGCATCGTGCGCGACGGCGCGTGTCCGGGCCGGGACTGCCGCGTCCACGCGCTGGTGCACAGCAACGGTCCGCTCCTTTACAGGAACACGGAACGGATCGATGCGCAGAGCGTGGCCCGCTTCCTGATGGCCGCCCGGGGCATGGGCGGGTGGGTCATGCCCGCCCAGCCACTGATGCTGCGCGGCGCGGCCTTCGCCTTTCCCAACCCGTCCTGGCCCGGACCGGCCCTGCCGGCGGGCACCGTCGCGATGGCCGTCACCACCGAGCAATTGGACAAGGCGGATTTCCTGCGCGTCGGCGATGCGCGCGATCCGGACTTCCAGGGGCCGGCCAGCATCCGGGGCGATGTCCTTGCCCGTTCGGACCTGCTCGTTGACGGCTACTTGCGCCTTGCAGCCCGGGAAGAAGCATTTGCGTCCTGTTCAAAGGATGGCGCCGTCGCGCGCGAGTCGGAACAGGACGGCCTGCTGATCTGCCGCGATGGAAGCTGGCGTTCGGCCAGCCGGGGCGGCGCCGGCGGCTTTTCCACCAATCAATTGCGGGGGTGCTACAACAGCAAGGGAACGTCCACCGCCAATCCCGTCACAGGCGCCTGCTCCTGTCCGCCCGGCGCCGCCATGGTGCAGATATCGGACAGCGGGCCGCAAGACTTTCCCGAGGGCCGCACGGTGGGCTATCTGTGCCTCGACTGAGGCGCCGGCACGGAACAGGGTTGTGCCGGCATGCAACAGCCGGACAGGGGGGCGGGCGGAGACGGCCTTGCCGCTTGGCGATTTCGCTGAAACTCCCTCTATAATCATCGGTTACCCAATAAATTAGTGTTTTTCTGCAATGAAAACCTCCGAGATACGTCAAAAATTCCTGTCTTTCTTCGAATCGAAAGGCCATCAGGTCGTGCCCTCGTCCTCCCTGGTTCCGGGCAACGACCCCACCTTGCTGTTCACCAATTCCGGCATGGTGCAGTTCAAGGACGTATTCACCGGCAAGGAAACCCGGCCCTACACGCGCGCCACGTCTTCGCAGCGCTGCGTGCGCGCGGGCGGCAAGCACAACGATCTGGAAAACGTCGGCTATACGGCCCGCCACCACACGTTTTTCGAGATGCTGGGCAACTTCAGCTTCGGCGATTACTTCAAGCGCGATGCCATACGGAATGCCTGGGAGCTGCTGACCACGGTCTACAAGCTGCCGGCCGAAAAGCTGTGGGTGACGGTCTATCACGAAGACGACGAAGCCTACGACATCTGGGCCAAGGAAATCGGCGTGCCCGCCGAGCGTATCGTGCGCATCGGCGACAACAAGGGCGCGCGCTACGCATCCGATAACTTCTGGCAGATGGCCGACACCGGCCCCTGCGGCCCCTGCTCGGAAATTTTCTATGATCATGGCCCCGAAATCTGGGGCGGCCCTCCGGGATCCCCCGAAGAGGACGGCGACCGCTATATCGAGATCTGGAACCTGGTGTTCATGCAGTTCGAGCGCGACGCCGAGGGCAACATGCCTTTGCTGCCCAAACCCTGTGTGGACACCGGCATGGGTCTGGAACGCATTGCCGCCGTGCTGCAGCACGTGCATTCCAATTATGAAATCGACCTGTTCCAGGCGCTGATCAAAGCCGCCGCCCGCGAAACAGGCGTGCAGGACCTGGCCAACAATTCGCTCAAGGTCATTGCGGATCACATCCGCGCCTGCAGCTTCCTGATCGTCGACGGGGTCATCCCCAGCAACGAAGGCCGTGGCTATGTGCTGCGCCGGATCGTGCGCCGCGCTTTGCGCCATGGCCACAAGCTGGGGCAGTCGGGCGTTTTCTTCTATCGCCTGGTGGCCGATCTGGTGGCCGAGATGGGGTCCGCCTATCCCGAACTGGTGGCACAGCAATCCAGGGTTGAACAGGTGCTGCGCCAGGAAGAAGAACGTTTCAGGGAAACGCTGGAACACGGCATGAAGATTCTGGACTCGGCCCTGGCCGCCGTGCCGGAAAACGGCGTGCTCGACGGCCAGACGCTGTTCACCCTGTACGACACCTACGGTTTTCCGGTGGACCTGACCGCGGACATCTGCCGCGAGCGCAATGTCCAGGTCGATCTGGAAGGCTTCGAGGTAGCCATGGGCCATCAGCGCGAACAGGCGCGCGCCGCCGGCAAGTTCAAGGCCGCCGAAGGCCTGTCCTACAACGGTGTGGAAACGCGTTTCGAGGGCTACGAGCATCTGGAAAGCCAGGGCAGCATCACGGCCCTGTACGTCGACGGCTCATCGGTGCCGTCCATCGCGGCCGGCCAGCAGGCCATCGTCGTGCTCGACGCCACGCCTTTCTATGCGGAGTCCGGCGGCCAGGTGGGCGATGCCGGCCTGCTGAGCGCGGGCGGCGCCCGCTTCCAGGTCGCGGATACCCAGAAAATCCAGAGCGGCGTGTTCGGCCATCACGGCGAGCTGCTTGAAGGCGTTCTTGCCGTCGGCGACACGGTGGACGCGCAAGTGGATGCGTCGCGGCGCGCGCGCACCATACGCAACCACTCGGCCACCCACCTCATGCACAAGGCCTTGCGCCAGGTGCTGGGCGGCCATGTGCAACAGCGCGGCTCGCTGGTGGATGCCGACAAGACGCGTTTCGATTTCGCGCACGACGCGCCCATGACCGACAAGCAGATCGCCGAGGTCGAGCGCATCGTCAATGCCGAAGTGTTGGCGAACCATGCCACCCAGGCCCAGGTCATGGCCTACGACGAGGCCGTCCAGGGCGGCGCCATGGCCTTGTTCGGCGAGAAATACGGCGATACGGTGCGTGTGCTGGATATCGGCTTCTCGCGCGAGCTGTGCGGCGGAACCCACGTTGCGCGCACCGGTGACATCGGCCTGTTCAAGATCACGTCCGAGGGCGGTGTCGCCGCGGGCGTGCGCCGCGTCGAGGCCATCACCGGCGAGAACGCGGTGGCCTGGGCCCAGCAGACCAATGCCACGCTGGTCCGCGCGGCCGGCCTGCTCAAGACCCAGCCGGCCGAGCTGGCCGAACGCATCGCATTGATGCAAGGGCAGATGAAGAATCTCGAGCGCGACCTGGATCAGCTCAAGAGCAAACTGGCCGCCTCGGCGGGCAACGACCTGGCCGGCAAGGCGGTTGCGCTTGCGGGGGACGCCAAGTTGCTGGTGGCCAATGTCAGCGGAACCGATCCCAAGGCCTTGCGCGGCATGGTGGACCAATTGAAAGACAAGCTGAAGTCCGCCGTCGTGCTGCTGGCGACGGTGGCCGACGACAAGATCAGCCTGGTCGCCGGCGTGACCGCCGATCTGGCCGGCAAGGTCAAGGCGGGCGATCTGGTCGGCATGGTTGCCGCCCAGGTCGGCGGCAAGGGCGGCGGCCGGCCCGACATGGCCATGGGCGGCGGCAGCGATGTTTCCGCCCTGGCGGGCGCTACGGCCAGCGTCGAGGCCTGGGTGCGCGAACGCCTGGCCTGAGCCGGTCGAACGCGCTACGATGACAGGGTTTGCGGCGGGTTGATGCCTTTTGGGCGCCGCCGCCGCGTGGAATAGACCATGACCGATACCAGCAATGCCGTGCCCCATGCCGACATGGAAGTGGACGCTTCGGGGCTGAAATGCCCCTTGCCCATTTTGCGCGCCAAGAAGGCGCTGGCGCAGCTCGAAAGCGGGCAGGTGCTGAAAGTCGTCACCACCGACGCTCATGCGTTGCGCGATTTCCAGGCCTTCGCCAAGCAGACCGGCAATACACTGCAGGCGCAGCTGGAGGAGGGGGCGTCGACGCTGCATTTTTTGCGCCGCCGCTGAAAAGCAAATGCGCCGGAGTTCGGGCTGTATCAGCCCGTCTTCCCCAAGCTAATGCCGCCGTTGCGGCTGCTGTTGCTTTTACATGATGATTTAAGCGATTTTTAGCGATTCGGTTTGCGAAGGCTAGCCGAAAAGTGCTAGAATCTTTTGTTTTTCACAACATTTTCAAAGGATTAACAATGGTTGTGATTCGTCTAGCCCGTGGTGGCTCGAAGAAGCGTCCGTTTTACAACGTTGTAGCCGCCGACTCGCGCAATCGCCGCGACGGCCGTTTTATTGAGCGCGTGGGCTTTTACAATCCCGTTGCCAACGAAGGCCAGGAAAACCTGCGTCTTGCCATGGATCGTGTTCAGTACTGGACCGAAAACGGCGCGCAACTGTCGCCCGCGGTAACCCGCCTGGTCAAAGAATTCTCTGCAAAAGCGGCTGCCTGATAGCTCCCGATATTTTCAGGTGAATACGCCAGTTACTTTGCAAGCCGAAGCTCCTGCGGATCTGGTAGAGCTTGGGCGCATCGTATCGGCTTACGGCGTGCGCGGCTGGATCAAGGTTCAGCCTCATTCCTCGGACAGCCAGGTATTGCTTGCGGCAAAAACCTGGTGGCTGAAAGCGCCCGCGGCGCCCGGCAGCACGGCGGCCGCCAGGCCGGCATTTCAGGCTGGCGTCAACAATAGCCGGCCGCAAGGCGCAACCGTGGTGGCCGAGCTGGACTGCGTTCCGGACCGGGATCGTGCCGAAGCCATGAAAGGGCATACGGTCTGGGTTCCCCGTGCCGATTTCCCCCTTGCCGCCGACGACGAATATTATTGGGTCGACCTGATCGGCTGCCGCTTGTTCGGCGAAGGCGATGACGGATCCGCGCTTATCGGCACGGTGCTCGATGTCGTCGACAATGGTGCCCATGCCGTTTTGCGTGTGGGGCGGGTCGCTCTGGATGGCGACGGCAACGAGGCTCCCATGCTCAACGACAAGGGCAAGCAGCTTGAAGTGCTGGTTCCTTTTGTCGGCGCCCACGTGCACACCGTCGATCTCCACAATAAAAGACTGGACAGCAATTGGCCGGTTGAATTCTAGCCGGGGCGGACCTCGGCTGCGGCGCATTGCCGCATTCCGCGTTCCGGCGCAGACCATAAGGGCGGCACACGCCATGCGCTTCGATGTGATTTCGCTGTTTCCCGACATGTTTTCCGTCGTGCGCGACATGGGCGTCACCGGGCGCGCTCATAAACAAGGCCTTTGGTCGCTGGCCTTGTGGAATCCACGGGACTTCACGCATGACGTGCATCGCACGGTGGACGATCGCCCCTACGGAGGCGGACCCGGCATGGTGATGATGGCCGAGCCGCTGGAGCGGGCCGTGAACGCGGCGAAGGCGGCGGCGCGAACCGCGGCGGCCCAGGCCGGGCAAGACGCGGACCGTGATATTCCGGTGATCCTCATGAGCCCGACGGGCAAGCGCTTCGATCAGGCCCGTGCTCAAGAACTTGCGCAAGGCGAGGGCGCCATACTGATCTGCGGGCGCTACGAGGGCGTGGACCAGCGCTTCATCGACCGCTGCGTCACCCATGAGGTCTCCATGGGCGATTTCGTGCTTTCGGGCGGGGAGATCGCCGCGCTGGCCATCATGGACAGTGCCGTGCGCCTAGTGCCCGGGGCGCTGAACGATGCCGAATCGGCCTTGCAGGATTCCTTCAATACCGCGCTGACCGGCCTGCTCGACAGCCCGCATTACACGCGGCCCGAGCAGTATGAAGGAGTGTCCGTTCCGCCGGAACTGATGTCCGGCCATCACGAGAACATTGCGCTCTGGCGGCGGCGCCAGTCGCTTGCACTGACCGCCGCCCGCCGGCCCGACCTGATCGAGTCGGCCCGCCAGGCGGGCCTGCTGTCCAGGGCCGACGAAAAATTCCTGAGAGAACTCAAGCCAGCTTAGCGAGTTGTTCGCGAACCTTGGCCAGCGTTTCGCCGAACTGCGCCATCCTGGCTTTCTCCTGTTCGACGACCGCCGCCGGCGCGCGCTCCACAAAGCTTGCATTGGACAGCTTGCCCCGGGCCTTGCCGATTTCCGTCTCGAGACGCTGCACTTCCTTGCCCAAACGCAGGCGCTCGGCTTCGACGTCGATCTCGACGTGCAGCATGAGCTGGGTCTGGCCGACGATCTGGACCGGCGCGCCCACATCGGGCAGCTTTTCGACGATCTCGACGCCTTCCAGCTTGGCCAGGGCGGTCAGATACATGGCGTTCGAGGCCAGCACTTGCGAGTCGCCCTGGGCGACCAGGGGTACTCTTTGGGCGGGCGACAGGTTCATCTCGCCGCGCAGCGCCCGCACGGCTTCGACCTGGGCCTTCAGTTCCGCGACCTGCGCCTCGGCCTGCTCATCGATGGCTTGCTCATTGGCGATGGGGTAGGGCTGGACACACAGGCTGGTTTCCTGGCCCGCCGCCCGCTTGCCCGCCACCACGGCCACCTTTTGCCAGAGCTCTTCGGTGATGTAGGGAATGATGGGATGGGCCAGGCGCAACACGGTTTCCAGCACGCGGATGAGTGTCCGGCGCGTGCCCAGCTGCTGGGCCGGCGTGCCGCTCTGGATCTGCACCTTGGCCAGCTCCACATACCAGTCGCAGTATTCATCCCATACGAAGTGGTAGATGGCGTTGGCGATATTGTCGAAGCGGTAGTCGGCAAAGCCGCGCTCGACCTCGCTTTCCAGGCGCTGCAGCTGGCTGACGATCCAGCGGTCCGCAAACGACAGTTCCGAGTCGCCGGCCTGCAGGTCCAGCGCATGTCCTTCGGTATTCATCAGCACGAAACGGCTGGCGTTCCAGAGCTTGTTGCAGAAGTTGCGATAACCCTCGCAGCGCTTCAGGTCGAAGTTGATGTTGCGCCCGAGCGTGGCATAGGCCGCCATGGTGAAGCGCAGCGCATCGGTGCCGTAGGCCGGGAAACCGTTGGGGTAGTCCTTGGCGGTCTTCTTGCGGATGCTGGCGGCCTGCTTGGGATTCATCAGGCCGCTGCTGCGTTTTTCCAGCAGGTCGTCCAGTGCGATGCCGTCGATGAGGTCCACGGGGTCTATGGTGTTGCCCTTGGACTTGCTCATTTTCTTGCCGTCCATGTCGCAGACCAGGCCGTGAACATAGACGGTCTCGAAGGGTACTTTGCCCGTCATGTGCATGCTCATCATGACCATGCGCGCGACCCAGAAGAAGATGATGTCGAAGCCGGTGACCAGCACGCTGGAGGGCAGGTAGCGCGCCAGGTCGGGCGTTTCTTCAGGCCAGCCCAGGTCGGTGAAGGGCACCAGGGCCGACGAGAACCAGGTATCCAGCACGTCGTGATCGCGGGTCAGCGGACCCGTTACGCCCGCCGCATCGGCCTGCTTGCGCGCCTCGGCCTCGTTGCGCGCAACGAAGATCCGGCCGTCCTCGGAATACCAGGCGGGAATCTGGTGGCCCCACCACAGTTGCCGCGAAATGCACCAGTCCTGGATTTTTTCCAGCCACTGGTTGTACGTGGTGGTCCAGTTTTCCGGATAGAACTTGATGCGGCCGTCGGCCACCACCTCGAGCGCGACGTCGGTGATGCTTTTCCCGGGGTGCAGCGTACCGGCGGGCGCGGGCTTGCTCATGGCGACGAACCATTGGTCGGTCAGCATGGGCTCGATGACGGTGTTCGTGCGATCGCCGCGCGGCACCATCAGTTTGTGCGGCTTGACGCTATGCAGCGCGCCTTGCGCTTCCAGGTCGGCGACGATCTGCTTGCGCGCCTCGTAGCGGTCCAGGCCGCGGTAGGCGGCCGGCGCCTCGTCGGCGATTTTGGCGTCCAGCGTCAGCACGCTGATCATGTCCAGACCGTGGCGCTGGCCGACGGCATAGTCGTTGAAATCGTGGGCGGGCGTGACCTTGACCACGCCGGTGCCGAATTCGCGATCGACATAGTCGTCGGCAATGACCGGGATCTGGCGGCCGACCAGCGGCAGGGTCACCATGGCGCCGATCAGGTGAGCGTAGCGTTCGTCTTCCGGATGGACCATCACGGCCACGTCGCCCAGCATGGTTTCGGGCCGGGTGGTGGCCACCACCAGGTGATCCAGGCTGCCGACCGGCGTGGCCAGCGGGTAGCGGATCTCCCACATGAAGCCGTCTTCTTCCTCGCTGACCACTTCCAGGTCGGAGACGGCGGTGCCCAGCACCGGATCCCAGTTGACCAGGCGCTTGCCGCGATAGATGAGCCCTTGCTCGTGCAGGCGGACGAAGGTTTCGACCACGCCACGCGACAGGTTGTCGTCCATGGTGAAATATTCGCGTTCCCAGTCGCAGGACGAACCCAGCCGGCGGAACTGCTCGGTAATGGCATTGCCGGACTTCTGCTTCCATTCCCAGACCTTTTCCACGAACTTGTCACGGCCCAGGTCGTGGCGCGACACGTTTTGCGCGTCCAGCTGGCGTTCGACCACGATCTGCGTGGCGATGCCGGCATGGTCGGTGCCGGGAATGAACACGGTGTCGTCGCCGCGCATGCGGTGGTAGCGGACCAGGCCGTCCATCACGGTCTGGTTGAAGGCATGCCCCATGTGCAGGGTGCCGGTTACATTGGGCGGCGGAAACTGGATGGCGAAAGGCCGGCTTTCCCCCGCATGGGCGGGTTCCACATGACGGCCGCCCTTGAAGTGGCCGCTTTTCTCCCATTTCGCGTACCACCGCGATTCGATTTCTTGCGGTTCAAAGCTCTTGGAGAGTTGTTCGGGGTCGTTCGCTGCGGGATTCGTGGTCATGGTGTAAAAAGTAAATGCGTACAGCCGCGTAGCGGCGAAAGTCTGACTATATATGAAACGTGCAAGGCTTGCGTGGCGCCCGCGATGTGGCGGCGCGCCGGCAGGCGGCGTCCGGACGGGGCACGAATACCGCTATTTTATGATGGAGCTGCCTGTCATTGGCATGTTAAAATGCCCGGTTAACATAAACTTTGCCAAAGTTATTGTTTTCATCGATGGTTTTTTATTGACGGTTTTTGTTCTTGCGCAATCTTGCCTGAAGGCAAAAGCAGGAAAAGCAGCAAAGGCCGTTTTCGCAATCGCAGGTTTTTTCTTTTCGTGGCGCCCGCCATGCCGACAGGCTGGCCGGGGTTTCGAGAAGTTTGAAGCCGCCATATATTCTTTGGATTCTACATGGCTATTGAACGCACTCTTTCCATTATCAAGCCCGATGCCGTCGCCAAGAACGTGATCGGCCAGATCGTCGCCCGCTTCGAGAAAGCGAACCTGAAGGTCATCGCCGCCTCGTTGAAGCAGCTCTCGCGCGCCGACGCCGAGCGTTTCTACGCTGTCCACAAAGAGCGCCCCTTCTTCAAGGATCTGGTCGATTTCATGGTTTCGGGTCCTGTGTTCGTGCAGGTCCTGGAAGGTGAGAACGCCATTCAAACCAACCGCGACCTGATGGGCGCCACCGACCCCAAGAAGGCTGAAGCCGGCACCATCCGCGCCGATTTCGCCGACAGCATCGACGCCAATGCCGTGCACGGCTCCGACGCCGCCGAAACCGCCGCCGTGGAAATCGCTTTCTTCTTCCCCGAAAGCAACATCCACAGCCGCTAATTTCCTGCAAGCCTGCGATATTCATCGCGCCAACGACATGAACGCCAACGAATCCGTCAATCTCCTGGGCCTGGATACCGCCGCGCTGACCGACCTGGTCGGGCAGTGGGGGGGCAAGCCCTTCCGGGCCAAGCAATTGCAGCGCTGGTTGCACCAGCGCGGCGCGGATTCGTTCGACCAAATGACCGACCTGGCGCGTGAATTTCGCCAGCAGCTGGCAGAGCACTGCTCGATTCATGCGCCCGACGTGTCAATCGAACAGCGTTCCGCCGACGGTACCCGCAAATGGCTGTTCGACGTGGGCAGGAACAACGCGGTCGAAGCGGTCTTCATCCCCGAAGACGATCGCGGCACCTTGTGCATTTCCAGCCAGGCCGGCTGCACCGTCGCATGCCCGTTCTGCTCCACCGGCTATCAGGGCTTCAACCGCAACCTGACCACGGCCGAGATCATCGGCCAGCTCTGGTATGCCAAGCGGGCCTTGCAGGCCGACCTGAAAAGCGCACGCATCGGCGACGACGCGGCCGCCATGCCCGAGCCCACGCGCGTCATCAGCAATGTGGTCATGATGGGCATGGGCGAACCCCTGCTCAACTACGACCAGGTACTGGGCGCTCTGCGCCTCATGCTGGACGACAATGCCTACGGCCTGTCGCGCCGCCGGGTCACCGTTTCCACCTCGGGCGTCGTGCCCATGATGGACCGCCTGGGCCGGGACTGCCCGGTCGCGCTGGCCGTGTCCCTGCATGCGCCGAACGACGCCCTGCGCGACAAGCTCGTGCCGCTGAACCGCAAGCACCCGCTGGCCGAGCTGCTGGCGGCCTGCAACCGCTACCTCGAGCATGCGCCGCGCGATTTCATCACTTTCGAATACATCATGCTGGACGGCGTCAACGACACCGACCAGCATGCCCGCGAATTGATTACTATTGCGGATCAGGTGCGCTGCAAGTTCAATCTCATTCCCTTTAATCCGTTTCCGCAATCAGGCCTGAAGCGTTCGCCGGCATCGCGCGTTCGCCTGTTCGCCCAGCGTCTCATGGACGCGGGCGTGGTCACCACAGTACGCAAGACACGCGGCGACGACATCGCGGCCGCTTGCGGGCAATTGGCGGGCGATGTAAAAGACCGCACGCGCATCAACGAGCGCTTGCCCGACCGCGCGGTCATCGCCATCAAACAGGAGCGTGGATGAATCAACCATTATTGAAAGAGACCCGGTTCGAAGCCGAAGCCCAGGCGCAGCCCGACGGAGTCGGCGCAACGCTGCGCAGCCTGCGCGAGGCCAAGCGCCTTACGCCGGCCGAAGTCTCCGCCAGGCTCAAGTTTTCCGGCCGGCAGCTCGAAGCCCTGGAAACCGAACAATGGGACCGGTTGCCCACCGGCATGTCGCTGCGCGGCTTCGTAAAGAATTACGGCCGCTATGTGGAAGCCGACGTCGATGCCTTGCTGGTCATGCTGGATAACCAGGTCGGGCCCACTTCCGCCCGTCCCATCGCGGTCAACAACACTGCCCATTCCCTGGGTCCGGCCGATCTCCCCATACAGGGCGAACCGGTCCACCGGCCCTGGGGCTGGCTGATCATCATCCTGATACTCCTGTTCGTCGCCGGCTTCTATGCCATCGAGCGCGGCTGGGTGCCCGATTCCTGGCTGGTGTTCGATTGGCTCAAATCCCTGAAAAAATGACCCAGAATCCAGACCGGGGCCCGGCCGACGGCCCCTTGTCCGTCGGCGCCGCCACGCGGCGGCCCACGCGACCGGCCGTCGTGCGCTGGGGCGGCCGCGCGGTGCAGGTGGGCGGGAACGCCCCCGTCGTCGTGCAGTCGATGACCAATACCGATACGGCCGACGCGATTGCGACCGCCCTGCAAGTCAAGGAACTGGCCCTGGCGGGTTCCGAACTCGTGCGGATAACCGTCAATACTCCCGAGGCCGCCCGGGAAGTGCCCGCCATTCGCGAACAGCTGGATCGCATGAACATCGATGTCCCGCTGGTCGGCGACTTCCATTACAACGGCCACAAGTTGCTGGGGCAGTTTCCCGAATGCGCGCAAGCGCTGTCCAAATACCGGATCAACCCCGGCAACATGGGCGGGGGCAAGAAGCGCGACGACAATTTCGCACAGATGATAGAAGTGGCCTGCCGCTACGACAAGCCGGTGCGCATCGGCGTTAACTGGGGCAGCCTGGACCATGAACTCATGGCGCGCATGATGGACGAGAACAGCCGGCGGGCGCAGCCCTGGGCCGCGCAGGCGGTCATGCGCGACGCCCTGGTCGTCTCGGCCATCAGCAATGCGCAGCGCGCCGAGGAACTGGGCCTGTCGCCCAACGCCATCGTGCTGTCCTGCAAGGTCAGCCACGTACAGGACCTGATCACCGTCTACCGGGACCTGTCCTCGCGTTGCGATTATCCCCTGCACCTGGGCCTGACCGAAGCCGGCATGGGCAGCAAAGGCATCGTGGCGTCGACCGCCGCCTTGTCCGTGCTGTTGCAGCAGGGCATAGGCGACACCATACGCATTTCCCTGACCCCGGAACCGGGCGGGGACCGCCGGCGCGAGGTCGTGGTGGCCCAGGAGATTTTGCAGACCATGGGCTTGCGCGCCTTCACCCCCATGGTGGTGGCCTGCCCGGGCTGCGGACGCACCAGCAGCACGGTGTTCCAGGAGCTTGCGGACAGCATACAAGGCTATCTGCGCGAACAGATGCCCGTCTGGAAGACCCGCTATCCTGGCGTCGAAACCATGAACGTCGCGGTCATGGGCTGCGTGGTCAATGGCCCGGGCGAAAGCCGCCACGCGGATATCGGCATCAGCCTGCCCGGCACGGGCGAGGTCCCCTCGGCGCCGGTCTACATCGATGGCGAGCGCACCGTCACCCTGAAGGGCGACAGCATCGCGCAAGAATTCAAAACCATAGTCGAGAACTACGTGGACCGCCGCTATGGCGCCGGCGCGGTGCAAGACAACAACCTGCGCGGCGGGGCCGCGCCAGAAAAACAAGATCATCCATGACGCAGTCGTTTCAGAAAGTCCGTGCCCTGACCGGCATGAAAGATGTATTACCCGACAGCAGCGCCCAATGGGAGAAGCTGGAGGCCATCGTCCGCGAGTGGCTGGCCGCATACGGCTACCGCAATATGCGCACTCCGGTGCTGGAGCACACACGGCTGTTCACCCGCGGCATAGGCGAGGTCACCGACATCGTCGAGAAGGAAATGTATTCTTTCACCGATGCCCTGAACGACGAGCAACTGACCATGCGCCCGGAGTTCACCGCGGGCATGGTGCGCGCAACCATAGAGCACAATATTCTTTACGACCGTCCGCAGCGCGTATACGCGATGGGTCCGGTGTTCCGCCACGAGAAGCCGCAGCGCGGGCGATACCGCCAGTTCCATCAGATCGATGTCGAGGCGCTGGGCTTCGCCGGCCCGGACGTCGACGCCGAGCTCATCGTCATGCTGGCGCGGCTGTGGAAGAGGCTGGGCCTGTCCGACATACGGCTGGAACTCAATTCGCTGGGCCAGGCGGACGAGCGCGCGGCGCATCGCCAGGCGCTCATCCAGTACCTGGAGCAGCACAGGGATGTGCTGGACGAGGAAGCACAACGGCGCATGTACAGCAACCCCTTGCGCGTCCTCGATACCAAGAACCCGGCCATGCAGGACATGGCGGACAAGGCGCCGCGCCTGTTCGATTTCCTGGGAGAAGCGTCGTTGGCTCATTTCCAGGGCGTGTGCGAGCGTCTCCAGGACGCCGGAATCGGGTATCGCCTGAATCCGCGTCTGGTGCGCGGCCTGGACTACTACAATCTGACGGTTTTTGAATGGGTCACCGACCGCCTGGGTGCGCAGGGTACCGTCTGCGGCGGCGGCCGCTACGACGGCCTCATCGAGCTGCTGGGCGGCAAGCCGGCGCCGGCGGTGGGGTTCGCCATCGGCGTCGAGCGCCTGCTGGACCTGTGGTCGCAGGGCGCCGGGCAGCCCGCAGCGCCCGAATGCCAGGTGTATATGATTCATCAGGGCCCGCAAGCCCAGCGGTTGGCTGCGACAGTGGCCGAACCCTTGCGCGATGCCGGTTTGCGTGTCATTGTCCATGCGGGTTCGGCGGGGTTCAAGTCGCAGTTCAAGCGGGCGGACGCCAGCGGGGCGCTGGTGGCGGTTATTCTTGGGGATGACGAGCTCGCCTCGCGGACGGCCAGCGTCAAATGGCTCCGCGGTCAGGCCGCCGAAGATCAGCCCCAGCAGGAATCGATCCCCCTGGATCGTTTGGTTACAGAGTTGAAATTAAAGGTTTAAGGCATGGCATACGATTTAGAAGAACAGGAAAAGCTGGACGCGCTGCGTGCTTGGTGGGATCGATACGGCACCCTGTGCGCTGTCTTGGTTTTCGTCGTGGTGGCGGCCATTGTGGGCTGGCGCGGCTGGCAATGGTACCAGGGGCATCAGGCCAGCCAGGCCATGGGCTACTTCGAGGCGCTGGAAGGCGCCGCGGGACAGCAAGGCGACGACGCGGTTGCCCGCATCAAGGCCGCCAGCCATACCTTGCGCAGTGATTTCTCCAAATCGGGCTATACCTCGCGCGGCGTCCTGGTGGCCGCGCAGGCGCTGGAAGCGCGCAAGGACCTGGATGGCGCCCGCGAACAGCTTGAGTGGCTGATCAAGAACAGTTCCGATGCCGCGCTGGTTCCGCTGGCCAGACTCAGGCTGGCCAGCGTGCTGCTGGAACAAAAACAGTACGACCAGGCCCTGGCTCAACTGAATGATGCCCCGGCGGCATTCGCGGGCTTGTATGCCGACCGCAAGGGCGACATACTGCTGGCGCAGGGCAAGACCGCGGAAGCCCGCGGCGCCTGGGAAGTCGCATTGAAAGAATTGGGCGCCGACCCGGTGGCGCAAATTGTTCAACTGAAGATCGATGCCTTAGCTGGAGCCTGATTCATGCAAATTGCCGTCTCTCGTCGTATTTTGCGCAACGTCGCGCTTGCGCTGGGCGTGGCCGTTCTGGCCGGATGCTCGATGTTCTCAAACAAGAATCCGCGTTACGACCCGATGCCCCTGACCGAGTACGCGGCGGGAGTCTCGGCCGGCACCACCTGGTCGGTATCCATAGGCAGCGGGGGCGGCTACGGCTTCGCGCCCGCCGTGGTCGGCGACTCGGTCTATGCGGCCGCGCCCAACGGGCGGGTCAGCAAGCTGGACCTGGCCTCGGGCCGCGTGCAGTGGCAGGGCAGCGCCGATACCGCGCTGTCGGCCGGTGCCGGCAGCGACGGCCAGATCACGGCGGTGGCCGCGCCCGATGGCACCGTCATCGCCTTCAACGAGCAAGGCGCCGAAGCCTGGCGCGCCAAGGCGACCAGCGCGATCAACATCCCGCCCGCGGTGGGGGCCGGCGTGGTCGTGGTGCGCAGCAGCGACTATCGCATCCAGGCCTTCGACGCGGCCACGGGCGAGGCGCGCTGGAACATCCAGCGGCCCGGCCCGGCGCTGGCGCTCAAGACTAATATGCAAATGCTCATCGTCGACGGCCTGCTGATCTCCGGCCTGCCGAACGGCAAGCTGATGGCCATCGATGCCCGCAGCGGCAACGTCCAGTGGGAAGGCACGGTTTCCGTATCGCAGGGCGCCACCGACCTGGAGCGCATCAGCGACGTGGTCGGGTCGCCCCAGATCCAGGGTCCGCTGCTGTGCGGCGTGACCTATCAGGGCCGCATGGTGTGTTTCGACGTATCGCAAGGCGGCGTTCCCCTTTGGGAACAGCGCTTCTCCAGCAAGACCGGCATGACCACCGATATGCAGCAGGCCTATGCGGCCGACCAGCGCGACACAGTGCATGCATTCGGTTTGAACGACGGGCATGAGGTCTGGAAGCAAGAGGCCCTGGGCAATCGCCGGCTGACCGCGCCCGCCGTGGTGCCGCAGGCCCTGGCCGTAGGCGATTTCGAAGGCTATGTGCATTTTCTGTCGCGGACCGACGGCCACCTGCTGGGCCGGGTGCAGGTCGGCGGCGGTCCTCTCGTTTCGCCCCTGGTGGCCACGCGCTATGGCGTGCTGGCGCAGACCAGCGGCGGGAATCTGGTTTTGGTTGGTGTGAATTGAACAGTATTGTCTTCAAGCCGGTGGTCGCGCTCGTGGGGCGCGCCAACGTGGGCAAGTCCACGTTATTCAACCGGATCACCCGCTCGCGCGCCGCTTTGGTGGCTGATTTCTCGGGCCTGACCCGGGATCGCCACTATGGCGAGGGCAGGGTGGGCGACCGTCCCTTCCTGGCCGTGGACACGGGCGGGTTCGAGCCGGTCGCCAAGGACGGCATCCTGCTGGAGATGGCACGCCAGACGCAGCAGGCCATCGCCGAATCCGACGTCGTGATTTTCCTGGTCGATGCGCGGGCCGGCGTCAACGCGCACGACCACGAAATCGCGCGCCTGCTGCGCAAGACCGGCCAGCGCGTGCTGCTCGCCGTCAACAAGGCCGAAGGCATGCGCTACGGTTCGGCGACGGCCGAGTTCCACGAACTGGGCCTGGGCGAACCTTATCCCATATCCGCCTCGCACGGCGATGGCGTGGTCGACCTCATCGAGAAGGCGCTGTCTTATCTGGATGAGGCTGCGGGTTCGACGGACAGCGAGCCCGAGGACGACGCGGCTTTTGCCGGGCAAGGCGAAGAGGCCGAAGAGGCCGGCGGGGGCGCCGCCGAGGAAGCCGTCGCCCATCGCATCAAGCTGGCCATCGTGGGACGGCCCAATGTGGGCAAGTCCACGCTGATCAATACCTTGCTGGGCGAAGAGCGCGTCATCGCCTTCGACATGCCCGGCACCACGCGCGATGCCATCGAGATCGATTTCGAGCGCGGGGGCGTTCCCTATACGCTGATCGATACCGCCGGCCTGCGGCGCCGCGGCAAGGTCTTCGAGGCGGTCGAAAAATTCTCCGTCATCAAGACCTTGCAGGCCATCGAGGCCTGCAACGTGGTCCTGCTGATGCTCGACGCCCAAACCGAGATCTCCGACCAGGACGCGCATATTGCGGGCTTCGTGCTGGAAACCGGCCGCGCGCTGGTGGTGGCCATCAACAAATGGGACGGCCTGGATGGCGAGCGGCGCGAACGCATCCTGCGCGACTTCGAGCGCAAGCTGCGTTTCCTGTCTTTTGCCAAGATGCATACCGTCTCGGCCTTGAACGGGCAGGGCGTGAACGCCCTGATCAAATCGGTGAATGCGGCGCACGCGGCCGCCTTTTCCAAGCTTTCCACGCCCCGGCTGACCCGCGAACTGCAGGCGGCGGTCGAACAGCAGCCGCCGCCCCGCAAGGGTATTTTCCGCCCCAAGATGCGCTATGCGCATCAGGGCGGCCAGAACCCGCCGCTCATCGTCATCCACGGCAATGCGCTGGACGCGATTCCGGACTCGTACCGTCGCTATCTGGAAACCCGTTTCCGCAGCGCCTTCAAGCTGGACGGCACGCCGCTGCGCATCGAATTCAAGTCTTCCCATAATCCTTATTTGCAGGGGGCGCAGTGAGCCGTTTCTGGAGTGATCACCTGGCGGGCCTGGTTCCTTACGTTGCGGGCGAACAGCCCAAAGTCGCCAATCTGCTCAAGCTGAACACCAACGAGCATCCCTATGGCCCGTCGCCCAAGGTGCTGGAAGCGATCCATGGCGCCGCCACGGACCGTTTAAGGCTGTATCCCGACAATGAATGCACGGCCTTGCGCCAGACGATCGCCCGGTTGCACGGGCTGGATGCCAGTCAGGTCTTCGCCGGCAACGGCTCCGACGAGGTCCTGGCGCATATCTTCAATGCCCTGTTCAGGCGGGCGGGCCGACCCCTGCTCATGCCCGACATTTCCTACAGCTTCTATCGCACCTACTGCAAGCTGTTCCAGATAGAGGCGGGCATCGTGCCCCTGGCCGACGATTATTCGATCCGGGTGGCGGACTACACCGCCAGGCATGCCGTAAGGCCCGCCGGCATCATCTTCGCCAACCCCAATGCGCCCACCGGCATGGCGCTGTCCCTGGACGATATCAGCGCCATCGCCGGCGCCAATCCCGACGTCCCGGTGGTGGTGGACGAAGCCTATGTCGATTTCGGCGCCGATTCGGCGGTGGCCCTGCTGGGCCGGCACGACAACATCGTGGTCGTGCACACCTTGTCCAAGTCGCGGTCCCTGGCGGGGCTGCGCGTGGGCTTCGCCATGGCCGGCGCGGAAATCATCGACGGGCTGAACCGCATCAAGGACAGCTTCAATTCCTACCCTCTGGACAGCCTTGCGCAGGCCGGCGCCGTGGCCGCCCTGCAGGACACCGCCTATTTCGACCGGACACGCCAGGCCGTCATCGATGCGCGCGACCAATTGTCGCAACAATTGGCTACGCTTGGATTCCAAGTTTTACCCAGCCGCGCCAACTTCGTCTTTGCCCGCCATCCGGGGCACGATGCGGGAGCGCTGAGCCAAGCCCTGCGCCAGGAAGGCATACTGGTTCGCCATTTCAGCCTGCCGCGCATCGATCAATTTCTGCGCATCAGCGTGGGAACTCCGGACGATTGCGCGCGTCTATGTAATACCTTGGCCGAAATCTTAACGAAAACACATTAAAATTAAAGCCATACTCCGTATCATCGCCGCTACGCCATGCGAGTTCAGGGAAAACCCTGTAAAGTATGCGTTTCGCCGCATTATTATTTTAAATAACAACACAATTGGAGCCTAGCCAATGAGCAATAAAGGGCAAACACTACAAGATCCATTTCTCAACGCTCTGCGCAAGGATCACGTGCCCGTATCGATTTACCTGGTCAACGGCATCAAACTGCAAGGGCAGGTTGAATCCTTCGACCAATATGTCGTTCTGTTACGCAATACCGTTACGCAAATGGTGTACAAACACGCTATTTCCACCGTCGTTCCCGCCCGCCCCGTGGCATTCCAAGTGGATGAGCCTTCTGAATAATACCCAGTCCATCATAATGGCCGGGACGCCCGCCGAGCGCTTCGCGCCGGCGGGTATTTCATTTGGGCGCCCGGCATGAAGGTCTTGATCATCAGCGTGGATCTGGGCGAGCCCGATTACCAGGCGCATGCCGAAGAATTCGCCATGCTGGCCAAGGGTGCGGGCGCCGATGTCGTGGCAACCATCGTCGCGCGCCGCGCGCGCCCCGATGCGGCGCATTTCATCGGTTCGGGCAAGCTGGAAGAAGCCATACTGGCGGCCGACGCCGCCGGAGCCGAAATCGTGCTGTTCGACCAGCCCTTGACCCCGGCCCAGCAGCGCAATCTGGAACGCGGCTTCAACCGCCGGGTGGTGGACCGGGTCGCGCTGATCCTGGACATCTTCGCGCTCCGCGCAAAAAGCCATGAAGGCAAGCTGCAGGTCGAGCTGGCCCAGCTGCAGCATCTTTCCACCCGCCTGACGCGCATGTGGTCCCACCTGGAGCGCCAGCGGGGCGGCATCGGCATGCGCGGGCCCGGCGAGGCCCAGCTCGAGATGGACAGGCGCATGATAGGCGACAAGGTGCGCCTGCTGCGCGAACGGCTGGCCCGCGTGCAGCGTCAGCGCGCCACCCAGCGCCGCTCGCGCTCGCGCGGCAGCACCCTGTCGGTATCGCTGGTGGGCTATACCAACGCGGGCAAGTCGACCCTGTTCAATGCCCTGACCCGGGCGGGAGCCTACGCGGCCGATCAGTTGTTCGCCACGCTCGATACGACCACGCGGCGGGTGTGGATAGAAGGGGCGGGGCAGGTGGTCGTATCCGATACGGTGGGTTTCATCCGCGACCTGCCGCCCACCTTGATCGCGGCTTTCCGGGCCACGCTGGAAGAAACGGTGCAGGCCGATTTGCTTCTTCATGTGGTGGATGCCTCCAGCCCCCAGCGCGACGAGCAGATCGCTGAAGTCAACAAGGTTCTGACCGATATCGGCGCCGATGAAATTCCGCGGATACTGGTGTACAACAAGATCGACGCGGCGGGGTACGAGCCAAGGGTGGAACGTAACGAACATGGTACGATTGCACGAGTTTTTGTCAGCGCCTTGGGGCGCCTGGGTTTAGACGGCTTGCGTGGGGCAATCGTCGAATCTGGTCAAATCGCGGGACATAATGCGTTTAATATCGAAAATGTTTAATTTGAATGACCCCGGTTGGGGGCGTGGCAACAATAACGGCTCCGAACCGCCCCGGCGGCCGGGCAAGGGCGACGGCCCTCCCGACCTGGACGAGGTATGGCGCGATTTCAACAATCGCCTGGGCTCCCTGTTCGGGCGCAAGCCCAAGCGCGGCGGTCCTTTCGGCGGCGGCGACAACGGGTCGGGAAATGGCGGCGGGGCGCAGCTTCCCAAGGGCTCGCCCAAAATGGTCGGGGTGATCGTCGTCATCCTGATCGGGCTGTGGCTGGCCAGCGGCTTTGTCATCGTCCAGGAAGGGCAGGTCGCCGTGGTAACCAAATTCGGCAAATACACCAAGACATTGCCGCCCGGCCTGCAATGGCGGCTTCCGTATCCCATCGAAAGCCATCAAACGGTCAATATTTCGCAATTGCGTACTTTCGAAGTCGGTTTTCGCGGCACGGCGCGCAACAAGGTCCTGCCTGAATCGCTCATGCTGACGACCGACGAAAACATCGTCGACCTGCAGTTCGTGGTGCAGTATCGCCTGGTCTCCACCGGCGCGCCGGATTACCTGTTCAAGACCAGCCAGCCGGACGAGTCGGTGCGCCAGGCGTCCGAAACCGCCATGCGTGAAATCGTCGGCAAGAAACCCATGGATTTCGTGCTGTACTCCGGCCGTACCGAAGTCGCCACCGAAGTGCAGAAGCTGGCGCAAAGCATACTGGACCGCTACGAAACCGGCATCCAGATCAGTACGGTCGCCATCCAGAACGTACAACCGCCCGAGCAGGTCCAGGCGGCCTTCGACGACGCCGTCAAGGCCGGCCAGGATCGCGAGCGCCAGATCAACGAGGGCAATGCCTATTCCAACAAGGTCTTGCCCGAGGCGCAGGGCCAGGTGGCCCGCATGATCCAGGAAGCCGAAGGCTACCGGGCCAAGGTGATCGGCGACGCCCTGGGCGACACCGCGCGCTTCACCAGCGTGGAAGCCGAATATGCGAAGGCGCCGGACATCACCCGCGAGCGCATGTATTTGTCGACCATGCAGGAAATCCTGGAGAACACCAGCAAGATCATGGTCGATTCGCAAGCCAGCAACAACATGTTGTACCTGCCCCTGGACAAGATCATGCGCCAGGCCGCCGGCGATCGCGCCACCTTCAGCGGTTCGGTAGAAAGCACGTCCTCGGCAGCCGCCGGCGCGACGCTGCCAAACAAGCCGGCCGCGCCCGCCCGCACCCGCAGTCCGGATGCAGGCGGGACCGCGACGAAGTCGCTGTCGGTGAATCCGTATTCTCGCTAGGAGGCCATGATGCAACGTTTTTTTCCTGCTTTAGTCGGCCTGGTCATTATCCTGGCGATTCTTTCCTCCTGCGTGTTCGTCGTGCGAGAGCGCGACGCCGCGCTGGTGTTCGCCCTGGGCGAGGTGCGCGACACCATCACCGAGCCGGGCCTGTATTTCAAGTTTCCGCCGCCCTTCGAGAATGTGGTGCGGCTGGACAAGCGCCTGCAGACCATCGAAACCAGCGATCCGGAACGCATCCAGACCGCCGAGAAGAAGAACCTGCTTATCGACTCCTTCGTCAAGTGGCGCATTTCCGATCCGCGTCTTTTCTATGTGACCTTCGGAGCCAATGATCGCGCCGCCGTCGAGCGGCTCCAGGCGCAGATCCGCGACGCCTTGAACGCATCGGTCAACGTGCGCACCGTGAAGGAAGTGGTCTCGAACGAGCGCGACACCATCATGCGCGAAGTGCTGACCAACGTCGAGGCGCGCGCCAAGCCGCTGGGCGTCCAGGTGGTCGATGTACGCCTGCGCCGCATCGATTTCGCCCCTGAAATCTCCGAGTCGGTCTACCGCCGCATGGAAGCCGAGCGCAAGCAGGAAGCGAACCGCCTGCGTGCCACCGGCGCGGCCGACAGCGAACGCATACGGGCCCAGGCCGATCGCGAGCGCCAGGAATTGCTGGCCAAGGCCTATGCCGAAGCCCAGCAGATCCGGGGCGAGGGCGACGGCAACGCGGCGGCCATCTATGCCGAGGCCTATGGCAAGAATCCGGAGTTCTACAGCCTGTACAAGAGCCTGGAAGGGTATGCGTCGGCATTTTCCAGCCGCGACGACGCCCTAGTCCTGAGCCCCAAGTCCGAGTTCTTCAAGTACTGGAATTCGGCTGCCGGCAGCAAGCCGGCTACGCCTTGATGATGGGCTAGTCGTCGCCTAGGAACTGTCGTGGCCGGCTGATGCCGGGGCGAGTTTCTAGGCGATTGCGCTTTTGTTGAACGGCCCGGTTATCCGGGCCGGTTTCTTTTTGCTTTCTCGTGTTCTTTAGGCGCGTTTGATTGCTGGGTGGGTTCTTTGTTGAGTTCTTAAGCGCTGTGGCGGGCGGGCCGGGGCCGTGCTCCCGATCGCTGCGGCCCTTCGGGCTTCCCTTGTCCCGGCTCTTCATCGGGGGACGGACGCGAACTCATGAATCAAGCAGCCCCCGGCTGCTTGATTCATTCAGACAGCGCGTCCTCTTACGCCCCCGCTTCCAAGCCAGGCCTGCGGCTTGCTCAATGGTCGCCCGCCCCCGGCCCGCCCGCCGCAGCGTGACATCAAAGAATGGTGAAGATCTGGGCGTGCCTAGACTGAATGTTCCAGGCCGCGCCGCCTGTAGGGCGCGGCCTGGAACGGCGCAAGAACTCTTCAAGCAACCAGCACCACCTCAAAAAAATGCCAAGCAAGCAAACCGCCCCAACGATGCGGCGCATTTCACTTATGTAGCTGGCGAGGTGGTGGGGGCCGGGCTGCGGCGACTTTCGGGGCCGAGCGAGCCGCAGGCAAAGGAAGCCCGAACGGGCGGACGAGCCGGGCGAAGCGGTGTTCGGCGCGTAGGCGCCGAACCGGTCACGAGGAGCAAAGCCCGGCCCCCGCCACCTCGACGGCGTTAACAGAACGAGAACGAAAACTCGGTTCCTTTCGCCAGCGTCAACAGAAGAAGAACGCGCGAGTTCCTCCTGATCGGGCGTAAACGGAACGAAAACCTGTTCCTACCATTTCGTCGGTGCCTGGCTTCCAAATTGGGAAGCGGCCCTTCAAAGGGCCGCCCCGGTTTCACTTATTCAGCGCTATCGTTTATACTAGCGCGTAAGTTTTGTTTACCTTTACCGCAAGCGACTTGGCGGGCTTACGCCCCAGGTCGCTTTTTGTTTGGTTTTTTTATCAAGGTTCTTTTCAGGGCTGCATAATGTCCAACTGGTTGTTGCCGGAAAGTCTGGCGGATATCCTGCCGGCCGAAGCCCGTCGCATTGAGGAATTGCGGCGCGATTTACTGGATCTGTATCGCGCATATGGTTTCGAGCTCGTGGCCCCGCCCCTGGTCGAGTACCTGGATTCCCTGCTGTCGGGCACGGGCGGCGACCTGAACCTGCGCACCTGCAAGCTGATCGACCAGATTTCCGGACGCACCCTGGGCGTGCGCGCCGACATGACGCCGCAAGTGTCGCGCATCGATGCGCACTTGCTCAATCGCGAGGGCGTCACCCGCCTGTGCTATTGCGGCACGGTCCTGCATGCCAGGCCGGCCGGCCTGCTGTCCGATCGCGAACTGCTGCAGATCGGCGCCGAAATATTCGGGCATGCCGGCTTCGAGGCCGACATCGAAATCATCGAACTGGCCCTGGAAAGCGTCAAGCGGGCCGGGCTGGTCCAGGCGCGGCTCGACCTGAATCATCCCGGCGTGCTGCGCGCCATCATCGAATCCGATCCGGCGCTTGCCGACCAGGCCGGCGCCATCTTCGATCTGCTCAGCACCAAAGACATGCCCGGCCTGACCGAGCTGGGGGCGCGCCTGCCCGATGTCCGGCCGGAAAGCATACAGACCTTGCTGAAGCTGGCATCGCTGTACGGCGGCACCGAAGTCATCGCCAGGGCCCGCACGCAACTGCCCGCCTTGCCGGGCCTGCTTGCGGCGCTCGACGAACTGGAAGCGCTGGTCCGGGCCTTGCCCGAGCATGAGTTCAGCGTCGACCTGGCCGACATGGGCAGCGGCTACGGCTACCATTCCGGGGTGGTGTTCTCGATTTATGCCCAGGGCTGGCACGATGCGCTGGTCCGGGGCGGCCGCTACGATGGCGTGGGCCGTGCCTTCGGCCGTTCGCGGCCGGCCACCGGTTTCAGCCTGGACTTGCGCAAGCTGTCCTCCGGCCTGCCGCCGGCGCCGCGGGCCAACGCCATACGCGCCCCCTGGGGCACCGACACCGCGCTGGTCGAGGCCTTGCGTCAATTGCGCAAGGCCGGCGAAATCGTGGTGCAGATGCTGCCGGGGCAATCGCAGCAGCTGGATGAATTCACCGTTGATCGAGAACTGATTCTGGATGGCGGGGCATGGAAGGTAAGGGCGATTCCCTAGCCTGGCTGGCCGGGCTGTTATATCGTATGAGTTAAACCTACTTTGGCCTTTGCGTCTTTCGGGCCGAATTTTTTTGATACGTGACATGAGCAAGAATATTGTTGTGATCGGTACCCAATGGGGTGACGAAGGCAAGGGAAAGATCGTCGACTGGCTGGCCGAATCGGCCCAGGGCGTGGTTCGTTTCCAGGGCGGCCATAACGCCGGACATACACTGTGGATCAATGGCAAGAAGACCATACTGCGCCTGATCCCCTCGGGCATCATGCATCCCCACGTCACCTGCTACATCGGCAACGGCGTGGTGCTTTCGCCCGAAGCCCTGCTCAAGGAAATCGGCGAGCTCGAAGAGGCCGGCCTGGACGTGCGCTCGCGCCTGCAGATATCCCCCGCCTGCCCGCTGATCCTGCCTTATCACATCGCCATCGATCAGGCCCGCGAAGCGCGCAAGGGCGAGGGCAAGATCGGCACCACGGGACGCGGCATAGGCCCGGCCTACGAAGACAAGATCGGCCGCCGCGCCCTGCGCGTGCAAGACCTGTACGACCCCGAGATCTTCGACGAGAAGCTGGCCGAGACCCTGGATTTCCACAACTTCGTGCTCATCAACTACCTGGGCGGCAAGGCCGTCTCGGCCGACGAGGTGCGCGATCAGGCCATGGCCCTTGCGCCCGCCATCAAGCCCATGGTGGCCGATGTCTCCAGCAACCTGCATATCGCCAAGAAGGCGGGCCACAAGCTGCTGTTCGAGGGCGCGCAGGGCGCGCTGCTCGATATCGACCACGGCACCTATCCCTTCGTGACCAGCAGCAACTGCATCGCCGGCGCGGCATCGGCCGGCGCGGGCGTCGGTCCCCAGACCCTGGATTACGTATTGGGCATTGCCAAGGCCTACACCACGCGTGTCGGGTCGGGCCCGTTCCCCACCGAATTGCTGGACGACACCGGCGCCCGCCTGGCCACCGTCGGCAAGGAGTTCGGCTCGGTGACCGGCCGGCCCCGCCGCTGCGGCTGGTTCGACGGCGCCGCCATGAAGCGTTCGGTCATGATCAACGGCATTTCCGGCCTGTGCATCACCAAGCTCGATGTCCTGGACGGCGTCGAGCAGATCAAGATCGGGGTGGGCTACCGCTACAAGGGCGAATTCCTCGATGTCCTTCCCTACGGCGCGCATGCCGCCGCCGAAGCCGAGCCCGTGCTGGAGGAAATGGCCGGCTGGACGGAATCGACCGTGGGCATCACCGAATACGACAAGCTGCCGGTCAATGCGCGCCGCTACCTGGAGCGCATATCCGAAGTGTGCGATGTGGCCATCGACATGGTCTCCACCGGTCCGGACCGCATGGAAACCATCGTGCTAAGGCATCCCTTCAGCGGCTAGGCCGCCATCGCGGATTCGCCGTCCTAGGGCCGCAGCCTTGCCGGGCTGCGGGTTTTTTTTGCAGCGCCGCCGCCTTGCGCAAGGCCCGAATCGGGTGCTTTGCCCGGCAAATGCTTTTCTCGGCCGGCTTAGGGGTTTATCATTACGCTCCTTGCAAATAAAACGCGGAATTAGGGAATCTACTGTCTTATGAGTCTGCCTCCGAGCACCGATCGCGACCTTTGGGTCAGTTGGGATCAATACCACGGCCTTATCGAGCGGCTGGCCTTGAATGTCCATGAATCCGGATGGCAGTTCGACAAGATCGTATGCCTGGCGCGCGGCGGGGTGCGGGTGGGCGACATACTGTCCCGCATCTACGACATGCCGCTGGGCATCCTGGCCACCAGCAGCTATCGCGAGGCGGCCGGCACGCAGCAGGGTCAACTGGATATCGCCCAGTTCATCACCATTACGCGCGGCACCCTGGACGGCAAGGTGTTGCTGGTTGACGACATGGTGGATACCGGCATGACCTTCAATCGGGTGCGCGACCACCTGCAATCGCAGTTTCCCGCGATTACCGAATTAAGGACCGCCGTGCTGTGGTGGAAGGGGCATTCGCAGGCCTCGCCCGATTATTTTGTCGAGAAGCTGCCGACCAACCCCTGGATACACCAGCCCTTCGAGGACTATGACAGCATACGTCCCCATCAGCTGGAAGCCTGGGTGCGCAAGGGCGTGCGCAGTTGAGGCCTCGTCCGGCGGCATGCCGCCGCCTGCCAGCGCAAAAGACGCCGTAAATGCTTATTTCATGCTAGAATCACAGGTTGTCGTTTGTCCACTAACTAATTTTTAACCTTCAAGGCTTAAGATTACATGCCTATCGTTCGTCTGAAAGAAAACGAGCCCTTCGAAGCCGCACTGCGCCGCTTCAAGCGCACCATCGAAAAAATCGGCCTCTTGACCGAGCTGCGCTCGCGCGAATTTTACGAGAAGCCCACGGCAGAACGTAAACGCAAGCATGCCGCCGCCGTCAAGCGCCACTACAAACGCATCCGCAGCCAACAACTGCCTCCGCGTCTGTATTGATTGATACCTGAATCATTTGTTCAGGAACTTCTCGCCCGAGTTGATGTTGTCGATGTCGTCGGGCGATATGTACAGTTGCGCAAGGGCGGGGCCAATCTGCTTGGCCTGTGCCCCTTCCACAACGAAAAAAGCCCCTCGTTCACGGTAAGCCCCACCAAACAGTTCTACCACTGTTTCGGCTGCGGAGCGCATGGCAGCGCCATTTCATTTCTGATCGAGCATACCGGGGCCAGCTTTCCCGAAGCCGTTCGCTCACTGGCCGCCAGCGCCGGCATGACCGTGCCCGAGGAGCCGCGCAGCCCCAGGCAGCGCGCCGCCGACAAGCGCCGCAAGGAAGAAGTCTCGCGCCACCAGCAGGTGCTGGACATGGCGCAGGCGCATTATCTGCGCGAACTCAAGCAGTCCCAGGCGGCCATACGCTATCTGAAGCAGCGAGGGCTTTCCGGCGAAATCGCGGCGCGCTTCGGCCTGGGCTGGTCGGGGAACGACCGGCGCGGACTGGCCGCCGTTTTTCCGCACTATGAAGATGCCGTACTGGTCGAATCCGGCCTGGTCATCGAGTCGGAGGACGGCCGGCGCTACGACCGTTTCCGTGAACGGATCATGTTCCCGATACGCAATACGCGCGGAAACATCATCGGTTTTGGCGGGCGCATCATCGGCAAGGGCGAGCCCAAGTACCTGAATTCACCCGAGACCAGCCTGTTTTCCAAAGGCCACGAGCTTTATGGGCTTTGGGAAGGGCGAGCCGGCATACGCAGCGAAGGCTACGTGCTGGTGGTCGAAGGCTATATGGATGTGGTGGGGCTGGCGCAGCACGGCCTGGCCAATGCCGTGGCGACCCTGGGCACGTCGACCACGCCTTTTCATATCCAGAAGCTCTTGCGCGCCAGCAGCAAGGTGGTGTTCAGCTTCGACGGCGACAAAGCCGGCAGGAAGGCCGCGTGGCGCGCCTTGAATACCTGCTTGCCGCTGGTGCGCGACGACGTCTCGATGCGCTTCCTGTTTCTTCCCGCCGAGCATGATCCTGATTCCTACATAAAGGAATACGGCGCCGAGGCATTCAAGGCCACGGTGTCCGAAGCCGTGCCCCTGTCGCGCTTCATGCTGGACGAGCTGGCCTCGCGCCATGCGATGCATGAAGCCGAAGGGAGGGCCGCCTGCGTGCACGAAGCCAAGCCTTTGCTGGCTTTGCTGCCCGAGAGCACCTTGCGGGTCCAGATCGAGCGGGAGTTTGCCAAGCTGGTCCAGCTTACGCCGGAAGAGCTCGCCCAGATGATGCGCGATCTGCCGGCGCAGGCAGCGCCCGGCTCATCGGAGCCCGCCGGAGCGGATCGCCGCGATCACGGCGCTTATCCCGGTGGAGAAGAGCCGCCGGGCTTCTTGGACATGTCCGGCTTCGATTCCGGCGAGCCTTATTTCCACCCCGGCGATGCCGAAGGCTTTGAATATGCGGTGCCGGACTGGCCCGCTCCGGGCGGGGCGGACACCGGCCGCGGCGGCGAGGCATGGAAGGGTGGAACCCGGCCCGCCGCGGGCCGGCGCAAGCATGCGGCGCGCACGGTGACGCCCATGGCCAAGCGCCTCCTGCGCCTGTTGCTGGCGCATCCCGAGCTGGTCGCCAGCCTGGGCGACCAGCAGCTTGAAATTCTGGAGCATGGCCCCCACCTTGTACTTGTACGTGATTTGATCACTCTGGCGAATCTAAGCGGTGCGCGTCATGCGGGAGCCTTGTTGCAGGCCGCTGACCCGGGATCCGACCTTCAGGCCGTGCTGGATTCCCTGACGCCCGAATTGCTCGCTCAGGAAGACCTGCCCGATCCGCAAGCGGAATGGAACGACGCCTTGCGACGCATAGAGCTCGATGCCATCAAGGCCGAACAGTCGGCGTTGGTGGACGGAGGCATGAAGGACGAGGTTTCACGTAAAAGGTATCAAGAATTGACGCGACGCATAGCGCTGCTGCATAGTGCATCTTCGCGTTAAAGTACGATAAAATAGAGAGTTTTCGCGAAGTGACGGCTTACTTGCCCCAAGCATGAAAAGCGTCGTAACATTTGAACGAGCCGGCTAGCCCCTTTTGCCTTGCAACGACACCGCCACGATGGCTACGTCAAGGATACTCTATCTGGGCTGCATGGGTTCATGCGGATGCGACCGACGCGGTATGTTGAACCTTCGCGATGAGTAAGTTCTGCCCTGCAGCACTCGCTGGCTTTGCCCATCGGGTGTTTTTGCGCCTACGGAAGCGACTATGACCCAAGTTACTGGTAAAACCCCCCCGGCGTCTGAAGAGACAGCGAAAGCGACCACCATTGCGGCGACCGGCAAAAGCGCCGACAAGACGGCGGTAAAGGTCGGGGGAAGCGCCACCGAGAATGCATCCGCAAGCAAGGCCGCGGCCAAGAAGGCGCCGGCCAAGAAGGCGGCTGCGTCCAAGACGGTCGCCAAGAAGGCGGCCCCCAAGAAGGAAGCCGCCACGACGGCTTCCGCCGCCGCGAAAAAGACGGCGGCGAAAACCGCCGCCAAGGCGCCGGAAGGCGCTGTGGCGAAGAAGGCCGCCAAGGCACCCACGGGACGCCGTCCCGGCCGTCCAGCCAAGAACGCCAATAACGATGCCGCCGACTTCAACGACGACGATACGGGCGACAACGAGGTCATCCCCGAGCTCAAGCCACTGCCCAAGCGCGGCGGCAAGCGCGGCAAGGGCGACAAAGACGTTCCCGCGCGCAACCAGATGACGCCCGAAGAGCAGGAAGCGCGCCGCAACCGCCTGAAGGTGCTGATCAAGCTGGGCAAGGATCGCGGCTACCTGACGTATGGCGAGATCAACGACCACCTGCCCGATGACCTGGTCGACGCCGAAGCCATCGACGGCATCATCAGCACGTTCAGCGACATGGGCATTTCGGTCTACGACCAGGCGCCCGACGCCGAAACCCTGCTCATGAGCGACAACGCCCCGGTGGCCTCCAGCGACGACGACGTCGAGGACGAAGCCGAGGCGGCGCTGACCACGGTCGACTCCGATTTCGGCCGCACCACCGATCCCGTCCGCATGTACATGCGTGAGATGGGCACGGTCGAACTGCTGACCCGCGAAGGCGAAATCGAAATTGCCAAGCGCATCGAAGACGGCCTCAAGCACATGGTCATGGCCATTGCCGCCTGCCCGACCACGGTCAACGAAATCCTGCAGTATGTGCAGCGCGTGCGCGATGGCGCGGCCCAGATCGACGAAGTCGTCGACGGCCTGATCGACCAGGAAGGCGAGGAATACGCCGGTGCGGGCGTGTCGGTCGACAACGACGAAAACGAGGACGGCCCGGCCGGCGGCATGAGCAGCAAGCAGCTGGAATACCTGCGCACCAAGTCGCTCAAGAAGTTCGAGATCATCAGTGAATGGTTCGACAAGATGCGCAAGGCCTTCGAGCGCGACGGCTACCAGGCGCAGGAATACATCCAGGCGCAGGAAGCCATACTGAACGAGCTCATGGGCGTGCGCTTCACGGCCAAGATGGTCGAGAAGCTGGCCGACACCCTGCGCGAGCAGGTGGCCGAAGTGCGCAAGCTGGAACGCGCCGTTCTGCATGCCTGCGTGGACCGCGCCGGCATGCCGCGCGCCTATTTCATCAAGGCCTTCCCCGGCAACGAGACCAACCTGAACTGGGTGCTGGACGAAGTGGCCGCCGGCCATCCGTATTCCGAAACGCTCGAACGCCATATCCCCGCCGTCCAGGAGATCCAGCAGAAGCTGATCGACCTGCAATCCAGCGTGGTGCTCCCGCTCAAAGACCTGAAAGACGTCAACAAGCGCATGGCGACCGGCGAGGCCAAGGCCCGCAAGGCCAAGCGCGAAATGACCGAGGCCAACCTGCGCCTGGTCATTTCCATCGCCAAGAAGTACACCAATCGCGGCCTGCAATTCCTGGATCTCATCCAGGAAGGCAATATCGGCCTGATGAAGGCGGTGGACAAGTTCGAGTACCGTCGCGGCTACAAGTTCTCCACCTACGCAACATGGTGGATACGGCAGGCCATCACGCGCTCCATCGCCGACCAGGCCCGCACCATCCGTATTCCGGTGCACATGATTGAAACGATCAATAAAATGAATCGCATCAATCGCCAGATCCTGCAGGAGACCGGCGCCGAGCCCGATCCCGCGACCCTGGCCCAGAAAATGGACATGCCCGAAGACAAGGTGCGCAAGATCCTCAAGATCGCCAAGGAACCCATTTCCATGGAAACCCCCATCGGCGACGACGACGATTCCCACCTGGGCGATTTCATCGAGGATACGGGCACCCTGTCGCCGTCCGAATGGGCCTTGCACGGCTCCATGCGCGATGTCGTCAAAGAAGTTCTGGACTCGCTCACGCCGCGCGAAGCCAAGGTCCTGCGCATGCGTTTCGGCATCGAGATGAGCACCGACCAGACGCTGGAAGAGGTCGGCAAGCAGTTCGACGTCACGCGCGAGCGCATCCGCCAGATCGAAGCCAAGGCGCTGCGCAAGCTGCGCCATCCCAGCCGCGCCGACAAGCTCAAGAGCTTCCTTGAAGGACAGTAGTATCATTCAAGGGCACGGTTAGCCATGAACAAAGCGGCTGCTTCGGCATGCCGCTTTTTTTTTTCCAATGGCGTTAGGTGTTTTTGCCCGCGCTGCGGGGGCATTTTCTAGAGGATAGTCGTGAGCCAAGTGAAAAACATTGCTGTCATCGTCGGTAGCCTGCGCAAGGACTCCATCAACCGGAAGGTTGCGCAAGGCTTGATCCAGCGGGCGCCGGACTCCCTGTCGATGGAAATCGTCGAGATAGGGCAGCTTCCTTTGTACAACCAGGACTACGATGCGGAGTCGCCCGCGCCGTACACCGAGTTCCGGAACAGGATAGCGGCCGTCGACGGCGTGCTGTTCGCCACGCCCGAGCACAACCGCTCCATGCCGGCCGCCCTCAAGAATGCGGTGGATATCGGCTCGCGGCCTTATGGAAAGAGCGTCTGGAACGGCAAGCCCGGCGCCATCATCAGCGCGTCGCCATCGATGCTGGGCGCCTACGGGGCCAGCCAGCATCTGCGCCAGTCGCTGACCTGCCTGAACATCTACTGCATGCCCAATCCGGAAACCTACCTCAGCCAGGCCGACAAGCTGTTCGATCCGGCGGGCGAGCTCACCGAGACGGGGCAATCGCTGCTGGGGCGCTATATCGAGTCCTATGCCCAGTGGGTGGCGCGTTTCTAGAAACATATCTGCACGGAGGCGATTCATGACTTGGTCCATCGATTTGAACTGCGACATGGGCGAGGGTTTTGGTGCCTGGAAAATGGGGCAGGATGAGGAGATCCTGCCTTACGTGACCTCGGCCAACATCGCCTGCGGCTTCCATGCCGGCGATCCGGCCACCATGCGCAAGACCGTCGCCGCCGCAATCCGGCATGGCGTGGCGCTGGGCGCACATCCCGGATTGCCCGATCTGGCGGGCTTTGGCCGCCGCAACATGGACATCAGCCCCCAGCACGCCTATGACATCGTGGTGGTGCAGGTGGGCGCCCTGGCCGGCGTGGCCGCCAGCCAGGGGGGCCGGCTTCGCCACGTAAAGGCCCATGGCGCGCTGTACAACATGGCTTCAAAGAACCGGGAACTGGCGGCCGCCATCGCCGGGGCGGTGCGCGACGTGGATGCGTCGCTGGTGCTTTATGCCCTGGCCGGCAGCGCGCAGGTCGACGCGGCCGGGGAGGCGGGTCTGAAGGTGGCGCAAGAAGTGTTTGCCGACCGCAGCTACCAGAGCGACGGTTCGCTGACGCCGCGCACGCAGCCCAACGCCATGATCGAAGATCCCGATGTGTCCATACGCCAGGTGCTGCGCATGATCAAGGAAGGGAAGGTGGCTGCGGTGCAGGGCGGCGATGTCGCGGTCGCGGCCGATACCTTGTGCATCCACGGCGACCAGCCTGGCGCCGTCGTGTTTGCCAAAGCCATACGCAAGGCGCTTGAAGCCGAGGGGATCGTCGTCGGCTTCGCCCCGTCATGAAGGCCTGATGCGGCTCGCGGCGGCGTGGACGCAGATGCCGAACACCAGGCCCCAGAAGGCGCTGCCTATGCCCATGAAGGTCATGCCGGAGGCCGTGCATATGAAGGTAACCAGCGCGGCTTCGCGGCCATGGTCGTCGGCCAGCGCCCCGGCCAGGCTGTTGCCTATGGTCCCCAGCAGGGCCAGTGCGGCGATCGCCGCGACCAGCTCGACCGGGAAGGCGGCGAACAGGCCCACCACCGTCGCGCCGAAGACGCCCGTGAACAGATAGAACACCCCCGCCCAGACCGAAGCCAGATAGCGTCGTGACGGATCGGAATCGGCGTCCTTGCTCATGCAGATGGCGGCGGTGATGGCCGCCAGATTGAAGGAGAAGCCGCCGAAGGGTCCCAGGATCAGGCCCGCGACCCCCGTCCAGCTTATCAGGGGCGAGGCGGGCGTCTGGTAGCCGTTGGCCCGCAACACCGCCAGCCCGGGCACGTTCTGCGAGGTCATGGTCACAATGAACAGCGGAATGCCCACGCCGATCAAGGCCGATACGGAGAACTCGGGCGGCATCAGCAAGGGCGAGGCGGGCGTCCAGGCCAGGGTCTCCAGATGCAGCAGCCCCAAGGAACCGGCGCACAGCATGCCCACCGCCAGCGCCAGCGGAACGGTGTAGCGGGGCACCCAGATGCGGCCCAGCAGGAAGACGATGAACATCAGGCCCACCATCAGCCACTGGCTTTGCATGGCGGTGAACAGATCCATGCCGAAACGTATCAGTATGCCGGCCAACATGGCGGCGGCGATGTGCCGGGGCACGCACTGCATGATCTTCTGGAACCAGCCCGTGATGCCGCTGAGGGTGATCAGCAGCGATGAAAACAGGAAGACGCCGATGGCCTGGCTCATGGTCAGGCCCGACAGGCTGGTCACCAGCAGGGCCGCGCCCGGGGTGGACCAGGCGGTCAGGACGGGGTTGCGGTAGCGCAGGGACAGGCCTATGCAGCTTGCGCCCATGCCGATTCCCAGCGCCCACATCCATGAATTCAGCTCGGCGGCGCTTGCGCCCGCGGCATTGGCCGCCTGGAAGATAATCGCGACCGAGCTTGTATAGCCCACCAGCACGGCGATGAAGCCGGCGGAAATATGCGAAATCCTGAACCACTTGCCCACAGATGCCCAACCTTTGTTATTTTGAGTTGTCAGTGAATGCGTGAAGGTGGCTATGCTAGCACTGTTGGCAGATTCGCATGCATGATGCGCCGCCAGGCCCTGTGGATCGGACCACGTCCCGAGACCGGGACAAGGCCTGTGTCCGGTCGATTATTCCATTATTGGAAAGGCCATATCCATAATGCCCTCTTATTCTCTACCGCCCGGTTCCATAGAATGGGTGGACGCCAAGCCTGCATGACTTCGACGGCGTCGGCGGCGGTTCAATATTCTTCAATCTCGACTGGAATTATCCAAATGGCAAAAGTACTGGTTCTTTATTATTCGGCCTATGGGCATGTGGAAGCCATGGCCAAGGCCGTCGCCGAAGGTGCACGCAGCACGGGCGCAACGGTAGACATCAAGCGCGTTCCCGAACTGGTTCCCGAATCGGTGGCCAAGGCGTCCCACTACAAGCTGGACCAGGAAGCGCCCATCGCCAAGGTCGAGGACCTTGAACAGTACGATGCCATCATCGTTGGAACGGGCACGCGCTTTGGCCGCATGTCGTCGCAGATGGCCAATTTCCTGGACCAGGCGGGCGGGCTGTGGGCGCGTGGCGCGCTGAACGGCAAAGTGGGCGGCGCCTTTACCTCGACCGCTACCCAGCATGGCGGCCAGGAAGTCACCTTGTTCTCCATCCTGACCAACCTCATGCACTTCGGCCTGATCACCGTCGGCTTGCCCTACAGCTTCCAGGGCCAGATGACCCTCGACGAGATTAGCGGCGGAAGCCCCTACGGCGCCACCACCATCACGGGCGGCGACGGTTCACGCCGGCCTTCGGAAAACGAGCTGGCGGGCGCGCGCTTCCAGGGCGAGCATATCGCCCAGGTGGCCAACAAGCTGTTCGGCTGATCCAGCGGCGATTGCGGCGGCGCCGCGCCTGCTGGGGCGGCCAGGGCCTTGCTATGATGCAGATGCATGGCGGGACAGGGCGCCGAATCAATCGGGAGGGATGTCATGGGGCTGTTGATCGACGGCAAGTGGGCCGACCAGTGGTACGACACATCGAGCACGGGCGGCAGTTTCGTCCGCGGCAATGCGCAGTTCCGCAGCTGGATCACGCCCGACGGCGCTCCCGGGCCCAGCGGCCAGGGCGGTTTTCCGGCGCAGGCGGGACGCTATCATCTATACGTATCGCTGGCCTGTCCATGGGCGCATCGCACCCTGATCTTTCGCGCCCTGAAGGGGCTGGAGGACATGATAGGGCTGTCGGTCGTCCATCCCCATATGGCGGAAAATGGCTGGACATTCCAGTCGGCGCCGGGCGTCGTTCCCGACCCCTATGGCCATGCCCGCTACCTGTATGAAATCTATTTGCGCGCCATGCCCGGCTACACGGGCCGGGTCACCGTGCCCGTATTGTGGGACTCGCACAGGCAAACGATAGTCAGCAACGAGTCGTCCGAGATCATCCGGATGTTCAATTCGGCCTTCGACGGGCTGGGCGCCCGGCCCGGCGACTATGCACCCGCCGGCATGCTCGAGCGCATCGACGCCATCAATGCGCATGTTTATGAAACCATAAACAATGGGGTCTACAAGGCCGGCTTCGCCACGGAGCAGGAAGTCTATGAGCGCGAAGTACACAGGCTGTTCGAGGCCCTGGACGGGCTGGAGTCCCTGCTTGGCCGCCAGCGTTACCTGCTGGGGCCGCGCATCAGCGAAGCGGACTGGCGCCTGTTCACGACCTTGATCCGTTTCGATGCCGTGTATCACGGCCACTTCAAGTGCAACCTGAGGCGGCTCGTCGATTACCCTCATCTCTGGGCCTATGCGCGAGAGCTTTATCAATGGCCCGGCGTCGCCGCCACGCTGAATCTGCAGCACATCAAGCAGCATTACTATCGCAGCCATGGCACCATCAATCCCAATGGCATCGTGCCGGCAGGGCCGGTGCTGCATCTTGACGAGCCGCACGGACGCGGCCATCTGCCGGCGGCCGCCGCCTGATTTCGCGGGTGCGCCTCTTCGCAGGCATTGAATTTGCTGCTCGGTCACATCCACTCTGCTTTCACTCAGCTTAAAGAGGAATGACCATGCCCAGCACGCAACGAAGCGCCGCCCTGATTGCAGCCATCTGCCTGAGCGGGCTCTTTGGAATCGTCTTATTGGCAGGCGGCATATGGCTCGCGGCCCTGGGCGGTTCCTGGTACTACTTGTTGACCGGAGCGGTCCTCATCGCGATCGCCTTCATGCTGGCCCGGGGAATGCTAGAGGCGCTTTGGCTCTATGCCTTGCTTGTTGTCGCCACCGTGGCGTGGGCCTTGTGGGAAGCCGGCCTGGATTGGTGGCCGCTCGCCGCGCGCGGCGATGTGCTTTTCCTGTTGGGCTTGTTTTTGCTGACGCCGTGGGTGACGCGCTCGCTGGTCCGCCGCGGGCGGGCGCGAGCGGACGTCCAGACGTATTACGCGGCAGAGGCTCGGCGCGCCAGCTTGCCGCTGGCGATGTCGCTGGGCTTGTTCCTGCTGGTCGCCATTGCCTCGTGGTTCGTCGATCCGCATAAGATAGAGGGCAGGCTGCCCGATGTGCGTGCGCAGCTTGCCGCCGATGCCAGCGGAGTTCCGGCGGGTGAATGGCATGCCTATGGCCGCAGCGGCCATGGCCAGCGCTATTCGCCCTTGACGCAGATCACGCCGCAGAACGTGGCCAATCTCGAGGTCGCCTGGTATTACGAAACCGGCGATGTGCGGGGCAGGCCGGGCGATCCGGTGGAGACCACGTTCGAAGTCACGCCGCTAAAGATAGGCAACCGGCTTTTCTTCTGCACGCCGCATCAATCGGTGATAGCGCTGGATGCGACGAGCGGCAAGGAAATCTGGCGCTACGATCCGCAAATCCGCGGCAAGCTGGCCCTGCAGCACTTGACCTGCCGCGGCCTTTCCTATCATCCCGCGCAAGCCGGCGCGGCGGCGCCGTCCGGCCCTCAGGCGGCACCTCCTGACTCTCAGGCGGCGACCTCCGCGGCCGCCGCAACGCCGGACATCGGCCTTCCGGTCGCAGCGCAAGCCGGCCCGGCCATCGATCATTGCCCGGCCAAACTATTCATGCCCACGGCCGATGGACGCGTCATTGCGCTCGATCCCGAGAGCGGGTCGGTTTGCAAGGATTTCGGAGGCGGAACGGGCCAGATCGACTTGTGGCGCAACATGCCCAACGTCAATCCGGGCGGATACTATTCGACCTCGCCCGTGGTCGTGACGAAGTCGCTGCTCATCGTGGGCGGAACGGTGCTGGACAACGTTTCCACAAAGGAAACGTCGGGCGTGATACGTGCTTTCGACATCAATACCGGCCAGTTGGTGTGGAATTGGGATTCGGGCAATCCGGACCATACCGCTCCGATAGGGCCGGGTGAAACCTATACGGCGAACTCCCCCAACAGCTGGTCGATCTCCAGCGTGGACGAAGAGCTGGGCATGGTCTACGTGCCGCTGGGCAATCAGCCTCCCGACCAATGGGGCGCGGACCGCAGCCCGGCCGTCGAGCGCTACTCATCGTCGGTGGTGGCATTGGACCTGGCCACCGGCCAGGTGCGCTGGGTGTTCCAGACGGTGCATCACGATTTGTGGGATTACGATGTCCCCGCGCAACCCAGCCTGATCGATCTGACCGTCGGCGGAAAAACAGTGCATGCGCTGGTGCAGCCCACCAAGCAAGGAGAGCTTTACGTGCTGGACCGCCTTACGGGCGAACCCGTGCTGCCCGTCACCGAAGCGCCGGTGCCGCAGGGCGCGACAGAGGGGGAACGCCTGGCGCCCACGCAGCCCGTTTCAGCCTTGTCGTACGATCCGCCGCCCTTGACGGGCGCCGACATGTGGGGGGCGACCATGTTCGATCAGCTGGCCTGCCGCATCGAACTCAAGTCACTGCGCTACGAAGGCCGCTATACGCCGCCGTCGACGCAGGGCACATTGGTGTATCCGGGAAATTTCGGTGTATTCAATTGGGGCGGCATTGCTGTCGACCCGCAGCGCCAGGCGGCCTTCACGACCCCCACGTACCTGGCCTTCGTCTCGCAGCTGGTGCCCCGCGCGGATGACAAGACCCTGTATGTTCAGGGCGGAAACCGTCCGCAGGACAGCCTGCCGGCCCTGAATGAAAACTTCGGCGCACCGTACGCGGTTCAGCTTAGCGCCTTTACCTCTGCGCTGGGCCTGCCTTGCCAGGCCCCACCTTGGGGGTATGTGGCCGGAGCGGATCTGACCACCGGCAAGATAGCGTGGAAGCACAAGAACGGAACGGTCATCGACAGTTCGCCCTTGCCCTTGCCGTTCAGGATGGGCGTCCCCAATCTGGGCGGGCCCCTCATGACGGCGGGGGGCGTGGCCTTCCTTTCCGGAACGCTTGACTACTATGTGCGGGCCTACGATGTCAGCAATGGCGAGCAGTTGTGGGAGAGCCGGCTTCCGGCGGGCGGGCAGGCCACGCCCATGACCTATACCGCCGAGGATGGTCGCCAGTTCCTGCTGGTCGTGGCGGGCGGCCATGGCTCCCTGGGCACCAAGGCGGGCGACGATGTCATCGCCTATGCCTTGCCCAAGGAGCAGTAGAGAAGACGGGAATCGGAGAGCGCGGTCGAAGGTGGAGCAAGTCGTCACTGGCAGTTCTTGACCAGGGAACCTGGGTGCCGCGTATTCATTGGGCGCTCGGAGATTGCCCGAGGGTTATCCCTTGGCTTATGCACAGTTTATGTGGATAAGTAGGGCAGCCATGCGTAGCGCCATAGTGCCCAGCAGGCAGACAAACCACAGCGTCACCGCATCGCGCTTGATGCGCCGGGCCCAGGAGCGGATCGTTTCAATGGTTTTCATCGTGGAGTGGCCAGGACACTTCTTTTTGCCGGATTGCCGTCCCGTCTGGCCGCAGCATCGACGCGCAGCCGGACGAGCCCACCGACCGGAGCCGCCGTCGGGCCTGTATGGCGACAGCTGGATGATAACTGATCGAGGCCGGGGAGCCGGCCTCGCAAGCCCCCGGAATCTGCGGACCCGGATTCCGGGGTTGCGGCGGGTTCCCGCCGTCAGTCGGGCAGGAAGTAATTCTGGGTCTTCTTCAGGTCTGCGCCTTCATTGATGGCCAGGGCCAGCAGCAGTCGGGCTTTTTGCGGGTTGTAGAAGCCCGCCGCGATTCCTTCCTTCTTGGGCGTGACGATGCCTGCGCCCACGCGGGTCGCGCGCACCACCGGGTAGCCGTCGGCCTGCAGCTTGGTGATCTTTTCCACCATGGCCTTGGACAGCGAGCTGTTTCCGGGCCCGGCCACCACGACACCCTTGGTGCCGGTGCCGACCAGATGATCCAGCATGCCGGCATCGTTCTCGATGTAGCCGTACAGGATCTCGACCTTGGGCAGGTTCTCGGTTTTGCTGACGTCGAAGTAGGGCTTGCCGGGCACGGAAGCGGGGGTGAAATAGAAGTATGGCTTGGTTCCGACCATCAATCCCAGATGGCCCTGTTCGGCGGCCTGGAACGTATCCAGGGACTGGGTGTTGGTCTTGGATACATACATGGCGGAACTGATGCGGTCGTTGGACACGAGCAGGGCGCCGCGATCGCGTGCGGACGGATGGACCGCCAGCGCAATGGCTTGCAGCAGGTTGAACGGCCCGTCGGCGCTGATGGCCGTGGCCGGACGCATGGCGCCCACCACGATGACCGGCTTGCTGCTCTTGACGGTCAGGTCCATGAACAGAGCGGTTTCCTCGGCCGTCGAGGTGCCGTGGGTGATCACCACGCCGGATACGGAGGGATCGGCCAGATACTTGTTGGCGGCTTTGGAAAGGGCCAGCAGGTGCGAATACTGCATGTTGGGACTGCTGATGTTGACGACCTGCTCGACCTCGACATCGGCCACCTTGGCGATCTCCGGAACGGCTTTCACCAATTGGTCGCCGCTGCGCTGGCCGGCCGTGTAGTTGGTGGTATCGGTGCTGCTGCGCGATTCGCCGGCTATCGTGCCCCCTGTGGAAAGAACCACGACCTTGGGCAAGGTCTTCGCCGTATCTTTCGCCTGGGCATATGCCGCGCCGGTAAACGAAGCCAGGCACAAGGCGCCTGCCATCAACCATTTACTGCTGTTCATGCTGTCTCCTGTGTATCGATGAATTCGAATGCGGATGAAAAGAAATACCCGGTGACGCGATCCCTGAAAAATGGGATAGACGCGGTACCGCGGCATGATGAGTGTGTTGCTCGTTGAGGAATTTGATTTTGTCGTTGCCTGGCCGACGAGCGGTGTCCGCCTTATTGATATTTGGCCGGATTCGTATAATCGTATACGATTATACGAACAGAAGTATGAGTGGTTTCCCTAGTTTCCAGCGTTGGGCGATGCAGTATGCGGCATGAGGCTTGCTGAATACAGAGACTCTGCCCATGGGGCGTTAACGCGGAAGCAAGGGAATAGGGCCATGAACGAGCGCAAGGATACGTCTGACAAGAAAAGCGGCGCGGAAGCTGATTTGATCAGGAACCCGGTCGACACCTCCGGTGTGCCCAGCGTAGCCGATGCCGACCCTTCGGCGGCTCCCGGCACGGATCGTCCTCCCAAAGAGGAGGAACCTATCGATATCTCCACCGCCGACGACGTCGACATCGACGAGAGCAACGACGATCAGGACGACGCTTCCCAGCCATCGAAGGACTGAGACCGTAGTCCCGCCGGGTGCTTGCTGCGGGATAGCCGCCCGCCTTGAACTGCTATTGATCGTTCCGGGGCCCTTCGGACTTTTTCAGCTTGGCCGGTGTGTCATCCTTGGGCTTGAAGGACGTGGATGCGGAACCTTGAGGAGCCGGGCTACCGTCGAATTGCGTGGCTTTGCCGCCTTGCGCTTCTTGCCGGTTCATGCGTTCTTCCGTATCTTTGGCTTCCTTGACCGGCGACTTCAATCCCAATTCCGAGCGTGGATCCCTTTTTGTTGTCTCGTCCGCCTGCTTTCTGTCCATGTCTTCGTCCTCCGCAAGTGCGCGGGCTTTGCCTCCCTTGATGCCGGGATAGCTTTGGGTCTGGCCCTGGCTGGGTTGCCCCGGATCGTGTTGACCCGGCTCATCCTGGCGCTCGTGTCCCGGCGTATTGTGCGCGGGGTTGGCGTGACCCGGATTCTTGCTGGTGGACTCACCCGGACCGTCTATTCCCGACCGGTACTGGCCAGGACTGGCGGGTTCCTTCAGGCGAGGATCTATCTCGTTGCCTTGCTCCGCATCCTGTGGCGGAGGGGCGCCGGTCTTTGGATTCTGTGTCATGGCCTATCTCCAAGTATCGCCCGTGTACCGGGACGGGACCGCTTTCAAGCGGGATGCCGGCAGTGAGGCAAGCTGCGTGCCCGTGGCCTTCTATTCCGCTATCTGGTTGAAGACTATCGAGCCTGGGTCGATCCCGCCCTTGCGAAGCCGGGCATCGATATCCGCTTGCGTGGCAGGCGCATCATCCGCCCGAGGCAAGTCAAGCTTGTTGGCCAGTTCATTCTTGGCGTGATCAAGGCTCGCTATGGGGCCTTCGATAAGGGCGACTCCATCGTCGCCGTCCGTCTGCTGAAACTGAATTTGCGTTTTCATTGCATCTCCTTGCGCTGGTATCTGTTGCATGGGCGTCCTAGCAAGTACGATGCCGCCGAAGATTCATACTATGAAGAATTCGTGGGGCATGCGGGACTGCAGTCGGTGCCGTAGGGCAAAAAAAAGCCCGCGAGCGGGCGTTTCAAATCTACGGAGCAGAGTGTTTAGCGCTTGTTTGCGTCCCTTATGTCGTCTTTGGCTTCGCCGATTTTGCGTTGGGCTGTGCCGACATTCTTCTCGGCCTTGCCCTCAACTTCGGTCTTTGGGTTGTCGGTGGCTTTTCCGACCGCCTCCTTGACACCGCCCTTTATCTCCTTGGCGGCCCCTTTCACTTGATCTTTGTCCATGCGTATCTCCAGTGTAGCGGCCCAGCGGCCGGCACAAAGGCTTTAGCAAGGGACGTGCCCGGCTCTCCAAAAGGCAGGCAAAAGTAAGCCCGCCGGAGCAAGCTCGGAAATAGGAAAATCTCGGAGAAGGGGCTTGCCCGTCAGTCGATTAAAGGGTCTATATCCGGAACAAGGGGCAGCTCGATGTGGCGCTTCACCAAATCCAACGGCATCACCGAGGGCTCCCCGTTAATGGGGAAGAGCCGAAGAGCCGTTAATGGGGAAGAGCCAGCCGGAAGAGCCCAAAGAAAAAGGGGAGCCAATCACGTAAATGATTGACTCCCCTTAGATTTTTGGTGCCCCCCCCGTGAGTCGAACACGGCACCAACGGATTATGAGTCCGCTGCTCTAACCAGGCATGAGCTAGAGGGGCGTATCCGTGGCGCGCTTGCGCATGCGCCTCGGATAGCCCGCAATTATTGCATAAACCGATCAAGCTTGCCTAGCAGCCTCGCGCTGGGGTTTTGCGCCTGGCCCAGGCTGCTGACGCCCTTTCCGAAGAGTGCTATCGTGCCGGAAAAACCGGGTTGGAGAGGCCAGCGTGTTAAGGATAACGGCAGTTGTATTAGCATCGATCGTGTGTTGGTCACCCGCCTGGGCGGTCAAGGTCGCCAAATTCACGCCGCAGGGCACGGTGTCCAAGGTTGAAAGCATCCAGCTTGCTTTCGATGCGGCCGTCATCGCCTTTGGCGACGGCCAGGCGCCGGCTCCGATGGATGTCGCCTGCGATGATCCCGCCGTAAAAGGGCGGGGCCGCTGGCTGGATGCCAAGCGCTGGACCTATGTGTTCAACGAGGCGCCGGGGCCGGGCGTGCAGTGCAGCGCCACGATGCGGCCGGACTTTCGCAGCCTGGCGAACGAGACGGTGTCGGGCAAGGCGGCATTTTCCTTCCGGACCGGCGGGCCGGCGATAACGGCTTCCTATCCCTACGACAAGACCATCGCCGAAGACCAGGTCTTTGTCTTGCGGTTCAACGGCGACGTGGACGCGGACAGTCTGGCCGCCAGTGCGCGATGCCTGGTCGAGGGTTTGGGCGAGGCCGTGCCGGTAAGGCTGGTTTCGGGCGAGGCGCGCCGGGACATTCTAAAGTCCGTCTACTACTCCATGAGCGACGAGTGGGACACGCCCGCGACGCAACTGCTGCAATGCAAGCGCCGCCTTCCCGCCGAGGCGCGTGTGCAGCTTGGCGTGGGGCCGGGCGTGTCGACGCCCGCGGCACAGGGCCGGCCGGCGGTGGCCAGCGCAAAGGCCGAGGTTTTCGATTACACGGTGCGCGCGCCGTTCAAGGCCAGCTTCAGCTGCCTGCGGGAAAATGCCAGCATGCCCTGCACGCCGGTATCGCCCTTGACGCTGGAGTTTTCGGCGCCGATAGCGCGCGCCGATGCGGCGCAGATACGATTGACGACGCCTTCCGGCGAGCGCGGCCTGGATATCGACGACACCGGCTATCAAGGAGGCCTGTCGCATGTGCGGTTCGACGGCCCGTTTGCCGAACTGTCCTCCTTGTCGCTCAGTCTTCCTCAAGGCCTGAAGGACGATGCGGGGCGTGAACTGGTCAACGCCGATCAGTTCCCATTGGCCATACAGACGGCGGCATTCCCGCCCCTGGCCAAGTTCGCGGCGGCGCCGTTCGGCATCGTCGAGCGTTTCGCCCACCTGCCGCCGGATGGCAGCGAAGCCGAGTCGCCCGCGACCGTGCCCCTGACCCTGCGTAATGTCGAGGCGGTGCTCCGCACGCGGGATCTGGCGGTGTCGGCCGGCAAGATCAGCGACTATGCCACGCGGGATGACAAAGAGGTGCTGCATTGGTATGCGCGGCTGCGCCGGCTCGAGGACGGAAGCTGGACGGCGAACCAGTTGAAGGACATCATGGCCGACCGTGCGCCCCGGCAGAACGAGCGGCAGGAGCAGCCCCGCCTGGACACCCGGGGCTATTCCGCGCTGCAAGGCATGCAGGCCGCCCGCAAGCTGGCCCTGCCGGGCATGGACGGCGAAAGTCCCCGGCCCTTCGAGGTCATCGGAGTGCCACTGGTCGAGCCGGGCTTTCATGTGCTGGAGGTCGAATCGGCGCGACTGGGCCAGTCGCTGCTGGCATCGGCCGACCCGATGTATGTGCGCACCGCGGCCTTGCTGACCAATCTGGGCGTGCATATCAAGACGGGCCGCGACGATGTCCTGGTGTGGGTGACGACGCTGGATGAGGGCAGGGTGGTGGCCGGGGCGGACATCGCCGTGCTGGATTGCTCCGGCGCCGTGCTGGCGCGCGGCAAGACCGATGCCGAAGGCATCTGGCACCAGCGCGGCCGGCTGGATGCGCCAGATTATTGCGAGGACACCGGGCTTGGCGGGATCTATGCGTCGGCGCGCATAGGCGCCGACCATGCCCAGGCGCGCGGCAGGGCCGATTTTTCATTCGTGTTTTCGGACTGGAACCGGGGCATTGAGTCCTGGCGTTTCAACGTGCCGGTGGACACCCGTCCCACGCCGACGATGGCCACGCATACGGTATTGGATCGCACGCTGCTGCGCGCCGGCGAAACAGTGTCGATGAAGCATTTCGCGCGCATACAGACCCGCGACGGCCTGGCGCTGCCGGAGGATATTTCCGAGTTGCCCGGCAAGCTGCTCATCGAGCATCAGGGATCGGACCAACGCTATGAGCAGGCGCTTGCCTGGAAGAAGACGCCCTCCGGCGGTCTTGCGGCGGCCAGCCGTTTCGACATACCGAAGACGGCCAGGCTGGGCATGTATTCCGTCACATTGGCCGACGACCAGGGCAATTGGTATGGCAGCGGCCAGTTCCGGGTCGAGGAATTCAAGCTGCCTTTGCTGAGCGGCACGCTGAAGATCGGGAGCGAGGCGGGCGGCGGTCCGCTGCTTGCGCCGGCCAGCCTGGATGCCGATGTGCAAATCGCCTATGTCTCGGGCGGTCCCGCAGGGCATCTGCCCGTGCGCGTCTCGGGCGTGCTGCGCGAGCGCTGGGTGCGTTTCGCGGACTACGAGGACTATTCCTTCGATCCGCCCGATCCGCGCGGCGACGAAGCGTCCGGTGAAGAGGCGGATAACGGGGAACATGCGCAACAGACGCTTTTTCTGGACAAGAAGCCTCTGATGCTGGACGGGCAAGGCGGAGGGCGGCTGAAGATAGACGGATTGCCCGCATTCAAGCGTCCGGGGGAGCTTGTGTTCGAGGCAAGTTTCCAGGATCCGAACGGACAGGTCCAGACGCTGGCGCAATCGGTGCCGGTGTGGCCCGCCGGTGTCCAGGCGGGCATACGCGCAGGCAGCTGGGTGGCGGCCGGCACGGCCACACCCGTGCGGGGCCTGGCCCTGTCGACCGCGGGCGAGCCGCAAGCCGGGGTCCCCATGACGATCACGGCGCTTGCGCGCAGCACCTATTCCACGCGCAAGCGCCTGGTCGGCGGCTTCTACAGCTACGACAATCATGTGCAGTTGCGCGACCTGGGCACGGTGTGCCAGGGAAGCACCGGCGCGGATGGCGTGCTGGAATGTTCGATCGAATTGAAGGATGCCGGCGCCATCCAGTTGCGTGCGACGGCCAGCGACGCGCAAGGCCGCAGCTCCACCGCCGAGTCCACCGTATGGGTGACGGGCGCCGGCGAACTGTGGTTCGGAGGTCAGGACGACGACAGGATGGACATCATCCCCGAGCGCAAGAGCTGGAAGCCGGGGGAAACCGCCCAATTTCAGGTGCGCATGCCCTTCCGCCATGCGATGGCCCTGGTGGCCGTGGAGCGCGAAGGAGTGCTGAAGACGCAGGTCGTGCGTCTAAACGGCAGCGACCCCACGATCCGCATTCCGATAGAGGCCGACTGGGGACCCAACGTATACGTATCGGTGCTGGCCTTGCGCGGGCGTTTGCGCGAGGTGCCGTGGTATTCCTTCTTTACCTGGGGCTGGCAGCAGCCCAGGTCCTGGTATGGCGCCTTTATGGACGCCTCGAAGCATTACGCCGCGCCGACGCCTTTCATCGATTTGTCAAAGCCCTCCTTTCGTTACGGGCTGGCCGAGATACGGGTGTCCGACGAAAGCGACCGGCTGGAGGTCAAGGTCAGCGCCGACAAGCCCGTCTACCCGTTGCGGGACCGGGCCAGCGTGACGGTGGAAGTGAAGACGGCGGACGGCAAGCCCGCGGCTCATGGCACGGTGGCTTTCGCGGCCGTCGACCAGGCCTTGCTCGAACTGGCGCCCAACGACAGCTGGGACCTGCTGTCGGCCTTGCGGCAGTTGCGCAGCTACGGCGTCGAGACCGCCACGGCTCAGATGGAAGTCGTCGGCCGGCGGCATTACGGGCGCAAGGCCCTGCCGGCGGGCGGGGGAGGCGGCAAGAGCCCGACGCGCGAACTTCTGGATACGCTGCTGCTGTGGGCGCCGGCAGTGGAGCTCGATGAGCAGGGCAAGGCCACGCTGTCTGTCCCGCTTAACGACGCCATTACCCGCTACAAGCTGGTGGCCATTGCCGACTACGGCGCGGACCGTTTCGGCACGGGTTTCGCCAGCATTGCAAGTACGCAGGACCTGCAGTTGATCCCGGGCCTGCCTTCGCTGGTTCGCGAGGGGGATCGCTACAAGGCCATGGTGACGGCGCGCAACTCCACGGGGGCCGCCATGCGGGTCCGAGTGACGGCCGGCTATACCGGGAAGGGCGTGGCATCGGAAACCTTGACGCCGCAAGAGGTGGAGCTGGCTCCCGGCGCAGCGCGCGCGCTGACTTGGGATGTCCAGGCGCCCGAGGGCAATCTCTTGGGTGGATCGGCGCAACTGGAATGGCGTATCGAAGCCCGCGACATGGGCGGCGCAATGGCTCAGGGCGAGGCAGCTGGGAGCGGCCCGGCCAGCGCGGCTGGATCCGGCGGCCTGGCGGCTCGCGATGCGCTGGTGTTCAGGCAGGCGCTGCTGCCGGTCGTGCCGGTTTCGACACGGCAGGCGACCCTGTTCGCGCTGGATTCCGAAGCGGATCCCGTCCGCCTGCCCGTGCAGGCGCCGACAGGCGCGTTGACGGATGCCAATGGCGTGCCGCGCGGCGGCTTGCAAGTGCATGCGCAATCCTCGCTGGCGGGCGGGTTGCCGGGTGTGCGCGAATGGTTTTCCGCCTATCCCTACACCTGCCTGGAGCAATTGGGCTCCAGGGCAATAGGGTTGCGAAGTCCTGAGCAATGGCAGGACCTGATGCGGCGCCTGCCTACCTATCTGGACGACGATGGATTGGCCGGCTATTTCCCCGGAGCGGTGCAAGGCAGCGAAGTGCTGACGGCCTACCTGCTGGCCGTCAGCCATGAAGCCCAGGCCCTGGGCCTGCCTTATGCAATTCCCGAAGCGGCGCGCGCATCCATGGTGCGCGGACTGCTGGCCTTTGTTCAGGGCAAGCTGGTCCGCAACCGCTGGGCGCCCCAGCGTGACCTGGATGTGCGCAAGCTGCTGGCGCTGGAGGCCTTGTCGCGCTACGGACTGGTTCAGGCCCGCATGCTGGGCAGCATTGCCATTGCTCCGGATCGCTGGCCGACCTCGGCGGTGATCGATTGGCTGGCCCTGCTGCAGCGCGTGCCGGGTATCGCCGGCAAACCGGCGAAACTGGCCCAGGCGCGCCAGGTGTTGCTGGCACGCATGATGGAGAGCGGCACCGGCCTGACGTTCACGGACGATGCGCTGAACGACAGCTGGTGGCTGATGAGCGGCCGCGAATCGAATCTGGCCAAGCTGATTCTGCTGACCGCCGGGCAGCCGGAATGGCGCAGCGACCTGCCCCGGATGATGCAGGGCCTGCTGGACATGCAGCGCAGGGGCGCCTGGCGCACGACCACCGCCAACCTGATGGGCAGCCTGGCCGCGGAAAAATTCGCGCAGCGCGAAGAAAGCGTTCCCGTGTCAGGGCGGCTTCGGCTGGCTTCGGGCAGCGGCGACCATGTGCTGGACTGGAGCCGCGCCGATTCGCAGGACGGAGTGAAGGCGCTTGATTTCCTGCAGGCCTGGTCGTCCGCCAAGACCGATACCCTGGTCCTGGAACAGCAGGGCAGGGGGCGTCCGTGGGTGAGCGTGCGTTCATTGGCCGCCGTGCCCGTATCCCAGGCTGTTTCGTCGGGTTATGAGATCCGGCGCGGCATCGAGCCGGTTTCCCAGGCCATTCCGGGCGCGTGGTCGCGCGGCGACGTGTATCGCGTGACGCTGACCATCCGGGCCAGGACGTCCACGACCTGGGCCGTGCTCAGCGATCCTGTTCCAGCGGGGGCCACGATACTGGGCAGCGGACTGGGGCGGGACTCCAGCATTGCGGCGCAGACCGCAAGGCCGGAAGGGAACGAGGGCTATGCGCCCGCATTCGTCGAACGCAGCTTCGAGGCCTACCGCGCCTACTACGATTACCTGCCGGCCGGAACGACGACCCTGAGCTATGTGGTCAGGCTGAATACGGAGGGAAGCTTCAGCCTGCCGCCCACCCGCATCGAGGCCATGTACCAGCCCGACGTGTACGGCGAATTGCCTCAGCCGGGCAGGTTTGCTGTGCGGGGCGAAGCGCAGCCGGACTAGCGCCTGCCGATCCGGAATGGAAAACCTCATGCGCACGCAAACCGTTCGTCATCCAGGAGCAAGGCTGCGCAACAGAGCAGCCTGGCCGGGCCTTTGCAAGGCGAAGCGGCGGCTTCTTGCTTCATCGTTGGCGCTGCTGATGCTGGCGCTGCCAGGGGCAGCCACAGCGCTGCCTTCCTACGATGAGGTCAAGGCCGATGCGCAGGCGTCCAATGTGCAAGTGCTGGATCGCTCGGGCCGCCTGATGGAGCGCGTCCGCGTCGACTTCCAGGCCCGGCGCGGCGACTGGATCGCGCTGGATGATGTGTCGGTCGCGCTTCAGCGGGCGGTCATCCTGTCGGAGGACAGGCGGTTCTATTCGCATGGCGGCGTCGATTGGCGGGCGATCGCCGCGGCGGCCTGGGATACGCTGGCGCATGAGCGGCGGCGCGGCGCATCGACGCTCAGCATGCAGTTGCTGGGCTTGATCGATGAAGGCTTCGAGCGGGGCCCGCAGGGGCGGGGCATCATGCAGAAAATCGATCAAGCCTTCGAGGCGCGGCACCTGGAAGAGCAATGGAGCAAGCCCCGGATACTGGAAGCCTACTTGAACCTGGCGGCCTTCCGCGGCGAGCTTGTCGGGGTGGACGCGCTGGCCCGCGTCTTGTTCCAAAAGCATCCCAGCGGGCTGGACGCACGCGAATCGGCGCTGGCCGCAGCCTTGCTGCGCGGCCCGAACGCCTCCGCCACGGTCGTTGCGCGGCGTGCTTGCGCCTTGCTGGCCGAGATGGGGGCGCCCGATGAGTGCGCGGGCCTGTCCGCCTATGCGCGCCGCGTTCTGGCGCGCAGTTCGGGCTTCTGGGCCGGTCCCCCCGGCATGGCCGAGCATTACGCCAGGCTGGCGCTGGCGCAATCGCGTGAACACGGCGTGCCGCCGCCGCGGGCAGTGCGGACGACGCTGGACGCCGGCTTGCAGCGTTTCGTCGCGCAAAGCATAAGCCGGCATCTGCGCATCCTGGGCATGGACAACGTTCGCGACGCCGCGGTGGTGGTTCAGGACAATCGCTCGGGGCAGGTGCTGGCCTACGTGGGCTCGTCGGACGGCCTGTCGGACGCGGCACGGGTCGACCATGCGCGGGCCCTGCGTCAGGCGGGCTCCACGCTCAAGCCCTTTCTGTACGCCCAGGCGATCGAGCAGCAGCGCCTGACCATGGCATCGCTGCTGAACGACAGTCCGCTGGATATTCCCACGGGAAACGGATTGTATATTCCGCAGAACTACGACAAACGATTTTCCGGCTGGGTCAGTGCCCGTACGGCCCTGGCTTCATCGCTGAACATTCCGGCCTTGCGGGTCTTGCTGATGATTTCGCCCGACGCCTTTGCCCGGCGCCTGACCCGGCTGGGCTTGCCGCTGGACCAGACGGGCGATTTCTATGGCTACAGCCTTGCCCTGGGCAGCGCGGATGTAACGCTGTTGTCCCTGACCAATGCCTATCGCGCGCTGGCCGACGGCGGCCTGTATTCGCCGCCCCGCTACCTGCTGGATGCGCCCGATGCGCCGGCGACCCGCGTCATATCCGAGGCGGCGGCCTGGATCATCGGCGATGTGCTGTCCGACCGCCAGGCGCGGGCGCGCACTTTCGGCTTTGACAGTCCTTTGTCCACGCCGTTCTGGACGGCCGTGAAAACCGGCACCAGCAAGGACATGCGCGACAACTGGTGCATGGGATGGTCGCAGGACTACACCGTCGGGGTCTGGGTTGGAAACAGCGGAGGCGCCAGCATGCGCGATGTGTCGGGCGTATCGGGAGCGGGGCCGGTGTGGCACGATGTCATGTCCTACCTGCATCGCGGCAGGCCCAGCGGCCAGCCCGCCAGGCCGGCGCAGGTGACGCAGGCCCGCGTGGCATTCGATCACGAGCTCGAGCCGGAGCGACTGGAGGCGTTCGTGGGCGATACCGTCCTGCGGCGCGTCAGCCTGGCGCAGGACTTCGTGCCGCGCGGCCAGGGCGCGGCGCGTATCGCCGCGCCGGCGGACGGCGCGATTTTCGCGATCGACCCGGACATACCGCCCGACCGGCAGCGCAGCGCCTTGCGTGCGAGGAACGTGGCCGCCGCCATGGCGCGGGACGTGTCCTGGCGGATCGACGGCCGCGTGCTGGGGCGCGGCGGCGAACTGGCCTGGGCGCCGTGGCCGGGCCGCCATCGCATAGAACTGCTGGATCCGGACGGCCGCGTGCTGGATGCCGTCCATGTCGAAGTGCGCGGGGCCGCGCCGCAGTGAAGGGCTGCCGCTCTGGGCACGTGTTCAAACAAATTGATAGATATTGACGTCATTTCAGCGGCCCAGCTGTTAAACTTTTCCGACGTTGATAAATTCGTTTTGGGGGAAGTCTTCATGAAAGCGACTCGTATGCTTGGCCGTGTGCTCGTGCCGGCCAGTTTGTTGTTGCTGGCCGCTTGCCAGACGACGCCGGGCCAGAAACCCGTAGCGGCGGCGGATCAGCCGGCCCAGTCCCAATCCCAGGCGCCTGCCACGCCCGCACCCGAAACGACGATGCAGGCCCAGCAGCAAGGCGCGCCGGTGGCGGTGTACCTGGCCGACACCACGCTGCAAGCGGGCTGGACGCCGGTCAACATTCAATCGTCCACCTTGTACGTGAACCCCGCGCCGGTGATTACGCGGGCCGACCTGACCGGGGTCCAGGCCGGCGCCAGCAAAGAGGGCGAAGGCCTGCTTGCGCTCGAACTGAACGAAGAGGGGAAGCGGAAAGTCGCCGACACCACCACCAAGAACCCCAACAGGCGGCTGGCGCTGGTCGTCGGGCGGACCATGCTGGCCGCGCCGGGCTATACGACGCCGGTCAATTCCCCGCATCTTATCTTTGCGGTGGGGACTGAAGAAAACGCCACGGCGGCGGCTCGCGCGATTGCCGGTGTGCCGGCCGACGGCGCAGCGCCCGCCCTGCCCACCGCGCCGGCCACGACGGGGACGCCGGCTCAGTAGCCTTGCAATCCACGCCATGCGCATTTGCTTGAAATTCATGACGGCACCATGCGGGTGCCGTTTTTTTGCCTGACAGGATCTTATGGACATCGATCAAACCGGCCGGCTTCATGCCCTGCGAACCTTGGCCGGCGGATTTGCGCTGGGCTTCAAGTTTCTGGCATGGACGAATGGCCTGGGCGTGCTGCTGCTTCTCTGCTGGTCGCTGGGCATCGTGCAGATCGACCTGGACCCGCAATGGCTGCGTTTTCCCATGGCCGCTTTTCTGGCGGGCCTGGCCCTGGCGGCCCTGGGGCTGTTGTGGTCGTATCCGGTGCAAAGCAGCCTGCTGCATCAGCTGCTTACCGGCAGGCCGCGCCGCAGCCATTGGCTGCCCCTGTTCTGTACCTTGGTCGCCTATAGCCTGAGCCTGCTGGCTTTTATCGCGGCTTGCTGGTTCACCCAGAGCCTGGCCGTGCTGACATACTGAGCGGTATTGAGCGAAGGCGGCGTTGTATTTTGTCGCCACCAATAAGAAAATGCTCGTAAATTGTCGTGGCGGAAAATAAAATATACGCGTTGCGTATATTTATTCAAGGTGCCCCTCATGACGGTTTCCCAACAAGTGTTTCTTCGCGATGCCATGCGTCGCCTGAATCTGACGCGCGATGTCTTCGCGGGGCGTATCGGCGTCAAGCGCCGGGCGCTGGACACGTGGCTGCTGCCCGAGGGCTCGCAGGAGTTCCGGGCCATGCCCGAAGTCGTGAACCGCTTCGTGACGGAAATCGTCGAGAACGAAACCTTGCTGCAGAAGTATGCGCAAAGCGCACAATCGGGCTCTTTGCGCGACCGGATCGCCGCCGAGGGCAAGCACCAGCTGCTGTCGGTCGACCAGTTTTCCCGCGAGTCGGTCGAAGAACTCTTCCGCATCGCCGATCAGATGCAGCCCATAGCGCGGCGCCAGAAAGTCTCGCGTGTGCTGGAGGGCGCCGTATTGGGCAATCTTTTTTTCGAAGCCAGCACGCGTACCCGCGTGAGTTTCGGGGCGGCCTTCTGCAGGCTGGGAGGATCGGTCTGCGACACCACCGGCTTCACATTTTCATCCATGGCCAAGGGTGAATCCATCTACGATACAAGCCGGGTCATGAGCGGCTATGTCGATGCCATGGTCATCCGCCATCCCGAAAAAGGCTCGGTGGCCGAGTTCGCGGCGGCGACCAACATCCCCGTGGTCAATGGCGGCGACGGCCCGGGCGAACATCCCAGCCAGGCTCTGCTGGATCTCTACACCATACTGACCGAATTCTCGCGCCTGGGCAAATTACTGGACGGCGCGCACATCGTCCTGGCCGGCGACCTGAAGTACGGCCGCACCGTGCACTCGCTGATCAAGCTGCTGGCCCTGTATCGCGGCCTGAAGTTCACCCTGATTTCGCCGCGCGGGCTGGAGATGCCCGAGTACCTGCTGGAACAGGTCGGTACGCGGGGCCACGTCATCGAACAGACCAATTCCCTGGAAGAGGGCCTGCCCGGCGCGGACGTGATCTATGCCACGCGCGTGCAGAAAGAACGTTTCGCCGCCGAGGAGCTGGAAGGCTACAGCCCCGACTTCCAGGTGAACAAAGCCATCATCGACAAGTGCTGCGGCCCCGACGTGATCGTCATGCATCCTTTGCCCCGCGACAGCCGCGAAGGCGCGAACGACCTTAGCGTGGACCTGAACCATGATCCGCGCCTGGCCATCTTCCGCCAGACCGATAACGGCATCCCGGTGCGCATGGCCATCTTCGCCGTGCTGCTCGGCGTGGAAAACCTGGTGCAGCATTCGCTGCGCGACGTCACCTGGAGTCCGCCGTCGCACATCGGGCCCGACGACAGCGTTTTCCACGGCATGGACTAAGGGGCCGTACAGCGTCCCCCAATCCATCCACGTTCACGGATCCGAGGCGGCCTCCGCCGGTCCGTGGCCATAGCCGGGCGCAGGCCCGGCCGCCATCACTGCTTGCGTTCGCCGCCCAGCGCTTCCACCAGGCCCGCGATCAGGCGCGAAAGCTCGCCGGTCATCAGGGTGAAGTCCGAGTCGAACTGCTCGGCTTCGTTGTGAGCGGCCGAGTCCTGGCCTTCCTTGAGCACATCCAGCGGATTCACCCGCTTCACATCCAGTCCATCGGTCAGCACGAAGGAGACGCGGTTGGCCCAGGTCAGGGCCAGGCGGGTGCATTGCTTGCCGGCCTGCACGTGCTTGCGCACCTCGTCGATTTCTATGCTTTGCCGCACATAGCGGACGGCGGCGCCGCTTTCGCTGGTCGAGCGCAGCTCTGTGTCCTGGTCTATCGAGAAATTGGCGGGCGGCTCGTCGCTGATCAGCCAGTTGGTCATGGCGGCGGCGGGGGATTCCTCCACATAGAGCGGCGAAATCGGAAAGGAATCCATGGCCTTGGCCAGCATGCCAAGCACTTCGTCGCTCTTGGCCGCGGCGGCGGCATCGATCACCAGCCAGTGATTGCGGGTGTCGATCCAGACGCGGGTATCGCGATACACGCTGAAGGCCTTGGGCAGCAATTCGTCGGTCACCTGCTCCTTGATTTCCTTCATCTGCTTGCGGCCCGGCTTGAAGCCCTGCTGTTCTTCGATGTCCTGGGCGCGGGCCTTGGCGAACTGGTTGATCACGGTGGTGGGCAGCAGCTTCTTGTCGGCCCGCAAGCTAAGCAGGTATTGGCCGTCCAGGGCATAGACCAGGCCGCTGTCCTCGCGCGGGGCGACCCATCCCAGGCTTTGCATGTCGCGGCTTCCGCTCGGCTGGAAGGCCTGTTTTTCCAGTGCCGCTTCCAGTGTGTCCACGGTGCACGACCACGTCGGTGCCAGACGGAATATCCTGAGATTCTTGAACCACATATGCTTGATGTCTTCTTTGGTTGCGGGCTTGCCCAACGCGCCCGGCGAGCGGGGAGGCAGCCGAAAAAATGATGAGCGCTGATTGTAAGCCCATTTGCGCGGCGCCCTTTTTCCTTATGTTTGCCAGGGACTTGCCGGCGCCGGACAAAAAAATGGCCCGGAATGCCAGAGGCATCGGGCCATCAGGGGAGCACACAGTGTTGCGCTAAAAAGGCTCGCGGGGGACGCAACACAGGTGATAAAAAGGGCGGCTTCGCTGTAAAACCGGGGGATCAGACGTTCGACAACATCAGGCAGCCCCTTCTATGTATTGAATTCTAATGATCCTGCCTGACGTTAGCCTGAACCTGGCCGCGCTTCAGGCATTGATGTCATTGCCCCTGGTTTCCTTGACGAACAGCGTGCCGATGACCAGCGTGATGGCGGCGATGATGATGGGGTACCACAAGCCGTCGTAGATATTGCCGGTCGCCGCCACCACCGCGAATACGACCGGCGGCAGAAAGCCACCGAACCAGCCGTTGCCGATGTGGTAGGGCAGGCTCATGGAGGTATAGCGTATGCGCGTGGGGAACATCTCGACCAGCATGGCTGCGATGGGACCGTAGACCATGGTGACGAGCACGACCAGGAAGGTCAGCAGCAGCACCACCATGATGTAGTTGATCTGCGAGGGGTCGGCCTTGGCGGGATAGCCATGGCTGCGTATGGCATCGGTCAGCGATTTCTTCAATTCCGCCGACCTTGCCGCGAAATCGGCCTTGTTCAGGTGCTGGCCTTCAAACGATACGAACTCGTCCTGGCCGATGCGGGCCTTGGCGACGCTGCCGGCGGGCGCGGCCTGGTTGTCGTAGTTCACCGAATTGCTGGCCATGAAGGCTTTCAGGATGTCGCAGGAACTGGTGAAGGACGACACGCCCACGGGATTGAACTGGAACGAGCAGGTGGCCGGATCGGCGATGACGGTGACCGGCGCGGTGGCCTGCGCTTTCTCGAGGGCCGGATTGGCGAAATGAGTAATGCCCTTGAACACCGGGAAATAGGCCAGGGCGGCGATCAGGCAGCCCGCCATGATGATGGGCTTGCGGCCGATCCGGTCGGACAGCGCGCCGAAGACGACGAAGAAGGGCGTGCCCAGCAGCAGCGCCATCGCGATCATGATGTTGGCGGTATTGGCTTCGATGGCCAGCGTCTTGGTCAGGAAGAACAGGGCGTAGAACTGGCCGGTATACCAGACCACGGCCTGCCCGGCGGTCAGGCCGAACAGGGCCAGCAGCACGATCTTCAGATTGCTCCACTTGCCGAAAGAATCCTTGATGGGCGCCTTGGAGCCATTGCCTTCGGCCTTCATCTTCCGGAAGGCCGGCGACTCGTTCAGTCGCATCCGTATCCACACCGAGATGCCCAGCAGGACCACCGAGATCAGGAAGGGGATGCGCCAGCCCCATTCCATGAAGGCTTCCTCGCTGAGCGAGGTGCGTATGCCCAGGATGACGAGCAGCGACAGGAACAGGCCCATGGTGGCGGTGGTCTGTATCCAGCTGGTATAGAAGCCGCGTCGATTTTGCGGGGCATGCTCGGCCACATAGGTCGCCGCGCCGCCGTATTCCCCGCCGAGCGCCAGGCCCTGCAGCAGGCGCAGGACGATCAGTATCACCGGCGCCGCCATGCCTATGGAGGAATACGAGGGCAGCACGCCGACCAGGAAAGTGGACAGGCCCATGATCAGTATGGTGATCAGGAAGGTGTATTTGCGGCCCACCAGGTCGCCCAGGCGGCCGAAGACCAGTGCGCCGAAGGGCCGGACGGCAAACCCGGCCGCGAAGGCCAGCAGGGCGAAAATGAAGCCCGCCGTGGGATTCACGCCCGAGAAGAAGTGGGCGGCGATGATGGCCGCCAGCGAGCCGTATAGATAGAAGTCGTACCACTCGAAGACGGTGCCCAGCGATGACGCGAAAATGACCCGCCGCTCTTCAGGGGTCATCGGCCTGTTCGTCGCGGCCGGCGCGCCCACCGGCACCGCCTCGGGCGGCCTTCCCATGGTGGTGATGTTCATGTTTGTCTCCCAGTGAGATATCGTCCTTGCGGATCTTTTATCGGGCAAGCGTACGTTATGCGAAGCTCCTGACGCCAGGCTGACAACAAGTTGAACGCCGCCGCTCTTTGGTTACTTCATGTAACGCAAAAGCGGGATCATAGCGGTCCGTCATGGCCCGATCGTGCATGCAGATGTCTCCTTCATATTCTCAAGCGGGCAGGATGGTGGTCGTCTTGATCCGATTGAAGGTGATGCGCAGGCATGTCCCTCCGGCTTTGCCGCCGCGATTTCCCGTGGGCATGAAGGCGACCCCGGCGTTGTGCTGCTCGGCGATTTCCTTGACGATGGACAATCCCAGGCCGCTGCCGTCGGTGCTGCCTCCCAGCACCCGGAAAAACCGGTCGAAGACGCGCTCGCGGTCTTCGGGGGCGATTCCGGGGCCCGAGTCCTCCACCTCGATGTATGCCGAGAGCGCGTCGCCGCCCACCCGGATGGTGATCCAGCCGGACTCGGGGGTATAGAGCATGGCGTTCTCGATCAGGTTGTTCAGCATCTCGGCCAGCATCAGATTGTCGCCCGACACGTGCATGGATGCCGGCGCCCGCTCGAAGCCCAGGTCGATGTCTTTTTTCAGGGCCGTGTCGACCCAGCCCAGGGTTTGCCGCTCGGCCAGCGCATTCAGGTCGACGTCGTCGGCCAGGCGCAGGACGGGATTCTCGGCGCTTTCCGCCCGCGCCAGGGAAAGCAACTGGTTGACCAGCCGGGTCGCCCGCTGGGAGCCCAGCACCAGCTGGCGCAGGCTCTCATCCAGTTTTTCGGGAGACTGCTCGCGCATGGCCAGCTCGGCCTGGGTGCGCATGCCGGCCAGGGGCGTCTTCAACTGGTGGGCGGCATTGGCCACGAATCGCCTTTGCGTTTCGTTGGTGGCCGCCAGCCGTGCCAGCAGGCTGTTCATGGCGGCCACCAACGGCACGATCTCGGCGGGCGCCAGCTCCGCGCTGATGGGCGACATATCGTTGGCGCGACGCGCCCGTATGCGTTCCTGGAGCAGGCTCAGGGGCTCCAGGCCCTGGGTCAGGCCCAGGCCGGCCAGCAAGGCGGCCAGGGGCAGGACGATGAGCTGAGGCGTGAGCATGCCGGTCAGGATTTCCTGCTGCAGGGTGGCGCGCATCTCGTTGGACTGGGCCACAATGGTCAGGAAGGGCAGGCCGCCGGCGTCCCGCCCGCCCCAGATGTAGGCAACCCGGACACTGTGGCCATCGTAGCTTTCGTTGCGGAATCGTATCTTGTCTTCTTCGTAGGTCCAGGTTTCAGGCAGGGGAATGCTGCCGTTACCGCCCATGGAGTTGCCGTTGGCATCGCGGATCTCCCAGCGGATCAGCTGGGTGGGGTCGCCCTGCAGGATGGTGATGGCCGAGGCGGACAGCTGGATGCCTTCCAGTATCTTCTGCTGTTCCACCTCGTGCTTGAGCAGGCGCAGATGATCCGCCAGGGTGCGGTCGTAGGGTGCGTTGGCAATGTTCTGCGCAATGAAGTAGGTGATGACCAGCCCTATGGTCCAGAGCAGGAACAGCGGACCGAACATCCAGATCATGATCTTGTTCAGCAGCGCCCGGTGGCGCTTCTTGCGCCGGAACAGCCCCAGAAAGGCCTTGCTTTCAGAAGGCGAGCTATCGGTATCCTTCAGGACCTGCGGATCGATCAGCATGCGGGCAGGCGCGCGGATTCACGCGGCCACGGAATCATTGCGATTTTCGGGTTCCAGGCAATAGCCCAGGCCTCGGACGGTGACGATCTTGACGCCGCTGGGTTCGATCTTTTTGCGCAGGCGGTGGATGTAGACCTCGATGGCGTTGGGCGTGACTTCTTCGCCCCACTCGCAAAGCAGGTCGACGAACTGGTTCTTGCTGATCATGCGGCCGCAACGGGAAAGAAAGATCTCCAGGAGGCTGGTTTCGCGCGCCGAGAGCTCCAGCGGCTGGTCGTCGATGCGCGCCGTGCGTCCGTTCAGGTCGAAACTGAGCCTTTTGTAGCGCAGCTGCGTGGTGCTGACGCCGGCGCTGCGGCGCGTCAGGGCGCGCACGCGGGCCTCGAGTTCGGTCAGCGCAAACGGCTTGGCCATGTAGTCGTCGGCGCCCAGGTCCAGTCCCTTGACGCGCTGTTCGACGGTGTCGGCCGCCGTTAAAATAAGGACGGGTATCGGCATCTGGCGCTGGCGCAGCAGGCGCAGCACCGACAGCCCGTGCATCTGGGGAAGGTCCAGATCCAGGATCAGCAGGTCGAAGCTTTGCAGCTGCAGGGCGGAATCGGCGCTGGAGCCGTCGTTGACGACATCGACCGCATAGCCGTCGTATCGCAATGAACGTGAAAGTCCATCGGCAAGAATACTGTCGTCCTCGGCGATAAGAATACGCATGTCGTGCGGGCTGGGGCTGGGTCGGGTTGCGGTAAGGCCTATTCTTGCACGTTCACTGGGCAGCGGATAGTCAGGGATTACGATGTGCTTTTTGATTATCTGTGTATTTATACAGTATAATTTGATGCAATAATCTATTCCATTCCATGGCCGCGTCAGCGCGCTTTCATCAATTCATCGTTTTTCAGCCAAGGATCCACCACATGGACGACAAGAACAGCAAAGCCGCCGGCGAACGCAGCAAGGCACTGGCCGCCGCCTTATCCCAGATTGAAAAGCAATTTGGCAAAGGCTCGGTCATGCGCTACGGCGACGACACTGTCGAGCACGATATCCAGGTCGTCTCCACCGGCTCGCTCGGGCTGGACATCGCACTGGGGGTGGGCGGCCTGCCGCGCGGCCGCGTCATCGAAATCTACGGCCCCGAATCGTCCGGCAAGACCACGCTCACCCTGCAGGTCATCGCCGAAATGCAAAAAATCGGCGGCACCTGCGCCTTCGTCGACGCCGAGCACGCGCTCGACGTCCAGTACGCCTCCAAGCTGGGCGTCAATCTGTCCGACCTGCTCATTTCCCAGCCCGATACCGGCGAACAGGCCCTGGAAATCACCGATGCGCTGGTGCGCTCGGGTTCGGTCGACCTCATCGTCATCGACTCGGTCGCGGCCCTGACGCCCAAGGCCGAAATCGAAGGCGACATGGGCGACTCGCTGCCGGGCCTGCAAGCCCGCCTCATGAGCCAGGCCCTGCGCAAGCTGACCGCCACCATCAAGCGCGCCAACTGCATGGTCATCTTCATCAACCAGATCCGCATGAAGATCGGCGTCATGTTCGGCAACCCCGAAACCACCACGGGCGGGAACGCGCTCAAGTTCTATTCCTCGGTGCGGCTCGACATCCGCCGCATCGGCGCCATCAAGAAGGGCGACGAGGTCGTGGGCAACGAAACCCGCGTCAAGGTGGTCAAGAACAAGGTGGCGCCTCCGTTCAAGCAGGCCGAGTTCGACATCATGTACGGCGCCGGCATCTCGCGCGAGGGCGAAATCATCGACCTGGGCGTGCAGGCGGGCATCGTGGACAAGGCCGGCGCCTGGTTCAGCTACAGCGGCACCCGTATCGGTCAGGGCAAGGACAATGTCCGCGAATACCTGAAAGAACATCCTGAAATGGCCTTCGAGATCGAAAACCGGGTTCGCGAGCAATTGGGCGTCATTCCGCAAGCCGCCGCCACCGTCAGCAAGGCGGCGGTTCCCAGCGCCGAACCCGAGGCCTAAAGAGCGGGGCGGGGCGCCATGCACACGAACGACGACGGTTTCGAAACGCTGTCCGACGCCGGCTCTCCGCCCGAACGTAAACAGCAGAAGGCGGGGCCCACACTGAAGGCCCGCGCCATCGGCTATCTGTCCAGGCGCGAGCATTCCCGCCGCGAATTGCAGCGCAAGCTTGCGCCGCATGCCGAAAGCCCCGAACAGCTTGAGCGCTTGCTCGACGATCTGGAGCGCGAAAACTGGCTTTCCGACCAGCGTTTTGCCCAGAGCCTGGTTCACAGGCGCGCGCCCCGGCAGGGCGCCGGCCTTATCCTGCAAGAGCTCAAGCAACATGGGCTGGGCGACGCGGCCATTGCCGACCTGGGCCGGCAATTGCAGGGCAGCGAACAGGAACGCGCGCAAGCCGTCTGGGAAAAGAAATTCGCCAGCCTGCCCGTCGATGCAAAAGACTATGCCAGGCAATTCCGTTTCCTGGCCTCGCGCGGTTTTTCCTCCGAATGCGTGCGCCGCATACTGGGCAGCATTCCGCATGCCTCCCGCTAGCGCCTTTTCGGTTCAGGTGCTACGTACGTGTTGGTTCTGCCGGGGCGATATTCAGTGGCTTCAGTGGCGATTCAAGATCCGTGTGAGGTGCTCTCTGACGCGAGCTTCTTGTGTGCGACGGTGCCACTATGGACTGCGGGGCGAGTTCCGAGCAAGGTATTCTCTGACGCGTGCCGGGTGGCGGGAGCCGGCCTTGCTCCTCGTGGCCGGTTCGGCGCCCTGCGCGCCGAACGCCGCTGCGCCTGGCTCCTGCGCCCCTTCGGGCTGCGTTCGCCGACGGCTTGCTCGGCCCCGAAAGTCGCCGCGTCCGGCTCCCGCCACCCGCCCCGCTGCAGTGCTTTACGTTAGAGGCGCCGCTGGGGCGGTTTTTGTGCTTGGCCTTTTTATGTGGCGCCTGTGCTGCTGGAATGGGTCTTGCGCCGTCCCGGCCTCGCGCGCCTGCCGCGCCGGTTGTATAAGCGGTTGTACAGGCTAAGCCCACACGCTTACAAGCCATATAGCGGTAAACCTGAACCGAAAATACGCTAGCGCACCGCCTTGATGCCCGTAAGGGTCTTGAAGCAAGTGTCCCGCGCCTGCTTTATGAACGCTTGCAGGTAGTCGGCCTGCACGTCTTCACCACGCACCGCCGCATACAAGGTTCGCCACACGCCTTGTGTGCCCAGGTGACACAAGCGCAACCAGCCCTGGTCCAGATATTCAGTCAGCGCCCAATTGGGCAGCGCCGCCACGCCGCGCTGGCTGGCGACCAGTTGCGCGATCATGGGCGTCAGTTCGGCCTTGCGCAGCGCCGCCGGCTCGATGTCGGCCGGGTCCAGAAAGGCGGTGAAGACATCCAGGCGCTGGCGTTCGACGGGATAGGTGATGAGAACCTGGTCGGCCAGTTGATACGGTTCTATGTATTTGTACTGCGACAAGGGATTGGCGGCCGCCACGGCCAGCATCAATTCGTAGCGGAACAGCGGCAGGTATTCGATGGCCTCGATGGCTTGCGGGTCCGACGTCACGACCACGTCCAGGTCGCCGCGCACCAGCGCGGGCAGGGGAGCGAAGGAGAAGGCGGCGGACAGGTCCAGTTCGACATCGGGCCAATCATGCCGGAAGGCGTCCAGCGCCGGCAGCAGCCACTGAAAACAGGAATGGCAGTCTATCGCCACGTGCAGCCGGCCGGTCCGGCCCGCGGCCAGCCGCTGCAATTCGCGCTCGGTGGCCTTGACCTGGGGCAGTATCTGGTCGGCCAGCGCCAGGATGCGCAGGCCGGCCGTGGTCAGCCGGGCCGGCCGAGTACGGCGATTGAGCAAAGGCGTCTTCAGGCGCACTTCCAGGTCGCGCAACTGGTGCGACAGCGCGGACTGGGTGACATGCAGGCGCTCGGCCGCCTCTTGCAGGCTGCCCGCGTCGCGTATGGCACTCAAGGTTTCCAGATGGCGTATTTCAAGCATCGGCGGACTCCCGGCCGGCAGCGTCGGTGCTGGGGAAGATCGTTGAGTTATGTTGAGATAAATTCATTTTAAGGATGGTGTATTTGATTTTGTCTCATGCCATTGTATAGGCACAATGGCATGGCCTGAAAAAAAATATTCATTCAATGGAAATTTATCATGACGATCACTCATAATCTGGGCTTCCCGCGCATAGGCGTGAAGCGCGAACTGAAACGCGCATTGGAAGCATACTGGGCCGGGAATCAGACGGCGGACGAGCTGCAGTCCACCGGCCGTGAACTGCGTGCCCGCCATTGGGCCCTGCAAGCGAAGTCGGGCCTGTCTTTCGTGCCGGTGGGCGATTTCGCCTGGTACGACCACATTCTGGAATGGACCTGCCTGCTGGGCGCCGTGCCGGCCCGTTTTGCCCAGGCTGCCGGTGATGACGTGTCGCTGGATACCCTGTTCCGCATGGCCCGGGGACGAGCGCCCAGCGGCACGCCGGCGGCCGCCTGCGAAATGACCAAGTGGTTCGATACCAACTACCACTACATCGTGCCCGAACTCGTTCCGGAGCCGTCCTATCGCATTGCGCGCAGCTACCTGTTCGACCAGATCCGCGAGGCGCAAGCCCTGGGGTATCGCGTCAAGCCGGTCATACCGGGCCCTTTGACCTGGCTATGGCTGGGCAAGGGCGATGCCTTCGCGCAAGGCGCCGGCGACCCGGCCAAGCTTTCCCTGCTGGATGCGTTGCTCCCCGTCTACAAGGAAGTGCTGAACCGCATCCGCGCGCTGGGCGTGGAGTGGGTCCAGGTGGACGAACCCATACTGGGCCTGGATCTCCCACCATCCTGGCAACAGGCATTCAAGGACGTCTACCGCGAACTCTCCGACAGCGGCGTATCGCTGCTGCTGGCGACCTATTTCGAGGATCTGGGCGAGAACGTCCAGGTGCTGAAGGACTTGCCGGTGCAGGGAGTCCATGTGGACCTGGTCCGCGCACCCGGCCAGCTGGACCGTGTCGCGGCGGCGCTGGCGCCGGATCAGGTCCTGTCCGCGGGCCTGATCAGCGGCCGCAATATATGGCGCAGCGACCTGGATGCCGCAAGCGCCAGCGTGCAGGCCCTTGCGCGCCAGCGTGGCGACAAGCTCTGGCTGGCGCCTTCCTGCTCGCTGTTGCATGTGCCGGTCGACCTGGATGCCGAGCGCGAACTGGATGCGGAACTGAAGGGCTGGCTTTCCTTTGCCACCCAGAAGCTGGATGAATTGCGCCTGCTGGCGGCGTCGCTGGACGGTTCGGCCGATCCGGCGGCCCAGCAAGCCCTGCAGGCGCAACGGGATGCGCTACAAGCCAGGAAAGAATCCGCCCGCATCCACAACCGCGGTGTCCAGCAACGTTTGCAGGCTTCGGCCGGGCTGGCGCGCGATCGCGCGCCCTTCGCTCAGCGCATCGAGCGCCAGCACAAGAGGCTGGGCCTGCCCGCTTATCCCACCACGACCATAGGTTCCTTTCCCCAGACCCCCGAGATACGGGTGTTGCGGCGCGACTGGAAGGCGGGAGCGCTGGGCGATGCGGCCTACGAGAAGGCCATGCGCGCCGAAATCGAGCAGGTCATCCGCTTCCAGGAGAAAGTGGGGCTGGATGTGCTGGTGCATGGCGAACCCGAGCGCAACGACATGGTGGAGTACTTCGGCGAATTGCTGGGTGGATTCGCCTTCACCCAGAATGGATGGGTGCAGAGCTACGGTTCGCGCTGCGTCAAGCCGCCCATCATCTTCGGCGATGTCGCCCGGCCCGCCGCCATGACGGTGGCGTGGTCGGCCTACGCGCAGTCGCTGACCGACAAGCCCGTCAAGGGCATGCTGACCGGCCCGGTCACCATTTTGCAGTGGTCCTTCGTGCGCGACGACCAGCCGCGCGAAACCACGTGCCGGCAACTGGCCCTGGCGCTGCGCGATGAAGTCACCGACCTGGAGGCGGCCGGGATCGCGGTCATCCAGATCGACGAGCCGGCGTTTCGCGAAGGCTTGCCACTGCGCCGCGCCGACTGGCAGGCCTATCTGGACTGGGCCGTCGATTGCTTCCGCCTTTCCACGGGCGGCGTCAGGGACGAGACGCAAATACACACCCATATGTGCTATTCCGAGTTCAACGACATCATCGAGGCCATCGCCGCGATGGATGCCGATGTCATCACCATCGAAACCTCGCGCTCCAACATGGAGCTGCTGGGGGCCTTCGAAGATTTCAAGTATCCGAACGACATCGGTCCGGGGGTCTACGACATCCACTCGCCCAACATACCCAAGCTGGACTGGATGGTGGACCTGATGAAGAAGGCGGCAAGCCGCCTGCCGCCCGAACGCCTGTGGGTGAATCCCGATTGCGGCCTGAAGACGCGCGGCTGGCCTGAAACGGAGGCCGCGCTGGTCGCCATGGTCAAAGCCGCCCGGACACTGCGCTATACTTAGAGGGTTTATCGCAATATTCGCAACTTCCGTACATGGCCCTGCCTCCTCCCGATACCGCTCGCGAGCCCCTGCACACGCGTTCCATACGTGTGGACTCGTTTGCCCGGGAGGACGGCCAGTGGGATATCGAAGCCGAACTCATCGACGTCAAGGCTTACGACTTTCCCAAAAGGACGGGCGACACGCATCATGCCGGCGAACCCGTCCATCACATGCATCTGCGCGTCACCATCGACGACCAGTTCACCATCACGGCCGCCGCGGCCGATTACGATGCCGCTCCCTATAATCAGGACTGCATGGCCATCGCGCCCGATTACCGCGCGCTGGTCGGCATGAACCTGCTGCGCAATTTCCGGCAGACCGTCAAGGACCGATTCGGCAGGACGGCCGGCTGCACCCACATGACCGAGCTTTCCTATGTGCTGCCCACCGTGGCCGTCCAGACCATGGCCAATCGGCGCCGTAAAGAGCAGCAGGCCGGACAGAACCAGAAACGGCCGTTCCAGCTCGAGGGCTGCCACGCCTTGCGGCTCGATGGTCCGGTGGCGCGCGAGTTCTACCCCAAGTGGTACGTGGGTCCCAAGGCGGAAGCAAAATGCGAGTAGGCAAACCTCATCGGCGGGCAAGAGTGTCCCAGGGCACAGGCGCACGCGTTCTTTTTCTTATCTTTACGTTCTGACAGGTAACAAATGAAAATTCACGAGTATCAAGGCAAGGAACTGCTGAAGAAGTTTGGCGTGACTGTGCCACGCGGAATTCCCGCTTTCTCGGTTGACGAAGCCGTGGCTGCGGCGGAGAAGCTGGGCGGGCCGGTGTGGGTTGTGAAGGCGCAGATTCACGCGGGCGGCCGCGGCAAGGGCGGCGGCGTCAAGCTGGGCCGTTCCATCGACGAAGTCCGCAAACTGTCTTCCGAAATCCTGGGCATGCAGCTGGTTACCCATCAAACGGGGCCTGAAGGCCAGAAAGTGCGCCGCCTGTACATCGAAGAGGGCGCCGACATCCAGCAGGAATACTACCTGTCCGCCGTGACCGACCGCGCCACGCAGAAAGTGGCTTTCATCGCGTCCAGCGAAGGCGGCATGGACATCGAAGAAGTCGCCCATTCCTCCCCCGAGAAAATCATCACTGTCATGATCGACCCGCTGAAGGGATTCACCCAGGCCGATGGCGAGACCCTGGCCAAGGGCGTGGGCATGCCGGCCGATTCCGTGGCCCAATTCATCGACGTATGCCAGAAGCTCTACACCTGCTACATGGAAACCGATGCGTCGCTGGTCGAGATCAACCCCCTGAATCGTGACAGCAAGGGCAATATCATCGCCCTGGACGCCAAGTTCAACTTCGATTCCAACGCGCTGTTCCGTCATCCCGAGATCGTCGAATACCGCGATCTGGACGAAGAAGATCCCGCCGAAATCGAAGCCAGCAAGTTCGACCTGGCCTACATCCAGCTGGATGGCAACATCGGCTGCCTGGTCAATGGCGCCGGTCTGGCCATGGCCACCATGGACACCATCAAGCTGTTCGGCGGCGAGCCGGCCAACTTCCTGGACGTCGGCGGCGGCGCCACGGCCGAGAAGGTCACCGAAGCCTTCAAGATCATGCTCAAGAACGAAGGCGTCAAGGCCATTCTCGTCAACATCTTCGGCGGCATCATGCGTTGCGACATCATTGCCGAAGGCGTGATCGCCGCATGCAAGGCCGTAAACCTCAGCGTGCCGCTGGTCGTGCGCATGAAGGGCACCAACGAAGAGCTCGGCAAGAAGCTGCTGGCCGAGTCGGGCCTGCCCATCATCAGCGCCAACACCATGGCCGAAGCCGCGACCAAAGTCGTTGCCGCCGCGAAATAAGAATATTGCGAAGGATTTGTAAATGTCGATTCTGATCAACAAAGACACTAAAGTCATTACTCAAGGGATTACCGGCAAGACCGGCCAGTTCCACACCCATTGGTGCCGCGAATATGCGAACGGCAAGAATGCCTTCGTGGCGGGCGTGCATCCCAAGAAAGCCGGCGAGAACTTCGAAGGCGTGCCCATCTTCGGTTCCGTCAAGGATGCCAAGGCGCAAACCGGCGCCACCGTGTCGGTCATCTACGTCCCGCCCGCGGGCGCGGCGGCCGCAATCTGGGAAGCCGTCGAGGCCGACCTGGATCTGGTCATCTGCATCACCGAAGGCATTCCCGTGCGCGACATGCTGGAAGTGCGCAACCGCATGCGCGACCAGAACAAGAAAACCCTGCTGCTGGGCCCCAACTGCCCGGGCCTGATCACGCCCGACGAGCTCAAGATCGGCATCATGCCGGGCCATATCTCGCGCAAGGGCCGCATCGGCGTGGTCAGCCGCTCCGGCACGCTGACCTACGAAGCCGTGGCTCAGCTCACCGAGCTTGGCCTGGGTCAGTCGTCTGCGGTGGGTATCGGTGGCGACCCTATCAATGGCCTGAAACACGTCGACGTGCTCAAGCTGTTCAACGACGATCCCGAGACCGATGCCGTGGTCATGATCGGCGAAATCGGCGGCCCCGATGAAGTCAACGCGGCGGAATGGGCCAAAGACAACATGAAGAAGCCCGTCGTCGGCTTCATCGCGGGTGTTACGGCTCCGGCCGGCAAACGCATGGGCCACGCCGGCGCGCTGATCTCCGGCGGCGCCGATACGGCGGATGCCAAGCTCGAAATCATGGAGGCGTGCGGCATCCGCACCACCCGCGATCCATCCGAAATGGGCAAGCTGCTCAAGTCGGTACTGTAGGTATTGACGGGGCTCGCCACAAGCGGGCCCTTTCATACTGCGCCGCCGGTTTTAGGGTTTAAGGACCGGTGGCGCTCGCAGGGCCTTGCGGCAAACCTTACAATCAGCTGAATTATAATGGCCCGTTTTTTTGATCCCGACGCGCTGGCGCGGCCGGGCATATTGTTTAATTTCGCCTCTGGTGTGCTGTTTGGTTGATTCATATGCACCGAGTAAGCAAACGGAACACTAGCTTAAAACGGACTAAAAATGATTGAGTTTTTTCAGACGCTCCATTGGGGAGCCGTATTCCAGATCATCCTGATCGACATCCTGCTGGGCGGCGACAATGCCGTGGTCATCGCGCTGGCCTGCCGCAACCTGGAGAAGAAGCAGCGCCTGCAGGGCATTTTGTGGGGCACCGCCGGCGCCATCATCTTGCGCGTCCTGCTGATCGCCTTCGCGCTGACGCTGCTGGGCATTCCCTTCCTGAAGGTCGTCGGCGCCTTGCTGCTGGTATGGATAGGCATCAAGCTGCTGGTGCCCGATGAAGACGAGCACGGCAACATCAAGGGCGGCAGTTCGGTCATGAGCGCGGTCAAGACGATTCTTATCGCCGACTTCGTCATGAGCCTGGACAACGTCATCGCCATTGCCGGCGCAGCGCAGAACACGCATCTGGATCATCAGCTGTATTATGTGATCTTCGGCCTGGTGGTCAGCGTGCCCATCATCATCTGGGGCAGCACCATCGTACTGAAGCTCATCGACCGCTTCCCCATCGTGGTGACCCTGGGCGCCGGGCTGTTGGGCTGGATTGCCGGCGGCATGCTGGTCACCGATGTATTCGTGGTCGAGCAATTCGGCCCCACGACCACTACACTGAAGATCGCGGCGGAAGTCATCGGCGCCATCCTGGTGGTGGTGGTAGGCAAGTGGATCGCCAGCCGCAGTTCCTCCAAAGGACAAACGAATGAGTCTGTTTAAGTCATCGGGCCGCAAGAAGCCGGACGAGTCCGGCCTGTCCCTGCTGCAAGGCCTGGGCATCCTGGCCCTGATCGGCATCGCCGCGGCGGTGCTGCTCAATTACTTTGCATAGGCCGGCATGTCCGATACGCCTGTAAAACTGGTGATTGCGACCCGCGCGAGCCGGCTGGCCTTATGGCAGGCCGAGCACGTGCGGGATCGCCTGCAATCCCTGTACCCCCAGTGCCAGGTCAGCCTGCTGACCATGACGACGCGGGGCGATCAGATACTCGATCGCTCCTTGTCCAAGGTTGGCGGCAAGGGCCTGTTCGTCAAAGAGCTGGAAACGGCCCTGCTCGATGGGCGGGCCGACCTGGCCGTGCATTCCCTCAAAGACGTTCCGGTCGACATGCAAAGCCCCTTTGCATTGTCGGTCATCCTCGAACGCGACGACCCGCGCGACGCCTTCGTCTCCAATGATTACGCCAGCCTCGGCGAGCTGCCCGAGGGCGCCGTCGTGGGCACGTCCAGCCTGCGCCGCGAAGCGCAGCTGCGCGAGCGCTACCCGCATCTGCGCGTGCAGCCCCTGCGCGGCAATCTGGACACCCGGCTGGGCAAGCTCGATCGCGGCGACTACGCGGCCATCATTCTTGCCGCCGCGGGCCTGCGGCGCCTGGGCCTGGCCTCGCGCATACGCGATCATCTTTCGCCGCAGCAGAGCCTGCCCGCCGCCGGGCAGGGCGCGCTGGGCATCGAAATCCTTGAATCCCGCAGCGACATGCGAACCTGGCTGGCGCCCCTGGGCGACGCCGCCGCCACCGCCTGCACACTGGCCGAAAGGGCCGTGTCGCGGGTTCTGGGCGGCTCCTGCCAGGTGCCGCTGGCCGCGTTCGCCCGGCTGGACGGCGATACGATCGAAGTCGATGCGCTGGTCGCCGAGCCCGACGGTTCGCGCATTCTGCGCGCGCATGCCGCGGGTCCGGCCTCTCAGGCCGAGCAATTGGGCGAGCGGGCGGCGCAAGACTTGCTCGACAAGGGCGCCAGCGCCATCCTGGCCAGGCTGCTGGCCCCGAACGCGGCCTCCTGAGGGGCTGGGCCATCGTGCTCGCGGCGGCCACCGAAGCCAGCGTCGTCCTGACGCGGCCCCATGGGAAGAACGAAGCGCTGGCTACGCGCCTGGCCCAGGCCGGCCTGAATGCGCTGATCCTGCCCGCCCTGCACATCGAACCGCTGGATCGACAGGCGCCATTGCCGCTGCCCGAGCACTACGATCTGATCGTTTTTGTAAGCGGCAATGCCGCGCGCTTCTATATGGACAGGCTGGCCGCCCTAAGGCCCGCCGCATCCTGGCCCGCCGCCACGCGGGCGGCCACGGTGGGGGCGCCAAGCGCCCGCTACCTGCAGGACTACAGCGGCATTCCGGCAAGCCAAATATTGCATCCCGGCGCGCAGTGCGCCACGCAGGATTCCGAAGGTCTGTGGGCGGTCTTGCAGCCGATGCTGGCCGATTTGAAGCGCGTGCTGATCGTGCGCGGGCAGGCCGGCCGGGAATGGCTGGGCGAGCGCTTCCAGCAGGCGGGCATCCAGGTCGACCGGCTGCCGCTGTACAACCGCCGGGCCGCGATCTGGGATAGGCGGCAGGGCGGGGCGCTGGCGGCTGCGCTGCATGCACCGGGTCCCTGCGTATTCCTGTTGACCAGCGGCGAGGGCGTGGACGCCGTTCAGGCGAACATCCTGCGGCTGGGCTTGCAAGAGGCGTGGAAGCGTTCGCGCTTCGTGGCCATACACGAACGTGTTGCAAGCCGCTTACAATCCGCCCTTGCGGCTTCTGGTAAGGTGGAGTCCCCGATGGTAAAACTATGCCAGCCCGACGACGATGCCATTTTTCAGGCGCTTGTCCGCACGGCATCGCTTTAAGAAGGTTCCTAGGATTACAATCTCGCCATGACTGATAAAAAATCCGAGATCACGCAGGCGGCGCAGACCGGCGCGCCTGCCGCCTCCTCATCCCCGGGGCCCGCAACGTCGGCTACGGCGCCCAAGAAAACAGCCCCCGCCGCCCGGCGGCAACGTTCCATGCTCTTGCCCGCTTTCATCGTGCTGCTGGTGATCGTGGCAGCCCTCGGGGCGTTCGCCTGGAACCAGAAACGGCTGTTCGATGAAACCCGCCAGAACCTTGCCAGCCAGGCGCAAAGCAGCGCCAGCGCCGTCGATCAGGCGGTCGAGCAGGCGCAACAGGCCTTGTCGCTGGCGCAGGAGCAATCCCGGAAAATAGCGTCCCTGGAAAGCGCGCTGCGCGAATCCCGCGATCAGGCCGACAGCCTGGAACAGGCTTTCCAGACACTGACCGACAGCGGCTCCGATCTGGTCCTGATCAACGACGTCGACCACCTGGTCACGATTGCCCAGCAGCAATTGCAGCTTAGCGGCAACGTGGCCAATGCGGTGATCTCCCTGGAAACGGCCCAGGCGCAGCTGGCGCGCGCCAACCGCCCGGCGCTGGCGTCCTTGCAGCAAACGATCAACGGCGACCTGGACCGCCTGCGGGCCGCCTCCACCATCGATACCGCCATGCTGTCCGGCCAGCTTGAAGAGCTGGGCAATCTTCTGGGCGAAGCGCCTTTGCTGGTTCCCGACGACGCCGCGCCCGAGCCGGTGCCGGCTCCGCAAGAAAGCGCTTCCGGAGCCGGCACCGGCGACGGCGGCCATGCCGATCCCGACGCGCCCTGGTGGAAGCAGGGCATGGCCACCGCCGAGCAATGGTCGCGCTCCGCATGGAGCGCCATCAGCCGGGATCTGGGCCAGTTCATTACCGTACGCCGCGTCGACGACGCGACCGCGCTGCTGATGTCGCCCGACCAGGCTACGCGCTTTCGCGAAACACTGCGCCTGCGCGGCATGACGGCCCAACTGGCGCTGCTGATGCACCAGCCCAGGGTCTGGAACGCCGAGACCGCCGTGCTGGTCAAGGCGCTGGAAACCCGCTACGATCCCCGGTCGCAGCAGGTGCGACAGGCCCTGAAGATCGCCAGGCAACTGGCAGACACCCCCATAGACGTCAAGCTGCCCACGGTGGACAACAGCCTGCAGGCCATTGCCGCGCTGCGTGAAGCCAGCGCCAGGCAGGCCGAAGAAGGCGCCATCGCCGCGCCCGGCCAGCCCGCCGCGCCGCAGGCCGAACCCGATGCCGGAAACTCCCAAGCCGACCCGGCCGCTCCCCAGGCGGAACCCGCGACGGATGCGGCCACCGGCGCCAGTGCAAGCCAGCCGCAGGGGTAAGCCATGAGAGCCTGGTTCTGGACACTGCTGGTATTCGTCGCCGCCGTCGCGCTGGCGCTGGTTCTGCGCGACCACAGCGGCAATGTGCTCATCATCGCCCAGCCCTGGCGGATCGAGCTTTCGCTGACGCTGGCGGTTTTGCTGATACTTGCCTGCTTCGTTATTTTGTACATCGTGCTGCGCGTGCTGGCCTGGATAGGCGGCGGCCCCGAGCGTTTCCGTTCCTGGCGCAGCCTGCGTTCCCAGAAGCGCGAGCACGAGCTGCTGGAAAGCGGCTGGATCAATGTGCTGGAAGGGCGCTATACCGAGGCCGAGAAAGACCTGTCCAAGCTCCTGGGCAAGACACGATCGGGAAGCCGCAAGGTGCTGGCCGGCCTCGCCTCGGCGCGCGCTTCGCATCACCTGGGCGAGTTCGAGCGGCGCGACCAGGCGCTGGCGCTGGCCCGTGACAGCGCGGGCAGCGACCCGCGCCTGCGCGAAGCGGCCGCCACCGTGGCCGCCGAAATGTACCTGGACCAGAATCGTCCGCAAGACGCCCTGGTGTTGCTGCAACCCTTGCAGGACGCCAACTCGCGCTACTTCCATGCCACGCGGCTGCTGCTGCGCGCGCATCGCCAACTGCGCAACGACGATCGCGTCTATGAGCTGACGCGCCTGCTGGCGCGCCGGGGCGTCCTTGAAAAAACCGAAGCCTTGCAGCTTATCGAGACTTCGGCGGCCGCGCGTTTGCAGGCTGGCGGGCCCGACGGTTTTAAGGCCATCTGGGGCGATTTGAAATCCGACGAGCGCACGCTGCCCGATATCGCCCTGGCCGGGGCCGCCGTCCAGCAATCGCAGGGCAATATCGACGAAGCCTCGCGCATTCTGGAAGCCGCCCTTCAGGTGCGCCTGGAGCCGCGCCTGCTCAATGCCTATTCGCAATGCCCGCCCGAGCATGTCGCCCGCCGCCTGAGCAAGGCGGAACTCTGGCTCAAGGCCAATCCGGACGACTCCGCCTTGCTGGCGGCGCTGGGCAACCTGTGCCTGACCGGCGAGCTGTGGGGGCAGGGCGAGCACTATCTGCTGCGCAGCATGAAGCTGCGCAGCGACATGCGCATCCATGCCCTGCTGGGCAATCTGTACGACCGCCTGGGCCGTGCCGACGATGCGGCCCGGCACTGGCGCCTGGCTTCGGGCGTGGCGGGGGTCCTGCCCACGCTGCCGGTCAGCCGGGCCCTGCCGGCCGCCGACATGCGCGGCGATCCCACCCTTATCGATGTCGGGCGCCTTCCCCAGGCGCGTGTCCTGCGCGATATGCCGGCGCCTGTCGCCGCCAGCGCGGCCGATTTCGCCGGCGACGAGTTCAGCGATTCCGTGGCAGCCGCGGTTCTCGCGCCCGAGCCCCCGCCGCCTGACACCCCTTCCTCCGCCACCGCCGGCGAAGCCGGGCTTGACGAGTATTTCGACAGCGCCCCGATTCCCGGCGTTGACGTCTCCCAGACATCCGACCGCCCAGCGCGAGGGTCCGGTCAAAACTGAGTTCTTTTTACATTCATATCCTTAAGGTCAGAACCTAGCATGAGTTTAGAGCGCGTACCCGCCGGCACCAACTTGCCGGAAGAATTCAACGTCATCATCGAAATTCCCATGAATGCGGACCCGGTCAAGTACGAAGTCGACAAGGACTCCGGCTCGGTCTTCGTCGACCGCTTCATGCTGACGGCCATGCACTATCCCTGCAACTACGGCTATATCCCTCAAACCATTTCCGATGACGGCGATCCTGTGGACGTGCTGGTGCTGGCTCCCTTCCCGGTGCAGGTGGGCGCGGTGATCCGTTCGCGCGCCATCGGCGTCCTGCACATGGACGACGAGGCGGGCGGCGATGCCAAACTGCTGGCCGTGCCGGTGGACAAGCTGTATCCTCCTTACCGCAACATCAAGAGCCCGGACGACCTGCCCACCGAAGAGCTGGCCCGCATCCAGCACTTCTTCGAGCACTATAAGGATCTGGAAAAGGGCAAGTGGGTAAAAGTAAAGGGTTGGGAAGGCGTGGAAGCCGCCCGCAAGGAAATCACTGACGGCGTCGAGCGCTACGCCAAAGGAAACAAATAATGGCAACGACCATCATCCCGGCTTTGCCGGTCGCCGCTTTGCAGGTAGCGGGTTCCGACGCTGTTTTTCCCGTGCGCCGCGTTTACTGCGTGGGCCGCAACTATGCCGAGCATGCCAAGGAAATGGGCTTCACGGGCCGCGAGGATCCTTTCTTTTTCTGCAAGCCCGCCGACGCGCTGCTCAATGTGGCCGACGGGCAGACGGGTTCCATGCCGTATCCGCCCAAGACGTCCAACCTGCACTACGAAATCGAACTGGTCGTGGCGCTGGACAAGGGCGGGCGCGACCTGACCGTCGAGCAGGCCGCCGCCTGCGTTTGGGGCTATGCCATCGGCCTGGACATGACGCGTCGCGACTTGCAGGGCGAGGCCAAGAAACTGGGCCGTCCATGGGAAGTGGGCAAGGGCTTCGACCAGTCGGCGCCCATCGGACCCCTGCATCCGCGTGAGAAGGTCGGCACGCTGGATGCCGGCGCCATTTCGCTCAGCGTGAACGGCACGGTCAAGCAGTCCAGCGACCTGTCGCAGATGATCTGGAATATCGCTGAGTCCATTTCCTATCTGTCGGGCTTGTTCGAGCTCAAGGCCGGCGACATCATCTTCACCGGCACGCCCGAAGGCGTGGGTCCCGTCGTGGCCGGCGACACCATGGTCGGCGCCGTCGCAGGCCTGGGTGAATTGTATGTAAAAGTGGCGAACCCATCGTAGAATATCGCCACCGTAATACCATAAAAAGGAATTCGCCATGGGCACTAAAATTCTGGCTTCACTGGCTTTGTTGGGCTGCATGCTGATGGCAGGCTGCGCCAACACGGTAGCCGGCGCGGGGGAAGACATCAGCAACGTCGGCCACGCCATTACCAAATCCACGAAGTAAATGCTGTAAACGCGCAGCAATCGAGAAGCCCCGTTCATATGAACGGGGCTTTTTTTTGTTCTTCGTTCATGTCTCTTCACAAAACTGTCACTCCAGATTAATCCCCCGGTCATACGCGCTTTCTAAGATGCAGGGCATCGAAAGGCGGCGCGCCGCCTGGCATTTTGGGGAAACATATGAACTCGGTAATCCGTGTCGAAGGCCTGGACAAGAGCTTCGGCGGCAAACAGGTTCTGTTCGATCTGGGCCTGGCCGTGCGGCCGGGCGAGATGGTCGCCTTGATCGGCGCATCGGGCTCGGGCAAGTCGACCTTGCTGCGCCACCTGGCGGGACTGGCATGCGGCGACCGCAAGGATGCAAGCTCCATACACGTTCTTGGACAGCCCGTGCAGGCGGCGGGGCGCCTGAACAGCCAGGTTCGCCGCCTGCGGGCCGACATCGGCTACATCTTCCAGCAGTTCAACCTGGTGGGTCGCCTTAGCGTGCTGGGCAATGTGCTGCTGGGCCACCTGGGCCGCATACCGCGCTGGCGGGGGTCGCTGGGCCTGTTCAGTCCGGAAGAAAAAGACCGCGCCATGGCCGCCCTGGAGCGCGTGGGCCTAGCCGAGTACGCGCACCGCCGCGCGTCCACCCTGTCGGGCGGCCAGCAGCAGCGCGTGGCGATTGCCCGCGCATTGAGCCAGCAGGCTGAAGTGATTCTGGCCGACGAGCCCATCGCCTCGCTGGATCCGGAGTCCGCGCGCAAGGTCATGGACATCCTGGCCGACATCAATCAGCGCGACGGCAAGACCGTGGTGGTCACCCTGCATCAGGTGGACTACGCCGTTCGCTATTGCGAGCGCGTCGTGGCGCTGAAGTCCGGCAGCATCCATTTCGACGGTTCGGTGGATGCGCTGAGCGGCCCCTTCCTGAACGAGCTGTACGGTGGTGATCTGGACGCTTCATTGCTGATTCCCGAGTCGTCCCGCCGACGCAGCCCGCTGCGTGAAGTTTCTCTTGTTGCCGCCTGATCCACGCTTGTGGCTCGGGCATTTTTTTACCCGGCTTGTCTAGACAAGTCAACGAAGCACTACCTGGAGTATTGATATGTTCAAAGACATGCATAAAGCCATTGCGGCGACGGCCCTGGCCGGTATGGCCCTGTGCGGCGCGGCGAATGCCGCCGAGCCCAAGGAACTGAATTTCGGCATTATCTCCACCGAGTCCTCGCAGAACCTGAAGGCCCAGTGGGATCCTTTCCTGGCCGAGATGAGCAGGCAAACGGGCATGAAGATCAATTCCTTCTTTGCGCCCGACTACGCCGGCATCATCCAGGGCATGCGCTTCAATAAAGTGGATGTGGCCTGGTACGGCAACAAGTCCGCCATGGAGGCGGTCGACCGCGCCGGCGGCGAGATCTTCGCGCAGACGGTGGCGGCCAACGGCAATCCCGGCTATTGGAGCCTGCTGGTGGCGCACAAGGACAGCCCCATCAATTCGGTGGAGGACATGCTGAAGAACGCCAAGGACCTGACCTTCGGCAATGGCGACCCCAACTCGACCTCGGGCTATCTGGTTCCCGGCTACTACGTGTTCGCCAAGAACAACGTCGAAGCCAACAAGATCTTCAAGCGCTCCTTGAATGCCAGCCATGAAGTCAATGCCTTGAGCGTGGCCAACAAGCAGGTCGACGTGGCCACTTTCAACACCGAAGGCATGGAGCGCTTGCAGGAAACCAACCCCGCCAAGGCGGCCGAACTGAAGGTCATCTGGAAGTCGCCGCTGATTCCGGCCGACCCCATCGTATGGCGCAAGAACCTGCCCGAGGCCACCAAGAAGAAGATCAATGACTTCTTCACCCACTACGGCGCCAACGAAAAAGAGCTGGCCGTGCTGGCGGGCCTGCAGTGGGGCAAGTTCCGCGTTTCGAACGACGATCAGCTGCTGCCCATACGCCAGCTGGAACTGTTCAAGCAGCGCAGCCAGGTCAGCGTGGACAGCACGATGAACGCGGCCGAGAAGCAGGCCAAGCTGGCCGAAATCGACGCCAGCCTGCAGAAGCTGACGGCGCGCATGGATGCGCTCGAAAAGAAAGTGGCCAGCGCCAGGTAATCAGCAACAGGAAGGGCGGCGGTCCGCGCGCCATTGCCGCAGGCCGTCCCTTCGAGCATCGGGAATATCGAGATGACCACACTTGCGTCCGCGCCGGGTTCCGGCCATACCCCGGATCAGGGCCGCTCATGGCGGCAATGGCTGGGCTGGAGCCTGCTGGCCCTTATCCTGGCCTGGTCCTGGAATGGCGCCGAAATGAATCCGGCCATGCTGTGGCGCGACGCCGACAACATGCGCGTATTCCTGGCCGACTTCTTCCCGCCCGACTTCCGCTACTGGAAACTGTATTTGAGCGAAATGCTCATCACCGTGCAGATTGCGGTATGGGGCACGGCACTGGCCATCGTTTGCTCGATTCCCCTGGGCATCCTGTGCTCCGAGAACATCGCGCCGTGGTGGATATGCCAGCCCGTGCGGCGCGTCATGGATGCCTTCCGCTCCATCAATGAAATGGTGTTCGCCATGCTGTTCGTCGTGGCCGTGGGCCTGGGGCCGTTCGCGGGCGTCATGGCGCTGTTCATCGGAACCACGGGCGTGCTGGCCAAGCTGTTTGCCGAGGCCGTCGAAGCCATCGACCCCGGGCCCGTTGAGGGCGTGCGCGCAACCGGCGCCAGCTCGCTGCAGGAAGTCATCTACGGCGTCATACCGCAGGTGCTGCCCTTGTGGATCTCGTATTCGCTGTACCGCTTCGAGTCGAATGTGCGCTCGGCCACCGTGGTCGGCATGGTCGGCGCGGGCGGCATAGGCGTCACCTTGTGGGAAGCCATACGCGGATTCCAGCTGGCCCAGACCTGCGCCATCCTCATCATCATCATCGCCGCCGTCAGCGCCATCGACATTGTGTCGCAACGCTTGCGCAAGCATTTCATTTAAGGCACGGGGCAGGGATGCCCTTTATTGAACATGGACTTGTCTAGACAGGAAGTGCCCCGGTACGTGGAACTGGCCGATGTGCTGCGCAGCGAGCTTGGCGGCTACAAGAGCGGCGATTATCTGCCCTCCGAAACGCAGTTGGCGCAGCGCTTCGGCGTGAACCGCCATACCTTGCGCCGCGCGGTGGATGTGCTGATCGCCGAGGGCAGCGTCTTGCGCCGGAAGGGGCGCGGCACCTGCGTGCTGCCCAGGCCCATCGTCTACCCGGTCGATGCGTCCAGCGCCTACAGCAAGACGCTGTCAGGCATGGGCTTGCGCTCACAGGCGATATTGCTTGGCCGGCGCCGGCGGCCGGCGCACCCGGATGAAGCCCGCGACCTGGCGCTCGGCCCGCAAGAGCCTGTGCTCGAGTTCCAGACATTGCGTCTGCTGGACGAGCAGCCCATCAGCCTGATTACGCATTGCTTCGCCGCCAGGCATCGAGAGGTGCTCCAGCACTATGGCGGAGGCTCGATGCGGCAGCACCTGGAAGGCTGCAACGTAAGGCTCAAGCGCGTATCCACCCTGATCGGGGCGCGCGCGCCGACGCAGCGCGATGCGGCCCAGCTTCTCATGCCGCGGCACACGCCCGTGCTGAGCATACGCACGCTTTCAAGCGATGCGGCCGGCGCGCCCTTCGAGCTGGCCTGCTCGATCACCCGCGCCGACCGTTTCAAGTACCACGTCATCTCCGGAGAACAACATGAGGATTGAAGAGGGAGTGGATGCCGCCCCGACCCCGCGCCAGCGCTGGATGCGCGTGCTTGCGCGCGCCGGCAGCCAATTGCAGGCCCACAGCCAGGCGCTGCGCCAGCCCGAACACCGCTACATACGGCCCGCCGAGACGGGCATGGTCATGGTGCGCGGCCGCGCGGGCGGAAGCGGCGCGCCGTTCAATCTGGGCGAAATGACGGTGACCCGCTGCGTCGTGCAATTGGCGGACGGCAGCACGGGCCACAGCTATGTGGCGGGCCGCAACAAGCCGCATGCGGAACTGGCGGCCCTGGCCGACGCGCTCTTGCAGGGTTCGCAGGGGCCGCGCTGGATGGCGCTGGTGGACACGCTGGAACAGGAACAGGCCGCGAACCGCGCGGCCCGGGCGGCGCAAAGCGCCGCCACCAAGGTGGATTTCACGACGCTGGTTCGAGGAGAAGACTGATGCGGGACAGCCTATTGTTGCCGGCCATGCCGGATCCGGTCACGGCCATGCAGAAGGTGTTCCGGCTGGCGCTGGCTGCCATGTCGGAACCCGGCACCGTGCATGCCGTGAACCCGATGCCGCAGCTCGATAGCCTGGCATCCGCCACCTACGCGCTATGCCTGACGCTGCTCGACGCCGATACCCCGGTATGGCTTGCACCGCCGCTGGATACGCCGGCGCTGCGCGCAAACCTGGCCTTCCATTGCGCCTGCCCCATCGCCCGGGCGCGCGAGGATGCCGCATTCGCCCTCCTGACCGTGGACGAGCTGGACGACCTTTCCGGCTTCAACACCGGCACCGACAGGGACCCGGATCGGTCCTGCACGCTGCTGGTCCAGCTGGACAGCCTGGAGGAGGGCGTGGCCACGTCATGGCGGGGGCCGGGAATACTGGACAGCCGTGCGATGCAACTGCCGGTGCCGGCCGATTTCTGGCTGCGCCGCAAGCAGCACGCGTTTCCGAAGGGGCTGGATGTCTTTTTCACCGCCGGATCGCAGCTTGCGGGGCTGCCCCGAAGCACGCGCGTGCAGCCGGCCGTTCAAGGAGTCAACTGATGTATGTAGCCGTAAAGGGTGGCGAGAAAGCCATCGACAATGCGCACGCATTGCTGGCGCGCAAACGGCGCGGCGATGCTTCGATTCCGGCCCTGACCGTGGACCAGATACGCGAACAGCTGCCGCTGGCCGTTACACGCGTGATGGGCGAGGGCTCGCTGTTCGACGAGGAACTGGCGGCGCTGGCCATCAAGCAGGCGGCCGGCGATCTGCTGGAGGCGATATTCCTGCTGCGCGCCTACCGGACGACGCTGCCGCGCTTCATGGCCAGCCGGCCTTTGCAGACCGGGGCCATGGACATCGAGCGCCGCATATCGGCCACCTTCAAGGACTTGCCGGGCGGCCAGTTGCTGGGCCCCACCTTTGACTACACCCACCGCCTGCTGGACTTTGCCTTGCTCGCCGACGGCGCCGTCCCGGACATGGAAATCGGCGCTGCGGAACCGGCCCGGGCCTGCCCCCGGGTGGTGGACATGCTGGCGGACGAAGGCCTGGTGGCCCTGGACGTGGACCGGGGCGGCGCCGTGCCCGACATCACCCGCGAGCCGCTGGATTTTCCCGCCAGCAGGGCGCAGCGCCTGCAGGCGCTGGCGCGCGGCGATGAGGGCTTTCTGCTGGCCCTGGCGTATTCCACCCAGCGCGGCTATGGCCGCAATCATCCCTTCGCCGGCGAGATACGCATAGGCTCGGTGGAAGTCTGGATAGAGCCTGAAGAGCTGGAGTTTCCCATTTCTCTGGGCGACATCGAGATCAGCGAATGCGAAATGATCAATCAGTTCATGGGCAGCAAAAGCCAGCCGGCGCAATTCACACGGGGCTATGGCCTGGCCTTCGGCCACGCCGAGCGCAAGGCCATGGGCATGGCACTGGTCGATCGCGCCCTGCGCGCGGCCGAGTATCAGGAAGACATCGAATCGCCCGCCCAGCAAGAGGAATTCGTGCTGATGCATTGCGACAACGTCGAGGCGGCGGGCTTCGTCTCCCACCTGAAGCTGCCGCATTACGTGGACTTCCAGTCGGAACTGGATCTCATCCGCAAGCTGAGGCGCAACTCGGCGGACGACGTGGAACTGGACAAGGAAAAAACAGCATGAGCGGCTTGAATCAGGATGCGGGAATCGAGCGGGGCTACAACTTCGCCTACCTGGATGAGCAAACCAAGCGCGGCTTGCGGCGCGGTTTGCTCAAGGCGGTGGCTATTCCGGGTTATCAGGTACCGTTCGGCGGCCGCGAAATGCCCCTGCCTTATGGCTGGGGCACGGGCGGCATGCAGGTGACCGCCGCCATACTGGGCGGCGACGACGTGCTGAAGGTCATCGACCAGGGCGCCGACGACACCACCAACGCGGTATCGATACGGCGGTTCTTTGTACGCACCGCCGGTGTGCGGACCACCGAGCGCACGGACCAGGCCACCCTCATCCAGACCCGCCACCGTGTGCCCGAGACACCCTTGCGCCAGGGGCAGATCATGGTCTTCCAGGTGCCCATACCCGAACCGCTGCGCTTCATCGAGCCGTCGGATTCGGAAACGCGCAGCATGCATGCGCTGAACGACTACGGCGTCATGCATGTAAAGCTGTACGAAGACATCGCCACCTACGGCCATATCGCCACCACCTACGCCTATCCGGTCATGGTGGACGAGCGCTACGTGATGGACCCCTCGCCCATCCCCAAGTTCGACAACCCCAAGCTGGACATGAGCCCGGCCCTGATGCTGTTCGGTGCCGGCCGCGAAAAGCGCCTGTACGCCGTTCCGCCCCATACCCCGGTGACCAGCCTGGACTTCGAGGACCATCCCTTCGAACTGCCTGTCTGGGAGCATCGCTGCGCCTTTTGCGACAGCTCCGATTCCTATCTGGATGAGCTCATCGTCGACGATGCGGGCACGCGCCGTTTCGTGTGCTCGGATACCGACTACTGCGGCCAGCGCCGCGCCGCGCTGGAGGCCGCGCCATGAATCCCTTGTTATCGGTACGCGACCTGACCCTGCTGTACGGCCCCGAGAAGGGCTGCCAGGGCGTCAGCTTCGACCTGTATCCCGGCGAGGTGCTGGGCATCGTCGGCGAATCGGGCTCCGGCAAATCAACCCTGCTGAGCGTGCTGTCGGGGCGCAGCGCGCCCGATCGCGGCGCCATCGCCTATCGCGACAAGGAGGGCGGCCAGGTGGATTTGTATCGGGCCAGCGAGGCCTACCGGCGAACCCTGCTGCGCACGGAATGGGGCTTCGTCGAGCAGAATCCGCGCGACGGCTTGCGCATGAGCGTGTCGGCCGGCGCCAACATCGGCGAACGGCTGATGGCGCAGGGCGTGCGCCATTACGGCCAGTTGCGCCAGGCCGGCCTGGAGTGGCTGGCGCATGTGGAAATCGACGCGCAGCGCATCGACGATCTGCCGCGCACCTTTTCCGGCGGCATGCAGCAGCGCCTGCAGATCGCCCGCAACCTGGTGTCTCGGCCGCGCCTGATCTTCATGGACGAGCCCACCGGCGGCCTGGACGTGTCCGTGCAGGCGCACTTGCTGGACCTGCTGCGCGGCCTGGTGCGCGAACTGCAACTGGCGGTGGTCATCGTCACGCACGACCTGGCCGTGGCGCGCCTGCTGGCCGACCGTCTGATGGTCATGCGCCGCTCGCGCGTCGTGGAAGCGGGCCTGACCGATCAGATATTGGACGATCCGCAGCATGCCTACAGCCAGCTGCTGGTGTCGTCGGTTCTACAGCCTTGAGGTGAATGCAATGGAAGCAGTGATGGAAGTAAAAGGACTGGCCAAGGAATTCGTGCTGCACCAGCAGCACGGCGTGGTCCTGAACGTGTTGCGCGGCCTGGACTTCACGCTGATGCCGGGCGAGTGCCTGGTCCTGCACGGCCGCTCGGGCGCGGGCAAGTCGACCCTGCTGCGCACCCTGTACGGCAATTATCTGCCGGCGGCCGGCAGCATACGGATACGGCACGAAGGCCGAATGATGGAGATGGTGGGCGCCGAACCGCGCCAGACGCTGGCCCTGCGCCGCGTCACGCTGGGCTATGTCAGCCAGTTCCTGCGCGTGATCCCTCGGGTCAACTGTCTGAATGTGGTCATGGAGCCGGCGCTGGCGCGCGGCCAGGCGCCCGTCCAGGCCCGGGCGCGCGCCATGGAGCTGCTTGATCGCCTGGGCATACCCGAACGCCTTTGGGCCCTGGCGCCCGGCACGTTTTCGGGCGGCGAGCAGCAGCGGGTCAATATCGCGCGCAGCTTCATCGTGCCCTGGCCCGTGCTGCTGCTGGACGAGCCCACCGCGTCGCTGGACGACGCCAACAGCGCCGTGGTGCTGGAGCTGATTGCCCAAGCCAAGGCCGCCGGCTCGGCGCTTATCGCCATCTCGCACGATGGCAAGACCCGCGATTCGATGGCGGATCGCTACCTGGACATGACAACGAAGGAGCCGGCACATGCAAGCTGAGCAGATATTCACCAATGCCCGCGTAGTGACGGGCACCGAAGTCTTCCTGGGCACGGTCGCCGTGCGCGACGGCCTGATCCACGACGTCGGCACGGGCGGCAGCCAACTGCCGCAAGCACAGGACCTGGAAGGCGATTACCTGATGCCGGGCCTGATCGAGCTGCATACCGACAACCTGGAAAAGTACATGAACCCCCGTCCGGGCGTGGACTGGCCCTCGGAATCGGCCGTGCTGGCCCACGACGCGCAGATCGTATCCGCCGGCATTACCACCGTGTTCGACGCGCTGGCCATCGGCGAGGTCAACCCCAAGGGCAACCGCCTGCGCCAGCTGCCCATCATGCTGCAGGCCATCACCCAGGCCGAGCAGCAGGGCCACACCCGGGCCGAGCATCGACTGCATCTGCGCTGCGAGCTCAGCCACGAGAAAACGCTGGACATCTTCAACGAGCTGGTGGAAAGCCCCCTGGTGCAACTGGTCTCCGTCATGGACCATTCACCCGGCCAGCGGCAGTTCGTGAAGTTCGAGAAGTACCGAGAGTATTATCAGGGCAAATACCATTTGAATGACGCCGAAATGGACGCCTTCATCGAACAGCAGGTCGAGAACTCGCGCCGCTACAGCGACAGCTACCGGCGCTCCATCGTGCACGAGTGCCGCGAGCGCCAGCTGTCGGTGGCCAGCCACGACGACGCCACGCCGGAGCACGCGCAGGAATCCGCCGACTACGGCATGAGCATTGCGGAATTCCCGACCACGGTGGAGGCGGCGGCGCTGAGCCATAGACTGGGCCTGAAGGTCTTGATGGGCGCGCCCAATATCGTGCGCGGGGGCTCGCATTCCGGCAACGTCGCCGCCTCCGAACTGGCCGGCCATGGCGTGCTGGACATCCTGTCCAGCGACTACTATCCATCCAGCCTTTTGCAGGCGGCGCGCATACTGGCCGACCAGGCCCAGGGCTACGACTTGCCCAAGGCGGTGGCCGCCATCAGCCTGGCGCCGGCCCGGGCCGCGGGCCTGGACGATAGGGGAGAGATCCGCAGCGGCTTGCGCGCCGACCTGCTGCGCGTAAGCGCGCATGGCAAGCAATTCGTGGTGGATCATGTGTGGCGCGGCGGCCGGCGGGTATTCTGATGGCGGGACGGCTTATCTACCTGATGGGGCCGTCGGGCTCGGGCAAGGATACAGTGCTGGAAGGGGTGTTCAGCCTGATGGGCCATGGCTGCTACCTGGCGCCGCGCGTCGTGACCCGGCCCCATACCGACACCGAGAGCGGCTCGATATCGGTGTCGGCCAGCGAGTTCGCAAGCCTGGAGTCCTGCGGCCTGCTGGCCATGGCCTGGCGCGCCAACGGCCTGGCCTATGGCGTGCTGCGCGACATCAACGACAAGCTGGTGGCGGGCTGCGATGTACTGGTCAACGGCTCACGCCAATACCTGCCCGAGGCGCGCAAGCGCTACCAGGACCTGGTGCCGGTGCTGCTGCGCGTGGACCAGCAGCAACTGGGCCAGCGCCTGCACGCGCGCGGCCGTGAAAACGGCGACCAGATCCAGGCCCGGCTGGCCCGCAATGCCCAGTTCTCCATGCTTGCCGACGCACCCGGAACGCAGCCGGTGATCCACATCGACAACTCCGGCAGGGCCGACGATGCCATCCGGGCCTTGTATGGCTACCTGAACGGGTCCGGCTTCAGCCGGCGCGCCGATTCTTCACGAGGAGGGCAAGGCCATCGCCATGCGACTTAGCCTGCTGGGCACCGGCAACGCCGCACAGGTGCCCGTCTACAACTGCGGCTGCCCCGCCTGCCAGCGCGCCCGAACGGCTCCGCGCCACCGTCGTGGACCGTGTTCCGCCCTGATCGAATGCGGGACGGGGCACTGGCTGATCGATGCCGGCCTGACGGATCTGGCGGAGCGCTTCCCGCCCGGCCGCCTGAGCGGCATCCTGCAAACCCATTATCACGCCGACCACGCACAAGGGCTGCTGCATTTGCGCTGGGGCACCGGCTTGCGCATCCCCGTGCTGGGGCCGCCCGACCCCGAAGGCCTGGCCGACCTGTACAAGCACCCCGGCATCCTGGATTTTTCCCGCAAACTGACCGCATTCGAGCCTGTGTCCCTGGATGGAATGGCGGTAACGCCGCTGCCCTTGATGCATTCCAAGCTGACCTATGGCTATCTGTTCGACGACGGCATGCAGCGCTACGCCTACCTGACCGATACGGTGGGCCTGCCGCCGGATACCCTGGATTACCTGAAGCAGCAGCCCCTGGACCTGCTGGTGCTGGATTGTTCTTACCCGCCCATGCCGCAAGCGCCGCGCAACCATAACGATTTGACCCGGGCCTTGGAGATTGCGGCGTCTTTGAACGTAGCGAAAACCGTGCTGACGCATATAGGCCATGGTTTCGATGCCTGGTTGATGGAGCATGGAGATGCGCTGCCTTCGAGCGTTATCGTGGGAGCAGATGGAGATGTGTTTGGTTAGTGGATGCGAGCAGGTGCGACGGGATACACACCGGCGTAGTCGTTTCAGGGCCGCACACCCCGACAATAGCTTGATCAGCCAAACCCGCCTTTGGCCAAAATTCGCGCAATGTCTCTGGCACCGTGCAATATACGTATGATGTAGACCGCGTCGTTGGTGTGCGTATAGTAAATGGCGTAGGTGCCGTGAAAGGTCACTCGTAAATTCGGTGATATCAAAGGCCGGGCAGGTTGTCCCTCTGGGAAGCTCAATGTCTTATGGCACGTTTCCTGCAGTGCTAAGATAAATTGCTCGGCGGCTTTCACTGAAGCGTCTTCAGCTATATATGACCATATCTCCGCCAGATCTGCTTCTGCATTTTCGGTTAGGTAGAGCGTTCGGCTAATAGTTTTCTCCCTCGCTCGGCGATCCGTTGAGCATCGAATTTCTTGCTGCGGCCAGCAGCTACATCGGCGAGGCCCTTGTCGATATCACGCTTGAGTGCGGTCAACTCATCCAGCATGAGCTGGCGCTTAAATGACCAATCACGTAGCGCTTCGCGGATGACCTCGCTGGTTGATGCGTACTCACCCGTTTCCACCGCGCTTTTAAGTGTGGCCACCATCTCTTTGGGCATAGTCACTGTCAGACGTTCAATCGCAGTCATAGTCGGGTACCTTGGGAGTGGAAAATCATACTTAATCATACTTTATTCTCTACCAAGGAGGAAGCCGGCGTGCTCCGGTTCGGTACAGCCCATGACGGAAGTCAACACCATGGAACGTGACAGCAAAAGAGGGCCGCCTTCTAACGCGTAGGGCTAGAAGCGATGGTAGCAGTCAACCTTTCGGTTTAGATTCCGATGGCGACGTATTTAACCAACTGATTCATTTGCCTAGCTCGGAAGTTCCGAATTGGAGCATGGCTTGGATGCGGGCACACTGCAATCCTGATTGTTTGCCGGGAGAGCATCGTGCACAAAGAACGCCATGCGCAAAGCGGACAGGGTATGACCGAATACATCATCGTGGTGGCGCTGGTGGCGGTCGCGGCCATCGCGGTGTACCAGGTTTTCGGGCAGGTCGTGCGTTCGCAAACCGCCGCCATGGCCAAGGAACTGGCCGGCGAAGACGGTTCTGAACAGTCGCGCATGGCCCAGTCGGCGGCCGAGGCCGCCGCCGCCCAGACCGCGGCCAAAACCCTTAAATCGTTTACCGGCAATTCAGGAGCCGGCCAATGACCGCCGCCGCCCGACGAAGCGCGCTGGCCGCCGCTCAACAAGGGCAGGCCCTGGTGCTGGGCATGCTGCTGGCGGGAATTGCCCTGATCGCATTCGTCCGCTACTTTTCGACCGGCCAGGTGGTCGCGGCAAAGTCCAGGCAGACCCATGCATTGGATGCGGCAGCCTATAGCGGCGCCCTGATCCAGGCGCGCGCCCTGAACATGATGGCCTACATCAATCGGGCCCATGTGGGCCACCAGCTAGCCCTGGCGCATCTGGTCACGCTGGGCTCATGGGCCGCGCTGGGCGCCACGCAGGCGCGCCAGCTGGGCAGCGGTAATCCGCCGGTCCATCTCATTGCCATGTTGTTCGGTCCCGACCATGGGGCAGCCTATGCGGCGGCAAGCAGGGCCTATGGCCTGGGCCATTCCGCCGGATCGCAAGGCGAACTGGCACAGGCCTATGCAGCACATGATCATGCTGTCCGCAATGTATTGGCAAGCGTGCAGGGCGACATCGCGCGTGGCCTCGCGCAAGCCAGATGGGCCGGAATGCAGGCGGTGCTCAGCCATAACTATCCCGGCGCCGGATCGGCTTCATCCTTTGACCTGGTCATCGATGACGACGGCCTTCCCGGCTATGTCCAGGCCCATTCGGGCCAGGGGGCTTTGCGCGGCTTGGTGGAAGAAGTCACACGCATGTATGGTTTCCTGGCGGCCCGCAATCACACTGCGAAAAACTCATGGGCGGTGGACGCGCGCTGTCCTGCTTCCAGGCATCAGTTGCGCCGCCGCGGCGATACCCGGATGGATGCGCAGGGGCGTTGGCAGTCCATTGATACCGAATCCTTCCATGCCTTGCGGGCCAATCGCTGGATAGGCTGTTACCACCGCGAATATGCCATGGGCTGGGGCTGGATACCCAGTGCGGCATCGCAAACCATGGATCAGCCCCATGTCGAACATCCTCCCGATGATTTTTCCGGCCAGGACTTCTGGCGCTGGGTCCAGGAAAGCACCGATTGGGACATCGCGTCGGGAAGCGCGAATCCCATGGCCAATTCAAAGGCTTCCGCTGCCCGGCAGCCTTGGCAGGGCGGCGGCCTTCCCGCTTACTTCGATACAGCCGCTGCCGGAGACCGGGCCTTGCGGTTCAGCGTGAGCCTTCGGCATGCCGGGCCCGAGGGTCTTGTGCTGACGACACGAAGCGCCGCCGAGACTTTCTATCAACGGCCCGAAGCGCGACCCGACGGACTGGACGAAGCCGGCAATCTGTTCCAGCCGTATTGGCAGGCCAGGCTGGCGGCCCATTCCGCTTTACCCGATCTTGAAAAGGTGTTGCCATGACATGCTGTTTCTGGCGCCTTGTGAACGAGGGCAGCTGTCGGCGTTCCCGCCTTGGGCAAAGCGGCCAAGCAATGGCTGAGGGCATTGTCGTGCTGGGGGTATTGCTATCCGTTTACGTGGCCATATCATGGCTTGGGCGCATTCAGGACATGGCTTTGTCGGCGCAACATGCCAGCCGCCACGCCGCGTTCCAGCAAGCGCGGGCCGAAAGGGGCATCACGCCTCAAGATATAAGCCGGCATTTCTTTTCGGGGCGAGCACATCAATGGACGGATCGCCGGGGGCAACGCCTGCTTGGCGGGAAAGCCGACGGCGTGACGCTGTCCCTCCGCAGGCACGCCTTGAGTTCACACGCGCAGCCGGGCGGCCAGGGCGGAACGGCCACCGCTTTGCGTCGCGACTGGGAAATACAGGATCCGGGCATAGTGCATGCCGAAGTACAACTGAACGGCGCATCGCCGATACAGAATATCGATGCGCCGAATTCGGCGGGGCCGCGATTCACCGAAGGCTATCCGGCCATATACCGGCATACGGCGATTCTGACAGGGGCCGGACATGCATCCGGAGATGCGCATGTCCAGCAGGTCCTGGGGCAATCCGAGTTGGGGTGGAGCGGGAGCGCCGCTGCGTCTTATTCCATCGGAAGCAGAATCTCGGCCATCATGAGGCAGGTCGATGCGGCCTGGGCGCGCCCCGAGCCGAAGTTCGACTGGCTAGCCCCATGGGCGGGCCGCATACCGGATCATCATCTTGTCGCTACCCGATGGAGGCAGCATGATTGACGGATCTTCATGCATGAATCGCGGCAAGACGGGGGGCTTCCGATTCCTGTCGGCATTCGCGCGATTCCTCAGGTTGGCTCTCACCGCATCATTCTTATGCACGGCGGCCGTCGCCTGGGCGCTGCATTCCGCGCCGGAGCGCCTGAATTCATTGTCTGTACAAGGCCTGCGCTGGGGGTCGATCCAGCCCATGCTCCTGTCGGGCGTGCCGGCGTATATGAAGCCATTCACATCCGGCGATTCGGCCCTGCCTGCCGCACAGTCGCTGGCTGCCCATACCGATTTGTTCCAGCGCGTCTTGATGACGCCGGGCGCCATCATCCTGTCGGGATTGCAGGCCGATTGGCATTGGCTGGCGCAGGTGGATACGCTGGGAGCAGGCGCAAAGGGATACGTGTCGGCAATGCGTATCGGCCCGGCGTTTCCGGCTGCCGGCGCCATGCTCCATGACCCGGGGTTTTCATGGCTGCCTGCGCAATCGCGACGCCGGTTCACTTACCGCGATATCGCGTCCTCGCGGACGGCAGCGCAGCATGTGTACAGCATCGACTTGCCCATGAGCGTCGTCACGGCCTATGTCCGCCGGCAACTGCGTGCGGAGGGCTGGGAAGCCGAGCCCATCGTCGGCTTCGCCGGCCATAGCGTCTGGCGGCGCCGATCGTCCCGCTTGATGCTGTTTTCGCAAGCGGTGCCGCCGGGTACCGACTTGTACGTTCACCATGTCGAATAGTCCTCAAGGAGGCTACATGCGGCTGCCTGCATTCAACCGATCTTCGGCCATGTTGTTGCTTGCCTTGGCGGCGGGCGTATGCGCCGCATGGGCCGCAAGGCAGTACCTCCAGGATCGAGCCCAACTCATCGAGGCCCGCGCCAAAGTTCCGATGGCGCAGCGCATCGTCGCCGCCCACGATCTACCGGCCGGAACCCGCCTGGAATCCGAGCACCTGATGATACGGTCCTATCCGGCTGCACTGGTTTCCAGCGACAGCCTGCCGCCCGAGCGATACACGGAGCTTACAGGCACTGTGTTGCGCACGCCATTGAGATCAGGCGATCCGGTCTTGCCGGTCCATGCGGCGGCTCACCAGCCAGGCACGTTCTCAAGCCATCTTGCCTCAGGAAGGCGGGCCATCACCATGCCGGTCGATGCCATCAATTCCGTGTCGGGGCTTTTGCAGCCCGGCGATCTCATCGATCTCTATGTTTCGTTCGAGTATCAACGGCGAAGAATCACCGCGCCCCTGCTGCAAGGTGTTCTGGTGCTGGCAACAGGGGCCAGTACGCAGTATGTCCAGGAACCTGGCACGACCCGGCCCACGCCTTACGCCACCGTCACCCTTGATGCCGCGCCCGAAGATGCGGTCAAGCTGGTGGCAGCCCGGCAAAGCGGGATCATCACGGCTGTTCTGCGGCCGCCGCATGACGGCGAGTCCACGCAGAAGGCGGTTCGCGGCGATCTGGCCAGCCTGCTGGGTGTGAACAGGCCATCCCCGGCGACATCGAAAAAAGTGCCGGTGCTGTACGGCAGCCAGGCCTTGCGCAATGTCCCCAGGCTGATTCCAACGCAATCCGTCCCTCAGGCCGCCGGCGTATTCGACCTGCCTTATGCACCGGAGCTGGTCAGTGCATGGATGCATGCGGCAGCCCAGCGCTCCGTGCCGGATGTGCCGGTTCATACGGATCTGGCCGACCCCAGCCACATTCTTGCCGGCATCGTCTCGGAGTAGGGCATGACCATGACGTTTTCTCCCCGCCATCTGCTTTGCTGCCTGCTGCTCGGAACGATGTCGGTCTGCTTCGCAGCCGGACGAGACAACCAGCTCAGCCTGCAGACAGGCGAAGTCAAAGTGCTGGCCATACCCGATGTGGCGCGCGTTGCAGTCGGGGATGGGCATGTCATCAATGCGGTGACCACTGACGAGAAAGAGGTGATCGTGTTTGCGCGCAATGAAGGATCCAGCACCTTGCAGATATGGTCGGAAACCGGGCGCCGGCATCGCTACCAGGTCGACGTCGCGCCGGAAGGAGCCCGGCGGATTCAGCAGGAACTGCACAGCGTGCTGGAACGTATTCCACATGCCCGGATATCGGTGGTCGGCGAGAAGCTGGTGGTGGAGGGCGACGATTTATCCGATGGCGATCGGGAGCGCATCGCTGAACTTTCCAGGCGCTATCCCTCGCTGCTGGATTTCACCGGTCAGGTCGGTTGGGACCGCATGGTGCTGCTCGATGTCCAGGTGGTGGAAGTGCCCCGGGTCCAGTTGCAGGAACTGGGCTTGCGCTGGAATACGGCGACGTCGGGGGGTGTAAATGCCGGACTCGTCTGGGACGGAGGCAGTAAAAGGTGGGCGGAACGTCCGGGTGAAGCGACGATGCCGCTGGCCTTTCCCGCTACGGCCGCGGCTGGCTACTTCGGCGTGAGTGCCTTGCTTTCGGCCCAGATCAATGCGATGGCGCAAACCGGGACGGCCGTCGTTCTTGCACAGCCGCAGCTGTTGGCGCGCAGCGGCGCCACCGCCGAGTTCCTGGCTGGCGGCGAGGTGCCTTATTCCACCGTCGACGCCAACGGCAATGCCAATACGGCATTCAAGCCGTATGGCGTGTCGCTGCGCATCACCCCGAAAATCGAGCGGAACGGCGCTGTGCGGTCACGCATCGAAGTCGAGGTCAGCTCGGTGGATACGTCTTTGTCGGTGCCCAATGGTCCATCGCTCAAAACCCGCCGCGCCGCCACGGAGTTCAATGTGCGTTCGGGCCAGACGCTGGTGCTGGCGGGGTTTCTTTCGCGCGAGGAGTCGCGCAACGTGGACAAGGTGCCAGGCCTGGGCGACATTCCCATTCTCGGACCCTTGTTCAAGTCCACGCGCTTTCAGCGCAACGAAACCGAGCTGGCAATCTTTGTCACGCCGATCCTGGTCGCGGCGGATCATCCCGATCTTGAGCAGCGAGTCCGCAACAGCCGTGACATCGTTGACGCCAGCTTTCCCGAGGCACCCCGGATCAATGTTCCAGTCCTGCCGCGTGGCGCCTTGCCGGATGCGCTTGCAGCTTTGCCTGCGCATGCCTGGGATCCCTGGGCCGGCGAAGGTTCCCAATGGAGCAAGGAGCCCGTTGCGTCCCTACCCATTGCCCACGAAGAGATCACACGAACAGGAAGGAACCGGCATGCCTATACGGAGTAAGCAATGCTAGACATGGAGCTGCACTACGAGGATGGAGTCGTCCAGACGCGCAACGCCGCCTTGCCGCTCGAAATAGGGCGGTCGCCCGGTGCAGACCTGTGCCTGAAGGCATGGCGGGTGGCAAGACGCCATGCGCGGCTTGAAGATTGCGAGGGCGGCATATTCATCGAGGATTTCGGCGCGCTCAGCGGCACGCTGGTGAATGGCCGGCGGATAAGCCGCTACGGACCATTGCAGGCTGGCGACGAGATCGTCATCGGGCCTTGCCTGATACGCATACGAAGCTTGCCCCCTACAGCGATGACCGGGTCGGCCGTATCCGAACCGTCCGCCACCGCCATGGCGCCCGATGCCCTGAAGGGCGATGAATCCGTGGCCGGCCATTCTTCCGGCGCATTTGCCAGCGCCGCTGCGCAGCGCGGCGATGCGGCGGCGTGTCTTTCCTTGCCTTCCGATGCTTTGCTTCATCATCGAAGGCGCCTGCATAGCGCCTTGCTTGAAGCGCTGGACTTGCGCCGCCGCGATATCGCCGCCATGAGCGACGAGGCCCTGCGCGGCGAAGCAATGGCCGCGCTGGGTGAGCTCATTGCGCATGACATCGAGTTGCCGGAGTCGGTCGATCGATGCAGGATGCTGGTTGACGTCGTGAACGAAGCCGTGGGGCTGGGCCCGCTGGAGCCCTTGTTGGCCGATCCCTCCATCAGCGAGATCATGGTGAACCGGCACGATGAGATATTCGTTGAAATCCAAGGCAGGCTGAGCCGGTATCCTGGCGCGTTCAGCAGCGAACAAGCCGTGCTGGGCGTGATAGAGCGCATCGTTTCGCCTTTGGGCCGGCGCATCGACGAAAGCTCGCCCATGGTGGATGCGCGCTTGCGTGACGGCTCGCGCGTCAATGCCATCATCGCCCCGGTGGCCCTGCGCGGCGCCAGCCTGACGATACGCAAGTTCCCGCAGGCCCGCCCCGGCATGGAGGATCTTCTTCGTGTGGGCGCGCTGGACAACTCCATGCGCGATTTTCTTCGCGCCTCGGTGCTGGGCAGGAGAAACATCATCGTGTCGGGCGGAACGGGTTCGGGCAAGACGACACTGCTGAACATACTGTCCAATTTCATTCCCGATGGCGAGCGCATCGTCACCATCGAGGATGCGGCCGAGCTGCGTCTGGATCATCAGCACCTGGTCGCGCTGGAGGCCAGGCCCCCCAATCTTGAAGGACGGGGCCGGATCGACATCCGCGACCTGGTGCGCAACGCCTTGCGCATGCGGCCCGACCGCATCGTCATCGGCGAATGTCGCGGCGGCGAGGCTTTCGACATGCTGGCCGCCATGAATACCGGACACGAGGGCTCGCTGACCACCTTGCATGCCAACAGTCCCAGGGACGCCCTGTCGCGGCTGGAAACCATGATACTCATGGCCGGGATGGATCTGCCCCTGACGGCGGTTCGCGAGCACATCGCGGCCAGCATTGATTTCATCGTCCAGCAGGCGCGCCTGGGAGACGGAAGCCGCCGCATTACCGCCATCGTCGAGGTAACCGGCATGGAAAGCGGAAGGATCCAGATCCAGGAATTGTTCCGCTACACGCAGGGGCCGCCGCCGGCCTTTGTCGGCTGCGGCGTGATCCCGGAATGTCTGGCCGAGCAGGTCGGCCAGCCGGGCTTGCCCGCTTCCTTGTTCGATCAGCGCACCGAGCTGCCGCCTATCGACGATATTTCCTGTTTTTGATTACGCGGCACCGGCTGTGGTTTCCGACGCGGCACGCGCGGGACAAGAAGGAGCTTATAGATGATCGAGGTCTTCATACTTGGCGTTGCGGGAGCGATGGCGGTGCTCAGCTGGTACTTGATGCAATCGCTGGGCGGCGCCTATGCGCGCTATCGTCAGGCTTTCAAGCAGCAAGCCTCTGAGCGCATGGGGGAATTCTTTCTTTTCCTGGATCCCTCTCAATTGTGGCTGGCCAATCTTGCCGCCGGCGCGGTCGTCAGCCTGGCCGGCTACATTGCATTTGGCAATGCATGGCTTTCCGCCGCTGCGGGAGCGGCGGCCCTGGCGGCGCCCCAGTATGGCATCCGGCGCGTCCGGCTGCGACGCTTGCGCAACTTCGACCGGCAGCTTCCCGACATGTTGATGGCGCTGTCCGGAGCGCTGCGGGCGGGCTCGGGAATGCAGGCGGCCCTGCGGCATATCGTGGCGCAATCACCCATACCGCTGTCCCAGGAATTCGGCCTGATGTTGCGGCAGCAGCGCATGGGAGTGCCGTTCGAACACGCCTTGGGCGGACTATATCGGCGCATGCCCACCGAAGGCATGGGCTTGCTGGCATCGTCCCTGAAGATCGCCGCACAAAGCGGCGGCAATCTGGCAGAAACGCTCGAAGGCATCGCCGACACCTTGCGCGCCCGATTGCATTTGTTGGGGCGGATACATGCGCTGACTTCCCAGGGCCGCTTGCAGGCCTGGATAATGGCCTGCCTGCCCGCCGTGCTGGCCCTGGCGCTGCATTACCTGGATCCGGCCGCGATGGCGGCGTTATGGGAGACGCCATTGGGCTGGTCGGTGCTGGGCATCATTGTCTTGCTGGAAGCGGTAGGCATCTTCTTCATACTGCGCATCGTCAGCATTCAGGTATAGGCAAAGGAGGAACAACATGCTTTTCTGGATCAGCTGCTTTGCCGCCGGGCTATCCCTGTGCTTGACCGTCTGGGTATTCACGCGCCCTGCGGTCGCCGGGCGTTCTCCAACGGACATGCCTGAGGGTGGCGTGCTCCTGCGGCTGGCGTGGCCATGGATACAGGCTGGCGCCGCTGTGTGCGAACCCTTTGTTTCGTGGCGCATGAGGCTGTCCCTGCGTCCGCGCATACGGACCGCCGGGCTTTTTCCTTACTGCAAACCCGAGCACATCGTTGCCATGCAGATGCTTGCCTTTGCCTTGTCCGCGCTTGCGACTGGGCTGGTCTCGCTGCAGGCAGGGCTGGATCCCAGCCGCGGCATGCTATTGGGCGTCGTCATCGGGTTGGTTTCCATGCTCCTGCCGCGCCGCTGGCTATCCGACCTGGGCCGGCGGCGGCAGGGACAGATGCTGCGCGAGCTCCCTTTTCTTTTGGATATGGCGACCTTATGCGTCGAGGCGGGGCTGAATCTGCAGGGCGCTTTGCAGCAGGCGGCCCAGCACGGCCCCGAAGGGCCATTGCGGGCTGAATTGCAGCATGCGCTTGCGGACATGCGCGCCGGCCTGCCGCGCATGCAGGCCCTGGAAGAACTTGCCGAACGCACCGGCCTGGCGGCGGTGCGCAGCCTGGTCACGGCGCTTGTCCAGGCCGATCAACTGGGCATGAGCCTGGGGCCTTTGCTGCGCTCCCAGTCCGTGCAGCGCCGTACCGAGCGCTTCCTGCGTGCTGAAAAGCAGGCGCTGGAGGCGCCGGTAAAAATGCTGTTCCCCATGGTGTTCTGCATTTTTCCATGCACCTTTCTCATCATCGGCTTTCCCATCGTCGTCAAGCTGCTGTCGGTGGACTATTGAGCAGCGATCTTTGCCGCGAGCGCCAACATGGGCCTGCGTGCGCCGGCATCGATCCGAAGGGCTTGCGCCTGCTTGTCGCCCGGACATTTCGCCAGCGCTTGCTGGGCCTGCATGCACATTCCCGTCTGCCTTGGCATAGCGGACTATGCATAAGGCCTTGCAAGGCCATACATACTGCCGGGCTGGGATATGCCATCGACGTTGTGTTTCTGGATCGGAGGCTTCGGGTCCTTAAACGGATCGATCGCCTGCCTCCCTGGCGTATGGCGATTTGCCTGAAGGCCGCTTGCGTGGTGGAGCTGCCGGCGGGTTATTGCGCAGCGCATCCGGATATCGAGCGGCTCATCCGAGATGCGCTGTGTGGCGGACGCGTGTAGTCCGGCTCCCATGTTCCATGGCACGGCGCCGCTGCTGCGGCCCCGGCGCCCGAGGGTGCGTGACCCTTACTGATCCGACGGATGATTCGCGCCGAACACACTGACATAGGCCGGATAGAAGCTGCAATACAGCACCGCCGCCACGATGATGTTGACGGGCGTCAGCAGGATCTGCACCGTGCCCGGCGCAATGCCCATTGCGCTGATGAAATCCCCGGCCATCTGCACGGCAAAGAAGATGGCCGCCCAGCTGGCGCCGTAGGCCAGGAAGGGCAGCTTGTTGCGCCAGCAGGCCACCATGGAAAAGAACAGGGCCTGCCGCATGCGTATCTTGTGCCAGCCTATCAGCGCGGGAGCATGCCAGAACAGGGCGGAGATCACCACGTACAGCAGACCGAAAGTGATCAGGGGGCCCCGCATGGCGGCCAGCAGGGCGCGTTCGTCCAGGACGCCGTCGGGGTTGATGGCGGTCATCAGGCTGTCCATGAAGGGCAGGGTGGCCAGGAAGCCGCCCATCATGCAGAAGGCCAGGTAGGCCAGGCCCAGGCCGAACAAACGCCGGCGGGTTTCGCGGTCGCGCAGGGGCTCCAGCCACATGGTCAGCAGCATGGGCCGCCCGGCGGCCACGTGGCGGCAGGCGCACAGGGTGATGAAGGTCAGTATCGGCGTGCCGGCGATCAGGGCCATCTGCCCGAACAGCGGGATCAGGTAGCTGACGGTGATCAGGAATCCCGTCATCAGGCTCCAGAAAAACATGGCCATGGGCTGGCGCTTGAAGAGCTTGAATCCATCTTGTATCCAGGTCCAGCCGGATGTGATGGGAAGGATGGCGGCTTGCATGCGTGGGGGATCCTAGATGGAAAGGGGGCGTGCCGGCGTCTTGCGGCGTTCGCGCAGTATGCGTTCGAAATGGCGCGGGTCGTGCGGCTTCAGGGTTTGAGCGGGCCGGGGCAGGTGGAAGTCGAACAGCCGCGATACCCAGAAGCGAAGGGCGGCGGCCTGCAGCAGGGTGGGCCAGGCCTCGTGTTCCTCGGCCGTGAAGGGGCGTACGCGGGCGTAGGCATCCAGCCAGGCATGCAGCTTGGCCTCGTCGAAGACGCCGGTGTTGCGCTCTATGCACCAGTCGTTGACGCTGACCGCCACGTCGAACAGCCATGTGTCCCAGCCGGCGAAGTAGAAGTCGATGAAGCCGCCCATGCGCGGCATGTCGAAGGTGCCGTCGAACAGCACGTTGTCGCGGAACAGGTCGCAGTGCGCGGGGCCGAAGGGCAGCGCCTTGTAGGCGGGGGTGGCGGCATAGCGGGTCTGTTCGTCCAGCACCTGCTGTATCAGCGTGCTTTGCGAACGGCTTAGAAAGGGCAGTACCTTGGGTATGGTTTCCTGCCACCAGGGCAGGCCGCGCAGATTGGGCTGGCGTATGCCGAAATCGGCGCCCGCCAGGTGCGCCCGCGCCAGCGTTTCGCCCGCCAGCGCGCAATGGGCGGCGCTGGGGTCGGGCTCGTAGCCGCCCGAAAGCCGGCTGACGATGGCGCAGGGCTTGCCGTGCAGCGTGGTCAGCCGGGTGCCGTCGCGCAGGGTTTGCGGCTGGGGCACCGGTATGCCGCGCGTGGCAAGGTGGTGCATCAGTTCTATGTAGAAGGGCAGTTGCTCGTGGGCCAGCACCTCGAACAGCGTCAGTACGTATTCGCCCTGCGTGGTGGCCAGGAAGTAATTGGTGTTTTCGATGCCGGCGGTGATGCCGCGCAGGGAAACCAGGTCGCCCAGCATGTAGCGGGCCAGAAGCTGGCTTGCGTCGCTGTCGCTGACGGGGGTAAAAACGGCCATAGGCTGCGGACTCTGCTTGTGTAAACCGTGGAAAAATAAAAAAGGCCCGTAAAGCCGGGCCACTGATTTTAGTCCAGGTTGGCGCCCCGTGCGGCGGGGCGCGCCATTCAAGGCGATGGCTTCATTTTTTAAGCAGGCTGCATTTGGAATCCTCGACCGAGGTGAAGGCTTCCTCGCCGGGGATGGTGGCGACGATCTTCATGTAGTCCCAAGGCTTCTTGGACTCGGCCGGCGTCTTGACCTGCAGCAGATACATGTCGTGGATGTAGCGCCCGTCGGCCCGTATATGGCCTTTGGTGTAGACGTCGTCGATCTTCATCTTCTTCAGCTGGGCCATCACCTTGTCCGAGTCGGTGGTCTTCACCGTTTCCACCGCCTTGAGATAGGTGGCCGTGGCCGAGTAGGCGGCGACCTGGTGCGTGCTGGGCATCTTCTTCATGGTCTCGTAGAAGCGCTGCGAGAACTTCCGGGTTTCATCGTTCATGTCCCAGTACCAGCTGTCCGTCATCAGCAGCTTCTGGGCCACGGGCAGGCCCAGGCCGTGGATGTCGTTGATGGTCATCAGCAGGCCGACCAGCTTCATCTTGTCGACCAGGCCGAAGTCGTTGGCGGCCTTGATCGAGTTGATGGTGTCCGAGCCGGCATTGGCCAGACCCAGTACCTGGGCTCCTGACGCGGCGGCCTGCAGTATGTACGAAGACATGTCCGGCGAGAACGGCGGGTGGCGCACCGACCCGACGACGGTGCCGCCGTTTTTCTTCACCACCGCGGCGGTGTCGGCTTCAAGCGAGTGGCCGAAGGCGTAGTCCGCAACCAGGAAGAACCACGATTTTCCGCCTTGCTTGATCACGGCCGAGCCCGTGCCCTTGGCCAGAGCCACGGTGTCGTATTCGTAGTGGATGGTGTAAGGGGTGCAGTCCTCGTTGGTCAGGCGGGCGGTTGCGGCGCCGATATTGATGTAGGGGATTTTCTTTTCGTTGATGATGGTGTTCATGGCCAGGCCGGCGGCCGAATTGACGCCGCCGATCAGCAGGGTGATGCCTTGCTGGTCTATCCATTCCCGCGATCGCGAGGCGGCGATCTCGGGCTTGTTCTGGTGGTCGGCCGACAGCACCTCGATTTTCTTGCCCAGCACCTTTCCGCCGGCGTCCCGCACGGCCATCCGGATGGCCTCCAGGCCGCCCGAGCCGTCCGTGTCGGCGTAGGGGCCCGACATGTCGGTGATGAATCCGATGCGCACGACGTCGGGGCTGCCTTGCGCCTGGGCGCCGCCGACGGCTCCGGCCAATGCCAGCGCCAGGGCGCTCAGGTGGATCAATGCTTTTTTCATGGTTTGTCTCCGTTGTTCCAGTAGGATGGTTGCCGGTCTGCTTGCCGGTTGGAATGCCTGTTTCGGTGAATTGCTTGCTTTCTTGCCTGGTGAATGCCTGCCGCCGCGCGCGTCGGGCTACGAGGCCCCCGCCCGCCGCTGCCGCAGCAACTGCACGGCCAGGTCGGTGCGCACGTCCTTGGCCGCCGCCATGGCCTGGGCGACCCAGGCCACCTCTTCGCCCTTGGCGCCGGCCGCCAGCGCGATGTTGCGGGCGTGCAAGGCCATATGGCCGCGCTGTATGCCTTCGGTGGACAGGGCCCGCAACGCGGCCATGTTTTGCGCCAGTCCCACGGCGGTCGCCGCCTCCGCCAGTTCCTGCGCGGTGGATACGCCCATGATCTTCAGGGAGAGCTGGGCCAGCGGGTGCGTCTTGGTGGCGCCGCCCACCAGGCCCACCGGCATGGGCAGCTCCAGCGTGCCGACCAGGTCGCCATTGCCGGCGATCTCCCACGTGCTCAGTGAGGTGTAGCGGCCGCCGCGGCAAGCGTAGGCGTGCGCGCCGGCTTCGACCGCCCGCCAGTCGTTGCCGGTGGCGACGATGATGGGGTCGATGCCGTTCATGATGCCTTTGTTGTGGGTGGCGGCGCGATACGGGTCGACGGCGGCGAAGGTATAGGCGTCGACGATGCCGTTGACCACGTCCTCGCCGCTGTAGTCCTGCGTTTGCAGTGTCTGGGGGGAAATCTGCACGCGGGCGCGCGCCAGGCGCAAATCGGCCAGGTTGGACAAAATGCGCAGGCGCACGCGTCCGCCCGTGATCTGTTCGATGGGCCCGGCCACGGCTTCGGCCATGGTGTTGACGGTGTTGGCGCCCATGGCATCGCGCACGTCGACGATCAGGTGCGCGACCACCATGGGGCCGCGCGCGGTGTCGGGAAAGACATGCACCTCGATGTCGCGGCAGCCGCCGCCCAGCCCGGTCAGCACCTGGTCCCGGCTGTTCGCGATGTCGATGATCTTCTGGCGATTCTGCAATATGGCGTGGCGGGCGCCATAGGGGTCGGACACGTGGGTCACCTGCACCTGGGCGCGCATGAGGGGGCCGGTGCTGGATGTCTGGAAGCCGCCCGATGCGCGCACCAGCTTGGCCATGTATGACGCCGCGGCGACGACCGAGGGTTCTTCCACCGCCATGGGAACCAGCACGTCCTTGCCATTGACCAGGAAATAGCCGGCAATGGCATAGGGCAGTTCGAACTTGCCGATGACGTTTTCGATCATGCCGTCGGCGGTGGCCAGCGGCAGGCCGCCGGCTTCGCTGAGCAAGCGGATTTCGTCCGTGTTCAGCTGGGTTTTTTCAGCGATGTGCTGCAGGCGTTCGGCCGGCGATAGCGAGCGAAAGTCCGGTAGGCGTGAATCCAGGCTCATTCTGTGTTGTCTCTGTAAGGTTTGGAATAGGTTTGAATGCGGATCAGTATAGGTAGCCTGGGCGCGCAAGCACATGGTATAAGTGCACATAAAAATACATTTTTTATGTGAGCATGGCTGAGCCTGCTCTTTCCAGGATACGGCGGAATGGCTTATTCCAGCGTTGAACGCGACGGCATGGCCCGGCCTGCCGCGCAGGCCTTGCCCGCTACGCCGGTCGAGGCCGACATCGTCCGCCTGCTGCACCGGGATGCCAGCCGGCAGGAATTGGCCGGCTTGCTGGACAAGGCGCGGCTCCTGCCCGACGGTCCCGAGAAAACCCGATTGATCCAGAGCATCGAGATGGGCGTCACCATCAAGGAAAGGATGGATCAGCACCAACTGCGCGAACGCGGGCTGCTGGCGGTGATCGAGACGGCACAGGACCTTACCGCCATCACGGACCTGGACAAGGTGTTGCAGGCCATCGTGCAGCGCGCCCGCAAGCTGGTGGGCTGCGACGTGGGCTATCTGTCGATCTACGATGACGAAAAGTGCGACTTCTATGTGCGGGCGACGGACGGCGCCTTCTCGGAGCAGTTCAGGCGGATCCGGATAGGGCTGGAGGTCGGCGTCTGCGGTTTCGTGGCGCGCAATCGCGCGCCGTATTCCTCGTCCGACTACGGCGCCGATGAACGGTTCGTCCATACCGGCTTCATCGATTCGGCCATGCTCGATGAAAACATCAAGTCCATCCTGGGCGTGCCCTTGCTGGAGGGCGAGAAAGTGGTGGGTGTACTGTTCGTGGGCGATCGCTATGTCCGGTCGTACGTGGCCTGGGAGATGTCCATTCTGTCCACGCTGGCGGCGCATGCCTCGGTGGCCATCGGCAATGCGCGTCTGTTCGAGCAGGCCCAGAAGGCGCTGCGCCAGGCCAGCACGACCAATGCCTTGCTCAGCCGCCAGACCGCCGACACCCGCGCCGCGGCCGAGGCGCATGAACAGCTGACGTCCCTGGTGGCGCGCGGCGGAGACTTGCCGGAGATCTGCCTGATGGTGAGCCATCGCCTGGGCGGGCACGTCGTCGTCCGCGACGAGGGCGGCAGCCAGATCTGCGCGTCGGCCCGGGACGCGCTGGGTTTCGCGGCGCCCGCCGCCGGCCCTCACGATAAATACTGGGCCGACGACAAGATCCATGCCGCCCTCGACGAAAGCCGCCGGCTGGGGCGATCGGTCACGGCTTTTGCGCTGCCCTCGCATGTATGCCGGGTTTGCGCGGTGGTCGGCGGCAAAGGCTTGCTGGGCGGGCTGGTCATCCACACGGAGTCGGCGCTGAACGACATGGCGGTGCGTATTTTCGAGCGCGGCGCCATGGTGACCGGCGTGGTGCTGCTGCTCAAGGAGCAACGCAGCTATTCCATTCTTTCCGATGTCCCCGTCGTCCTGCATGGCTTGATCCATCGTCCGCAGGGCAGCCTGGAGAAGCTGGCGCGGCAGGCGGCGGCGTATGGGCTGGACCTGTCGCAAGCCACGCGACTGGCGCTGATCCAGACCCGGCCCGAGCGCAGCGCCTATGTGGTCAGGCAATTGCGGGCGCGGCTGGACGCATCCGGAACCCTGTTCGGCGAGGCGGGCGACCACGTGGTCGCCCTGGTCAATGATCACGCCCTCGGCGCTTTGCAGGCCGGGCTTGCGTCGTGCTTCAGCGGCTATAAGGGCGAGTTCACCGTTGTGGTTTCCGAAAGTGTCGCCATGCCCTCGGAGCTTGCGCAGGCGTTTCAGAATGCGGGCCGATGCCTGCGTTTCCTGAACGTCCTGGGGCGAAGCACGGCCGTTTTTCACGAACGTGATCTGCTTCTTTATTCGTCCCTGTTCGACGAGGCGACCGAGCAGGGCATCGATGCTTTCCTGCGTTCGGCCCTGGGCGGGCTGTATCGGGATGGCGGGCCCAGGAAGGTCGAGCTGGCCAGGACGCTGCTGGCCTACCTCGATCAAGGCCATAACGCCCGGGCGGCCGCGGCGACGCTGGATGTGCACATCAATACCTTCCGCCAGCGGCTGGAAGCCGTCGATGCCTTGCTGGGACGATGGCGTGAACCCGGAAGAATGCTGGAAGTCCACATGGGCCTGCGCTTGTGGAGCCTGCGCGATGACGAGGTCTTTCCCGGCCACGTTTAAAATAGGCTCCTTTCCGCGCACCGCTACATTTATTTGAATTGCTTAACGTGACCCTGAATCAAGACTTGGCGTCCGCATCCGATTGGCGCCTTTGCGTGGCGCCAATGATAGACGTCACCGACCGGCATTGCCGCTATTTTCATCGCCTGCTGGCGCCCCGCGCCCGGCTTTACACCGAAATGATCACGACGGGCGCGCTGATGCACGGAAACGTGGCGCGCCATCTGGATTTCGATTCGGCCGAAGAGCCGGTGGCCCTGCAATTGGGCGGCAGCGAACCGCAGGCGCTGGCCGACTCGGCGCGCCTGGGCCGGCAATGGGGCTATAACGAGATCAACCTGAATTGCGGCTGCCCGTCCGAGCGTGTGCAGCGCGGCGCCTTCGGCGCCTGCCTGATGGCTGAGCCGGACCTGGTGGCCGATTGCATCAAGGCCATGCAAGACGCGGTCGACATACCGGTGACCGTCAAGCACAGGCTGGGCCTGGACTACGACGAATCCTACGATTTCGTTCGCGATTTCGTCGGCAAGATCCATGACACGGGTTGCCGCGTATTCGTCGTGCATGCGCGCAACGCGGTGCTCAAGGGCCTGTCGCCCAAGGACAATCGCGAAAAGCCGCCATTGCGCTACGCTGCCGCAGCACGGCTGAAAGCCGATTTCCCGGATTGTGTCTTCGTGCTCAACGGCGGCATTACCGGGACGGATCAGGCCATGGACCTCATGCGGGAGTTCGACGGGGTGATGCTGGGCAGGGCGGCCTGGCACAATCCCGGCGTGCTGGCGGACATCAGCCGCAGGCTGCACCCAGAGCTGCTCTTGCCCGAACCCGCCCAGGTGGTCCATGCCATGGCACGCTACGCCGAGCGCGAAATCGAAAAAGGCGTGCCCTTGCGCATGATTGCGCGTTCGATGCTGGGCTGGATGAGCGGCCGGGCGGGCGCGCGGCACTGGCGCCGCAGCCTGTCGGATCCGGCCTTGCTCAACCGGAACGACGCGCGATTGATCGAGCAGGCCTGGTCCGACCTGGCCTTGCGCAGCGGCGACGCGGCCTAGCGGCGTTAAGAACTGGCGGCTTCTTCGGAGTCGGTGGGCCAGTCGCGGATATAGGCCTTGAGCATGTTGTTCTCGAACTGCTGGGCGGCCACGATGGCCTGCGCCATGTCGTAGAAGGAAATGACGCCCATGAGCGTGGGGCCGTCCATGACGGGCATGTAGCGCGCGTGCTTTTCAAGCATCAGGCGCTGCACTTCTTCGAAGCCGGTGTTGGGCGACACGCTGACGGGGGCGTCGTCCATGATGCTGCGCACGGTGTTGGAGCCGGTCATGCCCTGATTGTCGTGCAGGTGGCGGATGATTTCGCGGAAGGTCAGCATGCCGGCAAGTTCGCCATGGTCCATGATGACCAACGAACCGATGTCCTGTTCGCTCATGGTTTGCAGCGCCTGCAAAATAGGCATGTCGGGTGTGGCAGTGTACAGCGTGTGCCCCTTCACGCGTAGGATTTCACTGACTTTCAGCATGATTCTTCTCCTGGGTGTTTCTATGCTCCGCGATAGGGGTATTTTGCACCATATGGGCGCTTTCCGGTAGTATTTCGCCGCCTCGCGAGCCGGGGTCGTCGAACAGGTCCGCCAGCCGTCGCGGAGCTTGTGTCAAAGAGACGGAAATCGCGTCAAGAAGTAAGGGCTCCATGGCAAGTCCGGGCTGTTCGCGGTCCAGCAGCAGTTCGTCGATGAGCGGGCCTATGGTCGCCTCGCGCTGGTCGCAGGCCAGCACCCACTGGTCGGCGTCGCCGTTCTCGGTGTTGACCGCATAACCCAGCCGCTTGAGCGCCCCGAGCACGCTGGAAAGCTCATCCTGGTGCAGCTGCAGGTGGGCGCACAGAAAGCGCATGCTGCGCCCGGCCGGCAGCGTGCTTTGGGCGTCCCACAATACGCGCAGCACACGCAAGGCATCCACGAAGGGGGCGCCCCGGTAATGCTGCAGGGCCCAGCGCCGCTGGCGCAAGGCGGGCAGTGTCGCCGCCACCGTGGCGCCCAGCAGTATGGCCAGCCAGGACAGGTAGATCCAGAGCAGGAAGATGGGCAGGGTGGCGAAGGCGCCGTAGATGACGGTGTAGGAGGGGAAGCGTGTCAGGTAATAGGCGAAGCCCACGCGCATGATCTCAAGCACGATGGCGGTGCCCAGGCCGCCTATCAGCGCGTCCTTCCACAGCACGCGCCGGTTCGGGACGCCCACGAACAGGGCCGTGAAGCCCAGCCCGGTGGCCAGCAGCGGCACGAAGGACAGGGCGAATCCGACGGCGGTGGGCAGTTCGGCGATATTGCCTATGGACTCGCGCGCCAGGATGGAGGTGGCCCACAGGCTGGCGCCGGTCAGGATGGGGCCCAGGGAAATGATCGCCCAATACACCAGAATGCGTTGCCTGAATGGCCGCTGCCGTTCCACCTGCCAGATGTCGTTGAAGGCTTCGTCTATGGTCATGATCAGCATGACCGAGGTCACGATCAGAAACAAGCTGCCCACGGCCGTCAGCCCCGAGGCTTTGGCGGCGAACTGATTCAGGTAGAGCATGACGTTGTCGGACACCGCCGGCGGCATCAGGCTGCTGGTCAGGAAGTGTTCCAGCGCGACCCGGAACTCGGCAAACAGAGGAAAGGCGGTGAATAGGGACAGCACCACGGCCAGCAGCGGCACGATGGCCAGGACCGTGGTGAAGGTCAGGCTGGAAGCGACCTGGGTGAGTTTCTTTTCGCCGGCGCGCTGCAGCGCGTAGCGGACGATCTTGCCGGCGTTGGACAAGCCCGTTTGCGGGGTTTCGCCCGCTTCCAGCCTGGGCTCCTCGACCGGTGCCGGGCCGGGGCCGGCGGACGGGCCGGAAACCGCGTTTGCCGTGTCGGGACTATCGTTTGTCGTAGGCATGATTACGATAAAAAACCTTTCCGTTCATGGGCGCCCATTAGGCAGCGAGTGCCTCTTTCGGGTCATAATACCAGCATGACTACGCAACTTAATCCCGTACTGCGCCATGGTGCCTCCGTGTCGCTGATCGCGCTCATTGCCTTGTGCCTGCTCTGGGAACTGAAACTGGCTCCTTTGCGCCCCGGCGGCTCCTTGCTGGCCCTGAAGGCCTTGCCCTTGCTGCTGCCTTTGCGCGGCGTGCTCAAGGGGCGTCTGTATACCCTGCAATGGGCGGCCATGCTGATCCTGCTTTATTTCATGGAGGGCGTGGTCCGCGCATGGTCCGATCCGTCGCCCATGTCGGCGGTGATGGGCGGGCTGGAAATCGTTTTTTCGCTGGCGTTCTATCTGTGCGCGGTGTGCTACCTGGGGCCGGCTAAACGGGCCGCCAAGCAGACTGCGGCGCGGGACAAGGCGGGGGCGGCCTCATGAAAGAATCCATCCAGAACGTCAGGGTCGAGAACTCCTTTGCCAACCTTCCTCCGTCTTTCTATACACGCTTGTCGCCGCAGCCGCTGACCGAACCCCGCTTGCTGCATGCCAACCCCGAAGTCGCGGCGCTGCTCGATCTTTCGCCGGCGGCATTGGCCAAGCCCGATTTCCTCGATGTGGTAGCCGGCAACCAGCCGCTGCCGGGCGGCCAGACCCTGGCCGCCGTGTATAGCGGCCACCAGTTCGGGATCTGGGCGGGCCAGCTGGGCGATGGCAGGGCGCATCTGCTGGGCGAGGTCGTCAGTCCTTCAGGGCGCTGGGAGTTGCAGTTGAAGGGATCGGGGCGAACCCCTTACTCGCGCATGGGCGACGGGCGCGCGGTACTGCGTTCCTCCGTCCGCGAGTATCTGGCCAGCGAAGCCATGGCCGGCCTGGGCATTGCAACGACCCGGGCGCTGGCGCTGGTCGTGTCCAACGATCCGGTCTATCGTGAAACCGTCGAGACCGCCGCCATCGTGACGCGGGTTTCGCCCAGCTTCGTGCGTTTCGGCTCGTTCGAGCATTGGTCTTCTTCGCCGGAAAACCTGGGCGCCTTGCTCGACTATGTGGTCGACCGCCACTACCCCGAATGCCGCGACGCCGTCGACGGCGCTCCCGCCACGCAGGCCCGGGTGGCGCTGCGTTTCCTGCGCGCCGTCACCGTCCGCACGGCCCGCCTGCTTGCCGATTGGCAGACCGCGGGCTTTTGCCACGGCGTCATGAATACCGACAATATGTCCATACTTGGACTGACGCTGGATTACGGCCCCTACGGCTTCATGGACGCCTTCCAGGTGGACCATGTGTGCAACCATAGCGACAGCCAGGGGCGCTACGCCTGGAACGCGCAGCCCTCGGTGGCCAACTGGAATCTCTACCGCCTGGCCAGCGCCTTGCTGGGCCTGGGCGTCGAGGCCGATGCGCTGAAAGAGCAGTTGCAGGAGTTCGAGCCCGCCTTCTTGCAGGCCTATCGCAACAACCTTTGTAGAAAGCTGGGCCTTCTGGCCTGGACCGATGGCGACGATGATTTGCTGGACGACTGGTGGCGCCTGCTGCATACGCAAAAGGCCGACTTCACGCTCAGCTTCCGGTCCCTGGCCCAGGCGCCGCTGGACAGCGCTCAGTTTTTCCAGCGTTTTCACGACCGGGACGCGGCCGGCGCATGGCTGGACCGCTATGTGCAACGCCTGGCGCAAGAACAACGGCCGGACCCGGAACGCATCGAGCAGATGAATCGCAGCAATCCCCTGTATGTATTGCGCAATCACCTGGCCGAAGGCGCGATACGGGCCGCCGCGCAAGGCGATGTCGGCGAGATCGACACCTTGCTCAAGCTCTTGCGCGACCCTTATACCGAACAGCCCGGTCATGAGGCCTATGCCGCGGTTCCGCCGGAGTGGGCGGGGCGGCTGGAGGTCAGTTGCTCGTCATGAGACCGGCTGCGCCCCGACGCGGGGCCGGCGGATCATCGGTTCACAATCTTTAATAGAATCATGGCTGCGGACGCGGCAGCGATGCATGCCGCCATCCGGTTTATCGCGTATTCTTTCAATTCAACCTTAAATAAAAACTATGTCCGGCAACACTCTAGGCAAATTATTCTGCGTGACCAACTTCGGCGAATCGCATGGCCCGGCCATAGGCGCCGTGGTGGATGGCTGTCCGCCCGGCCTGGAGCTCTCCGAAGCCGACATCCAGTTCGACCTGGACAGACGCCGGCCCGGGACGTCGCGCCACGTAACCCAGCGCCAGGAGGCCGACCAGGTGGAAATCCTGTCCGGCGTCTATCAGGGAGTGACCACCGGCACGCCGATTGCGCTGCTTATCCGCAACACCGATGCGCGCAGCAAGGACTACAGCAACATCGCCGATACCTTCCGTCCCGGCCACGCCGACTTCACCTACTGGCGCAAGTTCGGCGAACGCGACCCGCGCGGCGGCGGGCGCTCTTCGGCGCGCCTGACCGCGCCCAGTGTGGCGGCGGGCGCCATCGCCAAGAAATGGCTGGCGCAGAATCATGGCATCAAGGTGCGCGGCTACATGAGCCAGCTGGGGCCGATACCCATACCCTTCCAGTCCTGGGACGAGGTTCCGAACAATCCCTTCTATGCGCCCAATGCCGGCATCGTTCCCGAACTCGAAGCCTATATGGATCAACTGCGGCGCGACGGCGATTCCATCGGCGCCCGCATCGAGGTCGTGGCGGAAAACCCGCCGGCGGGCTGGGGCGAACCCCTTTACGATCGCCTGGATGCCGACATCGCGCACGTCATGATGGGCTTGAACGCGGTAAAGGGAGTATCCATAGGCGCGGGCTTCGACTGCATTGCGCAGCGCGGGTCCGAGCACGGCGACGAAATCACGCCCGAGGGCTTCCTGTCCAACCACGCGGGCGGCGTGCTGGGCGGCATCTCGTCGGGCCAGGCCATCACCGTGTCCATCGCCATCAAGCCCACGTCCAGCATCCGCGTCGAGCGCCGTTCCATCAATCGCGCCGGCGAACCCGTTTCGGTGCAGACATTGGGACGGCACGATCCTTGCGTAGGCATACGCGCGACGCCCATCGCCGAGGCTCTGCTGGCCATTGTGCTGATGGATCATGCCTTGCGGCATCGCGCGCAATGCGGGAAATGAATCTAGTCGCCTGAAAGGAGCTTTACTGCCATGAAGAAAAAAACTTCAACCCTACGCGGCATCGCCGCAGCCGGAGCGGCGTCGGCCCTGACCCTGCTGGGCGCCTGCGCAGCGGTTCAAACCACCGATACGGGCACGGTAGGCGTCGAGCGTAAACAATACATGTCCAGCATGGTTTCCGAGGCGGCGCTGGAACAGGAAGCCGCCCAGCAATACAGCAGCCTGATTTCCCAGGCGCGCTCCCAAGGAGCCGTGGACACCAACGCCGCGCAAACCGCGCGCGTCAAAGCCATATCCCAGAAACTGATCAGGCAGGTCGGCGTATTCCGTCCGGACGCGGCCAACTGGAAATGGGAAGTGCACGTCCTCAACTCCGACGACGTCAACGCCTGGTGCATGCCGGGCGGGAAAATCGCCGTCTACACCGGCCTGATCAATCAGGTCAAGCCCACCGACGCCGAGCTGGCGGCGGTCATCGGCCATGAAATGGCGCATGCCCTGCGCGAGCATGCGCGCGAACAGGTGTCCCAGCAGATGGTCACGAACATGGGGCTGTCCGTGCTGTCGGCGGTGACCGGCGCCGGCGCCACGGCCGATCTGGGCAGCGCTTTGAGCGAAGTCATGTTCACCTTGCCCAACAGCCGCACGCACGAGGCCGAGGCCGACCGCATCGGCGTCGAGCTTGCCGCAAGGGCGGGTTACGACCCGCGCGCGGCGGTCACCTTGTGGCAAAAGATGGGCGCGCTCAGCCAGGGCAGCGCGCCGCCGGAATTCCTGTCCACCCATCCCTCGGCATCCAGCCGTTCGGCCGACCTGACCGAGGCGGCAAACAAGGTCATGCCTCTGTACCAGCAGGCAAGCGGCAAGTAAGAAAGTGCGCCCCATCGCCGGCATATCGGCGATGGCCGGCGCCGTCCTTCTACAGCGGTTTATAGGCGGTGACGTCGATCTCGACCTTGGCGTCTATCATCAGGCGCGCCTCGGTCGTGGAACGCGCGGGACGGTGGGTACCGAAGCACTCCATGTATACACGGTTGAAGCTGCCGAAATCGCGGGCATCGGCCAGCCACACATTGGCTTTGCACACATCGTCCAGCGTGCAGCCGGCCAGGGCAAGCGCGCGCGTCAAGTGCTGAAAGACCTGGCGTGTCTGCGTTTCGATGCCGCCCGCGACGACCTCGCCTTGCTCGTTCGTGGGGACCTGGCCCGACACGAATACAAAATCGCCGGCGCGTACGGCGGGCGACAAGGGACGGGCCAATCGGTCCGAACTGGCGGGCGCTTGACCCAATAATTCTATGGTCGGCATGCATTCCTCATTTTATGTAAAAAATTTACAGGAAAACCCTGATATAAAGCCTGTTGACGGTAATGTTGCGGCTATATAGCATCTTATTTGTAATTTTATTACTTAATGGTGCCACTATGCAATTATCCTGTCTTGACGGTAATACGGTGCTTTTCGAAGGCCACGATCCTTTGCGCCGAAAGGTATTGATTGCGGGGGCGCTGGGCGCCTCCGCGGCGGTCCTGGGGGCGAACCAGGCCTTCGCCGCGGGCGGCGGTCAGTCCGCCAGCCTGGCCATGATAGGCGACCCGCAGACCCTGGATCCGATGCTGACCACGGCGGACCTGGTGGGCACCATCATGCAGCATGTCTACGAGCCCTTGTATACCTTCGATGCGAACTGGAACGTGGTTCCCATGCTGGCCTCGTCGATGCCCGCGATTTCGGGCGACGGCAAGGTGGTCGAAATCGAATTGCGCGAACAGCTTCCCTTTCATGACGGTTCCATGCTGACCGCCGACGACGTCATCGCCTCGCTGGATCGTTGGGCCAGGATATCGCCGCGGGGCAAGGCGGTCGCCAAGGAAATTGCGCAGATCGTGAAGGTGTCGCCCGCCAAAATAGCCATACATCTGAACAACCGCTATGCGCCCTTGCTGGCTCAACTGGCATTTCCCTCCGGCATGGCCGCGATCATGCCGAAAAGCACCATTGCCGACCAGATGACCCGCTTCATAGGCACCGGGCCTTACAAGCTGAAAGAGCGGCGTCCGGATCAATACACCATACTGGAGCGCTTCGACTCGTATGCCGCGCGCAGCGAGGAGCCCAGCGGTTTCGGCGGACGGCGCACGGCGGCCATAAAGGAACTGCGTTTTGTGCCCGTGCCCGATTCCAATACGCGTGTGGCCGGAGCGATGGCGGGGCAGTTCGCCTATGCCGACCTGTTGCCGGTGGAGTCCGTGGGGCGCCTGGAGCGTGGCGGGGAGGGTATCGTGCCCATCATTGCCAAGAATTTCGGCTTTGTCTATATGGTGTTCAACACCAAGGAAGGCGTCTTGCAGGACCAGGCCATGCGCCAGGCGGTGCAGACCGCCATCGGGGCGGAGGAGCTGATGGCGGCCGCCTTCGGCGATCCCCGCTTCTTCATTGTCGAGCCCAACTTCTTTCCCAAGGGCACGCCTTATTATTCCGAAGCGGGCGCCGGCCATTACAACAACAACGATCCGAAGAAGGCGGCGGAACTGGCCAGCAAGGCGGGCTACGGCAACAAGCCGATACGCATACTGGCCAGCCGCCAATATGAATTCCACTACAACATCGCCATGGTCCTGGTCGAGCAGTTCAAGCGCGCCGGCTTCACGGCCGACCTGCAGGTCGTGGATTGGGCCACGCTACTGCAGCGCCGCAACGATGCCAAGGTATGGGACATCTACATAACGCACTCCGGCCTGTTTCCCGAGCCCATCCTGTCGCCGCCGCAATTGGGATCCGGCGCGCCGGGCTGGTGGGAATCTCCCGAGAAGGCTGCCACGATCAAGGCCTTCAACGAAGAGGTGGACCTGGCCAAGCGCGGGCCGCTATGGGGCGAGGTGCAGGCCGTGGTGTACGAGCAAGTGCCTTTTGTGGAATTGGGCAAGTTCAACAGCCTGTCGGCGCGCTCCAGCCGCTTGCAGGGCTTCGTGCCCAGCGCCTGGCCGTTTTTCTGGAACACCAAGCTGGCCTGAGGGGCGTCGCCGGAATGCTGTCCGCCATCAAGATACTGCTGGTCCGTTCGCTGGGTGCCTGCGTCGTGCTGCTCATCGTGGCCGTGCTGGTTTTTTTGCTGGTGCACATGGCCTCCGGAGATCCCATAGCGGTGCTGCTGGGCGATCAGGCAACGGCCGCCGATATCGCCCAGGTGCGCGCGCAGTATGGCCTGGACAGGCCTTTGCCCACCCAGTTCCTTCTATGGCTTGGGCAGGTGCTGACCGGCAACCTGGGCACGTCCATCTTTCTTCAGCAGCCGGTGACCCAGGTCTTGCTGGAAAGGGCGGAGCCCACGGTATTGCTGGCCCTGTTTTCCGTTGCGATCGCAAGCTGCATAGGCGTGCCTTGCGGCGCGCTCGCCGCCGTATGGCGGGGCTCGCGCACGGACCAGGTGGTCAGCGCCGTGGCCATGCTGGCGGCCAGCGTGCCCAGTTTCTGGATGGGCCTCATCCTTATCCGCATCTTTGCCGTTCAGCTGGGGTGGTTTCCCGCCTCGGGCTATGGCCCGCCCGAGGCGGACCTGGCGCAGCGCATGATGCACCTGGCCTTGCCTTCGGTGGTGCTGGGCGTGCTGAACTCGGCGCTCATCATCCGCTTCACGCGCGCCTCCATGCTGGACACGCTGGGCGAGGATTACGTGCGCACGGCCAGGGCCAAGGGGCTGTCCGAGACCGTCATCATGGTCAAGCATGTGATGAAGAACGCGCTGATTCCCATCGTCACGGTCATCGGATTGACCATGGCGCTGATGATAGGCGGCACCGTGGTCACCGAAACGGTATTCAATCTGCCGGGAGTGGGCGGACTGGTGGTGCGTGCGGTGCTGCGCCGCGATTACCCTGTGATCCAGGGGACCTTGCTGGTGGTGGCATTCATCTATGTGCTGATCAATTTCTTCATCGATTTTCTATACACGGTAATCGATCCGCGGATTAGATTGCGAAAGTAGGCTGACGATGTCTTCTGTTTCTTCGGACTCCGGCATCAAGCCGCCCCCAAGCCGGTTCAGATACCTGGCCCGCCGCTATTTCTCGCGCCGCATCGTGCTGGCGGCCAGCATAGTCCTGCTTGCCGTCGTCGCGGTATCGGTCGGGATCTCCTGGGTGTCGGGCACCGATCCCAGCGCGGTCTCCATCATGCAGCGCCTGAAGGCTCCGTCGCTGTCGCACTGGGCCGGCACCGACCATCTGGGCCGGGATGTCTTTTTGCGCATGGCCTATGGCGGGCGCTATTCCCTGACCATAGGCCTGGTCACGGCATTGGGCGCCGTGGTCCTGGGAACGATGCTGGGCATGGTGGCGGGCTACTTCCGCCTGGCCGATGCGCCCATCATGCGCGTGGTCGATGCCATGATGGCGTTCCCCGACATTTTGCTGGGCATCGCGCTGGTGGCCATACTGGGGCCCTCGCTGTGGAATGTGGTGCTGGCGCTGGTCATCGTGTATACGCCGCGCGTTGCGCGGGTGGCGCGCGCCTCGACGCTCGTCCTGCGCGACCTGCTGTATGTGGACGCCGCGCGCGCCATCGGCACGCCGACCTGGAAAATTCTGTACATGCATATCCTGCCCGGGCTGATTTCCCCCGTCCTGGTGCAATTGACCTTCATCTTCGCCTACGCCATCCTGGCCGAAGCCGGCCTGTCCTTTCTGGGCGTCGGCGTTCCACCGTCCATACCCACCTGGGGCACCATGATCGTCGGCAGCCTCAACTATTCCGACCAGGCATTCTGGACTATCGTCTTTCCCGGCCTGGCCATCGTCATCACGGCGCTTTCGTTGCAACTCGTGGGCGACGGCATACGCGATTCCCTGGATCCCAAACTGAAGGCGGCGGCATGACGACGGATACGCATCCCGGCACCCGCATACAGGTCGACTCCCTGTCGACTTCCTTCCTGAGCGATCGGGGACGCGTGCAAAGCGTCCACGACGTGTCGTTTTCCATCGCTGCGGGCGCCACGCTGGCGCTGGTCGGCGAATCCGGGTCGGGAAAATCCGTTACCAGCCTGAGCCTGATGGGCCTGCATGCCAAGACTTCGCATCCCCAGGTCGGCGGCGCGGCGCATTTTACGCGGCGCAACGGAGAGCGGGTCAGCCTGCTCGACCTGCCGGAACGCGAGTTCCGCCGCTTGCGCGGCAACGAGATGGCCATGATTTTCCAGGAGCCCATGACCAGCCTCAACCCGCTGCTGACGGTGGGCGAGCAGATTGCCGAGTCGACCCGGCTGCATCTGGGTTATGGCCGCGCGCAAGCCAGGGCGCACGCGCAGCGCATGCTGGACATGGTCGAGATTCCGGCGGCCGCGCGCAGGCTGGGCGAATATCCGCATGAGCTGTCGGGCGGCATGCGCCAGCGCGTGATGATTGCCCTGGCCATGGCCTGTTCCCCCACGCTGCTGATTGCCGATGAGCCGACCACGGCATTGGATGTGACCATACAGGCGCAGATCCTGGCGCTCATCGGGCGGTTGCAGGAGGACACCGGAATGAGCGTATTGTTCATTACCCACAACCTGGGGGTGGTGGCCCAGTACGCGGATAAGGTGGCCGTGATGTATGCCGGCAGGATCGTCGAGTCGGGCAGCGTGGAGCGTGTGTTTGCGCGGCCTGCCCATCCCTATACACAGGCGCTGTTGAATTGCCTGCCGGCCATGGCCAGGAAGTCCGGCCGGAGCGACGGCCGGATCGGCCGGCTCGCCGCGATAGGCGGGCAGGCACCCAGCCCTTACGATATGCCGGCGGGCTGCGCCTTCAGTCCGCGATGCGCCTTGGCCGATGAGTATTGCCGCGCGGCCGCGCCGCCTCTGGACGCGCTGGAGGAGGGCGGCGGCGTGCGCTGTTTCAAACCCATGGGAGTCCGCGCATGAGCAAGGGGCAAGCACTGATCGAACTGCATGGCTTGAGCAAGACGTTCGGTTCATCCGCGGCGCCGATACAGGCGGTCAGCGGAGTGGAGTTTTCGATCCTCAAGGGCGAGACCCTTGGACTGGTGGGCGAGTCGGGATCGGGCAAGACGACCATAGGGCGCATGCTGAGCCGGTTGACGGATCCGAGCGCCGGGCGGATGCTCTACCACGGCGGGCCGGCGCCGGTGGACCTGGCCGCGCTGAGTCAACGCCAGTACCGTCCTTTGCGCGCGCAGATACAGGTCGTGTTCCAGGACCCCTATGCCAGCCTGAATCCCCGCATGCGCGTGCGCCAGATTCTGGCCGAGGCCATGGATGCGCATGGCCTGGCCCGTGGAGCTGCGCGCCTGCCGCGCATCTACGAGCTCTTGCGCCAGGTCGGCTTGAGCGAGGAGCAGGCGGAGCGTTTCCCGCATGAATTCTCCGGCGGACAGCGCCAGCGCATCGGCATTGCGCGGGCGCTCGCGGTGGAGCCGGAGTTCATCATCGCGGATGAGCCCCTCTCGGCGCTGGACGTATCGATACAGGCGCAGGTCATCAATCTTCTGGGCGAGATCAAGGATCGGCTGGGCTTGACCATGCTTTTCATTTCGCACGACCTGGATGTGGTGGAATACCTGTGCGACCGTGTGGTGGTGCTGTACCTGGGCCGCGTGGTGGAGATTGCCCCGACCCATGCGTTGTACGAGCAGCCGCAACATCCCTACACGCAGGCGCTGCTGGCGGCGTCGCCCATTCCGGACCCCCAGGCGCCCAGGCCGGCGCGCCTGCTGGAAGGCGATCTGCCCAGCCCCGCCAACCCGCCATCCGGTTGTGTATTCAGGACGCGCTGCCCGCTGGCCGAAGCCCGTTGCGCCCAGGCCGGCATGGAACTCAGGCAGCACGGCGAAGGCCATTGGCAGGCCTGTTGGCGCAATTATTGAACTCTCTGACGATACAAGGCAAAGCGAGCATGAAGCAAAAGGACTACCTCAATTCCGGCCACAAGGGCTTCCCGCCCGGCGCGGCGCCTTGTCTTGCGGCGGATGTGGCGCAATACGGCTGGAACCTGTTCAACGACGATCTGTCCTACCCCATGGCCGTCATCCGGCGGGCGGAGCTGGAGCACAACCTGGCATGGATGCAGGCCTACGCGAAAGAGCGGGGCGTCTTCATTGCGCCACACGGCAAGACCACCATGTCGCCGCAATTGTTCCGGCGCCAGCTGGACGCGGGCGCCTGGGGGCTCACCTTTGCGACGGTGTTCCAGGTGAACGCCGGCCTGGAGGCGGGCGCGCGGCGCATCATCATCGCCAACCAGGTGGTTTGCGACGCCGACCTGGACGCCTTGCAGCACATGCGGACCCGCGACCCGGATTTGCGCATATGGTTCCTGGTGGATTCGCTGGCTCAGGTGGAGCAGATAGAGTCCTGGGCGCAGCGCCGGAAATCGTCGATGGCATTCGGCTGCCTGCTCGAAGTCGGCATTCCCGGGCAGCGCACGGGTTGCCGGACCGCTGAACAGGCCGTCGAGCTGGCCGGGCGCATCAGGCAGTCCGGTTCGCTGACCCTGGGCGGAATAGAGTGCTATGAAGGCGGTCTGGCCCGTTGCGACAGCGAGCAGGACAGCCGGCAGGTGGGCGCACTGATGGAACGCGTGGGGCGCATTGCACTGGAGTGCGACAGGCTGGCCTTGTTCGAAGACGAAGAGATCATTGTCAGCGCGGGAGGGTCCGCCGTATTCGACCTTGTCGTGCCGGGCCTGAAGCCCTCCCTGTCCAGGCCGGTGGCCGGCATCCTGCGCTCCGGCTGCTATGTGACTCACGATCATGACTTCTATTCCGGGATGTTGCGCAACGTCGAGCGGCGCCAGGGCCTGAGCGCCAGCCTGCTGCCGGCGCTGGAGGTCTGGAGCATGGTGCAGTCGGTGCCCGAGCCGGGCCTGGCGATACTGAGTTGCGGCAAGCGCGATGTGTCCTATGACCTGTCGCTGCCGGTGGTGACCCACTATGTCCCGCAGGGCGGCCGCTCCCGGGCGCTCGCGCCGATGGGCTGGGCCATATCGGCCCTGAACGATCAGCATGCCTACCTGAAGATATCGGAGGGCTCTCCCCATCCCGAAGTCGGAGACAGGGTCATACTGGGTATTTCCCATCCATGCACCACCTTCGACAAATGGACCTGGCTGCCGCTGATCGACGAAGCGGGGAATGTCGTCTCCGCGGTGACCACGCGCTTCTAGGAGACCGTATGGCAACGCTACCCTCATCGCCCGGCCTGCTGCGCCAGTTGCACGAGTCGCTGGAGCATGTGTCGAAGGCGCAGCAGCGTGTTCTGCACGTCATTCTCAAGGATCCCGCCGGCATCGTGAACAGCACGATAGAACAGATCGCCACGGCGGCGCAGGTGTCGATGCCATCGGTCATACGGACTTTCCGGCACTTCGGCTACGGCAGCTTCCGCGATTTCATGGTGGCGCTGGCGCAGGACCTGGCGGTTTCCAACCATCATTTTCATCGCAGCGTCTCCATCGGCGACCCGGCGCCCGACGTGGTGGGGAAAATCGTGCGCAGCGCGATTTCATCCCTGGCGGAACTGGGCCGCCATCTGGATGTCGATGTGCTGGACGATGTCGCCCGCAAGATCGTCGATGCGAGCCGCGTCGATTGCTATTCGGTGGGCGCGACCTCGGCCTTCATGTCCCAGGAGCTGCAAACACGCTTGTTTCGGCTGGGCGTCAATGCCAACGCATTTTCCGACCCGCATCAGCAATTGATTTCAGCCAGTTCACTGGATGAAAAAGGCATCGCCTTCGTCATTTCCCATGTGGGCAGCATGCCTTTCGTGCTGGAAGCCGCCCAGTTGGCCAGAAGCAGGGGCGCCACGGTGGTGGCGCTGACCCAGGCCGGCACGCCCCTGGCCTTGAAGGCCAATCTGACCATCGCGGTGTCGGTGCCGCAGGACGCCGTCATGCGGGTCAGCACCGAAGCCTACCTGGCCCACTTGCTGGTGATCGAAATACTTACGGTGCGCATTGCGCAGAAGCTTGGGCCCGAAGCCATCAAGAAACTGAAGCAGATCAAGCAGGTGCTTGAGCAGCACGGCATAGACAGCGCGCTGCATACGGATATTTATTGAGTTCAAAGGTTGTCATGAGTTTGACGCAAGCGGATGGCGGCAGCGGCCGTATCGATGTACTGCGCAACGGAGTTCTGCACGATGGATCGGCGTCCGACGGGAAGCCGGGCGATGTCTGGATACAAGGCGACAAGCTGCTTGCGGTGCTGCCGCCTGGAGCGGCGCCGCCGGCGCAGGCGGAACCGGGCAATTTCACGGTGCACGATTGCGCCGGCATGGTGGTTGCGCCGGGCTTCATCGACGTCCACACGCACGACGACGCCGCCGTCCTGGATCATCCGGACATGCTGCCCAAGCTGTCCCAGGGCATTACCACGGTCATCACCGGAAATTGCGGCATTTCCCTGGTGCCCATCGTCACGGACGAGCCGGCGGCGCCTCTTTCATTGCTGGGCCGCAGGCAGTTCCGCTTCGAGTCGCTCGCGGCGTATCGCCGGGCCATAGACCAGGCCCGGCCCGGCGTGAACGTGGCCGCCCTGATCGGCCATACCGCTTTGCGCATGCAGGCCATGGCCAGCCTGGACAGCCCGGCCTCCGCCGCCGAGACGCAGGCCATGAGCCGTGTGCTGGACGACGCCATGCGGGCCGGCGCCCTGGGCATGTCCTCGGGCGTGTTCTATCGGCAAGCCTATGCGGCGGACATTCACGAGCTGTCTTCCCTGGTCAAGGTCGTGGCCGCGCACGGCGGCGTCTATGCGACCCACGTGCGGGACGAACTGCGTGGCATTGTCCAGGCCATCGAAGAAGCGGCCCTCACGGCGCGTACGGCCGGCGCGCCGCTGGTGCTTTCCCATCACAAATGCGCCGGGCCGGAGAACTGGGGCCGCACGGCCGAGACGCTGCCGCTGATCGAGCGGCTGGCCCGGGAGCAGCCCATCGCCATGGATGTGTACCCGTATACCGCGGGCTCCACGGTCCTGCGGGAGGATCTGGTCGACGGCGTCATCGATATCCTGATAACCGGCAGCGAAGCGCATCCGGAAATGGTTGGCCGCTATCTCAAGGACATCGCCGCGCTGTGGGGCATCTCGCAGAAGCAGGCTTGCCAGCGCCTGCAGCCGGGCGGCGCCTGCTATTTCCAGATGCGCCAGGACGACGTGGATCGCGTGGTGGCCCATCCGCTGTCCATGATAGGGTCCGATGGCCTGCCGCATGACAGGCATCCGCACCCCCGGCTGTGGGGCGCATTCCCGCGAGTGCTCGACCAATACTGGCGAATCAAGGGAACCTTGCCCTTGGCGCAGGCCATCCATAAAATGACGGGCATGTCGGCAAGGCGCTTCGGTCTTGGCGGGCGCGGCCTGCTCAAGCCCGGGTACTTTGCGGACGTGGTCGTGTTCGACCCGGACAAGGTGCGCGACTTGGCCACTTATGCCGAACCGGCTCAGTTCAGCCAGGGAATCGAACAGGTCTGGGTGAACGGCCGCCTCAGTTTCATCGGTCGGGATAAAGCCATCGCCGCAAGGGCGGGGCGGTTCGTGGAGCGCAGCAATATGAAGGTCGCCAGTTGAAATGTCCGATGACACGCATCTAATCGCCCTGGATTGGGGCACCACATCGCTGCGGGCCGCGCTTATGGATGGCCGGGGCCGCATCGTCGATCAGGCCGACACGGCCGACGGCATCATGGCCGTGGCAGGGCGCGATTTCCAGGCTGTGTTCGACAAGGTGGCGGGCGCATGGCTGCATACCCATCCTGGGGCGGCCGTGCTGGCGGCGGGCATGGTGGGCAGCCGCCAGGGTTGGCGCGAGGCGCCGTACCTGCCTTGCCCGGCCGGCTTCGAGGAACTGGGCCGCGGCCTGGCCTGGGCCGACAGGACGGACGGATCCATCGGCTTTGTGCCGGGATTGCTCACCGGGCATGCCGATGGCGCGCCCGACGTGATGCGGGGCGAGGAAACCCAGGTTTTCGGCGCATTGGACGCATTGGGCATCGATGACGGCATCTTTGTCCTGCCCGGCACGCACAGCAAATGGGTGCGGGTCGAGAAGCGCCGCATCTGCGATTTCCACAGCTACATGACCGGCGAGGTCTATGCCTTGCTCCGGCAGCATTCCATCCTGTCGCGCACCATGCCCGAGGGCGACCCGATTTCCTGGGAGCAGGGGCGCGCCGCGTTTTCCGCCGGCTGCGCGGTGGCGGCCGAGGGCGCGGTGTTGCACAATCTGTTTTCCGTGCGCTCGCGCGGCCTGCTCGGCGGCTTGGCAAGCGAACTGGCCCCCGATTATCTTTCCGGCCTGCTGATCGGCGAGGAAATCCGCGAAGCCCTGGCCTTGCTTGGATCCGGCACGGCGCCGCATATCCATCTGGTGTGCAAGCCGGCTTTGCTCCAGCGTTACCAAGAGGCGCTTTCGGTCTTCGGGCTGAGCGGCTCCGGCTGCCCCGAGCAGGCAAGCTATCTTGGCATGCTCGGCATCGCGCGCCACCTGGGCCTGGTGGCCTGATGGCTTCAACGCGCTATTTTTTGGAATGACGATGCATATCCATACTTATCTGGACGAGTTCCCGCTGATCGCGATCTTTCGTGGCGTAATCCCCGAAGAGGTGGTCTCCATTGCCGAAGGCGTCGTGGATGCCGGTTTCCGTATTCTCGAAGTGCCGTTGAATTCGCCGCGTCCGCTGGAGAGCATCGCGCTTCTGGCTGAGCGGTTTCCCGACCTGCTGGTGGGCGGCGGAACCGTCATGTCGCCGGCCGACGCCATGGCGATCGCCCGGGCGGGCGGCAAGCTGGTGCTGATGCCGCACAGCGATCCGGCGGTCGTTCGCCAGGCCAAGCAGTCGGGCCTGCTGTGCGTGCCCGGCGTGGCTACGCCCACCGAAGCCTTCGCCGCGCTGGCCAATGGCGCCGATGCCCTGAAGCTGTATCCGGCCGAGCAGATCGCACCCGCCGTGGTCAAGGCCTGGCGCGCCGTACTGCCGTCGGGGCACCGCTTGCTGCCGGTCGGGGGCATACGGCCCGACACCATGGCGGATTACCTGCGCGCCGGCGCGAATGGCTTCGGCCTGGGATCCGCCCTGTACAAGCAGGGCATGCCCGCAGCCGAGGTCGCGCGCAATGCGCAGGCCTTCGCGGAAGCGCTGGCCGGATTGCGCAAGCAGGGCCTGTTGCGGGCCAGCGGCGCCGCCTGAAGCCCTCCAAGGGCGGGAGCCGTTTCGATCCTATGCGGTAGACGGAAGCCGGGTAGGGTGTCACTGCCGATACCAGTATAAGAACTTGTCTTGTACCGGGTTTGCAAGATGGCATAATTCATCCAGGCTTTTCCGTTTACCTCTCCAAAGGGCACCCCATGGCACAAACCCTCTACGACAAACTCTGGAATGCACACGTGGTGCATCAAGAGTCGGACGGCACCTGTTTGCTGTACATCGACCGTCATCTGGTTCACGAAGTGACCAGTCCGCAGGCATTCGAGGGCCTGGCGCTGGCCGGCCGCAAGCCATGGCGCATAGGAGCCAACCTGGCCGTGGCCGACCATAACGTGCCCACGACGGACCGCAACCAGGGCATACAGGATCCCATTTCGCGGCTTCAGGTGGACACGCTGGACGCCAACTGCGAAAAATACGGCATCACCGAATTCCGCATGAACGACCTGCGCCAGGGCATCGTGCACATCATCGGCCCCGAGCAGGGCGCCACCCTGCCGGGCATGACGGTGGTCTGCGGCGACTCCCATACCAGCACGCACGGCGCCTTGGGCGCGCTGGCTTTCGGCATCGGCACCTCCGAGGTCGAGCACGTGCTGGCCACGCAGACGCTGCTCATGAAAAAGAACAAGAGCATGCTGATCAAGGTCGAAGGCGAGTTGCCCCTGGGCTGCACGGCCAAGGACCTGGTCCTGTATGTCATCGGCAAGATAGGCACGGCCGGCGGCACGGGCTATGCCATCGAATTCGGCGGCAGCACGGTGCGCGCCCTGTCGGTGGAAGGACGCATGACGGTCTGCAACATGGCCATCGAGGCCGGCGCCCGGTCCGGCATGGTGGCCGTCGACCAGAAGACCATCGATTACTTCCGCGGCCGCCCGTATGCGCCGTCCGGCGCCCTGTGGGATCAGGCCGTGCAGTACTGGAGCACCCTGCATTCCGATCCCGGCGCCAAGTTCGACCGGGTGGTCGAGATCGATGCCCGCGAAATAAGCCCGCAGGTGTCGTGGGGCACGTCGCCCGAAATGGTGCTTCCCGTCGACAGCCGCGTACCCGATCCCGACAAGGAAAAAGACGACGTGCGCCGCAACGGCATGGAGCGCGCCCTGGAATACATGGGCCTGAAGCCCAACACGCCGCTTACCGATATCAAGGTGGATCGCATCTTCATCGGATCCTGTACCAATGCGCGCATCGAAGACCTGCGCGCCGCGGCGGTGGTGGCGCGCGGCAGGCGCGTGGCCTCGTCGGTCAAGCAGGCCATGGTGGTGCCCGGCTCGGGCCTGGTCAAGCGGCAGGCCGAGAAGGAAGGCCTGGACAAGATCTTCCTGGACGCGGGCTTCGAATGGCGCGAGCCCGGATGCTCGATGTGCCTGGCCATGAACGCCGACCGCCTGGAACCGGGCGAACGTTGCGCGTCCACCTCGAACCGCAATTTCGAAGGCCGCCAGGGGCAGGGCGGGCGCACGCACCTGGTCAGCCCGGCCATGGCCGCGGCAGCCGCGATCGCGGGCCATTTTGTTGATGTACGAAATTTTCGATAGGAAGCCGTCATGCAAGCATTCACCACCCATCATGGCCTGGTCGCGCCGCTGGACCGTGAAAACGTCGACACCGACCTGATCATTCCCAAGCAGTTCCTGAAGTCCATCCAGCGCACGGGCTTCGGTCCCAACCTGTTCGACGAACTGCGCTACCTGGATCACGGCGAACCCGGCATGGACAACTCCAAGCGCCCGCTGAACCCCGACTTCGTCCTCAATCAGCCGCGCTACCAGGGGGCTTCCATTCTGCTGGCCCGCAAGAACTTCGGTTGCGGCTCCAGCCGCGAGCATGCGCCCTGGGCTTTGACGCAATACGGCTTTCGCGCGATCATCGCGCCGTCCTATGCCGATATCTTCTTCAACAACAGCTTCAAGAACGGTTTGCTGCCCATCGTGCTGCCGGAACTTCAAGTAGCCAGGCTGTTCGACGAGGTCAGGGCCTTTGCCGGCTACAAGCTGCGCATCGACCTGGAGCGCCAGGTGGTGATTGCGCAGGACGGCCGCGAACTGGCTTTCGATATCGAGCCCTTCCGCAAGCACTGCCTGCTCAACGGCCTGGATGAAATCGGGCTTACGCTGCAAAAGGCCGATGTCATCCGCGCCTTCGAGGCCGAGCGGCTGGCGCGCCATCCCTGGCTGGAAGCGCGCCCCATCGCCTAGGAGTCCGCCCGGTGCCCGCCGGGCTTCATCGATAAGACAAGGGCCGCGGCGACGCAGCCCTTTTTCTGTGTGCGGCACACGCACACCCACTTAATTCAGGAAGAATCATGACTTACAAGATTGCTGTATTGCCCGGGGACGGAATCGGCCCCGAGATCACCGAGCAGGCGGTGCGCGTACTGGGCGCCCTGGGCCTGGACCTCGACCTGCAGACCGCGCCCGTGGGCGGTGCCGCCTATGCCGAGCAAGGGCATCCGCTGCCGCCCTCCACCCTGGAACTGGCCAGGAACTCGGCGGCCATCCTGTTCGGCGCCGTGGGCGACTGGCAATACGACAAGCTGCCGCGCGAGCTGCGTCCGGAACAGGCCATCCTGGGCCTGCGCAAGGCGCTGGGCCTGTTCGCCAATTTGCGTCCCGCCATTTTGTATCCACAACTGGCCAACGCTTCTTCCCTGAAGCCTGAAGTCGTTGCCGGCCTGGACATCCTGATCGTGCGCGAACTGACCGGCGACATCTATTTCGGCCAGCCGCGCGGCGTGCGCGAGGTGGCGGAAGGGCCGTTCAAGGGCCAGCGCCAGGGTTACGACACCATGCATTACGCCGAGTCCGAAATACGCCGCATTGCGCATGTGGCCTTCCAGGCGGCGCAGAAGCGCGGCAAGCGGCTGTGCAGCGTGGACAAGGCCAATGTGCTGGAGACTTCGCAATTCTGGCGCGACATCATGATCGATGTGTCCAGCGAATATAGCGATGTCCAGCTTTCGCACATGTATGTGGACAATGCCGCCATGCAACTGGTGCGCGCGCCCAAGGAGTTCGACGTCATCGTCACCGGCAACCTGTTCGGCGACATCCTGTCGGACGAGGCCGCCATGCTGACGGGGTCGATAGGCATGCTGCCTTCGGCGTCGCTCAATGCGTCCAACCAGGGCCTGTACGAGCCCAGCCATGGCTCGGCGCCCGACATCGCCGGCAAGAACATGGCCAATCCGCTGGCAACCATCCTGTCGGCCGCCATGCTGCTGCGCTATTCGCTGAACGAGGCCGCCCAGGCCGCCCGGATCGAGGCCGCCGTCCACGCCGTGCTGGAGCAGGGCCTGCGGACCGCGGACATCCACGAGGCCGGCACGAGCAAGGTTTCCACCAGCGAAATGGGTGATGCCGTGCTGAAAGCATTAAAATAATAGTTCGTTACTCGATTTTTGACTTTTATTTCTATTTAAGCGACTTAACATGAGCCAAGCAGTAGGTTTAGTCGGTTGGCGCGGCATGGTGGGTTCAGTCCTCATGCAGCGCATGCGCGACGAGAATGATTTTTCCTTGTTTCAGCCGGTGTTCTTTTCCACCAGCAACGCGGGCGGGGCGGCACCCGCCTGGGCCGATGGCGCGGGCGCCTTGCAAGACGCCTACGACATCGAAGCGCTGAAAAAACTGCCCATCATTCTTACCGCCCAGGGCGGCGACTACACCACGGCCGTGTATCCCAAGCTGCGCGCCGCGGGCTGGGACGGCGTCTGGATCGACGCGGCCAGCACGCTGCGCATGGCCGATGACGCCATCATCGTGCTCGATCCGGTCAACCGTCCCGTGATCGATGCCGCGCTCAAGCGCGGCGTCAAGAACTACGTCGGCGGCAATTGCACGGTAAGCTGCATGCTCATGGGCCTGGCCGGCCTGTTCAATCAGGACCTGATCCAATGGATGACCAGCATGACCTACCAGGCGGCATCGGGCGGCGGGGCGCAGCACATGCGCGAACTGCTCACCCAGTTCGGCCTGCTCAACAGTTCGGTCAAGCACCTGCTGGACGATCCCGCCTCCGCCATCCTGGAAATCGATCGCGGCGTCCTGCAGGCGCAGCAGGATCCCGGCCTGCCGCAGCAGCAGTTCGGCGTTCCGCTGGGCGGCAACCTGATTCCCTGGATCGACAAGGATCTGGGTAACGGCGTGTCGCGCGAGGAATGGAAAGCCGAGGCCGAAACCAACAAGATACTGGGTCGCGGCGATGCCTTCGGCACGGCGGCAACGCCTATCGATGGCCTGTGCGTGCGCATCGGCGCGATGCGTTGCCACAGCCAGGCGCTTACCATCAAGCTCAAGCGCGATGTTCCGCTGGACGAGGTCACCGACATCCTGCGCGAAGGCTCCAAGTGGGCCAAGGTCATTCCCAACGAACGCGACGCCACCATGAAGCAACTGACTCCGGTGGCCGTGACCGGCACGCTGGATATTCCCGTCGGCCGTCTGCGCAAGATGTCCATGGGTCCGGAATATCTAAGTGCTTTTACGGTAGGAGATCAGCTACTATGGGGGGCGGCCGAACCGCTGCGCCGCATGTTGCGAATAACTTTGGGTGAACTCTAAAAATGCAAATGTCCCGCTGTGTGTCGTCGTCTTCTGCGTTAGTCGTTAACACTAAACCTTTGGTCGGGGCACTGGCGGCGGCATTGCTGGCATGCTCCACGTCGTATGCGGCCAGCTTCGGACATTCGCGCGTCGTATCGGCGCTGGGCCAGCCCCTGCGCATCGACGTGCCCATCACTCAGCTCACCGCCGACGATCTGCGCTCGCTGGCGGTAAGGCCGGCGCCGGCGGACGACTGGAAACAGGCGGGTCTGGTTCCGCCGGTCGATCTGGCCACCTTGCAATTGCGGCTGGTCGACGGCTATACCCCGGGCACCAGGATCTTGCAGCTGCGTTCCAGCCAGGCCTTCGACCGTCCGGTGGCCGATTTGCTGCTGGACGTGCGCACCGCTTCGGGCCAGCAGCGCTACCAGGTCAGCCTGCTGACCCAGGCCGGGCCCGAGTCCCTGGCGGCGCAGCGCAGCTCGGCTTTGCGCGGTTCCGGCCAGTCCGCCGGGACGCAGGGCGGCAACCAGCAGGTTCCGCAAAAATCCATACACGTCAAGCAGGGCGACACGATGTTCGCCATTGCGCTGCGCAATGCGGTGTCCGGCGTCAGCGTGTATCAGATGATGATTGCGCTCCAGCGAGCCAATCCGCAGGCCTTCATCCAGAACAACGTCAATCTGGTCAAGGCCGGCGCCACGCTCGCCATGCCCGATATGGCGGCTCTGACGGCCATTTCCGACAAGGAAGCCCGCCGCATCTTCATGCAACAGGCGCAGGCCTTTGCCTTGTATCGCCAGCGTCTGGCCGGCGGCGCACCCGCCGTGGGCCAGGAGGCCGGCGCGGCCGCCTCGGGCACGGTGTCGGCGGCCGGCCAGCCCGAGCAGCGCGAGCCCGCGCGGGAGTCGCAGGATCAATTGCGTCTTTCCGGCAGCCAGCCGGCTCCTGGCGGCCGGGCAAGCGGCAACGGAGCGGCCGGGGGTTCCGCGGGCGATGCCGACACGCGTGCCGACGACCGCGTCGCAGCCCGCAAGGGCATACAGGATTCCGAGCAGCGCGTGTCGCAGCTCGAAGAGAACGTCAAGCACCTCAGCCAGGCGCTGCAGGCCCAGGGCGGCGCCGCGACGGATCTTGTTGTGGGCGGCGCAAAAGGCCTGAGCCAGACGCTGGCTGATGCGGCCAGCGCGGTGACGGGCGGTTCGCCGGATTCAGCCGCGGAAGGCAGTCTATCCTCCGGCGCATCCGCCGCCGCCGCGGCTGGCGGCGAGGCTGCGGATAAGGGCGCGGCCGCAGCCTCATCCGGCGGCCATGCCGGTTCGGCATCGGGCTCGGGCAATGGCGCGACGGCTGCCGCAGAGGGCGCTGCCGGGAACGGCGCCGCGGCGGATGGATCAAATGCAGACGGCGCATCGGGCGGCTCGACCGCTCAGCCAGGTTCCGATGCGGCAGCCCTGGCGGCCGGCGGGGCGGGCCAGGGTGCCGGCGGACAAGGCGGATCCACGGCCGGCGGCGATGCCGCGGCCGGCAAGAGCGACGCTGCGTCAGGGGCGGCGGGCGGCAATAGCGCCGGCAATGGCACCGCTCCAGGTTCTTCGGACGCAAGCCCCGTTGGCGGCGCATCCGCCAACGGGACAGCGGCGGACGGCGTCCAGGCCGGCAGCGCAACGGCCAACGGTGCGCCCGCAAGCGCTGGCGCCGCAGCCAGCGGAGCCGCCGCAAGCGGCTCTACAGCAAATAGCTCTACAGCAAATAGCTCTACAGCAAATAGCTCTACAGCAAATAGCTCTACAGCAAATGGCGCTGCGGCGGGCGGCGCCGCCGTCAATGGCGGTTCATCGGCCAGTCAGGCCGGAAACACATCGGCCGCCCGGCCCGGCGCTTCGGCCGGCGCGGGCGGCAGCGCTTCCGCAAGCCCCGATAATGCAAACGGAGCGGCGCAAGCAGACTCTACAAAGGCGGAACAGACCGTGTCGTGGTTTCAAGAGCATATGCTGGGTGTCATTACCGGCGTATTGGCATTCATTGTGCTGATCATCGCCTGGCTCCTGCGCCGGGCCAACACCGGACGTCACGATGACAATCAGGGCGTCATCACCGAAAGCATGGTCAAGGAAAAGCTCGATCAGATCAATCTCGATCTGGAGCAGGAGCCCTCATCCGGCTCCCGTTCAGGCAGAAGCTAGGCCCGCCTTATGCCGCGTGTGGCGTTGGGCATAGCCTACGACGGTTCCCGGTGGCTGGGCTGGCAGACCCAGCGCGGCGGGGGCACGGTCCAGGACACGCTCGAATCGGCGTTGGCCCGTTTCCTGGCGCAGCCCGTGGGCACCATCTGCGCGGGCCGCACGGACACCGGCGTGCATGCGCTGGGCCAGGTCGTGCACCTGGACACCGCCGTGGAAAGACGCGGCGAGTCCTGGGTAAGAGGGCTCAACGCCTTGCTGCCCGACAGCATCGCCGTCCAGTGGGCGCGTATCGTGCCGGACGAGTTCCATGCGCGCTTTTCGGCCTTGTCCCGCAGTTATGTCTATCTGGTCCGCAATGCCCGGCAGCGTACGCCTTTGATGCATGCAAGGGTGGGCTGGGTCTATCATGCGCTCGATCTTGCGCGCATGCGGCAGGCGGCGGTCAGGCTGGTGGGCGAGCATGATTTCAGCAGCTTCAGGTCGTCGCAGTGCCAGGCGGCCAGCCCGGTCCGGAACCTGAGCGTGCTGGACATCGTCCAGCACGGCGAGTATTTCCTGTTCACCTTCAAAGCCAATGCGTTCCTGCACCATATGGTGCGCAATCTGATGGGCGCCCTGCTGTACGTGGGGCAGGGCCGGCAGGAAGCCGAGTGGATCGACGAATTGCTTGCCCAGCGCGATCGAAAAAGGGCGGCACCGACTTTCGCGCCCGACGGCCTGTACCTGGCGCAGGTGCAATACCCCGAGGGCTTTCAGTTGCCCATCGCCGACCCCGCGCAGGCTTTGTTTTCACACCTGGGCCTGATGCCGCCGCATTGACCGGGGGCTTATACCGAGAGTAAAGCCCGCGGCTATCGTATAGAATTCATCCGTTTCCGTCAGACACATCTCGCATTGCACGCCGGTTGTTGCATCAGACACCGGCTCTGGCGCGTGATTTGCCGGGCATCGTCGTTACCCCTCGCTTAGTGGGACCCATGAAATTCCTTCTTTCCTTATCCAAAACAATCGACGCCATCAACGTCAAGGTCGGGCAGGCCGTCATCTGGCTGACCCTGCTGGTGGTCCTGGTCAGCGCGACCAACGCCGTGGTGCGCAAGGTGTTCAGCGTAAGCTCCAATGCCTGGCTGGAGCTGCAATGGTATCTGTTCGGCGCCATTTTCCTGCTGGCAGCCGGCTACACCTTTTTACGCAACGAGCACGTCCGGGTCGACGTTCTGGCACAGAAGTTTTCCAAGCGCACCCAGATAAAGATAGAAATCTTCGGGATCCTGTTCTTCCTGTTTCCGGCCTGCATGCTCATCTTCTGGCTGTCGCTGCCTTTCTTCTATGAGTCCTTCGTGCTGCACGAGCTGTCCTCGAACACCGGCGGCCTGATCCGCTGGCCGGCCAAGCTGCTCATACCGGTGGGCTTCTTCCTGCTTATCCTGGCGGGCCTGTCCCACCTGATAAAGTGCGTGGGCTTTTTGCGCGGCGCCTGCCCCGATCCCCTGGCGCGCCAGCATGCCAAGACGGCCGAAGAAGAGCTGGCCGAAGAAATCCTGCGACAGGCCCAACTGGATGCCCCGCAAACCGCCAATGACGACAACACAGCAAGCAAGGGCCGTTAATCATGGAGTTTTTTGTCGATAACCTGGCCCCGATCATGTTCATCAACCTGATCGTGTTTTTGCTGCTGGGCTTTCCCGTTGCGTTTTCACTGGCCGCCAACGGCATCCTGTACGGGCTGGTCGCCATCGACCTGGGCCTGATGCAGCCCGCCCTGTTCCAGGCCCTGCCGCAGCGTGTCTTCGGCATCGTGGCCAACGATACGCTGCTGGCCGTGCCTTTCTTCACGCTGATGGGCCTCATACTCGAACGCTCCGGCATGGCCGAAGACCTCCTTGAAACCGTGGGGCAGCTGTTCGGCCCCATACGCGGCGGCCTGGCGATTGCCGTGGTGCTGGTGGGCGCCATGCTGGCGGCCACCACCGGCGTGGTTTCGGCATCAGTGATCTCCATGGGCCTCATCTCGCTGCCCATCATGCTGCGCTACGGCTATGACCGCAGGCTGGCCTCGGGGGTCATCGCCGCGTCGGGCACCTTGTCGCAGATCATTCCCCCGTCGCTGGTGCTCATCATCCTGGCCGACCAGCTGGGCCGCTCCATCGGCGACATGTACCGGGGCGCGATGGTGCCGGGGATGCTGCTGGCCGGCTCCTATATCGTCTATGTCCTGGCGGTTTCCTTCATCCGGCCCTCCAGCGCGCCGGCCCTGCCCGAAGAGGCGCGCATTTACGTCAAGCCGGACGGCAGCCGGGGCTTGCGTTCGCTGCTGGTACTGACCATCATCGCCTCCACGGTATCGTATTTCGCCACCCAGCATTACTTCAGCGAGCATACGCAGGTGCCGGTGGACGAGCGGGTGGTGATCAGTCTGATGGCCTGGGGCATCACCGCCCTGGTCATCGCCCTGGTCAACAAGGTATTGCGCCTGGGCCTGCTGTCCGAGATCGCCGAGCGCGTCACCTTCGTCATGATTCCGCCCCTGTTTCTCATCTTCCTGGTACTGGGCACCATTTTCATCGGCGTGGCCACCCCCACCGAGGGCGGGGCCATGGGCGCCGTCGGCGCGCTGGTCATGGCCGTGTCGCGCGGACGCTTTTCCTTCGCGCTGCTCAAGCAGGCCATGGACACCACCACCAAGCTGTCATGCTTCGTGGTCTTCATCCTGGTCGGCTCCACGGTATTCAGCCTGAGCTTCCGGGGCGTGAACGGCGACCTCTGGGTCGAGCACCTGCTTATCGGCCTGCCGGGCGGCGAGTGGGGCTTCCTCATCGTCGTCAGCGTTCTGACCTTTTTCCTGGCCTTCTTTCTCGATTTCTTCGAACTGGCCTTCATCATCATTCCGCTGCTTGGGCCCGTAGCCGAGAAAATGGGCATAGATCTTATCTGGTTCGGCGTGCTGCTTGCCGTAAACATGCAAACGTCCTTCATGCATCCGCCTTTCGGCTTCGCCCTGTTCTATTTGCGGTCGGTGGCCCCCAAAGAGGATTATCATGACCGTGTGACCGGCAAGTTGATTCCCAAGGTCACCACCGGCCAGATCTATTGGGGTTCGGTGCCGTTCATCTGCATACAGATCCTCATGGTCGCCGCCGTCATGGTGTTTCCGGGCATGGTCACGCACTACAAGCACGAAGATACCGGGGTCGATCCATCCACCGTGCAGTTCGGCACCACCAACGCCTATGGTTCTGATTCCTACGGCGGCGAAGGCGGCGGTTTCGGCGATGCCGGCGCCGCGTTCAAATAGCATGGCGTATCCAGAATGACTCCACCCCTGCGCACCCGCGTCAAGATATGCGGCCTGACGCGCGCCGAAGACATCGATGCCGCGGCGCGGGCCGGGGCCGATGCCATCGGCTTCGTGTTCTACGAGGGCAGCAAGCGCTTTGTCGGCATCGAGCAGGCCCGTCTGCTGCGCCTGGCCGTACCCGCCTTCGTCAGCGTGACGGCGCTGTTCGTGAACGCATCCGAGCCGGACGTGCGCGCCGTCATCGAGCAGGTGCAGCCCGACCTGCTGCAATTTCACGGCGACGAGGCCCCGGAGTATTGCGCCAGCTTCGGCCGGCCCTATATGCGGGCCTTCCGCGTGGGCGGACCGGGCCTGGACACGCCCGCCGCCGTACTGCAGGCTTGCCGCCGCTATGCATCGGCAAGCGCCTGGCTGTTCGACAGCTATAGCGCGGGCTATGGCGGCAGCGGGCTGTCCTTCGATGTCGGCTTGCTGCGCGACGTGCGGGCGGCATCCGACAGCCGGCCCATGGTGCTGGCCGGCGGACTCAAGCCCGACTCCATCGGGCAACTGATTCAGCAGGTCCGTCCGTATGCGGTCGATGTCAGCAGCAGGGTCGAGACCACCGCGGGCATCAAGTCGGCCGAAAAAATCGGCGCATTCATGCAGGCGTTGCGGGCGGCATCGGAAAACCTTTAAGCCTATAATACTTCGGTGCAATGACTGCTGAAGGAGAGTCCAATGACTCGCCGCGAAGACTGCCTGGCCATGGACGAAAGCGATGGCCTGGCCCAGTTCAGAAACGAATTCTTCCTGCCGGAAGGCATTATCTACCTGGATGGGAACTCCCTGGGCGCGCGGCCCAGAGCCGCGTTGGAAAGGGCGCGCCAGGTGGTCGAGCTTGAATGGGGCGAAGACCTTGTCCGCAGCTGGAACACGGCCGGCTGGTTCGAGCTGCCCGTCAAGCTGGGCGACAAGCTGGCGCCGCTTATCGGCGCGGGGCGGGGCGAAGTGGTCGTCAGCGACTCGACCTCGATCAACCTGTTCAAGGCCCTGGCGGCCGCCCTGCATATCCAGGCCGGGCGGGGTTCGACGGCGGGACGCAGGTTCATCGTCTCCGAGCGCGACAACTTTCCCACCGATCTTTACATTGCGCAGGGGCTGGCCCGCTGGCTGGACCGCGGCTATCAATTAAGGCTGGTCGATACGCCCGACGAACTGCCATCCGCCATCGATCAGGATGTCGCCGCCGTCCTACTGACCCACGTCAATTACCGCAGCGGTCGCCTTCTGGATATGGACGCGCTGACCCGGCATGCCCACCAGCAGGGCGCTCTTGCGATCTGGGATCTGGCGCATTCGGCGGGTGCGGTGCCGGTCGACCTGGCTGGCGCCGACGCCGATTTCGCCGTCGGCTGCACCTATAAATACCTGAATGGCGGGCCCGGCGCGCCGGCCTTCATCTGGGTCGCACCCCGGCTCATGCCCAGCTTCTCGCATCCCTTGTCGGGCTGGTGGGGGCATGCGGCACCCTTTGCCATGCAGGCTGATTTTCAGGCCTGCCCCACCATACGCAGCGCCCTGTGCGGCACGCAGCCCACCGTCTCGCTGTCGCTGGTGGAGTGCGGGCTCGACATATTTGCCCGGACCGACATGGCGGCGCTGCGCAGGAAGTCCCTGGCCATGACGGACCTGTTCATCGATCTGGTCGAGCACCGCTGCGCGGCGCATCCGCTCGAACTGGCCACGCCCCGCGCGCATGCGCAGCGTGGCAGCCACGTCAGCTTCCGCCATCCGCACGGCTACGCGATCGTCCAGGCGCTTATCGAGAAGGGTGTCATCGGCGACTATCGGGAACCGCAGATCATGCGCTTCGGCTTCACGCCCCTGTATCTTCGCTTCGTGGACGTGTGGGATGCCGTCGACGCCCTGGCCCGCATACTCGATCAGCAGGCCTACGATGTGAACCGCGTTCCGCAGGCCGTCACCTGAACCGGCGGCGGGAACGCCGTGCGCCGGGCCGGACCGTCAGGCCGGCGCTTCCAGCCAGTGCAGGCTGAACAGCTTTTCCGTATCGACCCAGGCGGCGGTCGGCTGCAAGCCCGCTTGCCGCGCCATGGACTGCAATCCTTGCACCGTATATTTGTACGAGCATTCGGTATGCAGCGTGTCGCCTTCGTCAAGGCTGAAGCATTCCGTTCCCAGGCTTATTGTTTGCCTCCGCCGGCTTATCAGATGCATTTCCACGCGCCTTAGCGGGGCGTTGTAGAAGGCGGCATGGGCGAACTGCCCGATATCGAAATCCGTGCCCAGTTCGCGGTTGGCGCGGGCCAGCACGTTCAGGTTGAAGGCGGCTGTAATGCCGGCGCTGTCGTTGTAGGCGGCATGCAGGATGGCTGGCTGCTTGATCAGGTCCACGCCCAGCAGCAGGGCGCCGCCGCGCAGCAGCCGGCGCGCATGCCTCAGGAAATCCAGAGCCTGGGGCGGATCCAGATTGCCCAGTGTGGATCCCGGGAAGAAGCCGTAGCGGCGGCCCGGCGGGAACCCTTCTTCAACAGGCCAGGAAATGATGTCCGCGGTGTAGTCGCCCACGATGGGGCGCAGCGCCAGGTCCGGGTAATCGGCCTTGAGCCTCCGCGCGCAGGCGGCAAGGTGTTCCCCGGATATGTCTATGGGCAGGTAGCGGGCGGGGCGGTCCAGCGCATCCAGCAGCAGGCGGATTTTCCGCAGCGAACCAGCGCCGAATTCCACGATCTCGGCCCGTGTCCCCATGCGTTGCGCGATGTCGCCGGCATGGCGCGCCAGCAGGTCCAGCTCGGTTCGCGTCGGATAATACTCGGGCAGTTCGCAAATGCGGTCGAAGAGCGCCGATCCTTTTTCATCATAGAAGTATTTGGGCGGCAGGCGATGAGGCGCCGCGGCCAAAGCCCGCCTCATGTCTTCGAAGAACTCGCCGGCCGTTTCGGCCGGGCAGATGTCCATCGCGGACGCGGGTGTGCGCATAAGCTGGACCGATGTCATGATTTGCCGTCCTTGGCCAGGCGTACGCCCGCAAACTGCCAGCGCGCGGCGGGGGGGAAAAAGTTCCGATAGGTGGTTCGCGCATGGCCTGAAGGCGTGGCCAGGCTGCTGCCGCGCAAGACCATTTGCCCCACCATGAATTTCCCGTTGTATTCGCCCGTCGCGCCAGGCGTCGGGCGAAATCCGGGATAGGGGTCGTAGGACGAGCGCGTCCATTGCCAGGCGTGGCCGCAGGCCTGGTCAATGCGGGGATCGGCGGCCGCCGCCTCCCATTCGAACTCGGTGGGCAGCCGCGCGCCGGCCCATTCCGCATAGGCGGCCGCTTCGTAGAAGCTCAGGTTGGTCACCGGCTCGGACGCCGCAAGAGGAAGCGAGCCGTTCAAGCCGTAGACCCGCCAGTCCTCCGGCTCCCGGGCGCCGTCGGGCCTCGACCAGTAGATGGGGGCCCGCCAGCCTTGCTGCTGAACCATGGCCCAGCCGTCGGACAGCCAGAACCGGGGCTGGGCATAGCCTCCGTCATCGATGAATTCGGCATACTCGCCGCAGGTCAGCAGGCGGTCGCATAGGCGATAGGGTTGCAGCAGCACGGTATGCCGCGGCGTTTCGTTGTCGAACGCGAACAGATCTTCTCCGCCGGCCTCATGCCCGATGGGCGCAAGGCCTCCGGGAAAATCCATCCATCGCGGTTCCCGGGCATGCCCCTTAGGCAAAGGGCTTTGATCAGCCGGCGCCAGGTAGGCGGGCCGCAGCGGATTGCGCCACAGCGCATGGACGATGTCGGTCAGCAGCAGTTCCTGGTGCTGCTGCTCGTGATTCAATCCCAGCATGATGAGCGGACATATGCGCTGCCAAAGCGAGGCATCGGACTGCTCCATCAATTGCGCCATATCGTTGTCGATGCGGCGGCGGTAGGCATGGACTTCATCCAGGGACGGCCGGCTGATCAGTCCGCGCTCGGCCCTGGCCAGCCGGGCGCCCAGCGCGTCGTAATAAGAATTGAACAGATAGAAATAGCGCTCGTCGAACGGCCGATAGCCGGGCAGGTAAGGGCGAAGCAGCATTGCTTCGAAAAACCAGCTGGTGTGCGCCAGATGCCATTTCGTGGGGCTGGCGTCGGGCATGGATTGCAGGCATTGGTCTTCGGCCGACAAGGGCGACGCCCGTTTCAAGGTTTCGCTGCGCACCGCCGAATACAGCACCTGCATGCAGCCGCGCGCTTCGTTCAGGCCCGATGGCGTTGCGGCAGGGGAAGATTTGGCAAGGGAGGACGTTATGGGCATGGGCCCGACACCTGTTCAGTTACAATCGTCGGCAGCCAGCAAGCGGCGTGCCCGGGGCGCGCGGCATATCCGGCAGGCGGTAAGGCCGGCTATGGGCCGCGGTGGCCGTTTTCCTGGCGTTTGGGGCGCCTTTTGACAAACACAAAACAAGTACGCTAGAATCTCGTTCTTTCTAGGCGGTTAGCTCAGTTGGTTAGAGCGCTACGTTGACATCGTAGAGGTCGCTGGTTCGAATCCAGTACTGCCTACCAGATACCTTCCTTTCATGGCGGCCATCTCGTTGCCATGAAAGATTCAAAACCCGCACAGCGCATTGCTTTGCGGGTTTTTTTACAACATACCGCCGTAGATCGGCTCATGATGCCGCCGTTTCGGGGTGCATGGGGCTGCCGGACGGCGCGCAGGTGTTACACTAAAGCAACGATTTATTTATTTGACGATAGCCGACCCAAGCATGAACACCACGCGAACTACGACCTGGCATTTCTAGACGTCGCCGCGTACTGTTTTTCAGCTGACCAGCAAAATCAACATACCCAAAACGCGGCACTGGCCGCGTTTTTGCATTTTCAGGATGTCCACATGGTTCAGATCACCTTGCCCGATGGTTCGCAGCGCGAATTCCCCGGTCCCGTTTCCGTCAGCGATGTTGCGCACTCCATAGGCACCGGCCTGGGGCGGGCGGCGCTGGCCGGGCGCGTGACGACCGACGGCGCGGATCCCAGGCTGGTCGACACCAGTTTCGTCATGGACCGCGACAGCCAGCTGGCCATCATCACCGCCAAGGACGCCGATGGCCTGGACCTCATCCGGCACTCCACGGCCCACTTGCTGGCCTACGCCGTCAAGTCGCTGTTTCCCGACGCGCAGGTCACGATAGGCCCGGTCATCGAAAACGGCTTCTATTACGACTTCTCCTACAAAAGGCCCTTCACGCCCGAGGACCTGGAAGCCATCGAGAAGAAAATGGCCGAACTGGCGAAGAAGGACGAGACCGTGACCCGCGAAGAGTGGCTGCGCGACGACGCCGTGGCGTATTTCAAAGGCATAGGCGAGCACTACAAGGCCGAGATCATCGCCTCGATTCCGTCCAATGAACCGATCAGCCTGTATCGCGAAGGCGACTTCATCGACTTGTGCCGGGGGCCTCATGTGCCGTCCACGGGCAAGCTGAAGGTGTTCAAGCTGATGAAGGTGGCCGGCGCCTATTGGCGCGGCGACAGCAAGAACGAGATGCTGCAGCGCATTTACGGCACGGCCTGGGCCACCAAGGAAGAGCAGTCCGCCTACCTGACCATGCTGGAAGAGGCCGAGCGGCGCGATCACCGCAAGCTGGGCCGCGAACTGGACCTGTTCCACTTCCAGGACGAGGCGCCGGGCCTGATCTTCTGGCACCCCAAGGGCTGGACCTTGTGGCAGCAGGTCGAGCAGTACATGCGGAAAGTCTATCAGGACAACGGCTATCAGGAAGTCAAGGCGCCGCAGATCCTGGATCTGTCGCTGTGGAAGAAGACCGGCCACTGGGACAACTACGCCGAGAACATGTTCACCACCGAGTCCGAGAACCGCACATACGGCCTGAAGCCGATGAACTGCCCGGGTCATGTGCAGATCTTCAATGCCGGCCTGCATTCCTACCGCGAGCTGCCCATACGCTATGGCGAATTCGGGCAGTGTCACCGCAACGAGCCTTCAGGCTCGCTGCACGGCATGATGCGCGTGCGCGGCTTTACGCAGGACGATGGCCACATTTTCTGTACCGAAGACCAGTTGCAGGACGAGTGCGCCGCGTTCACGGCCTTGCTGCAGAAGGTGTATGCCGACTTCGGCTTCACCGACATCCTATACAAGGTGGCGACCCGTCCCGAAAAACGCATAGGCTCGGACGAGGTCTGGGACAGGGCGGAACAGGCCTTGATGGAAAGCCTGGACCGCACCGGCTGCGAGTACGAGGTATCGCCCGGCGAGGGCGCCTTCTACGGCCCCAAGGTCGAATACACGCTGAAGGACGCCATCGGGCGGCACTGGCAGTGCGGAACGATACAGGTCGACTTTTCCATGCCGCAGCGCCTGGGCGCCGAGTACGTGGACGCCGCCGACCAGCGCAAGACGCCCGTCATGCTGCACCGGGCCATCCTGGGTTCGCTCGAGCGTTTCATCGGCATGCTGATCGAGAATCACGCCGGCGCCATGCCGGCCTGGCTCTCGCCCGAGCATGCGGTGGTGTGCTGCATTTCCGAAGCATCGGCCTCTTATGCGGACGAAATCGCCCTAAGCCTGAAAAAACAAGGGTTTAGAGCCAGTTCCGATTTGCGTGGTGAAAAAATCACCCGTAAAATCCGTGAACACAGCATGCAAAAAATACCGTACATTCTGGTGGTGGGTGAGAAAGAACGCGAAACCGGCCAGGTGGCGGTGCGCGGGCGCGGTGGCGTCGACCTGGGTGTCATGCCGCTGGCCGACTTTGCCGCAAGCCTGCAAAACGAAATCGATTCCCGTCATAATGGCGGGGAAGCCGCACAGGCCTGATTTTTTATCAATTCTAGGAGTCTTAGACATCGCAACCGAAAAACCACATCGCATCAATGGTGAAATCCGCGTCCCCGAGGTGCGACTTATTGGAGTAGATGGCGAGCAACTAGGAGTGGTCAAAACCTCCGAAGCTCTCCACTTGTCAGAACAGCACGAAGTCGATCTGGTCGAAATCGCACCCAATGCGGCGCCGCCGGTTTGCCGCCTGATGGATTACGGCAAATTCAAGTACCAAGAACAGAAGCGCCAGCAAGAAGCTCGCGCCAAGCAAAAAATCATCCAGGTCAAGGAAGTCAAATTCCGGCCGGGAACCGATGAAGGCGACTACCAGGTCAAGCTGCGCAACCTGCGCCGCTTCATCGAGGAAGGCGACAAAGCCAAAGTGACCCTGCGTTTCCGCGGCCGCGAAATGGCGCACCAGGAACTGGGCATGCGTGTACTCGAACGCGTGCGCGACGACCTCGTCGAACTCTGCCAGGTCGAGGCCATGCCGAAGCTGGAAGGCCGACAGATGGTCATGGTTCTCGCCCCGCGCAAGAAGGCGGCTCCGGGCAAAGCGGGCGAATCCGCCGGCTGACCCGGCTCCACACACCCCATCCGACGGGCCGACCCCGTCGGATGGGGTACACGCAGGTGCCTTATGCACGTATTGTTCATCATCGATCCCTTGCCCGCCCTCAAGGCGTATAAAGACTCATCCGTGGCCATGATGAGGGCTCTTGCGGCCCGCGGCCACACGCTTAGCGTGGCCTATCAGGGCGGCCTGTTCATCGACGAAGGGGTGGTCAAGGCGGCGGCCACGGGCATCGGCCTGGTCGAGGGCGCCGACTTGCACGGCCATGCATGGTGGAGCGACAGGGCGCCGCGGCGCGATGCGGTCCTGTCCGAATTCGATGCGGTTCTCATGCGCAAGGATCCTCCCTTCGACATGGAGTACGTGTACGCCACGCACATGCTCGAGTACGCGCAGGCCCAGGGCGCCCGCGTATTCAATTCCGGGGCGGCCATACGCAACCACCCCGAGAAGCTGGCCATCACGGAATTTGCGGAATTCACATCGCCCACACTGGTCACGCGCGACATGGCCCGGCTGCGCGCCTTCCATGCCCAGTACCGCGACGTCATCGTAAAGCCCCTGGACGGCATGGGCGGCACCGGAATATTCCGCCTGCGCGAAGCAGAGCCGAATCTCGGCGCCATACTGGAAACCCTCACCGACAACGGGGCGCGCACCATCATGGCGCAACGCTATATTCCCGAGATCGTCAATGGCGACAAGCGCATCCTGCTTATCGCCGGGCAGCCCGTGCCTTATTGCCTGGCGCGCATCCCGCTGGCCGGAGAGACCCGCGGCAACCTGGCGGCGGGCGGCAGGGGAGTGGCCCAGCCGCTGACTCCGCGCGATCTTGAAATCGCACAGGCCGTCGGCCCGCGCCTGCATGATCGCGGCCTGTTGCTGGTGGGACTGGACGTCATCGGCGATTACGTCACTGAAATCAACGTCACCAGTCCGACCTGTTTCGTCGAGATCACCGAACAAACCGATTTCGATGTGGCCGCTCATTTTGCGCTGGCGCTTGAACAGGCGGTGGGTGCTTGAATGGCGCGTATCGTATTGGTCATGCATGAGCCGCTGGGCGCGGCCTTTGCGGCCTGCGCCGGGCACGTGCTGGGCCATGACGCGGACCTGACCGTATTCGACGTCGCTCCCGACGCCGACCCGGAGGCGCAGGTCACCCTCCTGGCCAGGCAGTTGCTGGGGACGCCGGACGAGGCCACGCTGGTGCTGTGCGATATATTCGGCGCGACGCCGTTCAATATCGCCAAGCGCGCGCTCAATCTGGCCACCGATCGAGGCTTGACCGCCCATCTCATTACCGGTACAAATTTGTGCATGGTCCTGAAGGCGCTGACCGAGCAACAGGAAAATCCCGACAAGCTCAGCGAAAGCGTCCGGCTGGGGGCGTTGCGCGGCATTGTCAATGCCGATAAGGCCTGTTGATCCGCACCCCTGGTTTTTGCATATCAAAAATAAAGAGTCCTATGCCATCCGTCGACATCGTCATCAACAACAAACTGGGTCTGCATGCCCGCGCCGCCGCCAAGCTTACCCAGCTGGCGGGCCGTTACAGCAGCGAAATCTTCATCGCCCGCGGCGCCCAGCGCGTCAATGCCAAGAGCATCATGGGCGTCATGATGCTGGCCGCCGGCATGGGCGTTACCGTCAAGGTCGATGCGCAGGGCGCCGATGCCGAACAGGCCCTGCTCGATATCCAGGCCTTGTTCGAGAACAAGTTCGGCGAACAGGAATAGCCGCCTTTTCCCCTGGACCGCGCCGCCCATGACTCTGAATCATCCCCTTGAAGTGCCCGGCCTTTGCGCCATGCTGTGCATGCAGGGACAGGGGGTGGTCAAGGGCTACGCCATCGGCAAGGCGGCGGTCATGAGCGCCGCCGCGCTCGAGGTCGCGCACTACCGCATCGCGGCGCGGGACGTCGAGCCCGAATGCGAGCGCCTGAAGAAAGCGCTGGCGACGGCCCGCGACGACCTCCAGTTCATCGCCAGCACGCTGCCCGAAGATGCCCCGCGCGAACTGGGGCCCTTGCTGACCGTGCACAGCATGCTGCTGGACGATCCCTTGCTGCTGCAGCAGACCTGCGCGCTTATCGTCGAACGGCATTACAACGCCGAATGGGCGCTTACCAGCCAGGGCCAGTTTCTGGCCGAGCAGTTCGGCATGATGGAAGACGAGTACCTGCGCGAGCGGGGCGCCGACATCCGGCAGGTCATCGAAAGGGTGCTGCGTGTCCTGTCCGGCTCCACGTCGCTGCTGCCCGATCTTTCCGCCGGCGACTCCGGCGATCCGCTTATCGTCGTGGCCCGCGATATTTCACCGGCCGACATGCTGCGCCTGCGCGGCGGGCGTTTCGCGGCCTTCCTGACCGACCTGGGCGGGCCGACTTCGCACACCGCCATCGTGGCGCGCAGCATGAACGTGCCGGCCGTGGTGGGCCTGGGCCACTTCCGGGCGCTGGTGCGCGATGGCGATATGCTGGTGGCCGATGGGTTTTCAGGATATGTGCTGGTCAATCCGCCGGAAAGCGTGCTGCGGGAATACCGCGAGCGGCAGGCCGAATATGCCCGCGAACGCGCCGAACTGGCTTTGCTGCGCCATGCTCCGGCGGTTACGCTGGACGGCATCGCCATCAAGCTCGAAGCCAATATCGAATTGCCCGAGGAGGCCGTGGCCGCCATGGAGGCGGGCGCCGATGGCATAGGCTTGTTCCGCAGCGAGTTCCTGTTCATGGGCCGCCACGATCTGCCCTCCGAAGAAGAGCAGTACCAGGCCTACGCTTCGGTCGTGAAGACCATGGCGGGCCGTCCCGTGACCATACGCACCCTGGACCTGGGCGCCGACAAGACCCTGGACGGCGACGTCACCGTGGCGACCAATCCAGCCCTGGGGCTGCGCGCCATACGGTATTGCCTGGCCAACCCCGAGATATTCGCCACGCAGCTCCGGGCGCTGCTGCGCGCCTCGCTGCATGGGCATGTGCGCATCCTGATTCCCATGATCTCGCATATCCACGAAGTCCACGCGACGCGCAGCGCCATCGAGGCGGCCTGTGCCGAACTGGATGCGCGCGGCGAGCCCTACGCCCGCAATATTTCCCTGGGCGCCATGGTCGAGATTCCCGCCATCGCGATCGCCATCGAGCCCTTTGTCGAGAACCTGGACTTCCTGTCCATCGGCACGAACGACCTCATCCAGTACACGCTGGCCATCGATCGCGGCGACGCCGAAGTGGCCGATCTGTACGACCCCATGCACCCGGCCGTATTGCGGCTTATCGCGCATACCATCAACGCCGGCGAACGCGCCGGCAAGCCGGTGGCGGTATGCGGCGAAATCGCCGGCGACTCGCGGGTTACCCGCATGCTGCTGGGCTTGGGCCTGACTGAATTCTCCATGCATCCGCAGCAACTGCTCGATGTCAAGAACGAAGTCCGCCAGGCCCATTCGAATGCATTGAGAGTCAAGGTGGCATCCGCATTGAATCGAGCGGAACGCATCGATCTGGCCGCCTTGTCCGTTTAGCATCATGAGGGTGGAAACCGCCAGGTTCCCACCGTTCTTCTAGCGCTGATAGGCGGTTTCGCCGTGCGAGTGGATGTCCAGTCCCTCGCGCTCCACCTCGGCGGAAACGCGCAGGCCGCATGCCTTGTCCGCAATGAAGTAGGCAATGAAGGCCACCACGGCGGACCATGCGATGGTGATCAGCACGCCTTCCAGCTGCAGCCATACTTGATGCGGGATGGCTCCCAGGCTTTCCAGGCCGGGGCCGCCCAGCGGGCGCGCATTGAAGATGCCCGTCAACAGCGCGCCGACGATGCCGCCCACCCCGTGGATGCCGAACACGTCCAGTGTATCGTCCGCGCCCAGCATCCGTTTCAAGCCATTGACGCCCCAGAGGCAGACGACTCCTGTGACGATGCCGATGACCAGCGCGCCGCCCGGGCCCACCAGGCCGGCCGCCGGCGTCACGCCCACCAGGCCGGCCACCGCGCCCGATATCGCGCCCAGCAGCGAGGGCTTGCCTTTGTACTTCCATTCGGCCAGCACCCAGGCCAGGATGGCGCCCGCCGTGGCGATCACGGTGTTGAAGAAGGCCAGGGCCGCGGTTTCGTTGGCGCTCAGGGCCGAACCCGCATTGAAGCCGAACCAGCCCACCCACAGCAGCGAGGCGCCTATCATGGCCATGGGCAGGTTGTGCGGCTGCATCGATTCGCGCCCGTAGCCCACGCGCTTGCCGATGAAGTAGGCGCCCACCAGAGCGGCCACGCCGGAGTTGATATGGACCACGGTTCCGCCGGCGAAATCAAGCGCGCCGCGCTCCAGCAGCCAGCCGCCCGGTCCCCATACCATATGCGCAATGGGGATGTAGGCGAAGGTCAGCCAGATGAGGGTGAAGAGCAGCACGGCGGAATAGCGCACGCGTTCGGCGAAGCCGCCCACGACCAGCGCGCAGGTGATGCCGGCGAATGTCGCCTGGAAAGCGGCGAAGCTCAGTTCCGGAATACTGCCCGCCAGCGCGAATTGCTGGCTGCCCAAATCGAACATGCCGCTGAACAGCACGCGTGAAAAACCGCCCACGATCGCATTGCCTTCCGTGAAGCTCAGCGTATAGCCGTAGGCAAACCATACGACCAGCGCCAGTGCGAAGGTGGAAAGCACCTGCATCAGCACGGAAAGGACATTCTTGGCGCGGACCAGGCCGCCGTAGAACAGTGCCAGGCCGGGCACCACCATGAGCAATACAAGCAGGGTCGAGACGCTTACCCACGCCAGATCGGCTTTATCCATTTTTCAACTCCAGTAGGTCGGTAGGGCGCCGCCGTGCCCGATGGCTCGCGCGGCGCGTAGACGTGTTATCCAAAAAATGCGGGGATCCCGCGGCTTACAGGGCGTTTTCCCCCGATTCGCCCGTGCGTATGCGTATGGCCTGCTCGATGGCGGTGACGAAGATTTTTCCATCGCCTATCTTTCCCGTATGGGCGGCCGTGCACAGGTTCTCGATGGCCTGTTCGACCATATGTTCGGATACGGCCATTTCCAGGCGCAGCTTGGGCAGGAAGTCGACGGTATATTCGGCCCCGCGGTACAGCTCGGTATGGCCTTTCTGACGTCCAAAGCCTTTGACTTCGGTAACGGTCATCCCCTGTATGCCGATATCGGACAGGGCTTCACGGACTTCATCCAGCTTGAAGGGTTTGATGATGGCGGTGATCAGCTTCATTGCGGTTCCTCTTAGGGTAGACGACGAGGTTTACGCAATATGCATGCCATGTTTTCAGTGCGCCCAAAGCGCTTGCAGAAAGGGGGATTCGCCTTCGGTGTCCGAGAGAAGGGAGGTGAGGACTGTCGGCTGGTGCCGATTTTCGCCATGCTGGTGCGCCCTGACGGCCGGCGCACCAATGTGGCACAAGAGGAATAAGGCGCACAAATCTGTAACAAAACATCGGCCACGTGGAGGCTTTGTATCTTTATGTTCGAACCATGCGCCGGGGCCGAAAAGCGTAAGCCCCCGGAGCAAAAGGTATTCCCATGAAAAAAGAAAGGAATAAAAAATATTATTGAAATCAGGAATTACACTAGGTTCGCTGCCTGCGTGTGTTCTGTGGCTAGAATTGTTACCAAGCCAGTTGTAACAAGCTCGCTGCTGGATCGTCAGTCGCACCGATGCCAGCCAAAGAATGCCCGCGACGCTGCACAAGAGAGGAATATCATGGAAAAGACTCGCACACATCTAGCCCTTATCGCTATGGTTGCCTCGATGAGTCTGCTAGCCGCATGCTCCAAGGGCGAGGATGCAACCCCTCCGGCGGACGGCGCACCGGGCGCGGAGGCTCCGGCTCCGGCGCCCGCGCCCATGCCGGCCCCCGAACCGGCTCCGGCTCCCGAGCCCGCTCCCGCTCCCGAGCCCGCTCCCGCTCCCACTCCGGAGCCCACGCCAGGTACGTCGCCCAGCGATGCGCCCACCCCCGCTCCCTCTTCAAGCGAAGGCAGCACGATCAAGGAATCAGCCAAGCAGGCGGCCAACACCATTTCGGACAAGGCCGTCGAGTTGAAGGATAGCGCCGCCGAGAAGGCCAGCCAGATGGGCGACGCCATCAGGGAAGGGGCGGCCAAGGCCGACAAGACCATCCAGGATTCGGTCGGCAACAACCAGGCCAACGGCGGCGCGGCCGCCACGCCGTCCACTGAAGCCAAGCCTTAAGCATTTGGTGGCCCGACACGCTGTGCCGCTTGCGGCGCGGCAGCGGCGAAACGAGCCTTCAGGGGCTCGTTTTTTTATTACACTAGAGACTGACGTCCACGGAGAATGCCATGATCAACCGCAGCGATTGGTTTGAAGACTTCCAGAAAAACATGTCCGAGCTCATCGCCAAGAGCCCGGCCGCCGACATCGAACGCAACGTCAAGGCCATGATGGCGCAAACCTTTGCCCGTATGGATTTGATCACCCGCGAAGAGTTCGACGTCCAGGCGCAGCTCCTGGAAAAGGCAATGACGCGGATCGCCGCCCTGGAGTCCAGGGTCCAGGCGCTGGAAGGCCGGCCCGACACCCCCTTGCAGGCGGGTTCCACCACCGGTCCGGTCTAGGCGGCGGACGGCCGGGCGGGCCGGCAGCCGCCTGCGATCAATCCATGCAAGCCGGCCCGCCCGGTATAAAACTTGCTTGCCCTTCCGGTTGGGCCCATTCAACCTGGAGGAGACGGTGGACATCATTGATCGAGAATTGCCCAGCAGGCTGCGCATCCTGACCTGGCATGTTCACGGGAATTATCTGTATGCCTTGTCGCAGGTGCCTCACGATTTCGTGATTCCCGTGCGCCGTGATGGCATGCCGGGTTATTCGCCGCTGGGCAACAAAATTCCCTGGGGCGGGAACATCACGGAAATCCCGGCCGAGGAAATTGCCACGCAGGAATTCGACTGCGTTATCTATCAGTCCAGAGCCGCCTACGAAGAAGACGCGCCGCTGCTTCTTACCGCTGCGCAGCGGGCTCTGCCCAGCATTTATATTGAACACGATCCACCGCGTCCCTACCCGGTGGATACCGTGCATTGCTTCCGGCATGATTGCGGTGTGCTGGTGCATGTGACGCATTACAACGCCCTTAATTGGGATGCGGGCGATATGCCGACGCGTGTGATTGAACATGGCGTGCCCGTTGATCCCAAGGTCTCATACACCGGCGAGCGGGCGGCGGGCATCACGGTGATCAACGGCTTGCCCGGACGGGGGCGGCGCATGGGAGCGGATCTATTCGCCTGGAGCCGTCAGCGCGTTCCGCTGGATCTGATCGGCATGCAGAGCGAACAGATGGGCGGCCTGGGCGAAGTCTCCAATCTGAGTGTCGCCGCGGCGATGGCGCACTATCGGTTTTTCTACACGCCTATCCGGTACACCAGCCTGGGCCTGGCGCTGGTGGAGGCCATGCTGATCGGCATGCCGGTAGTGGGCGTTGCGGCAACAGAGCTGCCCACCGTCATCGTCAATGGCGAAAACGGTTTTGTGCATACCGACAAGGACTTGATCGTCGATGTCATGCGGCAGTTGATAGCCGATCCGGAGCTTGCACGTCGCTGGGGCGAGGCGGGGCGCCGGACCGCGATGCGACGCTTCGGCATGGATCGATACATTGCGGATTGGCTGGACGTGATCGAGCAAGTGACTGCCGGCCGGAGGGCTGTGGCGGCCACCGCCGCCACGCCGTAGCACAACTCAAGCGCCGCGGCGCATCGCGCAATAAGCCACGCTACGGTGGATGCGTCCGGGTAGTAGCCGCCTGCGATCAATCCATCCCCGGGGTCTTCCCTGCACATATTCCAACGCCATACTGGTGGCTGATGGAAACTTGGCGGGGTGCTTCATGTCTCTAGCGGTCTTGGCAAGCCGGGCGCTATGCGGCCTTCAGGCTTATGCGGTGCGCGTTGAAGTCCATGTCGGGCATGGCCTGCCGGCATTCCATGTGGTCGGCCTGCCCGACGCGGGGGTGCGAGAAAGCCGCGAGCGGGTGCGTTCGGCCATTGTCAGCAGCGGTTTTGAGTTCCCCGCCGGCCGCATCACGGTCAATCTGGCGCCGGCCGATCTGCCCAAAGAGTCCGGACGCTACGACCTGCCCATCGCGCTGGGCGTCCTTCTGGCTTCGGGGCAGGTCCAGCCCGATGCAGCGGGCGGCAGCCAGCCCGACGTCCAGAACCATGTGTTTGCCGGCGAACTCTCCCTGACCGGCGCCATTGTTTCGGTCAGCGCGCCGCTGGCCATCGCGTTGGCCGTGGCGCGCGGCGGTCGGGACGCCATCCTGGTGCTGCCGCCCGATTCGGCCGAGGTGGCCGCAAGAGTCCCCGGCCTGACCGTGCTGGCCGTGGCCAGCCTGACGGATGCTGTGGACCATTTCTCCGGCAGCCGGCCCTTGCCCATCGCCGTCCCGGCGCCGCAAGCCGTGGCGGCAAGCGCCGTTCCCTGCCTGTCCGACGTGCGTGGCCAATTCCTCGCACGCCGGGCGCTGGAGATCGCGGCGGCGGGCGGCCACAGCCTGTTGATGTCGGGGCCGCCGGGTACCGGCAAAAGCATGCTGGCGCAGCGCCTGCCCGGCTTGCTTCCGCCGCTGGATCCCGAACAGGCGCTGGAGGTCGCGGCGCTGGCCGGACTGAGCGGCCGCGAACAGGCCTGCTCCGATCTTCCTCCGTTCAGGTCTCCTCATCACACGGCTTCGGTGCCGGCGCTGGTGGGCGGCGGCGCCCACCCCCGGCCGGGGGAAATCAGCCTGGCCCATCACGGTGTGCTGTTCCTGGACGAATTGCCCGAGTTCCAGCGCCGCGTGCTCGAGTCGCTGCGCGAGCCGCTGGAAACCGGCTGCGTGTCCATAGCCCGTTCCTCCCGCACCCTGACGTTTCCGGCGGCATTCCAGCTGGTGGCCGCCATGAATCCCTGTCCCTGCGGCTGGCTGGGGCATAAAAGAAAGAACTGCCGCTGTACGCCCGACATGATCGAGGCCTATCGGGGCAAGCTGTCGGGCCCCTTGCTGGACAGGGTGGACCTGCAAATAGCCTTGCCGGCGGCGGAGCCGGGATGGATCGATCTTCCCGAGGGCGAGGCTTCCGGGCCGGTTCGCATGCGGGTGCTGAGATGCCGGGCCCGGCAGTGGCGGCGCCAGAAAACCACCAACGCCCGGCTGGGGGCCGATGACATCCCGCGCTTCTGTCCGCTGGACGGCGAGGGCAGGCAACTGCTGGCCCAGGCCATGGAGCGCTGGAGCTGGTCGGCGCGGGTCATGCACCGCAGTCTGCGCGTGGCCCGTACGTTGGCGGACATGGCGGACCAGGACGGCATCGGCGCGCTGCACATCGCCGAGGCCATACAGTATCGGCAGCCCTGGGGCTGACGTTGCAGGCCTTTAGTGAAATTGGCTGATCTTGCGAGGGTCCGCCGCGCGGGGGGTGTCGGCGTGACGCCGACGCTGCCAGAACGGCTGATCGGACCAACGGGGCTGAGCTTGATAGTAGAAGTCCCGTTGCTTCAGGTATGCGTGCCAAAGCTGGCGCTGCTGCTCATCGTACTGCTGGATGTATGTATTGCCGCCATCCAGTGCTGCTGCGCCCTGGGCAAGATCCGTGAGTGCGTAATGGATCATGTGTCCTGCGTGGCTGCCCGTCCTGAGCGCCTTGTCCATACCTTGTGAGGATAGCGGGTCATAGGCTTGCGCCGCATCGCCCACCGCCATCCAGGCATCACCGACGAAGTCGCGCAGTCGTTGGCTATTGGCCGGCGCACCCCGGATTTCTCCGGAAGCTTGATAGCCTCTGGCCTTGAGCAAGGGTGCGATATGCATCGAGTCATCCAGCAACTGGTCGAAGCCTTGCCGGCGCGCGGCCATTTTTGCTGCGGGCAGATCTTTGTCGGAGTGCAAGACCACCAACCGCCTGGTTTCCTTGTTTTCGGCGCCTGGCAAGCGGTTGCTATACCACCAGCCCTGCGGAGCGGCCTCAACCCGGGTATAGCGGTCATCGTCTTCGCCGGCGCAGGAAAACCATTGCGCATAGGCGAACAAGCGGTCATCGTTGGGGACGAGCGGGATGCCCAGCGCCCTGGCCACGACGGCCCGCCGACCGGAACAGTCGACCAGGTAACGCGCGCGATGCCGCTCGGACTGCTTTTCTGAACGCAGCGTCAGCTGCCAATTGAACAAGGGGTCAGTGAGCCGCATGCAGGATTCAAAGCGGACACCCTTGAGCAGGGCTGCGCCGGCGGAGGCCGCCTTCGATCGCAGCGCTTCATCGAAAGCCAACCGTTCGACGCACAAGCCGAAGCCGGTCAGTGTGAAGAAAAAGTCCGCGATGTCGGCCTGTTCGCTTGCCCAGAGCGAGACATTGCCGGCGGTTCTGAACAGGCCGGGAAGGTTCTGTTCAGGGCCGTCGAGCTCGCCCAGGAAATGCTTGACCAGGCCGATGGAGGTCGGTGGCAGCGATTCCCCCAGCTTGAAGCTGGGGGAGGTCCGCTCTTCCAGCAACAGCACCCGCTGGCCGAACTTGGCCAGCGTAATCGCGGTTGCCGCGCCCGCCGGCCCGGCGCCGACGATAACCACATCCCATGTTGTCTCGGCCAAGTCCTGCCCGGTCGGCGGCACGAGTTATTTTCCCTTGGCGGGTGGGCGGTTCAGTGCCGGGTCGCGCTCTTGTTCGACGAATACGGTTGCACCCTGGCTTTTCACGAAGCTGCCGTCCTCGGCCTTGATTGGAAGCACCATACCCAGCTTCGGCCACGCAAAGGCCATTTGGTGGTAGCCATCGGTGGACGAGAGCGGTTCGCCGTCGGCATCGTATCCGCGGAACCATTCTTTATAGGTTCTGGTCTGGGTCTTCTGATCGTACTCGAAAACGACATCCGGTCTTTGCGTGGGCCACCACGCCACGTTACACGACCAGAAGTCACCCTGCCAGGGGCTGGACATATAGGCGGAGATCGCGCCAGGCTCGTTGTCTTTGCCCACGCGAAACGCCTCGGCGAAATATTCGCGATAGATGATCAAGTAGGGGAATTCTATGCCCGGGTGAAAACCTCCGCCTATGGTCGGTTGGAGAGCGGAACTATCGAGGGCATGCGGCTGTTCGGCCAAGGGCAGTTTCTCGAGGGGCACGGGATCTTGCAGAGTGCCGACCTCAAAGTTTCCGTCCGCCCAGTTCTTTAGATGCTTCAGTTGCCAGTCGGTCAGGCTCAGGAACTGATCGGGGAAATTGTTGCCCAGTTGCTGATTCTGCAAGGGCTTGCCCGCCGTGCCCCACAGCTTGGGCATCTGGGAGGCGTTTTCAGTGCGTTGGAACTCTTCGTTCTTCCAGCTGGTAGGCCGTTGCGGCGGAGCGGGGAGCAGGGTATCGACCAGCTTCCCGCTTTTTCCGGGAACGTGCCGCATCAGGCTGTAGATTCTTTGCCGTATGGGTTTGTATTGTTCGCTTGGATTGGCCAGCAACTCCATGTACTGGGGGAGGAGCAGGTTGCCCGGCTGTCCCGGGCCATGGGCGCGGTTCTTTGTTTCGGGCGCGACGCCGGCCGCCTCGGGGCTGACCCAGCCGTAGTTGACCGCATGGGCGAAGACTGGATAGACATCGCGGTAGAAATTCGTTTTTTGCCCGGTGTGGGGATAGGCCTCGGGAAAGGCCTCGTAGACGCGATCCAGGATGGACACCACGTGGTACATGTGAGGCGCAAACTTCGGTGGCGCGGTAACGATCCATGCTCCGGCTCGAGGGTTTCGTGTGCCTTCGTCCGTCGCGGATTTCACGTTGTCGCGAGTGCTCAGGACCGTACCGTCTTTAAGCGTGACCGTGACGTCGATTTCGCCGCCACAGGTATCGTCCCACCAGCCTGGAATGTTGAAATAGGCAAACTGGTTGGTTAAGGGGTTTTTACCGTTGTCGGGGCCGTTCGGAGGGTTGACGAATTCGCTGGGATTGGACAACACCACCTTGGGGGTGGTGACGCATTCGCCTTTTCCGGGCGCGGGAACGAACAGCAGGCGATCTTTGGAGTCGAGGCGCAACTGCCCCAGTTCGATGTCTTTGGCGGCTTGGTAAGTGACTTCAACTTCTTTCGAAGGGTCTTTGGGCGTGAAGCCCTCGAAACGCAACTCGCCTGGCAGCGAACCTTTTTCAATGCCGGTGAAAACATCGCCCTTCATGACAACCGGTTCGGTCTGCCCGGAAGCGATCGTATGCACGCCGGGATCGATGATGAGTTGATCGCGCTCGGACGGTTTCTTGCCGGGTTGTATGGACGGGTTGCGCAGTTGATCGGGGTCAAACAGATATGCGCCCTGAAATGCGTAATTGGCCGCTTTCATGTTTCTGACGTGGACCCGCCAGCGTAGCGATTGCACCAGGCTTGAATCCGACGTGAGTTCGGCGACGACCTTGTCGTTGGCGTCGTAGGCATATACCCGGTACCGTTGCGCCTGGCGTTTCAGCCGTGCCCCGCTGTCGCGGTAGGTTCCGCCGTTTGGCCCGGGGCCGCCGCTACCGCCCGGATCGACTACGATTCCGGGCGCTTCGGGGCCAATGTAAAACTCATCGCTGTCTCCGAGGCGGGCGATGCCAATGCCGGGATGTATGCGTATGCTCTTGATGGTGTCGGACACGGCTTGTTTTCCTTAAAGGGAGCTGACGATTTTCCAGTCCAGCAAATCTGCGGAGGCGACTGCGTAACGGTTTCCGGAATGTTCGATATTGGCGTAGGTCAGTCCGTTTGACCGGGAATGCCCCCGTACCGAAAAGCCGCCGCCAAAGCCCGCCTTGATCGATTTTTCGATGTCGGCACTTGAGGCCTGTGTGTTATTTGCGTTCTGGCCTTTTGCGGCGCTGGCGATGCCAGGCAGCAACACCATACAGGCCGAGGCTGCCGCGCAGCCCTTGACGAAATCCCTACGCTTGATGTTCATGGCTGCTTGCTCCTGGGTTTTCAGCATGTTTTTGGGTCAAGATTAGTATATAGATAATTACAAAATGAAACAATATTTTAATTCTGCTCCGACCGGTCGGTAGGGCGGGTGGGCACGATGTTAGCGCATCCGCACCGAATCGGACACGTTTTGTCTCATTGCAATGCATCCGGATGGGACGGTGGAAAGAAGAGGGCGGCCCCTGCCCATGGGGAAGGCCGCCTGGAAAATCTGGCATGGGTTTTGCGTTTGGAAGCATTGATCCGCTGTTCATCAGTGTCATTCCAAGGAGTAGTTCATGGCTCGTTCCTCTCTTGCGCTATCGCTCGTCACGCTGGGCCTGCTGGCGAGTGTCAATGCGCACGCGCAAGCTTCCGCAGAACCCCAGGCCGGCGCCTCGCCGGCGTCGTCCGATTTCACGCTCGGCGCCAATGTCTCGCTGGCCAGCCAGTATCGTTATCGTGGCCTGATGCAAAGCAACAACAAGCCGGCGATACAGGGCGGATTCGACCTGAAGCATGCCAGCGGCTTCTATATAGGGAACTGGAACTCCAGCATAAGCTGGCTGTCCGATGCCGACCCCGACGTGTCGTCGTCGGTCGAAATGGACTTCTATGCCGGGTATACGCGGAACATCTGGGGCGATCTGTCCGTCGATGTGGGCGTGCTGCATTACTATTATCCAGGCAGCTACCCGTCCGGATTCACCAAGCCGGACACGACGGAAGGCTATCTGGGATTGAGCTACGGACCGGTAAGCTTCAAGTATTCCCATTCATTCACCAATCTGTTCGGCGTTCCCGATTCCAGGAACAGCCAGTATTACGATCTTTCCGGCAGCTTCCCCACCGGCGTGTGGGGATTGGCCCTGAACGCCCACGTGGGCTACCAGAAAGTCCGGAACCTGGAGGACGGCTCATACACGGACTGGTCGGTGGCGCTCAAGAAGGAGTGGGAAGGGGGCTATACGGCAACGTTGGCTTATGTGGACACGAATGCCGACCGAAACGTCTATACCAGCGCCAAGGGGAAATACCTGGGGCGCTCGGCAGCGGTTCTGATGCTTTCCAAGGCTTTTTAAGAAGGGGCGCGCACCGGGCGGCGGGGCGCCGCCTTCTTCGGACGACAGCCGCCCGGCGGCCGGGCCGGGCGGCTGTCGCCCTTCGTGCCGGCATGCGTTGGCCGTGTTAGACAAATGTGGGGAATTCATCATATAATCAAGGGCTTTTCCTGGTTCCTTGGAGAAATCACCTGGGAGCCATGGGACTACGCCAGGAATGGATGCCAATAAAAGGGGCGCATGAAAATGCCTCTTAGGGCCGCCAGGAATGGAAACAGAAGTGGATAGTGGGTTTTGCAAGCGCAACCGGTGTTGTGCAGCCAAGAGTTTTGGCTGGCTTGGGTGCCACCTGCGTTCATAATTTAATAACAGAGTTACATCATGCCTAAGATGAAAACCAAGAAAGGCGCTGCGAAGCGCTTTAAGGTTCGCGGTAGCGGGTCTATCAAGCGAGGCCAGGCGTTCAAGCGCCACATCCTCACCAAGAAAACAACTAAGAACAAGCGCCAGCTGCGCGGTTCTGCCGCGGTGCACGACGCAGACGTCGCCTCGGTCAAGGCAATGATGCCTTTCGCTTGATTACCGGAGATCTACCATGCCACGCGTAAAACGCGGCGTTACTGCCCGTGCCCGTCACAAAAAAGTTATCAAAGCAGCAAAAGGTTATCGCGGTCGCCGCGGTAATGTATTCCGTATCGCCAAACAGGCGGTAATGAAGGCGGGGCAATATGCCTACCGCGATCGCCGCAACAAGAAGCGCACCTTCCGCGCTTTGTGGATCACCCGCATCAACGCGGCCTGCCGCGAGCTGGGTGTGTCGTACAGCGTGTTCATCGCCGGTACGAAGAAAGCCTCGATTGAACTGGATCGCAAGGTACTGGCCGACATGGCCGTAAACGATAAAGCCGGCTTCGCAGCCGTGGTTGCCCAGGCCAAATCCGCTTTGGCTGCTTGATCGAATCCGATTCTGTACTGCTGCAAACGGGGCTCTTTTGGGCTCCGTTTGTATTTGGAAAAGCGACACTATGACTCCTCCGGTTGACGACCTGCTCGCACAGGCCAAAGAACAGTTTGCCCAGGCCAGCGACGCCGCGGCACTTGAAAACGCCAAGGCGAAATTTCTGGGCAAGCAGGGCGCGTTGACCGCCTTGCTCAAGGGCCTGGCCCAGTTGGACCCCGAGCAGAAGAAGGCCGAAGGGGCTCGCATCAATCAGTTGAAGCAGCAGGTCGAAGGCCTGCTGAACGATAGGCGCGCCCAGATGGCGCAGGCGGAACTGGACAAGCGCCTGGCCGCCGAGACCATCGACGTCAGCCTGCCCGGACGGGGCCGCGCCTTTGGCGGCATCCATCCGGTCATCCAGACCTGGCAGCGTGTCGAGGCCATTTTCCGCTCCATCGGCTTCGATGTGGCCGACGGCCCGGAAATCGAAAACGACTGGACCAACTTCACCGCCCTGAACAACCCGGAGAACCATCCCGCGCGTTCCATGCAGGATACTTTCTACGTCGATATGCACGACGACAAGGGGCTGCCTTTGCTGCTGCGCACGCACACCAGCCCCATGCAGGTGCGCTATGCCCGCATGCACAAGCCGCCCATCAAGGTCATTGCCCCCGGGCGCACCTATCGCGTCGACAGCGACGCCACTCATTCCCCCATGTTCCACCAGGTCGAAGGCCTGTGGATCGCCGAAGACATTTCCTTCGCCGACCTGAAGGGCGTGTATACCGACTTCCTGCGGGCGTTTTTTGAAACCGACGACCTGTCGGTGCGTTTCCGCCCCTCCTTCTTCCCCTTCACCGAGCCGTCTGCCGAAATCGACATGATGTTCACCTCGGGCCCCAACCAGGGACGCTGGCTGGAAATCTCCGGCTCGGGCCAGGTGCATCCGGAAGTGGTGCGCAATTTCGGGCTGGATCCTGAGCGCTACATCGGCTTCGCCTTCGGCTCCGGGCTGGAGCGCCTGACCATGCTGCGTTACGGCGTCAACGATCTGCGCCAGTTCTTTGAAGGCGACTTGCGCTTCCTGCGCCAGTTCAACCGCTGAACCTTATTTAGAAGCGCGGGCGCCGTCGGAACCGGCGGGGGCCTGCTTAGTCGCAACACGAATCCGACGAGTACATTATGCAATTTCCCGAGTCCTGGCTACGCGCGTTTGTCAATCCCGACCTGGATACCGATGCCTTGTCGCATCGGCTGACCATGGCGGGCCTGGAAGTCGAAGAGACTGCGCCGGCCGCGCCTCCGTTCAGCGGCGTTGTGGTGGCGCATATCGTCGGAATCGAAGCGCATCCCAATGCCGACAAACTGCGCGTCTGCCAGGTCGACGACGGGTCGGGCGCCCTGTTGCAGATCGTCTGCGGCGCGCCCAATGCGGCGGCGGGGCTGAAGGTGCCGCTGGCCCGTATCGGCGCTCAACTGCCCGGCGGCATGAAGATAGGCGCCGCCAAGATGCGGGGCATCGAGTCGGCCGGCATGCTTTGCTCGGCGCGCGAACTGGGCCTGTCGCAAGACCATGCCGGCTTGCTGGAGCTCGATGGCGATGCCCCCGTGGGCGCATCGCTGCGCGAGGCACTTGATCTGGACGATACCTTGTTCACGCTCAAGCTCACGCCCAATCGCGCCGACTGCCTGTCCATCCTGGGGGTGGCCCGTGAAGTATCGGCGCTGACCGGCGCCCCGCTGAACCTGCCCGGGTACGAGCCTGTGCCCGTCACGCTGGAAGATCGCCTTGCCGTCAAGGTCGAGGCGCCCGATCTTTGCGGCCGCTTCGCCGGCCGTGTCATACGCGGGGTGAATGCCAGGGCGCAGACCCCGTCGTGGATGAAGGACCGGCTGGAGCGCGCGGGCCAGCGTCCCATCTCGGCCCTGGTCGATATCTCGAACTACGTCATGCTTGAGCTGGGCCGGCCTACCCATGTGTTCGACCTGAAGCGCATACAGGGCGGCCTGACCGTGCGCTGGGCCAAGTCCGGCGAACAGCTGGAACTGCTGAACGGCCAGACCGTGCAGCTGGAGCCCGACGTGGGCGTCATCGTGGCTGGTGACGTGGTCGAAAGCCTGGCCGGCATCATGGGCGGGGAGGCCACGGCGGTCACCCTGGACACCACCGACATCTTCCTGGAAGGTGCTTTCTGGTGGCCGGAGGCCATCATGGGCCGCGCACGGCGCTACAAGTTCAGCTCCGAGGCCAGCCACCGTTTCGAGCGGGGCGTGGACTTCCAGTCCGTCACCGAGCATCTGGAACGCATGACCCGCCTGATCATTGATATCTGCGGCGGACAGGCCGGACCGCTGGACGATCAGGTCGTCCAGCTGCCCGAGCGCAAGTCCGTGGACATGAGGCTGGATCGATGCCACCGGGTCCTGGGCGTGCCCGTGGCGCGCCAGGAGGTCGAGGAAATCTTCACCCGCCTGGGCCTGTCGTTCACCGTCAAGGACGATGTCTTTACCGTGGCGCCTCCTTCCTACCGCTTCGACCTGTTCATCGAGGAAGATCTTATCGAAGAGGTGGCACGGGTATACGGCTTCGAACGTATTCCCGACCTGCCTCCGCGGGCGCCCGCGAAAATGCGCGTCGATCCGGAAACCCTGCGCGGACCGCATGCCTTGCGCGCCCGCATGGCCAGCCTGGACTACCAGGAGGTCATCAATTTCGCCTTTGTCGAGGAAGCCTGGGAGCGCGACCTGGCCGGCAACGCCGATCCCATCCGGCTGCTCAATCCCATTGCCAGCCAGCTGGCGGTGATGCGCTCCAGCCTGATCGGCGGGCTGCTGGCCAATATCGTGCACAATGCCAACCGCAAGCAGAGCCGTGTGCGTGTTTTCGAACTGGGACGGGTTTTCTCGCGCGATGCGTCGGTGGCCGACGGCCCCCTCGAAGTCGCCGGCGTGCATCAGCCGCAGCGCCTGGCGGGCGCCGCCTGGGGCCCCGCGCAGGAAGAGCAATGGGGCACGCCTCTGCGTCAGGTGGACTTCTACGACGTGAAGAAAGATGTGGAAGCCTTGCTGGGCGAGCAGGCCCGCAAGCTGGTGTGCGTGGCGGCCGGGCATCCGGCGCTGCATCCCGGGCGCAGCGCGCGCCTGGAGCTGGACGGCCGGGCCATTGGATGGCTGGGCGAGCTTCATCCGCGCTGGGCCCAGCAATCCGACCTGTCGCAGGCGCCGGTGGTCTTCGAACTGGACGTCTCGGCCATTTCCACGATCCAGCTGCCTGCGCCGGCCGAGCTGTCCCGCCAGCCCATCGTGATACGCGATCTGGCGGTCTGGGCGGGCCCCGATGTATCGTATGGGGATTTGTTGGCTACACTTGCGCAAACGGTTCAATCTAATGCTACTCTTGGCATCGTCAAGGACATTAAACTGTTCGATGTGTGGCGCGACAAATCGGCGCAAGCCGCGGAGAAGAGCATGGCCTTCCGTTTCTGGCTGCAAGACCGCGAAGCCACGCTTGACGATGCCACGGTGGAACAATGCCTCGCCCGCTTGCTGGAGGCGCTGGTGAGCGCTCACGGAGTGCGCCAGCGCGCTTAAGGAGTAAAGACATGACGAATCCCGATCGCACTCTGACCAAGGCCGAACTCGCCGAATTGCTGTTCGACCGCGTCGGCCTGAACAAGCGTGAAGCCAAAGACATCGTCGATACCTTTTTCGAAGAGATACGCGACTCTCTGGCGCGCGGCGTCGAGGTCAAGCTGTCGGGTTTCGGCAATTTCCAGGTGCGCGACAAACCGCCCCGGCCCGGACGCAATCCCAAGACCGGCGAAGTGATTCCCATCGCGGCGCGCCGGGTGGTCACCTTCCATGCCAGCCAGAAGCTGAAAAGCGTCGTCGAATTCGCCGGCAAGCCGGCCACCGCTGCAGAATAGGAAAACCTTGTCTTTTAACCGGCATAGAATCCGTCCATGAGCACTAGCGATAATCCTGTCACACTGCCTCCCATCCCCGCCAAGCGCTACTTCACCATAGGCGAGGTCAGCGATCTGTGTTGCGTCAAGCCCCATGTGCTGCGCTACTGGGAACAGGAGTTCACGCAGCTCAAGCCGGTGAAGCGCCGCGGCAACCGGCGCTATTACCAGCACCACGAAGTCCTGCTCATCCGCCGCATACGCGACCTGCTCTACGAACAGGGTTTCACCATCAGCGGGGCGCGCAACCGCCTGGGCGACCTGCACGATGTCCCGCACGACCAGGACGCCGCGGTGCGCCTTTCGGGCACCGAATTGCAGGCCTTGCGCAACGACCTGAGCGCCGTTCGCACCATGCTGGCCGAGGCGCTCGACAAGACGGGCGCGGATGCCGGCGAAAACGGCCAGTTCGAACTCTCCTGAAGTCCCACAATTTATTTCGCAACGTCAAATATCGTTAATGCGGGGCTAAATCCTTGGACAAATCCGGGCGGTGAATTTACCGTAATGGGTACTCATTTTGGATGCGGGTCGATTCAGGCCTGTTTTTTTGATGCCTGCCCCTTATGTCTGTTGCGCCACCCACTCCCGAGACCGATGAGTCCGTCGACCAGCACCTGATGCTGAAGGCCAAGCATTTCTTGTCCACCCGGCTGGCGCAGCCGCCGCATATGGACGAGCTTGCTCAAGCCCTTGGAGTGAGCAAGAAGCGCGTATCCCAGCTGTTCCGCCAGTCGCTGGGCCTGACCGTCACCCAGTTCCTGCGGGAAGAGCGCATGCGCAGGGCGCAGCGCCTGCTGATGCAGACCTCGCTGGACATACAGGCCATTGCGCTGGAGCTGGGTTTTTCCAGCGCCGCCAACTTTTCGAATGCCTTTCATGGCCACGTCGGCATGTCGCCATCGGACTTCCGCAAGGCCGCGCCGCTGGACTCCATTACCTCTTTGCAGGGCTCCCTGCAGTGGAGTTCGCCGGGAGAGCTTTAGATTCATCGGGTGTGGCGATAAAATCGCCGCATGACTTCCGATTCCTTGCGTTCCAGGGCGCTGGCGGCCCTGCTGCTGAATGAGCCGGCCGAGAAGGCGGCCGCCGCCGGCATGCTGTCGGCCGATCTTCCGGTCGATCCCGACACCCTTTTTCCCGAACCCCAGGGCATACCCGGACGCCCCGGACGGCCTGAACTGGTGCCTCCACAGAAGGTGAAGCGGCGCTCCATGAATTCGCCTCAGGGGCGTGCCGCCCTGATCCATTCGCTGGCCCATATCGAGTTCAACGCCATCAACCTCGCGCTGGATATCCTGTGGCGGTTTCCGGGCATGCCCGATGCCTTTTACCGCGGTTGGGCGCGGGTGGCTCGTGAAGAGGCCTTGCACTTCGGCATGTTGCGGCGGCACCTGGAATCCCTGGGCCACGCGTATGGCGACATGCCCGCGCACGACGGGCTGTGGGAAATGGCCGAGCGCACGCGCGGCAGCCTGCTGGCGCGGCTCGCCTTGGTGCCGCGCACGCTGGAGGCGCGCGGCCTGGATGCGTCGCCGCTGGTGCGAAGCAAGCTTGCCGAGGCGGGCGACCACGAAGGCGCGGCCATCATCGATATCATCCTGCGCGACGAGGTCGGCCACGTCGCCTTGGGAAACACCTGGTATCGTCATGAATGCGCCCGGCAGGGGCTGGATCCCGTCGATCAGTTCAAACGGCTGGCGGCGCAATACCGCGCCCCCCGCCTGCGGGGGCCTTTCAACATAGAGGCGCGGCTTGCCGCGGGTTTTACAGAGCAGGAACTACAGGTCCTTCATCATGACGCTCTCGGTGTTTGATATTTTCAAGATAGGCATAGGCCCATCCAGCTCGCATACGGTGGGGCCCATGCGGGCCGCGCGCAATTTCGCGCGCACGCTGCTGAGCCGCGAGCTGCTGCCCCGCGTGGCGGCCGTGTCCGTGGATCTGTACGGCTCGCTGGCGGAGACGGGCCGGGGCCACGGCACCGACATGGGCATCACGCTGGGCCTGATGGGCGAGGCGCCCGACACGGTGGTGCCGGCCAATATCCCCCGGCTGATGGAGCAGGTCCAGGCGAGCAAGCGCTTGCGCCTGTGGGGATCGCACGATATCGCCTTCGACCCGGACAAGGCCTTCTCGTACCGGATCCGGCCCATGGCCGAGCATCCCAATGGCATGCGCTTCCAGGCCTTCGATCAGGCCGGAGAACTGGTGATCGCCGAACGCTATGTGTCCATAGGCGGAGGCTTCATCCGGGCGCTGGATTCACAAGAAACCGACGAGTCCGTGCCGCAGCACGAGCCCATGCCCCATCCGTTTTCGACCGGGGGACAACTGCTGGAGCTCTGTGCGCGGACAGGCCTGTCCGTGGCGCAGTTGATGATGGCCAATGAATCGGTGCTGGCGCCTGCCGGACAGGTCCGGCAGGGCGTGCTGCATATCGCGGATGTCATGAATGCCTGTATCGATCGCGGCTGCGGCCTGGATAACGACCAGGCCGATCAGTTGCTGCCGGGAGGCCTGAAGGTGCGCCGCCGCGCGCCTGCCCTGTACCGCGAACTGAAGCGCGACGCCGCCCGGGAAGACGTCTTGCACGCCATGGACTGGGTGAACCTTTTTGCGATGGCCGTCAACGAGGAGAATGCCGCCAGCGGACGGGTGGTCACCGCGCCCACCAACGGCGCCGCGGGGCTGCTGCCGGCGGTGCTGCGGTATTACCAGACCTTCGTCCCCGGGCATTCCGACGACGGCCGTGTCGACTTCCTGATGACGGCGGCGGCGATAGGCTTTCTGTACAAGGAGAATGCCTCGATCTCGGGCGCCGAGGTCGGATGCCAGGGAGAGGTCGGCGTGGCCTGTTCCATGGCGGCGGCGGGGCTTGCGGCAGTCCTTGGCGGCACGCCGCAACAGGTCGAGAATGCGGCCGAGATCGGCATGGAACACAACCTGGGCCTGACCTGCGATCCCATAGGCGGCCTGGTGCAGATCCCTTGCATCGAACGCAACGCCATGGGCGCGGTCAAGGCCATCAACGCGGCCAGGCTGGCCCTGCAGGGCGATGGCCAGCATCATGTTTCGCTGGATGCCGTCATCGAAACCATGCGCCAGACCGGCGCGGACATGCGCAGCAAGTACAAGGAAACGTCACGGGGCGGCTTGGCGGTGAACGTGGTGCTTTGCTGAGCCTGGTGTGATCCCGGGCCGCGGGCGCTAGGAATTCGCCGGAGGCTGGACGGCCGGACCCGCCGCCGGGCTCGTGGGCGGCGGCCGCTTTTTTCCGAACGTGACGATGCGTCCGATGAACAGGACCGGGCCGGTTGGCGCCGCCGTGGGCGAGCCTCCGGCCGGTTCCAGCGTCATCTCGAAAATCTGGTCGGGGCTGACTCCCCCCATCAGGGTGGCCGGAACGGTGACCGGCTTGTTGGGGTCGATCAGGCCCAGCGATCGCGGCTGCGGAATATTCCTGTTGTGCGTCCACAGTTGCACCGAGGCGTCGGCGGGGATGTCGCTACGCACCTGAGGGTCCAGCAGCACATTCTGCTGCGGGTCGACGGTGACGACCCAGCCGGGCGTTGAGCTTTGGCCCGGCGCCTGCAGTATGGCGGCTTGGGTGGGCGCCACTTCGACGACCTTGATGGCCGGTGGCACCGGCTTGGCCGGCATCAGCCCCAGGGCCAGCGCAATGGCGGCGAAAACCAGGCTGGCGGCGCGCCATATCCAGATATTGCCGCGGGCCCGTTTTTCACGGGGCGCGGTTCTTGCGGAATCCGCCGCCGCCCTGGGCGCAGTGGAGCCGGCGACCCCAGCGGGGCGGGGAGGGGAAGCCGTGGCGGTGCTCCCGGCCGGCGAGGCCGGGCCGGACCCGGCATGAGCCCCAGCGGGGGAGAGGCCGCCGGAGGGCAGGGATGGCGTGGAAGCCGCGGCAGCCGTTGCGGCCGGGCCCGGGGCGCCGGCGTCGGGCAGGCCCTGGGCGGCCGACAGCGTGGGTTCGCTGCGTACCCGTTCGGGCTCGGGCTGGACTTTCCTTTTCCTGGGCGCCGCCGGGGCGGGGGCGCGCGCCAGGGATTCGCCGGGCGGGTTGTGCGCCGGCTTGCGGTAAAGGCTGGAAGGCCCCGGCGTGGTGTCATGCCCCAGGCTGGTCTGTATCTTGGTCAGCAGCAGGGGGGACGGATCCACCGGCGCCAGCAAATCGGTCAATTCCAGGAAGCCTTGCTCCCAGGCCAGGGCCTGCGCGGCCGCGTCCGCGTCCCGGCCCAGCAGGGCATGCGCCTGCGCCATTTCTTGCGGATTCAACAGGCCCAGCGTGTATTCGGCGATCAGTATGCCTTGGTCCTTGCTTGTCATGCCGGCTGCCGCTCCCGCAAGGATTTCAGGGCGTCCTGCGTATGCCGCCGTGCCTGTTCAGGCGGGATATCGAGGCGGGCCGCTATCTGCTCGTAGCTGTAACCCTTGTAGAAGGCCATCAGCAGGGGTTTGCGGCGCGACTCGTCCATGGATGCCACCGCGCCGGCCACGCTGTCGGTTCCGGCCCTGGCAAGCGCCGCGTTCTCCGGCAGGGCATCGGCCCATGAATCGTCGCCAAAGCGCGGGCGGCCGGCCTGGCGCAAGCGGCCCAGGGCGCGGTAGCGCGCGATGCTGTACATCCAGGCGCGTGCGCCGCCCATGGCCGGGTCGTAGCCGGCCGCGTTCTTCCATATCAGGGTAAATGCGTCTTGCACCAGATCTTCCGCGCCGGCGCGCTGGCCGAGCATTTTCAGGCCCAGCGCCAGCATGTGCGGCGCTTCGCGCCGATACAGGCTCTGGAAAGCGTTCTGGTCGCCGGCCGCGCAGGACAGCAAGGCGGCTTCGTAGTCGAAGGGTGGAACAGCCATACATTCTCCGGTTCATCCGCGGGCGGGGCGATGGAAACAGTCGAACTATCCGCCGCCTGCGCTCCCGGGCACGTTATTGTATTAGGTGTTCCAGCGGGCAATGGTTCCAGGACGCGTCCGCAGGCGTAACAGGAGTTGACCCGGATGGCGATACCGCCCGCCGATCCGGCGGGCGGCGGGCCGGAGCACGCGGGCTTATGAGGGCTGGATGCCCGCCTTCTTGATGATGGCGCCCCATTTTTCCGTTTCCTTTTTCTGGAAATCGGCCAGTTCGGCGGGGGTGGAGGTCACGGGCTTGGTGCCGGTCTGCTCGTAGAACTGGACGGCGGCGCTGCGCGTGGTGGCATTGACCAGCAGATCATGCAATGTTGACACCACGGCGGACGGCGTGTTGGCCGGCACATAGGCGCCGAACCAGTAGCCCATTTCGTAGCCCGGCACGCCCGCGCTTGCAATCGTGGGTATGTTGGGCGCCAGCGCCGACGGCTGGGCCATGGTCACGCCCAGGGCGCGCAGCTTGTCGGCCTTGACCTGGGGCAGGCCGGTGGCCATGTCGGCCATCATCATGTCGATCTGTCCGCCCAGCAGGTCGGTGATGACCAGGGGATTGCTTTTATAGGGCACATGCAGAAGCTTTACGTCGGCCATCTGCTGGAACAGTTCGCCCGCGACCCGGCTGCTGGAGCTGCCGCTGCCGAAGCTGAGTTTTTCGGGGTTCTCCCTGGCCAGCTTGATGAAGTCGCCCACGGTTTTGGCGGGCGACTTGGGGTTGACCACCATGATCTGCCCGCCGGTGCCCAGCAGCGTGACCGGTTCGAAATCCTTGACGGGGTCGTAATTGAGCTTCTTGTAAAGATGCGGATTGGCCGATTGCGAGGTGTTGGTGGTGATCAGGACCTTGTAGCCGTCGGGCTCGGCGCGCGCCACTTCGCTGGCGCCTATCATGGCGCTGGCCCCGGGCTTGTTCTCGATGACGACCACTTGTTTCGTCTGTTCGGTGATGCCCTGGCCGATGGCGCGCGCAAGCTGATCGGTGGCGCTTCCGGGTCCGAAAGGCACGACGAAGGTGATGGATTTGCTGGGATAGTCTTGTGCAAGCGCCGCCAGCGGCAGGCACAGGCACAGGGTTGCGGCCAACAGGTTTTTCTTGATATGACCTGGATTCATGGCTTGTCTCCTTGGGTTGGTTGGGTCAGGGGTGGATGTCGGGCAGGGTGGCGGCCAGGCCGCTGTCGACCCGGATGGGGAAATCCAGCAGGTAGAAGGACAATGCTTTGCCGTGGGTATCCAGGTTCAAGGCATCGTTCACGCCTCCGTCCAGAATGCCCTCCAGCACGAAATTCATGGCGTCTATGGATGCGATGAGGTAGCGCCGCACGCGCCGGGGCCGACGGAATTCAAACCATTCTTCCAGCGCCTGTTCGGTAAGCTGCGCTTCCAGTATCGGAAACAGTTCCGGCCTCCAGGCGATCACGCTGATGTTGGAGATGTCCCCCTTGTCGCCTGTCCGGCTATGCGCAAGGCGGTACAGGGGAACGATGACGGTGTTGTCGGTGGCGGGCATGGGCTTATTCATCCATGAAGGTCCAGCTTGCCGGCGCCAGGTCCCGGGGCAGGGCGCTGGACAGGCTGTTCAGGCGGGGCCGCAGGGCGGTGCGCACGCCGCCGCCGCCCGCCGGGCCGCAGGTATACAGCGCGGTGACTTCACGCAGGACGCGCGCGGCGGTCTCTTTATCGGGATGGGCGGCGGCAATGCGCAGGCGCACGTCCCTGGCCTGGCCGGCGGCCTGGCTGCCCAGGTAGCGGCCTTCGTCGTCGCCGAAAATGCTGACGGCGCCGATCAGGTCGATGCGCAGCTTCAACTGCCCGCCTATGCGTTTCTTGACGATATCCGCAGCCAGGCGGGCGCGCGCCTCGGCCTGGATGCCGGCGTAGGAGATCTCCGCCTCGGCCAGCCAGCCGCCGCGATAGCAGATATTGACCTTCAAGGTGGCGGGCCGGGGATGGCCGGTGACGCCGCGCACGTCGACCCGGTCAGGCCCGTTCTGCGCGACGCGCACGCGGCTGATGTCGGCGACGACGTCGGGCGTCAGGTAGGCCGCGGGGTCGTGCACCTCGTACAGCAGTTGCTCTTTGACGGTCTGCAGCGTGACGGCGCCGCCGGTGCCCGCCGCCTTGCCGACCGAGAACTCGCCCGAGTCGTCGATGCGGGCAATTGGAAAGCCCAGATTGTCCATGTCCGGGATCTCTTTGAGACCGGGAATGGCGAAGTAGCCGCCGCTGACCTGCGTGCCGCATTCCAGCAAATGGCCCGCCATGGTGGCGCAGCCCAGCCGGTGCCAATCGTCGTGCCGCCAGCCGAAATGCGCCAGCGCGGGCCCCAGCACCAGCGAGGGATCGGCCACCCGCCCCGCCACCACGATGTCGGCTTCGGCTTGCAGGGCCTGGGCGATTTCCACCGCACCCTGGTAGGCGTTCACGCTGACGATGTCGAGCTGGTCGAAGCCGGGCCCCAGCCGCTCGCGCAGGTAGGCCAGCTGTTCGGGGCGGTTCAATTGATCGCCCGACAGTACGGCGATGCGCGGCGCGCGCACGGCCAGCTCTTGCGCCAGACGCTTGATGCGCCGGGCGGCGGCGGGGGGATTGGCCGCGCCGAAGTTGCTGACTATCCGTATCTTGTGCCGCAGGCAGTCGGCCAGCGCCGGCCGCAGCAGTTCGGCCAGCAACGGTTCGTAGCCCAATTCGGGGTCGCTGTTCTTGGCCAGTTGCGACAGCGCCAGCGTGCGTTCGGCCAGTGTCTCGAATATCAGGGCCTGGCCGCCGCCGCGGATCAGGGTATCGACCACCGGGCGAACGCCGTCGCTGCGGTCACCCGAAAATCCTGTGGCGCAACCTATGGTCAGCGGTGTCGTCTCCATGCCCTTCCATGCCTGTCGTGTATGTGCCGCTGTACTATAGAATTCGCATATTGATAAGTAAAATAGAAATATATTATTTATTGATCCAATATTTTTATGAATTTATCATCCCGCCAACTGCGCGCCTTCGTCGCGCTGGCCCAGGAGCGCCACTTCACCAAAGCGGCTGAGCGCTGCCATACCACGCAGCCCGCGTTCAGCGCCCTGATCAAGGCGCTGGAGGATGCCGCCGGCGCCCGCCTGTTCGACCGTACGACGCGCCGGGTCGAGCTGACGCCCGAGGGGCGGCTGTTCAACGAGTCGGCCTTGCGGCTCTTGAACGATCTGGATGGCGTCATGCAAGACATCCACGATCACGTCGCCAAGCGCAAAGGGCGGGTCGCGGTCGCGGCGCTGCCTTCGCTGGCGGCGGGCTGGCTGCCCGGCATCTATGCGCAGTTCCTGGAGCGCTATCCCGGGGTGGAGCTGCAGCTGCATGACGCCTTGCTGGAGCCGTGCCTGGACATGGTCCGCCGGGGTTCGGCCGACATGGCTGTGGCGGCCAAGGGGCGCGATATGGCGGGCCTGTCCGCCGAGCCGCTGTGCGAAGACTATTTCCACCTGGTGTGCCGCAACGATCATCCGCTGGCGGGACGCGCGGCCGTGCATCTGCGCGAGCTCAAGGGCAGCTCGATCATCCAGCTGGGCAAGGGCAGCAGCATCCGCCAGAGCCTGTCGCGCAACACGGTGTTCGGGGGGCTGAACACCTTTCTGGAGGTCGATCACCTGGCCACCGTGACGGGCCTGGTGGCGGCGGGGCTGGGCGTCAGCCTGGTGCCCTCCATGACGCTGTTCCAGTTCCGGCATCCGGATATCGCGGTGATTCCGCTGGCGGGCAAGAGCCGCCTGAAGCGCTCGCTCTACCTGATACGCCGCAGCGAAAAAAGCCTGTCCAGCGCGGCGCGAGCCTTTTATGAGCTGCTTCAGGAGCGGCGCGGCAGCGTGCCAGGGGCCTAGCGCGACGTACAATGTCGGACGCCGCCACTTCCACCGCGACTTCATGAGATTCACCCACAGGGGCCCGGCCCCCAGCCGCCGCAACGATATTCAGACCATCAGATCGCTTTTGCCCTTTGTCTGGCAATTCAAGTGGCGCGTCATTGCCGCGCTGGCCTGTCTGGTGGCGGCCAAGGTCGCCGGCGTCGTGCTGCCCCTGTACCTGAAAGAGGTGGTGGACCAGCTCAGCGTACCGGCCACGCTGATGGCCCTGCCGGTGGCCGCCTTGCTGGGCTATGGTTTCGCCCGCCTGGCCAGCAGCGTGTTCGGCGAACTGCGCGATGCCTTGTTCGCGCGCGTCACGCAAGGCTCGATACGGCGCATTGCCACCCGGCTGTTCAGGCATTTGTTCGCGTTGTCGCTGCGCTTTCACATGCAGCGGCAGACGGGCGGGCTGAGCCGTGACATCGAGCGCGGCACCAAGGGCATCGGCTTTCTGCTGAACTTCATGGTGTTCAACATATTGCCGACGCTGCTCGAGATCGGCATGGTCGCGGCGATCCTGCTGTGGCGCTACGACTTCATGTTCGCGGTCGTGACGATAGGCACCATTGCCGCCTATGTCGCCTTTACCCTGCTGGTGACCGAGAAGCGCATGGTGTACCGGCGCAGCATGAACGACCTGGACAGCAAGGCCAACAGCAAGGCCATCGACGCCTTGCTCAATTACGAGACCGTCAAGTATTTCGGCAACGAAGGTTACGAGATCGACCGCTACGATCGCAATCTGGGCAAATGGGTGGACTCGGCGGTGAAGAACCAGGTGTCGCTGAATTTCCTGAACATGGGGCAGGGCTTCATCATCACCCTCGGCATTACCTTGCTGCTCTGGCTGTCGGCCCAGGGCGTGGTCAGCCAGACCATGACGGTGGGCGACGTGGTGCTGGTGTCTGCCTATCTGACGCAGCTGTATGCGCCCTTGAATTTCCTGGGCTTTGTGTATCGGGAAATCAAGCACGCGCTGGCCGATATGGAGCGCATGTTCAGCCTGATGGAGCAGGGCGAGGAGGTGGCGGACAGGCCCGATGCGCGCAAGCTGAAAGCGACTCAGGCGAGCATTGAGTTCGACAAGGTGAACTTCGGCTATGAACCCAATCGCCAGATACTGTTCGACGTGGATTTCACGATACCGGCGGGACGGACGCTGGCCGTGGTGGGATCGTCGGGGGCGGGAAAATCGACGCTGTCGCGCCTGATGTTCCGCTTCTATGACGTCGATGCCGGCGCCGTCCGGATCAATGGCGTAGACATCCGCGATCTGACGCAGGCCAGCCTGCGCCAGCACATAGGCATCGTGCCCCAGGACACCGTGCTGTTCAACGACAGCATCCTGTACAACATCGCCTATGGCAACCCGACGGCCAGCCATGACGAAATCGTGCAGGCCGCCCGAGCCGCCAGCATTCATGATTTCGTCATGGCCCTGCCGGAGGGCTATCAGACGCAGGTCGGCGAGCGCGGCCTGAAGCTTTCCGGCGGCGAGAAACAGCGGGTGGCCATTGCCCGGACCTTGCTGAAGAACCCGCCCATCCTCATCCTGGACGAGGCGACCAGCGCCCTGGACACCCGTACCGAAAGGGCGATCCAGGAAGAGCTCAGTCTGATCGCGCGCGACAGGACCACGCTGATCATCGCCCACCGCCTGTCCACCATCGTGGATGCGGACGAAATCATCGTTCTGGATCAGGGCCGGGTGCTGGAGAGAGGCTCGCACCGCGAACTGCTGCTGCGCGGCGGACGCTATGCGCAGATGTGGATGCTGCAGCAGGCGGGTGTGGAGGACGAACCGGCTTGACTGATATAGTACCAAAGCAGTACTATATGGCTAATGAAGTGATTCGGAGGCGCAGGTGCTGCGTATCAGCAAGATTATAGATTACGGGACGCTGTTGCTGACCCATATGGCCGGCTGTCCGGACCGTGTGTTCAGCGCGGCCGACCTGGCCGCCACGCTGGGCCTGGGCCAGCCCACGGTCAGCAAGATACTGAAGCTGCTGGGCCAGCACGAACTGGTCAAGAGCAGCCGTGGCGCTCGCGGCGGCTATACCCTTGGGCGGCCCGCCAGCCAGATCAGTGTCGCCCAGATTATAGACGCTCTTGAAGAACAGCCTTTCGGGCTGACCGAATGCACCGCCACGCCTGGCGCCTGCACGGTCGAAGCCGGCTGCCACATCCGCACGAACTGGCAGCGCATCAACGCCATCGTGCGGCGCACGCTCGAAGACGTCAGCGTGGCCGACATGGTGCGTCCGACCCCCATTGAATTTCCCCTGAATGCGCAGCCGGTGCCCGAGTCGAAAGCCAGGACCCAAGCGGCACGTCCCACGACATGGAGTATCCATAAATGAATTCTGTGACTGAACCGGGGGTTACACCCCGAGTCGAACCCGGCGTTACCCCCCGAGGCGACGACGCCATCGAGTCCTTCCTCGATCGCGAATACTCGGCCGGCTTCGTGACCGAGATCGAATCGGTGACCATACCCAAAGGCTTGTCCGAAGACACCATACGGCTGCTTTCGTCCAAGAAGGGCGAACCGGAATTCATGCTGGAATGGCGCCTGGCGGCTTACCGCCACTGGCTGACCATGGATCTTCCCGAGTGGGCCAAGGTCAGCTTCCCGGCCATCGATTTCCAGGACATCAGCTATTACTCCGCGCCCAAAAGCAAGAAGGACGGCCCCAAGAGCCTGGACGAAGTCGACCCCGAATTGCTGCGCACCTACGAGAAGCTGGGCGTTCCGCTGCACGAGCGCGCCCGGCTGGCCGGCGTGGCGGTCGATGCCGTGTTCGACTCGGTGTCGGTGGCCACCACCTTCCGCAAGCAGCTGGCCGAAGTCGGCGTCATCTTCTGTTCGTTCTCGGAAGCCGTCAAGGAACACCCGGACCTGGTCCGCAAGTACCTGGGCACGGTGGTTCCGCCGGGCGACAACTTCTATGCCGCGCTGAATTCCGCGGTGTTCTCCGACGGGTCCTTCGTCTTCATCCCGAAAGGGGTGCGATGTCCCATGGAGCTGTCCACCTACTTCCGCATCAATGCGCAAGACACCGGGCAGTTCGAGCGCACGCTGATCATCGCCGAGGAAGGCGCCTCGGTCAGCTACCTGGAAGGCTGTACGGCGCCCATGCGCGACGAAAACCAGCTGCATGCGGCCGTGGTGGAGCTGGTGGCGCTGGACGACGCCAAGATCAAGTATTCCACGGTCCAGAACTGGTATCCCGGCGACAAGGACGGCGTGGGCGGCATCTATAACTTCGTGACCAAGCGCGGCGACTGTCGCGGGGCGCGTTCGCGCATTTCGTGGACCCAGGTCGAGACCGGTTCGGCCATCACCTGGAAGTATCCCAGCGTCGTCCTGCGCGGCGACGATTCCGTCGGCGAGTTCTATTCCGTGGCGCTCAGCAATCACCGGCAGCAGGCCGATACCGGCACCAAGATGATCCACATGGGCCGCAACACCCGCAGCACCATCATCTCCAAGGGGATTTCGGCGGGGCACGGCAGCAACGCCTACCGCGGCCTGGTGCGCATCACGCCCAAGGCCGAGAACGCGCGCAACTACACGCAATGCGATTCATTGCTGATCGGCAGCAAGTGCGCGGCGCACACCTTTCCGACCATGGAGGTGCAGAACCCCACGGCCAGCGTCGAGCACGAGGCGACGGCGTCGCGCATAGGCGAAGACCAGCTGTTCTATGCCATGCAGCGCGGCCTGTCGGCGGAAGACGCCGTATCCATGATCGTGAACGGATTTTGCAAGGAAGTTTTCAAGGAATTGCCCATGGAATTCGCAGTCGAGGCTCAGAACCTGCTCGGCGTAAGTCTGGAAGGCAGCGTAGGTTAAGGAGAAGTAGTAATGCTAAGCATCAAGGATTTGCACGCCTCGGTTGAAGACAAGGCGATTCTGCGCGGTTTGAACCTCGAGGTGAAAGCCGGCGAAGTCCACGCCATCATGGGCCCCAACGGCTCCGGCAAAAGCACGCTGTCGCAAGTGCTGGCCGGCCGCGAGGACTACAAGGTGGAAAGCGGTTCGGTGCAATGGCAGGGACAAGACCTGTTGTCCATGCCCATCGAAGAGCGCGCCCGTTCCGGGCTGTTCCTGGCGTTTCAATATCCCATCGAGATCCCGGGCGTGTCCAATGCCTATTTCCTGCGCGCGGCCGTGAATGCCACGCGGCGCCACCAGGGCCTGCCCGAGCTGGACGCCATGGACTTCATCAAGAAGGTCAAGGCCGAAATGAAGACCGTGGGCATGAAAGAGGAATTCCTTTATCGCTCCGTGAACGAAGGCTTCTCGGGTGGCGAGAAAAAGCGCAACGAAGTGCTGCAAATGACGCTGCTCGAACCCAAGCTGGCCATCCTGGACGAAACTGATTCGGGCCTGGACATCGACGCGCTCAAGGTCGTGGCCGATGGCGTGAACCGCCTGCGCTCCCCGGATCGGGCCCTCATCGTCATCACCCACTATCAACGCCTGCTGGACTACATCGTGCCCGATTTCGTGCACGTGCTGGCGGGCGGGCGCATCGTCCGTTCCGGCGGGCACGAACTGGCGCTGGAACTTGAAGAGCGCGGCTATGGCTGGGTCAAGGATCTGGCCGATGGCAAAGGGGCTGCGGCATGAGCACGGTGCAATCCTGGGTGACCGGTTTTGCGGATCGTACGCGCGATTCGGCCGGCTCCCGCCTGCCCTGGCTGTCGGCAATGCGCCAGCGCGCCATCGAGCGCTTCGCCGCCGAAGGCTGGCCCACCACCCGCCAGGAGGCATGGCGCCACACGTCGCTGGCCGCGCTGGAACAGCAGTCTTTCCTGGACGCCGGCAAGCCGTCGGCGGCCCAACTGGTCAGCGAACTGCGCGGCAGCGATGCCGGCCATTGGCTGGTCTTCATCGACGGCTGCCACGCGCCCGAGCTGTCGGACGTCGGAACCCTGCCGTCGGGAGCCCGGGTCCAGTCGCTGTCCGAAGCGCTGGATCAGGTGCCCGAGCAGGTCGAAGCCGTTTTCGGCACTGAGCTCGAAGGGGCCAGCACCGCCGCATTGAACACCGCCCTGGCGGCCGACGGCGCCTTCATCAGCCTAGCCCGCGGCGTCGCGCTGGACAAGCCCGTGCACCTCGTGTTCATTGCGGCCAGCCAGCAGGCGGCCAGCTTCCCGCGCAACCTCATTGTGGCCGAGGCGGCGGCGCGGGCCGTCGTCATGGAGCATTACGTGGGGCAGGGCAGCGGCGCCAGCCTGACCAATGCGGTAACGCGGGCCAAGCTCGCGGCGGACGCGCATGTCACCCATCTGAAGCTGCAACAGGAAGACCCGCAAGCATTCCACCTGGGCGCCGTCAGCGTCGAACAGGACAAGGGCTCGGTCTACAACTCGCATTCCATGTCGTTCGGCGCCCGCCTGGCGCGCCACGACATCTCCACCAGTTTTGCCGGCGATCATTGCGAGACCCTGCTGAACGGCCTGTATTACGTGGATGGCCGCCGCCATGTCGACCACCACACGCTGATCGACCATGCCAAGCCGCATGGCGTCAGCCGCGAGTTCTACCGGGGCATACTGGGCGATACGGCGCGGGGCGTATTCGGCGGCCGCATTCTGGTGGCGCCCGGCGCCGACAAGACCGACGCCGTGCAGCGCTCCGACAGCCTTCTGCTGTCGCGCCTGGCCAAGGCCGATGCGCGGCCCGAACTGGAAATCTACGCCGACGACGTCAAGTGCGCGCACGGCGCCACCGTGGGCCAACTGGATGAAGACAGCATGTTCTACCTGCGTTCGCGCGGCCTGGACGAAGCGCATGCGCGCAATGTGCTGACCTATGCGTTCGCGGCCCAGTCGGTCGACCGCATCGAACCCGAGGCGCTGCGCGGCAAGGTCATCGCCGCCATACGGGCGCTGGTGCCCGGCGGCGCCGCACTGGGGGAATTCTGACATGAACGCACCGATACGCATGGCCGGCGCGGCGGGACTGCTGGATCGCGCCGCCGACTTTCCCATCCTCGCGCGTCCGGTCAAGGGACGCCGGCTGGCCTATCTGGACAACGGCGCCACCACTCAGAAACCGCTGGCGGTCATCCAGGCCGAAAGCGATTTCTACGAACAGTCCAACGCCAACATCCATCGCGGCGTGCATTGGCTGTCGCAGCATGCCACCGACCTGTACGAACAGGGGCGCGAGAGCGTGCGGCGCTTGCTCAATGCGGCGCGCAGCCAGGAAATCGTCTTTACGCGGGGCACGACCGAAGCCATCAACCTGGTGGCCTATAGCTGGGCCAGGGCGGCGCTGAAGGAAGGCGACGAGATCCTCATCACCGGCATGGAGCATCATTCCAATATCGTGCCCTGGCAGCTGCTGTGCGAGCAGACCGGCGCGCGCCTGCGCGTCGTGCCGGTGACCGACAACGGCGAGCTCGACATGGATCAATACCGCGCCATGCTCGGCGCGCGCACGAAGCTGGTGGGCGTGGCCCATGTGTCCAATGCCCTGGGCACCATCAATCCGGTGGCCGAGATCACCCGCCTGGCCCACGAGGCCGGCGCCAAGGTGCTGATCGACGGCGCCCAGGCGGTGGCCCACCAGGCGGTCGACGTGCAGGCCCTCGATTGCGACTTCTATGTCTTTTCGGGACACAAGCTGTACGGTCCCACCGGCATCGGCGCACTGTATGCGCGCTACGACATACTCAAGGACATGCCGCCCTGGCAAGGCGGCGGCGACATGATCTACACCGTCAGCTTCGAGCGCAGCACCTATGCCGACGTGCCGCAGCGCTTCGAGGCGGGCACGCCCAACATCGCCGGTGTCGTCGGCCTGGACGCGGCCATACGCTATGTGCTCGATATCGGCCTGGACGCCATTGCGGCGCACGAGCATGCGCTGCTGGAGATGGGCACGCAGGAATTGCTTTCCCTGCCCGGCCTGCGCCTGATCGGCACCGCCGCGCGCAAGGCCGGCATCCTGTCCTTCGTGGTCGACGGCATCCACCCCCACGACCTGGGCACCATACTGGATACCGAAGGCGTGGCCATACGGGCGGGTCATCATTGCGCCATGCCCCTGATGACCCGCTTCGGCATCCCCGGCACGGCGCGGGCGTCGCTGGCGCTCTACAATACGCAGGAAGACATAGCCGCCCTGGCCGCGGCGCTGCGCAAGGCACAGAAATTGTTTGGAACAGGGCATCAATGAGCGATCATCACAGCGATTTGCGCGAGCTTTACCAGGAAGTGATTTTCGATCACAACCGCCACCCGCGTAATTTTCACGCCATGGCGGACGCCAGCCACACGGCCGATGGACACAACCCCCTATGCGGCGACCAGTTGACCGTCTATGCGCGGGTCGAGGGCGGCATCGTGCAGGAGGCCAGTTTCGTGGGCCATGGCTGCGCCATTTCCACCGCATCGGCCTCGCTGATGACCGAGGCCGTCAAGGGGCAGCCTGTGGGCGAGGTCGAGGCCCTGTTCCGCGACATGCACGCCATGCTGACCGAAGCGCAGCCCGAAGAGCGGGATTTCGGCAAGCTGGAAGTCCTGTCGGGCGTGCGCGAATTCCCCGCCAGGGTGAAGTGCGCCACGCTGGCCTGGCATACCCTGCACAACGCGATTACGCAGGCCCGGGATACGGCGCGCACCGAATAAAGCGAACAGAGGCACACCATGAGTTATACACGCCAGGACGTGATCGTAAGCCGCGACTGCCCCGCAGTCACCGTGCCTTACGGCTCGCCGGTCACCATTGAAAAAGGCTGCGAGGCCACCATCACCCAGCAGTTGGGCGGCAGCTACACGGTCATGGTCGAGGGCAACCTTTACCGGGTCGAGGGCGTCGACGGCGATGCCCTGGGTTTCGAGCCCACCGAAGCGGCCGTGCATACGCACGACGGCCCGGTCACCGCGCAAGCGGTCGAAGACGCGGCCTGGAGCCTGCTGGCCACCTGCTACGACCCGGAAATTCCCATCGATATCGTCAATCTGGGGCTGGTCTACAGCTGCCAGGTGATGCCCGCGGCGGACGAGCAATTCCGCATCGAGGTTCAGATGACGCTTACCGCGCCCGGCTGCGGCATGGGCACCATGATCGCCGACGAAGCGCGCAACAAGCTGCTGTCCATACATGGCGTCGACGAGGTCAAGGTGGATCTGGTCTGGGATCCGCCCTGGAGCCGCGAAATGATCAGCGAGCCGGCCCGCCTGCAAATGGGCCTGCTGTAGGCGCCGGCCGGCAGCCGCCCCATTTCGGCGGGCGGCCGCCTGGCGGCACAGTTCAAGCGCCGGCTTCTTGCTGGGGGCCGCCGATGGAGGGCCATCCCAGCGTGGCGCCCCGCGAGACCGCTTCGTAGACGGCGGCGTTGCGATTGTGCACGTCCAGACGCTGGTACAGGGTCTCGGTATGCGCCTTGGCGGTCGCGACCGAGATATTCAGATAGCGCCCGACCGTCTTCATGGGATAGCCCCGGGCCAGCAGTACCAGGACTTCATATTGCCGGGGCGTCAGTCCCAGCATCTCGCACTCGGGATTGGCGTTGGCCGCCCGGGTTTTTCTTTCATTGTCGATGGGCCAGTTGACCGGCTCGAACTGGGTCAGCAGTGATTGTTGCGGGTTGACAACGTTTGAGCGCATCGGAAAGCAGGATCCGCCGGCCAGCACCAGGCGGACCGAGGCTTGCAGGACCTCCGGCGGGGCGTTCTTGGGCACATAGCCGGCCACGGAGGAAGGCAGGCCTTGCACGGTATGGGGCATGTCGCTGCTGTCGGATAAAAGCAGCATGGCCTTGGGCGAGAAGACGCGGGCGGTGGCCGTCGTCAGTTTCTGCACTTCCTCGAAGGAGAAAACCGAAAGCAACACCAGATCGGATTCAGCGGCGTCCGGTGCGTCGCGCAAGATGCTTGAATAATCTTCGCCTTTCAGCGAGCACCCGGGCTCGACATTGGACAATAGTTGCAGAATGCCCAGCCGGATCAACGGGTGGGGTTCGATGACGGTAATGAGAGACATGCTTTGTTCTTCCCTGGTTCGAGGTTCGCTTGGTGCGAGCTTTGCCCAGTGGCGAGACTGACGGGAGAGACAAAAGCCATGCCCTGAGCGTTACAGGGCGTTCAATATCGGCGTTCACCCGCAGAATATTACTTAGCCTACTGTCTGGTTCGCACGTGGCGAAACAATTTTGTCGTCATGGATCGCAATCGTCCACAATATGGTATTAACTCACGATCCTGATTGCAAGTAAATGTTTACCTTAGAAAATTAACGTAAGTTATTGCTGGTCAAGGTAAATTCTTGTAATGGCCACATACTATTCCGGGCAGGCGAAATGGTAGTTTCGCTGCGCCGCTCCGTTTTCGCTGAGCTTCAGGTCGATGCCGCAATCGTCCTGCTTGCCCCAGCTCAAGGACATCCGGCCCAGTGCGGTGGGAACATTCGCCGGGACACGCAGCGTGCCGCCCTGGCTCAGCACGGAGCGTCCATTCGGACCCTCCTTGACCGCCCTGACGGCATAGGCCAGGGTTTTGTCCTGCTTGCTTTGCACATAGGGAACAATGACCGCGGCCTGGTTCCTGTTCATGGTTTCCAGCCAAACCTGGATATCGGCATCTATGTTCATACTCGGCCTTTCTGATGGTTGCGCGGCATGCTCCGCTCACGACCGCCCGCAGGCAAACACGTGCCGGCCTGCGGGCGTCCCAGTGCTTTTCTATGGTCAGCGCTGATTCACGTATGCGTTGTTGGCGTAGCCCACCTGCGTCACGGTTGCCGTGTATCCCGACCCTTTTTGCAGAATGATGGCATCGTTCTTGGCGCCGGTCTGGCTGATGGTTGCCATCAGGTTGGCGCCATCCTGGCGGACATAGCCGTCATTGAATGCCCCGTTCTGGTTGATGCGTGCGGTAACGTACTGGTTGCCGCCGCCTTCCTGCTCGACACCCGCGCGGTTCTTGTAGCCGCTTTGATTGATGATGGCGTCGGTGTTGTCGCCGGTCTGGGTAACCCAGGCCACGTTGCCCCAGCCGCTGTTCTGGTTGATGACCGCGTACTGGTTGTTGCCGTCGCTGGAATGATGATGATGGTGGCCGTAGCTCCATCCGCCGCTTTGGTTGATGGTGGCGTCGCCCGCGTTGGCAGCCTGGTAGATGGTTGCGTTGGCGTTATTGACGTTGTGCTGGTTGATGACCGCATCGTTGAAGTCGCCAAAAGCCGATATGGTGGCATTGGCCACATTGTTGCGTTCCTGTTCGATGAAGCCATCGTTGAAGTTGCCGTAGGACGTAATGCTTGCGCTGGCGTTTTCGTTCGACCACTGCTCGATGACGGCATCGTTGCGGGTGCCGTTCTGGTCCACGGTGGCGACGTTGGCCGCCATGGCGGCGGTCGCTCCATAGGCCAGCGTGATACCCAGGGCAATAACAGACAGTTTGATGCTCATTGCTTTCTCCTCTAAATAAAGACCTGGATCTACTGGCGGGCCCGGCGGTCTTCATTCCGGGCCCGCCATACAACCCTGCTGCTAGTTCGGCGGGGGTTCGGTCACCGGGGGAGTGGCTTCGATGGCTGCGGCGCCTCCGGGCGGCAGATCGGCCACATTGATGGCATAGGTGTTGCCTTCCCGCAGATAGGCCTGGATGATGGGCGAGTTCCAGTCGCTCTCATCCTTGAGCAGCCAGTTCCTATCTTTCAGCCCCTGGACGGTAAGATGGATCACGGCAGCCTCGATGGCTTCCTTGACGCAAAGCTGAGTCGGCTCGTTGTTGGTCACGCCGCCTTCGATTTCAAGCAGATCCTTGAAGTTGACGAATTTGTAGACACTGGGCCGGACTTCGTATGAAAAGATGGTCTTGGTCGTGGACACGGCCTGCAGGACGCGGCCCGACCTTATATCGACGCTGCGCAGGCTGACCGTGACCTGGTCCATGCGGTATTGCGTGGAAAGCCCTACGCCCAGGAAGCGCGCGCCCAGCCCGCCGGTACGCACATTGCTTTCGTAGGCGACGATTCCGCCGTCTATCAACACCGAGGCGGGCATCAGGGCCGGTATGTGTATGGCCGGGGCGGCCTCGCCCTGCGAGCCGTCCAGCGCCCGCACGATGCGTCTTTCGGTCAGCAGTTCCTGCAGGCTTTCCCGCTCCACGGGCGTGAACCAGCCCGAATCCTTGAGCGCCTTGACCAGCATCGAAGAGGCCCCCTGGGTGACGGAGGTCGAGAAGGAGCTGTCGGGTGCGGGCTTGTACTGTCCCGTTTGATCCCGGAAGCCGTAGACCGCGACGGTGACCTTTCCTTTGGGCGGCGGCAGTTGCACCAAGTCGCGTGTGGAGGGCGTGGCGGGGGTCAGATGAGCGGGTGTAGCCACTTCGGCCGGCTTGTGCGGCACGGCGCAGGCGCCCAGAGCCATGCTCAGCATGCCCGCGGAAAGGACTTTCAAGCCGCGGGAAGCGCTTTCCGGCCGGGGTTGTTTCTTCTTTTGCATGGTCATTGGCCTACCTGGAAGGTTGTGACGCCGCCGGTCAGCTTGTCTATGGTGGTGATGGACAAGAAGCCGTTGCCAAGGTCGACGATGTTGATGGTGAAGCTGCCGGTATCCAGCGTGCCCGGTATGAACTTCCCGTCGGGGCCGACGATCTGCGAGCTGGCGGCCGACGCCAGGCGGCTGAGTATCGACCGCTCCAGGGTTTCATTGAAAACCTGCAAGGGCGTCTTTTCCTCGATGCCGAACTGATCCTGGCCGACATCCGGATCGGTGTGGCGGTTCGTCGCCAGGGCGGAGTTGAGCAAGACCGAACCGTTCAGCGGGCTTCCGCCAAAGGACGGGTTGAAGGGGTAATACACCAGCTCCGTGGCTGCCGCCTGTCCGGCCAGCATCCATGCGCAGCAGGCTGCCGCGCCTCGCAGCAGGATTTTATTTTTCATGGACATGTCTGCTCCTTTCATTTACATCTCCTCGGGACCCAGGTCCGGGCTGCGGACCAGGATGCGTTCGGCTTCGCTGTCGGCGATGTTCTGGTAGACCAGCTCGACGGCCGCCGCGCTGATCTGCCTGGTCCTGGCCCGTGCCGGGGGCAGGAACACATGGAACATGTTCTTTTGCCGGAATTGAACCCAGATCTCGCTCCCGAAACGGGCGGATGGCCGTTCGTATATGGAGATCGAAAATTTGTTGCTGATGTCTTTCTGACGCCATAGCGCCGTGAAGTCCTGGTAGAAGTCGTTGCCCAGCACGGTTACGGTGCGATTGACCACCACACCGCCCAACGGGTCGTCGAACACGCTCTTTCCTTTCCGGCCCTCGTCCAGCATGGTCGGGGGCAGCGTGTCCTTGGCCGGCGGCAGGTCCTGTCCCCGGGCCAGCGGGCAGAAGGCCGCGGCGGCAAGCGAGATAAGCCAAACCATGGAAAAGCGCATTCTGGATTTCCTCCCTGGGCCTTTGCCGTACTACGATGAGGATGCCGCTATCTTTTTGCCGGATTCTTACGCCGGCTTTCTTCCCCGCCTTGAATCGTTTGCTTCTTTTTTCTAACGTATGGAAACGGACCGCATGAATACATGATAGAGACGGCGAGCCCTTCAAACATGCGGCATACGTCGTAAGCCGGCCTCGGCCTTTTTCCTTAGGCATCCTGGCCCGTGCTCCGCCAAATGGCGGTACAGCACAAGGCGCGGGTCCAGGCTCAGGCCGCCCGGACCGCGTCGTACACCGCGCTGTTTCCGGCCGGCTGCATGCGCAGCTGATCCGTCTCCAGATGCGCGATATCGCCTTCGTTCGAGTGGTAGATGACGGTGACGCGACTGTCCTGTATCTCGTGCAGCTGATTGCTGGATAGGTGGAAATGCGTGGCCACGGTTTCGTCGTCGATCTTGGCCGCAGCCTCTCTCCGATTCAGCGTTCTGAAAAAAAGCTTGCGATACCGGCCCCACAACACGACCAGCACGGCATTGAAGGCGGCGACCAGCGCGTAGACCGTCAGGCTGCGGGCGGTGGGCCACAGCTGTTCCATGTAAGGAACGGACGGGCCGTGGTGATTGCCGTCCATGACGGCGATCACGCCCTTGGTGAAAAGATAGAAGAATCCTATCCATCCCAGCGCGGTAAGGGCTGTGTCGATGGCCAATGCGAGGGGAGAGCGCTGCGTGGTGATGATCATGTCAACTCCTTTATGCCCCGGTCCGGGCTGGTCCAGCGTGCGCGCTGGCGGCGGATGCGGAGCATGACCTTGGGGAAACTGAAGAGGGTGGTGAAAAGATTGATGATCCAGTAGGCGAAGGGGTACCAGATGATCCAGTACAGGGCATGGGCCAGCTTGGGCTCGTAGCGCCTGTCTATCAGTACGCTGACCAGGAACTGCGTCAGGCATACCATGGCGAGCACCATGCCGGTGAACGACGGCGGCATGAGTATCGACACCTGTATGTTGGGGGGCAGCACGACGATGTGGCCCAGCACCCATAGCGCGATCGACAGGGCGAAGGCGAAGGCCCATCCCGTCGAAAGGCAGAATTCGAACATCAGCGGCCAGAGCCGGCGGTACTTCCAGTTCCAGATGGTCGTCAGATTCTTCAGGAAGACCTCGGCACCGCCCTGGGCCCAGCGCAAACGCTGCTTCCACAGGCCTCGCAAGGTCTCGGGCATGAGTATCCAGCACAGCGCCCGGGGCTCGTAGAAGACCGACCATTGCGCGCGTTGGAGCTTCCAGGTGATGTCGATGTCTTCCGTGATCATGTCCAGGCTCCAGTAGTCCACTTCGTCCAGCGCCTTCCGCCGGAAGGCGGTGCAGACGCCGGACACGGTGAACAACTGGCCGTAGACGCGCTGTGTGCGTTTGATCAGGCCGATGATGGAGGAAAATTCGCCGACCTGGATGCGGCCGATCAGCGTGGAGCGCGTGCGGACCCGGGGGTTGCCGGTCACGGCGCCGACGCGCGGGTTGTTGATCAGCGGCGCAACCAGATAGCTGACGGCATCCGGATCCAGGAGGGCGTCGCCGTCGATGCAGACCAGGTATTCGCTGCGGGCCGCCATGGCGCCCATCCGCAATGCCATGGCCTTGCCCTGGTTCTGGGCCAGGTGGATGACGCGCAAGCGGGGATGCAGGGCCGTCAGCTTATCGAACATCACGGCCGTGCCATCGGTGGAGCCGTCATTGACGGCGATGACTTCGATGTTGGGATACTCCTGCCCCAGGGCCGCCAGTATGGTCTGCTCGCCATGATCCTGCTCGTTGTAGCAGGGGATCAGGATGGTGATCAGCGGCTGGTCGGGAAACTGCGGCGGGCGATAGGGGCGCCAGTTCCACTTGCGCTCCCAGTGCAGCCAGAAGTACAGGCCGCCCGCCATCCAGATGCCCGACATGAACAGCGGGTAGAAGAATACGAAATTCAGCAATACATCGCTGGTCAGCACCAGGGTCAGGCCGAATGGCGCGCCCAGGACGATGCACAACACCAGAAAGGCGATCAATCGGTCTATCATTGGAAGGGGTACCAGGCGTTGGAGATGGCCGGCCGGATCACATCCAGCCGGGGCTGATTCTGCGTGAAATCGTCCGGGTAATAGCCGAAGCTGCGGGCGCCATGCAGTTGCAGGCGCTTCATCCAGTGGGCCATCACGGCGGAGTCGACATGGCCGGAGTCTCCATTGCTCTTGGAGGGCCGCCAGTCTCTTCCCTGGACTTCGAAGACCGTCTTGTTCAGCGCCCCCGGCCGCGATGCAACGGCATCGACCAGGCTGTCCAGCCAGGCGTCCGCACCATCGTGAGGGACGTTTTCCATCCAGGGCATGGCCATGGGCGCCGTCCAGTCGTAGGCGGCCAGAAAGTCATCCAGGTTCTGGGCGAACCAGGCTTCGCTTTCGGGATGGAGCACAGGCTGGGCGTAGATATTGCGGGCCGTCCTGACTTGCGGGCCACGGATGGCGCGCACATGGTCGGCAAGGACTTTGGTGAAATCGACCAGATAGCGGCTCTTGAATCGCGTCCATCTGTGCAGGGTGTCGGGATCGGCGCGCAAGGCTTCAATGCTGCCGGGCAATCCGGCCTCCCGGTAGGCTGCCAGGGCCTGCGGACTGGCGTCTTCGAAGTCGGAGAGCAGGGCATCGTCGTGAAAGAGAATGCCGGCGAAGATGGCATGCCGCGCAAGGTCTTCATACAGATCGATGATCTGCCGGCGCGCCTTGGGGTCGAAGGGGGAAAGCCGGCGGTACTGATCGGGGTTGACGGCGGCCGTCCCCTGCTTGGGATCCCAGCTTGTCACACGGGCCAGCGATGGGTCCAGATCGAAGCTGAGCACCGGCATCCAGGCGTACACATCGACCATGGCGCGGCTGCGCAACTGCCAGGCGGCGCGGTTGAACAGGTTGGCACGCATGGGAAGGTGGCGATTCGGGAAATACACCGACTTGACCAGTCCATCGCCCTCGGGGTCGGCAAAAGCCTGCAGGAACACCGTGGTTATCCGCATGTCGGCGATGCGCTGGACCAGCTCGCCCAGATTGCGTTCCATCTGCTCCGGGTCCGGGTCGTACACATAATCCAGGTCGACGTGGGCAACCCGCATGACCGTGTTGTTTTCCATGACCATGCTGATGCGCGCGAAATTCTGCAGCTGGGGATCATTGGCGACCAGCACGCGCGGGACGTTGGACAGATCGTTCACCTTGCCCAGGCCGCTATCCAGGGTCAGGACCATGGAATAGCCCTTGGACTGGACGATCTTCAGCGCGTCGCCGCTGGCTTCGCCATAAGGCCATACCCATACACGGGGTTTCTTGCCCGTTACCTTGAGGATCTTTGCGGTGACACGGTCCACATCGGCCGCGATACGCGCTCGATAGGCTTCGTCGGTTTCATACGTGTCGGTGGCGGGGTCGTAGGCGCGCGAGGCGGCGGCCGGCTCCAGATTGCCCTGCGGGTTGGCCAGGATCCCATAATGCAGCGCGTCGGTATGGGCGCCTATCTCGACCAGGCCCGAGCGCGACACCTCGCGTATCTGGCGCCACGTAAGAAAGCGTTCGCGATCCGTGGGCTTGCCTCCGAAGTCCACGGACTGGTCTTCGGGAGTATCTATCCAGGAACTGACCGGAGCCAGCACGGCAGGCCAGTTGTATGCCTTCAGCAGAGGAAATACCCGGGTATAGAAGCTCCGGTAGCCATCGTCGAAGGTCAGCAGCAAGGCTCTTGGCGGCAGAGGCTTGCCGCCTTTGCTGGCCGCCAGTATCTGATCCACGGTAACAGGCTGATAGCCGTTTTCCCTTAGCCAGGCGAACTGTTCGATCAGGTGTTCGGTGCTCACACTGACATAGGTCTGATCGGGATCGGTGTCTTCCACATCGTGGTAGGCGAGGGACAGGAACGTGTTCTCCTGCCACGGTTGCTGGAAGTTGTGCACGGAACGCTCGCTTGGAGGGACAAAGGCGGGTATGTCCTTGGCGCAGCCGCTCAGCAGCAGCAAGGCGCAGAGCAGGCTCGCCAACGATGGAATGCGGGAAATATGAGCAAGCATGGCGTCTCTTTCTAAAAGCGGAATGACATGTCGAGCATGAAGCGCAGTTCCCGCTCGCGCACGCCGTCGTAGGGCCTGTTGATGCCAATTACCGTGGCGCCGATATCGAAAACATCGTTGTATCGATAGCGCATTCCATAGCCGGCGACGGCAATCGCGCCGGTGCCGAAGTTCTGCTGCTTGTAGGCGCCGACGCCCAGAATGAAGGTTTGCTCCCATACCGTTTCGTAGCGGCGGTACAGGGTATGGGTCAGATTCAGCGTGGGCAGCACTTCAAGATCGGATCGGGGGTTGAAGTAGGGGCCGCCTTCTTGGGAATTGCGCGTTGCGGCGATGTTGATCATGAGGTCGGCCTTCAGATGAGGGCGGGTGTAGATCCGCTCCCGGCCCGTCAAGGTGGCGGCCAAACGCTGATTGCCGTCGCTGAAGCGGGAGGGTGCCAGCGAGAATCTCCATTCCCGATGATCGCTTTGGCGCCATCTTGCATAGACCCCCGCCGAGTTCGAGGAAATATCGTTGCGCAAGGCGCGCAGCGGCGTTTCGCGCGACCGCAGCTCCGCCGATGCGCCCACTTGCCACTGGTCGTTCAGGTCGTAGGCGACCGACATGCGGGCGCCGGGCTTGATGCCATGGCCGTAGTTGTGGGTGGAGGCCTCCAGTTCGGCGGTCAGATCCCGTCCCCGCCATTCCGCGCCGGTGCGCAGCCATCGATAGTTGCCGCTGCCCTCGTCGAAGTCGCCGTTCGCATAGCCGGCGCCCCCGAAGGCCCGCCAGTTGTAGTTCAGCGGCGCGGAATACAAAACGGTTTCAATGCCGAAATCGCCGTTGCCGCTGACTGGGCTGTCCGATGCGATGCCGCGACGGGCTTCTATGCGCAACTCGGCCTTGTTGTACCGTGTCCATTCGCGCTGCAGGTTTTGTGTGGAAAGCTCTTCGGGGAACCGGGTCTCCAGATCCTGCACCAGAATCTCGGCCTGCCGCCATTCCTGCAGACTCAGGGCGGTGATTCCCTGGCCCGCTTCGACCTCCACGGCTTGCGGCTCCAGCGCCTCGGCGACTTTGAGCTGCCGCTCCGCACGCCTGGGCCAACCGCGGCTGGTATAGACGTTGGCCAGTGAAGTGCGCAGGCCGACGTTGTTGGGCGCGTGATCGACCAATTCCCTCAATCGCTTCGCGGCGCCGGCCGTGTCGTCCGCGTAGAAGAGGCCCAGGGCAGCGGTCTGTTCCGAATACAAGTGCAGGTCATTCGGAACGCGTTGGGGCACGCCCTTGATGTAGCGCCATGTGGGCTGGCCGGCGCGCGCGGCCTGGATGACATTCCCGGCTTCATCGAACTGCTCGCTTTCGACCAGAGAGTAGTACAGGCCGGTTTCATTGCTTAGCCGTTCGCTGGGATTGTCCCGCCGGCTGCCTTCGTCATTCATGACCTGACGGTAAAGGGCCTGGGCTTCTTCGGGCCGGCGCAGGTATAGATAGGCAGCGGCGACGTCATTCAGTACATAGCGGGGCACGCTTATGCCTTCCGCAACCAGACTCTCGTACCCGTCCACCACATCCTGCATCCGCAATCGGGCATGCAGCGCCTGCAAGCGGTCGATACGCAAGCGCCTGACGTCCGCGCTTGCGGAAGGGCCCAGGGTTTCCCATGCGGGAATGAGGCGCTCATACTCGGCCAAGGCGCGGTCGGCGTTGGCGTACCGCTCCGATTCCAGCCGGTATGGCATGGCAGCCAGGCGGGTGGTTTCCGCCAGGTAGTCGGCCTCCAGCTGGCGCATCTTTGCGTCATCCAGGAGTTCGGGGTGCTCCCTGGCGATGGTCAAGGCGGCATGCGCCAGTCCCGCATGCTGCAAAGAGTCTATGTATTCCCTGGTCACATAGGCCTTGCGCGGGGCCAGTGTCCTGGCGTGGTCCGCCTCCTGTAATACGGGGTAGGGGGAAGGGCGGACTTTGTAGGCATAGCTCAGCGCCAGGCGGGCGTCGGCGTCTTCGGGCAATTCCTCGGCCAGTTCCTTGCCCAGGACAATGGCCTCGTCGGCGCGTCCGGCATCGGCCAGGGTCATGATCTCGCCGACGGCGAACGAGGATTGCTTCGGAAACAGCTTGCGGCCTTCACGATAGCGCTCCAGGGCGGGATCCCATCGCTGGGTGTCGCGGTAGGCGCGGGCAACGGCCGCCAGGACATCGGCGGGCGGACGATTGGGAGCGGGAACAATGGCTTCGTAGGCGCCGACGGCTTCCTCGTTTCTGCCGGCCCAGCTGGCAATGAGGATGTGATCGTAAGCCGCGCGCAGATCCATGGGGTGCTCGATGCCATGCTGGCGCAGCATGATCAGCGCCGGTTCGTGGTTGCCCGCGCGGGCCTCGCGTATCAAGGCATCGTATTCGCTGCGCGATACCGCAGCCGATGCGGGACTGCTCAACAGGCTTGCAAGAGTCAGGCTGAAGCAAGCGATAGGAATCGATGTATTCATGGTCGTCCGTTTGGCGAGAAACAGACGGCGTCCGTCGTTTTGCTGGAACGGTGCATGCATTGGCTCCCTTTCTATGCGCATCCGAACTTCTATCGGCAACAGCCTGAGTCGGTTTCCGCGCCGGGGATGGAATCCCATGCGTTCTTTCCCACGCTTGCTACGATTTTTAATGTCTGGATACAGGCTCGATGGAAGGGATCATAGAGACGAAAGACGGCCAGCAAAATGCGGCATACGGCTTACGCCGCAGGGCTCCGGGCGGGGTAGGATGTTCGGATGAGTCGCCCGTGAACGCATGCGGCGCGGCCATGAAAAGGCGCGCCGCTGGTGGCCGGACGTCGTGATGATGAGCGCGAGAATGGAAAAGGGCTTACAGACCGAAATCTGTAAGCCCTTTTAATTGGTCGGGACGGCGGGATTCGAACTCGCGACCCCTTGCACCCCATGCAAGTGCGCTACCAGGCTGCGCTACGCCCCGAAACTATCGGCGCCAAGGTCCTGTCGGTACCCACGCCTTTAGTCGCTTCGCTGATCGACCAAATCAAGATCAGCGAAAGACGAGATTCTAGCACAAATTTTCCAAGCATTTTAATGCTTGCGGCAAATCCTTGAATGGCTCTTCCGAGCTATACCCTTCCGGCCGGAAGGCTGCCTATACTGGCATAAATTTTCCAGCGGATGAAGTCGGCCAGGGTTTGACCCTCTTTGATTTCGATGCTTTCAAAAACCGATTGCCGTCAGATAGACCTGATTTTTAGCCCCGAAAGGATTGAACCATGAGTATTTCATCTGTTACATACGAAGCGCTGCAAAAACTGGTTGGCTTGGATTCCGAATTATTGGCAAAGCTGCGCCGCGTCCGAACCCTGGACGAGGCATCCGGCATCATTGCAGCAAGCGCGAAAAGCCACGGCATTACGCTGGACGTGACCGAGCTGAATCGATATTTGCAGGCATCGCTGGACAGCTCCGGCGATGATGAACTGAGCGATGCGGAGCTCGCCGGCGTCGCGGGAGGCAGAAGTTTTCCGGAACTCATTCTCGAAGTCTTGCATCGTCAGATTCGCCACCACTGATAGTCCCAGGCCTTGGGCGATCAGCCCGCTGGTTTTTAGCCCTGAAAGGATTGAACCATGAGTATTTCACCTGTTACATACGAAGCGCTGCAAAAGCTGGTTGGCTTGGATTCCGAATTATTGGCAAAGCTGCGCCACGTCCGAACCTTGGACGCGGCATCCGGCATCATCGCAGCAAGCGCGAAAAGCCACGGCATTACGCTGGACGTGACCGAGCTGAATCGATATTTGCAGGCATCGCTGGACAGCTCCCGCGATGATGAACTGAGCGATGCGGAGCTCGCCGGCGTCGCGGGAGGCAGCGGCATTTTCGAATTCATTTCTGAAGCGTTATTCTCGAATCATCGGCATCGGGAGAATAAGCATTAAAGGCTAAAGCCATGACTACGCCTTCAATCGTTGCGGTCGTGTTGCCGTCGCTGGCGGCAAATATTTCGATGCCCTTCAAAAATCGATTGCCGCAGATAAACCTGATTTTTAGCCCCAAAAGGATTGAACCATGAGCATTTCATCTGTCACCTACGAAGCACTGCAAAAGCTGGTTGCCCTGGATGCCGACCTGTTGACTAAGCTGTACGACGTCCAGACCCTGGCCGAGGCATCCCGCATCATCGCCGCCAGTGCGGGGCGCCATGGCATTACGCTCGATCCGGGCGAGCTGAATCGCTACTTGCAGGTGTCGCTGGACAATTCCAGCGCCAGCGAAGTGGGGGACGCGGAACTGGCCGGCGTCGCGGGGGGCAGGAGCGTTTTTATGCCGAACACTCAGCTCCGCCGCATCCAGTGGATAGCGGAAGGGAAGCGATAAATATCCCTCCGGCTTTTCTACTTCGACATCAAGATCGACCCCCTCGACCTGTTGCCCTATTGAAGCATGTCGGCGGCCGGATGCCCCGCCACCGACAGCCCCAGGCCTTCGGCGGTCAGCCGGCCCTGGACGGCCAGCAGGCGAAGGTGCGACAGCACGGCCTGCGTACGGGCCTGTACCAGCGACACTTCCGACAAGAACAATTCCTGCTGCGCGTTCAGCACTTCGATGAGGGTCAATTCGCCCAGGACGGCATGCTGCTCGCTGACGCCTTCGTAGGCCACTTTGTTGGCGGCGATGGCGGTCTCGAAGGCCTTGATCTCCGCGCGGGCGGCCTGCAGCTTGTTCCACGCATCCGACGCATCGTAGCGGGCCTGCAGCCTGGAATTGCGCAATTGCTCCTGTTGCTGGATTTCGCGTTGTTTACTGCCGCGCACGCCGGCCCATTCAGCGCCGCCCTGATAAATGGGAATGCGCAGGGTCAACTGCACCGAGGCGTCGCGCTGGCTGCGCATGGTGGCTTCGGGATTGCGTGTCCAGGCGCCTGACGCCTCCAGGCTGACGGACGGCATCAGCCTGCCTTTCGCGGCTTGCGCGTCGGCGCGCGCCGCCTGCGCGCCGTAGTAGGCGCTGCGCACCGCCGGCATGTTGTAGGCGGCATTGGCAATGATGGGTTCCAGGTTTTCGGGCAAGGTGGGCAGGCCGTTCGGAAAGCCCAGATCCTGTCCGGCCGGCATCCCTATGGTGCGCAGGAAAGCGCTGCCGTAGGAGTCCAGTTCCGTCCGCACCCGATTCAATTGCGCCACCGCCGCGGCGTGCCGTGCCTGTGCCTGGGCCAGTTCCGTGCGGGTGCCCAGCCGTCGCTGGAAATGTTCGCTGCGATAGGCCACTTGCCGGGCCAGGCTGCGTTCATTGGCTTCGTGCAGCGCCAGCAGCTTGCGGTATTGAAGCACGTTCAAATAGGCCGAGGCGGCATCGAACAGGACATTCTGTTCACTGGCCAGCAAGTCGGCCCGGCCTTGGCGGACGCGCGCCTCGGCGGCGTCCACCGCCGGGCCCGTGGTCCAGTTCAGCAGGGGCTGGCTGGCGCTGACGCGCAGGTCGGCCGGATTCCTGTCCGAGGAGATCCTGGGGCCATCGTTGAGCGCATAGGCATTGGTATGGCGGCCTGTTCCCGTGCTGACCGACACCGTGGGGCGCCAGCCCGCCAGCGCGGAATCCACGTCTTGATCCAGGGCCCGGACGTTGGCCCGCTGCGCGCCGAGTGCGGGGTGGCTGCCGTAGGCATGCGCCATGGCTTCCTGCAGCGTTTGTGCATGACTGGATGCCGCCAGCCAGGCGCATAGCGCGACGGCGGCCGGCAGCCTTCGCGCGAGCCTGATCGAGGCTTTGGCATGAGTTGACGGGAGGAAGGGAAATGGCGTCGGCATGTGAAGCATCATACGAGTTGGGCGGCGGCAAGCCGGACGAAGTATCCGTTCATGCCCATCAGCTGATCGAAGGTTCCGGTTTCCACGATGCGGCCGGCATCCATGACGTAGATGCGGTTCGCCCGCGTGATCGTGCTCAGTCGGTGCGCCACTACGATGCGGGTCGCCGAAAGGCGATCCAGGCTGTCGGTGACGACCGCCTGGGTACGATTGTCCAGGGCGCTGGTTGCCTCGTCCAGGATCAGGATGCGGGGCTGGGCGACAATGGCGCGGGCTATCATCAGGCGCTGCACCTGCCCGCCGGAGAGCGAACCGCCTCCTTCGGACACGACGGTGTGCATGCCCATGGGCATGTTTTCGATGTCTTCGGCCAGGCCCACCTGGCGGGCGGCATCCCAGGCCTGTTCCAGCGTGCCGCTGGAGACGCCCACGATGTTTTCGAACAGCGAGCCGGGCATGGGCCGACTGTTCTGCAACACCACTCCCATCTGCTGGCGCACCGCCAGGATATCCAGCTCGCGCATATCCTGCCCGTCCAGCAGGATGCCGCCCGACTCGGGCGTTTCAAAGCCCAGCAGCAGGCGTATCAGGGTGGATTTTCCGCAGCCGGATGCGCCGACGATGGCAATGAACTCGCCGGGCCTGGCGGAGATCGAGACGTCGTCCAGAACCAGGGGGCCGCCTTGCTGGTAGCGGAAGGCAATGTGGGTAAACTCGACAGCGCCGGAGAGCTTGCCCGGGTCCTCCTTGTCGTCGCTGATTTCCGGCGTGGCCTGCAAGATGGGCATGGCCCGCTCCAGCAAGGGCTGTATCGCGAGGAGATCGCCCAGGGTCTGCGTCATTTGGGTAACGCTGCTGTTGAAGTTGCCGAATGCGGCCAGGAAGGCCGCGAAGCCGCCCACTGCGACCATGTCCATATTGCCGTCGTTGCGGAACTTGCCCAGCACCAGGAAAAAAACAAAAAGGGCGGCCAGCCCGAACAGGCCGTTCAGCGCGGCCTGGAGATTGCCGTAGCCGGCGGCCGAAGCGCGCAGGCGCTCGGCGGTGGCGAACAGCTTCGCCCAACGGGTGAATGCCCGGTCTTCGGACGCGGACAGCCGTATCTTGGCAATGCCGCTGACCTGTTGCAGCACCATGCTTTGCAGTTCGCCGCCATGCCGGGCAAGATCCCGCTCGCGCCGCAATTGCAGAAAGATCAGCGCCACCGTGGCGCAGGTGTAGACCAGGATGATCAGGGCGGCCCACAAGCTCAGGCGCCAGTCGTAATACAGCAGCAGGATGAAGCTGAACACGGCGAAGACGCCGCCCATGACGGCCTGGGCGGCGCTGCCCGAGATCAGTTGCTCGATATGCGTGATGGCGCTGGCGCGCAGAGCCAGGTCTCCGGCGGAATAGCGGCGGAAGAAGCCCGTGGGCAGGCGCAGGAGCCTGTCGATGATGGCCGCCTGCAATGCCGGCCCCGCCCGGTTCTGAAAGCGCAGGAATGCAATGCCTCCCACATAGTTCATGATGAAGCCGGCCAGGCCCAGCACCGCCAGTATGATGGCCACTTGCAGCAGATGGTTGCGGTCGTGCCCGGGAATGACCGTATCGATCAGATAGGCCGAGGCAATGGGAACGGCCATGCCCAGTATTCCGCCGCACAGGGCCGAAAGCACCAGGGTCAGCAGGTCGCGCCAGGCGCGGGCGATCGTGAAGCGGGGCAGGCTGGCCCAGTTCAGCGGCTGGAAGGGAAGCGGGGCGGTAAAGACGACCCCTTCGGGCGATAGCAGCGCCAGCGCCTGCGGACCGTGCAGCGTTTGCTGGTGGACGGGATCGTAGACGGTCGGCGCGCCGCCGGCCGCGGGCAGGACGGCCAGCGGCCGGCCATCGTCATTGGCATAAGCCAGCAATGCCTGGGTGTCGGCCTGTTCCCAGCCCGGTTCCAGCGCGACTTTCCGCATCCGCAGGCCGCTGGCCTGGGCGATCGCCTCCAGGCTGGGTGTTTCGCCATCGTCGGTGTATCGGCGCCGCGCCGGCATGCGCGGTTTGAATCCTTCTTGCCGGCCGATGGCTTCCAGCGCCAGGGCCAGCGGCGGGGCGCCCGCGGCGGGCGGGTTGTGCCGCGTGCGCTTGTCCTGAAGCACTCCCTGCAAGCCATCCAGCCCATGCTGCCAGTCGCGCTGCGCCGATTGCGCGCGCCGGCGCAGCCGATTGTGCTCGTCCACGTTGGCCAGCCGCAGGTTCAATTCCGCGGTGGGCAGCAGCAGCTCGTGCAAGGCGTCCAGGCCCTGCCAGAGTCCGCCCTGCGCAATGGCCTGCGCGCTATCCAGGGCGGACAGGCTCAAATCGACGCCGCTATGCAGCCAACTGGCCTGCGTGAGCGGAAACAGGCAGGGATCCGGCCCCGGCGGCAGGTCTTGCGTGCCCAGGAACAGCGTCGTGGCGCGCGGAAGCGCCAGCCACAGCACGCCGCCGGCGCTGGTGACACGGCCGCCGGCCTTGACGGAAAACGCTTCGCCCGCCTGAACGGAGCGGTGGATGACAGCGCCGGGAAGAGTCCAGCGCGCCAGGCCTTCCGAGACCGCCTCTATCCATCGATCGACCGGCGCGGCCAGGTCCCGCGCCTGTTCCGGACGCATGCCCAGCGCCGCCAATTGCGCGCGATCGATGCGGCGGACTTCTGTGTTTACATGAGGCACGGCCAGCAGGCTGAAGCCGGCCGGGGCCGAATCGGCGGCGTCCAGGCCGAACAGCAGCGTGCCGGGTTCGATCGAGGTGAAATGCCGCCGGGCCCCGTGAGCCCGGCCATTGTCGGTCTCGACCAGGAACAGTTCGATGCGGCCTTGCTCCAGCCACCATGCGGCGCCCGGATCGTTCAGCAGGAAGGGCGTGTTGCCCGCGACCATGCGGCGTTCGCCGGCCGTGTCCAGCAAATTGCGCAAGGCGGGGCCGCAAGGCGTGGTGCCGTGCTCAGTTTTCGATAAGGGCACGATAGGCACCGTCATGCTGCATCAGTTGTTCATGGGTTCCGCGCTCCAGTATCTTGCCCTGATCGAGCACGATGATCTCGTCGCAGTCGCGTATGGTGCTCAGGCGGTGCGCAATGATGATGCAGGTGCAGCCGCGCCGGCGCAGATTGGCCACGATGGCTTTTTCGCTGATGGTGTCCAGCGCGCTGGTGGCTTCGTCCATGATGAGCACGCTGGGGTTGCCCGCCAGGGCCCGGGCGATTTCCAGGCGCTGGCGCTGTCCGCCGCTGAAGTTGCGTCCGTCTTCCTCCACATGGCTGTCGTAGGCGCCGCGCCGGCTCATGATGAGGTCGTGGATCATGGCGTCCTTCGCGGCCTGCGCCACCTGTTCGATGGGCATGGAATCGTCCCACAGCGTCAGATTCTCGCGCACCGTGCCTTCGAACAGGACGATCTCCTGGTTGACCACGGACAGTGAATGGCGCAGCAGCGGGCGCGGCAGTTCCGGCAAGGGCGTTCCATCGAACAGGATGCGGCCCGACCATGGATCGAGCATGCCGGAGATCAAACGGCCCACGGTCGTCTTGCCGCTGCCCGAGCCGCCGACCAGGGCCACCCGGCTGCCCGGCTTCATGTCCAGGTCCAGGTGTTCGATGAGCGGGGGTTCCAGCGGCGAATAGCCTACGGAGACATCGTGCAGGCTTACGCTGCCCGACAGGCGCAGCGCCTGTTTCCCGCTTGCCGGCAAGGACCTTTCAGGGCCGAACTCGTCGGCGATGGGATGGCGCAGCGTGTCGTCCACTTGCGCCAGGGAGCCTTGTGCGCCGCGCAGGGCGACGGCAAGCGCCATGAGCTCGTTCACCGGAGCCGAGAAGGATGCGAGAATGGCCGTGAAGGCAACCAGCATTCCGACGGTCAGCTCGTTTTCAATGACGAACAGGCCGCCCAGCGAAATCACCAGGGCGCTGGTCAGGGCGGCGGTCAGGGCCGGCAATGAGGCAACCAGGGTCTGCATGTGCGCGACCCGTTGCCGGGCATTGATGAACAGCGCCTGCAGTCCGGCCCATTTGGCAAAAAAGATATTGTCGGCGCCCGTGGCCTTCAGGGTTTCGATCATTTGCAGCCCTTGCATGACCTTGCCGTCCATCTTGATCGATTGCAGGGCGATGTTCTCCGACGACTCGCCCAAGCGCCTTTGCAGGTAGCTGAACACGATCGCGTTCAGGCTGGCCATGCCGATGCAGATCAGCGTCAGGATCACGTGGTACTGCAGCATCAGGGCGGTGAAGAAAACCAGGGTCGTGATGCCGATGGCCATTTGCGCCAGCTGCTGCGAGGCAAGCTGCGCGATCTGCTCGGCCAGGGGCAGGCGGGCGCTGATCATGCCGCTGTGGCGCTGCGCGAAAAAGCTGGCCGGCAGGCGCAATATATGCCAGCTCAGGCGGCCGCTCAGAACCAGGCCCAGCTTGACATGCAGGCGCATGACCAGATGCAGGCGCAGCCAGGTGAGAAGCGCGAGCACGATGGCCGCGGCCGCCATGGAAAGCAGCAGGGGCGTGAGCCAGTACTTCAGCTCTTCTATCATTACATAGTCGATGAACACGCGATTGAAGGCGGGCGTGATCAGACTGATGGCCACCATCAGTACGCCGGCCAGCATGACGACCGCCAGCGCGCCGAGCGAACCGCCCGCCAGGTCGAACAGGGCGGGCAGCATCCGGCGCGGAGCGCCGCCCGGCTTGAAGGCATCCGTCCTGCTGAAAACCAGGGCGATGCCGCTGAACATGCCATCGAAGTCCTCGGCGCTGACCTTGCGCCGGCCGATCGCCGGATCGTTCAGGTGAAAGCCGTCGGGGCCGACTCCTTCCAGGACGACGAAGTGGTTCATGTCGACGAACAAGATGGCCGGCAGTGCGATATTGGCCAGGCCGGCCGGCTCCAGCCGCATGCCCTTGGCATCCATGCCCAGGCTGCGGGCCGCCTTGAGTATGTTGAGCGCCTTGCTGCCGTCGCGCGATACGCCGCACAAAGTCCGCAACTCCTCCAGCGGTGTCCAGCGGCCATGGTAGGCCAGCACCATGGCCAGGGCCGCGGCGCCGCACTCCAGCGCTTCCATCTGCAGGATGGTGGGCGTTCTGATGCGGCGCTTTGTCTGGCCGGGGCCGGCCGAGCCGTTTTTCTTTTGCGCCCGCAGCGTATCCATGAGGGCGGCGTTCATCAGTGGACTCCCAGCCAGCGGAATACATGGTCGAAGAAAGGCAGCGCCAGGCTGATGACGCGGCGGTGATCCACCACCATGTTGGCGCTGGCGATGGTGCCCACGTCTATCGTCATGTCGGGACCCTTGCCGGACGACCAGAGGTAGCCGCTGGGCGAGGCCGGATTGGCACGCAGGGCGAGCTCGATCTCGAACGGCGCTCCGGTCTTGAGCAGGCTGTCGACCAGCGTGGTGTTCTTCAGGCGGCGCATGATGCCTTCGCGGCTGGATGGAATCTTGGCCACCGTCAGCACCGTGCCGCGTATGAAACCGTCTTTCTGCGGCTTGGTGGTGGAGGGCATGATTTGCGCGTTCATGCCTTCCTTCACTTTTTTGCCGTCCTCGTTCTGCACGAAGACGATGGCATGCAGCGCGCCATCGCGGCCGGCGGCATCGGCCGACAAGAGCCGCATGATGATCTGGCCGGTGCTGACCAGGTCGCCGGGATTGACGCTGAGCTCGACCGCCGTGCCGGCGACGGGGGCGACTACGCTGCGGCTGCGCTCGTATTCGCGCTGCATATTGTCCAGTTCGCGTTCGAGCGATTGCACGCGCAGGCCGGTTTCCCGTATTTCCTGCGTTTTCTGCGTTTCGTCGGCGCGCTGCCGCACCAGAAGTTCGGTGCTCTCGTTGCGGGCGGCGGCGATGCGGTTTTCCATGTCGGCGATCAGCGTATCGGTTTCGTTGATCTTGCTGGACGTGACGTAGCCTTTCTTCAGCAGCGCGTTTTCATTGTTGCGCCGCTGGATCAGCACCCTGTGCTGTTCCAGCAGTTTCCCCAGGCGCTCGGCCAGGGCGCGGCGCTTGGTCTGCAACAGCTCGTCCTGCATGTGCTGGTTCCGGGCATAGGCGTCCTGCCGCTCTTGCAGCAGGCTGCGGGTGTCGTGCAGCTCGGCCTTCTTGGCGGTGATGGAGTCCAGTGTGGCCGGGCGCTTCAGTATGGCCACGGTCTGGCCCTCCCGGACCGTATCGCCGGGATGGACGAGGATCTGTTCCACGCGGCCTTCGTTGGGGGAGCTGACGACGGCCACGCCTTCGGCGGACAGCAGTATGCCCTGGCCTTGCACTTTGACGGGCGCCGTGGCCAGGATGCTCCAGATGAAGCCGCCGATGACGATGAGCGCGATGGCCGCGATGCCTGCGCCATGAACGGGGCGCACGACCTGAAGGACCCGATCGAGCTGGTCGGGGCTGGATATCTTGTTGAGGGCGGCCGGGCGAAACAGCCTGCTCATGCCATATTGAGCTTGAACAGCTTGAGAAACTGCCTGATGTCGTCCGCGCCGGACGGAGGAACGGCCGCGCCGCCGGTGACCTCCAGCAACAAGGCGTCGTCCAGGACGCCGTCATCGGCCGGGGCCGCCGGCGGGGTGGAGCCCAGCGCCATGTTCAGGGCGCTGGCCGCGTCGGGGGCAAACCGGACGCGTACGCCGTCGGGCACATGGACGCCGATTTCGCTGAGCGCGGCACGGGCGTCGCTTTGCACCCGCTGGTGAAATCCGGGATCCTGGCGAAAGCGTTCGGCAAAACGGTACAGGACGCTTGCGTCGGCTTGCGTATCCTCTTGCAACATGGCGGCGGCTCCGGAAATGGGCGTAAGCTGTAAAGACAGGCGTGGAATCTTGTTATATTGCTTTGGATTGTAGCCAAGAATTACACGGTTTTGCCCGTCCGGACCACTTTCTTTCAGCCCCAGCAGGCTTATCCCCATGGCCGTACCCAAGAAAAAATTGCTTATTGTTGCCGACGATCACCCCCGGGTGCGCGAGGCGCTGGAACACATCATCAACGAACTGCACGATTGCACCACACTCTATACGGCGCTTGAGCCGCAGGAGCTGGTCTCCCTGGCCGAGCGGCGCCTGGGCGACGCCAGCGAACTGACGATGGCCGATGTGTCGCTCGGCGCGCGCCCGGCGGCTCCGGCAAGCGCCGGCGCCGGCAAGCCCCTGATGGTGGTGTCCACGCAGGAGCGCGGCATTACCGCCAATTGGTTCGTGGCGATCGACGACAAGCAGGACGACGGACAGACGGGTTCGCGCATCGAGGCGGCGCTGGGCCAGCGCGATGCCGTTCTGGAATTGATCCAGAGCCTGCGAAGCGCGGCCGCCGATCAGGACGGTGCCGCGCCCGAACCCATGCGCGACCTGCCCGATGTCGCCGACCTGATGCGCCTGGGGCTGACCCTGCGCCAGTCCGAGGTGCTTCTGTTGCTGGCAGAAGGCTTGACCAATAAAGAGATCGCCCGCAAGCTGGATGTATCCGAATGGACGGTGCGCCACCATGTCAGCTCCATCCTGGAGCGCCTGGAGGTCAGCAACCGTGGGCGCGCGGCGATTTTTGCCCGCAAGCTGGGACAGCCCGTCCCCTGATCTTCCGCCTTGCGTCAGCCCACCTGGAATTCGGTTTCCGGATAGCGCACGCGGCTGCGCTTTTGCGTGGCCAGGCTGTATACCAGAGTCAAGGGGCCGAGCCGGCCGGCGAACATGAGCAGGGTCAGCAGGAACTGGCTGGGCGCGGACAGCGTGTGGGTCAGGTTCCGGCTCAGTCCCGTGGTGCTGACGGCCGACACCACTTCGAAAAGGATGCTGATGAAGGGCGCGCGCTCGAGTATGGTCAGGAGCAGGACGCCCGTGAAGATCAGCACGCAGGTGACCAGGACCAGCGCAAGCGCTTTCTGGACCGTGTCGGGCGATACCGAACGCTTCATCAGCACGACTTCCTTGCGATGGAAGATATAGGAATGGACCGCGGCAAGCAGGACGATGAAGGTTCCTATCTTGATGCCGCTGGCGGTGCTCAGCGAGCCGCCGCCTATGAACATCAGCAGGATGACCACCAGAGTGGAACTGTCGTGCAGCTTGGTGACGTCGATGCTGGCAAAGCCGGCGGTGCGGCTGGTCACGCTTTGCAGCCAGGCGGCCAGCGCCTGGCCATGGACCGACAGGCTTCCAAGGGTATCCGGGTTGTTGAACTCCAGCGCCCAGATGGCGATGAAGCCGGTCAGGTTCAGGGCCAGCGTGCCCAGCAGTATGGCCTTGGTGTAGGGCAGCAGGGTGGTCCAGCGCTTCTTGTGCCCGACGTCGCTCAGCACTGAAAAGCCGATGCCGCCAAGAATGATGGAAAAGCTGATTGTCAGGATGGTGACGGGGTCGGCCACGAACAGGGCCAGGCTGGATGGAAACAGCGAGAAGCCCGCGTTGTTGAAGGCCGCGACGGCATGGAACACCGCCCGGTACGCCGCGGTGGCCAAGGGGTAGTCGCGCCACCACCATAAGGCCAGGATGACCGCCGCAGCGGCTTCTATGCCCAGCGACAGCTTGAAAACCGAAAACGCCGTGCGGCGGATCTTGGAGACGCTGGTCTGATTGAAGGCTTCAAGCGCCAGCGCCTGGTGCTTCAGGCTCATTTTCTTGCCCAGGGTGATGGCGGCCACCACGGCGAAGGTGACGAAGCCCAATCCCCCCAGCTGCACCAGGCCGATGAGCACGATCTGGCCGAAATGGGTCAGGGAGACGGCCGGGTCGATGATGGTCAGGCCGGTGACGGTGACGGCCGAGGTTGCCATGAAAAAGGCCGTGAACAGGCTTATGGGTTCGCGGCCCGCAATGGGCAGGGCAAGCAGGAGGGTGCCCACGGCGATCAGCGCCATGAAGCCCGCGGCCAGCACGATGGGCGGGCTGGCGCGCAGCAGGCCGGTGCGCCGTATGCGCTCGTACGACTGGTAGGTATAGGTATGCAGCGGCAGCCAGTTGCGCATGGCTCAGGCAAGCTTGGGCGCGATGGCCTTCAGGGCATTCAGTTGCCCGAGCAGCACCAGGGTGTCTTTGGCTTCCAGCGCGAAGTCGTCCGACGGATGGACGAATGTCTGGGTTTTGCGCTTGACCAGCAGGACGTGGATGCTGTCGGGCACGCCTTGCAGCACCTGGTTCAGCGGCACGCCTTCCAGGCGCTCGCTTACGTCTATTTCCACGACGAACTCGCCGTTGCCCATGGAAATGTAGTCGTTGACCATGGGGTAGCTGAGCGCCTGGGCCACGCGTATGCCCATCTCTTCCTCGGGATGGACGATGCGGTCCACGCCCAGCTTGCTCAGGATGAGATGCTGGGCATGCGAGGTGGCTTTGACCCAGATCGTCTGTATGCCCAGGGACTTCAAATGGACGATGCACAGCAGGCTGGCCTGGATGGCTTCGCCTATGGCGACCAGAACCACGTCGTAGTTGTCCAGTCCCAGTTCTTCGAGGGCGGCGCGGTCGGTGACGTCGGCGATGACCGCGTGCGTCAACTGATCGGCGTACTTGTCGATGACTTTACCGTCGGTGTCGACCCCCAGGACCGAATGGCCCATTTTTATGAGCTCGAGAGCGGAGGCTGAACCGAAACGGCCCAGGCCTATAACGGCGAATTGTCCCATGTGCGTCCTTGATTTCATCCCGGCCGATTGCTTGCATTACGATAGTGGATTGCGGGGATGGCGGAAATTCTGGTAAAAACCCTAGTGGACATGTGCTTGTGTGGGCGGTTCGTGTTCTTTTCAGGCACACTGGCCAGGGTTAACCTTGATTTGATGAGTAGCAGTATTGACGATGACTAGCTTGTTCGACCCCATTGAACTGGGGGCTGTGGCATTAAGCAACCGTATTGTAATGGCTCCGCTCACGCGGAATCGCGCATCGGATGGACGCGTGCCCAACGACTTGATGCGCAGCTATTATTGTCAGCGGGCGACCGCCGGCCTTATCCTGTCGGAAGCCACCTCGGTGTCTCCGCAAGGGGTGGGATATCCCTGCACCCCCGGCATCTGGAGCAGTGCCCAGGTCGAGGGATGGAAAAAAATCACGCAGGCCGTGCACGGCAAGGGCGGGAAGATCTTCCTGCAGCTCTGGCACGTGGGCCGCGTTTCCGACCCCGAATTCCTGAACGGCGAAATTCCCGTGGCGCCCAGCGCCATCGCCTGCCAGGGCAATGTCAGCCTGCTGCGTCCCAAGCGCCCTTACGTGGTGCCGCGCGCCCTCCATGTCGAGGAAATTCCCGGCATCGTCAACGATTTCGCGCGGGCCGCCCAGAATGCCCGTGAAGCCGGCTTCGACGGCGTGGAAGTGCACGCCGCCAATGGCTACCTGATCGACCAGTTCCTTCAGGACGGCGTCAACAAGCGGCATGACGAGTATGGCGGCTCCGTCGAGAACAGGGCGCGCCTGCTGCTGGAAGTGGTCGATGCCTGCGTGGGCGTATGGGGGGCGGGCCGCGTGGGCGTGCATCTTTCGCCGCGCGGCGATGCGCATTCCATGTCGGACTCCAATCCGCGCGAACTCTTTTCCCATGTGGCCCGCGCGCTGGGCCAGCGCGGCATCGCCTTCATCTTCACGCGGGAAGCCCTGGGCGAGGACAGCCTGACCGCGGAGATACGCGGCCAGTTCGGCGGCCCGGTCATCGTCAACGAGAATTACGACATTGCCACGGCGCAGAGCATGGTATCCCAGGGACGGGCCGACGCGGTGGCCTTCGGCAAGGCCTTTATCGCCAATCCCGACCTGGTGGCGCGCCTGAAAGCCGGCGCTTCGCTCAACGACTGGGATCCGGGCACCTTCTACACGGCCGGGCCGAAGGGCTATATCGACTATCCCTTTCTTTCCGGCGCGGCTTCGCCGCAGAAAGAAGCCTGCTCCTAATACAGAAAAAGATTCCAATTGCCGCTTGCGGCGTGATAACTTTTCAGTTGGATGCGGGCGGAGGCACGGAGGAACGGTGAAAGCGCAATTAATCAGTATCGGGGCGGCGGCGCTGCTGGCGGGCTGCATTGGGGGCATACAGCCCGGCGACGAGTCGCCCACGGTGTCCTATACGGTTCCCCGCAGCTATCAAACGGTTTATCTTCGGGCCCAGAACCAGGCCGACGAATGCCTGCGCGGCAACAAGCACTACGACGTCTATGCGCAGGTCGATCCGGCCATGCAGACGGGCAGCGTTGCGGTGCGCAGTCCGCTGGGCGGGCTGGAGGTCGCGCGCACCGACATCAAGGCCATCGATTCCAAGCATACCCAGGTCACCCATACCGTCTGGGGGCCTTCGCCCTGGGACCGGGGCGCCCTGAGCGCCATGCGCCAGTCCATCATGATGGACACCTCGGTTTGCGTGGTCTACCGCTGAGTCCGTATCCGCTGCGCTTTGGCGCCCACCCATGATGGGGGCCGCCGGCTTGAACCCGGCGGGCGGCGCCTTGCCGCCTTACATCAAGCGTGTTTTTACCTGGGCGGAAACCGCCGACATGTCGGCGCGGCCGGCCAGCGCCGTCTTCAGCATGGCCATGACCTTCCCCATGGCGGGCGCGCCCGTCACGCCCTGACCGTTCACCTCGGCAATGGCGGCGTCGATGGCGGCGTCGATTTCCGCGGGTTCGGCCTGCTTGGGCAGGAATTCCTGCAAGACGGCCAGTTCGGCCTTTTCCTGTTCGGCGGTTTCAAGGCGTCCGGCCTGCTCGAAGGCGGCAATGGATTCGCGGCGCTGCTTGACCTGCTTTTCGATGATGGCGGTGATGTCGGCATCGGCCAGGTCGCGGCGGTCGTCGACTTCTTTTTGCTTGATCGCGGCCTGCAGGAAACGCAGGGTGCCCAGCCGGGCGGAATCCTTGGCGCGCATGGCGGTTTTTACGTTGTCGGCCAATTGCTGTTTTAGCGTGTTGCCCATGATGCATCCTGATCAAAGCGTCCATTTTAATGGAAGTCCCGGCTGCGAGTGGGCAGGGAGCCCAGCAGGTCGCTCAGATCGACCAGCCGGCTGGCCACCAGATGGCTGATGCCCTGATGGCGCTGCCAGATGCCGTAGACGCCCATCAGGCTGGATTGCACCAGGGCGGCGCGCTGGCGCTGGGCCAATTCGGCATGGACGATGACATTGACATTGCCCGTTTCGTCCTCGAGTGTGACGAACACCGTGCCCTTGGCCGTCTGGGGGCGTTGGCGTCCGGTCACGATGCCGCAGGCCCGGGCCAGGCGCCGGTCGGGATAGTCTGCGGCCAATGCGGCCGCCTGCACGAATCGGCGGGCTTGCAAGGCAGGCCGCAGCAAAGCCACGGGATGGCGCCCCAGGGTCAAGCCCAGGGAACGATAGTCGGCATCGATGTCCTGGCCTTCGGTGGGGGCGGGCAACAGGGGCTGGACGGCTTCGTTGATGGGCGCATCGTGCAGCAGGCCCTTGAGCGGCTGGCTTGCGGCCTGCCAGCGGGCCTGGCGCCGATGGCCGCTCAGCGCCTGCAGGGCATTGGCGGCGGCCAGGGCATCCATCTCGTGGCGGCTCAAGCCCGCGCGGGTGGCCAGATCCTGCACCGAACAAAAAGCCTGCGCCTGACGAGCCGCCTCGATGCGCAGGGCGGCTTCCGTGGACAAGCCCTTGACCTGGTTCAGCCCGAGGCGCACGGCCGGGCGTTTGCCGTCGGGTTCCAGGCTTGCATCCCAGCAACTTGTTTCGATGGCCACCGGCAGGACACTGACGTGGTGGCGTCTGGCATCCTGCACCAATTGGCTGGGCGAGTAAAAGCCCATGGGCTGCGAATTGAGCAGCGCGGCCAGAAAGGCCTCGGGCTCGTGGCGCTTGAGCCAGGCGCTGATGTAGGCCAGCTTGGCAAAACTGGCCGCATGGCTTTCGGGGAAGCCGTATTCGCCGAAGCCTTCCAGTTGCTGGAACAGGCGCAGGGCAAATTCTTCGTCGCAACCGTTGCGTACCATGCCGTCGACCAGGCGCTGCCGGAAATGATCGATGCCTCCCTTGCGCTTCCAGGCGGCCATGGAGCGTCGCAATTGGTCGGCTTCGTCGGCGGTGAAATCGGCGGCCACCATGGCGATCTGCATGGCTTGCTCCTGGAAGATGGGAACGCCCAGCGTGCGCTTCAGCACCTTGGTGATGGCGGGCGTGGGGCTTTCGATCTCTTCCTGTTCTTGCCGGCGCCGCAGGTAGGGATGGACCATTCCGCCCTGGATGGGGCCGGGCCGGACGATGGCCACCTGGACCACCAGGTCGTAGAAGACGGCCGGCTTGAGGCGGGGCAGCATGCTCATCTGCGCACGCGATTCGATCTGGAACACGCCTATCGTATCGGCTTGCTGGATCATCCGGTAGGTGGGCTCGTCATCGTTCGGAATATCCTGCATGAGCAGGGGTTGGCCCCGCCGGAGGCTGGCCAGGTCAAGGCAGCGGTGCAGCGCCGACAGCATGCCCAGCGCCAGGATGTCGACCTTCAACAAGCCCATGGCATCCAGGTCGTCCTTGTCCCACTGGACGATGCTGCGATCAGGCATGGCGGCGTTCTCGATGGGAACCAGCCGGCACAGCTTGTCGCGCGCGATCACGAAGCCACCCGGATGCTGGGACAAATGCCGTGGAAAACCCATCAGTTCCTGTGCCAGACCGGCCCACAGCCCGGCAATGCGCGAATCGCCCTGCAGGCCATGCTCGGCTATCCGTTCCAGCAGATTCTGCTTGCCGTCCCAGTAGTGGAAAGACTTGGCGACCCGGTCGATCAGCGCGGGATCCAGGCCCAGCGCCTTGCCCGTGTCGCGCAGTACGCTGCGCGTGCGATAGCCGCTGACCACGGCGGTCAGCGCGGCCCTGTGCCGCCCATACTTTTCATAGATGTACTGAATGACTTCTTCGCGGCGCTGATGCTCGAAGTCCACGTCGATGTCGGGCGGTTCCCTGCGGGCCTGGCTGATGAAGCGGGCGAACAGGGCATTGCCGTTTTCGGGATCGACTTCGGTGATGCCCAGGCAATAGCAGACGGCGGAGTTCGCCGCCGAGCCGCGGCCCTGGCACAGGATATTGCGTTGCCGCGCGAATGTGACGATATCGTAGACGGTCAGGAAATACGGCTCGTACTCGAGCCCCGCAATAATGAGCAACTCGCTTTCCAACTGGTTCTTGATGGAGCCGGGTATGCCCTTGGGATAGCGCCGGTGGGCGCCGGCGTAGGTCTCCTGGCGCAGGTAGGCCGCAGGGCTCATGCCGTCGGGCACGATTTCCCGGGGATATTGATAGCGGATCTCGTCCAGGCGGAATGTGCAAAGTCCGGCCAGGACGCGGGTTTCTTCCAGCGCATGAGCGGGATAGGCATTGGCCAGGCGTACACGGCTGCGCAGATGATGTTCCGCGTTGGGCTTGAGATCGTAGCCGCAGTGCTGCACGGCCTGCTTCAGGCGTATGGCCGCCAGGGTATCGTGCAGGGGCTGGCGCGAACGCCTGTGCATTTCCACCTGGCCGATGGCCACCAGGCGGATCGATAGCCGGCGGGCCGTTGCTTGCAGCGTGGCCAGGTGCAGGGCATCGGCATGCCGGTGGAGCAGGCCCAGTCCCATCCAGAGGCGTCCGGCGAAAACGCGCAGCAGCCGCGTCGCCTGGTCGCGCACCAGGCCGGCTTCGGCGCCGTAATCCGGCTTCAGTATGCACAGGCAGTCGGGCAGGTCCTTAAGGTGTTCGCAGCCGGATGGCGGCGAGGCGATGTCGTCCAGGCTTAAGCGGTAGCGGCCTTTTTCGCTGCGCCTGCGGGCCAGGGTGATCAATTCCGACAGATCGCCATAGCCTTTTTTGTTGCATGCCAGGACGATGATTTCCATGCCGTCCACCTTGAAACGGCTGCCGATGATCAGTTTGATCGATTGTTTTTTGGCCTCGGTCCAGGCGCGCACCACGCCGGCCAGGGAACATTCGTCGCAGAGCGCCAGGGCTTCGTAGCCCAGCTCCGCGGCGCGCTCGACCAGTTCCTCGGGATGCGAGGCGCCTTGCAGGAATGAGAAGTTGGACAGGCAGTCCAGTTCGGCATAGTCGGGAAGAACGGCGGCTTTCATGGGAAACGGCAGGCCGGGTTCAGCCGAAGAAACCGTGCAGGAACCAGCCCGGGCCGTCGCCCTCGCGCTGCTGGTAGACCCAGTAGCGCGCGCCCAGTTCGTCCTGCGCGATGAAGTAATCGCGCTGCTCGTGTCCGGTGGCGTCCCACCAGCCGGTTTCCAGGCGTTCCGGCCCGAGAATCAGGCGCAGGCCGCTGCGCTTGTAGACGGGCCGGTCATTGCGGATGTCCAGTCTTTCGGCCCGAGGCAGCAGCCAGAACGGGCGGGCCTGCCCGGACAAGGCCGGCGGCATCTGCGCCGCGCCGTCCCGCGCGGTGGCGGCCTGCCAGCGGTTGGCCTGTTCGGGGCGGTAATCGGCGCTGGGGCAGGCGTGCAGGACGCGATCCCGTCCCAGCCGGGCTTGCAGGAGGTCCAGCATCCGGTGCTCCTGGCGCAGCCATTGCTCGGGTTCCGGAAACAGGCTGAGGCTGGCCGCCGGCCGGGAAAGCGCCTGGGTAACGGAAAGCTCGAGCGAAATGACGGGCGCTTCCAGACTGAGCGATTGCAATTGTTCGTCGAGCACGGCCATGAAATTTTCAGGCAGCCAGGCGTCTTCGGACAGGCGCAACCCAATACAGGTGGGGGCTCTGGCGTGGCGGCCTTTTTCGTGATGCAGCCGCAGATCGAGCACGCGGGCGGCGCGTTGCCTGGCATGCAGCCAGCCGCACAGCTGTTCGATCAGGCGGCCCGCGACCGCAAGAATGGCATTGCAATGCTCCAGGTGTTCGGTCAGTTCGTATCGCTGATTGAAGCGCTCGGGCGCCTGGAACCAGGGAAAGCTTTGACGTCCGTCTCCGTAGGCCTGATCCAGTTCCTGCAGCAGCAGGGGGCTGCTGCGCTGCTGGAGCCCCTTGCGGGGCAATGCGCGCAATTGCGCCAGATTGCGGCATGCGATGCCGTCCAGCCAGTCGCCAAAAGGACGTGCGGCGGGCAGGGCGTGACAAGGCAGGCAGTCGAGGCGGCGCGCCAGCGCCTTATGGCTTATGACGCGGCGCGGACTGGGCCGGCTGCGGCAGGCAAGCATCCAGGCGCCCAGAGCGGTGGGCGCCATGCCGATGCGCGCCCGGACGCCCATGTTGTCCAGGCTGGCCCGGATGCGTGCGTGCAGGCGGCGCGCGCCATGAAACAGGCTCAGGCTTGCGCCGGCTTCGAGGAGCAGCGCGCTCTCTTCGAAAAAGGCCACATTGGGCGTGTATTGCAAGAGGCAAAGGGCGATTTCCTGCAGATGATCGTGCCGTGCTTGCGCCTGGTCGGGGGCCAGCAGGATGTCGGGAGCCAATCCCAGCGCGGTGCTGGACCGCATGCCCGGCCTGACGCCTTTGGCCTGGGCCGCCGGCGTGCAGGCGCAGACCCGGTCCTGAAGCAGGACCGCGGCGGGACGCGCTTCAGCTGGCCAGCGCGGGAAGTGGACGTCCAGGCTGTGCGTGGGCAGGTACAGGCTGAACCAGAGAGGCGTGCTGTTCATGGTGTTCGGGGCGCGGCGCCGTGCCGCGCGCGGGATTCAGGACAATGGATACGGGCTTGTCGCAGGAAGGGCCGCGCCGCTTGAGAATGAAGGCTTCTATGCCCTGGGCGACGGGCATCAGCCGCAGGCGCAGGGGTGCGGCGCTGGCATGCATGGCCTGGGCTTGCGGACGCAGCAGCACGAAAAGCGTGTCGCTTTGCTGAGCCACGAGATGCAGGCGGCGCAAGCCGGCCGGATGCGGAGCGCCGGCCCAGCAAAGCAGGGCGGCGCAGGCATTGTGTTTCAGGATTTGCTCGGCCGCCCACAGGGCGTCGCCCTGGGTCTTGGGGTTGACCCATAGCAGGCGCCGCGCCTGAAGCCGCCAGTCGACCCAGCAATGGAAATGGGGTTCGTAAGGCGGGTGCACCAGGATCACGCTGCGCTCGGATGAAAGATGCTCCAGGGCTGGCCGCAGCAAATGGATTTCGCCTATGCCGGGCCGGCTGGGCAGGAACTCGATGAGCGAACCCAGGGGCCAGCCCTGCCCCGGAAGCTCGCGATCCAGCGCGGCGAAGCCGGTGGAAACGACGGGGCGCTGCGAGCGGGCAAGCTGGGTTCCCCGCCACAGGGCTGGATGAATGTGTTCCGGGCGTTGCGAAGAAAAACCAGGCATGGAGGCATGTGCCAAATGTTCGATACTGTATAAATATACAGTAAAAGACGCCGGGACTCTAATCGAACGCGCTTTCCATCTAGCGTACAATTTTTGGATTGCCAAGCAAGACCAGGCTTTCAGGAGGTAACGATATGGCGAAGCAGCCGGACTTTCCGGATCCTTTTATTTTCATACCCAAGACAGGAAAGCCCGAATTGCTTTTTGTGCTTTTGCATGGCGAGTCGGCCGATCCCCGACAACTGTTCCCCTTGGCCGAAGCCATCAAGCAGGCCTTCCCGCGCGCGATGGTCGTGCTTCCCTATGCATTTGAAAACATTCAGGCCGGCAGCCAGGCATCCGCAGCGGGCTGGAACGGGATAGCGGGCTATCACTGGATAAACCCGGTCGACCTGTCGGAAAGCAATTACGCCGAGCGCGTCGCCCAGGCCTTGCCGGCCCTTATCGGGCAGGTTCGGCAAATACAGGCCGCCTATGGCTTGACGGGGCAGCAGACGGCCCTGGCCGGATTTTCCCAAGGCGCATCGATGGCGCTGGAGGCCAGTCACGCCCGGCCCGATCTGGCTGGCCGTGTTCTGGCCTTTTCGGGGCTGTATGCGGCCCTGCCCAGTTCGGCGCCTCCCACCACCATGTTGCATTTTTTCCATGGCGCCAACGACCAGCAGGTTTCGGTCGACGATGTCGAATCCACGCTGGTCCGTCTTGGCGAACTGCAAGGCGATGCGACCCTGGATGTGGCCTCCAGGATAGGACATGAATTGCACGACGCCCTGATCAAGCAGGCCATAGTGCGCTTGCAGACTTGCGTTCCCTTGCGCAACTGGGAGGACGCCCTGGGCTCGCTGCAGGAACAAGGCGAAGCGCCCGCGGCGGCACCCCCCCCCGGGCAGGACCTTGCATTAGGACATGTCAATCGGGACCCGAGGCGGGCCTGTTCCAGGTGAACACCACGCGAGTCGTTCCCGTTGGAGCGATGGTGATTTCCCTTGATTGCGTCTGGTTGTCGTAGGTGACGAAAACACGGTACGAGCCCGGGTCCAGCCGGGCCAGGAAATACGGGCCGTCGGATGCGACATTCAGGACGGTTGCATCGCTTGCGTTGCGGATCACCACCTGCACTTCGCCGGCATAGGCCGCCTTGCCATCAACCTGGCTGGCAAACGTCAGGGCAAGAGGCCACTGGTTCATGGCCTGCTTCAAGGCGGTGGACTCATCCTGGCCGAAGCCTCCGCTGATGTATTCGGTGCCGCCCTGTATCTGCGTTTGGGGAAGCTCGGCGCGGGACTGGGCGTACAGGCCGCTGGCCAGCAGCACAGCCGTCGCCAGAGCCATGTTCAGGACCGCTTTCGGCGGCCTGATGCCCAAGATGGAAACTTTCATGGCGCACTCCTTGAGACAATGGAAAAAGGCCAGTCGTGCCGTTGGGTGGACAGGCCTGATTCATCGTAGCTCACTTCGCTGAAGAGCACACGTCCGCTGGCATGCACGGCAATGACCGTGGAGCAGCGGGTGCCGTAGTCGGGGCTCACGATGAAAGGGCTGCTGAGCAGCCGTTCGCGCTCCAGCGTCAGGCCCGTGTTCGGCAGGACGTGGTCCTGGGCGGGCGTGCCGTCCTTGAGTATCTCGAAGATGGGCGTCAGCGATTGCTCCAGCCTATTCAGCGGGAAGGAGTCGAGCGCGGCCCGCAGGCGTTCCGCCTTTGGCCAGGGCGTGTCCAGAAGATGGTTGGATACGATGTAGCGCCCTGGCCGCAGGAGCTGGGGCGCGGTCTGGCCGGCCCGGTTGCCCACATAGCAGGCGGCGTCCAGGTCGCCCGCGATCAGATTGAATCCGTTGTAGTCGGATCCCGCCGCATGGACCTGCCGCGCATACGATGCGGGCGGTTCGCCGCCCGTCAGGTAGCGGCTGACCAGTTCGCCGCGCGACGGCGCGCCGGGCATGAAGCGGGATGGATCGCGATAATTGGTCAACAGGGCAAACCGGCCTTGCCGGGTGATGCCCAGCCAGCTTCCCCCGCCCAGGCAGTCCATGCCGGCAATGACGTCGGGCCGGTCGCGCCAGGGAGCGGCCGGCAGGCTGGGTCGCTGATGGAACTCGTCGCGATTGGCCGCAATGAACAAGGGCCACTGCGGATCCGCGGAGATGGCCAGATAGGCAATGCACATGGTCGGGAAGCGACCTTACAGCATGGCTACGTTGCTGCTGTTTTCAACCAGATTGCGGATGCGCACGGCATCGCCGATGCGTGAGTAGCGGCCCGTGGAGTTGAGCAGCACAATGGCGACGTCGCGATTATCGATGCGGGTCAGCATGACCAGGCACTCGCCGGCTTCGTTGATGAAGCCGGTCTTGGATATCTGGATGTCCCAATCGGAATTCTTCACCAGGCGATTGGTGTTGTTGTAGACCAGCTGGCGACCGCGTCCGACATCGACCTGGTAGCTGTCGTCGGTGGTATAGCGATGAATCAGCGGCTGCTTGCTGACGGCGCGCAATAGCTTGACGAGATCGCGCGGCGAGGAAACGTTGTCGCTGGACAGGCCGGTGGGTTCGACGAAATGCGTCTTGCGCATGCCCAGGGCGCGCGCCTTGTCGTTCATGGCGCGCACAAAAGCGGGCATGCCGCCCGGATAATAGCGGCCCAGGGCGTGGGCGGCGCGGTTTTCGGAGGACATGAGCGCCAGATGCAGCATGGTGGCACGGCTGAGCTGGGTGCCGACCCGCAGGCGCGAGCGCGAATGGCGCAGGCGGTCGACGTCGGCATCGGAAATTTCCAATGTCTCGTCCATGGGCAAGCCGGCTTCGGCCACCACCAACGCGGTCATCAGCTTGGAGATGGATGCAATCGGACGGACTTCATCGCTGTTCTTGTCGTAGAGCACATGAGAGCTCTCCAGGTCTTGCACGAAGGCGACTTCGGAACGCAGCACCGCCTGCCGCGTATCCAGCTCCGCTTCGGATGCGCCGGCCTGCGGAGGCGCGGCCAGGCTGCCTTGCGCCGAAAGGGCATAGCTGGCGGGGCGCAGGTTCTGGCGCCGTACGATTCGGGGCTTGCCGGCGCTGGCGACCTTGGCCGTCTTGCGCTTGGCGGCTTTCCTGGCGCTTGTTTTCCTGGGGGCGGCTTTCTTGGCCTGGACTTTCTGTGCCTGGGTGCTTTTCGTTTCTGCGCGCGCCTGGACGGGTGTGGCGGCCGTGCTCAGGGCGAACACGAAGCACAAGGGCAGCAGGGCCGATAATGAAAGGCGACGCAATGATGTTTTCCGGGCGGCAGACATGTGGCGGGCATGAAGTCGTATTTTTGATTGAAAAGATAATATCAGAAAAAATGTCTTTATATTAGGTAGTTACAACATTCTTTTAAGGTTTTTTTTAAGTCGTTTGCAAGATTTGCGCCATTTCGTGGAAATCGCTGTACATGAATCCAGTAAAAACAGGCCGCGCGATCGTCGGATCGGCGGCCTGTGTTTTCTGAATCCGGATGCCGGCCCCGTCCGCTTGATCGGCCAGGCCGATGCAACAGCGCAGGGCACAAGGGCCGGGCAGCGTGATCAATTGACCGTTATATTGGCCTTCTTGATGACTTCGGCAAAACGCTTGGTGTCGCTGTCGATCTGCTGGCTCATTTCAGCGCGCGAGTTGCCTATCGGTTCGGCGCCGATCTTGGACATCTTCTCGCGGAAGTCGGCCGACTTGATGACCTTGACCATTTCGGTGTTCAGCGTGTCCAGGATGTTTGCCGGCGTACCCGCGGGCGCCAGCACGCCGAACCAGGTGCCCAGGTCGAAGTCGTGCATGCCCGACTCGTTCAGTGTCGGCGTATCGGGCAGAACGGACGAGCGCTTGGCGGTGGTGACGGCCAGGGCGCGCAGCTTGCCGGCCTGGATGTGCGGCAGGACGGGAGTGACCGTGTCGAAGGACATGGTCACCTGGCCTCCGATCAGGTCGGTGGTCAGCGGGCCGCTGCCCTTGTAGGGCACGTGAAGCAGCTCGATGCCGTTCTGCATGGCGAACTGCGTGCCGATCAGGTGCTGCAAGGTGCCGTAGCCGTTCGATCCATAAGCCAGGCTGGTCGCCGATTTCCTGGCCAGAGCGACCAGCTCCGCAGGCGTTTTTGCCGGAGTATTGGCGGCGTTGATGACCAGCACGTTGGGCACCAGGGCGACAGTGGTAATGGGCTCGAAGCTTTTCTGAAAATCGTAGGACAGCTTTTTATAGACGCTGGTGGCGATGGTGTGGTGCACCGCGCCCATCAGCAGCGTATAGCCGTCGGGCTTGGAACGCGCGACGATGTCGGCGCCCAGTGTGGCGCCGGCTCCCGGTTTGTTCTCGACAATCACGGGCTGCCCCAGGGACTTGGACAATTGATCGCCCAGGGCGCGCGCCAGGACGTCGGTGGTGCCGCCCGCCGCGAACGGCACGACCAGGCTGACCGGCTTGTCGGGCCAGGCTTGCGCCATGGCGACAGAGCTCGACAAGGCGAGCGCGGCCAGCGCGCCGGCCCCCGCCATCGAGAATCCGGCCGCTCTTTTTCTAAAGGTGTTTGTCTGGCTTGGTTTCATGCTTGTCTTCTCCTTTGTTTTTATCGGGCGCCGGGCGGCGCCGTCTCGTGCCGCTGCTGATCAGGCTTGTGCGATCCGGCTGCACATGGCCTGGGTAACGTCCGCGGTCGTGGCCTTGCCGCCCAGATCGCCGGTATGCAATTCGGGGCGGGAGGTAATGTGCTCCAGGGCGCGCATGACGCGTTCGGCCGCGGCAGTTTCGCCCAGATGCTCCAGCAGCATGACGACCGACCAGAATGTGCCCACGGGATTGGCCAGGCCCTTGCCCATGATGTCGAAGGCCGATCCGTGGATGGGTTCGAACATGGACGGATAGCGCCGTTCGGGGTCGATGTTGCCGGTGGGCGCGATGCCCAGGCTGCCCGCCAGCGCGGCGGCCAGGTCGCTCAGGATGTCGGCGTGCAGGTTGGTGGCCACGATGGTGTCCATCGATGCGGGACGGTTCACCATGCGGGCCGTGGCGGCGTCCACCAGTTCCTTGTCCCAGGCGACATCGGGAAACTCCGCCGACACCTGCCTGGCGATCTCGTCCCACATGACCATGGCATGGCGCTGCGCATTGGACTTGGTGATGACGGTAAGCAGCTTGCGGGGACGCGACTGGGCCAGCCGGAAGGCGTAGCGCAGGATGCGTTCCACCCCGGCGCGTGTCATGATGGAAACGTCGGTGGCGGCTTCGATGGGATGCCCCTGATGGACGCGCCCGCCCACGCCGGAGTATTCGCCTTCCGAGTTCTCGCGGACGATGACCCAGTTCAGGTCTTCGATGGCGCAGCGCTTGAGCGGCGCGTCGATGCCTGGAAGAATGCGGGTCGGACGGACGTTGGCGTACTGGTCGAAGCCCTGGCAAATTTTCAGGCGCAGGCCCCACAGCGTGATGTGGTCGGGGATATCCGGGTCGCCGGCGGAGCCGAAAAGAATGGCGTCCTTGCCGCGCAGGGCGTCCAGCCCGTCTTCCGGCATCATGACGCCGTGCTTGCGGTAGTAGTCGCCGCCCCAATCGAAATTCTCGAACTCGAACGAGAAGGAGCGGTCCGCCGCGGCCAGTGCCTGCAGCAGTTCCTGGCCCGCGGGTATGACTTCCTTGCCGATGCCGTCGCCCGGTATGGTGGCGATGCGATATGTTTTCATCCTGTGCTCCTCTTGCAATGCTTGACCTTGCTTGAACTATAGGAGCAATTCGAGCCAAAATAAGCGCTTGCCGGTGAATCCATTGTTAACCTGTATTCAATAATCAAAACGCTTGCATGACATCCGGAACGCATCCTTCCGAGCTGGCTTTCTTCTCTGTGCTCGCCTCGTCGGCAGGCCTGGGAGCGGCCGCGCGCAGCCTGGGCATCACCACGCCGGCGGTCAGCAAGCGCCTCGCGCACATGGAGGCGCGGCTGGGCATACCGCTGGTCATACGCACGACCCGGCGCATGCGGCTCACCCCCGAGGGTGAAATCTACCTGGCCCACGCGCGCCGCATCCTGGCCGAAATCGACGACATGGAGCAATTGCTGGCTGGATCGGGCGCCGCGCCCAAGGGGCTGCTGCGCGTGAATGCATCGCCGGGGTTTGGCCGCAGCTATATCGCGCCCCTGGTATCGCGCTTCATGCTCAAGTATCCGGACGTGCAGGTGCAGTTGCAGCTGTCGGTCGACCCGCCCGCCTTCAGCAGCGACGCCTTCGACGTGTGCATCCGCTTCGGAGAGCCGCCCGACGGCCGTATCATGGCCCGGCGCCTGGCGGCCAACCGCAGGCTGCTTTGCGCCTCGCCCGCCTATCTGGCGCGCCATGCCGCCCCGCTCAGCCCAAAGGATCTCGAGAAACACAACTGCATAGGCATACAGCAGGGCGACGAGGCGTACGGAGTCTGGCGCCTGACCACGGAGCAGGGCGGCGAGAAGACCACCGAGGTCGTGCGGGTTCACGGCACGCTCAGCACCAACGATGGCGAAACGGCGGTGAACTGGGCCCTGGACGGCCATGGCATCCTGATGCGTGCCGAGTGGGATATCTCGCGCTATCTGGACAGCGGGCGCCTGGTTCAGGTGCTGCACGATTACCAGACGCCCGATGCCGATATCTATGCCACCTATCTGCAAAGAAACCAGCTTTCGACGCGCGTGCGCGCCTTTGTGGATTTCGTCGCGCTGTCCTTCCCCGACTAGGCTGCCAGGCGGACCAGCGGCTTGCCGCGGGCGATCATGCGCCCACGGCAAGCCCCGCCGGCCCCGGTCCGCGCCTGGCGCGGTACAGCAGGAAGCCGATGATGCTGACGTTCAGCGCATTCCATGCCAGGCCGTTGATGAAGGCGGCATGGTAGGAGCCGCTAAGGTCGTAGATGGCGCCCGACATCCAGCCACCCAGGGCCATGCCGAAAAGCGTGGCCATCAGCACGGTGCCCACGCGCGCCCCGGCTTCCTTGGGCGTGAAGTATTCGCGGACGATCAGCGCATAGGCCGGGACGATCCCGCCCTGAAACAGGCCGAACAGCCCCGAAATGACGTACAGCGACACCAGGCCGTTACTGGACAGGAACATCAGCAGGGCGACGCCCTGCAGCACGGAACCCAGGAGCAGGGTGCGCAAGCCGCCTATATGATCCGAAATCCACCCCGATAGCAGGCGGCTGACGATGCCCAGCCCCAGCATGAGCGCCAGCATCTCGGCGCCGCGCGCCGCGCCGAAGCCCAGGTCGCCGCAGTAGGCCACGATATGGACTTGCGGCATGGCCATGGCCACGCAGCAGGCCACGCCGGCGATGCACAGCAGCACTTGCAGGGCGCCGGGCGACAGGCCCAGCGGCCGGGCGGGATCGGAGCGGGCCGCTTCCTGGGCGAAGCGCGCCAGGGGGCGGGAATGGGTATTGGCCGTTGCGGCCGGCGTGGAAGGCGGCCGGCGGCGGTAGACCAGCGCCAGGGGCAGCATGGAAAACAGGCAGAACACGCCTATGCCCAGGTAGGTTTGCCGCCAGCCGACGGTGTCGATGAAGTGCTGCATGATGGGCGGCCAGACGGCCCCGGCCAGGTAATTGCCGCTCATGCAGATGGCCAGCGCGATGCCGCGCCGGCGCGTGAACCACTGCGAGGTGTCGGCGACCAGCGGCGCAAAGCTCGCCGCCGTCCCCATCAGGCCGATCAGCAGGCCTTGCGCCAGGTTGAACTGCCACATGCTGCCGGCCGAGCCGGCCAGCATGAAGCCCGAACTGATGCCCAGGGTGCCCACCACGATGGGGGCGAGCACGCCGAAGCGGTCCGACAGGCGCCCCATCAGGATGCCTCCCAGGCCAAAGCCTATCATCGTCAGGGTGTAGGGAAGCGAGGCGTCCGAGCGGCTTATGCCGAACTCCGCCTGTATTTGCGGCAGCACCACCGTTACGGAATACATGCCCGCTCCGCCGATGGTCATCAGCATCAGCGACACGATAAGCCGTGCCCAGGCATAGGGCGATTCAACATCGCGGGAGGGTTGGGGCTCTATCTTCATGAGCGGTATTGAACACCATAACGAGCGTCTTGTGTTGCCGGACGATGCGGGGTGTCGGTATTCCGCACGCCCATGCGGGGATGTTTATGTATATTTGCGGTTTCATGATTCTTGCGGGAGCAAGCGTATGGATACGATCGATCCGCAGGTGGAGCGCCTTATCCGGCAATTCGGGCTGTCGCCGCATCCCGAGGGCGGCTATTACGCCGAGACCTATCGCAGCGATGAGCGGGTCGCCCGCGGCGCTTCGGGGACGCAGCGCTCGGCGTCGACGGCCATTTATTACCTGCTCGACAATGGCGCCTACTCCGCCTGGCATCGCATCGCCTCGGACGAAGTCTGGCATTTTTACGCCGGCCATCCGCTCGACGTCCATGTATTGATGCCGGACGGGAAATCAGTGACGCACCGGCTGGGCAATGCGCTGCAATCGCCCGGTTCCTCGTTCCAGGCGGTGGTCCCGGCGGGCTGCTGGTTCGGCGCCGAGCTGGCCGACCCCGACAGCTATGCCTTCGTGGGTTGCACGGTGGCCCCGGGCTTCGAGTTCAGCGAATTCGAACTGGCCTGCACCGATACCCTGCTGGCGGCTTACCCCCGGCATGCGCCGCTCATCCAGCGCCTGGCAAGACCGGGATGACTGCGGACGGGCCGGGGGCACGGGGCTTGCTGGTGTGGGCCATCGGCAATCCCTTTACCCTCAGGAGCCTCCCATGCGTGCATTCTCCATTTATGCGTTTTGCTTATCCCTGGCGGCTTGCGCCTTATCGGGAGCGGCGCTCGCCGCCGACATCGGCAAAGCCGACGTCACCTTCATGACCTCGGCGGCGATGGCCGGGAAACTGGAACTGCAGGCCAGCGCCCTGGCTGAAAAATCCGCCCAATCGCCGCAGATAAAGTCGTTTGCGCAAAAAATGCTGGCCGACCATGGCAAGGCCGACGAGGAACTGAAAGCCCTGGCCAAGGACAAGGGCGTGGAGCTGCCGGCATCCCTGAATCAGAAGCAGCAGGACCAACTGGCGGAGCTGGGCAAGCTCAAGGGCGCGGAATTCGACAAGAAGTATGCTCAGGATATCGGCGTCATGGCCCATGAAGAAGCCGTCGCCCTGTTCACCAATGCCTCGAAGAATGCCGCGGACAGCGATGTGAAGGCGTTCGCATCCAAGACCTTGCCTGTCTTGCAGGGCCATCTGCAGATGGCCAAGCAGATGCATGCCGAAATCCACAAGGCGGAGTAGAAGGAGGCCCGAACGTGATCGACGATAAAGAACAATTGCCGGCGGGCAGCTTCTTTGCGGACCAGAGGGCCGCCCGCGAGGCGGTTGCGCTGGTTTTGCCCATGATAGAGCAAGGCCTGGCGCAGCGTACGATAGGCGATAGCGGATTCCTTTACATTGTGGTGATGGACCCGGCGCTGGATCCAGGCACCAGCGATTTCGACCACGCGGTGCTCTATGAGCATGCCGTGGGCGATCGCTCCGCCTGGGATGCCGACTATGCGCGTTTCGCGCGCGATAAGACCCGCGTCGCCTGGCGCACGGGCCGCGACGGGCATTTCGTCCGGCAACTGGCGCCCCATCTGCTCACGGCCTCGGATACCGGCTTATGGGGCAGCGCCTGCGTTGACGGCATCGTCGTCGGAGTCAGCGGGGGGCAGCCCTGGTTCGACGAAGCCATAGCGGCCTGCATCGCCCATTGCCTGAAGGCCCTGGCCAAGCAAAGGGCGGCATCGGTGCCGGAGGCGCCGTCGCTGGGCCATGACAGGGCGATACCGTGAAAGCGGGCGGCATGCGCGACGGCACACAATGAGAATCAGGGACTTCTTCGATCTCGTGAAAAGCGCCTTCCTGGCCTGGAAGGACGATTACGCGTCCAGCCTGGGGGCGGCGCTTGCCTTCTATACGATCTTCTCGATCGCCCCTTTGCTGATCATCGTGATCGCGGTGGCGGGCTCCGTCTGGGGAGAGGACGCGGTGCGGGGGGAAATCATCCGCCAGTTGGGCGGCCTGGTGGGGCCCGAGGGCGCTTCCGGCATACAGAGCCTGATAAAAAGCGCCGACAAGCCGACCCAGGGGTTTTTTGCCACTCTGGTCAGCGTCGTGATCCTGGCGGTGGGGGCGACCCGCGTATTCGCCGAGCTGCAAAGCGCCCTGGACCGGATATGGCAAGTGCCCAGCAAGCAGAAGAAGGCGGGGCTGTGGAAAATGTTCCGGGCCCGGCTGCTTTCCTTCGGACTGGTGCTGGGCTTGGGCTTCCTGCTGCTGGTTTCGTTGATTGCCAGTTCCTTGCTGGCCGTCCTGGGGCAATGGAGCAGCGGCCTTTTTCCCGGATGGGAAGTGCTGCTCCAGATGGCAAATGCGGCTTTTTCGCTGGGCATGACGGTGGTCCTGTTTGCCGCCATATACAAATTCATGCCGCAGGCCGCCATCGCCTGGCGCGACGTATGGGTGGGCGCAGCGGTAACGGCCGTACTGTTCGAAGTGGGCAAGGCCGGCATAGGCTTGTATCTGGGCAAGAGCTCGACCGTATCGTCGCTTACTGCGACCGGCTCCTTGATCGTCGTGCTGATCTGGGTGTACTACGCGGCCCAGGTTTTCCTGTTGGGCGCCGAGTTTACCTGGTGCTATGCGAACCGCCATGGCTCGCGCGCCTTGGCGCATCCTCCGCGGCAGCCCGAACGCGGCTGAACACCGGGTGGCATGGGAATTGCTGTATGACTCATGCCGAGAATGAAGCCGGCCACGTCGAAACACAGCTTTGCATACAGGAGCGAGCATGAACAAATCAGAAATTCCCGCGGCCCAGAAGGCGGCCTTGAGCCTATTGCTGGACGACCACAAGAAGGTCAAGAAAATTTTCAAGGATTTCGAAAAGGAGAAGGACTCCGGCGCCAAGCAGAAGATGGTGGAGGAGGCCTGTACGGAGTTGACCATACATACCAAGATCGAAGAAGAGAAGTTCTATCCTTACCTGAGGGACCAGAATCCCGAAGCCTTCGGCGATCTGCTCGACGAGGCCCTGGTGGAGCATGCTTCGGCCAAGGAGCTTATTGCCCAGTTGCAGGGCATGGGTCCGGACGACGACCTGTACGACGCAAAATTCACCGTCCTGGGCGAGTACGTGAACCATCATGTCACCGAGGAAGAGGACGAGCTCTTTCCAAAGGTGATTTCCAAGAAAATCGACCTGAAGGAACTCGCGCAGGAAATGGAGTCCTTGAAGCAGGAGCTGGCGTCCACCGCCGTCGCGGCTTGATTCCGCCCGACGCTTGAGCCATGAGCGATGTACCCGATCTTGCCCAGGCCCTTGCGGGCGGGCGGGATCTGGTCTACTCCGCCGACACGGATCCGGGAATCTCGCGCAAGCGGGCGGGCAAGGCCTTTCGCTATGTGGACGCGCAGGGCAGGGCGGTACGGGATGCGCGGGTCCTGAAGAGAATCAACGCGCTTGCCATCCCGCCGGCTTACGAGGATGTCTGGATATGCCCGGACCCCAAAGGGCATATTCAGGCCACCGCGCGCGATGCGCGAGGACGGAAGCAATATCGCTATCACGAGCATTGGAAGGAAATCCGGGACGCGGACAAGTACAGGCAGCTGGCGGAGTTCGGCGCTGCTTTGCCGCGCATACGCCGCCGCGTCGAACGGGACATGAGATCGGAGGCCCTGACGGTCCGCAAGGTCACTGCCGTGGTGGTCAGGCTTCTGGATCTGACCCTGATCCGCGTGGGTACCCGCGAATATGCCAAAACCAATAAATCGTTCGGCCTGACGACCTTGCGGCGCCGCCACGCCTCGGTCATGGGCAGCCGCATCCGCTTCCAGTTTCGCGGCAAAAGCGGCGTGCGCCATGACGTGACCATCAATGACCGCAGGATTGCGCGTGTGATAAGGCGCTGCATGGAAATTCCCGGGCACGAGCTGTTCCAGTTCAGGGACGCGCAGGGAGACGCGCAGCGCATCGATTCCGGCTGCGTCAACGCTTATCTGAAAGAGGCGGGCGGCGGCGACTTCACCGCCAAGCACTATCGTACATGGGCTGCGTCGGTGCTTGCCTTCAGCCAGTTGCAGGACCGCGGCAGCAAGAATGAGGCGCCCGACAGAACGGCGGTGGCCGAGGCCTGCAAGGCCACCGCGCAGATGCTGGGCAATACCCCCGCGATATGCCGCGATTGCTACATCCATCCCGCTGTGACCGAGGCCTACCTGGCCGGGACCCTTCCGCCGCGCAGCAGCCTGAAAACTCCCGCCGGCCTGCGTGCCGACGAAAGGCGGTTCCTGGCCTTCCTGCGGGCATGCTAATTGCCGCATTCGCGGCGTCGTCAATCATGGACTAAGGCCGGATGGATGGAAAGCGCGGATCAGGATAATCGAAGTGGGCGCGGGCCCGGCAAAAGCGGAGCTTCAGCGGCTTCCGCCCGCCGCGAGATGCTGAGGACGGTTGGTCATGTACTGTGGCGGTTCCGCCGGCGAGCCGCCGCCGCGCTGGCACTGCTGGTTGCGGCCAAGCTTCTGGCGGTGCTGGTGCCCGTTGCCTTGAAGGGCATCGTGGACAGTCTGGAGCCCGGGCAGGGTGAACTGGTGCTGCCGGTGTTCCTGCTGCTGGGCTATGCATTGCTGCGCTTTGCCTCGGGCCTGTTCACCGAGCTGCGCGACATGGTGTTCGCCCGGGTGACCCAGACGGCGGTGGCCGATTTCACTGTCAGGATGTTCGACCATCTGCACAGCCTGGGCGTCCGCTTCCATGGCGGGCATCAGACCGGCATGTTCTCGCGCGATGTGCAGCGCGGTACCGCCGGCGTGGGTTTTTTGCTGGGAACCGCGCTTTTCACCGTCCTGCCAACGCTGATCGAGATCGTGTCGGTGGTGTTGATCATGATATTTGCCTACAGGCTGGGATTTGCCGGCATCGTCGCGGTCACCTTCATCGTTTACGGAATCTATACGGTCGTGTTCACCGAGAAGCGCACTCCGTATCAGCGCCGGCTCAACGATCTGGATTCGGCGGCCGCGGGCCATCTGGTCGACAGCCTGATGAATTATGAAACGGTCAAGTTCTATACCAGCGAAGCTTTCGAATCGCAGCGTTTGCGCGATACCATGAAAAAATGGATAGGCGTCGGGATAGACAACCAGAAAGCCTTGTCGGTCCTGCATGTGGGCCAGAGCGGCATCATCGCGCTGGGTGTGGCCGCCGTCATGATCCTGGCCGGACAGGAAGTGGTCGACGGCAGGATGGCGGTTGGCGACCTGGTGCTGGTCAATGCCTACATCATCCAGGTATGCCTGCCCCTGAACGCGCTGGGCCTGGTGTTCCGGCAGGCGCGCGAAGCCATGATCAACGCCGAACGCATGTCCGACCTGCTGCGCTATCCGCCAGAGACGGAACCGGGCCAGCCCCTGCCGCCGCTGCGGCTGGACAAGGGCGAGGTGGTTTTCAAGCAGGTCGACTTTTCCTACGAGCCGGGGCGACGCATTTTGCACGAGGTCGACTTCCGCATCGAACCGGGGGCAACGGTGGCGGTGGTGGGAGGCAGCGGCTCGGGCAAGTCCACGCTGGCCAGGCTGCTTCTGCGTTTCTACGACGTGGACAGCGGCAGCGTGACGGTGGATGGCCAGGACGTGCGCGCGGTCAGCCTGAAGAGCCTGCGCGCCGCGATAGGCGTCGTGCCTCAGGATTCGCTGCTGTTCAACAATACGATAGCCTACAACATTGCCTATGGGCGCGAGGGAGCGTCGCTGGCCGATGTGATCGAGGCGGCCAGGGCCGCCCGCATCCATGAGCTGATCCAAAGCCTGCCGGCCCAGTACGACACGCTGGTCGGCGAGCGCGGCGTCAAGCTCTCGGGCGGGGAGCGCCAGCGCATCGCCATCGCAAGGGCGGTGCTGAAGAATCCGCCGCTGCTGGTGTTCGACGAGGCGACCTCGGCCCTGGATACGCGCACGGAGCGGGCCATACAGGCCGAACTCGAATTGCTGGCGCAAGGCCGAAGCACGCTGATCATCGCCCACCGGCTGTCCACCATCATCGATGCCGACCTCATCCTGGTCATGGACCACGGCCGTATCGTGGAGCGCGGCACGCATGCCCAGTTGTTGCGGGCCAAAGGCACCTACGCGCAAATGTGGGATCTGCAGCGCCAGCAGAATGCGCTGGACGAGTCGGGAGCCCGGTTGAGCGCCCAGCCGGTCAACCTGACCACGCTGGTCGCGGGCGTCCTGGACGCCATGCGCCCGCAGATCGACGAGAAGGGCATCGTGCTCTATACACTGATCAGCGCCGATTCCCTGCGGGTGACCGGCGACCCCAGCGTCCTGCAGCAGGTGCTGTGCGAGGTATGCGAGAACGCCATTGCCTTCACGCCGCCGTCGGAGCGCCTTGAACTGCGGGTGGAACGCGACGGCCCCCATGCCATGGTCGCCGTGACTGACCGGCGCCTGTTGCCGCAGGAAACAGTGGAAGAGGATGGAGGGGCGGCGGCGCAGTCCCCTGCCGTTCCGGTGCTCGACCCGACGCGGGTGAACGGCATGCTGGAGCAGATGGGAGGCGGCCTGCAGGTCCAGCCCTCGGAAGACGGCGGCGGCATGACGTTTGCCATCCGCCTGCCTTTGCGGGCCGTCGCCACGCTGGCGCCCGCCGCGCCCAAGGAGCTGACGGGCGGCGACAGGCTGAAGGGCCTGACGGTATTCGTTGCGGACGATCAGGCCGAAGCCCGGCAGCTTCTGGGAGAGGTCCTGCAGGACCAGGGCAGCAGGGTGGAACTGTTCGATTCCGGCCAGCCGCTGTTGTCGGCATTGCGGGAGCGTCCGCCCGAGCAGTGGCCCGATGCGCTGATCTGCGATATTTCACTGGGCGAGCCGGATGGCTACGAGGTCATTGCGCAGATCAGGACTATGGAGGCGCAACGCAAATCATCGCTCGCGCAGCGCCTGCCGGCCATTGCGCTGTCAGGCTATGCGGAGCGCGAACACAGGCTACGCGCGTTGCTGGCGGGCTTCCAGGTGCATGTGGCCAAGCCGGTGGACCCGCGCGAGCTGCTGGCGACCGTATTGGCCGTGGCGCGGCCGCCCGTCATTTCCGGTAAGGCAGAACACTGATGTCGCCCGCTTCCTCCATGTAGGCGCGCCTGACTTTCCTGACATCGTCGATGCCGTTCTTGCGCAGCTCGGCCATGAGTTCGTCTTCGGTTATGTATTCGCGGCGCATTCCGCGGCGCTGTATCTGCCCATCCTTGACCAGGCACAGGCGGCTGGCTTCCAGGACGACGCGCGCGGCAGGCACGAAATAGCACAGGCGGTCCACGAACACGCTCCAGAACACCAGGGTGGCAATGAGGATCATGCCTTCCGTGATGGTCTCGTAATCGCCCGCCATGCCGTTCTGCGCCGCATCCGCGATCATCACCAGGAGCAGGATATTGGCCATTCCCACCGATCCGAAGTCACGGCGGCCGGCCAGCCGCAGCAGCAGGAAGATGAACCAGTACGTTATCGTGCCCCGCACGATGAGTTCCCAAGGGGACAAGGTCAGTTCGAAAAGAGATCCCCAGTCTGTCTGCATTGTCGTTCTCCATGAGCCGATCCGGTTGTGAAAGCGGGCGGCGGGTTTGCCGGCTTGTCAGGGGCAGGAATGTACGGGCGTGGCCGCGCGGCGGCCCGGCGCAAGCGGATTGCCCCGGACCTTCTGGCCAACCCGGAAATGCTGCAGATGGAAGGGAGCCAACTGCTCGGGACGATACAGGTTGCGTCCGTCGAAAACGGCTCCGGATTCCAGGCTGCCCGCCAGTGCCGAAAAATCCGGTTCGGCGAATTCCTGCCATTCCGTCATCACCACCAGGACTTCGCTGTGCCGGCAGGCCTGCGCCGCGGAACTGCTCAATTCCAGCCCCGGGCGGCTTGCCAGCTTGGGGATCGAAGCGCAGACCACCGGGTCGTAGGCCTGCACGGCCGCCCCCGCGTCGATCAACAGGCGTATCAGCGCCAGGCTGGGCGATTCGCGGACATCGTCCGTCCCCGGCTTGAACGCCAGTCCCCATACCGCAATGCGGCGCCCCCAAAGGTTGCCGCCAAAATACCGCTGTATGGAGTCGAACAGCAGCCTGACCTGGCGCTGGTTGACCTCTTCGACAGCCCGGAGCAGGGGGGCCGGCTCCTGGCATTGTTCCGCCGTTCGGATGAGCGCGCGCAAGTCCTTGGGCAGGCATGATCCCCCGTAGCCGGCGCCCGGGCGCAGGAAGTCGGGACCGATGCGGTGGTCCGTGGCAAGGACCTTGCAGATGGACCGCATGTCCGTCTGCATTTTCTCGGCGATATTGGCCAGTTCGTTCACCAGCGATATCCTGGAAGCCAGCATGGCATTGCAGGCGTATTTTGCGAACTCCGCGCTACGCACATCCATGCACAGCCGCCGCCGGCCGTCCGGGTCGAATGGAGCATACAGGCTGGACAGCGTGGCCGCGGCCTGCGCCGTCCCGGCGCCGATGACTATGCGGTCGGGATTTCTGAAATCGTCGACGGCACGGCCCTCGGCGAGGAACTCGGGATTCGAGGCCACGTCGACGCGTGGAGCGTCCGGCACGGAGGCCTGCCGCGCATCGAAGAAGGATTGCACATGATCGCAGGTGCCCACGGGCGCGGTCGATTTGACTGCGAGCACGCAGGAATGATCCAGCGTGTCCGCCAATGCCTTTGCGCATTGCAGAAGGCTGTCGACATTGGCGCAGCCGTCGGCCGCGGACGGCGTGCCGATGGCCAGCATGACGACTTGCGCCTGTTGCGTTCCGCCGGTCAGGTCCGTTGAAAAGCGCAGTCTTCCGCCATGCAGTTGCGCCAATACGATGGCTTGCAGGCCCGGTTCGTGGAAGGGCAGATTTCCCTCCCGCATTTGCCCGATTTTTACCGCATTGTTATCGATGCAGGTGACGAAGTGGCCTGCCTCGGCCAGGCATGCACCCGTAACGAGGCCGACATAACCGGTACCGACGATGGCGACATTCATATGTTCTCCTCAGGATGGCGGAGAGGGCGCCGGTCCACCCGCTTGCCCGTTCCACCGGTCCCGAGGAAGCAAACGTCATGCCCGCCGGGCAGCCGCTTCCCTTGTCGTCAGAACACGCTTTCGGCCACGTTGTGGTGAGCGATCAGCTCATGCAGCGAATTGCTCCGCACCGGCTTGCGTTCGCCGGCAAAGGCGCATTCCTTGCTGAAATGCTGAGGCGCGCAGCCACTCATCAAGGGGCATTGCTGGAAGAGCTCGCTGATCCAGTCCACGAACACGCGCACCTTGGGGGAAAGGTGGCGGTTTTGCAGATAGGCCACGGAAATGGGCATGGACGGCGACTTCAAGTCGGACAGCACTTCGACCAGGGCGCCCGACTGCAGGTGGGGCGCAACCATGTAGCGAGAGGGCTGGATAAGGCCGAATCCGTTCAGGCCGCAGGTGACATAGGCTTCGGCGTCGTTGACGGAAACGACGCCTTTCACCTGTACGTCGGTCGGTTTTCCATCGACCATGAAGCTCCAGTCTATGACGCGTCCGCTGCGGCTGGAAAAATAATGGACGGCCTGGTGGTCCCCGAGCTGGTCGATGGACTTAGGTATGCCGTGGCGCTCGATGTAGGACGGCGCGGCGCAGGTCAGGCTTTCGAAGGTGCCGATGCGCTTGGCCACCATGGAGGAATCCTGCAATTCGCCCACCCGTATCACGCAATCGACCGCTTCCTGCACCATGTCGACCGGCCTGTCGCTCATGCCTATGGCCAGCTCGATGTCGGGATAGCGCTTATGGAATTCGCAGAGCGCGGGAATCAGGATCAGCCGGCCCATGGAGGGCGGGACGTCGATGCGCAGGCGGCCGCGCGGCCCCCGCGTGACGTCGTGGAAGGACGATTCGGCGTCTTCGACGTCGGCCAGTATGCGCACGCAGCGTTCATAGTAGGCCGCTCCGTCGGGCGTCAGGCTCAGGCGGCGGGTGGTCCGGTTCAGCAGCCGGACCTGCAGCATGCGCTCCAGATTCTGGATGGTGGTGGTGACGGTGGCGCGGGGCAGCCCCAGCGTGTCCGCCGCCAGGGTGAAGCTGTTGGCATCGACGACGCGGGTAAAGACCTGCATGGCTTGAAAGCGATCCATGACGTATTCCGGAAAGTCGGCGAGCGCCGCCCTGGAAACGGGCGGGCGACCGTCGATAAAAAACGATTGTTTGTAAAAAACGAATAGTGTTCGCGAAAAATGATTATTTATCTGTTTTCGCAAAGAATAAATAATACTCCTACCTTTCCGTTTTTCATACGGCGTTTTTCAAACGGACACAGCTTGTTCCTGTGTCCGTACCGCCGTTGATGTGAAGAACCACTCATCTATCCAAGGAAGACCATGTTTTTACTGCGTAAGCGCTACGCCATGTCGGCTGTTGCCGCCGTTTTGCTGGCCGCGGGCATCATTGCCCTGAGGGTGGACGCCGGGGCCGTCCCGAGTGCCGGAGAACCTCCGGCGGCCGCGGTCGACGTGGCCACCGTCGCCAGCCGCAGCATCACCGACTGGCATGAATTCTCGGGCCGTCTGGAAGCGATCGACCGCGTTGAAATCCGGCCGCTGGTGTCAGGCACGTTGACGGCCGTGCATTTCAAGGACGGCAGCCTGATGCGGCGTGGCGATCTGCTGTTCACCATCGATCCGCGGCCCTATCAGGCCGCGGTCGACCAGGCCAGGGCGCGCCTGGCGGCCGCTCAGGCCCGCGCCGCCTACACGGCGTCCGAGCTGTCGCGGGGCGGCCGCCTGCTGGCCGACAATGCCATCGCCAAGCGCGACTACGAGGAAAAGCGCAATGCTTCGCGGGAGGCGTCGGCGAATCTTCAGGCGGCGAAGGCCATGCTGGCGTCGGCCGAGCTGGACCTGGAGCATACCCGCATCGTGGCGCCGTTTCCAGGCCGCGTATCGCGCGCGGAAGTCACGGCGGGCAATGTCGTCACCGCAGGCGCGAATTCTCCCGCCCTGACTTCGCTGGTCTCGGTGTCGCGCCTGTATGCGTCCTTCGACGTGGATGAGCAAAGCTTCCTGAAATTCGTGAACCCCGCCCGGTCCGCGGACACGGCCGCGCATACGCCGGTGTTCCTGGGCCTGGCCAACGAGGACGGCTACCCGCGCGAGGGCCGGCTGGCGTCGGTCGACAATCGCATGGACACCTCGTCTGGGACGATACGCGTGCGGGCCGTCTTCGACAATGCCGATGGCGCCCTGGTGCCGGGCTTGTACGCGCGGATACGCCTGGGCGGCGGAGAGCCGCGCGATGCCGTGCTGATCGACGAAAAGGCGATCGGAACGGACCAGAACAAGCGTTTCGTGATCGTGGTCGACGACAGCAATAAAACCGCCTACCGCGAAGTCCGGCTGGGCGCCAGCCGGCAGGGCGGCAGGGTGGTGGAAGCCGGATTGAAGGCGGGCGAGCGCATCGTCGTCAATGGCTTGCAGCGCATCCGGCCCGGAGACCCTGTTGCTCCAAACCCGGCCCGGGCGACCGGCGTCGCGGCCGGGCCCGATGCCGCGGCATCCACCGCCCGCCGCATCGCATCGGTCAACTGATCTGAGAACAACGCTGGATTTCCATGAATATTTCCAAATTTTTTATCGATCGCCCGATCTTCGCCGGCGTCTTGTCGGTGCTAATACTGCTGGCCGGAGGGCTGGCCGTCTTCCAACTGCCCATTTCGGAGTATCCGGAGGTGGTTCCGCCCTCCGTCGTCGTGCGCGCCCAGTACCCGGGCGCCAATCCCAAGGTCATCGCCGAGACGGTGGCCGCGCCGCTGGAGGAGTCGATCAACGGCGTGGAGAACATGCTGTACATGCAGTCGCAGGCGAACAGCGACGGCAATCTGGCGGTGACGATCAATTTCCACCTGGGCATGGACCCGGACAAGGCTCAGCAACTGGTGCAGAACCGGGTATCGCAGGCCCTGCCGCGCTTGCCGGAAGATGTGCAAAGGCTGGGCGTGACCACGGTGAAGACCTCGCCCACCCTGACCATGGTCGTGCACCTGCTCTCGCCGGACGACCGCTACGACATGACCTATCTGCGCAACTATGCGGTCCTGAACATCAAGGACAGGCTGGCCCGGATACCCGGCGTGGGCGAGGTCCAGATATGGGGCTCGGGCAACTACGCCATGAGAGTGTGGCTGAATCCCCAGAAAATCGCCGAGCGCGGCCTGACGGCCAACGATGTGGTGGCGGCCATACGCGAGCAGAACGTGCAGGTGGCGGCCGGCGTGATCGGCGCCTCGCCTACCTCGTCCGATGTCGCCCTGCAGCTTTCGGTCAATGCGCAAGGCCGGCTGAGCACCGAGGAAGAATTCGCCGATATCGTGCTGAAGACCTCGGCCGATGGCGGCGTGACGCGCCTGGGCGATGTGGCGCGCATCGAACTGGATGCGTCGGAATACGGCCTGCGCTCCCTGCTGGACAACAAGCCCGCCATCGGCATGGGCATCATGCAATCGCCGGGCGCCAATGCCCTGGCCGTATCCGACCAGGTGCGCGCCGTGATGAAGGAGCTCTCGGCCGACTTTCCCTCTTCGGTCGAAAGCCGCATTGCCTACGATCCGACCCAGTTCGTGCGTTCCAGCATCAAGGCGGTGGTCGTGACCCTGCTGGAGGCGATTGCCCTGGTCGTGCTGGTGGTGATCCTGTTCCTGCAGACCTGGCGGGCCTCCATCATTCCCTTGCTGGCCGTGCCCGTGTCCATCGTGGGCACCTTTGCGCTGATGCTGGCCTTCGGCTATACGATCAATGCCTTGTCCCTTTTCGGCCTGGTCCTGGCTATAGGGATCGTGGTGGATGACGCCATCGTGGTGGTGGAGAATGTGGAACGCAACATCGCCGAGGGCCTGTCCCCGCGCGAGGCCACCTATCGCGCCATGCGCGAGGTCAGCGGACCCATCGTCGCCATTGCGCTGACGCTGGTGGCGGTCTTCGTTCCCCTGGCCTTCATGACAGGCTTGAGCGGGCAGTTCTTCAAGCAGTTCGCGATGACGATCGCCATCTCCACCGTCATCTCGGCCTTCAATTCCCTGACGCTGTCGCCGGCGCTGGCCGCCTTGCTCCTGAAGGGGCATCACGAGAAGCCCGACTGGCTGACGCGGGTCATGAACCGCTACCTGGGCGGCTTCTTCCAGCGCTTCAACCGCTTCTTCAACCGGTCTTCCGAACGCTACGCAACAGGCGTGTCGGGTGTCATCGGCCGCAAGGCCTCGTCCATGGGCGTGTACGCGGTCCTGCTGGCCTTGACCGTGGCCATTTCCTACATCGTGCCCGGCGGCTTCGTGCCCGCGCAGGACAAGCAGTACCTGATCAGCTTTGCGCAGCTTCCCAACGGGGCATCGCTGGATCGCACGGAAGAGGTGATACGCCGCATGACGGACATCGCCCTGAAGCAGCCCGGGGTGGAAAGCGCCATCGCCTTTCCGGGCCTCTCCATCAACGGCTTCACCAACAGTTCCAGCGCGGGCATCGTGTTCGTCACCCTGGACCCGTTCAAGGAGCGCAAGGGTGAGGCGATGTCGGCCAATGGCATAGCGGGCGCGCTCAACCAGCAATACGCCGCGATCAAGGATTCCTTCATCGCCGTGTTTCCGCCGCCGCCGGTCATGGGCCTGGGCACCGTGGGGGGCTTCAAGCTGCAGATCGAGGATCGCGGCGCGCTCGGCTATGCCGCGCTGGATGCGGCCGCCCAGGCCTTCATGGCCGAGGCGCGCAAGGCGCCCGAGCTGGGGCCCGCATTCTCCAGCTTCCAGATCAACGTCCCGCAACTGGACGTGGACCTGGACCGGGTCAAGGCCAAGCAACTGGGCGTGCCGGTCACCGATGTGTTCGACACCATGCAGATCTATCTTGGCTCCCTGTACGTCAACGATTTCAATCGTTTCGGACGGGTATACCAGGTAAGGGCGCAGGCCGACGCCCCGTTCCGTTCACAGCCCGAGGACATCCTGCAATTGAAAACCCGCAATCGCTGGGGCGACATGGTGCCGCTGTCGTCACTGGTAAAGGTCACGCCCACCTACGGGCCCGAGATGGTCGTACGCTACAACGGCTATACGGCCGCCGACATCAACAGCGGGCCGGCGCCGGGCTATTCGTCGGACCAGGCGCAGGCGGCCGCCGAGCGCATCGCCGCCGACACCTTGCCGCGCGGAATCAAGTTCGAATGGACCGACCTGACCTATCAGCAGATATTGGCGGGCAACGCCGGCATCTGGGTGTTTCCCATCAGCGTCCTGCTGGTGTTCCTGGTGCTGGCCGCACTGTACGAAAGCCTGACCCTGCCGCTGGCCGTGATTCTCATCGTGCCCATGAGCATACTGGCCGCGCTGGCGGGCGTCTGGCTGACGGGCGGCGACAACAATATCTTCACGCAGATAGGCCTGATGGTGCTGGTGGGGCTGGCCTGCAAGAACGCCATCCTGATCGTGGAGTTCGCCCGCGAGCTGGAACTGCAGGGCGCCGCGCCCATCAAGGCGGCCATCGAGGCCAGCCGCCTGCGCCTGCGGCCCATACTGATGACCTCCATCGCATTCATCATGGGCGTCGTCCCCCTGGTGACGTCGACGGGAGCCGGCTCCGAGATGCGGCACGCCATGGGGGTCGCGGTGTTCTTCGGCATGCTGGGCGTCACCTTGTTCGGCCTGTTCCTGACGCCGGTCTTCTATGTGCTGTTGCGCTCGATGGGCGGCCGACCCCTGCGCTCCGCCGCCGCGCATGAAGCGCCGACGCTGGCCGGGCACGCCGGACAATAAGTTCCAAGGATTATGGTTATGATCACTTCGATACGTTCTACTCTTTCAATGGGCGCGCTGGTGCTGTTGCTGGCGGGTTGCGCCGTGGGGCCCAAATATCAGCGTCCCGCGGCCGACGTGCCCAAGGCTTTCAAAGAGGCGGCCTTGTCGCCCGAAGCCGCCCAGCGCTGGAAGGCGGCCCAGCCTTCCGATGATATCGCCCGAGGCAAGTGGTGGGCCGTGTTCAACGACCCCGAACTCGATGCCTTGCAAGAGCAGGCTCTGGCGGCCAACCAGGACCTGAAGGCCGCCGCCGCCCGGGTCACTCAGGCGCGCGCCTTGCAAAGCGGCGCGCGGTCGGAGTTCTTCCCCACGCTGGATGCCGGCTTCGGCCCCACCCGGCAGCGGGCGTCGAACGCCGCTCAAGGCCTGCCGGCCGATGCGCCGAACTCGCCCGCGACCTTGTGGCGCGCTCAAGCGGGCTTGTCGTACGAGGTCGATCTGTTCGGCCGGATCGCCTCGGACGTCGATGCCGCCACGGCGGATGCCCAGCAAAGCGCCGCCTTGTTTCATTCCGTGCAGCTGGCTTTGCAGGCCGACGTCGCGCAAGGCTATTTCCTGATCCGGCGGCTGGATGCCGAGCAGGAGCTGTACCGCGGCACCGTGCAATTGCGCGGCAAGACCCTGGACCTGGTCCAGCGCCGTTATGCCGAGGGCGACATCAGCGAGCTGGATGTGGCGCGGGCCAAGTCCGAACTGGCCTCGGCCCAGTCCGAGTCGCTGGGCGTTGCGCGCCTGCGCGCCGCGGCGGAGCATGCGCTGGCGATTCTCCTGGGCAAGACGCCGGCCGAGTTTTCGATCGCGCCGCGTCCGCTGCAACGCGTGGCGGTGGGCATCCCCGCCGGCCTGCCATCGTCCCTGCTCGAGCGCCGACCCGATATCGCTGCCGCCGAACGCGCCATGGCGGCCGCCAATGCGCGCATCGGCGCGGCTCAGGCGGCGTTCTTTCCCCGCCTGAACATAACCGGCGCATTCGGCTACGAATCGTCCCAGTTGGGAGACCTGTTCCAGTGGTCCAGCCGCAGCTTCCTGTTGGGGCCGCTGGTCGGAACCATGCTGTCCCTGCCGATTTTCGACGGCGGCCAGCGCCAGGCCGGGCTGGACAGGGCGCGCGCGCGCTACGAGGAGGATGTCGCCAGGTATCGGCAGACGGTGTTGAGCGCCTTCCGGGAAGTGGAGGACGGCCTGTCCAGCCTGCGCATATTGGGCGAGCAATCGCAGGTCCAGGATGACGCGGTGATGTCGGCGGCCAGGGCGGCGGAGCTTGCGCAGATACAGTATCGCGAAGGGTCGGTCAGCTATCTGGACGTCATCGATGCCGATCGCATGGTGTTGCAGCAGCGGCGGACCGCCGTCCAGCTCGACGGCCAGCGCGCCCATGCCGCGGTGGACCTGATCCGGGCGATAGGCGGCGGATGGGACGGCCTGGAGGAGGGAACGCCCGGATCCCGGGCATCCTGATCCTGAATATGTCATGATCCGGCTTCCGTGTTTATTCGCCATGGTGCCGTTTCATGAACTCCTTATGCCAACGCTTGCTGTCCGTCCTTTTCCTGACCGTGCTTCTATGGGCGCCGCAAGCGCATGCCGCCGAGCGTTTCGATGACACGCCCCGCATTGCGGTGATCTCGGCCTTCGAGCCCGAACTGGTCCTGTTGCTGGACAAGCTGGAGCACGCCCGGAAGTATTCCGCCAATGGCGTGGAGTTCACGACGGGCACGCTGCAAGGCAAGCCCGCCGTGCTGTTCCTGAGCGGCATCAGCATGGTCAATGCCGCCATGAATACGCAGCTGGCCCTGGACCGCTTCAATGTCAGCCACATCGTGTTCAGCGGCATCGCCGGCGGCGTCAACCCGTCGCTGCATATCGGCGACGTCACCGTGGTGGAGCGCTGGGGGCAGTACCTGGAGGTGCTGATGGCGCGCGAGACGGCACCGGGGGTATTCAGCCTGGGAGAGCGGGGCGATACCGGGTTTCCGCATTTCGGCATGATGTATACGCGTCCGGTAAAGGTGAAATCGGCCGCGGAGCCGAAAATACACAAGAAATTCTGGTTCGATGTCGATCCGGAGCTGCTCGACATGGCCAAAGGCCTGCGCAATGTCGAACTGAGCGCCTGCGATGCCGCCCATGAATGCCTTAATCGCCAGCCCCGTATCGTTATCGGCGGCAATGGCGTGTCGGGGCCGGCCTTCCTTGACAATGCCGCCCTGCGCGAACACGTATTCGCCGCTTTTCATGCCAACGTGGTGGACATGGAAAGCGCCGCCTGTGCGATGGTGGCCTATAGCAATGACGTGCCGTTCATCGCTTTTCGCTCGCTGAGCGACCTGGCCGGCGGCGGCGAGGGCGCGAATGAGATGCATACCTTCATGAACATCGCCGCCGCCAACTCGGCCAAGGTCCTGCTGGCCTTCCTGGACGCCTGGAAGTAAGAAGTAGGCCTTTCATCGCGAGCCCGATTTCTGCTACCCTCGTCGCCAGGCAGAACCGGGGAGCCATGCAGATGACCGAACCACAGACGCAAGAGTCCAGCGCCCTCATGGCGATGCGCAAGCGGGTGCGCGACAGCTTCGCGCGCCAGGGGCTGATGCGGCATCTGGGCGTTTCCATCGAAAGCATAGAGCCAGGCGAGGTCAGGCTGACGCTGCCTTATCGCGAGGAGCTGACGCAGCAGCACGGTTTTTTCCATGCCGGCGCCAGCAGCGCGCTGGCCGACACGGCGGGCGGCTACGCCGGGTTCACTTTGTTTCCGGAAGGCAGTTCGGTGCTGACGGTGGAATTCAAGGTCAATCTCGTCGCCCCAGCGCGAGGCGACTACCTGCTTGGGGTGGGCAAGGTGCTGCGCTCGGGCCGAACCCTCACGATCTGCCAGATAGAGGTATTCGGCGTCACATCGAAGGGACGGGAGCTGGTGGCCATAGCGCAGCAAACCCTGATGTGCATGCATGGCAAGCCCGACACGAATTGAGGTCCGGGCGGCGTTCCGTGATATCGTCGAAACCTCGCGTGTCTTCCGGACCCCTTCCCATCCAAGCCTGAAAAGACCCATCGCCCTATGCATCCTGTATTGCCTGCCTTCCTGATCGCCCGGTGGTTGCTGGTCCTGCTGATTCTGGTCGGACTCTATTTCCTCAGCGGCTTCCTGGTGCCGGTGCTGGCGGCGCTCATCATCTGCCTGGCAAGCTGGCGGCCCTACCAGCGCCTGCTGCGCCGCTGCGGCGGCCGCAATGCGCTGGCGGCCACGCTGGCCCTGCTTATCGTCATACTGGTGCTCATCGTGCCGCTGTCGCTGGCATTGAGCTATGCCATTCAAGAGGCCAGCAGCTTCATCGCCTGGGCCCTGGCCGCCAACCGCAACGGCGTGCCCACGCCCGACTGGATGCTTGCGCTGCCGCTGGTGGGCGGGCGGCTCGCCGAATACTGGACGACCTATCTGGGCGAACCGCATGCGCTGGGAACCTTCGTCGAACTGATCAGCGGCGAGCACCTGGGCAACATCTATCGCATGATGCTCTCGGCCACGGGCAATGTATTTCAATTGCTGCTGACGGTCGTTTTCATGCTGATCACCCTGTTTTTCATCTACAAGGACGGCGCACGCATCCTGGGCCAGCTGGATATCGTGGGAGAGCGCATATTGCCGGGCCGCTGGCGCCGCTTTTCCCGCGTGGTCCCGGCCACGATCAATTCCACGGTGACCGGCATGGGCCTGATCGCGATAGGCGAGGGCGTGGTGCTGGGCATCGCCTACTGGGTGGCGGGCGTATCCTCGCCCGTATTGCTGGGGGTGATCACGGGCTTCATGGCCCTGGTGCCCGGCGGCGCGCCGCTTTCGTTTTCATTGGTCTCGCTTTACCTGGTGGGATCGGGCCACCCCATGGCCGGGCTGGGCCTGTTCCTGTGGGGCACCATAGAATTGTTCATCGTCGACAAGACATTGCGCCCGCGCCTGGTGGGCGGGCCCGTCAAGCTGCCTTTCCTGCCGACTTTCTTTGGCCTGGTCGGCGGCGTCAAGACCATGGGCATCGTGGGCCTGTTCATCGGTCCCGTCCTGATGGCCTTGCTGGTGGCCATATGGCGCGAGTGGATACATGAAGAAGAACAATGACGCCGTAACGGCCGAATTGGTGGCGGTGCTGGTCGCGGTAAGCGGCGGGGAGCCCCGCGTGCTGACGCGCGACTGTTCGCATGCGCTGCCGGCCGGGCCCTTCGAATCGTCGCACCGGTCCTTGCAGGCAGGCCTGCGGGCCTGGGTTGAGGCGCAGACGCATCACCCCATCGGCTATGTCGAGCAGCTTTACACCTTCGCCGACGGCGACCGGGCCAATTGGCAGGGCCAGCGCATCATCTCGGTCAGCTACCTGGGCTTGACGCGCGAATCGGAGAGCCTGGACATCGATTCCGTGGGATGGCAGGACTGGTACCGTTATTTCCCCTGGGAGGACTGGCGCGAAGGCTGTCCGGAAATAATAGACCGGCAGGTCTTGCCCGCCTTGCGCAAATGGTGCGCCCAAGGGTTGGGAACATCGGCCAGGCGCCAGCGGCGCCAGCGCGTGGATCACACTTTCGGGCGGGATGCCTCCTCATGGAACGAAGAATTCGTTTTGCAGCGCTATGAACTGCTTTTCGAGGCGGGCCTGGTGCCCGAGGCCGAGCGGCGCCTTGGGGCCGCGCCGGCGGCGCCTTTGCCCGGCGAACCCATGCAGCACGATCATCGCCGCATCCTGGCGACGGCAATGGCACGCCTGCGCGCCAAGATTCGCTATCGGCCCGTCGTGTTCGAATTGATGCCGCCCGCGTTCACGCTCCTGCAACTGCAGCTGGCATTCGAGGCCCTGGCCGGGCGGCGCCTGCACAAGCAGAATTTCCGGCGCTTCATCGAACAGCAGGCCCTTATCGAAGATACGGGCGAGATGATATGCGGCGCGGCCGGCCGGCCGGCCAAGCTCTTCCGTTTCCGTGGCGACGTCATGCGGGAACGGGCCATCGCGGGCAGCAAGCTGCCCTTGTCGAAATAAAGTATTGCAATCAGGGCCGGCTTCGCGTTTAATTGTGCTAGGTTTGAGCATAATTAGCTGAAACCGGATGGCTGCCGGGAAGGGAGGCGTTTTGATTCCTTGCGCCGGGCGGCAACGGTTTCTCCGATTTTTTTACCTTATTAATACTCAATATGAGCATAATTGAACTGGCCCCGGCCGCTGAACCCGCTGTCCATGTGCAATCGCCCGGCGCCGCGCCGCTTGCGGTTCCACCCTTGCCGAAGATCATGCTGGAGCCCCTGGTGAAGCGTGCGCTGCTTGAAGATATGGGGCGCGCCGGCGACCTGACGTCCGATGCCATCATTCCCCTGGACGCCCGGGCCCGCATGCGCCTGGTGGCCCGGCAGGCCGGCGTGCTGGCGGGCATGGACCTGGCGCAGCTGGCTTTCCAGCTTATGGATCCGGACGTGGAGCTGGGCCTGCGGCGCCAAGACGGCGCGCGCCTGCAACCGGGCGACCTGATCGCCACGGTGCAAGGCAGTGCGCGCGCCATCCTGGGCGCGGAACGCAGCGCCTTGAATTTTCTGTGCCATTTGAGCGGCGTGGCCAGCGCCACCGCCTCCATCGCCGATGCCATAAGCGCCTATGGCACGCGCGTCACCTGCACCCGCAAGACCATGCCGGGCCTGCGGGCAGTCCAGAAATACGCCGTCCGCGTCGGAGGAGGCAGCAACCATCGTTTCGGCCTGGACGATGCCGTGCTCATCAAGGACAACCACATTGCCGTCGCCGGCGGCGTGCGCGAGGCCGTTGCGCGGGCCAGGGCGGGAATAGGGCATATGGTGCGCATCGAGCTGGAGGTCGATACGCTGGATCAGCTGGAGCAGGGGCTGGACGTCGGCGTGGACGCGGTGCTGCTGGACAATATGCCGCTGGAAACCCTGAAGCGCGCCGTGCGGATGGCGCAGGGCCGCGCCGTCACCGAAGCGTCTGGACGCATTACGCCTGAAACCGCTCCCGCGGTGGCGGCGACGGGCGTGGACCTGATCGCCGTGGGCTGGCTGACCCACAGCGCTCCCGTCCTGGATATCGGCCTGGATGTCGATCATGTCTAGGCCCCGCGCATCCTTGCCGGCCCGCATGGCGGCCATCGTGTGGGCTGCCGTGCTCCTTGCCGGCGCGGCGCGGGCCGAAGAGGCGGCTCCGTCCGCGGACGGCGCTTATCCCACGCGCCCCATCGTGCTGGTCGTGACCTTTCCTCCGGGCGGCGGAACCGACATGCTGGCCCGTCGCCTGGCGGTGCATATGGAATCCGCCCTGGGCCAGCCCGTGGTGGTGGAGAACCGGGCCGGCGCCAGCGGCAACATCGGCGCCCAGATGGTGGCGCGATCCCGGCCCGACGGCTATACCTTATTGATGGTCAACAGCAGTTATGCCATCAATCCCGGCGTGTATCGCAACCTGGGGTTTTCTCCCGATAAAGATCTGGTGGGCGTGATCAACATCGCCTTCGTGCCTTCGGTGCTGGTGACGCCGGCCGACTCTCCCTGGAAGAGCTTGCCGCAAGCCCTGGAAGGGCGCAGCGGCCAGCAGGAAATTCCGCTTTCCTACGCCAGTTGCGGCAACGGCACCCCGCAGCATTTGGCGGGCGAGCAGCTGATGGGCAGGACGGGCGGCGCCTGGCTGCATGTGCCGTATCGGGGCTGCGGCCCCGCACTGGCCGGCCTGCTGGCGCATACCGTGGATGTCGGCTTCGTGACGGCCTCGGGCGCCTTGCCGCTGATCCATGCGGGGGCCTTGCGGGCGCTGGCTGTGACATCGCCCCGGCGTTCGCCGCTGCTGCCTGATGTGCCCACCGTGGCGGAACAGGGCCTGCCCGGCTACGAACTGGACCAGTGGCACGGGATACTGGCACCGGCGGGCACGCCCGAGGCCGTCATCGAACGGCTCAATTCGGCGATCGCCGCCATCATGGGCAAACCCAAATTGGTGACCGACCTGCGGGCGCTGGGGTATGACACCACCACCAGCACGGCACAGGAGTTCCAGTCGCTCATTCAACGCGACATTGCCCGTTTCGGACGCTTGAGCATGAAGATGGCATTGGGCGTGGATTGATCCCGCGGCATCGCGCTGTTTCCATCGGATTCACCCGCTGGACATCCTTGCCGTAAAGCGAATCATTTGCAATAATGAGCGCGCTTTGCCACTCGCGGGGCATCGTCCAACTCGTTCGTATGGTCCGTAAATACTGGCTCGCGCTGAAGCGGACCCAACAAAAAAAACAATTGGTTTCAATTAAGTCGAGATTCCATTACGGATTTCGCGCACTCAAACGTCTTACTTGTAAAGGGGCGCGTTTTTGTGCTGCGTTTGCCCGGACACAAGCAGGGATAGCGCATGAAACACATAAAATGGGTAGCAATAGCGTGTCCAAAGTAAAGAAATCCTCGAAATCAAAAATCTGGTTTCTGGTCCATAGCTGGCTGGCCTTGCCGCTGTGGATATTCGTGTTTTTCGTATGCCTAACCGGCACGATAGCCACGGTCAGCCAGGAAATCGTCTGGCTGGCCAATCCGGCCGTGCGTGCCAATGCACCTTCTTCCCAGGCGCGGATGCTGGGCTATGACGCCATATTGGAGGCGGTCGAACGCGAGCATCCCGATGCCGTGGTGCAATCGATTTCGCGGCCGGTCAAGTCTCAATTCGCCTTGGCGGTGCGTGTCAGCTACCCCGACGCCACGACGGCCTCTTTGTACGTCAACCCCTACACGGGCCATATTCAAGGCAGCAGTTCCGGATTCAGCTTCCAGCAGTTCATGCGGGCGCTGCACGGCTGGCTGCTGATCCCCTTTACGAGTGGTTTCAGCCTGGGCTGGTATATCGTGGCATTCCTGGGCATTCCGATGCTCGCGTCGCTGGTGACGGGCCTGGTCGTGTACAAGCGGTTCTGGCGCGGCTTCCTGAAGCCAAGACTGCGCACGAACCAGGGAGCCCGCATCTTCTGGGGAGACTTCCACCGGCTGGCGGGTATATGGTCGATTCCGTTCATTGCCATCATTTCGGCGACCAGCATCTGGTTCCTGGTTCAGGCGGTATTGTTCGACAATCAAATTTCCTTCTCCACCGCCGGCGTGCCGCCGGTGGTCGCGCGCGAGGATATTCCGCCCGTGGCCGCCGGCGCGCCGCCGCCCATGATCAGCATGGACCGGGCGGCGCAGATCGCGCAGCAGACCTTCCCCGATCTGGAAGCCTCGTTTGTCCGCCTGCCATCGAACGCCTACAGCCATATCGGCGTGGGCGGGCGAGGCAGCTACCCCTTGCTGTTCGAATCCATGAGCATCAATCCCTACACGGGCGCTGTGGAGAACACAAGGCGGGTTTCCGACCGGTCCGGCCTGGAGCTGGTCACCGAATCCATGCGTCCGCTGCATACGGGGGACTTCGCCGGCACCTGGCTCAAGCTCGTGTATTGCTTTTTCGGATTGTTGCTCAGCATGATGGTGTTCAGCGGCATGATGATCTGGACCAAGCGCACCGTCAAGGAAACGGCGGCCCTGCTCAAGCGCGGCGCATCGGTGCGCACTCAGGCCGATCCCGCGCCGAACGCGGGCAAACCTGTGCCCGCGGCAATGACGCGATTGACGGCGGGAGGCACGCATGAGTAAAGCAATGACACAGAACGGTCCGGTATCGGTACTGGCCTTGAAATGGAAGCGCTGGCGGTTTTACCTGAGCGTGCTGCTGTTGATTCTTCCGCTGGCCTACCTGCCAAGGTATTTCGATGATCTGGCGCTGTCGGGCGGCGAGAGGGGCCTGGGCCAGCGCGAGCTGGGCGAGCTGGCGGTGGGGCCGTGGTCCGTGCGCCTGGCCGAGTGGCGCATCGAGCCTCCGCGGCGCGATGGGTCCGCAGGCCACATAAAGGCCTTCACGCTGGCGCAATGCAAGGAATGCATCGGAAGCATCAAGGCCGCCTACCTGCGGGTGGGCAAGCCGCGCAGCCTGCGCACGGCGGGCGCCTTGTTTTCCGGCAGCCCCTATCGGCAGATGGCCAGCGTTCTGATTCCGGAGCAAACCGCGCCGGATGCCGATTTATGGCTGACCCTGGAAGGCTGGGACGGTTCGATGCATCAGGCGCGCATGCCCTTGTCCAAGGCCTCGCCCACAACGATTCAATGGTTGACGCAACGCAAAGGGGGGCAGTGATGCTTCAGTTCAGTTCATTTTTTTCCGCTCCGTGGCGGCGAGCCGCCACGGCCGCGGGACTCTGCCTGCTGGCCTCGACGGCCTGGGCCCATAATCCCGTCGCCGAGTGCAAGGCCACCGACGACACCACGGTCCAGTGCAAAGGCGGATTTTCCGATGGAAGCGATGCGCCGGGAGTCACCCTGGACGTGATTTCCTACGACGAGAAAATCCTCGTGCCCGGCAAGCTGGGCGAGGATTCGACATTGACCTTCAAAAAGCCCCAGGGCGAGTTCTACATCCTGTTCGATGCCGGTCCGGGCCATGTGGTCGAAATCGACTACACCGAGATCGAGTCGTGACGGTACAGGTGGTCAAGCCGGCCGGAGCCGGCTATGAAACCTTGCTCGTGCTTGTCGTGTGCGCCGCAATCCTGTCTCTGGCGGGCGCCTTTATCTTGGTCAATGCCGCGCCGGATGTCGCAGCGGGGCCGCGGACCGATCAGCTCGATGCGCGGCGCGACCTGAGCGCCGCCGAGCAGGGCCTTTATGCCGATCTGCGAGTGGCCGCCGATGAAATCGGCTACCTGGCGGCCGAGCAGGGCGGCAAGCCGTCGATCGCGGAGTTGGCCGGGTTCGGCTTGCCGCCGTTCATACAGGACGCCACGGCGGCCAGGCGCGGCGAGCATCGGTGGCAACGGATTGAGCGGCCAAGCGGCGAGGCCTATCTCGGCATGAGCGCCGATGTGCAGGTGGCCGGTTCGCTGCTGCTGCGCCTGGCGCCTGCGCGCCGGGACGATGCCTCATCCGTGGAAGCGGGCCATCGCCACGCGCTTGCAGGCTCGCAGGCGCACGCCGCCCAGCGCGCCGAAGAGGCCGCATCCGATATCTGGCTGAACCGCCAGGCTGGCGCGCAGGCCCCCGACAGCCTGGATGACGCCCAATTGCTGGCCGCCGGCTGGCGGAAAATCGCCGCGCAGTTCGATGCGGGCGTAACGCGCCAGCAGCGCTAATCCCTTTGCCTCTCCGTTCAATCGAGAATCACCCCATGTCCGTGTTCAAGTTGTTTTCCGTTGTCCGCATCCTTTTGCCGCGCCTGCTGCGCCGGGCGGCGCTGGCCGGCCTGCTGGCCATGGGCCTTGCGCCCGTGGCGGCGCAAGCGGCTCCATTGAAGATCGGCGTCACGCTGCATCCCTATTACAGCTATGTCGTCAACATCGTCGGCGACGCGGCGCAGGTCGTGCCGCTGATTCCCGCGGGCTTCAATCCTCATGCATATGAGCCGCGAGCCGAAGACATCAGGCGCATCGGCGAATTGGATGTGATCGTGCTCAACGGCATCGGCCATGACGATTTCGCGGACCGCATGATTGCCGCCAGCGACAAACCGGAAATCCCGCTGATCGAGGCCAATGCGCAGGTGCCGCTGCTGGCGGCCACCGGCATGGCCGCGCGCGGAGGATCCGGCGACGATGGCAAGGTGGTCAATCCTCATACCTTCCTGTCGGTCACGGCCTCCATAGCGCAGGTCAACACCATCGCCCGCGAATTGGGCAGGCTCGATCCCGATAATGCCGACCTTTACCGGAAGAACGCCCGGGCCTATGGGCAGAAGCTGCGTAAATTGCGCGCCGCCGCGTTGGCCAAGCTGTCGCAAACCAAGGCAGCCGACTTTCGGGTGGCGACCATACACGGCGCTTATGATTACCTGCTGCGTGAGTTCGGCCTGGAGGTGACCGCCGTGGTCGAGCCCGCCCACGGTATCGAGCCCAGTCCCGCGCAGTTGAAAACCACCATCGATCAGATGCGCGATCTGGACGTGAAAGTGATTTTCTCGGAAATGGATTTTCCGTCCGCCTACGTCGATACCATACAGCGCGAGACCGGGGTCAAGCTGTATGCCTTGACTCATATTTCCTATGGCGAGTATTCGGCCGAGAAGTTCGAGACGGAAACCGCCCGCAACCTGGATACCGTCGTGCGCGCCATCCAGGAGAGCGTGCAATGAGGGCGGAGCACACGCTCTTGCCTGGATCCTCCGCCGCGGACAGCCCGCTCACCATGGGCGGCCCCTCCATCGTTTTCGACAAGGTGGGCCTGGCCTTGGGGCGCACGCACATCCTGCGCGATGTGTCCTTCACCGTGTCGGCGGGCAGCGTGCATGCGCTGGTGGGGCCTAACGGCGCGGGCAAGAGTTCGCTGATCAAGACCCTGCTTGGGCAGATGCCGCATCAGGGACGCTTGACGCTGGATTGGCCTCAAGCCGCGCAAACCATCGGCTACGTGCCCCAGGCCCTGGAGTTCGACCGGGGCCTGCCGATGACGGTGACGGATTTCATGGTCACCATGACCCAGCGCCGTCCGGCATTTCTTGGCATATCGCCGCGCCGCATCAAGGATATCCACGCGGCGCTCGACCGGGTTAGCATGGCCGAAAAGCGCGCCCGGCGCATGGGAGCGCTGTCGGGCGGCGAGCGCCAGCGCGTGCTCCTGGCGCAAGGATTGATGCCGGCGCCATCCCTGTTGGTGCTGGATGAGCCCATGGCCGCGCTCGATGAGGCCGGCGCGCGGGTTTTCGAGAATCTGCTGGCCGATTGGCGCGCGCAAGGCGTCACCGTCTTCTGGGTGGAGCATGATCTTCAGGCCGTGCGGGAACTGGCCGATCGCGTCACCGGCCTGAATGGCCAGGTGCTGTTCGACGGCGAACCGGATGAGGTTTTGACGCCTCAGGGTCTGCTGGACCTTTTCTCCACCCGTCCGCGGCTGGCCGCGGTGCAGGGACAGGCGGCGGCCGCATGATGCTGATCGATTCGCTGCGCCAGGCCATACAGGACTGGGCCGTGGCCGGCCATCTGCCCGCCGCCTTGTCCTACGGCTTCGTTATCAATGCCTTGCTTGCCGGCTTGATCATCGGCCCGGTCCTGGGCGGCCTGGGCACGCTGGTGGTGGTCAAGCGCTTTGCGTTTTTCTCCGAGGCCGTGGGCCATTCGGCGCTTACCGGGGTCGCGATCGGCATCCTGCTGGGCGAGCCCTATACCGGCCCATACGGCAGCCTCTTCGGCTATTGCCTGCTCTTCGGCATCCTGCTCAATTATCTGCGTAATCGCACGGGGCTGGCCCCCGATACCCTCATCGGCGTGTTCCTGTCGGTCTCGCTTGCGTTGGGGGCCAGCGTGCTGCTGGTGCTGGCCGGCCGCATCAATATCCACATCCTTGAGAATGTCCTGTTCGGCTCTGTGCTGACGGTCAACAGCTCCGATCTGGCGGTGCTGGCGGTGGTGGGGCTGGCGACCGCGGCCGTGGCCCTGCTTTACTACAACCGCATGATGCTGGCCAGCTTCAATCCGCAGCTCGCCACGGTGCGCAAGCTGAGGGTGAAGGCGCTGGACTATCTCTTCGTGGCGCTGGTGACCATCGTGACGGTGGCATCCGTCAAAGTGATCGGGGCCATCCTGGTCGGGGCGCTGCTGGTGATACCGGCCGCCTGCGCCCGTTTGCTCAGTTCCTCGCTGCGTGGATTCTTCTGGCTTTCCGTGCTGATAGCAAGCTTCAGCACCCTGGCCGGCATACTGCTGCCCATTCTGCTCGACCTGCCCGTGCCTTCCGGGGCGGCCATCATACTGGTCTCGGGCGTCGTGTTCATGCTGGCTGCCATCGCGCGCGGCCTTGTTCCATCATTGAGGGGGAATCCATCTTGAAGTCTCACGGCATACTCCGTCGGGGCGCTGTGGCGCGCACGCTTGCACTGGCCTTGGGCATGGCCCTGCTGTGCGGCGGGGCGCCGGCGCAATCCGCCCGGGCCGCGTCCGCCAATATGCCCGACGCCGTCGCATCGGCAGCCTCCGTCAAAGTACTGGCCGCGCATCCCGTCGTTCATGCCCTGACGCAGAGACTGACCGAAGACAGCGGCATTGTCCTGGAGCGCGCCGCGCCCGCCAATCTGCCGCCTACGCGCATGGCATCTTATTTCGCCGGGCGAGGCGCCAAGCAACTGGCGCGCATGGCTTCGGGAGCCGATGCCGTGATCGGCCTGCGCTCCATCTGGCCGGACGATCCGCTGTATCCCCTGGCTCGGCGCAACAACATCCGCATCGTCGAAATCGACGCGGCCCGGCCGGTCGATGGCGCCTTGCCGGGCATCGCGCTGCGCGAGGACTCGGACGAGCGGGACTACCCATGGCTCAATCCCGTCAACCTGGGGCGCATGGCCGATATCATCGCGGCCGATCTGGAACGGCTGGCTCCCGCCGCCAGGCCGGCGATGCAGGACAAGCTGGCGGCTTTCAAGCGCGAGCTGGTCAGGGTGTCGGCCGAAGCGGAGGCAAAGCTTGCCTTGCTGGACGACGTCTCCGTGGCGTCCTTGTCCGACCGCCTGGATTATTTTGTGGCCGGCCTGAACCTGGACATGGCCTTGCGCGATGCGCGTCCCGATGAGGAATGGAGCGCCGCGGAGCTGGACGGCTTCGGCGATCGAATCAAGGCGCTGGGCGTGAAAGTGGTGCTGCATCACCGCGAGCCCCCGGCCGCCATCCGGAAGGCCATCGCCGATGCGGGTGGACGGCTGGTCGTGCTCGATACCGAACAACAGGATCCGGCGGCGCAGTTGCAAGCAATGGTCCAGTCACTGCTTGCGGCTTTTCAACCCTGAACCCCCGGCCTCAAGCCGTTTGATGAAGTAGCAACGGCCGGGAGGGCTATTCGATGTTCTGCGCCTGTTCGCGCATCTGCTCGATCAGCAGCTTCAGGTCGATGGCTGCGCGGGTGACGCTCAGCGCGCTGGCCTTGGATCCCAGGGTATTGGCCTCGCGGTTCATTTCCTGGAACAGGAAGTCCAGGCGCTTGCCGGCGCTGCCGCTGTTCTTCTTGTCCTTGCCGCCGGCCTGGCCGGTGCGCAGCAAATGCTCAAGTTCCGCGATATGTGATCGCAGGCGAGAGAGCTCTTCGGCAACGTCGATGCGCAGGGAGAACAGGGATGCCTCTTGCGCGATGCGCGCCGACAGTTCAGTGCCGCTGATCTGCGCAAAGCCGTCCGGGCTGGCCGCCATCAATGCGTCGCGCAGCTTGGTGGCGATTTTTTCCTGGTGCTCGGCCAGCAGCCCGGGCAGCTCTTGCGCCACCTGCTCAACGATAAGGCCCACGTCGCGGGCGCAGTCCAGCATCATGTCGGCCAGCCGCCGGCCTTCGCGCTCGCGGGCGGCCTGCAGCTCGTCGAGCGCGTGGGTGGTGGCCTCCGAGCACATTCCCAACCAGATTTCCGGGTCGAAGGCGTTGTCGTCCCTGCTTCCGGCTCCGGACAGCAGCTCGGACAGCCGCGGGGCGGGGACGTCGGGAACGATGCGCCTTGCGGCCTGCAACTGGCCGGCGACGATGGAGAGATAGTGTTCATCCAGCGTGGCCGAAGCCGACGCGGGAGCGCGGTTGTAGTTGACGCGGATTTCCACTTTGCCGCGCTTGACGGCCTGGCCCAGTTGTTCCCGGATCAGTCCCTCGGCCATGCGCAGGTCTTCCGGCAGGCGAAAGTTGACGTCCAGAAACCGGCTGTTGACGCTGCGAAACTCGACGGTGACGCTGCCTTGCTCGGATTCGGCGCGTGCGCTGCCGAAGGCGGTCATGCTACGGATCATGAACGAAGTCCTGTGTGCGATTGGAAAGGCCCCATTGTATGCCGGCTCCGGGCTCGCCTTCGCGCACCGGCCGCGCTTCATGAGAGAATCCACCGTATTGTCCCTTGAACCGTAGGAGTCTTCCTTGTCCGAATCCCGCCCGCCTTCCTCTTCCGCCTCCCGTCCGTCGGGGCGCCGGCCGGCCCAATTGCGTCCGTTCTCGCTGGAGGTGGGCTATACCCGGCATGCCGAAGGCTCCGTCCTCGTCAAGGCCGGGGATACCCATGTGCTTTGCAACGCCAGTGTCCTGGAAAAGGTGCCTCCCTTCCTGAAAGGCAGGGGGCAGGGCTGGGTAACCGCGGAGTACGGCATGCTGCCGCGCTCCACGCATACGCGCTCCGATCGCGAGGCGGCCCGTGGCAAGCAAAGCGGCCGGACCCAGGAAATCCAGCGCCTCATCGGACGCAGCCTGCGCGCGGTGTTCGACCTGACCGCCCTGGGAGAACGAACCCTGCATCTGGATTGCGACGTGCTGCAGGCCGATGGCGGAACCCGTTGCGCCAGCATTACGGGCGCCTGGGTTGCCGCCGCGATCGCCAGCCGCAAGCTGGCGGGGCAGGGCCTGGTCGCCGTCAACCCTTTGCGGGATCATGTCGCCGCCGTATCGGTGGGGCTGGTGAACGGGCAGGCGGTGCTGGACCTGGATTACATCGAGGATTCGGGCTGCGGCGCCGACATGAATATCGTCATGACGGGCGCCGGAGACTTCGTTGAGGTGCAGGGCACCGCCGAAGGGCAGACATTCCGGCGCAGCGAACTGGACACTTTGCTGGACCTGGCGCAAGACGGCATTGCCGAATTGATCGGCTTGCAGAAGCAGGCGCTGGGCGGCTAGGAGCCGCCCAGCGCCGCTTGTTGCGGGTTCAGACCAGGCGGCCCACCATTTCGGTATCGGCCAAGGTCCAGATGCGCTGGATCAGCGCCTGCACTTCGCCGGGGCTGGCGGCATTGCGGTAGGTGCCCAGGCGCAGCGCCTTGTCTTCCAGTTCTTCGCGCGACAGCGTATTGCCGGGATCGCCCTTGGGTTCGTCGACACGGGCGGAGAAACTTCGCCCGTCGCGGGTTTGCACCGTCACCTTGCCTATCCATTGCGCCGGATAGGCCGCGTCGACCTCGCTGTCCAGCTCCATGCTGACCCGCCCGCGGAATTCCGCGACGGCGGGATCGTCCAGCGCCGCGTCGAATTCCGGCAGGCCCGCGCGATCGTGAAGCGCGATCAGGCCCAGTACCGTTCCCATGGAAAACTTGGATTGATGCACGGTCGCGGGATCCACGACCGGCCCCAGGACATCGATGGCGCCCTGATGCACATGCGCGACGACCGACGCAATGTCGCTGGCCTTGATGTGCCGCGACCGGAGCACCTGTTGCAGCGCGTCCGCGGCCGGGTGGGTATGGCGGCATGAGGCGTGGTACTTGAACGAGGTCTCCAGCACTGTCCAGCGCGATCCCAGCCTGTCGGTCAGCCTGGCTGGATCCGCATCGGTGGACATGCCGGCTGCCAGGCCTTGCGGGCCTTCCAGTATGCGCTGTGCGCCCGTGAAGCCATCGTGCGCCAGATAGGCCGCGATCAGGCCATTGACGGCGGCCTTGGACGTATGAAGCTGCTTGGAGTCGGCGGCGTCGCGCAGGAATTCCCACAAGCCCGCGGATTGCGTGCCGGCCGACCCCAGGGCGTGCAGCATCTGCTGCTTGTCCAGGTTGAGCAGCTTGCCCACCGCCACGGCCGCGGCCAAGGGGCCCGCGGTGCCGGTGGTATGGAAAATCTTGTAGTGCGAGCGGCCCAGGAATTCACCGACGCGGATGCCGATTTCGTAGCCGGCCACCGAGGCGACCAGCAGGTCCCTGCCCGATCGTCCCAGCGCCTGCGCCACGGCGATGGCGGGCGGGAAGATGACCGTGGCCGGATGGAACACGGATCCATTGTGGACGTCGTCCTGTTCCACCATGTGCGCCGCCGCCGCATTGACCATGGCCGCGAACAGGGGGCTGGTCGTTTTCCGCGTCACCATGTTTTCAGACGGGCCGCTGGCAGGCCCCATGGTGTCCGCCAGCTTGGCCATGGCTTGTACGGGACGGGCGCTGGAGCCGGCAAGCACCGATGCCAGGCAGTCGAGCATCAGGTCCTCGGTGCGGCGCAGCACATCGGCGGGGATGTCGTCGTACGTCAGTTGAACGGCGAATTCGGCAAGCTCTGCGCTGGGATGATTCATGGTCGTCTCCGGCATGTCGGACATGCGCTGTGTTATGTGCAAAAAGAGGCTGTCAGAAGGATCGTGGCAGGCCCAGGACGTGCTCGGCCACATAGGAAAGAATCAGGTTGGTGGAAATGGGCGCGACCTGGTAGAGCCTTGTCTCGCGGAACTTGCGCTCGATGTCGTATTCGTTGGCGAAGCCGAAGCCGCCATGGAATTGCAGGCAGGCGTTGGCGGCCTCCCACGATGCGTCGGCGGCCAGCAGCTTGGCCATATTGGCCTGTGCGCCGCAGGGCTTGTGCGCGTCGTACAGGCGGCAGGCTTCGAAGCGCATCAGGCTGGCGGCCTCGATATTGATGTGCGCCCTGGCGATGGGAAACTGCACGCCCTGGTTCTGCCCGATGGGGCGGTTGAATACGATGCGTTCCTTTGCGTAGGCCGTGACCTTGTCGATGAACCAGTGTCCGTCGCCTATGCATTCCGCCGCAATCAGCGTGCGTTCCGCGTTCAGCCCGTCCAGTATGTATTTGAAGCCCTTGCCTTCCTCGCCGATCAGGTTCTCGGCGGGGATTTCCAGATTGTCGAAGAAGAGCTCGTTGGTTTCGTGGTTGACCATATTGGGAATGGGGCGCACCTCCATGCCGTGCCCGATGGCCTGGTGCAGGTCGACCAGGAAGATGGACATGCCTTCGGATTTCTTCTTGACCTGATCCAGCGGCGTGGTGCGTGCCAGCAATATCATCAGGTCGGAATGCTGTATGCGGGAAATCCAGACTTTCTGACCGTTGATGACGTAGCGGTCGCCCTGCTTGACGGCGATGGTCTTGATTCTGGTCGTGTCCGTGCCGGTCGTGGGCTCGGTCACGCCCATGGACTGCAGGCGCAGTTCGCCGCTGGCGATGCGGGGCAGATAGGCTTTTTTCTGTTCGGCCGAACCATGACGCAGCAAGGTGCCCATGTTGTACATCTGGCCGTGGCATACTCCGGAGTTGCCGCCATTGCGGTTGATTTCCTCCATGATGACCGAAGCTTCGGTCAGGCTCAGGCCTGAACCGCCGTATTCCTCGGGGATCAGCGCCGCCAGCCATCCCGCTTCGGTCAGGGTGTTGACGAATTCTTCGGGATAACCGCGCTCGTCGTCTATCTTGCGGAAGTATTCCGGCGGAAACTGGGCGCAAAGGTCGCGGATCGCGTCGCGTATGTCCTGAAAGGCGGGTGTGTCCTGCGTCATGATGGGGATGTCCGGGTTTATTACAATAGATAGCCCTTACTTTGCCTGAACGCCGCAGGCTTGCCAATTATTGCTTGCTTAAGCGGGGGTTTGCCAATTTTGAAGAGAATGTCCGCATGGCGATGCATTTTGATTTAACGGATATGCAGTTGATGGTGAACGTCGCCACCGCGCAAAGCATGACCCGCGGCGCCGAGCGCTCCTTCCTGTCCTTGCCGGCCGCCAGCAACCGGGTCAAGAACCTTGAGGCCCACCTGGGCACCGCGCTTTTCTACCGCAACAGCCAGGGGGTCACCCTGACCCCGTCGGGCGAGGCCTTCGTGCGGCATGCGCGCGTCGTGCTGCGCCAGCTGGAACACCTGCGCGGCGACATCCAGGAATACGCCAGCGGGGTCAAGGGCCGGGTCCGGGTGTGCGCCAACACCACCGCCATGAACGAATTCATGCCCAACATCCTGGCCGCCTACCTGGGCGCGCACCGCGACGTGAACGTCGAGCTGCGCGAAAGGCTCAGTTACCTGGTGGTCAAGGCGGTGGCGGACGGGTCGGCCGACATCGGCATCACCGCGCAGGCCGGCGGCGGCGAGAACATCGAATTCCTTCCCTACCGCAGCGACCGCCTGGTGCTGGTGACGCACAGGGACCATCCCCTGGCCGGCAGTGAAGCCGTCGACTTCGACGATACGCTGACCTACGATTACGTCGGCCTGCACGAGACCAGCGCCATCCATGCCTTTTTGCTGCAGGCGGCCGACGACCTGGGCAGGGTGCTGCGCTTCCGGGTCGAGGTCAGCAATTTCGAGGCCGCCTGCCGCATGATTGCCGCCCATGTCGGCATAGGGGTCATACCCGAGTCGGCCGCCCGCCGCTATGTAAAGGAAATGCCCCTGAAGATCGTTTCCCTGAACGATTCGTGGGCCTTGAGACGGCTGCACATCTGTGTGCGGCAGTTCGACAAACTGCCGGTGTTCGCCAAGGAACTGGTTTCCCTGCTGGTCCAGGACGCCGCCGAAGGACAGAAACATGAATAAAGTAGTGCTGGCTTCCAATAATCCGGGCAAGCTCAAGGAGTTCTCCGCCATTCTGGCGCAAGCCGACATCAGCATGGTGGCCCAGGGAGACCTGGGCGTGGCCGAAGCGGAAGAGCCTTACGCCACCTTTGTCGAGAATGCGCTGGCCAAGGCCAGGCACGCCAGCCGGCAGACCGGCCTGCCGGCGCTGGCCGACGATTCCGGTTTGTGCGTGCATGCGCTGGGCGGCGCGCCCGGCGTTTTCTCGGCGCGCTATGCGGCGCTGGCCGGAGGCGAGAAATCCGATGCCGCCAACAATCGCCATCTGCTGGCCCAGCTCGCCCCGGTCCAGGACCGCTCGGCCTGTTATGTGGCTGTGCTGGTCTACGTCGACTCCGCGGACGACCCCAGGCCCATCATTGCCGAGGGAAGCTGGAACGGCGCCATCATCGACCAGGCGCGCGGCGGCAACGGTTTCGGCTACGACCCGCACTTTTACCTGCCCGATCTGGGAAAGACGGCCGCCGAGTTGCCGCCCGACCAGAAGAACGCCCTTAGCCATCGCGCGCAAGCCCTCAAAGCCTTGCTTCTGGCCCTGCGCAGCCGCCGGCCTTGAGGCCGGCCATACGCGGCCCGCTTGCCCGCCTGCAAGCGGCCGCCTGATTTTTCAGGATCCATTCCGTGCAATCTGCTCCATCTTCCGCGCCGTCCGCCGCGGTCCGCAAACCCGGCGTGGTTCCGGCAGGCCCCGGCGGACGGACCATACTTTCCAGCCTGCCGCCGCTGTCCCTGTATGTGCACGTGCCCTGGTGCGTGCGCAAGTGCCCGTATTGCGATTTCAATTCCCATGAGTTGAAAAAGGAGCTGCCCGAGCAGGACTACCTTGACGCCTTGCAGGCGGACCTGGAGCAGGCGCTGCCGCTGATCTGGGGCCGGCAGGTGATCTCGGTATTCATCGGCGGCGGCACGCCCAGCCTGCTGTCGGCCGCCGCGCTGGACCGGATGCTGGCCATGTTCCGTGCCTGCCTGAACCTGTTGCCCGACGCCGAGGTCACCCTGGAAGCCAATCCCGGAACGGCGGAAGCGGACCGTTTCGCCGACTATGCGGCCAGCGGCGTGAACCGCATCTCCCTGGGAATACAGAGCTTCGATGACCGCGCCTTGAAGGCCCTGGGCCGCATTCACGACGCACGCCAGGCGCGCGCCGCCATCGAGTTTGCGCAGAACGCGGTGCCACGCGTGAACCTGGACCTCATGTATGCGTTGCCGGGCCAGTCGCTGGAGGCCTGTGCCGACGATTTGCGCCAGGCCATGTCTTTCGGGACGGGACACCTGTCTCTGTACCATCTGACGCTGGAGCCGAACACGGTTTTCGCAAAGTACCCGCCGGCTCTTCCCGATGACGACCTGGGTGCCGCCATGCAGGACCTGATCACCCGCGAAACCGGGACGGGGGGCTGGGAACGCTATGAGGTGTCGGCCTATGCGCGGCCGGGCCAGCACTGCCGCCATAACCTCAACTACTGGGAGTTCGGCGACTACCTGGGCATCGGGCCGGGCGCTCATGGAAAACTGTCCTTTCACGACCGCATCGTCCGCCAGGCCCGCTTGAAGAATCCAGTGTCCTGGATGGAGAAAGCTGTCCGGCGTGACGGCAGCCATCTGGCCGAAGACCGCGAGCTTCCATGGAAGGACCTGGGCTTCGAGTTCATGCTCAATGCCCTGCGCCTGAAAGAAGGCGTGGAGCGTGGGAGCTTCATCGAGCGCACCGGACAGTCCATTCTGGTGATCGAGCCCGCCATCGAGAGGGCGGTTGCAAAAGGCTTGCTGGAGGCCGATCGTTCCCGATTGAAGGCGACCGCACACGGCTGGGAGTTTCTCAACGACTTGCTGGCCGAGTTTCTGGATTGATCGCCGCCTCGCCCTGTTGCACTAAAATTCGCACCATAAAGGTGCGTATTGCCCCATAATGGGGAATATTAATCGCCCCATGCCCCGACCGGCAGGCAGCCAGCCTTGTTCCCATCCGGATGAAAACTGGCATGCCAATTGCTTAATTGTGGGTTGTTTTATCCTATTTCTGATTTCATTGGTCCAGGAGCCATCCCTATGCCCACCCCCGAAGAAGTTGTCAAGCTCATTGCAGAACGCGAAGTCGCCTTTGTGGATTTCCGCTTTACCGATACGCTGGGCAAAGAGCACCATCTGACCGTTCCCGCCCATTCGGTCGACGAAGAAAGGCTGGAAACGGGCGTCGCCTTCGACGGCTCCTCGATAGCGGGATGGAAAGGCATCGAAGCCTCGGACATGGTCCTGATCCCCGATGCGGGTTCGGCGCGCATGGATCCCTTCCGCGAGGAAGCCACGCTCAACCTGACCTGCGACGTGGTCGAACCCTCGGATCTCAAAGGCTATGACCGCGACCCCCGTTCGCTGGCCAAGCGCGCCGAGGCCTATCTGAAGTCCAGCGGACTGGGCGATACGGCCTATTTCGGTCCCGAACCCGAATTCTTCGTCTTCGACGGAATCACCTGGAACGATGACATGTCGGGCTGCTTCGTGAAGATCAAGTCCGAAGAGGCTCCCTGGTCGCGCGGCCTGGACCTGGAAGGCGGCAACCTGGGCCATCGTCCGGGCGTCAAGGGCGGCTATGTGCCGGTTTCGCCCATCGACGGCTTTCAGGACATGCGTTCGGAAATGTGCCTGCTGCTGGAGCAGCAGGGCGTTCCGGTCGAAGTCCACCACCACGAGGTGGCCGGGCAGGGCCAGCTTGAGATCGGCACCAAGTTCAGCACGCTCGTCGAGCGCGCCGACTGGAACCAGATCCTGAAATACACCATACGCAACGTGGCCCATGTGTACGGCAAGACGGCCACCTTCATGCCCAAGCCCATCGTCGGCGACAATGGCTCGGGCATGCATGTGCACCAGTCCATCTGGAAAGACGGCCAGAACCTGTTCGCCGGCAACGGCTATGCGGGCCTGTCCGAATTCGCCCTGTACTACATCGGCGGCATCATCAAGCACGCCAAGGCGCTCAACGCCATCACCAACCCGGGCACCAACTCGTACAAGCGCCTGGTGCCTCACTTCGAAGCGCCGGTGAAGCTGGCTTATTCGGCCCGCAACCGTTCCGCGTCCATACGCATTCCTTATGTCGGCAGCCCCAAGGCGCGCCGGGTCGAGGCCCGCTTCCCGGACCCCCTGGCCAACCCCTACCTGGCCTTCTCGGCCCTGATGATGGCCGGCCTGGACGGCGTGCAGAACAAGATCCACCCCGGCGATCCCGCCGACAAGAACCTGTACGATCTGCCTCCCGAGGAAGACGCGAAGATCCCGACGGTGTGCGCGTCGCTGGAAGAAGCCGTTGCCGCGCTGGACGCCGATCGCGAATTCCTGACCCGCGGCGGCGTGTTCAGCAACGACATGCTCGATGCCTATATTGAACTGAAGATGGCCGAAATCACGCGCCTGCGCATGACGACTCATCCGGTCGAGTTCGATATGTATTACAGCCTGTAATGGGCGAAGGGCGGCCGTGTGGCCGCCCTTGGCAAAATCCGGAAGAATCATGGACGTAGCCAGTTACGATCTGCTCTCGACCGCCGTCCTGCTGCTGGACGGGCAGGCCAGGGTGGAGCACGCCAATACGGCGGCCGAAGAGCTGTTCAGCATCTCGCGCAGGCAACTGGCCGGGCAGCGGGTGCATACCCTGTTCGGCGAGGATGCGGCCCTGGCCGAGCGGCTGCCCGACGCCATCGGCGGCAAGTTCGGAATACTGCGCCAGGACCTGGTGATCGACCGCCGGGGCGACCAGGTCGCGGTCAGCCTGGCCATCGTCCCCTTGCACAGGCAGCCCTGGGCCGCCTTGCTGGAAGTCCGCGTCATCGAGCACCACATCCTGCTGGATCGCCACCAGCAGCTCAGCAAGGAGCTGACCGCGCAGCGGGAATCCCTGCGCAACCTGGCCCACGAAGTCAAGAACCCGCTGGGCGGCATACGCGGCGCGGCGCAGCTGCTCGACGTCGAACTGGGTCCGGGCGCCCTGCATGAATATACGCAGGTCATCATTGCCGAGGCCGATCGCCTGGCCGGCCTGGTCGACCGCCTGATCGCGCCGCAAGGCGAAACCCTGCGCAAGACGAGGTTCAACATCCACGAAATCTGCGAACGGGTGTATCGCCTGGTGGGAATGGAGTTTCCCGCCATCGAGTTCATCCGGGACTACGATGCGTCCGTACCGGACCTGAGCGGCGATTTCGAGCGCCTGCTGCAGGCGCTGCTCAACATGGTGCGCAATGCCGCGCAGGCCTTGACTGAATCGCCTCCGGTACGGTCTTCCCGCCTGGTCTTGCGCACGCGGATAGGGCGGCAATTGCTGCTGGCCGCGCACCAGGCCAAGCTGGGCGTCGTCGTATCCGTCATCGACAACGGACCGGGCGTGCCCCTCCATTTGCACGACAAGATATTTCACCCGCTGGTCACCGGCCGCGCCAGCGGAACCGGCCTTGGCCTCAGCCTGGCGCAGGATTTCGTCGAGCAGCACGGCGGCATCGTGGAGTTCGATTCACAGGCGGGCCGCACCGAATTCCGCATGATCCTGCCTTTGGAGCAATGATGAAACCGGTATGGATAGTCGACGATGACCAAAGCATACGATGGGTGCTTGAAAAAGCGCTGGCGCGGGTTTCGATTCCGGCCCAGAGCTTTTCCTCGGCCGCCGAGGCCCTGGAAGCCCTGGAGCATGGACTGCCTTCGGTGCTGTTGACCGACGTGCGCATGCCCGGGCAGGACGGCCTGAGCCTTCTGCATCGCATCAAGCAGGATCATCCCGGCCTGCCCGTCATCATCATGACGGCGTTTACCGACCTGAACAGCACGGTCGCCGCTTTCCAGAAGGGCGCGTTCGACTATCTGCCCAAGCCTTTCGATGTCAATGCCGCCGTGGCGCTGGTGCAGCGCGCGGGGCAGGCGGGGCCCCGCGAACCCGCCGGCGAAGAGGCGGGCGCCGAACCGGCCGGCGCGGGTCGGATCATGCTGCAGTCGTCCTCGCCGGCCATGCAGGAAGTCTTTCGCGCCATAGGGCGCCTGGCCGCCTCCAGCGTAACGGTGCTGATCACCGGGGAATCGGGCACCGGCAAGGAACTCATCGCGCGCGCCCTGCACGAGCACAGCACCCGCGCGGACGGCCCCTTTGTCGCCCTGAACGCCGCGGCCATTCCCAAGGATTTGCTGGAGGCCGAATTGTTCGGCCACGAGCGCGGTGCGTTCACGGGCGCCACGCAGCAGCGCCGGGGGCGCTTCGAAGAGGCGCGCAACGGCACGCTGTTCCTGGACGAAATCGGCGATATGCCCTTCGAGCTCCAGACCCGTCTCCTGCGCGTGCTGGCCGAGGGCAGCTTCTATCGGGTGGGCGGTTCGCAGGCCATCCATGCCGATGTGCGCATCGTAGCCGCAACGCATCAGCCCCTGGAGCAGCGGGTGGCCGAAGGCCGGTTCCGCGAAGACCTTTTTCACCGCTTGAACGTGATACGCCTGCGTTTGCCGCCCCTGCGCGAGCGCAAGGAAGACATACCGGCCCTGGTGCAGCTGTTCATGCAGAACAGCGCCAAGGACCTGGGCGTGCCGGTGCGCCGCGTAGGACCGGACGCCATGCGCTTGCTGAGCGCCTTCGGATATCCGGGCAACATCCGTCAACTGGAAAACTTCTGCCAATGGCTGACGGTGATGTCGTCCAGCCAGGTGGTCGAGGCCAAGGACCTGCCGCCCGAGGTGTTGATGGAAGGGAGCCAGCCGGATTCGGATTCGGCCGATCCCGGATCGGACGGCCTCCAGGGCAATTCCGACGGCCCCCGCATGCCGGATGGCGCCGTCGCGCGGCCCGCTGCGTGGCTGGGCATGCTCGCGCAGGAGGCACAGGCGCGATTGCTGCGCAATGAGCCGGCCGTGATGGCGACCCTGGCCCGCGACTTCGAGCGCGTACTGCTGGAAACCGCGCTGGACTACAGTCGGGGCCGGCGCATGGAGGCCGCGCAGAGGCTGGGCATAGGCCGCAATACGCTGACGCGCAAATGCGCGGAACTTGGCCTAAACGAGACGGAGGATAGATAGCGCCCCGCATTGGGCATACATTTTGCTTCCCAGGGCAGTCAAAACAAGAAAAGGAAGCGCCATGATCCGTCCCGCCGGCACTATCGTATTCTCCCGCTGTTCCCGCATGCTGGGCATTGCCGCCTTCGCCGCCTGTGTCCTGGCCGGAGGGCCGGCGCGCGCGCAACCGTCCGGCGCGGCCACTGCGGCCGCTCCCGCGCCCATGCAGGCACCGGCTGGCGCCTGGAGCTTGCGGCTGGGATACAACAGCGATTATCGGAAGATAGGCCTCATGTACGAAACACCGACGTGGTGGAGCAGTTCACCCGGCGCCCTGGGCCGCCTGGATCTCGGCGCCGAGCTGGGCGTATCATACTGGAACGCCGAGAACGGGCAGCCCGATTCAATGTGGCAATTCAGCGCCACGCCGATGCTGCGCTGGTGGCCGACGGAAGTCTTCTATGCCGAGATCGGCGTGGGCGTGACGGCCCTGACCCGCACGCACTTCGCCGACCGGGACCTGGGTTCCGCCTTCCAGTTTGGAAATCATGTCGGCGCGGGGGTTCTGATCAACGACGCGCACCGGATAGGCGTGCGCTACTCGCACTTTTCAAATGCGGGATTGAAAGAGCCGAACCAGGGGCTGGATCTGCTGCAACTGACCTACACGTATCGATTCTAGGACGACCAAAGAAGCCGGCCTCCGGCCATGCGGAGCTCAGCCGGCCTCGCCGCGCAGATAGGCCTGCGCGCGCTGCGCCATCAGCGCCTCGCGCTTGATGAAGTCGGACACGAAGGCGCTGGCCGGCTTGTGATGAAGGTTGTAGGGCGTGTCCCACTGGGCGATGTCGCCGTTCCGCATGATCCCTATCCGGTCGGCGATGGCGAAGGCTTCGGCCTGGTTGTGGGTGACCAGCAGCGCCGTATGGCCGGTTTTCTTGAGAATGTCGCGCACCTCGAATGCCAGCCGTTCGCGCGTGTCCACATCCAGGTTGGAGAAGGGCTCGTCCAGCAGCAGAAGTTCCGGCTCGGGCGCCAGCGCGCGGGCCAGGGCCACGCGCTGCTGCTGTCCGCCCGACAGTTCGTGCGGATAGCGATGGCCGGATTCCTCGAGCCCCGTCAATGACAGCAGTTCCCGCACGCGATCCCGGCGGCGCTGCTTGTCCCACTTTCGCAGGCCGAACCCGATGTTCTTCTCGACGCTGAGGTGGGGAAACAGGGCGTAGTCCTGGAACATCATGCCCACATGCCGGTTCTCGGGCTCGACCTGGCATCCGGACCCGGACAGCATGGTCCGGCCCAGCGAGATCGACCCCGCCCTGAGCGGCTCGAATCCGGCGATGGCTCGCAGCACCGTCGTCTTGCCGCAACCCGAGGCGCCCAACAGGCAGCCTATGCAGCCTTCTTCGAGTTCCAGGGACAGATGCTGCACGACGGGGTTCAAGCCTTCGGGCGTATCGTAGGCCAGGGAGATTCGATCCAGTTTCAGCAGTTCGGACATGCGGTCAGTGAGTTGATTTGAATTGGGTGCGCGCCAGCAGGATTACCGGCAGCAGGCCGGCCAGCACGATGGCCAGGGCCGCCACGGCGCCTTCTTCATAGGTTCCCCGGGCCGCTTCGGCATAGAGCCAGGTGGCCAGGGTGTCGAAATTGACAGGCCGCAGCAGCAGGGTCGCGGGCAGTTCCTTCATGGTGTCGACGAAGACCAGCAAGGCCGCGGCTCCCAGCGCGGGCCGCAGCAAAGGCAGGTGTATGCGCCGCAGCGTGCCTGTGGCGGTTTCGCCCAGCAGGCGGGCGGCCTGCTCCATGGAGGGGGGAATGCGTGCCAGTCCGGCCTCGATGCCGCCGATGGAAATGGCCAGGAAACGGATGACGTAGGCGCAGACCAGGGCGGTGCTGGTGCCCATCAGCAGCAGGCCGGGATCGGCGTTGCCCAGCGCCTGCCATACCCACGAGGCCGCGCCGTCGATGAGAATGATGGGCATGAGCAGGCCGATGGCCAGGACGGTGCCCGGGATGGCATAGCCCGATGTCGCCACGCGGGCGCATAGTTTCGGCAGGCCGGATGGCGCGCCGTGGCGTATGGCCCGGGCGGCCCAGGCGACGGCCAGCCCGCAAGCCAGCGTGGCCAGGGTGGCGATCAGCGCGATCCGCACGGTGTTGTAGCCGCTGAGCAGCAACTGGTCGGAGACGGCTCCCACAGTATGGAAATGCTTGACGGTTTCGTTCAGCAGGTACAGCGCGGGCGCGACGAAGCCGATGACGATGGGCAGCCAGCCCAGCACGAAGGCCATGGCCGCGCTGGGCCCGTGCAGCCTGTGGGGCTGTATGGCCCGCGCGCGCTGAGTGCTGGCGTAGCGCTGCCGGCGGCGGCCGTGCCGCTCCAGGAGTATGAGCGCCGCGACGATGGCCAGCATGGCCAGGGCGATCTGGGCCGCGCCGGCCAGGTCGGAGCGCGTGACCCAGGTGGTGTAGACCGACACGGTCAGGGTCTGCACACCCAGGAATTCGGAGGCGCCGATATCGTTCAGCGTTTCAAGCAAGGCCAGGCTGACGCCCACGGCGATGGCGGGGCGCGCCAATGGCAGGGCGACGCGGAAAAAGGCGCTGCGGCTCGAGGAGCCGAGCACCCGGGCGGCTTCGATCAGGCTGGCCGCCTGCGTGGCGAACATGACGCGGGTGCTGAGGTAGACGTAGGGATACAGCACGAAACCCAGCAGGAATATGGCGCCGGGCAAGGAGCGCAGGTCGGGCAGGCGGAACTGCCGGGGGCTGTCGTAGCCCAGCAGTTCGCGCAGCAGGGTCTGCACCGGCCCGATGGGGTGCAGGATATCCAGGTAGGCGAAGGCCACGATGTATGTGGGTACGGCCAGAGGCAGCAACAGGGCCCACGAAAGCGTGCGGCGGGTGGGAAAGTCGTAGGCGGTGATCAGCCATGCGCTGCCCACGCCCAGGCAGGCGACCAGCACGCCGACCCCGACGAGCAGCAGGGCGGTGTTGCGGAAGGCAACGGGAAGAACGAAATCCAGCAGATGCGCCCAGTGGTCCAGAGAGCCTTGCAAAGCGTACCAGCATAGCGTGGCCACGGGGGCAATCACGCACAGCGCGATCAGGAATGCCGCTACACGCCAACCCAGACCGGATTCAAATGAAAAGAGACGACGCGAAGGCAACAGCGGCTTTTCCTGCAAAAGTCGAGAAAACGCGGGCCGGCGGGCCCGCGTTTCAGTGGTTGGAGCGAGAGGGTCAGTTGTTGAATCCAACTTTGTCCACCAGCTCGCTGGCTTGCTTGCGATGCTTGGCGATCTCCGTCAACGGCAGGGGATCGACCACCAGTTCGCCAAAGCTGGCTACGACGGGATCGAGCTTGATGCCTTTCTTGATCGGGTATTCGTAGTTGGCATTGGCGTACAGGCTTTGCGCTTTGTCCGATACCAGGTATTCAAGCAGCTTGACGGCATTTTCCTTGTTGGGGGCATGCTTGGCCACGGAAGCGCCGGAAATATTAACATGCGTGCCGCGGCTTTTTTCGTTGGCGAAGGTCGGGCGGACCACTTTGATGGCATCGCCCCATTTGCGCGCGTCGGTGCCGGGTTCGGCATTCTTCATGCGGCCCACGTAGTAGGCGTTGGCAATGCCGATATCGCAGATGCCGCCCAGAATGTCGCGCGCCACGTCGCGGTCGCCGCCGGCCGCCTTGCGGCCCAGATTGCTCTTGACATTGCGCAGCCACGCTTCGGTGGCTTCGGCGCCGTCATGGGCGATCATGGCAGCAATGAGCGCGGTGTTGTAGGGATGCTGGCCCGAGCGTATGCAGACCTTGCCTTTCCATTTGGGGTCGGCCAGGGCTTCGTACGTAATGGCGTTCACGTCGAGATCCTTCGCCACATAGGCCACGCGGTCGCGCAGCGACAAGGAATACCATTGATTGTCGGCGCCGCGCAGGTTGGCCGGTATCGTCTCGTTCAGGACCTTGGAATCGATCGGCTGGGTGACGCCGGCTTCGACCAGGTCGAGGAGATTGCCGATATCGACGGTCATCAGGACGTCGGCGGGGGACTTCTCGCCTTCGGCCTTCACGCGTTCGATCAGGCCGTCCTTGACGAAGACCGTATTGACCTTGATGCCGGTGTCCTTGGCGAATTCATCCAGCAGGGGCTGTATGAGCTTGGGTTCGCGGGTGGTGTACAGGCTGACGTCGGCGGCGAACGCCGTCGCGGACAAGGTGGAAAACGCAGCGAGGCCCAGTGCGAATGACCGAAACAGGGGCTTGAGCTCTTTTGCTGAGCGCATGGGGATCTCCATAGGATATAGGGACGGATTCGTCGCGGGGCAGGAAAATCAGGTACTATTCGTAAATAGTAATGATTCTCATATAGATGGTGGCACGATAGCAGAGTATCCGTAACTATTCAACTGGATTTCAGCTTCAAGGCGCTATCTCGCGCCGCGGCATTCGTTTTTCGCCGCCCGGTTTGATCTAGCTTAAACAAGACGCGCATAAGGCCCGCCTGCCGTCTTGAAATTCCGGGGGCATGTCGTAATATCCCTCGGAGGGACAGGGCTTCAGGCAAAGGCCCTTCCAGGTCGGCTAAAATCAGGCCTTCCTTTATTGTGCGGCGCCGCATCCTTGCCGCTACACCGGCTTCAGGCCGCAGGCAATCACTTTTCACAGACACATGGCAGCTTTCAATACAGAGCAGGTTCTTAGCGTACACCACTGGAACGATTCCCTGTTTTCATTCACCACCACGCGCGATCCCGCCTTGCGTTTCCATAACGGCCACTTCGTCATGCTGGGGCTGGAGGTCAACGGCAAGCCGCTGATGCGCGCCTACAGCATCGCCAGCGCCAACTACGAGGAAAACCTGGAGTTCCTGAGCATCAAGGTGCAGGACGGCCCGCTGACCTCGCGCCTGCAGCATCTGAAGGAAGGCGACTCGATCCTGGTCAGCAAGAAGCCGGTCGGCACCCTGGTGGCCGATGACCTCAAGCCGGGCAAGAACCTGTACCTGTTCGCCACCGGCACCGGCCTGGCTCCCTTCATGAGCATCATCAAGGACCCCGACATCTACGAGCGCTTCGAGAAGGTCGTGCTGGTTCACGGCGTACGCTTCAAAAGCGAACTGGCCTACGCGGACTTCATACAGAACGAACTGCCCAACAACGAGTATTTTGGCGATGTCGTTCGCGACAAGCTGGTCTACTATCCCACCGTTACGCGGGAGCCGTTCCGCAACGAGGGCCGCATCACGCATGTGGTCGAAACCGGCAGGCTGTTTGACGACATAGGCTTGCCGCCGCTGGATCCGGCCCGCGACCGGGCCATGCTTTGCGGCAGCCCGCAAATGCTGGCCGATGTCAGCGGCATGCTCGATGCGCGCGGCTTCGTGGTGTCGGCGGGGGTTGGCCAGCCCGGCGACTACGTCATCGAGCGCGCCTTCGTCGAAAAATAAAGCAGCCCGGTCCATCGCGCCGGCGCGCCGGCCGGCGCCCCATATAGGACGAACGGCGCAGGCCGCAGGGGGCTTTTAATTCTAGCTATAGATGATTAAACTCTGATAGTTGTTTTTAGATAATTTTCAGAGACCCTATTTATGGCCAAGCAAATCATCCATACCGACGCGGCGCCCGCGGCCGTCGGCCCCTATTCGCAGGCCGTTGCCTGCGGCTCCGGAAAGACCGTGTACCTGTCGGGCCAGATCGGCCTGGAGCCGGGCACCGGCGAGCTGGTGTCCGAGAATTTCGAAGGGCAGGTCCGGCAATCGTTCGCCAATATGCAGGCCGTCATCGAAGCGGCGGGCGGCACGCTGGACAACATTGTCAAGCTCACCCTGTTCCTGACCGATCTCAGCAAATTCGCCAGCGCCAACGCCATCATGGCCGACATCATCCCCCAGCCCTATCCGGCGCGCTCGACCCTAGGCGTGGCCAGCCTGCCCAAGGGCGCGCAATTCGAAGTCGAAGCGGTCATCGTCATCTAGCCAGCCAGGCCCGACGAGTGGCGGTTTCCACGGCATCGACCAGGAAGATGCGGGGCGGCGCGCAGCCGCCTCCGGGCGGCCCCGCATCGCTGCTGGAGCGCAAGCTGCTGCACCTGGGCTTGCGCGATCCCTCCGATTTCATCGTCCACCTGCCCTTGCGCTACGAGGATGAAACCCGTATTGCGCCGATCGCGGCCATACACCCCGGCATGCCCGCGCAGGTCGAGGGCGAGGTCCTGCGCAGCGAGGTGCAGTTCAGGCCCCGGCGGCAACTGCACGCGGTGATTCAGGACGACACCGGCCAGCTTGCGCTGCGCTGGCTGAATTTCTATCCCAGCCAGCAAAAGCAGGTGGAGGCGGGCAAGCGTGTCCGCGTGCGCGGCGAGGTCCGCAGCGGTTTCGGCGGCTACGAAATGATCCATCCCAAGGTGTCGCTGGCGGGCACGGCGCTGCCCAATGCGCTGACGCCGGTCTATCCGACAACCGACGGGCTGTCGCAGGCCAGCCTGCGCAAGGCCATCGACAGGGCCCTGCAGCAGGCCGACCTGTCGGATACGCTGCCGCCCCGGATCTGCGAGCGCTATGGGCTGATCCCGTTTTCCGAAGCGATCCGCGTCCTGCACCATCCCCCGGCCAACGTATCCTATGCCGACCTGATAGAGCGCGGCCACCCGGCCTGGATCCGCATCAAGTTCGACGAGCTCCTTGCCCAGCAGCTGTCGCTGGCCGCCGCCCGCGCCGCGCGCCGCCGGCAGCGGGCCGCAGCGCTCGACGGCGGCACGGGCGCGCTGACCCAGGCCCTGCTTTCCAGCCTCCCGTTCGCCCTGACGGCCGCGCAGCAACGCGTCATCCAGGAGATATCCGGCGACCTTGCGCGCGGCTTTCCCATGCATCGGCTGTTGCAGGGCGACGTCGGCAGCGGCAAGACCATCGTGGCGGCCTTCGCCGCCGCGCAGGCGATTTCCAGCGGCAGCCAGGTGGCCATCATGGCGCCCACGGAAATCCTGGCCGAGCAGCATTTCCATAAGCTGTCGTCCTGGCTGCAGCCGCTGGGCGTACAGGTGGCGTGGCTGGCCGGCAGCCTGACCGGCAAGGCGCGCAAGGCCGCCATCGACGCCATCGAGTCGGGCCAGGCGCAGCTTGTCGTCGGCACGCAGGCGCTGATCCAGGACAAAGTCGCGTTCGCCCGGCTGGGCCTGGCCATACTCGACGAACAGCACCGCTTCGGCGTGGGGCAGCGCTTGCAGCTTAGCCGCAAGGGCGAAGGGGCGGGCGGGCGCGGCGCCGATATTCCGCATCAATTGAACATGAGCGCCACGCCCATACCGCGCACCCTGGCCATGACTTTCTTTGCGGATCTGGATGTCTCCGTCATCGACGAACTGCCTCCAGGACGCAGCCCCGTGCTGACCAAGCTGATCGACGACGCCCGGCGCGACGAGGTCCTGGGCAGCGTGATCGCCGAAGTGAAGAAAGGGCGCCAGGCCTACTGGGTGTGTCCCCTGGTGGAGGAAAGCGAAGCCTTGCAGCTGCAGACAGCCGTGGACACGCATGCGCGGCTGGTCCAGGCGCTGCCCGGCTTGCGGGTCGGCCTGGTGCACGGCAAACTGCCCGTCGCCGCCAAGCAGGATGTCATGAACGAATTCCGCGCCGGCTTGGTCGACCTGCTTGTGGCCACCACCGTGATCGAGGTCGGTGTCGACGTTCCCAATGCCTCGCTGATGATCATCGAGCATGCCGAACGCTTCGGCCTGGCGCAGCTGCACCAGCTGCGCGGCCGGGTGGGGCGGGGCAGCCGTCAATCCATCTGCGTTCTGATGTACCAGTCGCCCTTGTCGGCGGTCGCGCGCCAGCGCTTGCGCGCCATGTACGAAACAGCCGACGGCTTCGAAATCGCCCGCCGCGACCTCGATATGCGCGGACCGGGCGAGTTCCTGGGAACACGGCAATCGGGCCAGGAGCTTTTGCGTTTTGCCAGCATTGAAACGGATGCGCGCATCGTCGAGCAGGCCCAGGAGGCCGTGCGCGAGCTTCGCGACCGCTATCCGGATCATGCCCAGGCCCATCTGCGCCGCTGGATGCGCGATAAACAGGATTTCCTGCGCAGCTAGCGTGGGACGGCCCCATTTTTTTTTGCGAGACATCAATGACATTGACCGAGCTGAAATACATCGTGGCGGTTGCCCGCGAAAGACATTTCGGACGCGCCGCCGAGGCCTGCTTCGTCAGCCAGCCCACCTTGTCCGTGGCCATACGCAAGCTGGAGGACGAGCTGGGCGTGGTGCTGTTCGAGCGGGGCGGCACCGAGGTGGGCATCACGCCCATCGGCTTGCGGGTGGTGGCGCAGGCCCAGCGCGTGCTTGAAGAGAGCGCGAATCTGCGCGAGGTCGCGCGCCAGGGGCATGACCCGCTGGCCGGGCCATTGCGGGTGGGCGTCATACACACCATAGGGCCTTATCTGCTTCCGCGGCTGGTCCCGACCCAGATCGCCGCCACGCCGCAGATGCCGCTGCTGCTTCAGGAGAACTTCACGGCCCGGCTGCTGGAACTGCTGCGCCAGGGCGAGATCGATTGCGCCATCGTGGCCCTGCCGCTGCCCGACTCGGGCCTGATGGTGCACCCCTTGTACGACGAGCCTTTCCTGGTCGCCGTGCCCAAGAATCATGCCTGGGCGAACAAGAAGGAGATCGATGCGGCCAGCCTCAAGGACGAGACCATGCTGCTGCTGGGCACCGGCCACTGCTTCCGCGATCAGGTGCTGGAAGTATGCCCGGAACTGTCGCGGTTCTCGGCGGCCAGCGAAGGCATACAGCGCACATTCGAAGGCTCTTCGCTGGAGACCATACGGCATATGGTGGCGGCTGGAATCGGCGTAACGGTGCTGCCCACCAGTTCGCTTTCCATGCCGGGACTGGAGAACCACCTGCTTACTTACATTCCGTTCAAGAAGCCTGTTCCCGACCGGCGCGTGGTGCTGGTCTGGCGCAAGAGTTTCCCGCGTCCGGCCGCGATCGAGGCATTGATCAATGCGGTGCGCGCCTGTGATCTGCCGGGTGTGGAGTACCTTGACCCGGCGCCTGTCGCCGCTCTTGATACGGCTTGATTAAAATCAAGCCGCGGCCATGCAGGCTTCATGGCGGCATGGTATTCTGATTGCGTCATTCGAATCGTAATTTTTTTCGGAGGTGTGTATGGCAAAAGCAAGCAAGCCAGCCGGCAAAACGGCAAAAATCAGCGACAAGGGCCTGCCCATCGATATCGGTATTTCCGATAGGGATCGGGCCGCGGTGGCGACCGAGCTATCCAAGATGCTGGCCGATTCCTACACGCTCTATCTGATGACGCACAATTTCCACTGGAACGTGACCGGCCCGCAGTTCAACACCCTGCACAATATGTTCATGACGCAGTACACGGAACAATGGCAGGCGCTGGACAGCATCGCCGAGCGCATCCGGGCCCTGGGCCATTTCGCGCCCGGCACCTATGCCCAGTACGCGCAGCTTTCCTCCATTGCCGAGCCGGCATCCGTGCCCTCGGCCGAAGAGATGATTGCACTGCTGGTCAAGGGCAATGAAGCCGTCGCCAAGACGGCGCGCGCCGCGCTCAAGAGGGCCGATGACGTCAACGATCAGCCCACGGTCGACTTGCTGACGCAACGCCTGGACATCCACGAGAAAAACGCCTGGATGCTGCGCAGCCTGCTGCAATAAGCAGCCGGCGCCGCAAGCCCCGTCCCTCGCTCCGATCATCGCGCCCGGCTTTGTCCGGCGTCTGAATCGGCCTGATCGGCGGGGCTTTTTATTGCCTGTCCATAGCGAAAACCCTGAAGCGGTAGGCGGGCGGGGCACTACCTTTCGGTGTATGCTTTGCAGCGTACTTTCAGGAGGCTATATGAACATCCGTTTTACTCCCGTAGCGGCCGCTATCGGCCTGGCTGCCGGCATGATGATGTCCACCGGCGCGATGGCGGCGGACACGATCAAGATTGCGATCGCAGGGCCTTTCACCGGCGCGCTGACCCAATACGGAACGATGGTCAAGGAAGGCGTGGATACCGCCATCGAGCAGATCAACGCGGGCGGCGGCGTGCTGGGCAAGAAGCTCGAGGCCGTGACCATAGACGACGGCTGCGAGCCCAAGCAGGGTCCGGTGGTCGCGAACCGCGTGGTCAATGACGAGATCCATTATGTGGTCGGGCATGTGTGCTCGGGCGCAACCATTGCGGCCACCAGCATCTACAACAACGAGGGCGTGGTCATGGTGACGCCTTCGGCGACGTCGCCGGCCGTGACCGACGGCAAGAACTACGACATGATCTTCCGCACGATCGGACGCGACGATCAGCAAGGGCCCGCGGCGGCCAAGTTCATCATCGAGAAGATCAAGCCCCAGCTGGTCGCGGTGCTGCATGACAAGCAGTCGTATGGCCAGGGTATCGCCAGCGCCGTGAAAAGCGAGCTTGAGAAGGCGGGCGTGAAGGTTGCGATGTTCGAGGGCATCAATGCCGGCGACAGCGATTATTCGGCGGTGATCACGAAGCTGAAGAGCTCGGGCGCCGATTTCGTGTATTACGGCGGCTACCATCCCGAAATGGGCTTGTTGCTGCGCCAGGGCGCCGAGCAGGGCCTGAAGGTCAAGTTCATGGGGCCGGAAGGGGTGGGCAATCCCGACATCAATGCGATCGCTGGCGCTTCGGTCGAGGGCATGCTGGTGACGCTGCCGGCCGATTTCACCAAGGATCCGTCGAACGCAGCCATTGTGAAGGCGTTCAAGGACAAGAAGCGCGATCCCAGCGGGGCCTTCCAGTTGACGGCCTACTCGGCGATGACGGCGATTGCCGAAGGCATCAAGGGCGCGGGCGCGGACGATCCGGTGAAGGTGGCGGCCTACCTGCACAAGAATTCGGTGGCGACGCCTATCGGGAAAATTTCCTGGAACAAGCAGGGCGACCTGAACGATTTCAAGTTCGATGTGTTCACCTGGCACAAGGATGGGTCGAAGTCGGTTTACAAGTAAGCGGATTTGGATGTGTTCCTGCTGGGCCAACGTGGATCCGGTGGGAAAGGAATCCGTAGCTGCTGAACCGCACCCCAAAGGCTGGACGACCATCCAGCCTTTGGGGTGTTTTTCATGAGAATGCGGTTTTTTATACTCAGGCTTCGCGGTATCGATTGCCCTCTGTATTTCAGTCTTTCCGTGGGCCGGCGACGTCGAGGTTCTTTGCAGTGGAACTGGCCTTGGGAAGGGTTGTCATGGTTCTTTCGCTGTGGGGCTGGTCCTCGCATGAGTGTCATGGTTCTTGAGTCAGGCGGGATGGCGGGCATCGGGGCCGGCTCACCGTCCGCGGTCCCGTTCCGGGACTGCTCGTGGCACAGGCCCGCAGCGGGGCGGCCGTGAAACTCGCAACGTTGGCAGCCCCCCGGGCTGCCAACACCCGTGTTGCTCGGGCAGTCACGGCCTTGCCTCCCCGCTGCAAGCCTGTGCCGCGACGCTCCCGAGTTCGCCAGTCCCGGCGCCCGCCATCCCGCCTTTGCGCCAAGGGCTCATGGGGATTCAGGCGATGATGGATAGGGAATGGTCGGTAATCTAATAATTTGTGGTTTGATAATTAGATAAAGAATATTTTTATATGAAATTATTATTTCATTGATAATTTCACTATTCATTTTTTCTTTTCTAATTATTCTTGTTGAAATAATTTATTGGGGCCCAGCGCTGCTCTTCTGGCTGTGGCTTGACTCCCGCCTTGGACTCCACGGACATGTCCTTGCCTCTATCCCCATCCTTGCTCGAGGAAACGCTGCGGACCGTGGCCCGCCGCTATCGCTTGCCGCCCATGGCCGCTGCAGTGCGGGAGACGAGTCCGGCCACGGCGCTTGCCATGGCGATCGAGAAAGCCCGAGAGGCGAGGTCTGCCGGTGAGGCGCCGGATCCTGCGCTTATGCATTGCTTCATCGAGGCCCTGGGGCAGATGATACGGGAAGCCATGCGCCCCGGATCCGGAGACCCTGCTTTCCAGGCCATGGTCCTGCGACATGAAGCGGTGCAGGTACGCGAGTATGCGTCGCTGTCGTCGCATGCCGATCGGGATGCCCGCCTGATCCGTACGATGGTCAATGCGATCGCCCATCCGGCCAAGCTCCAGCGGCTTGCACCCGGCCCGCAGCGCGAAGGCTTGGCCCGACTGCAAGGAGCCCTGTCCTCAGCGTCCTGGTCGGCGCTCTCCGATAGCGTCCGCGATCTTCTGGCCTTGCCCGAAGTCTTGAATAGCTCGTTGCAGCCGGGCCTGGCCCGGTTGCTGGACAGCCCGGCGCTGGAGCGCCTGCGGCGCCTCGATGCCTTGGCGTCGGACGACCTCGTGCGCCGGTATCAATCGCTATGGAGCACGCATGCTCCCCGTTCGGGAAGTCCTACAGCCGTCGCGCAAGGTTCGGTCTCGCGGCAGCGCGGCGCCGCCGTCGAAGCCCTGGCCATGCAAGCCATCAAGGCATTGGCGGATCGCTTGAATGGGGAGGAGGGCGCCAGGGCGGCATACCGTGTCGTGACGTCGATGCGTGTGCCGGCTTCCATACCCGGCAGTTCCCACCGCGCCAAAAGCGAGTGGGACGTGGTCCTGCTGAGGCGTCCGAAGGCAGCCGATACGGCGGCGGCCTGGGACGTATGCCTGCTGGTGGAAGCCAAGGCCTCGGTAGATGCCGCGGCGACGGATCTTCCGCGTCTGATGCGCGGGCTGGGCCTGCTTGCGCATGCCGAGGAGAACGCCGTTTATGCATTCAGGGCGCAGCAAGGGGTGGTGCATCTGCGGGGTGCATCGCTTGGCGCGTTGACCGTCGATGAGTCCGGCCTGGCAAGAACGGTCCTGTACTGCTGCGACGCCCCGGCGGAATCGACCTCGCGTCTGCTCAGCGTCGCCAGCCGGATGCAGCTTTTGTCCGCGCGAGCCAGCCTGGAGTTCGCCGCCGGCCTGGCGAAGCAGAGGCAAGCCGGGACTCAAGGCCTTGAGCAGGTCTGGCATCAGCTTCTGGAATCGCCCCGGTGGAGCGCCTTGCTTCACCAATACCCGATGTTGCGCCAGGCGCGCGAGCTGATGGTGCATGCCGACGATCTGATGGCCGCCGTCCGCGATGCGGCGGAAGATGGCGGCGTTGCCGGCGCGAGCCTCGTCAGTCCTGCCAGATAGGGCAGCGGAATGAAGCGGTCGGACGTGGCGCGGCAAGGCGACAGCCGGGGTGGTCCGCTCTTGCCCGTGCTGCATTCCATGTGCGCGCCTTTATGGCCGATCGCGGTTGACGCTGAAAGTCTGTCCGGATATTCTCAAACGGAAAAGGAGCTGAACGTATGAAGGTCAAGCGCGTCGTCGCCAACCTGGCTACGAAAGATCTCGAGCAGGCCCGGGTTTTTTACCAAGACATTCTTGGCCTGGACCTATTGATGGATCACGGATGGATCCGGACCTATGGATCCGGGGCCCAGATGACGGTACAACTCAGTGTCGCCTCCGAAGGGGGCTCGGGTACCCCTGTACCCGATCTGTCCATCGAGGTGGACCAGCTTGACGAAGCCCACCAGCGGATGAAGGACGCCGGTTTCGCGATCGAATACGGGCCGGCCAGCGAACCTTGGGGAGTCAGGCGTTTTTATGTCCGTGATCCATTTGGAAGATTGATCAATATCCTTGTTCACCTTTGATCCCGATACTATGCGGCCCGCATGTTCCCCGGATGGTCCGCCACCGAATCCCGAGCCGGTTGTGATAGCCTTGTGATCCAAACCCGCTCCAGCCTGGAAGGTGTCCTGAAATGGCGGAAACAAAAGTGTCTTCATTCAAAACAAAACTGCTTCGCCCGGCGAACCCAGGCAGCGACGGCTCCTGGGCCTTCCTGGTCTTGCCCAAGGCCGCCAGCGATGCCTTGCCAAGGCGCGGCCGGACATCGGTGGACGGAAGCATCAACGGCCACCCCTTTCAAGCCACGCTGGACCCGGATGGCCAGCTCAGCCACTGGCTGAAGGTCGACAAAGAACTTCAAGAGGCGGCCAAGGCAGCGATTGGCGACATGGTCCAGCTTGAAGTGTCCCCGGCCGACCCCGAGCCCGAACCGCAATTGCCCGACGACCTGCGGACAGCCCTTGCCGCAGCGCCGGCTGCCAAGGCGATGTGGGACGACACGACCACCATCGCCCGCCTCGACTGGATCCACTGGATCGAGTCCGCCAAGCAGGCCAAGACCCGGCAGCGCCGTATCGACAATGCCTGCGATATGCTTGCATCGGGCAAGAAGCGCGTCTGCTGCTTCGATCCATCGGGCTACTACAGCAAGAGCCTCAGCGCGCCCAAGGCGAAAGATTGACGGCGCGATGCCGCATGCGCCCAGTGCGTCCCTCGCGGTGGGAACGGTCACGCCAGGAGGATTTATGGAAATTCGTGAGTTCAAGCCGGGTGATGAGGCCGCATTGTTCCGTGTGTACTACACCGCCATCCATGAAATCGCATCGCGGGACTATTCGCATGAACAAATCGCCGCATGGGCGCCGGCGGACTTCGACATGGATCACTGGGGCAATCGGATGCGGCAGCTTTGCCCCTTTGTGGCTGAACTCGGGCATGAAATCGTAGGCTATGCGGACGTTCAGCCCGAAGGCTACATCGACCACTTCTTTGTCTCGGGCGCCTATCCGCGGCAGGGAATAGGCACGCAGCTGATGCTTCGGATTCACGAGAAGGCGAAATGTTCAGGCTTGACGGAACTGAGAGCGAATGTGAGCAAGACCGCCGAAGGCTTCTTCGCGCTTCACGGCTTTCATGTTGCCGAGCGGCGTTTTCCAGTCTGCCGAGGCGTGCCTCTTCAGAATGCGCTGATGCGCAAAAAACTTGCTTGAGCCGAGCCGCCGGCCGTCAATCGTCGATCCGCTTACCTGTCTCCGGATCGAACCAATGCAAGGGATGATCCCAGTCATTTCCCACCTGCACCGCCTCGCCGATCTGCACGGGATAATCCTTCGTCAGCCCCACCGGGCAGCGCAGCACGATCGGCGTATCGCCATGGCGGCCGTGTATCAGCTGCTCCGACCCCAGGATCTCCACCATCTCGACGTGCATCGGAATTCCGTTGGCATGCAGCTTGATATGCTCGGGTCGCATGCCCATGATGACCTTGCGGTTGGCCACCGACGCCGGCACCAGCGCCGGATCGAATTGCAGGGCGACGCCGTCCTCATCCCTGACCTGCCGGTTCGCATCCACAAACACCGGGATCAGATTCATCGGCGGCGAGCCGATGAAGCTGGCCACAAAAACCGAAGCCGGCTTCTCGAACACCTCGACCGGCGTGCCGATCTGTTCCGGCACGCCCTTGTTCATCACCACCATGCGTTCGGCCAGCGTCATCGCCTCGACCTGGTCGTGCGTCACGTACAGGCTGGTCGTCTTGAGCCGGCGGTGCAGCTTCTGGATCTCCAGCCGCATCTGCACCCGCAGCTTCGCATCCAGATTGGACAAGGGCTCGTCGAACAGGAACACCTTCGGATCGCGCACGATCGCACGGCCCATGGCGACCCGCTGCCTTTGCCCGCCGGACAGCTGCCGCGGGCGGCGATCCAGAAGATGGGCGAGTTCCAGTATCTGGGCCGCATTCTGCACCCGGGTCTTGATGTCTTCCTTGCTCAGCTTGCGTATCTTCAAGCCATAGGCCATGTTGTCGAACACCGTCATGTGCGGGTATAGCGCATAGTTCTGGAATACCATCGCAATGTCGCGTTCGGCCGGCTCCAGCGTATTCACCACCTTGTCGCCGATCAGGATATCGCCCTCCGTCACGCTTTCCAGACCGGCGACCATGCGCATCAGCGTGGATTTCCCGCAGCCGGAAGGACCGACGATGACAATGAATTCGCCGTCCGCAACCTCCATGTCTATGCCGTGTATGACCGCGATGTCGCCGGGGTAGACTTTCTTTACGCTGCGAAAACTCAATGTAGCCATGTGTAATTCCAAATCGGTGTTTAATAGTGCGCCGGGTGGATGGCGGCGTTTATTTTTCTGAGTCCACCAGCCCTTTCACAAACCATTTCTGCATGAAGATCACCACAGCAACGGGCGGGATCATGGCCAGCAGGGCGGTGGCCATGACCAGATTCCATTCGGTCACGGCGTCGCCTCCGGCGATCATGCGCCGGATGCCTATCACCACCGGATACATGTTTTCTTGCGTCGTGATGATGAGGGGCCATAGATACTGGTTCCAGCCGTAGATGAACTGGATCACGAAAAGGGCGGCGATGCTGGTGCGCGACAAGGGCAGCAGAACGTCCTTGAAGAAGCGCATGGGGCCGGCGCCGTCGATGCGGGCCGCTTCGATCAGTTCGTCGGGCACCGTCAGGAAAAACTGGCGGAACAGGAAGGTCGCCGTCGCCGATGCGATCAGGGGCAGGGTCAGGCCCGCGAAGCTGTTCAGCATGCCCAGATCGGCCACCACCTTGTAGGTGGGCGCGATGCGCACCTCGACCGGCAGCATGAGCGTGACGAAAATCATCCAGAAAAAGAACATCCGGAAGCGGAAGCGGAAATACACCACGGCGAAGGCGGACAGCATCGAGATCGCGATCTTGCCGATGGCGATGACCAGCGCCATGATCGTGCTGACCCACATCATGCGGGCCACGGGCGGCGTATTGGCCGCCTCGCCGGACAGGACCGCCCGGTAGTTCTCCAGGAAATGGCTGCCGGGCAGCAGCGACATGGGCGCCTGCGCCACCTCCTGCGTGGTCTGGGTGGAGGCAACGAACGTTACGTAGAGCGGGAAGGCGATGATGGCCACCCCGAGTATCAGCACGAGGTGGGTAACGATGTCGAGTATGGGGCGGCGTTCTATCATGGTTGGCTTTACTGTATGCAGGCGTGGCTGACGCGTCAGTAATTGACCTTGCGGTCGATGTAGCGGAACTGCACCACAGTGAGCAGTACGACGATGATCATCAGGATGACCGATTGCGCGGCGGACGAGCCGATGTCCAGGCCCTTGAAGCCGGCGTTGTAGACCTTGTAGACCAGAATGGATGTGCTGGAGCCCGGGCCGCCTTGCGTCATGATGTCGATGATGGCGAAGGTGTCGAAGAAGGCGTAAATCACGTTGATGACCAGCAGGAAGAACGTGGTCGGCGAAAGCAGGGGGAACACGATGGTCCAGAAACGGCGGGCGGGGCTGGCGCCGTCGATGGCGGCCGCTTCGATCAGGGATCGCGGGATGGACTGCAGGCCGGCCAGGAAAAACAGGAAGTTGTAGGAAATCTGTTTCCAGACCGAGGCCAGCACGACCAGGATCATGGCGTCGTCGCCATCGAGCCGGGGGTTCCAGGCAATGCCCGACTCGCTCAGGAAAACGGCCAATATGCCCACCGAGGGCGAAAACAGGAACAGCCACAGGACGCCGGCCACGGCGGTGGCCACCGCATAGGGCCAGATAAGCAGGGTCTTGTACACGCCGGCGGCCTTGACGACGCGATCGGCCATGACGGCCAGCAGCAGCGAGATGCTGAGCCCCAGCACGGCGACCAGCACGGAAAACAGGGCGGTGACCTTGAAGGACTCGGTGTAATCCGAGTTGGAAAACAGTTCGGCGAAATTGGACAGCCCCACGAACTGGGACGAAAGGCCGAAAGGGTCTTCCAGCCGGAACGATTGCCACATGGCCTGGCCGGCAGGCAGGAAAAAGAAGATAACCGTAATCGCCAACTGCGGCGCGAGCAGCAGGTAGGGTAGGGTTTTATGGCTGAAGACGACGCGTTTTTCCATGTGGAAGCCGGCAAAAAAAGGCGCTATTGTCGCATAAGCGAAAAACCGCGGGAAATGGCCTAAATACGGCCATGCCCCACGGCTGCGATTTTAGTCCAAGGTTTTACTTGACGCTTTTCTCGAAACGCTCAAGCAGTTCGTTGCCGCGCTTGACCATGTTCTGGAGGCCGGCTTCCGGGGTGACCTTGCCCGAGAAGATCTGCTCCATTTCGCCGTCTTCGATGTCGCGGATCTGCGGCAGGTAGCCCAGGCGAACGCCGCGCGAGTTTTCCGTCGTGGTGGCGTCCAGCTGCTTGACGGCGACCTCGGTGCCCGGATTCTTGTCGTAGAAGCCCGATTTCTTGGTCAGCTCGAAACCGGCCTTGGTCACCGGCACATAGCCGGTGCCCTGGTGCCATTCAGCGGCTTTCTCGGGGCTGGAGATGAACTTGAAGAACTTGGTCACGCCTTTGTAGACTTCCGGGCTCTTCTTGGCGAATACCCACAGCGAGGCGCCGCCGATGATGGTGTTTTGCGGAGCGCCCTTGACGTCATCGTAGTAGGGCAGGCTGGATGTGCCGAATTCGAAGCCGCCCGTCTTGATGATGTTGGCGCGGTTGCCGCTGGAGCCGGTGAACATGCCGCACTTGCCCGAGGTGAACAGGGCGCCGGAGGCGTCGCCGCGCCCGCCGTAGGTGAAGGTGCCTTCCTTGGACATGTTCGCCAGGAAGGTCATATGACGCACGAACAGGGGCTTGTCGATTTGCAGCCGCGCATCCAGCCCGCCGAAGCCGTTGTCCTTGGAGGCATAGGGCGTGTTGTGCCAGGCGCCGAAGGTTTCCAGCTGGACCCAGGAAGGCCACGAGGTGGTGTAGCCGCACTCGAGGCCGGCGGCGCGCAGCTTCTTGCCGGCCTCGGCCACTTCCTTCCAGGTCTTGGGCGGGTTCTCGGGGTCGAGGCCGGCTTTCTTGAAGGCATCCTTGTTGTAATAGAAAACAGGTGTCGAGCTATTGAAGGGCATGGACACCAGCTTGCCGTCGGACGAGGAGTAGTAGCCCGCGACAGCGCCCAGGAAGTCGGCCGGATTGATGGGGTCGCCCGCTTTTTCCGACATTTCCTGGATAGGCTGGATGGCGCCCTTGGCATACATCATGGTGGCGGTGCCCACTTCGAACACTTGCAGGATGTCGGGAGCGTTGCCTGCGCGGAAGGCCGCGATGCCGGCGTTCATGGATTCGCCGTAGGCGCCCTTGTAGATGGCATGGACCACATAGTCCGATTGGCTTTTGTTGAACTCATTCACCAGGCCGTTGACGCGCTCGCCCAGGGCCCCTTGCATGGAGTGCCAGAAATTGATGTCGGTGGCCGCGTGGGCCGAACCGATGCCGGCGATCATGCCGGCCAGGGATAATGCAAAAAACTTCGCTCGCATAATGGTGTTCTCCTAAAAAACCTGTTCTGTCCCGGCCCGATCGGCCGGCGACCGTCATGTGTAAGCCGTATAAGCTTATGACGTGTTTGTGACGTTGGCGTGACTGTAACGACATTCCACACGGCAGGTCAATGCAAATATACCCCTGTCCCGGCCCCGAAAACCGTACAATGTCGGCCTTATGAACCAAGAACTCACCATTGCCTTTATCGGCGGCGGCAATATGGCCACCGCCCTGGCGGCGGGCCTCATCGGCAAGCGCTGCGGCGCGCACGATGTGCATGTCGTCGATGTCAATCAGCCCGTCCTGGATAAGTGGGCGCAGCAGGGCGTGACGACCGCCAGCGCGCCCGACGCCGTGCTTTCCAGCCGCCGCGTATGGATCTTCGCCGTCAAGCCCCAGTATCTGAAGGCGGCGGTCGAAAGCTGCCGGCCTTATTTGCAGGACGACACGCTGGTCATCAGCATCGCGGCCGGCATTTCCGCCGAGACGATCAGCCAATGGCTGGGCGGAGCGGGGCGGCCATGGACCCGCCTGGTGCGCTGCATGCCCAATACTCCGGCCTTGATCGGTTCGGGCGCCAGCGGCCTCATGGCTCTGGACGGCGCATCCGAGGACGACAGGGCCGTGGCGCAGCAGCTCATGCGTGCCGTGGGCGAAGTGGTCTGGGTGCAAAGCGATGCCCAGATCGACGCCGTCACCGCCTTGTCGGGCAGCGGCCCGGCCTATGTCTTCCTCTTTCTCGAATCCCTGATCAAGGGCGGCATCTATCTGGGGCTGAGCGACGACCAGGCCCGCACCCTGGCGCTGGCCACGTTGAATGGCGCCACGCAGCTGGCAGCCTTGTCGCATGAAAGCCTGGCGGTGCTGCGTGAACGCGTCACCTCCAGGGGCGGGACGACCGCCGCCGCGCTGGACGTCCTGAACGGCAAGGAATTCCCGGCCATCGTCCAGCAGGCCATGCAGGCGGCGCGCGAGCGGGCCGCCGAGCTGTCCAGCGAATTTGCCAAGTAAGCTCCAGGCCTGCAGCCCGCCCCGCGCCGGGCCGCAGGCCTCAAATACGCCTTTTCATGATTGAAATAAAGGCGCTTCCGTAAGGGCTTATCCGTAGTGACATGCACTCAGTGTATCGTCAGAATACGCTAGCCGTTTCAGGCGGAAGCTAATAACATGGCTTGCCGTAACAAAGCATGTGAATTCGTAACATGAATTCGCTTATACGGCGGGCTTAACCGGAGATTTGCAGGCATGAAGTTCCTAAAACGAGTATCACCCTTAGTCATGGCCCTGGGCGCCATGACCATCGCCGGCAGCGCCCTGGCCGCCGATACCATCAAGATCGGCATTCCCCAGCCCATGACCGGGCCCGCCACCCAGTACGGCGACCAAATCCAGGCCGGCGCGCTGACAGCCATCGAAGCCATCAATGAGGCGGGCGGCGTCAAGGGCAAGAAGCTCGAACCCCTGCTCATCGACGATGGCTGCGAACCCAAGCAGGCCGTTCCGGCCGCCAACCGCGTCATCAACTCCGGCGCCAAGTTTGCCGTGGCCCACGCATGCTCGGGCACGACCGTGCCCGCCGTGAACGTGTACGAACAAGAGGGCATCGTCGCCATCACTCCGGGGGCCACCTCGCCGCTGGTCACCGATACCATCAAGCCGCATTATTTCTTCCGCACCATCGGACGCGACGACCAGCAAGGTCCGTTCGCCGCCAATTACATCATCAAGCACCTGAAGCCCAAGACGGTCGCCATCCTGCACGACAAGCAAACCTATGGCTCGGGCGTTGCCACGCAAGTGCGCGACAACCTCACCAAGGGCGGCGCCCAAGTGGCTCTGTTCGAGGGCATCAACGTAGGCGACAGCGATTACTCCGCCGTCATCACCAAGCTCAAGTCGCTCGATCCCGACCTGATCTATTTCGGCGGCTACCACGCCGAACTGGGCCTGCTGCTGCGCCAGGCGCGCGAGCAAGGTCTCAAGACCCAGTTCATGGGCCCCGAGGGCGTGGCCAATAAAGACCTGGTCGCCATCGCCGGCCCCGCCGTCGAAGGACTGCTGGTTACGCTGCCCTCCGACTTCACCAAGCTGCCCGGCAACGAGAAAGTGCTCGAGCACTTCAAGAAGGCCAAGCGCAGCCCGGACGGCGCCTTCACCCTGACCGCCTACGCCGCCGTGCAGATCCTGGCCGAGAGCATCAACGCCGTGGGCGAAGACCCCAACAAGGTGGCCGACTACATGCACAGCCATACATTCAATACATCCATCGGCAAGGTCGAATACGACGCCAAGGGCGACCTGAAGGAATTTGAATTCGCCGTCTTCAAGTGGGACAAGGCCGGCAACCTCGAGCAGCTGAAACTCTAAACGCAGCGCTGCATGCTCCAGCCTGCCAAAGGCTGGAGCATTTCTTTTCTTTTCCCGCTTGGTCCGCGCCGCTTTGCCCGGCCAACGTTACGGAATATCCGTTTTATGTCTGAACTCATACCCCAACTTACGCAACAGCTGTTCAACGGCTTGTCGCTGGGCGCCATCTATGCGCTCATTGCCATCGGCTACACAATGGTCTATGGCATCATCGGCATGATCAATTTCGCGCACGGCGAAATCTACATGATAGGGGCGTACGTCGGTCTGGTTACCTTGTCCGCCATTGGCGTGACCAGCGGTTTGCCGCTGCCCATACTTATTCTCGTCATGCTGATCGTCGCCGTGCTGGTGACGGGCGTATACGGCTATGCCACCGAAAAGGTCGCCTATGCGCCCTTGCGCGGCGGTCCGCGCCTGGTCCCGCTCATATCCGCCATCGGCATGTCCATCTTCCTGCAAAACTGGGTGGCCATCGGCCAGGGAGCGCGCGACATGGCCGTTCCGGCCCTGGTCACCGGCTCGGTCCAGTTCCAGATGGGTTCCGACTTCGTCATCACCGCGCCGTATTCGCGCATCATGATCATCGTCGTCACCGTACTGCTGATGATCGCGCTGTCGCTGTTCATCAAGTATTCGCGTGTCGGACGCGCCTCGCGGGCCTGCTCGCAAGACCTGCGCATGGCGAACCTGCTGGGCATCGATACCAACCGCATCATTTCCTTCACCTTCATCATCGGCGCCATGCTGGCCGCCGTGGGCGGGGTCCTGATCGCGCTGGCCATCGGCAAGCTCAATCCCTTCATCGGCTTCATTGCCGGCATCAAGGCCTTCACCGCCGCCGTGCTGGGCGGCATCGGCAGCATTCCCGGCGCCATGCTCGGGGGAGTCCTGCTGGGCCTGGCCGAGACCTTCGCCGCCGCCTACATCTCGTCCCAGTACAAGGATATCGTCGCCTTCGGCCTGCTGGTCTTCATCCTGCTGTTCCGGCCGACCGGCCTGCTTGGCAAACCCGAAGTGGAAAAAGTGTAATGGGTAACAACATCAAGAACGCGCTGATCGCGGCCTTCATGGCCGGGGTCATCATCGCGCCCGTCTTCGGCTTGCAGATCGTCCGCAGCGGCATGCAAACCCACCTCAAGCCCGAATGGAACATGATACTGGGCGGCATGGCCATCGTATTCATATTCCAGGTGGTCAGGCCTTTTCTGGCCCGCCTGTTCAAGCGCAGCGGCAAGGCCCGCGCGATGCCGGTGCTGAGCGAGCCCGCGCGGCGCGGCCTGATCTTCCTGCTGATCGCCATCGCGCTGGTCTGGCCGTTCTTCACCGGCCGGGCGCAGGTCGACATCGCCACCCTGGTGCTCATCTACATCATGCTGGGCCTGGGCCTGAACATCGTGGTCGGTTTCGCCGGCCTGCTCGACCTTGGCTTCGTGGGCTTCTACGCCGTGGGCGCCTACACCTATGCCTTGCTGTACCACTGGGCGGGCTGGGGCTTCTGGGAGGCCTTGCCCTTCGCGGGCGCCATGTCGGCGCTGTTCGGCTTCCTTCTGGGCTTTCCGGTGCTGCGCCTGCGCGGCGACTACCTGGCCATCGTCACATTGGGTTTCGGCGAAATCATCCGCCTGCTGCTGATCAACCTGTATTCCCTGACCGGCGGGCCCGATGGCATATCCGGCATTCCCAAGCCGACGGTGCTGGGGTTTCCCATGGCGCGCCGCGCGCCCGAGGGCGTCACCACCTTCCATGAACTGGTGGGGTGGAACTTCGACAACCAGGACGTCATCATCTACCTGTACCTGATGGCCTTGTGCCTGGCGCTGCTGACCCTGTTCGTGTCCAACCGCGTCATACGCATGCCCATCGGCCGCGCGTGGGAAGCCCTGCGCGAGGACGAGATCGCCTGCCGTTCGCTGGGCCTGAACCCCACCCGCATCAAGCTGTCCGCCTTTACCATGGGCGCCATGTTCGCGGGCTTCGGCGGCGCCTTCTTCGCCGCGCGCCAGGGGCTGGTCAATCCCGAATCCTTCACCTTCATGGAATCGGCGCTGATCCTGGCCATCGTGGTGCTGGGCGGCATGGGATCGCAGGTGGGTGTCATTCTGGCCGCCATCGTGCTGACCGTGGTGCCCGAGATAGCGCGTGAATTCGCGGAATACCGCATGTTGATTTTTGGTTTGGTGATGGTCTTGATGATGATGTGGCGTCCGCAAGGCCTGCTGCCCGTCAAGCGCCCGCAGGTGGAGTTGAAAGTATGAGCGAGGTATTGCTTAAGGTATCTGGCCTTACGATGAGGTTCGGCGGTCTGCTTGCGGTCGACCAGGTCGAGTTCGACGTGAAGCGCGATGAAGTCTTCGCCATCATCGGCCCCAATGGCGCCGGCAAGACGACGGTGTTCAACTGCGTGGGCGGTTTCTACAAGCCCACCACGGGCGACATCCTGATGGACGGGAAGCGGATCAACGGCCTGCCCAGCCATAAAGTGGCCCAGCACGGCCTGGTCCGCACATTCCAGAACGTGCGGCTGTTCAAGAACCTGACCGTTCTCGAGAACCTGCTGGTCGCGCAGCACACCCACATCGAAACCCGGCTGCTGCCCGGCCTGTTCAAGGTGCCGTCCTATCGCCGTTCGGAACAGGAAGCGCAAAGGAACGCCGTCGACTGGCTGGACTTCATGGGCATACGGCAGTTCGCCAACCGCGAAGCCGGCAACCTGGCCTACGGCCACCAGCGCCGCCTGGAAATCGCCCGGTGCATGATCACCCGGCCGCGCCTGCTGATGCTGGACGAGCCGGCGGCGGGGCTCAACCCCCAGGAAAAACGCGATCTGCAGCAGCTCATCGACCAGTTGCGCCGCGAGTTCGGCGTGGCCGTCCTGCTCATCGAACACGACATGAGCCTGGTCATGGGCGTATCGGACCGCATCCTGGTCATGGAGCACGGCAAGCCCATCACCACCGGCCTGCCGGCCGATGTTCGCGTCGACCCTCGTGTCATCAAAGCTTATCTGGGGGAAGAATAAGTGCTCAAGCTCCAAAACGTACATACCTACTATGGTGCTATCCAGGCGCTTAACGATGTTTCGGTCGAAGTCAACAAAGGCGAGATCGTCACCCTGATCGGCGCCAACGGCGCGGGCAAGACCACGCTGCTCATGACCGTCTGCGGCTCGCCCCGGGCCAGCAGCGGTTCCATCGAATTCCTGGGCGAAGACATCACCCAGGCCGACACCCACATCGTCATGCGCCGGGGCATCGCCATCTCTCCCGAGGGCCGCCGCGTCTTTCCCGACCTGACCGTCTCGGAAAACCTGAAGATGGGCGGCTTCTTCCTGAAATCGAAAGAAGTCGAGGAAGGCCTGGACCACGTCTACGAACTGTTCCCCCGCCTGCGCGAGCGCGCCAACCAGCGCGCCGGCACGATGTCCGGCGGCGAGCAGCAAATGCTGGCCATCGGCCGTGCGCTGATGACCAAGCCCACCTTGCTGCTGCTCGACGAACCCACGCTGGGCCTGGCGCCGCTGATCATCGCCCAGATCTTCGACATCATCCGCACCATACGGGACGAGGGCGTCACCGTCTTCCTGGTCGAGCAGAACGCCAACAAGGCCCTGCAGGTGGCCGATCGCGGCTACGTGCTGGAAACCGGCAAGGTCGTCCTGGCCGACACCGGCGCCAACCTGCTCGTCAACGACGAAGTCCGCAAAGCCTATCTGGGCGCCTGATACGGGAATGCCGGGTGCCTCGCGGCGTCCGGACGCCGGGAGCTTGGTGGGGCCATGTCTTGCATTGCACATGGCGCCTGCAAGCAAGACTCGGCCCCTCACAACGTCTTTGCCGGGCATGCATCCTGCTCGAATCGCGGCGGCGATGTCGTGAATCGCACGTCAACATAAACGCGATGGCGCGTGCAGTCCATATTCCTGGCTCGTTCTCATGGTGGATGATTCCGAGGCTTCAAGGCGCGGCGGGCAGGCCGGGGCCGGGCGACCGTTGAGCAAGCCGCAGGCCTGGCTTGGAAGCGGGGGCGTAAGAGTGCGCGCTGTCTGAGGAAATGATCAGTCCGGGTGGACTGATCATTTGTGAGTTCGCGCACGTCCTCCGCTGGAAAGCCGGGACAAGGGAAGCCCGAAGGGCCGCAGCGATGGGAGCGCGGCCCCGGCCTGCCCGCCGCGCCGCTTTAGAAAACCTGGATGGCGACGCAATCACACACCATCAGATCAATGGCAATGTACGGTTCCAAGACTTGACCTGAATCCCATCGATTGAGGGCTCAGGCTCAGGAAAGCCCCTGCGCCTTCAGCGCCGCCTGAACGCCAGGATCCGCTTCCATCCGCGCATGGAAGGCCTGCAGATTCTTCATCGACCCAAGGTCCACATTCTTCGCCTTCGCCCACCGCAACACCGTGTACAGATACGGATCCGCCACCGAGCGTGTTCCCGCTATCCAGTCCTTGCCTTCCAGCTGCTTGTCCGCCACGCCGAACAACTGCACCAGCTTCGCGGCGGACGTTTCGCTCAGCTTGCGCTGGAACTCCTCGCTGTCGCCCGCAAAATAGCCCGCCGCAAAAATATTCGCGAACGTCCGGTGAATATCGGCATTCACCAGGCCCAGCCAGCGGCGCACCTCCGCGCGTCCGCGCGGCGTATCGGGCATCAGCCCGGCTTCCGGATTCAGCTCCGCCAGATACTCCAGGATCGCCGCGCTTTGCGTCAGCGTCAGATCGCCGTCCACCAGCACCGGCACCGCGCCCAGCGGATTCAAGGAAAGAAACGGCGCCTGCTTCAGCTCGTCGCGGCCCACGGCCTGCGTTTCATAGGGCTTGCCTATCCATTCCAGGGCAATGTGCGAGGCGAGAGGGCAGGCGCCCGGCAGGTAATAGAGCTTCATCGTGTGTTTCCTTCTAAAGATGAGTTAAGGATTCAAGTGCGCGTCAAGAAAAGCTTCCATCCGTTCATAGAACTCGAACTTGTTCTCGTCGTTGTGAAAACCGTGCCCCTCATTGTCCTTCACCATGTACTCGACCTCGATCCCGCGCGCCCGCAGCGCGGCGACCATCTGATCGCTTTCGTCCTTGTTCACGCGCGGATCGTGCGCGCCTTGCGCAATGAACAGCGGCGTCCTGATCTTGTCCGCGTTCAGCGCCGGGGACGTCGCCACCAGCCGTTCGCGGTCGGTCTCCGGATCGCCCACCATGCTGTGCATCTTGATCAGCATCGGTTTCCAGTAGGGCGGTATCGTATTCATGAAAGTCAGCAGGTTGGACACGCCCACATAGTCTACCGCCGCGGCATAAAGATCGGGCGTGTAGGCAATGCCCGCCAGGGTCGCATAGCCGCCGTAGCTGCCGCCATAGATGGCAATGCGGTCCCGATCGGCTATGCCCTGAGCGATCAGCCATTCCACGCCATCGGTGATGTCGTCCTGCATGCGCAGCCCCCATTGGCCGAAACTGGCTTCCCAGAACTCGCGGCCATAGCCCGTCGACCCGCGATAATTCATCTGCAGCACGCAGTAGCCGCGATTGGCCAGGAACTGCGCCTCGGGATTGAAGCCCCAGCCGTCCCGCATCCAGGGCCCGCCATGCGGATTCACGATGCAGGGCAGGCCTTGCGCCGGCCGGCCCTGCGGCAGCGTCAGGTAGCCATGTATGACCAGGCCGTCGCGCGATACGTACTGTATGGGGCGCACCGGCGCCATGTCCGCTTCGGCCAGCACCGGGTTGATGTCCGCCAGCTTGTCCAGCGTATCGCTTTCCGCGTCGTAGATATGGCGGCTGCCGGGGCTGCGGTCGTTGTAGGCGGCGACGATGAATTTGCTTTCATCGCGCGTGCCGCTCTGGAATGAAATATCGTAGCCCGGCAGCTTGGCCGACACCCGCGCATAGCGTTGCGCGCTGATTTCATCGAAGAAATGGTACTGGGGCTTGTCGGTCTGATAAGCCGCCACGGCCAGCACCTTGCGCAAGCGCGAATAGGCCGCTCCGTCCAGGTCGTGGCCCTCGGCCTGGAAAATCATCGTCTCTTCGTCCGGCGCGGCCGGATCGATCAGCACCAGCGCCAGGCAGTCGCGGCCGCGATTGCTCAACGCATAGAAGCGCCGGTTGTCGAAATCGAAGAACTCGGGGCTGACGACCGTGCGGAAATCGCTGGTGACAATGGCCCGGAACTCGTCCTGTTCGGTATCGCGATACAGGAGGGTGGTGTGCAGTCCGTCGCTGGCGATGCCCGCGCGCACGCGTCCCTGGTGATCGGTTTGCCAGCCGACGATGTTTCCGGGGTTCTCGGCCACCAGTACGAGCTCTCCGGTCCGTATGTCGGCCCTGTAGACGTCGAAGACTTCCGGATTGCGGCCATTGTGGCTGATCAGCACATGGTCGGGATCGTCGGGAAGGTCGTCCTGGATGCCGGCCCGCACGCCCGGAAAAGGAGTCAGGTCGGTCAGCGCTCCCGTGGCGGCATCCACGGCCAGCACGTGAAAGTTTTCGTCGCCGTTGAAATCCTTTTCATAAATGACGGTGCCCGAGCCTTTCCAGAAGAACTGAGCGATGTCCCTTTCGGTTTCGCCCGTCAGGCGCCGCGCGGGTCCCACAGGCGTACTGCCTTGCAGCGCCTGCACGAAAATATTCATGCGGGCCGGACCGCCATCCACGCTGACCGGTTCCATGAAGCCCAGCGTGGCGCCGTCGTCGGACAAGCGGAAAAAGCCGCGGTCGGGGTTGCGGAAAAAGTCCTGGACGGCATACTTTCTTGGCGGCATGGGCGAAGACATCCTTGAAGCGCGGCATGCCGCGCCTGCTTGAGAAATGGGAGAATCCCATTACTATATCGGATTACCGCGCATGCATAGCGCTTACCGCAACGGAAGGACTTTTCATGGCTGATCGACCCCTGCAGGTGGTGTTCCTGGACCGGGACACCATTTCCCCGCAAACCTCATTGCGTCCGCTGTCGTTCGAGCACGAACTGCGGGTATTCGGCCGCAGCCGCCGCGAACAGGTGGCCGAACGCATCGCCGACGCCGACATCGTCATCACCAACAAGGTGCCCGTGCGCCAGGAAGCCATCGAGCAGGCCAGCCGCCTGAAGCTGGTGGCCGTCGCCGCCACCGGCACCGACAACGTCGATCTGGCCGCCTGCGCAAAGCAAGGCATAACCGTGTCCAACATACGCGGGTACGCGGTGCATACCGTGCCGGAGCACACCTTTGCGCTCATCTTCGCCTTGCGCCGCAGCATCGTCGCCTACCGCGAGTCGGTCAAGGCCGGGCGCTGGTACGACGCGCAGCAATTCTGCTACTTCGACTATCCGATCAAGGACCTGGCCGGATCCACGCTGGGGATCATCGGCGAAGGCGCGCTGGGCCAGGCGGTGGCGGCCATCGGGCGGGCGCTGGGCATGCGCGTGCTGTTCGCCGGCCGCAAAGGGGCGGGCAAGCAGGGCAGCCTGTATACGCCGTTTGAGCAACTGCTTGCGGAAAGCGATGTCATCACCCTGCATTGCCCCCTGAACGACCAGACGCGCAATCTGATCGGCGCGACCGAATTTGCCCGGATGAAGCGCAAGCCGCTCTTGATCAACACCGCGCGCGGCGGCCTGGTCGATGAACAGGCGATGGCCGAGGCCTTGCGCTCCGGGCAACTGGGCGGAGCGGGCTTCGACGTCACGGCGCCGGAGCCCCCCGAAAATAATCATGTCCTGGTGCAATTGCTGGATCTGCCCAATTTCATCCTGACTCCGCACGTGGGTTGGGCCAGCGAAGAGGCCATGCAGGGCCTGGCCGACCAGCTCGTGGACAATATCGAGGCCTTCCATCGCGGCGCTCCCCGCAACGTGGTGACAGGCTAGGGCCTGTTGACAGGCCCTGGAATCCTCATCGAGTATTTCCCCTTTCCATCAAGGTTCCCCTAAATGCGTGTTGTGATAGCTCCTGACTCATTCAAAGAAAGCCTTAGCGCGGCGTCGGTTGCGGCGGCCATCGAAGCGGGCGTGCGCGATGCCTTCCCGCAGGCCGAGACGGTGTGTGTTCCCATGGCCGACGGCGGCGAAGGCTCGCTCGATGCCGTTCTGGCCGCCAGTTCAGGAGAGCGCCGCCAGGTCGCCGTGCTCAATGCCAACGGCGAAGACTGCGATGCCAGCTGGGGCTGGCTGGGCGATGGCAAGGCCTTTATTGAAATGGCCGCCGCCGGGGGACTGGAGCAGATTCCGGTCGCCGAGCGCCGGCCGTTGCAGGCCAGCAGCTACGGCGTGGGGCAACTGATCAAGGACGCGCTGGATGCCGGCGCCCGGCATATCGTGCTGGGCCTGGGCGGCAGCGCCACCAACGACGCGGGGGCCGGCCTGCTCCAGGCCCTGGGCGTGCGCCTGCTGGACAAGCAGGGCCAGGAGCTCCCGGCGGGCGGGGCGGCTTTGCAGATGCTGGATCGCCTGTCCCTGGACGAGGTCGATCCGCGCCTGGCGCAGGTCGAGTTCGAGATTGCCGTCGATGTCGACAATCCGCTGTGCGGCGAGCGCGGGGCCTCGGCCATCTTCGGCCCGCAAAAAGGCGCGTCCCCGGCCGATGTCGCCGTCCTGGACGCGGCCATCGGCCACTTCGCCGACGTGTGCGCCCGCCAGTTCCATAAAGACGAGCGCGACGTGCCCGGAATGGGCGCGGCGGGCGGCCTGGGCTTTGCGGTCAAGACCTGCTTCAAGGCCCGCTTCAGGCCGGGCGTGGAATTGGTGGCCGAGCTCCTGGGGTTGGCCGAGGCAATGCGCGGGGCCGACCTGGTATTCACCGGCGAAGGCCGCATGGATGCGCAAACCCTGCTGGGCAAGACGCCGGCGGGTGTCGCGCGCTATGCGCAGCGCCAGGGCATCCCCGTCATCGCCATCGCCGGATCGCTGGGCGAAGGCTACGAGGCCTTGTACGCGGCCGGCATTACGGCGGCCTTCAGCCTGGCGCCCGGCCCCATTACCCTGGAGCAGGCCTGCTCGCAGGCGGAAGGCTATCTGCGCCAGCGCGCGGGCGACTGCGCGCGGGTCTGGCTGTCCGGGCGGGCGGCGGCGCTCGCCGCCAGCTGAAAAGGGCCTCTCCAGCACCATCCCATACCATGATCCGCGCACCCGACTTCTCGCTTCAAGGCAAACTGGCCCTGATCACCGGCTCCACTCAGGGGCTGGGCCTGGCCATTGCACGGGCCTATGCCGCCAGCGGCGCGCGCGTGATCATCAACGGCCGGCACGGCGACCGCGTCCAGGCCGCCGTGGATGGGCTGACGGTGGAGGGCCATGCCGTCCATCCCTTCGTCTGCGACATCGGCGACCTGGCCGGCCAGGCCGCGGCCTTCCAGGCGCTGTGCGAGCGCACGGGCACGCCGGACATCGTGGTTCACAACGTGGGCATCCGCATACGCAAGGCGCTGGCGGAGGCCACCCTGACGGACATGCTGGAACTGATCAACGTGGACCTGCTCGCGGCGCTGCATCTTTCCAAGCTGGCGGCGGCGGCCATGGTGGAGCAGGGGCGCCCCGGCCGCTTCATCACGCTGACCTCGATCGCGGGCGAGCTGGCGCGGGCCGGCGATGCCATCTACCCGGTCGCCAAGCAGGGCCTGGCCGGCATGGTGCGGGCCCTGGCCGTGGAATACGGCGGGCAAGGCATCACCAGCAATGGCATCGCACCCGGCACCTTCGCAACCGAGACCAACATCGACCTGGCTCTTGATCCCATCAAGGGCCCCATCGTCGTGGGACGCAACCCCATGGCGCGCTGGGCCGATCCCGCTGAAATCACCGGAGCCGCCGTCTTCCTGGCCTCGCCCAGCGCCTCGTATGTGAACGGCCATATCCTGGTGGTGGACGGCGGCTTCTCGATCACGTTCTAGTTCATCGCGCGGCCGTTGCGTTCGCTGGCGCCCAGGCAGCCTTCGGTTCAGCCCGAAGATGCGCCGGACGGCGCGCAGGGGCGGCGGCTTATCCGCCGGCCTTGGCGCCCAATTGCGCTTTAAGATGTTCCACGAAGGCGCGCACGGCGCGCGGCACATAGGCGCTGTAGGGGCGGATGGCATAGATGGCATCGCCGAAGGCTCCCACCGGCTTCCAGCCGGGCAGGACCTGAACCAGTGCTCCCGTGTCGACGTCGTCCTGTGCGCTGAAATCGGGCAGCAGGGCGATGCCCTGGCCGGCCAGGGCCAGTTCGCGCAGCGCTTCGCTGTTGTTGGCGCAGAAGTTTCCCCGCAGCGCCACGCTGCGCCGTTCCTCCGGGCGCCGGACGCGGGCGAAGCTCCAGGCGGGCGAGGGCGCCGAACGCAGGTAATACAGACAGTTATGGCCGGCGAGGTCTTCGGGCGCCTTGGGCGTGCCGCGATCGGTCAGGTAAGCCGGCGTGGCCACCAACAGGGTGGTGGTCGGGCGCAGCAGCCATGCCACGTGGGTTTCAGGAACCTGGCTGGCATGCCGTATGGCCAGGTCGAAGCCTTCCTGCGCCAGTGAACTCAGATGGTCGGACAGCTCGATTTCAATGCGCACGTCGGGGCAGTCTTGCAGGAAGGCGCTGATCAGCGGGATGATTTTCTGCCGTCCCAGCGCCACCGGAGCCGTAACGCGCACCACGCCGCGGGGTTCATCCGCCAGGTCGCGTATGCTGTGGAAGTTCTGCTCGATGGCCAGGAAGGCCTGGCGGGTGCCGTCCACCAGGGCCTGGCCGGCCTCCGTCAGGCGCACGCTGCGGGTCGTGCGGCGCACCAGGGCGACGCCCGACAACTGTTCAAGCTCCGCGATACGCAGGCTGACCGCGCCCTTGCTGACGCCCAGCCGCCTGGCGGCCGCGGTATAGCTACCGGCGGCGCCCAGCGTGCCCAGCCAGTATATGTGCGACCAAAGCAGTTCCTTCTGGTGTTCTTTCACGGGGTTCCCTGGCGGCCGCAATCCGGCCGCTTATCCGATGCTTGGCGCGCGCCCAATGCGCGCGATCATCATTGTCTAATAAATTAAACAATGTATCCAGCCATAAAGCCTTGTATGGCGCGGCGGCGCTACCTATACTTTTCGCATTCCCGCATCCACCAGGAGACTGTAGTGAAAGACCAGAATACCCGGACCGCCCCCGTTGCCGCCTATGTCGACAGCGGCGATGTCGTCAACTTCATCGGCGGCCGGCTCCAGCCCGCCAGCGGCGGCCGCAAGCAGGACGTATTCAATCCCTCCACGGGCCAGGTGGCCCGGCAGGTGGCGCTGTCCACCCACGACGATGTGAAGGCGGCGGTCGCGGCGGCCAAGGCGGCTGCGCAGGCCTGGGCCGACACGCCGCCCGTCCGCCGCGCGCGCATCATGTCCCGCTTCCTGCGCCTGATGAACGACAACGTCGACGCCATGGCGGCGATGATCACGGCGGAGCACGGCAAGGTGTTCACCGATGCGCAGGGCGAAGTCGCGCGCGGCATCGACGTGATCGAATTCGCCTGCGGCATACCGCAGCTGCTCAAGGGCGACTACACCGAGCAGGTCGCCAACGGCATCGACAACTGGACCTTGCGCCAGCCGCTGGGCGTCGTGGCCGGCATTACGCCGTTCAACTTTCCCTGCATGGTGCCGTGCTGGATGTTCCCGGTGGCGATCGCCGCCGGCAACACCTTCATCTTGAAGCCCAGCGAGCGCGACCCCAGCGTTTCGCTGTTCATGGCCAGGCTGTTCCAGGAGGCCGGCCTGCCCGATGGCGTGTTCAACGTGATCCAGGGCGACAAGGCCGTGGTGGACGCCTTGCTGGAGCATGCCGACGTCGCGGCGCTGAGCTTTGTCGGATCGACGCCCATCGCCCAATACATCTACGAGCGCGGGGCGCATTTCGGCAAGCGGGTGCAGGCCCTGGGCGGAGCCAAGAACCATATGGTCATCCTGCCCGACGCCGATATCGAGCGCACGGTGGATGCCTTGGTGGGCGCGGCCTACGGCTCGGCGGGCGAACGCTGCATGGCGATATCCGTCGCCGTGATGGTCGGCGATGTCGGCAAGAAGATCATGCCCGCGCTGGCCGAGCGCGCCAGGTCCCTGAACATCAAGGACGGCATGAACCTGGACGCCGAAATGGGCCCCGTGGTCAGCAGGGAGGCCTTGCAGCGCATCGAAAGCTATATCGCGCTGGGGGTGGAGCAGGGCGCCGAGCTGCTGGTCGACGGCCGCGGCTACAAGGTGGCCGGCCACGAAGACGGCTTCTATGTGGGCGGCACGCTGTTCGACAAGGTCACGCCCGACATGAAAATATACAAAGAGGAAATCTTCGGCCCCGTCCTGGCCTGCGTGCATGTGGACGACCTGGGCGCGGCCATCGACCTGGTCAACCGCCATGAGTTCGGCAACGGCGTGTCCTGCTTCACCAGCGACGGCCATGCGGCCCGCGAGTTCTCGCGTCGCATACAGGTGGGCATGGTGGGCGTGAACGTGCCCATCCCCGTTCCCATGTCGTGGCATGGCTTCGGGGGGTGGAAGCGCAGCCTGTTCGGCGACACCCATGCGTATGGGGAAGAGGGCGTGCGCTTCTACACCAAGCAGAAATCCATCATGCAGCGCTGGCCGGAAAACATCGCCAAGGGCAACGAGTTCATCATGCCGACGATGTAGGCGGGGCAAGGGGCGCGCCTTCGCCGGCGCTCCGCATCCGTGGAAGGCGGGGGCTTTGCGGCGTCCCGCCTTCTTCCTTGCATAAGTAGTAAAGTGACGGCATTCCCCACCGTCCCATTCGAGAGCGCTGCATGAGTCGTCCCCTACGCCTGGCAATCAACGGTTATGGCCGCATAGGCCGCTGCGTATTGCGAGCCCTTCACGAGTCGCCCTTGCGCGATGCCTTCGGGATCGTCGCCATCAACGAACCCGCCGACCTGGCCACCATGGCCTATCTGTCGCAGTTCGATTCCACCCATGGCGTGTTTCCGGGCAAAGTGGAGCAGGCGGGAAGCGATCTCGTGGTGAACGGCCAGGCCATCAAGGTCAGCCATGCGCGCAAGCCCGAAGAGGTCGACTGGAAAAGCCTGGGCATCGACATGCTGCTCGAATGCTCGGGCCGCTACGGCTCGCGCGAACAGCTGCAGCGCTTCCTGGATGCGGGCTGCCCGAGGGTGCTGGTTTCCCAGCCGGCCAACAGCGCCCATGATGTCGACTACACGGTGGTCTACGGCATCAACCATGCGGGCCTGACCGGCCGGGAAGCACTGGTTTCCAACGCCTCGTGCACGACCAACGCCATCGTTCCCGTCCTGGCTGAACTGGACGCCGCCTTCGGGGTGGACCATGCCTTCCTGACGACCCTGCATTCGGTCATGAACGACCAGCCCATGATAGACGGCTACCATCATTCCGATTTGCGCCGCACCCGCTCGGCCATGCAGTCCATCATCCCGGTCGCCACCGGGCTGGCCCAGGGGGTGGAGCGCCTGCTGCCGCAGCTGGCGGGCAAGGTCCAGGCCAAGGCCATACGCGTGCCCATACTGAACGTCTCGGCCATCGACCTGATGGTCAAACTGAAAAACGACGTCACTGTGCCGGAGCTGAACGCCTTGCTGATGGAATCCACCAATCGCTATGCCGGCCTGCTGGCGTATTCCAATCATCCGCATGCATCGGTCGATTTCAACCACAATCCGCACTCGGCCATCGTCGACGGCAGCCAGACCCGCACGAACGGCGACGGTTTCGCCAATCTGTTCGTGTGGTTCGACAACGAATGGGGATTCGCCAACCGCATGCTGGACGTGGCCAAGGCCTGGTCGGACCGCTTCTGACTGACCGCATCACCATGACGGCCGCCCCGTTATACGGGTAGCCGGGACCGCTACAGGCGTATAGTTGAAGTCTGGATGGAGTCCGGCGGCATACCGGGCCCGGCAATTTTCACCAACAGGAGCAAGTATGGCAGCGACCCGCATCGAAACCGATTCCATGGGGGACATCCAGGTTCCCGCATCCCGTTACTGGGGTGCGCAGACCCAGCGTTCGATCCAGAATTTCCCCATAGGCGTGGCTCGATTCAAGTGGCAGCCCCCGGTCATCTCGGCGCTGGGCATACTGAAGAAGGCGGCCGCGCAAGCCAATGCCGAGCTGGGCGAGCTTCCCCAGGATATTGCCGCCCTGATTGCGCAGGCCGCCGACGAGGTCATACAAGGCAAGCTGGACGATGAGTTTCCGCTGGTGGTTTTCCAGACCGGCTCGGGCACGCAGTCCAACATGAACGCCAACGAAGTCATTTCCAATCGCGCCATCGAGCTGGCGGGCGGCGAGCGCGGCAGCAAGAAGCCCGTGCATCCCAATGACCACGTCAATCGCGGCCAGTCGTCCAACGACACTTTTCCCACGGCCATGCATATCGCCGTGGCCCAGGAGCTGGCGCGCAAGCTTTTCCCCGCGGTTGGCGCACTGCGCGCCACGCTGGCCGAGAAGGCCGAGGCCTATGACGAAGTCGTCAAGACGGGGCGCACCCATTTGCAGGACGCCACACCCATCACGCTGGGCCAGGAGATCGGCGGCTGGGTGGCGCAGATCGATTTCGCGCTGGACGCGGTCCAGTCGGCTCTGCCCGGAATCTACGATCTGGCCATCGGCGGCACGGCGGTCGGCACGGGCCTGAATGCGCATCCCCGCTTCGGACAGACAGCGGCCGGGCACATCGCGGAGATCACCGGATTGCCCTTCCGTTCCGCCGAAAACAAATTCTTCGCCTTGTCGGCGCATGACGCGCTGGTCAATCTGTCGGCGTCCTTGCGCACGCTGGCCGGCGCCCTGATGAAAATGGCCAACGATGTGCGCTGGCTGGCCAGTGGCCCGCGCTGCGGCATCGGCGAACTGATCATTCCCGACAACGAACCGGGCTCGTCCATCATGCCGGGCAAGGTCAATCCCACCCAGTGCGAAGCCATGACCATGGTGTGCGTGCAGGTCTTCGGCAACGACGCCGCCACGGCCTTCGCCGGCAGCCAGGGCAATTTCCAGCTCAACGTCTACAAGCCCGTCATGGTGCACAATGTGCTGGAAAGCATAGAGCTGCTCAGCGACGCATGCCTGGCGTTCAACGACCACTGCGCCGTCGGCATCGAGCCCAATCGCGAACGCATCGCCGAGAATCTTGAAAAGAACCTGATGCTGGTGACGGCCCTGAACCGCCACATCGGCTACGACAAGGCGGCGGCCATCGCCAAGAAGGCGCAGAAGGAAAAATCCACCCTGCGCGAGGCGGCCCTGGCGCTGGGCTACGTCGACGCGGAGCAGTACGACGCGTGGATCAAGCCCATCGACATGACGCATACTGGCTAGGAAGACGCGGCGGCCATGGCAAAGCACGTGCACATCAAGCGCGCCTACGAGGCGGCCGCCGAAAAGGACGGCTATCGGGTCTTTGTCGATCGCCTGTGGCCGCGCGGCGTATCCAAACAGGACTTGAAATACGACGTCTGGAACAAGGACCTGGCGCCCAGTCCGGAATTGCGCAAGTGGTTCTGCCACAAGGTGGAGCATTGGGATCAGTTCCGCGACAGCTACCAGACCGAACTGCGCGCGCCCGATCAGGTCGCGCGCATGCGCGAACTGATCGAGGCGGCGGACGGCAAAGCCATCACCCTGGTCTATGCCGCCAAGGACGAGCGGCACAATCATGCCTTGATATTGGCGGCGGAGATCGACCGACTATACTGAAACGATGGAACGCTGATGCCGGCCCGCCATCGGCGCGGGCACGGGAAATGCCCGGGCATTCAACAGCCTGTTAACGCTTGAAGGGGAACCGACATGGGCAGGGCGCGACCGGGGTGGTTCGCATGCGGTGTAATGGCGGGTCTGCTGGCCATTTTTTGCCTGGCGCGCAGCCCGGCGGCCGCCGCCGAGCCTGTTGTCAAAGTCCTGCAGGTGGACGGCATCATCAGTCCGGCCACATCCGACTTCATCGTCCGCGGCCTGGCGCAGGCCGCCGAAGAAGGCGCCGCGCTGGTGGTGCTGGAACTGGATACTCCGGGCGGGCTGGACACGTCCATGCGCTCCATCGTACGGCGGATACTGGCCTCGCCCATACCTGTGGCGGGCTTTGTCAGCCCCGGCGGGGCGCGCGCCGCCAGCGCGGGCACCTTCATTCTGTATGCCAGCCATATCGCGGCCATGACGCCCGCCAGCAATCTGGGCGCGGCCACGCCGGTGTCCATAGGCGGATCCGGCCCCGCGCAAGCGTCTGAATCCGACGGCGACAAAAACAAGAAGAGCGACGGCGGCACGCTCGCGCACAAGGCAGCCAACGACGCCGCCGCCTATATACGCAGCCTGGCGCAATTGCGCGGACGCAATGCCGATTTTGCCGAGCAGGCCGTATTGGAGGCGCGCAGCCTGTCCGCGCCCGAGGCGCTGAAGGCCGGCGTCGTCGACGTCATCGCCGCCAGCGTGGAGGACCTGCTTGCCCGCATCGACGGCCGCCAGGTCAAGCTGGACAGCGGCGCAACGGTCACCCTGTCCACGGCGGGAGCGCGCGTCGAACGGGTGGCGCCGGACTGGCGCAACCGTGTGCTGGAACTGGTGGCCAATCCGCAGGTCGCGCTGATACTGATGATGGTGGGCATCTACGGCCTGTTCTTCGAACTGACCAGCCCCGGGGCGGCGCTGCCGGGTGTGGCGGGCCTGATCTGCCTGTTGCTGGGGCTGTACGCCTTCCAGATGCTGCCGGTAAACTGGGCCGGCGTGGGCCTGGTTGCCGCGGGCACCGCCATGATGATCGCCGAGGCCTTCCTGCCCAGCTTCGGGGCCCTTGGCATAGGAGGCGTCATCGCGTTTGTGCTGGGTGGGCTGTTCCTGACGGATACGGGCATACCGGGCTTCGATCTTTCCGTGCCGTTTCTGATCGGGCTGGCCATCGTCAGCGCAGCCCTGATCGCCGGAATAGGCGCCCTGGCGGCCCGCGCCCATAAGCGGGCGGTAGTCAGCGGCCGTGAGGAAATGCCTGGCCTGCCAGGTACCGTGACCTCGGTGGACAAGGGCGTGGCCTACGCCGAGGTCCGGGGAGAAAGCTGGCGCGTCCAGTGCAAAGAGCCCCTTTCACCGGGGGACGACATCCAGGTCGTTGCATTGGACGGCCTTGTCCTGCAAGTCATCCGTGTTCGCGCCGGCGGCGGAGCCGCCTTGCGCTCAAAGGGGGAACGTCATGTTTTATAGCTTCAATATCGGCCTGGCGGCCATCGTCATCGTCCTGCTGCTGGTGCTGTTCAATGCCTTGAAGATTCTGCGGGAATACCAGCGAGGCGTGGTGTTCACCCTGGGCCGCTTCACCAGCGTGAAGGGGCCGGGCCTGGTGTTCGTCATCCCGGTGGTCCAGCAGATGGTGCGGGTCGACCTGCGCGTGGTCACCATGGACGTGCCCAGCCAGGACGTCATCTCGCGCGACAACGTATCGGTAAAGGTCAACGCCGTCGTGTACTTTCGCGTGGTCGCTCCCGACAAGGCCATCATCCAGGTCGAGCGCTACCTGGAAGCCACCAGCCAGCTGGCGCAGACCACCCTGCGCGCCGTGCTGGGCAAGCACGAGCTGGACGAAATGCTGTCCGAGCGCGAAAAACTGAATCTGGATGTGCAGCAGATACTGGATGCGCAGACCGACTCCTGGGGCATCAAGGTCACCAACGTCGAGATCAAGCACATAGACCTGAACGAGAACATGGTGCGGGCCATCGCCCGCCAGGCCGAAGCCGAGCGCGAGCGGCGCGCCAAGGTCATCCATGCGGAGGGCGAGAAGCAGGCGGCGCAGGCCCTCATGGAAGCGGCGGAGATCCTGGCCACCCAGCCCTCGGCCATGCAGCTGCGGTATTTGCAGACCCTGACCCAGGTGGCCGGAGACAAAAGTTCGACCCTGGTCTTTCCGATACCGGTCGATCTGCTCTCGTCCCTGCTGGGCAGGAAATCGGGCTAGCCTTGTCCCTCGGCCAGCAACTGTCCTATGGCCGCGCCGGCCCGTAGATCGTCCAGCGGTCCGAAATGATGCAGGCGAATGAAGCCGGACCGATCGATCAGGATCAGGCTGGGCGTGCCTTGCAGGCGGTAGGCCTGCATGGTCAGGGGTATGGGGCCGTCGGACGACGGCTGATCGATGGCAATGGGGAATCCCAGGCGGTACTCGTGTGCGAAGGCCTTCAGGGAAACCGGCTCCATCGCGGCATGGTGCTCGAAGACCGAATGCAGGCCGATCACCCTGACCTTGTCGGGCGGGAACGCGGCATGGATGGCCTTGGCTTGAGGTATTCCGTGGGATACACAGCCGGGACAAAGCATCTGGAAGGCATGCAGGACGACAATGGAACCACGCAGCGATTCCAGCGTCAATTCCGGGCGGGCATTCAGCCATTGGCTGACGGCCAGCGGCGGTGCCTGTTCGTAGGCGATGGAGGTCATGGGGCGTATCCTCGGGCATGGCGCTTGCTTTGATTGGCGCGATCCAGATAGTCTAGTCCTTTCCGCTTTTTATGGTAGCGTTTAGGGTTTTTTCTCGGAGATTCAAATGCAGATAGGGATGGTCGGATTGGGCCGTATGGGCAGCAATATGGTGCAGCGCCTGCTGCAGAAAGGCCATGACTGCGTGGTGTACGACAGCCATCCGGAGGCGGTTGCTAAAGTGCAGGCGCAGGGCGCCAAGGGGTGCGCCGACCTGGCCGAGCTGGTCTCGTCCCTGTCCGCGCCGCGCGTGCTGTGGCTGATGGTGCCCGCGGCTGTCGTGGACGGCGTGCTGGAAAGCCTGCTGCCCTTGCTGGACAAGGACGACATCGTCATAGACGGCGGCAACTCTTCCTATCATGACGATATCCGCCGCGCCGCCGAACTGGCGCTGGCCGGCGTCCGCTACATGGATGTGGGCACCAGCGGCGGCGTGGCCGGGCTGGATCGGGGTTATTGCCTGATGGTCGGCGGCGAGGCGGAGACATTCAAGCATCTCGAGCCCGTTTTCGCGGCCCTGGCGCCCGGCGCCGACATGGTGCCGATGACCCAGGGACGTCCGGCGCCAAGCACCGCCGACAGCGGCTATCTGCATTGCGGCCCCCACGGAGCAGGGCATTTCGTGAAGATGATCCATAACGGCATCGAATACGGCATGATGGCCGCCTATGCCGAAGGCCTGAACATCCTGCACAAGGCCAATATCGGCAAGCACGAACGCGAGGCGAATGCGGAAACGACGCCTTTGCGCCATCCCGAACACTATCGCTACGACCTGGACATTCCCGAAATCACCGAACTGTGGCGGCGCGGCAGCGTGATCGGTTCCTGGCTGCTGGACCTGACGGCCCAGGCGCTGCAGGGCGATCCGGACCTGGACGGCTATGCGGGCCATGTGTCCGATTCCGGCGAAGGGCGATGGGCGCTGGCGGCGGCCGTCGATCAGGGCGTGCCCACCCCCGTGCTCAGCGCGGCCCTGTTTTCCCGCTTCGAGTCGCGAGGCAATGCGGTGTATGCGAACCGCGTCCTTTCGGCCATGCGCAAGCAATTCGGCGGCCATACCGAAAAGCCCAAAGGAGGATCGACGGTGTGACGACAGCGGAAAACAGGAGGAACGCGTCCGACGCCCTGGTGCTGTTCGGCATGACGGGCGACCTGGCGCACAAGAAGATATTTCCCGCCCTTTACGCCATGATCAAGCGTGGACGGCTCAAGGTGCCCGTCATCGGCGTGGCGTCGTCGGCGATGACGCGGGCGCAGTTGCGCAAGCGCATCGCCGACAGCATCCGCCAATCGGGCAAGATAGACGACAAGGAGGCCTTCGAGCAGTTGGTTTCCCAGGTCAGCTATGTCAGCGGAGACTACACCCGGCCCGACACCTTCGCACGATTGAAGCAGGCCCTGGGCGGGGCGCGGCGGCCGGCCCACTACCTTGCCATCCCGCCCTCGCTGTTCGCGACCGTCATCAAAAGCCTGGACGCCGCCGGCCTGGCGCAAGGGGCGCGCGTCATCGTCGAGAAGCCTTTCGGACGCGACCTGGCCTCGGCCCGCGAGCTCAACCGCCTGGCCTGTTCGGTCTTTCCCGAAGAGGCCATCTTCCGCATCGATCACTTCCTGGGCAAGGAAGCGATCATGAACATCCTGTATTTCCGCTTCGCCAACTCCTTTCTGGAACCCATCTGGAACCGCGACCATATCGACAGTGTGCAGATCACCTTGTCCGAGACCTTTGGCGTGGGCAATCGCGGCGCTTTCTATGAAAGCGCCGGCTGCCTGCGCGACGTGATCCAGAACCACCTGTTCCAGATCGTCGCCTTGCTGGCCATGGAGCCGCCCGCCTATCGCGGCTACGACGCCGTGCACGCCGAGAAGGCCAAGGTGTTCCAGGCCATGCGTCCCTTGCGGGCCGACGATCTGGTGCGCGGGCAATACCGGGGCTACAGGAAAGAGGCGCACGTGGATCCCCGTTCCGATGTCGAAACCTATTGCGCGCTGCGCCTGTTCATCGATTCCTGGCGCTGGGCCGGCGTGCCGTGGTTCCTGCGTTCGGGAAAATGCCTGGCCGAGGACGCCGCCGAAGTCCTGATCCAGTTGAAGGCGCCGCCTCAGGAACTGTTTGCCGACTCGCATCCGGCCAAGGGCAGGGCGAACTACCTGCGCTTTCGCCTGTCGCCGCGCTCGGCCGTCGCGCTGGCCGCCCGCGTGAAGCGATCGGGCAAGGAGTTCGTCGGCGAGCAGCGCGAACTTTACCTGCTGGACGACGATTCCATGGAAGAGTCGCCCTACGAAAGACTGCTTGGCGACGCCCTGTCGGGCGACAGGGCCTTGTTCACCAGTGAAGAGGCCATAGAGGCCGCCTGGGCCGTAGTGCAGCCGGTCCTGACCCGCCATGCCCGGGCCCTGCCTTATGCCCCCGGCGGCTGGGGCCCCCGGCAGGCAGCGCAGCTGACCGCCGGCCACGGCGCCTGGCATGATCCCGAGCCGGAAAGCGCCTGCGGCGATGCACGGCCCGCCGTCCCGATATAGCCGAGGTGATCGCCATGATTCCATCGAGCAGTCCGCGGATGCATCGCCTTGCATGCCGACTGGGTTTTGCCGCAAGCCTCTTTGCCTTGGCCGTCCCGCCCGCTGCGGCGCAGGAGGGCGCCATGCGAGGGCAGGCCAGCGAACACGGCATGGTCGTCGTCGACCAATTGCTGGCGGGCCTGGATCATCCCTGGTCCCTTGCCTTCCTGCCGGATGCCTCGGGCGCGCTGATTACCGAGAGGCCCGGGACGCTGCGCCTCTGGCGCCCCGGGACTGGCCTTTCGGCGCCCATAAAGGGCGTTCCGGCCGTTTATGGGCGATCCCAGGGAGGGCTGCTGGATGTGGCCCTTGCGCCCGATTTCCAGGCAAGCCGGCGCGTATACCTCTCGTATGCCGAAAAGGGCGATGACGGCCGCGCCGGCACGACGGTGGGCTATGGCGTGCTTGCTCCCGATGCGGCAGAGCTGACCGGCTTCACCGTGATATTCAGGCAGATGCCGAAGCTGTCCACCGGCGCGCATTTCGGCTCCCGGCTGGTCTTCGACGCGCAGGGGCATTTGTTCATCGCGCTGGGCGAAAACAATCAGCGGTCCACCGCGCAGGACCTGGACAAGCTGCAGGGCAAGGTCGTCCGCCTTCATCCCGACGGCAGCGTGCCCGACGACAATCCGTTCAAGGGCAAGGCGGGCGCGCGTCCCGAGATCTGGTCCTACGGCCATCGCAACCAGCAAGGCGCCGCGCTGAATCCGTGGTCCGGCCGCTTATGGACGCATGAGCATGGCCCGCGCGGCGGCGACGAGCTCAACATTCCGCAGGCGGGGCGCAACTACGGATGGCCTGTCGCCACGCACGGAATCAATTATTCGGGTTTCGCCATACCGGAAGCGCAGGGGGAGTCGGCCCCCGGCACGGAAGCGCCGGTCTATTACTGGAAGGTTTCCCCGGCCATATCGGGCATGGCGTTTTACGATGCCGACCGCTTTCCGGCCTGGCGGCATTCCGTGTTCATCGGGGCATTGAAGCACCAGGCCCTTATACGCCTGCGGCTTGAAGGCGACAAGGTCGTGCATGAAGAGCGCTTGCTGGAATCCATGGGGGAACGCATCCGCGATGTACGCGTCGGCCCCGACGGATTCCTGTATGTGCTGACCGATGAATCCAATGGCAAGCTTTTGAAGATAGGCCTGAAGGATTGAATTTACTTGACCAGGGTGACCGGGATGTCGACCAGGCTGAGCACCTTGATGGTGATGGAGCCCAGCACCAGGCCGCCTACGCTGCCCAGGCCGCGCGTGCCCATGATGATCTGGTCGCAGTGGTTCTTCTTGGCGTAATCGGCAATGGTCACGGCAATGGGGCCGACTTCGATTTTTTCGCGGTAGGCCACGCCTGCCTCGTCCAGGACGGCCTTGGCCGACATCAGCGCGTTGCGGCCTTCGTCTTCATAGTAGTCCTTGATGGCGTCGGCGGAGAAGAAGCGTTTGACGTTGCCCGATACAATGGGCGGATGGACGGTAATGAGATGTATGTCGGCCTGGCCCGCGGCGCCGGCTTCCTTGATGGCCGCCTTGACCGCGCGGACTGCCGAATCGGAACCGTCTACTGGAACGAGTATGGTCTTCATGAGAGCCTCTTTAGTAAATTGTTGTGGTTTGATTGTATATAACGTTTCAGGCGCCGGCTGGCATGGCCGGGGCGCTTGCCTTATATTCACATAGTAAAAGACACACTGGAACGCGTCATGATTTAAATCAAGAACAGCGCATGCACATGACTTCATCGATTAGCTAAGCAGCCTCGCAGCAGTTCGAGGCCTATCCGCAAGGAGGACTATGGCAGCCCGAATCGAAGACTATGCACTACTTGGAAACTGCCGCGCGGCGGCGCTGGTGTCCAAAGAAGGGGCCATCGACTGGCTCTGCTTTCCCAGGTTCGATGCGCCCGCATGTTTCGCCGCCTTGCTGGGCACCCCCGAAAACGGCCGATGGAAAATTGCCCCGACAGGGCAGGTGCGCAGCGTCAAGCGCAGCTATCACGACGGCACGCTCATACTGGAAACCACCTTCCAGACCGATGACGGCATCGCCACCCTCATCGACTTCATGCCTTCCACTTTCACCCATTCCAGCGTCGCGCGCATTGTCGTGGGCGTGAAAGGCCGGGTCGCCTTCGACATGGACCTGGTCATCCGCTTCGATTACGGCCGGACCGTACCGTGGGTCGAACGGCATGACCCGCTTACCCTGACCGCCGTGGCGGGTCCGGAAATGCTGGTTTTGCGCACCCCGACCCCCATCAAGGCGCGGGCCCAGCATTCAACGGCCAGATTCAGCGTATCCGAAGGAGAGCGCAAGGTATTCACCTTGTCGCACCAGCCCTCGCACGAACCGGTGGCCGAGGCGTTCGACGCCGAGGCTTCACTGGCGAAAACCGAATACTTCTGGCATGAATTCTCCAGCCGCTGCCCCGATGTCGGACCCTGGAGCGGCCTGGTCAAGCGCTCGCTCATCACCCTCAAAGCGCTTACCTACTTGCCGACCGGCGGCATCGTGGCGGCGCCCACCACTTCGCTGCCCGAGAAGCTGGGCGGCAAGCGCAACTGGGACTACCGCTATTGCTGGCTGCGCGACGCCACCATGACGCTGCTGGCCTTCATGAGCCTGGGCTATTTCGACGAGGCCCGCGCCTGGCGCGATTGGCTGACCCGCTCGGTGGCCGGCAATCCCGACCAGATGCAGATCATGTACGGGCTGGGCGGCGAACGCCGCCTGACGGAATACGAATTGCCCTGGCTCGGCGGCTATGAAGATTCGCAGCCGGTCCGCATAGGCAATGCGGCCGCCACGCAGACCCAGCTGGACGTCTATGGCGAAGTGGCCGACGCCATGGCGCAGGCGATCAAGGGCATGCTGCCCCGCCATCGGCGCATCGAGGCGATTGCCGAGGTCATCGTGCCATTCCTGGAAAAGGCCTGGCGCCAGCCCGACGAGGGAATCTGGGAAATCAGGGGAGAACAGCAGCATTTCACGCATTCCAAGGTCATGGCCTGGGTGGCCTTCGACCGGATCGCCACCGTCGCCGGCACGCTGGAGAACGGCGGCGAGTTTTCAAGAAACTGCCGGCGCGTGGCCGACGAGATCCGCGAGGAAGTCTGCCGCAAGGCCTACGATCCGGAACTGGGCAGCTTCGTCCAGTACTACGGCTCCAAATGCCTGGATGCCAGCCTGCTGCATATTGCGCTGACCGGCTTCCTTCCGCCGGACGATCCCCGCGTGCTGGGCACGGTGGCCGCCATCGAAAAGCGGCTGATGCGCGACGGCCTGCTGTTGCGCTATGAAACCGAGTACGGGGTGGATGGGTTGCCGCCGGGCGAGGGAACCTTCCTGGTCTGTTCCTTCTGGCTGGCCGACGTCTATGTGCTGCAGGGGCGCGACGATGACGCCCATGCCTTGTTCGAGCACCTGGCCAGCCTGTGCAACGACGTAGGGCTGCTGGCCGAGCAGTACGATCCTCAAGACCGTCGCATGCTGGGAAACTTCCCGCAGGCCTTCAGTCACGTCGGCATCATCAATACGGCCCTGAACCTGCATCGCGTGCAGGCGCCCGCGCAGGAAAGGGCGCACGCCTGAGGGATTACAACAGCGCCGCCTGCAGCCAGCCGGCCAGGCCGCAGGCGGCGACCACCAGCCATGGCGCGGCCCGGAAGTACATCAGGGCGCCAAAGGCCAGCAGCCCTAGGCCGAAGTCGGCCGGCGTCATGATGGCGCCGGTCCATACGGGCTGATACAAGGCCGCGAGCAGCAGCCCCACGACGCCGGCATTGATGCCGTCCATCGCCGCGCGCATGCGCAGGTTCTGGCGCAATGGGTTCCAGAACGGCAGGGCGCCGCACACCAGCAGGAAGGAGGGAATGAAAATGGCGCTCAAGGCCCACATTCCATTCAGCACCCCGTTGAAGCCCGTGTCGATGGATGCGCCCAGGAATGCGGCAAAGGTAAAGAGAGGGCCGGGTACGGCCTGAACCGCGCCATAGCCTGCCAGGAAACCGGCATCGGACACCCATCCCCTGGGTACGACCTCGGCCTGCAGCAAAGGCAGCAGCACATGGCCGCCGCCGAACACCAGCGATCCCGCGCGATAGAAGGCGTCGAATAGGGACAGCATCGTATTCCCGCTGGCCTGGGCGGCGATGGGCAGCCCGACAAGCAGGACGGCGAACAGAAGAAGCCATGCAAGGCCGGCCTTGCGGCTTATTGGCAGATGCAGGCCGGCCGGGCTGGCGGCATGGGCATCCGCGGGTTTGAGCCATCCTATTCCAAGCGCCGCCGCGAGGGCCATGGCGGCGATCTGCCCGGCCGAGCCCGGCCATGCCAGCGTCAGGCACGCCGCGCCGATCGCAAGGGCGATCCTCCGGTCGTCGGTGCACAGCCTGCGTCCCATGCCCCAGACCGCCTGCGCCACCACGGCGACGGCGGCGATCTTCAGGCCGTGCAGGAAGCCGTCTGCAACGAAGCCGCCCCAATGGGCCATGCCTGATGCGAACAGGATCATGACCGCGGCGGAAGGAAGGGTGAAGCCCAGCCATGCGGCCAGCGCGCCGGCATAGCCGGCCCGGGTCAGCCCTATGGCCATGCCCACCTGGCTGCTGGCGGGGCCGGGCAGGAACTGGCATAGGGCCACCAGGTCGGCGTAATTGCGGTCGTCCAGCCACTGTCGGCGCGTAACGAATTCGTCACGGAAATAGCCCAGATGGGCGACCGGTCCGCCGAACGAGGTCAGTCCCAATCGCAGGAAAGCCAGGAAAACCGCCCACGCTTCCCGGGAGAAGTCGTGCGTGGGAGCGGAGCGGGAATGGATGGGCATGGCAAGGGACGTGTCAGAAAGATCGTGACATAATAAACAAAGCCATCATGAAGTGAATCAATCCGGAGGTAAACAGCGATGAAATTTGGAAAGCTTGCCGCGTTTGTTGCATTGACGGCCTGTGGCGGATTGGCGCAAGCCGCGCCCGACCCCGCCAAGGTGCACGAGATCCTCAACAAGAATGCCTGTCTGGCCTGTCATGCGGTCGACAAGAAGCTGGTGGGGCCGGCCTATCAAGACGTGGCGGCCAAGCACAAGGGCGATGCCGACGCGGCCGCGGTGCTGACCAAGCACGTCCGGGAAGGCAGCAGTGGAGTATGGGGGCCCATACCCATGCCGCCTAATCCAAACATTTCGGACGCCGATCTGAAAATGGTCGTCGAATGGGTCCTGGAAGGCGCCCCCCAGTAAGCGGCGCCTGCGGGCCGGCGGCGTCCCCGGCCCTACATACATTGAGCATCATGAAGAAGCTATACAAGGACAGCGAGTCTGAAACCCTCGACGTGAACATCAAGGGGCGCGTGCAGGGCGTCGGATTCAGGGCCGCCACGGTGCGCCAGGCGCATCTGCTGGGCGTCAGGGGATGGGTGCGCAATCTGGACGACGGGTCGGTGCAGGCCTTGCTGCAGGGTCCTCATGACCGCGTCGACCGGCTGCTTTCATGGCTGCACGTCGGCCCGCCGGGCGCGCGCGTGTCCGAAGTCGACCATAGCGAAGCGTTCACCGAGCGCTATTTCGAGCGCTTCGAGCAAATCTAAGGTCTGCTGATATCGGCCCGCGGCTGCCGGTTCATCCGGGGCTGCGGGCCTTCATGCGTCAGGCGTGCTTTTTTACCCAGGCCACGTAGCGGTCCATCCAGCCCTGCAGGAAATCCTTGCTGGCCGGGCCTATGTTGCCTGCATCGTCGAACAGCGTGTCGTTCGCCTGGATGAAGGCTTCGGGCTGGCCCATGGCGGGGGCATCCAGATAGGCGAGGATATTGCGCAGATGCTGCTGCGCCAGCGCCGAACCGATGGCGCCTATCGAGACGCCGATGACGCCGGCGGGCTTGCCGGCCCAGGCGCTCTGGCCGTAGGGGCGCGAGGCATGGTCGATGGCGTTCTTCAGTACGCCGGGCACGGAACGGTTGTATTCCGGCGTAACGAACAGCAATCCTTGCGATGCCGTTATTTCCGCTTTCAGGCGCTTGACGGAATCGGCCTGATTGCCGTCGTCATCCTGGTTGTACAGGGGCAGATCGCCGATCTTCAGGGGCTTGAAGGAGAACTCCGCAGGCCCCAGGCGGGTCAGCGCCTTGGCCAGCTTGCGATTGAAAGAATCTTTTCTGAGACTGCCTACGATGACGGCGATCTGGTATTGACTCATGGTGACCTCCTGTACAGACGGAAAATGGAAAGGCGAACGATCAGTCTGAGTCAAATCGGCGCAATGCACAATATCTTTCGCATCGGGGCCGATTCATGATAGGACTATCATGTGGCCAAGGGTTCGCCGCAGCATTGTGTTCACTTCAGGAGAAACAGCATGGATCAGTCGATGTACCCCGTCATGAGCAAAGAGCTTGCCAAGCAAAGGGCCGACCTGGCGCCCGACATACAGGCCGCGTTCAGGGCTTTCAGCGCCGCCGTCTTCGCCGACGGCGCCTTGCCCAAGAAAACCAAGCAGCTGATTGCCGTGGCCGTGGCGCATGTCACCCAATGTCCTTATTGCATCAAGGGCCATACCGAGCTTGCCGTCAAGCAGGGTGCCAGCGAACAGGAGATCATGGAGGCCATATGGGTCGCGGCCGAAATGCGGGCGGGCGGCGCCTATGCGCATTCAACGCTGGCCCTGGACACCATCAATCATGCAAAGGGCCCTATGCCGGGCCAGGGCTGAAAGGCCAGCGCCGGCAGCCGATAATCGACGTGCCCGACGCAGGCAGTGAGCTGGGCTTTTGGGGATCAGGCCTGGAAAAGATTCTGCTGTATTTGTTCCAGATGCTCCAGAAGCAGGGCGCGGGCCCGGGCGGCATCGCGGTCTTTCAGCGCCTCGACGATGCCCCGATGCTGCCGCTCGTACTGGCGGCGGCGCTCGGTGGTCAGCGAGTTGCGCTTGAGCCGGCCCCATTCGCCTTGTTCCCGCACACGATTCGTCAAGTCCAGGATGTGCAGGAAGAAGGAGTTGTTCGTGGCCTGGGCAAACGACTTGTGCAGCGTTTCGTCCCAGTGTTCGAATTCTTCTATGGTCAGGGCGGCTTCGGATTTTTCCAGGCATTCCTGCATCAGGGCAAAGTCGGCCGCGCTGGCATTGCGCACGATCAGGGCCGGCATCAGCGGCTCGATAAGCAGCCGGGCCTCCATGAGCTCGGCCGGGCTGGTGTCGAGCACCGGTCCCCGCGATCCGCCGGAGGCCTGAAGGGTGTGCGCGGCGGCCGACGCAAACGTGCCGCTGCCCACCGCCTGCGTGATCAGGCCCCGCTGGCGCAGCTCGGCCAGTACACGGCGGACGGCTCCGCGCGAGGCGCCGAATCGTTGGCTGAGCTCGCGTTCGGGCGCAAGCTTGACGCCTTCGCGCAGGCGGCCCGCCGCCATTTCCTCAAGGAGATGGCGGGCAAGCGCCTTCGCCCCTTCGGCTCGGACAGCCATGTTCTCGAGCATCTCGTCCATTTCGGGAACTCCTGATATTCAGCCCTGGATCTTATCCAAGCAGTACCAATTGGTCAATAAAAAACGGGCGATTTTTTGTTGTACAGCCTGGGCTTTGGTTCTAGAATGACTTTCAACCCAGACCGGATGGGTTCGGGTATTTCTCTAACAAGAACCAATTGGTAACACAGGAAACGCGATGCGATTTGCAACATTTACACACGGGGATGGCACGGAGCGCTGCGTGGGCGCGGTGTCGGCCGACGGATCCAGCCTGACCCGGCTGGATCTTTCCGCCGAAGAGGCACAGAAGGGCGTGCTTGCCCTGGTCGATCTGGCCGCCAGGGGGCAAGATCTTTCCAGCTTGCCGGGCACCCGCCTTCCCATGGATTCGGTGGTGCTCAAGGCGCCCATCCCCGCGCCCCGGCGCAATATCTTCTGCGTGGGGCGCAATTACCACGCGCATGCCAAGGAGCTGTCCGGCTCGGTGTTCAAGGCCAACAACGCCGACCCCGCGGCATGGCCCATCGTGTTCACCAAGCTTCCCGAATGCGTGGTCGGGCCGAACGACCAGGTCGTCCTGCCTGGCGCCATTTCGAGCCAGATCGACTACGAAGCCGAACTGGCGGTCATCATCGGCACCGGCGGCAAGAACATAAGCCGCGACGATGCCCTGAAGCATGTGTTCGGCTACACCATCGTCAACGACGTGACCGCGCGCGACGTCCAGATGCGCCACCAGCAATGGGATCTGGGCAAGTCCTTCGATACCTTCTGCCCCATGGGACCCTGGGTGGTCACCGCCGACGAACTGGACGGCACCAGCACGCGCGTGCGCTGCTGGGTCAACGGCGAACCGCGCCAGGACGGCCACACGCGCGATTTCATTTTCGATATACCCGCGCTGATCGAGACCTGCTCGCGCGGCATCACCCTGCTGCCGGGCGACATCATCGCCACCGGCACGCCCGCCGGCGTCGGCATGGGCCTGAATCCGCCGGAGTACTTGAAAACCAACGATGTCGTACGCATAGAAATAGACGGACTGGGAGTGCTTGAAAACAGATTCATCTAGCGTCGATGCAAGCAGCCATCGAGCAGAATAATACCGAGGAGACAAACAAATGCATAAAACAACATTGAAAACGCTGGGCGCCGTCGCCGCGCTGCTGTTGTCAAGCAGCGTCCTGGCCAAGTATCCCGATCATGCGATCAAGATGATCGTGCCGTTTCCGCCGGGCGGGGTGACCGACACCGTGGCCCGCCCCATCGCGGACGCCATGTCGCACAGCCTGGGCCAGCCGGTGGTCATCGAGAACAAGGTCGGGGCGGGCGGCGCCATCGGCGCGGGAGAGGCGGCGCGGGCCAAGCCCGACGGCTACACCATCATGCTCATGCTTTCGTCCATCTCCATCCTGCCCGAGGCCGACAAGATTCTGGGCCGCAAGCCGGCTTATGAGATCAGCCAGTTCAAGCCCATTGCACGCATCACCGCCGACCCCACTGTGCTGGTGGTGCGCGCCGATTCACCCTGGAAAACGGCCAAGGAGTTCGTGGAGGCCGCCAGGAAGGAAGCGGGCAAGATCAACTACGGCAGCTCGGGCATCTACGGTTCGATGCACGTGCCGATGGCCATGCTGGAAAACGCCGCGGGCATCAAGCTGACCCATGTGCCCTATACCGGCGCCGGTCCGGCCGTTGCGGCGCTGCTGGGCGGCCAGGTGCAGGCGATATCCAGCGGCCCGTCCAGCATCGTGCAGCACATCAAGGCAGGGAAACTGCGCGCCCTGGCGCATTGGGGCGACAAGCCCCTGGCAACCCTGCCCGACGTGCCCAGCCTGCAATCCTTGGGCTACGACGCCAAGTTCGTGCAGTGGTCGGGGATATTCGTACCGGCGGGCGTGCCCGACGAGGTCATAAAGACCTTGCGCGCCAGCGCCAAGCAGGTCGCCAACGATCCGGCCATACAGGCCAAGGTGCTGGCGGCGGGCAGCCCCATCGAGTACATGGACGCGCCCGAGTTCCAGAAATACTGGGACGCCGACGACGCCACCCTGGTCAAGGCGGTAAAAGCCATCGGCAAGGTGGACTGATCTCCGCCCGGCCGGCCCTGGCGGCGGTGTTCCTTTTGGTTCGCCGCCGGGTCTCTCAGGGCTGTATGGACGGCAGGGTGTCGGGGAAGCTGCGCTGCTTGTGCGTCTGCTTCAGGGTCTTGCCACGGATCAGCACGTTCCAGTAGAAATAGGGCAGCAGGCGCTTTTTAAGCCACCAATACAGGCGGCGCGGCACCCGCGGGTCCAACGGAAGGCTGGGCGACACCGCGCCGCCATAGCAGAACTCGGCCAGCAGAACCTTGCCGGCCGAGGTGGTCAAGGGGCAGGCGGCGTAGCCGTCGTATTCAAGAACGTTGCCGCCGCCTTGCAAGGCCGACAGCACATTGCCCACCACGACCGGCACCTGGCTTTTGACGGCCGCGGCGGTCTTGCTGTTGGGCGTCGACGTGCAATCGCCCAGGCCGAATATATTGGCGTGGCGTGTGTGCTGCAAGCTGGATTTGTCCACCTCCAGCCAGCCCGCGGCATCCGCAAGAACGCTGTTGCGGATGAAATCGGGCGCGCTTTGCGGCGGCACGACGTGCAGGAAGTCGAAGCGGACCACCTCCTGCCGCTTTTCCTCGCCGCTGCCGGTTTCGAAGGTCGCCGTCCTTGCGGCTCCGTCGACCGCAAGCAGTTTGTGGCTGAATACCGGCGTGGCTTCGTAGCCCGCCATCACCTGGTCGAGCGCACGTGAATAGAAGGGGACGCCGAACATGGCGCCGGCGGCGGTATAGAAGCGCAGGTCCGCCTTGCGGCCTTGCCTGCGCAGATAGTCCGCCGCCAGGTACAGCGCCTTCTGGGGCGCGCCCGCGCATTTTATGGGTGTATCCGGCTGGGTGAAAACAGCCGTTCCCGCCTTGAGGTTCTGTATGCATTCCCAGGTATAGGGAGCGAGATCGCTGCGATAATTGCTGCTGACGCCGTTCTTGCCCAGCGTTTCGGGCAAACCTTCGATCGCCGCCCAGTTGAGCTGTATGCCGGCGGCGACGACAAGGAACTGATAATGCAGCCGACTGCCGTCGTTCAGTATGATTTCGTTGTCATCGGGCGCGAACGATACCACTTCGGCGGCGATCAGCCTTACCGATTCCGGCAGCAGGCCCGCCACATCGCGGCGGGTTTTTTCAAGAGCATACTGGCCGCCGCCCACCAGCGTCCAGGCGGGCTGATAATAGTGCTCCCGCGACGGTTCCACCACCGCGATGTCCAGGCGGGGCAGGCTGCGGCGCAGAGCCGCCGCCACCGAGACGCCGGCCGTGCCGGCCCCGATAATCACCACCGTATGCCGGTTTTGCGGCGTCGCTGCTTCGTTCATTGTGTGCCTTGGATCAGTGTGGCGGACAGAGCCTCGCGGCACCGTCCATTCATAAATTTATACTATCGAATCAATTGTTTTTTTCTATTTTAAGGAAGGGCCGGTGGCGATAGAACGACCAAGTGGGTATTTGAATATGCCTTGCGGTGCTATAACCACTCGCCGGACACGGAAGCGAAGACATGCAGCCCACTAGCAAGCAGATATCCATCGACGAGCGCGAGATCGAATTCACCATGATCCGCGCCCAAGGGGCGGGCGGACAGAACGTCAACAAGGTGTCCAGTGCCGTTCATCTGCGTTTCGACATCCCGGCATCCAGCCTTCCCGAAGAGGCCAAGGACGCCTTGCGCGAATTGAATGACAGGCGTATATCGAAGGAAGGCGTCGTGGTGATCAAGGCCCAGGCGTTTCGCAGCCAGGAAAAGAACCGCGCCGATGCGCTGGAGAGGCTGGACGAACTGCTGCGCCAGGCCCTGGACAAGCCCGCTCCGCGCAAGGCGACGCGGCCCACGCGGGCCTCGCAGCGCCGACGGGTGCAGCGCAAGACTTTGCACGGAGAGGTGAAAAGGCTGCGCGCCAAGGTCGACGATTTCCACTGAGTGCTCAAGGCCCGAAAGGCCGGCCGGCGGCGGTAAAGTGCAAGCAGATGAAAAACAAAGGATAGGCTTGGAATAAACCGAGGCCGCCGTGCGTTTAGAGGATGTGTCGTCGATGGGCGCGCAACCGCATTTTGCCGTTGCGGCCGCGCGGCACACCCTACAAAGGAGAGATCATGCAACAATCGAAATCCTTATTTCTGCTGGCGGTCTGCGCCGTGCTTGCGGGGCCGGCCCTGGCCGAGCCGCCCAAGCAGAGCAATGGGCAATGGGTCGACGCGGACGGGGCAACGCTTTATACCTTCGACAAGGACACTCAGGGCAAAAGCGCCTGCGATGCCGCATGCGCGCAGAACTGGCCGCCGGCCCTGGCCGCGGCGGACGACAAGGCCGACGGAGACTGGAGCTTCGTCCAGACGCACGACGGCAAGCGTCAATGGGCGTACAAAGGGCAACCCTTGTACCGATTCGTCAAGGACCAGAAGCCGGGCGACGCCAAGGGCGATGGGGCCAGGGGAATCTGGCATATCGCCAAGCCCTGATCCGGCCCGTTCCGATGAGCTTCGAGTCCGAGGTGGTGGCCTTGCTGCCCGTCCTGCGCCGGTACGCCCACGCATTGACGGGCAATGCCGCCTGGGCGGACGATCTTATGCAGGATACGGCGGAGCGCGCCTTGAACAGGCGGCTCAAGTGGCGCGCGGGCAGCAACCTGAAAGCCTGGCTGCTGACCATGCTGCGTCATCTGTATATAGACCAATTGCGCAAGCAGCATGACGCCGGCGGCCACGGCAGCGGCATGCAATGGCGGGACGGCGAGGCGCCGCGGGAGCAAGTCGATGGCCTGCTCTTGCGGGATGTCCAGCGCGCGCTCTATCGGCTGCCCATCGATCAGCGCGAGGTGCTGCTGCTCGTCGGACTTGAAGAACTCAGCTATCAGGAAGCCGCCGCGGTTCTGGGCATACCCCGGGGCACGGTCATGTCCCGCCTGTCTCGCGCCCGGGAGCGCATGCACAGCCTGATGTCGGAGGACGGTGCCGGGGAACCGAAGCAGCCTGTGCTCAAGGTGGTAAGGAGTCCCCGATGAACGACGATCCGGCTGTCGATGCGCCGATCGACGATGAACCGTATCGGCAAGCCCTGTCGGCCTTGGTCGACAATGAACTGTCGCCCAAGGAGTGCGCCGCACTGATCGGGCGCGTGGCGGGCGACCCATCGGCCGCCACGCGTATTTCGTCCTATCGCGCGCAGAACTCGGCATTGAAGGCCCTGTTCCCCGCCGGCGGAGGAGCCATGGCCCCGCTCCTGATTGCGCGCCGCCCCGGATGGACGGCGCGGGCCGGGGCGGCGGCCGTCTGGCTGGGCTGCGGATTGGCGCTGGGGCTGATGGCGGGCTGGCTGCGCGCGGACTTTGGCGAGCGCCCCTCTTTTGCATCGGATGCGGATCTTGCCTATGCCGTGTATGCCCCGGAGCAGCGCCACGCGGTGGAGGTGCCGGTTGCGGACGAGCAGCATCTATTGGCCTGGCTGTCCAAGCGCCTGGATCGGACCTTGAGTATTCCTTCCCTGCGGGAGCATGGCTATTTCCTGTTGGGCGGGCGCCTGCTGCCCGGACCCAACGGACCGGCGGCGCAATTCATGTACGAGAATGCCTCCGGCCAGCGCCTGACCTTGTACATTACCGCGGCGAATGGCCGGCCCGGCGCCATGCGTGCCATGCACGAGGCGAATGGCCAAAGCACGTATTACTGGGTGGACGGAGGAATGGGTTATGCGCTTTCAGGGCGCGCGGCCCGTGAGGACTTGCGCAGCATGGCCGTCGATGTGTGCGGTGCTCTGGGCGGCAGACCGGAGATCTGGCGGTAAGCGAAAGCGCGGCGCCGGATGCTTCCGGCGCCGCGCCGCGACTTGGTCCAGGAAGGAAGGGGTCAACCTTCTTCGACGAAGGTTTCCTCGCGCTTTTTCTTGATCGACGGCAGGGTCACAAGAACCACCAGCACCGCAGCCACGACCAGCAGGCTGAGCGACAGGGGCCGCGTGAAGAACGTGGTGTAGTCGCCGCGGGCCAGCAGCAGCGCGCGCCGGAAGTTCTCTTCCATCATGGGGCCCAGCACCAGGCCCAGCAGCAGCGGGGCGCCTTCGCACTTGAGCTTGGCCCAGATGTAGCCCACCAGGCCGAAGGCCGCCGTCATCCAGATGTCGAACACGTTGTAGTTCAGCGAGTACACGCCGATGGTGCAGAACACCAGGATGGCCGGGAACAGGATGCGGTAGGGCACTTTCAGCAGCTTGACCCACAGGCCGACCAGCGGCAGGTTCAGCACGATCAGCATCAGGTTGCCGATCCACATCGAGGCGATCAGGCCCCAGAACAGGTCCGGGTGGCTGGTCATGACCTGCGGGCCGGGCTGGATGTTGTGGATGGTCATGGCGCCGATCATCAGGGCCGTCACGGCGTTGCCGGGGATGCCCAGGGTCAGCAGCGGGATGAAGGAAGTCTGCGCGGCGGCGTTGTTGGCCGATTCCGGGCCGGCCAGGCCGGCCGGGTGGCCCTTGCCGAAGCGTTCGGGGTTCTTGGACAGCTTCTTTTCCAGCGTGTAGGACGCGAAGGAAGAAAGCGTCGCGCCGCCGCCGGGCAGGATGCCCAAGGCCGAACCCAGGGCGGTGCCGCGCACGCAGGCCGGCCACGATTCCTTGAATTCCTGCTTGTTGGGATACAGGGAGCCCACCTTGTCGGTCAGGTCCACGCGCTGGTCTTTCAGTTCCAGGTTGCTCATGATCTCGGCGAAGCCGAACACGCCCATGGCGACCACGGCGAAGTCGATGCCGTCCTGCAATTCGGGAATGCCGAAGTCGAAGCGGGCCACGCCGGAGTTCACGTCGGTGCCCACCATGCCCAGCAGCAGGCCCAGCAGGATCATGCAGATGGCCTTGGGCAGGGAGCCCGATGCCAGCACGACGGCGCCGATCAGGCCCAACACCATCAGCGAGAAGTACTCGGCGGGACCGAACTTGAAGGCGACTTCGGCCAGGGGAGGCGCGAAGCCGGCCAGCAGCACCGTGGCGAAGCAGCCGGCAAAGAAGGAGCCGATGGCGGCAATGGCCAGAGCCGCGCCGGCCCGGCCGTTGCGGGCCATCTGGTGTCCATCCAGGACGGTCACCACAGCGGAGGTCTCGCCGGGCAGGGCCACCAGAATGGCGGTGGTCGAGCCGCCGTACTGGGCGCCGTAGTAAATACCGGCAAGCATGATCAGGCCAGCTACGGGCGGCAGCACATAGGTGATGGGCAGCAGCATGGCGATGGTCGGGACGGGTCCGATGCCCGGCAGCACGCCGATCGCGGTCCCTAGCAGACAGCCCAGCAGGCAGTACGCGACGTTCTCGATGGACAAGGCAACCGAGAAGCCCAATGCAAGGTGTTCAAACAATTCCATTTTCGGGTTCCTTTAATTGCCTAGAAAGCTGGGCCACAGGGGGAAGATCAGTCCCAGGCCCTTGATGAATGCCAGCCAGACGAAAACGACCAGGAACAGGCCGTTCAGCGCCGCCACTTTCCAGCTGAATACGTGGCTGGCAAAACTGCTCAGGAAGACCAGCAGGAACACGGAAATGTAGACCCCCAGGTAATCCAGGAGCACGCCGCTGAGCGATACGCTGCCCAGCAGAATGACCGCGATGCTCCAGTCGAACTTCTCCAGTTCGACGTCTTCGGCCTTTTCTTTCGTGGCGCTGAGCGCCACGATCGAACCCAGCGCGGCCATGACCACGCCCAGCCAGAATGGAAAATAACCGGGCCCCATCCGGGCCGCGGTACCCATGGAATAGTTCGTCGCGCCCAGGGCAAACCCCACCCCCAGCACGAAAAACATGATTCCGGACCAGAAGTCCTGTTTGTTCTTCACTCTCATGTCGATGAAAATCCCTCTCTCATTATCGGTATGCTCCGCTCACGCGCCGGTGCGCCGGACGTCGATGAGCGCAGCAGGGGATAGTAGGGGAGAGAAGGCCGCTTTGGGCGCTGTCGCGCATTACCGGATCATTACCATTCGGTAATGTCCGGGCGCATTCCCGCAATCAAGGGGCCTGATGCAGGGGCAATTCGATTTCCACCCGGAGCCCGGGGCCGGCGTCATGGAAATGCAGGGCGCCTTCGTGCAGGAAGGCTATGGCCTGGACCGAAGCCAGGCCCAGGCCCGAGCCCGGTATGTCGGGCGAGACCCGATAGAACCGCGTGCCCAGCAGCGCCAGGTCGCTGGCGGCGACACCCGGCCCATTGTCGCTCACCGTCAGCACAGCCTTGTCTCCGCGACTGGCGGTCGTTATCGTGATGCGGGCGCCGTCGCCCGCGTATTTCAGCGCGTTGTCGACCAGGTTGGCCAGGGAGCCCGCCAGCAGGTCGGCATCGGCCAGCACCCAGGTGCCGGCATCGCCATCGGCTTGCGACGGCCTGCTCATCGCAAGCCGTGTGCCGCTCTCATCGGCCAGCGGCTCGTACAGTTCGATCACATCCCGGGCGAGCCGCTCCAGCTGCACGGGCCGGAACGACTGCCGCCGCACACCCGATTCCGCTTCGGCGATCAGCAGCAGCTTCTCCGCCACGGAAATCAAATCCATGATTTCATCGGACGCTGAATCGATGGCCACCGACAGGGCGGCCGCATCGCGCATCTCGTGCCTGGCCTGATCGAGCTTGGCCAGGACGCGGGCCAGCGGCGTGCGGATATTGTGCGCGATGGAATCGGAGACATTGCGCACGCCTTTCATCAAGGTTTCGATGCGGTCCAGCATGTGATTGATGTCTTGCCGCAACTGCGCGAACTCATCCTCGTCGGGCGCCACCGGCACGCGCCGTGTCAGTTCGCCCGTTCCGACATGAAAGGCCGTGTCCCGGATGGCCTCCACGCGCCGCCGCAGCTCGCGGCGAAAAATGAAGGTGCCGATGAGCACCAGCAGCAGGCCCACCAGGGTCGCGGCGATGATGGCATTGCCGATGAGCTTCTTGATTTCCTTCAGATCGTGCGTATCGCGACCCACCACCAGCAAGCTGCCGTCGGCCAGCGGATGTATGCCCAGAAGCGCCGTGACCGGAGTGCCTGCGCGCAGCACGTTCAACTGGATGGGCGCGGGCGGATCCCGCACATAATCGGATGCCGGAAACAGGTCCAGATTGCCGGCCAGCTTGCGGCCCTGCTCGTCGATCAGCAGGTACATCTCGGTGTCGATATCGGTCTGGTCGGACAGCAGCTGCCTGATTTCAGAGCGCAGGGATTGCCGCCCGTATTCCTGGGAGTGCACGGCCAGGCGCTGGGTGGTCAATATGACCTGGCGCGAGAACTGCGTCTGGAAAACGTCGACTATTTTCCCGTAGGCGAAGATAAGCAGGAAGATCGTGGTGCAGACGGCCAGCAGGCCGTAGTTGAACGTCAGCCGGAAGGCCACGGAGGCCCACAGCCGGCGCCATGCCGCGGTCGCGCGCTGAGTGATCATGCCGGGTCTTGCGCCTTGCCCGGAGCGTCCTGCTTGTTGGACAGCGTATAGCCCACGCCTCTCACCGTATGGATCAGGGGGGACGAGGAGGCGAAGTCGCCATCCACCTTCTGCCGCAGCCGGCTTATCGCCGCGTCGATGACGTTGGTCTGCGGATTGAACTGGTAGCCCCATACCGCGCCCAGCAGCATGGCGCGGGTCAGTATCTGGTCGGGATGCATCAGCATATAGGCCAGCAAGCGGCATTCACGCGGCTGCAAGGCTATCGGCCGGCCCGCCCGCGTGGCCCTGGGCACCGTCAGATCGAGCCGGATATCGGCATATTGCAGAATGCGGTCGGTATCGCTGCTTTTTGAGCGCCGGACCAGTGCCTCGGCCCGGGTCAGCAGTTCGATCAGTGCGAAAGGCTTGGTCAGGTAATCGTCGCCTCCAGACTTCAGGCCGCGCACGCGCTCGTCCAGCGCGGTCAGGGCGCTGAGCACGATCACGGGGGTCTTGATGCCCACGCCGCGCAAGGTGGTCAGTATGGACAGTCCATCGACCTGGTTGGGCAGCATGCGGTCCAGCACAATGATGTCCCAGGGTTCGGTCGTGGCGCGCTGCAGGCCTTCCACGCCGTCATAGCAGACGACGGGCCAATGGCCCAACTCGCGGAAGCCGTCGGCAATGTAATGGGCGTTCTCGCGGTCATCTTCGATGATCAGGCAATTCCAAATCACGGGTGTTCTCCAGGCTCAAGGGCTGTCAATGTCATGACGGCCGCAGCCTGGAAATGTACAACATTGCGGGTCTACCGTGCTGCCGGCGAGTAGTCCTCGGCCACGCTGGGTTGCGCGGCCTGCCATGGGGCGCGTTCGATGGTACGGGTGATGAAATCGGCGCCGGCCAGGACGAAAAACAGGGTCAGGGTAAGCAGGCTGACCATGGCAACGAGGCGCAGCAGGGCAATGCTGCGGCGCAGCTGCATGAAATACATAAGCACCAGGAGCGACTTGGCCACGGCGATGGCAACATTCAGGATGGTGTTGAGAATGCCCAGGGGCAGCAGCGCGCTGAAGGTGCTGATGGCAAGCAGAAGCATCAGGCCCAGCCAGACTCCGATCAGCCGTTTCATGCCGCGCTCCCGACCGGAAGGACGTGACGAAGCGTGCCTGGACGTTCGACGCTCATAGGGCTCTCCCCGCCAGGTAGAGCGCCGGAAACAGGAAGATCCAGACGATATCCACGAAGTGCCAATAAAGCCCGGCCGCTTCCAGCCGCCGCAGTGTTGGGCGGCCCGGGCGCCGCCGCAGCGCGCGGCGGCAGTGGAGCATCAGCGCGATGCCCGCGGTCAGGTGCAGGGCGTGCAGCGCCGTGGCGAAAAAGTACACGAAGTAGAACAACTGCGCGCCGGCCTGGTTCACGGCGCCCTGCAGATGGAAATGGGGGCCGGGCACAAGCTGTTCGCGCCAATCCTGCACGTACTCATAGCCTTTGATCGCCAGGAAAGCCAGGCCCAGCAACACCACGGCATCGAGCGCCCGTCGCGCCCGCCCATATGCGCCGCGATCGGCCAGCAAGTGAGCCACGGCGACGCCCAGGCTGCTGGTCAGCAGCACCGCGGTGTTCACCGCGCCGCAAAGCAGGTCGGTGCCGCGGCTGGCCGCTTCGAAAGCCTGCGGCCACATGAATCGCCCATACAAGTAGGCAAAGAACACCGGGCCGAAAAACATGACTTCGGATCCCAGGAAAGCCCACATTCCCAGGCGGGTCCGGGCTGCCTGCCGCCCGATGTCTTGCTCGCTGTCCGGCGTGGCTGCATCCATGGCTGTCACTCCTGCAAGGGTGGATAGTCGTAGGGCGGATCCGAGCCGTCCGGAAGACGATCGAAGTTATGCTGGGGCGGCGGCGTAGCGGTCTTCCATTCCAGGCCGCTGGCTCCCCAGGGGTTATCGGGAGCGGGCCGGCCGTGCAGGCATGACCACAACAAGTATCCCAGCGGCAGCAGGTAGCCCACGGCCAGTATGGCGGCACCCGCGGAGGACAGCACGTTGAGCACCTGGAAGTCGGGCGGGTAGGTGTGGTAGCGGCGCGGCATGCCTTCGTAGCCCAGCAGGTATTGCGGGAAGAAGGTCAGGTTGAAACCCGCGAAGATGATCAGGGCGGCCAGCCGCGCCCATGATTCGGGATAGAGTCTGCCGGTGATCTTGGGCCACCAGTAGTGCGCCGCGCCCAGGTAGGCCATGACGGCGCCGCCCACCATGATGTAATGGAAGTGCGCCACCACGAAGTAGGTGTCGGTGACATGGACGTCCACCGACAAGGAAGCCAGGAACAGTCCGGTCAAGCCCCCTTGCAGGAACAGGACGACGAAGCCCAGCGCATAGAGCATAGGGGCTGTAAAGGAGATGGAGCCCTTGTACAGGGTGGCGGTCCAATTGAACACTTTTATCGCCGACGGCACAGCCACCATGAAGCTCAGCAGCGAGAACACCATGCTGGCATAGGCCGACTGGCCGCTGACGAACATGTGGTGCCCCCACACCAGGAAGCTGATGACCGCGATGCCGATGATGGCGAAAGCCATGAACCGGTAGCCGAATACGCGCTTGCGCGCAAAGCAGGGGATGATTTCGCTGGCCACGCCCATGGCGGGCAGGATCATGATGTACACCGCCGGGTGCGAATAGAACCAGAACAGGTGCTGGAACAGCAAGGGGTCGCCGCCCAGCGCCGGATTGAACAGGCCGACATGAAACACGCGTTCCGCGGCCAGCAGCAGCAGGGTGATGGCCAGCACCGGCGTGGCCAGCACCAGGATGACGCTGGTCGCATAGATCGCCCATACGAACAGGGGCAGCTTGAACCAGCCCATGCCGGGTGCGCGCAGGGTATGGACGGTGACGATGAAATTGACGCCGGTCGCAATGGAAGAAAAGCCCACGATCAGCACGCCCGCCAGCGTCAGGATCACATGCGTGTTCGAGAATACCGAGGAGTAGGGCGTGTAGAAGGTCCAGCCGGTGTCCACGCCTCCCAGCAGGAGCGCGGCGATGGTGAACAGGCCTCCTCCCGCGTACAGATACCAGCTCAGCAGATTCAGGCGGGGAAAGGCCAGGTCGCGCGCCCCTATCATCAGCGGCAGGGCGAAATTGCCGAACACCGAGGGAATGGACGGGATCAGGAACATCCACACCATGATGACGCCGTGCGCGGTGAACAGCCGGTTATAGGTATCGGCGTCGACGACGTCCGCGCCGGGCGTGAAAAGCTCCAGGCGCATCAGCGCCGCGGCCGTTGCGCCAATGAAGAAGAAGGCGGTGATCGATACCGCGTACAGGATGGCGATGCGCTTGTGATCCCGGCTGCTCAGCCACGACCAAAGCGTATAGCCGTCATGCAGATAGCTGGCCGCCCTTGCCGGAGCGGCGCGATCCGCATTCACGGCGGCGTCGGAATGCGCGCTCATGGACGTTCCCCCGCGAGTTCGTCACGGTCCAGCGACCGGATGTATTCGATGATGGCCGAGATGTCCTCCTCGTTCAGCTGGGTCTTGAACGAGGGCATGATGGCCTCGTAGCCGGCCACGATGGCTTTCTGCGGCTCCATGATGGAATCGCGCACATAGGTTTCATCGGCCACCACGTCGCTGCCATCGGACAATCGCACCCGGCGGCCCAGCAGTCCGGACAGCTCGGGGGCATGCACCGACGACGCCGCCGCGTGGCAGCCCATGCACCCGTGCCGGCGGAACAGCGCAAAGCCGCGCTCGGCCAGTCCCGGATGCGAGGCGCCGCCTTCCATCCACCGGGCATAGTCTTGCGGCGCCATGGCGACGACGCGGCCTTTCATTTCCGAGTGATCCGTGCCGCAATACTCGGCGCATAGCAGCAGATACTCGCCCGGGCGGTCCGCGCGGAACCAGAGGGTGCTGTAGCGCCCGGGGACCACATCGCGCTTGTTGCGCAGCGCGGGCACGAAGAAACTATGGATGACATCTTGCGAGGTCATGATCAGCTTGACGGGGGTATCGATCGGGATGTGCAGTTCATTGATCTCCCGCCGGCCGTTGGGATGTTCCACTGTCCACATCCATTGCTTGGCCACGATGAACACCCGCGTGGCGTCGCGCGGAGCGTGAAACTGCAAGGCATATTGCCGGGCGGACCACGCGAAGAGCCCCAGGAAAACGATGAGCGGTGCAATCGTCCAGGCCGCTTCCAGCCCGCGCGCGGAAGAAGGGGCATGCGCCCGGTTTGCCTTGGCGTTTTTACGATAGCGATAGCAGAAGATGGCGATCAATGCGATGAAGACGGCGGCGATCAGTGTTGAAAATCCCGTCAGCGCCAAGTAGAGCGCATCGGTGTCGCGCGCGGCGGCGGATGCGGAAGGCGGAAACAAGGCGAGGCCCTGGCTCATGCCGACCTCCGTGTCGAGCGCCCCGGCCGCCGGCCCGCGGTGCGTCGATGGGCCGCCCAGACGCCCAGGATCAGCGCAGCCATGCTGAAGAGGGCGGCTATGCGCACTATCGCCATGACCGTGACGCTGTAGCGAGCGGTCAGGGGATCGTAATGGCTGCACAAAAGCAGCACCTGCTCGGCCAGGCTGCCTACCCGTTCGTCCGATGCCTCGATGAGGGCCAGGCGTACGTCGCGGCGATCGAAGCGCAGGCCGGTGAAGTAGCGCGATATCTTCCCTTCAGGGGTCGCCACGAGGAAGCCGGCCGGATGACTGTACTGGCCGCTTTCTTCATCGTATTCGTATTCGAAGCCGGCCGCATGGGCAAGACGGGCGATCTGATCCCGTCCGCCGGTAAGCAGGTGCAGGTCCCGGGCATGGTCGCCGGCACCTTGGTAAGCGGCCAGTTTACGGGAGGCGTCGTCGGCGCTTTCACGCGGGTCTATGCCTATGCCGACAATAACGTGGGGCAAGCCCGCGTTTTGCACGCCTTGCAGCACGCCGTCCATGACGGTATCGCACAGGCGCGGGCAATGGTAATACCCAAACACCATGACCACGGGGTATTTGCCGAAGTAATCGCCCAGCCTTGCGGAGTTTCCCGCGGCATCCCTGAACATCGTCTGGAGCGGCAGATCGGCGCCCAGGTTCTGACGGAACTGGAGCGCGGGCGGCTCCTGCGCCAGGGCGCAGGCGCAGAACAGCATGAGTGCGCATAGCAGCCTCATGGCGATGCCTCCATGCGATCGACGCCCATCAGGTATTGCGGGCGGGCGGCGCCGGGCGGCAGCGCGCCATCCGCCGCCAGCGCCCGCATGGCCGCCTCGATCGGAATGCGCGCCAGCTCATGAGTCGGATCCACCCAGCCGTAGCTGTCCAGAATCAGCCGCTTGCCTGCCAGATAGTCGCGCAGCGCGGGCTGCGGCGCGGTTTCAAGCGCCGGTTCCTTTCCTTCGAGACTCGCTTGGCCTGGCCATTCCGGCGTGGCCTCCACGTCCCACAGGCGGCTCAGCGCCGCCACGACGACCAGCACCGTGGCCACCGCCGCCAGTAGCAGTATCAGCAGCGGCCACACGCGCCGCATGGGGATTTCACCGGCGTCGGACTTGGTCATTGCCGTGCTCCCTCTTCCCGCGTGGCCTGGCTCGTCCACCGGAATGATCCCCCGCGCCCATCGGGCGTGGCGGCGGCCCGCAGCAGGAAGGCCATGCCGGCCAGCGCCAGCGGCGCCATCCAGAGGGCGTGCCGGCTCAGCCCTGGAACCGAAGGCAGCGTGATCCAGATGGACTCGAGCCAGCCCAGCACGCACAGCAGGCAGGCCAGAGCAAGCAGGCGTTGGCGGTCCTGCTTGATGGAGCGAAACAGCAGCAGCATCAGGGGAGCGAACACATCCAGCGCGACCAGCGCGCCGCCCAGCCAGATCCAGCCCGTCTGCATGCGCGGCAAATACCAGGAGATCTCGTTCGGCAGGTTCTCGGCCCAGACGATGAGGAACTGGACAAAGGCCAGATACGCCCACATCAGCACATACATGAGCAATAGATTGCCCCAGTCGCGCCCCAGGTCCGGCCGGAAGCGGGAACCGGAGGCATCCGCCGGCGGCCGGCTCGCGCCCGCCACGCCCAGTGCGAAGCCCAGCTTCATCTGCATGGTGATGGCGATCAGGCCGAAGCCGCTGGAATACCATTGCGGCATCAGCGACAGGATCAGATCGACGCTGGCCAGGCTCGCGGTAAGGCCGTAGACGATCAGGCAGGCGGCGCTTGCGCCTTTGCCCTGCATATGCCGACGCGGATGCAGGCATGCCTGCCAGAGTCCCGCATACAGGATCAGCCGGGCCGTGACGAAGGCGGGCGATAGCCAGGCGGCCTTGAAGGCCGGCTGGTCCGTTCCGGGCGTCCAGCCGGCTTGGCTCCATGGATAGAACAGCCATGCCGCCGCGGCCAGAGGCAGCATCAGGACCAGGAGCATGGGCAGGGTGGCGGCGAGGCGCCGCCAGATCGGCCGCAGCGGCAAGCCCCATGCGCCGCCTGTCAGGTCGTGCAGCCATGCGTTGGCTTGCGACCCCAGCACCGCAGCGGCGCAAGTCCACCATGCGGCAAGCCAGCACGCGAAGAACGTCCGGATGTCCACCGCCATGCCCAGGCAGCACAGCAAGAGGGCGATTGTCCCGGCCCATGTCCAGCACCGCCGCCTCCGCCGGCTTTCGGGTCCGTTCATGGCCGGCCCTCCCGTTCATGCGGCAATTCCGCCCGGGCCCGTTCCGCCATGGTGGCTGGCAAGCGATCCAGCCTGGCATGCTGGCTTAGCTGCAGCGCCCGCACATAGGCCACGATCGCCCAGCGATCGGCGGGCGCCACACGATCGGCATAGGAAGCCATCACGCCATAGCCCTGGGTGATGACATCGTAGATATAGCGATCCGATACACCGCGCAGGCGGTCGCTGTGGTAAGAGGGCGGGGACGGGAAGCCGCGCCGCGCCACGCGCCCGTCGCCGTCGCCCACCGGGCTGTGGCAAGGCAGGCAATAAATGTCATAGCGCTGACGGCCGCGCGCCAGCAAGCCCTGGTCCAGGGTATAGGGCTGTGCCGGGGCGGCCGCGTCCCGCGCACGGACGGCGGCATCCTCGGTTCCAAGGCGGCCGCTCGACGAGCCGGCGCCCGCGCCCCGCGCATGGACCATGGTGCCGGGCGGCGGCGTGCGCGAGGCCGCGCCATCGGAAAACAATGAGCTCGAGCCATGGGCCTTGCCCCGGGGCTGGTCGTACATATCGTGCATCGCGCGCTCGCAGCCGGCCAGCGCCAGGAACAGTGCGGGCAGGCCAAGCAGCAGAATGGAACGGCTTCTCATGACCAGACCTCGCCCGAATCACTCGCGCCGAGCCGCGACAATTGGCGCAGGCGCCGTGCCACATCGAAATCGGCGCCTTTCACCGAACCGGGGCGCACGCAAAGGAAATACCGGTCGCGCGTCGCCAGGTCGAAGCAGGGCGCATTGAAGATGGGGTGGTAAAGGCGTGGCAAGCCATTTGCGAACAACATGCCGAATACTGCCGCCAGCGCGGCGCACAAGATGGCCATCTCGAATGCGACAGGTATGAACATGGGCCAGCTGTCCAGCGGCCGGCCCCCGATGTTCACGGGAAACGAAACCACGGCCGCGTACCACTGCATGAAGAACCCGCCCAGGGCCCCCGCGATGCCCGCGAGCAGCGTGATCAGCGGCACCCGCGTGGGAGGCAGCCGCAGCGCCTCTGCCAGTCCCTCCACCGCATAGGGCGCGTAAGCCTCCAGCCGCAGGCCTGGTTCCTGCTCGCGCAATGTGCGTATGGCCGCCAGCAGGGCCTGGGGCGTCTCGAAGCGCCCGACGACGCCGTACAGCATCGGCTTCATCGTACGTCCTCCCCGGATGTTTCCTGCACCAGGCCGCGCATCTCGGCCATGGAGATCAGGGGCAGATAGCGGACGAACATCAGGAACAGCCATACGAACAGGGCAATGGACGACAACAGAAAGACCCAATCCCAGAACGAGGGAACGAAAACTCCCCAGGATGACGGAAGGAAATCCTGGTGCAGGCTTTGCACCACGATCAGGAAACGTTCCATCCACATGCCTGCGTTGATGACCAGGCTGATGATGAGCAGTGCGGGCACATTGCGCCGCATGCGCCGGCTCCATAGAATCTGGGGCGCCAGCACATTGCAGCAGATATACGCCCAGTACACCGGCGCATAGACGCCGGTGAATCGATCCTGCGTCATGTGGATTTCGTAGGCGTCTCCGCTGTAGTAGGCCGTGAAGATCTCCGAGGCATAGCCATAGGCCACGAACAGGCTGCAGGCGAGCATGACCCTGGCCGCCAGGTCCAGATGCCGCATTGTGATGAAGTCCCTCAAATTCAGATAATGGCGCAGGGGAATGGCCAGGGTCACGACCATGGCGAAACCCGAGAACAGCGCGCCCGCGACGAAGTAGGGCGGGAAAATGGTGGAGTGGTAGCCTGGCGTGTTGCCTATGGCAAAATCCAGCGATACCACCGTATGCACGGACACCACCAGCGGCGTGGCCAGGCCCGCCAGCAGCAGATAGGCGCTTTCGTAGCGTTGCCAGTGACGCGCGTCGCCGCGCCAGCCCAGGGCAAGCAGGCCATAAGCCAGCTGCTTGCCCCGGCTCCGGGCCTTGTCGCGCAATGAGGCCAGGTCCGGAATCAGCCCCACATACCAGAACAGCAGGGACACCAGCAAATAGGTGGAAATGGCGAAAATGTCCCAGACCAGCGGACTGCGCCACTGTGGCCAAAGCTCCATTCTGTTGGGATAGGGCAGCAACCAATAGGCGAACCATGGCCGGCCCAGATGGAAGATGGGGAACAGCCCGGCGATGCCCGCCGCAAACAGGGTCATGGCTTCGGCATAGCGATTGATGGAGGTGCGCCAGCGCTGGCGCAGCAGCAGCAGAATCGCCGAGATGAAGGTGCCGGCGTGGCCTATGCCTATCCACCATACGAAATTGCCCAGCGCAAATCCCCAGGCCACCGGCATGTTCACCCCGAACAGGCCGACGCCGCGCATGAACAGCCAGGCGCTGGCCGACAGCAGCACCAGCACGCCCGAGAAGCTGATCAGCAGGGCGCCGCGCCAGCGCCAATGCGCCTTCCATCCACGCGTCCATGGACCGCCCCGGCCCAGCACGATATGGCTGATCTTGTCGGTGACGCCGCCCGCCGTCCAGCCCGGGCCCAGCACGGGCGTGCCTGCGGAGACGGCGGTGGTGTCCATGTCGTTTTCAGCCATCGTCTTCCTCCAGCTGCGCGGCCGGATCGTCGACGCGCGCCAGATAGCTCGTGCGCGGCCGCGTGTTCAGCTCTTCCAGCACGGTGTAGTTGCGCGTCGAGGCCTTGCTGCGGCTGACGAGGCTGTCCGGATCGTTCAGGTCGCCGAATACGATGGCATGGGTGGGGCAGGTGGCCTGGCAGGCCGTGACCACTTCGCCGTCCCGGATACGGCGGCCTTCCTTCTGCGCCTGTATGCGCGCATGGGAAATGCGTTGTACGCAATACGTGCACTTTTCCATTACGCCGCGCTGGCGCACGGTGACATCGGGATTGGCATGCGCCGCGGCGGCGGGGTCGGTCGCCGCGTACTGGAAGAAGTTGAAATGCCTGACCTTGTACGGGCAGTTGTTGGAGCAGAAGCGCGTCCCGACGCAGCGGTTATAGACCTGTACGTTCAGGCCTTCACTGTCGTGCATGGTGGCGCCCACCGGGCACACCACCTCACAGGGCGCGTTCTCGCAATGCTGGCAAGCCATGGGCTGGAACTGTGCGCGCCCCTCGTCTTCCGGGCGGTACAGATCGATGCGCATCCAGTGCATCTCGCGCCCCAGCGCGACTTCCCGCGGTCCGACCACGGGGATGTTGTTCTCCGCCTGGCAGGCGATGGCGCAGGCATTGCAGCCTATGCAGGCATCCAGATCCACCGTCATGCCCCATGCGTAGCCGTCATATCGCCGGTCCGGATAGAGCGAGGGCTGGTCGCCTGGCCCGCTGCGCGCCGCCCGGGCGCCCGCATGGGAAACTGCCGCGTCCAGCGCCACGTCCTGCGCATCTTCGGGACGCCGGCGCACTTGCACCGTGCGCACCGGCTTGCGGCCGTGCAGGGTCTTTTGGGGCTGGGCGCAGGCGAAGTCATGGCGCTCGCCGGCGGCCCGCATGCCGACCCGACGGGTACGCCGAGGCATGCCATGCTCGACGGGCTGCAGGACATAGGCATCGAAACCATGGCCCGGAGACGCGCTGCCCGGGATGGAGCGCCCATAGCCCAGCGGCAGGGTGACGACGCCATCGGCCTGGCCCGGCATGATCCAGACCGGCGCCAGCAGCCGGGACGGTGAATCTTCCGCAGCCAAAGAGACGACGTCGCCCGATTCGAGTCCATGCAGGCGTGCCGTGGCCGGGCTGATCAGGGCGGCGTTGTCCCAGACGATCTTGCTATAGGGGCGGGGCAGTTCCTGCAGCCAGGCATTGTCGGCATACTCGCCCGCGATCAGATTGCTGTCGTTGGCGAACACGGCGATCAAGCCGGCTTGGCCGGAGGCCTCCTTGTCCTTCGCCAGGCCGCCTTCCTCCTCGAACGCATCGGGCAGAGGTGACAATGCCTGCGCCGCGGGGCCGCCGGCCAGCACGCCCCGGCGCAGCGTCGCCTGCCACCAGGACTCGAAGCCGGCCGCATTGTCGTCTTGCGCGCCGCTCTGCCCGATGGGGCGTCCGGCGCCCGCGCTCGCCGGCTTGCCGGCCACTTCTTCCCAGATCGAACGCCAGGTGGCACGCACGCGCTCGTGCGCGCTGCCGCTCGTCCCGGTTGCCAGCATGCCAAGAAGCTCGTGGAGCGAGCGTCCGCCATAAATCGGCGCGATTACCGGTTGGACGACGCTGGCCGTGCCATCGTGGCTGCGCGCATCGCCCCAGGATTCGAGCTCATGCGCCTTGGGCACATGCCAACTGGAAAGAAGGGCGGTCTCGTCGCGGTACAAGCCCATGTGCACCGAGCAGCCTACTTGGGACAAGGCTTGCGAGAAGTCCAGCTCGCCGGGTGCGTCATAGGCTGGATTCACATCCAGCATGATCAAGGTTTCGACCTTGCCCGCGCGCATCTCGTCAACCAGTTCGCCAAGAGTCGCCGGATGAGATGCCGTCGCCGGTCCCTCATCGGATTGCCGCCCGGCATCGCGGCGAGGCGGCATTTCCTGGGCAATCGGAATGACGGTATGGCCGATATTGCCCAGATGCGCATTGATGCGCCAGGCAAGCAGATGAGCCCTGCGGGACACGCTGTGGCCCGGCGCGACGACGCAAGCGCCCCTTGCGGCCCGCAGTTGGCCGCACAATCGGTCCAGCCAGGCCGCCCGATGCGGCGCGGCGGGCGGCAAGGGCGCCAGGCCCGGCACGCCCAGGCGCAAGCCGATCGCATGCAGCGCCGCTTCCATCTGCGCCGGAGACAAGGCCCGGCGCGCATCCGCCAGCGCGCCGGGCAGGCCGGGAGTGCTTTCCAGCGCATACAGGCGTGCGCGCGGCGACCCCTTGCGCGCCTGCATGAAGCCTTGCGCATTGCATACGCCATCGGCCCCCGGGCCGAACAGATCGGCGTCCACGCTCAACACCACGCGCGCGCGCTCCAGACGATAGACCGCGCGGGCCGGCCGCCCAAAGACCTGCCGCGCGGCCGAGGCGCGCGCGCCGCTGTCGGAGGGGTCGTGCACATGCCAGCGGGCACCCGGCCAGCGCTCCAATACTTCGCCTATCTGGGCCAGCAAGGTCGGCGATGACACCGGTCCGCTCAGCAGGCGCAGGCCTTCGCCGCCCCTGCGCGCTTCCTCGTCCATGCGTCGCCGCAACCCTTCCTGCAAGGCCGGAAAGGTCGAAAGCCGCCCCGCATGCATCACTGTGCGCGATCGTCCCGGGTCCCACAAGGTCAGGATGGCGGCCTGGGCCTGCGCGTCCGCGGCGCCCAGGCTGGCCGGGTGCGCACTGTTGCCCTCTATCTTGATGGGCCGACCCGATTTCGTCTCCACCAGTATCCCCATGCCCAGGCCGCCGCGCAGCAGGGTGCTGGCGTAGTAGACGGGGTCGCCGGGAACCAGGCCCTCGGGCATGTTCACATACGGCAGGATCTTTTCGGCGGGCGGCTGGCTGCATCCCGTTCCCGCCAGCGCCGCGGAGGCGGCCATCAGCTTGAGCACGCGCCGGCGCGCCGGATCGGCGACCGGATCGGCGGCGGGAAGTGTGGGAAAAATGACGGCAGGTCGTTTCATGGCGGCGGCCCGGTCAACGGTGACAGCTGGAGCAGTCGGTCAGGCGCTGGGGGTCTTCCAGCTGAAGCAGGCGCAGCAAATGGTCGCGCTCGGCCTTGGTGAGCACGGGCATCGTCCGCATCGCCGTCACGTGGTCCAGCGGCACCACACGCCTGGACGGGTCGCGATGGCAGCCCAGGCACCATTGCATGTCCAGCGCCTGCTGGCGCATGAGCACAGGCATCTGGTCGACTCTTCCATGGCAGCTCACGCAGGCCACGCCCTTGTTCACATGGATGCTGTGATTGAAGAACACGAAATCGGGCAGGTCGTATACGCGGTTCCACTGTATCGGCTTGCCGCTGCGCATGCTTTCGTGCAGCGGCGCCAGCGCCGGGGCATCGCGAAACAGCTGCGAATGGCAGGTCAGGCAGATGCCGGTCGACGGCATGCCCGCCGATGCGGAAGTTTCGACCGAGGTATGGCAGTAACGGCAGTCGATGCCATCGTCGCCCACGTGATGCTTGTGGCTGAATGGTATGGGCTGCGGCACGGCCACGGCGGGCTCCGCGGGCGAGGTCGTGCGCCACACCATCCCCGCGATCGTCAAGAGCAGCAGGCACACTGGCGCAAGCAGCACCAGCTTCACCAGCAGGACTTGCGAGCGCTCCAGCAATTGAGGCATGGCGCGGCTTCAATGCACCGACTGCGAGATCAGGCGCTTGTAGCGCGGCCCGTGCTCATGAAGCGCCGTGCGCACCTCGGCCACCTGGTCCGCGTCCACGGGAGGAGCCCGGTTGCCCCAGGTATTGCGCACGTAAGTGAGCACGTCGGCAACCTGCTGATCGCTCAGCTTCCAGGCAAAGCCCGGCATGGCCAATCCCGTCGGAAGCTCGGGCGGATCGGCCATGAAATCGCCGGCCAGGACCACCTGTATCAAGGTCTGGGGTTGCGAGGCGCGGATGGGCGGACTGTCCGCCAGCGGTGGAAATGCGCCTTTCTGGCCTTTGCCATCCGCCATGTGGCAGCCCATGCACTGGTCTATGTAGAGCCCTTTGCCGCGCGCCATGACCTGTTCGTCGATGTCTTTCACTTCTTCCGGCTTGTGGGCGGGGATGTCCTTCAGGTAAGTGGCCATGGCGATCAGATCCGCATTGCTCAGATGCTGCGTGGAATTCATCACCACTTCCGTCATGGGTCCGGTGCTGGCGGTATCCTCGTTGGCGCCCGTCTTCAGGTATTGGACGATGTCGTTCACCGACCAGGTCCCCAGCCCGTCGCGCTCGCTGGCGGTCAGGCTGGGCGCATACCAGGCTTCGCCCGCGTCGCCGCCCTGCATCGCCTTGTCACGATCCGACGCGCCAAACATATTCTTCGGCGTATGGCAGGCCGCGCAATGCCCGGGGCCTTCGACCAGATAGGCACCGCGGTTCCATACGTCCGGCTTGTCCTCGCGGTGCACATATTCGCCCTGGTCAAAGAACAGCAGGTTCCATCCCGCCACCAGCCGGCGCCACCCGAGCGGCCAGATCAGCTCGTTCTCCGGAGCCATTGCGCGTACCGGTTCCAGGGTGTCCAGATAGCTTTTCAGGGCGTCGACATCTTCGCGCGGCATCTTGGTAAACCAGGGATAAGGGCAAGCCGGATAAAGATACTGGCCGTCCTTGCGCCTGCCCTCATGCATGGCGCGATAAAAATCGTCCCGGCTCCAATTGCCGATGCCGGTCACGACATCGGGCGTGATGTTGCTGGAGAAAATGGTGCCGAAGGGCGTTTCCACCGGATAGCCTCCCGCAAAAGGCTTGCCGCCCTTGACGGTATGACAGGAAATGCAATCGCCCGCCTGGGCCAGGTAGCGGCCGCGCTGGACGTTCGTGAATTCCGTGCCCTGCGCATGGACGGCCGCCGCGGCCATGAGGGCGGTACAAGCCGCGGCCGCCAGACATTGAGAACCATGTTTGATCGCTTGCATGACGTCTCCCGGTTCAGGTCTGGATCAGAGGCCCGGGGTTCTTCAAATACATCTTGCGTATGGCATCGGCCGCCCAGAAGGCCAGGGCGCCCACCGTGCCCGTCGGGTTGTAGCCGGCGTTCTGGGGGAAGTTGCAGGCCCCCACCACGAATACATTGGGCACATCCCAGCTTTGCAGATAGCGGTTGACCACGCTGGTGCGCGGATCGTCCCCCATGATGGCGCCGCCGGTGTTGTGCGTGGTCTGGTAGGGAACGATGCTGTAGGGCTTCTTCCGCTTGTTCACGTTGATGGACCGCGGCTTCATGGCCTTGGCGATGCCCTCCGCCTTGCCGGTCAGGAACTCGGACATCCTGTAGTCGTTGTCGTGGAAGTCGAAGGTGAGGCGCAACAGCGGATTGCCATACGCATCCTTGTAGGAGGGATCCAGGTCCAGATAGGCGCCGCGATGACTGACCACGCTGCCGTGGGTCGCGACCGACACGCTCTTCAGGTAGTTCTCGCTCATCGCCTTCTTCCAGCCCGCACCCCATTTGGGCGCGTCCTTGGGAAGATGGTGCTGCGTTATGGGGCGGCCGCCGGTGGTCCACAGCGCGATATAGCCCCCGCCTATGAAACCTTCGGGGCCGTGGTCGAAATTATCGGTGTTGAACTCGTCGATGGCCTGCCCCAAGGCGCCGGCGCCCATATAGGGATTGATCAGTTCATCGACAAAGGCCTCGACCGAAGAGGTGATCTGATAGGCGTAATTGCGGCCGGTGACGCCCGTGCCGCTTACGGGATCGTAAGGCCGGCCTATGCCCGAGAGCAGCAGCAAGTGGACGTTGTGATGCGCAAAGGCGCACAGTATCACCAGTTGCGCAGGCTGTTCGTATTCGCGGCCTTCCAGGTCCCGGTACAGGACGCCCTTGGCTTTCTTGCCGGTATTGTCCAGCTTGACGCGCATGACGTCGCAGCCGCTGCGGTACGAGAAGTTGTCCTTCTTCAGCAGCACCGGCAAGATCGTCGATTGCGGCGATGCCTTCGAATTATTGCCGCAGCCGAACCACTCGCAAAAGCCGCAATACGTGCATTGGCCCATTTGCACGCCCAGCGGATTCTTGTAAGGGCGCGAGGTGTTGGCGGCCGGGGCGGGAAAGGGATGGTAGCCCAGTTCGCGCGCAGCCTTGTCGAACATCAGCGATCCGGCGCTGCGCTCCAGCGGCGGCAAGGGATAGTCCCGCCTGCGCGCGCCCTCGAAGGGATTGCCTTCCTGCCGCAATGAGCCCCCCACGTTGCCGGCTGTTCCCGATACGCCGCATAGATACTCGAAACGGTCGTAATAGGGTTCAAGGTCGTCATAACTGACGCCCCAATCCTGTATCGTGATGTCCGGCGCGATGAAATCGGCGCCATAGCGTTCCTCGGTATGCGAACGCAGCACGAAATCATCGGGCAGAAAACGCCAGGTCTGGCCATTCCAGTGCACGCCCGCGCCTCCGACCCCCGCGCCCGGACGAAACGATCCCAGATGCCGCATGGGAAGGGCCGTCTGGTCCCGCGTATTCCGAAAGCTCAGCGTTTCGCGCACAGGAGCCTGGAACAAGCCGCCGCGCACGGCATACCTCAATTCATCCTGTATGTGCGTGGTGGAAAAATCGGGCACCGTGGCGCGGTCCACGCCGCGTTCCAGGGCCAGTACCTGCAAGCCCTCGTCGGTCAGCTCCTGGGCGATGATGGATGCCGTCCAGCCAAAACCCACCAGCACCACATCCACCGGATTCAATCTTGTCGCCATGCTTGCTCCTTTATGCGACCGTGCCTGTGCGCGTGCCGTCCCGGCCCAGCAGGCCGACCGTCGGCATCGGATAAGGCTTGCCGTACTGGGTGATATCGTCCACATAGTTGTAGCGGGGGCCGGGAAAACCGATAAGCTTCCAGCCCGCAAAGCCGCGATTGCCGCCGTACATCGGGTCCGAAAGGAAACCTTCCTGCGTGTTCTGCCACAGGAGAGCGAAGAAGGCCTGAGCGGGCACGTCCTTGAGTTCGATCTTCTTCTGGTCCATGTCGTGCAGAACCTGGTCCTGGTCTTCTTCGCCCAGATCGGCATAGGCCTTGCCATCGAACCGCTGGCGGCAGTAGTCGTCCATGCCTGCAATCGCCTTGCGGTACAGCTGGGCGGGCGTCTCCTGCAATTGATAGCCCTGCTGCTCGGTTCCCTTTGCCCAGGGGCCCTCCATATACCAACGGTCGGCACGCCCATAAGGGCCGGCCAGCTGCAAGTCGATGAAGAAGGGGACCGACGCCTGGACGGCGCCCGGGTCCTCATCGCTGCCCGGTATCAGCCTGGCGGTGGCCGCGACGATGAAGCGATATTCCTCGGCCGAGAAAAAGCGGCGGGCAAGCTTGACGGGTGTGGCCTTATCCTGGCCACAGGCGGGCAGGGCAAAGAGAACTGGCAAGGCCAGCGCTGTCTGAACGAAGCGCCGCCGACTCAAGGTATGCCGGGACGGCGTTGCGCGCGGGAATTCCGGCATCTCGCCGCCCCCAGGGGCGCTGTCATCCAGAATGTTTCGTTTCGTTTCTAGCGTATCCATTTGCAGCCTCCGGCATGTCCTGTTATGCGGCGGAGTCAGCAAAGTTCATTCCTGAAACGGCCCCTGGGAGGCTGCCGGGCCGTCTTGTCTTTTTTACAGAATCATGCAGAAATTACTTTTTAAGCAAATTGTCAGCTGAGCGCTGCTGAAGGCCGCAAGCGGTACAGGAACGGAGCAAGCCGGCTTATCGTTCCATGAATGGAACGCTGATACTCAATTCGAGGTCTATCGCGCTATTCGCTAGCGGTTTATGCTGTTTCCTATAGAGCAATCACAGAGATAGGCCATGAAAAAGATGCTCGGCATTCATAACGCTCCGCGTCCTCATTGGGTGGGCGACGGGTTTCCCGTGCGCTCCCTGTTTTCGTATCAAAGCCATGGAAAGCAGCTCAGTCCCTTTCTTTTGCTGGACTACGCGGGGCCCGCTGAATTCCCGCCCGGCGCCGAAAAGCGCGGGGTGGGGCAGCATCCGCATCGCGGGTTCGAGACCGTCACCATCGTATACAAGGGCGAAGTGTCTCATCGCGACTCGACGGGCCGCGGCGGCACGATAGGGCCCGGCGATGTGCAATGGATGACGGCCGGAGCCGGCATCCTGCACGAAGAATTTCATTCCGACGCATTCACGCATTCGGGCGGCACGCTTCATATGGCGCAGCTTTGGGTGAACCTGCCCGCCAAGGACAAGATGGCGTCGCCCGGCTACCAGGCCATACTCGGCAGCGATATTCCCCAGGTCTCTCTGCCGAAGGGGTCGGGGACGCTGCGGGTGATCGCGGGCGAGTACGCCGGAAGCAGGGGCCCGGCCAGGACGTTCTCACCGCTGCATGTCTGGGATATGCGCTTGAACCAGGGCGGCGTTGCTGAACTGGATGTTCCGGATGGCTGGAATACCGCGGTCATCGTCATGCAGGGAACGGTGATGGTCAACGGCGACGCCGTCGTCCGCGAGGCCCAGATGGCGGTGCTGGACAAAGCGGGCACCCGAGTGACCCTCGAAGCGAACAACGATGCGATCTTGCTGTTTTTAAGCGGCGAGCCCATCGACGAGCCCATCGTCGGCTACGGGCCCTTTGTCATGAACACCCAGGAAGAAATCGCCCAGGCGATGGTGGATTTCAACAGCGGACGATTTGGGAAGTGGCGGGAGGGCTGAACAGCCTCGTCGTATTGCTTGCCTTCCGCTTTTCACGCACTCGTCGCGCCCAAGCCTGAACCGGGAGGCAACGCTATAGACGGTCCATGTTGTACAGGCATGCTGTCGGTTCGGCCTCCAGCGTCCATAAGCGCTGCAGTAGCGTCTTGGCCTGTTCATGGCCGATTACGGCTCCGGCCAGTTCCAGAAACTTGCCATCAAGCTCCTGGTCGGAAAGCGGCGCTTCGGGGTCGCCTTTTTAACTTTACATAATACACATTATGCGTAATTTAATAATGGCCGGACACGATGACCCGGCCACTTCCTACATCAGGCTTCGCTCATTCCGGCCGCCGGTTCCGGCGCCTTGCCCGAGCGTACTTTTTCCTCTATCCGACGGCCCACGTCGGCGTCTATGCTTTTCCAGTACTCGAACGCGCGCTCCAGCACCGGGCTGCGCACCCCGCCCAAGAGGCTGCCGGCGACGGTTTCAACAAGGCGGTCACGTTGCGCATCGTTGAACACCTCCCGCACCAAGGTGCCCGGCTGGCTGAAGTCGTCGTCTTCGGCATGCAAGGTGTAGGCGCTGCGCACCATGGTGCTGTCCGTTTCCCAGCCGTCCTCCACCTTGCCGGTGTTGTCGGCCCAGCTGCGGCCTTCGGAGTTGGGCGCGTAGACGGGCTGGCTGCCGCTATGCTCGTAGGCCATCTGTCCGTCGAACATATAGGTGTTCACCGGGACTTTGGGCTTGTTGACCGGCAGTTGATGGAAATTGGCGCCGATGCGATTGCGCTGCGCGTCGTTATAGGCAAAGGCGCGCCCCAGCAGCATCTTGTCGGGCGACAGGCCTATGCCGGGCACCGTGTTGCCCGGTGAAAATGCGGCCTGTTCGATCTGGGCAAAGAAGTTCTCGGGATTTCGATCGAGCGTCATCGTGCCCACTTCAATCAGTGGATAATCCTTGTGCGACCAGGTCTTGGTCAGGTCGAAGGGATTGAAGCGATAGGCCGCGGCCTCTTCATACGGCATGACCTGGACGGACAGCGTCCAGCTTGGATGATCGCCCTTGGCGATGGCCTCGAACAAGTCCCTGCGATGGTAATCGGCATCCAGGCCGGCCATTTCCTTGGCCTGCTCGTTATTGAAGAACTCCATGCCTTGCCGGGTGTGGAAGTGATACTTCACCCAGAACCGGTCGCCCTTGGCATTGATCCACATATACGTGTGCGACCCGTAGCCGTTCATATGGCGCCATGTGCGCGGCAGGCCGCGGTCGCCCATCACGTAGGTCACCTGGTGCGCCGATTCGGGATTGCTGGTCCAGAAATCCCACTGCATGTGGTTGTCGCGCAATCCCGAGTCCGGCAGGCGTTTCTGACTGCGGATGAAATGCGGAAACTTCATCGGGTCGCGCAGGAAAAAGATGGGGGTGTTGTTGCCGACGAGGTCGTAGTTGCCCTCTTCCGTATAGAACTTGAGCGAAAACCCGCGCACATCGCGCCAGGTGTCGGGGCTGCCCGCTTCGCCGGCCACGGTCGAAAACCTTGCCAGCATTTCGGTCTTACAGCCCTTCTGAAACAAGGCGGCCTTCGTGTAGGCGGAGACGTCGGCGGTGGTCTCGAATACGCCGAACGCCCCGGCGCCCTTTGCATGCGGCTGGCGCTCGGGCACCTTCTCGCGATTGAAGTGCGCCATCTGTTCAAGAAAATGAACATCGTGAAGCAAAATCGGCCCGTTCGGGCCCATGGTCAGGGAATTGCGATCGCTGGGCGCAGGCGCTCCAGCTCCGGTGGTTGCGCCGCGCGCAGCCTTGTCATGCGATTCGGCCATAGCTCATCCTCCAAGTCTCGTGGCATTGCCGTGAAGATCCATCCAGGCGATCTGGCGGATTCACTATACATGAGCCGCTTGCCGCCTGTATATGACGCATGGCACCTAACTGCCGGGCGAACCGGTAATCGGCAGCACGATGCCGGTGATATAGCTGGAGCATGCGGCGGACGCCAGGAAAACATAGGCCGGCGAGATTTCCTCGGGCTGCGCGGGCCGGCCCAGAGCCGTTTGACTGCCGAACGACTTGATTTTTTCCGCGGGCTTGTCGGCGGGATTCAGAGGCGTCCATACCGGTCCCGGCGCCACGGCATTGACCCGTATCCCCTTCTTCGCCAGATTGGCGGCCAGAGACATGGTGAATGCATGTATGGCACCCTTCGTCGTGGAATAGTCCAGCAATTGCGGATTGCCGCTAAGGCCTGTGACCGAGCCGGTATTGACGATGGCAGCGCCCTCCTTCAGGTGGTCCAGAGCCGCCCGGGCCATATGGAAGTAGCCGTACACATTGGTGCGCATGGTTTCATCGAAGCGCTCTTCGGTGATGTCCTGGAGCGTGTCGGCATGCTCCTGGAAGGCGGCATTGTTGACCAGGACGTCCAGCTTGCCGAAGGCCTGCACGGTTTGCGCCACCGCCGCGCGGCAGAATTCGGCGTCCTTCACATCCCCGGGAATCAGCAGGCAGCGCTTGCCCTCGGCTTCGACGCAGCGCTGTGTTTCCCTGGCGTCCTCATGCTCATTCAGGTAGACCACGGCGACGTCCGCTCCCTCGCGGGCGAACAGCACCGACACCGCCCTGCCTATGCCTGAATCGCCGCCGGTGACAATCGCCGACAGCCCTTCCAGCTTGCCGCTACCCTTGTAGGCGGGCGCCTGGAATTGCGGCGCGAGCACCAAGTCCTTTTCGTTGCCGGGCTTCTCCAGGTGCTGGGCCGGGAGCGGCGGCTCGGGGTGGTCCCTCGCGCCCGTCTGGACGGCGCCGGAGGACTGGCCTTTGGACTTGCCGGCGTCCTTCTCTTCCTGCTCCCTTTGTATCGCGCGTTGGCGTTCCACGGTCTGGTGGCTACCGCGTTCGTTGCTGTCGTGGTTCTGGCCCATGAAGATCTCCTCGGTTTGAGTGTGTACTGTGGCGATCCCAGCAAATCGCAGGCCCGGCGGATGGCGCTTGGCGCGCGCCGGGCCTGGCAAAAGGGGCTGGCCAAGCCGGCGACTGGGCGCGACAATTGCTGAAGCCGGGGCTTATGCCAGGCCACGTTCTTGCCATAGCGGGAGCTTCAATGAAATATATTGATTACTACCAGGTTCTGGGCCTGGCGCGCGATGCCACCCAAGCCGACATCAAGAAGGCCTACCGCAAGCTGGCCCATCAATACCATCCCGATGTATCCAAGGAAGCGGGCGCGGAGGACAAGTTCAAGCAGGTGGCCGAGGCCTATGCCACCTTGAAGGACCCGGAGAAGCGCGCGGCCTACGACGCCCTGGGCACCCGCCCGGCGGGCGAGGACTTCGTGCCGCCGCGCGAATGGCGCGAGCACTTTCATGAAGCTCCGCAAGACTTCGAGGATGTGGACCTGGCGGACCTTCTCGCCGCCTTCGCAGCCGCCCAGGGCGGCGGGCGGCGAGGCCGTACGGGGCAGCCGCTGCATGGCCAGGATTTCGAGATGGTCTTGCCGGTAAGCCTGGAGCAAGTCTATAGCGGGGCGGAAACCGATATCAGCGTCGCCGTGCCGGATTACGACGCTCAAGGCCTGTTGCACCGCGTGCCCCGGACGTTCAGGGTGCGCATACCGAAGGGCGCGGCCGAGGGCCAGCGGCTGCGGCTGCCGGGCAAAGGCGGCAGCGGCCTGCATGGCGGCAGGCCGGGCGACCTTTACCTGGTCATACAAATAAGCCCGCACAAGCTATACCGCCTGGACAAACAGGATCTATATCTCGACCTGCCCTTGAGCCCGTGGGAAGCGGTGCTGGGAGGAACGGTTCAGGTGCCTACCCTGGGCGGCCCGGTCGAAATGACCATACCGCCGGGCACGGTGGCCGACCGCAAGCTGCGCCTGGCAAAAAGAGGCATGCCGGGCGCCAATGGCACACAGGGCGACCTGTATGCCGCCGTGCGCATCGACGTGCCGCACACACCCACCGAACAGGAACGCGAACTGTTCAGCCAACTGGCCGCGGTCTCGGGATACGACCCGCGCGCCCAACTGAATGCAGGGAAACAGCCATGACTATCCGCACTGTTGAAGCCGTATGGTTGAACACATCCGATATCTGCTCGCTGGAGCACATCATCGAGGTGTCGGGACTCGCCCGCGACGATATCCTGGACCTGGTCGAAACCGGCATCCTGACTCCTTCGAACGACGATCCAGGCAATTATTTCTTTCATACCGAATGCGTCGTCGTGGCGCGTACGGCTCGCCGCCTGCGCGACGATTTCGAGCTGGACGCTCATGGGCTGGCACTGGCCATGAAGCTGCTCGATCGCATTCAGGGTCTGGAGAGCGAACTGGCCAGCCTGCGCAGCCGCGTCCACCCCTTTGTCCGGCGTGGCTAAGGCCGGATCCCGGGCGCGAAAATTACTTGCGCAGCGAACCTCCGGGCGGCGGCGCCGCGGAACCCAGGACGTGGCCGTTGACGGTCTGGCCATACAAATCGGTTTGCGCATCGTGGTATTTTTGCTGAGTCTCGGCCAGCGACCCGGTGTATCGAGGATCTTGCGGCCTTTCGTGCGCATTCATGTAATAGGCCACATCCCAGGCTTCCTGGTCGGTCAGGACATCCATGCCGCCCAGCGGCATATTCGCCTTGATGAAGGCCGCGGCCGTCGGAACGCTATGCATGCCGGCGCCCCAGTTGAAGGAATTGTCGCCCCACAAAGCGGGAAATACCATTTTCCCCTGTGCTTTTTGCCCCGCGCCATCGGCTCCGTGGCATAGCACACAGTTCTTTTGAAACACCTTCTGGCCACGCAGGTAGTCCGGGGCCTGGGCCGCTGCGGGCAGGCGCTTGAACCCCTGCCCTTCCAACTTGACGCCGGTGGGCGCGCCTTTGGCCATCCAGTACATATAACTTTCCAGCGCAACGATGGTTTCGCTGTCCGCGGGCGGCATGGCGCCGTTCATGCTGTAGGCGAAACAGCCTTGCAGACGCTCGGCCAATGTATTGACATGCCCGTTCTTGGAGCGGTAGGCCGGATACATGACATAAGCCGCCCACATGGGCGATGCGTCTTTGCGCCTGCCGGCATCCATATGGCAGCTGACGCAATTAAGGCTGTTGCCCACGAACTTACCGGCATGTTCTCCGGTGCGAAGAAAAATATCCTGACCCTGCCGCACGACTTTGCCGAACTCATTGTCGGGGATGGCATCGGCGGGCGGCGGCGCAAATCCGCTGGGCGGCGCTCCGCTGGAGCGCTCCGCGGGGGATGGCGCGGCGCCGGCTGAAGAAATGGGGGCTTTCTCGCTATTGGCTGCGGTACCGGACGGCTGGCCGGCGGCCGTTGGGGGCAGTTGCGCGAAATAGGCCGCCGCGGCGGAAATCTGCTGCGCATCCATGCGCGCCGCGATGTCGCCCATCAGGCCTTGAGGCCCCGGCGGGCGCTGCCCGGCCTTCCAGGCGGTCAGTTGCGCCTGAAGATAGGCTGCGGGCTGCCCGGCCAGGGCGGGAAAGTCGGCGCCGACGCCGATGCCGCCCGGGCCATGGCATTGAATACAGGCGGGAATGACTTTGCTCCAGTCGCCGCGATTGGCCAGCCAGGCGCCGGGGTCTCCCGCTGGATACGTATCCACATGGCCGGCGAGCGATTCCTTGTCGAATGGCGCCGGCAACTGCGAATAATAGGCGGCAAGCGCCTTGATCTGGCTGGCGTCCAGCCCTTTGGCGATGGGACCCATGATGGGGCTGGCCCGCTGGCCGTCCGCAAAATCCCTTAGCTGGCTTTCCAGGTAGGCGGCTCCCTGCCCCGCCAGGTAAGGAAAGCCGGCCGCTGCCATGCCTTCGCCTTTCGCGCCATGGCAGCTCGTACAGGCGGGAACGCCGGGCAAGCCCGCGCCGGCCAGCGATTGCCCCGACTCGGCCAAGCTGGCGCCTGCTGCATATGCGGGCCAGGAGAGCAGCAAGGCCGTACAGGCCGATGCCAAGCGGGTGCCGATGAATGGCGTGCGGATCCGGTTGGGCATGCGTTTTCCTTTATCGTGGATTATCAGGCGGCGGCCTGCGGCAAGGGAATGAATTCGGCATTATCCTGTGTCGGCAAGGCAATGCGGCCGGCGGTCCAGTCCGCCTTGGCCTGTTCGATGCGGTCCTTGCGCGAAGAAACGAAATTCCACCAGATATGGCGGGCGCCCAGGGGTTCGCCGCCCAGCAGCATGATCCGCGTGGCCTCCAGGGCGACAAGGTATGGCGTCCCGCCCGCCGAAAAGACCGCCATCTGGCCCGGCCGGTATTGGGCTCCGTCGATCTCGATGCGGCCCAGCGCCACGTAGACTGCGCGTTCCGTGTATCCGGCGGGCAGCTCGAGCTTCGCGCCTGCCTGAAGTTCCACATGCAGGTAGAAAAGCGGCGAATGGGTTTTGGCGGGGCTGTCCATGCCATACGCGCTGCCGGCGATGATGCGGCCCGTGATGCCTGCGTCGGTGAACTGAGGCAGTGTTTCGGCTGCGTAGTGGGCGAAAGCCGGATCGTCTTCTTCGTTGCCCTCGGGCAAGGCAACCCAGGCCTGAATGCCGTCGATGCGGCCGCCGTCCTGGCGCATGCCATCGAAACGTTCGGAATGGCTGATTCCCGAGCCCGCCGTCATCCAGTTCAATGCGCCCGGCAGGATGGCCTGCTCGACACCCAGGCTGTCGCGGTGAGTCATCTGGCCTTCGAACAGATAGGTCACGGTGGACAGGCCGATATGCGGATGCGGACGCACATCCGTTTGCATGGGTACCGGCGCCGGCAGGTCGTGCGGACCCATGCGGTCGAAGAAAATGAAGGGCCCCACCATCCGCCGCTGCCGGAAAGGCAGGACGCGGCCGACTTCGAAGCCTCCGCCGATGTCATGGATACGGGTATCGATAATCTGGTCGAGCATCGGGATGACCTTTGTGTCGAAGTGTGTTGGCGGCTGGCAGTCCGACTGGGGAAAACCCGTATCGATTTGACCTGGATCAAGACGCGTGCCACGATTAGGCGCTTAAATGAGAAGCATAGGGCATTGCAGCATCCCCGACAACAATGCCGATTTTTGTTCCACTCGTTTCCTGGAGATCATCCCCATGTTAGTCAAAGCCACCTTCGCCGCCCTGCTTTCGATCATGGCCGTACCCGCCATGGCTGCGCAATGCGAAGCCACCATCGAAAGCAATGACGCCATGCAGTTCAACACCAAGGAAATGACGGTGGACAAAAGCTGCAAGGAATTCACGGTGCACCTGAAGCACGTCGGCCAGTTGCCCAAGGCCGCCATGGGCCATAACTGGGTGCTGACCAAGGAAGCCGACAAGCAAGGCGTCGCCACCGACGGCATGGCCGCCGGCCTGGACAAGGACTATGTAAAAGAAGGCGACGCCCGCGTCATCGCCCATACCAAAGTCATAGGCGGCGGCGAGTCGGCGTCGGTCACTTTCGACACCGCGAAACTGGCGGCCGGCGAAAACTATGCCTTCTTCTGCTCTTTCCCCGGGCATTGGGCCATCATGACCGGCACGCTGAAACTGGCCGGCTGATTACTCCCGCACCACCCGCCCTTCCATCGTGAAGGGCGGGCGCTCTATGGCTGCTTTACAGTGATTTCGATGCTCTGGTAGTAAGCCGCGAGATTCTCGATGTCGGCATCCGACAGGCCGGCCGCCATCATGGTCATCATTTCGTTCTTCCGCGCGCCCGACTTGAAGTCGCGCAAGGCCTTGGCCAGGTAGATTTCGCTCTGGCCGGCAAGATTGGGCGCATCGGGCAAGGTCGCAATGCCGTTGGCGCCGTGGCAGACGGCGCACTGCGCCGCTTTGGCCCGTCCCGCCGCCACATCGGCCGCCGTGGAACGGGCTGCCGGCACGAGCAGCAGCAAGCCCGCCAATCCTCCCGCCATGCGTTTCAGAACCGGCTTACTCGCCCTCATACGAGATCCGGTAGATGGCGCCGGCATAGTCGTCCGACACGAGCAGGGAGCCATCGGGCAGCACCGCCACATCGACCGGCCGGCCCAGATACTCGTTGTTCGACGTCAGCCAGCCATCGGCGAACACCTCGGTCTTGTCGGCCGTGCCGTCCTCCTTCAGGCTGGTGAACATCACGCGCGCGCCTATCGGCGTGGTCCGGTTCCACGAACCGTGCTGCGCCGAGAAAATGCCGCCCCGGTATTTTTCGGGGAACATCTTGCCGCTGTAGAAAGTCAGCCCGAGATCGGCCGCATGCGCGTCCATTTCGACTTGCGGGAATATGACATTCGCGGGCTCCGGATCGTCCTTGTACTCCACGGTCCGCGTATGCCCGCCGCCATAGATGGGGAAGCCGAAGTCCTGGCCGGCCTCGGTCGCGCGGTTCAGCTCTCCGGCGGGCTTGTCGTCGCCCATGCCGTCGACCTGGTTGTCGGTGAACCACAAGGTCTGGTCTTTCGGGTTGAAATCCAGGCCCACCGAATTGCGCACGCCGTGCGCGAAGACTTCGCGGTTCTTGCCGTCGACGTCCATGCGGATGATGCCCATCATGCCCACTTTGCCGTAGGGCTCCAGCTTTTCCCTGGGCGGCACGTTGAACGGGTTGCCCATGGTGATGTACAGCTTCTTGTCCGGGCCGATGCGGCAGGTCCGCGCGCCGTGATTGAAGCTCTCGTCGGCCACCGGAATCAGTTCTCCCTGGGGCACGACGACTCCGGCCGCCACGTCGGGGCCTTCGTTGAAAAACTCCGCGGCGGGAAACACCAATACCCGATTGTGCTCGACGCTATACAGGAAGCCGTCGGGCGAGAAGCACAGGCCGTTTGGAACCTTCAGCGCAACCGAGGGGGCAAAACGCCTGACGTCGTCGGCGACCCGTCTTTTGCTCCTGTCGGTCACCGTCCAGATACTGGTCTTGCGGGTACCGACGAAAACGACGCCGGTGGACGGCCCCACGGCCATGTGCCGCGCATCGGGAACGATGGCATACAGGGCGATCTTGAAGCCTGGGGGCAGTTTTATGTTCTTCAGGTTCTCCTTGATGGAGTCGGGGCCGGGCCCCGTCTGCGGCACGGGCGGGATATCCAGCGATGCGCCCGTGGTGCTCATGTTCATCAATTTCTGGACGTTATCCTGCGCCTGCGCGCCACCTGCCGCGACGCCGAAGGCAAGACCGGCAGCGATCATTGATAATCGTTTTCCGATGTTCATGTTGTCTCTCCCGTATTATCGAGGTTATGGTGCCATGCTCTCCGGCAAGCGATTCGATGCTACTCCCAATCGCTTTTCTTGCACTCGGTTATTCGGCTTACGCGGGCGTCCCGCGCGTTTATTTTGCAAGCAAAGTTAACTGGTGCCCGGGCTTATAATTCCGCGATGGCGATATCGATGTGCGCCATGGAACCTTGCCGTGGAATCCCATGAAGAAAACCGATCTGGAAAAGAACAAAGCACTGAAGATAGTCGAGAAAATGAAGAAGGGAAGCACCCCTGCCCGCTACTCCGCCGCCTCCGGCGCGGCGCCGCTGGATCGCCGCGAGCAGCGCAAGCTGGACCAAGCACGCGGCCTGGTATCCTTTCCCCTGAAGCTCAAGGAAGAAATCATCCACGAGATCCGCAAGCGCGCGCAGGAACAGGGCGCCGACGTCAACGACGTGGTGAACGGCTTGCTGGAAAAGGCCCTGGCCGGCACGGCGGACGCGACCCCTTAACAAACCGGAACTGGGCGGAAGCGTTACTGTTTTTCGCTTTCTGTTCAATCGGGTAACAGCCGCTCGGCCCGCCGTCCTCTTCTTTTTCCGCATCATGCCCCTCGCCGCGCTCATATTCCTTGCAACCCTCATATTGGTCATCTGGCAGCCGCGCGGCCTGAACATAGGATGGAGCGCCTCGATCGGCGCCTTGCTGGCGCTGGCCTGCGGAGTCGTCAGCCCGTCCGACATCCCCCTGGTCTGGAGCATAGTCTGGAATGCCACCGCCACCTTCATCGCCATCATCGTCATCAGCCTCGTCCTGGATGAGGCCGGATTCTTCGAATGGGCGGCGCTGCATGTGGCGCGCTGGGGCCGAGGGCGCGGGCGGCTGCTCTTTGCACTGACCGTCCTTCTGGGGGCCGCTGTATCGGCGCTGTTCGCGAACGATGGCGCGGCGCTGATTCTCACGCCCATCGTCATGGCCATGCTGCTGGCGCTGGGGTTTACGCCCGCGGCGACACTTGCCTTCGTGATGGCCGCGGGCTTCATCGCCGATACGGCCAGCCTGCCGCTGCTCATATCCAATCTGGTCAACATCGTGTCGGCCGACTTCTTCGGCATTACCTTTGCCCGCTACGCGGCGGTCATGGCGCCGGTCAATGTCGTCTCGGTGCTGGCCACGCTGCTGGTCCTGCTGCTGTATTTCCGCCGGGACATTCCTTCGTGCTACCGGGCGGACCAGTTGAAGGCGCCGGCGCATGCCATACGGGACCTGAACACCTTCAGGGCCGGCTGGATCGTCCTTCTGTTCCTGCTGGCGGGATTTTTCGTTCTGGAGCGCTGGCGCATTCCGATCAGCGCCATTGCCGCCACGGGCGCCGCCGCGCTGCTCGTGGTGGCGGGGCGCGGCCACATCATAGGCACCCGCAAGGTGATCCGTGAAGCGCCCTGGCATATCGTGATCTTTTCGCTGGGCATGTATCTGGTGGTATACGGCTTGCGCAATGCGGGCCTGGCCGCCTGGATCGCCGGCCTGCTCGATCGTCTCGCCGAAGGCGGCCTTTGGACCGCCACGCTGGGCACCGGCCTGTTGACCGCCCTGCTTTCCTCCATCATGAACAATCTGCCCACGGTTTTGCTGGGTGCATTGTCCATCGAGGCCAGCCAGGCTTCGGGCGTCGTGAAGGAGGCCATGGTCTATGCCAACGTCATAGGCAGCGACCTGGGACCGAAGATCACTCCCATAGGCAGCCTGGCCACCCTGTTGTGGCTGCACGTTCTGGAGCGCAAAGGCGTGGCGATAAGCTGGGGCTATTACTTCCGGGTCGGCATCGTGCTGACCCTGCCCGTGCTGCTGCTTACCCTGGCCGCGCTGGCCCTGCGCCTGGGCGCCTGAGCCGGCGCCATCGGGATCCGCGCCGTGCATCGGCGCAACAGTATTGGCCGCTGCCTGCGACTGTCATGCCGCCGTCATGCCACGCTGCTGTAATGCCCTCCATCGCGCACTTGCACCCCGGTACCGGAGTCGATGGAAGAACACAGCACAAGCCGCCACTATCGGACGATCTGGATTTCGGACCTGCACCTGGGCACGGCGGGATGCCAGGCCGAACCCCTGCTGGACTTTCTGAAGCAGCACGAATCCGAGACCCTGTATCTGGTCGGCGACATCATAGACGGCTGGCAGTTGAAGAAGAAATGGCTTTGGCCCCAGTCGCACAACGACGTCATACAAAAGATACTGCGCAAGGCCCGCAAAGGCACGCGCGTGGTGTATATCCCCGGCAATCATGACTCTTTCGCGCGGCAATATGCCGGCGACCATTTCGGCGGCATCGAAGTGCAGCACGAAGCCGAGCACACCACCCTGGACGGGAAATGCCTGCTGATCACTCACGGCGATCTGTTCGACGGCGTCATCCAGTACGCGCCGTGGCTGGCCTATCTGGGCGACAGGCTGTACTGCATGGCGCTGACCTGGAACGTCTGGTTCAATCGCGCCCGCGCCCGCATGGGCCTGGACTACTGGTCCCTGTCGCAATATCTGAAGCACAAGGTCAAGGACGCCGTATCGTTCATTAGCGCCTTCGAAGAGGCCTTGGTCAAGGAGGCCAGGCGCCGCGGCTTCGATGGCGTGGTCTGCGGGCACATTCATAAAGCCCAGATCCGCGACGTGGACGGCATGCTTTATTGCAACGACGGCGACTGGGTTGAAAGCCGGACCGCACTGGTCGAGCATCTGGACGGCCGCCTTGAAATCATTACCTGGATACCCGAACCCACGGCAAAAGCCGGGACGGTCGAGGCGGCGCCCGCCGCCCCGCGTTCCGCCGACACAGGAGCATAGCAATCTTGAAGATTCTCATCGTTACGGATGCCTGGGAGCCCCAGGTCAATGGGGTAGTGCGCACGCTTACGCAAACGCGGCTGGAACTGATCCGCATGGGCCATGACGTCGACCTGCTGACCCCGCTGGAATTCCGCACCCTGCCCTGCCCCACCTATCCCGAGATCCGGCTGTCGCTTTTTGCCCGCCGCAAAGTGGCCGCGCGCCTGGACGCGTTCCAGCCCGAGGCGCTGCACATCGCCACCGAAGGTCCGCTGGGCCTGGCCGCCCGCGCCTATGCGCTGCGGCATGGCCTGCCTTTCACCACGGCCTACCACACCCGTTTCCCGGAATATGTGCATGCCCGCACACGCATTCCCCTGTCGCTGACCTACCGCTTCCTGCGCTGGTTCCATGGCCCGGCCCGCGCCGTCATGGTGCCCACGCCGACCGTCAAGCGCGACCTCCTGGCCTTCGGCTTCCCCGAACCACAAGTCGTGCTTTGGTCGCGCGGGGTCGATCTGGACATATTCCAGCCCGGCCCCCCATTGCCCCATGTGCAGAAGCCGCCCATCTTCCTGTGCGTGGGCAGGGTTGCGGTCGAGAAGAACCTGGAGGCCTTCCTGGACCTGGATCTGCCCGGCACCAAGTGGGTTGCCGGAGACGGACCCCTGCTGCAGACGCTGAAGCAGCGCTACCCCGATGCGCATTTCACGGGCGTGCTGGACCAGGAGGGCCTGGCCAGCCTGTATAACGCGGCCGATGTGTTCGTATTTCCCAGCCGATCCGACACCTTCGGGCTGGTGCTCCTGGAAGCCATGGCTTGCGGCTGCCCGGTGGCGGCCTTTCCGGTCACCGGGCCCATCGATGTCCTGGGCGACTCCGGAGCGGGCGTCCTGGACAAGGACCTGCGGGCGGCCTGCCTGAAAGCCATGGAAATTCCGCGCAGCGAAGCGCGGGCCCATGCGGAAAGATTCTCGTGGCGCGCATGCACGGAAACCTTTCTGTCTTACCTGCACCCGGTGGAACGAGGCGGCCGGCGGACAGCCGCCCAAACGGATGCCGGCAACGTGCCGGAGCGGGCGCAGGCCAAGCAAGCAGCGCGCTAGCGTGGCCCGTGGCCGCCGCCCGGGTGGGCCAGGTCGGCCAGAATGGGGCAGTCGGGCCGCTGGTCGCCCTTGCAGCAATCGGCCAGATGCTCCAGCTGGTCGCGTATCGATTGCAGCTTTTCGATATCGGCGTTCAATTCGGCGATATGCTGGCGGGCCAGCTTCTTGACGTCGGCGCTTTTGCGCGTGCCGTCCTGCCACAGGCCGACCAGGGTCTTGATGCGGTCCAGCGAAAACCCCAGGTCGCGCGAGCGTTTTATGAAGCGCAGCGTCTGCACGTCCTTGTCGGCGTATTGCCTGTAGCCCGAATCGCTGCGCGAGGCGGCATCGACCAGTCCGATGCTCTCGTAGTAGCGGATCATCTTGGCGGAAACCCCGGATGCGCCGGCCGCCTGGCCTATATTCATCGTGTCCGCTCCTTCAGCCGCAGGCCATCCTTGGCGCCGCGCTGCGCGGGCGCCCTGAACCCGCGCAGCCGCAAGGCATTGCCCAGCACGAACACGCTGGACAGGGCCATGGCGCCGGCCGCGAACACCGGCGAAAGCAGCGTGCCGTTCAGCGGGTACAGCATGCCGGCCGCCACGGGAATGAGCGCCGTGTTGTAGGCAAAGGCCCAGAACAGATTCTGGCGTATGTTGGCGATCGTGGCTTTCGACAAGGCGATGGCATTGGGTATGCCTCCCATGTCGCCCGACATCAGCACGACGTCGGCGGCTTCGATGGCGATGTCGGTGCCCGTGCCGATGGCCATGCCCACGTCGGCTTCGGCCAGCGCGGGCGCGTCGTTGATGCCGTCGCCCACGAAAGCCAGCAGGCCGTGTTCCTGCTTGAGCCGCTTGACGGCCTGGACTTTGCCTTCGGGCAGCACTTCCGCCACGACTTCGTCTATGCCCAGCTTGCGTGCGATGGCTTCGCCGCTGCGGCGGTTGTCGCCGGTGATCATGGCGACCTTCAGGCCCAGGTCGTGCAGCGCGCGAATGGCGGGGCCGGTGGTTTCCTTGATGGGATCGGACACCGCTATCATGGCGGCCAGCCGGCCGTCCAGGGCCGCGTACAAGGGCGTCTTGCCTTCGTCGGCAAGGCGGTGCGCCGCCTCGGCGAAGACATCCACTTCCAGGCCAAGTTTTTCCATATAGCGGTCCGCGCCGATCTGTACCGGCCGGCCCGCCACGCGGGCGCGCACGCCGTAGCCGGTCACGGACTCGAAATCGTCCACCGCATCCAGGGTCAGCCCTTCCGCCTGCGCCGCCCGGACGATGGCGCGCGCAATGGGGTGTTCGGACCTGGACTCGACGGCGGCGACGGCGGCCAGCACATCGGGCCGCTGCACGCCTTCGGCCAGGACCAGGTCGGTCAGCTGGGGCCTGCCCTTCGTAAGCGTGCCGGTCTTGTCCACCGCCACCACGCGGACATCCCTGAGCGCCTGCAGGGCTTCGCCCTTGCGGAACAAGATGCCCATTTGAGCGGCCCTGCCCGTGCCCACCATGATGGACGTGGGTGTGGCCAGCCCCATGGCGCAGGGGCAGGCAATGATCAGCACCGCCACCGCGTTGACCAGGGCAAAGGTCAGCGCGGGCGACGGGCCCAGCGCCAGCCAGACGACGAAGGTCAGCGCGGAGGCCGCCATGACGGCCGGCACGAACCACATGGTGATCCGGTCCACCAGGGCCTGAATGGGCAGCTTCGAGGCTTGCGCCTGTTCGACCATGCGTATGATCTGCGAGAGCACGGTGTCGCCGCCGACCTTGGTCGCGCGCAGCATCAGGGCGCCGTTCTGGTTTACCGTGCCGCCGGTCAGGGCGGCACCCGGGCTCTTCTCTACGGGCACGGGCTCGCCGCTGATCATGGATTCGTCCACAAAGCTGCTGCCGTCAACGACTTCGCCGTCGACAGGCACGCGTTCGCCCGGACGCAGCTCCAGCAGGTCGCCGGCCTTGACCTGCCCGATGGGCACTTCCACGATGCTCCCATCGCGCGACACCCGCGCGCTGCGGGCCTGCAGGCTGACCAGGCGCTGGATGGCCTCGGACGTGCGGCCCTTGGCCCTGGCCTCCAGATAGCGCCCCAGCAGGATGAGGGCGACGATGACGGCGGCCGCCTCGTAGTAGACGTTGATCGTCCCTGCCGGCAACAGCCCTGGAAGGAAGGTGGCCACGACCGAGTAGGCATAGGCCGCGCCGGCGCCCACGGCCACCAGCGCATTCATGTCGGGCGCCCGGCGCAGCAGGGCTGGAATGCCGCTGGTGAAGAAGCGCCGGCCCGGAAACAGGAGCGCCAGGGATGTCAGAAGGAACTGTATGGTCCAGTTGGCTTGCCGGCCTATGGCCTGCTCGATGAAATGATGGAAGGCGGGCAGCAAATGCGAACCCATTTCCAGCACGAATACCGGCAGGGCCAGCGCGACGGCCAGCAGGACGTCGCGCTTGAGCAGCGCCTGCTCGGCGGCGTGGCGGGCCGAAAGTTCGTCCGCGTCCCCGCCATCGGTCACAATGGCGGCCTCGTAGCCGGCTTTGCGCACGGCTGCTACCAGTTGGTCGGCGGGTATGTCCTGCCGCATTTCCACCTGCGCGCGCTCGGTCGCCAGATTGACGCTGGCCTGCGTGACGCCGGGCACGGCGGCCAGCGCCCGCTCCACACGTCCGACGCAGGACGCGCAGCTCATGCCGCTTACGGATAGATCAAGAGTGGACATTGCGATGAGATCCCTGAAATGGTTGTCGGCAGCCTGGGCTGCGGTTCAGGGTTTAATGTAAACCTTGCCATCATGGTAAGGTCAACAGCAATTTGAATACAAGCCCTGGCGCGGAATTCAGGCGGTCATGCCCGCCGCGTTCATGACCAGCCTCAAGGCATAGGCCACCAGGGCCAGGACGGCGATGCTGGCGGCCCAGATGCCGATCAGCCATGCAATGCGCCTGCGCCACGACGCCCGGCGTCCATCCCGCGCGTCGTGCATCAGTGATAGCCCTCGCCGGTAACGACCTTCCCGCGAAACACATAATAGGACCAGGCCGTGTACATGAGGATGAGCGGCACGATGAGCAAGGCGCCGACCAGCGTGAAGCCCTGGCTTTGCGGCGGCCCGGAGGCCTGCCAGATCGAGATGTCGGGCGGAATGATGTTGGGCCATACGCTGATGCCCAGTCCGCTGTAGCCCAGGAAGATCAGCGCCAGCGTCAACAGGAACGGCCCCGCATGCGGATCTTCGTTCAGGGAACGCAGCAGATAGTAGCTTGCCAGCAGCACCAGGACCGGCACAGGCGCGAACCAGAACATATTGGGCAGGCTGAACCAGCGCTCGGCGATGGCGCTATGCGTAAGCGGAGTCCAGATGCTGATGATGGCGATGACGCCCAGCAGGACCAGGGTCAGCGGGCGCGCCAGCTGGCGCATGCGGTCGTACAGCTCGCCATGGGTTTTGAGTATGAGCCAGGTGCAGCCCAGCAGCGCATAGGCCGCGATCAGTCCCAGGCCGGTGAAGATGGAAAACGGAGTGATCCAGTCCAGCGCCCCGCCGGCGTAGCCCCGGTCGGCGACGGGCAGGCCATGCATGTAGGCGCCCAGGGTCACGCCCTGGAAGAACGTGGCCGTGAACGAGCCGAAAATGAATGCCTTGTCCCACCAATGCCGGCGATGCGCATGGGCCTTGAAGCGGAACTCGAAGGCCACGCCGCGAAAGATGAGGCCCAGCAGCATGAAGACGAGCGGCAGCATGAAGGCGCTGAGTATGACCGAGTATGCCAGGGGAAAGGCCGCCAGCAGGCCGGCCCCGCCCAGCACCAGCCAGGTCTCGTTGCCGTCCCAGACGGGCGCCACGGTGTTCATCATGACGTCCCTGTCCTCTTTGTCCGGAATGAAGGGGAACAGTATGCCTATGCCCAGGTCGAAGCCGTCCATCACGACATACATCAATATGCCGAAGAGAATGATGACGGCCCACAGCAGCGCCAGATCGATACCCATGGCATTCACCCTTGGTCTGTGCGGCCGGACGCCGCGATGTCGTCGGAGTCGGGCGCGGCCGAGAATGGCCGGCTGGGCGTTTGCGCCTCGCCGGGCCCGCCTTCCGGGGGCGCGTCGATCTGCGGCCCTTTCCCGATGAGCCGCAGGATATAGACGGTACCGGCTCCGAACACGATGAAGTAGATCACCACGAACAGGGCCAGCGTCACGCCGACCTCCAGCGCGCCATGCCGGCTGACGCCGTCGGCCGTCCGCATGACGTTATAGACGATCCAGGGCTGGCGGCCGATTTCGGTGGTGAACCAGCCCGCCAGCATGGCGACCAGGCCGGCCGGCCCCATGTACAGCGCGAACCGCAACAAAGGCATGGATGAATACAGCTGGCCGCGCCGCCGCGCCCAGGCTGCCCACAGCGCCAGCCCTATCATCAGCAGGCCCAGGCCGACCATCACGCGGAATGACCAGAACACCACGGTGGAGTTGGGCCGGTCCTCGGGCGGGAATTCCTTCAGCCCCGCAAACTGGCCATCCCAGCTGTGCGTGAGGATCAGGCTGCCCAGACGGGGGATTTCCACCGCGAAATGATTTTTTTCCTCGGCCATGTCGGGCCAGCCTATCAGGGTCAGCGGCACGCCCTCGCCGGGCTTGTTCTCCCAATGCCCTTCGATGGCGGCGATCTTGGCCGGCTGGTGCTTCAGCGTGTTCAGGCCGTGGAAATCGCCCACCACGGCCTGCAGGGGGGCCACCAGCAAAAGCATCCACATGGCCATGGACAGCATGGTGCGTATGGCCGGCGTGTCGTTGCGCCGGCGCAGATGCCATGCCGCCGAAGCGGCGACGATCAGCGCGGTCACCAGGAAGGCGGCCATCCCCATGTGCGCCAGTCGGTAGGGAAAGGAGGGATTGAAGATGACGGCCAGCCAGTCCGTGGGGACGACCTGCCCGTTGATGATTTCGTATCCGGCGGGTGTCTGCATCCAGCTGTTGGAGGCCAGTATCCAGGTCGCCGACAACAGCGTGCCCAGCGCGACCATGATGGTGGCGAAGAAATGCAGGCCCGGCCCCACGCGCGTCCAGCCGAACAGCATCACGCCAAGAAAGCCCGCTTCCAGGAAAAAGGCCGTCAGGACTTCATAGGCCAGCAAGGGGCCGGTGATGCCGCCGGCGAAATCGGAAAAATAGCTCCAGTTGGTGCCGAACTGATAAGCCATCACCAGGCCCGACACCACGCCCATGCCGAAATTGACCGCGAATATCTTGATCCAGTACAGGTAGAGTTCGCGGTAGACCGGGTTCCGGGTCTTCAGCCAGCAACCTTCCAGCACGGCCAGATAGCTGGCCAGGCCGATGGTGATCGCCGGGAAAATGATGTGAAAGGAAATCGTGAAACCGAACTGAATCCGGGCCAGCATCAATGCATCGAGATCCATGCCCTGCTCCTTGTTCTTGCCTCGGTGGCACATGTTGCCGGTCGCCGCCGCGCACGGGAAGAAGTCACTTTACATGAAGGAAGCGGTCAGCGTAAACGGATAATTTCCGGGCATGCGGCTTGCTGCCATAGGCTTCCAACGAACCACCGGGAGAGTATCCATGTTACGCAAGACCAGCAGCCTGAAGGGCTATGCAATTCAAGCCACGGACGATGAACTAGGCAGCGTCAAAGACGTGTACTTCGATGACGAACGATGGGGCATCCGCTATCTGGTGGTGGAAACCGGCAGCTGGCTGTCCAAGCGGAGCGTGCTGATTTCCCCGTATTCCATCAAGGGCGTCGACGATCTCGAAGAAACCGTGCATGTCTCGCTGACGCGTGACCAGGTCGCCAACAGCCCGGACATCGATACGCATCAGCCCGTTTCCCGCCAACTGGAAGGGGAATTTTCACAGTACTACGGTTTCGGCAATTACTGGAACGGCCCATACCTGTGGGGGGTGGGCGGCTATCCAGTCTATCCTTTGCCCGAATCCGGCACCGTCCCGCCTGTGGACCTGCGTCCCGATGCGGTCGCGGAGCGCGCCGCGGATCGTCCCGAGGACGTGCACCTGCGCAGTTGCAAGGATGTCACCGGCTACCATATTGCCGGCACCGACGACGAGATCGGCCATGTCGAGGATTTCATCTGCGACGACGAAGACTGGGCCATCCGCTATCTGCTCGTCGATACGCGCAACTGGTGGCCGGGCGGCAAGAAGGTGCTGCTTGCCACGCACTGGATAGACCGCATCGACTGGACCGACTCCACGGTGCAGGTGGGGCTGACCCGCGAACAGATCAAGGAGAGCCCCGAATACGACGAGAACCTGCCGCTGGATCGCGACTACGAGACGCGGCTGCACCGCTATTACGGCCGGGAGGCGTATTGGGATTAAGGCAGACGGGCGGCCAGCGTCGGGGCGGCCGGCGCGTCGGCCCGCAGCGGGGCGGCGATGAAGGAATTCCCGCCGCCTGCGGGCGGAGGGTCGATCAGCACGGCGGCGCTCCATGCCCCGCCGCGGCGTAGCCGCAGCCAGTAAGCCTGTCCGTCCTGCGCGGCCCGGGCCGCAATATGCAGGACGCCCGCCTCCGAGTACAAAGCGGGAACCGATGCCATTCCCGTTCCGATGCGCACGGCCTTGCCCTCTTCCACTAGCCATAGGCTGGATCCGTCCAGCGCGGCGGCGACCACCTTGCCGTGCTCGTTCAGGGCGGCCACCGGCTGGCCCGAGTACGAAAAACCCATGTCGACAGCGGCCCGCCATGGACCTTGCGCCCCGCCGGGCCGCTGCTGCACGGAGGCAAGCAGATGCCCCGTGGTCCGGTCGCGCAGAAACAGTTCGATAAGCCCGTCGGCATTGCGCAACGCGGCCAGGCCTCCATTGGCGGGCGGCAAGGGCAAGCGCTGCCAGGCCGTCCACATCGAGGAATCGAGAACGGAAGCCGCTGCAGGGGCATGGGCGATTTGCGTGCTGGCCCAGACGGCGCCATCCTGATCGCAGGCAAAAACCACATGCGCTCCATTCGCGTCCACGGCCAGCGCCGCGGCAGGCCTCGGCCCTGGCAAGGCCGGCATGGCGATCCACGCCGGCCAGTTCCGCCCTTCCGGGCTATAGGCGCTGAAGTGGAATACGCCGTCGTTGCCCAGGCCCACCGCCGCCGCCTCCTGGGCGGCGACTGCGGGCAGGCGCTTCATGCGGGCTCCCGCGATGGCTTGCCAGCCCTCCCAGCGGCCCTGCGCATCCTGGCGCTGGGTCCACACGCGGCCATTCGCATCCCTGGCCAGGATGCCGGCGCCGCCGTCCGGATACTGGAATGCCGCGATCGGGTCCGCGCTGCGGCCGCCGAGGCTGTTCCAGCGGCGCAGGGTGCTGGTCCAGACGTTGGCCGCCCGGTTGGACTCGCCCACGGCCAGCAGCAGGTAGCCGCCGCCCAAGGCGGGCAACAATATCGGAGGCGCGCTGCGGCGCGACACGTAATAGCTGCGCCCCACCCACGAGGCCGCCGGACCGGCCGGCTCCTTGCAATGGTCGGCGCCCGAACAATAGCGGTAATCGTCCCAGGCGTAGCGCCTGAAGGCTTCGGTCTTGTCCGCGATCTCGGCGGAAGACAGATTGGCGTCCCGTTCCTGGCTGGGGTAGTCGACATAAGCCACTTCGGCAAAGAGGCCTTCCGGGAAAGTCCGCAAGGCATCGCGCACCAGACGCGCGCTGGCGATGTGATCCGGATGGTCATGGCCGGCGCAGCGCCAGCACAAGGCGGTATAAGGCACTGCCACGGTGTCGTCCATGTGCCGTATCGTTGAGGGCGCATAGTCGCGGATGATGCCGGCTATCGTCTGCACCAGGTCCTGGCGTGTATAGGCCTGAGCAAACGCACCCAGGGAATCCGCGGTGGTTCCGGGCACGGACTCGACCTGGCTCAGGGGCGTCAAGCTGCCCCAGCCCTTGCCCAGCCAGGGATCCTTGATGCGCATATGCAGCAACTGCACACGCCGGTTGCCGGCCAGGGTGAAACGGGCGATCGTCCGGGCTCCGACGCCAACGGTGTCTTCCGTCCATTCGTTGGCGGTTTGCGCCATATAGGCATAGGCGGCGCGCACACCGCGCTCGCGTCCCAGCATGTAGGGCTCGCCCTCGCCCCGCTCGCTGGCCGTCAGGTAAACCACCTGGACACAGCCGCCGGCGTCGATGGCCGATTCGATGTCGGGGTTCATGAAAAGCAGGTCGTCGTCCTGATGAGGCACGAAAACCAGATCCTTGATTCCGTTGCACTGGGCCAGTGCGGGGCCGGCCCAGCTTGCAAGCGGGCCGCCCGCCAGAGCAAGCACGCCGCATAACGCCATCAGCCAGCGAATCGCTTTCAAGATTTTCCAGTGAAAATTTTTCTTGCGATTCTATTCCTTTTTCACAAGGCCGTTACGCCTTTTTATTGCGGCGGGCGATAAGGCCGGATCGGGCGCAAGGCGTCAGGAGGCGGCGAATATCGTTTCCATTTCGCGGCGTATCCTGTAGGCCGACGTGGTGGTGTCGATGGCGACATCGTCCCAGGACAGGCTTTGCCCCTTCCTGACCGGACGCGTGACCTTGATGTTGTGCGCCAGGCCCAAAGGCAGCCCGCCCAGCGTGCGCGACGCGGCCGCCGGCAGCAGCTTGCCCCACACGGTATAGCCGCCTTCGCCATCGAGAAGTTCGCCGACCTGAAGGTCGCGCTTGGCGGTGGCCACGACATCGGCGTTCCAGCAGGTGGCCACGCCCGTGGGCTCGCCGCGCAAGGCCACGGAGGCCACCGACATGCCGACCTCCAGGCCGATGAGATGCCAGCGCTTGTACAAGGTGAAGTAGCGGCCGCTGGGATCGGTATGCGCGTTGTATTCCTCGAAACAGTTCTTGATGTAGTCGGTTTCGGCCTCGACCGTCACCCAGACACCCATGCGTATGTCGTAGGGGATGCGGCGGCCGTCGGCCTCGAGCGAGGAAACGACTTCGACCATGCCCTTGCGTTCCAGCACCCCGCCTTCGGACACCGGCCGGGTCACATAGGGAATGTCTTCGATGCTGGCGGGAGGATAAAGCAGCCCGTTCGACGGCACGCCCAGGCCCGTGGCGTTGGCCACGGCCGAACTTTCTATGGAGGGTTTGGATCCATCCAGGAAGCTGTTGAACATCTTGGGGTTCAGTCCGCCGCGCGCGGCCTGTTCAGGTGTCAGGCCGTAATAGCCCCAAACGGTTTCGGGCGTGGACTCGGAAAAATGCGGCAGCCATTTGTGGCCGCGGCCGGCGGCCACCACCGGAAAGCCGCAGGTGCGCGCCCATTCGACCAGGTCGCAGATGAGCGCGGGCTGGTCGCCGAAAGCCAGGGAATAGACGACGCCGGCATCCTTGGCCTTGCGTCCCAGCAAAGGGCCGCAGAAGGCGTCCGCCTCGACGGTGACGTTGACCACGTGCTTGCCCTGATCGAAGGCCGCCAGGCAATGCTCGACCGCCGCGATGGGATTGCCCGTGCATTCAACGATGATGTCGATCTCGGCCACGCCGACCAGGGCGGTCCAGTCGTCGGTGATCCAGGTGGCGCCCGTGCGCAGCGCATCCCGGGCCGATGCGGCCTGTGTCTGTTCCGGCTTCCAGCCCACGCGCTCCAGGTTGGTTCTGGCCGCGTCCGGCGAAAGATCGGCGATGCCCACAAGGTGAACCCCTGGCGTGCGCGGTATCTGCGCAAGGTACATGGACCCGAACTTGCCCGCGCCGATCAGGCCCACCCGTATGGGCTTGTGTTCGGCGGCGCGTTGCTGCAACTGTGCGTAAAGACTCATGTGCTCCTCTCTTTGTTAAATGGCGCAGCGTTCAGGCTGGGCGCCTTGGTATCTTCTTGCCTTTGCTTTTTGCCTTGATGGCCTTGACTGCCGGTTCCGGCGTGCCCGACCAGCTAAGCCGGTATGCCGCGTCGCGCCGCACATTATTGACCAGGGCGGGACGAAAGCAGGCCAGGTTGACGCCGCCGGCTCGCCGGACGCTAGGGTACACCAGTCCCAGCGATCCGTTTTCCAGCAGCGATTCGGCCAGCGCCTGCGAAGCCACATAGCTTTCGGGATCCAGGCACTGCCTGAAGCCGGAGGCGCGGCGCAGATCGTGGAACTGACCGCTGAAGTCGGCCAGCATGAGCTGGTAGTCGACGCTGTCGCGGAAATGGCCGATTTCGGCATACTCCACTGTCTTGTGGAAAACGATTTCGGCGATGGCGGTATCCACGTCGAAGGCGCAATACCAAGCGCCCCGCAGACCGCTGTTGAAGCGGCTGCCCTCGGGACGGGGGTAGGTATAGGCGGCGTTGACGATGCGGAAGTTGGGCACCCCGAAGACCAGTTCGTCGATTCCTATGCCCGGCGCCAGGCCGCGCTCGGCGGCCAGCCTCTGATTGGTGGCGTTATCGAGCGCAAACAGATCGGCCAGATGCGCCGGGCTGTCGGCCAGCGGCGCCAGCACGGAATCTTCGGCATCGGCGAAGCGCGAAGGCAGCAGCCGGCAGGTATCGTGCTGCCTGATTTGCGACAAGGGCGGCAGGCGCACTTACACCCCGCCCCGGCGCGCATCCAGCAGTTGCCGGACCGTCTGCATGGCCAGCAAGCCCCCTTCCTGCATGTAGTCCAGCGGAGTCCTGCCCTTGAAAATGATGTTGCGATTGGGCATGCCCACCCACTGGTCGGCCAGTTCGTCGCCGTACAGGATGTGCAGGGCCTTGTAGATGCCCAGCAAATAGGAGATGCGCGTGATGCGGTCGACCTCCAGCACACGGTCGGGTTTTTTCTTCCATTCGTAGAATGCGCTGCTGGACAGGCCCCCCAATAGATTGCAGGCCTCTTCGTCGCGCAGTTTCCAGGCGTCGGCCAGCTTGAAGAAGCCCTTCAGGGCGGAGCCGGAAAGGCGCTCGCGCGTGGGCTTGTCGTTCAGGTCGACCATTGCCGCCGGTTCGAAGCGGCTGAGGGGGTACGCATAGGCCAGGTTCATGATGTTCTCCGTTCATGGACATTTTACACTCCATTTACGGATATTTCATACTCCATTTCCGGAGCGGCTTTTTTTGAGGGCGAAATTCAACTTATAGCCCGGGCGCATAATGTGCGCAGCTTATAAACATTGGCGAAAGTAATCGTTCTATTTCTCGTCCTTCATCCTTAGTCTAGAGCCCTGGGACCCGTGAACCATTCCTGGTTCGCGGCCCATCATAAGAAAGGATGCAAGCATGGCACTACGCACTGTCGTCAAAACACTCGCCGCACTGGCCTTTTTCGCGGCGCAATCCGCCCAGGCGGCGGATATCTCGCTCTTGAACGTTTCCTACGACCCCACCCGCGAGCTCTATCAGGAATTCAACCAGGCTTTTGCCAAGGAATGGAAAGCCAGGACCGGCGATACGGTCGCCATCAAGCAGTCGCATGGCGGTTCGGGCAAGCAGGCCCGCTCCGTGATCGACGGGCTGGAGGCCGACGTCGTGACGCTGGCCCTGGCTTCGGACATCGATGCCATCGCCGCCCGGGGCGCCATCAAGCCCGGTTGGCAGAAAGAATTCGCGCTGAACAGTTCCCCCTACACGTCGACCATTGTCTTCCTGGTGCGCAAGGGCAATCCCAAGCACATCAAGGATTGGGACGACCTGATCAAGCCGGGCGTGTCCATCATCACGCCCAACCCCAAGACTTCGGGCGGCGCGCGCTGGAACTACCTGGCCGCCTGGGGCTATGCCCTGGGCCTGCCGGGAGGAAATGAGGAAAGCGCCAGGAAGTTCGTGGGCCAGTTGTTCAAGCAGGTGCCGGTGCTCGATTCCGGTGCGCGCGGCTCGACCACCACCTTTGTCGAACGCGGCATCGGCGACGTGCTGCTGGCCTGGGAGAACGAAGCGCTGCTGGCCATCAAGGAACTGGGCCCGGACAAGGTTGAAATCGTGGCCCCGTCGGTCAGCATCCTGGCCGAACCGCCCGTGGCCATCGTGGACAAGACCGTCGACAAGAAGGGAACGCGCAAGGTGGCCCAGGCCTATCTGCAATACCTGTATTCGGACCTGGGCCAGGACATCGCCGGCAGGAATTACTACCGGCCCACGTCGGAAAAGATCGCCGCGAAGTACGCGGCGCAGTATCCAAAGATAAAGCTGTTCACCATCGACGAGGTGGCGGGCGGATGGGCCAAGGCGCAAAAGCATCACTTTGGCGACGGCGGAGTCTTCGACCAGATATACCAGCCGGCAGCCAAGTAGCGGCCTTAGCGTCGGCGCCGCTTACGGGCGGCGCCGACGCAATCGCGCCCGACGCCTCCATCATGCATGAGTAATCGAATGTCCAGCATCGCCCTTCCCCTGGCAAGCAGCCCCAAGCCTTTCCGGGTCATTCCCGGCTTTGGCATTACCCTGGGCTTCACCTTGCTTTATCTTGCCCTGATTGTCCTGATCCCCTTGTCGGCCGTCTTCCTGAAGACGTTCACCCTGACGTGGGAGGGCTTCTGGCAGGCCATCGCCTCGCCCAGGGTCATCGCCTCATACCGGCTCAGTTTCGGTGTCTCCCTCCTGGCCGCCGCCATCAACCTGATTTTTGGCGCCATCGTCGCCTGGGTGCTGGTGCGCTACCGCTTTCCCGGCAAGAAGCTGGTGGACGCGCTGGTGGATCTACCTTTCGCCCTGCCCACCGCCGTGGCCGGAATCGCCTTGACGGCGCTGTACGCGCCCAATGGCTGGCTGGGGCGATACCTGGAGCTGGCGGGCGTGAAGGTGGCATTCACTCCGCTGGGCGTGATGGTGGCGCTTACCTTCATAGGCCTGCCTTTCGTCGTACGCACCGTCCAGCCGGTGCTGGAAGAGGCGGAGCAGGAGCTGGAGGAAGCCGCGGCCAGCCTGGGCGCCAATCGCCTCCAGACTTTCCTGCGGGTGGTCTTCCCGACCATACTGCCGGCCCTGCTGACCGGCTTTGCCATGGCGTTCGCCCGCGCCACCGGCGAGTACGGCTCGGTCATCTTCATTGCCGGGAACATGCCCATGGTTTCGGAAATCACCCCCCTGCTGATCGTGACCAAGCTGGAGCAATACGACTATGCGGGCGCCACCGCCATCGCCGTCGTCATGCTGTCGGCCTCGTTTGCGCTGCTGCTTGCCATCAATGTGCTGCAAGCCTGGACGCGGCGCGGCAGCCAGGCCGCCAGGAGCTGAAAATGAATACACTGAATGGCACGCTTGCCGCTCCAGTCACCGGGGCGCCGGCCGCCGGATCGCCGGCCGCCGGATCGCCGGCCGCCCTAACCCCGGGCGCGGGAGTGGCCGGCGCCCGCAACAGGAGCGCGCCGGCCACGCTGGAGCCTCCCTGGGTACGCTGCCTGTTGATACTCGCCGCCCTCCTTTTCCTTGGGCTTTTCCTTTTCGTGCCCCTGTTCGCCGTCTTCGCCGAGGCCTTCCGCAAAGGGTGGGACGCATACGTAGCCGCCATCGTCGAGCCCGACGCGCTGGCGGCCATCAGGCTGACCCTGCTGACAGCCGCCATCGCCGTGCCGCTCAATCTGGCATTCGGCGTATCCGCCGCCTGGTGCATCGCCAAATTCGAGTTCCGCGGCAAGAACCTGCTGATCACCCTCATCGACCTGCCCTTCTCGGTGTCGCCGGTGATCTCCGGCCTGATCTACGTGTTGTTGTTCGGCGCCCAGGGCTGGATGGGAGACTGGTTGTACCAGCATGACATCAAGATACTGTTCGCCGTGCCGGGCATCGTGCTGGCGACCGTCTTCGTCACCTTTCCTTTTGTCGCCCGCGAACTGATTCCGCTGATGCAATCGCAAGGCAGCGAAGAAGAGGAAGCAGCCCTGGTGCTGGGCGCCACGGGCTGGCAAACCTTTGTGCACGTCACGCTGCCCAACATCAAGTGGGGGCTGCTGTACGGCGTGATTCTCTGCAACGCGCGCGCCATGGGCGAGTTCGGGGCGGTGTCGGTGGTCTCCGGCCACATCCGGGGCCTGACCAACACCATCCCCCTGCACGTGGAAATTCTCTACAACGAATACAACTTTTCGGCGGCGTTCGCCGTGGCATCGCTGCTGGCGATGCTGGCGCTGGTGACGCTGGCCCTGAAATCGTGGGTCGAATGGCGGACCCGCGGCACGACGACCCCGCAGGCCATCCAGGAGCACTGATCATGAGCATCGAAGTACGCAATATACAAAAACGGTTTGGCGGCTTCACCGCCCTGGACGACGTATCCCTGAAATTTCCCGACGGCAAGCTGACGGCCCTGCTGGGGCCGTCGGGCTGCGGCAAGACCACCTTGCTGCGCATCATCGCCGGCCTGGAGCACCCCGACTCGGGCGACATACTGCTGGACAATGAAAGCGCCACTGAGCGCCATGTGCGCGAGCGCCAGGTTGGCTTCGTGTTCCAGCACTATGCGCTCTTCAAGCACATGAGCGTGTTCGAGAACATCGCTTTCGGACTGCGCGTCAAGCCGCGCAAAGAGCGTCCGACCGATGCCGCCATCAAGGAAAAAGTCACTCGCCTGCTGGAACTGGTGCAACTGGACTGGATCGCCGACCGCAAGCCCTCGGCGCTGTCGGGCGGCCAGCGCCAGCGCATTGCCCTGGCGCGCGCCCTGGCGGTCGAACCGCGCGTGCTGCTGCTGGACGAACCCTTCGGCGCGCTGGACGCCAAGGTGCGCAAGGAACTGCGGCGCTGGCTGCGGCGCCTGCACGATGAATTGCAGGTCACCAGCATCTTCGTCACCCACGATCAGGAAGAGGCCCTGGAAGTGGCCGATGAAATCGTCGTGATGAACCAGGGCAAGGTGGAGCAGACCGGCGCGCCCGCCCAGGTCTACAACCAGCCCGCCACGCCTTTCGTCTATGGCTTCCTGGGCCATGTGAACCTGTTTCATGGCCGCATCCGCGACGGACTGCTGGAAACGGGCGATACCGTGCTGGAGGCGCCCGGCCACCGGGACGCGAGCGCGGCCCACGGCACCGCCTACGTGCGGCCGCACGACATCGAGATCGATCGCTATACGCCGGATGCCCCGGGCATTGTCGTGCAGCTGGAACACGTCCACGCCATAGGGCCGCTGGCGCAGCTGGAACTGAAGCGGGCCGATACGTCGGAACGGATCGAAGCCGTCATTTCAGCCGAACGGTTCTCGCAGCTGGGACTGAAGGGAAACGAAACCCTGATCGCCCGGCCCAGGCAGATGCATATCTTCGCCGAACAGACCGTCTGAGCGCGGCCATGCCCGTTCTGCGCAACCGGGCATGGAGCGCGACGCGTGCTATCGGGCCAGCAAGATCACGCCCGCCACGATCACCGCGCAACCCATGACCCGGGCGGCCGAGACTTTTTCCTTCAGTATGAAGAATCCCGCCACGGTCGCGATCATCAGCGAGGTCTCGCGCAGCGGAGCCACCAGGCTGACCGGGCCGCCCAGCTGCAGGGCATAGAGGACCAGAATGTAGGCCATCGGCGACAAGGCGCCCACCGCCAGCGCATAGCCCCATTTTCCGCGCATTTGCGCCATCATGTCCGCGCGGCGCACCCAGGCCCGAGGCGCCATGATCAGCGCATTCCCGGTCGCGGACAACCAGTCCAGGATCACCGGAGCGACCAGCAGGACCTTCACGCTGTAGGCATCCGCCACGGTGTAGGCGGCGATGAACAGGCCGATGAAAAAGCCCCAGCGCACGCCGGCCAGCGCTTGCGGGTTGGCGAAACGGCGCAGATTGCCGCCGGAGGCGATCAGCAGGATGCCCGCGACCACGCAGGCGATGCCGAGCACGCCGAAGGTGGACGGCCGTTCGCCCAGCAGGATGAAGGCGGCCAGGCTGGACAGCAGCGGCCCCGTGCCGCGCGCGATGGGATACACCACGGACAGGTCGGCGGCATGGTAGCCCCATTGCAGGCACAGGCTGTAGCAAAGATGCAGGACGCTGGACAAGGCGATGAACAGGATCGCTGCCAGGCTCCAGTCCATTCCGTCGGCCCAGAAAATATAGACGACCCACGGCGCATACAGCACCGAGGACAGCAGGCGGTAGGAAAACACGAAATGGCCGGCCGCGGCGGCGGCCTTCTTGGATAGAAGATTCCAGGCCGCGTGCAGAATAGCCGCGCTGATGACAAGAGCGAAGGTCTGCAGCGTCATGGGGGGCTCATGGGGCCGGGCCCGTCAACGCCGGGTGGCGGCTTGCGCGGCCGGCGGCCGCCCGGGCATTGTTCAAATGAGCTCGTCGACGAGGGCGGCGGGCCGGCAAAGGCGGGTGCCCTTGGCCGTGGTGACGAAGGGACGGTTCATCAGCACCGGGTGCTGCGCCATGGCCTGCAGCAGCCGCTCGTCGTCCAGCGCGGGATCGTCCAGCCCCAGTTCCTGGAACAGGTCTTCCTTGGCGCGTATCGCCTCGCGCACGGTCAGTCCGGCAGCGCTGATCAGGGCGGCCAGCTGGTCGCGGGACAAGGGCGTTTTCAAATACTCGATGATCTCGGGCTGCAGGCCGCGTTCTTGCAGGGTTTGCAACACCGTGCGCGAGGTGCCGCAGCGGGGATTGTGATAAATCGTGGTCATGGCCGTGGGCTGACATAAACGTGTAATGAAGCTGAAGCCGACATAGTAGCCGACTTTGACGGCACTTCTTGTGGAAACGCAGGGACTGGATGAAAATGGCTGTTCCATCGCTGACCGCTCCGCCGAGGGCCGCATCCACAGCTTGAAGGAATGATCATGACTTATTTTCATCGGGCCGCCCTGGCCGCATCCGCCGCACTGGCCCTTTCCTGCCTGGCCCCGGCCACGGCGCATGCGCAATTGAAGCCCGGCGACCCGGCGCCTTCCTTCACCCTGGAGGCCACGCAGGCCGGAAAAGCCTTTCCCTTTTCCTTACAGGAAGCCTTGCGCAACGGCCCCGTGGTGCTGTATTTCTATCCCGCCGCGTTCACCAAGGGCTGCACCATCGAGGCGCATAATTTTGCCGAAGCCATCGACGAGTACAAGCAATACGGCGCCACCGTGCTGGGTGTTTCCGCCGATGGGCTGGAAAAGCTGAAGGAATTCTCGGTCAGCGAATGCCGCGGAAAATTCGCCGTCGGAGCCGATCCCGACGGCAAGGTCATCAAGGCCTACGATGCCAAGATGGCCTTCATGCCCGCCATGGCCAACCGGGTTTCCTATGTGATTACGCCGGACCATAAAATCTATTACGAGTACAGCAGCTCCGACCCGGACGGCCACGTGCCCAACACCCTGGCCGCGGTCAGGAAATGGGCGCTGAATGGTAAAGTACACTGACCCTCCCGGCCCGGAAAAGCAATCGCCCATGACCACCCTGCATTCTTTCTCGGCAAAGTCGCTGCAAGGCGAAAACGTCGATTTGTCGCGTTACGCCAATCAAGTGCTGCTCATCGTGAACGTGGCCTCCGAATGCGGTTTTACGCCGCAGTACGCGGGCCTGGAAGCCTTGCACCGCAGTTACCAGGATCGGGGTTTTTCAGTGCTGGCGTTTCCTTGCAACCAGTTCGGCCGCCAGGAACCGGGCAGCCCCGAACAGATCGCCGCATTCTGCTCCGCCAACTACGGCGTCAGTTTCCCCTTGTTTGAAAAAATCGAAGTCAACGGCCCGCAAGCGCATCCCTTGTACGGCTGGCTCAAGAATGAAAAGGCGGGCGTGCTGGGCAGCCAGGCCATCAAGTGGAATTTCACCAAATTCCTGCTGGGGCGCGATGGCCGGGTGATCAAGCGCTACGGCCCGGCCACCAAGCCGGAGGCCTTGCGGGCCGATATCGAAAAAGCATTGGATGCCAAGCCGGCCTCCGCCTGACAAAGGATACCCATGATCGACCTGTATTACTGGACCACGCCCAACGGACACAAGATCACCCTGTTTCTGGAAGAGGCCGGCCTGCCCTATACGATTTTCCCGATCAACATCGGCAAGGGAGAGCAGTTCCAGCCGCACTTTCTGGACATCGCTCCCAACAACCGCATACCCGCCATCATCGACCGTGCGCCCGCCGACGGCGGCGAACCCGTTTCACTGTTCGAATCCGGCGCCATCCTGCTGTACCTGGCCGACAAGACGCGCAAATTCATACCCGGCACGCTGCGCGGCCGCGCCGACGTGCTGCAATGGCTGTTCTGGCAGATGGGCGGACTGGGGCCCATGGCGGGCCAGAATCACCACTTCAACACCTACGCCCAGGACAAGATTCCCTACGCCATCGACCGCTACGTGCGCGAAACCGGCCGCCTGTATGGCGTGCTCAACAAGCGCCTGGCCGACCGCGAGTTCATCGCCGGCGATTATTCCATCGCCGACATGGCCTGCTATCCTTGGATCGTTCCGCACGAACGCCAGAGCCAGAACCTGGACGACTTTCCCCATCTGAAGCGATGGTTCGATGCCATCGCCGCCCGTCCCGCCACCTTGCGGGCCTACGAGAAAGCCCAGCAGATAAACGCGCTTCCCTCGGTCGGCGACGAGGAATCGCGCAAAATCCTTTTTGGCCAGAATGCCGGCACCGTCAAATGAGCATATCCCCGTTTTTATTCCCTAGAGTGCGGCGCGCCGCCCTGCTTTCCACCGTCGTCTTCCTGTCCGCCTGCGCCAGCGGCCCCAAGGACAATATCTCGCTGATACCCGCTGAAACCGCTCAGCAAAGCGGCAAAGAGGGCCTGTTTACCCAGGAGGTCAAGTGGGAGCGCCGCAAGCCCGGCTGCACCGGCGACTGCCCCACACTGAAGCTGGATTCCATTGTGTTCCCGGGTCAGACGCGGCTGAACGAACTGATCGACCATGCCCTGGCCACCATGACGGGCGTGGACAGCAGCGCGCCGCCTTATGCCACGGTGCAGCAATACCAGGATTATTTCTGGAAAACGGCGGCGCCGCGCGATTCGACCCTGCTTGCCGCCAAAACGCGCTATCGCAACCGGCACCTGACCGTGGTCGAACTGAATACCTGGCAATACTACACAGGTGCGGCTCACGGTATTTCGGCCACCCAGTTTCTCAACTGGGACAACGACGCAGGCCGGGTGCTGGGCCTGGCCGACATTCTGGAACCAGGCAAGGGCGACGACTATGTCGCCGCCTTGAGGGCGGCCCACCAGCGCTGGCTGGCCACCAACCCCGATGCACAGAATGACCCCGACACTTACCATCGAATCTGGCCCTTCCAGGTCAGCTCGAATTTCGGCTTCACCGATCAGGGCCTGGTCGTCAAGTACGATTCCTACCTGATCGCACCCTATTCATCGGGGCAGCCTGAACTGCTGATGCCCTACAGCGAGTTGCGGGGCATACTGAAACCCGCCTATATGCCGGCCTAAAGCCTCCATAGTCTCGTCGGAGACACGGCGCCACTGCTCAATGCGGCGGCGCCGTTGGTAAGCGTGCAAGGCCCGTCAGGGCTCGGCCGGTTCGTTGAAGCGGTCCAGGTCGAAATAGCGCGACGTCGACGAGGCATCCTTGGCCGGCTCCTTCTTTTTCGCCGCGGCCGTGGCGGGCGCGGTAGCAGCGCCGTCATTCAGATCCACCGTCTTGACGCCATCGCCGGAATCCGCCTGCCCCCCCGAATCGCCGCGATTGCGCAGGGCGGCCCGCTGGGCCAGAACCTTGGCGCTCAATTCATCCAGTTTTTCGGCCAGTGCCGTATGTTTCTTCAATCGAGCCCAGTCGGCCGCGTCCTGCTTCTGCAAATTCTGCATGGTTGCGTCGGCGCCCGACTCCAGCAGGAAACGCACCACCGGTTCGCTGCCCCCATAGGCCGCCATCATCAGGGCCGTCGTGCCATCCGGGCCCGGAGCATTGACCGTGGCCTTGTTGGCGACCAGCATTTTCACCGTATCCAGATGCCCCTTGGACGCCGCATACTGCAAGGGCGTCCAACCCAGGCGATTGACCATGGCTCCGCGCCGTATGAGTTCCTGTGCCCGTTTCGTTTCCCCCACGACGGCCAGGTACATGAGCGGCGTTTCGCGGTTGACGTTGATGGCGTTCAAGGCGGTTTTGGGATTGGCCGCCAGAACGTCATAGACATCCCAGGCGCCATCCCGTATGGCCTGCATGATGGCGGGCTGGCCCTTGGGGCTGATTTCATTGGGATCCGCTCCGCGCGCGAGCATGGTCTTGATGCTGCCGGCCCGGTCGTTGGCGATATCGACCCACCAGTTGGAAGGGTTGGCGGCATGGGCCGCCATGCTCAGCAACAGGCCGGCCAGGACAGCGGCCAGGCGTGCGCCCGTTCGCGCCTGAGGCGTCGATCCGGCTTTGCCGGGCGGGAAGAAAGTGGTTGACACGCTGTGCTCCTGAAATCGCGGCGTTGGGCTTGGCCTGAGGGCCGGCCTGCTTTGCAGGCTCTGGATCGCCCTGTCGTTCAAGCCCGGAGGCTGCCTGATTTACCTTATTAAAGAAATTAATTTAACTAAAGCACTTTAAATAATTCACTTTAAACAATTTACTTTAAATAAATAACATTAAATTATCTTTATATTTTATTGAAAAGACTGAAAAAATTATTTGTGGAGTGCTCAGCTACCTGAGCCACTGGAATACCCTTCAGATCGGCTATTTTCTCTGCCACATGCATTACCTTGGAGGGATCGTTGATTTTCCCGCGATGAGGAACAGGCGCAAGGTATGGTGAATCGGTCTCGATCAGCAAGCGGTCCAGCGGCAGCTTCCGGGCCAGCTCGTGCAAATCCTCGGCTTTCTTGAAGGTGACGATGCCGGAAAGCGAAATATAGAAATTCAGCTCCATGGCGGCCTGGGCGACCTCCCAGGATTCCGTAAAGCAATGCATGACGCCGCCGTACTGGTCGGCACCCTCTTCCTTCATGATGCGCAGCGTGTCGGCGCTGGCCGAGCGCGTGTGTATGATGAGCGGCAGGCCGCTTTTCCGGCTGGCCCGGATATGGGTGCGGAAGCGCTCGCGCTGCCATTCCAGCGGCTCGGACAGGCGGAAGTAATCCAGCCCGGTCTCGCCTATGGCGACCACCTTGGGCGACTGGGCCAGCCTGGCCAGCTCGTCCACGGTCGGCTCGGGGGTGTCTTCATAGTCCGGGTGCACGCCCACCGAGGCGTACAGATTGGGTTGCGGCCCAACCAGCTCCATCAATCCCGGCCAGTCCGGCAGGTTGACGCTGACCACCAGCGCGTGGCTGACCTGGTTCTGCGCCATCCGGCCAAGAATATCGGGCAGGTTCTGGGCGAGTTCGGGAAAATCCAGATGGCAATGGGAGTCTACGTACATGATAAGGGTGGCAATCCAGGGTGAAATGCGCCGGGCGGCGCAAGGCGCGCCGGCTCAATCGTCTAGTTTAGCGAATTTATCGCGCCTGCCGGGATCAGGATGCCGGGCCGCAAGCCAAAGCCACTCTTTGCATGGCGCTGTGCACGAACAGTTTCGCATTCAAGGGGTGCCCGGCGACGGCCCGCTGTTGCGCCAGCCACCTGCCGGTTTCGGCCAGCGCAGCCGGGGATGCGCGCAGGGCCACGCGGCGTATGGTCTTATCCAGGCTGGGAAAATAACGCAAAGGGGCATCCGCCCCGGCCAGCATCAAGTCCAGGAGCAGGCGCTGCAAGGCATCGATCCAGGCTTCCGGAGGCTGCTTTTCCAGCTGGTCGGCCAGGGGTCCGATGTCGGGCTGCCTGGCATCGGCCAGCAGGCTCATCAAATCCTCCAGCCACTGCGGGCAAGGCCGCGCGCCCGATTGCGCCAGTTGCCGCGCCAGCAAAGGCGCTCCGCCGGCCGCGGCCAGCCATTGCTCCGCATCATGAACGTCCTGCCCCTTCAGCCAGGCCAGGCTCTGCGCCGCATCGGGCACCGGCAAAGGAAGGCGGCGGCAGCGCGACACCAGCGTGGGAAGCAGGCGATCGGGCGCATCGGCCACCATCAGGAATACCGTATGCTCCGGCGGCTCCTCCAGCACCTTGAGCAAGGCATTGGCCGTAATGGGATTCATGGCGCGCGCCGGGTACAGCACGGCCACGCGCCATCCGCCGCGATGCGTGGCGGTGTTGAACCAGGGGCCGAGCGCGCGCAACTGGTCCACCCGTATATCCTTGGAGGGCGCCTTCTTGGCCGGCGCGGCGCCGGTTTCGCCATCGTCTTCGCCGCCGGCCGCGCCCTCTTCCAGCGCCAGCGCGTCGGGACGTATGCGGCGCAAATCGGGATGGTTGCCGCTGGCCAGCCACAGGCAGGCGGAGCAATGGCCGCAAGCCAGGCCATGATCCGGCGATTCGCACAGCAGGCTGCCGGCCGCGGCCAGGGCGAACTGGCGCTTGCCGATGCCCGGCAGGCCGTGAATCAGCCAGGCATGCGCGAAGCGCTCGCGGCGCGACAGCCATCGCGACGCGAAATCGCGCTGCCAGGGCAGGAATTGCGCCAGGTCGTTCATGGGGTTTCGTCCAAGGGGCCGCCGCCATGGCGGCGGATCAGTTCGTCCACGATGCCCAGCGCGTCCGCCACCACTTGAGCCAAAGGCCGGCCCGCATCCAGGACGCGGAACAAGGCGGGGTCGAGACGGGCCTGTTCGAGATAGCCTTGCCGGGCCCGCTGGAGAAACTCCAGCTTCTGCGCCTCCATGCGGTCCAGCCGCTCGCCGCGCTGATGCACGCGCTCCAGTCCGATGGCCGGATCCAGGTCCAGAATGATGTTCATGTCCGGCCTGAAGCCATCCAGCGCCAGCGCGTTGATCTGCCTGACCAGGCCCAGGTCCAGGCCCCGCGCGTAGTGCTGGAAGCTCAGGGTGGCGGCATCGAACCGGTCGGAAACGACCGCCTTCCCAGCCTGGATGGCGGGCAGTATCTTTTCCTTGACGTGCTGGGCGCGCGCCGCGCCAAACAGCATGAGCTCGGCGATATCGCTCATTTCGGGCGTATCGGGGCACAGCAGGATATCCCGGATCTTCTCGCCGATGACCGTGCCGCCCGGCTCGCGCGTGACCACGGCTTGCAGCCCCCTGTCGTTCAGGTGCGCTTCGATCGCCTTGATCACCGTCGTCTTGCCCGCGCCATTGCTGCCGTCGCAGACAATCATGAAGCCTTTGCCCATTACATCGATTCCCGAAATTTCATTCTGATTGAGCCCAGGGAGAAGATCCGGGGCATGGGCCGTGCGCGGCGCCCAGCCAGGCGTACGAGCGTGCCCATCAATTACGCCGCCCCAGGATGTACTTCGCCACGGCACGGTTATGCGCCGCAAGGTTTGATGAAAACTCGCTGGTGCCATCCCCCCTGGAAACAAAATACAGGAATTTATGCGGCTCGGGGTGCAGGGTGGCCTCCAGCGCGGCGCGTCCGGCGCTGGCAATGGGCGTAGGCGGCAGGCCCGGGCGCGTATAGGTATTCCAGGGTGTGTCGGTAGTGAGATCCTTTTTCCGTATCCGGCCTTGATAGGCCTCGCCCATGCCGTAGATGACGGTGGGGTCGGTTTGCAGCGGCATGCCGATGCGCAAGCGGTTCACGAACACGCCCGAAACCTTGTTCCGGTCGGCGCTGTGGCCGGTTTCCTTTTCGACGATGGAAGCCAGGATCAGCGCCTCGTAGGGCGTCTTCAGCGGCAGTTGCGGGTCTCGGTCGCGCCACAGCGTGTCCAGCAATTGCCGCTGGGCATGATAGGCGCGGCGCAGGATGTCGAAATCGGTGGTTCCCGGCACGAAAACATAGGTATCCGGGTAAAACAGGCCTTCGGGACTGGTTTCGTCCGCCCCCAGCCGCTTCAGAAGCTCGGCATCGGTGGCCTCGCCCAGGGTCTGCCTGACCTGCGGCGCTTCGCGCAGCGCCTGGCGTATCCGCTGGTAGGTCCAGCCCTCCAGCAATGTCAGCCGGGTCTGGGTCATGTCGCCGTTGGCCATGCGCTCCATCAGGCTGCGCGGCGTATCGCCGCGGACCGCCTCGTAGGCGCCCGCCTGCAATTGCGTGTCATTGCCGGTCAAGCGGGCCAGAATCACGAAGGCATCTTCGTTGATGCGTATGCCGGCCTTGTTCATCAATTGCGCAATGCTGCGCGGTCGGCTGCCGGCCTCGACCACATAGTCGACACGCTCCGCGGAAAGCTCGACGGGATGCTCCGTCCAGTACCAGGCGGCGGCGCTGAGCGCCAAGGCCGTCAGGGCCACGATCAGAAACAGGGAGAGAACGATGGATTTCAGTTTTTTCATCAGACCTGAAGTTTAGCCCAGCACGCGGGGCGGGACCGGGCGCATGAAACCACCCCCGAAGGGCCGGGGGCATCCCGGCAAGGAAGCTGGAAGCCCGTTATCATAAACGCTGTGTTTTATCGTGTCTCTCGAGGCGGGCCGTATTTCTCATGAACGATTCCAAGCGCTTTGTCGCAACTCTTTCCGATCTGGCCGTTATTGAAGTCACCGGCGCCGATGCGGTCGACTTCCTGCACGGGCAGCTCACCCACGACGTCCAGGGGTTGGAACCCGGACAGGCCAGGCTGGCCGGCTATTGCACGGCCAAGGGCCGGCTGCTGGGCAGCATGGTCATCTGGCGCCAGACCGGCACGCAGGATCCCGCCGTGCTGGCCTTGGTCAAGGCCGACATCGCGGAAGCGCTGGTCAAGCGCCTTTCCATGTTCGTGCTCCGGGCCAAGGCCCGCTTGCGCCTGACGGACTACCGCGTGCTCGGCCTGGCCCTGGACGGCGATTCCCCGCTGTCCGGCACGGATCCGGCCGGCGCCCTTTCCGCCCCGCTCGCATCAGCCTTGCCATGGACCGTCGTCGATGACGCGGCCGGCACGTGGATAGCCGCTCCCAGCACCGACCCGGGCTTGCGGCGCTGGTGGTTTGTCGCGCGGCAGCCCGATCCGCAAGCCGGCGCCTCCCGGGACGACAACGGGCGCTGGCAGGCGGGCGACATCCTGGCGGGCCTGCCCTGGGTCCAGGCGGCCACGCAAGACCTGTTCATTCCGCAAACCCTCAACCTGGACCTGATCGACGGGGTCAGCTTCACCAAGGGCTGCTACCCGGGCCAGGAAGTCGTGGCGCGCAGCCATTACCGCGGTATGGTGAAGCGGCGCATGGCCGGCGGCCTGATCGCTCCGGCCGACGGCTTGAACGCGGAAGCGCTGGCCGCCACGGACACCTTCGATGCCCGGCGGCCCGACAACCCTTGCGGGCGCATCGTCAACGCCGCCCTGGACCAGGCCGGCATGCGGGTTCTTATGGAAGTGCAGCTTGCCGATCTGGATGGCGCCGATTTCAGGCTGGGACAGGCCGACGGGCCGGCCATCAGGCTTGAACCCCTGCCCTACGGAATCGAAAGCGGGGTCTGAACCTGGGCCGTCCGCCCCGATTGCCGGCCCTGTGCCCCCAAGGGCAATGGCCGGCAACAATCATTTCTTGTACAGGTTCAGGATGCTGGAAAAATCCAGCCCGCCATTTCCTTGCGCACTATGCAGGGAGTACAGGTTGCGGGCCAGTTCGCCCAGGGGAACCGAGGCGCGCGCATTGAGCGCGGACTCCGCCGCCAGCCCCAGGTCTTTAAGCATGAGGTCCACGCCGAAGCCGCCGGCATAATCCTTGGATGCGGGCGCATGGTCCATGACGCCCGGCCAGGGGTTGTACAGTTCGGTCGCCCAGTTGCGGCCCGAGCTCTTGGAAATGATGTCCGACAGGACGTTCGGATCCAGCCCATTGGCCACGCCCAGGGCCAGGGCTTCGGACGTGCCCGCCATCAGGATGCCCAGCAGCATGTTGTTGCAGATCTTGGCGACCTGCCCCGCGCCCGCCGCCCCCGCATGGAAGATGTTCTTGCCCATTTTCTCAAGATAAGGGCGCGCCGCTTCCAGGTCGGCCGCCTGGCCGCCGACGATGAAGGTCAGCGTGCCCGCCACCGCCCCGCCCGTGCCGCCGGACACCGGCGCATCGATCATGCGCACCGCTTTATCCTGGGCGGCCTGGGCGACCTTGCGGGCGGACTCCGGGGCGATGGTGCTGCATTCCAGGACCAGCGTGCCGGCCGCGATGTGATTCAGCAGGCCGGATTCGCCCAGGTACAGCCCCTCGACATGCTTGCTGGCCGGCAGCATCGATATCACCGCGTCCACGCCCTTCACCGCCTCTTGGGCCGATGGCGCCGCCGTGGCGCCGGCATCGACGGCGGCCTGCACGGCGGCCGGAACCAGGTCGAACACGGCCAACTGGTGGCCCGCCTTCAGCAGGTTCAAGGCCATGGGTCCGCCCATGTGGCCCAGGCCGATAAATGCAATGCGACTCATTGTTTGTCTCCTGTCTTTTAGTGATGTGAATGATTTTCTACGCCCGGCCCAGATCCGCCAGCGGATGGGCCGCCGTGTCCGGCCAGGGCGCCTGGAAGAATCGCTGCACCCAGGCATCGTCGGCCTGCCGCAATGTGGCGGGGTTCCAGCGCGGCTGCCTGTCCTTGTCGATGAGCAGCGCGCGTATGCCTTCCTGCAGATCGCCCTGCGCCCCGCAGTGCAGGGAAACGATGTATTCCATGCGGAACACATCGGCCAGGGCGAGCAGGCGGGCCCGCCGCAGCAAGGTGAAGGAAAGCCGGGCCGAGCCGGGCGAGCCGGCACTGAAGGTGGCCGCCGCGCGCTGGAGCCAAGGGTCTTCGTGTCCGGCCAGCGCGCGGACATTGGCGCATATGGCATCCAGGTCATTGCCGTCGCAGGCGTGCCGGATCAGGGAATGATGGGTTTGCAGCGGCCCGTGCGGAGCGGCGTCGGCAACCTGGAGTTCCAGCAGCAGGCGCCGCAGGGCGCCGTCGTTCTCCACCCTGTCGCCGGACCAGGACGAGGCTTCGATGCGGGCGGTGAGCTCGTCCCATTGGCCCGAGCCCAGGGTGTAATCGGCCAGGCCCAGCAGTTGGCAGTCGCTGGCGCCCAATTGCGCCGCGGTCAGCGCCAGGAACAGTCCTATCCCTCCCGCCAGCCGGGACAGCATCCAGGTACCGCCCACGTCTGGAAACAGCCCGATGGATATCTCGGGCATGGCGTAGCGGGTGGTTTCGCTGACCACGCGGTGGCTGGCGCCCATCATCAGGCCGACCCCGCCGCCCATGACGATGCCGCTGCCCCAGCAGAGTATCGGTTTGGGATAAGTGTGTATCTGGTAGTCCAGGCGGTATTCGACGGCGAAGAATTCGCGGGCGTAGGCGTTGTTCCAGGCATCGCCGCTGGTGTTCTCCCGCATGGCCGTGTGCAGGCTGTGCAGGTCGCCGCCGGCGCAAAAGGCTTTTCCGCCCGCGCCGTTCAGAAGGACCATCGCAATGCGGCTATCGTCCGCCCATCGCCGCAGTTGACTGGCCAGGAGGGCGCACATCTCGAGCGACAGGCCGTTGAGGGTTTGGGGGCTGTTGAGCGTGGCCACCCCGACCTTCATGCCGTTGGCGGTATCCCGCTCTTGAAACAACACCGGGGCATTCATCGGATATCGGCTCCCTTTTCGAGTAGCTGGCGCGCGACGATGACGCGCATGATTTCATTCGTGCCTTCAAGAATCTGGTGGACGCGCGTGTCGCGCACCAGGCGCTCCAGCGGATAGTCCTTCAGATAGCCGTAGCCGCCATGGATCTGCTGTGCGTCCAGGCAGGCCTGGAAACACAGGTCGGTGGCCAGCCGCTTGGCCATGGCGCAGTACGAAGAGGCCTGGGGGTCGTTGTCATCGAGCTTGGCGGCCGCCAGCCTGACCATCTGGCGCGACGCCACGATATGCGTCGCCATGTCGGCCAGCTTGAACTGCAGTGCCTGGAAGCCGGCCAGGGTCTGGCCGAACTGCTTGCGCTCGGTCATATAGCGCCTGGCCGCCTCGTAGGCCCCCTGCGCCGCGCCCACCGAGCAGGTGGCGATATTGATGCGGCCGCCGTCCAGGCCCTTCATCGCGAACTTGAAGCCTTCGCCCTCGCTGCCCAGCAGGTTCTCGGCGGGGACCTCCACATTGTCAAAGGTGATGGGCCGGGTGGACTGGCTGTTCCAGCCCATTTTGTCTTCCTTGCGCCCATAGCTGATGCCCGGCGTGTCGGCGGGCACCACGAAAGCGGAAACGCCCTTGGCCCCCGCCCCGCCGGTCCGCGCCATGACGACCAGCACATCGGTGTCGCCGGCGCCGGAGATGAAGGCCTTGGCACCATTCAGCGCGTAGGAGGCGCCGCGCTTCTCGGCGCGGGTCGACAAGGAGGCGGCGTCCGAGCCGGCGCCCGGCTCGGTCAGGCAATACGAAGCCAGCTTCTCGCCCGCGGCGAGCGCGGGGCCCCAGGCCTGCTTGACGGCTTCGGTCGCCCAGGACCCTATCATCCACGTGGCCATATTATGTATGGTCAGGAAGGCCGTGGTGGACGGGTCGCAGGCCGCCATTTCCTCGAAGACCAGGGTGGCGTCCAGGCGCGGCAGGCCTAGTCCGCCTATCGATTCGGGTGCATAGATGGCGCAAAAGCCCAGTTCGCCGGCACGGGCGAAGGCCTCGCGCGGGAAAATGCTTTCCGCGTCCCAGCGGGCCGCATTGGGTTCAAGTTCGCCGGCGGCGAAATCGCGCGCGGCCTGGGCGAATGCCAGTTGTTCGTCGTCAAGGCGAAAATCCATGGTGCTGTCTCCTTCTTTGTGGCCGGCCCCGTGACGGTGACGGGTCCCGCTTGTCGCTTGTAGCGCCCACCATAGCGCTTTACCGCTTATTTTTTTGTCATATGAGTGACAATCGGCGTTTACTCATCGCCGGACAAAGCCGCGGCCAGCCTGGCCTTGCGCCGCCTGGGCCGGTTCTTCGGCTTGGTCATGAAGGCCTTTCGGTGCAGGGCGCGCCGGCGCCGGGACTCCATGGGATCGAACACCAGGGGCCGGTAGATTTCGATCCGGTCGCCGTCGGCCAGGACACGGTCCAATGCGCATTCCTGGCCGTAGACACCCACCTTCAACGAATCATAAGGATAGTTCGGGAAAAGCCTGGCGAAGCGGCTGGCCCGCAGCGCCTGCTCCACCGTCGACCGGGCCGGCAGGCGCAGGTCGGCCTGCCATGCCGAGCCGGGCTCGGCATACACCACCTGGACGCCGATGGCCTCAGTCTCCATATTTCGCCTGGGCGCGCTGGGTGAACGAGTCGATGAAGCTGGTGGCTATCCGGTTGAAGATGGGGCCCACCACCGCTTCGAGCGCGCGGCTGGAAAAGGCGTACTCCATGGTATAGACCACCTTGCAGGCATCGGCCGCCAGCTCCTGGAATTCCCACTTGCCGGTCAGCGCCGAAAACGGGCCGTCGACCAGATGAAATGTGATCCGATCGGGATAATCGTGCTCGTTGCGGGTGGTGAAGGTTTGCTTGATGCCCGCGATGCTGATGGTGATGGATGCTTCCATTCCATGCTCGTCGTGCCGGTGCACGACGGTTCCGCCGCACCAGGGCATGAACTCGGGATAGCTGGCCACGTCGGCGACCAGATCGAACATTTGAGCGCGGCTGTGCGGGACCAGGACAGAACGTTGTACTTTATGCATCGAAAGGAGTTAATGGATAGAATGTATTGATTTTACAGTCTACAACCACATTGATTCATGAGCATTGTCGATAACCGCAAAGCAACGCACGATTACTTCATCGAAGACCGCTATGAAGCGGGCCTCGTGCTCGAAGGCTGGGAAGTAAAAGCCATACGGGCCGGGCACGTGCAGTTGAAGGAAAGCTACGTTATCGTACGCGATGGCGAAATATGGATCATCGGGATGCACATCAGCCCGCTGCCCACCGCATCCACCCACATTCATCCCAATGCCACACGCACACGCAAGCTGCTGCTCAAGGCCGAAGAGATCAGCAAGCTGATCGGCAAGGTCGAACAGCGCGGCTATACCCTGGTGCCGCTGAACCTGCATTACAAAAACGGCCGCGTGAAGCTGGATTTCGGCCTGGGCCGGGGCAAGAAGCTGCACGACAAGCGCGATACCGCGCGCGACAAGGACTGGCAGCGCGAAAAAGAGCGCGTCATGAAGCACGACACGCGCAACCGCAAGCACGACTGATCGGCGGCGCCTTCGGCTCGCTAGCCCAGGTCCAGGCCTTCCAGTTCCAGCAGCGCGAACTTGCGTTCAAGCCCGCCTGTGTAGCCGTTGAGCGTGCCCGCGCTGGACAGGACGCGATGGCAGGGAACGATGAGCGTGATGGGATTGCGCCCCACCGCCGTCCCCACCGGACGGCCATGCCCCGCTGTGAGCCCGGCCGCCCGCGCGACGTCGCCATAGGACACATATTCGCCATAAGGGATGTCCAGCAAGGCGTTCCAGACTTTCTTCTGGAAGTCGGTGCCCTCCAGGCGCAAGGGTACTGAAAACGTCCGGCGCTCACCACGGAAATATTCGTCGAGCTCGGCATGGGTCTGCTTGAAAAGCGCTGCCGTTTCCGGCGGCGTCGCGTCCTGCATTAGGGACAACGGCCCAATGTGCCTGCCCTCGCCTTCTTCCGCGCCGCATCCGCCCTGCGCCGGCCCTTCGGGCGTGTCGCCCGCATTGTCCACATCGTCCGCAGCGAACAGATCCAGCTCGGCCTGGCGCCGACGCACCCGTATGTCCTTGATGGGCGCGCCGTCCATCAGGCCGGCGGTGGGATCGGCCTTCCTGGACGCGGGTTCGGGCAAGCCCTGCATGGGGGGGCAATCTTTCTGCCCGACGAAATACAGTCCGGTCAGCGCCGCGCCGTCCGAACAAAGCAGAATCCGCCCCAAGGGCGAGGCCAATTGAGCATGAAAAGTCATGAGGCTACCCGTTATGGCTTCGCCGGGCTGCGAAGCGATATTTCATTCTAGGACTCGCACGCGCAAAAAGGAAAGCCGCAATGGCCGGCGGCGGGTCGATTCCCGCTCCCGACTTCAATGCAGCTTGACGCGCGGCGCCCCGCGCTTGGCCAGCAGGCGGCCCAGCGCCAGCGATCCGGTGCGCAAAGGGCCCAGCACAGCCAGGTGATGCATGAGGTGCAGGCTCATGTACATCAAGCGGGCCAGCAGGCCTTCCACAAACCAGCTCTTGCCCGACAGCACGCCCATCAGACTGCCTACGCCGCGGCTATGCCCCACCGACACCAGCGAACCGTAATCACGGAAACGGAATACGCGCTGTCCGCTATCGGCGCCGCCTTTGATGCGCTGCTCCATGGCCGAAAGCAGAAAGCCGGCCTGCTGGTGCGCCACCTGCGCGCGGGCCGGCAAAGCCTGCCGCCCTTCGTGTCCATGCCAGGGCGCCTGGGCGCAATCGCCCAGGGCATAGATATCGGGATCGCTGGTGCGCAGGCCGGCATCCACCACCACCTGGTTGATGCGATTGACCTCCAGGCCCAGGTTCTTCAGGAAGGCCGGCGCCTCGATGCCCGCCGCCCATACGCACAGATCGACCGGGTACCGCCTGCCCTCGCTGTCGATCAGCTCGTCTCGCCTGACCTCGGAGACACGTACGGATGTCTTCACCACCACGCCCCGATCGAGCAGCAGCTGCTGCGCCGCCGCCGACATTTTCTCCGGCAAGGCGGACAGTATCCGGCCGCTGCCCTCCAACAGGGTAATGCGGATGTCGGTGCCCGGCTCCAGCTTGTTCAGCCCATAGAATGCCGCGTCGGCGCAGGCCTCCAGCAGTTCGGCGGCCAGTTCCACTCCGGTCGCCCCGCCGCCGACAATGGCAATGTCCAGCATATACCCGGGCTCCGCCGATTTCCGTTGATCGGCCGTCACCAGTTGGTGGAGCAAGCGCTGCCTGAAGCGCTCGGCTTCGTCGGTGGAGTCCAGGGCGATGGCGAATTCCGCCGCGCCGGGCGTCCCGAAGAAATTCGATTTGCTGCCCACCGCCAGAACCAATGTATCGTAGCGGATGGATCGGGCGGGAAAGATCTCTTCCCCCGTGCCGGGGGAACGCACGGGCTTGAGCAACAGCAGCTTTCCCTGGCGGTCCAGCGACTCGAGCTCGCCGAAGATGAAGGTGAACCCGCAATCCTTGGCCAGCATGAAGTACGAGAGCCCTTCGCGGTGAATGTCCAGGGTGCCGGCCGCCACCTCGTGCAGCGAAGGCTTCCAGATATGGCCGTCAGCCTTGTCCACCAGCCAGACATGGTCGGGGCCGAATTTGCGTCCCAGCTTGGCGGCCAGTTCCAGGCCGCCGGCGCCGCCCCCAACGATGACCACCCTGTGTGCGAGATCCGTCATGTTCCATTCCTTCGTGAAGGGATCATAGGTCGGGCGAATCCGCCAGCATGCCGGCACGCATAAGCCCGCAGCATGAGTATCACATACGTCCGGAAAACAGGGAACCTTCTGTCAAAAACACCTGGGGCGCCGATAAATGGCGCCCCATGTGCTTCACGGCCTGTATGGACTACTTGGCCAGGCGCTGCCAGGTGTCCACGACCGTGTCCGGGTTGAGCGACATGGACAGGATGCCCTCGTCGCGCAGCCAGTTGGCCAGGTCGGGGTGGTCGCTGGGGCCCTGGCCGCAGATGCCCACATACTTTCCGGCCTTCAGGCATGCCTGTATGGCGCGGCGGAGCATGAATTGCACGGCTTCGTCGCGCTCATCGAAATCGGCGGCCAGCAGCTCCATGCCCGAATCGCGGTCCAGGCCCAGCGTCAGCTGGGTCATATCATTCGAGCCGATGGAGAAGCCGTCGAAATACTCCAGGAACTCATCGGCCAGGATGGCGTTGGAAGGCACTTCGCACATCATGATCAGGCGCAGGCCGTTCTCGCCGCGAGCCAGGCCATGCCGGGCGAGCAGGTCGACCACCTTCTTGGCCTGCGTCGTGGTGCGCACGAAGGGCACCATGATCTCGACGTTGGTCAGCCCCATTTCATCGCGGACTTTCTTCAGCGCCTCGCATTCCATGCGGAAGCACTCCTCGAATTCGTCGGAGATGTAGCGCGACGCGCCGCGGAAGCCCAGCATGGGGTTTTCCTCTTCGGGCTCGTAGCGCGAACCGCCCACCAGCTTGCGGTACTCGTTGGACTTGAAGTCCGACAGGCGCACGATGACGGGCTTGGGGTAGAAGGCCGCCGCCAGCGTGCCCACGCCTTCGGCCAGCTTCTCGACGAAGAACGCACGCGGGCTGGCATAGCCGCGGGCGGCGGATTCGACGGCCTGCTTCAGCTCGCTGTCGACGTTGGGATAGTCGAGCACGGCTTTGGGATGCACGTTGATGTTGTTGTTGATGATGAACTCGAGGCGTGCGAGGCCGACGCCATGATTGGGAATCTGCGAAAAGTCGAAGGCCAGTTGAGGATTGCCCACGTTCATCATGACCTTCAGCCCGATCTCGGGCATTTCGCCCCAGCGGACTTCCTCGATCTCGGTTTCGATCAGGCCGTCGTAGATGCGCCCCTCGTCGCCTTCGGCGCAGGACACGGTGACCTCCCGGCCATTGCCCAGGATGTCGGTGGCGTTGGCGCAGCCGACGACGGCGGGTATGCCCAGCTCGCGCGCGATGATGGCGGCGTGGCAGGTGCGCCCGCCCCGGTTGGTGACGATGGCCGAAGCCAGCTTCATGACCGGCTCCCAGTTGGGATCGGTCATGTCGGTGACCAGGATGTCGCCCGCCTTGACCTGATCCATTTCAGAGATGTCGGCCACCACGCGAACCTTGCCCGAACCGATCTTCTGGCCGATGGCGCGGCCGGTGATCAGGACCTCGCCCGTCGCCTTCAGGCGATAGCGTTCCTGCACGTCGTTGTGCTCGTGCTGGGACTTGACCGTTTCAGGGCGGGCCTGAAGGATGTAGATCTTGCCGTCCAGGCCGTCGCGGCCCCATTCGATGTCCATCGGGCGCTGATAATGCTTCTCGATGATGACGGCGTAGCGGGCCAGCTCGATGACCTCTTCGTCGGTCAACGAGTAGCGGTTGCGCTCGGACACCGGAACATCCACGGTGCGCACGGCATGGCCCGAGACGCGCTCGGGATCGAATTCCATCTTGATGAGCTTGGAGCCGATGCGGCGGCTGATGATGGGATAGTGGCCCGAGGCCAGCGTGGGCTTGAATACGTAGAACTCATCGGGATTGACCGCGCCCTGCACCACGGTTTCGCCCAGGCCGTAAGACGAGGTGATGAACACGACGTCGTTGAAGCCGGATTCGGTGTCCAGCGTGAACATGACGCCGGCGCTGCCGCGGTCGGAGCGCACCATGCGCTGAATGCCGGCGGACAAGGCGACATCAGCATGTGCATAGCCTTTATGGACGCGATAGGAAATGGCGCGGTCGTTGTACAGCGAGGCGAACACATGGCGGATCTTTTCCAGGACGTCATCGATGCCGACCACGTTCAGGAAGGTTTCCTGCTGGCCGGCAAAGGAAGCGTCGGGGAGGTCTTCCGCGGTGGCCGACGAGCGCACGGCAAAAGAGCCCTTACCGTCGGCGTCGAGCTGGGCAAAGGCGTCGCGTATGGCTTGCTCGAATTCAGCCGGGAACGGCGTGTCGATGATCCATTGACGGATTTCGGCGCCGGCGTTGGCCAGTTCGCGCACGTCTTCCGAGTCCAGGGTCTCCAGGCGGTCGGCAATGCGCTTGTCGAGCTGCGTGGATTTCAGGAAATCGCGAAATGCGTCGGCCGTGGTCGCGAAACCGCCCGGAACCCGGACCCCGGCTTCCGCCAACTGACTGATCATTTCACCTAAAGATGCGTTCTTACCCCCTACCGAGTCGACGTCCGTCATGCGGAGCTGCTCGAAAGACACTACATAAGACATAAAGTCACCTATAACGATATAAAAGAAAGCGTGTTTGCTTAATGCGCCTGGTCCGCGGGCGTGGCGGACGGGGAAAGCTGCGGTGTACTAAGCAAACCAGCCTTGCCTGCTGGTACGGTGACTGTTAACCTTTGCGATTGTACCGTTTCTGCCGCCTTCTGCACTGACTTTATTCCATGCCTTCCGACCTCATCGAACGCACCGTTTTCGTCGTCTCCGACAGCACCGGCATCACCGCCGAAACCTTCAGCAATTCAGTCCTGTCCCAGTTCGAGCAGGTTAAGTTCCAGGCCATACGGATTCCGTTTCTGGACAGCCTGGAGAAGGCCAAGGCGGCCGCGCTGCGCATCAATCAATGCGCGCAGGAACAGAACGAGCCGCCGCTGGTGTTCAGCACGCTGGTCAATCCGGATATCGCGCAAAAGATACGGGATGCGAATTGCACCTTCCTGGACCTGTTCGGCACCTTCGTGCAGCATATCGAGACGGCGCTGGGCCTGAAGTCCAGCCATTCGGTGGGCCGCTCGCACATGGGCGGTCTGTCCAAGCAATACAACAATCGAATCGAAGCCATCAACTTCAGCCTGGCCCACGATGACGGGCAGTTCGTGCACGGGCTGGAGCAGGCGGACGTGATCCTGGTGGGCGTATCCCGCTGCGGGAAGACGCCGACCAGCCTGTACCTGGCGATGCAATATGCGGTGAAGGCGGCGAATTTCCCCTTGATTCCGGAAGACTTCGATCGCGGTTCGCTGCCGGCGACGCTGGCGCCGTACCGGAAGAAGCTGTTCGGGCTGTCGATACAGCCGGGGCGCCTGGCGGAGGTGCGCAACGAGCGCCGGCCGAATAGCCAGTATGCGTCGATCAAGCAGTGCCGGCACGAGGTGGCCGAGGCGGAGCGCCTGATGCGGATGGAGAATATTCCGTGGCTGTCGACCACGACCAGGTCGATCGAGGAGATTTCGACGAAGGTGCTGGATGCGGTGGGGTTGGATCGGCGGACGTATTGAGGGGCGATAAGCTGGGCTCTTGGCTGTTTTTGGGCGCTGCCGTTGAGCGTAGGTTATTCCTTCCTTCTAGTTCTTAGCTGTAGGGATAGGTTCAATTAGAGCTTGATTTATGAGTGATCAGGCCTTGATCCTTAGCCTCTGAAATAACCGCCGGAGTATAGCCACTGCTTACGATACTGAGCGATTCAGCAGCTCGGCTGCACGAAAGATAAACTGATATAAGCTCTCTGAGCTTTCCAAACTGGGATTGTGGGGGAGTTATTGCTGCCGCCACCACAATTACATGGCTAAATTGGGTGCCGCCGATGAACTGCCACGGAGCAATAATTATGGATCGCTTGCTATAGGAAAGTTGCTCGACGTCATCAAAACTCGTGAGACGAGTAACCATCAGTCTTTGTGTGGTCAAAACCTTGCATAGTTCAGCATCGACATCGCCCAACGTCGCAATACAAATACGGTCAGATGGCGTTGTGGAATTATTTATTGTTTCCGCGAGTTGTGCAACCAGCGAAACGGCCGCGCTATCATTCTCTGTCGTATATAAGCAGGGGGATTCTCTCTGTGTATCCTTTGATGAATCAATTTTAAGAGGGAGTGTGTTAAGCGGGAATTTTTGATATATATAGCTGATTAGATCAAAGATTTCCTTGTTAAAGCGATGAACGGTATCTAGATAGACAAGTTCGTTTTGATACATCCCTGGACGGGCGTTCAGAGCAGCAAAAACGCCTTGGGACGGATCTTCGGCAGTTATAAAAGGAACTCCCTTCTTAGATCTCCCTAACAATTCTAAAGCTGAACGCTCTTGAGGGTCGAATAGTTGCAACTCATCAACCATGATGTAGTCGTAACCTTCAGTTTCCTTTCTCATTCGCCACGTAAAAGTCTCCAGTACCCGAATTGAATCTAAAACAAATTGATCGGTCGTAATTGACGAGCGATCAATAAGATTCTGAATAAATTCACGATAAACCGCAACAACAAATCCCCTATCCACCACCGTGGAAAACGGAGGCATCCAGTCTTCCCGTTCGCTGTTTATATATTGCCTGATTGAATCTGGATCATCGGGAGAGACACCCGAGGCGGTTAAGACACCAGCTATTTCGTCATATAAATTTATAACCAATTCCAAGCGAAGGCGGCTTTCGCTCACCGCTTGCAATCCACTTGAAATCCAATCTGAAGTTCCATCCCTGTTTTTCTTATCAAAAGATTCGAGAATGTGTTTTATGATGTCAAGTGATTTTGATCTTCCATCGCTCGAGTCATCACCAATGACATCTGTGCGTTGTTGGCCGATATGTCCTGCGTGCAATTCCAGCAGAGATAAAAGCGGAAATGCAGTAATTCCGCTTGCGGGATATCCTCCATTCAGCATGCTTAGCACACCATCAATCCTCTCTGCCATTGCCCAACTATGAGTAGCAATGAGTATTCTTTTCCCTTTTGCACGGACATCAGGGCTTCTAGATATTTGGATGGCCCTCATGCATAGGGCAAGAGTCTTTCCTGATCCTGCTGGACCGACTATGCGAACAGATGAGTCAATTGGGTGTTTCAAGACATTTTTCTGAGATGCCGTTAGATGTGCTTCCCATTCCTCATACGTCCGATTGCTCGCAACTGAAGCGCTCCCAATTGCCTTTAGATCGACTTCCGGAGCGAGCGCTGATGCTACAAGAGCACGGTTAGGCTCGAACTTATGAGACGCAAGAGACGTGATGGCAACATGAATGGAGTCTGGCCATGGTTCCGGACCATGCTTGATTAGGTCAACTTCGGCATTTGTTGCCGCTAAGACATCAAAGCGCACCCCTTTCAAGGCGCCATTCAAGTCAGCGACCCATCGTCTAGTTGACGCTCCCTTAGGTAAAGCAAAGAATGCCAGAAGGTTTCGATGATGATACTCAGACCATTGCCGAGGCAAATGAATTGGGGGCGATTTTAGACCTATGACAACTCGAACAATTCTTCTGTAAACATCATCCGCTAGGTCGGTCACCTTTTTGAGTTCATCAAGGCATTCTCTTTTAATGAGTGCAAAATAAGGATTGTCGGGCTCGTTGGCTGCAAAATATCCAACTATGTCCTGGGAAAGGACCTCGGAGCGAATTTCCTCTCCTATTTTTGGGAGAAAATCTTGATTGAATGCGCTGTTTGTCAGACAGGCATCAAGGGCTGCCTCGGTGATGAATATATATTTAGACATGGTCGTAGGCTGCTTGAATGTTTTGTTCGATTGAATGCTGGATATTGGGAACTCCAATATCAGAAAAGACTTGTGCCATAAGCTGAGTTAACCGATACCTATAAGGTGAGTCTAATCGGGCTATTCTCTCACCTGATTTAAAACCAACTTCGGAGGTGCGCAAGGCAATTGTCGCAAGCGGTACTTGCCAAATGTGCCGCACCCACGCAATATTGCCTATTACTCCAAGCTTAGAAGGATCTGGTAGTGGCAAAAGATCTCCTCTGCTCGTTACTTGTTTCTCCAAGTCCTTCGCTTTCTTTATGCTGGCTCCACTCTTAATCATCAGCGCTTTGTATTCTTCAATTTTAATTGAGTCGAGCTGATCGGCGGCTATTTGCGCTGCAATAATAGATAATTTCTCGCAATTAGCAGGAGGAGAGTCTATTAGTCTTATAAGAATTGTGTTTTTTAATTCCAATTCCTGGTTTCGGTCAATGTCAAATGCCCTAAATGCATAATCTGCGATTTGCTCTTTCTTTTTCTCGCAATCTTCTGGCAGAAGGTAATGCTCCATAAGGGTTTGAATTGGAACCACGGGAACCAGCGTTACGAGCTTCGCATGTTTCTTATTTTCCAAGTCGCAATCTGCGGTAACAACGATTCCAACCTTTTTAAGAAGGCTTTCTTCGTTTTCAAATTTAATTAAATCCCCTTGCTTCAAACTTGCGCCGGGGGCGATAAACTCATCAAGAATCCAGCCTTTAATATCAGTGTCCATTTCTCTGAGTTACTTTTTTTTTCTAAAATAACAATCAGTATAGAACATTTGTGATGTTTTATGAGCAGTTGTCCAGACAGGGTGCGGACGAGCCAGACGATGCGATGTTCGGCACGCAGGCGCCGAATCAGCACCAGAAGCAAAGCCTGCACCCTACCAGCCCACCGGCGTAATAGGATCAATACCCCAGGATAATTTTATGTTAGCCATGGACCACTAAGGACGAGTACGTCAGCGATACATGCCATGCTCATAGCATAAAAAGAAATAGGCGATGCCGGCGAGCAATCTCAACAAGAAACGCTGAACCCGCTTAGGAACCCAGCGCCGCATGCTGCCGCCGCTGCTCAAACAGGCAAACTCCCGCCGCCACCGCCACGTTCAGCGACTCCACATTCTCCGCCTGGGGAATGAATACTCGCCTGTCCGCGGCCAGCAGCAAATCGGCAGCCACGCCCTGCCCTTCATTCCCCAGCACCCAGGCGCAATCCCGTGGCAGCGGAGCCTCGTACAAAGACCGGGCATCCTCCAGAGCCGTCGCCACCAACGGCACTGCCAGCCTATCCCGCAAAGCCATCAAATCCACATGCTCATAAATCGTCATCACGAAATGAGCCCCCTGCGCGCTGCGCAATACCTTGGGCGACCAGGCCGCCGCGCAGCCCGGCGACAAATACGCCTGGTCCATGCCGGCCGCCGCCGCCGTGCGCAGCAAGGTGCCCACGTTCCCCGGATCCTGGATGCGGTCCAGCCACAGGCAATTGCGATCGATCCGCGTCGGCAACTGCGGCGTCGGCACCGCTACGACAAAATAAACGCCCTGCCCGTGCTCAACCTGCGACAAACCCTTGGCTAATCGCGAATCGCAACTCAGACATATCGAAGAATCCAGCGCATGCGCCAGACTCTTCAATTCCGACTGCGCCTCCAGTTTCTCCGCATCGAACAAGGCCAGCTCCGGCGGCCCCGCATAGTCCAACCAAGCCTGGCAAAGATGCGTCCCTTCAAGCAAGACGCGCGGCGCGCCAGCGTCGGCGCCTGCATCCCGCTTGCCGCCGGCCAGCCGCAGCAGCCGCTTGTACAAGGGGTTGTCCCGCGAGGAAATATGCTTCATTTGAAACGTCCGGTTCAATGGGCTGCCCCATGAAAAAAGCGTTGGGGTCTTGTTTGATGGAGGGAGATCGGCGTAGCTCTCAGCCCAGGCTCGGCACCATCAGGCGGCCGCGTCCAGCAGCCGCCTGACCGGCGCGAAGCTGCGCCGGTGCGCCGGGCATGGCCCGTGTGACTCCAGGCGCTGCAAATGCAGGGCCGTGCCATATCCCTTGTGCTGGTCAAAGGCGTAATCGGGATAGACCTCGTGCAAAAGCCGGCAATCGGCGTCCCGCGAGGTCTTCGCCAGTATCGACGCCGCTGAAATCGATGCCACCAGCGCATCGCCGCCGACCACGGCTTCGGTCAGGCAGGCCAGCCCCTTGGGCAGGCAGTTGCCGTCGATCAGCGCCTTGCCCGGAGCCACGGACAAGCCTTCGCAGGCCCGCCGCATGGCCAGCATGGTGGCCTGCAGGATGTTCAGGGTGTCGATCTCCTGCACGCTGGCGCTGGCCACGCACCATGCCACCGCGCGCTCGCGTATGACCAGGCTGAGCTCTTCGCGGCGGGCGGCCGTCAACTTCTTGGAGTCGTCCAGCCCTTCGATGGCGCATCCCGGATCCAGGATGACCGCGGCGGCGAACACCGGTCCGGCCAGGGGGCCGCGCCCGGCTTCGTCGATGCCTGCAACGTGGACGCCCGGCACGTCGATGCCCGCGAACAAATCAGGCTGACGCATGGCCGGCCTGCTCGATGATGGCGCGCGCGGCCAAGGCCGGCGTATCGCGCCACAAGGATTGATGGATGGCGGTGAAACGGCCGGCCACCTGCCTTGCATAAGGCGCGTCGGTCAGCGCCTTCCAGGTGGCTTCGGCCAGAGCCTGCGGCGTGGCATCGTCCTGCAACAGCTCGGGCACGACGAAGTCGCGCGCCAGCACATTGGGCAGACCCACCCAAGGGACGTAGGGCCGTGCCTGGCCGGATTTCCATTCCATCATGCGTTTCATCATGGGCGACAGTACATAAGAGATCACCATCGGACGCTTGAACAAGGCGGCCTCCAGCGTTGCGGTGCCGCTGGCGACCAGGACCGCATCGGCCGCCTCCATGACGTTCCAGGCCGCCGGCCGGGAATCGAATACATCGTCTTGCCCCGGCTGGGACATGGACGCCTCGACCGCGCCGCCGCTGTCGCGCCCTGCCGCGCCGACAGAGCGCGAGGCGGATGCGGCGACGCTAGGCCGCGCCTGATCGATGATACGGCAATTGGCGACCGGATGCTGATCGAGCAAAGCCTGGAATTCGCGTCGGCGTTCCGCATTGACCATGGGGACCAGTATCTGAAGATCGGAATCCTGTTTCAGCAGGATCTGCGCGGCTTGCAGGAAGCGCGGCGCCAGCAGCTTGATCTCCGACGCGCGGCTGCCCGGCATCAGGGCCAGCACGCGCGCGCCCGGGTCTACGCCCAAGTGGCGGCGGGCGGCGGCCTTGTCGGGCTCCATGGGAATGACCTCGGCCAGGGGATGGCCCACATAGGTCACCGGCACGCCTTCCTTCTGGTAGATTTCCTCCTCGAAAGGAAACAGCACCAGCATGTGCGAGACGGCCTCGCGTATCTTGTGTATGCGCTCGTAGCGCCAGGCCCAGATGGATGGCCCCACGAAATGCACGGTGGGAACGCCGGCCTGCTTCAGCTGATGTTCCAGGCGCAGGTTGAAATCGGGCGCGTCGATGCCGACGAAGACATCCGGCTTGTCGGCCAGCCAGCGCTTCTTGACGTCGAAGTAAGTGGCCAGCAGGCTGGGCAGGCGCTTGAAGGCGTCCACATAGCCGAACACGGTCAGGGCATTCATGGAATGCCAGGCATCGAAACCCTGGCCCTCCATGGCCGGCCCGCCTATGCCCTGGCACAGGCTTTGGGGCCGGTCGCCGTGTATGCCCCGCATCACCCTGGCGGCCAGCAGGTCGCCCGAGGGCTCGCCCGCCACCATGCCGACGCGCAGGCTCATGAGCGCGCGATGCCCCGTGTCGAGGCGGCCAGGAAGTCGATCATCACCTGCAATGCGTCATGCTCCGCGGGCCGCTCGCCTTGCAGGGCTCGCATCTGCTCGCAGGCTTCCTCGACTTTCAGGTTGCGGCGATAAAGCAGCTTGTAGGCTTCCTTCAGGGCGGCGACGGCCTCGGGGCTGTAGCCGCGCCGGCTCAGGCCTTCCGAATTGATGCCCACCGGGCGGAAAGGGTCACCCGCGCCGATGAGGTAGGGAGGAATGTCCTGGCGGACCGCGCTGGTGCCGCCTATCATGGTGTGCGCGCCGATGCGCACGAACTGATGGACGGCGGTCAGGCCGCCCAATATGGCCCAGTCGCCGATATGGATGTGGCCCGCCAGTTGCACGCTGTTGGCGATGACGGTATGGCTGCCTATCTGGCAGTCGTGCGCAATATGCACGTAGGCCATGATCCAGTTGTCGTCGCCCAGGCGCGTCACGCCCACGTCCTGCGCGGTGCCGGTGTTGATCGTGACGTATTCGCGCACGGTGTTGCCGTCGCCGATCTCGAGCCGCGTGGGCTCGCCGTCGTACTTCTTGTCTTGCGGGATGCCGCCAATGGAGCAGAAGCGGTAGAAGGTGTTGTTGGCACCGATGTTCGTGTGGCCGTCGATGACGCAATGCGGGCCCACCACCGAACCCGCGCCTATGGTGACGTGCTCGCCGATGATGCTGTAGGGTCCTATGCTGACGTCGTCCGCTATCGAGGCGCCGGCGGCAACCAATGCGGTGGGGTGAATCAAACTGGCCATTGCTACTCTTCCAGCACGCGTATCGCACACATGATTTTTGCCTCGGCCGCCACCTGTCCGTCGACGGTGGCCTGCGCCGTATATTTGCAGATCGAACGGCTGATGCGGTCGGCCGTGACTTCCAGGCGAAGCTGGTCGCCCGGCACGACCGGACGCCGGAAGCGCGCGCCGTCGACGCCGACCAGGTAATAGGCGATCTTTTTGTCGGCCGGGTTCACCCCGCTGTCGTCCTCGAAGGAAAACAAGGCGGCCGCCTGGGCCAGCGCCTCGATGATGAGCACGCCCGGCATGACCGGATGATGCGGAAAATGGCCTGTGAAAAAGGGCTCGTTCATCGACACATTCTTGATGGCCACGATGCTTTTGCCCGGAACCATTTCAAGCACACGATCGACCAGTAGCATCGGGTAGCGATGCGGCAAGCGATCCATGATTTGTCTAATGTCGAGTTCCATCTTGTCTATATCCTGCGTGCAATGACCGGCAATGCGGTTATTTGGGTTGCTGTTCGTTTCTTTCGATTGATTTGAGCCGGCGCCGCAACTGGGCCAGTTGCGACAGGACGGCGGCGTTTCGCTGCCATGCGACGTGTTCCGCAAAAGGATACACGCCGGTGTAGCGGCCCGGCTTGGCGATGCTGGACGTGACCGCCGTGCCGCCGGACACATGGACGTCGTCGCCCAGCACCAGATGGCCCGACAGCATGGCGGCGCCGCCTATGGTGCACCGCTGCCCGATGATCGTGGAGCCAGCGATGCCCACGCAGGCCGCCATGGCGGTGTGGTCGCCGATCTGGACGTTGTGCCCGATCATGATCTGGTTGTCCAGCTTCACCCCGTTGCCGACCACGGTGTTTTCCAGCGCGCCGCGGTCGACGGTGGTGTTGGCGCCGATCTCGACGTCGTTGCCCACGGACACCCCGCCGATCTGGGCGATCTTGGCCCAGGCGCCGGGCGCCTGCCTGGGGTCGGGCGCGAATCCGAAGCCATCGGCCCCCAGAACGCAGCCCGAATGCAGGATGGCGCGATCGCCCACGATTACATTGTGATAAAGGGTGACGCGGGCATGCAGCAGGCCGTCGCGGCCGATCACGGAGTGCGCGCCCACGACGCAGCCCGGCCCCAGGCGCGTGCCCGCCCCGATGCGCACGCCCTCTTCGACGACGCAGTGCGGCCCTATACTGGCCCCGGCCTCGATCTGCGCCGACGGCGCAATGATGGCGCTGGGATGGATGCCGGTTTCCAGGCGAGCCAGCCTGTGCCGGTCGAACCACTGGGCCAGCAAGGCATACATCAGGTAGGGCTGGCTGCAAAGCACCGGCAGGAAGGCGTAGCTGCCCTCTTCGAGCTCCTTGTAGGCCGATTCCGTCATGATGACGGCGGCGGCCCGTGACTGGGGCAACTGAGCCTGCAGCTTGGGATTGGATAGAAAGCTGATTTCGTCCGGGCCCGCGCAAAGCAAAGAGCCCAAGCCCCGTATGCGGGGCGTAGGCTCGTGTTCTGCATTGACCGGTTTGCAATCCAGCTGGACGGTGTTGGCCTGGGCCAGCAGTTCCTGCAGTGTAGGCGCCTGACCGGGCGCTAGCAATACCGGCATTTTCCTTTAGCCGCCAAGCGCTTTCATGACCTGGTCGGTGATATCGACTTTAGGACTGACGGTGACGGCATCCTGGATGATCAGGTCGTAGCCTTGCTGCTCGGCGATTTTCTTGATGGCCGCATCCGCCTTCTCGACGATGCCCGAGAATTCCTCGTTGCGGCGGCGATTGAAGTCTTCCTGGAATTCGCGGCGCTTGCGCTGCAGGTCGGAATCCAGGTCGGCCAATTGCCGCTGGCGCTTGATGCGCTCGGATTCGGACAGCACCGGCGCGTCCTTGTCGAATTTCTGGGCTTCGCTGCGCAGCCTGTTGGCCAGGTTCTGCAGTTCGTCGTCGCGCTTCTTGAATTCGGATTCGATCTTGGTCTGGGCTGCCTTGGCGGGTTTGGAATCGCGCAAGATGCGCTCTGTGCTCACGAAGCCTATCTTGGTTGCCTGCGCATACACCGGAGCGGCCACCATGGCACCGACCCCCAGCGCTGCCGCCAGCACCAGGCTGCGGTTGCCGCGGCCGATACTACGGGTTAATGCAGAAAGTTTTAAAGCGAATTGAGACTTCATGGAAAAATCTACCTTGCGATAATTGCAGAGATAAAACAGTTATTGTGCCATTAAACGGCGCACATCAAAAACCGGTTCCGATTTGGAACTGGAATGCCTGCTTGTCGTCGCCTTCCTTGGCGTTGAGCGCCCGGCCGTAGGACAGCTGCAGCGGTCCCAGCGGCGATTGCCACGACAGGCCGATACCGGCCGAATACTTCCAGCCGCAAGGATCTTCCGAGCGATTGTTTATGCCGCGCGAGCAGCTGCCGCCGCTGGTGTTGGCCACCTGGCCCGCATCGGTGAACAGGAACCAGCGCAGGGTCCGGTCGCGCGAGGCCCCGGGGAAAGGCAGGTACAGCTGCACGTTGCCCACGATGCGGCGCGAGCCGCCCAGGTAATCGTTGGTCAGCGTGTCGCGCGGGCCGAGGGATGCGCCCTCGTAGCCGCGCACCGAGCCTATGCCGCCGCCGTAGATGTTCTTGATGACCGGGAAGGTCTTGCCGCCATAGGTCTTGCCCCAGTCGGCCAGGCCGTTGAAGGCCAGCGTGTAGGCGCGGCCCAGCGGCAGGTAGTACTGCTGCTGCGCGCTGAACATGTAGTAGCGCAGGTCCATGGTGGACAGGTCGGCCGACAGGCGGGTGTAGCTGCCCTTGGTCGGGGCGATGGCGCTATCGCGCGTGTCCTTGGACCAGCCCACATTGAAGATGACCGAGTTGGTGGCTTCGCCGTATTCCTTGACGAAATCCTGGTAGGCCTGCGGCGTGTATAGCGTGCTCAGCTGGCTGAGCTTGTTGTGCTCGAAGCTGACGCCTGTGAATATACGGTCGAACTCGGAAATGGGCACGCCGAAATTCAGGCCGCCGCCAAAGGCCGTGACGCGGTAGTTGCCGAAGGAGTCGCGGCTGTCGTACGGCGTGGTGCGGCGATAGTAGATGGACGTGGTCTTGCTGATGCCGTCGCGGGTCCAGTACGGATTGGTGTGCGAAATGATCGCGGCGCGGTTCGTCTTGCTGGTGTTGACCTGCAGGGACAGGGTGTTGCCGCTGCCGAAGATGTTGTCCTGGCTGATGCCGGCCGACAGGATGAGCTTGTCGGTGGAGCCATAGCCCACGCCCAGGTTGATCAGGCCGGTGGGTTTTTCCTTGACGTCGACGTTGACGTCGACCTGGTCGGGCGAGCCGGCCACCGGCGTGGTGTGCACGTTGACGTCGTTGAAGTAGCCCAGGCGGTCGACGCGGTCGCGCGAGGACTTGATGCTGGCCGAATCGTACCAGGCCGCTTCCTGCTGGCGCATTTCACGGCGTATGACCTCGTCGCGGGTGCGCGTATTGCCGCCGATCTGTATACGGCGCACGTACACGCGGCGGCCCGGATCGACGTAGAAGGTCAGGTCTGTTTCGTGATTGTCGCGGTCAAGGACCGGATTGGGATTGACGTTGGCAAATGCATAGCCCAGCGTGCCCAGGTATTCGGTAATGGCCTTGACCGTGGCATTGGTCTTGGCGGCCGAGAATTTCTCGCCTTCCTTTATTTCGACCAGGGGCTGGATCTTGTCGTCCAGGCCGAGCAGGTCGCCCGCCAGCTTGACGCTGCGCACGGTGTAGGGCTCGCCCTCGTGCAGGGTCAGGGTAATGAAGATATCGTGGCGGTCGGGCGAAATCGTGACCTGGGGAGGTTCGGCGGAGTATTCCAGGTAGCCGCGATCCAGGTAGTAGGAGCGGATGCGCTCGACATCGCCTTCCAGCTTTTCGCGGGAGTATTTGTCGGTGCCGGTGTACCAGGTCATCATGCCGGAGGTGGTCAGCTCCATTTCATCCAGCAAGGTGCCTTGGGAAACGGCCTTGTTGCCCACGATGTGGATTTCGCTGATCTTGGCCAGGTCGCCCTCGAAGATATCGAAGCTGACGCCAACCCGATTGCGCGGCAGGGGCGTGATGATGGGGTTGACTTCGACGCCGTACTTGCCCTTGGACAGGTACTGCTGCTTGAGTTCGAATTCGGCCCGTTCGAGCATGGAGCGGTCGAACACCCTGCCCTGGCCGAAACCGACCTGCGCCAGCGATTTGGTGATCGCCTTGGCGTCGAACTCGCGCATGCCGTTGAAGCTGACCGAGGCGATGGTGGGCCGCTCTTGCACGGTGACCACCAGCACGTCGTTGCTGGTGTCGATCTTCACGTCGCTGAAGAAGCCGGTTGCATACAGGCGCTGGATGGCCTCGGCGGCCTGGGCGTCGGTGAACTGCTCGCCCACCTTGACCGGCAGATAGCTGAAGATCGTGCCGGCGTCGACCCGCTGGATGCCATTGACCTGGATATCGCGCACCACAAAAGGCGTAAACGCGCTTGCAATACTGGGAGCAAGCAAGGCCGCCAACAAAACAGGCATGGCGCGCTTGGCAAAATGGAATTTCCGGCTAAACGACATCCTGGAGGATCCTTGGGCGATTAAATGGTGGAAGATTGTAAGGCACAAAAGCGCTAACTGAAAAGACGTGTGAAATCATTGAAAAACGCCAGGCTCATGAGGGCCGCCAGCAGGCCCAGCCCGATGCGCTGGCCGTTTTCCAGCCATGTGTCGGGTATGGGCTTGCCCCGGATTGCTTCAAGGGCGTAGTACAGAAGATGTCCGCCATCCAGCATGGGTATGGGTAGCAAATTTAACACGCCGATACTAACACTGATCAGTGCCAGAAACCCTATGTAGGCGGCCAGGCCGATGCGGGCGGTCTGGCCGGCGTAGTCGGCGATGGTGACGGGCCCGCTTATGTTGCGCAGCGACACGTCGCCGACCACCATGCGGCCCATCATTTTCAGGGAGAACCATACGGTATCCGCCGTGCGGGACAGGCCCCGCCCTATGCTGTCCAGCAAGCCGTAGCGCACCTGCACCATGGGGAAGTCCGCGCCCAGCATGACGCCGATGCGGCCGATGACGCTGCCGTCGTCCTGCGTATGAGCGGCCGGCGTGACCGTCAGGGTGAGCGGCGCGCCGTCCCGCAGGACGGTGATGGCCAGGGACTGGCCGGCATGCTTCTGGATTTCGGACACCATGGCGCCGGCCGACGGCTTGTCAAGGCCGCCCACGGCGATCACGGTGTCGCCGGCCCGCAAGCCGGCCCGCTCGCCGGGCTCGCCCGCGTTGACCCCATTTACGATGGGCGTGGGCGTTGCCAGGCGAAGGCCGGCATCGGCCATCGGATCGGCGGCGTCGGATTCGATGGCGCCGGCTTCGGCCTGCAGGATTCGCTCGCGCGGCATGCCCGTGGCGGCGTCGACGCCCACCTGCGCCTTGCCACCGCTGGTCAGGACATCCAGCAACTGCCACCGCGCCTCGCCCCAGGATTGCACGGCCTGCCCATTGACGGAGGTAATGCGGTCGCCGGCCTGGAAGCCGGCCTGGGCGGCCGCCGTGCCGGCCGGCGGCGGCGCCAGGATGGCCGCGGGCTCCTGCGTGCCGGCCAGATTCAGCGCGGTATACAGCACGGCGGCCAGCAGCAGGTTGGCCAGGGGGCCGGCCAGGACGATGGCGCTGCGCTGGGCCAGGCTCTTGCGGTTGAAGGATTCCGCGGCTTGCTCGGCCGAGGCGCCCGGCTGGGGATCGTCCTGCATTTTCACATAGCCGCCCAGAGGGATGGCGGACAGCGCCCATTGCGTGCCGTGGCGGTCGACCCGCTGGGCGAGCACCTTGCCGAAACCGACGGAAAACTTCAGCACCCGCACGCCGCAGCGTCGGGCTACCCAATAATGCCCAAGCTCATGAAACGTGACCAGGACGCCGAGGGCGACGGCAAAGGCAAGCAAGGTAAAAAACATGGAGTTCCAGGAAAACGGCGGCTCAGGCCCTAAGCAGGCAAAGCTCCGAGGCGATGCGGCGGCTGCGGGCATCGAGCGCCAGCACGTCATCGAGCGAATCGAGCGCGGTGGCGGGCATGCCTGCAATCCGGTCCAGACAGGCTTCGATGACCCGGGCGATTTCAGTATAGCGAATTTGCTGTTTCAAGAAACAGTCGACGGCAATCTCGTTGGCGGCATTCAGGGCCACGCAGGCCGCCTGCCCGGTTTCAAGCGCATCGAAGGACAGCCGCAGGCAGGGAAAGCGGGCGAAATCGGGTTCTTCGAAATCGAGGCGGCCCAGGGCCGTCAAGGCAAGCAGCCCCACCCCGCTGGCGATGCGCTCGGGAAAGCCCAGCCCGTACGCGATGGGCGTGCGCATGTCGGGCTGCCCCAGCTGCGCAAGAATGGAGCCGTCTTCGTACTCGACCATGGAGTGGACCATGCTCTGCGGATGGACCACGACCTGGATCCGATCGACAGGCATGGCGAACAGCCAGTGCGCTTCGATGACTTCCAGGCCCTTGTTCAGCATGGTGGCCGAATCGACGGAAATCTTGCGGCCCATGCTCCAGTTGGGATGGGCGCAGGCCTGATCCGGGGTCACGTCGGACAGCTGGTCAAGCGCCGTGCTGCGGAAAGGCCCTCCGGATGCGGTCAGCAGCAGGCGCCTTACCCCCCTGGCGGGGGTGGTCGACGCCTGGGCGCGGCCCGATTGCGGCATGCACTGGAAAATGGCGTTGTGTTCGCTGTCTATGGGCAGGAGTTCTGCGCCGCATTCGCGCACGGTGCGCATGAACAGCCCTCCCGCCGCGACCAGCGCCTCTTTGTTGGCCAGCAGCACGCGCTTGCCGGCGCGCGCGGCCGCCAGGGCCGAAGGCAGGCCCGCGGCGCCCACGATGGCCGCCATGACGGTGGTCACCTGGGGATCGGCCGCCGTGTCGGCCAGGGCCTGGGCGCCGACCCGGATCTCGGGCATGGGCCGCGTGCCCGTCCATGCCTGCCTGAACCGGTCGCGGGCCTGGCCATCGGGCACGATGACAACCTTGGCGCCCGTACTGGCGGCCTGTTCGGCCAATTGCTCGATGCGGCTGTGCGCGCTGAGCGCATGGACCGAAAGCGTGTCGGGATGGCGGGCGATGACGTCCAGCGTATTGACGCCGATCGAGCCGGTGGAACCCAGCACGCATACGCGCTGCTCTTTCATTGGCCCGGGACTCCTGTCAGCAGCAAAGCCAGGGGCGCGACCGGCAGCAAGGCATCGATGCGGTCGTACACGCCTCCGTGGCCGGGCAGGAGCCCGCTGGAATCCTTGACGCCGGCGCGCCGCTTGAGCAGGGATTCGAACAGGTCGCCGACGATGGACAGCGCCGCAAGAAAGACCGCGATGATCAGCATCAGCCACCATGGCCAGCGCTGGGCCAGTGCATTGCCGAAGCTGCCCGGCCAGTAGGCGCTGGCCATGACCCAGACGGCCGCCGCCAGCACGCCACCCGCCGCGCCCTCCCAGGTCTTGCCCGGGCTGACTTTGGGTGCAAGCTTGCGCCGCCCCAGCGCCTTGCCGGTAAAGTAGGCCGCGATGTCGGCAAACCAGATCAGCGCCAGCAGGGACACCAGGAACCAGGCTCCATGGCCCAGGAACAACTGGACCAGGGCCGCCCACACGCCCGCCACGGCCAGGATGCCGAACAGGCTCAGGCATGCGCCGCCCTGGCGGACCTGGGCCTGGCCGCGATAGACCATGGCGCTGGCCCCCGCCACCCAGATGATGGCGATGATGGGCAGCAGCCATTGATTCACGATGGCCCGCAGGCCAACGGCCCAGGACGCCGGCGGGGCCGACAGCCACTGATGCGCGACCAGCAGCATTCCCAGCGCGGACAGCACGGCGACGATGAGCGGAAACGGGGTGCCCTCGCGGGGCCAGGTCAGGCGCAGCCATTCCCAAAGGGCGCAGCCGGCCGTCAGCGTGAACAGCAGGACCAGAGGCCACGGACTGGGCGCCAGCAGCGTCCCGAGCAATACGGCGAGCAGGACTATCGCCGTCACGACGCGCTGCTTTAACATGGCTGCTCCCTTTTTAGACAGGCCCTAGACCACGCCGGAAACCTGGGCACTGGTGCGCCCGAATCGACGTTCGCGGGTCTTGTACCACTCGAAGGCGGCGTCGATTTCCTTGGCGCCGAAGTCCGGCCAATAGTCTTGCGAAAAATACAGTTCAGTATAGGCCAGTTGCCATACGAGAAAATTCGAGATGCGCTGCTCGCCGCCGGTGCGGATGAAAAGGTCGGGCTCGGGCGCATAGGCCATGGAAAGGTGATCGGCCAGCATGGCTTCGTCGATGGCCTGCGGAGTGCCGGCCAGATCGGGGCGGCTTTCGAGCAGGCGGCGCATGGCTTGCAGGATGTCCCAGCGGCCGCCGTAGTTGGCGGCGATGGTCAGGTTCAGCGCGCTGTTGTGCTCGGTGCGCTGCTCCGCCAGGCGGATCAGGTCGCGCAGCTTGGGCTCGAACGGCTCGAGGTCGCCGACGACCCGCAGGCGCACACCCTGCTGTTCGAGCTTGCCGACTTCTTTTTCCAGCGTCTGGATGAACAGGCGCATCAGCAGCGATACTTCTTCCTTGGGCCGGCGCCAGTTCTCGGAACTGAAGGCGAACAGCGTGAGGTATTCGACGCCGCGCTTGCCGCAGGCTTCGACCACGCGCCGCACCGCCTGGACCCCGCGCACGTGGCCCGCCGTCCTTGGAAGAAAACGCTTGGTGGCCCAACGGCCATTGCCGTCCATGATGACGGCCAGATGGCGCGGAACGTCGGTGCAGGCAGGTATGGACAGTGTGGAGCTGCTGAGCATGAGAGGTGTAATCCGTAGCGCCGGGCCGGCGGCTAGACCGTCATGATCTCGGCTTCTTTCTGCGCAACCAGCTTGTCGATCTCGGCCACATGCTTGTCGGTCAGTTTCTGGATGTCGTCCTGCATGCGGCGTTCGTCGTCTTCGGAGATTTCCTTGTCCTTGACCAGCTTCTTGAGCGTGTCGTTGGCGTCGCGGCGCAGATTGCGAACGGCGATCTTGGCGTCCTCGCCTTCGGTGCGCACCACCTTGGTGAGGTCGCGCCGGCGCTCTTCGGTCAGGGCCGGCATGGGAACGCGGATGTTGTCGCCCATGGAGATCGGGTTCAGGCCCAGGTCGGATTCGCGTATGGCTTTTTCGACGGGACCGGCCATGTTCTTTTCCCAGACCTGCACGCTGATGTTGCGGGCGTCGACCAGGTTCACGTTGGCGACCTGGCTGACGGGAACCGGCGAGCCGTAGTATTCCACCATGACGTGATCGAGTATGCCGGCGTGGGCGCGGCCGGTGCGAATCTTGGACAAGCCGGTCTTGAGCGTTTCAATCGACTTGCCCATGCGTGATTCGGCCGATTTCTTGACTTCTGAAAGACTCATTACTATTCCTTTAATCAAACGTGTACCAGTGTACCTTCGTCTTGGCCCGAGACGGCGCGCTTCAGGGCGCCCGGCTTGTTGATGGAGAACACCTTGATGGGCAGCTTCTGGTCGCGGCACAGGGCGAACGCGGTGGCATCCATGACCTCCAGGCGGCGCACGATGGCTTCATCGAAGCTGATGCGCGCATAGCGCGTGGCGCTGGGATCCTTGTTGGGATCGGCGCTGTAGATGCCGTCCACCTTGGTCGCCTTCAGGACGATTTCAGCGCCGATCTCGGCCCCGCGCAGCGCGGCGGCGGTATCGGTGGTGAAAAAAGGATTGCCCGTTCCGGCCGCGAACACCACGACCTTGCCTTCTTCGAGGTAGCGCAAGGCCTTGGGGCGGATATAGGGTTCGACGACCTGGTCGATGTTCAGGGCGGACTGGACCCGGGTGTCGACGCCGCGGTGCTTCAGCGCGTCTTGCAGCGCCAGGGCATTCATGACGGTTGCCATCATGCCCATGTAGTCGGCCGTGGCGCGGTCCATGCCCTGGGCGCCGGGAGCGACGCCCCGGAAAATATTCCCGCCACCAATGACGATCGCCAGTTCCACGCCCAGCGTGGCGACTTCGGCGATTTCTTCCGTCATGCGCAATATGGTAGAGCGATTGATCCCAAAGGCGTCTTCTCCCATCAGCGCTTCGCCGGAAAGTTTGAGAAGAACACGCTTGTACGATCTGGTGGTCATAGGTAGTATCCCAGGTAAACGATCCAACGAAAGTGTAAGCCAGAGTCGGACCTGCGTGGCAACGCAGGCCCGACTTTTTTGCTTAAAGCGATATTAAGCGTTGCCGGCTGCCGCAGCGGCGACTTCCGCTGCGAAATCTTCCGATTTCTTCTCGATGCCTTCACCAACGACGTACAGTGCAAAGCGCGCGACGGATGCGCCCTTTTCCTTGAGCATCTGCTCGACGGATTGCTTGTCGTTCTTGACGAAGGGCTGGGACAGCAAGGTGACTTCCTTCAGGAACTTCTGTACCGAACCTTCGACCATCTTGGCGACGATTTCGGCGGGCTTGCCGGACTCGGCGGCCTTCTGCTCGGCGACCGAACGCTCGGTGGCGATATCGGCGGCGGGCACGCCGTTGGCGTCGAGCGCCTTGGGCTTGGTGGCGGCGATGTGCATGGCCACGTCCTTGCCGGTTTCTTCCGGGCCGGAGTATTCAACCAGAACGCCGATCTTGCCGCCATGCACATAGCTGGCCAGCTGATTGGCGGTCTCGAAGCGCTCGAAGCGGCGGACCGAGACGTTCTCGCCGATTTTGCCGACCAGGGCGGCGCGGGTGCTTTCGACCGTGCCCTCGCCCATGGGCAATTCGTTCAGCGCGGCAATGTCGGCCGGATTCTTTTCGGTAACCAGTTCGACCAGTTGATTGATGAAGCCGATGAAATCGTCGTTCTTGGCAACGAAGTCGGTTTCGCAGTTGACTTCGATGACCGTGCCGCGCTTGCCGTCGGCCGCCACGTGCAGGCCGATCAGGCCTTCGGCCGTGACGCGGGCAGCGGCCTTGCTGGCCTTGTTGCCCAGTTTTACGCGGAGAATCTCTTCGGCACGTGCCAGGTCGCCTTCGGCCTCGGTCAATGCCTTCTTGCACTCCATCATGGGCGCGTCGGTCTTCTCGCGCAGTTCTTTGACCATGGATGCGGTAATTTGAGCCATTCTTTTCTCCAGTTCTTTAAAACACGCCCCGGCGGGCCGGGGCAGGTGCGAAACGACATGAGCGGCCGTCGCCGGCGGGCGGCGGCCCCTGCCCCGGACCGGCCGGGGCACACGTTTTATTCGCGGTCTTCTTCTTCGACCTCGACGAACTCTTCGTCGCCTTCGGTGATTTCCTCGACCAGGCCGTTCAGGTTCTGTTCGCGGCCTTCCAGCACGGCGTCGGCCATGCCCTTGGCATACAGCGCGATCGCCTTGGCGGAGTCGTCGTTACCCGGAATGATGTAATCGACGCCGTCGGGCGAGTGATTGGTATCGACCACGGCGACCACGGGGATGCCCAGGGTGCGCGCTTCGGCGACGGCAATCTTGTGGTAGCCCACGTCGATGACGAACAGCGCGTCGGGCAGGGTGTTCATGTCCTTGATGCCGCCGATGGCCTTGTTGAGCTTTTCCAGCTCGCGATCGAACATCAGGGCTTCTTTCTTGCTCATGCGCTCAGTGGCGCCGTCGGCCAGTTGCGCTTCCATTTCCTTCAGGCGCTTGACCGAGGTCTTGACCGTCTTGAAGTTGGTCATCATGCCGCCCAGCCAGCGGCTGTCGACGTAGGGCATGCCGCAACGGGCGGCTTCAGCGGCGACGAGCTCGCGCGCGGCGCGCTTGGTGCCGACGAACAGGACGTTGCCGCCGCGTGCGGCAACCTGGCGAACGAACTTGGCCGCTTCCTGGTACTTGACGACGGTTTGCTCAAGGTTGACGATATGGATCTTGTTACGCTGACCGAAGATGAACTGAGCCATCTTGGGGTTCCAGTAACGGGTCTGGTGGCCAAAATGGACACCGGCTTCCAGCATTTCACGCATCAAAGACATAATATTCTCCAAGGGTTCAGTCTTGTACCCCGCTTGTATCGGCCGTTCATGCCTGCCGGCCTTGCGGCCAAGCCTTGCAGTCAGCGCTGCAGTTACACTATGAACGTCGACACCCTCAAATTGCGGGGCACGCGATTTTTAAAACCAGATTGATTAAAACCAAAAACTTCTAAAACTACTTTTCTAAAACTACTTTCTTGCTGCTTCGCCTCAAGCCTTAAACAGTTAGTCAATGCTTAAACAGTTAGTCAATGCTTAAACAGTTAGTCAATGCTTAAACAGTTAGTCAACGCAGTTAGTTAGCGTCAACTAACATAACTGCCAAAGCAAAACAGCTTTTCCCCAAGGCTTCCCATAAATGGGAAATTCCAAGAAAGCCTATAATTCTACTATTTTTAGCCTACATTATTCAAGTTGCCATGAGTACCCTAGTCACCGACCCCTCCGATCTGAACAAAATGCGCGCGGCCTGCCAGGCGGCGGCGGCCACCCTGGACTACCTGGAGCCCCACGTGCGCGCCGGAGTCAGCACGGGCGAGCTCGACAGGTTGTGCATGGACTTCATCACCCATGAGCTCAAGGTGGAGTCGGCCACCGTGGGCTATGCGCCGCCGGGCTACACCCCATTTCCAGCCTCGATCTGCACTTCGGTCAACCATGTCATCTGCCATGGCATACCGGGCGACAAGGTGCTCAAGAACGGCGACATCATGAACATCGACGTCACCGTCATCAAGGATGGCTGGTTCGGCGACACCAGCCGCATGTATTACGTGGGCGAGCCGTCCATCCTGGCCAGGCGCCTGACCGAAACAACCTACGAGTGCATGTGGCTGGGCATCGAGCAGGTCAGGCCGGGGGCCACCCTGGGCGATATCGGCAGCGCCATCCAGAAGCATGCCGAAAAGCAGGGCTTTTCGGTGGTGCGTGAATATTGCGGTCACGGGGTGGGGCGAAAATTCCATCAGGATCCCCAGGTGCTGCACTACGGCAAGCCCGGCACGGGCGTCAAGCTCGAGCCCGGGATGATCTTCACCATCGAACCCATGATCAATGCCGGCCGCAAGGAAATCCGCACCCTGGCGGACGGCTGGACGGTGGTCACCCGCGATCACAGCCTGTCGGCCCAATGGGAGCACAGCATCCTGGTTACCGACAATGGCTACGAAGTCCTGACGGTGTCCGACGGCATGCCCAAGCCGCCCGCAATCATCGGGGCGGCTTGATCCCGCGCGCAGGCGCCGCCATGCATGCGCAGGCCTTCACCACCTTGCGCGACCAGCTGGCCGCGAAGCGGGCCGATGCCATCGCCGCCTTTCGCGGCCACCTCCGTCCCGACACCCTGCTGACCACCCTGCGCCGCATCATGGACCAGGCCTTGCGCGAACTGGTCCGGCTGCACCCCTTGCCGTCCGGCTCCGCCCTGGTCGCGGTGGGCGGCTACGGACGCGGCGAACTCTATCCTTATTCCGACGTCGATATTCTGGTATTGCTGCGCAATCCGCCCAGCCGGGACGAAACGGCCATGATCGAGGCCCTGGTCGCCTCCATGTGGGACTTGGGCATCGAGCCTGGCCACAGCGTGCGCACTTTGCAGGATTGCCGGCGCGAGGCCGCCAACGACATCACCGTCGAGACGGCCCTTATGGAGGCCCGGTGGCTGGTGGGCAGCAAGAATCTGCTGCAGGAATTGCGCGACCTGATGCGCGAACAGCTGGACGCCCAGACCTTCTTTCAGGCCAAGCGCTCGGAAATGCAGCAGCGCCACGCCCGCTACCAGGACACGCCCTACGCGCTGGAGCCGAACTGCAAGGAATCGCCCGGCGGCCTGCGCGATCTGCAGGTCATTCTGTGGCTGACCCAGGCGGCGGGCCTGGGCGGCACCTGGCGCGAGGTCGTCAAGACCGACTTGTTGACGGCGGCGGAATTCCGCGCCTTGCGCCGCGCCGACCAGGCGTTCAAGCGCCTGCGCATCGAGCTGCACCTGATGACCGGCAGGCGCGAGGACCGCGTGCTGTTCGACCTGCAGCCCGGCCTGGCGGCGACCTACGGCTTCGAAGCCACCCGGACCCGGCGGCCCAGCGAAATCCTGATGCAGCGGTATTACTGGGCGGCGCGCGTGGTCAGCCAGCTCAATGCCATCCTGATGCAGAGCATGGAGGAACTGCTGTTTCCCCTGCCCGGCGAGCAGGCGCATCCCATCGATGACGATTTCTGCGTGATACGGAGCCGGCTGGGCCTGTGCCGCGACGACGGCTTCGAGCGCAACCCCGCCCTGCTCTTCCGGGCCTTCCTGGTCATGCAGGAAAGGCCCGAGATCGTCGGCATATCGGCGCAGGCGCTGCGCGCCATGTGGCACGCCCGCCGCCGCATCGATGCGCAGTTCCGGCGCAATCCGGTCAATCGCCGCCAGTTCATACAGATACTGCAGCAGCCGCGCGGCATCGTCCATTCGCTGCGGCGCATGACCATGCTGAACCTGCTGCCCCGCTACCTGCCCGTGTTCCGGCGCATCGTCGGCCAGATGCAGCACGACCTGTTCCACGCCTACACCGTGGACCAGCATATCCTGATGGTGGTGCGCAACCTGCGCCGCTTCACCATGCCCGAGCATGCCCAGGAATACCCCCTGGCCAGCCAACTGATCGCCGATTTCGACCGCCACTGGCTGCTGTATGTGGCGGCCCTTTTCCACGACATCGCCAAGGGACGCGGCGGAGACCACTCCGAACTGGGGGCCGTTGAAGCGCGGCGCTTCTGCATCGATCACGGCATCGAAGGCGCCGACAGGGATCTGGTCGAATTCCTGGTGCGCCAGCACCTGACCATGTCCACGGTGGCCCAGAAACGCGATCTGAGCGATCCCGGCGTCGTGCACCAGTTTGCGCAATGCGTGCAGGACGAACGCCGCCTGACGGCCCTTTATCTGCTGACGGTGGCCGACATACGCGGCACCAGCCCCAAGGTGTGGAACTCCTGGAAAGGCAAGCTGCTGGAAGACCTGTACCGGCAGACGATATCGGCGCTGGGCGGCGCCCAGCCCGATGCCGGCACGGTGCTCGCGCAGCGCAAAGAGGCCGCGGCCAACGAAATCCGGCTCATGGGCCTGCGCGACGAAAGCCGCGACGAGTTCTGGAGCCAGCTGGACGTGGCCTACTTCCTGCGCCACGAGGCCTCGGAAATCGCCTGGCACACGCGGCACCTGTATCACCGCATGAACTCGGCCGAGCCGGTGGTCAAGGCGCGCATCGTGGGGCAGAACGAAGCCCTGCAGATCATGGTGTACACGAAAGACCGCAAAGACCTTTTCGTGGCCCTGTGCCGGTACTTCGACCGCCGCTCCCTGAGCGTGCAGGATGCGCGCATACACACCACCCATCATGGCTGGGCGCTGGACAGCTTCATCGTGCTCCTGCCGCCGCACGAAAAAGACTATCGTTCCAATGCCACGCTGGTCGAGCACGAGCTGGATGCCCAGCTGAGGATGGAGTCCGGCGCCGCGCTAGCCGAGCCGGCCGGCGCCCGGGCGTGGCAGCCCGGCTCGCGCCGCTCGCGCGTGTTCCCCATCATCCCCAACGTCGAACTGCAACCGGATGAGCGCAGCGCGTCGTGGCGCCTGACCATCCTTGCCGCCGACCGCCCCGGATTGCTGCATAGCCTGGCCCGCGTATTCGCGGCCAATTCGATCAGCCTGAAGATGGCCAAGATCATGACGCTGGGCGACCGGGTCGAAGATATCTTCATCATCGAAGGCGATGCGCTGGGGCATCCCCGCAGCCAATTGCAGTTCGAGCGCAAGGTGCTGGCCATGCTGGACAGCGCGAACCCATGAATCACCGAGCAGAGCCCAGCCCATGGCATTGAACGACTTCATCATCAACTTCGGACGCAGCTTCCTGTTCGCCCTGGCGACCTTGCTGCCCATTCTCAATCCGCCCGCCGTGGCCCCGATCTTCCTGACGCTGACGGAAGGTGCGGGCACCCAGGTCCGCACGCAGCTGGCCAAGCGGGTCGCCGTCAATATCCTCATCATGCTGGCCATCGCCATGTTCGCCGGCAATGTGGTGCTGGATTTCTTCGGCATATCGCTGCCCATCGTGCGGATAGGCGGCGGCCTGCTGGTGATCGCCACCGCATGGCGCCTGGTCAGCGCCTCGGACTACGATGCCGAACACGCCCAGAACATGGCCGAGGCCTATTCCCTGGAACAGGTGCGGTCCAAGGCCTTCTATCCGCTGACCTTCCCCATGATCTGCGGGCCGGGCGCCCTGTCGGCGGCCCTCACCGTGGGCGCCACGCTGCATGACGAGCGCGCCTGGGCCACCACCGTCAAGCTGGCCGGCTCCCTGCCGGCGATCGCCGTGGCGGCGCTGGTGGTCTACCTTTGCCTGCGTTTCGCCGCGCAGTTCATGCACAAGCTGGGGCCCAACGGCACCGCCGTGCTGATGCGCCTGTCGGCTTTCATCCTGCTGTGCCTGGGGGTGCAGATCGTGTGGGACGGCGTGCACGAATTACTGCTGGGCCTGATTCGCGAAGCGGCCATCTGACGGCGCCGGCACTTTTCCGGCGGGCGCCGGTCATACATCCTCATTTCCAATAAACTGCGATTTCCATCATGACGAGCCATACATCCCGCCTCCTGCACGCCATGGCCCTGCTTTGCCTGGCCGCCGTCGCCATAGCGCTGGTATCCCAGCATGTCTTCGACATGCAGCCCTGCGCCTGGTGCGTCCTGCAGCGCCTGATCTTCATCGTCATCGCGGCGGTGTGCTGGCTGGGCCTGCTGGCGGGCCGCATCGCCGCCGGCCTGCGCCGGCTCGCGGCCCTTGCCGCGGTGCTGCTCAGCGCGGCCGGCGTGGCGACCGCCTGGTACCAATACAGCGTCGCCGCCAGCCTGTTTTCCTGCGACATGACTTTTGCGGATCGCTTCATGGTCAAAAGCGGCCTGGATGCCGCGCTGCCCTGGCTGTTCGGCATCTATGCTTCGTGCATGGACGCGCGCGTCGACCTGCTGGGCATCGAGTACGCCCTATGGGGCCTGGGCCTGTTCGTCGCCATCGGCGCGATGGGGCTGTTCGCCCTGCTGCGGCGCCTGGGCTAGGGGGCCGGCAGGCCATTCGACCGATCAGCCAGGCAGCACGCCAGGCGCCGCGCGACGGCCTACTCGTCGTTCTCGCGAGTGGCCATTTCGCCCGCCGCCGGTCGCGCGCCGCGCGTCTGGCTGAGCCGCTCCAGATAGGCCTGGTCGATATCGCCGGTCACGTAGCGGCCGTTGAAGCAGGACGATTCGAACTGCTTCATGGCGGGATTCAGGTCGCGGATGGACTGTTCCAGATCGCCCAGCTCCTGATAGACCAGCCCGTCGGCGCCGATTTCGCGGGCGATCTCGGCCGTGTCCCGCCCCGTCGCGATAAGCTCGGCCTGCGTGGGCATGTCGATGCCATAGACGTTGGGAAAGCGCACCGGAGGCGCCGCCGACGCGAAATACACTTTGTTGGCCCCGGCCGCGCGCGCCATGTCGACGATTTCACGGCTGGTGGTGCCGCGCACGATGGAGTCGTCGACCAGCAGGACGTTCTTGCCCCGGAATTCCATGTCGATGGCGCTCAGCTTCTGGCGCACCGACTTCTTGCGCACGGCCTGGCCGGGCATGATGAAGGTGCGGCCCACATAGCGGTTCTTGATGAAGCCTTCGCGGTAGCTGAGGTCCAGCCGGGCGGCCAGCTGCATGGCCGACGGACGGGATGAATCGGGTATGGGCATGACGACGTCGATGTCGCCCAGGCGCAGGGCCTTGGCCACATTGTCGCCCAGGTACTCGCCCATGTTCAGGCGCGCATCGTAGATGGACACGCCGTCCATCAGCGAATCGGGCCGGGCGAAATAGACATACTCGAACACACAGGGCGTCAGCGCGGGCTGGTCGGCGCACTGGCGGCTGGCCAGCTTGCCGTCCAGATCGATGAACACGGCTTCGCCCGGAGCAATGTCGCGCACCAGGGTGAAGCCGCAGCCGGTGAGCGCCACCGACTCGGACGCCACCATCCATTCGGTGCCGGACTCGGTCTCTACCGAGCCCAGGCACAAAGGCCGTATTCCGTAGGGATCGCGGAAGGCCACCAGGCCGTAGCTGGCGATCTGCGCAATGACGGCATAAGCGCCCTTTGCGCGCCTGTGCACCGATGACACGGCGGTGAAGATGGCTTCTTCGTCGAGCGAACCGCCGTTGGCCGCAAGCTGAAGCTCGTGGGCGAATACATTCAACAGGACTTCGGAATCGGAGTTGGTGTTGATATGGCGTCGGTCGACCTTGAACAGCGCTTCGCGCAGCTCGCGCCAGTTGGTCAGGTTGCCGTTGTGCACAAAGGTGATGCCGAACGGCGCATTGACGTAGAAAGGCTGCGCCTCGTCGACGCTGTCGCTGGAACCGGCCGTGGGATAGCGCACCTGGCCCAGGCCGCTGTTGCCGGGCAGCGAGCGCATGTTGCGGGTTCGGAACACGTCGCGCACCAGGCCATGGGCCTTGTACATATTGAAAAACTGATCGTGCGAGGTGGCGATGCCCGCCGCGTCCTGGCCGCGATGCTGCAGCAGCAGCAAGCTATCGTAGATCAGCTGATTTACGGGGCCAGAGCCCGCGACCCCTACAATTCCACACATGTTTGCTATTCCTGTGACTCAATCAAATCAATACGGCAGCCATGACGACAGCGATGGGGGCAGCAACTGCTTGACCCGCTGCACGCCTTTCACGGCGGTGCCCGACAATCTTGCCTCGCTCCACCAGGGCTCCTTGGGCAGCTCGGTATAGCCGGCCAGAGCCACCAGCACCAGGACGATCAGCATGCCGCGCAGCAGGCCGAACAGCGCGCCCAGGCCATGGTCGGCGGGCGTCAGGCCGGTTTTCTCGATGAGCGTTGCCAAGGCCAGGTTCAGCAGGCCGACCAGCAGCAAGACAACGATGAACACCCCGGCGTACGCCGCCGCGGTGCGAAGCAAAGGGGTCTCTATCCAGCCCGCGATCCAGCCCGAAACCAGAGGTCCCCACCAGATGGCCGACAGGAAGGCGACGATATAGGCGATAAGCGAAAGGACTTCCTTTATGAGCCCGCGCAGGAGCCCCAGAAATGCCGACACGCCCAGGACGGCCAGCACGAGGTAGTCGAAGCTGGTCACTTAGTGGAGATGAAGCCGTTATCGTAGCCCAGCGCCCGCAAGCGGGCTTGCGCGGCCTGGGCCGCATCGCGCGTGGGAAAAGGGCCCACACGCAGGCGGTAAGTGGTTTTCCCGCCCGACACCGCGTTCTCGACATAGGCGTTCGTGACCCCCGCCGAGACCAGGCGGTCGCGCCGGACTTCGGCGTCCTTGTCGCTGGTGTAGGCGGCGACCTGCAGGACGAAGCTGCCCTTCTCGGCCGCCGCGGCGGGCGCGGGCTTGGAGGGGCTGCGGCCTTCGAGCAGCGCGATGGCCACGGAGCCGTCGTCGGTTCGTTCGGTGGCCGCCTTGGGCTTGGGTTCAGGTTTGGATTCGGGCTCGGGCTTCTTGGCCGGGGCCGGTTCCGGCGCGGCCGGAGGCTCGGGCGCCGGCTGCGGCGCGGCGGCGGACTGACCGGCGGCGGGCTCTGTGACCGAAGGTGCTGTGCTGTCCGGCTCGGGGCCGGCCGGCGGAACGGGTGCGTCGGGTGTTGTAGAGCCGGTGTCGGCGCCCGGTGCGGGCGTGTCGGGTGCCGTGGGCGCCATGGCGACGCCGTTGGTGGTCTCGGGCGGGACGATGGCCGGAACGACGACCGGCGTGGCCAGCTGGCCGTCTTCGGGGGCCGGAGAGTCGAACAGCATGGGCACGATGATGACGGCGGCCAGGACCAGCGCCAGGGCGCCGATGAGCCTGCGCCGCGCGCGTCCCCGCAATTCGTTGGCTTGCGCCTCGCTGGACAGCGATGAGCGCGACGCGGAACGACGCCCCGTTCCCGAAGCAGGTTCTTTACGAGAGAACAATCCCATGGGGCAGAAACCTATCTTGAAAAACAAGCCGGCCATGAGGCTTGCGAAATGCTATGTGGCCTTGCGTCCTAGCTCGTCAAGCACGGGGCCTACGGTCGCAAAAGATCCGAACACAAGAATTCTATCATTCTCGGCGGCCTGTTTTCGAGCCTCGGTAAATGCTTGTACCGGATTTTCGAAACTGGAAACCTTTACCGTCCTGGCCTCCACGGGAGGAAGGGCCACGGAACGCACTCCCGGCCTGCCGCCTTCCGTGGATGCCGCCCGGCGGACCTCGGTGCTGCTCTCTTCCAGAGTGGGCTTGCCGGTGGTGGCGGCGATCGCCTGGCGCACCGCGTCGGCCAGATCCGCCCCGGATGTTCCGCGCGGCCCCTCCAGGCTCGCGCAATACCAGTGGTCCACTCGATGGGCCAGCTTGGCGATCACGCCCGCTATGTCCTTGTCGTTGAGCATGCCGACGACGGCATGGGTATGCGGAAAGTAACCCATGTTATCCAGATTCTGGCCCAGGGCGGCGGCGGCATGCGGATTGTGCGCCACGTCCAGGATGATGGTGGGCGTTCCGGGCAGTATCTGCAGGCGGCCCGGCAGCGATACCTGTGAAAGGCCTATGCGCACGGCCTGCTGGGGCACGACCAGCCTGGGCCGCAGGGCCTCCAGCGCCGCCAGGGCCGCCGAGGCGTTCAGCAACTGATTGGCGCCGCGCAAAGAGGGGTAGGCAAGGCCGCTGCGTCGCTGCGAGCGGCCACCGTAGGCCCATTGCTGCCGGTCGCCCGAATAATTGAAATCCTTGCCGAACAGCCACAGGTCGGCGCCGATTTCCCCGGCATGGTCCAGTATGGTTTGCGGCGGCATGGGATCGGCGCAAATCGCGGGCCGGCCGGCGCGGAAGATGTGCGCTTTCTCCCAGCCTATTTTTTCACGCGTATCGCCCAGATAAGCCGTGTGGTCGATATCCACGCTGGTGATGATGGCGCAGTCGGTATCCACCAGATTCACCGCGTCCAGCCGTCCGCCCAGGCCCACTTCCAGCACCGCCACGTCCACCTTCTGCTGTTCGAACAGCATCAGGGCCGCAAGCGTGGTGTATTCGAAATAGCTGAGGGTCGTATCGCCGCGCGTGTCTTCTATTTCGCGGAACTGACGGATGATGTCCGCGTCGCCGGCCTGATCGCCATTGACCCGGATGCGCTCATTGAAGTCGATGAGATGGGGCGAGGTATAGGTTCCGACCTTGTAGCCCGACGCCAGCAGAATGGCTTCGAGCATGGCGCAGGTGGACCCTTTGCCGTTGGTCCCGCCCACCGTGATCTTCACGAAAGGCAGTTCCAGCTTCAGCTTTTCCGCGACGGCGCGTATGCGGTCCAGGCCAAGGTCTATGGGAGTGCGATGCAGGGATTCCAGATAGTCCAGCCACTCTTGCAAGGTGGCGGTATCGCTGGGTCGGGGACGGGGCATGATGAAGGCTTATCGATCAAAAGAAACAACGGCAGGTGCCGATAGTAGCACCTGCCGGTAAAACCGCAACGCTTGCCCATGCGCGGGCCGGCGTTATTTGCGCCGCGCGGGGGGAAGGTCGGTGCAGACGCCCTCGGCCACCTCGGCCGCCATGCCCAGGGACTCGCCCAATGTGGGATGGGGGTGGATGGTCTTGCCGATATCGACCATGTCGGCGCCCATCTCGATGGCCAGGGCCACCTCGCCGATCAGGTCGCCGGCATGGGTTCCGACGATGCCTCCGCCCAGGATGCGATGCGTTTCGGCATCGAACAGCAGCTTGGTGAAGCCTTCGTCGCGGCCATTGGCAATGGCGCGCCCCGACGCCGCCCAGGGAAAGAGGCCCTTCTGGATGGCAATCCCTTCCTTTTTGGCCTCGTCTTCGGTCAGCCCCACCCAGGCCACCTCGGGATCGGTATAGGCGACGGAAGGAATGACGCGGGCGTCGAAGAAGCTCTTCTGGCCCGCGATGACCTCGGCCGCCACATGCCCTTCGTGGACGGCTTTGTGCGCCAGCATGGGCTGGCCGACGATGTCGCCGATCGCGTAGATGTGCGGCACGTTGGTGCGCATCTGCTTGTCGACCTCGATGAAGCCGCGGTCGGTCACCGCCACGCCCGCCTTGTCGGCGGCGATCTTCTTGCCGTTGGGGCTGCGGCCCACGGCCTGCAGCACCAGGTCGTAGCGCTGCGGCTCTTTGGGAGCCTTCTCGCCTTCGAAGCTGACCCATATGCCGTCTTCGCGCGCTTCGGCTCCGACGGTCTTGGTGTCGAGCATGACGCGGTCGAAGCGGCCGGCGTTCATCTTGTCCCAGACCTTGACCATGTCGCGGTCGGCGCCCTGCATCAGGCCACTTTGCATTTCCACGACGTCCAGGCGGGTGCCCAGGGCGGAATAGACCGTGCCCATTTCCAGGCCGATGATGCCGCCGCCCACGATGAGCATTTTTTCCGGTATGCCTTTGAGCAGCAAGGCGCCGGTCGAATCGACGATGCGGTCGTCCTCGGGGAAGAAAGGCAGTTTGACCGACTGGCTGCCGGCCGCGATGATGGCCGAGCCGAATTTGACCGTGCGGGTGCCCCCGCCCGCTTCCTGCACCGTCAGGTGTTGCGGATCGGCGAACTGCCCCAGGCCGGTCAGCACACTGACTTTGCGGGCCTTGGCCATGCCGGCGAGGCCGCCGGTCAGCTTGGCCACCACGCCGTCCTTGTAGGCGCGCAAGGCATCCAGGTCGATCTCGGGCTTGCCGAACTTGATGCCGTGGCCGGCCAGCGACTGCGCTTCTTCCAGCACGGCGGCCGTATGCAGCAAGGCTTTGGAGGGAATGCAGCCCACGTTCAGGCAAACACCGCCCAGCGTGGCATACCGTTCGACCAGCACGACGGACAGGCCCAGGTCGGCGGCCCGGAACGCGGCGGAGTATCCGCCCGGTCCGGCGCCCAGCACCAGGACATCGCACTGGACATCGGCCGAGCCCGAGAAGCTGGCCGCCGCCGGCGCGGAAGCCGGCTTTTCGGTCGGCTTCTCGGCAGCCGGTTTCCCGGCGGCTGTCGCACCGGACGCCTGCGTGCCGGAGGCCGACGGCGCCGGAGCGTCGGCCTTGCCCTCGTCGTCGGATGCGGCTTCTTCGATCTGCACCATGGCCGAGCCCTCGGTGACCTTGTCGCCGACCTTGACCAGCACGGCCTTGACCACGCCGGCCCTGGCGGCCGGGATCTCCATGGACGCCTTGTCGGATTCCACGGTGATCAGGCTTTGTTCCGCCTTGATCGTGTCGCCCACGGCAACCAGGACCTCGATGACCTCGACCTCGGCAAAGTCGCCGATATCGGGCACATTCAATTCAGTTGTGCTCATGTGCGGCTCCTATAGCGCAATGCGGCGGAAATCGGCCAGCAGGCTGCCCAGGTAGGCATTGAATCGGGCCGCCGCCGCCCCGTCGATGACGCGGTGATCGTAGGACAGGGACAGAGGCAGCATCAGCCTGGGCTGGAACTCCTTGCCGTTCCAGACCGGCGCATGCGCCGAGCGCGACACGCCCAATATGGCGACCTCGGGCGCATTGATGATGGGGGTGAACGAAGTACCGCCTATGCCGCCCAGCGAGGAAATGGAAAAGCATCCGCCCTGCATCTGGCTGGGCGACAGCTTGCCGTCGCGAGCCAGGCCGGCAAGCTCGGCGGTTTCCTTGGCCAGCTCGACGATGCCCTTCTTGTCGGCGTCCCGTATGACCGGCACGACCAGGCCGTTGGGCGTGTCCGCGGCGAAGCCGATATGGTAGTAGTGCTTCAGGACCAGGTTGTCGCCGTCGATGGAGGCGTTGAACTCGGGGAACTTCTTGAGCGCGGCCACGACGGCCTTGATCAGGAAGGCCAGCATGGTGACCTTGATGCCGGACTTCTGGTTCTCTTTGTTCAGGGTCTGGCGCAGTTCTTCCAGTTCGGTGATGTCGGCCGCATCGTTGTTGGTGACATGCGGAATCATCACCCAGTTGCGATGCAGATTGGCGCCGGAAATCTTCTTGATGCGAGACAGGGGCTTGGTGTCGATCTGGCCGAACTTGGCGAAATCCACCTTGGGCCAGCCCAGCACGCTGAAACCGCCATCGGCGGCCGCCGCCGTGGCACCCGTTCCGCCGCCGACCGACAGGGCCTGCTTGACGAACTTGCGAACGTCGTCCTGGGTGATGCGGTTCTTCGCGCCCGAGCCGCGCACCGACGCCAGGTTGACGCCCAGCTCGCGCGCGAACTTGCGCACCGAGGGCGAGGCATGGGGCAGATTGCGCAGGGGCACGTCGGCGTCGGCAAACGCCTCGGTGGGCGAATGGCGCTCGGGCGGCACCGATGCCAGTGCCTGGCCTTCGGCCGGATCGGAGGGGGCGGACGCCTGCGCGGCGCTGCTCGCCGGTTCCTGTGCGGGGGCCTGCTCTTGTGCGGGCGCCGGTGCCCCGGCCGCCGCGGCGGCCGGCTTGGCGCCGCCGTCGGCCTTCAGTTCGAGAATGGCGGAGCCCTTGTTGACCTTGTCGCCCAGCTTGACCTTGATCGCGGTGACCACCCCCGCGTGCGAGGACGGCACTTCCATGGAAGCCTTGTCGGACTCCACGGTGATCAGGCTTTGCTCGGCCGCGATCGTGTCGCCCACGGAAACCATGATCTCGATGACTTCGACATCGGTGGAATCGCCGATGTCGGGCACGGCAACGGTCACCGCCTCGCCCTGCCCTTGAGGCGCCGCTGCCTGCGCGGGAGCGGACTCGGCGCCCTTGGCTTGCTGCGGCGCGGCCGGAGCCTGTTCGGGCGCGGCTTCGGTCTTCTTCACGGCCGGTTCGGCCGGCTTCTCGCCGGCCGCGTCGGCGGCTTCCAGTTGCAGGATGACCGAACCTTCCTTGATCTTGTCGCCGACCTTGACCTTCAGCGACTTGACCACGCCGGCCTGGGGCGAGGGGATCTCCATCGAGGCTTTATCGGACTCGACAGTGATGAGGCTTTGCTCGGCGCTGACGGTATCGCCTTGGGCGACCAGCAGCTCGATGACTTCGACTTCACTGAAGTCGCCAATGTCCGGGACCTTGATTTCGATGGTATTGCTCATGTGCTTGTCCCCTGTTTACGCGTGATGCGGGTTGGCTTTATTGGTATTGATGCCGTATTTCTTGATGGCTTCGGACACCTTGGCCAGCGGCAGCTGCCCTTCGTCGGCCAGGCTGCGCAAGGCGGCCAGCACCACGAAGCGCCGATCGACCTCGAAGTGCTCGCGCAGCTTGGAGCGGAAATCGGAGCGGCCGAAGCCGTCGGTGCCCAGCACCTTGAAGTTGCGGCCCTTGGGCACGAAGGGGCGGATCTGATCGCCGTAGGCCTTGACGTAGTCGGTCGAGACGACGATGGGGCCCGAGGTGCCTTCCAGCTGCTTCGTGACGTAGGGCACGGGCGCCTTCTTGTCCTCGGGATTCAGCAGGCTGTGGCGTTCGCAATCCAGGCCGTCGCGGCGCAGCTCGGTGAAGCTGGTCACGCTCCAGACGTCGGAGCCCACGCCCCAGTCGCTTTCCAGCATTTCCTGCGCCGCCAGGACTTCGCGCAGGATGGTGCCCGAGCCCATGAGCTGGACGCGCGGCTTCTTGGCGTCGCCCACGGACTTGAACTTGTACATCCCGCGTATGATCCCTTCCTCGTCGCCCTTCTTCAGGCCGGGCTGCGCGTAGTTCTCGTTCATGACCGTGATGTAGTAGTACACGTTCTCCTGGTTCTCGACCATGCGCCGCAGACCGTCCTGGATGATGACGGCCAGTTCGTGCCCGAAGGTGGGGTCGTAGGACACGCAGTTCGGGATCAGCGCGGACATGATGTGGCTATGGCCGTCTTCATGCTGCAGGCCTTCGCCGTTCAGGGTCGTGCGCCCCGCCGTGCCGCCCAGCAGGAAGCCGCGCGCCTGCATGTCGCCCGCCGCCCAGGCCAGATCGCCGATGCGCTGGAAGCCGAACATCGAGTAGTAGATGAAGAACGGAATCATGATGCGGTTGTTCGTGGAATACGACGTTGCCGCCGCCATCCATGAGCTGAAGGCGCCCGCTTCGTTGATGCCTTCCTGCAGCAACTGGCCGTTCTGGGTCTCGCGGTAGTACATGACCTGGTCCTTGTCGACCGGGGTGTACTTCTGCCCTTCCGGCGCATAGATGCCGATCTGGCGGAACAGGCCCTCCATGCCGAAGGTGCGCGATTCGTCGGCCAGGATGGGCACGACGCGCGGACTGAGTTCCTTGTCGCGCAGGATCTGATTGAGGATGCGCACGAAAGCCTGCGTCGTGGAGATCTCGCGGCCTTCGGCGGTGGGTTCCAGCACGGCCTTGAAGGCCTCCAGGGCCGGGGCGTGCAGTTGCTCGTCCGCCTTTTCGCGGCGGCGCGGCAGATAGCCCCCCAGCGCCTTGCGGCGTTCGTGCAGGTACTTCATTTCGGGCGAATCTTCGGACGGCTTGAAGTAGGGAAGCTGCTCGATCTTGTCGTCGGGAACCGGAATATTGAAGCGGTCGCGGAATTCGCGCACCGAATCCATGTCCAGTTTCTTCTGCTGGTGGGTCGGGTTCTTGGCCTGGCCGACATGGCCCATGCCGTAGCCCTTGATGGTCTTGGCCAGGATGACGGTAGGCTGGCCCTTGTGGTCGGATGCCGATTTGAAGGCCGCATACACCTTATAGGGATCGTGGCCGCCCCGGTTCAGGCGCCAGACGTCGTCGTCGCTCATGCGGCTGACCATTTCGAGCAGCTTGGGATGCTTGCCGAAGAAATTCTCGCGCACGAACTTGCCGTCGTGCGCCTTGTAGGCCTGGTATTCGCCGTCGACGGACTCTTCCATGACGCGGCGCAAGATGCCTTCCTTGTCGCGCGCCAGGAGGGGATCCCAGTAGCCGCCCCAGATGAGCTTGATGACGTTCCAGCCGCTGCCCCGGAAATCGCCTTCGAGTTCCTGGATGATCTTGCCGTTGCCGCGCACCGGGCCGTCAAGGCGCTGGAGGTTGCAGTTGATGACGAAGATCAGGTTGTCGAGCTTTTCGCGCGAAGCCAGGCTGATGGCGCCCAGGGATTCGGGTTCGTCCATCTCGCCGTCGCCGCAGAATACCCAGACCTTGCGATTGCTGGTGTCGGCGATGCCGCGCGCATGCAGGTACTTGAGGAAGCGGGCCTGATAGATGGCCATCAGGGGCCCCAGGCCCATGGACACGGTGGGGAACTGCCAGAAATCCGGCATGAGTTTGGGATGGGGATAGGAAGGCAGGCCATGGCCGTCGACTTCCTGGCGGAAATTATCCAGCTGGTCTTCGGTCAGACGGCCTTCCAGGTAGGCGCGGCCATAGATGCCGGGCGAGGAATGGCCCTGGAAGTACACCAGGTCGCCGCCATGGCCTTCGCTTTCGGCGTGCCAGAAGTGGTTCTGGCCGCAGCCTATCATGGTGGCCAGCGAGGCGAACGAGGCGATGTGGCCGCCCAGGTCGCCGCCATCGGGCGGGTTATGGCTGTTGGCCTTGACGACCATGGCCATGGCGTTCCAGCGAACATAGGAGCGGATGCGCTCTTCCAGGATGATGTTGCCCGGATGCGGCGGCTCCAGCCCCGGCGGAATGGTGTTGACGTAGGCGGTATTCGGGGAAAACGGAATGTGCGCTCCTGAACGGCGCGCAAGGTCGATCAGGCGTTCCAGCAGGAAGTGGGCGCGTTCGGGACCTTCGCGATCGAGCACGGCCTCGAGCGCCTCCAGCCATTCCTGCGTCTCGAGGGCTTCATCGTCCATGGCGTTTGCCGTTGTGCTGACTTGTTCAAGAGAGGACATTTACTGTCTCCTGTTATGAAAGTGAAATCCGGATACCGGCAAGCTACCCTATAGTCACGTTATACCCGATACCGGATCGATGCGGACGCAGCTTTGTTATAAGGGTGGCGCCAGGCGAGCCTTTCAATTCTAGGAAAGACCCGGAGTATGTTCAAGCAAAATTTCATTTTATGATATGAGTTTTCGCAATGTGAAAAATATACCGGGCTGTTACGGTCTAAAATGCGTGATGCATAGGTATGCGCTAACGACAGAGACATGGCGAGCCATTCAAAAAAATCCCTGATCCCGACCACGTTCTACGACCAGGCCAATCACACCCGCCGCGGTTTCTATTGGTTGACGCCGGTCATCGTCCTGGTCCTGTATCTGTGCGTCATGGGCGCCTTCATCTGGCTGCAGCAGCTGCATAACGACAGCGTCATGTTCGTGACCATCGACCAGGAAACCCGGCAGCAGCGCCTGATCATGGTGGTGGCGGCGCTGTCCTGCGTGATCGTGCTCAGCCTGCTGGCGCTGTGGCGCTATACCCGCTTCCGCACCCGCGCCGAGGCGGCGCTGATCGCCGAAACGGGCTTTCGCCGCGCCATGGAAAACTCCATGTCCACCGGCATGCGCGTTTTCGACATGCACGGACGCATCGCCTATGTAAACCCCGCATTCTGCCGCATGATAGGCTGGAACGAAGCTGACCTGATCGGCCGCACCACGCCCTTCCCCTACTGGCTGCCGGGCCGCCATGCCCAGCATCAGGAAACCCTGGACATCCTGCTGTCGGGCCGCACGCCCAGCAGCGGCCTGGAGGTCGAGGCGCAGCGCCGCGACGGCTCGCGCTTCACCGCGCGCATGTACGTGTCGCCGCTGCGCGACCCCAACGGCGAACAGATAGGCTGGATGACGTCCATGACCGACATCACCGAGCCCAAGCGCATACGCGAGGCCTTGACCGCCGCCCATGAGCGCTTCATGACCGTGCTGGAAGGCCTGGACGACGCCATCTCGGTGGTGGCCGACACCTCGGACGGACTGGAGCTTCTGTTTGCCAATCGCACCTACCGCCGCTTCTTCGGCGCCCAGTCCAATGGCCACGGCGAATTGCTGGGCGGCCGGCTGGGCCGCTTCACCGATGAGACCGTCGAGATCTTTTCCGACTCGGCCCAACGCTGGTTCGAAGTGCACCATCGCATCCTGGCCTGGACCGACGGCCGGCGCGTTCGGCTGCAGGTCGCCCGCGACATCACCGAGCGGCGCACGCACGAAGAGGACTCGCGGGTGCAGCAGGAAAAAATCCAGCTCACCAGCCGCCTGACCACCATGGGCGAAATGGCCTCGTCGCTGGCGCACGAGCTGAACCAGCCGCTGACCGCCATCAGCAACTACAGCATGGGCGCGGTGGCCATGCTCAAGTCGGGCAACCCCAATCCGGAACGCCTGCTGGAAGCCCTGGAGAAAGCCGCCGGCCAGGCCGAGCGCGCGGGCAAGATCATCAGCCGCATACGCGAATTCGTCAAACGCAGCGAGCCCCGCCGCCAGTGCGTTCCCCTCATGCGCATCATCGACAATGCCGTGGGCTTCGCGGAAATCGATGCCCACAAGCGCCAGATCGATATCGAACTGCACTTGCCCGATCCCCTGCCCGACGTCCTGGCCGACCCCATCCTTATCGAGCAGGTATTATTGAACCTGCTTAAAAACGGCATAGAGGCCATGGAGAAAAGCGAGTACCGGACCCTGCATCTGACCATCACCGATCAGACTCCCCTGATCGAGATCGCGGTCATCGACCGCGGCCACGGACTGAAAGATCCCGAGCGCCTGTTCGAGCCGTTTTATAGTACAAAATCGGAAGGCCTGGGCATGGGGCTGAACATCTGCCGTACTATTATCGAATCGCATCATGGCCGGCTCTGGGCCGACCCCAACCCCGACGGGGGCACCATATTCCGTTTCACCCTGCCTTGTGCCGGGCCACAAGCCCCGAGCACCACCGAAGACACCCAGGAGTTGCATGCATGACTACACCTCAAGCACCGAACACCATTTTTATCGTCGATGACGACGAAGCCGTACGTGATTCCCTGCGCTGGCTGCTCGAAGCCAACGGCTACCGGGTACGCGGCTTCAGCGGTGCGGAAGAGTTCCTGAATGCCTACGAGCCCGATCAGGTCGGCGTGCTGATCGCCGACGTGCGCATGCCCGGCATGAGCGGCCTGGAGCTCCAGGAAGAGCTCATCGCGCGCCAAGCGCCCTTGCCCATCGTCTTCATCACCGGGCACGGCGACGTCCCCATGGCCGTATCGACCATGAAGAAAGGCGCCGTGGATTTCCTGGAGAAGCCGTTCAATGAAACCGATTTGCGCACCATCGTCGCGCGCATGCTGGAACAGGCCGGCGAGCGCGTAAGCCAGGCCCAGGCCCAAAGAAACCACCAAGCCGTCCTGAGCCGCCTGACCTCGCGCGAACAGCAGGTGCTGGAGCGCATCGTGGCCGGCCGCCTGAACAAGCAGATCGCGGGCGACCTGAACATCAGCATCAAGACGGTCGAGGCCCATCGCGCCAACATCATGGAGAAGCTCGAAGTCACCACGGTGGCCGACTTGATGAAGATCGCGCTGACCAAAGAAGGTGTCGCATGACGGCACGCATCATCGACGGCAAGGCGCTGTCCGATCAGGTAAAGGCGCAAGTCAGCCAGCGCGTGGAAGAGCTCAAGGCGCGCGGAATCACCCCTGGCCTGGCCGTGGTGCTCGTCGGCGAAGACCCCGCTTCGCAAGTCTATGTGCGCAACAAGGCGGCCGCCTGCGAAAAGGCCGGTCTGCACTCGCGCGTCATGCGCCTGGACGCCGGCATCAGCGAAGCGCAACTGCTGGACGTCGTGCGCGAACTCAATCGCGATGACACGGTGCATGGCATATTGGTGCAGCTGCCGCTGCCCAAGCACATGAATTCCAGCAAGGTTATCGAAGCCATCGCGGCCGACAAGGACGTGGACGGCTTCCACATCAGCAACGCCGGCCTGCTCATGACCGGCCAGCCGCTGTTCCGACCCTGCACGCCCTACGGCATCATGAAGATGCTGGAATCCGAAAACGTTTCCCTGTGGGGTGCCGAGGCCGTCGTGGTCGGCGCCAGCAACATCGTGGGCAAGCCCATGGCCATGCTCATGCTGGCGGCCGGCGCCACGGTAACCCTGTGCAACTCCAAGACCCGCGACCTGGGCGCCCAGACGCGGCGCGCCGACGTGCTGGTGGTGGCCACCGGCAAGCCCGGCATGGTGACCGGCGACATGATCAAGCCCGGTGCGGTCGTCATCGACGTCGGCATCAACCGCAATGAACAAGGCAAGCTGGTGGGCGACGTCGATTTCGAATCGGCCAGCAAGGTGGCGGGCGCCATCACTCCGGTACCCGGCGGCGTCGGTCCCATGACCATCGCCATGCTGCTGGTCAATACCCTGGAAGCCGCCGAACGCGGCCCGGCCGAACGCGGCCCGGCCGAACGCAGCGCCGTGCAAGCCCCCGTAACTCAATAAGCGTAGCAATGTCCCAGAAGAATCCCCTGCTGTCCCCCATCTCGTCCCTTATCGATTATTCCCGGGTCACGCCCGAACACATCGAACCGGCGATCGCCGCCTTGATCGACGAAACCCGGGCAGCCGTGGAGCGCGGCGCCGATCCGTCGCTGCCCGCCACCTGGGAAGCCATCGTGGAGCCGCTGGAAGACGCATCCGAGAAGCTCTGGCGCGCCTGGTCGGTGGCGGGGCACCTGAATGCCGTGGTCAACACCCCCGAACTGCGCGCCGCCTACAACCAGTGCCTGCCTCTGGTCACCGAGTTCTCCACCTGGGTCGGCCTGCACGAGGGCCTGTATGCACAGTACAAGCGCCTGGCCGCCTCCGGCGGCTTCACGCAGCTTGCACCCGTGCGCCGGCGCGTCATCGAGCTGGCGCTGCGCGACTTCCGCTTGAGCGGCGTCGAACTGCAGGGCGAGCAACGCGACCGCTATGCCCGGATCTCCGACCAGCAGGCGCAGGCCTCGCAGAAATTCTCCGAAAACGTGCTGGACTCCGTCGACCGCTGGAGCCTGCACATCACCGATGCATCGCGCCTGGCCGGCCTGCCGGACGATGTGGTGGACGCGGCAAGATCGGCGGCGCAGGAAACGGGGCTGGACGGCTGGAAGCTGGTGCTGAAGATGCCCTGCTACCTTCCCGTCATGCAGTACGCGGAAGACCGTTCGCTGCGCCAGGAAATGTATAAGGCCTATTCGACCATTGCGTCGGAACAGGGCGACCCGGCGCTGGACAATTCGGGCCTGATCGAACAGCTGCTGGCATTGCGCGCCGAAGAAGCCGTGCTGCTGGGCTACACCAGCTTTGCCCAGCTGCGACTGGAAACCCGCATGGCCGACAGTGCCGCCCAGGTGCTCGATTTCCTGCGCGACCTGGCTTCGAAAGCCAAGCCCTATGCGACCCGCGATCTTGCCCAACTGCAGGATTTCGCCCGCGAGAAGCTGAATCTGGACAAGCTGGAGCCCTGGGATGTCGCCTTCGCATCCGAGCGCCTGCGCGAAGAACGCTACGCCTACTCCGAAGAGGAAATCAAGCAGTACTTCACCGAGCCCCAAGTGCTGAAGGGCTTGTTCCAGGTCGTCGAAAAACTGTTCGGCGTCGTGTTGCGCCCCTGCGATACGCCGACCTGGCATGCCGATGCGCAGGCGCTGGAGGCCGTATCCGACGGCCAGGTCCTGGGCACCCTGTATATCGACCTGTATGCGCGCCAGGGCAAGCAAAGCGGCGCCTGGGTGGACAGCGAACGCAACCGCCGCAAGACCGCCGGCACGCTGCGGACCCCCGTCGTCTACCTGACCTGCAATTTCTCCAGGCCGCAGAACGGCAAGCCAGCGCTGCTGACCCACGACGACGTCATCACGCTGTTCCACGAAAGCGGGCACGCCCTGCACGCCCTGCTGTCCCAGGTCGACGAGCCCGGCGCCTCGGCCTTTGCCAGCGTCGAGTGGGACGCCATCGAACTTCCGTCCCAGTTCATGGAGAATTTCTGCTGGGAATGGTCCGTGGTCCGGGCCCTGTCTTCCCACGTGGATACGAAAGAATCGCTGCCGCGCAGTCTGTACGACAAGCTGCTGGCCGCCCGCAACTTCCAGAGCGGGATGCAGATGCTGCGGCAGGTGGAGTTCTCTCTCTTCGACATGAGCATCCATCACCAGGCGCAGGGCCTGTCCATACAAGCCGTGCTGGACACGCTGGATCAGGTGCGCAAGGAAGTGGCCGTGCTCTTCCCGCCGGCCTGGCACCGTTTCCCGCACAACTTTTCACACCTGTTCGCGGGAGGCTACGGAGCCGGCTACTACAGCTACAAATGGGCCGAGGTCCTGTCCGCCGACGCCTACTCGGCCTTCGAGGAAAGCGCCGCCGGCGCCACCCCGTCCGGCCAGCCCCGCGAGACCCTGAACGCCGCCACCGGCCAGCGTTTCCTGAAGGAAATCCTGGCGGTGGGCGGATCGCGCCCCGCCGCCGAATCCTTCCAGGCCTTCCGCGGCCGGCCCCCTTCCATCGACGCCCTGCTGCGCCACAGCGGCCTGGCGGAGGAATGCAACCTATAATGTCCTGTGGCGCTTTCGCCTGCCATTCCAACGATTTCGTCCGTCATGCGTAACTTGTACCGTTTCCTGCTGGGCCTGGCCTGCTGCTTTGTACTGTCGTTTGCCTCCGCTGCGGTTCAGGCCGATACAGCCTTGCACAATGTGCGCGGCTTCCTGCCCGACCTGCGTTTCACGCTGGAAGCGGCGGGCGGAAAAACGGTGACGCAGGACGACTTCAAGGGCAAGACGGTGCTGATGTTCTTCGGCTACGCAAGCTGCCCCGATGTCTGCCCCACGACCATGGCGCAGCTGTCTCAGGTGATGCATGAGCTGGGCGACGAGGCGTCCAAGGTACGCATCCTGTTCGTCAGCGTGGACCCGCACCGCGATACGCCGGATATCCTGGCGGCCTATGTGGAGGCCTTCGACAGCAATGCGATCGGCCTGACGGGCACTGAAAAGCAGGTGGCCGACGTGGCAAGGCGCTATCGGGTGGCCTACCAGATCGAGAAGCCCAAGGGGAACGATCCGGAAAACTACGAGGTGGCTCATAGCCGGGGGGTGTATATCTTCGACGACGATGGACGCGCGCGCTATCTGGCAGCCGATACGGAGTCTGTGGAGGTGCTGACCCGGGGCGTGAAAACGTTATTGGGCCACGGTTAAAGGTAAAGGAGTGGTGGCGCGAATGGCGCGCCGGATGGATATTCGGATTGGGCGTGCTATGGGCACGCCCTTTCTCTTTTGGGCTTGTTGTTTCGGGTTTGGCGGCTGGCCGATTTGAGCGGCTTGTTCATTTGATCTATCGCATGTGATCTCTCATTCATGTGAATCTCTCGTTCATGTGGCTGCAGCTTGCTTCTTCTGACGTGCGGCGGGGCTCGGGTAGCGGTCCAGCTCCACGTGACCGGTTCGGCGCCGCCGCGCCGAACCGGTCACGCGGGCCCAACGGCCTTCACCCCCACCCCGCCCACGTGTAAAAAACAGCAAATGCGCAAAAAAAAAGCAAGCGTGTACGAAAACGGCAAGCATGTGTACAAGAAAGACAGCATGCACGGACACAACGAATACCTAAGCAATGCAAGCTGAACACCGCAGCACAATCGACTTGGCTATAAGCAAAACGGCCGCAATGACACCGTCGATTTACGCGCCCCTAATCCGGCGGCAAGCCGGAAGGCGACCGCATCAATTGCTATTGACCGCCTTCTCCTCCTTGCGAACATCGTCCAGCCTGGCCTCCACCTGATGCTTGGCCGCCTCCCGTAACGCCGTCCGCAGGCCCTCTTCGACCACAGGATGGTAAAACGGCATCTCCAGCATCTGCGACACCGTCAGTTCCTGCTGCACCGCCCAGGCCAGCAAATGGGCGATGTGCTCCATGCCAGGCCCCGCCATCTCGGCCCCCAGGAAGCGGCCGCCGTCCTTATGGACATAAACCCGCAGCTTCCCGCGATTCTTCAGCATCACCCGCGAACGCCCCTGGTTCGCGAAGTCGACCTCGCCGAAAGCCACGCACTGCTTGGGCAGCTCCCTGAACCGCAAGCCCGCCTGTGCCAATTGCGGGTCCGAAAACACCACCGCCATCGGAGCGCGGCGCTTGCCGGGATTGACCTGAGGATACGAAGCGGCGTTCTCGCCAGCGATGCGGCCATCGTCGGCCGCCTCGTGCAGCAGCGGCAGAACCCCGTTCGCATCGCCCGCGATGAAAATCGGCGCCGACCCCAGCTGCAGGGTGGCCGCGTCATACTCCGGCATGCCCTCGTCGTCCAGCGTGGCCGACGTATTCTCCAGGCCCAGCCCGGCCACATTGGGCCGCCGGCCCGCCGCCACCAATACATAATCGAATGTTTCGGTTGCCTCCGGCTGCCCTTCCGTCTGGAAGCGCACTTCGGCCTGCTCACCCACCCGACGCAAGGCCACGATCTGCGTATTCAAGCGCAAGTCCAGTTCCGCCTGGAAGGCGGCCAGCGCGCTCTTCCGGACCTCGGGGTCCGTCAGGCCGCCCAGATTGCCGCTGCGGTTCACAATGCATGTCTTGACGCCCAGCCGGGCCAGCGCCTGGCCCAGCTCCAGGCCGATGACGCCGGCGCCCACCACCATCACGCTGCGCGGCAAATCCTTCCATTCGAATACATCGTCATTGACCACGATGCGATCGCCCAGGCTTTTATAGGATTCGGGCACCACGGGCGAGGATCCCGTGGCGATGACCACGCGGGACGCCTGGATCTCGGTATGATCGTCGACATGCAGCACCGTATCGGAAATGAACCGCGCATGGCCGGTAATCTTGTCGCCGGCCGGCATGCTTTCCACGCTTTCAAGCACGAAACCCACGAAGCGATCGCGCTCGCGTTTGACCCGATCCATGACCTGGGTTCCGTCAATGCGAATCGCGCCGTCGATATGAACGCCGAAGGGCTCCGCCGATGCCGCGGTATGGGCGGCCTCGGCGGCGGCGATAAGCAGCTTCGATGGCATGCAGCCCACCCGCGCGCAGGTTGTCCCGTGCGGCCCGCCTTCGATCAGCAGCACATTCAAACCGGCCGATTTCACCGCCCGATAGGCGGACAGCCCCGCCGTGCCGGCGCCGATAATGGCCACATCCGTTTTCAGTAGTTTCATTTCCAGATACTCCAATCAGGGGGACGGCGATCACCCGGTCGGCAAGCCGCGCGAATGAAATCGTCGATCATCCGTGAGCCGGCCGGAAAACGAGATACCCGGTGTCCCGCCTGCCGAGGGGGGAAGCAAATCCCGACACCGGGCAGCCAGGCAAGCAGCGGGCAGAAGCTAGGTGCCCTGCCACTCGGTGACAAACTGGCGATAATCGGGACGCGGCTGAGTGCCCGGCGCATTGATGGGCGTGCCGATGGCCACATAGCCCATGAAGCGGTAATCCAGGCTGTCGAAGCCCAGCGCTTCGCCGACTTCGTCGACATAGGTCCCCAGGCCTGTGCTCCAGAAAGCCGCATAACCCAGCATATGGGCGGCATTCAATATGTTGGTGACCGCGGCGCCCGTGGCAAGTAGTCTTTCGTGCTCGGGGATCTTGGTGTTGGCGTGATCGAGCCGGCATGCGACGGCGATCAGCAAGGGGACCTGGGCCAGCCAGCGGCGGTTGTTCGCTTCTTTCTCGGGAGCCAGCGGCAGGCCGGCCGACTTGATGGCGCTTATCGCCATGTCGGCCAGGCGCCCTATGGCGTCGCCGCGTATCAGCGCGAAGCGCCAGGGCCGCAACTGCCCATGATCGGGTGCCGACATGGCCGACTGCAGAATGCGCCCGAGCTCGTCTTCAGAGGGGCCGGGAGCCTGCACGAATTTGGCGGAACGGCGGGAAAGCAAATAATCGATTGGTGCTACAGCAGACATCTTCATCCTTTTCTAAGCAGCGCCTTCATGTCGCGCACGGCTTTTTCCCATCCGTCGAAGACGGCGCGCGCCACGATGGCGTGTCCAATATTGAGTTCGGCGATGCCGGGCATGGCCACGATGGACTGGACGTTCTCGTAGTGCAGGCCATGGCCCGCATTGACGCGCAGGCCCAGTCCCACGCCCGCCGCCACGGCACCGCGCAGCCGCGCAAGCTCGGCGTCGATGCTTGACGCGTCGGGCGCATCGGAATACGCGCCGGTGTGAAGCTCGATGACGGTGGCCCCCGCCCGCTGGGCGGCATCGATCTGGGCGGCTTCGGGGTCGATGAACAGCGAAACGCGTATGCCGGCGTCGTGCAATTGGGCGACGGCTTGCCGCACGGCGTCGAACTGGCCCAGGACGTCGAGCCCGCCTTCCGTGGTCAGTTCGCTGCGCTTTTCGGGCACCAGGCAGACGTCTTGCGGACGAACCTGACAGGCAATGCCCAGCATTTCAGCGGTAATCGCGCATTCGAGGTTCATGCGGGTGCGCAGCAGAGGCCGCATCGCGGTCACATCGGCATCCTGGATGTGGCGGCGATCTTCGCGCAGGTGCAGGGTAATGACGTCCGCGCCGGCGTCCTCGGCGCGCAGGGCCGCCTGGATGGGGTCGGGATAAACGGTATGGCGCTGCTGGCGCAGGGTGGCGACATGATCAATATTTACACCCAATTCAATCATTTCGATGCACCACCCCTTCGTTGCCGGTAAAAAAATCCTCTTCCCTATTATTACCTTTTATTGGCTTGTTGTCCCGGCGCCCTGCAGGCCATCGATGCTACCGGACACCGTATCCTGCGTCGTGGTCGGCAAGGGCGGGGCCGAATCCCGCAGCCAGCCCCCGCCCAGCGCCTTGTACAGCTCGACCCGGTTCAACAGGGAATCCATGCCCGTTTGCAGCAGGGTGCGTTGCGTGGTGTACAGGTCGACCTCGGCATTCTGCACCTGAAGGAAGCTGTCTATGCCGGTTTCATAGCGCAGTTGGGCCAATCGCAGGCTTTCGGAGGCCGAGGTCTGCAAAGAGCGCAGCGCGTCCAGCTGGCCTGAATAGGTCGCTTCCCCGGCCAGCGCATCGGCCACTTCGCGGAATGCCGTCTGGATGGCTTTCTCGTATTGGGCGACGGCAATGTTCTTCCGGGCCTTGGCCAGGTCCAGATTGCCGCTGACACCGCCCGAGAAAATCGGCACCTGCAATTGGGGCGAGAACTGCCAGAAACGCTGGCCCGAACCGAACAGGCCGCCCAACTGAGGGCTGGCGAAGCCCAGCAGGCCGGTAATCGAGATATTGGGGAAAAACGCCGCCCGCGCCGCGCCCACATTGGCATTGGCCGAGAGCAAGGCGTTTTCGGCGCCCAGTATGTCGGGACGCCGGGTCAGCAACTCGGACGGCAGGCCCACCGGTATGGCGGCCAGCACCTGGTCGCGCCCGAAGACCGCGGGCGGCGGCAGGTCGGCCGGCGGCTGCGAACCCAGCAGCAATTGCAGGGCGTTCTGCGCCTGCGACTGCGCGCGGCGGATGCCGGTCAGGTCGGCCCGCACCGTATCGAGCTGCCCGCGCGCCTGGTTCAGATCCAGCGCCGAGGCAACGCCGGCGTCATAGCGGGCCTGCACCAGCGACATGGTGCTTTCCCTGGACTTCAGGGTACTGCGCATCAGCACTTCCAGTTGCTGGGCCGTGCGCAGGCGGAAGTACGCCTCGGCCACCTGGGCCACCAGATTGATATGCACGGTGCGCCGGGCCTGTGCCGTGGCCAGGTACTGTTGATACGCGGCTTCGGACAGGTTTCTGACGCGCCCGAAGAAATCCAGTTCGAACGCGGTCATGCCCACGCCCGCCTGGTAATAGCGCGTGACGCTTGAAGATTCCGCGCCGTTCACACGCAAGTTCTCGGGATTGCGCGTGATCTGCGCATTGCCGCCGACGCCCAGCGTGGGATAGCGGTCGCTGTCGGCGATGCCGTACTGCGCCTTGGCCTCCTGCACCCGCTCGACGGCGATGCGCATGTCGCGGTTGTTGGCCAGCGCCAGTTCGATAAGGGCTTTCAGGCGCGGGTCGTTGAAAAACTCGCTCCAGCCCAGATCGGAACTGGTGACCGCATTGGGCGCCACGGACTGGGCGCTGTTCGGTCCGCTGTTGTTCACGGCCGCGGCGTCCGGATACTGGGCCGGCACGGGCGCGTCCGGGCGCTCGTACTTGGGCGCCAGCGAGCAGCCGGCCAGCGCCAGCGTAATCAGCAGCGGCAAGGCGGCGCGCTGGAAAAGGCGATTATTCATGCTTGTCCCCCGTCTTGTTCTCATGGGGTTCCTGGTGAGTGGCGCCATGCGCGCCGGCGTCATGCACCGCATGGGGCACATGGCCGCCAAGCAGCTTGTCCGGCCTGACCTTGAACAGGGTCAGCACGACGACGAAAAAGGCCGGCACGAACAAGACCGCCAGAGGCGTGGCCGCCAGCATGCCGCCCAGCACGCCCAGGCCCACCGCGTTCTGGCTGGCCGCACCGGCGCCGGTCGCCAGGGCGAGCGGCAGCACGCCCAGGATGAAGGCGAAGGAGGTCATGAGAATGGGCCGGAAGCGCAGGCGCGCCGCCTCGATCGTGGCGTCCAGAAGGCTGGTTTTGCCGGTGGCGTACAGATCCTTGGCGAACTCGACGATCAAGATGGCGTTCTTCGCCGCCAGGCCGATGACCGTAATCATGCCGACCTGGAAATACACGTCGTTGGACATGCCCATGACCGTCGTCATGGCGACGGCGCCCAGCATGCCCAGCGGGACGGCCAGCATGACGGACAGCGGTATGGCCCAGCTTTCATACAGCGCCGCCAGCACCATGAAGACGACCAGCACGGCCAGGCTGAGCAGGATGGTCGTCTGGCCGCCGGCCTGGATTTCCTGATAGGACAGCCCGGTCCATTCGACGCCGAAGCCGGCCGGCAACTGGCCGACCAGCTTTTCCATTTCCGCCATGGCTTCGCCCGTGGAATAGCCCGGGCCCGCCGATCCGCCTATGCGCACGGATTCGTAGCTGTTGTAGCGCACGACCTGCACGGGCCCCTCCACCCACTCGTAGGACACGAAGGAGGACAGCGGCACCATCTCGCCCTGGCTGTTGCGCGCATTCAGCTTGAGCACGTCGTCCGGCTTCATGCGATGGCCCTGGTCGGCCTGCACCCACACGTTCTGGATCCAGCCCTGATTGGTGAATTTCCCGACATAGGACGAGCCCATGGCGGTGGAAACAAGCTGCGCCGCTTCGGCGAAATCGACGCCCAGGGCGGCGGCCTTGTCGCGGTCTATGGTCAGGCTAAGCTGCGCGCCCGGCCCAAGGCCGGTGATGCGCGTCTGCGACAGCACCGGGTTCTGGGCCGCCATTTGAAGCAGTTGCTGGGAAGCCGCCATCAGCGCGTCGTGCCCTCGCCCGCCGCGATCCTCCAGGCGCATGTCGAAACCGGATGCGTTGCCCAGCGATGAAATCGCCGGCGGAACGATGGAGAACACCATGGCGTCCGGCAAGCCGAACAACAGCTTCTGCATGGCCTGGCCGGAAATTGCCTGGGCGGAGCTGCCGGGGCTCTTGCGTTCCGAGAAATCCTTCAGCGGGACGAAGGCAATCGCCGAATTGAGCCCGTTGCCGTTGAAGCTGAAGCCCTGGACAGTGATGATGTTGGCCACTTCCGGAATCTTGCTGAAGTACTGCTCCACCTGCTCGATGATCTCCACGGTGCGGTTGGCGGTGGAGCCGGCGGGCAGTTCGATGTTGGCGACCACGTAGCCCTGGTCTTCCTCGGGCAGGAAGGAGGTGGGCAGGCGCAGGTAGAGCCAGCCCAGGGCGATGACCAGCACCAGATAGACCAGCATCATCCGTCCGCCGCGCTTCAGGCTGCGGCCCACCCAGCCCTCGTAGCGCTGCGTGGTGTTGTCGAAGGAGCGGTTGAACCAGCCGAAGAAACCCTTTTTGGTGGCGTGGTGGCCCTTGGGTATGGGCTTGAGTATGGTTGCGCACAAGGCGGGAGTGAAGGTCAACGCCAGCAGCGCCGAGAACAGGATGGACACCGCCATGGCCACCGAAAACTGGCGGTAGATGACGCCCACCGATCCCGACATGAAGGCCAGCGGCAGGAACACCGTGGTCAGCACCAGCGTGATGCCGACGATGGCGCCGCTGATCTGCGGCATGGCTTTCTTGGTGGCCTCTTTGGGCGGCAGGCCCTCCTCGGCCATGATGCGCTCGACGTTCTCGACCACCACGATGGCATCGTCCACCAGGATCCCGATGGCCAGCACCATGGCGAACATGGTCAGCACGTTGATCGAGAAACCCAGGGCCAGCATGACGGCGAAGGCGCCAAGTATGGCCACGGGCACCACCAGGGCCGGGATCAGTGTATAGCGCACGTTCTGCAGGAAGACGAACATCACCACGAACACCAGGACCATGGCTTCGAGCAGCGTGTGCACGACCTGCTCGATGGAAATCTCGACGTAGGGAGAGGTGTCGTAGGGAACGGCGTAGGTGATGTTCTCCGGGAAGAACTCGGACAGCTCGTCCATTTTCGCCTTCACGCCTTCCGCCGTGGACAGCGCGTTGGCGTTGGGCGAAAGCGAGATCGCGAACGCGGCGGTGGCCTTGCCGTTCAGGCGCGCGCCGAACTGGTAGTTGTCGGCCCCGACCTCGATGCGCGCGACGTCGCCCAGGCGCACGGACGAGCCGTCGACGTTGGAGCGCAGCACGATGTTGCTGAACTCTTCGACGGAGGACAACTGGCCGTTCACCACGATGGGAGCCGCCACGCGCTGCGCCTCGGGATTGGGCGGCGAGCCCATGATGCCGCCGGAAATCAGCACGTTCTGGCGGCTGATGGCGTTATTGACGTCGGCCATGCTGAGCTTGAAACCGGTGAGCTTGTCCGGATCCACCCAGACGCGCATGGCGCGGCCCGCCGCGAACAACTGGAACTTGCCCACGCCCGGCACGCGCGACACCGGGTTCTGGATGTTGCGCGTAATGTAATCGGCCAATGCGGTTTCGCTCAGCGATCCGTCGCGCGACGACACCGTGACCACCATCAGGAAGCCGGTATTGGTTTGCGAGACCTTCAGGCCCTGCTGCACCACCGCGGCGGGCAGCTTGGCCGTGATATTGGACACCCGGTTCTGCACGTCGACCTGGGCCAGGTCGGGATTGGTTCCCGGCTTGAAGGTCACGGTGATCTCGGCCTGGCCGTAGGAATCGCTGACCGACTCGTAGTACAACAGCCCTTTTGCGCCGTTCAGCTCGTTTTCGATTACGCTGGCGACGGAACTGGCCACATCGTCGGCGGATGCGCCGGGATAGGTGGCATTGATCGTGATGGCGGGCGGCGCGACTTCCGGATACTGCGAGACCGGCATGTTGGGGATGGCCAGCAAGCCGGCCAGGGTGATTCCCAAGGCGACCACCCAGGCGAAAATCGGTCGTTCAATAAAAAACTGTGGCATGTGCGCTCACTTTATAAGCATTGACGCGGCGGGCCGCCATGTCCGGCCCGCGGGACTGAGGAAGCCTCAGCCCTGGGAGGCGGGTTTGGATCCGGAAGCATCGCCCTGGGGCTGGCCTTGCTGCGCCGCCGGGTCGGTTTTGCCCGCATCGGCGCCCTGGGCGGCCCCGCCCTGGCCGGCCGCCTGTGATTCCTTCCATGGAATGGGCTGCACCGCCGCACCGGGGCGAATCTTCTGGAAGCCCTCCACGACGACCACGTCGCCCGGATTCAGTCCCTTGTAGATGATGGATTTTCCCTTGACCTGAGAGCCTACCGACACCGCGACGGGCTGCACCTTGCCTTCCTTGACGACCATCAGGCTGCTCAGTCCGTCGGAAGTGCGCTGTATGGCCTGTTCCGGCACCAGCAGGGCTTTTTCATCGACGCCCTGTTGCAGGCGCACCCGGACGTACATGCCGGGAAGCAGGATCTGCTCGGGGTTGTCGAACTCGGCCCGGAGGTTCACCTGGCCCGTGGTGGGATCGACGCTGACGCCCGAAAAGAGCAGCTTGCCCTGGTGCTTGTAGGCGCTGCCGTCTTCCAGCAGCACTTGCGCGGCGGGGTCGCCGGCCTGCTTGAGGATTCCTTCGTCCATCGCGCGGCGCAACTGCGCCAGCTGCGTGGTCGAACGCGTGATGTCGACATAAACGCGGTCCAGCTGCTGCACCGTGGCCATCTGCGTGGCGGCGCTGGCGCTGACCAGGGCGCCTTCGGTGACCAGCGATTTGCCGATGCGGCCATCGATGGGGGACACGACCTTGGTATAGCCCAGGTTGATATCGGCCGCCTTAAGGTTGGCCTTGGCGGCGGCAACGGCGGCATCCGCCTGGCCGGCCTGGGCCACGGCGTTGTCGTATTCCTGCCGGCTGACCGCGTTGGCCTTGATCAGCTTGGAATAGCGCTGGGCAAGCAGGCGGGCCGTGCGCACGTCGGCCTCCGCGTTTTTCAGCTGCGCCGCCGCCTGATCGCGCGCGGCGACGTATGGCGCGGGATCGATGGTAAACAGCAACTGCCCTTCCTTGACGTCGCCGCCCTGCTCGAAATTGATCTCGTTGACGATGCCGTTCACGCGGGCGCGGATCTGGGCATCCTTGATCGCTTCGACCCGCCCCGGCAGCTCGACGTAGATTTCGGTCGCGGCCGGTTCAACGGTGATGACGCTGACCGGAACCTTCATTTCGCCCATCGCCTGCTGCGGTTTTTCACCGCAGGCCGCAAGCACGAACAAGGAACATATAAGGACAAAGCGGACTTGCCGCCCTGAAGGCAGGCGAAGGTTCGGCATTCGAAGACTCCCGTACAGCATGCCCTCCTCTTGGGAAAGCAGCGGTAATGATTCTGGTTTTTAGTAAAGCGTGAGTATAAAGGGAAATGTTGCACTACGACAGAATTGCACGCAGATGCTCCTATTTCAATGTGCTTCAGCGCAGGTTGCGCCATCCGGGGCGGCCTCTCCCGGCACAAGTCTTGCTGTGGAGAACGGGCAGCCCTGGATCCAGGGTTTCTTCATTCTCGATAAAGGGAGATCTCTATGGCCAAGAAGCACAGATTCTCGCGCGCGCTCATGATCGCGGCCGCCACCCTGGCGCTGGGCGCCTGCGCCGGCGACCCGGCTCCGCGCAGCGCGGCGCAATACACCGATGATGCGTCCATCAATACCAATGTGCAGGCAGCCGTGGTGTCAGTGCCCGGAGTGCATGCGAACAATATCCAGGTCAGCACATATGAAGGCGTCGTCACGCTGCGCGGCAACGTGGACGACCAGTTGGCGGCGCAAAACGCTGTGCAGGCGGCGCGCCAGGTGGCGGGCGTGAAGAAGGTGGACTACAACATCAAGGTCGGGCAGCCCTGACCACAAGCCGCGCCGGATCGGCGCGTTTTAGGCCTCGCGGCGCAACGGAACCATGCCGAAGCGCCGGGGGCTGAGGGCGCCGTCCGTTTCCTAAATGTCCTTTTCCAGCTGCGGGCTGACCAGAGGGTCGAAATCCTCCCATCCCCCCTCTTCCCAGCGCCCCTGGGCGCGTTCCACTTCCTGCCCGCCGGCATCTTTCAGTATCCGCGCCACGTTCTTTTCGTGCTCGGGCGAGGTATGGACGGCCAGCAGCACGCCCGAGGCGCGCCCTTCGTTCACCTTTGCATCGACCGCTTCCTGCAAGCTGCGCCGCGGCCTGGACTTTCCCAGCACGTACATCGCACCCGCCAGCGAGCCGATATAGGCGCCCGCTCCGGCACCGCCCACGACGATCAGAAAAGAGGTGGAGAAAGTAAAGGCGATGACGCCGCCGATCAGTGCGCCGACGATGCCGACGGCGGCGGCGCCGCCGACCGCGCCGAATTGCCCGCCCTTTGAATCGGGATCGGCGGCCCTGTCGCCGCCCAGCGCATAGCGATCATGCGCTCCGGCCGGATTGACGAAGAAAGTATGCAGGGCGTCGGCTGCGACGCCCTCCTTGATGAGCGCCGAGGCGGCGCCCTGCGCGGCATCGAAGGTATCGAAACGCGCGGCTACGATCAGTGACATGGCCTTTCTCCGAGTAATCAGCGACGCCGGCTGTCGTTGAGGCAGAAGCCGGCGATGGCCCCGGCAAGCGCCGCCACCCCGAGCAGGGGCCATGGGTTGTTGTGCGCATACTCGTCGGCCAGCGTGGAGGCCCTGCTTATCTTTTCAACGGCCGCGCGATTCAATCGCCCGGTTTCCTGTTTCGCCGCCTCCAGCTGCAGGCGCAGATTCTCGCGCGCCGCATCGATTTCGCCGCCTGTATACGACGCGGTCGAGCGCAGCAGCGCTTCCGTGCCCGCGATCAGCTCTTTGGCGTCGTAGACGACCCTTTCTTTCTGCCTGTGCATATCCGCCCGGTGTTTATTCATCATCATCGATACTCCTTGTCAGTGCCCCGCGAAAGGCTGAAAACGCATGGCCTCTTGCGCCGGCCATGCCATCGTTCAAGCAATCAACGTGCCGGGGCAAAGGAAAATCCCGCTCTGCGCCCGGTTTCCGCGGCCGGGGCAGAAATTACCGATAGGGGTAATTCGTACAGCGGACGTCGGATTTATCGGTTTTTCGCCCTTGCCCCATCTTTGCCTCGGCGGCCAGATACCAGGTCCCGGCGATCAGCAAGGGACCAATGTAATAGACGGCCCGATAGACCAGAATGGCGCCCAGTATCTTGAAGCGCGGCAGGTCGGGCGAGGCCAGCAAGGCGATGAACAGCGATTCGATGACGCCCAGCCCGCCCGGTATGTGGGCCAGGGCCCCCGCGATCGCGCTGATGAGCAAGGTGCCAAGCACCAGCGGATAGGCCACTTTCTGCTGCAGCAGCACATAGATCACGGCCGCGATCAGCGCCCAGTTCAGCATGGCGATGCACATTTGCAGGACGGCCATCCCCAACGAGGGAAGCTCGATCTCATGCCCCCATACCGTCCACGAACGGGTCTTCGAGAACCCGCACAGGCCCAGGTAGGCCAGCCCGGCCAGGGCCATTCCCACGCCGATCAGGCGCAGCGCGCCATTGCCCAGCTCCCATTCGGCGGGCAGCGCGACCGCCCCGGCCGCGAACACGACGCCGGCCAGCATCGAGTAGCCTATCCAATTGCTGGCAAGGCTCAGCGCCATCACGCGCATGACCACGCCCTGCTTCAGTCCCTGTCTGGTGTACAGGCGCAAGCGCAGGCCCACGCCGCCGACCGGCGCGCCCAGGTTCATGGTGAAGGCATAGCTGATGAACCCCACCATCATCGCCCTCCACCATGCCAGATCATGCCCGGTGTAGTGCTTGCCCACCAGGTCGAAGCTGCTGTAGAGCACATAGCTGGCCGCGGAAATCAATGCCGCCGTCCATAGGACGGGTCCGGGCATCGCGCCGATGGCGCCAAGCACCTCGCCCCATTCGATCCGTGTCGCCGCCATGCAAAGCAGCACGATGACCAGGCAGATGAATCCGGCGGTGGCCACCTTGCGGATGCGGGGCCAGTGGGCCCGGGTCCAGGCCAGGCTGCTTTTCGTCCAGGCGGCGCTCATGGCTGCTCCCCGGCCTGCTCGTCCATGGGCGCGGGCACGGACCTCAGCTCCGGCTTGCGCGCTGGCAGCCACCCCGCCCATGAGGGGAAGCGGCGAAGAAAATGAAAGACGAACACGCCTACGAGCACGCGCTGGATTTTCCTGCGGGGCGCTGTCTGCCGCCGCATCAATTGGCAGTGGTTTTCAATGAGCGCTTCAAGGCGCTGCTGCAATATGGAGCTGAATTCCCTGTCGTTGATCAAGACATTCGCCTCCAGGTTGAGCGCCAGGCTGAGCGGATCCAGATTGCTCGAACCGACCGTGGACCAGACGCCGTCCATGGTTGCGACCTTTCCGTGCAGGGGCCGTTCGCAGTATTCGTAGATATGGACGCCGCCCGACAGGAGATAGTCATAAAGCATGGTGGCGACGAAGCGCGCGAACGGCATGTCGGGCTCGCCCTGAAGAATCAGGTGGACCCGCACGCCGCGCTTGGCCGCATTGCGCAGATCCCGCAGAAAGCGATAGCCCGGAAAGAAATAGGCGTTGGCGATGAATATCTCGCGCTGCGCGGCGCGCAGGCCGATCCGGTAATGGGTCTCGATATCGTTCTTGTGCCGGTCATTGTCGCGGACCACCAGCGCGGCCGCGCTGTCGCCCGGTTCATCAGCGGCCGGCGCCCTCTTGCGGCGCAGCCCGCGCCATGAAAACCTTGGACGCACCGGCTGCAGAATCTGGGCTTCGAAGCGCGCGATATGTTCCACCAGCGGGCCGCGTATGGAGACTGCGTAATCCTGCTTGGCGGTGGGACCGTAATCGGCCAGGTGATCGGCGCTGAAATTGATGCCTCCGACAAATGCAAGGGCATCGTCGATCACCACGATCTTCCGGTGCAGGCGCCTGAACAGATTGGTGCGCATGCCCAGGCGCTTGGGCCGGGGGTCGAACACATGAAACGCAACGCCTGCGGACGTCATGGCGTCGATGAACTCCGCGGTCAGATCGGCCGACCCGTATCCGTCGACCGTGATGTCGACGCGCACGCCGCGCTGCGCCGCCTCGATCGCCGCCCGCTGCAGTTCCCGGCCCACCGCATCTTCGAAAATGATGAAGGTTTCCAGGACCACGCTGCGCTGGGCGGCGCGTATCGCATCGAATACAGCGGGAAAGAAGGCTTCACCGTTCTCCAGCAGCTCCAGGGAGTTTCCCGACGTCCACGCCACCGCCGTCATAGCGTCAGCTCCACGGCCAGAGGCGCATGATCCGACAGATGGGTCCAGGGCCGGGACGCCAGCGCCACGGGCTCGAAGTCCCCTACATTGCGGACATAGATTCTATCCAGCCGCAGCAAGGGAAAGCGCGCCGGATAGCTGCGCGCCACCTGGCCATGCCGCTCGCGATACACCTCTTTCAGGCCGCTGGAGCGCGTAAGGGCCTTTTGTCCGCGCAAGCGCCAATCGTTGAAATCCCCCGCCACGACCAGCGGCGCATCGGCGGGAATCTCCTGCTCGATCAGCCGGCACAGATAGGCCAGCTGGCTGCCCCGGTGTTTCTCCTGCAGGCCCAGGTGCACGCAAATCGCATGTATGTCCGTGTCCCGGCCCGGCGGCTTCAGGACGCAATGCAAGAGGCCACGCTTCTCGTGACGGCCTATGGAGACATCGATGTTGTCGTAGCGCGCGATGGGGAATTTGGACAGCACGGCATTGCCGTGATGGCCATGGGGATAGACGGCATTGCGCCCGTAGGCGTAGTCTCCCCATATCGAATCGGCCAGGAACTCATACTGGCTGGTGGCGGGCCAGCGGGCAAGCTTCTGGGCATGGTGATGATGCGCCCCCAGCACCTCCTGCAGAAAGACGATGTCCGCATGGGTAGCTCGTATGGCATCGCGCAATTCATGCAGGATGAAGCGACGATTGAAAACCGTAAAGCCCTTGTGCGTGTTTACGGTAAGTACTTTTAGAACAAGCGGATCCTCGATAGTCATAGGGGCCTGCGGCAGTCAACACCGCAGCTGCGCAGCAAGCCCCATGCCCAAGGGCCCGCATCACCCTAAGAGAAGGCCATCGTCGGACAGTTTCTCGCCCCGAACGCGCTCGAACATGTTCAGCAGATCGGGAACGTCCATGCCTCGCCTTTCGGGTCCGGATACGTCGAGCACGACATTGCCCTGGTGCAGCATGACGGTGCGTTCGCCCACATCCAGGGCCTGGCGCATGCTGTGCGTGACCATCATGGTGGTCAGCCTGCTTTCGGACACGATGCGGGCCGTCAGATCCAGCACGAACTGGGCCGTGCGCGGATCGAGCGCCGCCGTGTGTTCGTCGAGCAGCAAAATGCGTGAGGGCCGCAAGGCCGCCATGAGCAGGCTGACCGCCTGGCGCTGACCGCCCGAGAGCAGGCCGATGCGATCGGTCAGCCGGTTCTCCAGACCCAGTCCCAGAATGGACAGGCGCTCGCGGAATTCGTCGCGCATCGAATGCCTGACGGCCTTGGCAAAGCCGCGCCGCTCGCCGCGGCTGTAGGCCAGCGCCAGGTTCTCTTCGATGGTCAGGTCCTCGCAGGTACCCGCCATGGGATCCTGGAACACCCTGGCCACCCGCTTGGCCCTTTCCCAGACGGGCTGTCGGGTGACGTCCTGATTGTCGATGACGATGGTGCCGCTGTCTATGGGCAGGTCGCCCGAAACCGCATTCAGGAAGGTGGACTTGCCCGCTCCGTTGGAGCCTATGACGGTCACGAACTGGCCGGCCGGAATGTCCAGCGACAAGCCGCGCAAAGCGCGGGTCTCGATGGGCGTGCCCGCATTGAACGTGATGTTCAGGTTCTGTGCGCTCAACATCTCAGCGCCCTCCGTTCTTGCCGCGCAGGCGTTGTTTCAGCAATGGAATGACCAGAGCGATGGTGACCAGGACAGCCGTTACCAGGTTCAGGTCCTGCGCCTTCAGGCCGATGAAATCGACATTCAAGGCCAGGGCGATGAAGAAGCGGTACAGGATCGCGCCCAGGATCACGGCCAGGGTGATGATGACCAGCCTGCGCGAAGGCATGATGCTCTCGCCCACGATGACGGCGGCCAGGCCGATGACGATGGTGCCTATGCCCATGGAAATATCGGCGCCGCCCTGCGATTGCGCGAACAGCGCGCCCGCCAGCGCGCACAAGGCATTGGATATGCCCATGCCCGCCAGGATCTGTCCGCCCGTGGCCACCCCCTGTGAGCGCGCCATCCGCGGATTGGAGCCGGTGGCGCGCATGGCCAGGCCCGTCTTGGTGGAGAAATACCAATCGAGCGCCAGCTTGCAGGCCACGACCACGACCAGCAGGATCAGCGGCCGCATGATGTAGTCGCTGATGCCTTCGGGCTGCAAGACGGTGAAAACGGTGGGGTCGGAGATCAGGGGCACATTGGGCCGCCCCATGATGCGCAGGTTGATCGAATACAGGGCGATCATCATCAGGATGCTGGCAAGCAGATCCATGATTTTCAGGCGAACGTTCAGCCAGCCCGTGATCATGCCGGCGACCGCCCCGGCCAGGGTGGCGACCAGCGTAGAGGTGAACGGATCCATGCCCATGCTGATCAGGGTGGCGGCGGTGGCCCCGCCCAGCGGGAAGCTGCCGTCCACGGTCAGGTCGGGGAAGCGCAGTATCCGGAAGGAAATCAGCACGCCCAGAGCCACCAGGCCGAAGATAAGGCCGATCTCCAGGGCGCCCCACAATGAATAAATAGACATGTATCTAACCGGTAAAACCAAAAAAGAAACAGGCGGGCTGCCAGTGCCCCGCCTGGTTAATTCGCTTGGCCAAGTTCGGCGAACTTGATTCCGTCAACTAACCAGGCGGGGTCTGCGGCAACCCGCCTGTTCATATGGACGCATGCATTTTAATCGATGCGCCGCGGCTGTTTATTCGATGACCTTGGTCGCGGATTTCACGAATGCATCGGATAGCTTCACACCCTGCTTCTCGGCTGCGCCCCGATTGACGAACAGCTCGAGCTTGTCGCTGGTTTCGGAGGCGAGTTCGCCGGGCTTCTGGCCTTTCAGAATCTTGATGACCATTTTCCCGGTCTGGATGCCCAGGTCGTGGTAATTGACGCCCAGCGCGGCAATGGCGCCGCGCTTGACGCTGTCGGTGTCCGAGGCGATGAGGGGAATCTTGGCGTCGTTGCCCACCTTGACCAGGGCCTCGTAGGCCGACACCACGTTGTTGTCGGTATTGGTGTAGATGACGTCGACCTTCCCGACAAGGCTGCGTGCGGCGGCCCCCACGTCGACGGTGCGCGCGGCGGTCGCTTCGACCAGCGACATGCCGGCCTTGGGCAGGAGTTCGCGCATCTGCTTGACCACCACGACCGAGTTGGCTTCGCCCGGGTTGTAGACCATGCCCACGCGCTTGGCTTCGGGCACGACCTTCTTGATCAGATCGACCTGCTTCTCAAGAGCCAGGCTGTCGGACACGCCGGTGACGTTGGTTCCGGAAGGCTCCATGGATTTGACCAGTTGAGCGGCCACGGGGTCGGTCACGGCCGAATACACCACCGGGATGGACTTGGTGGCCGCCACCACGGCTTGCGCCGAGGGCGTGGCAATGGCGACGATGACGTCGGGCTTGTCGCCCACGAACTTGCGTGCGATCTGGGCGGCGATGGCGGTGTTGCCCTGCGCCGTCTGGAATTGCCACTTCAGGCCCTTGGCTTCGGTATAGCCGGCCTTGGCCAGGGCTTCGTGGACGCCGTCCTTGATCGAGTCCAGGGCGGGATGCTCGACGATGGACGTGACGGCGACGGACTGGGCGGACGCCGGGGCGTGCGCCATCGCGCCCATCATGGCCATGGCCCCTAAAGCCAGCTTGGCGGACGTGTTAAACCTCATGTGAAGCTCCTTGACGAATACAAGCGACATCAGCAAAGCGTCGCGGACGGACGTTAGTCTAACCCGTTGAAGGCCCGATTGCCTTCAAGGGAAATCCCTGCCGCCACACCCCTGGCCCATGTTGACGCCAACGGGGCGCCGCGCGGCTCCTAGACCACCAGCGAACTGCGCGGGCCATGCTGCGCGAGCAGCGAACGGACCCAGCGGCGCGCCGGCAGCCCGTAGGACGACTCGACCTCGTCCGCTCTCTGCAGCAGCTGCAATGTGGACACGTCCAGCAGGGGTCCCTTGAAGGCCAGCACGATGCGGTTTCCCGCATCGATCTCGGGCAGCTCCAGCACCCTTCCCCCGAACGCCTTGCGGATGTTCCTGAGGTTGGGCGGAAAACTGGCATGGTTCCCGAACAGATTGACCGTCATGACTCCCGCATCGGCCAGCGCGCGGTGACAGCCTTGGTAGAACTCCAGCGAGTCGCGCACCGGGCCTTGCGCCTGGGCATCGTACAAATCCACCATCAGCGCCATGTAGCGGCCGAAGTTGGCGGGCTTTCCGACCCATAGCCCGGCATCGCAATGGTCGATGGCCGAACGGCGCGTTTCGGGCAAGCGGAAATACATGCGGCAGATCGCCGTCACGGCGGGATTCCATTCCACGGTCTGGACCCATGCCGGCGTGTGCTTGAGCGTGTAGCGCAGCAAGGACCCGGCGCCCAGGCCCAGGATGGCGACCTCGTCCGTCTTGCGGGGCTCGAGGAACAGCAGCCAGGCCATCATCTGCTGGGTATAGGCCAGCACCAGTTCATGCGGCCTGGCCATGCGCATGGCGCCCTGTATCCATTCCGTGCCGAAATGCAGATAGCGCACGCCGCCCTGCTCGGACAGCGTGGGCGTGTCGTCCAGCAAATCGTCCGGCTCAAGCACGTTCGAAAATCGCGGCGATGCCCTGCCCGCCGCCTATGCACATGGTGACCAGGGCATAGCGCCCTTGTATGCGCTGGAGTTCATGCAGCGCCTTGACGGTGATGATGGCGCCGGTGGCCCCGATGGGATGGCCCAGGCTGATGCCGCTGCCGTTGGGGTTGACCTTGGCCGGGTCGAACCCCAGTTCCTTGCTGACCGCGCAGGCCTGGGCCGCAAAGGCCTCGTTGGCTTCGATGACGTCCATCTGCCCGACGGTGAGCCCCGCCTTTTCCAGCGCGATGCGCGTGGCCGGCACCGGCCCTATGCCCATGTATTTCGGCTCGACTCCGGCATGCCCGTAGGATACCAGCCGGGCCAGCGGCGCCACGCCCCGCTCTTTGGCGGCCGAGGCGGTCATGAGCAGCACGGCGCCTGCTCCATCGTTCAGCCCCGACGCATTGCCGGCCGTGACCGTGCCGTTCTCTTTCTGGAACACGGGCCGCAGCGCGGCGAAGTTCTCGGCGACGGCATCCATGCGCACATGTTCGTCGGTATCGAACACCACATCCCCCTTGCGGGTTTTCTGGATGACCGGAACGATTTGCTCTTTGAAGTAGCCTTGCCTGATGGCTGCGGCGGCACGCTGGTGCGACACCAGCGCCAGGTCGTCCTGGTCCTGGCGGCTGATGGAGTATTTCTGCGCCACGTTCTCGGCCGTCACGCCCATATGGGTTTTGTCGAAGGGATCGGACAGGGCGCCGGTCATCATGTCGAGCATGGCGCTGTCGCCCATGCGCGCACCCCAGCGCTGCGCCGGAGCGATATAGGGCGCCCGGCTCATGCTTTCGGCGCCCGCGCCGATGGCGATGCTGGCATCGCCGAGCTTGAGGGCCTGCGCGGCGGAGATGATGGCCTGAAGGCCGGAGCCGCAAAGGCGGTTCACATTGAAGGCAGGCGTGGCGTGGCCGATGCCGGCATGCATGGCCGCCACCCGCGACAAATACATATCGCGCGGCTCGGTGTTGATGACATGGCCGAAAACGACGTGCCCTACGTCGGCCGGCGACACATTGCTTCGATCGAGCACGGCCCGCAGGACCAGCGAGCCCAGGTCGCAGGGCGGTACGTCCTTGAGGGCGCCGCCGAAATCGCCAACGGCTGTTCGGCTGGCGCCGACCACGAAAATATCTTCCATCGAGATCTCCTGATTCAGTATCCATTCCGCCTTGAAGGCCAACAGGCAATATTAACGCGCTATCATCCAGCCTTGAAATGAAACACGGCAGGAACTTGCGTCCTGCCGTGTCCGGTCAGCCCAGGAGAAACCCTTAGCCCCTAGCCTTGAGCCTCTTTCGCGGGAACACCCTGCTTGGCGTCTTCGCCCCGCTTTTCGGACTCGTCGCGGGCGGTGTCCGGAGCCACCCAGTTCAGCGGTTCGATCACGAAAGGCTGCTTCTTTGCAGTCGGCTTTTTGCTTGACATGCTGATTCTCCTTAATGCATTACAAAGGGCGCCCCGTGCGCCCCCGTACTCTATTAGGGTACCCTATAAAGCGGATTAAATCCAATTACGTCAATAACTTACACAAAACGGAAGCCGTATGAAGCTCGCCACATGGAATGTCAACTCCCTTAAAGTGCGCTTGCCGCAAGTCCTGGAATGGCTGGAACAGAATCGCGTACAGGCTCTGTGCCTGCAGGAATTGAAGCTGGCCGACGACAAGTTTCCACTGGACGCCTTCCGGGAAATCGGCTACCAGGCGCAATGGGCCGGTCAGAAGACCTATAACGGGGTGGCGGTCATCGCGCCGCAGGAATGCCTTGAGGTGCAGCGCAACATACCGGGTTTCGACGACCACCAGCAACGCATCATCGCCACGACGCTGGCCAGCCCCATTGGCGACATACGTGTCATCAGCGCCTATTGCCCCAATGGGCAGGCCCTGGCCAGCGAGAAATATGAATACAAGCTCAGATGGTTCCAGGCCTTGCGCGACTGGCTGCGCGAAGAACTGGCACGATTTCCGCGCCTGGCCATACTGGGCGACTACAACGTGGCCCCGGCCGACGAGGACGTGCACGACCCCGCGAAATGGGTGGGCGACGTGCTGGTTTCCGAACCCGAGCGCGCAGCATTCTCCGCGCTGCTGGAGCTCGGCCTGACCGATGCCTTCCGCCAGTTCGAGCAGCCCGAGAAAAGCTTTACCTGGTGGGACTACCGCCGTTTCGCCTTCCGGCGCAACGCGGGCCTGCGCATCGATCATGTCCTGCTTTCGGAAGCCCTGCTCCCCTATTGCAGCGGCTGCGTCGTCGACAAGGCGCCGCGCGCCAATGAACAGCCCTCGGACCACACGCCCGTCATCGCAACATTGGACTTCGAGCGGAAGGCCCCGAACTGAACCGTCTGGACCGGTCCGCCCGCGCGGGGAAGCCGGGCTTCCCCGGCCCATACGCTGCATCTTTTTTTAAGTGGAAACGATATACTTCCGCAACGCGCTCGCCTTGCGGAACTTCCGACTAGCCTACGCCTATTTTGGTATTACATTTCGTCATTCGCTGTGCTGATTCTGCTGTTAACGTAACGCAAACTTGAACAGGACGGAGTCGTATGATGCATCGGGTACTCGGGCTTGGGCGCGTCGGGCGGGTGTCCGACTATCTTAAGAACATGGCGCCAGGCCTTTTTTTACAGGAGCTTTGCTCCAGGCCGGGCATTATCGGCGCCATCTGTCCAAGTTCGCGCTACCTGGCCCGGCATATGGCCAGGCAGGTTCCCCATAACGACAAGGGCCTGGTCATCGAGCTGGGTGGCGGCACCGGCGCCATCACCCAGGCGCTGCTGAATCACGGCATTCCGCCCGAACGCCTGATGGTGGTGGAGTTTTCCAGCCCCTTCGTCCAGCGGCTGCGCAAGCGCTTTCCTCACGTCAATGTAGTGCAAGGCAATGCCGCCGACCTCAGCCGACTGGTGCCCCAGGGGAGCCGGATTCACGCCATCGTGTCCAGCCTGCCCTTGTGCTCCCTGCCCGAGCCCATGACGCAATCCATTCTTCAGCAGTGGCAGCAACTGCTGCACGAGGATGGGGTAGCCGTTCAATTCACGTACAATCTGCGTAGCCCCAAATGGCGCAGGCACATGCAGGCGCAGCAAACCAGTTCGAAAATCGTCTGGGCCAACCTGCCTCCCGCCAATATCACGACTTTTTCATTCAGAACAGCCAAGCTGCCCGCCCCGCATGAGCACCTATCCCCAGAGCCGCCTCGTTGACACCCTGGAACAGGGCGCCGTCCTCGATGTCACCATCGAAGAACTGCACTTTCGTGCCTATGTGGTAGTAAGCGAGCCCGATCTGGAGCGCGTCGCCGATTTCGTGCCCAGGGAACAATTCGAACAGGACGGCGACGTGCACGTGGCCGCCATCGGCGACCCCGGCCAGGCCCGCGAACAAATCCAGGACATCGCCTTCAACATGAACCCGGGCGACGCCGCTGTTTTCCTGTGCGCCGACGAAGCCGCCTTCAGGAACACGCTGGAGGAACTGGGCCAGAATCCGGATCTCCATCCAGGCCTTCCCACCCGGTTCAATTAGACCGATCGACGCTGGCGGGAAGCCTCTTTTTTTGCCAAGAAACCGGTGCCCGGGCAAAAACGGGACGGGAATTTGCTATTCTTCCCGCTCTCATTTGTTACTATCCACTAATCATGTCGTCTTATTCCGGCAATATTTTCATGGTCGTCGCGCCCAGCGGCGCGGGCAAATCCAGCTTGGTCAACGCCTTGCTGGCCGATGATCCGTCCGTGGTCCTGTCCATTTCCTGCACCACCCGCGCCCCGCGGCCCGGCGAAGAAGCCGGCAAGCACTATCGCTTCGTCAGCCACGAGCAATTCGAAACGCTGCGCCGCCAGAACGCGTTGCTGGAATGGGCGGAAGTCCATGGCAATTTCTACGGCACCCCCCGCGATCGCATCGACGAGGCGCTGCACCAGGGCAAGGACGTATTGCTCGAGATCGACTGGCAGGGCGCCCGCCAGGTGCGCGAGCACTATCCCCAGGCCATAGGCATATTCATATTGCCGCCTTCCATCGAGGCGCTGGAAGCCCGCCTGACCAAGCGCGGGCAGGATGCGCCCCACGTGATTTCACGCCGGCTGCTGGCCGCGGGCAGCGAAATGTCGCATGCTTCGGAGTGCCAATATGTTATTATTAATCAAGAATTTAGCACCGCACTGCTGCAATTGGGCCAAATCCTGGCCGCCACCCGCTTGCGTTACGGCACGCAGGCGGCGCGCAATGCCGAGCTCTTTAGTCAACTGGGCATCAGTAAAACTGTCGCCTGACTCGTCCAACCCCACACCTATAGGTTAAAAATGGCCCGCATTACCGTTGAAGACTGCCTCGAGAAAGTCCCCAATCGCTTCAATCTGACCCTGGCAGCCACCTATCGCGCCCGCGAACTGGCGCAAGGCCACGAGCCTCGCCTGGACAGCAAAGACAAGCCCACCGTCACCGCCCTACGCGAAATTGCCGCCGGTGTGACCGGCCTGGAAATGCTGCGCAAAGTCCCAACCTGATTTTCCGCGGGGCGGCTCATGGCGTTTTCCGGTCTTCGCGGTGCTTCCTCCGGCCTGCTGGCGGTCCTCAAAAAGGGCCCCAGGCTGCGCAGGCGCAAGTCCCCCAAGACACCGGCCGCCCTGCCCGGCGCCGAAACGCCGCCCAACACCATCGCCTCGCTGGCGCCGCTCACCAAGATCATCAGTCTTTATCTCGACCCCAAAGACGTCGAGCGCATCAAGGAAGCCTACCGTTTTGCCGATCAGGCCCACCTGGGGCAATTCCGGGCCAGCGGCGAACCTTATATCTCCCATCCCATCACCGTCACCGAGATCTGCGCCGGCTGGAAGCTGGACGCCGATTCGCTGATGGCGGCGCTGCTGCACGACGTCATCGAAGACCAGGGAGTCAGCAAGCAGGAACTGGCCGAGAAATTCGGCGCCGATGTTTCCGAAATCGTCGACGGCCTGTCCAAGCTGGACAGGCTTGAGTTCGCCACCAAGGCTGAGCAACAGGCCGAGAGCTTTCGCAAGATGCTCCTGGCCATGGCGCGCGACGTGCGCGTCATTCTCATCAAGCTGGCCGATCGCCTGCACAATATGCGCACCCTGGGCGCGGTCAGCCCCGAAAAGCGGCGGCGCATCGCCCGCGAAACGCTGGAAATCTACACGCCCATCGCCCACCGGCTGGGCCTGAACGCTCTGTTCCGCGAGCTCCAGGATCTGTGCTTTCAGGCCATCCACCCTAACCGCTATCAAGTGCTGCACAAGGCCATGATGGCGGCCCGCGGCAATCGCCGCGAAGTATTGGGCAAGATATCCGACGCCGTCAGGGTGGCGCTGCCCGCCGCCGGCATCGAGGCCGAGGTCAGCGGCCGTGAAAAATCGCTGTACAGCATCTACACGAAAATGGCCGAGCAGAAAAAGTCGTTTTCCGACGTGCTGGACATTTACGGATTCCGCGTCATCGTCCATACCCTGCCCGAGTGCTACCTGGCGCTGGGCACGCTGCATCAGCTCTACCGGCCGGTGCCCGGCAAGTTCAAGGACTACATCGCCATCCCCAAGCTCAATGGCTACCAGTCGCTGCACACGACGCTGGTAGGCCCTTACGGCACGCCGGTCGAGTTCCAGTTCCGCACCCGCGACATGGACCATATCGCCGAAGAAGGGGTGGCCTCGCACTGGCTATACAAAGACGACGACGTCACGCTCAACGACCTGCAGAAGCGCACCCATCAGTGGCTGCAGTCCCTGCTCGACATCCAGAGCCAGACCGGAGATTCGGGCGAATTCCTGGAGCACGTCAAGGTCGACCTGTTTCCCGACGCCGTCTACGTCTTCACGCCCCAGGGCAAGATCCTCTCCCTGCCGCGCGGGGCAACGCCGGTCGACTTCGCCTATACCATCCACACCGACATCGGCAACCAGGCCGTGGCCGCGAAGATCAATGGCGAATTCGCCCCCTTGCGCAGCGAACTGAAAAGCGGCGATGCCGTCGAGATCATCACCTCGCCCGCCTCCCGCCCCAGCGCCCAATGGCTCAATTACGTGCGCACGGGGCGGGCCCGGTCCGAGATCCGCCACTATCTGCGCACCGTCAAGTACGAAGAGTCCATCGCCTTCGGCCAGCGCCTGCTCAACCAGGCCTTCGATCAGCTGCATCTGCCCCATCCGGCCGAAGACGACCCGGAATGGGAAAAACTGGCGAAAAGCTCGGGCGCCAGCTCGCGCGAGGAAATCCTGGCCGACATCGGCCTGGGGAAACGGCTGGCCGCGGTGGTCGCCCGGCGCTTCGCCCCGGAAAACGCCATACTGGCCACCACGGCGGCGGCGGTCGACGAGCTCACCTCGACCAGCAGCACCCCCATACTCATCCATGGCAACGAAGGACAGGCGGTTCAGCTGGCGCCCTGCTGCGGGCCGCTGCCGGGCGACGCCATCATAGGCGGCATCCGCCTGGGGCATGGCCTGGTCGTCCACATGGAAGAATGCGCCGTCGCGCAGCGCGCTCGGGCGCGCGAACCCGAGCGCTGGATACCGGTGATGTGGGACAGCAATACCGCCCGCCACCTGTCCACGCGCCTGGACGTCACCGTCATCAACGAGCGCGGCGTATTGGGCCGCCTGGCCGCCGAGATCACCGAGGCGGACTCCAACATCATGCACCTGACCATGCAGGACGACGCCGCCTCCACGGGCCTGCTGCACCTTACCGTCCAGGTCGACAGCCGCAAGCACCTGGCCCAGGTGATACGGGCCATACGGCACGTGCCGCAGGTGCAGAAAATCGTCCGCCTGAAAGGCTAGCCGGGTCAGACGGCCACCGCGCCCAATGCCCACAAGCTCAGGCCATAGGCCGCCACGCCGGCCAGGGTCGCCCAGGCGATGGTATGCAGCAGCCTCTTGCCCAGCCACACGCCCGCCAGGCCCGCAACGATGGGGGCCACGGCCTGCAAAGAAGCTTGCGGCGCGATCATGCCCCAGAAGGACACCGCCAGCAGCGCCACGATGGCCGAGGGCCCTATGGCATCCAGCGCGCGGCGCAAGCCGCCTTGCCCCGCCGCCTTCCGTATGCCCTTGTCCTGCCAGATCATGGGCAAGAGGCGGATCAGCAGCGTGCCGGCGCCGCAAAGGGCTATGACCCAGAACAAGCCTGTCCCCTTCATCGCCGCCCCGCCAGCCAGGCCCCGGCCAGCATGCCCAGCACGATGGCGCCATATGAAGGCAGCAGCCACAGCCCCAGCAGCGTGGCCCCCGCCGCGCCGGCCAGCACCTTCAGGGGAACCAGTTGCTTGATTTCCAGCAGCAGGGCAAAGAACAAGGCGGGCAGCACGAAGCCCAGGGTCTGCGACAGGATGGCCGAACCGCGCACCCAGTCATGACCGAAATACGCTCCCACCGCCGTGCCTCCCACCCAGGACAGATAGGCGCCCAGTTGCAGGCCCACATACCATCCCTCGCGTTGGGCTTGCGGCAGGCGCTCGAGCTTGCCGATGGCCGTGGCGAAGACTTCATCCGTCAGGCCCGCGGCCATCGCAATCAGCGGCAGGCGCCGTTCGCCCTCGAACCTGGCCATCAACGCGGGACCGTAGAACAGATGGCGCAGGTTCATCAGCAGCACGATCCCGACGATGCTGGCCGCCGCCCCGCCGCCGGCGATCAGGCTGACCAGTATGAACTGGCTGGCCCCGGCATAAACCAGGATGGAGGTCAACACCGCCATGAAGGGTGGAATATCGGCATACACGGCGGCCAGGCCGAAAGAGATGGCGACGGGCACATAGCCGACGGCGATCGACAGGCTGTCGGCCAGGCCTCGAAAAACGGCCGGCTTCATGAGTGGGAGCCCGCCTGCGCGCCGACGCCGCAGCGCATATAAGATCCTGGCTTCATGCGATCGACTCAGGGCTGGAAGGCATTGATGAAGATGGCAGGGTCGACGCGCGCGTTGTTCAGGCTGACGTTCCAATGCAGATGCGGCCCCGTCGCCCGGCCCGTGGCGCCCACTTTGCCGATGACGTCGCCGCGCCTTACCGGCTGGCCTTCATGGACCTGGAATGCCGACAGGTGGCAATACATGGTGATGAAGCCCTGCCCATGGTCGATGAATACCGTCTTGCCGTTGAAGAAATAATCGGCCACGATGGTCACCACCCCATCGGCGGGCGCCTTGACCGGCGTGCCCGCCGGCACGGCGAAATCCAGTCCCGAATGGGGATTGCGCTCCTGGCCGTTGAAGAACCGCCTTAAACCGAAGGGACTGGACAGGCGCCCGTTCACAGGCCGGTCAAGGGAAACATTGCTGGGCCCGGCATCGCGGAACCGGCGATAGGCATCGATCTGTTCCTTGTATTCGCGCTCGTAGCGCCGGACCTGCTCAGGGTCCGGATTGACCTGGCTCTTGTTCTTCAGGGTGATGTGCTGCGATTTGTACTGCTTGCCGCCGACCTGGAAAGAGCGGTCTCCCTGCGTGCCGCCTTCGACCCGAAGCGCCTGCCTGCCTGTGCCGGTCTTCAGGTCGATGCCGACCACGGCGATCCATTGCCCGTCGCTGTCGCGCAGGACCATGACCCTGTCCTTGCCGAGGAAGGCGCGGGGCGCCGCATCGCCCGCACCCAGGGGAACGACCGCCACGCCGCCCGGCACCGGATGGTGCAGCAGGCGCGCCATATAGCCCTGCCCGAAAGCAAGGGCCGGCCAGAAAAAACCAAGAATGAAAAGTACCGCGACACGCCGCATATATGCTTCCCGCTGCTGATCGACACCGCCCGAAAGCGTCCACCATGATTCTACCTTGCGCCGCCACGGCGTTCGGTTGCGGCGCGAGTCCCCAAGGGGCCGAAAGCCTCATGGCGGGCCGCCGCCTTCCTACGCCGGCCCGTATCCTCCGCCTCCGGGCGTTTCCACGACGAACAGATCGCCGGGCTGCAATTCGGTGCTGTCCTGCGGCCCCAGCATGGATACGCTGCCGTCGGCCCGCTCCACATAATTCAGGCCCAGCGCGCCGGGCTGCCCGCCCGCCAGCCCCTGCGGCGGATGGACGCGGTTATTGGACAGGATGGCGGCCGTCATGCCCTGCAGGAAGCGGACCTTGCGCACCCCGCCGTCGCCGCCCGGCCAGCGCCCCGCCCCGCCCGAGCCCTTGCGGATCTCGTAGGACTCCAGGCGGACGGGGAAGCGCAGCTCCAGCACTTCGGGATCGGTCAGCCTTGAATTGGTCATGTGGGCCTGCACGACCGAGGTGCCCGCGAAGCCACCGGCCTGGTCGAAAGGCACGCCGATGCGCTCGGGACCGGCCCCCGTGCCGCCGGAGATGGTTTCATAATATTGATATTGCCGGTTCCCGAAGGTGAAGTTGTTCATGGTGCCCTGGCTGGCGGCCAGCACGCCCAGCGCGCCATACAAGGCATTGACGATGCACATCGACGTTTCCACATTGCCGGCCACGACCGCGGCGGGCGGATCGGGATTCAGCATCGAGCTGGGCGGCACGATGATCTGCAGCGGCTTCAGGCAACCCGCGTTCAGGGGAATGTCGTCATCCACCAGGCTGCGGAACACATACAGGACGGCGGCGACCGCAATCGAGGCCGGCGCATTGAAGTTGTTGTCCAGCTGAGGCGACGTGCCGGTGAAGTCGATGGTGGCGCTCCGGTCTTCCCGGTTGACCTTGATGGCCACTTTTATGCGGGCGCCGTTATCCAGCGCATAGTCGAAGCCGCCGTCGCTCAGCTGGGTGATGACCTTGCGCACGGCCTCTTCGGCATTGTCCTGCACGTGGCGCATATAGGCATTGACCACATCCAGGCCGAACTGGTCGCACATGGCGAGCAATTCGCGCACGCCCTTCTCATTGGCCGCGATCTGGGCGCGCAGGTCGGCCAGGTTCTGGTCCGGATTGCGTGCCGGCCAGGCGCCCGAGGCCAGGATGGCGCGCGCCTCGTCTTCACGGAATTCGCCGCCGCGAACCAGCTGGAAGTTGGTGAACAAGACGCCCTCGTCGTCCACCGTGCGCGAATCCGGCGGCATGGAGCCCGGTGTCAGGCCGCCGATGTCGGCGTGGTGGCCGCGCGATCCGACGAAAAACAACAGATGCTCGCCGGCCCGGTCGAACACCGGCGTAATGACGGTGACGTCGGGCAGATGCGTGCCGCCGTGATAAGGGTCGTTCACCACGTAGGCGTCGCCGGCCTGCATGCGTCCGGTGTTCTCGCGCATGACCGTCTTGATGGATTCGCTCATGGAGCCCAGATGCACGGGCATGTGCGGCGCGTTGGCAATCAGATTGCCCTCGACATCGAATATGGCGCAGGAAAAATCCAGCCTCTCCTTGATGTTCACGGAATAGGCCGTGTTCTGCAGGCGCAGGCCCATCTGGTCGGCAATGGACATGAACAGATTGTTGAAGACTTCGAGCATGATGGGATTGACGCTGGAATCGACCCCGCCCTGCGCCGCGAGCGGTTTACTGCGCGTAATCACCCAGTGATCCCCGGCCGTCAGCACGGCACGCCAATCGGGCTCGACCACGATGGTCTGGTTGGGCTCGGAAATGATGGCGGGCCCATCGATTTCGTCGCCGGCCTGCAGACCCATCCTGTCGTAGACCGGCGTGTCCCGCCACTGCCCGCCGCTGAACATGGCGCGCATCGCCCTGGCCCGGGGCGGGCCCGCCCTTTGCGCGCCGGCGGCGGGCGCTTCCCGCGGCGCATCGCCCGGCAGGCTGGCCTCCACGGAAATGGATTCAACCACCAGACGCCGCTGGCGCATCAGAAAGGAATAGCGCTGGCGATAGATATCCTCGAACGCGGCCTGCATGGCCGGGACGGTATCCTTCAGCGCGACCTCCAGCGCCGTGTCGGTGCCTTCGTACTTCAGGTGGACGCGGCAGGCGAGCCGGGCGGCATCGCCCCCGCCGTTCTGTCCGTACAGCTCCTGCGCCGCCTGCGCGCCCAACTGGTCGCGGTATTCATCCAGCACGGGCAGCAATCCGGGCTCCAGGACCTTCTCGACCGTTTGCTGGCGTATCTCGATCTGGTCGGCCAGCCCCATGCCGTAGGCCGACAGCACGCCGCCATAAGGATGTGAGAAGATGCGCGTCATGCCCAGCGCGTCGGCGACCAGGCAGGCGTGCTGCCCGCCCGCGCCGCCGAAGACGGTCAGCACGTAGGCGGTGACGTCATGCCCCTGCTGCACCGAAATCCGCTTGATGGCTTCCGCCATATTGCCCACGGCAATGGACAGGAATCCCTCGGCGAGCGCTTCGGGCGCCAGGCTGTTGCCGGTGGCCTGTTCCACATCCCGCGCCATCGCTTCGAACTGCCGCCGCACCGCGTCGGCATCCAGCGCCTCGTTGGCTCCCGGGCCGAAGACATGGGGAAAGAAATCGGGCTGTATCTTGCCCAGCATCACATTGCAGTCGGTGACCGTCAGCGGCCCGCCGCGGCGGTAGCTGGCCGGGCCGGGATTGGCGCCCGCCGAATCGGGCCCCACGCGCAGGCGGGCTCCGTCGAAATGCAAGATGGAGCCGCCCCCCGCCGCGACGGTATGTATGCTCATCATGGGCGCGCGCATGCGCACGCCCGCCACCTGCGTTTCGAATTCGCGCTCGAAGCGGCCCGCGTAGTGGGAAACGTCGGTGGACGTGCCCCCCATGTCAAAGCCGATGACTTTGTCGAAGCCCGCCCGCTCGCTGGTGCGCGCCATTCCGACGATGCCGCCCGCCGGGCCCGACAGGATGGCGTCCTTCCCGCGAAACCGGTCGGCGTGCGTCAGGCCGCCGCTGGACTGCATGAACAGCAAGGGCACGCCGGGCAGCTCGCCGGCCACCTGGCTGACATAGCGCTGCAATATGGGCGACAGATAGGCATCGACCACCGTGGTGTCGCCGCGCGACACGAACTTGATCAGCGGACTGACCTCGTGCGAGGCCGATACCTGTGTAAAGCCCATGTCCCGGGCCAGTTGCGCCACCTGGGCTTCATGGTCGGCCCGCCGCCAGGCATGCATGAACACGATGGCCACGGCGCGTATGCCCTGGGCATGGATCCGGGCCAGTTGCCCGCGCACGGCCTCAAGGTCCAGCGGCTTGACGACCTGTCCATCGGCATCGGCGCGCTCATCGATTTCAACGACCTGTTCGTACAACATCTCGGGTAGCACGATACGCCGGTCGAACAGGCGCGGACGGTTCTGGTAGGCGATGCGCAAGGCATCGCGAAACCCGCGTGTCGTGACCAAGGCCGTGCGTTCGCCCTTGCGCTCCAGCAATGCATTGGTGGCGACCGTCGTCCCCATCTTGACGCAGCCCACCTGTTGCGCCGGCACAGCTTGGCCGGCCGCCACGCCCAGACACTGCCTGATGCCGGCAACCGCCGCGTCGCGATAATGCTCCGGGTTCTCGGACAGGAGCTTGCAACTGGAAATCCGCCCATCGGGGCTCAAGGCCACGATGTCCGTAAAGGTGCCGCCGCGATCGACCCAGAACTGCCACTTCGCCATCAAAAATCTCCTTGTCGCCGCCCCGCGGCAACACGCGGCGGGGTCGGCCTCGGCCGCCTTCAGCCGCTTGGTTCAAGCATAAAAGAAAGCCATTAAACTCCGGTTCGCCGCCGCCGCGCAAACGCCCCTGTTTCCCACTAGGAATTACCCCTAAATTGAAGCCGGGCCGGTCTATGCGGACACCTCCCACACTACAATCGGGCAGCTATGCAGGGGGCCCATCCCGGCCCGTGTGTGTTTCCTCAGGCATTTCCGATCAAAGGATAGTTCAATGAAAAAATCGCTCGCTTTGCTGACCGCCACATGCGCCGCCGCTTTTGCCGTCAACGCGCAGGCCGCCACCAAATGGGATCTACCCAGCGCCTACCCCGCGTCCAACCTGCACACGCAGAACCTGGAACAGTTCGTGAAAGACGTCAAGGAGCTCTCGGGCGGCGAGCTGGACATCACCCTGCACAGCAATGCGTCCCTGTACAAGGCACCCGAGATCAAGCGCGCGGTCCAGGGCAACCAGGCGCAGATCGGCGAAATCCTGCTTACGAACTACGCCAACGAAGACCCCATTTATGCGCTGGACGGCCTGCCCTTCCTGGCCACCGGCTATGACGCCGCCTGGAAGCTGTACCAGGCCCAGAAAGACCTGCTCAACAAAAAGCTGGCCAGCCAGGGCATGACCTTGCTGTACACCGTGGCCTGGCCTCCCCAGGGCATCTTCGCCAATAAAGACATCCAGAAGGTCGAGGACCTGAAAGGCGTGAAATGGCGCGCCTACAGCCCGGTCACCGCCCGCATCGCCGAGCTGGTGGGCGCGCAGCCGGTCACCATCCAGCAGTCCGAGCTGTCGCAGGCCATGGCGACCGGCGTGGTCGACGCATTCATGACCTCGGGCTCCACGGGCTGGGACACCAAGACCTACGAATACATCAAGAAGTTCTACGACACCCAGGCCTGGCTGCCCAAGAATGCGGTGATCGTGAACCAGAAGGCCTTCGACAAGCTTGACGACAAAAGCAAGAAAGCCGTGCTCAAGGCCGCCGAGGAAGCCGAAAAGCGCGGCTGGGCCGTGTCCAAGGAAAAAACCCAGTGGTATCTGGACAACCTGGCCAAGAACGGCATGGAAATCATCAAGCCCAGCGACGAGCTCATGAAGGGACTGGACAAGGTCGGTGAAACCATGCTGGGCGAATGGGTCAAGCGCGCCGGCCCCGACGGCCAGAAAGTCATCGACTCCTTCCGCGCAAACAAGTAAAGCATGCGTCGTTTCCTCGACAGCCTATACCTGGTATCCGGCGGCCTGGCCGCCATTTTCACGGTCGGCGTGCTGGTGGCGGTGGTGATGTCCATCGCTACCCGCCAGCTGGGTGTCCACATCGGCGGCCTGGATGCCTACGCGGGCTACTCCATGGCCGCCGCCGGCTTCCTGGCGCTGGCCCACACCTTCAAGAGCGGCGAGCACATACGGGTCACCCTGCTGCTGTCGGCCTTGCCGGGCAAGGGCAGCCTGCGGCTCGACATCTTCGCCTTGCTGGTCGCCTGCGTCATCGCCGCCAACCTGTGCTGGTTCAGCGGCAAGCTGGTGCTCGACTCCTACGCGTACAACGACATTTCCACCAGCGACGACGCCACTCCCTTATGGATTCCGCAGGTCGCCATGGCGGTCGGCACCTTCATCTTCTTCATCGCCGTCGTCGACGAGACCATAAGGCGCTGCAAAGGCATCCCCGAAACCAAGCACGCTGAAGAAACCCACTATGAATGAAGCTCTGGTCATTTTCCTGCTGGTGGTCTCCATCTTTGGCTTCCTGGCCTGCGGGGTGTGGGTAGGCCTGACGCTGGCGGGCACGGCCTGGCTGGGCATGGAGCTGTTCTCCAGCCGCCCGGCGGGCGATGCCATGGCCATCACGATATGGGGGGCCGCATCCAGCTGGACCCTGACGGCGCTGCCGCTGTTCCTGTGGATGGGTGAGATCCTGTTCCGCTCGCGCCTGTCGCAGGACCTGTTCAAGGGGCTTGCGCCGTGGCTGGACCGCATTCCCGGCCGCCTGCTGCACACCAATGTCGTGGGTTGCGCGATCTTTGCCGCCGTGTCGGGCTCGTCGGCGGCCACATGCGCCACGATAGGCAAGATGACCATACCGGAGCTCACCCGGCGGGGCTATCCCCAGGACCAGATCATCGGCACGCTGGCGGGCGCAGGCACGCTGGGCCTGCTGATTCCTCCATCCATCATCATGATCGTGTACGGGGTGGCGGCCGACGTCTCCATTTCGAAGCTGTTCATCGCCGGCATCTTTCCGGGCATGCTGCTGGCGGCGCTTTTCATGGGCTATATCGCCATCTGGTCGCTGCTGCATCCCGGCCAGATTCCCGAAGCCGACCGGACGCTCAGCTTCGCGCAGAAAATCCACGAGTCGCGCCACCTGATTCCCGTCGTCATCCTGATCGCCGTCGTGCTGGGCACCATCTATACCGGCTTCGCGACCGCCACCGAAGCGGCTGCCGTGGGCGTCGTGGGCGCCTTGATACTGTCCCTGACCCAGGGCTCGCTCAGCTGGAAGGTGTTCAAGGAATCCCTGATGGGCGCCACCCGCCTGTACTGCATGATCGCCCTCATCCTGGCCGGCGCGCAGTTCCTGACGCTGTCCATGGGCTATATAGGCCTGCCGCGCGCCCTGGCGGAATGGATCGCTTCGCTGGGACTCTCGCAGTTCGGGCTGATCGTCGCCCTGATGGTGTTCTACGTCGTCCTGGGCTGCTTCCTGGACGGCATTTCCATCGTCGTGCTGACCATGGGCGTGCTGCTGCCCACGGTCAACGCCGCCGGCATCGACCTGATCTGGTTCGGCATCTTCCTGGTCTTCGTCATCGAGATGGCGCAGATCACGCCGCCGGTGGGTTTCAACCTTTTCGTGCTGTCGGGCATGACAAAAAAAGAACTGCCCTACCTGGCGCGCGTATCGCTGCCGATGTTCCTCTTGACGATCGTGGGCGTGCTGCTCATTTATATTGCGCCCGAGATCGCCACCTGGCTGCCCAGGAACATGAAGATGTAATCAGGGAGCGGCCGCCACTCGGCCGCCCGACAGCCTCAGCTCGCGCTGGCACAGGGCCGCCAGTTGCGGGTCGTGCGTGACCAGTATCAGCGTCGTATTCAGTTCGCGGTGCAGGTCGAACATCAGCTCGATGATGCGCGCGCCATTCTGGGTGTCCAGGCTGCCGGTGGGTTCATCGGCGAACAGCACGCTGGGCCGGACCACGAAAGCCCGCGCAAGCGAGACCCGTTGCTGCTCTCCGCCGGAGAGCGTCCGCGGATAATGATGCAGGCGGTCCTTCAGGCCGACGCGTTCCAGCATGGCGCGCGCTTCCTCCGTGGCCGGCTTGCCCGCCAGTTCCAGCGGCAGCATCACATTTTCCAGGGCGGTCAGGTTGGGCAGCAACTGGAAGGACTGGAAAACAAAGCCCACATGGGCCGCGCGCACCGCGGCACGCGCTTCTTCATCCAGCGTGAACAGGTCATGGCCCAGCAGGCGGACCCGGCCCGAGCTGGGCACATCCAGCCCGGCCAACAGGCCCAGCAGCGTGGACTTGCCCGATCCCGAGCTGCCGGTGATGGCCAGCGCCTGGCCCTTGTCCACGGTAAAGCTGACATTGTCTAAAATATCCAGCGCGCCGGAGGAATCGGCGACTCTCTGGGACAGGTGTTCAACTTCGATCGAATGGGAACTTTTCATGTGGATAGGCTGGAGGTCTGTTGTTGTTGCATTGAGCGGCATTCTGTTCGCGGGGGCCGTCGCCCAGGCCGACGTTGCGGACAAGGGCCAGGATAAGACCATACTTGTCGTGGGGGACAGCCTTTCGGCCGAATACGGCTTGCGGCGTGGGTCGGGCTGGGTCGAACTTCTGGCCCGGCGCCTGCACGCCGAGCAGCAAGGTTACCAGATACGCAATACGAGCATCAGCGGCGACACCAGCAGCGGCGGCGTGGCCCGCCTGCCCGAGGCGCTCCGCCGCCATCAGCCGGCCATCGTCATCATCGAACTGGGCAGCAACGATGCCTTGCGCGGACTGTCGCTGCAGATGACCCGTGACAACCTGGCGGAAATGATGGACATGGCGCGGCAAGCCCGGGCGCGGGTGTTGCTGGTGGGCATGCAGATACCGCCCAATTACGGCCGCAAGTACGCCGAACAGTTCCAGCAGCTGTTTCCAGAAGTGGCGCAGCAGCACGGAGCCGCGCTGGTTCCCTTTCTGCTGGAAGGCATGGCCACCGACCGCAGCCTGTTCCAGCCGGACGGCATCCACCCCAATGAAGAGGCGCAAGCCCTACTTGAGCGCAATGTGTGGCGGCAGCTGGAACCCATGCTGACCCCCTGAATGCCAAGCGGCCCTCGTGGAGGGCCGCCGGATGCGGGAGGAAGATGTCCGGACCGCTGCCTAGTCCTGGGCCGTATTTTCGCCGGACAGCGCCTTTTCGGCTTCGGGCAGTATCTGCACGTTGGCCTGGATGCGCATGGCTTTCAGGACGGCCTGCTCTTCAGCCCGGCCCCATGCCTGATCGAGCTCGACGGGCAGGGAAGCCAGCATCGGGTTGCCCGGCTTGCCGGCCTCAAAGCCTTCGACACGTATCAGCACATAGCCCTGCGGACCCTGAACGCCCACATACTGCGGAAGGGTCTTGGTCGACGCGTCGAACGCCGCGTCGGCCACCGGCTTGGCCAGGCCTTGCGCGTTGATGCGGCTGACGGTCAGCGGCGAACCGAATGCCTCGGGCACTTGGGCCGGATCGGCTTTCTGCAATTCGGCCAGCGCGTCCTGCCCCGCCTTCTGGGCGGCCGCCTGCGCACGCTCGGCCTTGAGCACCTCGCGGATGTGTCCGGACACCTGGGCCAGTTCGGGAACATGGGCGGGAGTGACCGTATCCACACGAACCGCAACCATGGTGTCGGGTGAAATCTCAATGACGCCCGAATTCTGCTTCTCGTTCAGGGCCTGAGGCGTGAATAGCGCGCGGCGCACACGGGCGTCGTCGAGCAAGGCGGCATCCTGGCTGGCGGAGGCCGCATCGGCCTTGACTTCGTCGGAAGGCAAAAGGCGATCGCGTGCAATGCCGGCGGCCGAACGCACCGTAAGCCCCAGCGCATCGGCGGCCGGCTGCAGGCTGGACGGATTGTCGTACACCAGGCTGGTCAGCCGCGTCGCCATGTCGGCAAAGCGGTCGGCGCCCAGCTGGCGGCGCACTTCGGCTTCGATCTTTTCCTTGGCCTCGTCGAAGGACTCGCCCCTTTCAGGCTGGACGTCGTTGGCCAGGAAGATGTGGTAGCCGCCGGGGCCTTCCACAACCTGCGACACGCCGCCTTTTTGAAGGGCGAAAATGGTCTGCTCAAGATTGGCGGGCCAGGAGCCTTTCGTGATCCAGCCCAGCCTGCCGCCATCCTTGGCCGTGCCGGCATCCTGCGACTGGGTCTTGGCGACTTCGGCGAAGGCCGAGGTATCGGCCTGGACCTTCTTGAGGATTTCCTCGGCCTTGGCATGCGCCTGCTTGCGGTCTTCGTCGGACGCGCCCGAAGGGATGTTGACCTGGATATGGCTGATGTCGACACGGGCCGGCTGGACGAAGCGCGCCTTGTTCTGCTCGTAGTATTTCTTCAGTTCGTCCGGGCTGACGGCCGGCAGATTCTGCATGGCGGCTTCTTCATTGAGCAGCAGGTATTGCGCGCTGACCTGTTCAGGCAATTCCAGCGTTTGCTTGTTCTTGTCGTACCAGGCCTGGATGTCGGCATCGGAGATGTCCAGGTCTTTTTCATAATCGGAAGCCGGAAATGCCCGCAGCCTGACCGTGCGCTGCTCGGTGAGCGCAAGCTCCAGTTGCTGGACCACCGAGGCGGGCACGCTGGCGGTCAGCGCAATCGGCCCCAGGACGCGATCCAGCGCCAGTTCGGCGCGCTGGCTCTGTTCGAAATCGCGGGTGGTCAGGCCCACGGAGGCCAGCACTTCGTTGTAGCGCTCGGGCGAGAACTGCCCGTCGACCTGCAACTGCGGCATCGCGGCGATGGTCTGGCGCAGCACGGCATCGGACACGCTGAAGCGTTCCTTGGTGGCCGACGACACCAGCACCTGACGGTCGATCAGCGACTCGAGCAGGGCCCGGCGCGCGGCGGGATTATCCAGCACGGCGGGATCGAAGCCGCCCTGGCTGTTCTGCTGCAATTGCTGCAGCTGATTGCGGCGTGCCTGATCGAAATTCTGCTGCGTAATGGACGCGCTGCCCACTTTCACGAGATCGTGATCGCCGGACACATAATTGGTATAGCCGCTGACGCCGATCAGGACGAAAGACGGCAGGATCAGCACCAGCAGGACCAACTGCATCAAGCGTTGATGCGTACGAATGAAATCGAACATTAATCACCCATTGACACGCAGCCCCTGTTTGAGCTGCGCGACGGTTACATCAAAAAAGGCGATAAGTATCGCCAAGATTACGAAAAACCCGAGTAGAGCACGAAAATTTCATGCAGTTTACCACCACACATGCATCAATTTGCAGGGAAAAGCCGCAAGCCGGCGATAAAATGCCGGCATTGTTTGCCCCCAAAATCATTGGAACCTGAAAATGCCCAACCCGTCGCCTGCGTGGCCTTATCCCCAGTTCATCGCCCATCGGGGCGCGGGCCGCTACGCCCCCGAGAACACGCTGGCCGCCATGCGGCTTGGCGCCCAGCACGGTTTCCTGATGATGGAGTACGACGTCAAGCTCAGCCGCGACGGCGTCGCCATCCTGCTGCACGACGATGCGGTGGACCGCACGTCCAACGGCCTGGGCAATGCGGCCGACAAGACCCTGGCCGAATTGGCGCAGATCGACTTCGGGGCCTGGCATTCCCGCGACTACGCGGGCGAGCCCATTCCCACCCTGTATTCCATCGCGGCCTATACCCGCGCCAACGGCATACGCAGCAATATCGAGATCAAACCGCATACCGGCCTGGAGGCCGAAACCGGCAGGCAGGTGGCCAGGCTGGCGCGCCGGCTTTGGGCCGGCGCCGACCTGCCGCCCCTGCTTTCGTCTTTTTCGGAAACCGCACTGGAAGCGGCCCTGAACGAGGCGCCCGAACTTCCCAGGGCGCTGCTGATCGAGGAAGAAGTGCCGGCGGACTGGCGCGACCGGGCGCAACGGCTGCAATGCGTGGGCCTGAACCTGAATCACAAACATACGACAAGGGCGATCGTCCAGGCGGTGCGCCAGGCCGGCTATACGCTGGCCATCTGGACGGTGAACGACGCGGCGCGGGCCCGCGAACTGCTGGACTGGGGGTGCGACGCCATCGTGACGGACGAAATCAAGACCATTTCACCCGCCTGGCTGGCCTGAGCCGGCCTATACAATGGCGCAAGACCATTCCGCGCGCACGCCCGGCGCGCCGCGGCGCCAGCCTTAAGGAGCTTTTTTGTTCAGCTATCGCCATGCCTTCCACGCCGGCAACCATGCCGATGTCCTGAAGCACGCCGTATTCGTCCACATCCTGGATTACTACAACCGCAAGGACAATCCCTACTGGGTCATCGACACGCACGCCGGCGCCGGGCTCTACGATCTGCGCAGCGACTGGGCGCTCAAGAACGGCGAATTCGTCGACGGGCTGGACAAGCTGCTGGGCGCCGCGTCCATGCCGCCGATGATAGAACGCTATCTGGAAGAGGTGCAGCACTTCAATCCGGACGGCGTGGCCAACTTCTACCCCGGCTCGCCCTGGCTGGCCTTGCGCGCCCTGCGCGACCAGGACCGCCTGCGATTGTTCGAGATGCACCCGTCCGAAGCCGATGTGCTCCGGCAGAATCTGAAACAACAGGGCCGGGATGCCGTCAGGCAAACGACCCTCTACCAGGCCGACGGTTTCGATGGCCTGAAGAGCCAATTGCCGCCCCCTCCACGGCGCGGCATCACCATCATCGACCCCTCCTACGAAGACAAGCAGGACTACCGCAAAACCCTGCAGGCGGTCCATGAAGGCCTGAAGCGCTTTGCCACCGGCTGCTTCGCCGTCTGGTACCCGCTGGTTCAGCGGCGCGAGGTCCAGGAACTGGTCCGCTCGCTGGAACGCCTGAAAACGCCCTGGGTGCATGCCAGCCTGACGGTGCGCAAGCCGACGGGCGATGGCTTCGGCCTGCACGGCAGCGGCATGTTCGTGCTGAATCCGCCGTGGACCCTGCATGCGGAGCTGGACGCCACCCTGCCCTGGCTGAGCGCAACCCTGAAACAGGACGACAGGGCGGGCTTTACCTTGAAGCAACAGGCGTCGTAGAAGTCGGCCGGCCCCTGCGAAGACGGGGTCGGCAACACGCCGCCCGGATCAAAGAAAGCGCTCGCCTTCCTTCAGGTAGCGCCACTGTCCCGGCGGCAGGTCGCCCAGCACGATGCGCCCCATGCGCACCCGCTTCAGTCCCACCACCTTCAGGCCGACCTGTTCGCACATGCGCCGGATCTGCCGCTTCTTGCCTTCCTGCAGGATGAAGCGCAATTGATCCTCGTTCTGCCAGCTTACCTGCGCGCGCTTCAAGGGCTTGCCGTCCAGCGAGAGGCCGTGGTTGAGCATCGCCAGTCCGTTGCCCGCTATCTTGCCCTGCACCCGCACCAGGTATTCCTTGTCGATCTCGGAATCGTCGCTGATCAACTGGCGGGCGATGCGCCCGTCCTGCGTCAGGATCAGCAAGCCCTGCGAATCGATATCCAGCCGTCCCGCCGGAGCCAGGCCGCGCAGGTGGCCCGGCTCGAAGCGCAGGGACGACTTGTCGGCCTTGTACTGCGTGGCCGCGCTGATCAACGATACGGCGGGCCGGTAGCCCTGCTCGGCCTGGCCCGACACATAGCCGACCGGCTTGTTCAGCAATATGGTCACGCGAGCGGTCTGGCGCCGCTGCGCCTGCCTGTCCAGGGTGATCTGCTGATCCGGCCAGGCCTTGCTGCCCAGTTCGGAAACCACCCGCCCATCCACCTTCACCCAGCCCCGCTCGATGTAGGCATCGGCTTCCCGGCGCGAGCACAGGCCGCGCTCCGCCATCAGTTTTGAAATTCGTATTTTTTCCATAAGCGGTATTTTATGACTTTGGCGATAATACGGTTTATGGAATTACACCCACCTCAGCACTCCGATTGGATCGCGGCGCCCTCTCCTTCCCTCAGCCGCCAGCAAAAATACTGGTTGTTCCGCCCCGGCGCCCTGACGGCGGGCCTGCGCCGCCTTGGCTCCGTGCAGTTGCGGGTGGTCCGCGAGCATGCCGCCGGCCTGCCGCCGGCTGAAGCCTGGATGCTGGACCGGCCGGTCCGCAGCCCCGTCTGGGTGCGCGAGATCATCATGTCCATCGATGGGGTAAACAGCGTATTTGCCCGCAGCTTCACGCCGCTGGCGGCCTCGCACGGCCTGTGGCAGGGCATGCGCCGCCTGCGTACCCGGCCGCTGGCCGACATGCTCTATCACGATGCCCAGATCACGCGTTCGGGTTTTCTGGCCTGCCGCTTGCGCGAGCAGCGCCCGCTGTACAGGTCGGCCCGCCGCATGCTGGGCGACCAGTGCCCTCCGGCCAACAGCATGCTGGCGCGCTGCTCGGTGTTCTGGCGCAGCGGGCAGCCCCTGCTCGTGGCCGAATGCTTCCTGCCGGACTTCTGGCCCCTGGCCGCCAGATCGGCCTATGGGCAGGGATTGTCGCTGGAACAGATCTAGGGCCTGCAATGCTAACAGGCGCTAGGAGGTGGGCCGCTTGTGGGTGGAGATTGACAGGCCGTTGGATCTGTTTACGCCCAACGAGTGGGCCAACTGATTCGAGCTGCTTGTTCATTTGAACTGCTGCTTGCTTCTTCTGACGTGCGGCGGGGCTCGGGCGGCGGGCCCGCTCCACGTGACCGGTTCGGCGCCGTCGCGCCGAACACCGCTTCGTCTTGCTCGTCCGCCCGTCCGGGCTGCCTTCGCGTACGACTGGCTCGGCCTCGCAAGTCGCCCGGCCCGCCACCCGAGCCCCGCCGCACTGCGACAATGAGGCATGTTTCACTGTTGGCACGATGGCCCCTTTGGGTTGGAATGGCAGCGCGCAGTCGGGTTTGAGCAAGCACGAGGATCACAGTCCGAAGCCCCAAGCGGCCCGGCTGGCGGGCCGCGCCAGGGCGAGCGCACAACGTCTTTCTGACTGAAGATCACGAAACGCAAAAAGGCCAAGCACCCAAGACGCCCCAACAGCCAGGCACTATTCCAAGATGCAGCGGGCGGGGTGGGGGTGAAGGCCGGCGGGCCCTTCGGGGCCGAGCGCGTCGTAGGCGAAGGCAGCCCGCATGGGCGGACGAGCAAGACGATGCGATGTTCGGCGCGCGGGGCACCGAACCGGCCACGCGGGCCCAACGGCCTTCACCCCCACCCCGCCCGCGTGTACGAGAGCAAGTTTGGCGCAGAGGTAGTGTTCGTGGCACTTGCCCGACGCAGCGCTTTGAAACATGTAAACACCTGAACCGAAAATGCTCTAGCCCGCGCGCCAGGTGTCGATCTCGACGACCAGGCTGTCGCTGTCCGAAGCCACCAGCACGGCGCCCTCTTGTATGGTCACGTGCAAGGTCATGGCGCGCTGAGCAAAACCTGCCAGTGCCTGGACGGCGGCCGGACTGACCGACAGCACGCTCAGGTTCCTGATGCGTGCCACAGCCGCCTGCGCGCCCTGCCACCAGACCTGGCTGGCGTGCCCTCCGTAGCAGAACACCACGACCCGCTCCGATTTGCCGCCGGCCTGCAGCAGGCGCCGCTCGTCCGGATGGCCCAGCTCTATCCAGTTCAGGATGGAACCCGTCAGGTCCTTGTGCCAAAGCGCGGGCTCGTCGGTGGTGCTGAGCCCGCGCGTGAAGGCCAGGCCTTCGTCGGCATACAGCGCAAAGGCCAGGACGCGCAGCATCATGCGCTCGTCGGTTTCCGAGGGATGCCGCGCCAGCGTCAGCGCATGGCTGCCGTAATAGCCGCGATCCATGTCGGCCACATGCAGGTCCAGCTTGAAGATGGTGGCTCGCAGCGCCATGCCTCAGGCCTTTGCCGGATGCGGCGCACACATGGCGCCCGGCCTTGCGGAGTCAGAGCGCATCGATGCCGCTTTCGCCGGTGCGTATGCGTATGGCCTGCTCGACCGCCGTGACAAAGATCTTGCCGTCGCCGATCTTGCCGGTGAACGCCGCCTTGATGATGGCGTCGATGGCCGCGTCGACCATGGCCGCGGGCAGCACGACCTCGACGCGTATCTTGGGCAGGAAGTCGACGACATATTCGGCGCCCCGATACAGCTCGGTATGGCCTTTCTGGCGGCCGAAGCCCTTGACTTCAGTGACGGTCAGTCCGTTGACGCCGATGTCGGCCAGGGCTTCGCGCACCTCGTCCAGCTTGAACGGCTTGATGATTGCCGCGACTAGTTTCATTGCATGACTCCACGATAAAGAAAAATTATCGCACGGCCGCCCCGCAAATGGTGGAACGGTCCGGCACTCATGGGTTCGCGGAGTCCGCGTTCGATGCCTGCGCCGCCGCCGAGCGGCCCGGCGCATCCCAGGCCCGTACGAAATCGGCTCCCGAAGGCGCCTGGTAAAGGCGCAGCGACAATTCGGGCAGGATGGCCAGCAAGTGATCGAAGATATTGCCCTGGATGCGCTCGTACTCGACCCAGGCCGTGTTGTTGGCAAAGCAATAGACCTCGATGGGAATGCCCTGGGAGTCGGGCTCCATCATGCGCACGATCATCAGCATGTCCTGGTGCAGCTCGCGCTGCTGGCGCAGGTAGGCCAGGGCATAGGCCCTGAAGGTGCCCAGGTTGGTCAGGCGCCGGCGGTTGCCCTCCAGGTCGGCCAGCGGGCCCAGCGCCCGATTGCTTTCATCCAGTTCCTGCTGCTTGCCGTCCAGGTAATCCTTCAGCAGCGCAAAGCGCCTCAAGGAAGCGATTTCGTCTTCGCGCAGGAAACGGACCGTGCCGGCATCGATGCGCAGGGTGCGCTTGATGCGCCGCCCGCCCGATTCGAACATATAGCGCCAGTTGCGATAGCTTTCGGAAAACAGCTTGTAGGTGGGAACGGTGGTGACGGTCTTGTCCCAGTTCTGCACCTTGACCGTGTGCAGGGCGATGTCGATGACGAAGCCGTCGGCGCCCGCCTGCGGCATTTCTATCCAGTCGCCGATGCGCAGCATGTCGTTGGACGTCATTTGCGTGCTGGCCACCAGCGACAGCAGCGTGTCCTTGAACACCAGCAGCAGCACCGCCGACAGCGCGCCCAGGCCGGAGAGCATCAGCAATGGCGAGCGATTGACCAGTATGGAGATGACCAGTATCAGGCAGATGGCCCAGAAGATGATCTTGCCCAGCTCCAGGTAGCCCTTGATGGAACGGGTCTGGGCCCGCGTGCTGGCCGCATAGATGTCCTGCCAGGCCGACAGCACCCCGTTCAGGGCCATGAAAAAGAAGACGATGCCGCCGCACAGGAATATGCGCGCCATGAGGTCGGCATACTTTTCCTCGATGGGAAGCAGGCCGATGTTGGACATGATGACCAGCAGGGGAACCGCGTAGCTGAGGTTGCGGAACACCCGCCGGCGCGCCAGCGCCACCGACCAGTCGTCGTGCCCCATCGCCGTCAGGGTGCGCCGGGCGACGGTGGTGAGGACGCGCGAGGTGATCCAGCCGGCGATGACGACCAGCACAGCCAGGACGGCCAGCCCCAGGGCCACCTGTCCCCACAAAGTGTCGGGCATGTGGCGGTTGATCCAGCCGTCGCCCATCCATTGGGCCAGCAGAGTCTGTTCTTGCATCGATCCCGCTTTATCTCTTGTCGTTCCAGGGCCATCTAATATAACTTAGCGCCGTCCCTTATAATCTTGCCACTATGCCAAATAACACTTCCCCCGAACATCAGGACCAGTTTGCGAACAAGGCTCAGGCCTGGTCCGCCCGTTTCTCCGAGCCCGTATCCGATCTGGTCAAGCGCTATACCGCGTCGGTCGATTTCGACCAGCGCATGGCCGCCTTCGACATCCAGGGCTCGCTGGCCCACGCCGACATGCTCGAATCCATAGGCATCATCAGCGGCGATGACAAGGCTTCCATCGAGAAAGGCATGGCCCGCATCCTGGAAGAAATCGGCTCGGGCGCCTTCGTCTGGTCGCTGGACCTGGAAGACGTGCACCTGAACATAGAAAAACGCCTGGTGGAGCTCATCGGCGATGCCGGCAAGCGCCTGCATACCGGGCGCTCGCGCAACGACCAGGTCGCCACCGACATCCGCCTGTGGCTGCGCAACGAAATCGACATCGCCATCGGCCTGCTGCGCCAATTGCGCGGCAAGCTGGCCGAGCTGGCACTTGAACACGCGTCGACCATCCTGCCGGGCTTCACGCACCTGCAAGTGGCCCAGCCCGTCACGTTCGGCCACCACCTGCTGGCGTATGCGGAAATGTTCGGCCGCGACGCCGAGCGCCTGGCCGACTGCCGCAAGCGCGTCAACCGCCTGCCGCTGGGCGCCGCCGCCCTGGCCGGCACCTCTTATCCCATCGACCGCGAACGCGTCGCGCGCACGCTGGGCTTCGACGAGGTCTGCCGCAATTCGCTCGACGCCGTGTCCGACCGCGACTTCGCCATCGAGTTCTGCGCGGCCGCGGCCCTGATCATGACCCATATCTCGCGGCTGTCGGAAGAACTGGTGCTGTGGATGAGCCCGCGCGTGGGCTTCATCGACCTGGCCGACCGCTTCTGCACCGGCAGCTCCATCATGCCGCAAAAGAAGAACCCCGACGTGCCTGAACTGGCCCGGGGCAAGACGGGCCGCGTCAACGGCCACCTGATCGCCCTGCTGACCTTGATGAAAGGCCAGCCCCTGGCCTACAACAAGGACAACCAGGAAGACAAGGAAGGCCTGTTCGATTCGGCCGACACCATACGCGACACCCTGACCATCTTCGTGGACATGGTGGGCGGCATACGCGTCAAGGCCGACGCCATGCGCGCCGCCGCCCTGCAAGGCTTCGCCACCGCCACCGACCTGGCCGACTACCTGGTCAAAAAGGGCGTGCCCTTCCGCGATGCGCATGAAACCGTCGCCCATGCCGTGCGCGCCTGCGAGGAACGCGGCTGCGATCTGGCCGACCTGCCCCTGGAAGAACTGCAAGGCTTCCATGCTCTGATCGAACAAGACGTCTATCAGGTGCTGACCCTGGAAGGCTCCGTGGCCGCCCGCAAGCATATAGGCGGCACGGCGCCCGAGCGCGTCAGGCTGGAAGCCCAGCGGGTTCTGGACGGCACCGCCGAAACCTGAGCCTTTTGCCTCCGGCTTGACGGTCAGGCGTCAAGCCGGAAGCCGCAGCCGCCGCGCCGCGTCAGGCAGCATGGCGAAGGGCCCCTCAGGGCTCAGGCATCGAACACGGCTATTGATTCCACATGGCCGGTGTGCGGGAACATATTGATCACTCCCGCGCTCTGCAAGCTATAGCCGCCCTCGTGCACCAGTATTCCCGCATCGCGCGCCAGCGTGGCGGGGCTGCAGGACACATAGACGATGCGCCGGGGCCTTTCCGCGGGGGCCAGCGCCGCAAGCGCCCGCGCCACCGATTCGGCGCCTTCGCGAGGCGGATCGATCAGCACGCGATCGAAGCGCCCCAGATCCCGCAGCCATTGCACGTCCACCTCGAACAGATTCAAGGTCGCAAAACGGGTCTTGTCCTCCAGGCCGTGCCGGCGGGCCGCTTCCATGGCCCTTTCCGTCAGGGCCGAGCTGCCTTCCACCCCCACCGCACTGGCCGCGCGGGTAGCCAGGGGCAAGGTGAAATTGCCCAATCCGCAAAACAGGTCGGCGACCCGGTCCTCGGGCTGCACATCCAGCAGGCCGATGGCCTTGGATATCAGCGTGCGGTTGATGGCATGGTTGACCTGGGTGAAATCGGTCGGGCGGTAAGGCATGCGCAGGCCGAACTCGGGCAAGGCATAGGCCAGCTTGTCGGCGTCTTCGGCATCCAGCGGACGCACTGTTTCAGGCCCCTTGGACTGCAGCCACCAAGTCACGTCGTGGCGGGCGGCGAACTCCCTCAGCAAGGCGACGTCCGACGGCGTCAGCGCTTCCATGTGGCGCAGCAGCAAGGCTGTTGTGCGGTCTCCGACCGCGACTTCAATCTGCGGAAACCGGTCGGGGCGCGACAGTGAGCCGATCAACTCGCGCAAAGGCAGCAACATGCCAGAGACATGCGGCGGCAAGACCCTGCATTCCCTGATGTCGGCCACGTAGCTGCCGCGGCGCTCGCGAAAGCCCACCAGGACGCCGCCCTTCTTGGCCACATGCCGGACCGACAGGCGGGCGCGATAGCGATAGCCGAAAGTGGGGCCGTGCAAGGGCGGCAATACCATGGCGGGCTGCACCTTGCCGATATGCCCCAGCGCATCCTCGAGGACGCGCTGTTTCACCGCCACCTGGGCGGCCGGCTCCAGATGCTGCATGGCGCAGCCCCCGCAGACCCCGAAATAGGGACAGGGCGGTTCCGTGCGCTGCGGCGAGGGCTTGAGCACCCGCTCCAGCCTGGCCGTGTCGTAGGTGGCTTTTTGCCGGCTTATGCTGGCCAATACCTTTTCACCCGGCAGCGCGCCGTCCACAAATACGACCTTGCCCTCGCGGCGGGCAATGCCCCGCGCTTCAAGGTCGAGCGACTCTATATCAAATACTTCAAGCGTCATTATCCGGAAAATCCTAGAAAGCAGGCCCGAATTTTACCCGGATGCGGACGGCGCCCGCATCGCCGTGGCAGGCCCGAACAATGAATCGCCCGTTTCGCTCCGGGTTCCAGGCATCCGGTCTCGAACTCGACCGCAGGAATCGGAGTTTCAATGTAGGCGCCGATCGCTAGACTGCGTACCAGGGCGATGGCGCGATAATGGCTGTCCGGGCTGCCGTCGGGACATGAAGCAAAAGCGCCGGCGCCGAAGTCCCGGCTTGAACAAGGTTTTCCGATGATGCCACCCTCGACCGAATTGAAGAACCTGGATTGGGCAGCCATCGCCGGCCAGATGGATAGCGAAGGCTACGCCGTGCTTCCCGGTCTGCTCGCTCCCGAACAGGTACACGCCCTGGCACAGCGGATCGGCGGCGACGCAGCCCTGCGCCATGAACCGCTGTCGTCACTCGACCTTGGGCGTGGCGATCTGTATGTCTTCCAAAGCGACCTGCCCGACCCCCTGGCGGCATGGCGCAAAGCCTTCTATGAGCATCTGGCTCCCATCGCCAACCGCTGGAACGAAGCGCTGGATGCGGCCTATCGCTACCCGGCGCTACTGGAGGAATTCCTGCAGCGCAATCGGGAAGCGGGCCAGACCCGGCCCTTGAGCCACCTGAGTCGACTGGGTGAATCGGACTACATGGCGCTGCACCGGCAAAGCGAGGGCGAGCATGTATTTCCCATGCAAGTGGTCGCCCTGCTGGCCGCGGCAGGCACGGATTTCACGGGCGGAGAGTTCGTGATGACCGAACAGCGTCCGCGCATGCAGTCACGCCCGATGGTTCTGCCTCTGCAGCGGGGGGACGCCGCCGTCATCGCCACGGCGCAACGGCCGCTCAAAGGCAGCAAGGGCTATTACCGCGTCAATCTCAAGCACGCAGTCAGCCGCGTGCGCAGCGGACAACGAATCGGCCTGGAACTGTCGTTTCATGACGCTCCGTGATATGCGGCCGCGTTGACGGCGGCTCCATGTAAAAAAAACCGGCCCTCGGGCCGGTTCGATCGCTGCATGCTCCTACGAAGAGGCTTTCTCGACGGCCGGGGCGGCCTGCTGGCGGTGCTCCTTGCGCTTCGCCGCGTGTTTGGCGAATTTCTCGGCGCGCTCGCTGAAGTGAGCGGCCACCTTCTGCTGCTGCGTAGCGTCCAGCGCATCCCAGACGGCCAGCCATTTCTCGTCGATCTTGCTGCGTTCCGAACGGGCCTTTTCCCGCGCCTGTTCACCTTGCTTCAAGGCTGCGCGAGGATCGAGTTTCCCGGATTTGACCTGTTCGGCCTTCTCTTTCATGGAGGACTTCATCGCCTGGCGCCGTTGGGCGCGCACTTCTTTCTGCTCGGCCTTTGCGGAATCCAGCAATGCGCTCTGGCTGTCGTTCAGGGCCAGCGATTGGACGAAATCCTTGCCCAGGGGGCCATAGCCCGGCACCCACATGGCGGCGTCGCGCAGATGGCGGTGCATGTGCCGATGCATGGACTTGTGATGCTTGCCCGCCTTGTCCACATGAGCGCCGGACACGGCGGCCGGGTTTTCCTGTCCGGAGGCGGCCGCGGCCGGGCCGGCTGCGGCAAACGATGCGCCGCAAACCGCCAGGGCGGCGCTCACGGCGGCCAACTTCAGGGATACGGATAGCTTGGAGGTCTGCATGAGGGAAGATTCCTTTTAAGACGTTAGGAGCCTTCATTGTGCGGGCCTACCGGTTTCCACCCTGTTTCAAGCCATGCCGGAATTTTTTCAGCCGGTTTCAAACGCCGGTTCTAACACGCAGCATCGCCCCAGGAGGCCATGTACTCGATCCAATGCGGCGCGGAGCTGGCCTGCAGGGTATCGCGCACCAGTTGAACTTCGGCGTCGTAGGCGATGCGGTCCAGTTCGCCTTTCAGGTAGCGAAAACGGCAATACACCAGCCAAGTGTTCACCACATCGGTTTCGCAATAGGCCCGGACCTCATCGGCCTTGCCTTCGGACCAGGCCTTCCAGACCTGGCTGCCATCCATGCCCAGTTTGCCCGGAAAACCGCAGAGCTTGGCAAGCTCGTCCAGCGGCGCATTGGCGCGACCGTTGTACTTGGCCAGCAGATCCATCAGGTCGACGTGGCGATTGTGATAGCGGCTGATGTAGTTGTTGAACTTGAAATCCCGGTCGTCCTCGCCGGTGTCCCAATAGCGCGGAGCGGGAACGGCGTGGATCAGGCTGCGGTAATGCAGCACGGGCAGGTCGAAGCCCGAACCGTTCCAGCTGACCAGCCTGGGCGTATAGCGCTCTATGGTCTTGAAGAAGCCCGCCAGCAGCACGGCCTCGGGATCGTCGGCGTTGCCCAGGGTCTTGACGCGAAAACCCTGGTCGTCCCGGAACACGCAGCCGACTACCGCCACCTTGTGCAAATGCAGGGGAAGGAAGTCGGTGCCGTGGGATTCCCGCCGGGCGGCCAGCGCCGCCTCGATGACCTGGGTATCGGACATGCCCGCATCCCATTCGGGATTCAGGCGCCGCAGGCCCTGGGCATCGGGTATGGTTTCCAGGTCGAAGACCAGGGTCGGCGTCATCGCGCGGGCAGGTAGGACAAGGGATTGACCGGCGTGCCGCGGCGGCGGATTTCAAAGTGCAGGCGCGGCGAACTGGTGTCGGTCTGCCCGATGGCTGCGATCTTGGCGCCCTTCTTGATCTGCTCCCCGGTCTTCACAAGCAGCGTCTGATTATGGGCATAGGCGGTGATGAAGCCGTCGCTGTGTCCGAGAAGAATGAGATTGCCCAGGCCGCGCACGCCATTGCCGGCATACATGACCTTGCCGTCCGCGGCTGCAAGCACGGGGTCGCCGGCGGCGCCGGCGATATCGATGCCCTTGGTGTTGGCATTGAAGCTCTGGATGATTTTCCCGGTGGCCGGCCACGCCCAGTTGATGATGTTAGCATCGCTGGCACGGACGCTGCTGGTGGGCTCGACCGGCTTGACGGGCGTGACGGGGACCGGCGTGGCAACGGCGGGCGCCGGCGCAGGGCCGGACGAATCGAGCCGCAGCACCTGCCCGATGCGCAGCTGGCTGGGATCGCTGATGTTGTTCAGGCGGGTGAGCTCGGCCACCTCGATGTTGTTGGCCTGGGCGATCTTGTACAGCGTGTCGCCCGCCTTGACGACATAGGTGCCGCCGGCGGCCGGCGCCACGGCGCCGCCCGACATGTCGGTAACAGGCGCCTGCGTGGTTCGGGATGCGCATCCAGCCAGAATGCTGGTGGCAATGACGGCGCCAAGCACCAAATACCGGGATGTGCGTTTAGGGTGTTCAAGTGTCGGAGCGGTAGACCGAAACGTCCCTGCGTGCATGTGGCTCTCCTGAATGCTTAAGACTGTGTTCCTGGCCGAAGCGGGACAAAGCGGACCGATTCGAGCTCTTCACGGTGCCATGTGGCGGCACCGGTACGCTCGATGAGAATCAGGCGCTGCGCCGTTGTCCCCTCCGGGGCGATCAAACGACCCCCAATGGCTAACTGTTCCAGCAAGGCCTGGGGAATTTTAATACCGGCCGCCGCGATGACGATGGCATCGAATGGCGCAATTCCGGGCAATCCTGCCATGCCATCGCCAAAGGTGAGGCGGACACGACCTATAAGTTTCTGCGCCCTGAGGTGCTCGCGTGCGAGCTCGTACAGTCCGCGTATACGCTCGATGGCGTGCACTTCCTTGATGAACTGGGCAAGCACCGCCGCCTGATAACCGCAGCCTGCGCCCACTTCCAGTACTTTAACCGGAACGCGATTTTCGCACACGGCGGAAATCATGCGGGCCACGACCCAGGGCTGCGAAATGGTCTGGCTGTGCCCGATGGGCAGCGCCGCGTCTTCGTAGGCCCGGCTGGCCAGGCCCTCGTCGACGAACACATGCCGGGGCACGGCCATCATGGCATCCAGCACTCTTTCGTCCTGTATGCCCTGGTTGCGCAGGCGCTGGATCATCATGCCGCGCGAACGCTCGGAATTCAAGCCCAAGTTGACCATTGTTGAAGCTCGCCGCCCCGCCGCCGGCGCGCTGGACGCGGGGTTGCCGGGGCCGAAGATGCGGGTATTGCTGTTGGCGGCCGACACCCCACCGCCCAGGCTGGACCGGCCGAAGCGGTTCGTGGTGCCGCTGGCAAAGGGGAAAGGCGCTACCGGTTTGCGCATAGCGGCTCCGCCCAGTCTCTGATCTGGCTTAACTGCTCATGATGAGTCAGGTCGAATCGCAAAGGCGTAATCGAGACGGCGTGCTGCTCTATGGCGCCGAAGTCGGTGTCGGACGCGGAGTCGGACACACGCCCCACGGGGCCTATCCAGTACACCGGATCGCCATAGGGAGTGCTGCTCTTGACGACGGGCTCGGAGGGATGGCGCTTGCCCAGCCGGGTGACGCGCAACTCCTGGATGGTTTCAAACGGCACGGCCGGGATATTGACGTTGAGCAGGACCGGGCTGGACAGGGGTTCGAGGGTTTGCCGCTCGACGATGAGACGCGCGATGCGCGCGGCGCCGTCGATATGCTGCCAGCCTTTTTCCGTGAGCGAAAAGGCAATGGCCGGAATGCCGAACAGATAGCCCTCGGTGGCGGCGGCGACCGTTCCCGAATACAGGGTGTCTTCACCCATATTGGCCCCGTTGTTGATGCCCGACACGACCAGGTCGGGGCGAAAATCGAGCAGGCCCGTCAAGGCGATGTGCACGCAGTCGGAGGGCGTCCCGTTGACATAATAAAAACCGTTGTTGGCCTGCCGCACCGACAGCGGACGGTTCAGCGTCAATGAGTTCGACGAACCGCTGCAGTTGGTTTCAGGGGCCACCACCGTAAGATCGCCCAGCCCTTTAAGGGACTGCGCCAGCGCTTCCAGCCCCGGGGCGTTGTAGCCATCGTCGTTGGATACCAGTATGCGCATTGCCTTCCAAAAAATTCAACCGAACGTAGCGAATTGTACCCGGTCGTTTTGGTGTTTTGGGCGACACTGGGTAGAATCGCCGCACAAGCCATCGGAGTCATTGAATTATGTCAGTTGCCACCTCTATCGCCATCTCGCTGGGCCTGGTGCTCGGGTCCTACCTGCTGGGTTCCGTGCCGTTTGCCGTGGTCGTCAGCCGCGCCATGGGGCTCGCTGATCCGCGCAGCTTCGGCTCGAAAAATCCGGGCGCCACCAACGTGTTGCGCACCGGCAACAAGAAGGCCGCCGCGCTGACCCTGCTGGGCGATGCCGCGAAAGGCTGGCTGGCCGTGATTGCCGCCGCCTACGTCGTGCAGCGCATGGGCTTGCCCGGCAGCGTGGTGGCGATATGCGCCGTGGCCGCCTTCCTGGGCCATGTCTACCCGGTGTTCCTGGGCTTCAAGGGCGGCAAAGGCGTGGCCACCGCGCTGGGGGTGATACTGGCCGCCAGCCCCTGGCTGGCGCTCGCCACCGCGGCCACCTGGCTGATCGTGGCCTATGCCTTCCGGTATTCGTCCCTGGCCTCGATCGTGGCCGCCATCTTCGCTCCCCTGTATTACCTGCTGGGCGGAAACGTGGCATGGGAACTGGACAAGGCCATGGCGCTGGCCATCGTCGTCATATCGGTGGTATTGCTGTTCAGGCATCAGGCCAATATCAGCCGACTCATGACGGGCAAGGAAAGCCGCATCGGCGCCAAGAAAAAATAAGCTCCATCGGCATTGCCCGACTCTTCCGGCGGATGCCGCCGTCCGGTGGACAAGCCTTAGCCGGCCTGCAAGGCTTTGCCGCTGGCATCCTGCCGGCATACGTCCTGCAAATCCCAGCGCGGCCTGACCGTGAAGGCATGGCTTGCATCGCTCAGGTCGGCCAGGCCCGCCTTGACGCGCTGGGCGCCGGCATAGGCGATCATGGCGCCGTTGTCGGTGCAAAGCTCCAGAGGCGGAAAGAAAACCTCGCCGCCCAGCTTGCCCATGGCGTGCAGCAGGCGTTCGCGCAGATGCCGGTTGGCGCCCACGCCGCCCGCCACCACCAGGCGCTTCAATCCGGTTTGCTTCATGGCCTTGACGGCCTTGGCCGCCAGCACGTCGACGATGGCCGCTTCCGTGGAGGCCGCCAGGTCGGCGCGCTGCTGCGGCGTCATGCCGCCGGGCGCCTTCTCCAGCGCCTTCTGGCGCGTCAGCACCGCCGTCTTCAGGCCGCTGAAGCTGAAATCCAGATCGCGGCTGTGCAGCATGGGCCGCGGCAGGTCGTAAGCGGCCGGATCGCCCTGCTCCGCCAATCTGGACAAGGCGGGCCCTCCCGGATAGCCCAGCCCCATCAGCTTGGCTGTCTTGTCGAAGGCTTCGCCGGCCGCATCGTCCAGCGTTTCGCCCAACAGGCGGTAGTCGCCCACGCCACCCACGCGCATGATCTGCGTATGCCCTCCCGAGACCAGCAGGGCCACGAAAGGAAAGGCGGGCTGAGGGCTGGCAAGCAGCGGCGACAGCAGATGCCCCTCGAGATGATGAATGGCGATGGCGGGCAGGCCGCGCGCCCAGGCAAAGGACTGGGCCACGCTGGCGCCCACCAGCAAGGCGCCGGCCAGGCCCGGCCCGGCGGTGTACGCCACGGCGCCGATCTGTTCCATGGCCACGCCCGCCTTGTCCATCACCTCACGCGTCAGGGGAAGAATGCGCCGGATATGGTCGCGCGACGCCAGTTCGGGGACGACCCCGCCGTACTCCTGGTGCATGGCGATCTGGCTGTGCAGGGCATGGGCCAGCAGGCCTTTTTCGGTGCAGACCAAGGCCACGCCCGTTTCATCGCAGGAACTTTCAAAACCGATAATAATCATGGACGCTAGTTTACCGTCGGCAAAACGGACTTAGAATTCAGGCTTCATCATTATCGTTTATCCATCAAACACGATCCACCACTCTTCTGGGGAAGGAAATGCTCGAACGATTATTCCAGTTGCGCGAACACGGGACATCGGTCCGCAGCGAAATCCTGGCCGGCATCACGACTTTTCTGACGATGTCCTATATTATTTTCGTCAATCCGGAAATCCTGTCGAGCACGGGCATGGACAAGAGCGCCGTTTTCGTCGCCACCTGCCTGGCCGCGGCGCTGGGCACGCTGATCATGGCTTTCATGGCCAACTGGCCCATCGGGCTGGCGCCCGGCATGGGCCTGAACGCCTTCTTCGCCTTCACCGTCGTGGGCGCCATGGGCTACAGCTGGCAACAGGCGCTGGGCGCCGTGTTCATTTCGGGCGTAATCTTCGTGGCGCTGACACTGACCGGAATCCGGTCCTGGCTGATCGACGGCATCCCCCATTCATTGCGATCGGCCATCGCCGCGGGCATAGGCCTGTTCCTGGCCATCATCGCCCTGGGCGGCTCGGGCATCGTGGTGGCCAATCCGGCAACCAAGGTGGCGCTGGGCGACCTGACGGCGGCGCCCGCCCTGTTCGCGATACTGGGCTTTTTCATCATCGCCGCGCTGGATGCACTGAAGGTCCGGGGCGCCATTCTCATCGGCATCCTGGTCGTCACCGTGCTGTCCATGCTGACCGGCAACAGTCAGTTCTACGGCGTGTTCTCGGTGCCGCCCAGCCTGGCCCCCACCTTCTTCCAGCTGGATATCATGGGCGCGCTGCACACAGGCTTCGTCCACGTCATCCTGGTGCTCGTCCTGGTCGAGGTCTTCGACGCCACGGGAACCATGATAGGCGTGGCCACCCGCGCCAACCTCATCCAGGAAGGCAAGCCGAACCGCCTGGGCCGCGCCCTGCTGGCCGACAGCTCGGCCATCGTCGCGGGCTCCTTCCTGGGCACCAGCAGCACGACCGCCTACATCGAAAGCGCCGCCGGCGTCCAGGCGGGCGGGCGCACCGGCCTGACCGCGCTCACCATAGCCGTGCTGTTCCTGCTGTCCCTGTTCCTGGCCCCGCTGGCCGGCTCGGTGCCGGCTTACGCCACCGCTCCCGCCCTGCTGTATGTGGCCGGGCTGATGCTGCGCGAGATTACCCAGATCGACTGGAGCGACATCACCGAAGCCACGCCGGCCGCCCTGGCGGCGATGATCATGCCCTTCACCTATTCCATCGCCAACGGCCTGGCTTTCGGTTTCATCAGCTATGTCGTGCTGAAAGCCATCACCGGCAAGTTCCGCCACATCCATCCGGCGACCCTGCTGGTGGCCGCCCTGTTCGTGATCAAGTACGCCTTCTTTCCTGAGTGATGATGCCCCCCCACGCCGCGCAAGGGGCCGGAAATGGCTGTACACTGGATGTTCACATCCAGTTAGAACAGAGTAAGCGGCTGCCCTAGCCGCTTTTTTATTTTGGGGATTGCTATGAGCACCATCGATTTGAACAAAGACACATTTCAAGCGGCCATACAGGAAAGCAAGCCGCTGATCGTGGACTTTTGGGCGCCATGGTGCGGACCATGCCGCAATTTCGCGCCCATCTTCGACCAAGCCTCTGAACAGCATGACGACGTCACCTTCGCCAAGGTGAACACCGAGGAAGAGCAGGAACTGGCTGCCGGACTGGGCATACGCTCCATTCCCACGCTGATGGTCTTCCGCGAGCGCGTCCTGCTGTTTTCCCAGCCCGGCGCGCTGTCCGCCAGCCAGCTGCAGGAATTGATCACCCAGGTCAAGGAAGTGGACATGGAGCAGGTCCACGCCGAAATCGCCGCCCAGCAGAACGGGCAGGCCTAGACGGCAAACCGCCGGTCTGATTCGTATATTCCAATTCGGACATTCCGGCTTCCCGGACAGGACGCAAACCGCGTTCTAGTCCTGCTTGGATGAATATGCGCAGCGCTGCATGGCCGGCCCGGTCGCTGAAGCAAGCCGCCACAGCGCCCGCCCGCGCGTCAGGTCCGCCACCAGCGCGCACAGTTCCTTCTCGCGGCTTCTGGGCAGCGCCAGGCGCCAGTCCACCCCCGAGCCGTCGAACGACTCATCGACGACGCGCGCATCGAACGAGGCAAACCGGGACTGCACCAGGGCCAGATCCGTGAAATCGCAGCGGCAGTCCACGAATACCTCGTCCACCAGTTCCACCTTGTCGGCCAGCCGCAGGCATTGCGCGGCAACGCCGCCATAGGCGCGCACCAGGCCGCCCGACCCCAGCTTGATCCCGCCGAACCAGCGCAGCACCAGCACGGCGACCCGGTCGCATTGCTGGCCTTCGATGGCCTGGAGTATGGGGCGCCCCGCCGTGCCCCCGGGCTCGCCATCGTCATTGAAGCGGTATTCGCCGCCGATGCGATAGGCCCAGCAGTTGTGCGTGGCATCGGGCGAGCTGTGCTGGGCGAAAAACCGCAAGGCCTGGCCGGGATCCCGGACGGGAAGGGCCAGCGCGGCGAACCTGCTTTTCTTGATCTCTTCCTGGTGGGAGGCCAGGCCGGTCAAGGTGAAGGACATGACCGCGGCCGATCAGGCTTCGATGCCGCGCGACGACAGGTAATCGTCGTAATTGCCTTGATAGTCCAGGATCTCGCCATTGGGCATGATCTCGATCACCCGCGTCGCCAGGCCCGATACGAACTCGCGGTCGTGGGACACGAAGATCAGGGTGCCGGCATAGAGTTCCAGCGCAAACTGCAGGGATTCGATGGATTCCATGTCCAGGTGATTGGTGGGCTCGTCCAGCAGCATCACGTTATGGCGGCCCAGCATCAGGCGGCCGAAGCTCATGCGGTTCTTTTCACCGCCCGACAGCACCCGCACCTCCTTGTTGATGTCGTCGCCCGAGAACAGCAGGCGGCCCAGCACCGAACGCATGGCCTGGTCGTCGTCGCCGGCCTGGCGGTAGTCGGCCAGCCAGTCGAACAGATTCTTGTCCGATTGGAATTGCTCGGAAACGTCCTGCGCCATATAGCCCAGGTCGGCGCTGTCGGACCATTTGACCGTTCCCGTGTCGGGCTCCAGGTCGCCAGCCAGCATGCGCAGCAGCGTCGTTTTACCGACGCCGTTCGCGCCGATGATGGCCACCTTCTGGCCAGCCTCTATCATGGCCGAAAACGGCTTGATGACCGGCTTATCGAACGATTTGGAGATCGATTCGATGGTGACCGCCAGGCGGTGCAGGACCTTGCTCTGTTCGAAGCGGATGTAGGGATTCACCCGGGAAGACGGCTTGACCTCGACGGCGCTGGCCTTGATGCGGTCGATCTGCTTCAGGCGGGAAGTCGCCTGGCGGGCCTTGGATTTGTTGGCGGCGAAGCGGCGCACGAAGTCCTGCAGTTCGGCGACCCTTTCCTTGGCCTTGGCATTGGCCGCGCTCTGGCGCTCGCGCGCCTGCGTGGAGGCCAGCATATAGTCGTCGTAATTGCCCGGGTAGATGCGCAGTTCGCGGTAATCCAGGTCGGCCATGTGCGTGCAGACCTGGTTCAGGAAGTGGCGATCGTGGCTGATGATGATCATCGTGCTCTGGTAGCTGTTCAGCACGTCCTCGAGCCAGCGTATGGTGTTGATGTCCAGGTTGTTGGTGGGTTCGTCCAGCAGCAGGACGTCCGGGTTCGAGAACAGCGCCTGGGCGAGCAATACGCGCAGCTTCCAGCCCGGCGCGATCTCCCGCATGGGCAGCTGATGCTGTTCGACGGGAATCTCCAGCCCCAGCAGCAGTTCGCCGGCCCGGGCTTCGGCGGTATAGCCGTCGTACTCCGAGAACTTGGCCTCGAGGTTCGCGGCATGCATGTAGTCGTCTTCGGTGGCGTCCGGGTTGGCGTAGATCGCATCCCTTTCGGACATGACCTGCCACATTTCCTCGTGGCCCATCATGACGACGTCCAGCACGCGCGTGTCTTCATACGCGAACTGGTCCTGGCGCAGTTTCCCCAGGCGCACTCCGGGCTCCAGCGACACGTTGCCGGCGCTGGCCTCCAGATCGCCCCCGATGATTTTCATGAAGGTCGATTTGCCCGAGCCGTTGGCACCGATGAGGCCGTAGCGGTTGCCGTCGCCGAACTTGACGCTGACGTTCTCGAATAGAGGTTTGGCGCCGAACTGGATGGTTAGATTTGCGGTGGATATCACTGGGTGGTTTTCGCGTAGTAAGTAAAGAGAACAACCCAGTAGTTTAACAAGCCGGCCTTAAAAATGCTCTTCCAGCACCAGATGCGCCATGCCCTTCTCTGTGGCAACGCCGACCTTCCTGCCCACCGGCAGCGTGGCCTTCACCCTTACGTGGCCATAAGGCAGGCCGGTCACGACCGGCACCTTCACATGGGCGCGCAGCCAGGCCACGACGCTGGGCAGGTCGTAGCCCTTATCGTTCTTACCCAGCTTGTAGTCGGTGAACCGACCCAGCACGATGGCTTTTTGCCGGGAGAGAATGCCGGCATGCCAAAGCTGGGTCAGCATGCGTTCGATGCGGAAGGGATGCTCCGCCACATCCTCCAGGAAAAGGATGCCGCCCCGGACCTTGGGCATATAGGGCGTGCCCACCAGCGAGGCGACCATGGCCAGGTTGCCCCCCCACAATACGCCCCGCGCGTCGACGGGGTCGCTGTCGGCCGACTCGAAGCTAAGGATTTCCAGTTCGCCGCGCATGCTTTCGGCAAACAGGTCCGCGGTCAGGTCGTCCATCTTGGCCGCGCCGAAATCGAAAACGGCCGTCGGCCCCGCATAGCTGCAGGCGCCGGTTTGAGCCAGCAGCGCCAGGTTGAACGCCGTGAAATCGCTTTGCCCGATGAATATCTTGCCGCTGTCGGCCACCGCCCGCCAGTCGATGAAAGGCAGCAGGCGGCTCAGGCCATAGCCGCCGCGCGTGGCCATGACGATGGGCCGCTTCTGCTTCAGGGCGCGGACGATGGCGGCCAGGCGCTGCTTGTCGGTTCCCGCGAAGCGCTCGTGCACCGCCAGCGCCGTACGGTCCACGGCCGTCTTGAAGCCCAACCCGGCCAGCCGTTCGACCGCCCGCTCCAGCGTCCGCGGGTCGGCCACCGCGCCCGAGGGCGAAATCAGGTAAATGCCGTCAGGCGCGGCATGCCCGTGGCCACCGTGATGGGGGCCGTTCTGGTGGTCATGGTCGTGATCGTGGTCGTGCGCGGCATGCGTCATGGTTCTGCCTGTGATGGAATAAACGATAAACTTGCTGGGTATATTAATACGTTAATACGGCTGCCTTAATGCGGCTGCCCGGCGCCTTTGGCCTTGGCGCGCCGCTCGCGGAAGAAACGGCGCAGCATGTCGCCGCACTCATCGGCCAGGACGCCGCCCGACACCACCGTCCTGTGGTTCAGCTGCGTGCTTTCATGCACGCTCAGAACGCTGCCGCAAGCGCCCGTCTTGGGATCGGCCGCCCCGTAGACGACCCGGCAGAGGCGCGCATGCAGCATGGCGCCCATGCACATGGCGCAGGGTTCCAGGGTCACGAAAAGGCTTGCGCCCGGAAGCCGGTAATTCTTGAGGGCGGCGGCGGCCTGCCGCAGGGCGACGATTTCGGCGTGGCTGCTGGGGTCGTGGTCGGTGATGCTGCGGTTGTAGCCCAGGCCTATCACCCTGCCCCCTTCGTCCAGGACGACGGCGCCGACGGGCACTTCCCCGGCTTCGTAGGCCAGTTCGGCCTGCTGCAGGGCCAGCCGCATGGCGGCTTCGTCGGACAGGTCCCCCGCGACGGACCGCGGCAAGGCGTTCGGGTTCGCACTATCGCTCATAGCCGCCTCAACCGCGATAGATTCGGTTGTTCAGGGCAATGCGGCCGGCCAGGCTCTCCACGGCTTCCTCCAGCCATTGATACAGTTCGGCCTGCTCGTCGTAGCGCGCCTGGTTCAGGTTGGACACGCGTCCTTCCTGGATGAAGCCCCAGGCCCGGCTGCGCTTGTCGCGGTGCCTGGGATCCCAGACGCCGAAGGCCACCCCGCCCGAACGCCGTATCAGCGAAAAGCAGGGAATATCGGTATAGCCGTCGCCGACGAAAATCATCTGTTCGAAAGGTATGCGCAGCTTTTCCTGGGGGATCTTCTTGTTCACTTCAAAAGGCTTGTTGCGCGACGAGGCGCCCACGATGCCCTTCTGTATGTGGAACAGGTAGCGGGTCTTGTCGGTGAAGCTCACCACCCGTTTCGGGAAGTGGATGGCGCCGGCGTCGTCATAGATGAACTCCGAAGCCCAGATATCGGTGAATTCCTGTGCGATCGGCGTATGCCGGACCACGTCGCCGATGCCGCTGGAAATCAGATAGAACTCCAGTTGAACCTGCGGGTGCTGTTCCTTCACCATGGCGCGCAGGCGGCTGAACAGGGAGCCCACACCCTCGTGCAGCGGCAGGCGGGCGCCCCATTGCGCCAGGCGCTCGCGCGTGATGGCGCCGTGCGAGCCTGACCGGGACAGTTCTATCATCTGGTACAGGTAGGCCGGCACGGGATCCCAATCGTGCTCGAACAGCAAGGGCCCCACCTGATCCTTCCAGAACCGCTCGACGTCGACGCCCATATCGGCCAGAAAGCCGGTGGTGCTGTCTGGGGCCAGCGTATCGTCGAAATCGAATATCAGGGCAATTACGTCGGACATGCAAGGTTCTCGAGGCATGGGCCGAAGGTCATCGTCTGTCCGGCCCTATATTGAACACCGGGAGTTTAACGCGATTGGAGCGTGCCAACGCCAAGCCATTCGCCAAACCCCGTACGGCCGGCGGGACTATTCAATTGTTCAGCAAACCGCGCATCATTCCTACAGCGACAAGTCTTGCAAGCAGCAATCGGCCACTCTACACAGGAGGTTCATTATGCTCGGACGCATCGCCATCCATCTCGGCCACGACGAAGGCCTGCCCCGGCGCCTGCGCGCCGCCCTGCAACTGGCCACCGAACACAAGGCCGAACTCATCGGGATCTACCCGCCCGAAACCGTCCCGCATTACTACTCCGAGACATCTCCCATCCCCGAAGAGATGCAAAAGCTGGCCGACAGCCGGTTCGAGCAGGCGCGCGTATCGGTGCAGAAGACGTTTCTCGAACAAACGGGCACCGCCGGCGTACGCGCCCAGTGGCGCGCGCCCAAAGGCAGCGCCGAAGAGGTCCTTGCCCTGCACGCGCGGTATTGCGACCTGCTTGTCATGAGCAAGGCCGGCCACAGGGACTCGGCGGCTTCGCTGGCGCCCAACCTGGCCGAAGCCGTGATCATGGCCGCGGGCAAGCCCGTGCTGATGATACCGGCGGTGGGCGAGGTAAACCCCATAGGCCGGCGGGTGCTGTTCTGCTGGGACCATAGGCGCGAAGCGGCGCGGGCATTCTCGGATGCGGCGCCGCTGCTGCATGCATGTTCCCGGCTGACCGTGCTGACGGTCGATCCGCATCCCGATTATCTTGCCGGAAAAGACCTGCACGAAAACGACTTTGCCGACTACTGCGCGGCCCTGGGCTATCCCAAGCCGCGCGAGATCTTCAAGCAAAGCGAGGACTACGGCGTAGGCAACATCATCCTGAACACGGCCACCGACGAAGACAGCGACCTGATCGTCATGGGCGCCTACGGACACAGCCGCATGCGGCAGTGGATCATGGGCGGCGCCTCGCGCACGCTGCTCAATTCGATGACGGTGCCGGTCCTGATGTCCCACTAGCCTGTGCAGCGCCGGCCCGCAATCGGGCTTGCAGGCCCCTTAGCACCCGGGGCACCTTATGGTGCAGATCCTCGGACACCAGCCCCGGACCGAACAGCCTGGCCGCTTCGCCATGCACCCATACGGCGGCGGCGGCAGCGGCGAAGGCCTCCATGCCCTGGGCCATCAGGCCCGCGATCAGGCCGGCCAGCACGTCGCCGGTGCCTCCCGTGGCCAGTTGGGGCGGCGCGTTGCCGTTGACGATCGCGCGCCCGTCGGGCGAGGCGATGACGGTGTCGGCCCCCTTCAACACCACCACCGCCCCGCTATGCGCGGCCGCATGGCGGGCGCGCTCGAGCTTGTTGCCGCTGGCTGAAAAGATGCGGTTGAACTCCCCTTCGTGAGGCGTCAGCACGCAGGGCCCCTGTATGGCGTCGAACAAGGATTGCGGATCGGACCCGAAAACGCTGATGGCGTCCGCATCGAGCACCACGGCGCGCTTTCCGGCCAAAGCCTGAAGCGCATGCCTTCTTGTCGTATCGGAAATTCCCGCACCCGGGCCCACGATCACCGCGTTGATGCGCGCATCGGCCAGGATGTCGTCCAGCCCGCCCGATTCGCGCATGGGATGCACCATGATGCCGGTCAGCGCGGTGGCATAAATGGGCCAGACCGATGCCGGGGCCGCCACCGTGACCAGCCCCGCCCCGATACGCGCGCACGCCTGGGCGGCAAGGCGCGCCGCGCCGGTCATGATGCGGCCGCCCACCACCAATGCATGCCCGCGCTGGTATTTGTGCCCCTGCTCGCTGGGCCAGGGAAACAGCGGCAGCCAGAGATCGGGCGCATTCTCGAAAAGGGCGGGTCCGATATCGTCCAGGACGGAAGCCGGTATGCCGATGTCGGCCAGCAGCAATCGGCCGCACAGGCTTTTGCCCGGCATCAGGACGTGTCCGGGTTTTTTTCTGAAGAAAGTGACGGTCAGGCGGGCGGGCGCGGCGTCGCCCAGGATGGCGCCGCTGCCGCCGTCCAGGCCGCTGGGCACATCGACCGCGCACACCGGAATGTCGCGTTGCTTCAGGGCGGCGATGAATTCGGCGGCCTGTCCTTCCAGCGGACGCGACAGGCCGGCGCCGAACAGGGCGTCGATCAGCAACCCGGCGCCGTCCAGCAAATCGACGGACAGCGGCTTGACCGGCCCATCCCACAGCGAGGCATGGTGGGCGGCATCGCCCGATGAGGGCCTTTTGCCGCCAAGCAAACCCACCGTGACCGGCCAGCCCGCCCCTTGCAGGTGGCGCGCCGCCACGAAGCCATCGCCGCCGTTGTTGCCCGGGCCGCAGGCAATCAGCACCGGCCGGCGGCTCCAGTGGGCCGCCACGGCATTGGCCACCGCTGCGCCGGCCGCCTCCATCAGCGCGATGCCGCTTACGCCGCGCTGTATGGCGGCCTGATCGGCCCTGGTCATCTGGCCGGGCGTAAGCAAGGCGGTGTGCGGGTTCAAGCGCATGAAACGGCTACCTTTTGAAACCGGTCGCGCGCACGGCAGGCGCGAAAATGGTGTCCATGATTATGGTATTGTGACGCAGTCGAGTCGGAAAATCATCATGCCCTCCATTATCTCCGTATCCGGCCTGGACAAGATCTACTCGTCGGGCTTTCGGGCGCTCAAGAACATCAACCTGGACATCCACCGGGGCGAGATATTCGCCCTTCTGGGTCCGAACGGCGCCGGCAAGACGACGCTCATCAGCATCATCTGCGGGCTGGTCAAGCCCAGCGCCGGCACGGTCCTGGCCGACGGGCACGACATCGTCCGCGACTACCGCGCGGCGCGGTCGAAAATCGGCCTGGTGCCGCAGGAGCTGACGACCGACGCCTTCGAGACCGTTTGGGCCACGGTCAGCTTCAGCCGGGGCCTGTTCGGCAAGCCCGCCGACCCGGGGCACATCGAGAAAATCCTGCGGGCCCTGTCCCTGTGGGACAAAAAAGACAACAAGCTGATCACGCTGTCCGGCGGCATGAAGCGGCGCGTGCTGATCGCCAAGGCGCTGTCACACGAGCCGCAGATACTTTTCCTCGATGAGCCGACCGCCGGGGTGGACGTATCCCTGCGCAAGGAAATGTGGCAGGTGGTCAGATCCCTGCGCGACACCGGCGTCACCATCATCCTGACCACCCACTACATCGAAGAGGCGGAGGAAATGGCCGACCGCGTGGGCGTGATCAACAACGGCGAGATCGTCCTGGTGGAAAACAAGGCCGAACTCATGCGCAAGCTGGGCAAAAAACAGCTGACCCTGCAATTGCTGCAGCCCCTGCCGTCGCTGCCGCCGCTACTGGCGCCCTACCAGCTGGAACTGGCGGCCGAGGGCAATGAAATCGTCTACACCTACGACACGCAGCGCCGCCACAATGACATTGCCGACCTGTTCAAAGACCTGGGCCAGGCCGGCATCGCCTTCAAGGACCTGCAGACCAAGCAAAGCTCGCTGGAAGAGATTTTCGTGAAGCTGGTACGGAGCCCCGCCCGATGAACATCCATGCAATCCGCGCCATCTATGCCTTTGAAATGGCCCGCACGTGGCGCACCCTGCTGCAAAGCATCATCGCCCCGGTCATTTCGACTTCGCTGTATTTCGTGGTGTTCGGCGCCGCCATCGGGCACCGCATCACCGAGATCGAGGGCATCAGCTACGGCGCCTTCATCGTGCCGGGACTGATCATGCTGTCGCTGCTGACGCAAAGCATCTCCAACGCCTCCTTCGGCATCTATTTCCCGAAATTCACGGGAACCATCTACGAATTGCTGTCGGCTCCGGTCTCGTATTTCGAGATCACCCTGAGCTATGTGGGCGCCGCCGCCACGAAATCGATCATATTGGCCGCCATCATCCTGCTGACCGCGGGTTTCTTCGTCCCGCTGAAAATCGATCATCCCTTGTGGATGCTGCTTTTCCTGCTGCTGACCTCGGTCACCTTCAGCCTATTCGGTTTCATCATCGGCATCTGGGCCGACGGTTTCGAAAAACTGCAGTTGGTGCCCCTGCTCATCGTCACGCCGCTGACCTTCCTGGGCGGAAGCTTTTACTCCATCGACATGCTGCCGCCCTTCTGGCAGACGGTCACGCTGTTCAACCCCGTGGTCTACCTGATCAGCGGCTTCCGCTGGAGCTTCTATGGCATCGCCGACGTCAACGTATACATCAGCCTGGGCATGACGCTGCTCTTTCTTGCGCTATGCCTGGCGATCGTGGCGTGGATATTCAGGTCGGGGTACCGGTTGAAGAACTGAGGCGGCTCGCGCCGCCTGCCGGGGGCCCCCTGGCCCATGGACGCGGGCCCGGCCGCTAATCGCGGAAATTATCGAATTGCAGCGGCAGATCGACTTGGGCCTTGCGCAGCAAAGCGATGGCCGCCTGCAGGTCGTCGCGCTTCTTGCCGCTGATGCGCAGCTTTTCGCCGTTGATCTGCGCCTCGACCTTCATCTTGGCCGCTTTGAGTTCGGCGATCAGCTTCTTGGACACCGCCTGCTCTATGCCTTGCTTGATGGTGACCTTGCGGCGCGCGCCGCCCAGGTTTTCAAGCGGATCGCCGACGTCCATGCAACGCACGTCGATATTGCGGGCCGACAGGCGGCCGCGCAGGATGTCCAGCATCTGGTTCAATTGAAAAACGCTGGGCGCCGATTGCGTCACCACGAAGCCATCGAGTTCGAACTTGGCATCGGTGCCCTTGAAGTCGAAACGGGTGGACAGTTCGCGATTGGCCTGGTCGACCGCATTGCTCAGTTCATGCTTGTCGACTTCGGAAACGACATCGAAAGAAGGCATACGACAAATCCTGTTAGTGAATCCACCGCCAGTGTACTAAAAGCCGATGGCGCAATAGGATGGCAGCCCGCCCCCCGGAACGGGCGGGCATCAGCTTGCGGTGGCGGGCTCCAGCGCCTCGGCCCGCTTGCGCAGCTCGAATTTCTGGATCTTGCCCGTGGATGTCTTGGGCAGTTCGCAAAACACCACGGTGCGGGGCACCTTGAAGCCCGCCATATGCTGCTTGCAATGCTCGATGACGGATTCGGCCGTCACCTCGGAGCCGTCCTTGAGCTCGACGAAGGCGCAAGGCGTTTCGCCCCAGCGGGCATCGGGCCGCGCCACCACGGCGGCCGCCAGGACGGCCGGATGGCGGTACAGCACGTCTTCGACCTCGATGGAGGAAATGTTCTCGCCGCCCGAGATGATGATGTCCTTGCTGCGATCCTTGATCTTTACATAGCCGTCGGGATCCATGACGGCCAGGTCGCCGCTGTGGAACCAGCCTCCCGACAGCGATGCCTGCGTGGCCGCGGGGTTCTTCAGATAGCCCTTCATGGTGATGTTGCCGCGGAACATGATTTCGCCCATGGTCTGGCCGTCGGCCGGCACGGGGCGCATGGTTTCCGGGTCCATGACGCTGATGCCGCGCTCCAGATGGTAGGTGACGCCCTGCCGGGCGTTCAGACGGGCGCGCTCGCCGATGTCCAGGTCGTCCCAGGCTTCGTGCTTGGCGCAAACCGTGGCCGGGCCGTAGACCTCGGTCAGGCCGTAGACGTGCAACAGATCGAAGCCCATGCGCTCCATGCCTTCTATCATGGAAGCCGGCGGCGCGGCGCCCGCCACCATGGCCTTGATGCCCTGCGGCACCCCCTGCTTCATGCTGTCGGGGGCATTGACCAGCAGGCTGTGCACGATGGGCGCGCCGCAATAATGCGTGACGCCGTGCTCGCGCATGAAATCGAAGATGACCTGCGCATCGATCTTGCGCAAGCAGACGTTCACGCCCGCCCGCGCCGCCACCGCCCAGGGGAAGCACCAGCCGTTGCAATGGAACATGGGCAGAGTCCAGAGATAGACCGCGTGCTTGGGCATGTCCCATTCCAGGATATTCGAAATGGCGGCCGCGGCGGCGCCACGATGATGGTAGACCACGCCCTTCGGGTTGCCCGTCGTCCCGCTGGTGTAGTTCAGCGCAATGGCGTCCCACTCGTCGGCGGGAAGATCCCAGTCGAACTCTGGATCGCCGCCGGCCAGGAACGCTTCGTAGTCCCGCGCGCCAATCGGCTGGTTGCCGCCCGTGTACAGCGGATCGGACACATCGATGACCTGAATGGGGGCCTTGGATTGGCGCAAGGCCAGCGCACGGCTCATGACCGGCGCGAACTCCGTATCGACGATCACCACCTTGGCCTCGCCATGGTCGAGCATGAAGGCGACCATCTGAGGATCCAGCCGCGTATTCAGCGCGTTCAGGACAGCGCCCAGCATGGGAATACCGAAATGCGCCTCCACCATGGGCGGCGTGTTGGGCAGCATGACGGCCACCGTATCGCCCTTGCCGATGCCAATATTCGCCAGCGCGCTGGCCAGCCTGCGGCAGCGGGCGTAGAGCTCGCTCCAGCTGCGCCGCAGGGCTTGCGGCCCCGACCCATGCACGACCGCCAGACGCTGCGGATACACCTGGGCGGAGCGTTCGATGAAAGACAGCGGCGACATGGCCGCATAGTTGGCCGGTGTTTGCGGCAAATCCTGGTCGTAAATGCTGGACATCCTGGTCTCCTGTGATTATTTTTTTGCGCTGGCTCGCCGGCGATAATGAACGCCTGTGCCGCCCATGCCGATTCAACCGTGCATGCTGGCGCGTGGACGCTCGCGCGACGGACGAGCCGGCGCCCGCTGTAACAAAATCATAGCTCCAGGCTCAGAAAAGCGCCAGCAGGGCAAACAGCAGGGGTACGGCCAGGGCCGTGGCGATGCCGTTCAGCCCCATGCCCAGCGCCGCAAAGGCGCCGGCCGTTTCATTGGCCTGGAAGGCGCGCGCAACGCCGATGGCGTGCGCGCTCAGCCCCAGCGCAAATCCCTGTACGGCGGGATCGTTCACACGCAAGGCCCTCAGCAAGGCGCCGGCCATGATGGCGCCGGCGATCCCTGTGATGGCCACGGCTATCGTCGTCAGTGCGGGCAGGCCGCCGTTCAGGCCGGCCACTTCCATGGCGATGGGCATGGTGGCCGACTTGGGCGCCACCGAAGCCTGCGTGACGAAAGATCCGCCCAGCGCCCAGGCTATGCCCACGGCCGATACGACCGCCGTGAGGCATCCGGCCAGCAAGGCGACGGCGACCGGGACCAGCATGCGCTTCAGGCGGTCCAACTGCCCATACAAGGGTATGGCCAGCGCCACGGTGGCCGGACCGATCAGGAACTGCAGGAACCAGGTATGCCTGGCATAGACCGGATACGGGGTGCCTGTCGCGGCCAGGAAGGCGACGACCACGATGACCGCCGTCAATACGGGCAACAGCAGGGGATGACCCCCGGCGCGCCGGTGAACCGCGACGGCCAGGATATAGGCCAGCAAGGTGAAGCAGAGCCAGAACAGCGGTGTATCGGCCAGGTGCGCCCAAAGCGCCGGAAGATTCGCGCTCATGGACCGGACGCCCCCGCGCGTTTCAGCATCCACCTGAACGTCAATGCCGTCACGACGATGGTCAGCGCCACGCCGGCGACGCAGGCCAGCAGAAAGGGAATCCATTCACGCTCCAGCGTGCCGAAATACACCATGACGCCCGCCACCGCCGGAATGAAAAGCAGCATCAGGTGCTTGAGCATATGGTGACAGGCATCGCGCAGGCCCGCCGGGACGCGGCCGTATGCCATCAGCGCGGCCAGCATGAGCAGCATGCCGATCAAGGGACCGGGTAGCGGCAGGCCGGTCAGGCGGGCCAGCGCCTCGCCGGCGATCTGCATCAGGAAAAGCACGGCGAGGGCAAGCAATACGGGCATGGGCGCACAGAAGCAGGAAGGAATCAGACGGGACACTAGCATACGGGGACGCCAATATCCAGATATCGATTATCATCGCCATAAAAACTGGAACCATCATGCGGATAGACCGGCGCGCAGTCACCGTTACCAGCCTGGGGCTTACCCAGACTCTGGCCTGGGCCTCTTCCTATTACCTGCCCGCGATGCTTGCCGGCTCCATGGCCCGCGAACTGGCCTTGCCCATACAAGCCGTATTCGCCGCATTCTCCGCCGCCCTGGTCCTGGCGGCGCTGCTGGGTCCCTTGGCGGGCCGCTGCATCGACCGCTACGGCGGCAGGCCCGTCCTGCTGGCCAGCAATCTGATCTTCGCCGCCGGGCTGTCTTGCCTGGCATGGTCTCCAGGCACGCTGCTGTTTTTCATCGGGTGGCTGCTGATCGGCGCGGGCATGGGCATCGGCCTGTACGAAGCGGCTTTTTCCACGGTGGTGAAGCTTTACGGCGACCAGGCGCGCAATGCCATAACCGGGATCACGCTGTTTGCCGGCTTTGCCAGCACGGTGGGCTGGCCCCTGTCGGCCTGGCTGGAAGTGGAATTCGGCTGGCGGACCGCCTGCCTGGCATGGGCCGGCCTGCACCTTTTCGCAGGCCTTCCGCTGAATGCCTCGTTACCGGCGCGCACGGATTCCGCGACGGCGCCCGAGGCCGTCGCGCCAAGCCAGGCCGATGGCGCCATGCAGACGCGAGCTGCTCCGGCCGGCGGGACGGAACCGCCACGCCATGCCGGCCTGCTGCTTGCACTGGTCTTTGCCATCACCTGGTTCATCAGCACCGCCATGGCGGCGCACCTGCCCCACCTGCTGCAGGCCAGCGGCATGACGCTGGCGGCGGCCGTGGCCGTCTCCGCATTGGTGGGGCCGGCCCAGGTCGCGGCGCGCCTGATGGAGTTCGGCCTGCTGCGCAGGACGCATCCGCTGGTCTCGGCCAAGCTGGCGGCGCTGGCGCATCCGGCCGGGGCCGCCTGCCTGATGATTGCGGGAGGCTCCGCCGCTGTTCCGTTCACCGTATTGCACGGCGCGGGCAACGGCATACTCACCATCGCCAAGGGCACCCTGCCCCTGGTCATTTTCGGGCCGCTGGGCTATGGCCTGCGTCAGGGCCTGCTGATGGTGCCCGCCCGCATCGCCCAGGCGGCGGCGCCCTTTCTGTTCGGCATCCTGATAGACCACTGGGGCGTCTCGTCCTTATGGGTGTCCAGCCTGCTGGGACTGATCGCCTGCCTGGCCTTGTTCGGGCTGGGGCGCGGCATGCGCGCCTCCCGCCAGGTGGCCGCGTGAACGCAGGGACGGCAGCGTCCAGCCCTGCCGCATGGCGGCCGCGGCCAGCAGGATGGCCGCCGCGCCCAGCCATTGCAGCCATTCAAGCCGATGTCCGAACGCGAACCAGTCCACCATGATGGCGACCACGGGGTAGATGAAGGACAAGGCGCCGGTGATGGCCGTCGGCAGTTTCTGGATGGCGCCGTAGAGCAGCACGTACATCAGTCCGGTATGCACCACACCCAGCATGGCCAGGATCAGCCAGACCGATGGGGGTTCCTGGGCCACGGCGGTCACCTGCGCAAACGGAGCAAGCAAGGCCACGCCGGCGCATACCTGCACAAGCGCGATCAGGTGCGGCGGCGTGCCGGTCAGGCGCTTGACCAGCAGCGCCGCGACGGCATACAGGAAGGCGGCTCCCAGAGCCAGTGCTATCCCCGGCAGATAGGCGTCGCCTTCGCCGTAGGCCGGCGAGCCATGCTGCTGTGTGATGGCCAGCATGCCGGCAAAGGCCAGGACCAGCCATGCCATCTTGTCCAGGCTCAAGCGCTCGCCCAGGAACAAGGCGCCCAGCCCCACCAGCATGAAGGGCTGGGTGTTGTAGACCGCCGTGGCAATGCCGATGGAGGCGCGTGAATAGGCGGCGAACAGCAATACCCAGTTTGCCACGATGGCCACGCCGCTGATCAAGGCCCAGCCGAAGCTGGCCCAGCTCATCAGGCCGGGACGCAGGAATCCCATCAGCGCGCAAATGGCCAGCAAAGTGGCCGCGCCGATCGCGCAGCGCCAGAACACCACGTCCAGGACGGGCTGCCCCGATACAAGAACGAACCAGCCTATGGTTCCCGAGATGAGCATGGCGCCCGTCATCTCCAGGGAACCGCGCTTCACTTGATTATCCATTTACCGAACTCCCGTTTTCCATGAGTGGAATTGTGACGTTTTCGAGGACTATCCACCATGGAAAAAAGAAGGCAGAATAAGCCGGATTCCTTTTTTTCGAAGGCGCGTAAGAACATCTTCCTGCCGAATTGCCCATGCCCGACGACATCGACCGAATTCTTATCAATGCCCTCATGGAGGACTCCCGCCTTTCGCTCAAGGCGCTGTCGCGCGCCAGCGGGCTGTCCTCGCCCAGCGTGGCCGAAAGACTGCGCCGCCTGGAGGAACGCGGCGTGCTCACCGGCTACACCGTCAACGTGGACCCCAGGTCGTTCGGCTACATGCTGCAGGCCATCGTGCGGGTGCGCCCCCTTCCCGGCCGCATGCACGCCGTCGAGCGGCTGATCCAGGGCATTGCGGAATTCACCGAATGCGACAAGGTGACGGGCGAGGACTGCTTCGTGGCGCGCCTGAACGTCCGGTCCATGGAGCAGCTCGACGCCATCCTGGACAAGCTGGCCGACCAGGCCGAGACCAATACCGCCATCGTCAAGGCCAGCCCCGTGAAGCGCCGCCTGCCCCCGCTGATCCCAACCGACCCATAGACACCCGCCGCCCGGCCCATCGAGGACGGCGGGCCGCATGACGCCATGGCCCGGCCAGCCTGTCTGAAGCGAAGCGGGCTGTAAAGGTTTTCTGATAAAGTCTAGGCCGGGAGGACGCCCGGATCCCGCTCCGGCGCCGCGATGCACGACAAAGAAAACGGATAACGATGGAATGAACGGCGCTCGAAGGGCTAGCTTGATTGTCATGGCCTTCATGGCCGTTGCGGCGCTGGCGGGCTGCTCGTCGCTGGACGGAACTGAAAACTCACGCCCGCGCAGCGAAGAAATGTCCTTCGATCAATTGGCGCAGACCGACTTCAACCGCACGGTCACCATCGCCATGCGCGACAATCTGGACAGCCTGTCGCGCCTGCTGGAAAAACTGTATCGGCGCAATCCCGCCGAATGGCGCAAGACCGGAGCGGTCAGCCTGGAGGCTGCCGTGCAACAGGGCCGGCAGGCCATACAGACCGGCCAGGCGCCCGCGGAGCTGGCTTCGCTGCATGATGTGGAGATACTGGCGGTCGCCCTGGATCCGGCCTATCGCGGGGACCGCGTGGGCGCCTTCATCTTCGGCATGGCCAACATGATCATCGGTGCCCATGGCGGCAAGACGCGCTTCTACGTATCGGACGCGCTGGATGCCCAGCACGTGTACAACGCCGCCCGCAATGTCGAGGTGGCGGCCTGGCTGCTGGCCAGCCGGCGGGACGCGGCAGGACGGCCGCTGCTGCTGGCCAACGAAATGTCCAGCGTTGCCACCAACCTCAGTTTCGAACGCGAATTCGGGCAACTGGTCGGCCGCCTGGACCTGGTGGCCAACTTGCTGGACGAAAACCTGCGGCGCGTCGGCATCAATTACATGCAGGGCCTGCTGTTCTTCAATTTCCTGCCCGTGCGCTAGTGAGCTGCCTGGTCACCTATAATGCGCTGCTCGGTGAAACGTATGCTACAAATCCATACGCGGCGGGCCGCGCCCGGCGATCATCATGCACATGGCGGACCGCCCGCCCATATACAAGACAAAAAGGAAACGACATGACAAGCAGCCATTACCTATCGGCCGCCGCCCTGGGCATTGCCCTGGCCGCAACGGGCGGCATCGCGCACGCCGGAAAAACCTTCGACTCCGTCAAAGCCAAAGACCAGCTGGTCTGCGGGGTGAACACATCGGCTCCGGGCTTTTCGGGGGTGGACAGCAAGGGCCAATGGGCCGGCCTGGACGTCGACGTCTGCCGCGCCGTTGCCGCCGCCGTGCTGGGCGATGCGGGCAAAGTGAAGTACGTGCCGCTGAATCCGCCGCAACGCTTCACCGCCCTGCAATCGGGCGAGATCGACATGCTGGCGCGTAACACCACCTGGTCCATGACGCGCGACGTGTCGCTGGGCGTGGTCTTTACAGGCATCAACTACTACGACGGCCAAGGCTTCATGGTGCCCAAGAAATTCAACGTCTCCAGCGCCAAGCAGCTGAAGAATGCGGAAATCTGCCTGCAATCGGGCACCACCAGCGAAAAGAACGTGGCCGACTATTTCAGCGCCAACGGCATACCCTACAAGTCCGTGGTGTTCGATTCCCCCGAAGCGGCGCACACCGCCTTCTTCGCCGGCCGCTGCCAGGTCATTTCCACCGACATGTCGGAACTGGCGGGCATCCGCACACAAAGCCCCAAGCCCGACGACTACGCCATCCTGCCCGACGTCATCTCCAAGGAGCCGCTGGGCCCCGCGGTGCGCCGCGGCGACGACGAGTGGTTCGCCGTCGTCAAATGGGCGCTGTTCGCCATGCAGAATGCGGAAGAAATGGGCATCACCCAGGCCAATGTCGACAAGGTGAAAAGCGAAAGCAAGGATCCCAACGTCCAGCGCCTGCTGGGAACCAGCGAAGACATGGGCAAGCAGTTGGGGCTGGACAAGGACTGGGCCTACCGCATCATCAAGCAAGTGGGCAACTACGGCGAGAGCTTCGACCGCAACATGGGTGAGAACTCGCCGTTGAAACTGCCCCGCGGCGTCAACAACCTGTGGAACAACGGCGGCCTGATGTACGCTCCGCCCGTCCGCTGAGCGGGGTGCGAGCCTGACTTGAAGGAACGGGGCCTCCCGTTCCTTCCGCGTTTGGAGATGGTCCGATGCGACCCGACAAGAACAAGCCGAAACGGCGATTTTCATGGTCCACCGAGGAAGGCCGCGCGCTGATCTATCAGGTCGTGGCGGTGGCCATCCTGGCGCTGGTCGCCTGGTTCATGCTGTCCAACACCGCCCGGAACCTGGCGACCATGCAGATCCGCAGCGGCTTCGGCTTTCTTTCGCAGCCCGCCGGCTTCGACATCGGCGAAGGCCTGGTCGCCTATGCGTCCAGCGACTCCTACCTGCGCGCCTTTCTGGTGGGCGTCTCCAATACCGTGCGCGTCGCCCTGGCGGGCATCGTCCTGGCCACGGTGCTGGGCACCCTGGTGGGCATAGGCCGCCTGTCCAGAAACTTCCTTCTGCGCAAGCTGTGCGACGGCTTCGTCGAAACCCTGCGCAATATTCCCCTGCTCATCCAGTTGCTGGGCTGGTATCTGGTCATCACCGAACTGCTGCCCACGGCGCACGAGGCGATCCAGCTTCTGCCCCACACTTATTTAAGCAAGAGCGGCCTGCAATTGCCCATGCCCGTCTGGTCGCCGGGCTGGCTGCTGGCCCTCATCGGGCTCCCCGTGGGCATCGTCTGCGCGCGCCTCATCCGCAAATCGGCCCAGCGCAAGCGCGACCGGACGGGCGATGCGCCGCGCATCGCCGTGCCGATGGCCGCCGTCATTGTCGGCATGCCCATCCTGGGCTGGCTGGCGGGCGGCGCGCCCACCGCGTTCGACCTGCCCGAGGCGACGGTGTTCAGCATCAGCGGCGGCATGGCGCTCACCCCCGAATTCCTGGCACTGCTGGCCGGCCTGACCCTGTACACCGCCAGCTCTATCGCGGAGATCGTCCGGGCGGGCATCCTGGCCGTATCGTCCGGCCAGCTTGAAGCCAGCTCGGCGCTGGGCCTGAGCCGGCGCCAGACGCTGCGCCTGGTGGTCCTGCCCCAAGCCATGCGGGTCATCGTCCCGCCCCTGACCAGCCAGTACCTGAACCTGACGAAAAATTCCTCGCTGGCCGTTACGGTCGGCTATCCCGACATCGTCTCCGTGGCCAATACCTCGCTGAACCAGAACGGGCAAGCGCTGGAATGCATTTCACTGATCATGCTGGTCTATCTGACCATCAGCCTGCTGATTGCCGCCTTCATGAATTGGTACAACCATCGCATGGCCCTGGTGGAGCGATAAGACATGGCACGCGATATCGACACCACCCTCCTCTCTTCCGCCCGCCCCGCGCCCGTGGCGGACCGCGGCCTGGGGCGCTGGCTGCGCGCCAATCTATTTTCCAGCTGGACGAACTCGCTGATCACACTGGCCATACTCTGGCTGGCGATCCTGATCGTTCCCGAACTCTATCGCTGGGCCATCGCCAATGCCGTTTTCCAGCCCGACTTCATGTCCTGCCGCGCCGTGGGGCGTGAAGGCGCGTGCTGGGGCATGATCGCCGAGAAGTTCCGCCTTATTTTCTTCGGCCGCTATCCTTACCTGGAGCAGTGGCGCCCGCTGGTGGCGACGCTGCTCATGGCGGGCATGCTGTGGATCAGCTGCTATCCGCGTTTCTGGCGCAAATGGCTGGCGCCGGCCTGGGCGCTGGTGCTGCTGGCATTCATCCTGATTTTGCGCGGCGGGGTCTTTGGCCTGGAATACGTCGAATCGAACCTGTGGGGCGGCTTTCCCCTGACCCTGCTGCTGACCGTCGTGGGCATCTTCCTGGCCTTGCCCTTGGCCGTGCTGATCGCCCTGGGGCGGCGCTCGAAGCTGAAGGCCATACGCAGCTTCTGCATTTTCTATGTGGAGATCGTGCGCGGCGTACCTTTGATTACCGTCCTGTTCACGGCTTCATTCCTGTTTCCGCTCTTCCTGCCGCCCGAGTACAACATCGATGTGCTGCTGCGCGTTCAGATCGGCATCATCCTGTTCACGGCCGCCTATCTGGCGGAGACCATACGCGGCGGCCTGCAGGCGATCCCCGGCGGCCAGTACGAAGCCGCCGCGGCGCTGGGCCTGGGCTACTGGCAGACCGTGCGCAAGATCACCCTGCCGCAAGCCTTGCGCATCGTGGTCGCACCGCTGGTGAATACCTTCATCAGCACCTTCATGGATACGTCTCTGGTAACGGTGGTCAGCCTTTACGACCTGACCGGAGCGCTGCGCCTGGCGCTGGGCGACCCGAACTGGAAGGCCTTCTTCATGGAAGGCTATCTGTTCGTCGCCGCCATCTACCTGGTGTGCTGCTACGGCATGTCGCGCTACAGCCAGTGGGTCGAACGGCGCCTTGGCGCCGCAAGCCGGCGCTAAGGCATGTCATCGCGCAGCAGCCGGACCAGCGCCCGGGCCGCCGCGTCGGACGAAGCGGGGTTCTGGCCGGTAACCAGGCGGCCGTCGATCACGACATAGCTGTCCCAATCGGGGCCTTTCTCGTAGATGCCGCCCAGGCCGCGGAACTCGTCCTCGATGGAGAACGGCACCACGGCGCCGAGCTTGACGGCGGCTTCCTCGGTGTTGCTGAAGCCGGTCACGCTGCGGCCCCTCAGCAAGGAAGCACCATCCTCCGTCCGCACATGGCGCAAGGCCGCCGGTCCGTGGCATACCAGCCCCATGGGTTTGGCGGCGCGGCCGAAAGCCTCCAGCAGGGCAATCGAATGGCCATCCTCGGCCAGGTCCCAAAGCGGCCCGTGGCCTCCCGGGTAAAAGACGGCATCGAAATCGGCTTCGCGCATGTCGGCCAGCACCCTGGTATGCGCCAGCGCCTGCCTTGCCTGATCGTCGCTGTGAAAACGCCGGGTGGCCGCCGTCTGGGCATCGGGCTCTTCGCTTTTGGGATCGAGAGGCGGCTGCCCTCCTTCGGGGGAAGCCAGCGTCACCGATGCGCCGGCATCCTTGAACACATAGTAGGGAGCGGCAAACTCCTCCAGCCAGAAGCCGGTCTTCTGACCGGTATTGCCCAGGCGGTCGTGCGAGGTGAGCACCATCAGGATATTCATGGAAATACTCCGTGTCGTGGGGCGGAACGGCCGGGCCTGGATATTGCTGTCCGGATGCCGGCTGCCTCATTTCTTTTAGCACAGCTTCATGACAACCGTACAACGGCGTGTAACCTATGGCTCATATTCGTATCGGCATCTCGGGCTGGCGCTATGCGGGATGGCGCAAGGTCTTCTACCCCGACAAACTGGCGCAATCGCGCGAGCTGGAATTCGCGTCCCGGCAGATGCAGACCATCGAGGTCAATGGATCGCATTACGCCCTGCAGACACCGCACAGCTATGCCAACTGGTACGAGGCCACGCCCAGGGGCTTCGTCTTCAGCGTGAAGAGTCCGCGCTACCTGACTCATATGCTGCGTTTCCGGGACGAGGAAAAAAGCACCATCGCCCTGGCCAACTTCTTTGCCTCCGGCCTGTTCCGCCTGCGCGAAAAGCTGGGCCCCATCCTGTGGCAGTTTCCGCCCAGCTTCAGGTTCGACGCAAGGGCTTTCGAGGCGATTCTGGCCGCCCTGCCATCCGACACGCATGCAGCGGCGGCGCTGGCGGGCAAGCATGACAGGCATGTCAAGGAAGTCGACCTGGAGCCGGGCAGGAAGAGGCGCTTGCGCCACGCGGTCGAAATACGCCACTCCAGTTTCTGCGACGAAGCGTTCATCAAGCTGCTGCGCCGCTACCGCGCCGCGCTGGTCGTATCGGACTCGGTGGCCGATTGGCCTTATGCGGAAGACGCGACGTCCGATTTCATCTATCTGCGCCTGCACGGCACCGAGACGCTGTATGGCGGCGAGTACAAGGATGCCGCCCTGGACAGATGGGCGGACCGGATCTCCGTTTGGGCATCGGGGCGCGAACCCGAGGACGCGCGCCGCATCCATAGGAAGTCCCGCCCCCGTGCGGGACGTGATGTATTCTGCTATTTCGACAACGACAAGAAAGTCCAGGCGCCGGTCGACGCGCGCAGGCTGATGGAACGGCTGGCGCGATAGCGCAGCCTGCTGTAGCGGCCGGCCGCGGCTCGATGCGCGGCCCCGGTCTGATTGGAAAGAAGGATGGATGCCATGAAAAAAAACATCTTCGGCGCAACGGGCCGTGCCGTCGCCGCCATCGGCCAGGGAAGCTGGTATATCGACCTCGCCGACCGCAGGCTCGCCATGGACGCCTTGCAGCTCGGGCTGGACCTGGGCATGGACCATATCGATACGGCGGAGATGTACGGCTCCGGCGCCGCCGAGAATGTGATCGGCGAAGCGATCCAGGGCCGGCGCGACCAGGTTTTCCTGGTGTCGAAAGTGCTGCCCGGAAATGCGTCGAGGCGCGGCACGATCAGCGCCTGCGAGCGATCGCTCCGGCAATTGGGCACCGACAGGCTGGATTGCTATCTGCTCCATTGGCGCGGATCCTACCCCCTGGAGGAAACCTTCGCCGCCTTCGAGCAATTGCAGCGCGACGGAAAGATACGCTCATACGGGGTCAGCAACTTCGACGCCGACGACCTGCAGGAAGCGCTGGACGTGGCCGGCCCGGGCCGCCTGGCCTGCAACCAGGTGCTCTACCACCTGAACGAGCGCGCCATAGAGCATGCGGTCCTGCCGTTCTGCCGGCAGCACGACATGGCTCTGGTCGCCTACAGCCCTTTCGGGCACGACGACTTCCCCAAGCCCGGCACGGACGGACGGCGCGTCCTGGACGACATCGCGCAGGCGCACGATGCCACGGCACACCAGATCGCCCTGGCTTTCCTTACCCGCGATGCATCGGTATTCGCCATTCCGAAATCGGCCCGGGCGGCCCATGCGCAGGCCAATGCCCAGGCGGGAAGCATCGTGCTGGCAGAGGAAGAGATCGCGCGCATCGACGCCGCATTCCCTCGCGGCGAGGAGCCGCGCCATTTGCCGATGATCTGAACCGCCCCTGCGGCGCGGCCCGCTATGCGGGCAGGGCCGCGATGGTCTGCGCGACCGCCGCGGTCAGCTTCTTGCCGTAGGGCACATGCAGGAATTCATTGGGGCCGTGCGCATTGGACTGCGGCCCCAGCACGCCGCACACCATGAATTGCGACTTCGGGAAGCCTTGCTGCAGCAGGCTCATCAGCGGTATGGTCCCGCCCTGCCCGATGTAGCCGCAAGGAGCCCCATAATACTGCCGGGATGCGGCATCCAGCGCCTGGCTCAGCCAGGCGGCCGACTCGGGCGCATTCCAGCCCGTGGCGGCGCCCTGGTCGGGCTTGAACACCACCTTGGCGTTGTAGGGCGCGTCGGCTTCCAGCAAGGTCTTGAGCTCCTGGGCGGCCGCCACGGCATCGATCAGCGGCGGCAGCCGCAGGGACAGCTTGAACGCCGTGCGCGGACGCAGGACATTGCCCGCGCTCGTCAGTGGGGGAAGCCCCTCCGCGCCGGTCACGGACAGCGTCGGCCGCCACGTGCGGTTCAGCAAGGCCTCCTGCGGCTCGGTCGTCATAGGCAGCACGAAGCCGCCGTCGGCGCCGCAGCTCCATGGAAAGCGGCGCCAGACCTCGTCGCCCAGGATGCGGGCGGTCGCCCGGACCTGTTCGACGCGGTCGGACGGGATTTCGCAATGGAAGCTTTGCGGCAGCAGCCGGCCTGTGGCACTGTCCTCCAGGCGATCCAGCACATGGCGCAAGATGCGGAAGCTGGATGGCACCACTCCGCTGGAATCGCCCGAGTGCACGCCCTCGTCCAGCACCTGAACCTCCAGCGTGCCCGCCACCAGGCCGCGCAAAGACGTCGTCATCCAAAGCTGATCGTAATTGCCCGCGCCCGAATCCAGGCAGACCACCAGCGCCACCTCGCCCATGCGGTCGCGCAAGGCATCCACATAAGGCAGCAGATCGTAGCTGCCCGACTCCTCGCATGTCTCGATCAGGCCCACGCAGCGCGGCCGAGGTATGCCCTGCTTGTCCAGCGCCATGATGGCGGTCAGCGAGGCATACACGGCATAGCCGTCATCGGCGCCGCCGCGGCCATAGAGCTTGCCGTCCTCGTACTTGGGCGTCCACGGCCCCAGGTCGGAGCGCCAGCCGGAGAATTCCGGCTGCTTGTCCAGGTGGCCGTACATCAGGACGGTGTCGCCGCCATCCTTGCGCGTGGCCGGCGCCTCGAAGTAGATGACCGGGGTGCGGCCGGGCAGGCGCACGACTTCCAGCATCAAGCCCGGCACCTTCTGGGCCTCCACCCATTGCGCGGCATCGCGCACCACCCGGTCGATATAGGCGTTCTGCGCCCAGTCGGCATCGAAGGCCGGGCTCTTGGCGGGAACCGCGATGTAATGGGTCAGCGCGGGAATGATCTGGCGATCCCATTTCTCGTCCACGAAAGCCTGCAAGGCATCGGGATCCAGGGCGGGCGGCAGCGCATCATCGGGTATACGGGCGTTCATGGCGTGTCCTTGGCGAAGGGATATATCCGGATTCTACGCCTCCCTCGCCGTATGGCGTCAACGCGGCCGGGCCAGGGCCTTCGCCAGCTCGTGTTGCGGCTGATCCCAGCCCGAGGCCGGTATGAGTTGGCCGTCTTGCGCCTGTACCTGGTCCAGCCTGCCGCATAGCGCTCTGGCAGGATCGTCCGCGTCATCGATATGGATTCCGCGTGTCATCGTGATGTGGGCGCACTCGAAGCTGCCTCCACCAGCCAGAAGTATCAGGCGCGTGGGCGCGTCCTCATCCACCAGCGCGAGCAAGCCCCGGCTGACGCGCTCGGGGGTCATTACCTGGGCCGCCTCGTCGGGCAGCAGGCCTTCGGTCATTGCCGTCATGGCGCTGGGCGCCAGGCAATTCACGCGCACATTCCGCTTTGCGCCTTCCAGCCCCAAGGTCTGCATCAAGCCCACCAGCGCCATCTTGGCCGCCGCATAGTTCGACTGCCCGAAGCTGCCGTACAGGCCGGACGACGAGGTCGTCATGACGATGCGCCCATAATCCTGTGACTGCATTCGCGACCAGACCGCCTTGGTCGCATTCACGGAGCCCATGACATGCACGTCCAGCACCTGGCGGAACTCATCGAGCGGCATTTTTGCGAATGTCCGGTCGCGAAGAATGCCGGCGTTGTTCACCAGGATGTCGACGCGGCCGAACGCCGCCAGGGCCGCGGCGGCCATGGCCTCCATCTCGTCATAGCGGGTAACGTCGCCGGCGCACCCGATGGCCGCGCCTCCCGCCTTGCATATCTCGTCGGCCACCGCCTGCGCCGATCCGCCCATGTCATTGACCACCACCTGCGCGCCATGGCGCGCAAGCTCCAGTGCATGGGCGCGTCCAAGCCCCGCCCCGGCACCGGTCACAATGGCCACCCGGCCCTTCAATCGTCCAGACATGCTTTCTCCTTTGTCTTTCGGCCCGCCGCATTCGGGCCGCCTCGCCATACGGCGCACGGCCGGCATGAAAACCGATATGGCAGCCGGCCCATCAGACCCGCTCGAAGACGGCCGCGATGCCCTGGCCGCCGCCTATGCACATGGTCGCCAGGGCATAACGGCCACCGATACGGCGCAGCTCGTAGAGCGCCTTCGTAGCGATGATGGCGCCCGTCGCTCCCACCGGATGGCCCAGCGATATCCCGGAACCGTTCGGATTCACCCTTTCCGGATCGAATCCCAATTCCTGGCTGACCGCGCACGCTTGCGCCGCGAAGGCTTCGTTCGACTCGATGACATCCAGGTCGCCGACTTTCAGTCCCAGGCGCTTGAGCAGCTTGCGGGTGGCCGGTATGGGGCCCGTGCCCATGATGGCCGGCTCAACGCCGGCATAGGCGTAGCCGGCCAGCCGGCCCAGGGGCGTCAGCTTCTGCGCTCTGACCGCCTCGCCGCTGGCAAGCACCAGGGCGGCCGCGGCATCGTTGAGGCCCGAGGAATTGCCCGCGGTCACGGTGCCGCCGTCGCTCTTGAAGGCCGGCTTCATGGCGGACAGGATATCAAGCGTGGTGTCGGGCTTGACGTGCTCGTCCACGTCGAACCGCCGGCTGCCCTGGCGGGACGCAATCGCGACGGGGACGATCTGCGCGGCGAATCGGCCCTCCCTGATGGCCGCCGCGGCGCGTTGCTGGCTGCTTACGGCCAACTCGTCCATCATGCGCCGCGTGATCCCAAAGCGTTCGGCGACGTTCTCGGCCGTCATGCCCATATGTATTTTGTGAAAGGGGTCATGCAGCGCATGGAGCATCAGGTCGAGCATCGGCGTGTCGCCCATGCGCGCGCCCCATCGCGCGGACTGCATCAGGTATCCGGCGCGGGACATGGACTCGGCCCCCGCGCCGACGGCCACCTCGCAATGTCCTGCCTGAATGACCTGCGCCGAGGACACGATGGCCTGCAGGCCCGATCCGCAAAGGCGATTCACATTGAATGCCGATACGTCCGGCGGCAGCCCCGCTTCCAGCGCGGCGATGCGGCTCATGTAGATGTCGCGGGGCTCGGTCATGATGACGGTGCCCATCGAAACGTGGCCCACGCTATCGGGCGCCGCGCCGCTGCGCGAGACGGCCTCGCGCACCGCGGTGGCCGCCAGCTCGCAGGCCGGGACATCCTTCAGCGCGCCGCCAAAGCGCCCTATGGCCGTGCGCACGGCGGATACGATATAGATTTCCTTTTCCATGTCGTGGCCCTCCGCTCAGTCCACTCGCCGCAGCGGCGGGTAGTCGAAAGTGGCTTCAAGGTGGGCCTGTCCCGGATGGTAAAGCCGCATGGTCAGATAGAAGCCCTCCCCCGCCGGCGCGGGAAGCCAGTTGCCGCCGGGCCCCGGATCATCGGCCTGGATGGAGATGCTCAGGCCGCCATCCGCATCGTCCACCAGGCCCCGGGTCCGGTCGCCGATGGAGTGCCGTCCTATGGGATTGGCCACAAGCAGGCAGTCGCTGCGGCGATAAAGCGTAATGGACCAGAACGCCCCCACTTGCGGCCTGGCGCCCGGCGGGAAGCGCAGGACATAGCGCCGCGCGCCGCTGAGCGCTTCGCCCTGGGCATCCACTTCGGCCATGATGTACATCGCCTCGTCGATGCCCAACGTCCCTATCCAGTTGCGCGCGACCCGGGCCCGAGTCAGGATATCGTCGCCGAAGCTGGTGCGCACGCTGACGGCCGTCGTCCAGCCGCCGCCCAGTTCGGAAGGCTGCGCGACCTCGCGCAATTCGGTATAGACATCGTCCAGGGCGTCCTGCAGCTCGCCGAGTCCGTCCGGCAGCTCGGGCAGCGGCGTGGGCGAAGGATTGCGTGCCAGCATCGCCGCCAGCACGCGCCGATAGTCGCCGGCGTCCGGCACCCCGGTGCCGCGATCGCTCAGCAGGCAGTCGATGCGGGACAGCGCGGGCGTTCCATCGGGCCTGCGGATGGCGTAGCGGTCCTGCAGCGCATGGGCCCGTTCCAGATCGGCCGGATCGGCATCCGCCAGTATCCGGCCGATGATCCAGACATCGTCGCCCGGCGCGCTGATGCGATGCATGCCCGAGGGCACATCCCCGGTCCAGCCGGGCCCATGGACGAACAGGCGCTGCTCGCGGCTTCCGGTGGTCCGGCATCCCGCATAGGCCCACGGATTGGTCCACGCATCCAGAAAGCCCAGCACCCAATAGCGCTCGCCCATGTCGGGCACGTCGATGACCAGCGGCCCCGCCGACAGGTCCAGCCACGCATTGGTGAACAGCGTGTCATTGTTGGGCGTGACGACTTCCTTGTCCTCGGGGCCGCGCAGGCGCCTGGTGTGGGTGAACTGATTCACCCAGCGCATCCTCGATGCGGGGCTGTCGCCGGCAAAACCTTGTGTCGGATGCTTGCGCGCCGTATTCGAAGCCCGCATGCGCGCCATCTCGAACAGAGGCAGGGTGGCCATCACCGCCTGCCGGGCCGATGGCGGCGGCGCCGAGGGCTCGTCACGGGTCAACAGCACCGCGTCCAGGGCCAGCGCGCCCTGGCCCTTGGGCAGCACGACAAAAGGATTCAGCTCGACGGAATCCAGCAGGGTGCCGGCCGAGAGGGCATAGCGGGAAATGCGCACAATGGCATCGGCCAGGGCATCAACGTCCGCCATGGGAGCGCCCCGGAAACCGCTGAACAGCGGCGCAATCTTGAGTTCCCCTATCATCTCCCGGGCCTGCCCGTGGTCCACCGGCGCCAGGCGGAAAGAGACGTCCCCCATGAGTTCGACATTCACGCCGCCCGAGCCCAGCATCACCACGGGGCCCAGCACGGGATCGCGGCGCACGCCCAATATGCATTCCACGCCGCCGCGCACCATGGGCGCCACCAGCACGCCGTCGATGTGCGCATCGGGCGCCGCCACCCGTGCCGCAGCCATGATCCGATCATACGCGGCGCCCGCCGCGTCGGCATCGGGAATGTCGAGGACAACGCCGCCGATGTCGCTCTTGTGCGTGATCCCGGCCGAAAGCACCTTCATCGCCACGGGAAACCCAAGCAGGCGGGCACCAGCCATGGCGTCGCTCCGGGAGGATGCGCGATGAACGGATACGGCGGGAATGCCGAAGCCGCGCAACACATCGAGCGCGTCGGCCTCGTTATACGGCCCCGGCCCCAGGGCGACGGCCTCGGGCGCGGCATCGAGGACGGCCGCCGGCCGCTCTGCCTGCTTCCGGAAGAAGCCCATGGCGGCCAGGACGCGGATGGCCCTGGCAGGGTCTGGAAAGCACAGGCAACCCAATGCTTCCAGCGCCCGTTGCTGGGCGGTGTCGGCCAGCGTGCTGAACATCAGAAGCCGCCCCGGATAATCGCGCCGCAGGTCCCGCGCCAGATCCCTCTGAATTTCCTGCATGGCCGGCGTGCCGCCGAATGCCGCAAGGAAAACAAGCAGGCTGCCGTGGCCCGCCTCGTCCAGCATGGCACGGGCGGCGGTTTCCAGCAGCTCGGGCTCGGCCGTCACCTGGCCGGTGATGTCAACCGGGTTCTGCGTGGCGGCGAACGGCACGCGGGCCCGGATGATTTCCTGGGCGGCAGCCGGCAGTTCGGCCACGTCCAGTCCCGCCTCGGCCGCATCGTCCGCCATCATGACCCCGACTCCGCCGGAGACGGTCAGCAAGCCGACCCGCGTATTGTCCGGTATACCGGACACCGCCAGGCAATGGGCGATGTCGAAAAACTCTTCGATGGTTCGGGCCCGCCAGGCGCCATGCTGGCGAAATAGCGTTTCGTAAACCGCATCGTCGCCCGCCAGGGCGGCGGTATGCGACGCGGCCGCCTTGGCGCCCAGCTCGGTCCGGCCCACCTTTACGACCACGACCGGCTTGCCGGCCGCATGCGCCCGATCCAGCGCCTGCCGCAGCTTGCCGCCATCCCGGCATCCCTCCAGATAGGCCATGATGACCTGCGTGGCCGGATCACCCGCCATCCAGGCGATGCAGTCGGCCACATCGATGTCCGATTCATTGCCGGTGGTCACCCATGAGGACAGTCCCATGCCCCGCTGCTGCGCCATGGCGTAGGCATAGGCGCCGAATGCGCCGCTCTGGCTGACGATCCCGATCTTGCCGGGCGTGGCCACGCCGACCGAGACCACGGGGGAGAACGTCGCATAGACCGATCGGGCCACGTTCATGAAGCCCAGGCAGTTGGGACCGAGCACACGGATGCCGGTGGCCCGCGCCCTGTCCGCGAACCGGCGCTGCGCGGCGGCGCCCTGAGTCCCCATCTCCGCGAAACCCGCCGAGAACATGACAATATTCCTCACCCCCGCCGCGATGGCATCTTCCAGCGCCGCCTGCGCGCTGGAGGCGGGAATGGCGAAGATGGCCAGATCGATCGGGCGGCCCACCGCCTGCAATGAGGCGTAGGCGCGGCGGCCTTCGATCTCCCGGGCCCGCGAATTGATGGGATATATCTCTCCCGCATAGCCATGCTCGACAAGATACCGTACGGGCACGGCGCCGATCTTGCTGGAAACGGATGAAGCACCGACGATGGCAATGGAGCGAGGGGACAAAAAGGAATCGAGGTCTGGCAAGATCATGGGGGCTACTTGGTAAAGGTTCAGGAAATGCCGTTGCATAACTGCCGCCGGCGTCCGCAAGCACGGAGCGCCCGGGCCTGAACACAAAGATACCCGCCCTCTTTTTATAAGACAAGACGAGATTTATGATCTATTTATAAGTTGAAATTATTTATTGACGCGCTGTGGCGCGGCCGGACGGGCGGACGGGCCCTCATCCCAATTCTTTGCGGCTTCAAGGGTGAAATCGAGAAAGCTCTCCACCGCCGGGGAAAGCGAGGACCGCCCACGAACGAAGATGGCGATGCGCCAGGTAACGGTGGGCTGGCGCACCGGAAGAAAAACCAGCCCGAATCCTTCGACCAGGGATCGCGCCATCGAGGGGCAGATCACGTAGCCGGGCCTCACCCGCAACAAGGACAGGGCTGTGTTGACGCGATGCACCGGAACGATCTCTTTCGGATGATGCCGCGACGGCACGTTGCTGAGCACATTGAGCGCCAGATTGGGCATGTAGTTGATCAGCGGCCGTTCGCGCAGCTCCTTCCAGCTGACCGAGGCGCCGGCCGCGAGCGGATCGTCATGGCGCAGCGCGACCCAAAGCGGATCGATGCGGATCAGGTGGGCCTCGACCGCGTCATCGGCCAATACGCCCGCCGGCCCGAAGCCGATATCCGCCTTGCCGCTATGCAGTCCCGCCAGCACCTCTTCTATCGGCACGTCTTCGAAGCGCACGTCGACACCGGGATGGCGCTCGCCGTAACGGGCGATGAGTTCGGGCAGCAAAGTGCAGGACAGGGTTTCGGGCGCCGCCACGCGCACCAGGCCACGGCGCAGCTCCTTCAGGTTGGTCACGCTTTCCAGCGCATCGTCCAGGCCGGCCAGCACCCGCCGGACCATGGGCTCGAATTCGGCCCCGACCACCGATGCGCTTACGCTGCGCGTATTGCGGTCCAGCAGCCGCACGCCCAGGCGGCTCTCCAGCTCTTTGACCAGGCCGCTGAGCGCCGCCTGCGACAGATGCATGGTGTCGGCGGCCTCCGAAAAGCTTCCGCACTCGAGCACAGCGACGAATGCGCGCAATTGCCTGAACGTTACCTCAATTGCCATGAAGCATCCTTTTCGCCTTTTTTACCGGGCAGGTGAAAATGCATTTATAAGATAAACCTTTAGGTTCTCAAGAATTTGCAGCTTGTCCGAATAGAACCCGGAAACCTATTATCGCACCTTGAAGCCTTGCGGAACCGCTACCGCGGATGCCGCGCCGGCTTTTCATCTACTATTCGAACGCCCAGGAGACAAGCATGAAAATGAATCGACGGACACTGCTGCGTGCTGCCGCAGCCAGCCTTTGCGCCGGTGCCGTGCCACGTGCCTTTGCACAGGGTGAATGGCCGGCCCGCGCGGTGAAGATCGTCTCGCCCTACGGCGCGGGAGGCCCCAACGACATCTCGGCGCGGCTTATCGGCGAGTACCTGGCGCGCCGGCTGGGCCAGCCCTTCGTCGTCGAGAACAAGACAGGCGCCGGCACGCGGGTAGGCAATACCTACGTGGCCAATGCCCAGGCCGACGGCTACACCATTCTGTATGCCGCGGCTCCCTACTCGACCCTGGAGGCGCTGTACGGCAAGCTGGGGTACGACCCCAGGAAAGACCTGCGTCCCGTCGCCATGGTCGCCACCGTTCCGCTGTTTCTTGTGGTGAATGCGGACACGCCGATAAAGACGGCGCAGGACTTGATCGCCTATGGGAAATCCCAAGCCAATGGCCTGACCTTCGGTTCCCCGGGCTATGGCTCGCTTCCCCATCTGGCCGAGGAGCTGCTGCTCAGGGATTCGGGAGTAAAAGGCCTGGCGGTCCAATACCGGGGCGACGTGGCGGCCTACACCGATCTGCTGGCAGGCCGTGTCGATGCCACCCTGACCGCCATCACGGCCGCGCTGCCGCATATCGAGAGCGGCAGGCTGCGGGTCATCGGTGTCGCCTCCCAGTCGCAAAGCGAGATCTATCCGCAGGCAGCCACCTTGCAAAGCCAGGGCCTGCCCAATGTGGTCGCCGCGGGCTGGTACGGCTTCATGGCGCCGGCCGGCGTGCCCGACGCCATCGTCGCCCGCCTGGACTCGGAGATCAACCAGGCACTGCGTGATCCCGACATGAAGAAGACCCTGCTGGCGCAAGGCATGGAACCGCAGCCGGGCAGCGCCGCCGAATTTCAGAAATTCATTTCGGCGGAAATGAGCAAATGGGGCGACGTGATCAAGAAGGCCGGCATCAAGGGCCAATGAAACTGGCCCGCCGACCGCGTCATCGCTGCGGCGGCGCCTTGGACTTGGACGACGGTGCCGACTTTCCGGTTTCACTCGGCGCTTGTTCAACCGTCGTATTGGTGCTGCTGCCACTGGACGACCGATTGCTCGCCGTGCCGCTGTCGCTCCTTGGGTTCGTCGTGGCCGCGGGCTCGGCCGGCTTGTCCTGCGCAGGGGCGGAGCTCTCGTTGCGAGGCGGCTCACGCTTCGCGCCCGTGCCGCCGGCCAGCCCGCTGGGATGAGTGGATTCGGCCTGCTGCGCGGCGCCGGCCGCGCCCGAGCCTGACAAACCTTGAGTGCCTTGGGCGTACACCGTCGAAGCCAGTGCGAGGGGCAGCGAACACAGGGCGATTGCGATGGATCTGTTCATGATTTTCCCGGTGATGGTTGAATGACGTCGCCACAGCGCAGCAAATCTTGTGCCTTGCGCGATTCCATCCCAGGCAGGGCGATCACCCTTCACTCGAGCCCCAGCGCCTCCTTCAACAAAGCGATGCGGGGGCTGAATGGTCCTTCCCGGAAAATCAGGGCCACGACACTGGAAGGCGGTTCGGGCATTACACGTATCTGCTTGACGGAGCCCGCTTGCAACGCGCTGTGCTGAAGCAGCGCCACGTCCGGGACGATGCCTATGCCCAGGCTGGCGGCAACGAACTGGACGCTGGTCGTCGGGCTCGTGGATTCGATCACGGGCAAAGGAACAGGCACGCCGGCATGCGTAAAGCAGTCCTCGATAAGCTTGCGGCCCATCGAACCTTCGGCCGGCATCACCCATTTCTCCCGCGACAGGCGAGTCCAGTCCACACGCCGTGAGCGGACCAGCGGGTGCCCCGCCGCCGCCACCACGGCGAATTGAACCTCGAACAGCTTGATGTACTGAAAGGCGTCCGCCTCGGATTCCAGCATCCGCAAAGGGAAGGTGGTGATCAGCGCATCGAGCTCGCCGCGCCGGAGCGCAAGGATCAATGCGGGCACCCGGTCCTCCCGCAGTTGCACCCGTACGGGCGTCTCGCCTTGCACCAGCCTGGCAATCACGCCGGGCAAGTAAGTCTGGGCCACGAACGGCGGCGCGCCGATCCGGACGCTGGCCGCATAGCGATCCGCTGCCGCAGCCTCGGTACGAAGATGGCCCAGTTCCTCCAGCAGCAGGTTTGCACCGCGAAGCACCACCTCTCCCTGTGCGGTCAGCGTCAAGCCGCGCGCCGTGCGCAAGAACAAGGCAAAGCCGAATGCATTTTCAATTTCCGTCAGCGCCTTGCTCAGTGCCGGCTGGGTCAGGTTGAGCGCCTGGCTGGCGGCCCGGAGGCTGCCCCTGGCTTGCACTTCCCTCAGCAGGCGAAGGTGGCGAAACCGCAGCTTGGCTACCAGATGGTCCGGCTCGATGGGTGCGCTCATTCAAACTCATAAAACATTAAGTTATCGCTATATAAAAATATATCACTTTTTCTATTCACTCCAATTCACTATCCTTAATGCATTACAAGGAGACGATATGCAACGCCGCAGCTTCTGTCTTGGCGCCCTGGGCGCAAGCCTGATGCTCAACACCAGGGCGCGGGCGGCCGAAACCTACCCATCGAGGGCGGTGCGCATCATCGTGCCCTACGCCGCGGGCGGGGGACCCGACATCATGGCCAGGCAGTTCGGCCCCAAGCTCACCGCCACCCTGGGACAAGCCGTCGTGATCGAAAACAAGGTCGGGGCGGGCGGCGTGCTGGCTGCCCAGTACGCCGCCCAGGCGCCCGCCGACGGCTACACGGCGCTGCTGGGGTCGAACTCGCACCTGATCCAGAAGGCCCTGCAGCCGAGCCTGATGTTCGATCCGGTCAATGATTTTGTGCCGGTCACCCTTATCGCCACCTCTCCCACCGTGCTGGTCGTGGCCGCCAACTCGCCCTATCGCACAGTGCAGGACCTTATTGCCGCATTGCGCGCCCGCCCGGGCGAGTTGAATTTCGCCTCTGGAGGCATTGGGTCGGGCGCCCATCTGGGCGGCGCGACCTTCGTGTCGCTGCTGAAGGCGAAAGCGGTGCATGTACCGTTCAAAGGCTCGGTGGAAATCCCCATCTCGCTCACGCGGGGCGACACGGACTTCGCATTCACCATTGCGGGAACCGCCATTCCGCAAGTCAAGGGCGGCAGCCTGCGCGCCCTGGCCGTATCCAGCCGCGACCCCATGCCACAGCTGCCCGGCATCCCCACGCTGCATGAAGTCCTGCACAGCGACCTGGCCATCCAGGAGTTCTGGTTCGGGTTCTGGCTGCCCCGGAAGTCCCCCGCGAAGGCGGTCGGCAAGCTCTACAGCGCAACGACGGCGGCCCTCAAGGACGCTTCCATCAAGAGCATGTTCGAGGCCGCGGGTAGCCGCGCGGTCCAGAGCGACAGTCCAGAGGATTTTGCCGCGTTCGTGCGCAGCGAGTATCAAAAATGGGCTGAAATCATCAAACTTGCCGGCATCTCCGTCGGCTGACCGGAATCGTTCATGTCTAAGCCGCTCGAAGGCGTACGCGTGCTGGATCTATCACATGTGATCGCCGGCCCCCTCGCCTCCTTCTACCTTGCGCAACTGGGTGCCGAAGTCATCAAGGTGGAGCCGCCGCTGGCCGGCGAGGTCCTGCGCTCGATGAAGGACGGCGCGGACACCGACACGCCCACCGGATTCGCCGCCATCAACGCCGGCAAACAGTCGCTGGGGCTGGATATCAGAACGCGGCAAGGCGCCGAACTGCTGCGCGGCCTTGCCGCCTCGGCCGACGTCTTCATCGAGAACTTCCGGCCCGGCGTGGTCGCCCGGTACGGGCTGGACTATGCGTCCATAAAGGCGGGCAAGCCGGACATCGTCTACTGCTCCATCTCGGGATTCGGCCAGCAAGGCGAATGGTCGCAACGGGGCGCCTATGACCATGTCGTGCAGGCGCTGACCGGAATGATGATGATGTCCGGCGAAGGCGACGATGCGCCGCCGCTCAAGGTCGGCTTTCCCGTCATCGACGTGGCGGTCGGCATGCTCGGCGCATTGTCCATCGTCGCGTCGCTGCACCGCAGATTGCGCGAAGGCAGCGGCCAGTACATCGACGCATCCATGATCCAGGCCTCCCTGATGCTGATGTACCCCAACAGCTGCGCCTATCTGAGCGACGGCACGCCCACCCGCCGCGTGGGTAACCGCGGCTACACGGGCAGCCCGGCGGCCGACACCTACCGGTGCGCGGACGGCTGGCTGGCGGTCGCCGCCAACACGCCGGCCCAGTTCCGCAAGCTTGCGGCCATCATCGGGATCGGGGAGCTGTGCGAGGACGCGCGGGCGCTCGACCTCGCCGCATTCAATCTTCCCAATGGATTCGTCGTGCCGAATGATCGTGAGTACGTCATGGAACGCCTGCGCGCCGCGTTCGCGACCCGTGCCGCGGCACAGCTCGAGGACAGCCTGAGCCGGGCCGGAGTGCCCGCGGCCAGGGTGAGAAAGCTCGAGGAATTCCTTGATGAGGTCGATGTCACGGGCTGTGTGAAGCTGCCCGACCACATTTTCCACCAGGGCGGGCGCGGCCTGCGGACTCGCGGAATCGGCTTCGCCTTCGATCAGGACGGCGAGCCCACCCCGTCCGGCGCGCCGTCGCTGGGCCAGGATACCCACGCCGTATTGTCCAGAGCGGGCCTGGATGACAAGACCATCGCCGAACTCGAGCGTGCCGGGATCATCCGGACGCGAGCCGATGCGGCCACACCTGTGGCCATCTGATGATTTCAAGAACCGGAGCACCCATGACGCAACTTCTGCAAGGCCGCAACGCCATCGTGACCGGGGCCGGCCGCGGCCTGGGCCGTTCGCATGCCCTGGAACTGGCACGCCATGGCGCCCGGGTCATGATCAACGACAAGGGAGCGGACCAGCCGGGCTCCGAAGCGCAGGCCGTCGTGGACGCCATTCGCGCGGCGGGCGGACAGGCATGCGCGCACGGCGCCGATGTGACCGATCCGGAACAGGTCCGGTCGATGACGCAGTCGGCCATCGATCAATGGGGCCGCGTCGATATCCTGGTGAACAACGCAGGCGTCCTGCGCGACAAGAGCTTCGCCAAGATGAGCCTGGAGGAGTTCCGGCTGGTGATGGAGGTCCATCTGATGGGCTCGGTGCATTGCACCCATGCCGTGTGGAACGCCATGCGCGAGCAGAACTATGGGCGCATCGTGATGACCACTTCCTCATCGGGCCTCTACGGCAACTTCGGGCAGTCCAACTACGCCGCGGCAAAGATGGCGCTGGTCGGCCTGATGCAGACCCTGGCGCTGGAGGGCGAACGGTATGGCGTCCGCGTGAACTGCCTTGCGCCCACGGCCGCCACGGCCATGACCGAGGGCCTGCTCGACCCGCAGGCGCTCGACATGCTTTCACCCGCATCGGTCAGCCCCGCCCTGATTGCCCTGGTCGCGGAAAGCGCGCCGAACCGGACCATCCTGATGGCCGGCGCGGGAAGCTTCGAGCAGGCAAACATCACCATGACCCACGGCATATGCCTGAACGAGGCCGAATTGTCGGCAAGCGCCCTGATCGGCCGTCTGGATGAGGTGTCCGATCGCGAAAATGAAAGCGTGCCCGCCACCGGCTTCGACCAGCTGCGCCACGAGATCGCCAAGGCCCAGGCATGCCGCCAGTCCGGCACGCCCGAAGCGCAGGCGATCCAGGCCAGGCGCGCGCCATGACCATCGACACGCTCCATCCGTCATCGGCGATCCGGCGGTTCGACTCGGTCCGGTCCCTCGTCGACTTCATAGGCCAGCCGGCGCTGGTGTCCGAGGCCGTCCTGATAGACCAGGAAACCATAGACCGGTTTGCCCTAATCACGCGCGACAGCCAGTGGATCCATGTAAATCCGGAGCGCGCGGCGGTGGAGTCTCCATACCTGCATACCATCGCGCATGGCTTCCTCGTGCTGTCCCTGCTGACGTACTGGCAGACAAGCTGCATTGCCTTTCCCGGCGCCGCCATGGTGCTGAACTACGGTTTCGACAAGGTCCGCTACACCGCGCCCGTCCCGTCCGGTTCCCTCGTATGGGCCAGCTTCGCCCTGGCGCGGGTTGTGGAAACGCGGCCCGGCGAGGCCCGTTGCTCATGGGATGTCACGGTCGAAGTCAAGGATGCGCCGCGGCCATCGGTGCATGCCGATTGGCAGACCATGGTCAGGTATCGGGAAGCAGGGCCGGCTTGAACCGGAAGGCCGCCCTGCCCGACTTCAGCCCTACTCGAGCCAGCGGTCTTCCGCCTGATCAAGGACGTCGCGTTCATCGGCAAGGTCCCAGGCAAACTGCATGACCCGCAAATAGTCGGCATCGTCGATCGGCAGCATGAAGCCCAGCTGGTTCTTGGGCGTCAAGGGGTGGTCGACGAAGATGGCGGAAAGGCGGGGGTCGGCCTTGCTGTAATGCAGCGCTTCGTATGTCTCGGTAATCATGACATCGCCCTTGCCTTCGGCGATCAGCGCTGGAATCTCCGCGTTCTTGTCATGAGTGCTGACTTGCGCTTGCTTCAGGTTTTCCAGCACGAACTGCTCATTCGTGCCGCCCGGGTTCTTGATGACGCGAACGGAAGATTGATTCAGGTCGGAGACGGACTTGTACTTGGACGCCTCGTCTTTGCGGACAAGGGCGACTTTGCCGAACGGCGCATAGCCGGGCAGCATGGCCGCCCGGCGTATGCGGGCGGCGTTGCGGGTGATGCCCCCGATCGCGACATCGAACTTGTCCGCCAATAAATCCTTCATCAGATTGGGCCAGGATGTCTGCACGTACTCGACCTTTACACCCAGCCCTTGCGCCATGGCTTCCATGACGTCGATGTCGTGGCCCTCGTAACCTTTGTCCGTCTTGATGGCGAACGGCCTGTAGTCGCCGGGGGTGCCGACACGGATCACCTTGCTGTCCAGAATGCGGTCCAGGCGCGGGCCGGCTTGCGCCGTCGCGGCAAACGCCGCCGCCATGGCCAAGCCGATGAAAAAGCGGAGGAAATGTCTCATGGTAAGCCTCTTTTGATGTCAGGTTGAACGTTGGCCGGTGCGGACTGCTCCACGCGCCGATGCAATGGAACTATACCCTTCGGTCCGCATCCATCAAACCGTGTTTCGGCACGGAGCCGGCAATGGGAAGCGCGCGGCGGGATCGCTAATTGCTTCGCCCGTCACGGCGCATATCGAGCATGGGCATACTTATGAACCAGAAAAGCGGCGGCATGATCCGGATCGGCATAGGCGGATGGACTTACGAGCCCTGGCAAGGCGCCTTCTATCCCGAAGGGCTTCCTCGGAAACGACAACTCGAGCACGCCAGCCAGCGGCTTACCTCGATAGAAATCAACAGTACCTACTATGGCGCCCAGAAGCCCGAAAGCTTTGCCAAATGGTACGAACAAACGCCCGATGACTTCGTCTTCTCTGTAAAAGCGCCCCGCTACGCGACCCATGGAAAAGTACTTGCCGACGCGGGAGAAAAAATCGAACGCTTTATTACCGGCGGCCTGGCGCAATTGAAACACAAGCTCGGCCCGATCAATTGGCAGTTCATGCCGACCAAGGTATTTGATCCCGCGGACTTCGAAGCCTTCCTTAAAATGCTTCCGCGGGACATCGACGGCCTGGCACTGCGGCACGCGGTCGAAGTCCGCCACGAAAGCTTCCGGACGCCTGAATTCATCGAGCTGTCCCGGCGCTACGGCGTCGCGGTGGTGATGGGGGCCGACTCGAAGCACCCGCTTATCGCGGACGTCACGGCGCCTTTCATCTATGTTCGGCTGATGGGCACACAGCCCGGCGAGGCGCTGGGTTATCCCTCGCGCACCCTGGCGCTTTGGGCCAAGCGCGCAAAGGCCTGGGCCGCGGGCGCAACACCCGACGGCCTCCCCCGGCTTGCATCCGCCTTGCCCGACGCCGGCCGGCGCGATGTCTATGTTTACGTGATCAGCGGACACAAGGTGTCCAATCCTCTCGCGGCGATGTCGCTCATCAAGCGCGTGAAGTGAGCAATGTCACCGGACATGGCCTCCGCACCGGGATGGCGCAGGTGAATGCCATGGTGTGCGCACCGCCCGGTCGCCTGCGTGCTAAGCCATCGGCTTCAATCGCCGCAGCAGCGTCAGCGCATTGGGTATGGCCTCGCCGCGCGCGGTGTTGTCGAAAATGCACCAAACCTGCCGGCCTGAACGGCGCGCGCCGGCAATCTGCAGGGCAACAGCGTCGATGAATGCATCGCTGTACGCCGAATAGTAGATCTCGGGCGCGCCATGCAGGCGGATGTACAGGGTGCGCGAATCGCCGATGGGCTCGACGCCGGATATCGGCAAGGGGTGCGCCTGAACGCAGCCCACACCCGCGTCCTTCATCACGCCGGCGCCCTCCGGAGTAAACCAGCTTGCATGACGCGGCTCGCATACTATGGGCGTGTCGACAAGGCCGCGCAGCATGGAAAAGAAACTCTGTGCCTGGTGCATGTTCAGCGCCAGGCTGGGCGGAAGCTGCAACAGCAGGCATCCAAGCTTGCCGCCCAGCGCGGCGGTCTGCTCGACGAACGCGGCCACGGCGGCATCCGCGCCGCGCAGCCTGAGCTCATGCGTAATGGTCCGTGGAATCTTGACGCAGAACCGGAAAGCGTCGGGTACGCTCGCGGCCCAGCGGGCATAGGTTTTGGCCTGATGCGGGCGGTAGAAGGAAGAGTTGATTTCCACCGAGGGAAATACCCGGGCGTACCGCTCAAGATGGCTGCCCTCGGCGGGAAAATGCGCAGCCACCTTGGAGGACAGCGCCCATCCGGCGCACCCCACGTAAACCGGTGGCGCGGCGGAACAGCTCGTCGTGGAGGTAGTGACGGTCATGGTAGCCATCAAAAGGTTCTGGTCACGGATCGTGCAATCATCATCCTAGACCGCTCTTCTCGGGTCAAGCCATACGCATGCCCATCGGCCGAAGTCCATTTCTTGCCCCTTCACCTCTCTTCCGGATCAACGTCCACTAGCGGATCGTCCTCCAGGGCGTCGGCAAATTTGCGCATCGATCTTACGAAAGCATCGAGCTCCTCCCTGCTCCAGTCCTTGAAGATCATATTCCCCATCCGCTCGCGCGCAGCGTCGATGCGGTCCGTCATGGCCTTTCCCTTCGCGGAGACGACGGCTTCGCGCACGCGGCGATCAAGGGGGCTTTCCCGGCGCCGCACCAGCCCCTGGCTTTCAAGCTTGGCAACCTGCCGGCTGATCGTGGTGTAGTCGCGTCCTGAACGCTCGGCCAGCTCCACCACGCCGATCGGCCCCAGCCGCTCGATGCTCACGAGCACGGAGAACAGCGCCCGATCGAGCCGGATACCGGCCTTCTCGATCATCTTCTCATCATTGCGAGGCCGGTTCATCGCACTGACGATGCTGATCAGCGCCCCGTGCAGCACCCTCATCTGTTCGGAAATATGTGTATCTTGCACTTTTTTCTTGGATGGCATAGCATGGCTCCTATTAGGTGCATATTACACATATTGGAGCCGGCATGACAAATCATCCGATGACCGACGTTTTGATCTGCGGAGCTGGCGCGGCCGGCCTCACCCTCGCCATCGAGCTTGCACGACGCGGCGTCTCATTCCGATTGATCGAAAAGATGGCCGAGCCGTTTCCAGGGTCGCGCGGCAAGGGCGTCCAGCCGCGAACACAGGAAATCTTCGAGGACCTTGGCATCCTCGACAGGACGATGGCGGCCGGAGGACTCTATCCACGGCAGCGCGTCTACCGCGACGACGGCAGCCACCTTGATTCAGACATGGCCGAGCAGATCGATCCGACTCCGGCCGAGCCCTATCACCTGCCATTGATGATTCCGCAATTTCTGACGGAACGCACCATGCGCCAGCGGCTGAACGAGCTGGGCCACCAGGTCGAGTTCGCCTGCGAACTGATCGGCTTCGAGCAGGACGGCAGCGGCGTCAGCGCACGCCTTGCGGGCCCATCCGGCGAGACGACCCTTTACGCCCGCTATCTCATCGGCGCAGATGGCGGGCGCAGTTTCGTGCGGAAGACATTGGGCATGGACTTCTCCGGCAAGACGCTGGGCGTGCATGCCCTTGTGGCGGATGTCGTGCTGACGGGACTGGAGCGCGATGCCTGGCACCAGTTCAATAGCGGCGACATGGATCGGATGGTCGCCATCTGCCCGCTGGCTGGAACCGACCTCTTCCAGATCCAGGCCCCGATCCCCCCGAATGCGCAGGCCGACCTTTCGGCCGAAGGGCTGACCGCCCTGGTCGCTGACCGAACAGGACGCACGGACATCATTGCGCATTCGGTCTCCTGGTCCTCGGATTACCAAATGAACGCGCGACTGGCCGAGCGCTATCGTGTGGGGCGGGTGTTCTTGATAGGCGACGCGGCGCACGTGCATCCGCCAACCGGCGGACAGGGACTGAACACCAGCGTGCAGGATGCCTACAATCTGGGCTGGAAGCTCGCGGCCGCGCTGAAGGGGGCAAGAGAAGACGTGCTTGACAGCTATGAGACCGAGCGTCGTCCGGTGGCCGAGGCCGTGCTCGGGCTTTCGACCCGGCTGCTCGATGCCCAGAAGCAGAGCGGAATGCGCCGCGGGCGCGAAGTGCTCCAGCTTGATATCGGCTACCCCGACTCGCCTCTCTCCAAAGAACTGCCCGAGCGCAAAGACGGCATCCGGGCTGGGGATCGCGCACCGGATGCCCGGATCCGGGGCGCGGCGGGCCAGCCATCGCGACTGTTCCAGTTGTTTCAAGGGCCGCACTGGACGCTGCTGATCCATGAGGCCGGCGATACATTGATCGAGCCGCGTCCAGGATTGCATATCCACCACATCGGCTCGAGGGGCGATGTTATCGATGCCTGGGGACACATCCGCGACGCCTATGGGCTGGCGCCGGGCGAATGTGTGCTGATCCGTCCGGACGGCTACGTCGGCGTAACTTTCGATGCGGAGCGGATCGCGGAGCTGGAAAGCTACCTGGCCCGCATGGGGTTGGCGCAACTTGAACAAGAAGCGAAGCAATAAGGGCCGCGAAAAGAACTGGAAGTCAGGGGACCCAATCCAAGGTACCCGCCCGGGCGACACCGTCACGCCCTTGCAATTTTTTGTTGAGATCGGTGTGTGTCGTGCAACCCTGCACGAATAACTGCTTTACTCTTGATCTTCCCAAGGACTGATGACTTTCACGCCGGCCGCCAGGAACGGGCTTACGTCCCTTGTCGCCACGCTGAAACCGTTATCCAGAGCAATCGCCGCGATGATGGCATCAGCCGCTTCGATGCCGCTGCCAGACTTGCGGGCGGCTGCCAGCACATCGGCATAGGCGCGTGTGCAAGCCATATCAAACGACAGCACCCGGCCCACAAATACCGGCAACACCTGGTGTTCGATGTTGTCACTGAGCACTGTCCGGCGCTTACCTGCGGGCATCAGGGCAACACAGGCCCGCAGTTCAGCCACGGTCATGGATGCCAGATAAAGCGTTTCCAGCGGCTGACGATTCAACCAGTCAATCACCGATTCATCGGGTACGGCTCGAAATTGCTCCGATATAACGTTTGTATCCAGCAGAATCATTCAAAACTCGCTGCGCGGGCGGGTGAATGGTCACGGTCAAAAACCGCCATTTCTTCGTCGGTCAATTTCACCTTGCGCCCGATGTCTGCCAGCAGGTCGCCCAGCTTTACCCGGCCTTCCGGTTTCACGGCGGTAGCCAATATTTCGCACATCTCGGCTTGCAATGTACGGCCGTTCTGCGCCGCCCTGACCCGGATGGCACGATGCACCTCTTCCGGCACATTCCTGATCGTTACTGCTCTCATGTTCTAAGCCTCCTTTTGATTGCTGTGAAATCAATTATACAAACTGCATTCAAGCAGTTCAAGGGCTGCCGACCCCGCCCCTTGCGCTGGTTTAGCCTGTCTCTCTTTCGACGATGGCGTCCTTCCCCGACATAGCATCGCAGTTGGTGATCTGCACCTGACCCAGCCGATAATCCTTGGTTTGCTCGTCGGCGACGTAGTTCACCAGGACGGCAAAGTCGGACTTGCCCAGCGACGCAGATGTACATGATTGGCGATCATCAGCCAGCCTCCGAATTTTTAGCGGCTAAAATTTCAAGGCTCGGCCCTTGGCCGCACCACGGCTCTCATGACGCGCCCCATTTCGTCCTGCGTGGTCTCGATGCTGTCCAGCAGCGCCAAAAATACAAAAAAGCCCGCTATTACGCGGGCTTAGCGGCTTTTCATGCCATCAGGTGCCTGGCCGTGCCAGACGCGGGATCATTCCCACTCAATCGTCGCCGGCGGCTTGCTCGACACATCGTAAGTGACCCGATTGATTCCGCGCACCTCATTGATGATCCGCGACGACACCTTCTTCAGCAAGGCATAAGGCAGTTCCGCCCAATCCGCCGTCATGAAGTCCGACGTCTGCACGGCGCGCAGCGCCACCACGTAATCATAAGTGCGGCCGTCGCCCATCACACCGACCGACTTGACCGGGAGAAAGACGGCAAAGGCTTGCGAGGTCAGGTCGTACCAGTTCTTGTTGCTGGTCGAGTCCACGGTTTTGCGCAGCTCTTCGATGAAGATGGCGTCGGCGCGGCGCAGCAGGTCGGCGTATTCCTTCTTGACTTCGCCCAGGATGCGCACGCCCAGGCCGGGACCCGGGAAGGGATGGCGGTACACCATGGCGGGCGGCAGTCCCAGGGCAACGCCCAGCTTGCGCACTTCGTCCTTGAACAGTTCGCGCAAGGGCTCGAGCAGCTTCAGGTTCAGGGTGTCCGGCAGTCCGCCCACATTGTGGTGGGATTTGATGGCCACAGCCTTGCCGGTCTTGGCGCCGGCCGATTCGATGACGTCGGGATAGATGGTGCCCTGTGCCAGCCAGCGTGCATTGCTCAGCTTGCCCGCCTCGGCCTGGAAGACTTCGACGAACTCCTTGCCGATGATCTTGCGCTTGGCTTCAGGGTCGGACACGCCCGCCAGCTTGCCCATGAATGCATCGGTGGCGTCGACGTGTATCACCTTGATGCCGAAATGATCCGCAAAGGTGGCCATGACTTGCTCGGCCTCGTTCAGGCGCAGCAAACCGTGGTCGACGAATACGCAGGTAAGCTGGTCGCCGATGGCCTTATGGATGAGCGCCGCGGCCACGGACGAATCCACGCCGCCCGACAAGCCAAGAATGACCTCGTCGCTTCCAACCTGGGCGCGGATGTTGGCCACGGCCTCTTCGACATAGTCGGGCATGTTCCAGTCGCGGCTGCAGCCGCAGATCTCGGTGACGAAGCGCGCCAGTATGGCTTCGCCCTGAAGCGTATGCGTGACTTCGGGATGGAACTGCACGGCATAGAAGCCGCGCTCTTCATCGGCCATGCCCGCGATGGGGCAGGACGGCGTGGAGGCCATCAGCTTGAATCCGGGGGGCAGCGCAGTGACCTTGTCGCCGTGGCTCATCCACACCTTGAGCATGCCGTGGCCCTCGGTGGTGATGAAGTCCTGCAAGCCGTCCAGCAGGCGGGTATGGCCATGGGCGCGCACTTCGGCATAGCCGAATTCGCGGTGATCGGACCACTCGACCTTGCCGCCCAGCTGGGACGCCATGGATTGCATGCCGTAGCATATGCCCAGCACCGGCACACCGGCCTCGAACACCTTGGGCGGCACCTTCAGCGACTCTTCGGAATAGGCCGATGCGTGGCTGCCCGAAAGGATGATGCCTTTCAAGCCCTGCTGCGCCAGAATGAACGCATCGTCGACGTCGCCCGGATGTATCTCGCAATACACGCCGGCTTCGCGGACGCGGCGCGCGATGAGCTGGGTGACTTGTGAACCGTAATCGAGGATGAGGATACGCTGGTGCATGGCTGGAAAAGGAAAAAAGAAAGCAAGGCGTTAATGTAACGTATTGGGCACGATTACGCTGGCGAAACCAGCCTGCAAGGGCTACAGTTTCGGGTAACAAGGAGCATCAATGCAACACAAGCCATCCGCCATTTTGCTGTCGATTTCAGGTTTCATCGCGCTGGCCGTCGCCATGGGGATCGGGCGCTTCGCCTTCACCCCCCTTCTGCCCATGATGCAAAGCGATGCCGGTCTCGATCTGGCGCAGGGCGGATGGCTGGCCAGCGCCAATTACCTGGGATACCTGGCCGGAGCCCTGACGGCCGCCATCGTGCCCGGCTCGCCGGCCGCCCTATTGCGGCTGGGCCTGGCGCTGGTGGTGGCCACCACGGCGCTCATGGGCATCACCGACGGCTGGGCGGCCTGGCTGGCCTGGCGATTCATCGCGGGGCTTGCCAGCGCATGGGTATTGATCAGCACCGCAACGCTATGCCTGGCGCGGCTTGCCGCGCTGGGCCAGTCCCGGCGGGCCGGACTGGTGTTTGCGGGCGTAGGCACGGGCATCGCCATGGCCGGCCTGCTATGCCTGGGCCTGGACTTGTCCGGCGCATCCTCGGCGCAAGCGTGGCTGGTCCTGGGCTCGGTGGCGCTGGCGGGCACGGTTGCCGCCAGACCCCTATGGGCCGTGCCTTTCAGCGTCCCGGCCAGCCACGAAAGCCCCCAAGAAAACCAGGGCCTGGGCAGGCATTGGCGGCTTATCGCCTGCTATGGCCTGTTCGGCTTCGGCTATATATTGCCGGCCACCTTCCTGCCCGCCCAGGCTCGCCTGCTGGTCCAGGATCCCGCCGTTTTCGGGCTGGCCTGGCCCCTGTTCGGCCTGGCGGCGGCCGTCTCCACCTTGTTGGCAAGCAGGCTGGCCGCCCGGTATGGGCGCCGCAAGGTGTGGGCGGCGGCCCAGTTCGCCATGGCCGCCGGTGTACTGCTGCCGGTCCTGGCATCCAGCGTCACCGCCATCGTCCTGGCCGCAATCTTCGTGGGAGGCACCTTCATGATCGTTACCATGCTGGGCATGCAGGAAGGCCAGGCGGCCGGAGGCCGGCATGCGCGCAAGCTGATTGCGGCGCTGACCGCCTCGTTCGCCGCCGGGCAACTGGCGGGGCCGATATTTTTCAGCATGACTCATGTCTGGTTCGATGCCGGTCTGGATTTCGCCCTGATCCTGGCCGCCGTGGGCCTGCTGCTTGGCACAGCCCTTCTACGAACGCCTGTCCCGGCGGCAAGCGCAAGCAAGGATCCGGCCGCGCCGCCGTGCTGACCGCCGCCCGGCCGCGAATCCGTCTACTCCGGAGTTTGTCCCATGATCCCTCTCCCGCCTTCGGCTCAAACCTTCGTCCTGGTGCATGGCGCCTGGCACGGAGGCTGGTGCTGGTCTCGTGTGGCCGCTCGCCTGCGCGACGCCGGACACACGGTATTCACCCCCACGCTGACCGGCCTGGGCGAACGCAGCCACCTGCTCGATGCCGGCATCACCCTTCAGACCTTCATCGACGACATCGTCAATGTGCTGACCTGGGAGGATCTGAACGATGTGGTGCTGGTCGGCCACAGTTTCGGCGGGCTGGTGATCACCGGAGCGGCCGACGCCATGCCACAGCGCCTGCGCCATCTGGTCTACCTGGATGCCTTCATACTGGAAAGCGGCGTCAGCACCTTCGACACCCTGCCCGTGGAACTCGTCGCCAAATTGCGCTCGGCGGCGCAACAGCAGACGGGCGGGGCAGCGGCGCTGCCGCCACCCAAGCCCAAAAGCCTCGGACTATTCGAGCCGGACGATGTCGCCTTCGTGCAGCACCGCCTTACGCCCCAGCCTTTGCGCAGCTATGAGACCGCGCTGCAATTGCGGCAACCGGTGGGCAATGGCCTGCCCTGCACGTATCTGAACTGTGCGAATCCATCGTTTGCGGGAGTGGACGATGCACGCAATTGGGCCCGGAATCGTACCGGCTGGCGCTGGGAGGATCTGGACGCAGGCCACGACGCCATGGTTTCCGCGCCCGGTCTGGTCACCGAGGCATTGCTGCGCGCAGCCCAGGCGGGACAGGCAAACACCGCAAGGCTTGAAACCGAGAGATCCGAAGAACCCTGAAACACTTCATGCCGCCGGAACAAACGCCATAGCCGCTCTTCAGCAATACGATTCTTTCCATGTCCATTCCCATAGAAATACGGCCTGCCAGACTACCGCAAGACCTTCCCATAGTACGCACGCTGTTCCGCGACTACGCCGACAGCCTGGACATCGACCTTGGCTTCCAGGATTTTGAAGCGGAGCTCTCCGCCCTGCCCGGGAAATACGAAGCGCCCGCCGGACGCATACTCCTGGCATGGCGAGGCGGCCAGGCGGTGGGCTGCATTGCGCTGCGCCCCCTTCAAGACGGCGGCTGCGAAATGAAGCGGCTGTTTGTACGGCCCGATATGCGTGGAGAGCGGCTGGGTCGAAGGCTGGCGGAACGCCTGTGCCAGGAGGCGCGCGAAGCCGGCTACACCCGCATCTACCTGGACACGCTGCCCACCATGGCCGCGGCGGTCGCGCTTTATACCGCGCTGGGCTTCGAACCGGCCGAGGCCTATGTATTCAATCCCATTCCCGGCGCGCTGTTCTTCAAACGGGAACTCTAAGAAAAACGGCGCGCCATGTTTCCATGGCGCGCCGTTGCCGAACCGAAGCAGCCTTAATCGGCGCGGTAGTTGGGCGCTTCCTTGGTGATCTGCACATCGTGCACGTGGGATTCGCGCACGCCCGCCGAGGTGATTTCGACGAATTCGGCCTTGGTGCGCATTTCCTCGATGGAGGCGCAGCCGCAATATCCCATGGATGCGCGTATGCCGCCGATAAGCTGATAGATGATGGCGATGACACTGCCCTTGTAGGGCACGCGGCCTTCGATGCCTTCAGGCACGAGCTTGTCGACGTTGTTGGCGGGATCCTGGAAGTAGCGGTCGGCCGAGCCGTCGGCCATGGCGCCCAGGCTGCCCATGCCGCGATAGGACTTGTACGAGCGGCCCTGGAACAGCACGACTTCGCCGGGAGACTCTTCAGTTCCCGCGAACATGCCGCCCATCATGCAGGCGGATGCGCCGGCCGCCAGAGCCTTGGACACATCGCCCGAATAGCGGATGCCGCCATCGGCGATCAGGGGAACGCCCGTGCCTTCCAGCGCCTTGGCGACGTCGGCAATGGCGGTGATTTGCGGGACGCCCACACCGGCCACGATGCGCGTGGTGCAGATGGAGCCCGGGCCTATGCCGACCTTGACGCAATCGGCGCCGGCCTCGACCAGCGCCTTGGCCGCCGCAGCCGTGGCGATGTTGCCGCCGATGACCTGTATCTTGGGGTAGTTCTTCTTGACCCAGCGCACGCGCTCGATGACGCCCGCGGAATGGCCATGGGCGGTATCGACGACGATGACGTCGACGCCGGCGTTGGCCAGTTTTTCCACGCGCTCTTCGGTGCCCTCGCCCACGCCGACCGCGGCGCCGACACGCAGCTGGCCCTGGCTGTCTTTGGAGGCAAAGGGATGTTCGGTGTTCTTGACGATGTCCTTGACCGTGGCCAGGCCGCGCAGCTGGAAGGCGTCGTTGACGATCAGCACGCGCTCCAGGCGATGCTTGTGCATCAGCGCCTGGGCTTCGTCCAGGGTGGCGCCTTCCTTCATGGTGATCAGGCGCTCTTGCGGCGTCATGATGTCGCGCAGGGGTACGTCCAGCCGGTCCTCGAAGCGCAGATCGCGGTTGGTGACGATGCCGACCAGCTTGCCGCCCTCGATGACCGGCAGGCCGGAGAAGCCATGCTGGCGCTGCAAGGCGATGGCGTCGCGCACTTTCATGGTGGGCGTCACGGTGACCGGGTCGATGACGATGCCGAACTCGTGGCGCTTGACGCGGGCGACCTCGCGGGCCTGCTCTTCGGCGCTGAGATTCTTGTGGATGATGCCGATGCCGCCTTCCTGCGCCATGGCGATGGCCAGGCGCGATTCGGTCACGGTATCCATGGCTGCGGAGACCAGCGGGATGTTCAGCGTGATATCGCGTGTGAAGCGAGTAGTCAGCGAGGTGTCGCGGGGAAGGACTTCGGAATACGCCGGGACCAACAACACATCGTCGAAGGTAAGCGCTTTTTTGATTAGACGCATAAACTAGCTCCGTGCAAAGCGAGATTATACGCTTAAGCGAGGGTATTTACCTAGCCGGCCGCCAGAAGGAAAAACCCCGCTTTCGCGGGGTTGCCCATCAGCCCAGCCAGACCCGCGCATTGCGGAACATGCGCAGCCACGGTGTGAATCCGCCGTGGGCGCTGCCCTTGCCGCCGGAATCATGCTCGCCCCAGCGCTCGGGAGCCCAGGACATGGCCACATTGCGCGTCACCCGCTCCGGGTGCGGCATCAGAACGGTGAATCGCCCGTCCGCCGTGGTGACGCCGGCCAGGCCTTGCGGACTGCCGTTGGGATTGTAGGGATACTGCTCCGTGCGCGCCCCGCGATTGTCCACGTAATTCAGAATGCCGTGCACCTTGTCCAGCGAACCCTGCCTGGAAAAGTCGGCATAGCCCTCGCCATGGGCGACGGCGATGGGAATACGTGCGCCCGCCATGCCCTGCATGAACAGCGAAGGCGAGTCGGCCACCTCGACCAGGGACAGGCGCGCCTCGTACTTCTCGGACTGGTTGCGGGTGAAGCGCGGCCAGTGCTCGGCGCCGGGGATCATGCCGGCCAGGGCCGCCATCATCTGGCAGCCGTTGCACACGCCGAGCGCGAAGGTGTGGGGGCGTGCGAAGTAGGCGGCGAACTGATCGGCCAATTGCGCGTTGAAGCGTATGGTGCGCGCCCAGCCTTCGCCGGCGCCCAGCACATCGCCATAGCTGAAGCCGCCCACGGCGACCAGGCCCTGCACATCGGCCAGATTGGCCCGGCCCGACAGCAGGTCGGTCATGTGCACGTCCAGGGCTTCGAAGCCGGCCTTGTCGAAGGCCCAGGCCATTTCCACCTGGCTGTTGCAGCCCTGCTCGCGCAGTATCGCAACCCGGGGACGTTTGCCCGTGGCGATGAACGGCGCCGCAACGTCTTCCTGGGGATCGAACGGGACGATGGGCGACAGGCCCGGATCATTCTTGTCCTGCCAGGTATCGAACTCCGCCTGGGCGCAGGCGGGGTTGTCGCGCAGGGCCATGATGCGGCGCGACACTTCGGACCAGATCTGCCCAAGCTCCGCGCGCGGCTTCTGGTAGATGCACTTGCCGTCGCGGTAGATCTGTATCTCGTCCGTGCCGTTCAGGCTGCCCATCACGTGGGAATGGGCGGACAGACCGGCCGCGCGCAACTGCTGCAGCACCTTGTCGCGCTGCGCAAGCGGCACCTGGATGACCGCCCCCGCCTCTTCGGCGAACAAGGCCTTCAGGGTGAGCTCGTCGCGCTGGACCGAGATCTGCTCGGGGCGGATCTTGTAGTCGCCCCAATCGGCGGCATGCGGGTCGATGGTCAGCATGTCCAGGTTGATGGAGACGCCGACATGGCCCGCAAACGCCATTTCGCAAACGGTGGCCAGCAGGCCGCCGTCGGAACGGTCGTGATAGGCCAGGACATCGCCCTGCGAAGCCAGTTGGCGGACCGTCTTGAAGAAGGCCCCCAGGGACACGGCATCGTCGATATCGGGCACCGACTGGCCGGTCTGATTGAAGGCCTGGGCCAGGATGGAACCGCCCAGGCGCTGCCGCCCGAAGCCCAGGTCGATCAGAATGAGCGCGGTGTCGCCGGCATCGGTGCGCAATTGCGGCGTCAGCGTCGCCCTCACGTCGGCCACCGGCGCGAAGGCCGTCACGATCAGCGAGACCGGCGCCACCACTTGACGCGCTTCGCCCTCGTGATTCCATGCCGTGCGCATGGACAAAGAATCCTTGCCCACGGGTATGGATAGATCTAGTTGCTGGCACCATGCGCTGACGGCGGACACGGTGTCGTACAAGGCGGCGTCCTGGCCGGGCACGCCGCAGGCGGCCATCCAGTTGGCCGACAGCTTGATGTCCTTGAGCGACCGCACATCGCTGGCGGCCAGATTGGTCAGGGCTTCGGCCACCGCCATGCGCCCGGACGCGGGAGCATCGATCATGGCCAAGGGACTGCGCTCGCCCATGGCCATGGCTTCGCCGCGCACGCCTTCGTAGTCGGCCAGGGTGACGGCGCAATCGGCCACGGGAATCTGCCACGGGCCCACCATCTGGTCGCGGCTGCTCAAGCCCCCCACCGTCCGGTCGCCGATGGTGATCAGGAAATTCTTGCTGGCCACGGTGGGATGGCGCAGAACACGCTCGACGGCTTCCTCCAGGGGAATGCCCACCAGATCGATCTCGGAATGCGAGGCCTCCTGGCGCTCGACGTCGCGCGTCATGCGCGGCGGCTTGCCCAGGATGACGTCGATGGGCACATCGACGGGCCGCGGCTGCATGGGCTGCGTCTGCGCCGCGGCATCGGCGACACCGGGCAGGCCTTCGCCGTAGGTGACGCGCAATTGGCGCTCTTCGGTGGCCACGCCCACCACCGCATAGGGGCAGCGTTCACGCCGGGCGATCGCATCGAAGCGCGCCAGATCCTGCGGCAGGATGGCCAGGACATAGCGCTCCTGCGATTCATTGCTCCAGATCTCGGCGGCGGACAGGCCCGACTCTTCAAGGTGGACCTGCTGCAGTTCGAACAAGGCGCCCCGGCCGGCGTCGTTGACCAGCTCGGGAAAGGCATTGGACAGGCCGCCCGCGCCGACGTCGTGGATGGCGATGATGGGGTTGTGTTCGCCCTGCTGCCAGCAGCGGTCGATGACCTCCTGGCCGCGCCGTTCGATCTCTGGATTGCCGCGCTGCACGGAATCGAAATCCAGCTCGGCGCTGTTGGTGCCGGCGCTCATGCTGGAGGCCGCTCCGCCGCCCATGCCGATGCGCATGCCCGGGCCGCCCAACTGGATCAACAATGCGCCCGGAGGGATCGGATCTTTATGCGTCAGGCGGCCGTCGATGGCGCCCAGCCCGCCCGCGATCATGATGGGCTTGTGATAGCCCCAGCGCGTGCCGCCCGAAGCCTGTTCGAAGGTACGGAAATAACCCAGCAGATTGGGTCGGCCGAATTCATTGTTGAAGGCCGCGCCTCCTATCGGCCCTTCTATCATGATGTCCAACGGGCTGGCGATGCGATCCGGCGAGCCATGGGCGTCTTGCTCCCAGGGTTCGATGGCGCCGTCGAAGCGCAGGTTGGACACGGTGAAACCGGTCAGGCCGGCCTTGGGCTTGGAGCCCCGGCCGGTTGCGCCCTCGTCGCGTATTTCGCCGCCGGCGCCCGTCGAGGCACCCGGAAAAGGCGCGATCGCGGTGGGATGGTTGTGGGTTTCCACCTTCATCAGCGTGTGCACGGTGGCCGGATGGTGGCCGTAGACCGGCGACACGGCATCGCTGCCTGCATGGAACAGGGTCGCCGTCCCGCCCGACATGATGGCGGCATTGTCGGAATACGCCACCACCGTGCCCTCGGGCTGGGCGGCATGCGTCGCGCGTATCATTCCGAACAGGGTATTGGGCTGTTCCTGGCCGTCGATGACCCATTGGGCGTTGAAGATCTTGTGGCGGCAGTGCTCGCTGTTGGCCTGCGCGAACATCATCAATTCGACGTCGGTGGGATTGCGGCCCAGTTGCCGGAAGGCGGCTTCCAGGTATTCGATTTCATCGTCGGAAAGGGCCAGGCCCAGGGCGCCGTTGGCCTCGATGAGCGCCGCCTGGCCTTTGCCGACCACGTCTATGGTCTGTATGGGCTTGCCCGGGAGCGAGGCGAACAGGGCTCTGCCATCGAACGAGGCATCGACCACGGTCTCGGTCATGCGGTCGTGCAGGCAGGCGGCGATCTTTTCCAGTTGCGCGGCATCCAGCGGCCTGGCGCCCAGCAGCCCGCGGGACGGCGTCACCACATAGCGTATGCCCCGTTCGATGCGGCGTACCGCCGACAAACCGCAGTTGTGCGCGATGTCGCTTGCCTTGCTGGCCCAGGGCGATACCGTGCCCAGGCGGGGAATCACCCGCAACACCAATGAGTTCTTGCTTTCCTTGCTTGTATCGCCGGCGACACCGTAATCCAGCAATTGCTCCAGCCGGTTCTGGTCCGGCTGGCTCAAGGCCTCGTCGGTCCAGACATAGTGTTCGTAAAGGCCGTTGATGTCGGCGACCGGCAGGCCAAGGTCGGCAAACCGTTTCAGCAGGCGTTCACGGCGAAACGGCGACAAGACGGGGGAACCAAGGAAATACTGGATAGAAGTCACAATGCAATGCGGAAAAAGAGGGGGAAATGCCCCATTTTACCTGTTTGCCGTACACAGAAGGCTTATCGCGGGCCGGTGTCCTCAGTGATCCGGATAGATCACTTCCAGGATATCGAGTTCGTCGATGCCGGCCGGCGTGCGCAAGGTGACCGTATCGCCTTCGCGCGCCTTGAGCAGCGCCCGGGCCACCGGCGAAATCCAGCTGATCCGGCCTTGCAGCGGCTCGGCCTCGTCCACGCCGACGATGGTCACGCGGAACTCCTCGCCGGCCTTGTCGGAATACACCACGGTTGCCCCAAAAAAAACCTGGTCCTTGTTGGGCTGGGCGGCCGGATCGACCACTTCGGCGATCTCCAGGCGCTTGGTCAGGAAACGCATGCGCCGGTCGATCTCGCGCAGGCGCTTCTTGCCGTACAGGTAGTCGCCGTTCTCGGAACGGTCGCCGTTGGACGCCGCCCACGACACCACCTGCACGACCGAGGGACGCTCTTCATTCATCAGGTGGGCCAGTTCGTCGCGCAGGCGTCCATAGCCCTGCGTGGTGATGTAGTTCTTGGTGCCCGCGGGCAGCTTCACCGCTTCGGGGCCCAGGTCGTCGTCATCGTCGTTCTCGGACTCTTTGACAAAGGCTTTATTCATGGCAATACGGAAAACGGTATGGAAAAACCAGGGGACGGAGCCGACAGCCGAAGCTTCAGGCCCAATCGTGCCAGATGGGCTTCAGGTCGGCGGGCAAGGCGGGGATTTGTCCCAAGTCGAGCTTGCCCTCTTTGGGGCTGTGGAAATCCGATCCGCAAGAAGCCAGAAAGCCGTAGCGGCGCGCAACGCCCGCGTACTCGGCATACTGGTCCGGCGTGTGGCTGCCGGTCACGACTTCGATGGCCGTGCCGCCCAGTTCCTTGAACCGATCGAACAAGGCGTCGAATTGCAAGGGCGTGTAGTCGTAGCGGCCCGGATGGGCGATGGCGGCGCGGCCGCCCGCTCCGACGATCCAGCCCACGGCCTGCTCCAGGGTGGACCAATGGACGGGAACGTTGGCCGGCTTGCCGTCGCCCAGGTAATTGTCGAACACCGCCTGCATGGTCTTGCAATGGCCGCTGTCGACCAGGAAGCGGGCGAAGTGGGTGCGGCTGATCAGGGACGGGTTGGCGGCATAGGGCAAGGCGCCCTCGTAGCTGCCCGGTATGCCCAGCGCCGTCAGCCTGTCGGCCATTTCGCGCGCGCGCACGGCGCGGCCCTGCCGTATGCCGTCCAGCCCTGCCCGCAGGGCGGTGTCGCCTTCATCGACACCCAGGCCGAGTATATGCACGGTATGGCCGGCGAAGGTGACCGAGATCTCCACCCCGGTAATGAAGGACATGCCCAAGGCCTGGGCGCTGCGCCTGGCCTCGGCCAGGCCTGAAAGCTCGTCGTGATCCGTCAGCGCCCAAAGCTCCACGCCGTTGGCATGCGCGCGCGCAGCGACCTGCGCGGGCGACAGGACGCCGTCGGAAATCGTGGAATGACAATGCAGATCGACCTTGATACCTGGACTCCGGTTGAATACGTTAAAACAGTTTACGCCGCTTGCGCCAGCAGGAAATGCGCGACGGGATCGATCTCGTCGTCGCTGCGCAGCGTGGGTGCATGGCCGACCTTGGGCACGCTGTGCAGACTGGCGCGAGGATTGCGTTCGAGCATGCGCTTGGCGGTCTCCGAGGTAAGCAGGTCGGATTGCTCGCCCCGAACGATCAGTATAGGCGATGCAATGCTTTCGTAGGCCGCCCACAACACGGCTTCGGACGCCCTCACCCCGTCTTCGGACTGCCCGGCGAAAGGCTCGGCGATGCGCAGGTCGTAATGCTTGACCCATTGGTCGCCCTGCTGATTGAATACATGCCGGGTCAGTTCTTCCCAGCCCTGGCGGTCGTGCTGGCCGAATCCGGCCGATACGCTGCGCACATAATCGACCGCCTGCGCGAATGTGGCGAACTGCATGGGCTGCCCGACATACTCGGCAATGCGGACAAGCCCGGGAAAGCTGAGGCTGGGTCCGATATCGTTGAACACCATCTTGCCCAGGCGCAGGGTTTGCTCGGCCGGGAGGCCGAAGGGGCCGCGCGCCGGCCTGCCCGCGGCCGACATGGCCAGCGTTCCGGCCAGGCCCATGCCGATCAGGCCGCCCATGGACGTGCCCACCCAGTCCAACTGCGCGGGATCGAGCCGCGCGATCAGGGTCAGCATGTCGGCCACGTATTGCGGCACGACATAGCCGGCGGCATTGATCAGCCAATCGGACTTGCCCCGGCCCACGACATCGGGGCAGACCACCCGATAGCGGGATGACAGGCGCCGCGCCAGTTGATCGAAATCGCGGCCCGTGCGCGTCAGTCCGTGCACGCACAGCAGGACCCTGTCGTTGTCCGGATCGCCCCACTCCCAATACGCCATGCGGTGCGTGCCCGCGGGGCTTGCGCACATGACGAACTCCAGCCGGGGCTGCTGGGTTCCTTGTGATGGAGACGCCTGGGTCATGGGAATGCTCGCTCTCGTTCTGGCCGTTCTCAGCGGAAAGCCGATTGTAGCGTCAGATATTTCGGCACGGGTCAGATATGCAAGGCGTGGCCCAGCGCCCGCAGCGCCGCTTCCTGTACCGCTTCCCCCAGCGAGGGATGCGCATGTATGGTGCCCGCGACGTCCTCGAGGCGCGCGCCCATTTCCAGCGATTGGGCGAAGGCGGCACTGAGTTCGGACACGCCTCTTCCTACCGCCTGCCACCCGACGATCAGATGGTTGTCGCGCCGGGCCACCACGCGGACGAAGCCGTCGGTGGATTCCAGCGTCATGGCGCGACCGTTGGCCGAAAACGGGAATGCGGCGCTGATGCAATCCAGGCCGGCCTGCCTGGCCTGGTCCGGCGCCAGGCCGGCGACCGCGATTTCCGGATCGGTGAAGCACACGGCGGGAATGGCGGCGGGCGTGAATCGGCGGCGCCTGCCGGCGATGATTTCCGCCACCATCTCGCCCTGCGCCATGGCCCGGTGCGCCAGCATGGGCTCGCCGGTCAGGTCGCCGATGGCCCACACATTGCGCATGGAGGTCCGGCATTGGTCGTCGATGCGCACGGCACTGCCGTCCATGTCCAGCATCAGCGATTCCAGCCCTTCGCTGCGCGGCCGACGGCCCACGGCGACCAGCACCCGCTCCACCGGCAAGCCCGATTCTTCGCCCTGGGCATTCCGGATGCGCAATACCCGGCCCGCCTCGTCCATGCCCAGGACCCGGCTGGACAGATGCAGTGCGACGTCCAGCTTCTTCAAGGCGGCCAGCACCGGTCTGGAAAGATCGGCATCGTAGGCCGGAAGGATGCGGCCCTGCGCCTCGACGACGCTGACCTGCACGCCCAGCTTGCGATAAGCCATGCCCAGCTCCAGGCCGATATAGCCCGCGCCCACGACAGCCAGGCTGTCGGGCAGGCTGTCCGGAGACAGCGCCTGGGTGGACGACAGGACGGAGCCGCCGAAAGGCATGAAAGGCAGCTCGACAGGCTGGGAACCCGTTGCCAGCAGCAAATGTTCGCAGGCGATGCGCAATGGCTGCTCCGCGTTCTTGCCGGACCGGGCCACCTCGACCGTCTTGCCGTCGATGATGCGCGCCCAGCCCTGCACAAGCTGCACGCCGTTTTTCTTGAGCAGCGCCGCCACCCCGCCGGTCAGCCTGCCGACGATGCCGTCTTTCCAGGCCACCGTGCGGGCGACGTCGATACTGGGGGACGAAGCACGGATGCCCAGGGGCGAGCCGTCCACGGCCTGGACCAGTTGATGGAATTCCTGGGCCGCGTGTATCAACGCCTTGGAGGGGATGCAGCCGATGTTCAGGCAGGTTCCACCCACGTTTCCGCCTTCGACGAGCACGGTGGGTATGCCCAATTGGCCGGCGCGGATGGCGGCGACGTAGCCGCCGGGGCCGCCGCCTATGATCAGCAAAGTAGTCGATTGCATATCGGCCTTTTACTCCACGAACAGCAGGGCCGGGCATTCGAGCAGGCCGCGGATGCGTTGTATGAACTGGGCGGCGTGCATGCCGTCGACGACGCGATGATCGAAGGAGGAAGAAAGATTCATCATCTTGCGGGCGACGATGGCGCCGCCCACGATCATCGGGCGCTCGACGATGCGGTTGACGCCGACGATGGCCACTTCCGGATGGTTGATGACCGGTGTGGAGGCGATGCCGCCCAGCGCGCCCAGGCTGGTCAGCGTGATCGTCGATCCCGAAAGTTCGTCGCGCGTTGCGCTGCCATCGCGGGCCGCCTCGGCCAGACGGGCGACCTCGGCGGCGCAGGCCCATAGGTCCAGCGTTTCGGCATGGCGCAGCACGGGCACCATCAGCCCCGCGTCGGTCTGGGCCGCAACGCCCAGATGCACGGCACCGTATTGCGTGACCATGCCGGCCTGGTCGTCGTAGCGGGCGTTGATCTGGGGGAAGTCCCGCAAGGCCAGCACCATGGCACGCGCCAGCAAAGGCAGGATGGTCAGCTTGCCGCGCTTAGTCGCCCATTGTTCGTTCAGTCGCGCGCGCAAGGCTTCCAGCTCGGTCACGTCGATCTCCTCGACGTAGGCGAAGTGGGGAATGCGGCGCTTGGACTCCTGCATTTTCTCGGCGATCTTGCGCCGCAGGCCGATGACGGGAACTTGCCGCTCATCGTCGCGCCGCGCATGGGCGATGGCCCGATCCGCGCCGGCGGCGGCCGCCGGGACGCGCGCCGCATAGGCATCCAGATCGGCGTGGGTGATCTGGCCCGCATCGCCCGTGGCCGGAACGTACTGCAGTTCGATGCCCAGGTCCCAGGCGCGCTTGCGCACCGCCGGCGAGGCCAGCGGCTTGCCGCCCTGCGGCCGGGCGGGCGAGCCGGCGACGGACGGGCCTGATCCGCCCGCCGGTTTGGCCGCCTCATCGGCATCGGGCCGGCGGTTCCGCGCATCAGCGTCAGATCCGCCATCAGGCGAGGCGGCTCTTTCTATGCCCGAGTCGTCGGCCGCAGCCATCTCAATGCGCGCCGCATCATCGGCGGCCACGGCGGAAGCGGATGACGAGCCCACCCCCGAAGCCTCCGCCGGCCCCGGCGCGCGCGCGGAGGACGCCTTGCCGGCATTGCCCTCGCCTTCGACCTCCAGGCGTATCAGTTCGGACCCGACGGCCATGACTTCGCCCACCTGGCCACCCAGCGCCAGCACCTTGCCATGGACCGGCGACGGCACTTGCACCGTGGCCTTGTCGGTCATGACGTCGGCCAGCAATTGATCCTCGACCACGCTGTCGCCGGGCTGCACGTGCCATTCGACCAGCTCGACCTCGGCGATGCCCTCGCCGATGTCGGGCATTTTTATGATGTGCGTGCCCATGCTCATGCCTCCCTTCCCTGTCCGGCGGATTTCGATGGCTCGGCCGCCAGCGACCCGTCCATGGTTTTCCTGAATGCGCCGGCCAGGCGCGCCGGGCTGGGAAAGTAGGCCCATTCGTGCGCATGCGGGTAAGGCGTGTCCCATCCGGCCACGCGTTCTATGGGCGCTTCCAGATGGTAGAAGCAATGCTCCTGGATCAGGGTGGCCAGCTCGGCCCCGAAGCCGCTGGTTTGCGTGGCCTCGTGCACCACCACGCAGCGCCCCGTCTTCCTGACCGATGCCACGATGGTGTCCAGGTCCAGCGGCCACAGGCTGCGCAGGTCGATGATTTCGGCATCGATGCCGGACTCCCTGGCGGCGACTTCGGCAACGAAGACCATGGTGCCGTAAGTCAGCACGGTCAGGTCGGAGCCCGGCCGGAAGACGGAGGCGGACTCCAGCGGCACGGTGTAGTAGCCGTCGGGGACATTGCCCAGCGGATGCTTGGACCAGGGCACCACCGGCTGGTCGTGATGGCCGTCGAAAGGCCCGTTGTAAAGACGCTTGGGTTCAAGAAAGATGACCGGGTCGTCGCACTCGATGGCGGCGATCAGCAGGCCCTTCGCGTCGTAGGGGTTGGACGGCATGACCGTGCGCAGGCCCGTGACGTGGGTGAATAGCGCCTCGGGGCTCTGGCTGTGCGTCTGGCCGCCATAGATGCCGCCGCCGCAAGGCATGCGTATGGTCAGCGGCGCGATGAACTCGCCGGCCGAGCGGTAGCGCAGGCGCGCCGCTTCCGACACGATCTGGTCGGTGGCGGGATAAAAGTAATCGGCAAACTGGATCTCGACCACGGGACGCAAGCCGTAGGCCCCCATGCCCACCGCCGCTCCGACGATGCCGCCTTCCGAAATGGGCGCGTCGAACACGCGCGTCTTGCCATACTTGGCCTGCAGGCCTTCGGTGCAGCGGAATACACCGCCGAAATAGCCCACGTCCTGCCCGAAGATGACGACCTTGTCGTCGCGCTCCAGCATGACATCCATGGCCGAGCGCAGCGCCTGGATCATGGTCATGGGCGTGGTGGCCTGCTGTATCGAACGATTATCCATGATCAAACCCCCAATTGCTGGCGCTGGCGGCGCAGATGCCAGGGCATGTCCTTGTACACGTCCTCGAACATGGTCGCGACGCTGGATGTCTTGCCCGTGGCCAGGGTGCCGTGGCTTTCCGCCTGCTTCTGGGCGGCGATGACTTCGGCTTCGTATTCTTTTTGCGTGCGATGGTGCTCGTCTTCCGACCAGGCGCCCAGGGCGATGAGGTGCCGCTTCAGGCGGTCTATGGGATCGCCCAGCGGGAAACGGGCCCAATCGTCGGCCGGCCGGTACTTGGACGGATCGTCCGAGGTGGAATGCGGGCCGGCGCGATAGCTGACCCATTCGATCAGGGTAGGGCCCAGATTGTTGCGGGCGCGCTCAACCGCCCATCTGGATGCGGCATATACGGCCAGGAAATCGTTGCCGTCGACCCGCAGCGAAGCAATGCCGCTGCCGATGCCGCGCGCGGCGAAGGTCGTGCTTTCCCCGCCGGCCAGGGCCTGGAAGGTCGAGATGGCCCACTGGTTGTTGATGACATTCAGGATGACCGGCGCCCGGTACACGTGCGCGAAGGTCAGGGCGGTCTGGAAGTCGGCCGCGGCGGTGGCTCCGTCGCCTATCCAGGCGGAAGCGATCTTGGTGTCGCCCTGGATGGCCGAAGCCATGGCCCAGCCCACCGCCTGCACGAACTGCGTGGCCAGGTTGCCCGATATGGAAAAGAAGCCGCGCTCGCGCATGGAATACATGACGGGCAGCTGCCGGCCCTTCAGGCGGTCGGATTCGTTGGAGAAAAGCTGACACATCATCTCGGTCAGCGGCACGTCCTGCGCGATCAGCAGGTTCTGCTGGCGGTAGGACGGGAAGCACATGTCGCCCGGCGACAGGGCCAGCATCTGCGCCGCGCCTATGGCTTCCTCGCCCAGGCTTTGCATGTAGAACGACATTTTCTTCTGGCGCTGGGCGATCAGCATGCGCGCATCGTAGATGCGGGTCTTGATCATGATCTGCAGGCCCTTGCGCAGCAGTTCGGGAGCGATGGGATCCGCCCACGGCCCCACCGCCTTGCCCTCGTCGTCCAGAACGCGCACCAGCGTGTAGGCCAGGTCGGCGGTATCGGCGGCGGAGGTGTCGACGGGAGGTTTGCGGACGGCACCGGCGGGCGCCAGGCGCAGATAGGAAAAATCGGTGGCGTGGCCCGGCCGCCCGGAAGGCTCGGGCACGTGCAGCCGTAAAGGAAGTGCTTGTCTCATGTTTTGCTCGTGAAAATGTCTTGTGGAATTTTCTTGCGCTGCTTTGTTTGCCGCCTTGTGGGCGGATAAAAACATCATCGCCGATCCGGATTGAATTCGCAAGCCGTTCCTCCCGCCGCCCCGAACGGGTGATCAACGCGTCTGCCAATATCGCCGCGATGCCTGCCTGGCGCTGGTCGCCCGCAAGCCGCCGGCCGATGAATGCACCGTGACCGCGCCATGCCAGTCGCTGCGCCAGAACGCCGCGCCGCTGCGTTGCCAGCGGCTCTGGACATCGGAATTGGGGTGCCCGTAGCGGTTCCACGCGCCCGCCTGCGCCACGACGTGCCAGGCTTGCGTTTCGTTCACGAAGGCCGGGCTGGACGAGGACTTGGAGCCATGATGCGGCGCCAGCACGACATCGACGTAGCCCAGCCCCCTGTCCACCAGCGCCGCCTCTTGCGCAGCGCCGATATCGGCCGGCAGCAAGGCCGAGTGGTGTTCTCCGCGCAGGCGCAGGACGCAGGCCTGCGCATTGCGACGGCTGCCGTTCCCCGCCCGGGGGCCGTCCGGGTTCCCGAGCGGCCACAAAAATTCGAACGAAACCCCGTCTACATGCCAGGTCATGCCGTACTGGCAGGGCGACATCGCCAGGGGCAGTGGCGGCAGCTGGCCCGGCATGCCCAGCAACGCCGCCTCGCGCTTCAGGTAGCCGGCCAGGTCGAAGGAGCTGTAGGACTGCTGCACCGGCACCGCCTGCAGCAGGCTGCGCAGCCCGCCGGCATGATCGATGTCCGCATGCGAGACGATCAACGTGTCCAGCTTGACGATGCCTTGCGCATGCAGGAAAGGCCGGATGACGCGCGCGCCGTCGTCCGAGTCCGGCCCGCTGCGCAGGCCGGTATCGAATAAAAAGGCATGGCGCGCCGTCTGGATGACGATGGCGCCGGCCTGCCCCACATCCAGCGCATGCAAGGTCCATTCCCCTTCGTGGGGCCGCTTGGGCGGCCAGCACAAGGCCGGCATCATCAACAGCCAGGCCAGGCGCCGGCCCGGCAAGCCGTAAGGCAGCATCGCCGCCACCAGGCCCGACAGCGCCAGCGCGGTCAGCCACCAGGGCGCGGCCGCAACGGTGAAGCTGGCGGCGCGCCAATTGGACAGCCATACCGTGGGCGCCATCATCAGCTCCAGCGCGGCGTGGCCCAGCCAGGCCAGGCCCGAGGCCATGGCATCCAGGCCGGGAACGACGGCCGCGCCCGCCGACAGCAGCGCCAGCGGCGTGACGGCCAGGCTGATGACGGGAATGGCATAGGCGTTGGCCAAGGGTGATGCCAGCGAGACTTCGTGGAAGATGAGCGCCAGCAAGGGCATCAATGCCGCCGTGACCGCCAGTTGCAGGCGCGTCGCCCTGGCCAGCAAAATCCCGGCGCGGCGCCAGCGGCCGGGGGCCGCCCGACCTATCGGCTGGCCCCACCAGCCGCTGCTGGTCATCAGCACATAGACGGCGCCGAAGGAAAGCCAGAAGCCGCTGGCCAGCAAGGCCCAGGGGTCCATCAGCACCACCGCGAACGCCGCCAGCGACAACAGCCTCGATGCGCACACGGGCAGCCGCAGCACATACGCACCGGCCATCACGGCCAGCATCAGGAAGGTGCGGCGGGCCGGCACGCCCCAGCCGGCCAAGAGGCAGTACAGCCAGGCGACCAGCAAGGCCGCCAGCGCGGCGGCGACCTGGGCCGGCAGGCGCTCGGCCAGGGCATGGCCGCGCCAGCGCAGGCGCCGCCATAGCCAGTACGTCAGCGCGCCGCCCAGCGCCGCGATCATCGTGATGTGCGATCCGCTGATCGATACCAGATGGGTTATTCCCGTACGGTTGAACACCGTCCAGTCGGACGGCTCGACACTGGCCTGGTCCCCTATCGCCAGCGCCAGCAGCACCGCGCCGTAGCGCTTGCCCTCGAGGTGTGGCAGCATGGCGGCGCGCACCGCATGCCGGGCCCGCTGGGCGGCGATGGGCAGGCTGGCCCAGGGTTCGTCGCGAAGATAATGGGGCGTGCCGCGCACGCTGCCCGTGGCCCGCACGCCCTGTGCGAACATATAAGCTTCGTAGTCGAAGGCATGCGGATTGCGCAGGCCCCGCGGCGTCTTCAGGCTCAGCGCCATGCGCCAGACCTGGCCGGGCGCAATATCGGGTACGCCATCCGGCAGGGATGCAGGCGGCGCGGCATCGCCGCCTGCATCCCTGCCCCGGCCGTAGGGCCCCGACCAGGCCGCCAGCGGCCAGGAAACCTGGATGCGCGTAGGCACGCCCTCGGGCAGCGATGACAGCACCTGGGCCTGGAATTGGCGGCCCTCCGGCCCCAGTCGAGGCAGGCCGGCCACGCGCAACACGACCCGCGATACCTTGTTTTCGTTATGTTCGGCCAAGGCGTCCGCCAAACGGTGATCGGCACGAACGACGGTGAGCCAGAATCCCGCCAACCCGGCCCATAGCAACGCCCATATGCCTGCCCGGACGCGTTGCGGCAATCCAAGCACCAGCAAGGACAGCAGCACAGCCAGCGCCACCGCCGCCAACCCATGGGCCAAGCCCGGCAAGCCGGGCAGCCCATGCACCGCGCCGCTTGCCGCCACGAAAGCCAGCAGACCCATGCGTCCCGTCACGCCCATACGCTCCCAAATAGGCCAGCGTAAAGGCGGACTTGCGGCAGCGGCGCGCGAACCGGCTAAAGACGGCCCTTCGGTTTCTACGTCAGCTCGTCAACGCGGATAAAGCCGCGCTTGCGGATAACAGCTTCGGGCGAGCGTTCTCGCGTCCGCTAACCCAGGCTGTCCAGCAGGCGCCGCAACTCTTTCTGTTCGGCGGCCGTCAACCTGGCGCTGATGCGCGCATCGTGCTCGCGAATGGCCTGGGTAATGCCGTCCAGCGCCTCGCGGCCGGCATCGGTCAGCGCGAGCGCATGGGCACGCTTGTCAACCGTGGATTCGGTCCGGGTGGCATACCCCAGTTTCTCCAGCGAATTCACCACTTCGACCGCGCCGGAACGCGCGATACCCATGGCGTTGGCCAGCTCGGTCAGCTTCATGCCCGCATTGGACTGGATGATGGTCATGGCGGAAAACCGGGGCGGAGTGATCGACCACGGGCCCAGCGCATCCAGGAAGTCCTGATAGATCCGTATCTGCGCGCGCCGTATCGAATAGCCGATAAGCTCGTCCAGCACGCCGTATTCCACGCCAGGAACCTGGGCGTCGAATTTCTCGCCGCGCTGGGCGGGCCGCCGGTTGTTGGGACGCGAACTCAATTTTCTGCTCATGCCATTCCTGTTTCCAAAGCCACAGGCACCATAACCGACCGGCAAGGCCGCGGGCAAGCGCCGCAACGCCTTGCGCGACAGGCCAAGGAATGTTTCGCGCGGAGATCGAGGACGGCCAAAGGGCGATGCATCCAGGCCCTATTCCATTCTGCAATCGCCTGCCTTGATATGGATCAGATCGCCGTCCCGATTCGGGTAAATCCCGATAGGCTGGGATACACCCCAGATTGTTATGATACATAACAAATTAGGAGGCATTCTTGAAAGTCATCATCGCGGGCGCCGGCATCGGAGGATTGACCCTGGCGCTCATGCTGCATCGGCGCGGCATCGACTGCGACATCTTTGAAAGCGTGCGCGAGCTGAAGCCGCTGGGCGTGGGCATCAATCTGCTTCCCCATGCGGTGGCTGAACTGGACGAACTGGGCTTGCTGGACATCTTGGCCGCCAGCGCGGTTCCGACCTCCGCCCTGCACTACTACAACCGCCACGGCCAGGCCATCTGGCAGGAAGCCAGGGGCCTGGCGGCAGGTTACGCCGTGCCGCAGCTCTCCATACACCGCGGCGAACTCCAGCTACTGCTGGCCGATGCGGTCGCACAGCGGCTGGGATCCGGCCGCCTGCACACCGGGCTGGCTTTCGAGTCGCTGGCGCAGGACGCGCAAGGCGTGACCGCCCGATTCCGAAACCGTACAACGAACGAGCTTGAAGAGGTTCGCGGCGACCTGCTGATCGGCGCCGACGGCATCCATTCGGCCGTGCGGCGCTTCTTCCATCCGCAGTCCGATGCATTGCGGTTTTCGGGGCGCATGCTGTGGCGCGCGATTACGGATGCCGAGCCCTACCTGGACGGCAAGACCATGTTCATGGCCGGCCACCAGGACCAGAAATTCGTCTGTTATCCCATATCGGAGCCCATGCGCCGCCAAGGACGCTCGCGCATCAACTGGATCGCGGAACTGCGCATACCCGATCCCGAACTGCCGGCCACGGACTGGAACCGTGTCGTGGATGCCTCGGTGTTCGCCGACCGCTTCGAGTCGTGGCGCTGGGACTGGATCGATATTCCCGCCATCATCCAGGGCGCACAAGCCATCTATGAATTCCCGCTGGTGGACAAGGATCCACTGCCGCGCTGGACGCAGGACCGCGTCACCCTGCTGGGCGACGCGGCGCATCCCATGTATCCCATCGGCTCCAACGGTTCGGCCCAGGCCATACTGGATGCGCGCTGTCTGGCCGACAGGCTGCAGGCAACGGCCATGCAGCGCAAAGGCAGCATCGAGCTTGCCTTGAAGGAATACGAAGCCGAGCGCCTGCCGCCCACCGCCGGCATCGTCCTGCGCAACCGCCTGAACGGCCCCGAGCAGGTGATGCAGATCGCACACGAACGCGCCCCAGATGGCTACGCGCACATACACGACGTCGTTCCTCAAGCGGAACTGGAGGAGATCGCCATGCGCTACAAACGCCTGGCCGGCTTCGACCCCACCGCACTCAAGACCAAAAAAGGCTAGCCGATATGACCAAATCCATTGCCGCTCCCGCGCTGGAACACCTGGCCACCCTGCTGGTCGACGTGGCGCCGCCGCAGGAAGTCGGCCAGACGCCCGCCGGCCGACGCCGGGTGATACCCATTATTGGCGGCACGGTCACGGGCGCCCTGCTGTCCGGCCGCATCCTGCCCGGCGGCGCCGACTTCCAGTCCATCCGCTCGGACACTTTCACAGACATCCATGCCCGCTATGTCATCGAAACCGATGCGGGTGAAACCGTCTACGTGGAGAACACCGGCATACGAACCGGCTCGGCCGAGGATATCGCCAAGCTGGCACAAGGCCAACCGGTGGATCCGGCCCGCATCTATTTCCGCAGCTACCCCAGATTCGAAACGGCTGCGCCCAGGCTGGCCTGGCTGAATACGCATCTGTTCCTGGGCACCGGCGCACGGTATCCGGATCGGGTCGAATTGAATTTCTTTGCCGTACGTTGATAAGACAATCAGGAGACAATTAATGAAGACCTCTACCCTTGCCGGGCTGCTCTCGTCCGCCTGCATGGCTCTTGCCTCGGCGGGCGCTCTGGCCGCCTATCCCGATCAGCCCATCCGCATGACGGTGGGCTTTCCCGCCGGCACCGGCCCCGACATCGTGGCCCGCACGGTCGGCGAACAGTTGTCCAAGGAACTGGGCCAGTCCGTCGTGGTGGAGAACAAGGCGGGAGCGGGCGGGCAGATCGCCGCCTATTCGGTCGCCCACAGCGCGCCCAACGGCTACAACATCCTGCTGGGCGAGGTCGGCTCCATCAGCATCTCGCCCGAGACCACGTCCAATCTGAGCTACGCGCCGCTCAAGGAGTTCGATCCCATCACGGAAGCCGTGCGTGCCAACTTCGTGCTGGTCATTCCCGCCAATTCGCCCTACAAGACCTTGAAGGAATTCGTGGACGCCGCCAAGACCAGCGCCGACCGCTTCAATATCGCCACCTTCGGGGCCGGCACGCCGGGCCACTTCGGCGCCGAGATGCTGGCCGATGCGGGCGGCTTCAAGATAGAGCCCATCCATTACCGCTCCACCGGCGATGCGGTCACGGCCATCATCGCGGGGCAGGTGCAGGGCGCCTTCGTGACCACCGCCATGGCGGCCCCGCAGCTGGCCTCCGGAAAGATGCGCGCCCTGGCCATCACCGGCTCGGAACGGACCAAGATGCTGGGCGACATACCCACCTTCCGTGAACAGGGCATGCCCAAGGTGGATTTCGGCGCCTGGTTCGCCTTCTTCGCGCCCAAGGGCACGCCCGGCGAGGCCCTGGACATTCTGAACCGGAAAACGATCGCGGCGCTCAAGGCCGACGGCGTACGCAAGCTGCTCGAAGGCAACGGCTTCGCCATCGTGGGTTCTTCGCGGGAAAAGCTGGGCGAATTGCTGGTGTCTGAACAAAAGCGCTGGGCGGACGTGGTCAGGAAGACCGGCTTCAAGATCAATTGAAGGCGTGCAGGCCGGCCGCCAGGCGCGGCAGTACCCGGCGTGCATTCGCGGCGCTGGCCTGCACGATATGCTCGCGCGCCACCCCCCGCAGCTCGGCCAGGGTTTCGGCGATGCCCGCCACTTCGCCCGGCTCGTTCCGGACGGCCGGCTGGCCGGGCGCGCCCAGCCAGGCCGGCGGGATGTCCGGCGCATCGGTCTCCAGCACCAAAGCCTCCATGGGCAATTGCGTCGCCAGGCGTCGAATCTGCAAGGCGCGGCCGAAGGTCATGGCACCCCCGAAGCCCAGGGCGAAGCCCAGGTCGATGAACTGCCCAGCCTGCTGGAAGCTGCCGTTGAAGGCATGAGCGATGCCGCCTATCGGCCCGCGTGGCCTGAGGTGCTTGAGCAGGATGTCCTGTGAACGCCTTACGTGCAACAGCAGCGGCAGGCCATAACGCTCGGCCAGATCCAGCTGAGCGGCGTAGAACCGCTCCTGCTTCTCGCGCATGGCCGGCTCCTTGAGCCTGGGCAGGAAAAAGTCCAGTCCGATCTCGCCTATCGCCACGAAGCGCGGATCGTCCAGCGACTGCTGTATGCGCCGCTCCAGGTCTTCCAGGTCCGCCTCCTGGGCGTCGGGCACGCAGATGGGATGGATGCCCAAGGCATAGATGCCGCCTTTGAAGGAATGGGCCAGATCCCGAACGACATCGAAATTGGATGAGGCCACGGCCGGAATCACAATGGCGTTCACGCCCCGTTCCGCGGCTCGCTGGATGACGGCCAGACGGTCGGACTGGAACTCCGAGGCGTCCAGATGGCAATGCGTATCGATCAGCATGGTTCCCCTATTTGACTGATGGCGCGATGCCCCGCAGCCCTCTTTCAAGCCGAAGCCAGGGGCGGCGTTTCGGGATCGACCAGGCGACCCTTGTCCATGGACAGCCGCCTATGGGCCAGCGCAGCCAGCGCCGGATCATGCGTCACGATAGCAAACGCCGTGCCGAACTCGCGATTGACCCGCGACAGCAGCTCGAACATGCTTTCAGCCGTATAGCGGTCCAGGTTGCCGGTGGGCTCGTCGGCCAGCACGCAGGTCGGACGGGTGACCAGCGCCCGCGCCAGGGCCACACGCTGTCTTTCGCCCCCGGACAACTGGCCGGGATAGTGGTCGATGCGCTCGGCCAAGCCGACCTGCTCCAAGACGATCTGCGCCTGTTCGCGCGCCCGGTTCCGGTTCTGGCGGCGCACGATGAGCGGCATGGCCACATTGTCCAGGGCTGAAAATTCGGGCAGCAGATGGTGGAACTGATAGACGAAGCCCAGGCTGCGGTTGCGCAGCTGGCTGCGCTGCGACTCGGACAGCCCGTCGGCCGATTCGCCGTTGATGAAGACGGTTCCCGATGTGGGCCGGTCGAGCAGGCCCAGCGTATGCAGCAGCGTGCTCTTGCCGGAGCCGGAAGCGCCGACGATGGCGACCATTTCGCCACGGTCCACATGCAGGCTGACGTCGCGCAGCACCTGGATGGCCTGCCCGCCTTCGTTATAGGTCTTGACCAGATTGCGCGCGGCAAGCGCATGAATGGGCGTGGAATCAGTCATGGCGCAGCACCTGTGCGGGTTGCAGGCTGGACGCGCGCCAACTTGGATACAGCGTTGCCAGCAACGACAGCACCAGCGAAGTGGCGGCCACGACGGCGATGTCGGCGATCTGGGGGTTGGAAGGCAGTTCGCTGATGAAATAGATTTGCTGCGGCAGGAATTGCACGCCCAGCATGCGCTCGATGAAAGGTACGATCACATCGATGTTGTACGCCACCAGCATGCCGAAGCCCACCCCCAGCAAGGTGCCCACCACGCCGATCAGCGAGCCCTGCACCAGGAAGATGCGGGCAATCTCGCGCGGGCTCGCGCCCAGCGTGCGCAAGATGGCGATGTCGGAACGCTTGTCCTTGACCGCCATGACCAGGGACGACAGCAGGTTGAATGCCGCCACCGCCACGATCAGCGCCAGTATCAGGAACATCATGCGCTTTTCCGTCTGGACGGCGGCAAACCAGGTGCGGTTGTTCTGGGTCCAGTCCTGCGCATGCACGAAGGACGGCAGGGACCGGGTCAGTTGCCGGGCCACCAGCGGCGCCTGCTGCATGTCGGCGATGCGCAGGCGCACGCCGCTGGTGCCGCTGTCGCGGAACACCTTGGCGGCGTCCTCGTAATTGATGAAGGCCAGCGAGGCGTCATATTCGTAATAGCCGGACGAGAAAATGCCCGATACCGTGAACTGGCGCATGCGCGGCGCGAAACCGGCGGGCGAGATCGACCCTTGCGGCGCCAGCACCAGCACCGTATCCCCGGGCCCGACGCCCAGCGAACTGGCGATCTGGTTGCCCAGGACGATGGAAAAACTGCCCGGTGCGAGCGCGTCCAGGCGGCCGGCAATCATCTGCCCCGCCACGTCGGACACCGCGTCCTCGAGCGCGGGATCGATGCCGCGTATCTGCACGCCGCTCAGGGCTTCCCCGCGAACGATCATGCCCTGGGCCGCCACGAAGGGGGCCGTGCCGCGGACCTCGGGATTCTTGCCGGCCATGTCGGCGATCTGCCGCCATTCCTGCAAGACCTGTTCCGGCCCCATGCGCGGCACGTACAGCTCGATATGCGGCAGCACCGACAGCATGCGGTCGCGGACCTGCGTCTGGAAGCCGTTCATGACCGACAGGACGATGATCAGCGCCGCCACGCCCAGCGCAATGCCCGCCATGGAGCTGGCGGCAATGAAGGAAACAAAACGGTCGCCGCGCCCGCCCCGGCGCCGGGAGCGCGCAAGGCCGGCATAGCGGGCACCTATCCATAATTCATAAGACATCGTAAAAGCCACCGTTTCCCATTGACACTACAATCCTGGAATGCGAATCGTACTACCTGGCGCCCTGCCCGACCCTCGCGAAGCGCGCGAACTGATTTCCTACCTGCCGGCCGCCGCTCCGACACTGATGGGCTGGCTGGAACGCGGCCATGCAACATCCACCACCGCCGATGCGGCTCGAGCCGGCTGCACGCCTTTCGAGCAGTGGCAACTGATGCACCATGGTTTCCAGCCCAGGGCCGGACAGAACTGCGCCGCAGGCCTGGGCCCCTTGCTGGCGGCCGATACCGCCGAAGCCGGCCGGCCCGTATGGCTGGCCGAACTGGTGCATGTTTCACCTTCCCGCGACGGCGCGGCATTGCTGCCTGCGCGCGAACTGGCCATTGCGCCAGACCAGAGTGTAGCCTTGTTCGAATCCGTACAGGCGCTGTTTTCGGAAGTGGACTTCACGCTGCATCCCGGCGGCACGGATCGCTGGCGCATCGAGCTGCCCGGAGGCTATGCGCCATCATGCGCCAGCCCCGCCCTGGTGGCCATTACCTCGGTCAACGACTGGTGGTCGCAGGACATGGCGGGGCGGCCCTGGCGCCGCCTGGTCAACGAAGTGCAGATGCTGTGGTATGAGCATCCGGTCAACCAGGAACGCTACCGGCAGGGGCTGGTTCCCATCAACAGCCTGTGGCTGTTCGGCGGCGCAAGCCCGGACCAATTGACGAAGCCGCCGGCCCCCGATCCGGAAACGCGGGTGCATGGCGATCTGCTGGCCAGCAGCATCGCGCACGACTGGGGCGGATGGCTGGCCGCGCTGGGCGAATTGGAAGCGCGCGTCTTCCAGCCTCTGGCCAGGAACAAACCGCCCGAGATCGTCCTGATCGGGAACGACCGGTACGTGGAACTGAAGACCGCCGCGCTGGGCCGGTGGACGCAATGGCTGCCCGGCAGCCGCAATGCATGGAGGAAGTGGTGGTCACACCAAGACTAAGCATACGTTCCGCCGATTTCGAGGCGGCCAAGGCACTGGAAGCCGCCGGCATACACCCCCTGCTTTCGCGGCTGTGGGCGGCGCGCGGCGTGCGCCATCCCAGTGAAACGCAGTTGATCTGGGCAGCCATGATCCCGCCCGGCAAGTTGACGCATGTGCAGCGCGCGGCCGCGGTGCTGGCCGATGCCATCCAGGCGCGCAAGAGACTGCTGATCGTCGCCGATTACGACTGCGATGGCGCCACGGCCTGCGCGGTGGGCCTGCGCGCCCTGCGCGGCATGGGCGCCATCGTGGACTTCCTGGTTCCCAACCGCTTCGAGACCGGCTATGGCCTGTCGCCCGCCGTCGTCGAGCTGGCCGCCCGGCATCACGCCGGCAGACCCGACATGCTCATCACCGTGGACAATGGCATCGCCAGCCTGGACGGCGTGGAAGCCGCAAGGCTGGCGGGCATCGACGTGCTCATCACCGACCATCACCTGCCCGGCGACACCCTGCCCAATGCCCTGGCCATCGTCAATCCCAATCAGCCCGGCTGCGGTTTTCCGTCCAAGAACCTGGCGGGCGTAGGCGTGATCTTCTACCTGATGCTGGCCCTGCGCGCCGAGCTGCGCCAACGCGGAGTCTATGCCGCCGACGGCGGCCCGCGGCTGGACAACCTGGCCGATCTTGTCGCGCTGGGCACGGTGGCCGACGTGGTCAAGCTGGACGCCAACAACCGCCTGCTGGTCACGCAGGGCTTGCAGAAGATGCGCGCGGGCCGCATGCAGCCCGGCCTGCGCGCCCTGTTCGCCGTCGCCGGGCGCGAGCCGCGCCAGGCCAGCGGCTTCGACCTGGGTTTCGCCCTGGGCCCGCGCATCAACGCGGCCGGCCGCCTGGCCGACATGAGTATCGGCATACATTGCCTGACCACGGACGACGAGGGCCAGGCGCTGGAGCTGGCCCGGCAACTGGACGCCATGAACCAGGAACGGCGCGGCATCGAGGCCGCCATGCGCGAAGAGGCGCTGGCCGCCATCGAAACCTCACTGCCCACAATGGGCGCCAGCGTTTGCGTATACAGCCCCGACTGGCACCAGGGCGTGGTGGGGTTGGTGGCTTCGCGCCTGAAAGAAAGCTATTGGCGCCCGACGCTCGCCTTCGCGCGCTCCGACGAAGGCGAGCTGCGCGGATCGGGCCGATCCATCCCCGACGTGCACCTGCGCGACGTGCTGGACCTGGTCTCCAAGCGCCACCCGGGCATCATCCTGAAATTCGGCGGCCATGCCATGGCGGCCGGCCTGAGCCTGCGCGAAGATGCCTACGACATTTTCGTTGCCGGCTTCGACGCCGCCGTGCAGGAGCTGAGCGGCCGCAAGAGCTTCGATCCCATCATAGAAACCGACGGGTCGCTGGAAACCGGCTATGCGAACGCCGACGTGGCGGGACTGCTGCAACAGCAGGTTTGGGGCGCCGGCTTTCCGGCCCCCGTGTTCCGGGATACTTTCCACGTGCGCCAGCAAAGGCTGCTGAAGGAAAAGCACCTGAAGCTCAGCCTGGAACGGGGTCATCAGCGCTTCGACGCCATCTGGTTCAACCACGCCGACATGCTGCCCGAACAGATCGACGCGGCCTACCGGCTGGACCAGAACGTCTGGAACGGCATGGTCTCGGCGCAGCTGATCATCGAATACGCCTGCGGGGCACAGGGCTGAGCCGGCGGTCTGGCCGGCCCCGTGGCTGGGCTGGGCTGGGCTAGGCCTGGCCGCGCGAAAATGGCGCGGACCACACCGGCCCGCGGCTACACAGTCCGCCTGGCCGGCAGGGTCGCCAGCAGCAGCCCGGCCAGCGCGATGGCAAACGCGATCACCTGCAATGCCGTCAAGGTCTCGCCCAGAACCAGCACGCCCACCAGGGCGGCGCTGATGGGCAGCATGACGGTGAACACCCCGGCGCGCGAGGCCGGAACGGACTTCAGTCCCGTCATCCATAGCCATACCGTCCACACACTGGCCGCCAGCGCATAGAACAGCAGCAGGACCCACATTTCGACGCGCACCGCCGCGAAATCGAACTGCAGCGCCGTATACAGCCCAAGCGGCGTCATCAGGACGAAACCCCACAGATTGATGATGGCGCTGATGCGCTTGGGGCTGAGCACCGCGGTCAGCTTCTTGCCGATGACCGCATACGATGCTTCACATAGGACCGCGCCGAAGATCAGCACGTTGCCCAGCCAGGCCCGCCCACCGTCGCTCGATGCCTGGGGCGCATCGGGAGCGCCGGCCTGGGCCAGCGACAGCAAGCCTATGCCCAGGGCGCCGCAAGCCACCGCCGCCCAGACGCGCGGGCCGATCTCTTCTTTAAGGAATATCCAGCTCATCAAGGCGACCATGGCGGGAATGGCGGACATGATCACTCCCGCGGACACAGCGCTGGTCAGGCTCACGCCCACGATCATGCACAAGGTGAACAGGAAGTTGCCCAGGAAGGACTCGAGGAAAATCAGTTTCCGCGTCTGGCCCGACAAGGGCGGCTCGCCCGCGGGCTTGCGCAGCCAGCGCAGCATGGCGATGCCGCCTATGCCGAAGCGCAGCCAGCCCAGGAGAAATACAGGCAATGCCAGCGCCAGGGGCTTGGTCAGCGCCACATAGGCGCCGACCAGAGACATGCTGAGTGCAAGGCAAACGTAGGCGAGCAGCCGGCCAGGAGGCTTGGTCATCGAACCACCGGGAAAATTCATATCGCCCGATTATCGCCGAAGACTGAAACCGGAATCCGCCATTGGCCGGGGCGGAGCCAAAGCCTCCGGCTAGGACGCTTCGGCTTTGGCGCCCGGACACTCGGACGCGGTATCCATCATCTGCCTTGCGGCTTCCTGTATCTGCTCGGCGTTCAGGTCTCGCACGTGCGTGGCCACGGACCACCGATGGCCATAGGGATCCTCCACCAGGCCGTAGCGGTCGCCCCAGAACATTTCCTGGACGGGCATGATTTCCTTCGCGCCCGCCGCCACCGCCTTGGCCTGGGCGGCGTCGGCGTCCTCCACGTACAAGTGGATGCTTACCGGCGTGCCCTTGAGCGACCTGGGGCTGACCGAGCCCCATTGCGGAACCTCATCGACCAGGAAGATGGCGGAATCGCCGATTCTCAGGCAGGCGTGAGCCAGCTTGCCCGGCGCCATCTCCAGCCGGGTTTCTTCGGTCGCACCGAACGCCTTCTTGTAGAACTCGATGGCTCCCAGCGCATCGGCGCAGACCAGATGGGGCGTGACGGCATTCATGCCCAGGGGAATGGGCCTGATCTTGGCGGGGGCCCCCTCCGGCTCCAGGTCGAACATGGCCCTGGCCGTGCGCATGTCGAAAGGGGCGGAAAAATGCTCGTGGGCAATGGCCCATTTGCCGCCGTTCTTGCGATAGCTGGACGTCATGCGCATCCACGAACAATTTTCCTTGCCGTTCTCGTCCTTCATGCCGCAACGGATCAGGCCATGGGCGACCGCCAGGTCGTTTTCCGCCTGGATGTCCAGTTGGCCCGCATCGAAGATCATGTCTCCCGGGCACATGGCGAAGCAGGCCTCCCAGTGCCTGCCATAGGCTTCTACGCCCTTGAACTGCAATTGCTGGACGGCGTCGAACGCCACCACATTGGGGACGTAATGCGACATGATGGCCTTTACATCCCGCGCACTCACCGCTTTCACCCAGCTGTCTATGGTCAGCCGTACTTCTTCCTGTGCCTTGTCGGCGCCTGCATAATCCATAATTTGTCTCCTGGCTTCAAGGTGAAATGACTGAAGCACCGGCCAGGCTCGCCGCCCGCGTGGAATGCCCCGTATGCCATTGAGCGTTTATTTAACCTTTTTTAGTCCTAAAAAACAACTAAAAATAATCAATTCAGGATTGAGTGTGCTAGAGTGTTACGTATGGCAATAAAACGCAGTTACCTCGATGCGTGCGCCGCCGCGCACGCCTTGGACCTGATCGGCGAGCGCTGGGCGCTGCTGGTGGTCCGCGAACTGCTTCTGGGGCCCAAGCGCTTTACCGATTTGCGCAAAGGCCTTCCCTCCATCAGCCCCAATGTGCTCACACAGCGCCTGAACGAATTGGAGGCCGATTCGGTCATAGTGCGGCGCCGGCTCCCTCCTCCGGCGGCCTCCTGGGTGTACGAACTGACCGACTGGGGACGAGAGCTGGAACCGGTCATGCTGCAATTGGTTCGCTGGGGCGTGCGATCCCCTTCCTTCATCCGCGGAGGCAAGGTGGGCGCCGACGCGCTGATGCTTTCCTTCAAGGTGATGTTCGATCCGCAGCGCGCCCGCGGCCTGACCTTGTGCATACAGTTCGAGTTCGGCGACGAAACCTTTCGTGCGCGGGTCGGAGATGGACAGGTGGACGTCGCCCGGGGCGAGGCCGAGCACCCCCAGGCTTCGATCCATTGCGAACCGCAAACCGTGCTTCAGCTGGCTTATGGCAAGGCGGATCTGGACGCGGCGGCCAAGGATGGACGGCTGCGCTGCACAGGCAGCAAATCGGCCATCGCGCAGTTCTTCAATTGCTTCGTCTTGCCCGACCGCGCTCAGGATGCCGGACGAGACCGGGACGACAGCACGATGCCGCCGACAATGAAAAGAAAGGCCACCGCATGATAGGCATGCGGGGTTTCGCCAAGAAAAGCCGATGACATCAGGGCGGCGAACAAGGGCGTAAGGTTATTGAAAAAACCGGCGATCGTCGGGCCCACCCGGCCCACCCCCGCCCCCCAGCACCGGAACGCCACGATGGCGGGGCCCACCGCAAAATAAATCAGCGCGGCCGCAAGTCCCCAGCTCCAGTCGATTCGCGCGTCGGTCAGCGCCCATTCGCCGGCGGCGAATCCGCCCGACCAGACCACACCGAAGGAAATCTGCGCCAGCAGCAGCGTGGCCCAGTTGCGCCGGATACCTCCCTCCTCGCCGCCCCGCGTCAACAGCCAGCTATAGAAGGCCCACACGATCGTGGCCACGATCATGAAGACATCCCCGGCGACGAAGCGCATGGACAGCAGCTGCTCCCATTGACCGTGGCTGAGCACCACCAGCACGCCCATCATGGACAAGGCTGCGCCGACCAGTTGATGCCCGCCGATGCGCGCGCCGAAGAACAAAAAGCCCACCACCAGCATCCATACCGGCATGCTGGCGCCGACCAGTGTCACGTTGATCGGCGTGGAGGTATGCAGGGCCATGTACTGCAGGGTGTTGTACAGCCCGACGCCCAGCAGGCCCAGCAGCGCATAGCGCTTCCTGCGGGCCCACAAGCCGCTGCCCCGGCTCAGGACGGAATGGCCCAGTGGCAGCAAGATGAGGAAAGCGATGGCCCAGCGCAAAAAATTCAGGGTAATGGGCGGCACCATGTCGCTGACGATGCGCCCCAATACCGCGTTGCCGGCCCAGAGAAACGGGGGAACAAGCAAAAGCAGGACAGTCGAAGGCGTGATTCTATGAGTCATGGGCAAGTCGGCGCGGCGGCGAAATACGGCGGGTATCGCCGCGAAGCGCTATCGTAACGCAAGCCTGCGCTACTCCTCGATAAACGGCTGGAGCAACTGCATGGCCAGTTCGGCCTGGTCTTCCTGCACCATCAAGGTTCGGGCATTCAGGCTGTTGGCGACCGGCCCCGGGTACATGGAACTGAATGCGCCGCCACGCATCAGGAAAGCGATGCCGTATGCGTCCATCAACGACGCGATGACCGAGGCCTCGGACTCCGATTTCGGGCAATAGATTGGTATCATGCCTGTTTCCCCTGTTCTTTTCCCTGCGCCTGCCGCAACCCTGGGTTCATGCCAGCATATACCAGCTTGTACAGCCCGGGCATCGCCGGCGGCGCCGATCTCCAAACCGGAGCAAGACTCTACATGGCCGTTTTCGATATCCATCCCATAGTCCAAGACCTGAACGCCGTCCGGCAGGACTGGCGCGCGTCCCAGAAACGCTCGCGCGAGCCCGGCGGACGCGAGTTCCCATCGCCGCAAGCCATTTCGCATATCCTGGACGACCTTAAAGGCGTGTTGTTCCCCATGCGCCTGGGTCCGCTGGATCTGCGCCAGGAAAGCGAAGACTTCTATGTCGGCCACACCCTGGACTCGGCCCTGCATGCCCTGCTGAATCAGGTCCGGCTGGAAATGCGCTATCAGCGGCGCCACGAGCATCGCAACGACGATGAGATCGAGGAAAAGGCCATCGCGGCGGTGCAGTCCTTTGCCGGCTCGCTGCCCGAAATCCGCCGCCAGCTCGACGCCGACGTGCTGGCCGCCTTCCAGGGCGATCCCGCCGCGCGCAGCGTCGATGAAGTCCTGCTGTGCTATCCGGGTGTGCTGGCCATGATCCACCACCGCGTGGCGCACCAGTTCTACAAGCTGGATCTGCCTCTGCTGGCCCGCATGTCCTCCGAGCTGGCCCATTCCCAGACCGGCATCGACATCCACCCCGGCGCCCAGATCGGCCCCAGCTTCTTCATCGACCACGGCACGGGCGTGGTCATCGGCGAAACGGCCATCATCGGCCAGCGCGTGCGCATCTACCAGGCCGTCACCCTGGGCGCCAAGCGTTTTCCCACGGATTCGAACGGCAAGCTCGAAAAGGGCCTGCCCCGCCACCCCATCGTGGAGGACGATGTGGTCATCTACGCGGGCGCCACCATATTGGGCCGGGTGACGCTGGGACGCGGATGCACCATAGGCGGGAACGTCTGGCTGATCGACGACGTGCCGGCGGGCGCCCACGTGACCCAGGCCGATTCGCAGGGCACGCGCAGCTGCGACCCCGCCGCGGCGGACTCCACCCTATAGGCGATGGGCGCGCCGCCGGCGCCTGCGATCAGATGGCCCGTTCGACCGCCGCCCCGGCATGGATCAGCGTGGTGTCGAACAGCATGACGGAACTGTCGGCCTGCTTCACCAGCAGGCCGATTTCCGTGCAGCCCAGTATCACCGCCTGCGCGCCCCGGGCCGCCAGCGCATCGATGATGCGCAAATACTGTGCCCTGGATTCCGGAACGACCTTGCCCAGGCAAAGCTCCTGATAGATCACGTCGTGTACGATCTTGCGGTCGGGCGCGTCGGGCACCAGCACTTCAAGGCCATATTTCTGCTCCAGCCGCCCCTTGTAGAAATCCTGTTCCATGGTGAACGCCGTGCCCAGCAGGCCCACGCTCTTGATGCCATGCTCCAGCAATGCCTCGGCCGTGGCATCGGCGATGTGCAGCAAGGGGATGCAGATGGCCTGCTCTATCGGGTCGGCCAGCTTGTGCATGGTGTTGGTGCAGATCAGCAGAAAATCGGCGCCGGCCGCCTCGATGCGCTTTGCCGCCTTGACCAGGACGGCTTCGGCGCCCTTCCAATCGCCCGCATGCTGCAGCTTCTCTATGGTTTCGAAATCCACGCTGTAAAGCACCAGTTTGGCGGAATGCAATCCGCCAAGCGCCTTCTTGATGCCCTGGTTGATTTCGCGGTAATAATCCGCCGTGCTCTCCCAGCTCATGCCGCCAAGCAATCCTATCGTTCTCATTATCTATCTCAAAACAGGTTCGTGCATTGCAGCATTATCGCAAGAATCCATGGCGGGCAAGAAAACTCAGTGGCAATCGGCAACCACCTGGTCCAGATAGACTTCGAAGGCGATATCGCGCACCCGGGTGCGCGTCAGATCCGCCAGGTGCTTCTTGCGCTTCCATTCAAGCACCAGCTTCTTCAACAGGGACACGGTGGCGGCATCGTCCTCGGGGACGATGAAGGCCAGCGGCGCGGCCGGCCCCGGCGGCAGGCTGGCGGAAAACTTCTTCCACTCGGGCAGCTTCAGCAATTCCTTCAACATCACATCGTCGTGCACCGCGGCGTCGCATCCGCCCGTGCGCAGCGCCAGCAGGGAATCGGCGGGCGCCTTGAATATGATCTCAATGGCGCCGTACCGCCGCGCCATGTCCCCCACATACAGGCCGCCCTCCGACAGGCAGACCGTCCGTCCCTTCAGTTGGTCCCAGGCCTTGATGTCGGTGTCCGTGCGCATGATGGCCATGGGGCGCGCGGTGTAGCCGGTGGGCACAGCGGTAAAAGACGGCGGCGGGACCTGACCGGGGCCGATGGCGGCCAGCGCAACATCCGCCTTGAGAGCGAGCCGCCCGGCCTGATTGCCACTGCCCGGGACGGCCATGGGCACCGTGCGCAAGTCGGCATCCAGCTTGGCCGCCAGGTCTTCGGCCAGCGCGGTATCGATGGCTTCCGGCGTGCGGACCTTGGATCCGCCCACGAAAGGCGGCACGACATAATGCATGCCCACCACCAGGCTTTTGGCCGCCCCGCCCTGGTCCGCCGCGCTGGCCGCGCTGGCGCCCCAGGCCGAGCCCGCACCCAGCAGCAGCGCCGCGAACCAGCACGCTGACCCCGACACGCTGCCCCGGCTTCCCGTATTCATGATGACAAGTCCCGTCCTAAACGTACTGGTAGCGCAAAAGGCGGCGCTTGAGGTTTTCCAGGATGACCTGGTCGATCAAGGTCGCCAGAATGGCGATGGTCAGGATATTGGCCATCACCCCCATCATGTCGGCGGTCTCACCGGCGTAGGCCAGCGAACGTCCCAGGCCCTGGCCGAAGCCGATCAGCATTTCAGCTGAAATCAAGGCGCGCCAGGCGTTGCCGAAGGCGAGTTGGGCTCCGGTGATGAGTTCGGGCATCACGGCGGGCAGGTAGACGCGCTTGAGCATGTCCCAGCGGCTGGCCCCCATGACCCGCGCGGCCGACACATGCACGTTCAATACGCTTTCCGTCGCATTCATGACGGAAAGCGCCGCGGGGAAAAACGCCGCCAGTGCAATGACCACGATGATGGGCATGTTGCCGAAGCCCATCATGATCAGGAACAGGGGCACCCAGGCGATCGACGGAATCGATTGCAGGATGATGATGGCCGACTTCAGAACCTCGCGGAAAAAGAACAGCACCCCGCCGATCAGGCCGAAGCCCACGCCGAAGAGCAATGCCGCTCCGTATCCGAACCCAAGGCGGACCAGGCTGCCCGACAGGCTTGCGCGAAAGTCCGAAGTCTGGACGTCGTTCCAGAGCCGCTGGAACACCCTGGGCACGTCCGGCATCAGGAAATCAGGCAGAAACCAGGCGGCGACCTGCCAGAACAGCAAAATGGACAGCACCGCCACGACCATGGCGAGCTTCTTTCTAAAACCGGAAATACGAATCTGGGTGCTCATGTAGGCTCAAAACAGAGTGGCCGGTCGGTGCCGGCCACCTTTGAAAAGATGGGATCTCGCAAAACAGCTGAAAGCAGGCGAGAGGCGCGCTTGCCCCCCGGGGGCAAGCCGGCGCTATTTTATAGCTTGCGCGTCTTCTGCCATTCCAGGTCGATGATCTTGCTGACGTCGAAGGCATTGCCATCGCGCGTCTTCAGCGAGCCCTGCTCCTGCATGATGTCGGCGATTTCCTGCATGCGCGCCAGTTCCTTGTCGGTCAGGATCGGGCTGAAAGTCTGGCTCTTGATGGCATCGCGGATGATGTCCTCGCGAGGCAGTTCGCCGTGCTTGAGCGTCTTGAGCGAGGGCTCGGCGATGAAATAGCTCGCGATCAGCTTGGCGCCCTCTTCCGGCTTGTTCTGCAGCAGGTCGATGGCATCGCGCTGCGCGTCCAGCGATTTCCAGACATCGTCCTTGCGCTTCTTGAGCGTGTCGCCCGAGGTGATGACCACCATGCAGGGGAAGGGCCACACCTGGCCGACTTCATAGATTTGCGTGACCGGCGCAATCAGCTGGGCGATGCGCGCCTGAGGCTCGAACAGGAAGGCGGCGTCGACCCGCTTGCCCACCAGCGACTGCACAGCCACCTGCGGGCTCACGCCCATGATGGACAGTTCATCCGGCTTCAGGCCGGCATCCTTCAGCACCACGCCCTTCAGGACCGTATCGGCGGTGCTGCCTTCCTTCTGCGAAGCCAGGGTGTGGCCTTTCAGGCCGGCCACATCCTTGATGCCCGTATCGTCGCGCACGACGATGGCGTGAAAGCCGTGCTGGGCGCCGCCCACCACCTTGAGGTCGGCGCCCTTGGACGACCAGGATGCCGCATTGGTGAAACCCAGCACGCCGGTGTCCAGCTGACCGCCGACGATGGCCTTGATCAGGTCGGTGCCCGACTTGAACTCGACCAGTTCAACATCCAGGCCATGCTTCTTGTAGAAGCCGCCCTCGTACGCGGCGATCGCCTGGGCGTCGTCCATGACGCGCAGATAGCCGACCTTGAACTTCTCGGCGGCCGCGGCCGTACCCGACAAAGCGAACGCCGCCAGTACCGGCAGCAGCAAACGTGACAATTTCATGCTTCGACTTCCTCTAATAGGGGTGTTTCTATGACTTGATCCTGTTCGGCGTGGATTCCAAGCAGGCCTAAAATTTCTCGCCGCATCGCTGCGAACTCGGACAAGTCGTGCGTTTTTTCGTGATGCGACAGCTCGAATTCCTTCAGGACCGTGGCCGGCCGGGGGCTGAAAACAAGAATGCGGTCGGCCAGGAACAAGGCTTCGTCGACATCGTGGGTGACCAGCAGAACCGTGGGGCCGGCCTCGCGTATCAGCGTGCGCAAGGCATCCTGCAAGGTCATGCGGGTCAGCGCGTCGAGCGCGCCGAAAGGCTCGTCCAGCAACAGCGCCTTGGGGTGCGAAATGAACGCTCGCGCCAGGGCGGCGCGCTGGCGCATGCCGCCCGACACCTGGTGCGGATAATAGTTTTCGAAGCCCGCCAGATTGACCTTGGCCAGCCATTCGCGCGCCTGGTTCAAGGCCTTCTGCTTGTCCGTCTTCTGGAACTCCAGCGCCAGGGCCACGTTCTGGGCCAGGGTCAGCCAGGGATACAGCGCGTTTTCCTGGAACATGAGCGTGCGCTCGGGGTGCGGGCCTTCTATGGTCCGGCCATCGGCAAGGATGTCGCCCGCGCTGGGTTTTTCCAGGCCCGCGGCAATATGCAGCAGGGTCGACTTGCCGCAGCCCGAGGGGCCCACCAGCGCCACGAGTTCGCCATCGTCGATATCGCGGCTGAAATTCTCGATGACGCGCAGGCCAGAGAATTCCTTTTCTATATTCTTGAAAGACAGCTTCATAACAGTTCGATTCACCAATTGGTTATATCGAACTGTAACGAGCGTTCTAATGCCCAACAAGAATTTTTATCGTCTTTACTTATGCCTTCAGGAAATATAGAAAGCCTTCTATTCCCTGCGGGGCGGCAGGAAAGGCTCGGGGCGGTTCATCCCGTGATATTCGGGGTTCGGGATCATGTCCGTGCCGATGGCCATGCGGTTGGACATGTTGTAAAAAGCCACGGTGTCGGCCAGGTCGAAGATGTCCTCGGTCGACAATCCCGCGGAACGCAAGGCCTGCCTATCTTCCTCGGTGACCTGCTCGGGCATCTTGGTCAGCTTCCAGGCGAAGTCCAGCATGGCGCGCTGGCGCGGGTCCAGCGGCGCCACGCGGTAATTCATGACCATCATCTCGCCCAACTGCGGATCGCCCGACAGCGCGCGCACCGCCTGGCCATGGGCGACCAGGCAGTAATAGCAATGGTTGGCGCTGGACACCACCACCGCGATCATTTCGCGCTCCAGCTTGCTCAGGCCCGAAGGCGCCAGCATCAACTCGTTGTACATCGCCATGAAATTGCGCAACTTGTTCGGCCGCAGGCTGTAGGCGGCCAGGACATTGGGCACGAAACCCAGTTTGTCCACGCATTTGCTGAACACTTGCTGGATGTCCTCGTCCAGCGAAGCCGCATCGGGCGCGCCCAGGGCGGATACATGATCGGGTTGCGGCATGGAGCCTCCTTTTTCTGTCCTTGCAAGGGGGGTTGCATTTCACCAATAATAATAACGGCAAGCGGCAGCATCCCCTCATATCCAGAACCAGGGCAAGAACATGGCAATCGAATTTCCCGGCTTTTCCGGTCCGGCGGCAAGCACCGAGGCACCGCTCGAAATGCTCGCGGCCTGCCATCACCGCATCGAGCGCCAGTGCTCCACCTTGAAGCGGCTTGCGCCGCACCTGCGCCAGCACGGCAGCGACGAGCAGGCGCGAGCGGCCGCCACAGCCATCGCGCGCTACTTCGACACCTCCGCCCTCCAGCACCACGCCGACGAAGAGGTCGATCTGTTTCCCGCCCTGATCGAATCCATGGCGGGGTCCGACGCCGTCTGCATACGTGAGCTTACCGACGGCCTGAGCGCCGATCACCGCAAGCTGGAAGCGAGCTGGCGGCGCCTGCGTCCCGTCTTGTCCGACGTCAGCGAAGGCCGGCCCGTTCTGCTGCCCGAAGACGAGGTCGAGGCCTTCATCGGCCTGTACGAACGCCACATGAAGCGCGAAGAGGACGAGCTCCTGCCGATGGCCGCGCGCCTGCTGGGCGACGACGCCATCACGCAAATCGGCCGCGCCATGCGCGAACGGCGGGGCATCGGCGACGATTTGCTGGCTCAGGACCGCCAACGCTGAAAAGGCGTCAGTCCAGGCTCACCACGTTCAGCCCGTCGCCGAAAACGCGGCGCGCCAGCGCCGTCAGGTGATGATGGTGGCTGAGGAATATGACCTGTGTATGCTCGGACAGCCCGGCCAGCGCCCGCAAGCCCGCTTCGGCGCGCGCATCGTCGTAATTGATGAACAGGTCGTCGGCAATGAAAGGCAAGGCGGGGGCCTGGCGCAAATGCAGCTCCAGCGCTGCCAGGCGCAGGGCGAGGTAGAGCTGATCCCGCGTGCCGTCGCTCATGCCGGCAATCCCCACCAGATGGCCGTCCGGACGCTGCCCTTCCAGCACCATGGGGTTCTTGTCGAAGTCCACCCTCAGGCGCTCGAAGGAATTCAAGGTCAACTGCGCAAAAATGGCGCTGGCCCGGCCCAGCATGGGACCTTGCTTTTCTTCGCGGTAGCGGTCTATGGACCAGCGCAGCAAGCGCGAAGCCGTATAGACCTTTATATAGCGCTCGGCCGCATCGGACATCCGCGCCAAAGCCTCCTGCCGCTGCGCTTCGGCCCGGGCCGCGGCGTCGGCCCCCGCCATGGCCTCCAGTTCGCGCCGCGCCTCGGCCAGTTCCACGGCCAGGGCGTTCTGCTGCTCGGCCCCTTGCCCAATCTCGGCCTCGAGAGCGGCCAGCCGGGCCGGCAGCGCCGGTATGTCGGCCGTGTCGATTTCCGCCTGCAGGCGTTCCCGGTCATAGCCATCGCCCTCGGCCAGCAGGCGCGCCTGCATGGCCCGCAGTTGCTCCGCAAGCGCGCGATGGCGGTCCGAACGCGCGATGGCCGGTTCCAGCAGCCGGGTTTCGGCCACCCCGGCCCGTTCCATCATAGGCTGCAAGCGTGCCTGCAATTCCGCCAGGGACTGCTCTGCCTGGCGGATCTGCACGCGTTCCGCCTCCAGGGCCCGCTTCAGCTCGGCCGCCTTGTCCCTGGCCTGGCGTGCCCTGGACAGACGCTGCGCCAGAGCCTGGCTCAGCTCGAACGCGCCGTCGATGCCGGCGGCGGACTGCCCCAGGCCGGCCGCCTGCGCCAGCCGTGTGGCCTGCGCCAGGAAATCATCCAGATCGGCTTGCAAGGCCGCACACTCGGCGCGGAGCCGGTGCAACTGCCCCAGCCTGTCGGCCAGAAGTCCGAGCAGCGTCAATGCGCCCTGCGCCGCGCCCGTACTCATCGCGCCGTCGAGCCCCGCCTGGGCCAGCGCGGCCGCCCACGCCCTCTGCCAGGCATCCAGCCTCGCTTGAGCGGCTTCCACCGTCTGCCGCGCGGCCAACAAGATGGGCCGGGACTCGGCCGCCTGCGCCGTCCATGCATCGCGCCGTGCATGCGCCAGGTCGGCTTCCCGCACATACGCCCCGGCTTGCGCACGCAAGGAAGCCAGGCTGTCTCCGCCGGCCGTCGCGGGCGCGCCGTCCGGAAGCGCCGCCAAAGTCTGGCGCAGCGCCCCGCACATGTCGTTCAGTTCGTCGCAAAGTGCCTGGACTTCGCGCCCGGCCTCATCCAACGCCCGGGCGGCTTCCAATACCTCGTCCTTGCGCGCCAGCCACTCCGGCAGCTCGTCCAGCGGCATGCCTGCGAGCCCGAGGCGATCGCGCGTGTCCGACCATCGTGCATCAAAGTCCTCCACCGCCTGCCGGCAGGCCGCGTGCCGCGCATGCGCATCCTCCAGCTTATGCTTCTCCTGCTGCAACAGCTCTTGCAGGTTCTGCAATTGGGCCGCCTCGCGCGCCTTGTCGTGCCGCGCATCGGCAAGCTGGTCCGCCGCCCGCAGCTCGTCCTCGAACCGGTCCGCGCCGTCGTTGGGCGTCAACCGGCCCGATCGGATTTCCCGCCACGACGCGTCGCGCCGCAGGCGCGCTCCGGCCACCTCGTCCCAGGTCGTCGGGCTATGCCGCTGCCGGTACTGCTGCGCCTCCAGCGACCTGAGTTCGACCGACCCCGCCAGCTCTTCGCAACGCAGCCGGGCCGATTTCAGGTCCTGAACCAGGCCTTGCCGTTCAGATATCCAGGCCGCAACCGCCTGGCGGGATGGAAAACCAGCGGTTCTGAGAACGTGCAAGGAAGGCGGCTGCGCACCCAGGCGCGCCATGGCGTGATCCAGGGCTGCCTGCGACCCGTCCGCCACTGCCCTCGCCTTGCGCAGGGCGGCATCCAGATCGCCCCGTGCCTGAGCGGCCTCCAGCGCGGCGCGCAGCGCTGGACTGATCTGGTGGCCGGACGCCCCTTCCAGCTTGGCCTCCAGCGCACGCAGTTCGGCCTGCCGGCCGCTTTCCGCCGCTCTCGCGTTATCCAGCGCCATAGTGATGGCGCCGTAATCACGCAGCAATTGTTCGAGTTGCGTGCGGGTCGGCAAGCCCGGCAGGCGAGCCTGCAAGGTCCGCAGCGCCTCGTCCTCGACCACGGCTCCATCGCCTGCCGCGCCTTCGCGCCCGGGCTCCGTTCGCCATCCCAGTTCATCGGCTGCAGACCGGATCTCCCGCCAAAGCAGCGCGGCCTGTCCCTGGCTGCGCTCCATATCCGCCGCATGGCCGCCATATTGATGGCGCAGGCTTTCCAGCGCCTCGACCGCGTCGGCCTGGTTCAATGTCGCGTCATCGATGCATATGGCCTCGAGCAGGCTTTCCAGGCGCTCGGCTTCTGCGCGGTGCAAGCCCAGGCCATGCTGGGTCAGGACCCGGTCCTGCTCGACCTCGGCAAGCATCCGGGCGGCGTCGGCGGGGAACTGGACCACGGGCTCCAGTTCCGCCAACCGGCCCTCATACTCGCGCAGCGCCAGCATGATGGGCGCCATGCGCCGGATGCGTTCCAGGCGGCTGCGCTCGCCCTGCCGGGCCGCCTGCTGCTCGCGCTGCCGCTCCAGGCCGGCAGCCAGCGATTGCACGCGCTCATTGGCCTCCGCCCACTCTTTCGTCTGCACTGTTGCCGCTTTCAGCGCGGCGCTTGCGGCATCCAGGCCGTCCCGCGCGGCGTAATAGGTTCTTTTGCTTGACTTGACGGGAGCCCAAAGACTGCCCGCTTCTTCTTCCAGCGCGTCCCGCACCCCGCCCAGGCTGGCCACCCCCGCGGCCGACTGGAACAGTATCTGCCCGACATCATCCTGGGCATTCAATATGCTGTTGCCGCCCTCCACCAAGCGAGGGTGGTCCAGGCCGAACATCTTGTCGAAGAAGCCCCGGCCGACATGGCCCATCCAGGCATCCAGAATCGTGTCGGCAAGCGTGTTTCCTTCGGGATCGCGCAATGTGTTCTTGTTGGCCTTCAGACGGATGAATTCCAGGTCGCCATTGTCGCCCTGTATGGCCGCTCCCAGCCGCATATCGGCTTTCGCGTGCAGGAAATCCAGCGCCGTACGCATGGGAAAGCCGAAGAGCAGATCCAGGATGGCGCTGCGCACGGTGGACTTCCCGGCTTCGTTGGCCCCCACGATCAGATGGAAATCGCGCGGCGCCCGCGGGAATTCAATACGCCTGTCGGTGAATTTCCCGTAGCGTAGAAGGTCGAAGCGGCTGAATCGCATGACGCCCTACTCCGCCTGTTCCAGGTGCGCCATCAGCGCGGGTCCGATCTCACGCAGCAGCGGCGCCAGGTCTCCGGCCCTGACTTCCGCAAACCAGGGCACGCTGGACTGCAGTTCCTGCGGCGCCTTGCCCACCAGCCCCATCAAGCCTGCTTGCAGGCTTTCAAGGAATTGCGTGTCGTTCTCGGCCGCTTCCAGCAGCACCCGCAGGTCGGCCAGCGCATCGGCGCGATCGTCCCCGGTTTCCGGCTGCGTCACGGCACGGGTTTCGATCTTCACCTTCTCCAGCCACAGGCGCTCGTGGCCCAACGCCGCCACATGGGCCAGCACCTCGGCCCGCAACTGGCTCTCCAGGCCGAACAGCGCGCCGTGCGCCGGCGTGCTGCCGCTTACCGTTACACGCACGGCCAGCGGCAAGGCTTCATCGCCGCCCTGCGCCAGGCCTTCCAGCGCGCTTCCAATCGCGCGCCCGACATCGGTGAACGACCGGCAAGCCGACGCATCCACATCCAGCCGCGCCCAGCGCAGCACGTCGACCAGTACGCGCTCGACCGCCACATTCCCCACGTCATCGCACTCGACCAGCACGGCGCCGCGCGGACCGGTCTCGCGTATGTTGCGCCCTTGCAGGTTGCCGGGGAAGACCACGACCGAGTCGCCGCGCCAAAGGCTGTATTCGTGGACATGGCCCAACGCCCAATATTGATAGCCCTTGGCATGCAGTTCGTCCAGCGAGCATGGCGCATAGCTGGCATGCATGGCATTGCCTTCCAGGGCGGTGTGCAGGACGCCGATATTGAATTTTCCGGGAACCGGATCCGGATAGGTCGCAACCAGGTTTTCGGTGGTGGCGGCCACCTTGAACCCGCGCCCGTGCAGCGCAAGGTTCAAGCCTTCGTGTATGAAGGTCGACGCCTTGCGCGTATCGAATACGAACACATTGTCGGGCAGCTGCAGCTTGCGGGTCATCTGGCTTTCGGCATCGTGATTGCCGTACAGAAGATAGACCGGAATCCCCGCCCGCTTCAGCCGCCCCATCTGGCCGGCAAAGTACAGGCCGGTGTTGTGATCCTTCCAGTTGCCGTCGTACAGGTCGCCCGCAATGATCATGAAATCCACGCCTTCGTCGATGGCCAGCCCTATTAGCCGCGCAAAGGCATCGCGCGTGGCGGTGCGCAGCCTGTCCACCGGCGCATCGGCGTAAGCGCTCAGGCCCGTCAAGGGGCTGTCAAGATGGATGTCGGCGGCGTGGATGAATCTCAAGGATCGAACCTTACTCTGGCGAAAGCCGGTCATGGCATCCGCCACTATACCAAGCCTCGCTTCGCCTTCCACATGCGTGACACATGCCTGTAATGATGCATTGCAATAATTCCTGGTGCATAGATGGATATATGCGCACCACATCCCCATGACCGGCGGAAAATGCGCCGGTCCGCGACGACACTCACTCATTTCGGCAGACGCAGCGCACATGAGAAATCTCTTCACTCTGAAAAAAAGCTTCTTCATTTTTCTGGCCATTCTCATCCTGCTGTCCATCCTGGTGCTCAGCGCGCTGCGCAACCTGACCGGCAGCATAGAACACCTGAAAACGATCGAGCAGCGCCGCTACCAGGCCACCGAGCTGGCCACCGCGTACAAGAGCCTGACGCAAGCCATGACGCGCAACGTCATGGCCTTCGTGGCCAGCGAACAGCCCGAGTTCCAGGAAAGCTACAAGCACCTGACGGCCGTGCTGAACGGCAAGGCGCCCGACGAACGCGGCGTGCAGCAAGCCATGCTGGAGCGATTCCGGAATGCCGGCTTTATGGCGGACGAAATGGCCAAGCTGGAATCGGCCCATGCGCAGATCACGGAATTGGGTCTGACGGAAAAGGAAGCCATCAGCACGGCCAGCGGCCAGTTCGACGATGGCCAGGGCGGGATCAAGGTCGCCCTGCCCAATGCGCTGATGGCCAAGGTCATGATATTCGGCCAGCAGTATGCCGAAGCAGCCGCCGGCATCGCGCGCACGATCGATGAGTTCGACACCATGCAGGCGCAACGCTTTGCGCGCAATGTGGAACAGGCCAGCGCCGCCAGCCGGAAAGCCTACTGGATCGCCGTGACGGCCATCGCCGCCCTGCTGCTGTGCAGCGCGCTGGCGCTATGGGGTCTGTACACGTCCATCAAACGCCCTTTGGACCAGGGCGTCCACCTGGCGCAGCGCCTGGCCGGCGGCGACTTGAGCGCCCACGTGGACGTGCCACGCCGCGACGAACTGGGCAAATTGCTGGAAGCGCTGAACGGCATAGGACAGGGGCTGCGCCATGCGGTGCAGGAGGTGCGCGACCGTTCGGTGCAGATCGCTTCGGCATCGCATCATATTTCCGGCGGCAACCTGGACCTGTCGCAGCGCAGCAACGAACAGGCCGCCAATCTGCAGCAGACCGCGGCGGCCATGGAGCAGCTGGCGGCCACCGTCAAGCAGAATGCGGACAACACCGCGGTGTCGAAGAACCTGGCCGCCCAGGCCAATGCCTGTGCCGCGCACGGCAGCCGGACCGTCCAGGACGCCGTCCACACCATGCGGCAGGTGCGCCAGGACTCGCGCAAGGTCGCCGACATCACGGCACTCATCAAGAACATTGCCTTCCAGACCAATATACTGGCGCTCAATGCGGCGGTCGAAGCCGCGCGGGCCGGCGAACACGGCAAGGGCTTCGCCGTCGTCGCCGCCGAGGTGCGCAACCTGGCCTTGCGCTCATCCGAAGCCTCCAGGGATATCGAGAAGCTGATCGTCCGGACCGTCTCGCAACTGGATGCCGGCGCCAGCCTGGTGGACGGCGCGGGCCAGGCCATGAACGAAATCGTGGCCTCGGTCCAGAAGGTGGAAGACATCATGTCCGAAATCGCCAATGCCTCCAGCGAGCAGGCCAGCGGCATCGAAGAGGTCACGCGGGCGGTCAGCCACCTGGACCACATCACCCAGCAAAACCTGGCCATGGTGCTGGAAGCATCCAGCGCCACGGTGATGCAGCAGCAACAGGCCGACGGCCTGCTGGCGACACTCTCGCATTTCACATTGGCCGACGATGGCCCGGCCGATGCGGATGATGACGCGCCGGCCGCGCAGCCGGCGCACGGCGGCGAGCGCCGGCTGGGTTTTCTGCCCTCGCCCCAGACTGCCCTGGTCGGCTACGCCCAGCCGGCTTGAGGGCAGGCGCCGCTCGCGGCGTTCCGTCCACCCGGCCCGACTGCCGCGCCACACTATGAAAAACCCTGAAAGAATAAGCTTTGACACTGCGCGGACAGCTAAGTACAGTGATGGGTAGTCGGCCAGCTCGAGCGACATCAAAACAATGGAGACAACCCAATGAAGAAAGTCGTATCCCGAATTTTCATCGTCTTGGGCAGCAGCGTCGCCCTGTCGTTTTCAGCAAGTTCTCTAGCTCAACAGCCCATCACCATCAAGTTCAGCCACGTCGTGGCCGATGCCACGCCCAAGGGCCAGGGTGCCATCAAGTTCAAGGAAGTCGCCGAAAAACTGCTTCCGGGCAAAGTCAAGGTTCAGGTGTTCCCCAACTCGCAGCTGTTCGGCGATGCCAAGGAAATGGAAGCCGTCCTGCTGGGCGACGTGCAGTTCATCGCTCCGTCGCTGTCGAAATTCGACCGCTACACCAAAAAGGTGCAGCTCTTCGATCTGCCCTTCCTGTTCGACGACATGGATGCCGTGGACCGCTTCCAGCACAGCGCGGACGGCAAGGCTTTGCTGAACTCCATGACCAATCGCGGCTTGAAAGGCATGGCCTATTGGCACAACGGCATGAAGCAGCTGTCCACCAACCGCGACAAGCTCACCCGGCCCGAAGACGTCAAGGGACTGAAATTCCGCATACAGGCATCCGACGTCCTTGAAGCGCAATTCCGCCAGCTGGGCGCCAATCCGCAGAAGCTGGCGTTCAGCGAGGTCTATCAAGCCCTCCAGACAGGCGTGGTCGACGGCCAGGAAAACACCTGGTCCAACATCTATTCCCAGAAATTCCATGAAGTCCAGAAAACCATCGCCAACACCAATCACGGCGTAATCGACTACATGGTGGTCACCAACGCCAAATGGTGGGATGGCCTGCCCGCCGACGTGCGCAAAGGCCTGGAACAGGCCATGGAAGAAGCCACCACGTATGCCAACAATATGGCCGCCGAGCTGAACGAGCGCGACCGCAAGCGCATCATCGAAGCCAACAAGGCCAAGGTTCAAGAGCTCAGCAAGGAAGACGTCGCCGCCTGGCGCAAGGCCATGGAACCGGTCTGGAAGAAATTCGAAGGCGAGATCGGGCCCGAACTCATCCAGTCGGCACTCAAATCCAATAAATAACCGGCTTCCTGCGCGGCCGCCCCTTTCGCCGCGCAGGCCTTCCGCACACGGAGCACTCCATGAAATCAGTCTGGCTGGAACGGCTGGAAGAGGGGCTTATCGCCCTGCTTCTTGCGGCCATGACCGTGGTCACCTTCGGCCAGGTGGTTGCGCGTTATGTATTCAACTACAGTTTCGTGTGGGCGCTCGAATTAAGCACCTACCTGTTTGCGGCCCTGATCTTTCTGGGCATTTCCTACGGCGTCCGCGTCGGCGCCCACATCGGTGTCGACGCGCTCGTCAAGGCTCTGCCTAAGGCAATCGCCAACAAGGTCGCCCTGGCGGCCACGCTGCTATGCCTGCTGTATGCCGCCATCGTGCTCTTCGGCAGCTGGATATACGTCAGCAAGATCTACGAAATCGGCATCCTGGCGCAAGACCTGCCCATACCGCAATGGGTGCCGCGGCTGGTCATGCCCATAGGCTTCGCCCTGCTCCTGTTCCGTTTTGCGCAGGTGCTTTACGACCTGATGCGCGGCAAGGACGCGCATTTGCTGGGCGACGAAGTCGAGGATGCGCTTAAATATCAAAGCGACGAATCGTCCGGAAAGGGGACGCAGCCATGACGACAGGCGCCCTTTTCATCATGCTCTTCGTGTTCATGTTCATGGGCATACCCGTGGCGGTTTCGCTGGGCCTCTCGTCCATACTGACCATACTGCTTTTCGGCCACGACTCCCTGGCCTCGCTGTCGCTGAAGATGTTCGAGACGTCCGAGCATTTCACGCTGATGGCCATTCCCTTCTTCGTGCTGGCGGGCGCATTCATGACCACGGGCGGCGTGGCCAAGCGCATGATCCGCTTCGCCATCGCGGTCGTGGGCCATCTGCACGGCGGCCTGGCCATCGCATCGGTGCTGGCCTGCTGCCTGTTCGCCGCCGTGTCCGGCTCCTCGCCCGCCACGGTGGTTGCGGTCGGCTCCATTGTGATTGCCGGGATGGTGCGTTCCGGCTATCCGCAGTCATTCGCCGCGGGGGTGATCTGCAACGCCGGCACGCTGGGCATCCTCATACCGCCATCCATCGTGATGGTGGTATACGGCGCGGCAACGGAAACGTCGGTGGGCAAGCTGTTCATGGCGGGCGTCATGCCGGGCCTGCTGCTGGGCTTCCTGCTGATGCTGGCGATATACATTGTGGCCCGCATCAAGAATCTGCCCCGCCAGCCGCGCGCATCGCTCAAGGAAGCGCTGGTCGCGGGCCGCGATTCGATCTGGGGCCTGATGCTGATCATCATCATTCTCGGCGGCATCTATGGGGGCATCTTCACGCCGACCGAGGCGGCGGCGGTGGCGGCGGTCTATGCCTTCTTCGTGGCGGTATTCGTGTACCGGGACATCGGCATGCGGCAGGTTCCAGAGGTGCTGATGGACGCCTCGAAAGTGACGATCATGCTGATGTTCATCATCGTCAACGCACTGCTGTTCGCGCATGTGCTGACGACGGAGCGCATACCGCAGGCAATCGCGGAACAGATCGTCGCCTGGGATATGGCGGCGTGGCAGTTCCTGATCGTTGTGAACATTCTGCTGCTTATCGCGGGAATGTTCATGGAGCCGACCGGGATCATCCTGATTCTTGCGCCGATTCTGTTTCCGATTGCGACGCAATTGGGGATCGATCCGGTGCACCTGGGAATCATCATTGTGGTGAACCTGGAGATCGGCATGGTGACGCCGCCAATAGGGTTGAATCTGTTCGTGACGGCGGGAATCACGAAGATGACGATAGGCCAGGTGATGCGGGCGGCAACGCCCTGGCTGTCGATTTTGCTGGCGTTCCTGGTTTTGGTGACGTATGTGCCGGCGATATCGTTGTGGCTGCCGGAGTTGGGGTTCTTCTGACGGAAGCATTTTTTGCTTGGGCGCCATGCCTGCTTATGGGCATGGCGTTTTTCTTTGCTGTGATTCTGCTGTGGTTTTTCCTTGCATGGTGCTTGGGTGTGGTTTTTATCCGGCGGCGCCAGATGTTTTTTTACACGGTATCGCTGCGTTTCTACACGCTATGGCTGCAATTTTTTTTACTCGGTGCGGGGCGCACGTTTTTTACACGGCGCGGGGGTGCAAGGAGGGGGGAACGGGCCCGCGTGGCCGGTTCGGCGCCCAGCGCGCCGAACATCGCGTCGCCTTGCTCGTCCGCACATACGTGCTCCCTTCGCCTACGACTCGCTCGGCCCCAAAGGCCCGTTCCCCCCTCCTTGCACCCCCGCGCCTGCGAAATGTATGAACGCACGGCCGTTTGGAGGGAGACTGTGCGCCGGTATTCTAGTATCGATGAACGCAGGTATGAGGACGTTGCACGCTTGCCCGCCACGGCCCGCCAGCCGGGCCGCGCCGGGCGTCGGGGCATTTCCATATTGGGCCGTTTGGATATCGGCTTGGATCTTTCCGACCAACAGAAGCACGTCAGCTTCTATATGCCTACATCCAAAGAATATTTGGGTTCAACAACATATAGCTGTATACCGGCAACGCATCAATTTTCCATTATGCAGTGGCTGGTGGGCTGCGGGCCGGGCGGCCGGACTTCCGGGGCCGAGCGAGCTGTAGGCGAAGGAAGCCCGAATGGGCGGACGAGCAAAGCGATGCGGTGTTCGGCGCCTTGCGCGCCGAACCGGTCACGGGGACGGCGGCCTGGTCCGCAACCCACCAGCCACGTCTAAAGAACAAGCAAGGCATCTCGAAAAGAAGAAACCGTACCGAGGTTAACGACTCGCCACATCAAGACTGGAAGTCAGGCCATCGATTAAATTCCGCCAGAGAGCCAATAATTAACTACCTGTCGACGAGATAGAAGCTGTTGAAACACGCCTATAAATCAGACAATCAGCTGCGCCGCCGAATCCCTCCGACCACGCGCATCAACAACCCCAGAAACGTCAACGTCCACGCCACGATGGCCAAAGTAAAGAACACCCCCGGCACATAAGCCAGAAACTTGAAACCCATCGCCTGATTCATCTCGAACGTGCTGGCCGCATACATTCCCAGCGGAAAAACAGCCCCCCAGTACAGCGGGTCATATCTCAAGGGAAAGCGCTTGTACACATAACGCCACACCCCCAGCAAAAGCAGCATCGGTATCCACCACGTGCCCGTCGCCCAATAGAAAATCGTGAAGCCCTTCAGGAAAGGCATCAACGAAACCAGATACGGCGCATCCGAGGCGTTTATGATCAGCAAGGATCCCGCCAGCGTGGAGATGGCCATCGCTCCCATGTTTATCCAGTACGGCGGAGTCAGATCGTCCGGGGACAGGCGGAAATACGTGTATCGGTAGAAAATCAGCGACATCATCCAGATATACAGCATGCCGCCCCACAGCCACATCGACAGCGCCAGGAAATTCAGTTCCAGCCGGTACGGCTGCGCCGTCGTGGCCGCCAGCAAGGCGCTGGAAACCGCTATCGACTGCGTCGCCACCACGGCAAGCAGCCATCCGCCATTGATGCCGCGATCCAGGGTGGGCTTGTCCCGCTTGACGGTCAGCATGGTGAATATGGCATAGGTCAGGCCGAACCACAGCGCCAACGCCGCCGCCCACAGGATGGACCCCACGCGCGCATCGTTCGCCAGCACCATGTACTGCCCGCCCAGGATGGCGGTGGCCGCCACGGTCGTGAAGAAGCCCGGGCCGCGCAGATGGTCGGCCATGTCGCCGAAGAACGAACGCGGATGGCGAACGGCGCGCAGCACGCTGAGGGCGCACAGTATCGCGAACAGGACGTTGTTCAGCATGAACAGCGCCTGCGCGATGGTGCTTCTTCCCAGCAGGTGGGCGGCCAGCGAAACGATGCCGGTGGCCATGACGATGCCGAAATTTGCCGGCGACATGGCCGCCAGCCCCTCACATCCGCGATTCCCGCCTCCATCGAAAGGCATGGCCTGCAAGGACGTGTTTTCAGCGGGAGATGGAAGCATGGATGGAGTGCGCGCTATCGCGCCGGTTCAGTCGGACAGATCGCATTCTAGGTCTTGTTCACGGGAAAAGGAAAGCCGCGGCGGCCCCATCCCCTTTGCCTCTCGTCCTTCAATAGCATCCGGCCCACATCAAAATGGGCATGGCGGCGGGCCGCGATCAGCCAGCGGACCCGCAAGAGCCCGAAACCGGCCTTGACGAAGACGGCAATGGGCTGGGGGGTCGCACGCCGTCCGGGGCCGGCTGAAACTACAGGTTAAAATGCCTGGTTAATTTGAATGTGGCAGCCCAGTACTGCCCGACCGATCAGGAATACATATGGAAGCCGAACGCCAGAATCAACTTGCCGCCCGCCTGGAAGACTACGCCGAGCGCCAGGCGGCACTTCGGGGGTATCTTTGACTACGATGCCAAAGCTGAGCGCCTGCACGTCGTAAACGCCGAACTGGAAAGCCCCGACGTCTGGAACGACCCCAAGCACGCCCAGGACCTGGGGCGCGAAAAGAAAAGCCTGGAAACCGTCGTCCAGACACTCACGGAAATCGCCGACGGCCTGTCCGATGCGCAGGAATTGTTCGATCTGGCGGCCGAGGACGACGACGATGCCACGCTGGCGGCCGTCGAACACGACACCGACGCCATAGGCAAGCGCCTGGAGGAACTCGAATTCCGCCGCATGTTCTCCAACCCGGCCGATCCGCTCAATTGCTTCATGGACATCCAGGCCGGCGCGGGCGGCACCGAAGCTCAGGACTGGGCCTCGATTCTGCTGCGCCAGTACCTGCGCTATTGCGAAAACAAGGACTTCAAGGCCGAGGTGCTTGAAGAGTCGCACGGCGAAGTGGCGGGCATCAAGTCCGCCACCATCAAGATCGAAGGCGAATACGCTTTCGGCCTGCTGCGCACGGAAACCGGCGTGCACCGCCTGGTTCGCAAAAGCCCCTTCGACTCGGCCAACGGTCGCCATACCTCGTTCGCCAGCGTGTTCGTCTACCCCGAAGTGGACGACTCCGTCGAAATCGAGGTCAACCCGGCCGACCTGCGCGTGGACACCTATCGGGCCAGCGGCGCCGGCGGACAGCACATCAACAAGACCGATTCGGCCGTGCGCATCACACACATGCCCACCGGCATCGTCGTGCAGTGCCAGAACGACCGCTCGCAGCACCGCAACCGCGCCGAAGCCATGCAGATGCTCAAGTCGCGCCTGTACGAGCTGGAGATGCGCCAACGCATGGCCGAGCAGCAGAAAATGGAAGACGCCAAGACCGATGTGGGCTGGGGCCATCAGATACGGTCCTACGTGCTGGATCAAAGCCGCATCAAGGATCTTCGCACCAATGTCGAAATTTCCAACACCCAGAAAGTGCTTGACGGCGATCTGGACCCGTTCATACAGGCCAGCCTGAAACAGGGAGTATAGCCATGGAATCAACGACCGTTGCCATCGTGACCGGCGCATCGCGCGGCCTGGGCCAGGCGCTTGCACTGGGCCTGCTGCAGTCCGGCACCCGGCTCATTACCGTGGCGCGCAGCCACGACGAAGTCCTGGACCGCCAAGCCCAGGAATCGGGATGCTCGCTGCAACAGGTGCAAACCGACCTGGCCAGCCCCGCCGCGGTCGAGCGCGTGGCCCGGCAGATCCTGTCCAACCTTCCGTCCGGGGCAAAACGCTATCTGTTGATCAACAACGCCGGCACGGTCGATCCAATAAGCCAGGCCAGCGAACTGCACAATGCCGCCGCCATCACCGCCGCGTTCAACCTGAACATCACCAGCGTCATCCTGCTGACCGCCGCTTTCCTGCAAGCCGTCAAACCCATGCAGGCCGACTGCCGCATATTGAACATATCGTCCGGCGCAGGCCGCAACCCCATGCCGGGCTGGGGCGTTTACTGCGCCACCAAAGCCGCGCTGGACCACTACACCCAGGTCCTGCACGCCGAGAACCACGGCGTTCGCATCGCCGCCCTGGCGCCCGGCGTCATCGACACCGGCATGCAGGAAAAGATACGCGGCAGCCATGCCAGCGACTTTCCCAATGTGGAGCGCTTCGCGCAAATGCACGAGCAAGGGCAACTGTCGTCCCCGGCCGACGTGGCCGCCCGCATCCTGCGCTATATCGACCACGACAGCTTCGGCGCAACCGTGCTCGACGACATCCGAAATTACGCTTAACCATCCCCCGACATGAACGACTCTACGCCATCCAGCCCCGCCATCGACGAAAACCACCTGATCGCCGAACGCCGTGGCAAACTGACGAAACTGCGCGCCGATGGCGTGGCCTATCCCAATGATTTCCGCCCCGACAGCCTCGCGGCGGACCTACATAAAGCCTACGATGAACAAGACAAGGAAGCGCTGGCCGAAATCGGCAAGCAGGTGAAAGTGGCCGGCCGCATGATGCTCAAGCGCGTCATGGGCAAAGCCAGCTTCGCAACCCTGCAGGACAGCTCGGGCCGCATCCAGGTCTTCCTGGACAAGAACACGGTGGGCGAAGAGCTATACGCCCGGTTCAAGACCTGGGACATCGGCGACATCCTGGCGGTGGAAGGCACGGTCTTCAAGACCAACAAGGGCGAACTTTCCGTGCATGCGGCCTCGGTCCGCCTGCTGACGAAATCGCTGCGCCCGCTGCCGGATAAATTCCATGGCGTGTCCGATCAGGAACTGCGCTACCGCCAGCGCTACGTCGACCTCATCATGACCGACGAGACGCGCAACACCTTCGTCGCGCGCAGCAAGGCCATAGGCAGCATCCGCCAGTTCATGCTGAATGCGGGCTTTCTGGAAGTCGAAACGCCCATGCTGCACCCGATACCGGGCGGCGCGGCGGCCAAGCCGTTCGTTACACACCATAACGCGCTCGACATGGAGATGTTCCTGCGCATCGCGCCCGAACTCTACCTGAAGCGCCTGGTCGTGGGCGGCTTCGACCGCGTCTTCGAGGTGAATCGCAATTTCCGCAACGAAGGCGTCAGCCCGCGGCACAATCCCGAATTCACCATGATGGAGTTCTACGCGGCCTATACCGACTACCGCTGGCTGATGGATTTCACGGAATCGCTCATACGCGAAGCGGCCATCGCCGCAACGGGCAGCGCCATGCTCAGCTACCAGGGCAAACCCCTGGACCTCAGCCAGCCTTTCGACCGGCTGACCATCACTCAGGCCATACTTAAATACGCACCCGGCTACACCGAGGCCCAATTGCGCGACGAGGCCTTCCTGCGGACCGAGCTCAAGCGCCTGGGCGCCGACGTCAACGGCCCCGTCCTGGCGCGCGCCGGGCTGGGCGCCTTGCAACTGGCGCTGTTCGAGGAAACGGCCGAATCCCTGTTATGGAATCCCACCTACATCATCGACTACCCCGTCGAAGTCTCGCCCCTGGCCCGGGCGTCGGATGCCGAGCAAGGCATCACGGAACGCTTCGAGCTGTTCATCACAGGCCGCGAGATCGCCAACGGCTTCTCGGAACTGAACGACCCCGAAGACCAGGCCGCGCGCTTCCTGGCCCAGGTTGAGGCCAAGGATGCGGGCGATGAAGAAGCCATGTACTACGACGCCGACTACATCCGGGCGCTGGAGTACGGCATGCCGCCGACGGGCGGCTGCGGCATCGGCATCGACCGACTGGTCATGCTGCTGACCGACAGCCCCAGTATCCGCGACGTCATACTCTTTCCGCACCTGCGCCGCGAAGACTGATCCGAAGGCCAGGCCACGCGGCGCGGGGTCCCGCGCCACGGCTTGGGACTAAAATCGGACCCGCAGATACAGCGTGCCGGCGCTGTCGGTGTTGCCATTGCCGAACTGGCCGCTGTAGCTCAGGCCCACGGCGGTCTTGCGGGCTACGCGCAGCTCGGCGCCCAGCTCCGCCACCGCGGCATTCCTGGCGATGGGCGCGCCGCTCGTGCGGAACATTGCCCCGTCTCCATGCACGAACGACAGCTTGCGGCTGGGCGACACATCGCCCATGGCATGCCGCCATCCCAAGCCGGCAGACAGCGAGACCTGTGAGCGGCCGTATTCGAATTCGGTCTTGCCACGCAGCCCCAGTGTGAATGTCGTCAGGTCGCTGCGGCGGCCTTCGCCGTTCAGCGCGGCCTGGCCGCCCGTCTCAGTGAAACTTCCTGCCCTGAGATTCTGCCAGGACAGGCCTGCGTACGGCTCCAGCATGGCCGATTCGCCAACAGGCACGCCATAACCCAATTCCGTGAACAATTGCAGCGCATCGGCATGGTAGTCCGCCTTGAGCGTCTGGCTGCCGCCCACCGTAACGTGACGCCGGGTGTCGACATGGTGACGGGTATAGGCCATACCGCCCAGGAAATTCACGCTGCCCACGCCCTCGGCCCAGCTATTGGATCCGTATAACGCTCCGGTATAGCTATTCGCGCGCGACGATGAGGACGGACCATCCAGCTTGATGCGGCCTTCCGTATAGCCAAAGGCGCCGCCCAAGCGCCAGCCCCCGCCAAGCCGGGTATCCCCGCCCAGGAACAGGCCGGTCGTATCGTTGCGGACCTTGGCCGCATTGCCGTCGCCATCCAGGGTGCTGCGCCCTCCCACGACCTGCGCCCACATGGGCAAGGCCCGCGGGTACGGCATCGCGCTTGACGGCACGGCCCCTGCCGAAGCCTGAGCCAGCGCCTTGCCCGGCGCCATGCCGGCCCCCATATTGGCGCGCATGCGATTGGACAGAGTGCGCGTCACCAGTCCGCCCGCGTTCAACAAGGCGGACTCCGTGCCCGCATGCACCTGGCCGCTCAATTGCTCCATGATGGCCGGCACCTGGCCCGCTTCGGCGTTGAGCACCTCGTCGTACACGTCCATCATGCCGGCAGGCGAATGGGCCGAGGCGCCATCCAGCGCCTGGCCGACCGCCTTCTGATTTCGGGTAGCGGCGTAGCGCGCGATGGGAACATCGTTGCGGGCGATCTTCAAGGCGGCGGCACCCGCGGCCAGGTCCAATGTTGGCGTAAGAAACGCCATGCCGTAAGCCACCGTATCGAATCCACCGGTAAAGCCGCCGGCCGCAGTGATGAACTGATAGGAGGCATCCGGGCGGAAACGGCCGCCGGTCAGGCGCAGCGTGCCATCCAGGGCCGCCGTCCCGCCCACCACCAGCTTGTCGGTGGCGCCATCCGGACCGACTTCAAGTTCGTACACCGAGCCGTCATAAGCAGTGTAGTTTCCGGTCACCGTCAATGTACCCACCGAATTTCCCGGCGCCAAGACACCATGGTTGTCCACTTTGGCAACCGTGCCCGAACCACCCAGGGCACCGGCCGACTGTACGGTGACGTTGGACGCCAGCGAACCGTCGACCACTAGCTTGCCGCCCTCGATTTCGGTCGGTCCGGAATAGGTATTGGCCCCGGTCAGACGCAGCATGCCGGCCCCGCGCTTGGTCAAGCTGCCCGAGCCGCCGATGTCGTTGGAAAAGGTGGAGTCGTAACCCAGGGTGTCCACATCGAACAGGCCCGTGAACTGGGCCGGGCCGCGCACCGCCTTGCCCACATTCAGCAGCCCCCAGCCGTAGACGGCATCCACCCCTGAAACGCCCATATCGGTGGCCGTGGTCAGCAGCGTCTGTTGCAGATGATAGGCGCCGAAATACGGAAATACCTGCTTGACCAGGGCCGCCGCGCCGGCCACATGGGGAGCCGCCATCGATGTGCCCGACTTCCTTGTATAGCCGCCCTCGTCCTCGACCGAGTTCACGCCCGGCCCCGGATTGCCTTCGCCCCCGCCCGGCGCCGTCAGGCACCAGTCCATGGCCACGCCGCACTTGTTGGCATAAGCCACCGGTTCACCGGTTTCGCTGATGGCCGTGACCGCCAGCCAATTGTTCTTGAGTTCATCCTCGAACCAATAGGGCGCTCCCGCCATGAAATCCGGATTCGGTTGCTCTTCATTACCGGTGGCGAACACCATCAGGGTGCCGGCCGCGGCAAGCTCGCGAAAGGCGGCAACGCTTTGAGGAAAGGCGGCCTCGGCGGCTGCGGAGCTGCCATAGTCAACTACGTTGCACGGTCCAGGTCCGGGGTCGGAGGGATCGCAGGCATTGAACCCCAGGCTGTTGTTGATGATGGGCAGATTCTGGGTAGCCAGATAGCGCCATGCCGGCGCCAGCGATTTATCCAGCCATTCGTCCCGGGGGCTGAGGTAAGCGGGATCGGGATTGGTAATGTAATCGTATTGCCTGTCATCTTCGTGCACGATGAATAGCGAACTATCGAAAGCCACGCCGTGCATCCCCACGCCATCGCGCAAAGCGCCGATGATTCCGGCCACGTGCGAACCATGGCCATCGTAGTCTTGGCCAAGGCCCGACCGGTAAGGCGTATTGGAATAGAAGTCATAGCCGCCCACAATCTTGCCGCCCCGGAACTCGGGATGGAAGGCGTCGATGCCGGAATCCAGTATCCCAACCCTGACGCCCGCGCCGGTATAGCCCAGCGCATAGGCTTCAGCGGCGTTGACCAGATCGAGGCCTTGCTGGTTGAGGTATTCGGCGGTCTTGAAGTCGGAGGCCGCGCCCTGGGCCGTCGACCAGCCCAGCATGGAGACCAGTCCTGCGCCAACCAAGGACCGGAGAAGATAATTTTTACGTGTCACACTTCACCCTGAGTCTTCAGCATGGCTCTATCGAGCTGCTCGAGCCAAAGGGGTGAAATGTAGCGACAAAGTAAGCGGTAACGTATCTTTTTTTTTGTAAAACGTTGCGTGGGCACAACCGCTGTTTTCGTGGCTCAGCGCCGGCTTACCGCCCGCGCCCATTTATCAGCCACCGCCGGCGATGCAATGCAGGCGGCCTTGTCGGTAACCACGCGTACCGCGCGTTCCAGGAGCTGTATGTCCGCCTCGTGCTGGCGCGCGACATGCGGGTCTTCGAAAAAAATGACCCGTTGGCAGCGCTGTTCCAGCACCAGTTCGGCGATCTGGGCATCGCCGCCCAAAGGGCCGCTAAGATAGGGCTGAATCCATGGCCGGTCCTTGGGCCAGCCGCGCGACCAGGCAAGTTCGTTCAAGCGCCCGCTGGTCGTGCCTGTGCCGACACGCCCCGCAAAGCGCGACAGCAGGTCGAAATGGCTGGCGGCGAAATCCACCATTTGATCTTTCAACGCATCGTGGGCGATCAGCGCGAGCGTCTGCCTGGAAAAATCGAATATCGAATCCAAGGCTGGATCGGGCGCCAGGCCCATGCCAATACGCTCGACTTCGACCCATTCAATGGCTCCCATCAGCGTGGAAACGAAAGGCCGGCCATGCGTGATGCACTGCCGCTTCAGCGCCAGCGCTTCGGGAAAGATGGACGACGGATCCACCGGATCAATCAGGTAGATGGCGCCGTCGAAGGGCGCCGCGCCATCGCGGCCTTCGGTCACCCGCGCCACCAGTTTCATCAGTCCGCCCTCGCGGCCGTAGGGGTAGCGGATCAGGCCGGGATAACCGGCCAGCAAGCCCGAACGCTCGATGGCATCGCAGGTGCGGCCCACGGTGTACAGCTCCATGCCCAGTTCGCGAATGGCGGCGGCCGATTGCTCCAGCCAGGTAAAAAGCGCGGCCCCATAGGACTCGTGATGCAGATGGTTGGCAGCCAGGCCAAAGCGTAGAACAGGACTAGTCATGAATTTTCAAAAACAATCGGGCGAATTGATCAAGCAGCAAAGACACTGGTGCGAACACAGGTCGATGAAATCACACTATTACTGCGTCATTATGTCATGGGAATATTTGTTTGGATAAGCGATCTGGAACACTGGCCTTCGATCGATCCCATCGCCGGTTTACGCCGCCAAAAAGAAGAAGGCTGGCGCCAGAGCCAGCCTTCTTGTCCAACAACACCTGTTTTCAACAACTTCTTCGCTAAGCAGCCCCGCCTAGAACCGGACCTTTAAATACAGGGACCCGGTGCTGTCGGTGCTGCCCTGGCCGAACTGGCCGCTGTAACCCAAGCCCATGGCCGCGTTCCTGCCCACGCTCATCTCGGCCCCCAAGTCCACCACCGCCGCATTCTTGGCGATCGGCGAGCCGGCCACCGTGAACGCCGCCCCATTGCCCTGGATGAAGGACATCGTGCGCGCCGAAGCCACGTCGCCCGAAGCATGGCGCCAGCCCAGCCCGGCGCTTAGCCGCGCCTCGCGGCCGCCCAGCTCCACCAGCGTCTTGCCGCGCAGGCCCAGCGTCAGTGTCGTCACGTTATCCGTCTGGCCCTGGCTGCGCAGCGCCGCCGAGCCGCCGCTTTCACTGAAGCCCTGGCTGCGTTGGCTGGACCAGGCCAGCCCCGCATACGGCTCGATGGTGCTGGCCTGCCCCACGGGAATCGCATAGCCCAGCTCCGTGAACAACTGCGTGGTATTCGCATGATAGTCCGCCTTGAGCGTCTGGCTGCCGCCCACGTTGATCGTCCGGCGGCTTTCGATGTTGTGCCGCGTGTAGCCCGCGCCCGCCAGGAAGTTGACCTGGCCGTTGCCCGCCGCCCAACTGTTGCCGCCATAGACCGTGGCGGTGTAGCTGCGCACATCGGAGCGCGACCCCACGTCGTCGGCCTTGATGCGCCCGTCGGTAAAGCCCAAGGCGCCACCCACGCGCCAGCCCGCGCCTACAGCCACGTCGCCGCCCACATAGATGCCCGCCGTGTGGCTCTTGGTCTTGGAAGCGTTGTCGCCGCCGTCCAGCGTATTCCAGTTGCCCACCACTTCAGCCCACAGCGGATAGGCCGCCGAGCGCGGCATGGCGCCTGCCGGAATGGTCCCAGAAGCATCGGCCATCGGCGCGCCGGCCAGCATACCCGCGCCCACATTGCCGCGCATGCGATTGCCCACCGTGCTGATCAGCAGGCCCCCCGCGCTGTGCAGGGCCGACTGCGTACTGCCGTGGACCTCACCGGACAGCTGGTTCAACGCGTCTTTGCGCTGGTCAGCTTGCATTGCCGCAACCGTGAAATCCAGTGGGTTGCCATCCAGGCCGCTCATCACTGACCGTTGATTGCCGGACCAGGTCGCCCTTTCAGCGTCCAGTGCGCCAGCATTCTTAGACAGGCTGATCCTGACGTAATTGGGTCCATACTTAACCGGATCGAGTGTGACCAGCGAGCCGGCAAAGCTATTGTCCAACGCCGCGCTGGAGAATGTATTGTCGGTTATCGCGCTGATGCCGTCAGACTTTACCGTTTCAAGAATCGTGTAATCGTGATTGAAGACGTAGCCACCATTGCCGTTCTCTTGACCCACTTTAAGGGCAATCCCACGAAGATCGGAATTGTCGACCAACGATGTCAACGTGATCAAGTCGGATTGACCTGCGGCGTTCACTTCGGCAAGGTAGGTGCCGCCAAAACCCGAAACCGATCCGAAACTTTGCGCGCCCACCGAATTGCCTGGCCCCAGTATGCCGCCGGTACCGCTCAACGCTCCCGTCACTCTCAGGTTGCCTCCCAGCACCGCGCCCGAGGAGACCGCCGCATCGCCGGTAATCTCAACTGGCGTGCCTATCGTCCCGCCATGCGTGCTCGACCCGCCGCTCAAATCCACCGAACCGTTGATTATCGTGGGCGCCGTGCGGCTGAAGCTGAAGCTGCTGTTCGACGATCCCGTCAACGTCGCCGGCGTCCCCATTTGACCTATCGTAGTGGCACCAGAGAACGAAAACGTGCTCCCCACACCGCTTACGCTCTGGGCTATGTTCGCACCGCCTGAGAATGAATAATTGGCTCCCGTCCCCGCCACATTTTGATTGATTGTCGCCGGCCCGGTAAACGACATGCTCCCACCATTGTTTACAACGTTCTGCTGGATAACCGTAGTGCCGTTGAAGCTGGCGCGCGACCCCGAACCGACTTCTACTCCCCCGCTAATATTGGCACCGCTATTGAAGGTAACAACACTATTGCTGCCACCGCTGACATTCCCTGCAATCGCTCCGCCGCCATTGTCCACAAACGAGCCACCATCGCCTACACCGGCATCGTTAATGCCCTTGATGACACCCGTCCAGGAGGCCCCGGTTTCAACGGTAAAGTTAGTCTTTCCGCCTGTGACTGCATCCCGCAAGCCGGTTCCGTCAGAACTTAGGCCATCCAGATCGACGATATTGCCTACCGAAGTCGACCCAGCCTTCAAGGTCAGGTTGACGATGCCATCCATCCCAGCCGTTGAACGGTTCACTTGCAGCAAATTGCCATTGTTGACCTTCAACGCGGAACCGGAGCCGATGACGATATCTTGGATCTGGCCGGACTGCGTCAATTGTGACGTAATGGAAGCGGCATTCGACTCCACCCGAACGCCGTTAAGCGTGATGCTGCCGCTATCCTCCAGGTAGACGCCGGACGAGCCGCTACCCGTAGCAACGATGCTTCCGCCCGTCATGTCGATGCTGCTGGCCACCGTCGGCACATGTCCATCCGAACCGGGCCGCATCGTGTCGCTCATGCCGCCCATTACCAGGCCATGCGCGTTAGCGCCCGATGTCTTGACCGCAACACTGCTCAAGACCAGCGCACCGCCGTTGTAGGCATTGGCGCCATAGGATTGGCTTCCGGATGTCGTGACCGTTGTATTGGTGGCTGTGATGGTGCTGCCGGCATTCTGCGCCAGCAGGCCGTAGGATTCATTGCCCAACGTGGTCACGCTGCCGCCGGTCATCGTCGTCGTGGCGACCTCGCCGGGATAAGCGGACACCTCGCGCCAGGACTTGACCCCCGTCGACGCCAGGCCGTTGGTCTGGATGGCTGTTCCATTGGTCGTTATGCTGCCGCGATAGGCCAGCAAGCCGTCGTTCCAGTCACGCAGGGTCGTCACCGACCCTCGGGTCAGTTCAACACGGCCGCCGCGCACCGCCTCCACGCCCACACCTATTGGTTTGTTCGCGCTGTCGACGCGCCGACGCTGCACCGCCACGACGACATCCGTGGCGGTGATCTTGCTGCCTGCGCCGGTGGAGTACAAGCCACCGCCGAAATCATCGCCTATGGACGAAATCGCTCCGCCTGTGAGGCTGGCGGTGGATCCTCCTTCCAGACGTACGCCGAAGGCATTTACGCCTGTCACCGCAATGCTGGTTTGATCCAGGGTCGCTGTGGAACCGCTTGCAAGTGCAACGCCGTGCGCATCATTCCCGCTGGTCGTCACCCCGCCGCCGCTCATGATCAGCGTGCTGGCAACATTAGGCGTGGGAACACTGCCCGGCACTTGTGCCGCGCTCATTTTATTGATGGCAATGCCCAACGCGCCCGCTCCGAAGGTCGAAATCTGCGTGTTCCTCAGATTGAGCGCTGCGCCGTTATAAGCCACTGCACCATAGGCATTCTCGCCCGTAGTGGTAATGGTCGTACTGGCGGAACCCGTGGCGTTCGTAGCGATGGCCGCATTTATATTCTGCGCCGACAGGCCGTAGGCATCTTGACCGCTGGTTGTGATAGAGCCTCCATTGATCTGTATGGATGCCGCATCGGACGTGGCGGCCGCCGTCTTCTGATTGCTGTAGGCATGCACCGCATTCGATAAATTCCCGATGGTGGAGATTGCCACCCCCGTTGTCGTGACCGTGCCATTGGTGCCAGCCAGGATACCCCGCCCGAATTGACTGCTTAGTGAAGAAATCGACCCGCCCGTCAGGTTTATGTTTGCATTGTTGCTAACAGATACCACGTTCGACAACTCGCCCGGGCCGGTGTATTCACCCTTGGCGCTTAATGCAACATTAGTACCGATAATCGCCGACCCGTCGCCCGCAGCGGCGATGCCCATGGCCCCAGAAGCGGTGCTGGCATTCGTTACAGAACCGCCGGCCAAGGTAATCGATCCGCCGTTCGTTGCGTAGGCCCCATACTTACCACCATTGGTCGAAATTGTCGTGCCGCTGGTGGTGATGGTCGAGCCGGCGCCGTCCGCGCTGATGCCGTTGCCCAATTCGGCGGTCACCGTATCGCTGCCCAGGCTGACGCCCCCGCCTGTAGTCGCGGCCACACCCGTGCTTTTAGAACCATACGTATGGAAGGTATTGCCGCCTCCGCTGGTGATTTGACTGCCGTAAGAAGCTTGCACTGCGGCGGCATTGGCGCCATGCGTCTCGATGTTCGTATTGGCCAGGCTGATCGTGCCCGCTGTCTGTTCGGCTATGTCGGCCGCCACGACGCCGACTGCGCCAACCCCGCCGGTATTGATGTGCGTCCCGGTGATCGAGACGGAGCCACTCCCAAGAGACCCGCCATACACACGCACACCGGCCGCCGTCGCACCGGATGTCGTGATGCTGCCGCCCGTAAACGATGCCGTCGCTCCGTTGAAGACCTCGGCGCCGAAGCTGTTCGTGCCTATGGTAGTGATATCCGTATTGATCGCTTCAACCCTGGCGCCTTTATTGGCTGATTGAATGCCGTCGGCATAGTTCAGGTCGTAGGTATTGATCGTGACGTTATTAAGTTTGACCAGAGTTGCCGTCTCGGAAGATGTTGGTGTTCTATAGGCGTTGACGGCGTGCCCGAAGGTGCTATGGGTACTGATGGCAACATTGCTGGCATCAATGGAACCGCCATCATTGGCCTGTATGCCCACGGTGCGCTTGCTGCCCGAGGCGGTGATCGTGCCGCCATCGATAACGGCATGTCCTCCATTCTCGGCGCCCACGCCCGCCGTAAATGCATGGCCGCCCGAGTGACCATTAAAAGCATTCAAGACTATCGTCGAGTCGGTAAGCGTCGCGGCCGCACCCGCTCCGCTTACCGACACCGCGCGTCCATTTTGATTGGGAGTGATCGTATTTGTTATGGACGCGTTAGTCAGAGTAAGGCTGCCCCCTGCCTTGACCTGATTTAGCTCATACAAGCCTCCTGCAACCGTTGTCCCGGTACCCGTGGCGACGCCACCGCCATTGACGATTACGCCGGAATACGGACCCGCTCCAATATCTTGTGTACCTGTAACGGTCACCGTCGGATCAGCGGAATAGGCCGTCCCATACACCCCCAGCAATGCGGTGCTGAGTGCCGCAATCCTGAAAGCCCCGCGATTCGATCGCACATGCCGTATGCCCATCATTGCCTTCCTTGCCGTCCTAACGGCTGTTAACACATATTGATACATATATGTAACTCGGGTATTCAGATTAAATCATTTGGCTAACGGGAAGTAAAATGAAATTTATACAAACGATAAGTAACGTGGCTAGGAGTGCCAAATTTGATCAGCCTTGAGCCAGGCAAAAGCTCCGCAATTTCTTAAACCCTCTGTTGAAATTGCTGCTGCTTTCACCCAGCCATAAAGAAGGCTGGCGCCAGAGCCAGCCTTCTTGTCCAACAACACCTGTTTTCAACAACTTCTTCGCTAAGCAGCCCCGCCTAGAACCGGACCTTTAAATACAGGGACCCGGTGCTGTCGGTGCTGCCCTGGCCGAACTGGCCGCTGTAACCCAAGCCCATGGCCGCGTTCCTGCCCACGCTCATCTCGGCCCCCAAGTCCACCACCGCCGCATTCTTGGCGATCGGCGAGCCGGCCACCGTGAACGCCGCCCCATTGCCCTGGATGAAGGACATCGTGCGCGCCGAAGCCACGTCGCCCGAAGCATGGCGCCAGCCCAGCCCGGCGCTTAGCCGCGCCTCGCGGCCGCCCAGCTCCACCAGCGTCTTGCCGCGCAGGCCCAGCGTCAGTGTCGTCACGTTATCCGTCTGGCCCTGGCTGCGCAGCGCCGCCGAGCCGCCGCTTTCACTGAAGCCCTGGCTGCGTTGGCTGGACCAGGCCAGCCCCGCATACGGCTCGATGGTGCTGGCCTGCCCCACGGGAATCGCATAGCCCAGCTCCGTGAACAACTGCGTGGTATTCGCATGGTAGTCCGCCTTGAGCGTCTGGCTGCCGCCCACGTTGATCGTCCGGCGGCTTTCGATGTTGTGCCGCGTGTAGCCCGCGCCCGCCAGGAAGTTGACCTGGCCGTTGCCCGCCGCCCAACTGTTGCCGCCATAGACCGTGGCGGTGTAGCTGCGCACATCGGAGCGCGACCCCACGTCGTCGGCCTTGATGCGCCCGTCGGTAAAGCCCAAGGCGCCACCCACGCGCCAGCCTGCACCCACCGGCACGTCCCCGCCCACGTAGATGCCCGCGGTGTGGCTCTTGGTCTTGGAGGCGTTGTCGCCGCCGTCCAGCGTATTCCAGTTGCCCACCACTTCAGCCCACAGCGGATAGGCCGCCGAGCGCGGCATGGCGCCCGCCGGCACGGAACCAGAGGCATCGGCCATCGGCGCCCCGGCCAGCATGCCGGCGCCCACATTGCCGCGCATGCGATTGCCCACCGTGCTGACCAACAGCCCGCCCGCGCTGTGCAGCGCCGACTGCGTGCTGCCATGGACCTCACCGGACAGCTGGTTAAGTGCGCTCTTGGCATTATCTCCTTGCATGGTCGCTACGGCACTCAGCAAAGATGGAACACCTTGCAGGCCCGACATCACGCCCCGCTGGTTGTCCGAGAGTGTAGGCATAAAGGCGCCGACCTTGGACTGATCCAGCGACAGGCTAATCTTGACGTAGTCGGCCCCATACTTGACCGGATCGAGCTTGACCAACGTACCGGTAAAGCTGCTGTCCAATCCTTCGCTGGCAAACTTGTTGTCGGAAATGCCACTTATGCCATTGTCCTCGCCGGTCTCGACAATGGTGTAGTCATGATTCAGTACATAACCGCCGTTGCCGTTCTCTTGCCCCACCTTCAAGGCTATGCCCGTGAGGTCCACTAAGCCGCTGGTGATGCGTATCAGATCGGACTGCCCCGCCGCGTTCACTTCGGCTAGGTAAGTGCCGCTAAATGACCCGAAAGAGCCATAGGTTTGTATGCCTGTGGAGTTGCCTGGCCCCAAGGTGCCACCCGTACCGTTCAACGCACCGCTGATGTTAAGGTTCCCTCCAAGCACCGCACCCGAAGACACATTCGCGTTCCCGGTAATCGTCACGGGCGTACTCGTTGTACCGCCATGCGTACTTGACCCACCGCTCAAGTCAACCGAACCATTGATGGTCGTGGGCGCTGTGCGGCTGAAACTGAAGCTGGTGTTCGAGGCGCCGGTCAATGCATTCCCTCCCCCCGTGCTGCTGATGGTCGTGGGGCCGCTGAAGCTCACGCTGGAGCCCGACCCGGCAATGCCCTGGCTTATCGTTGTTGCACCACCAAAGGACATGGTGCTGCCCACGCCCGTCACCGATTGATTGATGTTCGCACCACTATTGAAAGTGATGCTGGACCCCTGCTGTCCAACCAGATTCTCTGTAATGGTAGTGGGCGTGGAGCCCGTGAATGTCGTGCTGGAATTGGCTGCGGTCGACACGCTGCCGGTCACCTCGGATACTCCTTGGAAGGCCACGCTGGATCCTGCCGTGGTGGCTACATCGTTATCCACTTTGCCATCTGGTAAATCAGCCCCATCGACTATGCCTGAATCTTGCTGCTGAGTATTCGCCTTGATAAAGATACCCGCCCAATGGGCGCCGTCCTGGATATCGACATGTGTGTTCGAGCTGTATACATCGTCCACGGATCCGTTCCGATAATTCACGATATTGCCCGATGCGAACGCTCCTTTTTCAAGCGTGAAATCAACCACGCCATCTTCACCCACAGTAGACCTGTCTACCCGCAACAATATATCGCTGATGGAGGACAATGTAGATCCTGCACCGACGGTGATATTCTGCGTCTGATCTGCCTTGCTGAAGTCCGACGAAAACACTGGACCTGCCGCATTGACCGTCACGCCATTCAACGTAACGCTGCTGTCGTTGCGCAGATACACCCCGGCGGAGTCGGCGCCCGTGGTCGAGATGGACCCGCCATCCATGGTGACGCTGCTTGAATAATGGGCTTCAGAAACCCTCGATGGCACCTGCGCCGTACTCATGGCATTGATGGATATGCCGTGCGCCCCAATTCCCGATGTGGAGATCGTGGTATTCGTCAGGTTCAGCGCGGCGCCGTTGTAAGCGACGGCTCCGAAAGAATTGCCGCCCTGCGTACTGATGGCAACACCGCTGGCATCTATCCTTGCGCCGGTATTCTGAGCCGACAGACCGTAGGCGTCGTTGGCAACCGTACTGACTGAACCGCCCGTCAAGGTAATGATGGGCGTATCCGCCGCTTTATCCGTTGTTTCCCTCGCGCTGAAGGCATGCACCGCATTCGACATGGCGCCAGCGGTGGAGATGGCGACGTTGGTGGCATCGATGCTGGAACTGGTGCTGGCCAACAAGCCTCGGCCGAATTGGTTACTGAGCGACGACACCGATCCACCGCTAAGCTCGATATGCGCGCCATTGCTGGCCGCCACCGCATTCGATAGCGCGCCCGGCCCCGTGTATTCGCCCTTGGCGCTGATCGCGACGTTGGTGGCGGTAATGGATGAGCCCTCGCCATCGGCAGCTAGGCCCTGGCTGCCCGGGCTGGCGTTGGTATTGCTGACCGATCCGCCTTCAAGCTCGATTACACCGCCGCTGCTCGCATAGGCACCGTACTTGCCACCGCTGGTTTGCACAACCGTTCCATTGGTGGTGATTTTCGATTCCGCACCCGTGGCCTGCAAACCATTGGCATTGGCTCCGCTGGCCGATACCGACCCGCGCACCAGGTCCACCGTTCCGCCTGTGTAGGCCGTTACGCCATGCGCTTTCGACCCCGCAGTGGTGATGATGGAGTCGGTCGCGTCAATGCTTGCGCCCTCTTCGGAACGCAGGCCTTCAGCCAGGACGCCTTCGGTGTTGACGGCAGTTCCGTTAAGGATGATCACGCTGTTCTTCTTGGACAGCGCGCCAAACGTACCGATGGTCCCGCCCAGCGCATCGGCCGATGTTTCCAACGAGCCGCCGTGCAGTGAGATTCGCCCCCCGTTATAGGCAAAGGCGCCAAAGCCCGCCTTGCCGCTGGTTGTTACCTGCGCAGAGCTGTTGATGTTTCCGCCATTCTGAGCATACAGACCGTAGGATTCGTCGCCGCTGGTGTCGACCGTGCCAGCATTCACCGTAATGATGGGCGCGTTGACGCTATCGGGATCTGAATTGCCTGATGGGCCGAACGCATGGACGGCATGGGAATGCTCTCCGCTGGTGGAGATGGCGGCTCCCGTTGCCACGACCCGGGTGGCCACGGTATCCGCGCTCTTGCCGCTGGCAAGAATACCGCGTGTATAGCTGTCGCCCGTGGCGGCCACAGACCCGCCTTCTATACTTACGCTGGAGCCATTGCTTGCATTGACTGTGGCAAGCAATCCTCCCGATCCCGCACCTGATGCGCTCGTCCGCAGATCGCTTCGCTTTATGGCGGCGCTTGAACTGGGTCCGGATGCGATGACAGCGGCCTTGGCGCTGGCAAGAATGACCGCATCTTCAATACGGGCGCCACCTTGGGCAATTACACTGCCATTCGGCAAGGTCCAATAGCCTTTCAGCGTGGAATCGTTGAGGGTGATATTCCTTTCTGCGCGTACAGCATTGCCCGCCGAGCCGCCACTGGCGAGGGACTTACCCTCGAGTTCGACAGAGCCTGCGATGGTAGCGGTCGCATCCGCCGCCGAACTGAAATTGAACCAGGTATTGTTGCCGATAAGGTCGCCGCCCACGGTGACGCTCTTGTCGAAATCGACGACCGACGCCGCGCCGGAGCTGCCGTTGCCGTACAGCGAGCCGGAAATGTTCGTGTCGTCGGCCACTGAAACCCAGCCACCGGCATCGACCATGACATCGCCGCTGACCGAGCCCGACACCACGCCTTCGCTATGCACCTCGCCCGACATCAAGCGCGACCAAAAGGTGTCGAACGCCGTCATGCCATTGTTACGCGCCTTCAGGTACATAGCAAAAAACTGACCGGGCTCGGTCTTGTTCTCCGAAGTGGGGTCGATCCAGGTATACACCAGGGAACCGTTCAAATAATATTCGACCTTGTTTGATTCCGGGATAAGACGTAAATCGAAGGAATTCCAACTACCGTAATTGATCTGCCCTGCCGTATCCGGAAGATAGACCCAGCCGCCCGAAGGATTGGCTGTGGTGTCCCAGATGCGTAGCATGCCCTTGCCCTCTGGGTTTCCGGTAGGATCTTGCTGATTAGTGAAATGGATAATGGGAAATACCGTCTCTTTATCGACGTACTTGTCATCGGCTACGATGTCCTCAGGCATGGCCGAGCCCCACATTCCGGTATTCTGGAAATCGGTCGCCGTCCCGCTTGTCCAGTCTTCTTGTATCCAGATATCGCCGCGCAGAAAGGATTCACCGGCCGACGCGGCTGTACGTTGGGAATGGCCTTGCCAATTGTTGAACGACGAGCCCTCGGCGGGCGGCAAGATGGATAGCTTAAGAGCATCACGCCCTTCCCATGTCATCCTGGTCAAGCCTGGATCGCCGCCCCTATCCTTCACCCATGCCGAAGGATCCATATTCATGTTATGAGGCGTATAAGCGACCGGCCCGGCGGCATATGAAGCCGCGTAAACCCCCAGCAATGCGCCAGTCAGCACAGTTGTCCGCAATACCCTGTGTTTCCTTGCTGCCATCTTCATACCCATTCCTTATATAGAATCGCCTTATGCGCCGCTATCAACTTCATTTATGCAAAATATGAATTGACATCCCGCAGAGCACATTCATTAGACATATATAGACACATATATCTACGGACTGGATTTAAACACTAATACCCGCTTTTTGTAAGCACCTCCTACGCAATTCGGCCCAGGGGTTTTCACCTATTCATTCGTGATAATTTCTTCTCACCTGGCTACACTCACCTGGCAACATACTGCGAACATAAAAAAACCGGACTCTTCTTGAAAAGAGTCCGGTTCTTTAAAGTGTTACAGCAAAAGCGGCAGCGCTACTCCGTAGCTGCCTGGCGCTCCGCCGAACAAGACGATGTGGAATTGTTTACCAAGCTATGGCCGGAACGGCGCAGCCCCCCGCTGCTTAGCCAATCAGACCGTAAAAGATTCGCCGCAGCCGCAAGTGGCTTTTTCGTTGGGGTTGGAAAACTTGAACCCTTCGTTCAGGCCCTCGCGTGCATAATCGAGCTGCGTGCCTTCCAGGAAAGGCAGGCTTTTGGGGTCGACATACACCCTGACCCCCCGCTGCTCGAAAACCTGGTCGTCGGCATTGGGCTCGTCGACGTATTCCAGCTTGTAGGCCATGCCCGAGCAGCCCGTGGTGCGAACGCCCAGACGCAAGCCCAGCCCCTTGCCCCGCTTTTCAATGTAGCGGTTGATGTGATCGGCGGCTTGTTGTGTAAGCATAATTCCCATGATTACTCCTGATGCTTTTCCTTGTAGTCCCGGATGGCTGCCTTGATGGCGTCCTCGGCCAGGATGGAACAGTGAATCTTGACCGGCGGCAAGGCCAGCGCCTCGGCGATCTGCGTATTGCGGATATCCATGGCCTGATCCAGCGTCTTGCCCTTGATCCATTCGGTGACCAGCGAAGTGGATGCGATGGCCGAACCGCAGCCATACGTCTTGAATCGTGCGTCTTCAATGATACCCGATTCGTTCACCCGGATTTGCAGCTTCATTACGTCGCCCAGCGCCGGCGCGCCGACCATGCCCGTACCGACACTGGCATCGGACTTGTCGAATGATCCCACGTTGCGCGGATTTTCGTAGTGATCCAGTACCGTGTCGCTATACGCCATGAGTGCCCGCAACCGCTTTCGCAGCGGCCTCCAGATTCTTCATACTGATACCCTTAATGTGCGGCCCATTGAACCGAATTCAAGTCCACGCCTTCCTGGGCCATTTCCCATAGCGGCGACATGTCGCGCAACCTGCCCACCTGGCGCACAAGCAGCTGTATGGCGAAATCCACGTCTTCCGGGGTGGTGTAGCGGCCCAGGGTGAAGCGTATGGAACTGTGGGCGAGCTCATCGCTGCGGCCCAGGGCGCGCAATACGTAAGAAGGCTCCAGGCTGGCAGAGGTGCAGGCCGATCCGCTGGACACCGCCAGATCCTTGAGCGACATGATCAGCGATTCGCCTTCCACATAGTCGAAGCTGACGTTCAGGTTGTGCGGAACGCGCTGGCGGGCATGCCCGTTGAGATGGATTTCCGGAATCTGCGACAGCCCGGCCCAAAGCCGATCGCGCAAGACGCGTATGCGCTGAAGTTCGGCGTCCATTTCGAGCCGCGCCAGCTCAAAGGCCTGGCCCATGCCGACGATCTGATGCGTGGCCAGGGTGCCCGAGCGGAAACCGCGTTCGTGCCCGCCGCCGTGTATCTGGGCCTCCAGCCGCACGCGGGGCTTGCGCCTGGCGAACAAGGCCCCGACGCCTTTGGGTCCGTAGGTTTTGTGTGCCGAAAAGGACATCAGATCCACAGGCAGCGCCTGCAGGTCGATGGCGACCTTGCCCGTGGCCTGCGCCGCATCCACATGGAATACGACACCCCGTTCCCGGCAGGCCTGGCCCAGCGCGGCGATGTCCTGCACGACGCCGATCTCGTTATTGACCAGCATGACCGAGGCCAGGATGGTGTCCGGCCGCAATGCGCTTTTGAACGCGGCGACGTCCAGCAGGCCGTCCTGGGGAACATCCAGATAGCTGACTTCGAAGCCCTGTCGCTCGAGCTCGCGGCAGGTGTCCAGCACCGCCTTGTGTTCGGTCTTGACCGTGACGATATGCTTGCCGCGCCCGGCGTGGGCTTGGGCGGCGCCCTTCAGCGCCAGGTTGTTCGATTCGGTGGCGCCGGACGTCCAGATAATCTCGCGCGGGTCGGCATTGACCAGTTGCGCCACCTGGGACCGGGCCAGCTCGACGGCCTCTTCGGCGTCCCAGCCGTAGGCGTGACTGCGCGAAGCGGGATTGCCGAAATGCTCGTACAGCCAGGGCACCATTTTGTCGACCACGCGCGGATCGACGGGCGTGGTCGCCGAATAGTCCAGATAAACGGGACGTTGGGACATGAGGCGTAGCTCCAGGTTTCTATACCGTCGACGACGCGATGAGCACATCGGGCGAGCGGTTGATGCGGATGGCGGCCTGTGCCTGGGTGGACTCATGCAGCAGGCGCATGCGCTGCTGATCGACCAGATCCTGCAAGGACACCGAATCCAGATAATCGACCATTTTACGATTGAGCGTCGACCACAGTTCGTGTGTCATGCACTTGCCCGTGCTGCCATTGCGGCCGACGTTGCAGTCTTCCTTGCCGCCGCAACTGGTGGCGTCCAGCGGCTCGTCCACCGCGAAAATGATATCGGCCACCGTGATATTGCGCGCCAGGCGGGCCAGCGAGTAACCGCCGCCCGGACCGCGTATGCTGTCAACCAGTTCGTGGCGACGCAATTTGCCGAACAGCTGCTCCAAATAGGACAGCGAAATATTCTGACGTTGACTGATGGCCGCCAGAGTGACGGGCCCGCTTTGCTGCCGCAACGCCAGATCAATCATGGCGGTCACCGCAAAACGCCCCTTGGTCGTTAAACGCATGGTGATTTCCTTGCCAAAGCCTGATGCAATCAAATTATCGGCCGGCGACTTTATACCCGACCAATATAGTCAAGTATAGCAAATTCCCGACTAAAACACTAGGGTAAGCGTGCTGCCGCCAAACGAAAAAACCGTGCCTGGGGCACGGTTTTGCTATATGCCGCATGGGCGACGGACGTTAAGCGGCCTGGTATTGCAAGGCGCGCTTGCGCACGAGTTCCATCACGCCCTGACAGGCGTCTTCCAGGTAGTCGAGCACCTTGCCGAAGCCTTCGGGGCCACCGTAGTACGGGTCGGGCACCGTGGCTTCTTCGAATTCGTTGGCAAAGCGCATGAGCAACATGAGCTTGTGCTGATAGATCTTCGGGCATTGCTGCTGCAATGCGGAAAGATTTTCCCAGTCCATGGCCAGAATGAGGTCGAATTCGCGGAAATCGTCGGCCGTGATCTGCCTGGCCACGCAATGCGAAAGCTCGTAGCCGCGCTTGCGCGCAGCCGCCTGGGCGCGCGCGTCGGGCGCTTCGCCAATATGAAAGCTGTGGGTGCCAGCGGAATCGACGCCAACCACATCGGAAAGCCCCGCTTCGTCGACTAAACGGCGGAACACTCCCTCTGCGCTTGGCGAGCGACAGATATTACCCATGCAAACGAAAAGTACCTTAGTCATCATAGACGTGAGTGTGAGGGAAAACCCGTTGTAAGGCAAGACCTTTTGCAAGCCCACATTTGTGTTCCTGCAAGCATTGACAATCAGAAAAACCGAAGCACAATAAGACGTTACCGGCTATTTCGGTGTAAAACCGCGAACTGCGGCACGGCAGCTTCAAGCCGCTGAAAAGCCAATATTCATGCACCGCAACATAGGGGTTTTCGGCAACATTAGGCCCGTAAATATGTAATGGTAAACCCTAGGATGGGCGCTGGCAAGACCCTGCGTCGACCGCCCGCCAGGGCGGGATGACAGGGCCATTAAAAACTACAAATTGTTGGGGTTTCCCAACAATTTGTTTTAAGCATACAACCGCAAGCAGTAAGGATGGATGATCGCCGCCATCGGCTCGTCGACCAGAACGGTTCACGAAAGCAAGGCTTTTTGCTTGAGCCGGTTCAGCGAGTCCCGCGCGGCGGCCGCCTGCTCGAATTCCAGATTCTTGGCATGATCCATCATCAGCTTTTCCAGCCGGCGGATCTCCCTGGCCAGCGACTTGTCGTCGCGCAATACCTCGGGCGCAATATCGTCGACGGCCGATGCCGCTTCGGGCGCCACCATCACACCATCGATCATCTCACGCACCGCCTTGCTGACGCTGCGCGCCGTGATGCCGTGCTTGGCATTGAATTCCAGTTGCTTGACGCGCCGCCTCTCCGTCTCGTCCATGGCCCGGCGCATGGAGTCGGTGATCCGGTCGGCATACAAGATGGCTCGTCCGTTCAGGTTGCGCGCGGCCCGGCCCATGGTCTGGATCAGGCTGCGCTCGGATCGCAGGAATCCCTCTTTGTCGGCATCCAGGATGGCCACCAGCGATACTTCCGGAATGTCCAGGCCTTCGCGCAGCAGGTTGATGCCCACCAGCACATCGAATACCCCCAGCCGCAGGTCGCGGATGATCTCCACCCGCTCCACGGTATCGATGTCCGAGTGCAGATAGCGCACCTTCAGGCCGTTCTCGGTCAGGTAATCGGTCAGGTCTTCCGACATGCGCTTGGTCAGGGTCGTGACCAGCACCCTCTCCTGCCGGGCCACCCGCTTCTTGATTTCGCCGAGCAGATCGTCGACCTGCGTCAGCGCCGGCCGCACCTCCACCTCGGGGTCGACCAGGCCCGTGGGCCGGACCACCTGCTCGACCACATTGTCGGCATGCTCCTTTTCGTAGGTGGATGGCGTGGCGGATACGAAGACGCACTGGCGCATGCGCTGCTCGAACTCCTCCAGCTGCAGCGGCCGGTTGTCCATGGCCGACGGCAGGCGGAAGCCGAACTGAACCAGCGTCGACTTGCGTGAGCGGTCTCCCCGGTACATGGCGCTCAGCTGGCCCATGGTGACATGGCTTTCGTCGATGAACATCAATGCATCGGCGGGCAGGTAGTCGATGAGCGTGGGCGGCGGTTCGCCGGGCAAGGCGCCGGACAGATGGCGGGAATAATTCTCGATACCCTTGCAGAAACCCAGTTCCTGCAGCATTTCCAGGTCGAAGCGGGTGCGCTGCTCCAGCCGTTGCGCTTCCACCAGCTTGCCGTCGGCCGTCAGCGCGGCCAGGCGCTCGCGCAGCTCCATCTTGATGGTCTCGATGGCGCGCAGCACGGTCTCGCGCGGCGTGACGTAGTGGGAGCTGGGGAAAACGGTGAAGCGCGGAATCTTCTGCTTGACCTTGCCCGTCAATGGATCGAACATCTCCAGCGTCTCGATCTCGTCGTCGAACAAGGTGATGCGCAAGGCCAGCTCGGCATGCTCCGCCGGGAAGACATCGATGATCTCGCCGCGCGCCCGGAAATTGCCCCGGACGAATTCCACGTCGTTGCGTTCATACTGCATGGCCACCAGGCGGCCCAGCAACTCCTGCCGGGCGATGCGGTCGCCGGTGCGCAGGGTCAGCACCATGGCATGGTAATCGCCGGGATTGCCGATGCCGTAGATGCACGACACGGTACCCACGATGACCGTGTCGCGCCGCTCCAACAGGCTTTTGGTGGCCGACAGCCGCATCTGCTCGATGTGTTCATTGATGGACGAATCCTTTTCGATGAACAGGTCGCGCGCCGCCACATAGGCCTCGGGCTGATAGTAGTCATAGTAGGAAACGAAATATTCGACCGCATTGTTGGGGAAGAATTCGCGCATTTCGGCATACAACTGCGCCGCCAGTGTCTTGTTGGGCGCCAGCACGATGGCCGGGCGCCCCGTGCGGGCGATGACATTGGCCATGGTATAGGTCTTGCCCGAACCGGTGACGCCCAGCAGAGTCTGGTACATCAACCCATCGTCGATGCCCTCGACCAGCGCGTCGATCGCCGTGGGCTGATCGCCCGCCGGGGGATAGGGCTGATACAGCTGGAATGGACTGTCGGGGTATTCTATGAAGCCGGGCGCGGGAGCGTTCATGCTGGACACTTTCAGGGTAAACCCCTTATTATCACACTAATGTTTCGAGTTTCTCTTCCCACCCTTACTCCCTCAAAATGAAATCTCTCTTCGAATCCGTCGAACTCGCTCCGCGCGACCCCATCCTAGGCCTGAACGAACAATATAACGCGGATACCCGAACCGGCAAGGTCAATCTTGGCGTGGGCGTGTACTACGATGACGAAGGGCGGATTCCCCTTCTGGACGCGGTCAGCAAGGCCGAAACGGCGCGCATCGAAGCGCATGCCGCGCGCGGCTACCTGCCCATCGAAGGCATACCCGGCTACAACAAAGGCGCGCAAACCCTGCTGCTGGGCGAAGGCTCGCCCCTTATCGCGGCGGGCCGCGTGCTGACCGCCCAGGCATTGGGCGGCACGGGCGCCCTGAAGATCGGCGCCGATTTCCTGAAGCAACTGCTGCCGGGCTCCAAGGTCGTCATCAGCAACCCCAGCTGGGAAAACCACCGCGCCCTGTTCGAGCGCGCCGGTTTCACCGTGGAAACCTATCCTTACTACGACGCCGCCACGCATGGCCTGGACTTCGAAGGCATGCTGGCTTCGCTGCAAGCGCTGCCCGAGCAGACCATCGTCGTCCTGCACGCCTGCTGCCACAACCCCACGGGTGTGGACCCCAGCTTCGAGCAATGGCAGCAGATCGTCGAAGCCGTCAAGGCCCGCAATCTCGTGCCCTTCCTAGACATCGCCTATCAGGGCTTCGGCGACGGCCTCGAAGAAGACGCATCGGTCGTCCGCCTGTTCGCGCAGCACGACCTGACCATGTTCATCAGTTCGTCCTTTTCCAAGTCCTTCTCGCTGTACGGCGAGCGCGTCGGCGCGCTGACCCTGGTTTCGTCCAGCAAGGAAGAAAGCGGCCGCGTGCTCAGCCAGCTCAAGCGCGTGATCCGCACCAACTACTCCAACCCGCCCACGCACGGCGGCACCGTGGTCGCCACGGTGCTGAACACGCCCGAGCTCTACAGCCTGTGGACAAACGAGCTGGCCGCCATGCGCGAACGCATCCGCAGCATGCGCGTGCAATTGGTCGAAAAGCTCAAGTCCCACGGCGTCACCCAGAACTTCGATTTCGTCCTGGCCCAGCGCGGCATGTTCTCATACTCGGGCCTGACCGCCGAACAAGTGGACCGCCTGCGCGATGAACATGGCGTGTACGCGGTCAGCAGCGGACGCATCTGCGTTGCCGCGCTGAACAGCCGCAATATCGACTACGTGGCGGCCTCGATCGCCAAAGTCCTGGCTTAAGGCTTGATCTTTCACTGAAAGTATTGCAGAATCCAGACTGTATAAAAACACAGTCTGGATTGCCATGGCCGTCAAGCTTACCGAGCGTCAGCAGCAAATACTCGAACTCATACGCAGCGAAATCACCCGCAGCGGCTTTCCGCCGACGCGGGCCGAAATCGCGCGCGCCCTGGGCTTCAAATCGGCCAACGCCGCCGAAGACCATCTGAAGGCACTGGCCAGGAAAGGCGCCATCGAGCTTACGGCAGGCGCCTCGCGGGGCATACGGCTGGTCGATCCCGACCTGCCGGCCGACAGGTCCTCCAGCATGCTGGAAACCGCCAGCAGCGCCCTGTCGCAGTTGCTGGTGCCCCTGGTGGGCCGCGTGGCGGCGGGCAATCCCATTCTTGCCGCCGAACACGTCGAACGCGAAATCGGCATCGAACCCGCGCTGTTCAGCCAGACTCCCGATTACCTTCTTCGCGTACGCGGTTTAAGCATGCGCGACGCGGGCATCCTGGACGGCGACCTTCTGGCGGTCAAGAAATCGCCCGACGCGCGCAACGGCCAGATCGTCGTGGCCCGCCTGGGCGACGAGGTCACCGTCAAGCGCTTCTCCCGCGACGGCCGGGTCATCCAGCTTCTGCCCGAAAACCCCGATTTCCAGCCCATCGTCGTTTCGGCCGAAGACGAATTCTCGCTGGAAGGCATCGCCGTGGGCTTGATACGGGATACGCCGCTGCAGTAAGGGTGCGGGCGCGTTGGCTGGCGTCTTGGCCAAGACGCCATGGAAGAGTAGCGACGTTGGCTCGGAAGACAAGCGGTGTCTGCAGGCATGGCTGGCCCGGCTAAACGCGTTGCGGTCCTGGCAAGCCAGGACTTCCCGCGCAGGCCCTTCGTTTTGGGGCGACCGCGAAACTCGCAACGTTGGCAGCCCCCCGGGCTGCCAACACCCTTGTTGCTCGAGCAGGCGCGGTCTTGCCTCCCCAAAACGAAGGGCCTGCGCGGCGCACGCGTAAACCGCCGGGCCAGCCATGCCTGCAGACACCTTCCATTGATCGGCCAGGCCCATTATTGCCCAAAGTGATTGGATACTATCGATCCGAGGTGCTTGGATTCGTTCGAGCCGTCTATTGGCCGACCGGCTCATGAACGCTGGATACCACAAGCACTTCACAGATTGCACGGCGCTCATAGTGAATCCCGACGTCTGAACGGTGAAATCGTCCTAAGCTATCAACACCCTTTTCAGAGTCCCTTCCGATCCATTTCATCTATATTCGCGCGTATCGCAAGTTTCATCGTCTGATCGCTACATGACTCAAGCGCAGCCCCACCCACCTGCGCTGATGCAAGCAAGCAGACAGCAAGCACGCCCAGCGATTAGACCTAACGAAACAGGCACAAGAAAAAGAAAAGGGCTGAGCCCCGTGCAATACAGAACTCAGCCTTGACTACAGCCTTCAGCGTCAGCGGCCCAGGCGGCGGCTTCAAAAGACGCCCCCGGGATCGACAAGCATCAATGCTTCATGACGCCACCCGACGATTCACCGACCTGCTTCGCGCTGGCGACCGCTTCCGCCGCCAGACGGGCGACTTCCTCGTCCGACAACGGCGTAGGCATGTTCTGCAAGGCGACCTCTAGCACCCGGTCTATCCAGCGCACCGGGATGATCTCCAGGTGGTTCTTCACATTATCCGGAATATCCGCAAGATCCTTCACGTTTTCTTCCGGAATCATCACCACCTTGATCCCGCCGCGATGGGCCGCCAGCAGCTTTTCCTTCAGGCCGCCGATGCCCAGGACCTCTCCGCGCAACGTGATTTCGCCCGTCATGGCCACGTCGGCGCGCACCGGTATGCCCGTCAGTGCCGACACCATCGCCGTCGTGATGGCGATACCCGCCGAAGGGCCGTCCTTGGGGGTTGCGCCTTCCGGGAAGTGCACGTGCAGATCGCGCTTCTCGAAAGCCGTATTGGCAATGCCCCACTTCTGCGCCCTGGCGCGCACAACCGTGCGTGCCGCCTCGACCGATTCCTTCATGACGTCGCCCAGCGAGCCCGTGCGCACCACCACGCCCTTGCCCGGCATGTCGGCCACCTCGATGGTCAGCAGATCGCCGCCCACCTCGGTCCAGGCCAGGCCGGTAACCTGACCCACCTTGTTTTCCTTCTCGGCCATGCCGAAACTGAAACGCCGCACGCCCAGGAAATCGCTCAGGTTCTCGGAGGTGACCGTGACACGTTCCAGCGCCTGCGCGGGCGCTGCCTTGCGCCGGCCGCCGGAGCGCACCGTGGGATTCGCGCCCAGCAGCTTCTTCACGACCTTGCGGCAGATCTTGCTGATCTCGCGTTCCAGCGCCCGGACACCCGCTTCACGCGTGTAGTAGCGCACGATGTCGCGCACCGCCGATTCCTCGATGGTGATCTCGCCTTCCTGCACGCCGTTGTTCTTCATCAGCTTGGGCAGCAGGTGATCGAAGGCGATATGCACCTTTTCGTCTTCGGTGTAGCCCGACAGACGTATGACTTCCATGCGGTCCAGCAGGGCCGGCGGAATGTTCAGCGTATTGCTGGTGGCCACGAACATGACGTCGGACAAGTCGAAATCGACCTCGATGTAGTGGTCCTGGAAGGTGTGGTTCTGTTCCGGATCCAGCACCTCCAGCAAGGCCGAGGACGGATCGCCGCGGAAGTCCGCACCCATCTTGTCGATTTCGTCCAGCAGGAACAAGGGGTTGCGCACGGACACCTTGGCCATGTTCTGCAGGATCTTGCCCGGCATGGAGCCGATGTAGGTGCGGCGGTGGCCGCGGATCTCGGCCTCGTCGCGCACGCCGCCCAGGGCCATGCGCACGAACTTGCGATTGGTCGCGCGCGCGATGGACTGCCCCAGCGAGGTCTTGCCCACGCCGGGAGGCCCGACCAGGCACAGGATGGGCGCCTTGAGCTTGTCGACGCGCTGCTGTACGGCCAGGTATTCGATGATGCGCTCTTTCACCTTCTCCAGGCCGTAGTGATCGGCGTCGAGCACGTCTTCGGCATTGGAAATGGAGTTGTTGATGCGGCTTTTCTTGCGCCAGGGCAAGCCGATGAGCGTATCGATGTAATTGCGCACGACCGTGGCTTCGGCCGACATGGGCGACATCAGCTTGAGCTTCTTGAGCTCGGCATCGGCCTTCTTCTGGGCTTCCTTGGGCAGTTGGGCCGCGGTGATCTTCTTTTCGAGTTCCTCGATGTCGGCGCCGTCCTCGCCTTCGCCCAGCTCCTTCTGAATGGCCTTGACCTGCTCGTTCAGATAGTAGTCGCGCTGGCTCTTTTCCATCTGCTTCTTGACCCGGCCGCGTATGCGCTTTTCGACCTGCAGGATGTCGATTTCGGACTCAAGCTGCGACAGCAGGCTTTCCAGGCGTTCGGCGGTGCCCGTGACTTCGAGCATCTTCTGCTTCTGCTCGAGCTTCAGGGGCAAATGGGCCGAGATCGTGTCGGCCAGGCGGCCGGCATCGTCGATGCCCGTAAGGGATGTCAGGATCTCTTGCGGAATCTTCTTGTTCAGTTTGACGTATTGCTCGAACTGGGCCACCACCGCGCGGCGCAGGGCCTCGGATTCGGGGCCTTCGCCCGTTTCGGGCTCGACCGGCACCACGACCGACATGAAGTGTGTTTCGGCCTCGGTGACCTTCTGGATACGCGCGCGTTGCAAGCCTTCCACCAGCACCTTGACGGTGCCGTCGGGCAGCTTGAGCATTTGCAGGATGCTGGCAACGCAACCGATGTCGTAAAGATCTTCGGGAGTGGGATCGTCCTTGCCGGCGGACTTCTGCGCCACCAGCATGATGTTGTTGCCCGATTCCATGGCCAGCTCCAGGGCCTTGATGGAACGCGGACGGCCAACAAACAGAGGAATCACCATGTGCGGAAATACCACCACGTCGCGCAAGGGCAACAGCGGCAAGTCCGTGGGTTCTGAAGTAAGAATCTGGCTCGCAGACATAGTAATTTCCTTAAAATTTACCTCTAGATGCAAAAGGGAAGCCAAGGCCTCCCTTTTTGAGTACTACCTGTAGGTGTATGTAGTGACGATAGCCAGGTTTTCAAGTCTACAACGGCAATTCCGGATTACATAGCGGTAATTCCAAGGTATTTCCTAGGCGGCGGCATCCTTCAGCTTCTTGGAAGCCCCTTGTCGGCCGGAGGCATCCGCCGCCTTGGCCTCGTCCCCGTAGATGAGCATGGGCGCGCCCTTGCCCGAGACCGCATTTTCGTCCAACACCACCCTTTTGACGTTCTTCTGGGAAGGAAGTTCGTACATGGTGCCCAGCAAGGATTGTTCCACGATGGAGCGCAGCCCGCGGGCGCCTGTGCGGCGCTTGATGGCGCGCTTGGCAATGGCCGCCAGCGCTGCGGGACGCACTTCGAGCTCGACTTCTTCCATCTCGAACAGTTTCTGGAACTGCTTGATCAGCGAATTCTTGGGTTCGGTAAGAATGCGTATCAGCGTGTCTTCCTGGAGCTCTTCCAGGGTGGCCACGACGGGCAGGCGTCCGACCAGTTCAGGGATCAGGCCGAACTTGATGAGGTCTTCGGGCTCGACTTCGGCGAACAGCTCGCCCACGCCACGCTCGGTCTTGGCGCGCACGGTGGCGGAAAAACCGATGCCCGACCTTTCGCTGCGGTCGCGGATGATTTTTTCCAGCCCGTCGAAGGCGCCGCCTACGATGAACAGGATGTTGGTGGTGTCGACCTGGACGAAGTCCTGGTTGGGGTGCTTGCGCCCGCCCTGCGGCGGCACTGACGCAACCGTGCCTTCGATCAGCTTGAGCAGGGCCTGCTGCACGCCTTCGCCGGAAACATCGCGCGTGATGGATGGATTGTCGGCCTTGCGCGAAATTTTATCGATTTCATCGATGTAGATGATGGCGCGCTGCGCCTTCTCGACATCGTAGCTGCAGTTCTGCAGCAGCTTCTGGATGATGTTCTCGACGTCTTCGCCCACGTAGCCGGCCTCGGTCAGCGTGGTGGCGTCGGCCATCACGAAAGGCACGTCCAGCATGCGGGCCAGCGTCTGCGCCAGCAGCGTCTTGCCCGACCCGGTGGGACCGATGAGCAGGATATTGCTTTTGGACAGTTCGACGCCATCGCCCTTGGCCTCGCCGTAGCGCAGGCGCTTGTAATGGTTGTAGACCGCCACCGCCAGGTTGCGCTTGGGAATGTCCTGGCCGATGACGTAGCCATCCAGGAAAGCCTTGATTTCGTGGGGCGTGGGCAATTCGTTGCGGATCGCGTCACGGGCCGCTTCCTGGCTTTCCTCGACAATGATGTCGTTGCACAGGTCGATGCACTCGTCGCAGATGAAAACCGAGGGTCCGGCGATCAGCTTGCGAACCTCGTGCTGGCTTTTATTGCAAAATGAACAATGCAATACTTTATCGTCCGCCGATCCTTTTTTTTCAGGCATAAAACTCTTCGTTCAGTTCAGTGGACAGGACAAAGTACTAGAACTTGCCTGTCGGGTAATAACCGGTGGGCGCGGCGCCCACCGACCGGCTGGCCTAGGCCCCGTCAGCGCGGGAGACCAGTACTTTATCGACCAAACCATACGATACCGCATCTTCCGCCGACATGAAATTGTCGCGCTCGGTGTCCACTTCGATGCGTTCGACTGGCTGCCCCGTGTTGTTGGCCAGAATGGTGTTCAGGCGTTCGCGCAAGCTGAGGATTTCCCGCGCCTGGATCTGGATGTCGGAGGCCTGCCCCTGCGCACCGCCCGAGGGCTGGTGAATCATGATGCGCGAATTGGGCAAGGTATAGCGCTTGCCCTTGGTGCCCGCCGCCAGAAGGAAAGCGCCCATGCTGGCCGCAATGCCGGTGCAAAGCGTGGACACATCGGGCTTGACGAACTGCATCGTGTCGTAAATGGCCATGCCCGCATAAACCGAACCGCCGGGCGAGTTGATGTACAGCGAGATGTCCTTGTCGGGGTTTTCCGATTCAAGGAACAGCAGCTGGGCCACCACCAGATTGGCGGAATGATCATTCACGGGGCCGACAAAGAAGATCACGCGCTCGCGCAGCAGGCGCGAGTAAATATCGTACGAGCGCTCGCCGCGCCCGGACTGTTCTATCACGATGGGCACGTAGCCCAGCCCCGTTGGGGTCACCGAGTCACCACCATACATTGAGGCGTAAAAATCGGTAAATCGTGACATTTAGTTGGTCCCCATGAGTTCTTCGAAGGCGACGTCCTCGTCGCTGACCTGCGCTTTGGACAAGACGTGGTCGACCACGTTGTCTTCCAGCACGATGGCTTCGATTTCAGCGCGGCGCTGACGGTCGGAAAGGTAGTAGGCCACGACTTGCGCGGGCTGCTCGTAGTTCTGGGCGAATTCCTCGATGCGGGCGCGAACCTGTTCGGGCTTGGCTTGCAGGTCGGCGCTTTGCACCAGTTCGGACACCAGCAGGCCCAGGCGCACGCGGCGCTCGGACTCGGCCGTGAACGCATCGGCAGGAATGGGCATGGAGTCGGCATTGGGCACGCCGCGCTGCTTGAGTTCCTCGCGGGCGGCGGCGACACGGCCTTGCGCGTCGTTCTCGACCAGTGCCTTGGGCACCTCGAACGAGCATGCTTCCACCAGCGCGTCCATGACGCTGGCCTTGGTGCGTGCCTGGGCGCGGGCCTTGACCTCGCGCTCGATGTTGGCGCGTACATCGGCCAGCAGCTTCTGGACGTCGCCTTCGGGCTGGCCCAGCGACTTGGCGAATTCAGCATCGACTTCGGGCAGGACGGGTTCGGCGACTTCCGTGACGGTGATCTTGAACTCGGCCGTCTTGCCGGCAACGGCCTTGCTGCCGTATTCCTCGGGGAAAGTCAGCGGGAACGTCTTGGATTCGCCGGCCTTCATGCCGCGCACGGCGGTTTCGAATTCGGGCAGCATGCGGCCCTGGCCCAGGACGAACGGGAATTTCTCGGCGGCGCCGCCGTCGAAGGCCACGCCATCGATGGTGCCCACGAAATCCAGGGTGATGCGGTCATCGTCTTGCGCTTCGCGGCCGTCGCGCGCTTCGTACTTGGCGCGCTGCTTGCGCAGGATATCGACCGTGCGCTGCACTTCGGCATCGCCCACCTGTGTCTGGGCGCGCTTGACCTGCAGGGCCGACAATTCGGGCACCTGGACTTCGGGATAGACTTCGAAGGTGGCCGAAAACGCCATGACGCCCTCTTCGACGCCTTCGGTCTTGGGTTCCAGATTGGGCGTGCCCGCGACGCGCAGCTTGGCCTCGCCGATGACCTTATCCAGCGAACGGCCGACTTCGGTGTTGATCACGTCGTAGCGGATGCCAGGTCCATGGCTGCGCTCGATCAGGGAAAGCGGCGCTTTTCCTGGACGAAAACCCTGAACTTTAGCGGTGCGGGCGACGCGCTTGAGCTGAGCCTGGACTTCTTTTTCCACATCGGCAATCGAAACGGCCAGATCAACACGGCGCTCCAGGCCGGACAAAATTTCAACCTCGGGTTGCATTCGGGACCTATATAAATGAGTAATTGAACGAATAAACGAGTCATTTTACCGGAAAGTCGAAAGGCCCATCCAAACACCGCTTCCAGGGCCGCGGCGCGCCGGGACGCCGGGCATGCAGCCGCCTTGATCGAAACTTCACAAGCCCGTCCACAGAACGTGCTAGCATGATCGACCGGCCTGACACGGGCTCCCTGCATCGCGCACGCCCCCCTTCATGAAAAACAGCACACAAAACGCATTGACATCAGGCCTTCTTCGCGTCCTTTCAACACTGCCCTATGGCCTGGTCGCCCGACTGGGCGAAATGCTGGGATCGCTGCTTTACAGAATCCCCGGCAAGCGCAAGCGCATCCTGCACACCAATCTGCGCCTGTGCTTTCCCGAACACTCCGAAGCCCAGCGCGAAGGGCTGGCGCGCTCGACATTCAGGCATGTCATACGCAGCTACCTGGAACGAGGCATGCAGTGGTATGGCAGCGCGGCCGCCCTGTCCCGCCTGGTCGAATTGAACAGCGCCATCGAACTGCGCGATCGCTACGAGCAGCCCACCATCTTCCTGGGATTCCACTTTGCCGCCATAGAGGCGACCTGCATGTATTACTCCATATTGCATCCCGTCGCCTCGATCTACACTCCCATGTCGGACGTCGTCACCGACACGATCTCGCGCGAGCAGCGGGGCCGCTTCGGCACGAAGATGATTCCCCGCAACGGCAGCGCCCGCGAGATACTCAAGGTGCTCAAGTCGGGAACTCCCATCATGCTGGCGGCCGACATGGATTTCGGCCTGCGAGACTCCGTGTTCGTGCCTTTCTTCGGCGTCCAGGCCTGCACCCTGACGGCCGTATCCCGGCTGGCGCAGCTATCGGGCGCGCGCGTCGTGCCCTTCGTGGCCGAGGTGCTGCCCGGCTATCGCGGCTACAGGCTGAATATTTTCGACGCGCTGGAAAACTTTCCCAGCGGCGACGCCCATGCCGACGCGCTGCGCACCAACCAGTTCCTGGAAGAACGCATACGCAGCACACCGGATCAGTACTATTGGGTGCACCGCCGCTTCAAGCGCCGTCCCGAGGGCGAAGCGCCAGTGTACTAGGACCACTGCGCCTGGCTCTCCCGGCATCCTCGATCGCTGGCCCCAGGCTGCTTTCAGCCCCGTTCCGACATTGCGCGGGACTGAAAAAAAGCTATAATGTTTGGCTTGCCTAATGAATGCGAACGTGGCGGAATTGGTAGACGCACCAGATTTAGGTTCTGGCGCCGAGAGGTGTGAGAGTTCGAGTCTCTCCGTTCGCACCATATATTGTTTTTTGTGCTATCAGGCGCAATACCGGCTAAAGCCTTACCGGTGCAAAGACAAAAAGGCGCGAGATTGCCCCGGCCCATGCTTGCCAGGCGGCAGCGCAGCCAGGCAAGGTTGGATACGCTTGCTAAAATCGCCGGCCCACGCCTTTTGATCCGGCAACAATGAATCCCCGACTAAGCGCCCTGCACCCTTATCCCTTCGAAAAACTAAGGCGCTTGCTCGCCCAGGCTTCCGTCCCGCAATCCGCACCCGTCAATCTTTCCATCGGCGAACCCAAGCATGCCGCGCCGGCCTTGGTGATCCAGGCCATGCAAGAAGCCATGGGCGGGCTGTCGGTCTATCCGCCGACCAAGGGCGACCCGGCCCTGCGCTCGGCGATCGCCGACTGGATCGCCCGGCGCTACGGCATCGAACGCCCCGATCCCGATACGCAGGTACTGCCCGCCCTGGGTTCGCGCGAGGCGCTTTTCGCCTTCGCGCAAGCCGTGATCGATCCGGGCGCCGGCGCGCTGGTGGTCTGCCCCAACCCCTTCTATCAGATATACGAAGGCGCGGCCCTGCTGGCCGGCGCCCAGCCTTATTTCATCAATTCGCGGGCCGACCTTGGTTTCGGCTACGACTGGAAAGCGGTGCCGGCCGACGTCTGGCGCCGCACGCAGTTGCTGTTTGTCTGCTCGCCGGGAAATCCGGCCGGCAACGTCATGCCGCTGGAGGACTGGAAAACACTGTTCGCCCTGTCGGACGAACACGGCTTTGCCATCGCGGCGGATGAATGCTATTCGGAGATCTACTTTGACGAATCCGACAAGCCACTGGGCGCCATGCAGGCGGCTAGCCTGCTTGGCCGAAGCGACTACCGCAACCTGGTCTGCTTTTCCAGCCTGTCCAAGCGCTCCAACGTGCCTGGATTACGCTCCGGCTTCGTCGCGGGCGACGCCAGGCTGATCGGCCAGTTCCTTCTGTACCGCACCTACCACGGCAGCGCGATCAGCCCCGTGGTCTCGCAGGCCAGCATTGCCGCCTGGAGCGACGAGGCCCATGTCGTCGAGAATCGCCGGCTCTACCGTGAAAAGTTCGAGGCGGTCCTGCCCATACTGAAACCCGTGCTGGACGTGGACTGGCCCGACGCCGCCTTCTACCTGTGGGCCCGCACGCCGGGCGACGATGCCGATTTCGTGCGCGATCTTTACGGCGCCACCGGCGTCACCGCCCTGCCGGGCAGCTTCCTGGCACGCGAAGCGCATGGCGAGAACCCCGGCGCCGGCCGTATCCGGATCGCTTTGGTCGCTCCAAAGCAGCAGTGCGTCGAAGCCGCCGAACGGATCGCCGGCTTCATACGGGGCGCACGGAGCTAGACACCGGCCTCCTCCATCCCGGGCCGGCAGCAAGACGGCCCTGGATGTCCAAAACCCTCTTGCACTTCCCTCCATATAAGTAGAACGCCTATGACCACAGACCTGCAAAGCACAATCGAACAAGCATGGGATGCCCGTGCCGACATCTCCCCGACGTCCGGACACAGCGCCGTATATGAAGCCGTACAGGCTACGCTGGACGCCCTGGACCGCGGCCGCTTGCGTGTCGCCGAGAAAACAGGCGGCGAGTGGGTAGTGCATCAGTGGGTCAAAAAGGCGGTGCTGCTTTCGTTCCGCCTGGAAAACAATCGGGTCATGGGCGGCGACGGCCTGCGCTTCTATGACAAGGTGGCAACGAAATTCGAACGCTACGAAGCCCAGGACTTCGCCTCGGCCGGTTTTCGCGTCGTTCCCCCGGCCGTGGCCCGCAAAGGCGCGTTCATCGGCAAGAATGTGGTGCTGATGCCGTCCTACGTCAATGTCGGCGCCTATGTCGACGAAGGCACCATGGTCGACACCTGGGCAACCGTGGGCTCGTGCGCGCAAATCGGCAAGAATGTGCACCTGTCGGGCGGCGTGGGCATAGGCGGGGTGCTCGAACCCCTGCAGGCCAACCCCACCATCATCGAGGACAACTGCTTCATCGGCGCGCGCTCCGAAATCGTCGAGGGCGTGATCGTCGAAGAGAACTCGGTGCTGGCCATGGGCGTCTTCATTTCCCAAAGCACCAAGATATACGACCGGGCGACGGGCGAGATCACCTACGGCCGCGTACCCTCGGGCTCGGTGGTCGTGCCCGGATCGCTGCCCTCGGCCGACGGTTCGCACAGCCTGGCCTGCGCCGTCATCGTCAAGCGCGTCGACGCCCAGACCCGGTCCAAGACCAGCATCAACGAACTGCTGAGGGCCTGATGTCCGATTCCGCCGTCCTCCAATTGACCAGGGATCTTATTGCCCGGCCTTCCGTAACGCCCGATGACCAGGGCTGCCAGGACCTGCTCGCGGCCCGCCTGCAAGCGGCGGGCTTCACCTGCGAGACGCTGGCGTACGGCGACGTGAAGAACCTGTGGGCCCGGCGCGGCGACGCGGGTCCCTTGCTGGTGTTCGCCGGCCACACCGACGTCGTTCCGACCGGGCCGCTGGAACGCTGGGACAGCCCGCCTTTCACGCCGACCGAGCGCGACGGAAACCTGTACGGCCGCGGCGCGGCCGACATGAAAGGCTCGATCGCCGCCTTTGTGGTCGCCGCCGAAGAATTCGTGGCCGCCCATCCCGGCCACAGCGGCTCGATAGGCCTGCTGATCACCGCCGACGAGGAAGGCCCGTCGGTGGATGGCACGGTCAAGGTCTGCCAGGCGCTGTCGGCGCGGGGCGAGCAACTGGACTACTGCATCGTGGGCGAGCCCACCTCGGTGGACCGCCTGGGCGACACCGTCAAGAACGGTCGGCGCGGCTCGCTGTCGGGCCGGCTGACCGTGAAAGGCAGGCAGGGCCATGTGGCCTATCCGCATCTGGCGCGCAACCCCATCCATTTGCTGGCGCCCGCCCTGGTCGAATTGACGACGCAGGAATGGGATGCCGGCAACGAATATTTTCCGGCGACCACCTTCCAGGTTTCCAACCTGCATTCGGGCACAGGTGCGACGAATGTCGTCCCCGGCACGGCGGTGCTGGACTTCAATTTCCGCTTTTCCACCGCCAGCACGCCCGAAAGCCTGAAGGCGCGGGTCGCCGCCATACTTGAACGCCACGGGCTGGATTACGGCCTGGACTGGACGCTGGGCGGCGAGCCCTTCCTGACGCCGAAAGGCGGCTTGAGCAAAGCGCTGGAACAAGCCATACTTGACGAAACCGGAGTAGCGACACAGCTTTCCACGACCGGCGGCACTTCGGACGGCCGTTTCATCGCCAAGATCTGCAAGCAGGTCATCGAATTCGGCCCCATCAACGCCAGCATTCATCAGGTGAACGAGCATATCCGGCTGGATACCCTTGAGCCGCTGAAGAATATCTATCGCCGCACGCTCGGGCTCTTGCTGCCCGACCCAGACTGACCGGAGCCAGCATGCACGAAACCGCCCACCACGAACTGTTCACGCTGCGCGACCTGATGCGCTATGCCGTCAGCCAGTTCAACGCCTCGCGCCTGTCTTTCGGGCACGGCAGCGACAACGCCTGGGACGAAGCCGCCTATCTGCTGCTGCACACCTTGCACCTGCCGCTGGACACCCTGGATCCCTTCCTGGATGCGCGCGTCCTGCCCGAAGAACGCGAGCGTTTCCTGAAGCTGCTGGAGCGCCGCATCACGGACCACGTGCCCGCGGCCTACCTGACCGGCGAAGCCTGGCTTCAGGGCCACCGCTTCGTGGTCGACCCGCGCGTCATCATCCCGCGCTCGCCCATTTCCGAACTGCTGGCCGACGGCCTGAGCCCCTGGGTGGCGGATCCGGACGAGGTCGATTTCGTGCTGGACCTTTGCACCGGCTCGGGCTGCCTGGCGGTGCTGGCCGCCCTGGCCTTCCCGAATGCCCAGGTCGATGCGGTGGACATTTCCGAACATGCTCTCGAAGTGGCCGACCAGAACATCGAGCTGTCGGGGCTGGACGGGCGGGTCACCACCCATTGCAGCGATCTGTTCGACCAGTTGCCGCAGTGCGAATACTCGCTCATCGTCTGCAACCCGCCTTACGTCAACAACCACTCCATGGAGAACCTGCCGCAAGAGTACCGCCACGAGCCCACCCTGGCCCTGGCGGGCGGCGAGGACGGCATGGATCTGGTGCGCCGCCTGCTGGATCAGGCGCCGGACTTCCTGGCTCCCGGCGGGATGCTGGTCCTGGAGATCGGCAATGAATACTCGAATTTCATCGCCGCGTTTCCCGACCTGGAACCGGTCTGGCTGAGCACTGAAAACACCGAGGACCAGATCCTGTTGCTGACGCGGGAGCAATTGGCCCCGTGATCCGCGCCACTGGTTTGACACTGCGCCGCGGCACCAAAGTGCTGCTGGAGGAGGCCGATTTCGTCGTCAATCCCGGCGAGCGGGTCGGCATCGTCGGCAAGAACGGAGCCGGCAAATCCACCTTGTTTTCCCTGTTGCAAGGCAGGCTGGATCCTGATGCCGGCAGCCTCCTCATTCCGGCCGGCTGGCGCATCGCCAGCGTCGAACAGGAGATCAGCCACAACGACATGCCCGCGCGCGAGTTCGTCATCGACGGAGACACGCATTTGCGCGCCCTGCAGGCCGAGCGCGCCGCAATCCCCGACAGCAACGGCCACCGCATCGCCGAGCTGGAATCGGCGCTGGTCGAGGCCGATGCCTGGAGCGCTCCGTCACGTGCCGAACAGCTGCTGGCCGGCCTGGGCTTCGCTCCGGCGCAATGGATGAGTCCCGTCAAGAGTTTCTCGGGTGGCTGGCAAATGCGGCTGGCGCTTGCGCGGGCGCTGATGGCGCCTTCCGAACTGCTGTTGCTGGACGAGCCCACCAACCACCTGGACCTGGACGCCATGCTTTGGCTGGAGCGGTGGCTGGGCGCCTATCAGGGCACGGTCCTGCTCATTTCGCACGACACCGAATTCCTGGACGCCGTGGCCAAGGCTATATTGCATTTCGACCAGGCGAAGCTGCTGCGCTACAAGGGCGGCTATGAAGACTTCCTGACCCAGCGCGCCGAGCGCCTGCGCCAGACCCGACTGGCCTGGGACAGGCAGACGCGCGAAACGGCCAGGCTGCAAGGCTTCATCGATCGCTTCAAGGCCAAGGCGACCAAAGCCAAGCAGGCGCAAAGCCGCGTGAAGGCGCTGGCCCGCATGGAAGTCCTGGCGCCCTTGCAGGCGGAAGCGGGAATCGACATACGCATTCCCGAACCCACCAGCATGCCCGACCCCTTGCTGGTGCTGGACAAGGTTTCCACCGGCTACCAGAACGAAGACGGCGGCAGCCGCCGCATCCTCGGCGACGTACAGCTCATGGTGCGGGGCGGCGCCCGCATCGGTGTGCTGGGCGTGAACGGCGCCGGAAAAAGCACCCTGATCAAGACGCTGGCCGACGAGCTGCCGGTCCTGGCGGGCGAACGCCGCGCATCCCGGGGACTGGAGATCGGCTATTTCGCCCAGCACCAACTGGACATGCTGGACCCTGCATCCACGCCGCTGCAGCATCTGCTGCGACTGGCCCCGCAGACCCGCGAGCAGGAACTGCGCAACTACCTGGGCGGATTCGGCTTCAGCGGCGACACGGTGAACAGCCCGATCGCGCCCATGTCCGGCGGCGAAAAAGCCCGACTGGCCCTGTCGCTGATCGTCTGGCAAAAACCCAACCTGCTGTTGCTGGATGAGCCCAGCAACCACCTGGACGTGGACACCCGCGAGGCCCTGGCGACGGCGCTGGCCGAGTTCGCCGGCAGCGTGCTGCTGGTCTCGCACGACAGGCATCTGCTGCGCACGACGGTGGACAGCTTCTGGATCGTCGCCGACGGCGGCGTGCAGGAGTTCGACGGCGACCTGGAGGACTACCGGGACTGGCTGGCCGAGCGCAGCGCGACCGCGCGGGCCGAGGCCCGCAACGAGGCGCAGGCCGCGGCGCCCGAATCCGCGGTGGACCGCAAGACGCAGCGCCGCCAGGAGGCCGAGGAGCGTCAGCGCCTTGCCGTCCTGCGCAAGCCGCTGGACGCCCGATTGAAGAAAATCGAAGCGGACATGGAGGCGGCCGGCAAGCGCCTGCAAATGCTCGACGCGCTGATCGCCGATCCCGAATTCTATTCGGACGCCCGCCGTGAAGAGCGCCTGAAGGTGCTGGAGGAACACGGCGACCTGAGCAAGCGGCACGGCCTGCTGGAAGAGCAATGGCTGGAGATCCAGGAAGAGCTGGAGTCCTTGTCGGCGGGCTGACGGCGCCGGGGCGTACCGCTATTCCTCGTAGCTGACGATCACCACATCGGCCGCCTGCTGGCGTATCGGGACCAGCGCGCGGTAGGCCGCCGAATCGTGCCAGGCGTTCACCGCCGCCCGATCCGGAAAGCGTATCACCACGGTATCGGTATGGGCATGGTCGCCGGCCAGCACCTGGGCATTGCCGCCCCGGAACACCAAGGATGCGCCCCAAGGCGCGACCGTATCCGGGACCCGGCGGCAATACTCCGCCCATTTTTCCGCATCTTTGACGGTGATGTGCCCGATGATGTAGGCGCTTTTGCTTTCCATGTTGTCTCGCTTGTTGTTGGGGTTGGACACCGGCCTTTCTATTGCACCGCCATGCTACACCGTGGAGCTCCGTCTGGCGGTCGGCGCGGCGGGCAACATGCCGGAAAACGAATAAGGATATATTTTTATAGTATTTCAGTCTTAAGAGCCGGCTCTATAGAATAAAAAACAATATAAATTTCTTGCGAAGCCTTATCCATGAGCCGTCTTGCCATACAAACCGCCGACACCGCCCCCGAAGAAGCCAAAGACCGCGTGCTCGCGGCGCAAAAGAACAACGGCTTCCTGCCCAACCTGATCGGCGTCCTGGCCAATGCCCCCACCGCTCTGGAGACCTATCAGGTGGTCGGCGCCATCAATGCGCGCACCGGCCTGACGGCCGCCGAGCGCGAGGTCGTGCAGATTACCGCCGCCACGCGCAATGGCTGCGGCTTCTGTGTGGCGGGCCATACGGCCCTGGCCCGCAAGAAGCTGGCCATGCCCGAGGACATCATCCAGGCGCTGCGCAACACCGACGCCTTGAGCGATCCCAAGCTCAATACCCTGGCACAGTTCACGCTGGCGGTGCTGGACCTGAAAGGCCAGGTTTCCGACGAGGATCTCAGTGATTTCCTGGCCGCCGGCTACACCCAGGCCAATGCGCTGGAAGTGGTGCTGGGCGTCAGCCTGGCCACTTTGTGCAACTACGCCAACAACCTGGCCAGGACGCCCATCAATCCCGAACTCCAGGCATACGCTTAAGCCGGGGGACGGACTGAAATGAGCCAGACCGACACCCGTTCTTCGCTGCTCGACGCGGTGGCCGCACAGGCCCGGGCCGAGCTCGCTCCTCTTGTCCAGGCCATAGACCAGCAGGGGCAGTACCCCGGCGACTACATGCGCCGCCTGGGCGCCCTGGGCGGCTTCGGCGCCGCCATTCCCAGGGAATTCGGGGGGCAAGGCCTGGATCTGACAAGCCAGATCGAGGTCACGACGCTGGTCGGCAACGAATGCGGCTCGACGGCCTTCCTGGTGTGGTGCCAGTCCAGCTGCGCCTGGTATCTGCTGAACTCGCCGAATGTAGCGGTGCGCGAACGCTACCTGGCGCCGGTGACCAAAGGAGAACTCCTGTCGGGCACCGGCATGTCCAACGCGGTCAAGCATCTGGCGGGCATCGAAAGAATCCACCTCTCGGCTCGGCGCGAAGGCGACGAGTATGTGGTCAGCGGATCCCTGCCCTGGGTATCCAATGTGGGCGCGGACCACCTGGTGATCGTGGCCGCCTCGATCGAGGGCGAAGGCTACATCATGTTCGCCGCCCACGGAGGGCTGCCCGGCCTGGAGCAGCATCCCTGCCCCGCGTTCTCGGGCCTGGAAGGCACCCAGACGCTGAACCTGCGATTCAAGGACGTGCACATCCCGGCCTCCGCCGTGCTGGCTCATCCCGATCAGTTCCCCGCCTACATGAAGCGCATCAAGGGCGGCTTCGTGCTGGGACAGACCGGCATGGGCTTCGGCATCGTCCAGGCCAGCCTGAAGACCATACGCGAAACCAATGTCAGCCACGCCCACGTCAATGTGTTCCTGGACGATCAGGGCGACGAGCTGGCGCAGGAACTGGCCGATCTGAAAACGCGGACGGCCGCCCTGGCGCAATTGGCCCAGGAAGGCCGTGCGCCGCTGCTGGATGTGCTGAAAGCGCGGGCCCAAACCTCGGAACTGACGCTCAAGGCGGCGAACTCTGCCGTCCTGCATGCGGGCGCCAAGGGCTACCTGATGCGTCATTCCGCGCAGCGGCGGCTGCGCGAAGCCGTCTTCGTGGCCATCGTGACGCCCGCCCTGAAGCACCTGCGCAAAGAAATCCACGACCTTGAACAGAAGCAGGCCGTGGTCGAGGCCGCGTGATGGCCAGGCAATGGATGTGCGGGCCCTGCGGCCTGATCTACGACGAATCGGCCGGCCTTCCCGAAGACGGAATCGCGCCCGGCACGCCCTTCGAGGACATACCCGACGACTGGGTGTGTCCCGATTGCGGCATCGGCAAGGCCGATTTTTTTCTCATACCCGATTAAGAGCCCTGAATGACGAGAACCGCGTCATCCGACAAACAAGTCGTTCTGGATGCCCACGGCATCCATCTCGGCTACCCCCGGCCGAACGAGGCCGCCAATACCGTGCTGCGCGATTTTTCGCTGCACCTGGCCAGCGGTGAAACCGTCGCCATACTGGGCCCCAGCGGTGTCGGAAAATCGTCCCTGTTGCGCGTGCTCGCCGGCTTGCAGGCGCCCGACCAGGGTACGGTGCACGTCAAGGGCGAGCGCCTGCAGGGTCCGCACCCCCGGCTGGGCTTCGTGTTCCAGGATCCCAGCCTGCTGCCCTGGCTGAACCTGGAGGAAAACGTGGGCTTCGGCCTGGACTTCAAGCATCAGCCCCGGATCAGCCCGGCCGAGAAAAAGGCCCGTGTCCAGGAGGCGATTGCCGAAGTCGACCTGCTGCGCGCCAAAGAGCGCTACCCCAGCGAGCTTTCCGGCGGCATGGCGCAGCGTGCGGCCCTGGCCCGTAGCCTGGTGCGCCAGCCCGAAATCCTGCTGCTGGACGAGCCCTTCAGCGCCCTGGACGAGATCACGCGCAGCGAAATGCAAACTCTGCTGCAAGGCATCACCAGCCGCCATCAGACCGCGGCCGTGCTGGTCACCCACGACATCGACGAAGCCCTGATACTGGCCGACCGCGTGCTGCTGCTGGGCCTGTACCCGGGACGCCTCATCGGCCAGTGGGAGATCGGCCTGCCGCATCCGCGCGACGAAGCCGTGCCTGAACTGGCCCGCATCCGCCTTGAAATCATGCAGACGCTGCGCGACGCGCGGCGCGCCACATCTCCTTCCAATCACCTGGACTCCTGAACGCCATGAAGCCTCCCGTAGAGATCGCAGCCACCCTGGATGCACGCCGCCAGTTCCTGAAGCTGTCGACCCTGTTCACCGCCATGGGCGCCCTGCCCCTGCTGCAGATGCACAAGAAAGCCATGGCGGCCGAGCCCAATGCCCCCGTGCGGATAGGCTATCTGGCCGTCACGGATTCCACGCCCCTGCTGGTGGCGCACCACAACAAGCTTTTCGAGGCCCAGGGCCTGGAAGTGGAAAAGCCCCGCCTGTTCCGCAGCTGGGCGCAAATCGTCGAAGCCTTCCTGAGCGGCCAGGTCAACGTGGTGCACCTGCTGTCGCCCATGACGGTATGGGCGCGCTACGGCAGCCAGTCGCGCGCCAAGGTCGTGGCCTGGAACCACATGTCGGGCTCCGGCCTGACCGTGCTGAACGACATCAACGACGTCGCCGACCTGGGCGGCCGGACCGTGGCCATTCCTTTCTGGTATTCGCTGCACAATGTGGTGCTTCAGCATCTGCTGAAAAGCAAGGGTTTGGAGTCCATCAGCGAAGGCGAGCCAGGCCCGAAACAGGTGAAACTGGTGGTCATGGCGCCATCGGACATGCTGCCGGCGCTGGCCAACAAGCAGATCGCCGGCTATACCGTCGCCGAACCCTTCAACGCCTCGGCCGAATTGCTGAAGGTGGGCAAGATCCTGCGCTTCACCGGCGACGTCTGGAAGGACCATGCCTGCTGTGTCGTGCTGATGCACGAACACGATCTGGAACAGCGCCCGGAATGGACGCAGAAGGTGGTCAACGGCATCGTCCAGGCCCAGGCCTGGATACAGGAAAACCGCCAGGAAACGGCGCGCATCCTCGCCAAGGACAACCCGCAGCGCTATACGCCGCATTCCTATGAGACACTGGCCCAGGTGCTGGTGCCTGAACTGCTGGACACGGCGCTGTACGAAGCATCGGGCGCCATCGTGAACAAGGACTGGAAGGAAAAGCGCATCGACTTCCAGCCCTATCCCTTCCCCAGCTATACGGAAGAACTGGTCCGCAAGCTCAAGACCACTCTGGTGTCGGGCCGCAACGAATTCCTGCAATCGCTGGATCCGGCCTTCGTGGCCAAGGACCTGGTGGACGATCGTTACGCCAAGAAGGCCATACAGGACCTGGGCGGCATGTCGGTGTTCGGCCTGCCCGATACGTACACCCGTAGCGAAAGCATCACCCTCTAATTCATAACGGAAAGCACGGCATATGAACAAGGCACTGAAACGACCCAATCCCGGCGTGCGGCTCGCCCTGAGCCTGGGCGGTCTGTTCATCCTGCTGCTGCTGTGGGGCGCGGGCACGCGCATGCTGGAACAGAACATCGCGCTGGCCAACCTTCTGAGCCCGCGGGAGACCTTTCAAAGCCTGTATGCGCTGCTGGTCGAAAACCAGTTGACGCTGCATACGCTGACCAGCATGAAACGCGTGCTGATCGGGCTGGGCCTGGCCTTGCTGATAGGTGTGCCCATCGGTCTGGCCATAGGCAGCTCGCGCGCCCTGGAGAACAGCGCCAGCAGCGCATTCCAGTTCCTGCGCATGATCTCCCCGCTGTCCTGGATGCCGATTGCCGTCATGGTGTTCGGCATCGGCGATGCGCCCATTTATTTCCTGCTGACCTTCGCCGCCGTCTGGCCCATCATCCTGAACACCTCGGCCGGCGTGCGCCAATTGAATCCGAAGTGGCTGATGCTGGCCAAGAGCCTGAGCGCAACGCGCCGGGAGATCCTGTTCAAGATCATCGTGCCGGGCGTGCTGGGGCACATCCTGACGGGCGCCCGCCTGGCCATCGGCATCATCTGGATCGTGCTGGTGCCTTGCGAAATGCTGGGTGTCAGTTCGGGCCTGGGATATTTCATTCTGGACACGCGGGACCGGCTGGCCTATTCGGAACTGATGGCGGTCATCGTCCTGATCGGGGCCCTGGGTTTCATGCTGGACGCACTGGCGCAGAAAGCCTACCAGCGCTGGACGCACACCGCCTGAACAGCGTCGCCCCGCGACCCGGCGATGCCACTGCGGGCTGCGGGGCGCGGGGCTCGTGCAAGGTATTTTCTGACGCGTGCCGGGTGGCGGGGCAGGACGCACGCAGCGTATTCTTCTGACGCGTGCCGGGTGGCGGGAGCCGGCCTTGCTCCTCGTGGCCGGTTCGGCGCCCTGCGCGCCGAACACCGCTACGCCTGGCTCCTCCGCCCCTTCGGGCTACGTTCGCCGACGGCTGGCTCGGCCCCGAAAGTCGCCGCGTCCGACCCCCGCCACCCGACCCGCTGCGGTGTTTTTCGTTTGAGACGCCGCTGGGGTAGCTTTTGTGCTTGGCATTTTTATGCGGCGCCCTGTGCTGCTGGACGGGGTCTTGCGCCGTCCCGGCCTCGCGCGCCTGCCGCGCGGGCCGGAACATTCGGGCTTGGCGGATGGTCCATCGTCAACTATGCTGCCAAGGCGCAGCCGGTGGGCGGGGGACGGGCGACGGTTGAGCAAGCCGCCGCAGGTGCTTTGCGCCGGGGGCGTAAGAGGGCGCGCATGTTTGAGCCGGCAATCAGCCTACAGGCGGCTGATTGCCGGCGAGTTCTCGCCCGGCCCCCGGCGCAAAGCGCCTGCAAGGGAACCCCGAAGGGGCGCAGCGAGCGGAGCCCGGCCCCGGCCCACCGGCTGTGCCGGTTTGACAAGCTGACGCCACACACTCACAGGCCATAAAGCCTGTAAACACCTGAACCGAAAATGCGCTAGCCGGCCACGATATCCAGTTTGGCCACGCCTAGCGCCAGCGTCTTCGTGCCCACCTCGCGGAACTGGATCTGCGCCTGCGCATCCTGGCCGGCACCGCTAAGCCCTATCACCGTACCTTCGCCGAACTTGGCGTGCCTGACGCCGGTGCCGATGCGGAATTGCTTCTCACCCACCGTCACGCCCGTCGTCAGGCTGCGCGGCACGCGGGGCGCAACGGAGCCGCTGTCGGGCCGGTTGTAGGCATCGCCGCGCCGGAAAGCGCCGCTCCAGGTGTTTTCACGTACGGCAACGCGCCCTTCCTTGGGCGTCAGCCACTTCAGGTGCTCATCGGGTATTTCATCCAGAAAGCGCGAGCGCATGGCATAGCGGGTCTGGCCGTGCAGCATGCGGCTTTGCGCCAGCGTCAGGTACAGGCGTTCGCGCGCGCGGGTAATGGCCACGTACATCAGCCGGCGCTCCTCTTCCAGGCCGGCCACCTCGAGCAGGCTGTTCTCATGCGGGAACAGGCCTTCCTCGACCCCGGTGATGAAGACCGAATCGAACTCCAGGCCCTTGGCGGCGTGCACCGTCATGAGCTGGACGGCATCCTGCCCCGCCTGTGCCTGGTTGTCCCCGGCTTCCAGCGAGGCATGGGTCAGGAACGCGGCCAGCGGCGACATGGGCGCGGCGCCCTCGCCGGGTTCGGCGGACAGGGTCTGCGCCGCAAGCGCGCCATCGGGAATTCGCCCGGCCGGCAGGCCTTCGAAGTTTTCCTCGGCCACGAACGCGGCCGCCGCATTGACCAGTTCCTGCAGGTTCTCCAGGCGGTCGGCGCCTTCCCGGTCGTTCTGGTAGTGGGCCAGCAGGCCGCTGTGATGCACCACGTGGTCGATCAGCTCGGGTAGGGAAAGGATCTGCGCCTCGTGGGCCATTTGCTGGATCAATTCGGCGAAGCGCGCCAGATTGCCGCCGCCTTTGCCCGACATCAGGGGCACGGCGCGGAACAGGCTGCTGCCCTGCTGACGGGCCGTGTCGGCCAGCTGTTCGAGCGTGCGGGCGCCGATGCCGCGCGTGGGAAAGTTCACGACTCGCAGCCATGAGGTGTCATCATGCGGGTTGTCCATCAGCCGCAGGTAGGCCAGCGCATGCTTGACTTCCTGGCGCTCGAAGAAACGCAGTCCGCCGTACACCTTGTAGGGTATGCCGGCCGAAAACAAGGCATGTTCGATGATGCGCGACTGGGCGTTGCTGCGATACAGTATGGCGATTTCCCGGCGCAGGCGGCCGTCGTTGATCAGCGCCTTGGTCTCGTCGATGATCCACTGGGCCTCCAGCAGGTCGGATGGCTGCTCCACCACCCGGACCGGCTCGCCCTCGCCTTGCTCGGTCCACAGGTTCTTGCCCAGGCGGGCGGTGTTGTGGGAGATCAGGGCGTTGGCCGAATCCAGTATGTGTCCGTAAGAGCGGTAGTTCTGTTCCAGGCGGATGACATTGCCCCGGGCGTAGTCGCGCTCGAAATCCGACATATTGCCCACGTTGGCGCCACGGAAGGCGTAGATGGACTGGTCGTCGTCGCCGACCGCGAAAATCGACGCGCCGCCGCCCGCCAGCAGGGTCAGCCAGCGGTACTGCAGGGTGTTGGTGTCCTGGAACTCGTCGACCAGGATGTGCTGGAAGCGGCGCTGGTAATGTTCGCGTATGGGCGCATTGCGCTGCAGCAGCTCATAGGCGCGCAACAGCAATTCGGCAAAGTCGACCACCCCCTCGCGCTGGCATTGATCCTGATACAGCTGATAGATTTCGACCAGCCGGCGGCGGTGCGCATCCCAGACCTCGACGTCGCCCGGCCGCTGCCCTTCTTCCTTGGCGCCGTTGATGAAGCGCTGGACGTCGCGCGGCGGAAATTTCTCGTCGTCGATCCCGGCGCCCTTCAGCAGGCGCTTGATCGCCGCCAGTTGATCGGCGCTGTCCAGTATCTGGAAAGTCTGGATCAGGCCGGCGTCGCGGTGATGGGCGCGCAACAGCCGGTTGCACAGGCCATGAAAGGTGCCCACCCACAACCCGCGCGTATTGATGGGCAGCAAGGCCGAAAGGCGCGTGAGCATCTCGCGCGCCGATTTGTTGGTGAACGTGACCGCCATGAGCCCAAAAGGACTGGCCTGGCCTGTTTGTATCAGCCAGGCCATGCGTGTCGTCAGAACTCGGGTTTTTCCGCTGCCCGCGCCGGCCAGGACCAGCGCGTGGGAGGGAGGTAGCGTGACAGCGGCTTGTTGTTGCGGATTGAGGCTGTCTATCATGCCGCGTAGCGGCGCAACCGGTAGGCGAACTGCTCGAGGCTTTCTATGCCGCTTTGCTGGGCCCGCTGGCACCATGCCTGCAAGTCGGCCAGCAACTGCTCGCTGCTGGCGCTGGAGCTTTCCCAAAGGCGGACCAGTTCGCGCCGCATCTGCACCAGCGTGGACAGGGATTGATTCTGGGCCAGAACGGTGTCCAGTTCGGCGCGTTGAGCCGGTTCAAGGGTGTCGTCGGTGCTGCTGATCCAGTCTTTGCAGCGGCTGAGCAGCGTCCAGCTGCAATCGGGACTGCCTTCCTTGCGCGCGGGCTTCAGCTTGCTGAGTTCGTCGCTGGCCGCTTTCTTGACCAGGTCGGTGTAGCGCGCCAGGATTTCGTAGCGGTGGGTGATGACGCCCTGCAAGGTGCTGGCATCGGCCAGGGCCTTGGGCGGATCGAGCTTGAGCTTGGGCGCCAGCTTCTTGACCTTGGCCAGGCCGAAGAATCGCAAGACGCTTATATAGCACCAGCCCAGGTCGAACTCGTACCATTTGGTGGAGAACTTGGCCGAGGTGCCGTAGGCGTGGTGGTTGTTGTGCAGTTCTTCGCCGCCGATGATGATGCCCCAGGGCGACACATTGGTGCTGGTATCGGGACTGGCATAGTTGCGATAGCCCCAGGCGTGGCCGATGCCGTTGACGACGCCGGCGGCCCAGAAGGGTATCCAGGCCATCTGTATGGCCCATACGGTCAGGCCCAGCACGCCGAACAGGGCCAGGTCGATGCCCAGCATGATGAGGATGCCCATCAGGCTGTGACGGGTGTAAAGCTTGCGTTCTATCCAGTCATCGGGCGTGCCGTGGCCGAAGCGCTTGAGGGTTTCGGGGTTGGTGGCTTCCTCGCGGTACAGTTCGGCACCGCGGAAGAACACCTTGCCCAGGCCGAATACGACCGGTGAATGGGGGTCGCCTTCTTTCTCGCACTTGGCGTGGTGCTTGCGGTGTATGGCCACCCATTCCTTGGTGACCATGCCGGTGGTCATCCAAAGCCAGAAACGGAAGAAATGCATGACGCCCGGATGCAGGTCCAACCCCCGATGAGCCTGGCTACGGTGCAAAAATACCGTAACCGCCACGATCGTGATGTGAGTGAGCACAAGGGTAACCAGCACGACCTGCCACCACGAAAGTTGCAGCAAACCGCCTGATAATAAAGTAATAATTTGGTCCATAAACCTGTAAAGGCCTCATGTTAAGACAAAGAAAAGTGTAGCCCAGTTGTCAGGCTTATGACAGCAGAATTTCAATTTAGTTTTGATGAAAATCAAGAATGGCGCGGCTCGGCGCGCCATTCCTTGCGTCTTTCCAGGCCGGGATGCGGCCCAGTACGCCGTAGAACGCCCTGGGAGGCTGCCAGGGCGTTTTCCTGGATAAAACTACAGCTCCCCTTCGCTGGGCGTTTGCGCGGCGTCCTGGGGCGTCGTGAGGCCTTTTTCGGCATTGGCGGGCTTCGCCCGCTCCAGCACGGCGGCGAAAAAACCGTCGGTGCCGTGTACGTCCGGGCGCATGCGCAGATACAGGCTTTCCTGTGTCAGATTTTCGCAACGATCTGCGGCGATTTTGCCGGCATCCAGGAGGGTAAAGTCGGGATGTTCAGCTAAAAAAGCCTCAACCTGCTGCTCGTTTTCCTCCGGCAGCACGCTGCAGGTGGCATAGACCAGCCTGCCGCCCGGGGCGACGCAACGCGCCGCCTGCCGCAGGATGCGCGCCTGGGTTTCCAAGAGCGCCTGCAGGGACTCCGGATGCTGGCGCCATTTAAGGTCGGGATTGCGCCGCAGTGTGCCCAGCCCGCTGCACGGCGCGTCGACCAGAACCCTGTGCGCCTTGCCGCGCAGGCGCTTGACCCGCTGATCGTTGTCGGGGTCGATGACCACGGGCACGATGTTGGACAGGCCGCTGCGGGCAAAGCGCGGCTTGGCCCGCGCCAGGCGCGCCGCCGACACATCGAAGGCATAGAGGCGGCCCGTGGAACGCATCAGCGCCCCCAGCAGCAGCGTCTTGCCGCCGGCGCCGGCGCAATAATCGATGATCATCTCGCCGCGCTTGGGCGCGACCAGCGCCGCCAGGATCTGGCTGCCTTCGTCCTGGACTTCGATTTCGCCCTTCTCGAACATGGGCCAGCGATTCACCGGGGGCCGGCCTTGCAGGCGTATGCCCCAAGGAGAATGCGGCGTGGGTTCCGGGTCGTAGCGCAGCGCGGGCCCGGCGCGCAATTGCTTGAGCATGTCCTTGCGGTCGGCCTTAAGGGGATTGACCCGTATGTCCAGCGGCGCCGTCTGGTTCAGGGCCCGGACCAGGGAATCGGGATTGTCCAGCGCAGCGAGGCGCTCGTCCAGCCAATCGGGAAGGCTGTCGCGCACTGCCCGGGACAAGCCCGCCACGTCTATCTTCTGCACGTGCTCCAGCCAATGCTGCTCTTGTTCCGACAAGCCCTGGTTCAGCACCGATTTGTCGAATACCGATGCCAGGCCCAGGATGGCCAGGCGGCGGGCGGCGGGCCCGCTGCCGCTTTCGGCGTACTGCCGGTAGCGGCGCAAATGGCGCAGCACATCGAAGACGGCTTCGGCCACCTCGCCGCGATCGCGCATGCCCAGCTTGGGATGGGCGCGCAGCCAGTGCGACAAAGCGGCATCGGCCGGGTATTCCCATTGCAGGATCTCGCCCAGCACGCTGCGGACCTGTTCGATGCGCACGGCCGCCATGACGTAGGGGCGACCGGCGGGCGCAGCGCCCTCGCGCCGAGGAGCGCCGGCCTCTCGCCGTGGCGCAGCGCCTTCCGGACGGGAGGCGCCGCCTTCGTGCCGTGCGGGACGGCCCGCGCGCCGGGCGGTACTGCTTTCCCGCCGGGGGTCGCGCTCTTCGCGCGTGTCGCGGCCGCGGGAAGCGCGCCGCGGCTTGTCGGTGTTGTTCATGACGACCTTTCCGATGATGCGACGCCTTGCTGCGTCAGGACGAAGGAGCGGCTGGCGACGCCGCGCACATGCACGCGCTGCATGGCGTCGAGCGATACGCGCCCCTCGGCCAGCCAGCGTACCACGTCCGCGTACATGCGGTGTTCCACCTTCAGGACGCGGCCGGCCAGGTCGTCCGGCGTGTCGTCGGCCAGCACGGGGACGATGCCCTGCGCGACGATGGGACCGTGGTCCAGCACCGGGGTAACGAAATGGATGGTGCAGCCATGCCATTGCACGCCGGTCGCCAGGGCCTGCTGATGCGTGTGCAATCCCGGAAAAGCCGGCAGCAGGGACGGATGGATGTTGATCAGGCGCCCATTGAAGCGCTCCACGAAGGCCGGGGTCAGCACCCGCATGAAACCGGCCAGCAAGACGTAGTGCGGCTGGTGGGCATCGACGGCGGCGGCCAGCGCGGTATCGAAGTCTTCGCGCGTGGCGTAATCGCGATGCGCCACGACCTGGGTCGGGATGCCCTGCCCGGCGGCCCACTCCAGCCCGCCGGCATCGGCCTTGTTGGCGACGACGGCGCAGACCTGCGCCGGCAGGGAGAGTTCGCGCACCGTGTTGACGATGGTCTGCATGTTGGAACCGCGTCCCGAAATCAGGACGACAATGCGGCAGCCGGAAGGAAGAGAAGCATCCAAGACGATAATTCCAGAGTAAGGCAACACAAAATTGTAAACTCTCGGGTGTGAAAAACGCTCCCGCCCTTTACCGCAGCCTTCCCCGCTACGATAGCCAACGCCCCAGCGCCGTGACGATAGGCAATTTCGACGGCGTCCATCGCGGCCACCAGGCCATTTTGCGCCGGGTCCGCCAGCACGCCCGGGAACATGGCCTGGCCGCCACGGTCATGACCTTCGAACCCCATCCGCGCGCCTATTTCGCCCGGCGCGGCCAGCGTCCGGAACTCATCCCCACGCAGGTCAGCAGCTTGCGCGACAAGGTGGCCGCCCTGGCGCGGCATCATGTCGACCAGATCGTGCTCGAACGCTTCAACCACACGCTGGCCGACATGTCGGCCCAGGACTTCATCGAGCGCCTTCTGGTGGAAGGACTGAACACGCGCTGGCTGCTGGTCGGCGAGGACTTCCGCTACGGCCACAAGCGCAGCGGCGACATCGAGCTGTTGCGCAGCGCCGGCCGCCGCTTCGGCTTCCAGGTCGAAACCATCGCGGACGTGGCCGACGAACACGGCCATCGCATTTCCAGCTCCGAGTTGCGCACCGCCCTGGCCGTGGGCAATCTGGACCGCGCCGAACATCTGCTCGGCCAGCCCTATTCCATCAGCGGACACGTCATACACGGCCAGAAACTGGGCCGCAGCATAGGCTATCCCACGCTGAACCTGCGCGTGCCCGCCCAGTGCGCCCTGCGATCCGGCGTGTACATCGTGCGCGCCCACGGCCTGGGACCCCAGCCCATCAAAGGCGTGGCCAGCCTGGGCGTGCGGCCCACCATTTCGCACGGCGGGCGCCTGATGCTGGAGACCCACCTGCTGGACTGCCGGGTGGACGCATACGGTAAACTCACGTGTATTGAATTCCTCGAGTATCTGCGGGACGAAGAAAAATTCCCCGACCTTCCCACTATGATCGCCGCCATCGACAATGATGCGCAAAGCGCTCGCGACTATTTCGCCTTCCATGGACTATAGAAACACCTTAAATTTGCCCGACACTCCTTTTCCCATGCGCGGCGATCTGGCCAAGCGCGAGCCCGGCTGGGTGGCCGAGTGGGAAGAAAAAAAGGTTTACGCAGCCATACGCGCTGCCAGCAAAGGAAGACCGAAATTCGTACTGCATGACGGCCCGCCCTATGCCAACGGCGACATCCATATCGGCCACGCCGTCAACAAGATACTCAAGGACATCATCGTCAAGAGCCGCGCCATGGCCGGCTACGATGCCGTCTATGTGCCGGGCTGGGATTGCCACGGCATGCCCATCGAGATCCAGATCGAGAAGAAATACGGCAAGCATCTGCCGGTGGCCGAAGTCCAGGCCAAGGCGCGCGCCTACGCGCTGGAGCAGATCGACCGCCAGCGCCGGGATTTCAAGCGACTGGGCGTGCTGGGCGACTGGGACCGCCCCTATCTGACCATGAACTTCAGCAATGAAGCGGACGAGTTGCGTGCCCTGGCGCGCATTCTTGAAAAGGGCTATGTGTTTCGCGGCCTGAAGCCGGTGAACTGGTGTTTCGACTGCGGCTCCGCCCTGGCGGAAGCCGAGGTCGAATACGCCGACCGCAAGGACCCGTCCATCCACGTGGCCTTCAAGTTCGACGACAAGGCCAGGCTGGCGCAAGCCTTCGGCCTGCCCCAGGTCGACGACGGGGCCATCGTGATCTGGACCACGACGCCCTGGACCATACCCGCCAACCAGGCGCTGAACGTCCATCCGGACTTCGAGTACGCCCTGGTCAAGCTGGACGAGGCGCGCAGCACCGGACCCATGCTGCTGCTGGCCAAGGACCGCGTCGAAACCTGCCTGGCAGAATGGAAGCTGTCCGGAAACATCGTTGCCACCGCCAAAGGCGAAGCGCTGTCCGGGCTGGAATTCCGGCACCCTCTGTACGAAGCGCACGAAGGCTATCGGCGCCTGTCCCCCGTCTACCTGGGCGACTATGTGACGCTGGATAGCGGCACGGGCGTCGTGCACTCCGCGCCCGCCTACGGCATCGAAGACTTTGTTTCGTGCAAGGCCCACGGCCTGAAGGACGACCAGATCATCAGCCCGGTCATGGGCGACGGCCACTATGCCGAAAGCCTGCCGCTGTTCGGCGGCCAGATGATATGGAAAGCCAACCCCGTCATCGTCGAAGCCCTGAAGCTGGCCGGCAGCCTGCTGCACACGGAGCCCCTGCTGCACAGCTACATGCATTGCTGGCGCCACAAGACCCCCATCATCTATCGCGCCACCAGCCAGTGGTTCGCCGGCATGGACCGCCAGCCCAAATCCGGCAGGACTCTGCGCGAGACGGCGCTGGAAGGCATAGACAACACCGAGTTCTACCCGGCCTGGGGCCGCGCGCGCCTGCACGCCATGATCGCCAACCGGCCCGACTGGACCTTGTCCCGCCAGCGCCAATGGGGCGTGCCCATGGCCTTCTTCGTGCACAAGGAAACCGGCGAACTGCATCCGCGCACGGTCGAGCTCATGGAGCAGGTCGCGCAGCGCATCGAGCAGCACGGCATCGAGGCCTGGCAATCGCTGGACCCGGCCGAACTGCTGGGCGACGAAGCCGCTCTTTACGAAAAGAACCGCGACACGCTGGACGTGTGGTTCGATTCCGGCACGACCCACGCCACGGTGCTGGGCGGCCAGGACCACAGCGTCAAGGGTTCGCATGCCGACGAACTGGCCTGGCCCGCCGACCTTTACCTGGAAGGCTCGGACCAGCACCGCGGCTGGTTCCACTCCTCGCTGCTGACGGGCTGCATGCTGTACGGGCGGCCGCCTTACAAGGCCTTGCTGACGCACGGCTTCGTGGTCGACGGCCAGGGCCGCAAGATGAGCAAGTCGGTCGGCAACGTCATCGCTCCGCAGAAGGTTTCCGATTCTTTGGGCGCCGAGATCCTGCGCCTGTGGACGGCATCCACCGACTATTCCGGCGAGCTGTCGATTTCCGACGAAATCCTCAAGCGCGTCGTCGAGGGCTATCGCCGCATACGCAATACGCTCAAGTTCCTGCTGGGCAACCTGCGGGACTTCGATCCGGCAAGCGATGCGGTGGCGCTCGAGGACATGATCGAAATCGACCGCTACGCGCTGGCCATGACCTCCGCCATGCAGGCCGAAGTCCTGGCCAACTTCCAGCGCTACGAATTCCATCCCGCGGTGTCGCGCCTGCAGATATTCTGTTCCGAGGACCTGGGCGCCTTCTACCTGGACGTACTAAAAGACCGGCTGTACACGGCCGGCAAGACCAGCCTGGCGCGCCGCTCCGCCCAGACGGCCATCCATCACATCACGCATGCGCTGCTCAAGCTGATGGCGCCCATTCTGTCCTTCACCGCGGAAGAAGCCTGGAAAGACCTGCATACCGGAAACAGCGACGTCCCCAGCATATTCACCGGGCTGTTCCACGCCGTTCCGGCGCTGCCCGACGAAGTCCCGCTGCGCGAAAAGTGGGCCCGCCTGCGCGAGATCCGCGCCGAAGCCATGCGCAAGATCGAGGAAGTGCGCAGCACGGGCGACATCGGCTCGTCGCTGGCGGCGGAACTGGATGTGCATGCCTCCGGCAGCGACCACGCGCTGCTGGCCAGCCTGGGCGAGGACCTGCGTTTCGTGCTGATCGTATCGCGCGCCACGCTGCACGCGGCCGAAGGGGAGTTGCGCATACAGGTCACGCCGACCAGGGAAGAGAAATGCGAACGCTGCTGGCATCATCGCCACGACGTCGGCACAGACCCGCAGCACCCCACTCTTTGCGGACGCTGCGTCGACAACCTGTTCGGCCAGGGCGAGCCGCGCCGGCATGCCTAGCGCAAGTCCCGGCCACCCCGCCCCACGCCCTAAGGCCTCGCGCTTCTGGGCGTGGATGCTGGGCGCGCTGGCCATCATCGCGCTTGACCAGGTCACGAAGATCTACTTCGACAGCCATCTGAGCTACGGCGAACGCTGGCATCTGCTGCCCTTCTTCGACTTCACCCTGCTGTACAACCCCGGCGCCGCATTCAGCTTCCTGGCCGATGGCCAGGGCTGGCAGCGCTGGCTGTTCACGGCCATCGCGCTGGGGGCCACGGGGCTCATCATCCATTTGCTGCGACGCAATCCGGGGCAAACCCTGTTTTGCGCATCCCTCATGTGCATACTGGGCGGAGCCATAGGCAATGTCATCGACCGCATCCAGCACGGACACGTCATTGATTTTTTGCTGTTTTATTGGGATAGTTGGTATTTTCCGGCGTTCAACGTGGCGGACGTTTCCATCACCTGCGGGGCCGTCCTGCTGGTGTGCGACGAATTGCGCCGCATGCGCCAGGAAAAGAACAAGTCCCGGAAATCGGCTTGAACCCACTTAACGCTGAATGGCGCACGCCCATGCTTGAACTTGCCGACAAACGTATTGTGCTGGGCCTGACCGGCGGCATCGCCTGCTACAAGGTGGCCGAGTTCCTGCGGCGGGCGCAGGATCAGGGCGCCGTTGCAGACGTGGTCATGACGGAAGCCGCCACGCATTTCATCGGCTCGACCACCATGCAGGCGCTGTCGGGCCGGCCGGTGTACCTGGATGCCTGGGATGCCCGGGTGCCCAACAACATGGCGCACATCAACCTGACGCGCGGCGCCGACGCCATCGTCATCGCGCCGGCCAGCACCGATTTCATCGCCAAGCTGGCCCATGGCCTGGCCGACGACCTGCTGTCCACGCTGTGCGTGGCCAAGGGCAACTGCCCCCTGCTGGTGGCTCCGGCGATGAACCGCGAAATGTGGCTGCATCCGGCCACTCAGCGCAATGTGGCGCAGATCAAGGCGGACGGCGCCGTCATCCTCGGGCCCGCCGAAGGCAACCAGGCTTGCGGCGAGATCGGCAGCGGCCGGATGCTGGAACCTCACGAGTTGCTGGCGGAGCTCATCGCCTTCTTCCAGCCCAAGCCGCTGCGCGGAAAGCGGGTGCTCATCACCGCCGGCCCCACCTCCGAAAAAATCGATCCCGTCCGGGTCATCACCAACCGTTCTTCCGGCAAGATGGGCTACGCCATCGCCCGGGCCGCCCGCGAAGCCGGCGCCCAGGTCGTCCTGGTGTCCGGCCCCACGGCCCTGCCCGCGCCCTACCAGGTGGAGCGCGTCGCCATCGAAAGCGCGGCGCAGATGCATGCCGCCGTCATGAACGAGGCCCGCGACGCCGACGTGTTCATTTCGGTGGCGGCGGTGGCCGACTGGCGGGTCGTGAACGCCAGCGGCAGCAAGCTGAAGAAACAGGCGGACGGCAAGGCGCCCCAATTGGAATTCGAGGCCAACCCCGACATCCTGGCCGAAGTGGCCCGCATGCCCTCGGGCCCGTACTGCGTGGGCTTTGCCGCCGAAACCGAAAACCTGCTGGAATACGCGGAAGCCAAGCGCAAGCGCAAGGGCGTGCCCCTGCTGGTCGGCAACCTGGCCCAGCAGGCGATGAACGCCGACGAAACAGAGCTAGTCCTGTTCGACGATGCCGGGCATACCGCCCTGCCTATCCTTGGCAAACTGGCGGCGGCGCGAGAGTTGATCACGGCGATTGCCCGCAAACTGCCTGGCAAACCCACACCCTGATACGAAGTACGGCGACGAATCGCAACGCAACGCAACGCCAGCGCCGGAGCATATGGCATGGGTTTGATCGCCTATGCCCTTGCTTCCCCATGGCCAGCGTTGCATCGCAATCGCCACCACCGGTGGCGCTCTCAACGCATACAATGGCGCATCACAGAAACCGAGTTCCATCAAGAAAGTAAAAACCATGAGAAAAATTGCACTGAAGATTCTGGACCCGCGCATGAACGACTATCTGCCGGCCTACGCAACCAGCGGCTCCGCCGGCCTGGATTTGCGGGCCTGCGTGGATGCCCCGCTGTCCTTGCCGCCGGGTGCGACGGAACTGGTGCCCACGGGCCTATCCATCCATATCGCCGATCCGGCCTACGCAGCCATGATTCTGCCGCGTTCTGGCCTGGGGCATAAGCACGGTATCGTACTGGGCAATTTGGTGGGCCTGATCGATTCGGATTACCAGGGCCCGCTGATGGTGTCGGTATGGAATCGCGGCCAGCAGGACTTTACGCTGCAACCGATGGACCGCCTGGCGCAACTGGTGGTGGTGCCGGTGCAGCAGATCGAGTTCGAGATTGTCGACGAGTTCGAGGACAGCGCACGCGGGGCTGGCGGATTCGGTAGCACGGGGCGCGGCTGATCCCGTTGCGGAGATCAGGCTGAGGGCTGGCTCGTTCTGCGCCTAGCTGGAAATTGGCGCTGCATGGCCTGGCTTGAATCGCGCTTTTATTCTGACGCGGAAATCAAGAGCCTCAGCCGTAGGAATCTCTATTTCCGGAGCATCTTCGCTGACATCATTGACACGTGCAAAGTGTTGAATACTCATTGGCCTAGCCCCTTCAATAAACCCCGATGATGCTCGGTGGCAAACCGCATATCAGGAAATATATCGACCCATGCCAGTAATCGTCATCAGCACTTGCCGCAAGGGCGGGATGGCGGAGGCCGGGGCCAGCGAATTCGGGAGCGTCGCGTTTCCGGCCGCTGGCGGGGATGCAAGGCCGTGACTGTTTGAGCGCGACGCTTTCGGACAGCCGATGGCTGTCCGACGCGCGAGTTTCACGGCCGCCCCGCCAGCGGCCGGAAACGCGAGGAGTCCCGGAACGGGACCGCGGACGGTGAGCAGGCCCCGGCCTCCGCCATCCCGCCCGCTCAAGAACGAAAGCGGCACAGCCAAGCCTGACAAGCACAAGCCCAACCCACATCGATCGATAGCTTTCTCGTCATCGAATACAGCAGCAAGCATGTGCGATTTCAATACCTGAACCCAGTCGAAAACGCGGCTAAGCCGCCTCTTCTTCCCCAAGATAAGCAGCCCGAACCTTGGGATCATCCAGCAACTGATCCGACGGCCCTTCAAGAATCACGCGCCCTGACTCCATCACATACCCTCGGCTGCTCGTTTCCAGCGCCAGCTTGGCGTTCTGCTCGATCAACAGTATCGTCACGCCTTCGGAAGCAATCGTGCGCACCACCTCGAAGATCTTCTCGACCATCAGCGGCGCCAATCCCATCGAGGGCTCATCCAGCAGCAACAGGCGGGGACGTGAAATCATCGCGCGCCCCATCGCCAGCATCTGCTGCTCGCCGCCCGACAAGGTACCGGCCGACTGGCGGCGGCGCTCTGCCAGGCGCGGAAACAGCGTAAACACGTGCTCCGTGTCCTTCTTTACGCCGTCGGGGTCCTTGCGGCTGTACCCGCCCATCGTCAGGTTTTCTTCGATGGTCAACTGCCCGAAGATACCCCGCCCTTCAGGCACCATCACCAGGCCCTCGCGCACCAGCATATAGGAAGGCGATCCGGCAATCGACTTGCCTTCGTAAAGGATATCGCCGCCGGCAATGGGCACCAGTCCGCAGATCGCTCGCAAGGTCGTGCTTTTGCCCGCCCCGTTCGCGCCGATCAGGCTGACCAGTTCGCCGCGCTCCACCCGCAGGTCCATGCCGCGCACCGCGCGAATGCCGCCATAGGCGACTTCCAGCTGGCGTATTTCCAGCAAATCATTTGTATTGCTCATGAAAGCTCCCCGTCCTTGTCGCCCGCGGCCGGCGCCTGATCCGCAATGCGCCCCGCGGGCGCGGCGGGCGTATGCTCCGCCGCGCCTGCGCCAAGATAAGCCTCGATGACCTTGGGATTGCGCTGGACCTCGGCCGGCTTGCCCTCGGCCAGCACCTTGCCGTATTCCAGCACCAGCACGCGATTGCACAAGCCCATGACCAGCTTCATGTCGTGCTCGATCAGCAGCACCGTGACCCCGTCGTCGCGGATCTTCTCGATCAGGCGGCGCAGCACCACGGTTTCCGACGCGTTCATGCCGGCCGCCGGTTCGTCCAGGGCCAGCAGGGCGGGATCGGTGGCCAGCGCCCGGGCGATCTCCAAGCGGCGCTGATCGCCATACGGCAGCGAACTGGCCACATCGTTGGCCCGTTCGCCGATGCCCACGTACTCGAGCAGCTCGTGCGCGCGACGCTCGATCGCGGCCTCTTCGTCGCGCGTCGCCTTGTTGCGCGTGATGGCGCCGTACACGCCCGCACGAGTGCGGATATGGCGCCCTATCATCACGTTCTCGATGGCGCTGAGACTGCCGAACAGGCGTATGTTCTGGAAGGTGCGCGCCAAGCCGACGATGGCGATTTCATGCGGCTTCAGGCGCGTAAGCTGATGTCCCATGAAATTGCATGTGCCCGATTCAGGCACATACAGGCTGGTCAGCACATTGAACAGCGTGGTCTTGCCCGCCCCGTTCGGTCCGATCAGACCGTAGATATCGCCCTTGCAAATGGAAAAGCTGACATCCGACAAGGCTTGCAAGCCGCCGAAGCGTTTGCTGAGCTTGTTCGCCACCAGCAACAGCTCGGGCATGGAGCGCGCGTCGGTGTTCACGTTGGCCTGTATCATGCCTGGCCCTCCTTGGAGGCGGTGAGTTCGCGCCGTCGCGTGGCCGACGGCCATAGGCCGGCGGGACGGAAGATCATGACCAGCACCAGCGCAAAGCCGAAGAGCAGCATGCGTATGCCTTCAGGGTCCAGGATCACGTCGCCGAACAGGGTCTGCTGCGCCGGCACGACCACCGCCCGCAGCAGCTCCGGAAAGACGGAAAGAATGATGGCGCCCAGTATGACGCCCGGTATATGCCCCATGCCGCCCAGCACCACCATGCACAGCACCATGATGGATTCGGTCAGGCTGAAGCTCTCGGGACTGACGAAACCCTGCATGGAAGCGAACATGGCGCCCGCCACGCCGCCGAAGCTGGCGCCCATCGAAAAGGCCAGCAGCTTGATGTTGCGCGTATTGATGCCCATGGCCTTGGCCGCGACCTCGTCCTCGCGCACGGCTTCCCAGGCACGGCCTATGCGCGAGTTCTGCAGGCGCACGCAGATGACGACGATGATGATGGTCAGCAGCAAGAGCAGATAATAATATTTTTCAGGCCCGGTGATGCGGAAGCCGAACAGCGACTGCGAGCGCCCGAAGGCGAACTCGCCGATGGAGAAGGTATCGATGCGGTTTATGCCTTGCGGACCGTTGGTGATGTTGACGGGCGCATCCAGGTTGTTCATGAAGATGCGCACGATTTCGCCGAACCCCAGGGTCACGATGGCCAGGTAGTCGCCCCGCAGCTTCAGGGTGGGCGCGCCCAGCATGGCGCCGAAGAAGGCGGCCAGCAGCACACCCAGGGGCAGCACCACCCAGAACGGCAGGTGCAGGCCGAAGTGCGGAGACGCCAGCAAGGCCCAAACATAGGCGCCCACGGCATAGAAAGCGATATAGCCCAGATCGAGCAGGCCCGCGAAGCCGACGACGACGTTCAGGCCCAGGGCCAGCATTACGTACAGCAGGGCGAAGTTCAGCGTGCGCACCCAGCTTTGGCCGGCCATGCCCAGCACGAAGGGCAGCACGGCCAGCACCAGGCCGCACAAGGCGATGCCCAGCCACACTTTGAGCGAAATGCCGCCTTGACGGGAAACAGTGGAATGACTCATGCGCGGTCCCCTACCCGTTCGCCCAAAAGCCCCGACGGACGGAACACCAGGACCAGGATAAGCACAATAAAGGAAAACACATCTTGATAGTTGCTGCCGAAAACACCGTTGGTCAGGTCGCCGATATAGCCCGCGCCCAGCGATTCGATCACGCCCAGCAGCAGGCCGCCCAGCATGGCCCCGCCCAGGTTGCCGATGCCGCCCAGCACGGCCGCCGTAAAGGCTTTCAGGCCCAGCATGAAGCCCATGGTGTATTGGGCCACTCCGTAATAGGTGGTGATCATGACGCCGGCCACCGCGGCCAGCGCCGAGCCGATCAGGAAGGCGGCGGAGATCACGGTATTGATGTTGACGCCCATCAGGCCGGCCACTTCGCGGTTCTGCGCCGTGGCGCGCATGGCGGTGCCCAGGCGGGTGCGGTGCACCACCAGCAGCAGCCCGGCCATGATGGCGGTCGCCGACAGGATGATGATGACCTGCAGCAAGCTGATGCGCGCGCCGCCCAGCTGAAAGATATTCGGTTCGATGATGTGCGGAAAGCTAAGATAGTTGCGTCCCCAGACCATCATCGCGATGTTCTGGATGATGATGGACACGCCGATGGCGGTGATCAGCGCGGCCAGGCGCGGCGCGCGGCGCAGTGGCCGATAGGCGAAGCGCTCGGCGATCCAGCCCAGCGCCATGCAGACGGGTATGGCCAGCAGCAAGGCGGCCGACACGGCCAGCCAGGCCGACAGGCTGCCCGGATCCGCGCCGATGAGCGTCACCACCAGCGTGGTCGCGACCATGGCGCCCACCATCACGACGTCGCCATGGGCGAAATTGATCAGGCCTATGATCCCATAAACCATGGTGTAGCCAAGGGCGACCAGGGCATACACGCTGCCCACGGTGACGCCGTTGACCAATTGTTGTAGAAGAATATCCATGTTTTAGGACTCGCAGCTTGGGCCGGCCGAGGCCGGCCCGTGAACAACCGGCAAGGCTTAGTTGGCCTTGCTGACCATGGTCTTGACCATTTCCCATTTACCGTTCTTGACTTCGTAAATGGTGACGGAAATTTCCTTCAGGTCGCCGTTCTTGTCATAGGCGATGTTCTGGCTGGTGGCGCCGGTGCGCTGCAAGGAGGCCAGCTTGGGCAGGTAGGACTCGGGCTTGGCCGATCCGGCTTCCTTCATGGCGGTGATCATGTTCCATGCGCCGTCATAGGCGTAAGGCGCATAGACGCCGGGCTCGACCTTGAAGCGGGCCTTGTAGTCGGCTTCGAATTTTTCACCCGCGGCCATCTGCTTCAGTGGCACGCCGGCCAGCGAGGCGTAGGTGCCGTTGGCGGCATCGCCGGCCAGTTTCAGGAAAGTGTCGCTGCGGGTCATTTCACCCGAGACCAGCGGGGCCTTGATGCCCAGCGTGACCATCTGGCGGCGCATCGGGCCCGATTGCGCGTCCAGGCCGCCAAAGAAGATGGCATCGGGCGCCTTGGACTTGATGTTGGTCAGGATGGACGTGAAGTCGTTGGCCTTGTCGGTGGTGTATTCGCGCGCGATGACCTTGCCGCCGTTGGCTTCGACAGCCTTGGCCACCTGGTCCGCCAGGCCCTGGCCGTAGGCGGTGCGATCGTCGATCAGCGCCACGGTCTTGGCCTTCAGGTCCTTGACGATGAATTCACCCGCCGCCGCGCCCTGCTGCGTGTCGCTGGTCATCATGCGGAAGGTGGTGTCGTAGTTCTGCTGAGTGTATTCGGGCGAGGTCGCCATGGCGATCTGCGGCAGGCCCGCGTCGTTATAGACGCGCGAAGCGGGAATGGTGGTGCCGGAATTGAAATGGCCCAATATGCCTTGCACGCCTTCATCGACGATCTGCTGCGCCACCTGCACGGCGGTGCGGGGGTCGGCCTGGTCGTCGCGCGTCACCAGTTCGAACTTGGCGGTCTTGCCATCGAGCTGGATGTTCTGTTTATTGGCTTCTTCCAGCGCAAGGGTCAGGCCATTTTTCATGTCCTCGCCATAATGCGACTGCGGGCCCGTGAGCGGCGCGGCAAAACCAAGCTTGACCGTGGTGTCGGCGGCCTGCGCCGGGCTTAAGGCGAAGCCTGCCAGGACGGAGGCCGTTGCGGCCAGTAGTTTGAATCCTTTGGTGGACTGCATGTTTATCTCCTTGTGGATGGGAATACGAATATCCCCGAGCGCGGGTTGCACCCCGCATTAAACCAAAAGCACAACCAAGCGATAATTGGTCGTAACCCTGAAAAACCATTGATTCCGGCGCGGCCGCTCAGCCCACCATCATCAGGCTGGCATTGCCGCCGGCCGCCGCCGTATTCACGCAGACCGAGACCTCGCGAAGCAAAGGCTCCAGGCGATAGGCCGCGCCCGACGCAAGCTCGTCGCTGCTCAGGCCCTGAACCGGAACGATGGGTCCATTGCGACCGGCCACGCTGCGATTCAGTTCACGCAGGGCATCGCTGTCGCCCTCGAAAAGCACGGCGTCATAATCGCCGCCATCGATTTCTTCTGGCCCGGCAAGACGTATGGATGCCTTCGCAGCGGCGTCCAGGCCGGCGAAGAACGCCCGCCCCGCGCCGTCGCCGACGACCACCATGCCATTGCCCGTATCGAGGCAGGCCTGCCATTGCGCATGCGCGCCCGCGCCGGTCATGGGCACGCACAAGACGGTGCCGCGAGGCTTGACGCGATAAAGATTGCTTTCGCCCGTAGGGCCCGGCAGCGCCTTAGCCGCAGCGCGCCCGCCATCGATTTCGCAGCCCTCGGGCAGACCGGCCGGCCGCCGCGACAGCAGGCGCAGCAGATACAGGGGACCGCCCGCCTTGGGCCCCGTGCCCGACAGGCCCTCGCCGCCAAAGGGCTGGACGCCGACGACCGCGCCGACGATATTCCGGTTCACGTAGATGTTCCCGGCCTGTATCCGTTCGGACACGCGCGCCACCGTTTCATCCAGCCGGGTGTGCACGCCGAAGGTCAGTCCGTAGCCCGTTGCATTCACGGCATCGACCAGCGCATCCAGCTCCTGGCGCTTGTAGCGCACGACGTGGAGCACCGGACCGAATACTTCCTTTTTCAGTTCGGACACGGCGCTGAGTTCGATGAGGGTCGGCGGCACGAAATAGCCGTGCGCGCAGGCGGCGTCCAGGCCGAGCTGGTCGACCTTGTGCCCCGCCTCGCGCATGGCCTTGATATGCGCCTGTATGCCGGCCTGTGCCTCGGCATCGATGACCGGCCCGACGTCGGTCGCCAGCACATCGGTCCTGCCGGTGCGCAGTTCGCGCATGGCCCCGCGCAACATGGTCAGCACGCGATCGGCGCAATCTTCCTGAACGCAAAGCAGACGCAGCGCGGAGCAGCGCTGGCCGGCCGAATCGAAGGCCGATGCCAGCACATCGAACACCACCTGCTCGGCCAGGGCGGAGGAGTCCACCACCATGGCATTCTGGCCGCCGGTTTCCGCAATGAGCGGTATGGGGTGTCCGGCGTCGTCCAGCCGCTCGGCCAGTGTGCGGGATATGAGCAGCGCCACGTCGGTCGACCCCGTAAACATCACCCCGCGCACCGCAGGGCTGGCCACCAGCGCCGCACCCACGGTTTCACCGCGGCCCGGAAGCAACTGGACTGCGCCGGCGGGCACGCCGGCCCTGTGAAGAACGGATACGGCCGCCGCCGCGATCAGGCTGGTCTGCTCGGCGGGCTTGGCCAGCACCGTGTTGCCGGCGGCCAGGGCCGCGGCCACCTGTCCGGTAAAGATGGCCAGAGGGAAGTTCCACGGACTGATGCACAGCACCGGCCCCAGCGGGCGATGGGTGTCGTTGGAAAATGAGCGCTCGATCTGCGCGGCGTAGTAGCGCAGGAAATCCACCGCTTCGCGCACCTCGGCGATCGCGTTGGGGAGCGACTTGCCCGCCTCGCGCACGATCAGCCCCAGCAAGGGCTGCATTTCGTCTTCGAGCATCCGCGCCGCGCGGACCAGGCATTGCGCGCGCTCGGCCACCGGCGTTGCCGCCCAGATGGGCGCGGCATGCTCGGCCGCCGCCAGGGCCGCCGCCACATCGGCCTCGGTCGCCTCGATCACCTGCCCCACCACATCGCGGCGATCCGAAGGATTGCGCACGGCCGCGGCACGTGCGTCGTCCCACACGAAACCGCCATCGGCCAGCATTGGAAAGGCGCACCAGTCGCGGCTCACGCCGCTCAGCAGCGCCGCCGCCAGCGAACCCAGGCGATGCTCGTTGCTAAGATCGATGCCGGCGGAATTCGGCCGGCCATCGGCATGCCGGTACAGATCGCGCGGCAGGGGTATCTTGTCATGCGGAGCGCCCAAGGGCTGGATGCGCTCGGCGGCCTGCACCGGATCGGCGACCAGGACCTCGACGGGTATTTCCTCATCCCCGATCTGGTTCACAAAGGACGTGTTGGCGCCGTTTTCAAGCAATCGGCGAACCAGGTAGGCCAGCAGGGTTTCATGCGTGCCCACCGGCGCATAGATGCGGCAGGGACGGTTCAGCCTGCCCTGCGACAGCGGCCCGGTCACCAGCTCGTACAGGGGCTCGCCCATGCCATGCAGGCACTGGAACTCGTACTGGCCGGGATAATAATTGCGGCCCGCCATGTGATAGATGGCCGACAGCGTCTGGGCGTTATGCGTGGCGAACTGCGGATACACGGCCTGGGGCGCCGCCAGCAACTTCCGCGCGCATGCCAGGTAGGCGACATCGGTATAAACCTTGCGGGTATACACGGGATAGCCTTCCAGCCCGTCCACCTGGGCCCGCTTGATCTCGCTGTCCCAGTAGGCGCCCTTGACCAGGCGCAGCATCAGACGGTGGCCGCTGCGCTGGGCCAGGTCGATGACATAATCGATAACGAAAGGCGCGCGCTTCTGATAGCCCTGGACCACGAAGCCGATGCCGTTCCATCCCGACAGTTCGCGGTCGAAGCACAAGGCTTCCAGGATATCCAGTGAAATCTCCAGCCGGTCGGCCTCCTCCGCATCGATATTCAGTCCGATGTCGTAGCTGCGGGCCAGCCTGGCCAGCTCTGTGGTGCGCGGCAGCAGTTCGGCCATCACCCTGTCGTGCTGCGCGCGGGAATAGCGCGGATGCAAGGCCGAAAGCTTGATCGAAATACCGGGCCCTTCGTAGATGCCGCGGCCCTGCGAGGCTTTGCCTATGGCATGTATGGCCTGGACATACGAGGCGTAATAGCGGTCGGCGTCCTCGGACGTGGTGGCCGCTTCGCCCAGCATGTCGTAAGAATAGCGAAAGCCTTTTTCCTCGAGCTTGCGGCTGTTGGCGATCGCCGATGAAATGGTCTGGCCCGCCACGAACTGCTCGCCCATCATGCGCATGGCGATGTTCACGCCCTTGCGAATCAGCGGTTCACCGCCCTTGCCGATCAACCGGGTCAAAGCCCTGGACAAGGACTGCTCGCTGTTGACGCTGACCAGCTTGCCCGTGAGCATCAGGCCCCAGGTGGCCGCATTGACGAACAGCGAGGGCGACTCTCCCATGTGCGAACGCCAGTCGCCATGGCTGATCTTGTCGCGGATCAGCGCGTCGCGCGTGGCCCGGTCGGGTATGCGCAGCAGCGCCTCGGCCAGGCACATCAGGGCGACTCCCTCCTGGCTCGACAGGGAAAATTCCTGGATCAGGCTTTCGACCCCGCCCGCCTTGCGTCTTCCGCGCAGGGTTTCCACCAGGCGGCGGGCCAGCGCATGTACTTCCTGCGGCTGCGCGCAGCGCGCCTGATCGATCAGCAAGGGCACGCATTCGGTTTCGGGGCGCCGGTAGGCCGACGTGATGGCGGCGCGCAGCACGGACTGCGGCTGAACGTCCTGGGCGAACTCATAGAACGGCGGCGGGGCGTCCGGCGCGGGAAGCTCTCCCGCTTCGGCTTCGCCGTCGCCCTGGCCGAAATGCGCGATCTCGGCCGGCATCTGCCCCCGCTCTATGGCTTCGACATAAGCCAGCAGGGCCTGCTTATGTAGCCAGTGAGGGGTGCAGCCAAGCTTGGCCGCCGTGGTTTTCAAGCGTTCGCGCAAGGATTCGTCGACCTTGACGCCCAATGTGGTTGTTGCCATATGTGTGTCCGTATTCCTGTGCCACCATCCGGAACCGGCCAGGCCTCAATACAAGGCCGCGCCGATACCCAGCGGTATGGAATACTACACAGGTTGCACCTTTTTTACACTAAGGTTAACCCCTAATTAAAATATCAATAAAAGGTACAACCTTTAAAGAGCAACCCATCGGAATTCGTTGGTTCGGTTCCGTTCAGCTGGCCCGCGATGGCGGCGGCCAGCCGGTCGACGGCCGCCTGGTGGCCGGCGACCAAGGCCGACATGCCCTCTCCCACGGCGGCGCGGGCCTCGGCGCGGCACAAGCGGGTCTTCTTGCCCGGCTGGTGAACGGGCGAAAGGCGCCAGGTGGCGTCGATCAAGGCGCGCTCGCCATACAGGGAATCGAAGCGCTGCACACGCACGCCGATGCGCCATACCGGCAGCGTATCGGGCGCGCCGGCAAGCGCCACGTCCAGCACGCCGAGACGGCGGGTGATGCCATCGAACAGCGCATTGCGCAACTCGTCTGCCACGGGCGAAGCCCACAAGGAGCCGTTAAGCGGCACGACCTGGGTGGAATTCGGATCGCTGACGACGATCTGCGGCCGATCCACCTGCTCCGGCACTTGGACCGGCTCGACGCTGATGGCGAACTTCGGACGGTCGTGGGCCTGCTCCGGCACCGCCTGGCTGGTCGCGGGGGGCGGCAGCAAGGTGTAATACTGGCTGGGCTTGCTGGATGCGCAGGCGCCAAGCAGGCCCGCCATCAGGAAAATCGCCGTTGTCTTCAAGCCATGCATGGTTGTCTCCGGAGGGGGCTATGGGCTGACCGGCAAGGCATCAGGGGCCCGCCCGCGGACCAGCGCCGAAGGGTTCGTGCGCAGGTAGTCGGACAAGGCCCGCAAGGACTTGGCCGCAGCGTTGATCTCACCCAGCGTACGCTCCACATTCGAGCTCAAGGGGGAGTCCTCGGCCAGCACGCGGTCGATGCGTTCAAGCGATTTCTGCGCCGTCTTCAGCATGGTGGTCGCCTGCGGGGTCAGTTCGCCCTCGAAGCGCTTCAGAAGCTTGGTCATGGACGTCAGGCTGGAGCGCAGGTCCTTGCCTATGCCTTCGAAGGGGATGGCGTCCAGCTTGCCCACGATGCTGCTGATCTGCTGCTGCAGGCGGTCGAAGCTACCGGCAATGGTGGGCAGCACCACCGGCACCTGTTTGGCGTCGAAGTCGGCCGACTCGGCATCGGGGAAGAAATCCAGGGCCACGTATTGCTGGCCGGTCAGCAGGTTGGCGGCGCGTATCTGCCCGCGCAAGCCATGCTTGACCAGGGGCGCCAGCAGGACGGCGCCGGGGTAATCGGCGTCCGAATCGAGTTTCATCAGGTTGTCGTACACCGCGCCGAAGCGCAAGGGATACAGCTCGGCCTTGACCAGGGCGTAGAAGCGCTTGGTCTTCTGGTTGAACTCCAGGTCGATGTCGACCACCTTGCCCAGTTCCAGCCCGCGGAAGTCGACCGGTGCACCCACTTTCAGGCCGCGCACCGACTGATGGAAATGCAGCTCGATGGGGAACGGGGGGCCGTCCGGATCGGCCATGGCTTCGACCCGCGTTGCCCCCAGCGCGTAGCGGCTGTCCGCCTTGGCCGGCTCCGTATTGGCTTCGTTGACGGACGCGAAGGCCACGCCGCCGGCCACCACGGAAACCAGCGAACCCGTCTGCACATTGAAACCATCGGCGTCCAGCGACAGGTTGATGCCGCTGGCATTCCAGAAGCGCGTATCGGACGTAACGAATTTGTCGTTCGGCGCGTCGATGAATATCTGTATGTTGACGGATTTTCCATCCTTGTCCAGATCGTAGCCGATGACGCGGCCGACCTGTATGCGTCGGAAATAGACCGGCGAGCCGATCTCCAGCGAGCCCAGATCGGCTGAATACAGCGTGTAGCGCGTGCCGGGCCGGCCGCTGGTGATCTCAGGCGGCTTTTCCAGCCCTTCGAACGCGTACACCGGGTCGTCGCCGTTGCTGGATTCGGCCGCGTCCACGCTTATGTAGGCGCCCGACAGCAGCGTACCCAGGCCGGACACGCCGCTAAGCCCCAGGCGTGGACGCACGACCCAGAAACGGCTGCCCTTCTGGGTAATGTATTCGGATCCCTCGCGGTTCAAGTCCGCGCTGACCAATACCTTTGAGCGGTCGGACGATACCTTGATGCCGGATACCACGCCGATGACCACATCCTTGTAGCGGATCTTGGTCTGGCCCACCTCCAGCCCCTCGGCCGACTCGAAGCTGATGGTGATGGTGGGCCCTGTATGCAGCCAGTTGCGCACCAGCAGCGAGGCGCCCACCAGCGCCGCGACCAGCGGAACCAGCCATATCCAGGAAATCCTTCTTTCCCGCCGGGGCCGGACATGAGGCTGGAGCGGCGCCCCGCGCCCTGCGGTGAGCCCGGCATCATCGCCGCCGGCCTTGCCATCCTCGTTGGACTTCGACGTTGTAGACGGATCTGTCATGCGTTTCTCTTTAACCTGTGCCCAGGCGGGTTGGCCCTGCGCCCGGCCCGCCTGTCCCATCCGCAGCGCGGATCGTAGCTCATGGTGGCCAGCATGGTAAGGATGACCACCACGCCGAAGCTTGCCGCGCCGGGGCCGGCTATGACCTGCGATATTCCGGGAAAATTGGCCATGGCCGTCATCAGGATCACCACGAACACGTCGAGCATGGACCATTGGCCGATGAACTCAATCAGCTCGTAGAGCCGTGTGCGCTGGCGCTGAACCACGCTGCCCCGCCAGTGGTGTTTTACCATAAGCACCATCAAGGCCAGCAACTTGGTCATGGGAACGACGACGCTGGCAATGAATACGATCACGGCCAGATCCCAGGAGCCCAGCCTCCACAGCTCGATAACCCCGCCCAATATCGTGTGCGCGCCGTCGCTGGTTGCGGTGCGCACGCGCATGACGGGCAGCACGTTGGCGGGAATGTAGATGATCGATGCGGCGATCACCAGCGCCCAAACGCGGGAAAACGAATCCGGCTTGCGAAAATGGATACGCGCCCCGCAGCGCTCGCAAGGGACCGGCGAGGACGCGGATGGCAGGCTTTGGACGAAGCCGCAGGATTCGCAGGACGCCACGGGACCGCCCGCCGACGGATCGATTGCGGCATTGGGCACCAGCCCGGCATCTTCGGCGTGGCGCCACAGCCGATGGGCGGTCAGCCTGCTCAGTGCGGTGATCAGAAAAGCCAGGAGCGCGAAGGCCCAGATGGCGGGCTCCGGCTGTATGGTGGCAAGTCCGGCGAACTTGACGATGGCCACGAGTATGCCCAGCATCAGCACCGGCACCATGCTCCAGGGCTCCACGTGGCGCAGCAGACGCATGCCATGGCGGAAATCGGCCGGCAGGCGGCGCGCCCGTACCGCCATCAATGCCCAAAGCAGGACGAACAGCTGCGTCAGCGGCAGCCAGAATCCGAACAGCCCCGTCATGATCGCCAGAACCCGGTGCCCTTCCTGCCAGGTCAGGTAGAGGGCCCCGGGCAGCGACGCCTGGATGCTCATGCCCTGGATGTTCAGGCGGGCGATGGGGAAATAATTGGCGATCGCGAAAACGATCAGGGCCGTCGCCGTCAGGGCAATCCAGCCATCGGGTGAAATCATGCTGTTGCGGAACAGCGCATAGCCGCAGCGCCTGCACATGGCCACCGCGCCGGGCTCTATCGGCACGCGCTCATGCAGCGTCGCGCAGTGCCGGCAGGCGACGACCGGGGCGTCCGCCATCAGCGCCCCGGAGCTCTAGTCGACAAGCTCGGGTTCCGGATGGGACGGCGAGGCCTGCCTGGCGCCGCCCGGCTTGCCGGACTTGTCTGAAAAAGCCAGCTGAACCTTGCCGTCGTGATCCAGATCGACTTCGACATGGCCGCCGTCGACCAGGCGCCCGAACAGAAGCTCGTCGGCCAGGGCACGCCGTATGGTGTCCTGGATGAGCCGCTGCATGGGGCGTGCCCCCATGGCCGGATCGAAGCCTTCTTTGGCCAGGTGATCGCGCAGCGCCTGCGAGAACACCACATCGACCCGCTTTTCGTGCAGCTGGTCTTCAAGCTGCATGAGGAACTTGTCGACCACCCGCAGGATGACATCGCGCGACAGCGGCGTGAAGCCGATGATGGCGTCGAGCCGATTGCGGAATTCGGGCGTGAACAGCCGCTTGATGTCGGCCATTTCGTCGCCGGTCTTGGGCGGTGCCGCGAAACCGATCGTGCTGCGATTGAGCGCCTCGGCGCCGGCGTTGGTGGTCATGACCAGGATGACGTTGCGGAAATCGGATTTGCGCCCGTTGTTGTCGGTCAGGGTGCCGTGATCCATGACCTGCAGCAGGATGTTGTAGACGTCGGGGTGCGCCTTTTCGATTTCGTCGAGCAGCAGCACGCAATGCGGCTGCTTGCTGACGGCTTCGGTAAGCAGGCCGCCCTGATCGAAGCCGACGTAGCCCGGAGGCGCGCCGATCAGGCGCGACACCGTATGGCGTTCCATGTATTCGGACATGTCGAAACGCAGCAGCTCGACCCCCAGCACGAAAGCCAGCTGCCGCGCGACTTCGGTCTTTCCGACGCCGGTCGGGCCCGAGAACAGGAATGAACCGATGGGTTTGTCGGGCCGGCCCAGGCCGGAACGGGCCATCTTGATGGCAGCCGCAAGGGCCTCGATGGCCGGATCCTGACCGAAGACCACGGTTTTCAGGTCTCGTTCGAGCGTGGCAAGCTTGTTGCGGTCGTCGTTGGACACGCTTTGCGGCGGTATGCGGGCGATCTTGGCCACGGTGGCCTGGACTTCGGCCTTGCCGATGATTTTCTTCTGGCGCGAACGCGGCAGCAGGCGCTGGGCGGCGCCGGCCTCATCAATGACGTCGATGGCCTTGTCCGGAAGGAAGCGGTCGTTGATGTGGCGCGCCGACAGCTCTGCGGCGGCCGTGATGGCGGCCGACGAATACCGCACGCCGTGGTGGGCCTCGAAGTGGCCCTTCAGTCCGCGCAATATCTGTATGGTCTGCTGGACCGTGGGCTCGGCCACGTCGATTTTCTGGAAGCGGCGCGACAGGGCATGATCTTTCTCGAAGATACCCCGGTACTCGGTGTAGGTGGTGGCGCCCAGGCACTTGAGCTGGCCGGAGGACAGCGCCGGCTTGAGCAGGTTGGACGCGTCCAGCGTTCCGCCCGAGGCGGAACCCGCCCCAATGAGGGTATGGATCTCGTCGATGAAGAGTATGGCGTTGCGGTTGTCCTTGAGCGTCTTGAGCACGCCCTTCAGGCGCTGCTCGAAATCGCCGCGGTACTTGGTGCCGGCCAGCAAGGCGCCCATATCGAGCGCATAGACCTCGGCGTCGGCCAGGATCTCGGGCACGTCGCTTTGGGTGATGCGCCAGGCCAGGCCCTCGGCGATGGCCGTCTTGCCCACGCCCGCCTCGCCCACCAGCAGGGGATTGTTCTTGCGGCGGCGGCAAAGCACCTGTATGACCCGTTCGACCTCGTGCTCGCGGCCGATCAGGGGATCGATGCGCCCCTGGCGCGCCTCGGAGTTCAGGTCGGTTGCATACAGTTCGAGCGGCGACTTCTGCTGGTCGGACTTGGGCTCGACTTCGGGCGCCTGGGCCCGGACCGGTTCGGCCGGCGCTTCTTCGGCGGCCTTGGTGATGCCGTGCGAAAGGTAATTGACCACGTCCAGGCGGGTAACGCCCTGCTGCTGCAGGAAATAGACGGCATGGGAGTCTTTCTCGCCGTACATGGCCACCAGCACATTGGCGCCGGTGACTGAATTACGGTTGGAATTACCCGAGGACACATGCATGATGGCGCGCTGGATGACGCGCTGGAAGCCCAGGGTGGGCTGGGTGTCGACTTCGTCTTCACCGGGGAAAACCGGTGTGTTCTCGCTGATGAATTTACGCAGTTCCTGGCGCAGGACGTCGATGTTGGCGGAGCAGGCGCGCAACACCTCGGCGGCGGCGGCGTTGTCGAGCAGCGAGAGCAGCAGATGCTCTACGGTAATAAATTCGTGTCGTGCAGTGCGGGCCTCGACAAAGGCCATGTGCAGGCTGACTTCAAGTTCTTCGGAGATCACGCTTCCTCCATCACATATCGGAGCGGACAAACAATTCGATAAATCCTATTCTATGACTAAATCGACCTTGCGTATCAACATTAATAAAAGAGTCATCTTGGTGTTACCAGATAGCCTCAGCACCATCGTCAACCTTACTATACCCGTATTTTTTTGCGCCGCGAATCGGCCCGTAAAATAAGGCCGGAAGGCGTTGCGGCTAAGCGTCGGGCGCCGGCTCCATCACGCATTGCAAAGGATGCTGGCGGGCATGGGCAAGCTGTCGGACCATCTCGACCCGGGTGGCGGCGATGTCGCGCGGATAGACGCCGCAGACGCCCCTGCCTTCATGGTGCACCTTGAGCATGATGCGGGCGGCTTCCTCCTCGGATTTACCGAAAATACGCTGCAGGACGTTGACCACGAACTCCATCGGGGTGTAGTCATCATTCAGCAGGACGACCTGGTACATGGGGGGAGGAGCCAGCTTGGCGGGCTGGCGATCAAGAACCGTGTCGCGTTGGTTTTCGATTTGTGTAGCCATGGCAGATACTAGTGGTTTCCATAGTTGACTATGTTAGGGTAAATTGCGCATTATCGTAGTATTCTGAGTGCTTGGAAGTATGCTGCATGCCAGAATCCAAAGGCTAAAGGTAAACCTTGTAGTCAAGTTTCAATCTAACACTATAGTCGAGAGGCAGTCCGCATGTCTGATTCAACCGCAACCTCCATGCCTGGGGATACACAAAAGTTGACAGGAACCGTCAAATGGTTCAACGATGCCAAGGGTTTCGGATTTATTACCCCCGACAATGGGGGCGAAGACCTATTCGCGCACTTTTCATCTATCCAAATGAACGGCTTCAAGACCCTGAAAGAAGGCCAGAAAGTCGCTTTTGAAATCGCACAAGGACCAAAAGGCAAACAAGCACTCAATATCACGGCTGCCTGAGCCAAAGCCGCCTCGGCGTTGGTTCCATCGTTAATAACAATGCATAAATCGTTTCGATCTACAGGGCTTTTCAGCCCTGTTTTTTTTCGCGCCTGCCTCCTGCTGGCGGCCGCCCTGCCCCTTGCAGCCCGGGGGCAGGCCATGCTGCTGCCCACCGCCCAGTTGTCCATAGAGGGTCACAAGGTCCAGGCCGAGGTGGCGGCCACCGATGCCAGCCGCTCTTACGGCCTGATGAACCGGGCATCGCTGCCCGAGAATCATGGCATGCTGTTCGTGTTCGACAGCCCGACCGCCACCTGCTTCTGGATGAAAAACACGCCCCTGCCCCTGTCGATCGCCTTCATCGACTCCGGGGGCGCCATCGTGAACATCGCCGACATGCAGCCGAACACGCTGGATTCGCACTGCCCGAAAGCGCCCATGCTGTATGCGCTCGAAATGCAGCAAGGCTGGTTCCGTGCGCATTCCATCAAGGCGGGCGCCGTCATCCGCGGCTTGCCGCGTCCTTAGGGCCCGCAAGCACAAGCATCCCGAGCGCCCCGGCAAGAGGCGCGGCCAGGCGGCGCGCCTGCAGGCCCTCTATATCTATACGCGCTCCAGAATCACGGCAATCCCCTGCCCCACCCCGATGCACATCGTGCAAAGCGCGTAGCGGCCGCCGGTCTGGTGCAACTGGTTCACAGCGGTCAGCGCCAGGCGGGCGCCGCTGGCGCCAAGGGGATGGCCCAGGGAAATCGCCCCGCCGTTCGGGTTCACGCGCGGATCGTCGTCCTGCAAGCCCAGCAGGCGCAATACGGCCAGGCCCTGGGATGCGAAGGCTTCGTTCAATTCGATGACGTCCATCTGGGCTATGGAAAGACCGGCCAGCGCCAAGACTTTTTGCGAGGCTGGCGCGGGGCCTATGCCCATGATGCGCGGCTCCACACCCGCGGTGGCCATGGCGACGACCCGCGCGCGCGGCGTCAGGCCTTGTTCGCGGGCCATGGATTCGGATGCGACCAGCAAGGCGCAGGCGCCGTCGTTGACACCGGAGGCATTGCCGGCCGTAACCGTGCCATTGGGCCGAACGATGGGTTTCAAGCGCGCCAGGGCCTCCAGCGTCGTTTCGCGGGGATGCTCGTCGGTGTCCACCACCACCGGATCGCCCTTGCGCTGCGGAATAGAGACCGGCGTGATTTCAGACTGGAAGAATCCGGCCTTCTGAGCGGCTGCGGTCTTGGTCTGGCTGGCCAGCGCAAAAGCATCCTGGTCGGCGCGGGAGACCTTGTACTGGTCGGCGACATTCTCGGCCGTCTCGGGCATGGAGTCGACGCCGTACTGCGCCTTGAGCTGCTTGTTGATGAAGCGCCAGCCTATGGTGGTGTCGAAAATGGCGGCATTGCGCGAAAACGCGGTTTCGGCCTTGCCCATGACGAAGGGGGCGCGGCTCATGCTTTCCACGCCGCCGGCCAGAACGAATTGCGCATCGCCGGCACGGATGGCGCGCGCGGCCGAGCCGATGGCGTCCAGGCCCGATCCGCACAGACGATTGATGGTTGCGCCCGGCACATCGATGGGCAGGCCCGCAAGCAGGGTCGCCATGCGCGCCACGTTGCGATTGTCTTCGCCGGCCTGGTTGGCGCAGCCGAACAGCGCATCGTCCAGCCTGGTCCAGTCCACATCCGGATTGCGCTGCATCAGGGCCTTCAGGGGAATGGCGGCCAGGTCATCGGTGCGCACGGGCGCCAGCGCGCCGCCGTAGCGGCCGAAAGGGGTGCGAATCGCATCGCAGATAAAAGCGTCAGTCGTCATGGTCGAACCTGGAAGGAATGAAAAAAGCGGGATCCCGAAAAGGCGGCGGCCGCCGTCAGCGGCCACCCAGTGAACTTATCTTAGCGCATTCAGCCACAATTCCCGCGCATCGGGCGCAAGCTGTCCACGCCGTGGCCGCCTATGTTTTTCTTGGCCCGCGACGAAAAAAAACCCCGGCACTGCCGGGGCGGGGACAACAGGGCCTGTGCCGGCCTGGGCGATCAACCCAGGTTGGATGCGGCGAATTCCCAGTTGACCAGATTCCAGAAGCTTTCCAGATACTTGGGACGCGCGTTGCGATAGTCGATGTAATAGGCGTGTTCCCAGACGTCACAGGTCATCAGGGGTACGTCGGACGTGGTCAGGGGCGTGGCGGCGTTGCTGGTGTTGACGATGTCGAGCGAGCCATCGGGCTTCTTGACCAGCCAGGTCCAGCCCGAACCGAAGTTGCCGGCGGCCGATTTGTTGAAGGCTTCCTTGAAGGCCGCAACACTGCCCCATTTGGCATTGATGGCCGTCAGCAGGGCGCCGGTGGGTTCGCCGCCGCCGTTGGGCGACATGCTGCTCCAGTAGAAGGTGTGATTCCAGACCTGGGCCGCATTGTTGAAGATGCCCCCCGACGACTTCTTGATGATGTCTTCCAGGGAAGCCGATTCGAATTCCGTGCCGGCGATCAGGTTGTTCAGGTTGGTGACGTAAGCTTGATGATGCTTGCCGTAGTGGAATTCGAGCGTTTCCTTGGAGATGGTCGGAGCCAAAGCGTCGAGTGCGTACGGAAGCGGGGGAAGCGTGAAAGCCATGTTCGATTTCCTTCAAAAAAAACCAGTCGGGGTGCCGATGAGAAGCACGTTTTAGCGCATAGGTAAACGTTGAACCCTGGCGCTCAGAGCAAGCCATGTGCCTGTAGAACACCCACCTGCAGCCTGCCCCGGCCAAGCTCAACATTAAGCTGATCGCCAACACTCAAGTCTAACGCATTTTTCACGATATCCCCGCTTTCCTTGCGGACGATGGCGTAGCCGCGATCCAGTATGTTGCGGGGACTCAAGGCTTGCAGCGTCTGCGTTGCGGCGTCCAGCCGCTGCCGCCTGCGCTCGATCTGGCGGACGGCGGCATCGGCCAGTTGCTGCTGCCTGCGGTCGAGCTGGCCGCGCAAGCCGTCCAGCCGGGGCTGGGCATGTGCCAGGCGCACCCGCGCGGCCGCCAGCCGGGCGGCATGACGCTCATGAGGATGGGCGGCCGCCCGTGCCAGCCTGCCCTTCAAGGCCTGCAGGCGCTCGTTCTGCTGGCGCAGACGCTGTTGCGGCGACACCAGCAATGCGACCGCCCGGTCCAGGCGCAAGGCGCAGCGCTCCAGAAGGCGGCGCTGCTGGGCGGCCAGCGTCGCGCTCAGGCCGCCCAGCTGCTTGACGCAATTGTCCCGGCTGCGGCAGCAAAGCTCCGCCGCCGCCGTGGGCGTGGGCGCGCGCAGGTCGGCCACGAAATCGGCAATCGTGAAATCGGTCTCGTGCCCCACTCCGCTGATGACGGGAATGGCGCTGCGGGCGATGGTGCGCGCCAGCGCCTCGTCGTTGAAGCTCCAAAGGTCTTCCAGGCTGCCGCCGCCCCGAACCAGAAGAATGGTATCGACCTCGCGCCGCGCGATGGCCTGCTCCAGGGCCTGATTCAACTTTCCGGCGGCATCCAGCCCCTGCACCGCTGCGGGATAAATCACGACGGATACATGGGGTGCGCGCCTGGCCAGCGCCGACAACACGTCGCGCAGGGCCGCCGCCGCCAGGGAAGTGACCACGCCCACCGCCCCCGGCATGGGATTGATGTCGCGCTTGCGGCCCGGATCGAAGAGCCCTTCCGCGGCAAGCTTCTCCTTGAGCGCCAGAAACGCCTCGTGCAGATCGCCGCGCCCCGCGCGGCGCATGCTTTCGACCTGCAATTGATAATCGCCGCGCGGTTCGTACAGCGTCACATTGACCCGGAACTCGAACTTTTCGCCCGGCCTGGGCACGAAACCCACCGCCTGTGCACGCCCCCGGAACATGATGGCCCGCACGGCGGCGCCCTCGTCCTTCACGGAGAAATACCAATGGCCCGATGCGGCCTGGGTAAAGTTGGATATCTCGCCGCGCACCCAGATGCGCGAAAAATTGCCTTCCAGCAGCGCGCCCACCCTGCGGTTGAGCTGGCTTACCGTCCATACCCCGTCGCTTGCCGCGAACGCCCCATTCGACTGCATGACCACCTTCCTTTAGTGATTTCTTTCCACAGAGAAAATCATCCTGTCAAATCGATGAAATATCAACCCAATTCAAGCCACAGATCAAACACCGCTTTAAAACAGCACCCTAACTTATTGATAAATATATAGATAATGAATATTAGGCCCTTGAGCGCAAATTAGCCACTGAACCTCGAGAGCCGGTAAATAGCGCATGTCGGAGAACTTGTACACAGAATTATCCACAGTTTCTGTGGATACCCTCGCGAAAGCCATGCTCCATGCCGATTTCCGCACAATTATGAAGGTATGGTTACGTTTGCGGGGCGCGGCCGGCCGCAGCGCCGACCATCAGCCATTCTTGGTGGAACACCACACCGAACCGCCCGCCATTGCGTGCGATCCGGTTCCACTCATGCGCTCAAAGCCCGCGGGCGGCATTTTCCGGTGAACGATTATAGTGTCGGCGAAGTCCCTCGAAATTGTAGAATGCGAACTTGGTTAAACAACCTTCCTGCGAGTGGAGAAGACAGTGCTCGAACTCATTCATGCCGCCGGGTGGCCCATATGGCTGCTGATCGCCACGTCCGTTCTCGGCCTGGCACTGATCATAGAGCGCTTCCTGTCGCTGCGCGCCGGACTGGTTTTCCCGTCGCGCCTGCCCGGGCAGGTGCTGGAGCTGCTGAGGCAAAAAAACGATAAGCCCGAAGCCATCGTCCGCCTGGCCGGCAATTCGCCCCTGGGCCGGGTGCTGGCCGAAGTCCTCATGAACCGCGACGAATCCGCCGCCTACCGCATGGCGGCCATCGAGGACGTCGGCAAGGACGTGGCCCACCGCCTGAACCGCTATCTGCCCGCCCTGGCCACCATTGCGGTCGTCGCGCCGCTGATGGGCCTGTTCGGCACCGTGGTCGGCATGATAGAGATCTTCGCCTCGTACACACCGGCGGGGGGCGATCCGGCCCTGTTGGCCCGGGGCATTTCCATTGCCTTGTACAACACGGGCTTCGGCATCATCATCGCCATCCCCGCCCTGATCTTTCACCGCTACTTCCGCTCCAAGGTGGATCACTTCCTGCACCGCATGGAACGCGAGGCTGGCGCGCTCAATCGCATGATAGACCGGGGAGCCGGGCAATGAATTTCCGCAGCCGGCAGGCCGGCGACGAGCCGGAAATCAACCTGATCCCGCTGATCGACGTGCTGCTGGTCATCCTGATCTTTCTCGCCGCCACGACCTCGTTCACCCGTTTCAACCAGATGAAGCTTGCCCTGCCCGAAGCGCGGGCCGACGCGCTGGACGCGGACGCCCTGAACGTGGCGGTGAGCCAGGAAGGCATCTATGCGCTGAATGGCCAGCTGCTGTCCGGCGGCACCGCGGAGGACATCGCGCAGGCGCTGGCCGCCGCGGCCGGCGGCCGCAAGGACGCGGTGCTGGTCATCAACGCCGACGCCCAGTCCACGCATGAATCGGTCGTGCGCGTCATGGAGGCGGCCCGTCTGGCCGGACTCGAGCGCGTCAATTTCGCCACACAGAGCCCGCGTTGAAAGCGCCCGCCCTCCTCGAGAGCGTCCTGCACGGCGCCTGGCGCAGAAAAGGCCTGTTCAGCACGCTGATGCTGCCGTTGTCCTGGGTGGTGCGAGCCGCCGTCGCGCGCAAGCGCCTGCGCTATGAAAAACACCCGGAACGGATCTACCACTGCCCGCTGCCCGTGGCGGTGGTCGGCAACCTCTATGTCGGAGGCACCGGCAAGACGCCGGTCACCATCGCCCTGGCGCAGGCATTGCGGGACCGCGGCTGGCACCCGGGCATCATCAGCCGCGGCTACGGAGCCGACGTCGGCGAACGGGCCCGATCCGGCCGCGGCACACTGGACCCGGCCCGCTATGGCGACGAGCCCGCCCTGATCGCCCAGCTTACGCAAGCGCCGGTCGCCGTGCATCCCAACCGCGCCCTGGCCGTGAAGCGGCTGCGGCGCGACTACCCCGAGGTCGACGTCATCATCGCGGATGACGGTTTGCAGCACCTGGCGCTGGGCCGCGACCTCGAAATCGCGGTGCAGGACGGCCGAGGCATCGGCAACGGGCGCGTGCTGCCCGCCGGGCCGCTGCGCGAACCGGCCAGCCGGCTGAAATACGTGGACTTCCTGATTACCAACCTGTCCGCCGGCCAATCCGGCCCCGCTGCCGTCGACAGCCCCGCCCGTCAACTGACCATGAGCCTCGTCCCCGCCAAGGCGGTGCACCTGGCCACGGGCCTCGCGCTGGACTGGGCGTCCTGGCTGAGGGAATACGGAGATGGACGGGTCAGCGCGGTGGCCGCCATCGGCCAGCCCCAGCGCTTTTTTTCCATGCTGCGGGCCGGCGGCCTGGACTTGGCCCACGCGGTCGCCCTGCCCGACCACCACGCCTACGGCACTTCGCCATTCTCCGCGCTGCCTGCCCACCCCATCCTCGTGACCGCCAAGGACGCGGTCAAGTGCATGCGCTTCAACGACGACAGGCTGTGGTCGGTGCATGTGTCGCCCGTTTTTTCCGACCCGGAATGGATCGACCTGGCCAATGACATGCTGCGCATGATCGCCCGCCACAAGAAGGCCGTGGCCGAGCAGGCTCCCAGGGATTAAACTCTGTCTTTATTCATTTCGATTTCTGGAGCCGTGCATGGAATCCCGCCTGCTTGAAATTCTGGTCTGCCCCTTGTGCAAAGGTTCTTTGCGCCATGACCGCGAACAGCAGGAACTGATCTGCCGGGCGGACAAGCTGGCCTTCCCCATCCGCGACGGTATTCCCGTCATGCTGGAAAGTGAAGCGCGCGAACTGCCCGCCGAGCCCGCCAGGAACACACCTCCCGCCAGCACCCAAGCGAACGCATGAGCTTCATTGCCGTCATTCCGGCGCGCGCGGCCTCGACACGCCTGCCCGGCAAGCCCTTGCTCGATATCGGCGGCCAGCCCATGGTGATACGCACCGCCGCCCAGGCGGCCCGTTCGCAGGCCAGCCGCGTGGTGGTGGCCACCGACGACGCGCTCATAAGACAGACCGTGCTGGAGCACGGCTTCGAAGCCCTGCTGACCCGCGCCGACCACGCCACCGGCACCGACCGGCTGGCCGAAGTCGCCGGCCAGCTGGGGCTGGCGCCTGAAGCCATCGTGGTCAATGTGCAGGGCGACGAGCCGCTGATCGACCCCGAACAGATCAACCAGGTTGCCCGCTTGCTGGACGAGGCGCCCGACGCCGCCATCGCCACCTGCGCCACCCCCATCCGTGACGCGGACACGTTGTTCAACCCCAGCGCGGTCAAAGTCGTTTGCGCGCTGAACGGACGGGCGCTGTATTTTTCGCGCGCCCCCGTTCCCTGGGCCCGCGATGCCCTGGCCGACGGCTCCCGCGAGCTGGCGTCCGGCCTGCCCGCCTTGCATCACATTGGCCTGTATGCCTATCGCGCGGGATTTCTGGCTCGATTTCCGGATCTGCCCGTCGGTCCGCTCGAATCGTTCGAATCGCTCGAGCAGCTGCGCGCCCTGGAGAATGGTTTTTCAATTGCCGTCCGTGTCACCGAAGGCCATCCGGCCATGGGAGTGGACACTCAGGAGGACCTGGACCGGGTACGCGAGATCGTCATAAATAGGTTATAAATCGACTTCGAATTCGCTGATTCCGGCTCCATGGCGTGCAGAAATTGCTGCATTGCGGCATAATCGGAAAAAGTTAGAAAAACACAAAACTCCAGGAGGAATTCATGCGACTGATTCTGCTCGGCCCACCCGGCGCCGGTAAAGGAACCCAGGCGGCATTCATCACCGAAAAATTCGGCATCCCCCAGATTTCCACCGGCGACATGTTGCGCGCCGCGGTCAAGGCCCAGACACCGCTGGGCCTTGAGGCCAAGAAGATCATGGACAGCGGCGGCCTGGTCTCCGACGACATCATCATCGGCCTGGTGCAGGATCGCCTGAAGCAGGCCGATTGCAAGGACGGCTACCTTTTCGATGGCTTCCCGCGCACCATTCCGCAGGCGGACGCCCTGAAAGACGCAAGGATCCCGCTGGACTTCGTGGTGGAAATCGTCGTGCCCGAAGAGAACATCATCGAGCGCATGAGCGGACGCAGGGTGCATCCGGCCAGCGGGCGCAGCTATCACACCAAGTTCAATCCTCCCCGTACGCCGGACCAGGACGACGTGACCGGCGAACCGCTGGTGCAGCGCGACGACGACCGCGAAGAAACGGTAAAACACCGCCTGTCGGTGTACCGCGACCAGACGCGCCCCCTGGTGGACTACTACTCCAGCTGGGCGGAATCCGGCGCCCCCGATGCGCCTGCCTACCGCCAGTTGTCGGGGCTGGGCTCGGTCGACGAAATAAAAGAACGCGTATTCCAGGCGCTCGAGGCCTGAAAGTGAGCTGTACGGCAGGCCTCGCGTTCCCTTCTCGAAGCCTGCCGCCATCCCAGGCCGATTCCTTCCCCTAGAGATCGATCACCGGCCCTACTTAGAGACAGACATGGAAATCAAGAACAAGGTGTTCATCGTTACCGGTGGCGCGTCCGGCCTGGGCGCGGGCACCGCCCGCATGCTGGTGTCCGAGGGCGCGAAAGTCGTCCTGGCCGATGTGCAGGACGAGGCCGGCGAACAGCTGGCGCAAGAACTCGGACAGACCTATGTGCATTGCGACGTCACCCGGGAAGCCGACGGCCAGGCCGCCGTGGCCGCCGCCCTGAAGGCCGGCGCACTGTTCGGCCTGATCAATTGCGCCGGTGTCGCCCCCGCTTCGCGGACAGTCGGCAAGAACGGCCCGCACGCCCTGGACCTGTTCCAGAAAGTGGTCATGATCAATCTGGTCGGCACCTTCAATATGTCGCGGCTCGCCGCGGCGGCCATGAGCGAGAATACGCCCGAACCCACGGGCGAGCGCGGCGTGCTGATCAACACCGCCTCGGTCGCCGCCTACGACGGCCAGATCGGACAGGCCGCCTATGCGGCCTCGAAGGCGGGCGTGGTCGGCATGACCTTGCCCATTGCCCGTGACCTGTCCAAGACGGGCATACGCTGCGTGACCATCGCCCCTGGCATTTTCGGCACGCCCATGATCTTCGGCATGCCTCAGGAGGTGCAGGACTCGCTGGCCGCCAGCATTCCCTTCCCGGCGCGCCTGGGACGGCCCGAAGACTATGCCAAGCTGGTGAACAGCATCATCACGAACGAAATGCTCAACGGCGAAACCATACGTCTGGACGGCGCCATCCGCATGGGTCCGAGATAGCCGGCCGATGCCATGAGCCTGCTCAAGTCGGCCGCCACCGTCAGCAGCTTTACTCTGCTCTCCCGCATAACGGGCCTGGCGCGCGACGTGCTGATCGCCGGCGCCTTCGGCGCCGGAGCGCTGACCGACGCCTTCTGGGTCGCCTTTCGCATCCCCAACCTGTTGCGCCGGCTGTTCGCCGAGGGCGCTTTCTCCCAGGCCTTCGTACCCATATTGGGGCAGGCGCGCAACACGCGCAGCGCCGAGGAAGTGCGAGTGCTGCTCGATCGGGTCGCCCTGCTGCTCACGGCCGCGCTGGCCCTGGTCACGCTGGCCGGCATCGCCGGCGCGCCATGGGTGGTCACCGCCATGGCCAGCGGCATGCGGACGGCCGAGCGGCAAACCGAGTTCGAAGCCGCCGTCTGGATGACGCGCCTGATGTTTCCCTACATCGTCTGCATGTCGCTGGTCGCCTTCGCCTCGGGCGTGCTGAACACCTGGAGCCGTTTTGCCATACCGGCGTTCACGCCGGTGCTGCTGAACCTGGCCATGATAGGCGCCAGCCTGTTCCTGGTGGCCTATTTCGACACCCCCATCTACGCCCTGGCCGCCGGCGTGATGCTGGGCGGCCTGGCGCAACTGCTGGTGCAGTGGTTTGCGCTGGCCAGGCTGGGTCTGCTTCCGCGCTATTCGGCGCGCATCGGCCAGGCCTGGAACGATCCCACCGTAAAGCGCATCCTGCGCCAGATGCTGCCCGCCATCGTGGGCGTTTCCGTGGCGCAGCTGTCTTTGCTGATCAATACCAATATCGCCACCTGGCTGCGCCCCGGCAGCGTTACCTGGCTGTCGTTCGCGGACCGCCTGATGGAATTCCCCACCGCGCTGCTGGGCGTGGCGCTGGGCACCGTGCTGCTGCCCAGTTTGTCGGCCGCGCATGCGCGCCAGGACCATTCGGGCTACAGCGCCCTGCTGGACTGGGGCTTGCGCCTGGTCCTGCTGCTGGGCTTGCCCGCCGCGCTGGGGATGGCGCTGCTGTCCGACGGGCTGGTCGCCACGCTTTTCAACTACGGCGCCTTCGGCGGCCCGGATGTCGCCCAGACCCGCCTGGCCGTGATGGCGTATTCCGTGGGCCTGATCGGCCTGCTGGCGATAAAGATCCTGGCGCCCGGCTTCTATGCCAAGCAGGACATCCGCACGCCGGTAAGAATCGCCATCTTCGTGCTCGTCCTGACCCAGTGCTTCAATCTGGTGCTGGTGCCGTACTTCGCCCATGCGGGGCTCGCCCTGTCCATCGGGCTCGGAGCCAGCGTGAACGCGCTGTGCCTGGTCGTTTTGTTACAACGCCGCAAGCTCTATCGGCCCAGGCCCGGATGGCTGAAATTCGCCCTGCGCATGCTGCCTGCGCTGCTGGCCATGTCCGCTGTGCTGGGATGGGCCGGGCAGGCGCTGGACTGGGTTGCCCTGGGCGCACGGCCGGGCATGCGCATACTGTGGCTGGGCGGGGTTTTGCTGGGCAGCATGGCGGTCTATTTCGGCATGCTCGCCGTGTTCGGTTTCCGGCCATCCGACTTTACACGCCGTGGCAAGTAATATAGAATAGCTGTCTTTGCCGAATAAACCATACAGATACACGGATAGACACCCAAATGGCCAATACCGCCCAAGCCCGCAAGCGCGCCCGTCAATCGGTTGAGCGCAACAAGCACAATTCCAGCCTGCGCTCCATGCTTCGCACCTCGATCAAACGCGTGCGCCAAGCCATCGAAGCCGGCGACAAAGCAGCCGCTACTGAAGTTTTCCAGAAAACCACTAGCATCATCGATCGCGTTGCCGACAAGAACATCATCCACAAAAACAAGGCTGCTCGCCATAAAAGCCGCCTTGCCGCAGCAGTTAAAGCACTAGCCTGATTACTGCGATGGTTTAAGGCAAAGAATACCGGCAGGCACAGGCCGCCGCGCAAAACGGGACGCAACAGCGTCCCGTTTTTTTTGTCCTGAGGTATAGTTCGGTCTGCATCCCGCACCCTATAACCAGGAAGAGACCGAGACATCAATGAGTTCACAGAAACCCGCCCTGCTGCAGCTTCTGCCCTTTCCATTTCCCCACACCCAGGAGCGCCTGGCCAAGCACTTCGACGTCATCGAACTTTGGAAGGCTCCCGACGCGCAGGCCGTCATCGATGCAAGAAAAGACGAGATTGTCGTGCTGGTCACCAGCGCCATGACGCCTACCCGCGCCGACCTGATCGACCAGTTGCCCAGGCTCCGGGCAATCTGCAGCCAGGGCGTGGGCTACGATGCCATCGACGTAAAGCATGCCCAGCAAAAAGGCATACAGGTCAGCAACACACCCGACGTCCTGAATGACTGCGTGGCGGATCTCGCCTTCGGCCTGCTGCTGGCCACCGCGCGCAAGCTCGGCCAGGCCGAGCGCTATGTCCGGGCCAGCCTATGGGGCAGCGACGTCGCGTTCCCGCTGGGCAGCAAAGTCAGCCACAAGAAGCTGGGCATCGTCGGACTGGGGCGCATAGGCATGGCCATTGCCCAGCGCGCCACCGGCTTCGACATGGAAGTCCGCTACCACAACCGGCGCCAGCGCGATGACGTCCAGCTGGGCTACGAGCCATCCCTGAAGGAGCTGGCGGCCTGGTCCGACTTCCTGATCATTGCCACAGTGGGCGGCGCTTCGACACGGAAGCTGATCGACCGGGAAATACTGCGGGCGCTCGGTCCCCAGGGGGTCATCATCAACATCTCGCGCGGCTCGGTCATCGACGAACAGGCCATGGTCGAGGCGCTGGTCAGCGGCGAACTGGGCGGAGCGGGCCTGGACGTCTACGAGGCGGAACCCACCGTGCCCGACGCGCTGAAGACGCTGGACAATGTGGTGATCCTGCCCCACATCGCCAGCGCCACCAATGAAACGCGGCTGGACATGTTGAATCTGGTGCTGGACAACGTAGACGCCTACGCCACTACAGGCAAGCTGATTACCCCGGTGCCGGCCCTGTAAGCCCGGCCCAACGGGCCGGCAAGGCAGTGCCTTAAGGGCTTCCTTGAGGGCCTGGCTGCCGGCCCATAAAAAAACCGCCTTTTCAGGGGCGGCGAAGGGTTGGCGTTTCCTGCTCGCTGGTCCGCAATTTATTGTCGGCGGCAAAATCGCACACGAACTTCCAGGCCAGGGGCTCCAGCTGGCGCAGACGCTGGTCGACCACGACGCAGCGCACGCCATCGAGCACGACGGGGACGACATAAGGGGAATAGGTGAGATGGCCGCCGGTGGAGCCGGCCGGCCGGAACTGCGACATCACGCCCGCCAGGCGCTCGGCCCAATCGCTGGGCCGGAATCGCTGGCCATCGAGCGTAAGGCCGTGAATAACAAGTTGCTGTACAAGATGGGTCATAGACTTCCGCGGACAAATCGTCGCCCTTTCAGGCATACCAAGCATTCCCTGCGCCGCGAATTGTATATGATAGCTTCCCCGGCGGCCCGCTCGCCCGTCACGGCGCCCGGGTTTCCGCGCCGGCAGGCTGTTTCCAGACGGCCGCTTACTTTGCCGACGGCCACCCGACAAGGTAAGATGGCTCTTTTACACAAGGCTTACTATGTCCGACGCCACACCACAAACTGGCCCATTACGGCATTTTCTGCAATTTCGCGACTTATCCAAAACCGAAATCCAGTATGTGCTGGATCGCGCCCGGCTCATCAAGAATAAATTCAAGCGCTACGAGCCCCACCACACCTTGCACGACCGGAACCTGGCCATGGTCTTTGAAAAGGCCAGCACGCGCACGCGCGTTTCGTTCGAGGCGGGGATGTACCAGCTTGGCGGTTCGGTCATACATCTTACCACCGGCGACTCGCAGCTGGGCCGCTCCGAACCCATCGAAGACACCGCCCGCGTGATCTCCCGCATGGTGGATCTGGTCATGATCCGCACTTTCGAGCAGACACGCATCGAACGCTTCGCCGCGCACTCGCGCGTGCCCGTCATCAATGGACTGACCAACGAATACCATCCCTGCCAGATCCTGGCCGATATCTTCACCTTTATAGAGCACCAGGGCCCCATAGCGGGCAAAACGGTGGCCTGGATAGGGGATGCCAACAACATGGCCTATACGTGGCTCCAGGCGGCTGAAATGCTCGATTTCCGCCTGCATGTATCCGGGCCCGCCGGGTATCAGCTGGATCCCGAGCGCATAGGCCAGCCGGCCGCCGGCATTTTGCGCGAGTTCTCCGATCCCATGCAGGCCTGCCAGGGCGCGCATCTGGTCACCACCGACGTCTGGACCAGCATGGGCTACGAAGCTGAAAACGAAGAGCGGCGCAAGGCGTTCGCCGATTGGCGCGTCGATGCCGAAATGATGGCGGCCGCCGACCCCGACGCCCTCTTCATGCATTGCCTGCCCGCCCATCGCGGCGAGGAAGTCACCGGCGACGTCATCGACGGCCCGCAAAGCGTCGTCTGGGACGAAGCGGAAAACCGCCTGCATGTGCAAAAGGCATTGATGGAGTTCCTGCTGCTGGGACAGCTGTCCGCCTAGCCAGCCGCCGCCGAGCAATCCAGAAGCCGTTTCCTGCCTGAAGCAGGAAACGGCTTTTTTCATCCCGGCTTGCATAAAGCCGCTTGCCTCCTTGCTGTCCTGCTCCCGCCCCGGCCTTCGGCCGGTATTAGGGCAAGTCCCGCCTTGCGCCATTTATTTATGTATGTAAAATTATTTGCACACACAGGAAATTTATCGAATGCAAAAACCTTCTTGGATCATCAGTGAATCGGATGTCGCGGGCTATTCCCCAGCCAACCATAGCGGCACCGTCAACCGGCGGCTGATCAGCCGGGATACGGTGGGCGCCCGGCACGTGGAAGTGCTGCTCGGCACCATAGAAAAGAACCAGGGCGCCCTCCCCCATGCCCATCCGGGCATCGAACAGATCTGCTATCTGCTGTCGGGTTCGGCCGTCGTCGAGGTGGAGGGCGAACGCGGCGAAATGCAGGCCGGCGACTGCTGCTACTTCCCGCCCGACAAGCGGCATGTATTCACCGTCACCAGCGATGAGCCCGCCCGGCTGCTGGTCATCTATTCACCGCCTTACGAAGAAGACCCATCACGGGTCATACGCTGACCAACCTTCAATACAACATGGCCGGATCGATACCGGACCAAAGGAGACAAGCATGAAGACAATCAACAGACAGGGGCGTTTTTCCACCCTGGCCGGCACAGCCCCGCACAAAAAGCTGATTGCCGGCGCACTGCTGGGCCTGGCCGCTTTCAGCACAACGGCCATGGCGGCCTACCCCGAAAAACCCATCAGCCTGATCGTGCCGTTCCCGGCCGGGTCGGGCACCGACGCCGTGGGGCGGATCTTCGCCGAGGAACTGAGCACACTGCTGGGCCAGCCCGTCATCGTCGAAAACAAGCCCGGGGCCAATGCCACCATCGCGGCCAACTATGTCGCCAAGGCCAAGCCGGACGGCTACACGCTTTTCGTCACCACCAACACGTCCCACTCGGCCGCTCCGTGGCTGATGAAAAACGTCAGCTACGATCCGATCAAGGACTTCACGCCCATCGCGCGCGGCGGCAACCTGCCCTTCCTGCTGGTCACCAATCCCAGCCGGCCCTATAAGACCGTGCAAGAGCTCATGAAATACGCCAAGAGCAATCCCGACACGGTCACCTATGCTTCCGGCAACAGCACCGGCATCGTCGCGGGCGCCACCTTCGGCGTACAGGCCGGCCTGAAACTGCTTCACGTGCCCTACAAAGGCACGCCGCAAGCCCTGACCGACCTGGTCGGCGGGCAGGTCGATTTCATGTTCACCGATTTCACGTCCGGCATGCCTTTCGTGAAGTCGGGCCGCCTGCACGCCATGGCCGTATCCACGGCCAAGCGCAGCGAACTGGTGCCCGACCTGCCGTCCATGGAAGAAGCCGGCATGCCCGACTTCGACATCAACTCCTGGAACGGCTATTTCGGACCCGCGGGCATGCCGCCCGACGTGGTCAAAATATTGAATACCGCCATCAACAAGATCGTCAGCACCCCTGCAACCAAGGCTCGTCTCGCACAATTGGGCTTCGATGCCTTCAGCGGCACGCCCGAGGAATTCGCCGCCTTCGTCAAAGACCAATACGCCCTTTGGGGAAAATGGATCAAGGCAGCGGGAATCGCCCAGCAATGACGGAGAAGCGCGCATGTACCGGCCCCCTGGATGGCATCCGGATACTCGACCTGAGCTCGGTGGTGATGGGGCCCTACGCCACGCAGATTCTCGGCGATCTGGGCGCCGACGTCATCAAGGTGGAATCACCCTCGGGCGACAACATGCGCGCGGTCGGGCCCATGCGCAATCCCGGCATGGGCGCCATCTACCTGCACTTGAACCGCAACAAGCGTTCGGCCGCCCTAGACCTGAAAACGGCCGACGGCCGGGAGGCCTGTCTGGAGCTGGCCAGGACCGCCGACGTCCTGCTCTACAACACCCGCCCCCAGGCCATGGCCCGCCTTGGCCTGGACTATGACGCCGTAGCCCAAGCCAACCCCCGCATTGTCTACGTGGGGGCTTATGGCTTCGGCAATCGCGGGCCCTATGCGGGCAAGCCCGCCTACGACGACCTGATCCAGGGAATGACCGGCATCCCCGCGCTCTATCAATTGAACTCCGGAGATGTCCCGCGCTACGCGCCGCTGACGCTCGCCGACCGCGCCGTCGGCATGCACGTGGCCATCGCCATGCTCGCGGGCGTCCTGCGCGCGCGCGCTTCGGGCCAGGGCCAGGCTATCGAAATACCCATGTTCGAGGCCATGGCCCAACTGGTGCTGGGCGACCACCTGGGCGGCCAGACCTTTGAGCCGCCGGCGGGGCCCACCGGCTACGCCCGCCTGCTCGTCCATCATCGCCGGCCCTATGCCACCGCCAATGGCTACATCAGCGTCCTGATCTACAACGACAAGCATTGGTCGCGCTTCTTCCAGCTGATAGGCCGGCCGGATTTGCAGGCCGACCCGCGCTTCATCACCCACACGGCAAGAGCCCGGCACATCGACGAAGCATATAGCCTGGTGGCCGGCATTCTTGCGGACAACACTAGCGAATACTGGCTGCAGGCCTTGGGCAAGGCCGACATACCGGCGGCGCCGCTCTACAGCGTGGACGATCTCATCGACGACCCGCATTTGCGGCAGGTGGATATGCTGCAGCCACTGCAGCACCCCTCGGAAGGCGCCATGCGCACCCCGGCGCCCGTAGGGAGCTATTCCAAGACCCCCTTGAGTATACGGCGCCATGCGCCGCGCCTGGGAGAACACACTCAGGAAATCCTGCACGAGGCAGGCCTGCGCCAGGAGCTCGTCGACAGCGTCCTCAAGCAGACCGGCATACAGACAAAACAGCAGGACGAGGAAACACCATGAGCTTCGTATTATCGGATGAACACAAGGCGCTGCTCGAAGGCGTCGAAAGCCTGTGCAGCCATTACACCGACGACTACTGGCTGGAGCGCGACCGCGACGGGCAATACCCCCATGATTTCCATCGCGATCTGGCGCAGGCGGGATGGCTGGGCATCGCCATGCCGGAGGAATACGGCGGATCGGGCCTGGGCATGTCGGAAGCCGCGCTGATGATGCAGGCCATTTCCCGCTCCGGCGCGGGCTTCTCGGGCGCTTCGGCTGTCCACATGAACATCTTCGGACTGAATCCCGTGGTGGTTTTCGGCACGCCCGAACAGCGGGCGCGCGCACTGCCGCCCCTGATCAAAGGCGAACAGAAAGCCTGCTTCGCGGTCACCGAGCCCGATGCCGGCCTGGATACGACCAAGCTTTCCACCCGCGCGCTGCGCGAGGGCGACAGCTATATCGTGCATGGCCGAAAAATATGGATATCGACCGCCCAGGTGGCCGACAAGATGCTGCTTCTGGCACGCACCACGCCCTTGTCCGAGGTGAAGAAGCCGACCCAGGGCCTGTCGCTGTTCTACACCGACCTGGACCGCGCAAAAGTGGAAGTGCGGGAAATCGAAAAAATGGGCAGGAAGTCGGTCGATTCCAATATGCTGTTCATCGACGGCCTGCGCATTCCCGTCGAAGACCGCATCGGCGAGGAAGGCAAGGGCTTCGAATACATCCTGCACGGCTTGAATCCGGAACGCATACTGATCGCATCCGAGGCCGTCGGGCTGGGCCGCTGCGCGCTGGCCCACGCCGCCGAATACGCCAAAGAGCGTATTGTCTTCGGCCGCGCCATCGGCCAGAACCAGGGCATACAGCATCCGCTGGCGCAGGCATGGATGCAGCTGGAAGCGGCCGATCTCATGGTCAAGAAAGCCGCCTATCTCTACGACAGCGACATGCCCTGCGGCGAGTTCGCCAATACCGCCAAATACCTGGCCGGGGAAGCCGCTTTCAATGCCTGCCAGACCGCCGTGCTGACGCTGGGCGGCATGGGCTATGCCAAGGAATACCATGTGGAACGCTATCTGCGCGAAAGCTTCATTCCCCGCATCGCGCCCGTCAGTCCGCAGCTGATCATGTGCTTCATCGCGGAAAAGGTGCTGGGCCTGCCCAAATCCTACTGACCGGGCCTGGCCCCGGGGCCGACTCCGGATGAAGGCTAGCCGCCTTATAGGCTTTGTTCTATGAAGCGGCAGGCCGCGCGCAGTTTCTTGGCCTTGTCCTCGATGTCGACTTCGATGCGATACAAGGGGCCGGCGATGGAGATGGCATAGGCGTTGCCCGACACCCTTACCGGCCAGGCGATAGCGCCGACGTCCTCCATGGTTTCCCCAAGGTTGGCAAACCATCCTCGGTCCAGGGAAGCCTGGATGTCGGCCTCGACCGCGTCGGGCGTGACCAGTGTGCGCTCGTTATATTTCTGCAAGGGGCCACCGGACAGCAGCTTGAGCCTTTCCTCGGCATCCATGGTCGACAGCAAGGCCCTGCCCAGCGAATTGGCATGGACGTCGCGCTGGGAGCCGGCCACCCCCACATAACTGATGGGATGCGGCGAAGCCAGGACCTCCAGGTACACCACGCGGTTGTTCAGGTCCAGCTTGCCCAGCACCACCGTTTCCGAGGTGGTGTCCCGCAATTCTTCAAGGCTGGGCAGCACCCGCTCCAGTATCGGATCGGCCCGCGAAATGCGCTGGGCCATGGCCAGAAGGCGTCCGGTGGGGTAATAGCCCTGCCTGCGCCCCGCCTCATAGAGATAACCCAGGCTCGTCAAGGTGCGCAGCAAAGCCAGGCAGCTGGAGACCGGCGCGTCCAGATGGCGCGCGATCTCGGACAGGGCCAGCGGCTTGGCCTCGCGCGCGAAGATCTCGATGATTTCGATGACTCGCAGTGCCGTCTTGACGTTGGAGTCCGGATTTCTGGAGGCCATGATTTCTTAGCGGTCGACCATTGCGCAAAGTCAAGCGGGCGGCCTATAGGCCGCCCCGCCGTCCTTACTTGTCGCTCTTGTCTTTCAATTGCGGCAGGGCCGAGCCACCGGCGGGCGCCAGCAGGCCGGTCTGGACATAAGTGAACAGCTTTTCACGCGTATCGACGATGTCCAGGTTGCGCATGGTGAGCTGTCCGATGCGGTCGCGCGGCGAGAAGGTGGATTCGCCCTTTTCCATGGTCAGGCGCTCGGGCTTGTAGGTCAGATTGGCCGAGCGGGTGTCCAGGATGGAATAATCGTTGCCGCGGCGCAGCTCGATGGCGACTTCGCCGGTGATCGCGCGCGCGACCCAGCGCTGGGCCGTTTCGCGCAGCATGATGGATTGCGGGTCGAACCAGCGCCCCTGGTACAGCAGGCGGCCCAGCTTCAGGCCGTTCATGCGGTATTGCTCGATGGTGTCTTCGTTGTGGATGCCGGTCACCAGGCGCTCGTAGGCGATATGCAGCAAGGCCAGTCCCGGCGCCTCGTAGATGCCGCGGCTTTTGGCTTCGATGATGCGGTTCTCGATCTGGTCGCTCATGCCCAGGCCGTGGCGGCCGCCGATGCGGTTGGCTTCCAGCAGCAGCTCGACGCTATCGCTGAATTCCACGCCGTTCAGCGCCACGGGCCGGCCTTCCTCGAAGCGGACCGTGACCTCTTCGCTCTTGACCTGGACATCGTCGCGCCAGAAAGCCACGCCCATGATGGGCTGGACGATCTTGATGCCGGAATTCAGGTGCTCCAGATCCTTGGCCTCGTGGGTGGCGCCCAGCATGTTGGAGTCGGTGGAATAGGCTTTCTCGGCCGACATCTTGTAGTCGAAACCGGCCTGGCGCATGTATTCGGACATCTCGGAGCGCCCGCCCAACTCGTCGATGAAGACCTGATCCAGCCAGGGCTTGTAGATTTTCAGCTCGGGATTGGTCAACAGGCCATAGCGATAGAAGCGCTCGATATCGTTGCCCTTGAAAGTGCTGCCGTCGCCCCAGATATTGACGTCGTCTTCCTTCATGGCGGCGACCAGCATGGTGCCCGTCACGGCTCGCCCTATGGGCGTGGTATTGAAGTAGGTGACGCCCGCGGTCGAGATATGGAAGGCGCCGCATTGCAAGGCGGCAATCCCCTCCGCGACCAGCTGCTGGCGGCAATCGATGAGGCGCGCTTCCTTGGCGCCGTATTCCTTGGCGCGGCGCGGGATCACATCGTAGTCGGATTCATCGGGCTGGCCCAGATTCGCCGTGTAGGCGTAGGGAATCGCGCCCTTGTTGCGCATCCAGAGCAAGGCGGCGCTGGTATCCAGCCCGCCGGAAAAAGCGATACCGACCTTATGGCCGGTTGGGACGTTTTCTAGAATGGTTGTCATGGGTGGTCTAAGGCCTTGGAAATGAATTCGACTAACCCGGCATTATATCCCTGACGCCAACCGCAGCCCGGCTTTTGCCCCGGGCGCAACGTCTTGGCAATTCCCTATTTGAACGGCTTGCATATAAAAAATGCACGCCGCTTCCCACTTCGGCCTTCGGTTTTGTTAAAATAATTCGTGTTGGGGGAGTAGCTCAGCTGGGAGAGCGCTGCGTTCGCAATGCAGAGGTCGGGAGTTCGATCCTCCTCTTCTCCACCATCAGAAATATCCCGACCGGGTTCCGGTTGGGATTTTTTTTTAGCCTTGCGCGACGCTACCAGAAGCCGCCATGGAACCAATCAGGCCGCCGTCCATCACGGGCGCCGCTCAGGTCCTGGAAGCCGTGCAAAAGCCCCTGTACCTCCCGCAGCCTGCAGGCGACCTGATAGCGCGTCAGTCCAATATCATCCAGCAGATAATCCTCCAATTCCAGCACATGCAGGCACTGGCGGCGTTCCCAGCGGCACCTATGCAAATAGGCCAAGCATTGCGCCATCCGGCGCAGCATACGCCCCATCTTGTTCTCCAGGATAAGTATTTCCAAGGCCATGGCCGTGACCACATAAAAAGGACTGTTCATGATGACCGGCCTCATGCTGGCCATGCTTGAGCCGGGTACGGCGAAGCCAGCAGCATGGTGGGCCGTTGGGCAATGAGGGCCCCCATGGGCTCGCAGAGATATCTTGGCAGGTATCCCTTCTGTATTGAATATTCAGAAATTCATGTTTTTTTAAATACAGTATGGTGAATTGGGCTTAATATCCCGTGATTTCCCGTAATCTGTATCTTTTATCCATACAGATTAGTCAGTACAGTGGTCAAAATCATGAAGCCGCCACGCGCGGCAAGGACAGCTGAACATGAGCCGCTACCTGGAACTGGCTGAAATCCTCGGCAGCCGGATAGAGCAAGGCCTGTACGCAGCCGGCACCCGTCTGCCCTCCGTGCGAACGCTCAGCCTGGAACACGGTGTCAGCCTGACCACGGTGCAGCAAGCCTATCGATGGCTGGAAACCTCGAGCCTGGTCGAGGCTCGCCCGCGGTCGGGCTGGTATGTGCCGCAAAGCCGGCGCCTTCCCGAACTTCCCAAGATGGGCAAGCCATCCTTGCGGCCCATGGATATTTCGGAGTGGGGGCAGGTCCAGGATCTGCTGGAACTGGAGCGCGACGGGCAAACCATACAATTGGGCCGGGGCATGCCCGATGTGGAAAGCCCCAGCCTGAAGCCGCTGCTGGCGGCGTTGGCCCGGGAAGGCCGCCATGCCGGTATTGCCAGTCTTCACTACAACGACATGCAGGGCGTCCCCGCCTTGCGCGAACAGCTATGCCGCTTGGCAGTGGACGCGGGCTGCCGGTTCACTCCCGACGAACTGATCGTAACCACGGGATGCCAGGAAGCCCTGTCCTGCGCAATCAGGGCCTTGTGCGCGCCGGGTGAAATCATGGCCATCGCTTCGCCCAGCTACCACGGCATGATGCAGATACTCAAGGAAGCCGGGGTACAGGTGGTGGAAATCCCCTCGGATCCCATTCTGGGCATCAGTCTCGAGGCGCTGGAACTCGCACTTGAACGCTGGCCGGTCAAGGCCATCCAGGTCATCCCCAACGCCAACAATCCACTAGGCTACACCATGCCCGAAAGCCGCAAGCTGGGCCTGATCCGGCTCGCGCAGCGGTTCGACGTGCCCATCATAGAAGACGACATCTACGGCGACCTGTCATACGGATGGCCGCGGCCGCGCACGCTCAAGGCTCTGGACGAGGATGGCCGGGTACTGTTGTGCAGCTCGTTTTCCAAGACCTTGGCGCCCGGCCTGCGGGTGGGCTGGATCGCACCCGGCCGCTACTTCGACAAAGTGCTGCGCATGAAATACACCAGTTCGGGTCCAACGGCGCCGCTGCCGCAGATCGCCATCGCCGAATTCCTGCGCAAAGGACACTATGCGCCGCATCTGCGCAGGATGCGTCGGCAATACCAGCGCCATCGCGACATCATGACGGACTGGGTCCGGCGCCACTTCCCCGAGGAAACCCGGATCAGCCAGCCACAGGGCGGATTCACCTTGTGGATAGAGCTGCCCGAAACCATCGATACGCACAAGCTAGATCCCATGCTGAAAGAACACGGCATCGTCATCGCGCATGGAAACATTTTCTCGGCGGCGGGAAAGTATCGGAATTGCATGCGTCTAAGCCATGCCATAGCGCTGACCCCGCGCATCGAGTGGGCCATCCAGTGCATGGGTTCCGCCTTGCGAGAACTGCTTGCCATGGAAGGCTTTGACAAGACAAGCGCCAAGCCCGCGATAAGATACGCCTAGCCGATCCACCCGCTACGCTCGCGGCCGGTATGATTGCGCGATCACTACAAGAATAGAGACAGGATCTTGATCCACCCATGAAAAAACTAGATATCGCCGCGCTGGAAGCCTTCATCGCCGCCGTCGAAGAAAAAAGCCTTTCAAAAGCCAGCCTGCGCGAGAACCTGGTTACGTCGGCCATCAGCCGGCGTATCGCCGAGCTGGAAAGCTACCTGGGCAAGACATTGCTGCAGCGCCATGGCCGGGGCGTGGAACCGACGCCAGTGGGTACCGTGCTGTACCAGAACGCCAAGTCCATCGTGCGCAACATCAAGCTGACGGAAGAAGCCGTCAACGACTACGACAGCCACGGAAGCGCCAAGATACGGCTGATGTCCAACCCCTCGTCCATACTGCAATTCCTGCCCAACGACATTGCCCGCTTTCTGAAGCAGCACAAGAACACCAGCATCGATCTGGTGGAAAGCCATAGCTACGACACGCCCCGCTGCGTGGCCGAACATCTGGCCGACATCGGCGTCTATCATGCGGAGCAGCCGGCGACCGGCGTCATATCCCATTTGTACCGGACCGATCGCGTGGGGCTGGTCGTGCCCAGCAACCATGCACTTGCGGCGCGCGCTGAACTCTACCTGGAAGAAGCCCTGGAGTACGATTTGCTGGGTTATTTTCCCAGGCATTCGCTGGACCAGTTCCTGATGCATGTGGGTTCGGCGCTGTCCAGGCCGCCGAACGTCAAGCTGCAGGTCTCCAACTTCGAGACGCGCTGCCAGATGATACGGGAAGGCCTGGGGATAGGGGTCGTTCCGGAACGGATCGCGCAGAACTACCTGCAGCAAATGAACCTGAAGCTGCTGCGCCTGAAGGACGATTGGGCGCAGCGCCAGTTCTTTCTGTGTACCAACGACAAGACAAGCAGGAATCCCGCCGCCACCGCCCTGGTCCAGTGCATGCTGCAAAAACCAACGTAGCCAATTCAAGAAAGAAGCTTTCTCGTTTTTTCAAACAACGCCGCGAGCAACTCCAATACAGTAAGGCCATTGTTTCCTTTCGCAAGGCGCAGGTGGCACGATGCTATTAGAGACCCTAGCCGGTTATGGCGCAAAAGACACGGTGGGCGAACTGCCCGACCAAGTTCTCCATCATGCAAAACGAGCATTCCTGGATTGGCTGGCCGCCCTGTATCCCGGGACCCGCGTGTCGCCCGGCATCGAGCTGGTTCGCGCCCACAAAGAGGAACTGGGCCTGGGCCGCGCAAGCCTGCCTGGCTACCAGACCACCACCCTGCCCGCCACCGCCGCCTGGATAAACGGCAGCGTTTCCCACGCCGTCGAATTCGACGATATCTATCGGGACGCGGTCTATCATCCTGGATGCCCGGTCATTTCAGCCGCGCTGGCCGCGGCGGAATCCACAGGCGCATCGGGCAAGGCGCTGCTGCACGCCATTGTCGTGGGCTACGAGATATCCACGCGCATCGGCGCCGCCATACAGCCGGCCCATTACAAATACTTCCACACCACCGGAACGGTGGGCTGCATGGGCGCCGCGGCGGCCGTGGCCGCCATCCACGCACCGGGCGACGCCGCCGTCATGCGGCACGCCATCGCCACGGCGACGACCTTCGCTTCGGGCTTGCAGCAAGCCTTCCGCTCCGACGCCATGACCAAGGCGCTGCATGCCGGCCACGCCGCGGCGGTGGGCGTTCGATCCGGCATGGCGGCGGCCAGCGGCGTTACCGGGGTCCCCGACATTCTTGAAGGCGAGGTGGGCTTTGGCGCCGCCCTGGCCGACAAGCCCGACTGGCGCATCGCGGTCGAGGGTCTGGGCAAGGACTACAACATTACCCGCATCACCCAGAAGAATCACGCCTGCTGCGGACACACCTTCGCGGCCATCGATGCCGCCATCGAACTGCGAAACAAGCATGCCATCCGCCCCGAGCAAATCAAGGAGATCCGGGTTGCAAGCTATCAGACCGCGCTGGACGTGACAGGAAACTTTCATCCCAAGACCGTTTTCGAGTGCAAGTTCAGCCTGCCGTATGTGGTCTCGCACGCCCTGCGCCATGGCTCGGTCCGGCTCAATGCCTTTGATGCCGAACGGCTGGGCGACAAATCCATACGCCAGCTCATGAAAAAGCTTGCCTTGACGTCCGACGCGGCGCTTACCGCCCGTTTTCCGGGACAGCGGGCGGCCCGGCTTGCCCTGCTCCTGGACAACGGCAACTCCCTGGAACATTTTTCACCGTATAGAAAAGGCGACCCCGAAGCGCCACTGAGCGATGCCGAACTGATCGATAAATTCAATGAACTGACTATTCCAGTCATTGGCGGCGTACGCGCCGAGCAGCTTCAACGGCAAGTCTGGAATCTGGATGCCTTGGCCGTCCAGGATCTGGCCCTGAATTCGTAAGCACACCCACGCGCCGTCAACCTTCTACCAAGCTTAGATCCATGTCAACGCTAGCCAAGCCCCCTGCCAGCACCGCCACGTTTGCGGATGCCCTGCTGACCCCGCGATCGATTGCGCTTATAGGCGCATCCAGCGATCAAAAAAAGAACACATCCAGGCCCTTGCGCTTCATGCGGCAGCATGGATACACAGGATCCATCTACCCCATCAATCCGGCCGCCACGGAAATCCTGGGAGTAAAGGCTTATCCCTCCGTGGCCCAGGTTCCGCACGCGATCGACCATGCCTTCATCATGATTCCCGGCAAGCACGTGATCGGGGCGTTGAAGGAATGCGCCGAGAAAGGGATTCGGGTCGCCACGATATACTCCGACGGCTTTGCCGAGGCTGGCGCCGAAGGCCAGGCCCGCCAGGAGCAACTGGTCGCCGAGGCCAAGAAGCTGGGCATCCGTATTCTGGGCCCGAACAGCATCGGCACGGCCAACGCGCATACCGGCGGCGTCCTGTCCGTGAATGCGGTATTCGAAATGGAGTCACTGATCCAGGGCAGCATCAGCCTGGTATCGCAAAGCGGGTCCATGATGGGTTCGCTGCTGTCGCGGGCGGCCGCGCGCGGATTCGGCTTCGCCAAGTCCGTATCGGTCGGCAATGAAAGCGATATTTCCGTGGGCGAAGTCGTGGACGCGCTGGTCGACGACCCGCAAACCCATGTCATCCTGCTTTTCCTTGAAACGCTGCGTGACACAGGCACGCTGACCGCCGCGCTGCGGCGGGCGCGCCAGGCGGGCAAGCCGGTCATCGCCTACAAGCTGGGGCGATCCGAACAAGGCGATGCCCTGGCCCAATCGCATACCGGCGCCATTGCCGGAAACAACGCCGCTGTCGATGCCTACTTCGATGCCATGGGCGTCATGCGCATCGAGATGCTTGAAACCCTGTTCGAAGCGGCGCCCCTGGCCAGCCGCTATGCGGCGGCGCGCCCTGGAAGCCGCTCCATGCAAGCCGCCCGGGTCGCTGTCATTACGACCACAGGCGGCGGCGCCGCTTCCGTCGTCGATAGCCTTGGGCTTAGAAATATCGAAGCGGCCACGCCCCCGCTGGAATTCCTGCGGCACATGGCCGCCCGAGGATTGAACATCCGGCAGACTCCGGTCATCGACCTGACCCTGGCGGCCACCAGCGAACAATACAAAGACCTGCTCGAACAACTGTTGCTTTCGGACTGGTGCGATGCCGTGCTTAGCGTGGTCGGCTCCTCGGCCCAGTTTCATCCGCAGTTGGCGGTCAAGCCCTTGATTGAATCGGCCAAGCCGGATGCCAAGCCGCTGGCGGTATTCCTGGCGCCGGAGGCGAACGAGTCATTGAAGCTGCTGCAGCAGCATGGCATTGCGGCATTCCGCACGCCGGAGGCCTGTGCCGATGCGCTCGCCGCTTTCTTCAAGCCCGTCATCGAACAGACCGACCTGCCCAGCGGCAGTGCCGACCTGCCCGCCGATTGCCCCGGGTCGGGCAACTTCACGGAAGTGGAATCGATACGCGCCTTTGCCGCCTTGGGTATACAAAGCGCGGCAAGCCAGCTGTTGCAGCCAGCGCACCTGCAGCATGCCATTTCCTATCCGCTGGTGCTCAAAGTCGTGTCGCGCGACATTCTGCACAAGACCGATGTGGGCGGCGTCAAGGTCAACATCAAGACCGATGCCGAACTGAAAAAAGCCGTGCCCGAGCTTCTGCAATCCGTTCAAGGCCACAGGCCGCAGGCGAAGATCGACGGTGTTCTGGTGCAGAAGATGGAAGGCCATTTGATCGAACTCATGCTGGGTTATCGGCATGATCCTCTGGTCGGTCCCACCGTACTGCTGAGCACGGGTGGCATCGCGGCCGAACTGATGCCGGACTATGCCATCCGCCTTGCCCCCGTCGGCTTGAGCGAGGCGCACGCCATGATCAAGGAAGTCCAGCACTGCAAGCTCATAAACGGATACCGCGGACTGCCCAAAGGGGACGTCGATGGGCTGGCCCAGGCCATCGTCAATATCTCGCGACTTGCCTGCGTGCCCGGGCAACCGGTCACCGAAGCGGAAATCAACCCCCTGTTCGTGCAAGCCGAACGAGTCATCGCCGTCGACGGCGTCATTCGATTGAAAGACTGACGCCAGGCATCAACACTTGAAGATCATAAACAACACAAGGAGACCCAAATGAAGTCCTTCGCTTTCAATCCCGCAAAACCGATACGGTCGGCACTGGCCATCGGCCTGTTCTCACTGGCCGCCTGCGTCGGCCAGAGTGCCGCTGCGGCCGACGACTGGCCCACCCAGCCCGTCAAGGTCATCGTGGCTTTTACAGCCGGCGGCACCACCGACATCCTGGCCCGCGAGATCAGCCACGGCCTGACCAAGAAATGGGGCCAAAGCGTCGTCGTGGAAAACCGCCCCGGCGCGGGCGGCAACATCGGAACCCGCGACGCCATCAACTCCAAGCCGGACGGCTACACCATACTGATCAATTCCATCGGGCCGATAGCGATCAACCCGTCGCTGTACAGCAAGCTGGGCCACAACCCGCAAACCGACCTGATCCCCCTGACGCTCGTGGCCGACGTGCCCAATGTCCTGGTCGTATCGCCCTCGCTCAATATCAAGTCGGTGCAAGAGCTGATCGCCGCCATCAAGAAAGAGCCCGAAAAATATAACTGCGCATCGACGGGGGTAGGCACCGCCGCGCACCTGTCCTGCGAACTTCTGTCCCGCAGCACCGGCCTGCCCATTACGCATGTGCCCTACAAGGGCGCGGGCGCATTGACCGACGTCATCGCGGGCCGGGTGCAATTCATGTTTGCCACGCTGCCGTCCGTCAAGGGCCACATCAAGTCCGGCGCCCTGCTGCCGCTGGCCGTTTCGACCGCCAGCCGCTCGCCCGCCCTGCCCGACATCCCGTCCATGAAGGAAGCGGGCTATCCCGACTTCGCGCTGGGCGCATGGTTCGGCTTCTTTGCCCCCAAAGGCACGCCCGACGCCATCGTCAATAAAATCAGCCGCGATATCGATAGCCTGATCCATGAACCGGGCGTGAAAGCCAAGCTGATGAACGAAGGCGCGGAACCGATAGGCGGAACCCCGGCGGAGTTCAAAGCCTTTACAGACAAAGAAACAGAGAAATGGGGCAAGCTGGTCAAGTCGATGAACATCTCGCTGGACTAAGGCATTTTCGGTTCAGGTGCTGTGGGCTACGGGACAAGCTCTGTGCAAGGTATTCTCTGACGCGGGACGGGTGGCGGGAGCCGGCCTTGCTCCTCGTGCCCGGTTCGGCGCCCTGCGCGCCGAACGCCGCTACGCCTGGCTTCCTACGCCCCTTCGGGCTGCGTTCGCCGACGGCTTGCTCGGCCCCGAAAGTCGCCGCGGCAGGCCCCCGCCACCCGTCCCGCTGCAGTGTTTTACGTTAGAGGCGCCGCCGGGGCGGTTTAGGTGCTTGGCCTTTTTGTGTGGCGCTCTGTGCTGCTGGAATGACTCTTGCGCCGTCCCGGCCTCGCGCGCCTACCGCGCGGACCGGAACCTTCCGATCTCAGCAAATGATTCATCTCCAACAGTGTCTATAGCTCTGACGGAGTTCATCATTAACTATGCTGCCAAGGCGCAGCCGGTGGGCCGGGGCTGGGCGAGGTTTGAGCAAGCCGCCGCAGCCGTTTTGCGCCGGGGGCGTAAGAGGGTGCGTATGTTTGAGCCAGCCATCAGCCCACAGGCGGCTGATGGCTGGCGAGTTCGCACCCGACCCCCGGCGCAAAGCGGCTGCAAGGGGACCCCGAAGGGGCGCAGCGATCCGAGCACGGCCCCGGCCCACCGGCTGCGCCGGTTGTATAAGCTAACCCCCACAGATCATAGCCACACGCCTACAAGCCATATAGCGGTAAACACCTGAACCGGAAATGCGCCAAGGCGCTGCCCGCCGGCTCGGCGAACCTAATACAACATCGGTCGCCAAGCATAAAGGCAAACGGCCTTGCGGTAAGCAAGGCCGTCTGTTTTTGAAAGTGATGACTGGTCCCGCCTTGATAGGCTTTGATCAGGCAGCCTTGGGCGGATACTGCGAGAACGAACGCCCGAACACGCCTTCCGCAATGCGATTCTTCAGTATCTCGATCGAGCCGCCCGCGATCATCCAGCCCCGGATGCGGCGCACACAGTATTCCACCAGCACTTCCTGGCTGAAACCCATGCCGCCCATCACCTGCAAGGCCTCGTTGGCCACGAACCAGCCGGCCTGGTTGCATGCCAGCTTGGCCATGGCCGTGCTTTGCGCCGAGGGCAATCCATGCTCGCCTTCCAGCGCGGCGCGGTACAGCATCAACTGGGCGGATTCCAATTGCATCCACATGTCGGCGAATTTCCATTGAATGCCCTGGAACTCGCAAAGCTCTTTATTGAACTGCTTTCTGGTGGAGGCATGTTCGCGAGCCAGATTGAAAGCGTAGCGTCCCAACGCGAGCGAGCGGGATGCATTGCCCAGGCGCTCGACGTTGAACCCGGATATCTGTTTCTTGAACCCACCCGGCCCCAACAAGAGATTGCTGGCGGGAATACGCGCATCCTCGAAATACAGCTGGCACCACTGTTCGCCGTTCATGAAGCCGGCGGGTTCGCCTATGGTGAAGCCCGGCGTCCCCCGCTCGATCAGCACAGACCCTATTCCCTCCAATCCCGGCCCGAACCGCACATAGATCAGGAACAGATCCGCCTCGGGGCTATTGGTGGAAAATATCTTGCTGCCGTTGATCAGGTAATCGCCGCCGTCCTGGCGGGCGCTGGTCTTGAGCTGGGTGACGGCGGAACCGGCATCAGGCTCGGTCATGCCCAGGGCGATCAGCTTTCTTCCGCCAAGAAGATCGGGAAGGAAGCGCTCCTTCTGTTCTTCGCTGGCATACTCCACAAAGGTGCGTATGGGGCCGAAATTGCCCGCCTGGACAATGTCGGCACTTTTGGGGCAAGACAAGGCCACTTGCTGTATGGCAAGGACGGCATGCATCAAGGTCCCGCCCTGGCCGCCGTCTTTTTCGGAGAAGGCAATGCCCAGCAAGCCATTGTCGGCGATCAATCTGGCGGCATCCCAGGGATGCTCCGTGGAATGCGCGCGGGCTAGCGCCCCCGGCGCCAATTCTTGCCGTGCAAAACGGCTTACCGAATCGGCAAAGGCGCTGTGCTCTTCATTCAGTTGAAAATCCATGACTATCCCTGGTTCTTGATGAATGGATCGATAGTAAAGAAAGACCGCGGGGATGAATACTTCCTTATTGGTTCAGTGATATGATTAAAAATCATATCTTTCCAGCTTGCTCTCCTTGAAGGCGCCGCCCACGATGCTGCCGCAACTGCCTCCTATGAATCCCCTGCGCGTGTTCGAGACCGTGGCCCGCCACAAGAACCTGAGCGCGGCGGCCAGGGAACTGCACGTCACCCAGTCGGCGGTCAGCCGGCAGATCGCGACGCTGGAAAAGTACATCGGTACGGCGCTGATCAAGCGAGAAAGCCGAGGCATAAGCCTGACCCCGACCGGGCAGCGCTATGCGAAAGACGTGGTCCCGGCATTCAAGACCTTGTCCGAGGCGACGGGCAAAGCCATGAAACAAGGCACCCAAAGCGCGCTGCGCGTGCGCACCTACACCACGTTCACGGCGAAGTGGCTGATTCCCCATCTGGTGCAGTTCAGGAATCTGCACCCCGACATCGAGATCCTTGTCAGCAACGCCGTTCCCGACGTCGATTTTGACCGGGATGCCGTCGATGTGGCGATTCAATATGGCGATGGGCAGTGGCCTGGAACCGAGGTCGACCTATTGTTCAATGACGAACTGGAACCGGTATGCTCGCCCGGATACCTGGCCGGGGTAGCGGGCGCGCGGGACGATCCGAGTTTGCTCCTGAAAGGTCCGCTGCTGGTTTCCCACTACCGCCGAAACGACTGGGACGACTGGCTTGAATTCCAGAATCTGAAGAACAAGGCCGACAAGGCGAAACGCATGAGCTTCAGTACCTCGGTCCTGACCTGGCAGGCCGCCATGGATGGCCTGGGCCTGGCCATAGGACAGATCCCCTTGCTGAAAACGGAGCTGGACACCGGCCTGCTGCTGCGCCCGTTCGCCAGCCCCCAGCACGGGACCAAAGGACATTACCTGGTTCGCCCCGCGCTGCAGCGCTATTCCCGCAAGGTCAGTCTGTTCCGGAACTGGATTCTGGAAGCGATAGCCTAGGCCCCGGTTTAGTTTTCTCGCGGAAACTCGCGCGGCGGATGGCCGTCGTAGGCCGGCAGGTACTGGCGCGGAATGGGTCCCTTGTTTCGCCCACCCTGCTCGGCCTGTTCCCAGGCATGGGCCAGGATGCCGACGGAGCGCGACAGGCAGAACAAGCCGCGCGCCAGGGCCGGCGGAAAATCCAGCTCGGCGTAGATGACCGCCGTGGCGCCATCGATGTTCATCGGTATGGTCTTGTTCTTGCGCGCCTGCAATTCTTTTTCCACGGCCCTGGCGATCGCGGCGTAGCGGCCCGTCACCACCCCGTCCGCAACCGCCTGGTCGACCAGTTCCAGCAGCCGGACCGCGCGCGGATCGATGGGATGAAAACGGTGCCCGAAACCGGAAACATACTTTCCATGATCCGCTATGAAAGCATCGAGCCCCTGGCTCACCGCCGCCTGTTCTTCGACGCCCGCATCGATGGCGGCGGCAATGTCCTTGTACAGTCCGACCGCCTGCTCGCCCGCTCCGCCGTGCACATCGCCCAAGACATTCACCGCCGAACCCATAGCATTGTTCAAGCTTACGCCGCAGGTCATGGCCATGCGCGAGATGGCGATGCTGGGCGCCTGCGGCCCATGATCGACCGCCGACATGAGCGCGGCTTCCAGTAACGCCCCCTGGCCCCGCGCCGGCAGTTCGCCGCGCAGCATCAGCCAGATCATCTCGGCAAAGCCGATGTTGCCGATCAGATCCTGGACGGCGTAGCCATGGTAGCGAATGCTGCCCGGCTTGATGTCCGAAATGCGGGTACGCCACCAGTTGCTGCTTGCGAACCCATCATCCATGCTTGTATCGCTCATACCGCTCCCTCTTTTTTCATGGCGGCGATTTCATCGCCCGTATAGCCCAACTGGCACAGCAGTTCATCGGTATCCTGGCCCAGCAGCGGCGGCGGTTCATCCACCGACGGCGCATGCCCATCCACTTTGAAACCGCTGCGCACAACCTGTACATCCCGGTCCACCCCAGGCGCCCGGGTGAACCGTCCTATCATTCCGCGATCCCGAATCTGCGGATGCGCCAGTATCTCGGGAACCGTATAGACCGGGCCCGAGGGTATGCCTTGTTCCGTCAGCAGCGGCCACCAATCGGCGGCAGGACGAGCCGACAAAGCCTCCTCCAACTGCGCCTTCAAGGCCGCGCGATTCTGCAAGCGCGCCTGCCGTCGCGAAAAACGGCTGTCGACGATCAGTTCAGGCCGGCCCACGGCTTTGCACAAGGCTTCGAACTGTTCCTGCTTGTTCGCCGCGATATTGAGCAAGCCCTCGGCCGTCGCGAAGGTACCCGAAGGGCTGGCCGTAAAATTTTCATTGCCCATGGGAGCCGGGACATGGGCCGCGTTAAGGTAGTTCGATACCACCCACCCCATCGTCGCAATGACCGATTCCAGCATGGAGACATCGATGAAACGCGCTTCCTGTCGGGACGTATCGGCCAGTTCGGCGGCCACGGCAAATGCCGCCGTCATGCCGCCTATGGTGTCTCCTATGGGATAGCCGACACGATAAGGCGCGGTATCCGGATCTCCCGTGATGCTCATGACGCCCGACATTCCCTGGATGATCTGATCGTAGGCCGGCAGGCCTTTAAGCGGGCCTTCCTGGCCGAAACCGGAGATCGCGCAATAGACCAGTCTGGGCTGATGCCGGCACAGCGTTTCGAAACCCAATCCCAGTCTTTCCATGACGCCCGGCCTGAAATTCTCGACCACCACGTCGGCGGTTTCCACAAGCCGCAGAAACAGCGCCTTGCCCTTGGCGCTTTTCAGATTGACCGTGATGGACCGCTTGCCGGCGTTCTGGGCCAGGAAGGACAGGCCCATGAGCCGGCCGTTCAGCTCGGCGTCGGCGCCAAGCTGGCGGGCCAGGTCCCCGGAGCCGGGCGTCTCGACCTTGATGACCTCGGCCCCCATCAATGCCAGCTGATGGCAGCAAAAAGGGCCGGCCAGCACATTCGTCAGGTCGAGCACGCGGATATGCTTGAGTGGTCCCGGCATGGCGCTGCTTACTTGATCTGGATGTTGGCGTCGCGGATGATCTTGGACCATTTGGCCGAATCGCCGGAGATCACATCGGCAAACTCCTGCACCGAGCCGCCCAGCACCACATTGCCTTCATCCATGATGTTGTTGCGCAGCTTGTCGGTCCCGAGCACCTTGTTCACCGCCTTGTTGACGGCCTCTACCATCTCCTTGGGCGTGCCCGCGGGCATGATCAGCCCCGTCTTGGAAGCCGCTTCGAAGCCGGCCAGTGTATCGGCCAGCGGCGGCACCTTGGGCAATTGGGGAATAGATTTCAGCGTGGTGATGGCCAGGGCGCGGATCCTGGGATTGTCCTGCTGCGACATCACCGTCGGCGCGGACGCGAAGAAGGCATCCACCTGGCCTCCCAGCAGATCGTTCATGGCCGGCGCCGCGCCTTTGTAGGGCACATGCAGGACCTCGATGCCGGCTTCGTGCGCAAAGAAGCGGCCGGTAATGTCGCCCACGGTGCCGGTGCCCGCATTGCCTATGGTCAGCTTGCCGGGATTCGCCTTGGCATAAGCCACCAGCTCCTTCACGCTTTTATACGGTTTGTCGGCGCCCACGATCAGCACCATGGGCTGGGCGGCCACCGACACGACGGGCGCAAAGTCCTTGGCGACATCGTAGGAAATATTGCTGTACAGATAGGGGTTGATGGACAGATTGGAGGTCTGCCCAAGCGCGATGTTGTAGCCATTGGGCGCGGAGCGGGACAACACGCCCAGGCCGACCGTGCCGCCCGCTCCCGGGCGGTTCTCCACAACGACATTCCACTTGAATTCTTCGGTAAGCGCGTTGGCGACAAAGCGCGCCATGGTGTCGGTGCCGCCGCCGGGCGGGAAAGGCACCAGCAGTTTCAGGGGTTGCGACGGATAGGCATCGGCCGCATGGGAAACGGGCACGGCGGCAAGCATGCCCAACATCACCGTGGCGGTGGCCGCAAATTTATGAAGCTTGATCATTATGTCTCCTTGGATTCCATGTTCTTGACGACATGGCGATGGTTAAAACGGGAAGTGACAACACAGGGCCCGCGGACCCTAGACAGGCAGGCCCTTGGCCCGCAGTACTGCATTGAACCGTTCCGGATCCGACGTGCCCTGCTCGTTGGACAGGCGGATCGCCTGCTCCCGCTGAAGATGGGCATGTACGCGAGGCAGCAGCGCCGGCGCGTCGGCGGCGGGCACGCAGATGACGCCATCCGCATCCCCCATGACCAGGTCGCCGGGCTGGACCACCAGGCCGGCGCAGGCGATCGCGCAATTGATGCGGCCCGGTCCTTCCTTGCTGGGACCTCGGTGGGTGTGTCCCTTGGCGAAGACGGGCACCTTCCCGTCCGCCCATTCCACCAGGTCGCGTATGGCCCCATCGATGACGAAACCGCCGATTTTCCGGGTCATCGCCGTGGTGCGCATCAGGCCGCCGATCAACGCCTGCGTCAGGTCGCCTCCGCCGTCGATCACGATGATGTCGCCCGGCTGCGCCATCATGAACGCCTTGTGTATCATCAGGTTGTCGCCGGGCCGGACCTGCACGGTCAGTGCCGGGCCGCACAGGCCCAGATGCAGGTTCCGATGATAGGCCTGCAAGCCCACGGCGCCCAGCGACCGGCCCATGCAATCGCCCGCCACCGCAACCGGAATGTCGCGGAAGGCGTCGATCAGCGCGGGGGTCAATGTGCGGGGCATTTCATTGATGCTGTAGCCGGGCGGCCAGCTTCCATCAGCGGACATCGGTTTCTCCCTGAGTTCCGTTTTTCAAATCGTCAAGATTGACGACCCTGTCTTCGGGCAGGGCCTTGTGCCGCAAATAGTCGAGCACATTTCGCGCCGCAGCCGTGGCCATGGCCGCCAGTGCCGCATCGGTCGAACCGCCCACGTGAGGCGTCAGTACGACATTGCTCATGCGGCGCAGCGGGCTGTCGAGTCCAAGAGGCTCGTCCACGGTGGTATCCAGGCCGGCCGCGCCAAGCCGACCGCTTTCCAGGGCCTCGACCAGCGCGGCTTCATCCACCACCTCGCCACGCGCCGTATTGATCACAATGGCTCCCGCCGGCAATTTGGCCAGTTCGGGCACGCCGATCAGCGCGCGCGTGGCCGGAGTGAGCGGGATATGCAGGCTCAGGACATTGGATCGGCGCAACAGCGTGTCCAGATCGTCGACCCGTTCGACACCATCCTGCTGCGCATCGGCGCCCGCATAGGGATCGTAAACAGACACCCTCATGCCCAAAGCCTGGCAGAATTTTGCAACCAGCCGTCCAATCTGCCCGAAGCCCACCAGACCCAAGGTCTTGCCCTTGAGCTCCACACCATTCTGCAGGCGCGTCCAGCGCTCCGCCCGAATCTCGCCATCCATGTGCGCAATGCCGCGCGCCGCGGCAAGCATCAGCCCCAACGTCAGCTCGGCCACCGACTGGGCGTTCGCGCCGGGCGTAACGAAAACCGGAATGCCGCGCGCAGAACAGGCCGCCACATCGATATTGCTGACGCCGACGCCATGTTTGGACACCACTTTCAGACCGGGACAGGCCGCGATGGCGTGTTCTGAAAGCGCCACGGTACGGGAAATGACGGCATCGATTTTCTCTCTTGCCATGATCGCTTCGACTTCTGTGGCGTCGCCCGCCCCTTCCAGGAAGAGGCTGCGGCAACCCTCCCGATCCAGCATGGCCTGGCCTTCTGCTCCAAGCCTGCGTGCGGTAATAAATACGGTGTATGTCATGGCGTGATTCAACAGTATTCCAACACTGGCGGATTCCCCTGAAGCGCACCGCCCGGACGCTTGAATTAAAAGCGATCGTGATATAAACGTCTATTCGCTTATTTTGATTAAATGATAACTATGAGGAATGGTTTGAATATCGAGTTCCGCGACTTGCGCTATTTCGAAGCGATTGCGGAAATCGGGCATCTCGGACAGGCTTCAGAGGCCCTCCATCGCAGCCAGCCGGCGCTCACGAAATGCATCCAGCGCCTCGAACGCGAACTGGGTGCGGCGCTGTTTGAACGAAAGGGGCGCGGCCTGGCATTGACGGCCGTGGGCAAGGAGTTCTACCTGCGCGCGAAGAAGATACGGGAAACCAATGATCGGTACTTGAACGACATGAAGGACTTCATTGCCGGGTCGGCGGGCAGGGTGCGCATAGGCTGCGGACCCATCACGGCGGACTACCTTCTGCCCATTGTCTGCGCGCTGGCTCTGCGCGATGCGCCCAATGTCTCGCTGGACATCACCATAGGCACCAATCACGAACTCAAGGAAGCCATTCGCCAGGAACGGCTGGACATGATCGTCGGAGTAACGTCCAGCGACGACGAGTTCGTCAACCAGGGCTTCATCGACGATACCGTCGTGGTGGCGGCGAGCAGGAATCATCCGATTTTCGCCCTGCCTTCCGTCGGCCTGAAAGATCTGCTGCGCTATCACTGGATACTGCCCACCCCGCCGGTCGAAAGCCGGAAATGGCTGGACAAGGTGTTTGTCGCCAGCAAGCTGCCCAAGCCCACCACTCACATCGAAGCCAACACACTGCCTTCGATCCACGACCTGATCGCCAGCACGGAGCTTCTTTGCTTCCTGTCGAAACTCACGCTGGATCATCCAAAAACCCGCGGACTGTTGAAAGAGGTCAGGCTCAAGGCAACCACCATGACCCGAAAGCTGGGCATCACTTATCCGCACGGTGCGCTGACCCCGGCCACCCAGCGGATCATCGAATTACTGAACCAGCATCACAAGAGTGGCAAACTGCCCCTTGGCGGCGAATAGGTCAGGCGTCCGTTTTCAATCCGCGCGGGCGCGGTCATGGGGTGCTCGACGGCATGGCCGGCGTCCATGATATGCAATACCTGGATGCCCTGCACGCATAGCGCGTCCGCCACCATCGATCGATGGCAGCGCCACCAGACGGCCTCGGCGCACATCAGCGCCGTACGCGATCCGCCGGCCAGATGAAGCAGCTCGTCCATCCCCTGCTTGAATTCGGGCGTGGACATGTAGTCGGCATACCCGCGAAACGAGGCATTGCGCCAGGCGGTGTTGGGCGAGTCCGCGGCCGCCTTGCGCCGGCCGCCCAGCGCGCGCAGCCAGCAATAAGCGATGCCGTGCTCCCGCAGCGACGAGGCCAACGCCTCTTTACCGAACTGGGGATACTTGCGCGAACCGGGATGGCTGCGTATGTCGACGATGGTTTCTATGCCGTAGGAGGCCATTATCGCGACAAACTCGTCAATGGGATGCGTCGAGTGGCCCACCGTCCAGATGGTTTCCACGCCCGAGGCCGGCGCGGTATGACGCTTGGCGGTCTCCGCCATGATCAGCGCACCCTGCTCAGCGCCGATCCCTTGTGCATCGCGACGTGGTCAGTCTTGTCGCTTTTTATTTCGTACTGGGGATCGTCCGGACTGGCATGCCGGACATGCCCCTTGTAATCGGTGTCCTTTTCATGGACCTTGGTGATAGTCCCGCTGACATGGCCCGCCTCGGAATTCCAGCGCACATGGTCTCCGACCTTGAATTTGATCGTCATGATGAACCTCGCTTCGCAATGATGGATCGTCCGCTCTTCCCGACGTCCCTTCAATTACTGTACTGCGAAACCTGCCTCCGCGCTTCCGCCCTCGCCGGGCGTCGCCCGGACATGAGCCAGGAACAGCGCCAGCGAGGCGTTGGGATTCTCTCTGGAACAGGCCATCACGATGCGCGATTGCGTCGGCGCGCCGTGTAGGGGCTTGAACACCACGCCGGGCGGTTTGGTATGCGTGTAGATGCTGGGCACGATGGATACGCCCAATCCGGCCGCGACCAGCGCCAGCGTGGTGCTGTTCTCGCGCACTTCCTGCACGATGTTCGGAGCGAACCCGGCCTGCGCGGTCAAGGTTGAAATATGCTCGAACAATCCGCAGCCCAGGGCTTGCGGGAAAAGGATGAAGTCTTCGTCGGCCAGGTCATACAGGCTGGTCGCAACGTCCGGGTGCGCCTGCGGATGATCCTGGCCCACCGCCAGCATCAATTCGTCGTGCCAGAGGTCCTGGGCGATCAGCGCGGGAGGCGTCTCGAAGCTGGACGAGGGGCGCAGGAAGCCCAGGTCCAGCTCATTGGCATTCAGGGCTTGCAATTGCTCGCCGGTGGACATGTGGCGCAGGTCCATCTCGATGCGCGGATAGAGGCGGCGAAAGTCCTGCAGCAGGCGCGGAAACGCTTCGAACATCGGCACCGAAGCGGTGAAGGCCACACGCAGCTTCCCGGCCTGGCCGTCCTTGGTCAGGGCGCACAACTCGCGCACCGCCGCATATTGATCCAGGATCTCCCGGGCGCATTCGTAGAACAGCGTGCCGGCATGGGTCAGCTTGACCACGCGCCGCGTCCGCTCGAAAAGCAGCACGCCCAGATCCTCCTCCAGCAATTTGATCTGCTGGCTGAGGGGCGGCTGGCTCATGTGCAGCAGTTCCGCGGCACGGCTGAAACTGAGCTCTTGCGCCACCGCGACAAAATACCGCAGCTGTCTGAAATCCATGTCTTATCTCGAAATCGAATAAGTAGAAGATTTTAATAGTATTGGACGGTATAGAAACCCCGACGCGACAATGCGGCCTACCACCCTTATGGAGAGAGACCTCATGCAACTACCCATTATCCGCCGCGCATTCCCGCTGGCCATAGCCCTGGGCCTTTGCGCCGCAACCGCCGCGCAGGCCGCGGATGCCGCATACCCCGACCATCCCATCACCATCGTGGTGCCCTACTCCCCGGGCGGCGGCGTGGACATCGTCACCCGGCTCGTCACGAAGAAAATGTCGGACGAACTGGGCCAGTCCTTCGTCGTCGACAACAAGCCCGGCGCCGGCACGAATATCGGCATGGCGTATGTGGCCAATGCCAAGCCCGATGGCTATACCCTCTACACCGCGTCCAACACGCTGACCGCCAACAAGGCGCTGTATTCCAAGCTGACCTTCGACCCGGCCACCGCCTTTGCGGCCGTCGGCAGGATCGGCGAAGCGCCGCTGGTGGTCGTCGTCAACCAGGACTCCCCCTTCAAGAACCTGCAGGACCTGGTCGAGTACGGCCGCAGCCATCCCGAAGACCTGACCTTCGGCACGGCCGGCGTCGGCAGCTCGGGCCACCTGGCCAGCGAGCTGCTGCTGCGCGCGGGCAAATTCAAGGCCCTGCACGTTCCCTACAAAGGCGGTTCGCCCGCCATCACCGACCTGCTGGGCGGCCGCCTGTCCTTCATGTCCATCAATCCGCTGGAGGTGGTGTCGCACATCCAGGCGGGCAAATTGCGCGCGCTGGCCGTGCTCAATGCCAAGGGCACGCCCCTGCTTCCCGGACTCAAGACCGCCAGCGCCCAAGGCCTGACCGATCTCGAAGCCACTGTGTGGTGGGGCATCGTCGCGCCGGCCGGCACACCCGACGCCATCGTCGGCAAATTGAATGCCGCCCTGAACAGCGCGCTGGGCGATCCCGAGGTCAAGGCCAGCCTGGCCAAGCTGGGCGCCCAGGAGCTGCCCGGCACGCCCTAGGCCTTCCGCGCTTTCCTGGACAAGGAAACCGGCACCCTGACGCAAGTCATCAAGGAAGGAAACATTCACGCCGACTAATGTGTTGTTCCGGTTCCGGTCAACGTCAAAAAAGCGAAGCCGCGGCCTTGGCCCACGGCTTCGCGGCATAGCATCACAGAGGTAGAAAAGTGACTCAACGAAACGCCCTTGTCATCAGCGCCCATTCCGCCGACTTCGTCTGGCGGGCGGGCGGCGCAATCGCTCTTTACGCGGAACGCGGCTGGAATGTGCACATCCTTTGCCTGTCGTTCGGCGAGCGCGGCGAATCGGCCAAGCTGTGGAAGCAGCCCGGCATGACGCTGGAACGCGTCAAGGCGGCACGCAAGCAAGAGTCGGAGCAGGCGGCGGGGATCCTGGGCGCCAGTATTTCCTTCATGGATTGCGGCGACTACCCCTTGAGGGTGAATGACGACGCCTTGCTCCATATCGCCGGCGTGTACCGGGAATTGAGGCCCGAGTTCGTGCTGACGCACTCGTTCAAGGACCCCTACAACTTCGACCATCCGCTGGCCAATCATCTTGCGATGGAGGCCCGCATCATCGCCCAGGCGCACGGACACACCCCGTCCGTCCCGGTTCTGGGCGCACCGCCCGTCTTCCTGTTCGAACCCCACCAGCCCGAGCAATGCGAGTGGAAGCCGCAGCTTTACCTGGACATATCCACGGTCTGGGACAAGAAATACCAGGCGTTCCAGATCATGGACGCGCAAGAGCATTTGTGGGAATACTACACGCGGGCCGGCTTGCAGCGCGGCGCCCAGGCCGCACGCAACTCGGGGCGCAAGATCAAGTACGCTGAAGCCTATCAGACCGTATACCCCCGGGTTACGGACGAGTTGCTTTGATATCGTTGATACGTAAGGAAAGCCAGTCATGATCAACAGCCGCTATGCACGCGTCAACCCCGCGGCGCTGTCGCGCAGCAAAGACATACCCGCCTCCATTCTTGCCGATGTCGCGGGCCGGCGCGGCGCGCTGGACGGACGCATACGCGCGGTGGCCCACGGCATGCGCTTGTGCGGCCCCGCTTTTACCGTGGAAGTCAGGCCGGGCGACAACCTCATGATCCACGCCGCACTGGTGCTGGCCCGACCCGGCGACGTGCTGGTCATCGACGGCAAGGCCGATACCACGTCCGCCCTCATGGGCGAACTGATGTGCGCCCATGCCGCCGCGGCCGGCATCGCCGGCATCGTCATCGACGGCGCCGTGCGCGACGTCGCAACGCTGCGCCAGGGGTCCATGGCCGTGTTTGCCTGCGCATCCAATCCCAATGGACCCACCCGGACCCAAAGCGGCCGCATCGGCCATCCCATTTCGGCCGGCGGCGTCAGCGTCGCGCCCGGAGACCTGGTGGTGGGTGATGACGACGGCGTCGTGATCGTCCCCCGGGACGATGCGCCGCGCCTCATCGAGGCCGCGGAGGAAAAAATCCGCGCTGAGCAGCGGCGCATGCAGGACATCACCGAAGGGCGGCTGGTATACGGCTGGCTGGAAGGCGCGCTGAAGGCCTCCGGCGCATTGCCCGCCGGTTCCAGCCTGGACGAGGCCGTGGAACAGTTCAGGGCCGCCGGCGTGTTTCATACTCCCGCAACATGAAGCGAGAACACTTGGGGTTTTTGCCATTTACTGGAGAGTATCCGTGCAAAAGCCCTGTCCCGCCGATTCCGAAGACCTGCCGAGCAACACGTCGGCGAACGAACATTTCCAAGCCGTCGTCCAGCGCGCATACAGCCGGCGCGGCTTTCTGAAGTCAGGCCTGGGCCTGTCCGCCGCGATGTTCCTGGGCGGGCCTTTAAGCGCCTGCGCCAAAGGCAATGGCCACGACCGTCGGCAAGGCGCGTCGGCGCTGCTGGGCTTCAATGCCATCCCGATCTCCACCGGCGATACGCTGAAGATCGCGGCGGGCTACACCGCCACGGTCTTTGCCCCGTGGGGCACGCCGCTCTTCGCCGGCGATGCCGCCTGGAAAACCGATGGCGGCGATGGCGCCGACGCGCAAGCGCGGCAGGTCGGCGACAACCATGACGGCATCCATTTCTTTCCCATCGACGGCAGCAGTACGGAAGGCCTGCTGGTCATGAACCACGAATACACCACCGTCGACAAGGGCGCCTATACCTGGCTGTTCGGCCCGAATGGCACCGAGCCCTGGACGGCCGACAAAGCCCGCAAGGCGATGAATGCCCATGGCGTCTCGGTCATCCACATCCTGCGCAACGAGGCCGGCCAGTGGGAGATAGCGCTGGATTCGCGCTACAACCGCCGCATCACCGCTTCGACTCCCATGGAACTGACCGGCCCGGCGGCGGGGAGCGATCTGCTCAAGACCCAGGCCGATCCCAGCGGCACGCGGGTACTGGGCACGTTCAACAACTGCGGCAATGGCTGGACGCCCTGGAATACCTATCTGGCCTGCGAAGAAAACTTCAACAACTATTTCGGCACCACGTCGGGCGAGGATACGCGTAGCGCTGCGCAGAAGCGCTACGGCCTTTCGGCCCAGGGCAGCGAGTATCGCTGGGAAGAATTCGAAGCCCGCTTCGATTACGCCAAAGAGCCCAATGAAGCCAACCGCTATGGCTGGATCGTCGAAATCGATCCTTTCGATCCGGCATCCACGCCCAGGAAGCGCACCGCCCTGGGACGCATCAAGCACGAGAATGCGGCCTATCGGCTGACCGCCGACAAGCGGGTGGCCATCTATATGGGCGACGACCAGCGCGACGACTACATCTACAAGTTCGTGTCGGACGGTGTCTACCAGGAAGGCGGCGCCAATGCGGACCTGCTGGACGCCGGCAAGCTGTACGTCGCCAGGTTCAACGATGGCGCGGCCGCCGGCGACTTCATGGGCACCGGGGAATGGATACTTCTGGACAAGGCCGCCAATGCCGCGCTGGCCGCCGACGCCGGCTTCACCAGCCAGGCCGACGTGCTGGTCAATACCCGCCTTGCCGCCGATGCGGTGGGCGCCACCAAGATGGATCGCCCCGAGTGGGTCAGCGTGCATCCGGGCAGCGGCGAGGTATACGTGGCCTTGACCAACAACGACAAACGCAAGGCGCCCGATGCGGCCAACCCGCGGCCCGCGAACATCTACGGCCAGATCGTCCGCTGGCGCGAGGCCGGCGGCGACGCCGCCGCCACGGCCTTCGAGTGGGACATCTTCGTGCTGGCCGGCAACCCGGTCAAATACACGGACCGCAAGGACCTGAAATCGGGCTCGGCCAATATCACGGCCGACAATACCTTCAACAGCCCCGACGGCTTGGCCTTCGATAGCGCGGGCCGCTTGTGGATACAGACCGACGGCAAGTACAGCAATAGCGGCGAATACGAAGGCCAGGGCAACAACCAGATGCTGTGCGCCGACCCCGCCAGCAAGGAGATACGCCGCTTCTTCGTGGGTCCGAAGGAATGCGAGGTGACCGGCATCGCCTTCACCCCCGACAGCAAGACGATGTTCATCAACATCCAGCACCCGGGCGAGGCCGGAGATAGCCACTGGCCCGACGGCGGCAATTCAATACCGCGCTCGGCCACCGTCATCATCACCAGGGACGACGGCGGCGTCATCGGCGGCTGAACGCCAATGACTGCGGCCTTCCCCGAGTTGAGGGAAGGCCGCTATTCACCCCAACCCGGCAGCCTTGATCTTGTAGCAAGCCTTCAAGCCGCCCGGGTACATGCGACTGCCCCAAGCGCTTGCGCAGCGCCTTGCGCAATGGCTTCACGCTTTCATCGATGTCGACCTCGACCGCGGTATCCCTGCATGCCAGGCGCCGGCCCCTTGCTTTCTTTGGGCCCAATAAATATGCATCAGTTTGCATATTCATTTAAAACCATATAACATTCAACACATATCCCTGTATCGTTTCGATGCAGATATTCACCCGCCCCGGTCAACCAGGCAAAGGACTGAACATGCCCAAGAAGCCCAACAAGGCGAAAACGGCAGCCGCTGGCAATGAACCCAAGCAAATCGACATGAACGGAAGCGTTGCCCCGCTCATCGCCAAAGTGGCCACGCTGAAAGACCTGCGCAAAGCCACGATGCATACGCAAGAAGACCTTGCGCATGCGTTGGGTGTCGGTCAGGGAACGGTTTCCCGGATCGAAAAGCAGGACGACATGCTGGTTTCCACCTTGCAGCACTACATAGAAAGCGTCGGAGGCACCTTGCAGATCATGGCCACGTTTCCAAACCGCCCTCCCCTGCTCATCGAGCGGCTGGGCAAGAAAGGTGGCGCAATGCACAAAGACATCAACCTTGAACCCTCCGGCTCCAGCAGCCTGCCGGCCACCTGATCAACGATGCACACCATACCCACCCCTTACTATCTCATCGACAAGCCCGCCCTGCTGCGCAACCTCGAAACCATAGACCACATACGCGAGCATTCGGGCGCCAAGGTACTGCTGGCCCTCAAATGCTTTGCCACCTGGTCGGTATTCGACCTGATGCGCCGGCACATGGATGGCACCACATCCTCCTCGCTTTACGAGGTCAAGCTGGGCCACCAGAGATTCGGCGGCGAAACCCATGCCTACAGCGTCGCCTTCGCCGACCACGAAATCGAAGAAGTCGTGGCGCACTGCGACAAGATCATTTTCAATTCGGTCAGCCAGTTGCAGCGCTTCGCCTCGTTCGCACAGGGCAAGCCCATCGGGCTGCGCCTCAATCCCGGCATCAGTTGCGCCGGTTTCGACCTGGCCGATCCCGCCCGGGCTCACAGCCGTCTTGGCGAGGGCGACCCCGAACGCATCGTGCCGATCCTGGATCAGCTGGACGGCGTCATGATCCACAACAATTGCGAAAACAACGATTTTGCGCGCTTCGACGAATTGCTCACCCAGGCCGAGCAGCGCTATGGCACTATTTTCAAGCGGCTGAAATGGGTCAGCCTGGGTGGCGGCATCAGCTTTACCGCGCCGGGCTACCCCGTGGATGCATTCTGCGAGCGCCTGCGCCGCTTCGCGCAGGACCATGGCGTGCAGGTCTATCTGGAACCGGGCGAGGCGGCGGTGCGCCACAGCACGACCCTGGAAGTCAGCGTGCTGGACGTGGGCTTCAACGGCAAGCACCTGGCCGTGGTCGACAGTTCCACCGAGGCTCATATGCTGGATCTGCTCATCTACCGCGAGACCGCGCCCATGGGGGATGAAACAGGCGACCATCACTACATGGTGTGCGGCAAGACCTGCCTGGCGGGCGACATATTCGGCGAGGCCCGTTTTGCCGAACCCCTGCAAGTGGGCGACCGCATCTCGATCCGCGACGCCGCGGCCTACACCATGGTCAAGAAAAACTGGTTCAACGGCGTCCACATGCCGTCGATCGCCGTCAGGGAAGCCGATGGCTCCGTGCGCGCCGTGCGCGAATTTTCCTTTGACGACTACGTCAACAGTCTGTCCTGACAGCACTGCTCTTGTTTTCACGAATTAGGGGATTATCCAATGAAACGCAATGTCCTTATCATCGGCGCCGGCGGCGTGGCCCATGTGGCGGCACATAAATGCGCCCAGAACAATGTTTTGCTGGGCGACATTCACATTGCCTCGCGCACGCTTGAAAAATGCCAGGCGATTATTGCGTCCGTCAAGGAAAAAGACAGCCAGTGTGGTCCTGGCCGCTTGCAGGCTCACGAGCTGGATGCCCTGGACGTCGAAGCCACCAAAGCCCTGATCCGCTCCACCGGCAGCCAGATCGTCATCAATGTCGGCTCGCCCTTCCTGAATATGTCCGTCATGACGGCCTGCATAGAGACCGGCGCCGCCTACCTGGATACCGCCATCCACGAAGACCCCGCCAAGGTTTGCGAAGCGCCGCCCTGGTACGGCAACTATGAGTGGAAGCGCCGCGAGGCCTGCCGGCAGGCCGGCGTCACCGCGATACTGGGCGCCGGCTTCGACCCCGGCGTGGTCAATGCCTATGGGCGCTTCGCCCTGGACACCTATTTCGACAAGGTCGACTCGATCGACATCATCGACATCAACGCGGGCAGCCACGGCCGCTACTTCGCCACCAACTTCGACCCGGAAATCAACTTCCGCGAGTTCACCTCGACGGTCTGGTCCTGGGAGAAAAGCCAATGGAAGGCCAACGCCATGTTCGAGCGCCGCCAGGAATGGGACATGCCGGTCGTTGGCAAGAACACCACCTACCTGACCGGCCACGACGAGCTGCATTCCATGTCCAGGCACCTGGGCGTGCCCAACATCCGCTTCTGGATGGGCTTCGGCGATCATTACATCAATGTCTTCACGGTGCTGAAGAACCTGGGCCTGCTTTCTGAAAAACCCGTGCTTACCGCCGAAGGCCTGGAAGTCGTGCCGCTCAAGGTCGTCAAGGCCGTGCTGCCCGATCCCGCCTCGCTGGCCCCCGGCTACACGGGCAAGACCTGCATAGGCGACCTGGTCAAAGGCACGAAAAACGGCAAGCCGCGGGAAGTCCTCATCTACAACATCTGCGACCACAAGGAAAGCTACGATGAAGTCGGCAGCCAGGCCATTTCCTACACCGCCGGCGTACCCGTGGTTGCGGCGGCCATGCTGATCGCGGACGGCGTGTGGGACGTCGGGCACATGGCCAACGTCGAGGAGCTCGACCCCCGGCCCTTCATCGAGCTGATGAACCGCATGGGTCTGGTGACCCGTGTACGCGATGGACAGGACGACCGTGTGCTGAACCCCAGGGAAGAATCCGCCGCGACGTCTACGGAATCGGCCAGGCGCAGCGACAAGGCGCCCGCCGGCTACTACGCCAAGGCCGGACGCGCGGTGGGCAAGGAAAGGCCGTTCGCCAAGCCGCCGCTGGCCGGCGGCGGCCAGATGGCCGTGACCCGCAATGTCTCCTGAACGATGCCGCCCCAGCTCAGCCTGGGGCTTTTTTTGTTTCACGATGACTCCAGCATCGCATTTTGCTGGACTACGCCAAGGCTCGATACAGCAGGTTTATCAATCACTTAGGCGAGTTCAACATATGCCGGTGCTTTCCGAAACTTGACCCGGCTTCCCCTCGCGTGGCTCCCATGCGGCTCTTGGAAACCGGGCTTTCCGAGGAGTCATCATGGCGAAGATCAAGCTCACCAAGTCCGCAGTCGATGCGGCACAACCCCAAGACAAGGCCGTCGAACTGCGGGATACCGTGGTGCCTGGCTTCCTGTGCAAGATCACCCCGGCGGGCCGCAAGGTGTTCATGCTCCAGTACCGCACAAACGCCGGCGAGCGCCGCAAGCCCGCCCTGGGGCGATACGGCGAACTGACCGTCGAGCAGGCCCGCGTCATGGCGCAGGAGTGGCTGGCCGAGGTTCGCCGGGGCGGCGACCCCAGCGCGGCCAAGAATGCCGCCCGCAAGGCGCCGACCATGAAGGAGTATTGCTACACCTTCATGGAGGACTACTCCAAGCAGCGCAACAAGCCCAGCACACAACGCGGCTATCAGGGCGTGATTGACCGCTGCATCATCCCGATCATGGGCCGGATGAAGGTGCAGGACGTGAAGCGCCCGGACGTGGCTGCGCTGATGAAGAAGCTGGCCTACAAGCAGGCCGAGGCGAATCGCACCTTTGGCGTGCTGCGCAAGATGTTCAACCTGGCCGAAGTGTGGGGGCTACGCCCTGACGGCACGAATCCGTGCCGCCATGTACCGATGTACCCGCCCGGCAATGAAACCCGACTCATCGTGGACGACGAACTGGTGCGGATCTTCCGCCACCTGGAACACCTGGAGGCAGAAGGACTGGAAAACTACGTTATCCCGCTGGCGATCCGCCTGCAATTCGAGTTTGCCGCCCGCCGCTCCGAAATCTGCCCACTGGAATGGGGCTGGATTGATCTGGAAAAGCGCCGCGTCGTCTGGCCCGACAGCAAGACCGGCGGTATCTCCAAGCCCATGAGCGAGGAAGCCTATCGACTGTTGTCCACCGCGCCGCGCCGGAAAGGTTGCCCCTACGTCCTGCCGTCGCCGAACGATCCGACCCGGCACATGACCCACGGTGAGCACTACGGAGGCTGGACGCGCGTGCTCAAGGCTGCTGGCGTGCCTCACGTTGGTACGCATGGCATCCGCCACCGGGCGACGACCGATATTGCCAACTCGGGCGTGCCGACCAAGGTGGGCATGAAGCTCACAGGTCACAAGACCGTGGCGATGTTTATGCACTATGTTCATACCGAGGACAAACCGGTGCGGGATGCCGCCGAATTGGTGGCGAATCGGCGGCTGGCGATTACCGGGGCATCACGTTCTATGGAGGTGACAGCATGACAAGGAAGACGTCTGTGGCAGCGGGGAAACGCACCGTCTTACCGGCTGGCTATGCCGGCATCCACGGCGGCATCGTGGAGCTGCTGGATGCAGCGCGCCAGGCAGCGGCGCGCAGTGTCAATGCGCTGATGACGGCCAGCTATTGGGAGATTGGCCGCCGGATCGTCGAGGCCGAGCAGAAAGGCAGGCGGCGGGCCGGTTACGGCGAGCAGTTGATGGAACGCTTGTCCGCCGATCTGACGGAGCGATTTGGGCGCGGGTTCAGTCCGGACAACTTGGAAAACATGCGGCGCTTTTTCGTCGCTTACCCCCTTGCGGCAATTTCCGAGACACTGTCTCGGAAATCTGGAACCCGACTGCCCATAGAGAATTCCGAGACAGTGTCTCGGAAATTCGACCTCTCCGAACTGGCCCAGGTCTTCACCCTGCCGTGGTCGGCCTATGTCCGGCTGCTGTCGGTCAAGGATGACCATGCCCGTCAGTTCTACGAGACCGAGGCGCTGCGCGGCGGCTGGAGCGTCCGCCAGCTCGATCGGCAGATTGGAAGCCAGTTTTATGAACGCACGGCCTTGTCCAAGGACAAGGCGGCGATGCTGGTTAAGGGTTCGGTGGCCAAGCCCGAGGATGCCGTCACGCCCAACGATGCGATCAAAGACCCGTATGTGTTGGAGTTCCTCGACCTCAAGGACGAGTATTCGGAATCCGACCTGGAAGCGGCCTTGATTCAGCGGCTGGAAGACTTCCTGCTGGAGCTGGGTGAAGGCTTCACCTTCGTCGGGCGGCAGCGCCGGTTGCGCATCGACCAGACCTGGTATCGGGTGGATCTGCTGTTCTTTCATCGGAAGCTGCGCTGCCTGGTCATCATCGACCTGAAGCTAGGCAGTCTGACCCATGCTGACGTGGGCCAGATGCATATGTATTGCAACTATGCCAAGGAGCATTGGGCCTATGCGGATGAGAATCCGCCGGTGGGCCTGATCCTGTGCGCAGACAAAGGCCATGCCCTGGCGCGGTATGCGCTAGATGGCTTGCCGACCAAGGTGATGGCAGCCAACTATCGGACGGTACTGCCGGATGCCGAGTTGCTGCAAAAAGAGTTGGAGAAGACGCGGCGCCTGCTCGAATCGCGCGGAGCGCTTTCCCTCAAGGACGACAAGCCATAGTCGTGCGTCCCGGCGTACCGCCGTCGGGCTCGCGGGCTGCGCCCCGTTCTTCGTGCCGAATCACAGCCATTCGGCGCTGATCCCTGACGCCTTCGGCCTGGATCGTTGATCCGGGCCTGCGCGTGCTGCGCACTTGCCAACGGCGGGTGTGTGGCTGAGTGGGGTATAGGCGGTCTTGCTGTTCCCTTCACCGTATCACGGCGTTCTCGCCGTCAATGACTGCGCGTGCTCGCACGCTTTCGGCCTGTCAGCCGTCTTCGATCCCTGACTGCTTGCGCTGCGCCGTGCTGGCCACGGTTCCGGGCAATTCCGCCCGAGCAACCGGAGTACGATCATGTCGCAACTGTCCTTTTCCTCATCCGATTTTTCGCTGTTGGTGCGCGACGCACACGGGCGCTATCTGCCGGCGTCGGCCGACGACATTCTGGAAGCGGCGCGCCACGTGATCGACCGGAAGATGCAGCGCGGTGCCGAGTTCACTTCTCCGGCGGCAGTCAAGGAGTACCTGCGCACCAAGCTGGCCGGCTTCGAGCATGAGGTATTCGCGTTGCTGTTCATGGACACGCGCCATCGGCTGATCGAATACCGGGAGATGTTCCACGGCACCATCGACGGTGCTTCGGTGTATCCGCGCGAAGTGGTCAAAGAGGCTCTGCGGCTCAATGCGGCAGCGGTGATCGTCAGCCACAACCATCCGAGCGGGAACCCGGAGCCAAGCGCTGCCGACCGGGCGCTGACCCAACGGCTCAAGGAGGCGCTGGGCCGTAACGGCCCGCCCTGTACCGTCTAGAAGTCTCGGTTAAATCTCATCAAGATACGTGTCCATGTATTTTTTCAGATGTACACGTATTTCAATGAGCGATTCTCTTTCGGTAATGAGTTCTTCTGCGAGCCCTCGGCGCCGCTATCCGGTCGGATACAAACGTCAGGTGGTGCAGGAATCGATGGCGGGTGGTGCGTCCATTGCACGGGTTGCGCTGGCGCACGGCATCAATGCCAACCAATTGCACAATTGGCGCTGGCAGTATCGGCGTGGCGACTTCGGGCCAATTAGCCAAGGGCCGTTGCTGCTGCCGGTGCAGATAGCGGCGCCACCGGTATCCGCACCGCGCCAACCGGCCAAGATAATTGACGGGCAAGATAGGCCGGCGATCTCTGGCGTCGAACTGATCTTCCCAGCCGCGCGTGTCGTGATCCATGGCGCAGCGGACTTGTCTACGTTACGCTGCCTCATTCAGGCGCTACGAGAATGATCGGCTTACCGGCAGGAACCCGGGTCTGGCTGGCAGCCGGTGCGACCGATATGCGTCGTGGCTTCGATGGCCTGGCGACAACGGTCCAGGCCACGCTGCTTGAAGACCCCTTCAGCGGCCACGTATTTGTCTTTCGTGGGCGCAAGGGCGATCGCATCAAGGTGCTGTGGTGGAGTGGCGACGGCATGTGTCTGCTGGCAAAGCGCTTGGAACACGGTCATTTCGTGTGGCCCAGCGCCGAATCAGGGGCCGTGCATCTGACCTCCGCGCAGCTATCGATGCTGCTCGAGGGGATCGACTGGCGTCGGCCCGCTCGCACGCATAAACCGACTCAGGCCTAGCGTTAATAAAACGCTTGAGAGCCGCATTTTTATTGGTCTTTCAGCCTTTTATTCATAGAGAAAATAGTCGTTATTTAGTATAATAACGGCCATGTTCAACCGCGCCCAACTGCCCGACAATATCGATGCCCTGAAGGCGTTGCTGTCGGCCAAATCTGCCCAGATCGATGCCTTCGAGCAAGAGCGCGCGGCGTGGCAGGAAGAGCGCGAAGCCCTGCGTCAGGATAAGCAGGGCGATAAGCAAGAAATTGCTCGTCTGACCCTGTTGCTCGATAAACTACGGCGCGCGCTGTTCGGCCAGAAGTCCGAGAAGCTCAGTGCGCAGATCGATCAATTGCAGCTTGAGCTCGAAGAGTTGCACATCAACCAGGGCGAACGCGCGCAAAGGGTCGAATCGGCCCAGGCACCTGCCTCGCGCCCGGCCCCGCAGCGTCGGCCATTACCCGAGCACTTGCCGTGCGACGTGCACGAACATCTTCCGAGCGAGCCAGCCTGCCCCGATTGCGGCGGCGCGTGGACACGCTTGGGCGAGGACGTGAGCAACGTGCTGGAGCACGTGCCGGCCAGCTTTAGAATCATTCGCCATGTGCGCCCACGCCTGGCGTGCAGCTGTTGCGAGCGGATGGCGCAAGCGCCCGCGCCCAGCCGCCCCCTTGTCCGCAGCTTCGCGGGGCCGGGGCTACTGAGCCATGTCATGGTCAGCAAATATCTGGACCATCAGCCGCTATATCGCCAGTGCCAGATCTACGAGCGCGAGAACGTGAGTTTAAGTGAGAGCACTGTCGGTGACTGGGTCGGTGGGGTGCACCAATTGCTGCGCCCCTTACTGGAGGCGCTACGGCGCCACATCTTTAGTGCCGACAAACTGCATACTGACGATACGCCGATCAACGTACTTGCGCCGGGAACCGGTAAGACACGTCAGGCGCGCCTGTGGGTCTATGCCCGCGATGATCGTCCCAGTGGCGACACGACGGCGCCGGCCATGTGGATACGTTACTCGCCTGATCGGCGCGGCATCCACCCGCAAACGCACCTGAAGGATTATATCGGTATCCTACAGGCCGATGCGTTTGCCGGATACGACAAGATTTATGAAACAGGCCGTGTGCTAGAGGCCGGATGCTGGGCGCACGCCCGACGTAAGTTCTACGACATCCACGTTAAAAGTGCCACGCCCATTACGACGCACGTGCTTGATCGGATCGCCGCACTCTACAAGATTGAGTCCAGCATCCGCGGTAGCCCAGCGGACGTACGGCGAAGGGCTCGCCAGGAACACGCCAAACCCATCGTCTTCGCGCTGCATGACTGGTTGCGCGAGCAGTTGGCGACCCTCTCACGCAAATCGAATACGGCTGACGCCATCACTTATGCCATGAACCAGTGGCAGGCACTGGTGCGTTATCTGGACGATGGCCGCATCGAGATTGATAACAACACCGCCGAGCGGGCGCTGCGCGGGGTAGCCCTGGGCAGGAAAAACTACCTGTTCCTGGGATCCGACGCGGGCGGTGAACGCGCCGCCACCATGTACAGCCTACTTGGCACAGCCAAGTTAAACGACATCAATCCCCAGGCGTATCTGCGTCATGTCTTGACCGTGATTGCTGACCATCCGGTCAATCAAGTCGACGAATTGTTGCCCTGGAATGTGAACCTGCCCAGCGCCTCAACGCAATAGATCAGTCCCACGACTCGTGTTCAAGAGGGTCTGTCGACAAATCCCAAATCGTCGAGTGGTATTGCACCTCAAACCATTCCTTGAACATTTTACGGGTTCGGCGCTTAGGCCATAGCGAATCGTCAGTAAACCAACCGTGCAAAAACGTAGCGAACAGATTGCTAAAGCGCTGCAACGCCCACTGTTCGGCTTGCTCTGGGGTGTTGACCGTTCCACCTGCTAACAAATAGACCTCTTGCTCCTGGCGCAATTCCTCCAGCGTCAGTCCTTGAATCGGTTGCGGATCAACGCTTATGATCCAGTCTAACGCCGGTTGCTTGGGCAAAATGATAATTAAATTGCGATTGATGGTCTCATGATCCATATCAGGCCTAAATGTCGGTAAGAGGTGAAGGCCGATTTTAATTGTGAATGGATTGTTGAGCCCGCGCGGTCAAGACGGTACAGGCCGGAGCATTACATCTGATCCTGGGGCTTCGGCCCCTTTTTGCTTCGACAAATGGAGGTGAAGGAAGGGGCCCCACTGAGTGTGTGGATGCAAAAGTCACCGAAGCGACTTCTGCACCGCTCAAGCACCGCCCCGTACTTCCTGCCATTGCTGACCATACGCATGAGTCGATGCTGAATGGCGCCCTTGCGAGAACCGGCTTCAGCCACTGGTGAACCAGTAGAAGATGAGGGGACACCCTTCCTTCGAGGGGAAGTGTAACCTAATACGCCTGCTTCAGCTCCTTCTTCTCTAAAGAATTGAGGAGATCAATATCCTTCCAATCCACTTGCGCATGGCTTGTACTAATACCTGCCAAAAATACCTGAAAATCCGCTTTGCTGGGCTGGGTAAATTGAAGGATTTTAAATAGGCTTTTTATCCAAGTGGTCTTTTGCTTATCAGGCACGTAGGGGCACGAAAGGAGATCGAGTAGGAGGTGGGCTTTTTCGCTATTCATCAAAATATCAGAAAGATCGGATAGTTTTTCCACTGCCGCATCCAAAAGCTTCTTTCGCAACCCTTGGTACATGTTGGAATCTCGCACATAGAACAGAGAGGCAACAATGGTAAAGTATGTCAATTTTCCCGCACTAACAAAAAGCTCATCAATAATCTCTGGTGGCAACAGGTGATTATCCCCCAGCTCCCGCGTTGCTAGCGCGATATTAAATGATTCAAGATGTACAAATCCTTCAATATCGCTGGCATGTTTCATGCCACATTGATCATGCAGTAAAGAGCAGGTTAGATCGAAAATCTTTTGGTGTACGGTTGGATATCCGGCGGATAGATGTTTCTTGCTGAATCGTGCGGCCAAAATCAAGGATGTACTAAGTTTGTACGACGCACCAACCGAGGGAGCAACACTGTAAAGGAAGAACAACACATCGAGCAGCACAACAAACGCATCAACATATCCACTATCTTGGATGGCATCAGAGGGATCATCATGATTCACCAGCCTCTTGACTCGCTCAGTAATTACTGAAATTAAGAACGAGGCAATCTCATCGTAGGTCGCGTCATTTGAATGACATAGAGCCTTCACTGAATCAATGTAGCTTTTGGTTAATTTCCACGTGTTATGAATTTCTCTGGGGCTGAGCACCCCCATCCCAGTTTGATCCAGAAACTTGTCAAAAAATGAATTGGCTTGTTGCCCAGCATCATAGACAAGCCTTGCCTTGGATGAGGAGAACGGCCTCCCTATGCATGTTGACTTTGCTGTATTTGTATGAAGATTGAAATCAATTAGAACGTCTGCATACTTATCATGAATTCTATTCGCAATGGACTCATTTCGAGCAAATATAAAAACATCATCTACGTAGCGTCGAAATTCATAGTCCTGCTTGAATTTTAAATCCGCTAGCGATTGAATTACCCTTCTATCAATTTCCTGAAATAGTATCTCAGCAAATACCCGGCTCACCTCAGGCCCTATTGGGATTCCATTGGTTTCATTATGATTCCCGTGACGAATGACCCCATCAAACTCTTGGGCAAAGGTCGAGGAGACAGAGACATGCGATTTTGTGAAGGGCTTATCCTTAACTGCCCAGGAAAGGCAGTGTGTATAGATACTGTCAAAACATTTTGTGACATCAAGCGTCTTTAAAAAAGAAAACCTCTTCTCCAGTGCAAGATAATCTCTCGAGTTGAAGAATTTATACAGACGGTCATATCCTCGATACGAAAAAAATGAGGGCGCATGCTTGGCATATCTATCGAGACCATCGAGAGCGATGGAGCCGGTTTTGTATTTATTAATATTTTCCCAGGAGCTTTTTGAATAAAAGCTGCTTGCAACCGTTTTTGGCGCGCGGATAGATGCCGGACTTATTGAGCAATAATGAATTATTAGTTGCTCATATTTTTCATAGAAGATCCTGGCTTTCCATTGAGAAGCTGGATGCAATAGAGCAAGACGCCGAAAGCTCTTTGAGTCCTTCTTGATTTTATATGTATATGGTATGGTCGAGTTTGGTGGTTTACTGACCCCCTCATACAAAACCAGAGATTTGATGACGGCACGTTGCACGTGTCCGACGCTATCTAGGGCGGCAATCTGATCATAGAGACCATCATTTGAAAAAACGATTGGGGTTTCAAATGGGGTAGTCTCAGTAATAAGAACCCTGTTGTAGTCGCTGCGACGAATTCTATTTTTCTTCATTTTATCGCCCTAGTAAATCCAGCAGCTCTGGATCTGAGATATTCTTGTCGCCGAGAAGTGAACGAAGCTGCGGCTACTGTGCCCCTTTGCAAAACTTCGCGTTAGCAATTGACGTTTCTGATGCGCAGAAAGCATTGCATTCGTTATCGGAAAAACTCGGCCATTTTTCGAGAGCACTGCATTTCTCAGAAATCTATCCAATTCCTTCAGACCGGCAGCACCTTCTGATACCAATGGATAGCTATGATATATTCCAGCGATTTTCTTCCCGCCAGCTTTCGGGTTGTAAACGCTGAAATTCTGCGTCAAAAATGCTACGCGATCACGGAGTAATCCCCAGTCATTCGACTTGGCATAGCTTAGAAATGATCGAACAATTCTTGTTTTCATTCGTTTGATCTTTTTCCTTGCAATATCCACGTGGACTTTTCGATAAAGCTCCCCATCCTTCGTTTTTCCCGCTTCCTGTTTCGTGGGATTTTTGACCAAAAACTGATACCCAAGATAGTCGAACTGAAGGAGGTTTGGCGCGATTGCGGAACTTTCCTTTTCCACCCTGGCCGCCGCTGCGACAATATTTTTCTTATCTGGATTTAATTCAAGTCCGGGAGGAAGCCAAGTGCACAAATCACGCAGAAAATCTTTCTCCTCCTCTCTTGCCGACGAGACAATAATTATGTCATCGACATAGCGAGAGTAGTAAAATGTATTGCTGGCCCAGCGTACCTTCTGATCGAAATCCCGCATCAAAATTTCCGATAGGACAGCACTAATAGACAGCCCCCTTGGTACGCCACGGCCTCCAATTGCAGCATGGGCGTTAAGCAGAGACTCGATTAGTTTTCTGCTATGCGGACTCAAATTCTTGATGCTGGTAACAGCATCAAGGACATGATCCTTCTGGAAAGACTCGAAGAATGATCGAATATCCAGACGATAAACCCGATAGGGAACTCCTTCTTCTAAAAGGAGCTTGAGGTTTTTGACGATCTGAGATCGCCCATCCACGGCTAGTGAAGTACACCTCTTTAAGTTCAGTCGAAGTTTTCGCTCCACCAGCTCGTCTTGATGTCTGGCCAAGCGATAAACAGTTTTCCCTTTAAGAGGAAAGCCTGTCAGAGGTGCGGATGGGGGATCAAAATGGGAAATGGCAGATATAAGTGCTTGACTGAGGAGCTGGTCTCGCAAGGCAGCTTGACCAGCAGCAGGAACCCCGAGGAAATCTCTCTTCCATAGCACGCGTTCAAGCGTCTTGATACAAAAAGATTGATCGAATGAAGATGACCTCGACATCTACTCCTCCCCTTACTTCAAATCGTTAATCAAAAATGCAGCCTAGTACGGATGCCCGTGTCTCATAAGCCGATGTCACTTCATCGCGAAAATCAATAGCGTGAATCACACCGGGAATCGCGGAGGCTGTTTGGTTAAAGTAAAACAGGTTCCGCAGCCGGTGCTGCAAGTTGTCGATAGTAACGCTCTTCGGCCTCGGCTGGCGGGATATCACCGATCGATCCGAGCAAGCGCTGGTGGTTGAACCAAGACACCCATTCCAACGTGGCCAGCTCCACGGCAGCCTTGGTCTTCCAAGGTGCCCTGCGGTGAATCACTTCCGTTTTGTATAGACCGTTGATTGTTTCAGCGAGGGCGTTGTCGTATGCACTTCCAGTGTTGCCGACGGAAGGGTTAATGCCGGCTTCACCTAGGCGCTCGGAATAGCGAATGGACACGTATTGGGCGACCCGCGATCCGAATGGTGAATCAGGCCGTCTGCCTGACTGGGGCGACGGTCGTATACAGCTTGCTCAAGCGCATCCAGAACGAAGTCCGTCGTCATGCTGCTGGAGGCGCGCCAGCCGACAATCCGTTTGGCATAAGCGTCAATAATAAAGGCCACATACAGCCATCCTTGCCAAGTGGAAACGTAGGTGAAATCCGCTACCCAGAGCCGGTTTGGACGATCTGCCTCGAACTGGCGCCGTACCAGATCTTGCGGACAGGCCGCTGCGCTATCGGGCACTGTGGTGCGCACCCGCTTGCCACGACGCACCCCTTCAATGCCTAAGTCGCCCATCAGACGTTCGACCGTACAGCGCGCCACGCGAATGCTCTCGCGATTCATCTGCTTCCAGACTTTGCGGGCTCCGTAGCCACGAAAGTTCTGCTCCCAGACTCGATAGATCTGGGGGCGCAGTTGTTCGTCCTTCTGGGCTCGCTGACTACGCAGTTGTGGTTGCCGACACCGGGCGGCGTAGCGCCTGTAAGCTGACGGAGCGACCTGCAATACCTTGCAGATCGGCTCGACCCCGTACAGATCCCGGTGCTGATCGAGATAGGCGTTTACTTCTTCAGTTCGCGGTCGAGCGCCGCCTGGGCGAAAAAAGCGCTGGCCGACTTCAGAATCTCGTTGGCCCGCCGCAATTCACGGTTCTCCTTCTCTAACGCCTTGAGGCGCTCGCGCTCTTCTGTCGTCACGCCGGGACGGGTCCCGTTGTTGACTTCCGATCGCTTAATCCAATCCAGTAGGGTCGTTGGGGTGCAGCCGATCTTCGGTGCAATAGACTCGACTGCCGCCCACAGCGACCGGTACTCATCACGATGCGCCTGGACCAGGCGCACCGCGCGTTCACGTACTTCAGGGGAAAACTTGTTGTTCTTGCTCATGGCTCCATTCTCTCAAGAATTAGAGCCTCCTCAAAACCCGGTTTGATTCAGCTGGTTGTAAAAGGCGGTCCAGTCGGCAACCACCCGCGTGGCGTGGACCTGGCTCTCGAAGCGATGCCGGGCATACACTGCTCATTCAGCGTTTGAATAATTCGTTCCCCTGGTCGGCCAAGTCGTCAGGCACTTGCCAGACACCTTCGACCTCGCACTGCACGATGTCGGCGCGGCGCAGGGCATCGAGCCGGCGCACGTGCACGGCAACCACCTCACGCGGGCCGCGGTCGGGCGCGGCCTGACGTCGCGCGAGCTAGTTGATGATCGGTGCGGTAGACGCCATCGACAGTCGGCATGTTCTGGTCGGCGGTTGCCGACCCGGTGCAGTTGCATGTGCTACACGCGTGGTGTCGCAGTGGCGTGCATGACGAGGAGTGATGCGTCCGGGTGGTCCAGGCCGACCTGCGCCATTTCTCTCGGGAAAGGCCGGGCCGGAGGAATACCAAGCGTGGCTGACCTGCCGCTGATCCTGACCAGCTTCGACGGAAGAAGCGTTTCGGCGTAGGACCAGCAATGAACGACGTTTCGGTCATCGACCATTTCCTCAACATCTTTTCCATCTACATCGACTCCGGCTTCGGTCTGCTGCGAGGCGAAGTCGCATATCTGAAGGACATTGCCGCCGAAAGCGGCTTGGCGCATCGCGCCGTTGTGGACGGCCAGCGCGTGGCCAGCATCTACCGACGCAGCGTCGTGCTCGTCAGCGGCCGTTAAGCGATGTTCGGCGACGGCATGGGTTTCTCGCTGGTGTCGTGGAAGACGGTGATCGGGCAGCAGCTAGGACAGCAGCTCGCTGTGACGATCCGTGGGAGCGCGGCACCGTAGGAGTGGGGACGACATCGGGAGCCGCTTATCTGCTAATTGGGTACTGGGATCAGGGTGATGATTAGCGGGCCGCTCAAACCTCAATATCGCTAGAACAGCGCGTGTTTGCCCAGATCAGCGGCACCGGGCACAATCCGATTACGGATCCACTTTTGCGTTGAATCACGATGCGTGCGCTCGTGCGTGGTGACGCGACGATCAGAGGCAAACTGGTCACAGCGATGCAGCATGCTCTGCGATAAATCCTCTGAACCAAAGCTGTGCGGGATGAGAGTCACTGCGCCGATGCCAAATCAGGTCGAATGCGATTTCAGGCAATGCGACTGGAGGCGGAAATAGCACCAACCTGCGGCCGACCGGCGAGTGAAGGGCGACTCGCTTCATGACGGTAGCCGTCATGCTCGTTTGGGCCACGATGGCCGGCACCGCAAACATCTGCGGCAACGTCAGCGCGAGCTTGCGCTTCTTGCCCTGTTGCGCAAGCGCCTGATCCACGATCCCGTACAACTCGCCTTCGGGAGACACGAGGACGTGCGGCAACTCCAGGTAGTTCTTCATGCTCATCCCGCGCCTGGCCGCCGGATGGTCATTGGCGACGATCGTGACGAATTCGTCTCGAAGAACAGGCTGCATCAGTATTCGGCCATCAGCATGTGTGGGCGGCACGCCGATGGCCGCATCAATGGCACCCGCATCCAACAGATCGACCGCGTGGTCTCTGTCGTTGAAAGCATGCACATTCAATGACACGCCTGGCGCCTTTTCGCCAAGGGCCTGCAGCAGTGAAGGCAGCAGCACGAAGGCTGGATAGTCAGAAAGTCCCAGTTTGAAAGTCAGCGAAGCCTTCTCGGGCAGGAACTTGGGCTTCTTCACGAGCGTGGACTCGATCTGTCCCAACGCTTGGGCGATAGGCCCGGACAAGTCGCGTGCACGCGCTGTAGGTAGCAGGCCATCGGCGCTGCGTAAGAACAGCGGGTCGCCGAAGAGCTTGCGCAACCTGGAAAGCGCTGCACTCATCGCCGGCTGACTTACGCCGACCTGGGTCGCAGCGCGAGTCACGTTCCGCTCGTTCATCAGGGCGTCGAAAGCCACCAGCAGGTTCAGATCGATGCCATGAAAATCCATATGACGAATAAATACATATATAGGCTATTTGTTGGACGGATTTTACTGCCATCCCCAGAATTCCACCACCGACAACAACTGGAAGCGAAAAGCAATGAGTACCTCCAACACCGAAGTCTCCGAACGACTTCGTACTGAACGCCAGGCCGTGGAAACCTTCTATAAGGCGTTCAGCGACAAGAACCCCGATCTGGTCGATGACGTCCTCGCTCCATCGTGGGACGACATCCCGCTGGCCCCCGGGCAGGGTGCCGGCCCGGACGGCGTCAAGCCCATCATCCAAGGGGTCGCGCAGGCATTCTCGGACGTTCGCATCACCGTCCACGACATGATCCAGGAGCCCGGCAGGATCGGCGTTCGCGCCGAGATCAGCGGCACGCATCAGGGCGAAATCTTCGGCATCGCGCCCACCGGAAAGAAGGTGAGCTTCCGTCTCCACGAGTTCCACACGCTCGATGGAAAGCGCATCACCACGACCTGGCACATGGAGGACTGGTTCGGCCTTTTCCTCCAGCTTGGCCAGTTTCCAAAGCAAGCCTGATCAACTCAATTCAATGAGGCATCCCATGAAAGCAGCACTTCTCAAAGCCTTCGGTGGCGCCGATCTCATCACGGTCGGCGAAATCGGTTCACGTGACCTGGGGCCGAACGACGCCCTTGTGTGCGTCGAAGTCGCGGGCGCGAACCCGCTGGATTTGAAGATCATCGCCGGATACATGCAGCAAGTGTTTCCGGTCGACTTTCCGTACGTTCCGGGCACCGATTTCAGCGGTGTGGTCGATGCAGTCGGCGCGAAGGTGACGAACATCAGGCCCGGAGATCGCGTGTTCGGCCGCACTGCGCCGAGTGCGGGTGGCGCGTTCGGCAGGACCGTGGTGATCGAGGCATCGGACCTCTGCGTCCTTCCGGCAGAGATGAGCTTCGAACAGGCGGCGGCCTTGCCGACCGCATTCGGCACGGCAAGGCAGGGTCTCTTTGACGTCGGTCAGCTTCAGCGCGGGCAGCGGGTTCTGATCCATGCTGCAGCGGGAGGCGTCGGCAGCATGGCCGTCCAGCAGGCCCACCATGCGGGCGCCCATGTCATCGCCACGGCGTCGGCCAGGAACGTCGAATTGGCGAAGAGCCTCGGGGCGGATGAAGTCATCGACTACCGCACGGAGGACTTCACCCAGGTGCGCGACATCGACCTCGTGCTCGACACGATCGGCGGCGAGACGCTTGAGAAGTCTTGGTCGGTGCTCCGTGCCGGCGGACGTATCGCGAGCCTCGTGGAGTTCGGCATCAAGCCCAGGGGCGAACAGGCGGGTGAGTTCGTGTTCTTCGCAAGCGCAACACCCTATCTGCCGGAAGCCGTCCGACAGTTCCAAGCCGGGCACCTCCAGATCATCACCGACTCGATCTTCCCGCTAGATGAAGCACGTTCGGCGCTGGAGAAACTGGCCACCGGACACGCACGCGGCAAGGTTCTCGTGCGCCTGAGCAAGTGATTCCCGGAGTTCGTCATGAAACAGAACAAGCAAGTGGTGCTGGTAACAGGAGCGGGATCTGGCATCGGCCGGGCGGTCGCCTTGTCGCTGGCGCGTGCCGGGCACCAAGTCTACGCCAGCATGCGCGAGATTCAGCAGACGAATCGCGAACGAACCGATGCGTTGCTGGAAGTCGCGCGAAAGGAAAATCTTTCCTTGGACGTCGTCGAACTTGATGTGCTGTCCGAGGTCGCCTGTCAAGCTGCGGTCAATCAGATTCTCGCCAAGCAGGGCCGCCTCGATGTCGTGGTAAACAACGCCGGCATGCTGATGACCGGCATCACCGAGGCGTTCTCTGTTGAACAAGCTGCACGCATCATCGACACCAATGCACTCTCCTGGCTGCGCGTCAATCGCGCAGTTCTGCCGGCAATGCGTCGTCAGGGATATGGCCTCCTGATGTATGTAGGCAGCACGACCGCTCGCCTGCACGAACCGTTCCTTGGCCCTTATATCGCCAGCAAGGCCGCAGGCGACGCAATAGCCGAGATCATGGGCATGGAGGTGCGACCCTTTGGCATCGAAAGCGTGATCCTGGTCCCGGGTGCCTTCACCTCTGGAACCGAGCACTTCGCACACTCCAACGCTCCTGAGTACCTCGCGATCGAGCAGCAGTATGGTGATTTGCCTGATCGGATCGCGAGCTTGGGTGATCGGCTCAATGCGATTGATGCGGCCAACGGTGACGCGTTGGATGTTTCGGCAGTCGGCCAAGCCGCTGTCGATGTGCTGGCCATGCCACGCGGCCAACGTCCCTTCCGCGTAGTCATTGACGGCCAGCGCAAGGGCACCGAAGCGATCGACGCGGTGTACCACGAAAAGCAGGTCGCCTTCCTGCGCCAGATGGGTCTGGAAGACCTCGCCCCACCGGCGCCTCGCCAGATGCCGTAACTCCATCAGCCGCTGTCGCCTCCATTCCTATGAATCCGATCACATTCATCTATTTCTCGCAGTCTGGCTCCACGCTGCAGATCGTGGAAGCAGCGGCCAAAGGCGTGGTGGAAGCCAGTGGCGTCGAGGCGCAGTTGCTTCGTATCGAGGGTCGAGACATTCAGGCGGGCCGCTGGGCCAACGATGGGATTCTTGACGCGATCACGCTGTCCCCGGCCGTGGTTTTCGCAACCCCAACGTTCATGGGTGGTCCGGCGGCGCAGTTCAAAGCCTTCGCGGACGCAACGGCGCCGATTTGGTTCCAGCAGAAGTGGCGGAACAAGTTCGCCGCCGGCATGACCATCAGCAACAGCCCTAGCGGCGACAAGCTGCTGACGCTCATGTACCTCAACGTCCTTGCCGCGCAGCACGGCATGATCTGGATCGGCTACGACGGACTGCCGCGGCAACCCGACGGCACCAATCGGTTGGGCTCGAACCTCGGAGTGATGGGGCAGAACATCAGCCCCTCGCCTCAGCCTGGCCAGCTAGACCCTCAGGACTTTGGCACAGCCATCCGCTTCGGTCGTCATATCGCGGACATCGTGCTGGACCGAAGCGGCATAACCCGACAAGCAACTCGTCTCACTGCGGCTGATGGGACCGAAAGATCCGGCTCGCTGCCGCCGCCGGCGACCGCCTGACACCATTCCAACTGCTACCAAGAGCTATGACATGAGTACCAAACCCAGTAAAGCAGCCATCGTGACGGGCGCATCCCGCGGTATTGGCAAGGACATTGCGCTGCGGCTCGCAGCCGATGGTTTTGCCGTCGCCATCGGTTACGTCAACAACAAGCCGCAGGCCGATGCCGTAGTGGCAGAGATTCAGGCGAAAGGCGGCACTGCCATTGCAGTCCAGGGCAACGTCGCTGATGCCGACGATGTGACAAGGTTGTTCTCATCGGTCCAGCAAGCGTTCGGCCGACTGGATGCGGTGGTCAGCAATGCTGGCATCATGGATCTCGCACCGATCAAGACGGACAACGTGGCTGTGCTGGACAGGCTGATGATGGCGAACGTGCGGGGCACATTCCTCGTTTTGGCCAAGGCCGCTGAAGTGCTTGGCGACGGGGGGCGCATCGTGGCCCTGTCCACCAGCGTCATCGCCAAGGCCACGCCGGGCTATGGGCCGTACATTGCGTCCAAGTCCGCCGTTGAAGGTCTGGTGCACGTGCTTGCCAATGAACTGCGTGGTCGCAACATCACGGTGAATGCGATTGCTCCGGGACCTGTCGCCACGGAGTTGTTCTTCAACGGCAAGACCGAGGATCAGATCGCGATGCTGGCCAAGATGTCTCCTATGGAGCGTCTGGGCCAGCCGGTGGACATCGCCAACGCAGTCTCTTTCCTGGTTGGGACGGACGGCGCGTGGGTGAACTCCCAAGTTGTTCGGGTCAACGGCGGATTCGCCTGAGCCCTGACCCGGCCGATCGCGATGCACCGAGACATCTGGCCATCAACCCCTGCGGGTTTCGAGCATCCGCTGAAGCAGCTCCTGAAGGAGCTGCCGATCTGACGCACTGAGCTGCTCGATGAGCGGCGCCAGTGCCTGTTGCGCCTGAGTCTGCAGCCGCTTGACGAGTTTGGAACCATCGTTGGTCAGGAAGACGTCTGTCGCGGCCGGTGCTGTGCTGACGACGCTGCTGGGCGTCAGCACCGAGCTGGCCGCGCCGGAGAACCGCCAGGATGGCAACCGCATCTTCGTCGCCGGGCGCGTCAGCGCCCAGGACAGCATCAATCAGGTCGGCCAGGAGATCACCCGGCGCAACATGAACATCCAGCCGACGCTGACCGAGCGGCCAGGCCTGCCGGTGCGGATCATCGTCAACCGGGATCTGGTGCTGCGGCCCTACCAGCCTCTGTTCTTCAATCGGGGAGCTTCGCAATGAGCGCGACCAAGAAACTGCGGCTCGGGCCGCTGCCCAAGACCGAGAACGTCAAGCTGACCTTTGCCTGCCCGGCCAGCCTGAAAGCCGACCTCGACCGCTACGCCTCGCTGCACGCGCAGGCATATGGCGAGACAGTCGATGCCGCCACGCTGATCCCGCACATGCTGGAGGCGTTCATGGCGAGGGATCGGGGGTTCAGGAAAGGCACGGCAACCCGGAGCGCGCCATCGAAGCCGGCATGATGGCGTCGCAATCCAACGGCAGCCATCGAACGCGCAGCCCCAGGCTGCGCGTCCTTCATTTTGGCTGGATGCCGCCAAGCTTCTTGGGCTACGATGAAACGACAAACCCGCCGTTCCTCGGCAATCCAGCACGACACAGTGCGATGCGGCTTTTTCCCCCGACGCTCCTATGTGGCTCCTAGCCCACGAGGCAACACTTCTGCGAAGTGGCCTGAAAAAGAGCTAACCTACTTTCCCATATACGGTTTCAAGCCCTGCGTGATTTGCACGAAGGACTTGACGCTAGAACTTTTTTGATGGCTGTTCATCCCTCGCTGCACGAGCCTGTAGCCCGGCCCCGCCATGGTCTGGAAATCATACCGCCCAGGAGGCACTCCACTTATTTCTTACGGTAATATAAAACAGCATAAAAATTACTTCACCCATATGTGGGTGGCCGCGTAAAATTGCTTGAACCCTCCAAATCTACGGCAGCAGATCGGTTGTTCGACTTCCGATCTGCTGCTTTTTTGTTCATTTCCATGATAGAGATACATGCAGTTTCCCAGCGTTTCGACGGCCCTTCCGGCCCGGTCGATGCGATACGCAATGTCAGTATTTCAATACGAAAGGGAGAAGTCTTCGGCATCATCGGACGCAGCGGCGCCGGCAAGAGCACACTGGTCCGCACGCTGAACCTGCTGAACCGCCCGACCAGCGGCCGCATCGTTCTGGACGGCCAGGACATGACCTCGCTGAACGCGGCCAGCTTGCGCGAAGCGCGCCGCCATATCGGCATGATCTTCCAGCATTTCAACCTGCTCTCGTCCAGGACCGTCTACGGCAACATCGCCCTGCCCCTGGAACTGGCGGGCGTCGGCAAAGCGGAGATAGACCGCAAAGTCCGGCAACTGCTGGAGCTGGTCGACCTGACGGCGCTGGCCGACCGCTATCCGGCGCAGATCAGCGGCGGGCAAAAGCAGCGCGTGGGCATCGCCCGCGCCCTGGCCAACAATCCCAAGGTCCTGCTTTCCGACGAGGCCACCTCCGCGCTGGACCCGGAAACCACCAAGTCCATCCTGGAACTCCTGAGGAAGATCAACCGGGAACTGGGCCTGACCATCGTCCTGATCACGCACCAGATGGAGGTGATCAAGCTGATCTGCGACCGCATGGCGGTCATGGAGGCCGGTGAAGTCATCGAGCACGGAGCCGTGATCGACGTGTTCCGGGCGCCGCGGCATCCGGTGACGCGAGCCATGATAGGCGACGTGATTTCACAGGAGTTGCCCAAGGGCGTGCTCCAGCGGGTGCGCGCACGACTTGCGCAGACGCGCGAGGGCGAAGGCCGGGACCACCTTCTGCGCCTGGCATTCACCGGCACGGGCGTGGAAGAGCCGCTGCTGTCCGAGGTGGTGCGCCGCTTCGGGCTGGACTTCAACATACTGCACGGCCAGATCGATGAAATCCAGGAGCAGGCCTTCGGCTCGCTGGCCATACTGGCCAGGGGCGATGAAGAAAAAATGGAACAGGCGAAAGCCTATATGCGCTCGCGCGGGGTAACGGTAGAGGAAATGAATCATGTCATCGCAGCTGATTGACCTGTTTATCAAGTCGTTCGTCGAAACGCTGGTGATGGTGGGCATCTCCGGCCTCGTGGGCTCGCTGGTGGGCGTGCCCATGGGCATCCTGCTGCACCTGACCGACCGCAAGGGAGTGCTTCCGGTGCTCAGCCTGAACCGCGGCCTGGGCATCGTGGTCAATGCCGTGCGTTCCACGCCCTTCATCATCCTGCTGGTGGCCATCATTCCGTTCACGCGGCTCATCGTCGGCACATCCATAGGCACGGCGGCCGCCATCGTTCCGCTGACGATCGCGGCCGCCCCCTTCGTGGCGCGGCTGGTCGAAACCGCCCTGCGCGAAGTCGATCGCGGGCTGGTCGAGGCGGCGCAGGCCATGGGCGCGACCACCTGGCAGATCGTCTACAAGGTCCTGGTGCCGGAAGCCTTCCCGGGCATCGTGGCCGGCCTGACCATCACCCTGGTCAGCCTGGTCGGCTATTCGGCCATGGCCGGAGCGGTGGGCGGCGGCGGCCTGGGCGACCTGGGAATCCGCTACGGCTACCAGCGCTTCCTGCCCGAAGTCATGGCGCTGGTCGTCCTGATCCTGATTGTTTTTGTTCAACTGATGCAAACCCTGGGCGATGCCCTGGTGCGTCGTTTAAGTCACCGCTAGCCGCGAGCCGGCCTGCACATACCCGTGGGTATTTTTTCAAAGGAAGAAGAATGAAGCGTCGTCAACTATTGCAACTCGTCGCCGGCCTGGGCCTGGCGGCCGGCCTGGCCGGGTCGCCCGCCCTAGCACAGGACAAGACCTACAAGATCGGCGTCACCGCCGGCCCGCACGCCCAGATCCTGGAGTTCGTCAAGGACATCGCCGCCAAGGACGGGCTGAAGATCGAGGTCGTGGAATTCAGCGATTACGTGCAGCCCAACGCGGCCCTGGCCGCCGACGACCTGGACGGCAACAGCTACCAGCACCTGCCCTACCTGGATGCGCAGATCAAGGACCGCGGCTACAAGCTGGCCAGCGTCGGCTACACCATTACCTTTCCCATGGGCATCTATTCCAAGAAGGTCAAGAGCCTGGACGAGCTGAAGGACGGCGCCCGCGTCGGCATACCGAACGATCCGACCAATGGCGGCCGCGCCCTGCTGGTGCTGCAATCGCAAGGCATCCTGAAGCTCAAGGCCGATGCGGGCCTGAAGGCGACTCCGCTGGACATCGTCGAGAACCCGAAGAAACTGAACATCGTGGAACTGGATGCCGCCCAACTGCCCCGCTCGCTGTCCGACCTGGACGCCGCGGCGGTCAATGGCAACTATGCCGCCTCGGCCGGCCTGAACCCGGTGACCGACGCCATCGCCATCGAAGACGCCAAAGGCCCTTATGCCAACATCATCGCCGTCCGCAGCGAAGACAAGGACCAGGCCTGGGTGGCCAAGCTGGTGAAAGCCTACCACTCGCCCGAAACCAAGAAGTTCGTGACCGATACCTTCAAGAATTCGGTGATCGCTTCCTGGTAGGCAAGGCGCAGAGCCGGCCCCGTCCGGAGCAAGGCGCGCGCCCGGTCCCTGCGATCAGGGCACGGCCGGTCGGGGCAGGCCCAGATGGCCGCGCAAGGTGCTTGATTCGTAATTCCTGCGAAACAGGCCGCGCCGCTGCAGGACGGGGACGACGTGGTCCACGAAGTCGTCGATGCCGCCGGGCAATGAGGGCGGCATCAGGTTGAACCCGTCGGCGCCTTCGTTCATGAGCCAGCGCTCCATCTCGTCGGCGATGCGCTCGGGCGTGCCCACCATGGTGCAATGCCCCCCACCGGCGGCCAGCCGCCCCAATAGCTGGCGCACCGTCGGCTGCTCCGTTTCGATGATGCGCAGTATCGTGGCATAACGCCCCTTGGGGCCTGAAAACTGCTCCAGCGGCGGCAAGGCCGGCACGGGCGCGTCCAGCTCCCAGGCCGTGCAATCCCGGCCCACATACATGCCCAATTGCCTGAGCGCGTCGGCGCTGGGCAGCAGCTCGTCCAGCTCCCGCTGCTTGGCTCGGGCTTCCTGATCGGTCGATCCCACATAGGCCACCAGGCCCGGCATGATGGGCACGGGATCGCCGCGGCCCGCCTCGCGCACGCGCCGCTTGATGTCCCGATAATATTCCTGAGCCGCGGGCAGGTCGTAGGCCACGGCATAGATGGCCTCGGCGCGCCGCGCTGCAAGATCCCTGCCCTGGTCCGACGCGCCCGCCTGGAACAGGACGGGATGACCCTGCGGCGGACGCGGCACGGTCAGCGGCCCGTCCACGCGGAAATGCTCGCCCTTGTGATGGATGGAATGTATCGCCGCCGGGTCGGCGTAGGCGCCCTTGCGGTCATGCAGCAGCGCGTCCTCGCCCCAGGAGTCCCACAGCCCCAGCACCGTCCGTATGAATTCCTCGGCCCTGGCGTAGCGCCAGTCATGACCCGGCATGGCGTCGTAGCCATGGTTGCGCGCCTCGGCATCGAACATCGACGTCACGACGTTCCAGCCGATTCGTCCCTTCGAGATGTGGTCCAGCGACGCGACCAGCCGCGCCGCATGGAAGGGCGTATAGAAGGTGCTGGAAACCGTGCTGATCAGGCCTATCCTTTCGGTGGCCCGGCTCATGGCCGCCAGGGTGGTCAGGGGCTCCAGAAACCAGCGGGGACCGTCGGCGACATTGTCCGCCGATTGCCCGTCCGCAAAGAAAACGGCGTCCAGCTTGCCGCGCTCCGCCGTCCGGGCCAGCTCTTCGAAGTAAGCGATGTCGCCCAGCCGCTCGACACTGGAATCGGGATGCCTCCACGCGGCCCGATGATGACCGCAGGCGAAGATGAACAGATTGAGGTGCAGCGTGCGCTTTCCGGAGTCGTCCCGGCGTGCTTGTCCTGTGCTCATTGCGGCGCCGTCCTAGTTCTTGACCAGGCCGCCGTCGACCACCAGGTTCTGGCCCGTCACGGACCGGGACCAGGGCGAAGCGAAGAACAGGGCGGCGTCGGCGAATTCGGCCGGCGTCGTTACCCGCCGCAGCGGCGTGCTGGACGCGATCAGGTCGAAGACAGCCTCCGGCGTGGCGGACGAGGCGTCGGTGGTGCGCAGCAAGCCGCCCGAGATCATATTGACGGTAATGCCCAGAGGCCCCAGGTCCTGCGACAGCGTGCGCGTCAGGGAGAGCAAGGCGGCCTTGGCCGCCGTATAGTCATGATAGGGAACCACCGGATTCTGGAACAGGTTGGTGCCGACGTTGATGACGCGGCCGAACCCCGCCTCGCGCATGCCCGGCAAGGCGGCCTGCGTGGTATTCAGGGCGCCGCGGACGATGCCCTGGAATTGCCGGCTCATGTCCTCCCAGGCAAGCGTATCGGCATGCGGCCGGGCATCGCCATTGAACGAGAACGCCGGCAAGGCGTTGTTCACGACGGTAGTGACGGGATGGCCAAAACGTGTGCGGGCGGCAGCCATCATCGCCCCGACCGCCACCGGGTCGGAAACGTCGGCTTGCACGGCCATCGCGCGATCGGAAGTCTGCGCGGCCAGCGCGTTGGCCGCCTCGGCGCTGTTCAGGTAATTGATGACGACCCGCGCCCCTTCGCGCAGGAAGGATTGCACAAGATGGCGGCCCAGGCCCCGGCCGCCGCCGGTGACCAGGACGATTTGATTGGCTATGGGAAGCGCTGCGCGGGGATTGCTCATGGCATACCTTTCTTCAAAGCGGCAAAGGCATGGTCGCGCGGCGTGGCGCCGCTGGCACGGGGCTGACATCCCTTCGCCAGTATTAACTGGGGCAGGTTCGACGGGTTTTATCTCAGCTTGAACCTATGCGGCCCAAGCACCCCGTGTCGTGGCTGCAACGTTAGCACAGAAACACCGCATCCGGACAGCGTCGGGTCTAGCCCCACCGGATCGCGAGCCCGCCGCCATGCATGCTCGGCCATTGACAAACATGCGCGGCCACCCTAAGCTTTGCGCCTGTTCCTAGGGGAGTCCGATAACGGGCTGAGATTCCGCGTATGGTCGCGGTAACCCTTTGAACCTGATCCGGGTAATGCCGGCGAAGGGAAGGAAATCAATTCATGTCTTGCCGTCCTTCCCTTTTTTCGATCATCACGCGCGGCCTTGCAATGCAATGCGCCAGGCGATTTTGTTTCGTCCGGCCACGCCGGGCTCATGGGGATGGAAATGCTGACAAGTACCTCGACGATATTGTGGCTGCTGCTTTTCTCGGCCGTCTTTGCCATTCTTGGCGTGTTGTACTCCCGGCGCGATCGCGGCAGCCTTGAAGATTATGTGATCGCACGCAACAGCCAGAGCTCCATCGCCACCATGATGACGCTGCTGGCCAGCACACTGGGCGCCTGGATCCTGTTCTCGCCCGCGCAAGCGGCCACCTGGGGCGGGCTCGCCGCCGTCGTCGGCTACGCCATAGGCGCGCTTTCCCCGCGCTTCCTGATGATCCCGCTGGGCCGGCGCATGCGCGAACTCATTCCGCAAGGCCACACCCTCACAGAATTCGTCGTCCTGCGCTATGGCAGGCCCATGTATGGCCTGACACTGCTCATCATGCTGTTCTACATGTTCATCGCCCTGACGGCGGAAATCACGGCCATCGGCAAGCTGGTCGGCCTGCTGGCGCCCGTACCGCTGTGGGTGACCGCCGCCATCGTCATGGGCTCCACCCTGCTCTATACCTCGTACGGCGGCCTGCGGGCCTCCATCTTCACCGACAAGGTTCAGATGGCCGTCATCGTCCCGCTGCTGCTGGTGCTGGTGGTCCTGGGCTGGCAGGCGAGCGGCGGCATCGGGCCGGTCATGGCGGGGCTCCAGGAAAAAGCCCCGCAACTGCTCAATCTGACCGACCCCGTGGGGGTCAAGGCTGGATTGACGTTTTTCGTCGCCATCCTGTTGACGGGCCTGTTCCACCAGGGCAACTGGCAACGCGTCTATTCGGCGCGCGACACGCGCAGCATGCGCCGGGGCTTCCTGACCGGCGGGCTGCTGGCCGCGCCGGTGATTTTCGTGATGGGCCTGTTCGGCCTGGCCTTCGTCGGACTGGGACACCAGGGCGACGGCTCCGTTGCCCTGTTCAGCGTCGTCATGCCCACAATCCCGCTCTGGTTCGCCATCGCCCTGATTCCCCTGGGCCTGGCCCTGGTCATGAGCACCGCCGACACGGTCATCAGCGCGGTATCGAGCATCATCGCGGTGGACGTGCGCCGCCTGGCGCCCGGCGTGCCGAAAAGCACGCTGATGGGGTTGTCGCGCTGGCTGATCTTCCTGCTGGCCATTCCAGTGGTCGTCGCGGCGGCGCAAGGCTACAGCGTGCTTTACCTGTTCCTGCTGGCCGATCTGTTCTGCTCGGCGGCCGCCTTCCCGGTATTTTTCGGCCTGTTCAACCGCCGCCACCAGGGTCGGGGAGCCATGGTCAGTACCGTCTGCGGCCTGCTGGCGGGGATATCGCTGTTTCCCGCCCCCGGCGCCAAGCCGGAATATCTGCTGGAATCCTTTCTGCTGGCCGCACTGGTTCCGGCCATCGTCTCCCTCGCCATGCTCAAGCTCAGGCCCGGCCCATCCCTCTTCGATTTCAGCCGCCTGGGCAAGGCCATACGCAGCCTGGATGATTGATGCGTGGTAAAACGTGTCGAGCGGCCGGACGCGGCCCGCCCTATAAAGGAGCCAATGCGTGGATCAGATAAAAGCCTTTTGTTTCGACGTCTTCGGCACGGTCGTGGACTGGCGTTCCGGCGTTGCGCGGGACGCGGCGATATTCTTTGAACGCAATGGCCTGACCGGGCTGGATCCGCTGGAATTCGCCGACGCCTGGCGCAGCCGCTACCAGCCCGCCATGCAGGCCTGCCGCGCGGGCGACCGCCCCTACGTCCGTCTGGACGTGCTCCATCGCGAGAACCTGGAATATGTCCTGGCGCAGATGCGCGTCGACATCAAGGCCATCCAGGAGTCCGATCTGGCCTGGCTCAATATGGCCTGGCACAGGCTGGATCCGTGGCCTGACGTCGTCGCCGGCCTGACGCGGCTGAAGGCCAAGTACATTATTGCGCCGGCATCCAATGGCAATATCGCGCTGATGGTCGGCATCGCCAAGCGCGCCGGCATCCCCTGGGACGCCATACTGGGCGCCGAAGTAACGCAAGCCTACAAGCCGGCTCCGCAAGCGTATCTCCGCCTGGCGGAAGTCCTTGGGCTCGAACCGGCCCAGGTATGCATGGCCGCCGCGCACAACAACGATCTGGCCGGCGCGCACGAATGCGGCCTGGCCACGGCGTTCATTCCCCGGCCCACCGAGCATGGCCCCGGGCAGACCATGGACCTGGCGCCCGCAGGCGATTGGAACATCGTCGCCAGCGACTTCAATGACTTGGCTTCGCGGGCTGGATGCTGACGGCCGGAGGCGACTGAAAATACCGGCAATGCATCGATGCCTTGATGCTGGGCCGGGGAGCGTAGTACGTGGGCAAACGCCGCTTTGGACGGGTCACACCACCGACGGCCAGGCGCCAAGCAGGACGTCATGCCAATGACGCCTGCGTGCACTCAGGGACCGAACCAGACGATCACAGTGCCCTTGACGTATATGGGCGTGGGCAAAGGCCCCTTGCCCATTGCCTTGTGCACCAGGTAGATGGGCCTGGTCGGGTCCAGCCCATTGAATGCGGACGTCGTCACGCTGCTTCCCGTCACGGGAACACAGCGCTGGGTACCGTTCCAGCACAATGAAGTATGAACGATGGCGTCCCCGTGATAAGACCGGCCCGCATAGACCCGTGTGATTCCAGGCCTTGCCGCGCGGTCCTTCCCCCGCGGCAACCCGCCTGCTTGCCGGCTTCCCCGCTTGGCGGACCCGCCCGGCGCCTCATAGACAACGACAACATCGCTATCGGCATGATTGATGGCGGAACTGACCTCGTCCCGCGTCCAGGAAAAATCCCCCGCCCAGGCGGCGGGCGCGCAGCCAAGCGCCACCATTGTCGTCAATGCCGGCAACAGGAAAGAGCGGCGCGGATCAAGAGCCGGTCGGATCATAGGAAACGCATCCAGGAAAAATCAAATGCCATGGACAAAAAGCATACCTGATCCACCGACGAAGTGCGCCGGCAAATAAAATGGCCGACGCGAGTAAAGAATGCATGCCTGAAGCTGGGACCAGCCCTTGTCAACTTTAACGTTTAACGTTAAGCGATATAATTCTCCAAGATGATCAAAAGTTTTCGATGCGCTGACACTCAAGCCCTTTTTGAAGGCCGGCATGTGGCCCGGTTAGCAAATATCAAAAGTATCGCGGAACGAAAGCTGCAAATGCTCGATAGCGCAAACACGCTTATTTTTCTGCGTTCGCCGCCAGGCAATCGACTGGAAGCGCTCAAAGGCAATCGGATCGGACAACACAGCATCCGAATCAACGACCAATGGCGCATTTGCTTCGTTTGGACCATGGAAGGACCTGATGGCGTCGAGATCGTCGATTACCACTGAAATGGAGTTGATTATGTCCAAGAATGGCATGCGTCCGGTTCACCCGGGCGAAATTCTACGAGAGGAATATCTAGCGCCGCTCGGCATGAGCGTCAACGCCTTGTCCGCCATGCTGCACGTCCCCGCTACTCGCATGAATGAAATAGTTCGGGAGCGCCGAGGCATCACGCCCGATACCGCGCTGCGGCTAGCCGCACTTTTCGGCGGAGATGCAAGTTCGTGGCTGAACCTTCAGCAAACCTACGACCTGAAGAACACGGAAGCGAAAGTCGCCAAGCTGATCGCAAAACAGATCCAGCCGCTGGAACATGCCTGATCTGCATCGGCATAAAAAAGGCCCGCAAGCCGTGAAGCCTGCGGGCCAAACAACCTGACCTGGCGGTCAGGCAGCACTGGACTTATCGTCGGCGGAACAAGCCATTGAGCAGCGCAAGCACCGCCAGCACGATAAAAATAAAGAAAAGTATTTGCGCGATCGACGCGGCACCGGCGGCAATGCCGCCGAAACCCAGAACAGCTGCAATGATTGCGATCACAAAAAATACGACGGCGTAATAAAGCATGGTGACTTCCCCTTTTTGCTGTTTTTGATGTTGATCTTCGGATGCCCTATAACGCCGCGTCAGCGGTTTTTATCGAAGAATTCCTTGACTTCGCGTTCCGCTTCTTCACGCGTGCGTCCGTATTTTTCTTGCACCAAGCCCGCCAGTTGCTCGGCATTTCCGTTCACTTTCGCCAAATCATCGTCGGTCAGGTCGCCCCAGGCCGCCTTGGCCTTGCCCGACAACTGTTTCCATTGGCCTTCCAGAGTATCTTTATTCATCGAGTTCTCCTTGTATGGTCGCCTCTACCCTAGCCCCTTCTTCAAAAGCCGGTCAACAGCGAACAACGGCGAAATGTAACCGGGCGTTGGCCCGCCCGGGGCACCCTGCGGGCGGCCGCAACATCCGCTTAACAATAAGGCAGGGCTGTAACAGGACCGGGGAGCGCGCGAAGCTGATAAACTGTATATAAATCCAGTATCCATATCATCATCGCGCCCGTCCATGCCCCCTGATTCACCGCCGGAAAACCCCTGGTATTACCTGGACAACTTCGAAACCGTCCTGCGTTGGGTCTCCTTGCGCTACAACGACCTGATGCTGGCCGACGAGCAAGGTTTCATGCGCGATTTCCTGGCGCTTCCGCAGGCATCGCGCGGCTTGCTGGTGCGCATGACCATGCGCAAAGGCTGTCTGTTCCGGGCCGGCAAGCTGCGCTACCGCGAAATCGGCAATACCGAACAGGCCGCGCAGGCGCTTGTGCGCAATGGCTGGATAGAGGAGGCGCCGCGGCTTGCGCTGGATGAACTGTTCGGCTTGTTCACCAAAGCCCAACTCGAGGTTTTGTTCGGCAACGCGCTTGCCGACCTGGGCGCCCGCCGCGCCGGCAAGCCTGAACAGCTGGAATGCCTGCGTCCCCATTACCCGGACGCGCTCACGCTCGAACAATGGGAGGCCGTCGCCTCCGCGACGGGCGACCCAGACGGCGAGCCGCTCGGCGAGCGGATTTACAAGATAAACATACGGCCCTTGTGCGATCGCCTGCGGCTGATGTTCTTCGGCAATCTAAGGCAAGACTGGACCGAATTCGTGCTGTCCGACCTCGGCCTGTTCGTCTACGAACGGGTCGACTTCCCCGACTCGGCGCGTGCCTTCCAGAGCCGCCAGGAGATCGACGACTACCTGCACCTGCATCAATGCAGGGAGCGCCTGGAAGCCCTTGCCGGCGCGGACGATCCCGCCGACATCTTTCATGCCGTTCCGGCGGCACCTTATGCCAACCATTGGCTGGAAGGCCGGCGCGGAAAACTGCTGTACCGTATCGGCCGCCACCAAGAAGGCCGGCGCGACTGGGCCGGCGCGCTGGCCTGCTACACGCGCAGCAGCCACGCCGAGGCGCGCAGCCGACGCATCAGGGTGCTGGAACTGAGCGGCCAGGCCGATGCGGCGCTCACCCTGGCCGCAGCGGCGCTGCAGGCGCCCGGTACAGAAGCCGAACAACAGGCGCTGTTGCGCATGCTGCCGCGCCTGCGCCGGCAATGCGGCCAGGCCGCTGCGCCCGTGCGCAAGAAAAACAATATCCGCCGCATCGACCTTGCACTGCCCGCGCCCTGGCCGGCCATACGGGTGGAAGAGGAAGTCCGCCACCACCTGGCCGCCAGCAACGCCCCCGTCTACTATGTGGAAAACACACTGATCAATTCCCTGTTCGGGCTGCTGTGCTGGGATGCCGTTTTCGCCGCCGTGCCAGGCGCCTTCTTCCATCCCTTCCAGCAAGGTCCGGCCGACCTGATGCTGGACGGATTTCACGAACGCCGCCGCGCGCATTTCGACACCTGCCTGGAGCAGCTGGATACCGGGCGATACCGCGAGACCATACGCCGCAACTTCGCGGACAAGGCCGGCATCCAATCGCCTTTTGTGGCCTGGAACGTGCTCTGCGCCTCCTTGCTGGACCTGGCGATGGACTGCATGCCGGCCATGCATTTGAAAGCGGCTTTCCATCGCCTGCTGGCCGATGTGCGCGCCAACCGCTCGGGGCTGCCCGACCTGATCCAGTTCTGGCCCGACGAACGGCGCTATCGCATGATAGAAGTCAAAGGCCCCGGCGACCGTTTGCAGGACAACCAGTTGCGATGGCTGGACTACTGCGGCGCTCACGGCCTGCCGGTCGATGTCTGCTACGTACGCCGGGACGCGGCATGAGCTACGCCGTCGCCGTGCGAGAGCTCTGCGAGTTCACCGCCAAGCGCGGCGACCTGGACTTGCGCTTCACGCCATCGCCGACCGGCCTGGAAGGCATCGAAGGCCACGCGGCGGTGAGGGCGCGGCGGGCTTCATCCTATCTGGCCGAAATCACCTTGAGCCGCGAATACCGCAATCTGCTGGTGCGCGGCCGGGCCGACGGCTACGATCCCGTCCTCAATCAGCTCGAGGAAATCAAGACGCATCGCGGCCCGCTGGACGCCATGCCCGACAATCATCGCGCACTGCATTGGGCGCAGGCGAAGATCTACGCGCATCTGCAATGCCGGGCGCTGGCCTTGCCCGCGATCCGCGTTGCGCTGGTGTATTTCGATATTACGAAGCGCAGCGAAACACTGTTTGTCGAAACCTGCGAGGCCACGGCGCTGGAAACGCATTTCCGGCAGTTATGCGACAGCTTCGCGGACTGGGCCGAACAAGAGCTGCTGCACCGTAACCATCGAGACCAGGCCCTGGAGGCGCTGGCTTTTCCTTACGCCGATTTCCGGCCTGGCCAGCGGCAGCTGGCCGTCACGATATACAAGGCCGCGCTGCAGGAGCGCAGCCTGCTGGCCCAGGCGCCCACCGGCATCGGCAAGACGGTGGGCGCGCTCTTTCCCATGCTCAAGGCCTGTCCCCGCAACAAACTGGACAAGGTGTTCTTCCTGACGGCCAAGACATCGGGCCGGCAACTGGCCCTCGATGCACTGGACGCCTTGGCCGGTTCAGGCCCGGCAGCGGTCCGGCCCTTCCTGCGCGTGCTGGAACTGACCGCCAAAGAAAAAGCCTGCGAGCATCCCGATAAAGCCTGCCATGGCGCCTCATGTCCGCTGGCCAGGGCCTTCTACGACAAGCTGCCCGCCGCGCGCCGGGATGCCCTAGACACCGCCCGGATGGACAAGGTGCGGCTCAGGGAAACAGCCTTGCGCCACCAGATCTGCCCTTACTGGCTGGGCATGGACCTGGCGCAATGGAGCGACGTCATCGTGGGCGACTACAACTACTACTTCGACACCTCCGCCCTGCTGCACGGCCTGACCGTGGCCCGCGAATGGCGGGTCGGCGTACTGGCCGATGAAGCCCACAACCTGCTTGAAAGGGCCCGCGCCATGTACAGCGCCGAGCTCTCGCAAGCCCGGCTGCGCGACGTTCAGCGCGCCTCGCCTTCCGCCCTGAAGAAGGCCCTGGGCAGCCTGCTCAGGCAGTGGAGCGAAACCTTCCGCGATCAGGAAGCCGCCTACCAGGCCTACACCGGCCTGCCGCCGAAATTCCTGGCGGCGCTCTTGCGGACTAGCGGCGCGCTGACGGAGCATTTTGCCGATCACCCTGAAGACGCCGACGGCGCGCTGCAAGGATTGCATTTCGACATCCTGCATTTTCTCCGGATGGCGGAATCGTTTGGCAGCCACTCCGTCTTCGACATCACGCTGGCGGGCAGCCCCAAGGCCAAGGCAAGAGATGGCGCCGCTGAAGGCCTTGGGGGGCAAGATGCCCTGTTCTGCATACGCAACCTGATCCCGGCGCCTTTCCTGGAACAGCGCTATGCCGCCAGCCGCGCCACGGCGCTGTTCTCGGCCACCCTGAGTCCCTGGGCCTTCTACCGGGATACGCTGGGGCTGCCCGAAGACACCGCATGGGTGGACGTGGAATCCCCGTTCCGGCCGGACCAGCTTGAGGTCCGCGTCGCCGCCGGCATATCCACGCGCTACGCGCAGCGGGCGCGATCCCTGGCCCCCATCGCCCGCCTCATGCAAACCCAGTACCGGAAGCGGCCCGGCAATTACCTGAGCTACTTCAGCAGCTTCGATTACATGCAGCAGGCGGCCGACGCATTCGTCCGGCTTTGCCCGGACATTCCGGTATGGCGGCAATCGCGCGGAATGGACGAGCGCGGCAGGGAGCATTTCCTGGAGCGCTTCGCCCCGGATGGCCGGGGCATCGGCTTCGCCGTTCTGGGCGGCGCGTTCTCCGAAGGCATCGACCTTCCCGGAAGCCGGCTGATCGGCGCCTTCATCTCGACGCTGGGGCTGCCTCAGGTCAACTCCGTGAACGAGCAGATAAAACAATGCATGGACGGCGCCTTCGGCGCGCGGCGCGGCTACGACTATGCCTATCTGTACCCCGGCATCCAGAAAGTCATACAGGCCGCCGGACGGGTGATACGCAGCCACGAGGATCGGGGCGTTGTGCATCTCATCGACGACCGCTACGGACAACCCCGGATAAGGGCGCTGCTCCCCGCCTGGTGGCGGGTAGAATACGGCAACGACAACGGAAGCCCCAGCGGCGAACATCGATGAAACCGGCAATGATACCGTGGGCGCTTTCAGGCGGCGCGGCCGTGGCAGTGGGCTTTGCGCGGTTCGGCTATGCGCTGATCCTGCCGGCCATGAAAACCGACCTGGAGCTGAACTACGCCCAGGCCGGCTGGCTGAATACCGCCAATGCACTGGGGTATCTGCTGGGCGCGCTGCTGACCATCTATTTCGTCGCACGCATCGGCAACCGCAGGCTGTTCGTCGCCGGCCTGGCGCTGACCACGCTGGCCCTGCTGGCCAACGGCCTGACGCACGACTTCCAGCTGTTGACCCTGTATCGCTTCCTGGCGGGCTTCGGCGCGGCGGGCGCCTTCATCTGCGGAGGCGTGCTGTCCGGCGTGCTGGGCACCCGTGCCATCGTCATCTTCTTCAGCGGCGGGGGCATAGGCATGCTGGCCACCGGCGCCCTGCTGCCCTGGCTGTTCGATTACGCCGGCCCGGCCGCCTGGCCCTGGGCATGGATAGGATCGGGCGGAGTGTGCATCCCCCTGTCGCTGGCCGCCGTGGCGGCCATGCGGACCATTGCCGAACCTTCCGCCAGCGGCGCCACGGCCGCCTGGCCCTGGCGTCCCTGCGTGCCCGAATTCACCGCCTACTTCCTGTTCGGCCTGGGCTACATCGCCTACATGACCTTCATCGTGGCCTGGCTGCGCCAAAGCCACATACAAGCACTGTCGATCGCCGCCGCCACCTCGATCATGTGGAGCCTGCTGGGCATCATGACGCTGCTGGCGCCGCTGATCTGGGCGCGGGTCTTCAATGGCCGGCGCGACGGCCTGCCCATGGCCGCGTCCATGATCGTGCTGGCCGCCGGCGCGGCGCTGCCCTTGATTGTGCCCAGCATCGCGGGCGCATGGCTATCCGCCGCGCTGGTGGGCTCCAGCGTCTTCATGGTGCCGTCGGCGGCCACCGGCTTCGTCAAGACCAATCTGCCCAAGGCCGCCTGGGGAAGCTCGCTGGCGGTGGCGACCAGCCTCTTCGCCATCGGGCAGGCCGTCGGTCCGGTGGCGGCCGGATGGATCAGCGATCTTTCCGGTTCGCTCTCGACCGGCCTGGCTGTTTCCGCCGCCATGCTGATACTGGGCGCAGCGATCGCGCTTACCCAGAAACCCCTGCGAAGCCAATGAACTCAACCTTATTGGCAATGTGGTTCTGAGCCGGATCGGCGCGACGGCTACCTATAATCAAAACACGACCTCCACTCTTTACAAGGACTTGATCGTGTCAATTGATTCCCCCATTCCTGTGTTTTCCGAAGGCGTGCATCCCTTCGACGCGCGCGGCGTCGCCAAGCGCTTCCGCCATGCCGCCATCTTCGGCGCGCTGTCCGCGCTCCACCCTGGCGAAACCATGCGCTTTTGCAATGACCACGATCCGCTGCCATTGCTACAGCAGCTTCAAGGCCACTTCGGCGATCAGATCAAGATCGATTACGTATCGCGCCAGCCGGGCGAAATCGTGATCGATTTCCAGATACTCGGATAGTGTCCCGTCGACGCCATCGGAGACCGCTCGCACCGATAAGCGAGCCTTGAAGCCGCAAGCATCGATCATGCATTTTTTGGGCGCCATGCCGGCTGTCGCCGGCATGGCGCCTTCCATTTAACCTGCATCAAGCTATTCCAAAATAATCCGCCCCAATGCTTGACCACCACCATATATAGTAAATATCCTTCGTTTCACCACAATATATAGCGAAACGGAGCCAGCATGACGCATATCGACGTCGAGTCCTCGATCAATGAATACCTGGAGCGGGTCGACTGGCGCGTAAACGCCAATGCCAACCAGGGCTACTCGCTGGGCGGCCTGATCTTGAACGTATCGGGCAAGGTCATTGCCAACTACTGGCTGGACCACGTCTACCCGCCCGCCGTAGGCCAGGCCCACCGCGATGCCGACCTGCACATCCACGACCTGGACATGCTGTCGGGCTATTGCGCCGGATGGTCGCTGCGCACCCTGCTGAACGAAGGCCTGAACGGCATACCGGGCAAGGTGGAATCCAGCCCGCCCAGGCATATGTCCAGCGCGGTCGGCCAGATCGTGAATTTTCTGGGTACGCTGCAAAACGAATGGGCCGGCGCCCAGGCCTTCAGCTCCTTCGACACCTATATGGCGCCCTTCGTGCGCAAGGACGCCTTGAGCTATGCCGACGTCAAGCAATACGTACAGGAACTCATCTACAACCTGAACGTGCCGTCGCGCTGGGGGACGCAGACGCCCTTCACCAATTTGACCTTCGACTGGATCTGCCCCGAGGACCTGCGCGAACAGACGCCGCTGATCGGCGGCCAGGAAATGCCGTTCACCTATGGCGAGCTGCAAGCGGAAATGGACATGATCAATCGCGCCTACATCGAAATCATGATGGCCGGCGACGCCAAGGGCCGCGTGTTCACGTTTCCGATTCCCACCTACAACATCACCGCCGATTTCGACTGGCACAGCCCGAACGCGGAGCTGCTGTTCGAGATGACGGCCAAGTACGGGCTGCCTTATTTCCAGAACTTCATCAACTCCGAGCTCAAGCCCAACATGATCCGGTCCATGTGCTGCCGCCTGCAATTGGATCTGCGCGAGCTGCTCAAGCGCGGCAACGGCCTGTTCGGATCAGCCGAGCAAACCGGCTCGCTGGGCGTGGTCACGATCAACTGCGCACGGCTGGGCTATCTGCATGCCGGCGACGAGGCGGCGCTGCTGCGCCGGCTGGACGAACTACTGGAACTGGGCAAGGACAGCCTGGAGATCAAGCGGCAGGTCATCCAGCGCCTGATGGACGACGGCCTGTTTCCCTATACCCGGCGCTACCTGGGCACGCTGCGCAATCATTTCTCGACGCTGGGTGTGAACGGCATCAATGAAATGATCCGCAACTTCACTCACGACGGCCACGACATCACGACGCCCTGGGGCCATGCCTTCGCCCTGCGCCTGCTGGATCACGTGCGCGCACGCATGCTGGAATTCCAGGAAGAGACCGGTCACATGTACAACCTGGAAGCGACGCCCGCCGAAGGCACCACCTATCGCTTCGCCAAGGAAGACCGCAAGCGCTGCCCCGGCATACTGCAAGCGGGCACGGCGGACATGCCCTACTACACCAACTCGTCGCAACTGCCGGTGGGCTGCACCGACGATCCTTTCGAGGCGCTGGAGCGCCAGGACGAACTGCAACGCAAATACACCGGCGGCACGGTGCTGCATCTGTACATGACCGAGCCGCTGTCCAGCGCCGCCGCCTGCCGCGCCCTGGTGCAGCGCGCTCTGGGACGCTTCAAGCTGCCCTACATCACCGTAACGCCGACCTTTTCCATTTGCCCGGTTCACGGCTACCTGGGCGGCAGCCATGAATTCTGCCCCAAATGCGACGAAGAAATCCTGGCGCGAAAGCTGCGCCAGGCCGCTTGAGGCTATCGGCATCGAGAAGCCATTATCCATTTTCAACACCACTCCAGGAGAAACCAGCATGACATCCTTTGCACAACACACCATGGCATCGACCGCCACCCCGGCCCTTTCCGACGACGAACGCCAGCCCTGCGAAATCTGGACGCGCGTCATGGGCTATCACCGCCCCATGTCGTCGTTCAACATCGGCAAGAAGGGCGAGTTCCACGAGCGCAAGTATTTCAGCGAACGCGAGGCCCGGCTTGCGGCCTGAACCGCCGGACGTTGCCGTGCCTGAACAGGCGGAGCGCCGCCACAGCCTGAAGGTGGGCGGCGTGACGCCGTTCACCGCTACGGACTACCCCGGTCAATTGGCGGCGGTGGTGTTCGTGCAGGGCTGCCCCTGGCGCTGCGGCTACTGCCACAACCCGCATCTGCAGGAGCGCACGGCGCACAGCCCCTTGCCGTGGGAGGACGTGCTTGCCCTGCTGCGCCGCCGCGTGGGCCTGATCGATGCCGTGGTGTTCAGCGGCGGCGAGCCCACCATGGACCCCGGCCTGCCCGAGGCCATAGTCCAGGCGCGTGCGCTGGGCTACAAGATAGGCCTGCACAGCGGCGGCACCCATCCCCGGCGTCTGGCCGACATCTTGCCGCTGCTGGACTGGGTGGGGCTGGACATCAAGGCCGGCTTTGCCGACTATGCCCGCATCACGCAAGTGACCGGCAGCGGCGCGCCCGCCCTGGCCAGCTTGCACGCCGTACTGGCCAGCGGCGTGGAGTACGAATGCCGCAGCACGCTGCATCCGGCGCTGCTGCCTGAACACGAGGTAAAACAGATGGCGCGGGCATTGGCGGACATGGGCGTGCGCAACTACACCCTGCAGGTTTTCCGCAGCCAGGGCTGCGACAATCCGGCCTTGAACACGTCCGCGCAGCCGGGCTATCCCAGCGACCAATTGCTGGACGATGTGGCTTCGCTGTTTCCTGCTTTCATCCTGCGACGAAGCTAAGGCGCGCATCGCGCCGCAGTCGCGCTCCCGCCGGACAGTCGCCGCGGCCCATGCGGCTTTACGCTAGGCCAGGGCCTGCTTGTCGGAGTACAGGCCTCGCTCTTCGATGGTGCCCGCCACCTTGCGGATGAGCTGTTCCGCCTGCTGCGGATCGAAGTCCTCGTGATAGCGTTTTCTGACGCCTTCCCGGCCCAGCTGCACATGCTCATCGGGAACGATGCCGTGTCGCTCCAGGGATTTCCTGGCGCACTCCAGAGGGCAGCCATCGATCACGACCATGGGCCGCCCGGAATGCGCGGTTTTCAGCAGCGACGGCACATCGCCGCCAACACCGGCGATGCATGACATCTCGGCCAGGCCGCGTCGATCCAGCTGCACCGCCACATGGTTGGCCAGTTGCGCTGCGCTGGAGCATCCCGAACAGGAATAGACCAGCGGCAGCTTCCTTCTGTCATGAATCATTTTCTTCACCTCCGCATGCCCGGGCCTGTTGACAGCAAGAGCGGGGCCGCAGGCCCAAGACGGGCCCCACCCGGTTTCAGGCCGCTGTTCCGGGTCCCCGCCGGACCCGCTCGCGGCCGAAGAGCCGCGCCGGCGCCATGTGGCTGGGCGCGAATACCGACATATCCAGGGCGTCCAGCGTATTCTTCACCAGCAGGCCCAGTTCGGTATCGCCCTCCATGCTCAGGCGGCGGCTGAAGAACAAGGTGTCGGGATCTTCCTTGCGCTGCATCAGCAGATAGAAGTCGTGCACGTTCGCGGCAATCGTCAGGGACGGCGCGGCCACCGGAGCGATGGCCTTGAACCGGCCGTCCGTCCACATGAAGTCGAAAGCCACGCCGGCATCGCGCGGCCGTATGCGCAAGGCCCTGCCCTGCAGCATGCGCAAGGTATCGGCCGGCAAGTGCGGCGCCAGGGCCAGGTTCAGCCCCGCGGCGAAGATCAGCGAGCCGGGATAGGCGGGCAAACGCGAAAGAATTTTGCCCAAGGGGGCTGGAAGAAGATAATTGCCGGATGTCATAAATTTCCCTGCGTCCCGGGCGTCAAGCCACGTAGGCCGCGACAGTGAAGTAATGGCAGGCGCTGCCGCCCAGTACGAACAGATGCCATACGCCGTGGCCGTAGCGCCATTTCTCGTCGGTGGCGTAGAACGCGATGCCCACGGTATAGATCAGGCCGCCCGCCGCCAGCCACAGGAAGCCTTCCCAGCCCAGCGCATCGACGAGCGGCACGGCGGCGACGACCGCCAGCCAGCCCATCAGCACGTAAATGAGCAGGGACAGTATGCGCAGCCCTTTGGCCAGCCATATTTCCTGGATGATGCCCAGGATCGCCAGGCCCCATACCGTGCCGAACAGCGACCAGCCCCAGGCTCCGCGCAAGCTGACCAGCGTGAAGGGGGTATAGCTGCCCGCGATCAACAGGTAGATGGCGCAATGATCGAACTTGCACCAGATTCTCTTCGCGCGGCCGCGCAGGCTGTGATACAGGGTGGACGCCAGATACAGGCAGAGCAGCATGGCCCCGTAGATGCTGAAGCTGACGACCTTCCATGGGTCGCCCAACCGGGCCGCCATGACGATCAGCAGCACGCCGCCCACAACGGCCAGGCCGGCGCCGGCCAGGTGGCTGATGCTGTTGAACCGTTCGCCATAATGCATGAAGGTATCCCGCCCTTATGCCACGAGCTGTTCCAGCCCCGGCCTGCCGTGCCAGTATCCATTACAGGGCCCGGCGGGCATCAGGGGCAGCATTTCCTGGAATGCCTCCGGCCCCGCAAGCGCCCCGTCCACCACCTTCCGGAACAGTTCCGCTATCCGCACGGTATGCTCCGATTGCGGGCTGATGCGCAAGACGTCGACCCCCAGGCCGCGCATGTCCGTCAACTCGTTCACCAGGTTGTAGACGAGCGCCGACTGCGTCTGTATGCCGTTCAGCACCAGGAAGGGCTGGCTTTCTCGAGTCCGCAGCAACAAGCCGTCGGGGTGATCCATGCACACGTATTGGCAGTTGTCCTTGGGAATATTGCGGTGCCGGGCCGTAAAGCAACGGGCCGAAAACGCCAGCGGCATGCGCCCATAGGCGAATACCTCGGTTTGCATTCCGCCGGGCCTATCCTGCTGCAACTGCTCCAGTCCCTCGCGCCCCATTTCCAGCGGCATCACCCATCGCCGCGCGCCCAGTTCCGCAAGAATCTCCAGCGTAGGCCGGCTGTAGACGTTGAGGTAGGGGCCGGCCACGAACGGCCTGCCCTCGAGGCAATGCACCGCCCCCATGTCGTTGGCCTCGACCTGGAAGTCGCCGTTGGCGGCAATCTTGCGCATGGTGGCCAGGTCTTGCCCGGACTCCAGCAGCACCTGCGTGGACAGCACGACTTCCTTGCCGGCGTCGGCCAGCATCCGCGCGATCTCCAGCCAGTCCGGAAGGCGCAGTTCGTGCCGGCGCGAACACACCGTTTCGCCCAGGTAGACGATGTCCACCGGCGCATCGCTCACGGACTCATAGAACTGCATCGTCGTCACGCGCGACCAGTAGTATTGAATGGGACCCAACGCGATTTTCATAGTATTGCCACTTCGGTGTTGCGGTTGACCACGGCCGTCCCTCCAGCCTTCGGCCTATTCATTTCCATGGACGGTGATAGGCGCCCAGGGTGTGCTGCTGTCCCTCGGCCACCTTGTTCAATTCGGCCATCCATGCCGGCTTGACGGAATAGCGCTGCTGGCTGGCCAGGCATTGGTCGATGGCGTCGCGCCATACGCGCGTCACCTGGGCGACGTAGGCCGGGCTGCGCTGCCGCCCTTCTATCTTGATGGCCCGGACGCCCATCTGCATCAGCCTGGGCAGGAGCTCCAGCGTATTCAGGCTGGTGGGCTCCTCGATGGCGTAGTAGTTTTCCTCGGCCACGTCGAAGCGGCCCTTGCACAGGGTGGGATAGCCGGCATTCTCGCCGTCGGCATAGCGGTCGATGAGCACGCCGTTCAGGCGCGACTCCAGGCCGTCGGGAGTCTGCTGCCAGCGCACCGACTTGGCGGGGGAGCACACGCCGTGCGTGTTGGGCGATTCGCCGGTCACATAGGACGACAGGGCGCAGCGGCCCTCCACCATGACGCACAGGCTGCCGAAACCGAATACCTCGATCTCGACCGGCGTGTTTTCCGTGACCTGCTCGACCTGGGCCAGCGACAGCACGCGGGGCAGCACGGCGCGCACCACCCCGAAGTTCTCGCGATAGAAATTGATGGCCTCGTAGTTGGTGGCCGATCCCTGCACCGACAGGTGCAGGCGCAATTGCGGATGCCGGCGGCTGGCGTAGGCCATCAGGCCGGGATCGGCGACGATCATGGCGTCGACACCCGAATCCGCCGCGCGGTCCACCGCGACTCGCCACTCTTGCCAGGCGCGCGGCTGCGCATAGGTATTCAAGGCCAGGAATACCTTGCGTCCCTTTTCATGCGCATAGCGTATGCCTTCGGCGATGGCGGCCTCATCGAAATTCAGGCCGGCGAAGTTGCGCGCATTGGTCGCATCGCGGAACCCCAGGTAGACGCAGTCGGCGCCGTTGTCGACGGCGGCCTTCAGGGCCGGCAGGCTGCCGGCCGGACAAACCAGTTCGACGGCGGGCGCCGCCCCTGGCATCGTGGGCGTGGAGAAAGTCATGAAAATCCTGCTGGACGGTTCAGGCGGGAAGCAAGGCGTCGGCGGCCCGCACGGTGGGCGCCGCGACCGCGTTCAGCGCGGGGCGGATGCCATTGAGCAGATAGTCGAGCAGCTCGCGCACGGGACGTATGGCGTTGCCGAATGGCAGCTTTTCCGAGCCCCGGAAAAACAGGCCGCGCTTGATGTCGCCGGCCAGCGCGAACGCCAGCTGCGTGTCGATGCAGAACTGTCCGTGCTTGCTGATGCCGTCGCGCAGGCCGCAAGCGGCCAGGCAATCGAAGCCCACCGTGCAGGGGCGCTTCTTGGCGATGCGTTGCAGCTTCTCTTCCTTTTCCAGGTAATTGGCCAGCCAGGGCGTGCGCACCGCGCGGGCCGGCAGGCCGGCGACGCTCATGAAGGTCACGATGTCTTCGGGCTTGGCCTCGACCAGAACCTTCTTGAAGTTGGGATGCGCGTCGCCTTCCTCTGTTACAGCGAAAGGCGAACCGCATTGAACCGCGCTGGCCCCCATGCCCATCAGCTTGACGACCTGCTCGTGGCTGTGAATGCCGCCGCCGGTGATCAGGGGAATGTTCTCTTTTTCGATATCCAGTTCCTTGAAGAGCTCCAGCGTGCCTTCCAGCACATTCGCAAAGGCGAAATTAGGATTGTCCAGGCTGTCGGCGGTCGGCGCGCCAAGGTGGCCCGCCGCGTACTTGGGGTTCTCGATGACGATGGCATCCGGCAGGCGGTTCTTGCGCATCCATTTTTTCAGGATCAGCCCGATGCCGCGCACGTCCGACAAGATGGGAATGATCGCCACCTTGGAAAAGCCGCTGGTCAATTCGGGCAGGTCCAGGGGCAGGCCCGCGCCCACCACGACGGCGTCCGCCTCGCTTTCGCAGGCCTGGCGCACGTACGAGGTATACTCGGACACGGCCCGCATGACATTGACCGCCACCAGGCCCTTGCCCGCAGCCATTTTGTGGGCGGCCTTGACCTCGCGGTCGAGCGCGACGAGATTGGCCGAATCGATCAGCTCCTTGTTGCGCGAACGGCCCGTCTGCACCATGAGGTCGGGATGATGGCGGCGCAGATCGACGCTGGAAATCGTGCCCATCGCGCCCAGCGAAGCGACCGTGCCCGCCAGCCTGTGGGCCGACACGCCAACCCCCATGCCTCCCTGCACAATAGGCAACAGCGCCTTGCCTTTCAACTTGAGTCGTTCCAATGCGGTCTGCAACACAATAATCGTCCTTGCTTGAAAATAACGGCGTATGAACGCAGATGCCACTATGTAGGCAAAAGCCAGCAGCTTCCTTAATAAATATCAAGGTTCCGGCGTTTACCCGAATGTAAAAATACAGCGTTCGCAATGAGGTTATGCCGCCCGGCAGGCCTGTATATGTGTAGGGTGATGCTTATGGAAAACAGCAAGGAAGAAATCGTTCTGGACGTTTGCGGACTGGAGCCCCCAGAGCCGCTGGAGCGCGTGCTGGACGCCTTGTCCGTTCTTGCGGCCGGCGCCCGGCTGCGCATGCTCATCGACCGCGAGCCGCATCCGCTGTACGGCATCCTGCGCAACAACCGTTACGATTACACCACCCGCATCGACGATCGTCATCGATACGAAATCCTTATCTGGCATAAAGACTGATGCAGCGCGCCCTGTCATTTCAGCAGTCCCCCGCGCCCGGCGTCCCTTTGCGCTTCCTGTTCACCGCGCCGCTGTTCGTCCTGCTGGCCGCCGCACTGCTGCTCTGGTCCGGGCCGTCCGCGCTGTCATCGCGCTGGACGGGGCATGCCTTGGCATTGACGCACCTGTTCACACTGGGCGTCCTGGCCAATGCCATGGCGGGCGCCTTGATGCAGATACTGCCCGTCGCGACAGGTGTGAGCGTACTGGCGCCCAGGGCGACCTCCATCGCCGTGCATGCCTTGCTGAACCTGGGCACGCTGGCGCTGGCCGCCGCCTTTCTTTCCTTCCGTCCCTGGATGTTCGCGCTGGCGCTGACCCTGCTCTGCGCCGCACTGGGCTGCTTCCTGGCCGCCTGTGCGGGCGGTCTATGGAAATACCGCAGGCTGGCCACCAAGGGTTCGACCGAGATCCTCGCCACCACCCGGCTGGCGCTTGCGGCGCTGCTGGCCGCCGCGGCCCTGGGCGCCATGCTGGCCGCGGGCTTCGCCTGGCCTTTGCCGTTTTCCCGGGTACTCACCAATGCGCATGGAGCGTGGGGACTGCTGGGCTGGGTGGGCCTGCTGATCATCGGCATGGCCTATCAGGTCATTCCCATTTTCCAGGTGACTGAAATCTATCCCAAGCCCTTGACGCGCTGGCTGGCGCCCGTGATCTTCGTGCTGCTCGCGGCCTATATGGCCAATACCCTGGCGCCACCGGCCATGCGCATGGAAATCGACCTGGCCATAGGCGCCGCCATGCTGGCGGCCTACACCGCCTATGCCATCGTCACCTTGCGGCTGCTCTGGACGCGCAAAAGGCCCAAGGCCGATGCCACGACTCTATTCTGGCACACCGCCATGCTGTCCCTGGCCGCCTGCGGACCGGTCTGGCTGGCCCAGGCGGCGGGCGCGAAGGATTTTTCCGTCAGTCTCGGGCTGCTATTCATCGTGGGTTTCGGCTGGTCCGCCGTCAACGGCATGCTGTACAAGATCATCCCCTTCCTGCTTTGGTATCACGCGCAGAAAGACCTGGCCATCGCGCTGCGCGTCGTGCCCAAGGTGAAGGATTTCATTCCCGATGCCATCGCCGCGCGGCAGTACTGGGCTCATCTGATCGCCCTGCTGCTGCTTCTATCGGCCAGCCTGCTGCCCGCCCTGTTCTCGCATGCCGCCGGCCTGGCGCTGGCCGTATCGGCGGCCTGGCTGCTGTTCAACATGGCCCGGGCCCTGGGCTTTTATCTGCGGGCCCGAAAACAGATTGCACTGGCGCTGGCTGAACTGCCTCAGCCCTGATAGGAGCCCAGCCGGGCAACGTCCAGGACGGTGACTTCGCGGCCCTTGACCCGGATCAGCTCATGGGCGCACAAGTCGTGCAAGATGCGCGAGAAATGCTCCGGCGTGAGGTTCAGCCGCGAAGCGATCACCGTCTTGCTGGTTTCCAGGCGGAAGTGATGGCCGTCCTTGCATTGCTCGTCCTTCAGCAGATAGCCGATGACGCGCTGGGTGCCTGACCGCAGGGAATAGGCCTCGACGTCGCCCATCAGGCTATGCAGGCGCTGGCTCAGGCCCGCCAGCATCTTGCGCGCAAAACCCGGATGCCGACCCAGTTCATGAAAGATGACTGCCTTGCCGACATGCAGCAGCAAGGTGTCGGCAAGGGCCTGGGCCGACACGATGTAGGCCTTTTCCATGAACATCAGCGCTTCGCCGAAGCTGTCGCCGGGGCCGATCAGCCGAACGACCTTCTCGCTTCCGCCCGGCGACACGAACATCAGCTTGACCTGCCCGTAGACCACGGTGTGCAGCCCCACGCAAGGCTCGCCCCGGTGAAAAACCATTTCGCCCCGCGCGACCTGGACTTCGGTCGTGCCGGAAGCCAGGTTGTCGAGTTCATGAGCGCTCAGCTCGTTGAACAGGGGTAGCCTGGCCAGGAAATCCTGGGTACGCGTCTTGCCGCTCGTCATATTGCTAGAATCCCGTATCGATATTGTTGTGGCGCCGCGCAAACGCGGCGGCTACCCCACTCAAAAAACATGTGATCAAAATCCTGTTCAACATCGCCGGTACCCTGGCGTTGATCCTTGCCGTGCTGGGGCTGTTCCTGCCCCTGCTGCCCACCACGCCCTTCCTGCTGCTGGCGTCGGCCTGCTATATACGCGGCTCCGAACGCATGCACCGCTGGCTGACCGGACACCGCATACTGGGACCCTACCTGATAGGCATACAAACCGGCCGGGGCATCCCCATGCGCGCCAAGGTCATTACCCTGGTCTTCCTGTGGGCCACACTGGCCTTTTCCGCCTGGCATGTGCCCCTGCCCTGGGTGCGCCTGCTGCTTCTGATTCCCGGCATCTGCGTTACGGTGTATCTGTTGCGCATGAAGACCCTGCGCGCAAGCGATGCGCTGGCCGGCCCCGACGACCCGGCTAAATAAGCTTGGAGTACGTCGACACCGTGGGCTGGCCCAGGAATTTATCGAAGACCATGCCCATGGCCCGCACGAACAGACGGCCCTTAGGCGTGACGCCGATGCCCTTGTCGTCGATCCGCAGCAGGCCGGCATCCTTGAATGTCTGCAGCCTTTGCAGCTCGGGTTCGAAATAGTCCGTGAAGTCGATGCCATAGGTCCGGCCAAGCACGCTGAAATCCAGCGGCATGCTGCACATCAGGGTCATGATGACGTCGCGGCGCAAGACATCGTCCAGACTCAGTTCAAAGCCCTTTTCAATGGGCAGCCTGCCTTCGTCCAGTATCTGGTAATAGGCGTTCACGCTGCGCACCGACTGGCTGTACGAGTTGCCCACCTTGCCGATGGCCGAAACGCCCAGTCCGATCAGGTCGCACTCCGCGCGCGTGGTGTAGCCCTGGAAATTGCGATGCAGGCTTCCGTCGCGGCGCGCCAGGTTCAGTTCGTCGTCCGGCTTGGCGAAGTGATCGAGGCCGATGTATACATAGCCCGCTTCCAGCAGCCGCCGCGTGGACATCAGGAATATCTGCAGGCGCTCTTCGGCGCTGGGCAGGTCGCCGGCCGAAATAAGCCGCTGTGCCTTGAACCGGCTGGGCAGGTGGGCGTAGTTGTACAGTGCGATGCGGTCCGGAAACAGTCGTATCACGTGATCCAGCGTGCGGTCGAAGCTGGCCAGGGTCTGCTTGGGCAGGCCGTAGATCAGGTCGGTGTTGACCGACTGGAACCCCGCCTTGCGGCTGGCGCTCAGCGCCTTCTCCACCATTTCCAGAGGCTGGATGCGGTTGACGGCCGCCTGCACGGCCGGGTCGAAATCCTGCACCCCGAAGCTGGTCCGATTGAAGCCCAGCCCGGCCAGCATGGACAGCGTTCCCTCGTTCACCGTTCGCGGGTCGATCTCGACCCCCAATTCGGCATCCGGCGTGAATTCGAAATGCCGGCGCAAGGACGCCATGAGCCCGGTCAGCTCGGCGGCGCTCAGAAATGTGGGGGTGCCGCCGCCCAGATGCAGCTGGGCCGTCTTGCGATCCGGCCCCAGTTGGCCAGCCACCAGGTCCATCTCCTTGTCCAGGTAGTCGAGATACTGGGCCGCCCGGCCATGATCCTGCGTGATGACCTTGTTGCAGGCGCAGAAATAACAGAGGGACTCGCAAAAAGGCAGGTGCACGTAAACCGACAGCGGCGGATTCGTTCCAGGCTGCGCGCCGGTCCGCTGCGCCAGATAGCCCAGGTAGGCATGCTCATCGAAGCCGGAGCGGAAGCGATCGGCGGTGGGATAGGACGTGTAGCGAGGTCCCGAATGATCGAAACGCCGGATCAAGGCCTCGGAAATCTCGATGTCCGGAAAAGAAACCGTATCATGGCTGGCGACTGGAATGCTGCTGTCCATGTCTTTCTCCGATATGGGCCTGTTAGCGTCAAAAAAAACCGCTGCGGACGTTGCCTGTACGGCGCGCCGCATGCAGACTATGCTTGAATGTCCTATTGTGAAACCGGACGCCTTTATCTTTTTTGACCTAGGTCAAGCAAATGCCCGATACCCCAAAAGGCGTGCAACGCCAATCTGGCACAAGCTTTCTCAAAGCTGAACAAAACATATCGTATTATTAAGGCTGGATTCACCCATTTCAACCCAACCGTCCTCGATGTCGTTATTCTTCATACTTGCCCTGCCTTTCGCAGGCAGCATCATCGCTGCGCTGCTGCCGTCGAATGCACGCAAGCTCGAGGCCTGGCTGGCCGGATTCGTCGCCGTCGTCTGCGCCGTCCTCGTGTTTACCCAGTTTCCGCATGTGCTCGACGGCCATGTCGTCAAGGCGGTCGTGCCGTGGCTGCCCGAGCAGGGGGTCGATTTCAGTTTGCGCATGGATGGCTACTCGTGGCTGTTTTCCATGATCATCACGACCATGGGCGCGCTCATCGTGCTGTACGCACGCTACTATCTTTCGCCGCAAGATCCTGTTCCCCGCTTTTTCTCTTTCTTCCTGGCCTTCATGGGTTCCATGCTGGGCGTGGTGCTGTCGGGCAACCTGATCCAGCTCGTCGTGTTCTGGGAACTGACCAGCCTGTCGTCCTTCATGCTCATTGCCTACTGGCACCATCGGGTGGACGCCCGGCGTGGCGCCCGCATGTCCCTGACCATCACCGGCGCGGGTGGCCTGTGCCTGCTGGGCGGAGTGCTGATGCTGGGCCATGTCGTGGGCAGCTACGACATGGATACCGTGCTGTCCTCGGGCGACGTCATCCGCAACCACCCGTGGTACACGACCATACTGGTGCTGGTCGCGCTGGGCGCCCTGACCAAAAGCGCGCAATTCCCTTTCCACGTATGGCTGCCCAACGCCATGGCGGCGCCCACGCCGGTGTCCGCCTATCTGCACTCGGCCACCATGGTCAAGGCGGGCGTATTCCTGCTGGCGCGGTTCTGGCCCGTCATGGCGGGCACCGACGAATGGACCTGGATCATCGGCGGTGCCGGACTCTGTTCGCTGGTGCTGGGCGCCTACGCGGCCACCTTCCAGATGGACATGAAGGGAGTGCTGGCGTATTCGACCATCAGCCACCTGGGCCTGATCACGCTGCTGCTGGGCATGAACAGCCGGCTGGCGCTGGTCGCCGCCGTGTTCCACATGATCAACCATGCCACCTTCAAAGCCTCGCTTTTCATGGCGGCGGGCATCGTGGACCACGAAACGGGCACGCGCGATCTCAGCCGCCTGTCGGGCCTGTACCGAAGCATGCCCATCACCGCCACGCTGGCCGTCGTGGCGGCCGCCTCCATGGCCGGCGTGCCCCTGCTCAACGGCTTCATCTCGAAAGAAATGTTCTTTGCCGAAACCGTGTTCGTCAGCGGGAGCTGGTTCAACCGGGTCGGCCTGCCCGTCGCCGCCGTCATTGCCAGCGCATTCAGCGTGGCCTATTCGCTGCGCTTCGTGATGCAGGTTTTCTTCGGGCCCGCGCCGCGCGACCTGCCTCGCGCGCCCCACGAGCCGCCATTGCGCATGCTGATACCCAGCGCCATCCTGGTCCTGACCTGCCTGGTCGTGGGCATGCTGCCCAGCTTCACCCTGGGGCCCTTCCTGCATAACGCCGCCCTGGCCATCCTGGGAGAAGCCACGCCGGTCTACGACCTGCGCATCTGGCACGGCTTCAATCTGCCGCTGGCCATGAGCTTCCTGGCCCTGGGCGGCGGCATCTGCCTGCTCTGGCTGTTGCGGCACCGACACCGCAGCCGTCCGGGCAAGGCGCCTCTCATCTACCGCTTCGACGGGCGCCGCAGCTTCGAGCTCCTGCTGGAAGCGCTGGACACCGCGTCCGCCTTCGTGCTCGACTGGACGCGGTCGCCCCGCCTGCAACCCCAATTGCTGCTGGTGGTCCTGCTCACCTTCTTCGTGGCGATGCTGCCGCTGCTGCCCGGCAAATGGCTGGACCCGCAGATCGCCACGCCCATCGACCCCTTCTTTGCGTTGATGTGGCTGGCCGGCGGCGCCTGCGCCATCGGCGCCGCCCGCCAGGCCAAGTACCACCGCCCCGTATCGCTGCTGCTCACGGGCGGCGCCGGCCTGGTGACCGCGCTGACCTTCGCCTGGCTCTCCGCCCCCGACCTGGCGCTCACGCAGCTGGCGGTCGAGGTCGTCACCATGGTGCTGATCCTGCTGGGCCTGCGCTGGCTGCCTCCACGCGTGGCCGGAGACGACGAACCGCCGCCGCTGACCAGCACCGTGCGCGCCTACGTGCGCCGCTTCCGCGACCTGATCATCGCCGTCATCGCCGGCGCGGGGCTTTCGGCCATCGCGTACGCCGTGCTGACCCGCCATCATCCCCGGGGCATCTCGTCCTTCTTCGTCGAGCAATCGCTGCCGCTGGGCGGCGGGGCCAATGTGGTCAACGTCATCCTGGTCGACTTCCGCGGCTTCGATACCTTCGGCGAGATCACCGTCCTGGGCATCGTGGCCCTGACGGTCTACGCGCTGCTGCGCCGCTTCCGGCCGCCGCCCGAAAGCATGACCCTGCCCAAGGCGCGTCAGCGTCCGCTGCCGGCCAACCGGCTGCTGGACACCTTCGCCGACCCCGACCCCAAGGCGCCGATTCCGGACGGCGTCATGAAAGTGCCCGCCGTGCTCGTGCGCCTGCTGCTGCCCATGGCCGCCCTGATCTCCCTGTATTTCCTGATACGCGGGCACAACCTGCCGGGCGGCGGATTCGTCGGCGGGCTGATCATGGCCACCGCCATCATCCTGCAATACATGGTCGGCGGCGTCATCTGGGTCGAAGCGCGGCCCCGCATCCATCCGCAGTACTGGATCGCCATGGGCCTGCTGGCCGCGGGCACCGCCGCCATGTCGGTCTGGTGGGCGGCCAAGCCCTTCCTGGCCGCCAACAGCCTGGACCTGGTCCTTCCCGTCATCGGCCACGTCCACCTGTCCACCGTGCTGCTGTTCGACATCGGCGTCTACATGCTGGTGGTCGGAGCCACCGTGCTGATGCTGGTCGCGCTGGCCCACCAATCGCTGCGGCTGTACCGGAAACCGGCGGCCATCGCCCCCGCCAACGAAAAAGGAGCCGCTTAATGGAAATCGTGCTTGCCCTGGCCATCGGCGTGCTCGCCGGCTCCGGCATCTGGCTGCTTCTGCGCCCGCGCACCTTCCAGGTGATCATGGGCCTTTCCCTGATCTCCTATGCCGTCAACCTGTTCATATTCGGCATGGGCCGGATCACCCTGGATGCGCCGCCCGTGATCAATACCGACTGGGCCGCCGATGCGAGCCATTATGCCGACCCGCTGCCGCAGGCGCTGGTCCTGACCGCCATCGTCATCGGCTTTGCCACGACCGCGCTGTTCCTGGTCGTGCTCCTGGCCTCGCGCGGGCTTTCCGATACCGACCACGTCGACGGACAGGAGGCCCGCCCGTGAACGGATGGATGCAGCATCTTCCCATTCTTCCAGTGGCCGTGCCGCTGATGTTCGGCGCGGCCATGCTGCTGCTGAACGACACGCAGCGGCATCTGCGGCTTGCCATGGGCTTCCTGTCCATTGCGGCCCAGATCTACTGTGCCATCACCCTGCTCAGCCTGTCGGCGGGCTACCTGCCCAGCAATTGGCCCGACGGCGTGGGCGTCTACCTGCTGGGCGACTGGCCGGCGCCCTTCGGCATCGTGGCCGTGGTCGACCGCCTGTCGACCATCATGCTGCTGCTGACCTCGGTACTGGGCGCCGCCACCTGGATCTACGCCACGGCGCGCTGGGATCGCGCAGGGGTGCATTTCCATCCGCTGTTCCAGTTCCTGCTGATGGGCCTGAACGGCGCCTTCCTGACCGGCGACCTGTTCAATCTGTTCGTCTTCTTCGAAGTGCTGCTGGCCGCCTCCTACGGCCTGATGCTGCACGGATCGGGCAAGGCCCGGGTGGCCGCCGGACTGCACTACATCGTGGTCAACCTGGTGGCCTCCTTCCTGCTGCTCATCGCGATGGCCCTGATCTACGGGATCACGGGGACGCTGAACATGGCCGATCTGGCCCTCAGGGCGGGCCAGCTGACCGGTTCGGAGCGGATACTGTTCGAATCGGGGGCGGCCATACTGGGCATCGCCTTCCTTATCAAGGCCGCCGCCTGGCCCCTCAATTTCTGGCTGCCGGCCGCCTATGCCAATGCCTGCGCGCCCGTGGGCGCGGTGTTCGCCGTCATGACCAAGGTCGGCATCTATGCCCTGCTGCGCATAGGCTCCCTGCTGCTGCCCACGGGCGCTCCGGCCGCCTTCGGCGGCGAATGGATGTTTCCACTGGGCATGGCCACCCTGATATTCGGCACCGTGGGCATCCTGGCCGCGCCGCAGGCCGAGCGCCAGGCCGGCTACTGCATCATCATGTCCTCCGGAACGCTGCTGGCGGCCCTGGGCATGCCCGGCGTCGTGCTGACCGGCCCCGCCCTGTTCTACCTGATCAGCTCCGTGCTGGCGCTGGGCGCCTTGTTCATGCTGCTGGAAATGGTGGAGCGCACCCAGACCTTCGGCGCCGACCTGCTGGCGGTCAGCCTGGAAGCCTTCGATCTCGAAGATCCCGAATCGGCGGACCGGTCCGACGACGTGGTGGGGGTGGCCATTCCGGCCGCCATGGCCTTCCTGGGCATGTCCTTCATCGCCTGCGCATTGCTCATCACCGGCCTGCCGCCGCTTTCGGGCTTCGTCGCCAAGTTCTCCCTGCTGTCGGCGGCGCTGCAGACCTCCAGCACCGATACACCGTCGGTGGCGGCCTGGTCTCTGGTGGCCGCCGTGCTGCTTTCGGGACTGGCGGGCATCATTGCGCTGGGCCGCACCGGCATACGCCTGTTCTGGAGTTCCGAGGAAACCATCACGCCACGGCTGCGCGTGAACGAAGCCGCGCCCGTGGGCGTGCTGATCCTGACCTGCGTCGCCCTGGCTTTCTGGGCCGGCCCCGTCATGCATTACATGGGGCAAACCGCAAGCTACCTCGACCGCCCTTCCTCGTACATCAATGCCGTGCTGACGCAAAGCTCCAGCCGCGCGGTCGAACCGGGAGCCCCCCAATGAAGCGCTATCTGGCCCCTTTCGTCATGCCGTTGGTGTTGCTGATACTGTGGCTGCTGCTGAACGATACGCTGTCCGCGGGCAACATCGCGCTGGGGATCCTGCTGGCCGCCCTGCTGGGCTGGGCGCTGGCCGCCTCCAGATTGCGCCCCTTGCGATCCATTCCCAAGCATCCGCTGACCATCCTGCGGCTCATCGGGCATGTGGCCATCGACATCACCAGGTCGAACATTGCCGTGGCGCGGCTGATCTGGCTGGGGCGGCGCGCCGGCGCCACACCGGGATTCCTGAAGATCCCGCTGCGCATACGCGACCCGCACGGCCTGGCGGCCCTGGCCTGCATCGTCACCTACACCCCCGGAACCGTGTGGTCGGATTATTCCGAGGCCGACGACCTGCTGACCTTGCACGTGCTCGACCTGAAGGACGAAGCCGAATGGTTCCACACCATACAACAACGCTATGAATGCCCCCTGATGGAGATTTTCGAATGAACAGCCTTGTCTATTGGGCCGCCACGTTCGCGCTCGGATGCTTCGTGGTAAGCCTGGCCTTCGCCGCCCTGCGCCTGCTGCGCGGGCCCGCCTCCACCGACCGCGTGCTGGCGCTGGACACCATGTACATCAACGGCATGCTGATCCTGCTGGTGCTGGGGCTGCAGTTCGGTTCGACGCTGTATTTCGACATCGCCCTGCTCATCAGCCTGTTCGGCTTCGTCGGATCGGTCGCCATGGCCAAGTTCCTGCTGCGCGGCGAGGTCATCGAGCCATGATCGACGCCTTGCCCGCCTGGGTCGCCATCCCCGTCGCCCTTCTGTTGGTAGCCAGCGGCTTCCTTACCCTGACCGGCTCGCTGGGCCTGCTGCGCCTGCCCACCTTCTACACCCGCATCCACGCGCCCACCCTGGGCAACACCCTGGGCGTGTTCGGCGTGCTGCTGGCGTCCATCCTGGTGTCCTCCACGGTGGAAGAACGCTATGTGGTGCATCAGATCCTCATCACAGTCTTCCTGGTGATCACCTCGCCCGTGACGGCCATGCTGCTGATGCGCGCCGCCATCAAGCGCCAGAAGCCCTCCGCAGCGGCGGTGCAGGCCCCGCAAGAAGACGCCGGCGCGGCCGCGGCGCCTCGAGCAGAAGACCGCAAGCCCGACGCGCCCCGGGGCTAGCAGGCCGGGAACGGGCGCAGGCCCCGCAAGGCGGGAAACGTTCACTTACACCGCCCCTTGCCAGCCCTTATATACTTCCTTTACAGGCTCCGCCGTCCAGGCGGATCCATGTTCCAAAGAAAAGGAGTATGTATATGATGCTTACTCGATCGACATCTGTTCCCCGCCTTTTGGCGTCCGCAAGCCTTGCCGGCATGTGCCTGGCCGCAACGATGGCCATGGCTGCCGGCACCGGGACCAACGCGGATATCGAAGCCCGCTACAAGCTGGACGTCGAGCGCTGCAACATGGGGCAAACCAATCAGGACAAGGCCACCTGCCTGCGGGAAGCCGGCGCGGCGCGCGACGAATCGCGCCGCAACCGCCTGACCAACGCCAACGAGTCCTATCAGCAGAACCAGGTATCCCGATGCCAGGCCTTGCCGGTGGCCGAGCGCCAGGACTGCATGCTGCAGATGTCCGGCCAGGACACCAGGGTGGAAGGCAGCGTGGGCGCCGGCGGCGTCCTGCGGGAAACGACCATCACGATCCCAGGTACGCCCGTACCCGCCACAACGCCGGCCGCCCCGCCAGTAACTCCGGCCCCCGGCCTGACTCCCAATCCGCCGGCCACCGTGCCGGCTCCGTCCCTGGCGCCCACGGCGCCCGCCGCTCCAGGCACCACCGTTACGCCGGTTCCCGGCACCACGCAATAACACGGTCCGCTTCATCCCTTCGCGCCGCCGGCCTCATGGCCGGCGCGCGGCCTGCCACGTTCTACAGTTCCATCTGCATGCCCATTTCAACCACGCGGTTGGGCGGTATGCGATAAAAACGCGTGCTGCGGCTGGCATTGCGGGCCATGAAGGCAAACAGGCGCCTGCGCCAGGCTTGGTGAAACGGCAGCTTGCGCACCACGATCACGGTCTGGCGGGACAGGAAATAAGATGTCTGCATCGGGTCCAGATTGATTTCCGGATGCGCCGTAGCGATCTGCTCCAGCGCTTGCGGAACGTTGGGCTCCTGCTTGAACCCCCAGCGCGCGACCGCCTGCCAGCTGGTCCGGCTCATTCGTTCCAGTTGGAAGCGCTCTGAAAACGGGACGTAGGGCACATCGGCGCTTTCGACGGTCAGGAACACAGCCTGCTCGTGCAGCACCTTGTTGTGCTTCAGATTGTGTAGCAAGGCGGGCGGCACGGTATTGACGATCATGCTCATGAACACCGCGGTGCCCGGTACACGCGTGGGTGGATAGTCCTCCAGGGACTCCATGAAAGACTTCAGCGGCTGATGGTCGCCCGCCAGCTTCGCATGCATGGCTTCGCGGCCCTGCTTCCAGGTGACCATCAGCATCAGCAAGGCCCCGCCCACCAGCAGGGGCACCCATCCGCCGTCGAACAGCTTCAGGGCGTTCGAGGAGAACAGCAGGACGTCCATCAGCAAAAAGCCGCTGACCAGCCCCAGCCAGGCCAGGCGCCGCGGACCTGTGGTCTCGCCTGGCAGGACCGCAAAGGCCAGCAGGGATGTCATCAGCATGGTTCCCGTCACGGCGAAGCCGTAGGCGTGGGCCAATCCATCGGAGGAACCGAAGGACAGCACCAGAATCAGCACGGCCATGAAAAGAAGCAGATTCACGCGCGGCAGGTAGATCTGGCCCTCTTCCTGCGCCGACGTATGCAAAATGACCATGCGGGGCCAGAACCCCAGTTGCACGGCCTGGCGGGTCACCGAAAACGCGCCCGAAATCACCGACTGCGAGGCGATGATGGTGGCCACGGTGGCCAGGCCGACCAGCGGCGCCAGCCCCCAGGCCGGCGCCATCAGGAAGAAGGGATTCTTGACCGCCGAGGGGTCGGCCAGCAGCAGCGCTCCCTGCCCGAAATAACACAGGACCAGCGCCGGCAGCACCGCGCCGAACCAGGCGCGCCGTATGGCCTTGCGGCCGAAATGCCCCATATCGGCATACAGTGTTTCCGCGCCGGTCAGCGCCAGCACGATGGCGCCGAGCAGCAAGAAAGTCTCCCATGGCGCGGCTCCGATGAACGCCCAGGCCCACCGTGGATCCAGCGCCTGCAGCACGGAAGGCTCGAGCACGATGCGCCATGCGCCCAGCACGCCCAGCGTGGCGAACCAGGCCAGCATGATGGGGCCGAAAAGCTTCCCCATTGCGCCCGTGCCGCGCGACTGCACCGCGAACAATACGCCCAGCACCGCCACGGCGATGGGCACCACCCAATCGTCGAAGCGATGCGACACAATGCTGATCCCCTCGATCGCCGAAAGGACCGATATGGCCGGCGTGATCATGCTGTCGCCGTAGAACAGGCAGGCGCCGATCAGGCCCAGGAACATCAGGCGCCAGCGCGTCTTGCCCGATTTGCCGCGCAGGGCCAGTTCCATCAACGCCAGGGTGCCGCCCTCGCCCCGGTTGTCCGCCTTGAGGATGATGGTCACGTACTTCAGCGACACGACGATCATCAGCATCCAGAACAGCAGGGAAAGCAGGCCCAGGATGTCCGCGGCGCCCTGCGAGGGCATGCGCGAAAGCGCGGCGCGCACCGTATACAGGGGGCTGGTGCCGATATCCCCGTAGACCACGCCCAGCGCGCCCAGCCAAAGGCCCGCATGCGACGAGGAATGCGAAGAGGATAGTTCCTGGTGCTCGGCCTTCATTCCTGTCTGCTTAGTTTGGCGCCTATGCGCGGCCCCGGAAAAACCACGGTGATGCGGGTACCCGGAAAATCCGGACGGCTGGAAAGATTCCACCAGGCTCCGTGCGCCCGCGCAATCTCGCGTACGATGGCCAGCCCCAGTCCCGACCCCTCGGCGCTGGCACGCGGCGAGCGGTAAAAGGCCTCGAATACGCGTTCGCTGTCCTCGGGATCGATGCCCGGGCCATTGTCCTCGATGGATAGCGATGGCGGATTGGCCGCCACCTGCAGCTTGATGGTCGTGGCGCCCACGCCGTATCGAAGCGCATTGTCGATCAGATTGCTCAGCAGCTCTTCGAGCAGCAGGGAATCCACGTCGACCCATACCGGCTCGTCCGGCGCGATGAGCTGTATTTCGATATGGCGGCTGCGGGCCGCGGGTATCCATTCCGCCCCGCTCACGCGCGCCCATTCGCACAAGTCCACGCGCATGAAGCTGTCCTGCGGCCGGGTCGATGAATCGGCGCGCGCCAGCACCAGCAACTGCTGGCCCAAGCGTATCATGCGGTCGGTGACCGACTTGATCCGCTCCGCGCGCTCCCTCACATCGTCGGGCAGCGGACGCGTCAGCATCAGCTCCAGCTCCAGCTTCAGGCCTGTCAGGGGCGTGCGTATCTGGTGCGCCGCATGCCCGATGAAACGCTTCTGGGCCTGCATGGAATCGTCCAGGCGCAAAAGCAGGTCATTGAAATGAGTGACCAGGGGGGCGACTTCGGTCGGCAGGCCCGCCATGTCCAGCGGCTGCAAGTCTTCAATGCTGCGCTGGCTGATCTCCTGTGAGAGGCGGTTGATCGAAGCCAGCCCCGAGCGGACGCCCGAGATCAGCACCCACGCGAATACGGACACCAGCAGGACCTGGCTGATCACCATCGTCCAGAAGATATCGCGCAGCAGCCACGTTTCCATGGTCATCTTGCGCGTCATGACCCAGGTGGCGCTCAGGTCCAGGACGACCAGCACGACCACGGCCGGAAACAGGCGCAGAACCAGGTGGCGGGCCAGGGAGCCCGACGGCAGCCATGCCGTCCAGAATCTACGCAGCACTTTCCACGTCTAGGAGATAGCCGAAGCCGCGCACCGTTTGTATCCCCGCGCCGGTGCCCTCGAGCCGCTTGCGCAGGCGGTAGACATAGACTTCGACCGCGTTCTCGCTGAAGTCGGCATCCCATGCCGAAAGCGAGTTGACGATCTGGCGCTTGGTGACCACGCGGCCGGCCCGGGCCATGAGCATTTCCAGTACGGAAAGCTCGCGCACGGACAGCGACAGGCGTTCGCCGTTGACGCGCACCTCGCGGCCGACGGAGTCGAACAGCAATGGTCCGGCCTCGATGAAGGGCTGGGCCTGGCCGGCACGGCGGCGGCCGAAGGCACGCACGCGCGCGGCCAGCTCGGCCAGTTCGAACGGCTTGGTCACGTAATCGTCGGCGCCGGCGTCCAGCCCCGCCACACGGTCTTCCACGCCGTCGCGCGCCGTCAGGATAAGGACTGGAACCTGCTCGTTTCCGGCGCGCAGCTTGCGCAGGATCTCAAGGCCGCTTTGCCCCGGCAGATTCAGATCGAGCAGCAGCAGATCGTAGCTTTGCCCGGCGATGGCGCCCAATGCCTTGTCGCCATCGGCAAGCCAGTCGACCGCATACCCCTGCTCGACCAGGAATTCCTGCAGGGCGTGCCCAAGAGTAGTGTCGTCTTCGATAACTAGAACTCGCATGGTGTGATTCTATATCGAAGCGGGCCTGATTGTTATGATCGGGCGCCATATTGGACGCCGCGGTTACAACCCTGACGACGGGCTGATTTCAATGGGGCGGGCCTTGCCCCGCCCCGTCGGATCACTGGGACGGCGCCTCGGCGGATTGCGGCGCGCTGCCCGGCGCCGCATCCCCCGCCGGAGCGGGAGCGGTGTCGGATCCCGGGCGCGTGATGAAGCCCAGACGCTTCAGGCCGGCGGCCTTGGCGCTGCTCATGACCTGGGCTAGGACTTCGTAACGCGTGTTCAGATCGGCCCGGATACGCAGTTCGGGCTGGGGATCGAGCGCCGATTCGGCCGCGAACTTCTGCGTCAGTTGCTCGGCGTTGACCGCCACCTCGTTCCAGTACATCTGCCCCTGCGCGTCCACGGCCAAGTCGATGACCTTGGGCTCCTGATCGACCGGCTGGGCGCTGGCCTGCGGCACATTGATCTTGATCGAATGGCTGAGCAGAGGCGCGGTGATGATGAAGATCACCAGCAAGACCAGCATCACGTCGATCAGAGGCACCATGTTGATCTCGGAGACCGTATGGCTGACCCCTTTATTGTTGTCGAAGCTGCCGAAAGCCATTATTCACCTTTAGCCTTGGCGGCGGCGAGCGTCACGCGGCGCACCTTGCCGGTCGATTCGTACGCCTGCTGGCCGGTTGAAAGGAAAGTATATAAATCGTGGGCGAAGGCATCCAGGCGGGCGAGGTAAACCCGGTTGCCGCGCACGAAGCCGTTATACGCCAACACGGCGGGTATGGCCACGGCCAGCCCCAGGCCGGTCATGATCAGCGCTTCGCCCACCGGGCCGGCGATGCGATTGACCGTGACGCCGTCCGACAGCGCGATGCCGATCAGCGCATGGTACACGCCCCAGACCGTGCCGAACAGGCCCACGAACGGCGCTGTGGAGCCGATGGAGGCCAGCACCGTCAGGCCGTTTTCCAGGCGCGCTGTTTCCTCGTCGATGACCTTGCGGATGGTACGCGTCACGAAGGCGCCGGTGGAGCCCTTTTCCTCCAGCTTCAGCGCGCCATACTTGGCATGATGGTTACTGGCATGGATGGCGTGGCTGGCCACGTGCGCGAAAGGTTCGTTCGCGCCATGCGTGGCGATTTCATTCTCGACCTGTTCCAGCGAGCTGGCCGCCCAGAACTCGTTCAGGAACTTCTTCGAGCGGCTGCTGATGCGCCAGTTGATGAAGCACTTGACGAAAATCAGGTACCAGCTGATCAGCGACATCAGCACCAGAATGCCGAACAGCGATTTTCCGACGACGTCGCTTTGCGAAATGAAATGCAGCATGCCTCCGCCCTGGGCGACGTCGACGGCGGACGTGGCGGCGGCAAGCCCCGGCGCCGCCGCCACGTCGGCCGCCGCCGCTGCGGCGGTCGCACCCGACTGCACAGCGGGAGCGGCCTCGCCAAGCTGTGCCAGCACATGCATTGCGCTATTAACTAGATCGAACATTCATTGCGTCCTATAAAACGAAATCAAAAGGGATGTCGGCCATGGCCTGGTATGCAATGCCGTTTTCTGTGTAAGGCTTGAAGCGCGCGGATCGGGCTGCCTTCACCGCCGCCTCGTCCAGCCGCTCGTAACCCGACGACGAACGCACCGTTACACTCACCACACTTCCCTGGGGGGAAATCAATACACGCACCACGACACGTCCCTGCTCGCCGCGCCTCTCGGAAATCCGCGGATAAACGGGGCTGGGCCGCTTGCCCAGATAGTCGACCTTGCCGATCAGGCGCGGCCGATCCGGATCCACGGGCGCGGGCGGCGCCTTGGGCACGGCCGGAGCGGCTGCCCTGCCCTCAGGCGCCGCCGGAGGCTGTACAGGCTCGGGCTTGACCACCGGCTTGGGTTTGGGTTTGGGCTTCGGCTTGGGTTTAGGCTTGGGCTCTGGTTTCGGTTCCGGCTTGGGTTCCGGAGGAGGCTCCGGGGTAATGCTTTCCGGCTCGGGCTCCTCGACGACCGGTTCGGGCTCGGGCTCCGGTTCAGGCTCGACCAGGGGTTCGGGCTCGGGTATGACCTCGGGTTCAGGCTCCGGCTCCGGTTCAGGCGGCGGCTCGGGCACAGGTTCCGGTATGACCTCTTCAACGGGCTCGACGGCTGGAGCCGCCTCGACAATCTCATCGGCAATCTCGACGAAACGCACCTCAACCGTTTCAGGCATGTCGATTTCAGGCTTGGCGGGAGGAGCAGTCAATATCGCCCCCAATACTGCAAGATGCAGGCCCACTGCGGCAGTAGCCCCCACCGCCTTGATCAAGGCGGGGCGAAGTTTCGGTTGAACACGAGAACGCGGCATGAATCCAGCAATCAAAAAAGTTGTACAGCGTCAGTATCGTGCACAAACGGCTGTTTCTCAGACAAGGCTAGGATATTAACAATAATGCGAACTATTCGCAATAAACATTGCAACCATGCCGTGAAAAAAACTGATCGGAACGCCGGACAAATAAAAAAGCCGCTTAAGACTTTAAGCGGCTTTTCGATCTGCAGTTTTAGTGGTGGGTGCTGACGGGTTCGAACCGCCGACCTACGCCTTGTAAGGGCGCCGCTCTACCAGCTGAGCTAAGCACCCATTTTTTCGGGCTGGCAATTTTCATTGCCTGCAACCCTGGGGCCACTACACTTGCTGCAAAACGCGATAAGAAAAAAATTATATCCCAGCGCGTCTTGCGTTGCAACAAAGACTGTCTTAGTTGACGGCGTCTTTCAGTGCCTTGCCCGGACGGAACTTGGGCACGCGTGCTTTCTTGATCTTGATGGCTTCGCCCGTGCGGGGGTTGCGGCCGGTGCGCGCAGCGCGCTCGGATACGGCGAACGTTCCAAAGCCCACCAAGGTTACCGAGCCTTTCTTTTTTAGTGTAGTTTTGACGGCGCCGATAAAGGCTTCGAGTGCGCGGCCGGCATCGGCCTTGGACAAATCGGCTTTGGTGGAAATGTGTTCGATAAGCTCTGTTTTGTTCATTAAGGATTACCCCTAAAAATTATTGTAGCCAAGCGTCGTCTGAAAGACTGGCTTGGCGCTTGATGAAAATATACGAGGCACGGTGATCGGCGCTGGTCGTATTACCCGCATAGGACTATGCGGCGCAACCATGTGGCGTATTCAAAACAATACACGCACGCGGCTGGCTAACGCGTATTAAGCCTTTGAACGCCAGGCCTGTCAAGCAAAAAAGCTCTCAAAACCCGCATAGTTACTCACTTTTTACCTGCACAGGCCAACATGATGGAAATTTACAATGCTTTTTTGAAAGGCATTTCGGCCCAGCCATATTTATGGTAAAACCGCCGGCCGCTACCCGGCTATTCCAGGGCCTGCTCAAAATCGCCGATCAGGTCTTCGGCGTCTTCGATGCCTATCGAGACGCGCAGGAAGTTGTCGGAAATCCCCATCAGGGCACGGCGCTCAGGGCCCATCTCGTAATAGATGGTATGCGCCATCGGCAGGACCAGCGTGCGGTTGTCGCCCAGGTGCGTGGCCAGGGCCAGCACCTTGAGGCGATTCAGGAAATCGAACACGTCGATCTCATCGATCAGCTCTATGCCCATCAGCCCGCCGTAGCGCTTGCCGAACAGCTGCGTGGCGCGCGCATGCTGCTCATGGCCGGGCAGGCCGGGGTAATGGACCTTGGCGACCTTGGGATGAGCGCTCAAGGCCTGCGCCAGCGCCAGCGCATTCGCGCATATCTTGTCCATTCGCAATGAAAGCGTTTCGGCGCCGGCCGCCAGGCGGTGCGCCGCCTCGGACGACAGCGTGCCGCCCATGTCGCGCAACCCCTTCTTCTTTATCTGCGTCAATCCCCATGTAGTCGGCTTGCCCTTGCGGTAGGGTTCGGCGATATTGGCATAGCCGGACCAGTCATACAAACCGGTGCTGGTCACGGCGCCGCCCAAGGCATTGCCGTGTCCGCCTATGTGCTTGGACAAGGAATTGACGACCAGCGCAGCGCCCACGCTTTTGCCCGTGCAAAGCAAAGGCGTGACCAGGGTATGGTCGACGACATACACCAGGTTTTCCTTGCGGCACCAATCGCCGATGGTCTTCAGGTCGGCAATCTGGGTGCCCGGATTGGCCAGCGATTCGGTGAACACCATCTTGGTTTCGGGCCGCAAGGCGGCCACGACGTTGCGCGCATCCGTTGCGTCGACCATCGTTACCTGCACGCCCAGGTCGGCCAGCGTACCGAGCAGGCTGTTGGTATTGCCGAAAATGTGCTGGCTGCTGATCAGGTGGTCGCCGGCCTTGAGCAAGGTAAAAAAGGTGGCTGCCAGCGCCGCCATGCCCGTGGCGAAACTGACCGTGCCTTCACCCTCTTCCATTTGAGTGATCTTCGATTCCAATGCGGCGGTGGTCGGCGTGCCCTGCCGCGCGTACGTGAAACCCGCCTTGCCCTGGAACACCGCCGCCAGCTCGCGCGAATCGGCGAATGCGTATTCGGACGAGGGATGCATGGGCTTGTGGATGGCGCCGTGCTCCACCGCGGAGCGGCGGTCGGAATGGACGATGGTGGTGGTAAAACCGTTATTAGCCATGGTGTCGGGACAACGATGATTTGAGTGAAAGAAAAAGGGAGAAGCGCAAAGGCAGGCATTGGCCGCGGAGGCCGGCAAGCATGCCCTTGCCGGCTCTACGGCTGCCGTTGACGCACCGCCTCGTACAGGCACACTGCGCTGGCGACGCTGACGTTCAGGCTCTCTACCGAACCCCGCATGGGAATGGCCACCAGTTCGTCGCACGTCTCCCGGGTGAGGCGGCGCATCCCCTCGCCTTCCGCGCCCATGACCCACGCCATGGCGCGCCGCGCATCCACCTGGTGCATGCTCGCGCCGGCCTGGTCATCGGTGCCCACCAGCCAGACGTCGCGTTCCTTCAGCTGGCGCATGGCACGCGCAAGATTCGTGACCATGATATACGGCACTGTTTCGGCGGCGCCGCAGGCCACCCTCTGCACGGTGCTGTTCAGCCCCACCGCCCTGTCGCGGGGGGCAATGACCGCATGCACGCCGGCGGCGTCGGCCGTGCGCAGGCATGCACCCAGGTTGTGCGGATCGGTCACGCCGTCGAGAATGAGCAATAGCGCCGGCTCGGCCCTGTCTTCAAGCACGTCCAGCACTTCATTCACGTCGACCGCGAGTTCGCGCGCCTGGGCCAGCGCCACCACGCCCTGATGGCGCGTGCCGCGCGCCAGGCCGTCCAGCCGGTCGACGGACACGGGATGAACGCGGATCCCGGCGGCCTGCGCCTGCTCGATCAAGGCCTGCATGCGCTTGTCGCGCCGCGATGCCTCGGCATAGAGTTCCTTGATGGAGTCCGGCGCATAGCGCAGGCGGGCAACCACCGCATGGAAGCCGGCGAGGACCTGATGAGACGACATGATTTTCCTTAGAGTTGGGTAGCCGGGCGCGGTTCGGCATACGCGCCCGATGCAGGGATTTTAACCCCGGCCGTCAGCGACGGCCGCGCCCCGACTTCTTGGGTGTCTCGGACTTGGCGCCGCGCTTGGCGGCGGCCCTGCGCTGGCGCGAGGTCGTGCCCTTCAAGGCGGCCGGCTTGGCCGGGGCCGCGCGCTTGACCTTGCGTTCGGTGGTGGCCTCGGGCTCGATGGAAGCCTTGAGCGCCTTGAATCCGGTGCCCTTTACCAGGCGGAATTCGATTCGGCGCGCCTCGAGGTCGACGCGGGAAACCTGCACCTGCACCGCATCGGTGAGGCGATAGCGGATGCCGGTGCGTTCGCCGCGCAGTTCGTTCATGGCCTCGTTGTACTGGAAGTAATCGGAGCCCAGCTCGGACACGTGCACCATGCCTTCCACGAACAGGGTATCGAGCGTAATGAATATGCCGAACGTGGCCACGCCGGTGACCCGCCCGCTGAATACCTCGCCCACGTGTTCCTTGACGAACCAGCATTTCAGCCATGCCTCGACATCGCGCGAGGCATCGTCGGCGCGGCGTTCGCGCGCCGAGAGCAGCAGGCCCAGTTTTTCCCATACCGCGTGTTCGCGCTCGTTCTTGGGCAAGGCCGCGACGCCGCTGACATCGGCCAGGGCGGGCAGATAGCGCTTGCCGAGCAGGACGCCCTTTATGACGCGATGCGTCAGCAGATCGGGGTAGCGGCGTATGGGCGAGGTGAAGTGCGCGTAGTGTTCGTAGGACAAGCCAAAATGGCCGACCTGTTCGGGGCTGTAGATGGCCTGCTGCAAGGACCGCAGGCACATGGTCTGGATGATCTCGAAGTCGGGCCGGTTCCGGGCCGCCTTGATCAGGCGCGCATAATCGGTGGTCGACGGATCGTCGCCGCCGTCCAGCGTCAGGCCCAGATTGCGCAGGTAGTCGCGCAGGGACTTGAGCTTCTCCGGCGTGGGCCCCTCGTGCACCCGGTAAAGCCCCAGGCGCTTGTTGCGCGTCATGAATTCGGCGGCGCAGGTGTTGGCGGCCAGCATGCATTCTTCGATCAGCTTGTGTGCATCGTTGCGGCTATAGGCCTCGATGCGCTCGATCTTGCCCAGGGGATTGCAGACGATGCGGGTCTCGACCGTGTCGAAATCGATGGCGCCGCGCTTTACGCGCGCTTCGGCAAACAGCTGGTAAAGCTCGTACAGATTCTGTATGTGCGGCAAAACGGCTTGCATGGACTGCGCGGCCGGACCCGTCGGCTGCTGCAGGGCGGCCCAGACATCGTTGTACGTGGTGCGCGCATGCGAATGGATGACCGCTTCGTAGAACTGGTAGGCGCTGATGCCGCCGGCCTTGGCGCCGCTGGCCGCAATGGCCATGTCGCAGATCAGGACCAGCCTGTCGGTGTCCGGATTCAGCGAGCAGATGCCGTTGGACAGCGCTTCGGGCAGCATGGGAATGACACGGCGCGGAAAATAAACGCTGGTGCCGCGATCGAGCGCATCTTCATCCAGGGCATCGCCCGGCTGAACATAGTGGCTGACGTCCGCGATGGCGACCAACAACCGCCAGCCGGGCTTCTTGCGCTTCTCGGTGCCCAGGTCGACCGGCATGCAGAATACGGCATCGTCGAAGTCGCGGGCATCCTCGCCGTCGATGGTCACGAAAGGCACATCGCGCAGGTCGACGCGCCCTTTCAGCTCGGCCGGCTTGACGGTGGACGGAACTTTGGCGGCCTGTTGCAGCGCGGCGTCGGAAAACTCGTGCGGCACATCGAACTTGCGCACCGCGATCTCGATCTCCATGCCCGGGTCGTCGATTTCGCCCAGGACCTCGACCACTCTGCCCAGGGGCTGCGTGTGGCGGGTCGGTTGCTGAACGATTTCCACGGTGACGACCTGTCCGTGCTCGGCGCCGGACGTATCCGATGCCTGGATGATGATGTCATGCTTGATGCGCTGGTCTTCGGGCACCACGATGAAGGCGCCGCGCTCTTTAAGAAAGCGCCCCACCAGCTTGTTCGTGCGCCGCTCGACCACCTCGACGATGGTGGCTTCGGGCTTGCCGCGGTACTCGCCGTCGGGCTTGGCCAGCACACGATCGCCGTGCAAGACCTTGAGCATCTCGCGCGGAGACAGGAACAGATCGGGGCCGCCGTCGTCGCGCAACAGAAAACCGAAGCCGTCGCGATGGCCCTGCACTTTCCCGGCGATGAAATCCAGCTTGCTATTCAACAACAACTGACCTTGCGGATTGAAAAAAATCTGCCCGTCGCGCTCCATGGCCTTCAGGCGGCGGTCGAACCCGACGGACAACGGCAGCGATGCCCCCAATGCCTTGGCCAGACCCTTGGGGTCGATGGGCGTTTCAGAAGAACGCAGGTGCTGCAGTATGACTTCCCGACTGGGCACGTCCGGATCGAAATCCGGGGGCAGCTCGTGCTGGCCAGCGGCGGTTTCTTTGTTGTTGGTGTCGTTTTTAGATCGTTTGATCAAAGGTGATTTCCATAAATTTAAAAAGTACGCTATACTTTGCGCCTCTTAAAGATGTGGCTAACGCAACAGCAGTACCGGTAAAGCGATAGCATACACTTTATGCCCAGGTGGCGGAATTGGTAGACGCGCATGGTTCAGGTCCATGTGCCGCAAGGTGTGGAGGTTCGAGTCCTCTCCTGGGCACCATCGCTAAATACAGAAAATCCAGCTAAGCGCACGTTTAGCTGGGTTTTTTGCTTTTGCAACGGGCTTTGCAGGCGCCATCCCTGCCATGGCGCGGGCGGCGGCCCGCGCCATGGCCGCTTAAAACGCGACCTGCAGGCCCAGCGTTGCGCCGGCCGCCTTCCAGTTTTTTGCAAGCTCGCCGGACACGCCCAGGCTGAGGACCGTGCGCCTGGACATCTGGCCCGACAGGGACAGCCCCGCGGCCAGCCGGTCGCGCCCGATATCCCCGCTGCGCTGTTCGTACGAGACATTCAGCAGGCGTGCCCGCATCGTGGCATGGCGGTCGGCGAATTCATGCCCGACATTGGCCCATGCCGAGGCGCGCCAATCGACGGACCCGGCGCTGAACGGCACCGTGGCCGCCGCGCCCAGCGTCGCCGCCATCGACTGCAGGGTGCCGCCGCTGACGTCCAGCGCACTGGCCGCGCGCGAGCCGCTGTCGCTGAATCCCTGGTAATGATGAGCCATGTAGCGCATGCCGGCCGTCAGTTCGAATCGCGGCTCGTCCGCCTTGCCGCTGGCCCAGCCGAACGTGGCCGACGCCGCGACATTGCGCGTGTTCATGCCGCCGTTGTGGCTGGCCCCCGTCACGGCGACGTGGCGGGCCACTTTGCTGCGGCCCAGACCCGCGCCGAAGGTGCCCTGCATGAAATAACCGGAATCCAGGGCGTGGCTTGCATACACCATCAGTTGCGCATTGTCCGTGCGGCCGCTGCCCATGCCGCTTTTCACGTCGGGCCCGCCGTGCGCATAGCCCAGTGAATAGCCGACGGTGGTGCCCGAGTCCAGGCGCTGCTGCACGCCTCCGATCAAGCCCGCCAGCGTATCCGTCGTCTTGTAGCCGCCGTTGTCGGCCTTTTGCGACGACATCCGCCCTATGGCCGTCGCCCATGCCCGGCGCTCCGGATTGGAGGGCTCCGCCCCCGCCCGTGCCTCGAGACCGGCCATCGAGCGCGACGGCGGCATCAAGGCATCGCCGCGGCGTTGCGCGGCCAGGGCCAGTTCGGTCTGCTCCACCAGGAACTTGCTGTTCTCGAATCCAGCCTGGATCAATTGCGCATAGCCCACGCCGCCAAGCTGGTCCATGGCCACAGGCAGGTTCCCGGCCGTCTGGGGCGCCAGTCCGTCGTAAAGCTGTTTGATTCCGGCATCGGCCGCCCGCACGCCGGCCTGGGGCCGCGCCGCGTCCAGCGCCCTGCCCAGCTCGCGCCGGTTATGGTTGTCATCCACGCCCGCCGCGGCCAGGTTGCCGTAGGCCGACGGCGTTGCATACAGGGTGACGGACGTGCCACCATAGACCGTATCGAAACGCGTGCCCGCCGGAAGGCCGCCAACCGGCTGCTCCAGCGCCGCATAGCTGCCCTTGACGCCTCCGGCGGCGGACACCACCTGGAAACCCTGGCCAAGCGAAGGCGTGAACGTATTGTTGGCCGAGCCCGTGATGCCCCGCAGAATCGGAGCGATGGTTCCGCCCGCCGTATAGGTGCCCGACACCAGAACGCGGTCATGGTTGCCCGCGCCGCTGGCGATGCCCGGCCCGTCGATGTCCGCCTCGAACCGGGCGCCGGCCGCCTGGCTCAGATCGCCGATGACTGTCAGTGTTCCGGGTGATGCACCCGGCGCCAGCACGCCGCCCGTCTGGAGCAGGCCGTCGGCGACCTTGATCGTGCCGGTCCCCGACAAGCGGCCGCCCTTCAGGTTCAGGGCGTCGCTGTCCAGCCCGCCGTCGACCCGCAATTCGCCCGCCAGCACATCCGTGTTCAGCACCGTGTACAGTTCCTGGCCGGTGAGCACGTCCAATCTTGCATCGGCGTGATCGATGCTGACGGCATCCACGCTGGCGTTCTGGTCCACCTGCAAGTGCGTGGCGCTGTCCAGGGCAACGTTGTAATAGGTGCCGGTATTCCACAAGCCCGTCGCGCCGTCTACCGTGCCGGACTGGTTGCCCGGCACCTTGGCTCCGCTCCAGGCGGCGGCATCGCTCCAACGTAGTGGCACCCCCGGTGCCGAAGGGTTGACCCGGGCCGATTCGACGCCGCCATCGAGCAAAGCTGTCAAATTCCCCATGATCCAGTCCGAATAGAAAGGCACGAAGGTCCAATCGTCCGAAGAGCCGTACCCCGCATTGCCATATGCGCCGCCACCGCCCCGCATGACGGTGCCGATCTGCAACCAGCCGGAAGCCGTTTCAATAAAGAGCGGTCCGCCGCTGTCGCCGCCCTCGGGCTCGCCCTGGTTAACCGGCACCGGACTATCAAGGTGATACTGGTTGTATTCGTCCGGCCGAGCGGGATCCCGGAACTCCGCGACAATGATGTCCCCTTCCGCCCGGACGCCCCCGATCCGCGTGACCGCAATACGCCGCTTGGCATCGTTGTAGCCGTCCAGCACGGGGATGCCGCTGCCGCCCGAAGGCCTTCCGGGATTCGTTCCGGTTCCCGCCAGGCCATAGCCGACGATAGTGGCGAGCGTCTCTTTGTCGACCACATACCCCTTGGGAGCCAGTTGCACCAGATCCAGACCATGCACCGGGCGATCCAGCGAGATTAGGGCAATATCCCGATCGTCATCGGTGAAGTAGTCGCTGTGAAAGACGATGTCACGCACACGGCGATCGTAAGGACTGGACGCCGTGGCGGGCGTGGGGGAAAAGCGGACCTCCAGGCCCCCTATCCCCGAATGCATCGTCTCTGCATTGTCATTGGCAACGCAATGCGCCGCCGTCAATATCACCCGCGAATTGATCAAGGTGCCGGTACACCATTGCTCGGGCCCATGCCCTTGATAGTCGAGAAATATAGCCGCGACATTGGGCATGGTATCGCCGCTGTCGTAGTAATTGCCCAGAATGCCGCCGTAATAGGCGTCCAGGTAATCGTTGTTTATGTTTACGGCCTGCGCCGGAGATGCCGCAAGCCCGGCACAGGCCAGCGCGGTAAAAACAGCACGGAGGGTAAAGCTGCGTTTTGTCATGGCGGCTGCTCATCGTTGAAAATTGACGCACATTATGGATGCAATACATTTGGAAACATATAGCCAGTAAGAGCTATGTGCGGCGCGCATATTTGGTGTATGATTCGCCCTCGTCGTGCCCAGGTGGCGGAATTGGTAGACGCGCATGGTTCAGGTCCATGTGCCGCAAGGTGTGGAGGTTCGAGTCCTCTCCTGGGCACCATAGGCTTTTTACGGAAAGCCCTCGAGAAACCTCGTAATCCGCCGGATTACGAGGTTTTTTGTATTTACGGCGCCCTTCATGGAAACGGTCACCCAGCTAGCCCAAAACAAGCCTGCCATCAGCCGCCAGGAGCTGGCCCTGATTGCCATCACCATGATCTGGGGCGGCACCTTCCTGGCGGTCCAGCAGGCGCTCACCGTCAGCGGCCCCCTGTTTTTTGTGGGGCTGCGATTCGCCTCGGCGGCGTTGCTGGCGGCGGTTTTTTCCCGCAAGGTCATGCGGGGACTGACGCGCCGCGAGTTGTGGGCCGGCTCGGCCATCGGCGTCACCATTTTCTTCGGCTACGCACTCCAGACCTATGGATTGCAAACGATTTCGAGCAGCAAGTCCGCCTTCATCACCGCGCTGTACGTTCCGATTGTTCCCCTGCTTCAATGGGGCGTGCTGAAGCGCCGTCCGCTGGTCATGAGCTGGGTCGGCATTGCATTGGCCTTTACGGGATTGATCCTGCTGGCCGGCCCCCAGGCCGGCCAGGTGGCGTTCAGCCTGGGGGAATTCCTGACGCTGATCGGCGCGCTGTCCATCGCCGTCGAAATCATCCTCATCGGCCATTTTGCAGGCTCGGTGGACAGCCGGCGGGTCACGGTCGTGCAGCTTGCCGTGACCGCCTTGATATCCTTTCTGCTGATGCCGGCAACCGGAGAAGCGCTGCCCGCCTTTTCCTGGCTGCTGATTGGCCTGGCGATGGGAATGGGCGTCGCCAGCGCCCTGATCCAGCTGACCATAAATTGGGCGCAAAAGTCGGTCGCGCCCACCCGGGCCACCGTCATCTATGCGGGCGAACCCGTATGGGCCGGCATCGTCGGGCGCATCGCGGGCGAACGCCTTCCCGGCCTGGCCCTGCTGGGTGGAGCCTTGATCGTCGTCAGCGTCGTCGTCAGCGAGCTCAAGCCGCGCCGCAAGCCCCGGACAACCGGCCGGTAGGGCTTCCAGGCGCGGCTAACCGCCCTTCTCGTCCGCGAACTGGCGGCTCATGGCATCGGCTTCCGCGAGTATCCAGTCTTCGAATGTCTGGATGCGGGCCGGCTTGGGGACGTCGGCGCGGTACGCCAGATAATAAGCACCCGGGGTGGCCACCCGCAAGCCGAAAGGCGCCACCAGGCGTCCGGAAGCAAGGTCGTCATTGACGAAGGCAAGCTGCGCCACCATCACGCCCAACTGGTCCGTGGCCGCCTGGTAGGCCAGCGCGGCATTCTCGAATTTCAGTCCGCTGTTGCCATCGATATGTCCGACATCCGCCGCCTCCAGCCAGGTCGGCCAGTCCATGGGGCGATTCATCGAGCACAGCAGGACATGGCCCGCCAGGTCGCCGGGTTCGGACAGCGCCGGCTCCCTGCCGAGCAGGCCGGGAGCGCAGACCGGCAGCAGGGTTTCGCCAAACAGATAAAGATACCGCGTACCGGCCGAATCGCCGGGATGATGAGCTTCGGAATGGATGCTGACGTCCACGTCCTCCCGATCGAAATCGGCGCGCTGGTGCGAGGTGGTGATCTGGACGTCGATGCCCGGATGCAAGGCGTGGAAGCGGGCGAGCCGCGGCACCAGCCAGCGTATCGCGAAGGTCGGCGGCAATTTGATGCGCAGCCGGTTTTCATCCGGACGCTGGCGCAGCTGCTGGCTGCCGTACTCGATCTGGTCCAGCGCATTCTTGATCGTGCGGAAATACACGGAGCCCTGGACGGTGAGCTCTATCCCATAGCGCCCGCGTTCGAACAGTTTGATCTTCAGCCAGTCCTCCAGCGCGCCGACGTGGCGGCTGACCGCGCCCTGGGTCACACAAAGTTCCTGGGCGGCGCGGGTAAAACTGGTGTTGCGCGCGGAAGCTTCAAAAGCGCGCAAAGCATTCAAGGGAGGCAAACGACGCATAAGACAGCCCAGGCATGAGTTTTACTCATGCTTATTATGCCTTAATTGTGTTTGCCAGGGGTCTCCTTTTATTCAAGAATGGCCGGGCAGAACTATTACAAGACCCAAGGAGACTTCCATCATGAATAAGATACATACTTGGCTGGCCGGAATACTGCTAGCCTGCGGCACCTTCACTTGCGCCGTTCAGGCGCAAGACTATCCCGACCATGCCATCCGCATGTATGTGCCCTGGCCACCGGGCGGCGGCGTGGACACCATGGGCCGCATGCTGGCCGAACCCCTGGCCAAACGGCTGGGCCAGTCCATCGTGGTGGACAACAAGGCCGGCGCCGGCGGCAACATCGGCACGGCGATCGCCGCACGCAGCGAACCCGACGGCTACAACCTGCTGATGGGCTCGATCAGCCCCAATGCCGTCAACGTCCACCTCTATTCCAAGCTGGGCTTCGATCCCGTCAAGGATTTCGCGCCCATCATGTTCGTGTCGTCGGTGCCCAATATCCTGGTCGTTCCCACCGCATCGCCCTTCAAGAGCGTGCAGGACGTCGTGGACTACGCCAAGGCCAATCCCGGCAAGCTGAACTACGGATCGGGAGGGGTCGGATCCTCGCAGCACCTGGCCGCGGTGCAGTTCATGAGCACCGCGAAGATCGACATCGTTCACGTGCCCTACAAAGGCACGGCGCCGGCCGAAGCCGACCTGATGGCGGGCCAGATTTCACTGATGCTCGACACCACCACCTGTCTGCCGCTGATCGCCGGAGGCAAGCTCAGGGCCCTGGCCGTGGCATCAAAAAAGCGCAACCCCGCGCTGCCCGACGTCCCGACTTTTGACGAATTGGGCATGCCCATATATGCCTCGTCCTGGTATGGCCTGATGGCGCCCGCCGGCACGCCGCGCCCCATCATCGAGCGGCTCAACCGCGAAGCCAATGAAGTGCTCAAGTCGGACAAGAGAGTGCAGACCCTCATGGCCGACTATGGCGCGGAAGTGGGCGGCGGCACCCCCGAAGAATTCGCCGCCTTCATGGCTTCCGAAACCAAGCGCTATGAAAGCATCGTGAAACTGTCGGGCGCCAAGCTGGACTGAACCCCCACCATACCGTAGACATCATGCAGACGACTCCTCCGCCCCGCAGCCTGTTCGAGAAGATCTGGGCGCGCCATGAAATACTGCGCCGTGAAGACGGCCAGAGCCTGCTGTATGTGGACCGCCACCTGGTCCAGGACGGCTCGGCGCCCGCCTTCGAAATGCTGCGCCAGCAAGGCTTGCCGCTGCGCGCCCCGCAGCGCGCGTTCGCGACGCCGGACCATTACGTGCCGACCGGCAGCCGCGACCTGGCCGATATCGCCGACCCGGAAAAACGGGCCATGGTCGACGCGCTGCGCCAGGACAGCACCGGGGCGGGCATCGAGTACTTCGGGCTGGACGACCCGCGCCAGGGCATCGTCCATGTCGTCGGGCCGGAGCAGGGCCTCAGCCTGCCCGGCTCGCTGATCGTCTGCGGCGACAGCCACACCTCCACCCATGGCGCACTGGGCGCACTGGCTTTCGGAATCGGCGCTTCCGAGGTCGCCCACGTGCTGGCAACGCAATCGATCTGGCAGAACAAGCCCGCCACCTTGCGGGTAAGCATAGACGGGCGCCTTGCCGACGGCGTCACGGCGAAAGACATCATCCTGGCGATCATCAGCCGCATCGGCGCCGCAGGAGCCACCGGGCACGTCATCGAGTATGCCGGCTCCGCGATCACGGCCCTGTCGATGGAAGGGCGGCTGACCGTCTGCAATATGTCGATCGAAGCCGGCGCGCGCGCCGGCATGATCGCTCCGGACGAAACCACCTTCGCCTGGCTCAAGGGCCGCCCCTACGCCCCGCAGGGCGCCGATTGGGACGCCGCCGTGGCCGGCTGGCGCACCCTGCCCAGCGATCCCGGTGCCCGGTTCGATCGGGAAGTCGTCCTGCACGCCGATGAAATCGGCCCCATGGTCACCTGGGGCAACAGCCCCGAAGACGCCTTGCCCATCTCGGGGCGCGTGCCCGACCCCAGCGCCGCGCAAGATCCCCGGCGGCGCGATGCCATGGCGCGCACCCTGGCCTATATGGGCCTGAAGCCCGGCACTCCCCTGACGGATATCGCCGTCGACCGGGTCTTCATCGGCTCCTGTACCAACGGCCGCATCGAAGACCTGCGCAGCGCGGCCGCGGTGGCCGAGGGACGCCATGTCGCCAAGGGCGTCCAGGCCTGGGTCGTTCCGGGCTCGGGCCTGGTCAAGGCGCAGGCCGAGCGCGAAGGGCTGGACAAGATATTTCGCGATGCCGGATTCGACTGGCGCCATGCCGGCTGCTCCATGTGCCTGGCCACCAATGGCGACCTGGTGGCGCCGCAACAGCGCTGCGCCTCGACGTCGAACCGCAACTTCGTCGGACGCCAGGGCCCGGGCGCGCGCACCCATCTGATGAGCCCCGCCATGGCGGCCGCCGCGGCGATCGCCGGCCATCTGGTCGACGTCCGGCAACTTCCAGCCAGGAGCTGAAACATGGAACCCTTTCCCCATCTCGACGCCGCGATGCTGCCCGTTGCTCGCGCCAATGTGGATACCGACCAGGTCGTTCCCGCACGCTACCTGCAAAAGCCGCGCTCGGACGATTTCGGCCAGTTCCTGTTCCGCGATCTGCGCTTCGATAAAGAAGGCAGGGAGAATCCGGAATTCGTGCTGAACCAGCAAGCCTACCGCCAGGCCCGCATCGTGGTCGCTCAAGAAAACTTCGGCTGCGGTTCCTCGCGAGAGCATGCCGTATGGGCTTTGCACGACTATGGCTTTCGCGCCGTGATCGCGCCCAGCTTCGGCGACATCTTCTTCTCCAATGCGCTCAAGAACGGCCTGCTGCCGGTGGTGCTGCCCGCCCAGGCTGTCGCCCGGCTGCTGGAAATGGCGCAGGCCAAGCCGGGCGCACGCGCGATTGTGGATCTTCCCGCCCAGACCGTCACGGCTCCCGACGGCGCCACCCATAGCTTCGACATCGACGCCTTTTCGAAGAAATGCCTGATCGAAGGCCTGAACGAGCTGGACTACACCTTGCAAAAGGCCGATCAGATCGCCGCGTTCGAACAACGCTACGCCGCCACGCATCCATAGCGGCGGGCACGACAAGCCACCCACTGTTCAATCTTGAGGAACATTCAATGAAAATCGCGGTCCTGCCAGGCGACGGCATAGGCAAAGAAGTGACAACCGAAGCCGTAAAGGTATTGCGCGCAGTCCTGGGCCGGGATACGGCGCTGGAGCTGATCGAAGCGCCCATAGGCCAGGCGGGCATAGACGCCGCGGGCGACCCGCTGCCCGCCGAAACCGCCGAGATCGCCGGCGCCGCGGACGCCATCCTGTTCGGCGCGGCCGGCGTCCCGGGCGACGAGACCATCCCTTACGCCATGCGGCCCGGGGCGAGCCTGCTGCGCCTGCGCAAAAAGCTGGGGCTGTTCGCCAATTTCCGCCCTGCCTTCCTGTTTCCCGAACTGGCGGGGGCATCCAGCCTGAAGCCGGAAATCGTGGAGGGGCTGGATCTGATGATATTGCGCGAACTGACCGGCGACATCTACTTCGGCGAACCGCGCGGCATCCACACACTGCCCTCCGGAGAGCGCGAAGGCTATAACACCATGCGCTATTCGGAGTCCGAAGTCGAGCGCATCGCGCATGTCGCGTTCCAGACGGCGCGCAAGCGCCGCGGCAAGGTCTGCTCGGTGGACAAGGCCAATGTCCTGGAAACCGGGCAATTGTGGCGCGAGGTGGTCACGCGCGTGTCCAGTCAGTACCCGGACGTCGAACTGACGCATCTGTTCGTGGACGCCGCGGCGATGATGCTCATGCGGGCTCCCCGCCAGTTCGACGTCATGGTGACCGGCAATATCTTCGGCGACATCCTGTCGGACGCCGCCGCGATGCTGACCGGTTCCATCGGCATGCTGCCGTCGGCCTCGCTGGCGCTCGATCAAAAAGGCCTGTATGAGCCCGTGCACGGCACCGCGCCGGATATCGCCGGCCGCAACCTGGCCAATCCGATCGCCTCGATACTTTCCATGGGCATGATGCTGCGATACTCGCTCAACCAGCCCGACCAGGCCGACCGCGTCGAGCGCGCCGTGCGCAAGGTGCTGGCCGACGGCTACCGCACGGCCGACATCGCCCAGCCCGGATGCAGGCAGGTAGGGACGTCGGAAATGGGCGATGCGGTGGCCGCGGCCATAGCCGGCGGCGATTAGAGCAAGGGCTCAGGCGGTCAGGGCGCGCCGCATGGTTACGTGCTCGATGCCCGCATCCATATAGATGCTTCCCTCCGGCACGAAACCGTGTCGGGCGTAGAAATCCTGGGCATGCAGTTGCGCGGAAAGCACCACTTCCATGTAATGGCGGCGCCTGGCCTCTTCAACCAGGGCCGCCAGCAGCATCGAGCCGATTCCGGCCCCGCGGCAGTCCGCCCGGACCGCCATCCTGCCGATATGCGCATCGGGCAGCAAGCGGCCGGTTCCCAGCGCCCTGCCCCGCTCGTCATAAGCCACGGCATGCATGCAGTGTGGGTCATGGTCGTCCATTTCGAGTTCAGGGGGCACATGCTGCTCCACTACGAAGACCTCGTGCCGTATGGCCATGGCGTCGTGCCGACACGACACCCAATCGCTCACGACGACCTTGATTTTCTGACTCAATGGAATGCCCCCTTGTTTCAGCCGGCCAGCTTCAGGCCGATGATCCCCAGGATAATGAAGCCGACGCTGACCAATCGGGGAAGACTGGCTGAATCGCCGAACAGAACGATTCCCAATATAACCGTTCCCACGGCGCCTATCCCCACCCAAACGGCGTAGGCCGAGCCCACCGGCAACTGCTTCATGGCGATGCCCAGCATCACCACGCTGATCAGCATGGCCAGCAATGTACCCGCGCTGGGCCAGAATCGGGTGAAACCTTCGGTGTACTTCAGGCCGATGGCCCAGCCTGTTTCAAAAAGGCCCGCGACAAGCAGGATCAGCCAGGACATGGATGTCGACATAGGATTCTCCGACAGGGGCCGTCCCCTTGCATGTTCGCTTGGCGGCGCCTAAGCGGCAAGGTCGTCCTTGCTGTTGGAAGGGTAAGCATTTTACCATTGTGGCTATCGAACGGAGCAACACTCTGAAACAAAGGAAACGCATGGACCGCCTGCTGACACGCTATACCGCCTTTTATCTGGTCATACTGGGGACCCTGGTTTTTCTCGTCATGGGCATGGCTGCCGATGCCTGGTGGCTGCTGGCCGCCGCCCTGTTCGCCGCCCTGACCGCGCTGGGCATCCTGGACCTGCGGCAAACCCGGCACGCCATCCGGCGCAATTACCCGGTAATCGGCAACCTGCGCTTTCTCTTCGAGTTCATACGCCCCGAGATGCGGCAATACTTCTTCGAGGACGACACGACCTCGCTGCCCTTCTCGCGCGTGGACCGTTCGCTGGTGTATCAGCGCGCCAAGCGCCAGATCGACAAGCGCCCCTTCGGCACACAAGGCGATGTCTACCGTACCGACTACGAGTGGATCAACCATTCGATGGAACCCGCCCACCCCGAGACCAGCGACTTTCGCGTCATGGTCGGCGGGCCGGACTGCACGCAACCCTACAGCCTGTCGGCACTGAACATATCCGCCATGAGCTTCGGCGCCCTGTCGGCCAACGCCGTGCTGGCGCTGAACAAGGGCGCGGCGCTGGGCAACTTCGCCCACGACACCGGCGAAGGCGGCGTCAGCCGCTACCACCTGGAGCATCAGGGCGACCTGATCTGGAACATCGGATCGGGCTATTTCGGCTGCGGCGATGAAAAAGGAAACTTCTCCGAGGATATCTTTGCCGCCCGCGCCCGCCAGGACAGCATCAAGATGATAGAGATCAAGCTGTCGCAAGGCGCCAAGCCCGGCCACGGCGGCATACTGCCCGGTCCCAAAGTCACCCCCGAGATCGCCGAGGCGCGAGGCGTGCCCGTATGGCAGGACTGCAATTCACCCTCGAAGCACAGCGCCTTCACCACTCCCATCGAACTCATGCACTTCATCGCCCGCCTGCGTACGCTGTCGGGCGGCAAGCCGGTCGGATTCAAGCTTTGCATCGGCCACCCCTGGGAATGGTTCGCCATCGCCAAGGCCATGCTCAAGACCGGCATCACGCCCGACTTCATCGTGGTCGACGGCGCAGAAGGCGGCACCGGCGCGGCGCCGATCGAATTCGTCGACCACGTGGGCACACCGCTGCGCGAAGCATTGCGCCTGGTCCATAACACGCTGGTCGGCATCGGCCTGCGCGACCAGATCAAGCTGGGCGCTTCGGGCAAGATCATCAGCGCCTTCGACATGGCGCGGGTCATGGCACTGGGCGCGGACTGGTGCAACAGCGCACGCGGCTTCATGTTCGCCATCGGCTGCATACAGGCGCAGGCCTGTCACACGGGCAAATGCCCCACCGGAGTCACCACCCAGGACCCCAAACGCCAGGCCGCGCTGGTGGTGAGCGACAAGTCGCTGCGGGTCGCCAGCTTCCATGGAAATACCCTGAAGGCCCTGGCCGAGCTGTTGGGTGCGGCCGGCCTGCGGCATCCCGACGAACTGCGCCCGCACCATATCGCCAAGCGTATTTCCAACGGCGAAGTACGGGTGCTGTCCGCCCTGTTTCCCGACCTGGAAAAAGGCGAACTGCTGGAAGGCAAGTTCCGGCTGACCATATTCCGGACCGGCTGGCCCATGGCCCAGGCGGAGTCCTTCGCCCCCCTATACAGCCTTAGCGCGGCGCTGTCGGGCAACACCAACAGCCCGCTGCCCGAAGACGCCAGCCAGACCCATAAGGCCCACAGCATTCCGACCTAGTGTTTTCCCGTACTTGCAATTGCCGTGTATCGGATTTATTGTGGAATCGCTGCCAGACGGCAGTCTAGCTACCCTCTCCGGTAGTTAATCCGACACTACCTTCAGTGTGGTGTTCACTGCCATACCGGCAGTAAGGCCCCGCCAAAAGGCGGGGCCTTTGATTTTTCCCCGCCCTACGCACGCATAATCGAGCTAGCCGTATCGATCGCTCCGCCTCCGAACGTATCAGCCCATTTTTCGCCGCCAGCCGGTTCTTTTCGCTGCTACACAAATCAAAAAAAGTATGCTAAAGTGTCGGACTTTGGCGCATTAGCTCAGCCGGTTAGAGCGACGGAATCATAATCCGCAGGTCCCCTGTTCGAATCAGGGATGCGCCACCAGAGATATCAAGCACTTACGCCAATCCCCCGGGGTTGGCGTTTTTGCTTTCTGGTTTCATGTAAGCACTTTGTAAACAGTTTTGTGAAATGCAGGACTACGAGCCAATAAAAATATGGCTCTTCCCCACTGTCGCCGCCACGCCATGCGCTTCAAGCATTCTCCGCATAGCACCTTACCTTATAACCTGGCGTTACTCGTCCGTCTGCCCCTCATCTGACTGGGCCACCAGCAGCTCAACGACATCAACACCTAAGGCGTGGGCAATGCGTTCTAGGCCGTCAATACTTATGTTGGTAACGCAGCGCTCAAGCTGAGACACATACGTTCGGTGAAAGTCGGCCAACTCAGCCATACGTTCCTGACTCAACCCCCGCTCGGTACGCAGGCGTTTTAGGTTTACTGCGATTCTGGTACGTGCTGTCGCGGGGTTAGAAACTGTATTTGTGCTCATGCGCGTAGAGTGGCGCACTACTGCTTTATATACTACAGTATGTAACTCTACTGTTTTTAAATCTCAATGGACGCTGACATGATAAAAAGAATGGCAGTATGCGCATCCCTGGCCGGAATACTTGTCGGGTGTGCCAACACTCAGTGGTACAACCACAATTACTCTGCCGGCGATGCAGAACTGATAGCTAACCAAAAAGCAGTCGATGAAGGTTATTGCACACAGGTAGCCCACGGCGCTGCGCCAATGCCAGATGCTCGCGTCTACGCCCCCGCCCAACAAAGCTACAACATTACCGGTACGATCAGTTCATACGGCCAAGGCGGTTTTCGGACCAGTAACTACTCGGGCTATGTCACACCCAGCCCAGGGTCAGCATTCTCATCAGGGGTTGCGCAAGGCGCGGCACTTGGCGCTTCCATACGTGCTCGACGAGCGCAGGATGCAATTATGAAAGGCTGCATGATCAAGCTTGGCTGGACAGACAAACCACCAACCGAAGAACAGGCGTCAACTTCACCTGTTAGTTATGCCAACAATGGCGACAAGCCCAAAGGGATTATCGATGAACAGAAATACGTCGAGTTGTCGTGTTCATCACATCGTAAGCTGGCAGGCTCAATCGACAAGTTAATGCGCGATGGTGTTCCTAAAGAAGATGCCCTTAATCTCATGCTCACCACATCGAAGAACAACAAGATCAGCCACCAAAGTGCTGCCTACCTGCTTTGGTCAACAAACACGCGATATTCAGCACCCGAAGTACCAACTGAAAATTTCGTCGACTTCATCACCGATTACTGTGCGCAGGGATGGCCCGACGTGAAACCCTAAGCGTGGACAGACCAATAGATATGCCAAAGCCTTCAAAATCACATCGTGGTATAGCGATTGCATTACTAGCTGCCTTCTCCACTGCCACTCAAGCTGACCGATATGGTGCGTATGACAACATTGATCTTGAATACGACAGCTACGGCCCAGATCCAAGCATACTCACTTATATCGCCGGGCTGGTATTGTCTTTCATCGCCTGGCGTCATTTTATTTCCTTGTGGGCTTCCTGGATTAAGCGTAAAAAAACGGGCGAGAGGCCGGAACAGTTAGATGGTTTTTTAGATTGGGATTTTTCACATTGTGAGCGCAGGAATCATCTCGATTTTTCTGATCTTCCCTATTCTTCTAGTATTGCTGGGGTTGGATCTTTCTAGCTCAGTTAGCATTTCAATTTGGAAGTGGGGACAGGGAACTGCATTCGTAACGCTCATATTGGCCCAAAGAACATAATCAGTTCTATGCAATTTTCGTGCGCACCATATTTGCAGAAAACCCGTAAAAATAGAGTCGTCGCAATGGATAAGTACACAGCCACACCATACCAAAGCGTTGAGAAAGCGGCTCAACTCGTAGACACGGCAGAAATGATATTGGTCGTTACAGGAGCCGGTATGGGTATTGATTCTGGCCTACCAGACTTTCGCGGAAATCAAGGTTTCTGGCGTGCCTACCCGGCGCTTGAACGCAGCAGCCTCGATTTCATATCGATTGCATCACCCCGTGCGTTCCGGCAGCAGCCTAAAGTTGCATGGGGTTTTTACGGCCACCGGCTCAACCTGTATCGCCAAACAGCACCACATGCAGGCTACGACATACTTAGGAAATGGGGTAAAAACAGTCCGTGCGGCTACATGGCTTTTACCAGCAATGTTGATGGGCACTTCCAAAAGGCAAGTTTCGATGCCAGCCTGATCACTGAGTGCCACGGCTCAATTCACTACCTTCAATGCCTGGACGCATGTACAACCGACATCTGGTCCACCGATGATTTCACACCGGATGTGGACGAAGAAAACTGCCGGTTGCTGAACGAGCCGCCACGTTGCCCACACTGCGGTGGCTTAGCACGTCCGAACATTTACATGTTTGGCGACGATGAATGGCAGGAGCAGCGCGTCCGTATGCAGCAAAGAAGGCTTGAGCACTGGCTGCTGGATGCCGAGCGGCTGCTCGTGATCGAGATTGGTGCCGGTACAGCGATTCCCACTACCCGCGACTTCACGCACGCGGTTTCCTTTAACCACCGGGCGCCAGTTATACGCATTAATCCACGAGAACCTGAAATTCACGGCCATCCTGGCCACGTCAGCCTCGCGATGGATGGTATGCAGGCTCTGCAAGAAATAAACGCTCTGTTGACGGCATAAATGATGCCTGTCCCAACGAGCACATATTAACCACGGCAGGATCAAAATGATGAACTACCAGCAAATGTGGCGGACGCTGGAACTGGCGCTCGAAGACCGCGCACCGACCGCGTACAAAGAAATGAAATGCCAGCGGCAATTGGCGACATATTTGGACAGCTTGACCGGTGAAGCGATGGACTCGATCAGCACGGTAACCGACCAGATACCAGACAATCTGATGGGCATAAACGACCCCATGAAACGCGTGCAACATGCAGAAATGGTTCGCAAGACGGCCGAGGAAGTGGCCCTGTCGCAAGCAATCGAAGCTATGCCGCTGGAAGCGACCGAAGACGAACCGGCCGAGCCAATGAGCTTGTACGACCTGACGGGGGACTATCTGGACGAGTACCTGAAAAAGGTCGGCCTGAGGTAAGCGCACCGTGCAATTAACGCAACTCGCCCAGTGCTCTTTTGTTCACGGCAGCGCCTGGAAATCCGCCGGCCTGTGAAGCCAGCATGTTAACAAAAGCTAGCATTTGGACAATCGGGATTGCCACGTCCTACTTCCACCATCCCGCACGCATGAGCACAACCCTCAAGTCTCAGGTTTTCTCAACAAGCCAATGCGCTCCATTGCTTCCTGCCTGAGCCGTTCCCATTCGGCGCGACGAAGTGCTCGTTGCTCGACTCGGATTGCTTTCCTCACTTGAGCACGTTGCGTGACCCTCTCACGCCGCCGCGCTTCTTTGCGCACCATTTCTTCATCAGAATAGTATCGAGGGCGTTCCTTTGCGCTACCCAGAAGTAGCCGTTCCAGTGTGCGGCCAATGCATTCGCCCGGCGCGTTCTGGCTTTGAAGGTACGCAACCAGGTCAAGCGACACGTAGGCACTAACGCGTTTGAAGCCACCCTCTTCAAGTCGCTTCCGGTACGCTGCCAACCGTTGAGCGTTATTGTTTGTCATGCTCATCTTCCACCTGTGTACATTTCGCCATAGAGTTTGCGCATTGCACTGTCGATGTAGTACGCCGCCTCGGCTATATATCGGTCTCGCCTGTCATCATCAAAACGACTAGACTCGTAGGTCAATGGCTGGAGGATGGACTGCGCCAGCACCAAGTCTGTCCATGCATTCATGTTTCGTCGGTAGTGGCCAAAGGTCAGGAGTCGAACAAGCCCCTTCAGCAAACGAGCAGGTCGTTTCATCTTCAATTCCTTGTAGGTTGGTAAGCGATACAGATACCGTGGTTTTAGGATTGGCAGGGTCGGGGTTCGTCACCTTATGAGCCCTCGCTTTCTTTAAATCCGTGGCAACGGCGCAGCAAGACTGACTATTGCTTACCCATTCGGATGTCCGTTCAGCGTGACGCTCACGCTTAGACTGCCCTATAAGCATCGCCGGTATGCCCGACAAAAAGCCGGCTTGAGCCTGCTCATCACAGGATGGCACATGGTCGAATCCCCCGGATGTGTCCTGTTCCAGAAAAATCGGCCCTTTACCGAATTCATCCTCGATCCGCTTAATTTTCAGTTCTGGTAGTTGGGCGTTCATGTTGCCTGTCCTTTCGATTCGTGCCTATACAGATGGCTTATCTAGATAGTGCACGGCCACCGTGTATAGGGATGGGGTAAAAGCGGTCTCCATAGACACGGTTGCCGTGCTCATGACGATTCCCTATACACGGCTACCGTGCTTATATGGGTGCTCTAGGCACGGCTGCCGTGCACATGAAATCAATTTCTACTCGGACCTCCAGCGGTTGTATTGCCCTCGCGGTAGTGATTGCGAGCCAACGTCCATCTCTGGGCAGTGGTCCAGAGGCCACCAAGTGCAGGCGTACCAGCTTGATAGATTCGGCATTCGGCCTTGGCGGGTACGAAATATCAGCCCTCGTTCCAGTAGCGCCGCCCTTGCCCTGTCCAGTGTGTCGCGGGACTTCCATCTGCGGGCCTCATGCATGTACTTCCATCCTGCCAACAACCGACCGTTATTCATGCCGCGATACTGACTGGCGATATCCCATAACAGCATTGCCTCATGGGCCGTAAGCGTCAGGTAAGCCTCGGAATCTAGTACGGACAGCGGAACCTGAATGAATATGCCCGCGTCTCGCCGGTTCGGTTTGAAGCGTGATTTCGTTGCCATTCATCGCGCTCCCTTGCTAAATAACCAACGGCACGCGACGACTAGCCAAAAAACCACGACTTGCATGGCGCTCATTACGCCACCCTCCGGCCTTGTGCAAGCCAACGGTAAATCAGGGTGCGGTCGGTGGACAGCAGCTTGTAAACGCCTGGGCTACACAGCTTGCCGTCGCGGTCAATGAAACGGATACGTTCGCAGGGCACTTTCAGGCCACGGCGGCGAAGCTCTGCAACAAGGTCGGGGCCATTGGAGCACCCCGCTACCTTATCCAGCGTTTCACGCGGTAGGGGACGTTTCAACAAGGCTTGCAGGGTGCGAAGGTGCCGGGGATTGTCGGTACCTTTAAAATTGTTGCGAGTGTTAGAATGGCCTTGGTCTTTGGCGCTCTCGATTGCTTTGCGGTCGGGGGCGTTTTTCATTATTTGCCCTCCGGTTGACCAATGCGAATCACGGCGCGCCCAAGCTCAAGCATTCCAAGCCGCCCGATTTCAATATGTACGGTTGTGCCATCAGCGTCTCTGGCTGTCACCATCAATTGGTCGGCATCAAACACGATGCGCGGGCCATCCGGGTCCTGATAGGTAACGATGGTTTCGGGTCTCATACTTACACCCCCATCACAGCTTTAATATCGGACACGCGCCATGCAAGTCGGCCATTGATACGCAGGGGGCGAATTGGGCCATTCTCGCAGCAAGCCCACACGCGGAGGGTCTGCGGCTGGCGGTTCAGATAGTGGGCGGCCTGGGGGGTTGGTACTGCCGGGCTGGTTACCGCTTCCAGCGGGGGGAATTGTGAAGCGGTGGTGTGCGGCTGTTGGATAGTATCCATCGTGTATCACCTCTGTTTATTTGTGGTGATACGGATTCTTTATCTCATACGATGTTCTCCCGATATGCGCGCGTGCTATCGCGCCATACCGCGCTTTATCGCTTCTTAGCGCGTCTCATTCTGTCGCGTAGCGCCTTCAACGTAAATACATCAGGCGTGCCGGTATCTTGATGCGTCTTTCCCTTATATTGCAGTCCGTCGGAAGAATGCCCAATAAGCAAGCCCTCTTGCTTTTCAGCCATCTTCGTCAGCTCCGCCCATACGCTATTTGCATCGCCAGCATTCAAGGCGCGGCCTTTTGCTGTCTGTACCTCGGCATCCAAAAGACGAACGCGATTCCGCAGCTTATGGCTTGTCTTCGACTTTGGTGCGGCTTGATTTTCGGGCGTCGCATCAACAATCCTCACCAACCACTCATTTTCACTAAAACCTTCAAATTCCAGGCGCGACACATAAACGTCGTCGAAAGTCTCACCCAGGGGTGGGGCGCTGTACTTGAGTCCGTCGCGGCCTCGAGCGGTTAAACAGCCTGTTCTGAACGCATCGCGAATATCGCCACTCAGGTGCATCATGTGAGCTTGTTTTTGCAGTTCCAGCGTATTCAGGTCAACGTCGGTATTCAATGTAGGCGGATACCGTGCATCAGCAATGCGATTAAGGATTGCCTCGACATTCAGCAGTACATCACTGTCTCCAACACTGACACTGATAGCGCCTCCTACGCTAAAAGCATCATTATCTTGGTACCCGACGGCTCGTAGATACGCATCGTCAATATCCACACCTATTTCCTGACTTTCTAGGAAAGCCATGAGCGTCGAAATATCACACGGAAACGATAAAGCGGGTTCGTTTAGGTTGCCCGTGGGATGCTCCGTCAGAACGGCGCGTTCGTCCGGCGTAAGCTCGACGCCATCATCAGGCTTTTTGATATATACGCCATCCTTCCGAAGCGACAGCCAATCACACCACGTATCGACACACTCGATTTGGCATATCCGTATGAAATCGCTGTACCCGATTTTCTTCATTGCATCCTTCAATGCGCCTTCAAAAATAAGGTGCCAGCGTCAGGCCGGTGAAGGTTTCCGGCTTTTTACCCCGTCGGGCTAGACGCTGGCGTATGTGGTCAGGCGGCGTTGATTGCCTTCAGCGGTTGCGCCTGTTCCGTTGGCTGCTCAATACCGGCCTGCTTCAATATCCAGCCTTCAATCTTGGTGTGCCACATGCGCAGCAAATCCAGGGGGCGACGACGGTAGTGCTTTTCGGCAATGGCGCTCGGCTTGTGGCCTTGAATCTGTGCCACCACGCCAGCCGGACACTCCACCCATTCCGCCAGGGTGCCGAAGGAACGGCGTAGGCCATGGATGGTGAGGTGTGGCAATCCAGCGGCCTGGATAGCCTTGTTGTGGGCTATACGCGGCTCGGCAATGTATCCAGCCTCGGCGGTGGGGCTTGAGAATACCCACGGCGAAGGCGTCCAGGGCTTGTCCTCGGCTTCCTTGCTACGCAACTGGCGAACGGTGGGCGTGTTATTGACGCGTCGAAGCTCCAGCAGCAGAGATTTAACGTAAGGCGTCAGCGGAATGACGCGGCCTGTTTCCCGCTCTACCTTATCGGCAATCTGAAGGCTGTCCCATTGAAAATCTACATCCTCCCATCGTAGGGCGGCGATTTCCTCACGGCGTGCGCCAGTCAGTAGCGCGGTTTGCAGGTAGGCGGAAATAACCGGGCTGCCTATCTTGCGCACATGCTCGAACCATAGCGCCAACTGTTCACGCTGCAAGCAATCATCTTTTGCCTGGGCTTTGGGTAATTCCCTTTTCAGGCGCACACAAGCATCGGCGTTTACCTGCTCACGGTATTCCGGGCGGTCGCTACACCAGTTGATAAAGGTCGCCAATAAAGACAAGGCTAGCCGGGTGCGGGTTGGGCGTTTTGGTGCTTCTTGTTCCAGCCAGTCGGCCACCGCATCGCGGGTAATTTGGCTTAGTGGTAAGTCCAGCAGGGGGCGCAGTATGCCTGGCTCTTTCTTCTCGGGCATCCCTTTACGGCGTCCTCGGGTGATTTTCTCGCCCCCGTCGCGGGCCATGTTCTCGTGGTCGGCCTTGTGGCGTTCGCTCCATTTTGGAGCTCGGGCTGCAATATAGACGTTCCAGGCATCCAGGGCGGGCGCTTCTTCCTGCTTAGCCTTTGTACGCTTGGCAACATCGGCGACGGTAAGCTCGGCTTTCACCTCTCGCGGGTCGCGGCCTTGGTCGATAATGGCTTGCAGGCGGCGGGCTTCGGGCCGCGCTCCCGGCGTAATCACCTCACCAGTTTTCGGGTGCCGGTATTCTTCCAAGCTCCATACGCTCACATCGCCAATGGTCATACGCAAGCTTTTGCCCTTTAGACGACCTTGGTAGATATACGCCTTTGCGCCAGCGGTAGCACGTACAGCTAGCCCATTAACGTCAGCATCCCATAGAAACGCTTGGCGCTTGTCTGGCGGGCATGTAAACGCCTGGATACGTCCTGCCGTTAATTTCACCTTTGCCATGCCCAGCATCCCATGTAAGCACTATGTAAACACTATTATGGAATAGAGCTCAACATTAATCAACCTTCGGATTCATGTAAACATTGTGTAAAGCGCTTATTTGCTTGTTCTTAGTCTTTTTATCAACACTGAAAAATGCAATGAAATATAATATTTTGCAGAATCATAATCCGCAGGTCCCCTGTTCGAATCAGGGATGCGCCACCAGGAATACAAGCTGCCTCGAGACTTCAAGTTTCGGGGCAGTTTTTTTGTCCCTGGATTGTATAGCACATTGATTTATCTAGGTTTTCCTAATCTAAACTGACGCTAAATTTTAAATTTAGCGGAAGTGATTAGACAGACAAGCTGCTACAAAGCGCTGATACAAAGCATGTGTCGGCGGTAGCGAAACTTGGCGCAAGGAAATCTATGTCACAGTCCGTTCCGTACCTCACCACTGGGCCTCAATCCTCCAATCTTTGGTTTCGCAGGGGTGTTCCCCTGCGCCTCCGTCCGCAGCTCGGCCGCCGGGAGATTTTTCTCTCCTTGGAAACGTCGGATAAGCGCGAAGCGGGACCCCGTTGATGTTAGTTCAGGTACCAGCTGTCAATTGCTCCAATTAACAGTACATAATCGGTCTCGCAAGCTGCGTCCCCCTGTAGGCCTCCCTGTTAAAGAGGGTTCTTACAGGCAAATTAACGAGCGGGTTAACAGTGAAAGCGGACCGTTCGCTCTTACCTGGCTGGACGCCAGGCCGCGAACTAAGCAGCTAGGGCTGCTTTCCTAACGTGGCCGTTCCCCTGGTTCAAACCACCCCCGTGTGGGGTGGTTCGCCCCATGGGCTCATACGCTTGAATCGCCCGGACATCCGTCCTCGCGACCGTTCGCTGCGGCATCCGCCGCCGGCTCACTTTAAGCGCATGAGCCCCTGGCGCTTTGCTCCAGGGGAACGGGGGCTTCGCCCCCAAAATGAAAGCGGCCGCTGGGGCGGCCTTTCGTTCGCGTTCGCTCACTACATTTCATTTTGGCCCCCCCACGGTACTGGTCGTGGGCGACCAGCACTGGCCACGGCTGTACGCCGTCGCCACCCCTTCGGGGCTCAACCCGGGCGTCGCTGTCCTGCGATTTCCTCCGCATTGACGGAGGCAATTTGCGCTTTAACTCTTGCAGCTTCGAAGCACAGACTCCGAGCGTTTCATACTCCATGAGCTCCGCGATGTACAGCAAGCCTTCGGCCCCGCAACGTTTGTAAATGCGTCTCCCGCGAACCGGGCTCATATGCGGATGAGCAGCCTCATATGGACCGCTGATTCACGCGCTTGGAGAGCTCCTTGGCACTCTCCTTGCGTTCGCTATAACGGTCTACAAGGTACGAGCTGGCGTCGCGCGTGAGCAGTGTGAACTTAACGAGCTCCTCCATCACATCGACGACCCGGTCGTAATAACTGGATGGCTTCATGCGACCTTCTTCGTCGAACTCCATAAACGCCTTCGCGACGGACGATTGATTGGGGATGGTCACCATCCGCATCCAGCGCCCAAGCACACGCATCTGGTTCACGGCGTTGAAGGACTGTGACCCTCCCGACACCTGCATGACCGCCAATGTCTTACCCTGTGTCGGGCGGACGGCTCCCAGCGCCAACGGAATCCAATCAATCTGTGCTTTCATGATGCCGGTCATCGCACCATGGCGCTCGGGAGACGTCCAAACCATCCCTTCGGCCCACTGCACCAGCTCGCGCAGTTCCTTGACTCTAGGATGAGTATCCGGCGCGTCATCGGGTAGCGGCAAGCCGCTGGGATTAAATACTTTGACCTCGCCGCCCATCGCCTCAAGGAGGCGAGCGGCCTCGAACGTCAACAGTCGACTGTATGAGCGCTGCCGAACCGAGCCATAAAGCATTAGAAAGCGCGGTTTGTGCCGAGACCGTTCGTGAGTGGCGAGCCTTGCCACCGAAGGGACTTCGAAGAGCGCCTCATCAAGCGCAGGGAATTCTGTGGGGTTCTGAAGATAAGTGATATCGGTCATGCGATTTACTGAGCAGCGGTTTGCCCTGCTTCATACCAAGATTGTGTACGGTTAACGATGGCGACCACGGCGAGCATCAACGGGACTTCAATGAGTACGCCGACTACCGTCGCCAGTGCAGCGCCAGACTGGAAGCCGAAAAGACTAATCGCTGTCGCCACGGCGAGCTCGAAGAAATTGCTCGCTCCAATGAGGGCGGATGGACCGGCGACACAGTGTTTGACGCCCAGCTTTCGATTGAGCACATAAGCCAAGCCGGAGTTGAGCACCACCTGTATAAAGATGGGCACTGCAAGCAGTGCAATAACTAGCGGCTGCTCAAGGATAGCCTCTCCTTGGAAGGCGAAAAGCAAAACCAGCGTCAGCAACAAGGCGCCAATGGACAATGGTCCCAGCTTCGAGGTAACGGCCTGGAAGTGTCCGGCACCGCGAAGTAGCAACCTCTTGCGCCAAACTTGAGCAATGATGACCGGAACCACGATGTATAGACCAACTGAGACCAGCAACGTGTCCCATGGGACCGTAATCGACGACAGCCCCAACAACAACGCGACCACCGGTGCGAAGGCGACGACCATAATGGCGTCATTCAGCGCCACCTGAGAAAGCGTGAAGTATGGGTCACCTTTGCAGAGTTGACTCCATACAAAGACCATGGCTGTGCACGGCGCGGCCGCAAGCAGGATGAGCCCAGCCACATAGCTGTCCAATTGTTCGGCTGGCAGGTACGGCGCAAATATGTGGCGAATAAAAATCCACCCAAGTAACGCCATCGAGAACGGCTTGACCGCCCAGTTGATGAAGAGCGTGACGCCAATACCACGCCAATGCGATGTGACTTGATTCAGGGCTCCGAAGTCGATTTTCAAGAGCATCGGAATAATCATGACCCAGATGAGCACCCCCACCGGGATATTCACCTTTGCGACTTCCAGGTTAGCCACATCGTGAAAGAACCCGGGCAGCAACTGGCCCAGCCCAATCCCTATCACGATGCAAGCGGCCACCCAGACAGTAAGGTATCGCTCAAAAAAGGAAATAGCGGGCTTGGCCGACGTTTCGGCGGCTAATGTAGAAGCGGTCATAAGAACTAGGTCTTGGAAATACGCGTAAGGATGACTTGCAATTCGGAACTATCAAGCTCGTTCAGTGGGTAGGAGAGTAGTTGCAGCATGCGATAGCCGAGCGCCTGACGTGTAAGCTCAAAGGCATTGGCCTTTTGCTCCTCCGGTGCGTTTGAGGGGTCCGGATATCCCCAATGAACTTTTACCGGTTTGCCGGGCCAATATGGACACTGCTCGGCAGCCGCGCTGTCGCACACGGTAATTACCACGTGCATTTCGGGCGCCGAGGCACCCGTAAACTCATCCCAGCTCTTACTCCGATAGCCTTCGGTACTTATTCCAGCGGCCTGCAACGCTGTTAAAGCGTGGGGATTGATTCGCCCACTCGGTGTGCTGCCCGCGCTGTAGGCGCGTACGTCTTTACCGAGCACTCTTGCCCAGTGGTTGAGCATGCCCTCGGCCAGTACGCTGCGTGCCGAGTTGTGGGTACAAAGAATAAGAACGTTCACGGTCATTGGTCAGCCAATCCGATATCTGTGATTTCACGCTTAATGGCAAGCGCATCTAGTCGATGCAAAGGCAACGACAGAAGAAGCTCAATACGACGTGTAAGGGTGACCGCCGCTGCACGGAACTGGTGCAGCTTCGCTGCGTCATCCCCTTCAAAGGCAACTGGGTCAGCTACACCCCAGTGTGCGGTTATCGGTTGTCCAGGCCATACTGGGCAGACTTCTCCGGCCGCTTTGTCGCAGACCGTGAGAATGAAGTCCATCTGAGGGGCATCGGGTTTTGCAAACTCGTTCCAGCTCTTGCTGCGAAATCCGGCCGTCGGCATTCTTAGCGACTGTAGCGTCTCGAGCGCGAGCGGATGGACCTCATCGGAAGGGTCACTTCCAGCCGAATACGCCTTGAACCGACCATGCCCATGTTCGTTCAAAAGGCCTTCGGCCAGGATGGAGCGTGCTGAATTTCGACTACAGAGAAATAGCGCGTTGTAAATCTTATCGGCCATAGCGGCGTCCTTTAACAACAGGTTGGGGTATCTTGCGTGGACGGACTGGCCGAGTTCCCTGGGTTGGATGCAGCGCAGCAAACTTTCTCGCACGAAGCACCACGCTCCGAGTTCTGCCCGAATACAGGAATGTTCTTCAGCGTATGAAAATGCTCCCAGGCAACGCCTTGGGGGTCGGTGACCCAGTGTTTTGCACTCCGGGCGTAGCAGCAGTTCGTCTCGCCCTGGTCGAGAAGCACCATATCGGCATCATGCGCACGACCTTTGAGCATTGCCAATTCTTCAGGCCCATCGGCCTGGAGCCCCAAATGGTCAACGCCCGTTGCATTGCCTCGCGTCGAGATAGCGAAATTGACACGTGGGTCCTCAAGCATCCACTTAGCGTAGTCCGCCTCGATGCGAATTGGCTTGGCGGCAAAGAGCTTTGAATAGAAGGCGATGTTCACCTCTAAGTTATTGACGTGCAAATGTACATGGAATCGCATGGCGGTGTACTCCTGGGAAAGGTCAGCACTTGAATGTGGCGCTGTCAGCGTCAGCCGTGCACGGCACACCCTGGCAACAGTTTTCGGTGAGATAAGTCAGCAGCTGATTCATGTTCTCGTACTGCGCCCGGTAGATGAGGTTACGGCTAGCCCGTTCCTGCGACACCAAACCGGCGTTGGTCAAATCCTTGAGGTGAAAGGACAAGGTCGCAGGCGGCACGTCCAACCTTTCCTGGATGACACCGGGCGTAAGGCCTTCGCCTCCGGCGACGACAAGCGCCCGGAAAACTTCGAGGCGTAAGGGATGTGCTAGGGCGGCGAGAGCCTGAACGACGTCTTTAGATTCCATAGTTCCATCATATTGGAATAGTGGAATCGCGTCAAGCAACTTCGACCCGTTGAAGGCGGTGGCCGCGCTTATCTCCACTGCTACAAAGAACTGATACAATGCCAGTCAAGCAGCTTGTAAGTCTTTGATTAATGGCTATTTTATTGTTTTTTTGGCGCAACTCGAGACAATCAGGGATGCGCCACCAAAGAATACAAGCTGCCCCGACACCGCAAGGTTCGGGGCAGCTTTTTTTGGGCTCTTGGCCCTCTCTCCATTTTAGCCAGCCCCCAGGACCATTAGCCTTCCGCACGCTCACCATATTCTTCTGAAGCGCCAGCAGTCGGGAGTTGTGACTCCTGCCGGCTAGAATCCATGAAACAAAAAGTCAATGGCACCCACAATATCGTCGTGCCGCTGTCGGAGGCTGCATACCGGGTTCTGTAGCTCGCTGACCGGAACTGCAGCGATATATTGCGTCACCATCGCGTGCAGCTCATCATGTATGTCGAAAACAGGGTTAAGTGTCTTCGCCGGCTTGGGCGCTTCACTTAAGGGCACCAGCGGCACAACAGCCCTTGTATTTAGCGGCTGCAGGATGTCCGCCTGGACATCAAGAAGATACCCATGGCCTGACGGGTTCGCGTAAACGTCGTAGCGGCTCATCAGAACATCCGGTACTTTGCCAGTGGAAGGCCGTGTTTTTCGACAAAAGCGTTGGAGCTCTCAATGGCTTCCTGATTCTCGGTAAGCCAGCGCTCGCTGCGCGTGCGTGCGATGGCCTGGACAACACCAGCTTCAGCGGCCTGCGAGATATTAATTTGCAAGGCCTTTGCCTCGGAAAGAAGGTCCTCAGGCAATGACACATTCGTGGCACGCCTGAGTGCACTGCGGGGACGGTTGATGGTCAACATGACACTCTCCCTGTTCAATAGCGTAGACATGCGCACCCTTTACAACACATTATATGTGCATATTGGTCGAACAACGAGGATGTTTCTACCCAACAACTTCGTGATCGTTTTCGCCCGGAGACTGGTATATCCTGCTGCTGCACTGCCAGCAAATAGACTGTAACTAGTTGAAAATAATAATTATTTTTAAAATACTGCGCAAATCCCATCATTAGGGATACACCACCAAAATTGATAAGGCTTGCAGGGATTTCCTGTAAAGCCTTATCTTTTACCCCTACTCCCGCATACAGTTATTCGGCCAAGACCGCCGCGGGCTCACGCAGCGGCGTGGCCGTGTCGGCCTTTCGAATGGACCAGATGCTATCGGCAGGGCCTTTCCTGATCCGGCGGGCGGTAGCGACCGCCATCCATGCGAAGCAGAGCGCAGCGATGAAGGCGACTATATCAACGCCGATGGTCGCGGTGCTGCCGTGCGCCCACATGCCGAGCGCCGGGAACAGCAGCGCAGCCAGTGTGGTCAGCGGGATCGCCATCGTCGCGGCGGCGGACAACCACAGCAGATGCACGGCCGAGCGCGCCGCACCCAAGGCGAAGGCCCAGGCGACCGAGACGAGGAAGGCGACGTAATAGATGTACTCATGCCACTGATTGAGATTGTCGACGCGGCCATGCAGCCACTTCGCCGCAACGATGGTGAGCGAAAGGCCCGCCACGCAGCCGAGGCAAACGCCCACCGTTGCACTGCCCAAAAGGCGCGTCGAGCGCGGCTGCCCGGCCTCGCCGCTCTGGTGCGCCTTCTTGCGGCGTGTCTCGATCCAAAGCAGATTGCCGCTATAAAACAGCCACGCGCCGGAAAAACCCAGGAAGAAATATGCCCAGGTAACCGTTGCCCCTTCATACTGCCCCGCGTGCAGACCGTAAAACGTCTCTGACGCTCGACGACCCGGATCCTGACGGGATGGGCGTGTGCGGTCTTTGAGCAACTCGCCGGTTACGGCGCTGAGCATGACGCCTCCAAGATGGTAGTCACCGACATAGCCACGCTCGGAGCCGGGCACCCTCACCGAAGCGGCCTTGTCTCCAAAGTTCTTGAAGATCATGATCTTCGGTTCGAAATCGGGCACCTGCACTTTTAGCTGTTGAAGCAATTGTGCGGGGGCCATCATTGCACCCGCCTCGCCGGTCGGCTTTGGCGGCCTGAATGGCTCGTTATCGAGCTCATTCAGGATCTCCTGCTTGCCGCCGAAGATCACGCTTTCTTGCGCAGACCAGAGCGGGCCGCTCAAGCTCAATGCGGTCGCGGTTATCGCCATCGCAATATGAAATGGCAGTGCTGTGATTCCGACGACATTGTGGGCGTCCAGCCACATGCGCTTGAGATTCTTGCCGACACGCAGCGCGAAAAAATCCTTGACGAGCGACGGCAGCAGCACGATCACGCCGGCGATCAGCGCCACACCGTAGAGCAGCGAAACCGCTCCCATGAGATATGCCCCCCATGGTCTGGCAATCCCGACGCGCATATGGATTTCGTTGATGAACTCCGCCAGTTCGGACGGCTCCTCCTCCCTGGCCAGCAGCGTGCCATCGTGTTTCAGCGTCGCCCACCAATGAACGTGCTCGTGCGGCCGGCCTGCTTGATGCGGCGCATCCTCTTCCCACGTCACCCTCGCAGGCTCGTTCTCGTATCCGCGCAGATGCAGCATGATGCCGTGCTCCCGTGCTTCAGGATGCTCGGCGGCGACTAATTCAAGGAGGCGGGGCGCATCGTCCAAAGGAACCGCCGCCACACCCACGGCAGGCGGCGACGCCCAGCGCGCGATCGGCTCCTTGAACATGGTGAGCGCGCCCGCATAGAAGGCGATGAACAGCGCGAAGCCACAGGTGATACCCGTCCATGTATGGACGGTCTTGTAGATCTTGATGATGTCGGCGCGGATCATGCTGCCCTCACACGAAGAAATAGAAGCGGCAAGCAAACAACGCCGCGAAGGCAATCAGGTTCGCCGCAGCTAGCCACGCCCAGGCCGCACGACCGCTGCGAAACAGGAAACAGAAGCCGAAGACCACGATCCAGACCAATGCTTCCAGATAGCGCATCAGCGAGTAGCGCCCGCCCGGCGCATTGATGCCGCCAGGCCCCAGATAAGCGTAAAGCCCGATTAGCGCGAGAGCCAGGCCTAGCCCGAGGATTGCGCCGGCACTGGCCTTTCCCCACCAGTCGGGACGGATTCTTTCAGCCATGCCGGGTTCTCCAGATGCCGCGAAGCACGGCGAGGTAGGGAAAGGCGAACAGGCATACCATCGCGACATGCAAGGTTACGAAGAAGCCGGACAAGGGCCGCAATGCCGCGATCCATGCGGCAAGGCCGGCCGCCAGCAGCAGGCTACCGGCACCCCGAAGCGGCGCTCGCGGGAAAGGCCGAGAACGCCATTTTTGATTGGGGCTGGCGAGGTAAAGGCACGCACAACCGAGAATGACCAGCGTCAGCGCAAGAATTACGATCATGGCTTAGAAGGCGAATGTCGCCGAAAGACGAAAGGTGCGCGGCGAGCCAAGCTGGATATACCGGTTGTTCGTCCCCGACCAATAGTTCTTGCCGAACACATTATCGACGTTGAAGCGGAGCGTGACCGGCTGCTTGTTCCAAGGCGAATCGAGGACATACCGCGCGCCCAGATCGACAGTCGTCCATGCAGGAAGCTTCAGATGCTCGTTGTTGCTGCTGACCACCTGATCTCCGGAATAGATGATGCGGCCGGTCAGCGTCAGGCCCTGCATGAACGGCGTATCCCATTCGCCGCCCAGCACAGCGCGAACGGCCGGAGCGCCCGCTTCACGGTGGCCGTCATAGAGACCATCCTTGGTCTTGGTCTGGCGGGAATCCAGCAAGGTGACGCCCCCCATCAAGCGAACGCCGGGCGTGATCTCGCCGTAGGCGCTCAGCTCGATTCCGCGATTGCGCACCTCGCCGTCGAGCGCCAGCGCCGGCAGGCCGCCGGCCGGACCGTCGATGGAGATCGTGTTGGGCTGGGCGATCTGGAACGCCGCCAGCGTCGTCGTCACCGTACCCCAATCGACCTTGACGCCAGTTTCATATTGCTTGCTGACATAAGGTGAAAATACCTCGCCGGAATTCGAATACGATGGACCAACGATGGCTCCCCGCTGCAGATTTTCTATATAGTTGGCATAGAGTGAGACGTTCTCCCTAGGCTTGACGATCAAGCCTAGGGCCGGTGTCCATGCGTCGCTATCGTAATTAGAGGTTTCGGCACCGGTCGCCATGTCGAAATTTGTGCCTTGCACTTCCTGGTAGCGGATGCCTGCGGTGAACTGGATTCGCTCGTCAAGGATCGACAAGGTGTCGGCGATGGCTGTGCTGGAAACGCGGCTTTTACTGGATGTGCTCGGATCGCCGGGATCAGCAAGGAACGGGGCGGACCCGAATACCGGATTGTAAAGATTCGTGGTGCCGGTATATGGGATTTGCGTTTCAGCCGACCCCGTCTCCATCCGGGACTGCGACAGATTGAGGCTGAGGGCATGATCCACCGGTCCGGTCGTCGCCTTGGCCCTCAATCCACCCTGCATGGACAACACATCATAGGCATATCTCGAATATTCGGCGCTATTCCACCCATACGTTCCGCTCGTATCGCGCAGCGTCGGCTGGCTGGGGCCGATGAGAAAGAAATCCAGCTTCTGTTTGCCGATGGCGGCATAGGCCGTGATATTGTCGGTCACGTCAACTTCGCCCTGCACCATGCCCAGCGTCAATCTACTGTGTTGTTTGCTCCATGCGGGATTGAGGCTGGTTCCGGCGTCGGGGGCCTGCGGAACGAAGCCGAGATTGGTCACAGCAAGCTGCTGTATCACCTGGGGATTGGCGTCGTTCGACTGATGCGCGACATCAGCGGATATCCGGACACGCTCGCCGCGATAGTCCAGATTGATCGCCGCCGACCCCACTTCCGCGGAGATCGGATCCACCGGCGTATCGCCCTTGCGGTACGCCCCGTTGAAGCGAATTCCGAACCGGTTCTCCGCACCGAAGCGGCGGCCGACATCCAAATGAGCGCCAAGCTGCGAGCGGGAGTCATATCGCGTGGTCAATTCGGTGAGCGGCTCGTCGTCGGCCTGTTTGGTGACGAGGTTGTACGAACCGCCGGGGCCGCTGGCCCCGGATGCCGCCATGCCGTTCAGCAAGGCGTTCGGCCCCTTGAGCACCTCGACGCGCTCGATGTAATCCATGTCCGGCGCACGCAACGGCGCCATGCCCGTCAATCCGTTCAGACTGCCGGCACCGGATGCGAAGGTCGTCGGAAAGCCCCGGATATTGATCGAGCCGTCCTCATCGCTCGCGCTGTTTTGTTTCGTCACGATGGACGGATCATTCGACAGAACATCCTGAATGGTCTGCGCTTGCTGATCCTGGATCGTCTTGTTCGTGTAGCTGGTCTGGCTGAATGGCGTATCCATGACGTCTTTATTGCCAAGCATGCCTAGCCGGCCGGCCCGCGCGACCTGCCCGCCGGCATAAGCCGGTGGCAAATCTCGAGAGCCGGTTACTACCACCGGCTCCAATTCCGTAGTGGCCGCTGGCGCTGAAAGCGAAACTGTATTTCCCTTCCAGCGCACATCAATATTCGTTCCCCGCAGCAATCGCGCCAGAGCCTGCTCCGCCGTCAAGGTGCCCGATACGGCAGGCGCTCTCAGGTTGGCCACGGTTTCCGGCAAGTAGTAGATCTGGATATCTGTCTGCTGTCCCAACTGAAGCAAAGCCGAGTTCAGCGATTGCGCCGCGATATTGACCTGTGCCGAGACCGTGCTTTGCGCATGGGCCGCATCGGGCAATAAGCCAAGGATGAGTGCGAACGAAATAGCGAGGGCATTCAGGCTAAAGCCGAGCCGCTTGCTGCGGACCGCAGCCAATGCGTGTGTCGTGATATGAGGTTCCACCGATATTCTCTTAATAATGAAAACAGCGCATGCGCGCCAAACCCTTTGGCCAAAGGTTCGTTACAGCCTGTCCCCATCACTCGATGAAACCAGGCTCTTCATTAGTAAAGAGGATTGAGAGAGGGGAACCCCGTAAAGATTTTCACCCCTATTTAGAAACAATATATTTCTGAACAGAAAGAAAGAGATAAAATCTCATTTTTAATCAAACAGTTATACTAGATCGGGGAAAGTAAAAATTCTTTATCTTGGCGTGATCATAGTCCGCCCATCAGGCAGCCGCAGCACAGTGACAGGCGCGAGCGACGGCAGGACATCGAGGAAAGCGTCGGGGTCGTCCGTGCTGAATACGCCCGCCACGCGCAGTTGCCGCAAAGAGGCGCTTTGCAGTTGAATGGGCCGAGTCCGGTAGCGGTTGATCTCGGCCACGATGGCTTCCAACGACGTAGCGTCAAATACCACCTTGCCTTGCCGCCATGCCATCGCGACGTTGACATCGGCTGGGAACACCTCGGATGCCACCGCCGAGCGGTCAACCTGTACGGCTTGGCGGGCGGTCAACCGGCGCACGTCCCGATTCCACCACCTGCCCCCCGCCACTTCCACCGAACCGGACTCGACCACGACCGACACCTGATGGTCTGGATCACGCCGGACGTTGAAAGCAGTGCCCGTGACCGTTACGGCAGCTAGCCCGGCATCGACCATAAAGGGGCGGTCGAGTGCCGACGCCACCGCGAAGAACACTTCCCCCTGCTCCAGCCGGACGTGCCGTTCGGATCGGTAAAACCGTACCTGGGCAACACTGTCGGTATTGAGCGTCAGCATCGAGCCGTCGGGCAGATCGACCCTGCGGCGTTCACCGCGCCGGGTAAGATAGCGCTCGGAGAACTCGGGAGCGTGCAGCCACCGCTCGGGCCCCATCAGCACCGCCGCCGCGGCGGCGCAACAGGCGGCGCCGGCACCCACCCCAAGCACGCGACGGCGAGACGCCATGACGGAAGTCCACCCAGGGCGGCGATCCAGGATATTCTCGAAAACGGCATCGGGCGTGGCCTTTGCCATGCTCCACACCCGCATCATTTCCTGATAGGCCTGCTCATGCCGGACGTCCGCCTGGCGCCACGCTTCGAACATGCGGCGCTCATCGGGCGTCATCAGACCACCGTGTTCACGGGTAAACCAATGAGCGGCTGCATCATGTGGGTCGTCGGGAGGTTTCTGCTTGTTCGTGGTCATAATGGACGCTGAGGCCGATGAACGTGGATTTTCAGCTACCCTTTCATATGAAAGACGCTTGGCAATAGCAAACCCCGTAAGTTTACGAGGAGAATCTTTGTAACTGTTGGTGCAAATGCCTCATCGTCTTCGTCAGGTGCTTTTCCACAGTACTGATCGACAAGCCCATATGCCGGGCAATCTCCGGCACTGTCCAATTCTCGATTCGATGCCAGGCGAATATCTGCTGGCAAACCAGCGGCAGTTCCTCCAGCGAGTCGGCCAAGGCCCGCGACAACTGAGCGACATAGGCGGTCGATTCGACATCTTCAACGACGGGATGGGCATCCTCAGTCAACTCATTCAAGGGAACGGTTGGAAAAGCCTGTTCTCGGCGGTAGCGGCTGACCAGGCCATTGGCCGCGCTCCGATGCAAATAAGCACGCGTGTCGCGGATGCCAAGCATGTCCACGCCCAGCATCCGTTCTGCAGCATCCTGCACGGCATCCTCCGCATCCTGCATATTGACATGCCCTTTTGCCCACGACCCGACCAGCCCGCTGTAGTAAGCGAGCCAGCCTTTCTTGGGCGCAGATGGACGGGACATGGCAAATGTGGAAGAAAGTCAGCATGTTGAATCCCGTATATTAACAATGATTCTCATTTACATGCCAGAACTGCACAACGCCGCAGCGCCGTGACACGCGCATACAATAGGGAAACTACGTATACCTCATCCGCAGCACCCTAGCAAAAACAAGAGAAGCCCAATGATCAAGGCAGCGCCTGCCTGGCTGGTACCCATAGCAGCCATCTTCATACTACAAACCACTACATCCTTCCTGTCACGGTTCATTCCCATCATTGCCCCCGCGATGTCCGAGGAGTTCGGCTGGAGCGGCAGTTCCATCGGCTACCTGACGGCGAGCAACTCGCTGGGCGGACTCGCCATATTGATCGGGGGCTCGGCCCTGATGAAACAGGTGGGGGGCATGCGCACTTTGCAGATTTGCCTGTTGATCGGGGCGGCCAGCATGGCTCTGTTCCTGAGTCCATGCGTCGGCATCGCCCTGGCCGCCTGCTTCGTGATGGGATTGAGCGGCGGCACCGCCAACCCGGCGGGCAGCGAAGTCCTGCAGCGCTATTCGCCGCCCGGGAAACGCAACCTGGTCTTTTCCATCAAGCAAGCCGGTGTCCCGCTTGGCGGCGTCATTGCGGGGCTGGTCATTCCGGCCATGATCGTCGTGGCCGGATGGCGGGTCGCGCTGTTTGCCTGCGCCATCCTGGTTGCCTTGCCCACCATCCTGACATGGCGCATGAGCCAGGGTCTGGACCAGACCGACGACGAGGGGGGCTGGCATTTCACCATGCCCGGCCGTCAAACGCTGCACACCCTTCAGGTGCCCCTGCAATCACTGATGAGCAATCGCGGCCTGATGAAGATGTCCATCGTCGGCAGCCTGTTCGCCGTATCTCAAAGCTGCTGGTTCACCTTCACCGTCATCTATCTGATCGACAGGCTGGGATTCTCGCTGGGCATGGCCGGCGTGGTGTTCGCCGTCATGCAGGCCGGCGGCGTGCTGGGCCGCATCGCGTGGGGATGGCTTTCCGACCGCTTGCGGTCAGCCACCGCAACGCTGTCCATCGTGGCGATCCTGTCGGCAGCCACGACGATACTGCTGGGGTTGAGCAAGCCCGAATGGCCTTTGTGGACGATCGTGGTGCTGGCGTTCGTGGCGGGTTGCTCGGCGGCAAGCTGGAACGGCGTGCAGATCGCCGAAGTGGCGCGCCGCTCACCGCCCGACCTGATCTCCGAAACCTCGGCGGGCTCCAGCATTCTGGTCAACCTGATGAATATGCTGGTGCCGACCGCCTTCGCGGCCTTCGTGGCATTCAGCGGCCGCTATGATTATGCCTTCGGCTTCGTGGGCGCCTGCACCCTGCTCGTGCTCGTGTTCCTGCCGCGCGACAGGCAGGCGGCGTAATCAGGGTCCAGGGTCGCCGGCATATACGCAGCGCCGCACTTCAAGAGCAGCGAAACCCATAAACACGGAGCACTCATGAAGCCACGCATAACCGTGATTACCCTGGGCGTCGACGACCTTGAACGGTCGCTGCGCTTCTATCGCGACGGGCTGCACCTGCCCACCGAGGGCATCATGGGCCAGCAATTCGAGCATGGAGCCGTCGCCTTCTTCGATCTTCAGCCGGGGCTGAAGCTGGCCGTCTGGCCGCGCAAAAGCCTGGCGCACGACTCGGGGCTTTCAGCGGACAAGCCAAGCGCCACGGAGCTTTCGCTGGGACACAACGTGGCCACCCGGAATGAAGTGGACGATGTCATGGACCAGGCACAAGCCGCCGGCGCCGTCATCGTCAAGCCTGCCCAAGAAACGTTCTGGGGCGGCTATGCCGGTTATTTCCAGGATCCGGACGGCCACCTGTGGGAAGTTGTCTGGAATCCCGAATTGCTGCCTGAAGAGTAGAACCATGAACCCGGAAGACCTGGAGCGGCTGATTACGCAGCGCATGCCTTACGGCAAATACAAGGGACGCCTCATCGCCGACCTTCCCGGCCACTACCTGAACTGGTTCGCCCGGGAAGGCTTTCCCAAGGGCGAGGTCGGCCGCCTTCTTGCATTGATGCACGAACTGGATCACAACGGGTTGACCGCCCTGCTGACGCCGCTCAGGACGCGGCGCTATCCGGCTCCGCCCGCGGGTTCCGCGCCGCCCTCGGCGACAGGCGCTTGATAGACCTTCATTTCGCTACGCCCGAAAGTCAGTCCGCGGTCCGCCACTTCGCGCATGATGCCCAGATTGATCGTTTGCTGAATATCCATATACCGGTTGTAGTCGGCGCTCAGCACATAATAGACCACCTCATATTCCAGCCCCCGCTCGGTGAACTGAAGCAGATGCGCCCGGTCGAAACGCGTGCCGTCCTGGGCCTGGATCAAGGCCTTGACGGCGTGGGCTATTTCCTCCGCCTGCCCCGCATCCGCGCCATAGGCCACGCTGAAGCGGAAAGCCACACGGCGCAGGTCCATGCGCTTGTAGTTCTGTATGGTCTGCTTGAGCAGTTCGGTGTTGGAGCACACGATCTGCTCGCCGCCCAGGCTGCGGATGCGCGTTGTCTTCAGCCCAACGTGTTCGATGCTGCCGGCGATGCCGCCCACCACGATGAAGTCGCCCGGCTCGAAAGGCTTGTCCAGCCCTATCGACACCGAAGCGAACAGATCGCTTAGCACCACTTGCGCCGCCAGCGCGACGGCCACGCCGCCTATGCCCAGACTGGCGATGAAGGCCGTGATGTTGACCCCCAGGTTGTCCAGAACCGCCAGCACGGCCACCACCCACAGCACGGCCCGGGCCGCAAACCCCACTATACTCATTGCGACGGCGTTCAGGTCGGCGCGGCGCTCCAGATACCGCGCCAGGCCGAATGTAATGGCCCCATTCAGCCACAGGGCCACTTGCAGCACCACAGCCACGAACCACAGTTGCGACATGCCGGCCCGCCAGGCCGGGGGCATGTCCAGGAATTTCACGCCGATCAGGATGGACAGGACAAGCAGGGCGAAGGAACTGGTGCTGGCCGCGATCTGGAAAAACATGCGGGTGAATACCCGGCGCTTGTGCTCGGCGTCCTGTCCGGCGCGCCGCCGCACCCATTGCCTGATCAGCAGCAAAGCCATCAGAACCAGCGCGGCCACCACGCAGGCCGACAGCCAGTTCCAAATGGGAATAGACAAGATTCTGGTTTCCAGCCACCACTCGCGCATCGGTCCGCTCCTTTCATCGGGTACAAGCCCAGAAGCGGCAGCAAATTCCATGCCCCGGAAACCGGGAACGCCGATTGCTGCACCGCCATGCGGGCTGCCGCCGCAGCCCGTCCATTTCAACATGCAAGGAAATCGCCATGACGAACCGACCTGATCAACCTTCCGAAAGCCTGCAAAAAGACGACCGCCTTCGCGAGGAGCAGCGCAGCCATCGCGACCAACAGAATCGAAGCAAGAAAGACGGCCATACCAGCCAGATCGGCACCGGCCAGGATCAGAACAGCCAGCGCAACCGCGGGCAGGGCGCGCGCCGCCCCTGAAAGCCCCCTACCGGATGTGGCGCACAGCCACAATCCGGGGCTTAGTGGAAACACCGAATTTCTACGTGATAACCCTGCCAGCTGGCCAGAAAAAATTCTGGCTGACGCAAATATCGAAGCTTGAAGCTTCTTTTGAAACCCTTATGAACACTGGCTTTCAGGAGAAATCAAGAACCGAGAAATCTTCCTGGCACTAAAAATCGACCAGCTTACAAATTGTTGACTCGCCTATTCGGATAGCCTATAAAAGCGACGGCAGTTGATAGTTTGTACCTTGTTGCAACCAACGATACGTAGTCATATAAGCCAGGAGACACAGAAATGAAAAGCAGTGCTAAATCGGATAGCAGCCTCGCCCCCGCCAAGTCGTCGCGTCGCCAGTTCCTAGGCGGCGCCGCCGCCGGTACGGTGGCCGCCGTCGGCATGGGCTTCCCCGCCATCGTCAGTGCGCAAACCCCCATCAATTTCCGCTTCCAGAGCACCTGGCCGACGGTCGACATCTTCCACGAATACGCTCTGGATTTCGCCAAGAAGATCAACGACATGACCGGCGGCGAGCTCAAGATCGAAGTCTTGCCGGCCGGCGCGGTCGTGCCCGCATTCGCCCTGCTCGACGCCGTGTCCAAGGGCACTCTGGACGGCGGCCACGGCGTGCTGGGCTACAACTACGGCAAGCAGAACGCCCTGGCGCTGTATTCGTCCGGCCCGGCCTTCGGCATGGACGCCAACATGGTTCTGGCCTGGCACAAATACGGCGGCGGCAAAGAGCTTCTGGTCAAGCTGTACAACGACATCGGCGGCAACGTGGAGTCCTTCCTCAGCGGCCCCATGCCCACGCAGGCCTTTGGCTGGTTCAAGAAACCCGTCACCAAGACGGCCGACCTGAAAGGCCTGAAGTTCCGCACCAACGGCCTGGCCATCGACCTGTTCACGGCCATGGGCGCGGCGGTCAACGCCCTGCCCGGCGGCGAAATCGTCCCGGCCCTGGACCGCGGCCTGCTGGACGGCGCCGAGTTCAACAACGCCACATCGGATCGCCTGCTGGGCTTCCCCGACGTGTCCAAGGTGTGCATGCTGCAAAGCTTCCACCAATCGTCCGAAACCTTCGAGATCATCTTCAACCGGGACAAATACAAGGCCTTGCCCGAGAAGATGAAAGCCATCATCGCCAACGCCGTGGAGGCCGCGTCGGCCGACATGTCCTGGAAGGCGGTCGACCGCTACTCGCAGGACTACATCAAGCTGCAAAAGGAAGACGGCGTCAAGTTCTACAAGACGCCCGACGCCATCCTGCAAGAGCAGCTTACCGTCTGGGACGACATCGTCGCCAAGAAGGGTGAAACCAATCCGCTCTTCAAGGAAATCGAACAGTCGCAGCGCGCCTTTGCAGCGCGCGCGGTGTCCTGGGACATGGACACCAACAACAACCGGCGCATGGCTTACAACCACTATTTCGGCAAAAAGCCAGCCGCCAAGAAGAAAAGCTAAGCCGTAGCGCTGCTGCACAGAACACTACCCAGCTGTACGGGTAGTGTTTTTTAAATCGGCTGCCCCGGAGCCGCAGCGCCTTGCGCGCGGTTCCGCTGCTTCTTCCCCAGCAAGGTGAATCAACCATGCAAAAATTTTTGCAAACAATAGACCGGGTCAATACCTGGATAGGGCAGCTTTTTGGCTGGTTTGTCCTGGCATTGACGCTGTTCGTGACTTACGAAGTGTTTTCGCGCTACGCGCTGGGCGATCCGCACTCATGGGCCTTCGACGCCATGAACATGATGTACGGCGCATTGTTCATGATGGCCGGCGCCTACACCCTGTCCAAGAACGGACACGTGCGCGGCGACGTTCTGTACGGCTTCTTCCCGCCCCGCCTGCAGGCCGGCCTGGACCTGACCCTGTACATCCTGTTCTTCATACCCGGCGTCGTGGCGCTGGCCTGGGCCGGCTACAACTATGCCCTGGAGTCGTACATGATCAATGAACACTCCACCATTACCGCCGACGGCCCGCCCATCTATCCCTTCAAGTTCATCATTCCCCTGGCCGGCGTCACCCTGCTGTTCCAGGGCTTTGTCGAAATCGTCTACTGCATCCAGTGCCTCAAACAAGGCGACTGGCCCAAGCGCGACAAAGACGTCGAAGAAGTCGACGTGGACAAACTCAAAGACATGGTGCATGTGGATACCAACGAAATCAACGCGCTTGACTCTATCGTCATCGACCAGGAAAAAGGGAAGCAACCATGAGAAAAGAGATATGGTTCGGCCTCTCTATATTAGCGGCCGTCGTCATCGCCCTGATAGTGCTCATGCCATCGCCGGCGGACATTACCAACGGCCACCTGGGCCTGCTGATGCTGGGCCTGATCGTCGTGACCATCATGCTGGGGTTTCCGACGGCCTTCACCCTGATGGGCATGGGCGTCATGTTCACCTACCTGGCCTACCGCGGCATGGGGCCGCAGGTCGCCATCGAACAAACGCTGGACCTGATGGTGCTGCGCACCTATGCGGTCATGACCAACGACGTGCTGATCGCCGTGCCGCTGTTCATTTTCATGGGCTATCTGGTCGAGCGCGCCAACCTCATTGAAAAACTGTTCAAGAGCATGCACCTGGCCATGGCCCGCGTGCCGGGCTCGCTGGCCGTGGCCACCGTCATTACCTGCGCCGTTTTCGCCACGGCCACGGGCATCGTAGGCGCCGTGGTCACGCTGATGGGCCTGCTGGCCCTGCCGGCCATGCTCAAGGCGGGCTACAGCATACGGCTGACCGCCGGCGCCATCACCGCGGGCGGTTGCCTGGGCATCATGATCCCGCCATCAGTGCTGCTCATCGTGTACGGCGCGGTAGCCGGCGTGTCGGTAGTCAAGCTGTATGCGGGGGCCTTCTTTCCCGGCATCATGCTGGCCCTGCTGTACGTCGCGTACATCATGATCGTGGCAAAAGTCAGCCCCAAGTCGGCGCCTCCGCTGACCGAGGAAGAACGCCGCGTCACGCTGCCCGAGTTCGCCCAGACCATCAAGGAAACCGTCAGCAACCGGGTGCTCCCCGGCCTGATCGGCGCCATGAAAGGCAAGCGCAACGCCAACGTGCCCATGCGCACCTTGTTCAACCACCTGGTCATCGCGCTGCTGCCCGCCCTGGTATTTGCCGCCGCCATGCTGCTCAGCTACGAGATCGTCACCAAGCCCGCTCCCGCCCAGGAAAGCGGCCTGGTCGAAATGGGCTTTGCGGCCGAGTTCGACAACAGCCTTGACAGCGGCGGCCTGCAAGAACCGGAAGGCTCGGCCGGACTGGCCGAACCGGCGGGCGCGGAGGCGGTTGAATCCGCAGCCGACACCGGCGATGCGGCGGGCGCGGAAGCCGACGCGGCGGCCGATTCGGTTCCCGCCCCTACAAGCTTCTGGATCACCCTGGCCGTGGGCACGGTCCTGCTGATTATCTTCTACGCCATCTTCACCTTTGCGCGCCTTGAAGTCTTCAAGATGCTGCTCAGCTCCTTCTTCCCGCTGGCCATCATGATCCTTGCGGTGCTGGGCAGCATCGTGTTCGGCCTGGCCACACCGTCGGAAGCGGCGGCCATGGGCTCGTTCGGCGGCCTGCTGCTGGCGCTGGCCTACCGGCGACTGAACATGGAGATGCTGAAGGAATCGGTGTACCTGGCGGCCAAGACCAGCGCCATGGTGTGCTGGCTGTTCGTGGGCTCCAGCATCTTCTCGGCCGCCTTCGCGCTGCTGGGCGGCCAGGAGATCATCAACAGCTGGGTGCTGGGCATGGACCTGACCCCGGTGCAGTTCATGATCCTGGCGCAGATCGTCATCTTCCTGCTGGGCTGGCCGCTGGAATGGACCGAGATCATCGTGATCTTCATGCCCATCTTCCTGCCCCTGCTGGCGCACTACCAGATCGATCCGCTGTTCTTCGGCCTGCTGGTGGCCCTGAACCTGCAAACGGCCTTCCTGTCGCCGCCGGTCGCCATGTCCGCGTTCTACCTGAAGGGGGTCGCGCCGCCGCATGTCACCCTGAACCAGATCTTCGCGGGGATGCTGCCCTTCATGGGAATACAGATCATCGCCATCGTGATGCTGTATGTGTTCCCGGAAATCGGCCTGTGGCTGCCCAGGGTGCTTTACTGATCCGTAAATAACAAGAGGGCCGCCAGGGTCCCACGCAGCAAGCCGGCTCCGCAAGGAGCCGGTTTTTTTGTAGCGCAAAAATATAAACTTGCGGTAGCAATAACCATTTTATTGACATGGTTATAATCAACAACAAATACAAATGCTTGCCAACAGTCGCAAACATGATCTACATCAAGACGGTGTCCCCAGAACCATCCTAACATCGCCCTTATTCCCCATTTTCACAACAAGAACCCGCAGCCTGCGCCCCCGGCGCCGGCCCCTTGAGACTACCTACTTCCATTCCATGCGCGTCAATCTTCCCGTCAACAACGTCGAAACCAAGCTCCGGCCTGACCAGTACCTGATCTCCAAAACCGACAAGAAAGGCCGAATCACCTATGCCAACCCGGCATTCATCGAAATCAGCGGCTATACCCGCGAAGAGCTTATCGGCAAGCCGCATAACCTGATCCGCCACCCCGACATGCCGCCCGCGGCGTTCCAGGATCTATGGGATACCCTGCATGCGCGCAAGCCCTGGCTGGGTCTGGTCAAGAACCGGCGCAAGGACGGCGGCTTCTATTGGGTGCTGGCCAACGCGGTGCCCATTTACGAGCATGGCGAAGTCAGCGGGTACGCCTCGGTCCGGATCCAGCCCACCCAGGAGCAGATCGATGCCGCCCAGGAATTCTATGACGACATCAACGCGGGCCGGGCCGGCGGCTACACCGTCAGGCACGGCCAGCGCGTGCGCACCGGATGGCGGCGGATTTTCGACGTCGCCGCCCTGCCTTTCGCCCGAACCCTGAAGGCCGGCATGTTCCGCATGGCGGTGCTGTCCACGGCCACCATCGCCGCCGCCACCTGGCTGGCCTTGACCGGCGGCGTTTCCGCCCCCTACCAGGCATGGACGCTGGCCGGCATCGGCGCCGCCACCGCGGCCAGCCTGGCCTATGGCTGGCGCATTGCCCAGAGCGTCATTCAGCCGCTGGACGGCGCCGCAAAAATCGCCCGCCAGGTCGCGTCCGGCAATCTGCTTATCGACATCGACACCCGCCAGCAAGGCGAGGTCGGCAACCTGTATTTCTATCTGGACATGATGCGCAAGAGCCTGCTGGGCATCGCCAACGACGTGCATGCCGGCGCCTACGCCACCGCTCGCATGGCCCAGATCCTGGATGCCAGCAACACCAACCTGTCCGCCCGCACCGAAGACCAGGCCGCATCCCTGCAGGAAACCGCCGCCAGCATGGAAGAGCTGACCGTAACCGTCAAGCAGAACGCCGACAACGCCCATCTGGCCAGCCAGCTGGCCGACGACAGCATGCAGATCGCGCAACGCGGCGGCGCCGTGGTGGGCGACGTCGTCAATACCATGCAGGGCATACACGACAGCTCGCGCAAGATCGGCGACATCGTCTCCTTGATAGAAGAGATCGCCTTTCAGACCAACATCCTGGCCCTCAACGCCGCCGTGGAGTCGGCCCGCGCCGGCGAGGCCGGCCGCGGTTTTGCCGTGGTCGCGGGCGAAGTGCGCAGCCTGGCCCAGAAGAGCTCGCAGGCCGCCAAGGAAATCAAGACGCTGATCGATGAATCGGTCGACCGCATGGCGGTCGGTTCCGAACACGCCGCCCGCGCCGGCCAGACCATGCAGGAGATCGTCGACTCCGTGCGGCGCGTCACCGACATCATGGGCGAGATCTCCACCGCATCGGTGGAACAGTCCAGCGGCCTGGAACAGATCAACCAGGCCATCGCCCAGATGGACGGCGTCACCCATCAAAACGCCGCCCTGGTCCAGGACCTGGGCAACACCGTACGGGCACTGACCGGCGAAGCCGGCGGCCTGCGGCAGGCGATAGAAGTACTGAATACGGGGAAGCAGGTTGGCTCCGTCGCTGCCGCTCAAACGGGAAGGCCGGCAGCCGAACCCGCGTTGCCTCAAAGCGGGGTCGGCCGCGATCCTGGACGGCATGGCAAGCCCGCCCTGGCCTATTCCGGAAATTGAAGCGGAAGGATTGCCCCTCAGTACTGAAATTGATATCATTTATATAGATTCAGTACTGATTTGGAGGCCTTATATGCATAATACGGTGACGGTCGCCGAGATCAAGCGCCGCGGCATGGCCGCGATCGATGAAGGCTTGCGTCGAGGTCCAGTCCATATCATCAAGCGCAACAAGTCAGCCGCCGTTGTGTTGTCCGAAGAGGAATACCAGCGCCTTGTTGGCGAACAGCCACAAGCCGGCTCTGAAATGACCGCGTTGCAGTGGTTGTTGACGCAGCCGTCTGCGGGCTCACGCGAAAAGGCCGAGATCGATGCCAAGCTGGCTGAAGAGCGCGACTGGTGATTGCGTTCTTCGATGCCTGCACCCTGATCTATCTGATTGAAGGCAAAGAGCCGTTCGCGGCACGGGTGCGCGGTCAGCTTGCCGCACTATCGCAAGCTCACCCAGATGCCCAAGCGGCCATCAGCCGGCTGTCCTGGCCGGAATGCCGTGTCGGACCAATGAAGAGCAATGATCTCGATGTATTGGCCCGGTACGATGCATTCTTCGCTCGCCAGGATATCGTATGGGTCGAGTTGAACCGCCAAGTCGTGGAACTGGCTGCCGCAATTCGAGTGCGCCACGGGCTTCGCACGCCGGATGCCCTGCAGGCGGCCAGTTGCCTGCAATTGGGCGCGGATCACCTGCTACTGACAGGCGACCCGGCATTTGAACGCGTCCACGGACTGAATGTCGCCATGGTCACGTAACCATCATCTACAGCGCCTGCGCCCACTCATGCCGGACCCGGCGCAGCGCTTCGGGCAGCGTGCCCTCCATGCGGGCGAACAGCTCGTCGTGCAGTTCCAGCTCCCTGCGCCAGGCTTCGGCATCGCAAATCATCAGTTGCTCGAATTGCGCATCGTCCAGCGGCAGGCCGGCCCAGTCCATGTCCTGAAACTGCGGCGAGATGCCGAAGAAGCCCTCCTCGCCCTGGGCGCCGCCTTCCAGCCGGCCGATAATCCATTTGAGCACCCGCACATTGTCGGCAAAGCCAGGCCAGATGAACTTGCCGTCGGCGTCCTTGCGGAACCAGTTCACGCAATAGATGCGTGGGGGCGTCACGCCCAGGCGTTCCAGGCCGGATCCCAGGCTGAGCCAATGCGCGAAATAATCGCCCATGTTGTAACCGCAAAACGGCAGCATGGCGAAAGGGTCGCGCCGCACCACCCCCTGCTTGCCGGCTGCCGCCGCCGTGGTCTCCGAACCCATGGTGGCCGCCATGTAAACGCCCTCGGCCCAGTTGCGTGCCTCGGTCACCAGCGGGACGGTATCGGATCGCCGGCCGCCGAACAGGAAGGCGTCCATCACCACTCCTTCAGGATTCTCCCACTCCGGGTCGATGGACGGGCACTGGGAAGCCGGAGCGGTAAAGCGCGCATTCGGATGAGCCGCCTTGCGTCCGGTTTCCCGGGCGATCTCGGGAGTCCAGTCCCGGCCCTGCCAATCGGTCAGGTGCGCCGGTGCTTCAGAGCTCATGCCCTCCCACCACACATCGCCATCGTCCGTCAGGGCGACATTGGTGAAGATGACGTTTTCCCGCAGCGTCGCCATGGCGTTGTAGTTCGTCTTCTCGCTGGTGCCGGGCGCCACGCCGAAGTAGCCCGCCTCGGGGTTGATGGCCCGAAGGCGGCCGTCGGGCCCGGGCTTGATCCAGGCGATGTCGTCGCCCACCGTCGTAACCTTCCATCCATCGAACTGGGCGGGAGGAATCACCATGGCGAAATTGGTCTTGCCGCATGCCGAAGGGAATGCCGCGCCGATGTGGTACTTGCGGCCCTCGGGCGACTGCACGCCCAGGATAAGCATGTGTTCCGCCAGCCAGCCCTCGTCCCGCCCCATGGTCGAGGCAATCCGCAAGGCGAAGCACTTCTTGCCCAGCAAGGCGTTGCCCCCGTAGCCGGAACCGAAACTCCATATTTCCCGGCTTTCGGGAAAATGCACGATGTACTTGGTGTCGTTGCAAGGCCAAGGAACATCAGCCTCGCCCGACGCCAGCGGCTTGCCCACGGAATGCACGCAGGGCACGAAATCGCCCTTGTCGCCGAGCAGGTCGTACACCTTCTTGCCCATGCGCGTCATGATGCGCATGTTCGCAACCACGTAGGGGCTGTCGGTCAGCTCGATGCCCAAGTGCGATATGGGCGAGCCCAATGGCCCCATGGAAAAAGGAACCACATACAACGTGCGCCCGCGCATGCACCCCGCAAACAGGCCGTCCAGCGTCTGACGCATCTTCTCCGGCGCCATCCAGTTGTTGGTCGGGCCCGCGTCCTCCTCGCGCTCGGAGCAAATAAACGTGCGGTCTTCCACCCGGGCGACGTCGGACGGGTCGGACCAGGCCAGATAAGAATTGGGACGCTTCTTGGCATCGAGCCGGCGCATGGTGCCATTGGCCACCAGCTGCGCGCACATCCGGTCGTACTCTTCCTGCGAACCGTCACACCAGACGATGCGGTCGGGCTGCGTATGGCGGGCGATCTGGCGCACCCACTTGATCAGCCCTTGATGCCTGACATGGGCGGGCGGCGTATCGGCCAACGCCCCGCCGGCGTGTTGCTGCTGCGTGGATCCATCCTCGGCGGCCGCCGCTTGAGCGCGCTCACTATATAGCTTATCCATGCTGTCTTCCTCTTGGTTCGAAATCTTCTGGATGTTCGGCATCGAGCATCATGCGCCTGCGGCGGTCACGCAGACAGCGCGCCAGCCAATCAAACGCCACTTTCACGCGATAATAACGCGCAGATGTAAGAAGATTGCACCATGAAGCTTCAAGAGGTGTCTATCCAACGCGCAGCCTACTTCGCGGCGCCAAATTCCCAGCGCCGGAACAATGATGATTTCCGGCGGCGCCCGGCGAATACCTAGGCCCGTTCCAGCCGCCGTTGCAGCCATACCAGCGGAAGGCCTGCGGCAAGAACCAGCAGCCCCAGCAGCGCCCCGGCGCCCGCATACTGTATGCTGGACCAGCACAGGGCCAGGCAGGTAAAGGCGAATACCAGGGGCGTCAGCGGATACAAGGGCACCCGGAAAGGCCTGGCCCCTTCCCTGTCCCGCCGGCGCAGCACTATCACCGCGCATGCGGTCAAAAACATGAATAGCCAGAATACCGGCGCGGTATAGGCCACCATGGCCTGGATGCCGCCCTGGCTGAGCACGCCGAACAGAATCAGCGCCAGCGTAATGGCCGCCTGCAGCAAAAGCGCCCGCGCGAGCGTCTTTCCACGATCGCTCCATGCGCCCAGGCCGCGCAACGCCCGAACGTCGCGGCCCAGTGCGCAGTACACCCGAGCGCCCGTGAAGATACTGCCATTGATCGTACCCAGCGCGGTGCAGCACACCAGCAAGCTAAGCAGCACGGCCGCCCACGGCCCGGCGACCAGGCGCATCAAGTCCGCACCCACCGCCTGCGTGCCCCGCAGCCCCTCCAGTCCGAAGATCCGCAGGTAAGCCGCATTCACCACCAGGTAGACGGCGGTCACCACCAGCGTCCCGATCAACAACACGCGGCTCATGTTGCGCCCCGGATTGCGCAGTTCTCCCGATAGATACGCCGCTTCGTTCCAGCCCCCGTAAGTCAGCAGCACGAACACCATGCCCAGGCCCAGGCCCAGGGCGCCGGCCGGATTGCCGACGGGCGCGGAAGACGACGTCACCGGCATAAGCGGTGAATCGGCGGCCAGCATAAGGCCCGCAAGACTGGTGAGCAGCAAGGCTGCAATCGTGGCGCCCGCCAGCAGCAACTGGACCCGCTTGGATTGCAAGGTGCCCAGCACATTCAGCGCCGTCAGGACAATGACCGCCATCGCCCCATGCAGCGCCGGGCCGTAAGACCCCAGCGGCATCAGGATCTGCGCATAATCACCATAGATGAACGCGACTGCCGCGATCGAGCCCGTTTGTATGACCGTGCCCCGCGCCCAGGCGAACAGCATTCCCACCGGCAGGCCCCATGCCCGTACAAGAAAATGGTATTCACCGCCCGAGTCCGGATACGTGCTGCCCAGTTCGGCATAGCACAGCGCGCCCACCAGCATGATCAACCCGCCGGCCAGCCAAAGCGCCAAATAGATAGCGGGCGTCTGGGCCTGCTGCGCCACCAGCGGCGGAAACCCGAAGATGCCGATGCCCACCACCACGCCCACCAGCATGGCCACGGCATCCAGGACCGACAGCCCGCCGGCCGCCGCATGGGGCAAGACGGATTTCATGGCCGCCTACTGGCGCCTGGCGCGCCAGCCCTGGGTGAACCCGGGCTCGGCGGCCGCCACCGCCACCATCGCATCCCCCTGAACACGGCCCGCATACCGCCTGGCATCAGCGCCTTCGCCGACATCAAAGCGCAGATCCGAGCCGCGCAGCCGTCCGCTTACCGGCCCCATGTCTCGACCATCCCGCATTGCGCGGCCGTCGAATTTCTGAAAAGACTGGGCAATGTCCAGCGTCATCTCGCCGTCGGGACCGCTTACCCGCCACTTTCCATCCACCCTGGCGGGCACCACCCAAAAATAGACCCGGCTTCGACCCACATCGGCATGGGCGTCGCTTTCCCAGTCATCCATGTCGAAATCATGGGATACGATCCGGGTGCCGGGCGCCAGGCCCAGAATGGCCGAACGCAGTTTCAGGTTCACATCCGGCAGCAAATACATGCTGATCACCGATGCACCGGATAAATCCGTCTTAAACAGATCCTGGACTTCGAAGCGCACCTTGTCCGCCACGCCCTCTTGCTGGGCGCTGGCACGCGCCTCGTCCACGCGATCGGGGTCGATATCCACCCCGAAAGCCCCCTTGGCGCCGAAGTCCCGCACGGCCGCCACCGGAATCCGGCCATCGCCCGAACCCAGGTCGATCAGAAAGTCGGACGGCCCCACTTGCGCCATGTCCAGCATGCGGGACACCACCTCCGTACGCGTGGGCACAAAAGGCACATCCAGATTGAGCGGCGTCTGTGCAGCCGCCGTACCTGTAAAGGACAAGGCCAACATCAGCATGATGGATCGAACCCCCAGTATCGGGCTGCGATACAGCAGCCTTCCGCCAAAGTTGCTCATGATCGACTCCCTGTGTTGGGATGCTGCTAATTGGATTTCGGTAATTTACATGAAGCTGAATAAAATCTTACTATAAGCTGAATATTTTGCTCAATGACCGAATTGATAGCATGCGCAACAGTGAGCTATATGAGTCTCCTGGCTCCCTCCACTCCGTTTTGATACACTCTGTATTAATTTGACAGGAGAGTCCGTCTTTCATAACATAGACGTTATATAATGCCTATCTTAGAATTCGAAAAAGAAGCGGAAGATGAGCTTGATGCGCTTTACGAAGCCGATGCTGACAGCGCAGCATTGATAGACGCAGTTATTGAACAGCTAGAAGACTCACCCAAACTTCTGGAGAGCCTTTGCATTGAGGGCTCCCACCTTAACCGAAAACCTTCCTTTGAGGTTAAAAGATTTCAAGAATTATGGCGCAATAAATACACTATATATTTTCTGAAGATTACGCCGGAGGATGGCCCCGCCATTGGTTACCGGGTTCTTTATGGACATCATCCTCAAAAGGACATTTATCACATCTTAGCGATAATGGCTCGGGAAATTAACTATGAAAGCGACCACCCTCTCATTCAACGTATCTGCAATGCATACGAGAACCTCGGCATACCTCGCTATTGACGAGAGCTGCGGTTATGTTGTTCTTGATGCATCGTTAATCATGCCCGTCTCTATGGATGATTCGTTTGTATCAGCATACGTTGAAAATTCCAGCAAGCAGAACACCCGACGAAGCCGACTCGAGCGCGATCCGGCAAAGCGGGCCGCTTTGGCACGCGCCCGTCAGCGCATCGCAGATGCCCTATCGCATGATTCCGAATTCTCGTTGGCAAAGCTTCGCCTGCAAGCCGGGCTTTCGCAAGCTCAATTGGCCAGCATGATGAACACACAGCAGCCAGCTATTGCTCGCCTGGAGAAAGGGGAAACAGACCCTACTTTGTCAACGATACACAAGCTTTCCCAAGCCCTGGGCGTGAGTACTCAAGAGATAATCAACTCTTTTGAACACACAAAGGCGGCCACAAAAAAATGAAGTCCACAGTTCAGTTTTTTGCTCAGTATTGCGATGATGTTCGTCGTGAGGCTGACGGCAGGGCTTCACTAATGGGTATATACCCGGGAGAGATTGCGATTCCTGAAGGCGTGGGCACCGTTTCTCGAATCGCTGTGCAGGCTGTCGTCATGGCTGCATCCTTTACTGACCTAGATCTACCCTCAGTCGCCGTTTCTGTACAGTTGGGAAACAATAAAAGTCTTCGCAGACTCGGCCTTCCATCAAAAATGATTGAAGACCTAAGTCGAGAACATGACGGTGAGAAAGCCGAGCGCGTGATCATGTCCTTCGTTATCGAGCTAAAGGACATTTCGTTATCCAACCATGACAGCTTACGGACATTCGCGCACATTGGGGAGGACACAATTGAAGGCCCTCCTCTGCATATAAGACGGATGAATAAAAACACACATCCTCTGTGAAGTAACAAGCTGAACGGGTTACCTCGCATAATATGCCTCACCCACAAAATTCCGGATAGGCTCCTGAGATGGCAGGCCAGCATCCATGCCACCGTACTTGGCGCGCCATTTATAAACGTAGCGCTGCTCGTAGCTTGCTCTCGGCAAAGCTTTGGCGCCGGCTGCTTCAGACTGCCTGGGGATGGCAATTATCTCGCTACCGGTAAAGCATGAGGCCTTCATGCAAAATTTCTAAAATACTCTGTTAGAAAATTCGTAACGGCCCGCCCTGTACCGTCTAGAAGTCTCGGTTAAATCTCATCAAGATACGTGTCCATGTATTTTTTCAGATGTACACGTATTTCAATGAGCGATTCTCTTTCGGTAATGAGTTCTTCTGCGAGCCCTCGGCGCCGCTATCCGGTCGGATACAAACGTCAGGTGGTGCAGGAATCGATGGCGGGTGGTGCGTCCATTGCACGGGTTGCGCTGGCGCACGGCATCAATGCCAACCAATTGCACAATTGGCGCTGGCAGTATCGGCGTGGCGACTTCGGGCCAATTAGCCAAGGGCCGTTGCTGCTGCCGGTGCAGATAGCGGCGCCACCGGTATCCGCACCGCGCCAACCGGCCAAGATAATTGACGGGCAAGATAGGCCGGCGATCTCTGGCGTCGAACTGATCTTCCCAGCCGCGCGTGTCGTGATCCATGGCGCAGCGGACTTGTCTACGTTACGCTGCCTCATTCAGGCGCTACGAGAATGATCGGCTTACCGGCAGGAACCCGGGTCTGGCTGGCAGCCGGTGCGACCGATATGCGTCGTGGCTTCGATGGCCTGGCGACAACGGTCCAGGCCACGCTGCTTGAAGACCCCTTCAGCGGCCACGTATTTGTCTTTCGTGGGCGCAAGGGCGATCGCATCAAGGTGCTGTGGTGGAGTGGCGACGGCATGTGTCTGCTGGCAAAGCGCTTGGAACACGGTCATTTCGTGTGGCCCAGCGCCGAATCAGGGGCCGTGCATCTGACCTCCGCGCAGCTATCGATGCTGCTCGAGGGGATCGACTGGCGTCGGCCCGCTCGCACGCATAAACCGACTCAGGCCTAGCGTTAATAAAACGCTTGAGAGCCGCATTTTTATTGGTCTTTCAGCCTTTTATTCATAGAGAAAATAGTCGTTATTTAGTATAATAACGGCCATGTTCAACCGCGCCCAACTGCCCGACAATATCGATGCCCTGAAGGCGTTGCTGTCGGCCAAATCTGCCCAGATCGATGCCTTCGAGCAAGAGCGCGCGGCGTGGCAGGAAGAGCGCGAAGCCCTGCGTCAGGATAAGCAGGGCGATAAGCAAGAAATTGCTCGTCTGACCCTGTTGCTCGATAAACTACGGCGCGCGCTGTTCGGCCAGAAGTCCGAGAAGCTCAGTGCGCAGATCGATCAATTGCAGCTTGAGCTCGAAGAGTTGCACATCAACCAGGGCGAACGCGCGCAAAGGGTCGAATCGGCCCAGGCACCTGCCTCGCGCCCGGCCCCGCAGCGTCGGCCATTACCCGAGCACTTGCCGTGCGACGTGCACGAACATCTTCCGAGCGAGCCAGCCTGCCCCGATTGCGGCGGCGCGTGGACACGCTTGGGCGAGGACGTGAGCAACGTGCTGGAGCACGTGCCGGCCAGCTTTAGAATCATTCGCCATGTGCGCCCACGCCTGGCGTGCAGCTGTTGCGAGCGGATGGCGCAAGCGCCCGCGCCCAGCCGCCCCCTTGTCCGCAGCTTCGCGGGGCCGGGGCTACTGAGCCATGTCATGGTCAGCAAATATCTGGACCATCAGCCGCTATATCGCCAGTGCCAGATCTACGAGCGCGAGAACGTGAGTTTAAGTGAGAGCACTGTCGGTGACTGGGTCGGTGGGGTGCACCAATTGCTGCGCCCCTTACTGGAGGCGCTACGGCGCCACATCTTTAGTGCCGACAAACTGCATACTGACGATACGCCGATCAACGTACTTGCGCCGGGAACCGGTAAGACACGTCAGGCGCGCCTGTGGGTCTATGCCCGCGATGATCGTCCCAGTGGCGACACGACGGCGCCGGCCATGTGGATACGTTACTCGCCTGATCGGCGCGGCATCCACCCGCAAACGCACCTGAAGGATTATATCGGTATCCTACAGGCCGATGCGTTTGCCGGATACGACAAGATTTATGAAACAGGCCGTGTGCTAGAGGCCGGATGCTGGGCGCACGCCCGACGTAAGTTCTACGACATCCACGTTAAAAGTGCCACGCCCATTACGACGCACGTGCTTGATCGGATCGCCGCACTCTACAAGATTGAGTCCAGCATCCGCGGTAGCCCAGCGGACGTACGGCGAAGGGCTCGCCAGGAACACGCCAAACCCATCGTCTTCGCGCTGCATGACTGGTTGCGCGAGCAGTTGGCGACCCTCTCACGCAAATCGAATACGGCTGACGCCATCACTTATGCCATGAACCAGTGGCAGGCACTGGTGCGTTATCTGGACGATGGCCGCATCGAGATTGATAACAACACCGCCGAGCGGGCGCTGCGCGGGGTAGCCCTGGGCAGGAAAAACTACCTGTTCCTGGGATCCGACGCGGGCGGTGAACGCGCCGCCACCATGTACAGCCTACTTGGCACAGCCAAGTTAAACGACATCAATCCCCAGGCGTATCTGCGTCATGTCTTGACCGTGATTGCTGACCATCCGGTCAATCAAGTCGACGAATTGTTGCCCTGGAATGTGAACCTGCCCAGCGCCTCAACGCAATAGATCAGTCCCACGACTCGTGTTCAAGAGGGTCTGTCGACAAATCCCAAATCGTCGAGTGGTATTGCACCTCAAACCATTCCTTGAACATTTTACGGGTTCGGCGCTTAGGCCATAGCGAATCGTCAGTAAACCAACCGTGCAAAAACGTAGCGAACAGATTGCTAAAGCGCTGCAACGCCCACTGTTCGGCTTGCTCTGGGGTGTTGACCGTTCCACCTGCTAACAAATAGACCTCTTGCTCCTGGCGCAATTCCTCCAGCGTCAGTCCTTGAATCGGTTGCGGATCAACGCTTATGATCCAGTCTAACGCCGGTTGCTTGGGCAAAATGATAATTAAATTGCGATTGATGGTCTCATGATCCATATCAGGCCTAAATGTCGGTAAGAGGTGAAGGCCGATTTTAATTGTGAATGGATTGTTGAGCCCGCGCGGTCAAGACGGTACAGGCCGGAGCATTACGAAAATTCTATCTTTAAGACTATTCCTTTTTCGGGAGCATTACCGTCGGGCAGCGTAGCCGGCCTGGAGCCCAAACGCATGCTTCCCTCACACCTGTTCTTGTTGCGGATTTATGGCGTCGGCATGGACAAGACGCATTTCCATAATGCGGTGTTCCAGGGTATGCAAGGCCACATAGTCGTCTTTCATGAGGGCCGTCATGCCAGCGGCTTCAAATCGCCGTATCGTGACAGCTACTTCCTGCACGAGCGCATCAAATTCGACTATGACCCGACGATGGTCGCTCGCGTTCATGATTAGTACCCCGTAAGTGTGTCAAATATTGAAAACCGCCACCACGGTTGCCCAAGATGACGGTTTCCAGTGTAAGCCACATCCCTATCAAATACCCAGAGACGCGCTACTATTGCTACGAATTAACGCAGCAGCGACAGCATAGTCTGCGGAACCTGGTTGGCTTGCGCCAGAACCGGAGTGCCCGCCTGTTGCAGGATTTACGAGCGGGCCATGTTGGAGACCTCGACGGCATAGTCGGTGTCTTCAATACGCTAGCGGGCTGCGGATGGCGATATCTACGAAAAATCGTTCCTATCAAGTACCCATTATTCTACGGTCTATTCTTTCAATCCCAGACAAACTTTTTCCACTAGACTATCCGAAACGAGATGTAAGCACGCCCGTGCCCCCTGAATAGGCCGCGCTTAGATCCCCGCACAATCAACCCAAGAAGACACCATGAAAACCGTCATCCTTGCCGGGGGCCTGGGCACCCGGATATCTGAAGAAACTCACCTACGCCCCAAACCCATGATTGAGATCGGCGGCCGGCCCATGTTGTGGCATATCATGAAGCTGTATTCTGCCCACGGCATCAATGATTTCGTCATCTGCTGCGGTTACAAAGGCTATGTCATCAAAGAATACTTCGCCAACTACTTCCTGCACATGTCCGACGTAACCTTTGACATGGCCAACAACCAGATGGAAGTTCACCGCCGCAAGGCAGAACCCTGGCGCGTCACCTTGGTGGACACCGGCGAAAACACCATGACTGGCGGCCGCTTGAAGCGTGTACAGGAATACGTGCAGGACGAAGACGCCTTCTGCTTCACCTATGGCGACGGCTTGTCGGATGTAGATATCACTGCAAGCATCGAATTCCACCGCTCACATGGTAAACAGGCTACTATCACAGCCGTTCTTCCTCCCGGGCGTTATGGTGCGCTGAGGCGAAATGGTCATTCAGTAGAAGGCTTCACAGAGAAACCAAAAGGCGAAGGCGGCTGGATCAACGGTGGCTTTTTTATCCTGTCTCCAGAGACGCTGGCCCGCATTTCTGACGACAGCACAAGTTGGGAACTCGAACCTCTTACCGGTTTAGCTCATGATGGCGAACTGCAGGCATTCGAACACACGGGCTTCTGGCAGGCCATGGACACTCTGCGAGAAAAGAACCTGCTCGAATCTCTCTGGCAAGAAGACAAAGCTCCTTGGAAAATATGGTAACCATGCACCTTCCCTCCCCAGCATTCTGGAAAGGAAAACGGGTTCTGCTCACCGGGCACACCGGTTTCAAAGGCAGTTGGCTGGCACTCTGGTTGAATCACCTTGGCGCCCACGTTACAGGCGTCGCCCTGCCGCCAAACAGCACGCCCAGCCTGTTTGAGCTGACGAATCTTGGTACTCGAATAGAAAGCCATTATTGCAATATCCGTCAGGCGGAACCGCTAGCCGCCTTGATCCGCCAGTCAGCGCCGGAAATCGTCTTCCACCTAGCGGCACAGGCTTTGGTCAGAGCAAGCTATGCCGACCCTCTGGGCACGTATGGCAGCAATGTCATGGGAACCGCCCATGTTCTGAATGCCTTGCGTGATCTGGGAACCGTGCGGGTTGCCGTCATGGTCACTACCGATAAAGTTTATCAGCCGAAAGAAAACATCTATCCCTATCGGGAAACAGATGCCCTGGGTGGTCACGACCCTTACAGCGCAAGCAAAGCTGCCAGCGAAATCATTATAGACAGCTATCGACGGGCTTTTTTATCAAGCCAAGGCGTGTCTGTTGCCAGTGCTCGAGCAGGCAATGTCATAGGTGGCGGCGATTGGTCTGCCGACCGCTTAATTCCCGATGCCATTCGCGCCTGGCAAGGCAATACACCATTGCAAATCCGCCAACCCGAATCCATACGCCCCTGGCAGCATGTACTTGAACCTCTCCAAGGGTATCTGAGTCTAGCACAACACCTCTGGCAAGGTTCAGCCCCCCCAACTGCCTACAATTTTGGCCCTTTACCCCACGAAGCAGCCAGTGTGCGGAAAATTATCAACATGGCCCGCGCAGCCTATGGTTCGGGCAGCACTCAATGGGATACTCCAGCCAATGACACCAGGCACGAAGCAAGCTGGCTGGCTCTGGAAACCGCTTTCGCCAGACAGACACTTGGGGTAACGCCTAAATGGGCACTTGAAGAAGTTGTTTCCCGCACTCTGCTCTGGTATCGCGGGCAAAACGAAGGGCAAAATGCCTATGACTTGTGCCTGGCAGATCTGGAAGCTTATTCCACTCACTGCTGATTTTTAATTTTTCTTGCCGCTGCTGCGCAACCATTGTGAAAAACACCAATAGATTCGAGCTACAAGCCAGCCCAATATCAGGGTTATTGCACCTCAAGCGCAAACCCATTCAGGACGACCGAGGGTTTTTCTCCCGGTTCTATTGCCAGGAAGAGTTTTCGGCCCTGGGCTTGCCTCTGCCTGTGCAGATCAACCATTCCATGTCAAAACAGCGTGGCACCATCCGGGGCATGCATTTTCAATATGCTCCGCACGCCGAAACCAAGATCGTATCCTGCTTGCAAGGCAGCATCTTCGACGTTGCGATAGATCTTCGCGCCGGCTCACCCACCTATCTGCAATGGCATGGGCTGATGTTATCTGCAGAACTTCAGAACAGTCTGGTCGTCCCTCCAGGCGTCGCTCATGGTTTCCAGACACTGGAAGCCAACGCCCAGATTCTTTATCTGGTATCTACCGCTTACAGCGCTACCGATGAAGACGGTGTCAACCCCCTTGACCCCGCCATTGCAATCGACTGGCCACTTCCCGTTGGCGAAATTTCGCAACGCGACCAGCAGCGCCCCTTTATGGATACCTCACGCTTTCATGGGCTTGGCGCTATCGGCGAACGTTCTGAACTGTAATAGCCTGCCCCAACCTCGCAAAGACTCATCACCCTGGACATATTATGCGCTATCTCAACACCACCCCAGACGCCGCAACCGACTATCAGGTTGAAAAACGCGAACGCATTATCAAATACGGGCAAGATGCTGAACTCAAAGCCCTGTCGATCGCATGGCGGGACAAAATAATAGAACGCAAGTACATGTACAACGCCTCCTGGCTGGGGCGCCCGATTATTCAGCTTCCCACCGACACCCTGGCGCTTCAGGAAATTATCTGGGCAGTCAAACCTGATCTCATCATTGAAACAGGCGTCGCACACGGTGGCTCTATCATCTTCTCAGCATCCATGCTCCAGCTTCTGGGGCACGGCCATGTCGTAGGAATCGACATTGATATTCGCCCACATAATCGGGCGGCTATTGAAACCCACCCCATGGCGCACCGTATTTCCCTGATTGAAGGTTCCAGCGTAGACGCCGATATCGTGAAAAAAGTTCATGATATGGCAGCAGGAAAAAAAGTGCTCGTCATGCTGGACTCCAACCACGCCCACGACCACGTCCTTGCAGAGTTGAATGCCTACGCGAGCCTTGTCAGCGTGGGAAGTTATTGTATTGTTTTCGATACCGTCGTTGAAGATTACCCCGATGAAAGCATGTGGTCAGACCGCCCCTGGAAGAAAGGCGACAACCCGAAGACTGCGGTGCATGAATGGCTGGGTAGCCACCCGGAATTCGAAATTGATCAAACAATTCAAGAGCAGATTCTTGTTACGGCTGCACCGGATGGCTTCCTGCTACGAGTAAAATAAACAACCGCTGTATGCTTTGGCTGGCGGCACTCTTTCACTACACACCCGCCAGTTCAACCAGCTTGACCGCAATTCCCGACTCTTCCAGAAGCGTCAAATTTTCCTGACGATAATTCGGATTCATAAGGACTGCATTTTTTACATTGCGTGTAAGCAATTCAAGCGGCGACACCACTGGATGCCCCGTCCCCGGAAGAAAGCCCGATTGCTTGTTCGGATTCAGATCCACCACGCAATCGATCAAGGTAGCCTCCGGGTCAACCAGATTTGCAAAGGTAACGCCCTTTGCACCAGCCCCCCACAGGGCAAGCGCCCCTTCTGCCTTCAGTTCTGACAGATACGCCAGCCATTTCAGGCGGTTTGCCTCTTCCTGCTCACCGTAGGCCAGAGACGACCTGACAGTATTTTCCACTGCACCGTCGTTATCGACCCTCTCGTTTCCTATCGCAGCGCGCCCAGGCCTGGCTTCCAACCAGAGGTACTGTTCATCAAACACATGATGAACATCTTGAACAGCAAACCCTGACTCTGAAAACGCCACAGCCAAGGAATAAGCCGTAAACAGGGAGCAATGTTCGTAGAAAAAATCCCATACCACCTTGTTTTGCAAAATCCAGTCTACACAAGGCGTTTCAAAATACACTCTGGCATTTGGTGAGCCTTCAAGAGCAGCTCGCACGGTGCGCAGCAGTAATAAAGGTTCCGGCACGTGCTCGATCACATGACGGCAAATGACAACATCGGCTTCCAAGTCTGCGCTGGACCCATCATAGAACTTTCGATGAAAAACCAGCCGCCCGTCTATTTCAGATTCCAGGCCGACATAGCTTGGATCAAATCCTATTCCACGATTATTGGCGCCGGGGTATTCCACCAGTTTTCTAAGGAAAATACCTTTCCCGCAGCCCACTTCCACAATCGTACAATTGCGCACATTCTTCTGTTCGACCAGATACGCCACCAGGCTATCCAGATATGTATTGAAATGCGCGGAACACGATTGTGTGTTGTCGTAGCTCTCGTCGTAGGATAGCTTGGAGAAATCAAACAAGCGGTTGAATACAAAACCGCAGGATCGGCACACAGCCATGTCCAGTTGTGCACGATCCATACTTTGTGCAGAAGCCCTGTCCTTTGACACCAGATGTTGGTGTACAGGAACACGCTCACGCTTCAGAAAAGAAACAATATCGTTTCCTGAACATACCGCACATTTGCTCATCATCGCTGCTGTACCTGCTCAATGTAGTTCGCCAACCCTTGTTCCAAAGAGGTTTTCTGTTTCCAACCTAAGCTGATAAGGCGGCGATTGTCTCCGACAACCATTGCCGGGTCGCCGGGGCGTTCAGTCGCCAAAGCCAGTACCTGTTGTGCGTCGGTATCACACCGAGCTGCAATATGCTTCACCAGATCTGCTATGAGCGCAGGTTGCCCTGAACAGATATTGAATACCCCAGCCGCCTCGGAACGGAGCAAGGTCATGAAGCCTTCTGCAACATCGTTGACATGCATGAAATCCCGGTATGCTGCCGCGTTTACCCCAAACGCGGGGCGTCGCCCCAGGAATACGTCTATCAGCGAAGGAATCAGGCGTAGTGACGATTCCCCCTCACCGTAGGGAAAGAATACTCTTCCCCAGACATGCCTTACCTCATGCTGCCCGCAAACCGCCCTGGTTAGACACCTAGCGGCATCCTTCGCCACACCATACACCGTGCCAGGCCGCAAGGCTGTGACGTCTTCCTGCATATAGCCGCAAGACCAGTCGTATTCCGTACCTGATCCTGCCACAATGACATGCTGTCCGCCCACTTCACAAAACGCTTCAACCAGCCTGACCGTAGCATCAACCCAGCGATAATTCAGGGGCGATGCCCAGAACTTCCCGTGCTCGGCATACCAGGCCAGATGCAACAAATGTGTTGCTCGGGCCCGATCGACCACAGCGGAAAAATCCGCTAGTTCCAGGAAATCCTGTTGAATGAATTGTGTTGAAACAAGCGGGGGGCGGCGACCCACAACAACCGTCTCAATACCTTCGCGCGCCAGTTGCTCCAGCACATAGCGCCCCACAAAGCCACTTGCCCCTGTCAGCAAGACTTTCATCCGTCCACACCGCGCATATCACCAGACTCAAAATATCGGTTCATTGCTCGCCTTGCTCGCACCATAGCCGGAACATTTCCCGATAAGCATTTTCCACCTTACGCGAAAACGCAGCACCGTCTGCCAGTTCACTGCGCTCGATCTCATCGCGCATGCCTGCGCGAATCTGGGCCAGGGCGGGCAAATCGCTGGCAAGTGCCACTGCCTTGTCCACGTACTCATCTTCGCTATGAGCGATCCATTCCGGCCTCCCAAGCCCGCGAAGAATAGAGGCGCCAAGCCGACCCACGCTGGGACGGCCAGCCAGGGTGATGTAGGGAATACCCAAGCCAAGCCCATCAAACAATGTCGTGCCTGAATTGTGGGGAAAGCAATCTAACGCAATATCCACTGTGCGGAAAAGGTCCCAGGGGGGACTAGTGTAGCCAAGCAGCAAGCGCTCGGGATCTATGCCATGCTGAGAAAAACTCTGCCTTAGAATATTTCTGCATTCTTCGCTTGCATAGCTAGAGCTATTAAGCAGAAGGCGTGAGTTCGGCACGGAATGCAAGATCCTGGCCCAGGTTTTTATCACATTGCGGTTGACTCGAATAGAACGGGTGAGGCTTCCAAATGTCACGAAACCACTTGACAGCGCCGGCAGATCATTGACTTCGCCTACCGCATTAAAAGCAAAATCGAACACATAGTTACTGCCGGGCAAACGCCACGGTTTTTCAGAAAACAGATGATCCGAGCCTTGAGGCGCCATATCACCATCGGTCAGAAAATAATCAATGGCCGAAAGGCCTGTCGTATAAACAAAACCAAGCCAGCTTACAGAAACTGGCGCAGGCTTCCGTGCAAAAACAGGCAAACGATTGTTTCCGGTATGCCCTGAAAGATCAACCAGTATATCGATTTCATCGCTGCGGATGCGATCAGCCATTTCGGCATCGCTCATGCCGATCACTGAAACCCATCGGTCAAAATATCCCTTCAGACGCTCGGTTACATGATCTTCTTTTATATGATTTGCATAAGCAGTAAACTCGAACGCGGAACGGTCATGATTCCGAAACAAAAGCTCCACAAACCTCACAACCGCGTGCGCCCAGAAGTCGCCCGACACATAGGCAACCTTCAGTTTTCGATTCCAGCGTTTTCTGTTTTTATGGGGCTTCCAGGAAGAACGATATGCAAGCAATGCAGCTTGGTCAAATTTTTTATAAAAAGCAAATATTTCTTCCGCACTTCTGTCAACAGAATAATTTACCGAATACAAAAGATTGAAGTAAATCCTAAAATCCTCTGGGTGTTTTTCAAAACAAGGTAGCATGACATCCACTGCCTCGTCCGGCGATCCAAATTCACACAAGGCATAGGACAGGTTGGTATGCGATGCAATCAAGTCCGGCGCATATTCAAGCAAACGGCGATAATACCGAACCCCCTCCACGTGCCGGAACATCTTCATGAAGGCGCTGGCTATCATTCGGATGGCTTCCAAATTGCCTGGCTGCATTGCGCTGACGCGATGTGCAGCCATCAGGGCGCCAGGATAATGCTCCAGGGCAAACAATACGTGCGTCGTCAGAAGCCAGACGTCAACATTGTTTTTTCCTGCTTCTTCCAGCATGCCGGGCAAGTGGGGCACGGCTTCCTTGACCTTGCCGTAATGCAGCAGCGTCTTGACCAAAGCATATTTCAGCGACAACAGGTCGGGATAGCGCGATAACAAATTTTCCGTCTGTTGCTGCGCTTGCCCATAATTATTCTTGGCCAGCAGGTCTTTTACGCGGCCCACGGCAGAAACAGCCTGCGGCGGCAAGGCCGCCCCCTGACTGAAACGCGGCTCCCAATCAAGATTCCCCTCTGCGCTGCCCGGCATACGCCCCCGCACCAGGACGGATGTCAAGAACGGAACCCAGTAGCGGCCCTGATACGTTGTCAGTTCCAGCATATGCTTCAGCCATTGATGGCGCATTTCGGCATCAACCTGTAGCGCACCCAGGCCTTCCAAATGCTGCAGCAGACGAATCGGGAACGGCTTTTGGGACGTTCCATCATCGTGATGAAGGTTGGGTTGCATTTCCAGGCCCCGAGCCATGAGCAACCGAACCGAATCCCACCCGGCCTCTGTCCATTGCGAATAGATCCTGCTGCCGAATAAATTATAGTGTTCTATCCTTAGGGGGTTCTGCCCACCGGCAGGAAATCTGTCTTCATTGGCGCGAACGGCCTGAATGAAATTTGGCAGTAAATTGAATCCCTGTCCATCCACATGATCGTAGGGTGCACTTCCATAGGAAAAATGCAGCATGTCCTGCAGGAAACACTGCTGCAGACAATGCAGCAGCTCATCCTCTGGTGACTCTTTTGATTTATCCAGCCTGGCGGCGTGAATGGCTGGATCTGTCAGGATTTCCTCGAACGACAATGACGCAGGCCACTGATTCGACAGAATATCCAGCAATGCGACCATCATAGGTCGAATCGCCTGCAGCATCTGGCCGCTGACACTGATATAAACGACTCTGCCGTCCGAGGATTCGCCATTTCCCTGCCGCTGAAAAGGGCTGGCCCAGTGCAAATCCCTTAAGCGATCCAGGCGCGGAGACAGTGGCAGGCCATGCGCCCGATCACTATGCGCAAGCAAAGCATGGCGTCGTCTCCGGTTGGTGGAAAAATCCAGAAACTGCATGCGCATCAGTTCTGGCCGCCCCAATGTCAGCGTCTTGTTCACCAATGCTACATTCTGGCCATAGGCCTGACCCAGATCCTTTCGAGGCTCCGCATCGCCAACACACGCCAGCCCGGACTCGGAGACCGATCCGGAAAACTCCACCAGGTAACAAGGGGATTCCTCAACGCTCAGAACCGTCTTGAGCCCAAACTCTTTCAAGCCTTGCTGGAACGATACCGCCTCCTGCTGCAAGGCGAGGGCCCCCGCATGATCGGCGCCACCTTCGGTGAACATGGAAAGACTGGCCTGCGCAGCCCCGACCATCTGCTCTTCCGGCCCATCCGGCAGATTCATCAACACGCTATCGCGAATGATTTCAAAGGCTTTTGCGCCCGGATATACCGGATAATCCACGCACGCCAGTCCTTCTGGATTCAGCAGAGAATGAATGAAACCTAGAATTGCCTGCCGTCCCGTGCCATCCAAAAAACCATATTGATTGCGCAAGAATATATAATCGAAACTTCCGATTTCATTCAGGGCGCCTTGCTGCTCCAATAAAAGAAAACGCGCATTTTCCGGTCTTCCAAACTGCCAGCATGCCGACGCCTGCTCCCAATCTTTGCGTGTATTGCACAAGCCCACCACCTCTGCCTTGGGATAGTGCTGCGCAAGCAGCAACACCAGATCTCCTTTTCCGCAACCGATATCCAGGATGCGCGCAGTATCTGGCAATGTCGTTGGCATTCCATAGAGATACGCGGCCGCCCTAAGGCGAGGCAGCATCCAGACCGGAGACACTGGAAGCAAATGTGAATAGTGATCTGTTTTTGATCCAGACCCGGGACAAATAAAGATAGGCTTGTTCTGCATGGTGATTCACATTAATGATGAAACTGCAGGAGTAAATTATTTTTGGCAATCGAAGGCCTGCCATTTCATGCATGAACACATGCCACGCCATATGCAGTGACGGAATCATGCCAAAGCTACGAAACCCAACCCTGCGCCCCCTAGTTTAACTCAGCCAGGGCGCGTCAAGCCCCCAATTCCCCCATCAGTTCAAGCATGAATTTTGAACGACAAACACCCCCTGTTCCCTGTATTTAAAAGCAAAAAAAACGGTATCCTTAAACCCCGGCAGGACCGTCTCTTTTGCCCCCCGCGCATCATGCAGACCACCCTGCCCGCCCCAGGAGACCCAGTTGACCACCCCCTCTACCCCCATCAGTCCTGATGCTGCCGTTCAACAGGCGAATCAGGCAATCACCGAAACCTACGACAATCAGATCTATACCTCGAACGCCTTCCCGTTCACCTCGCCAGGCCACTTGCGAACGGCGGCGCACCTCTGGGGGCTTGATTCCGTACCCCTGGAAACCGCGCGCGTGTTGGAACTGGGGTGCGCGGGCGGCGGGAATCTTCTGCCTTTCGCAACAGCCTACCCGAACGCCCATGTCGTGGGTGTTGATTTGTCTTCCGTTCAGATCGCACAAGGTCAGTTGACCGTCAAAGCGCTGGGGCTAAGCAACCTGCACCTGCATGCCATGAGTCTTACCGACATCTCTCCCGAGTTCGGCCAGTTTGACTACATTATTGCGCATGGCGTATTTAGCTGGGTGCCGCCGGAAGTCCGCGAAGCCATATTGCGCATCCTGAGTCAGAATCTTTCTCCCATCGGCATGGGATACGTCAGCTACAACACCTACCCCGGATGGAAAGCGGGCGATATCGTTCGTGATGCCATGCTGCTGCACAGCCACAGCGCACAGTCCGATGAGGACAAGCTCGCCAGCGCAAAGACGGTCTTGAATCTGCTGTCCGAGGGCATATCCAGCAACAATCCGCTGGCACCATCATTGCGGAACGCAGTTGCGCAACTGCGCAACCACTCCGACTATTACATCGCTCATGAATATCTGGAAATATTCAACAACCCCTGCTACCTTCTGGAATTCATCAATCAGGCGGATCAATACGGCTTGACCCATGTAGGGGATTCAGATCCCTATATGGACATGGCTGTCAGCTATGGCCAGAATGTGCAGTTGCACCATAGCCTGGTAGCCATGGGCCAGCCTCGCGAACTTCGACACCAATACCTTGATTTTGCTGTTGGCCGCAACTTTCGCAAGAGCCTGATAACGCACAAGGCACGCGCCGAACAAATCCCGACCGATCCAGACATGAGCCGTCTGGCCGATTTGCGTTGGGCCGGCCACTTTGCAGAGAGCAAGCCGGAGCCCAATGGCCCGCAAGACAAACGGGCATTCCGCAACAATAAAAACCAATACCTGTACACGAATGACACCAACATGATTGCCGTAATGGGCGCATTGTCCGCAGCCTGGCCAATGAGCCTGGACATAGTCACCTTAGCAGAGCGCGTCAAGCAGGCGCTGCAACCTGTGCACAGCGATGCGGCTGCGGCACAAAAAACCGTACTGGATGTCCTGCAGCATCTGTTTCGCCTGAACAATCTGCGTTTCACGCTGGAGCCATCGCCTTACGATAAAGCAATGGTTCCAACCTCAACCGCGCCTGCCCTGATTCCGGGCTTTGAATATATATTCCAGCAAAGACGGAACACCACCTTTGGAATCGGCAATTTCAATCTGTGGCACGACAATATCAACCTACGGCTGAAGGATGCCGAGGTCTTTGCTCTGCGCCATATCAATGGCAATAATAGCCGCAAACAGTTGGCCGCTCTGCTACGTGACGCCCTGGCGCGTGGCACAGTACCTGACATCAGCGGAAAATTCTTGAAGGGCCAACGCAATCTGGATACCGTTGCCGACCGTATCATTGGGCGATTGCTGGACCTGCTGCAACGACAAGGTCTGCTGCAATAGAGTAAAACGTCAAACAGCCCCATTGGCATTTCTGCCAATGGGGCTGTTTTTTTTCCAGGAGGACAATCATGTCCGCCTGTTACTCCAACTGTTTCAGATACCGTTCAACGGAAGTCCGAACCGGCTGGAGTCGTTCCCATCATGTTACGAATTAACGCAGCAGCGACAGGACGGTTTGCGGAACCTGGTTGGCTTGCGCCAGAACCGAGGTGCCGGCCTGCTGCAGGATCTGCGCGCGCGTCATGTTGGAGACTTCGACGGCGTAGTCGGCGTCTTCGATGCGCGAGCGGGCTGCGGACAGGTTGTTGACCGTATTGGCCAGGTTGGCGATCGTCGATTGGAAGCGGTTCTGAATCGCACCCAGTTCGGAGCGCAGGGAGTCAACTTGCGCCAGGGCGGTATCGATTGCACTCAAGGGATCAATCACGACTTCAGCATCAGCGCCTACAGTCACCTTGCCCGTCGTTGCATCCGGAGCGGAAGCTGCGTAGTACGTTGTCACGCCGTCATTGACGTTCTGGACGTAGTAATTGCCGTTCTTGTGCTGAACGAGCGAATTCGTGCCGCCACCCAGGTCCAGATCGCTGAGATCAACGTCGACGCCAGGCTGCGCCAGTTGCGTCAGCACTTGCTCGGCGCTGACCGTTACACCGGCGGATGCGCCCGACGGGGCAACCGTAGAGCCAGTGGCAAGGTCAATTTCAAGGTCGCCGGTGTCAGCGTCAAGCGTGGCATCATAGTAATTACCATCGTCGCCCTTGACATAATACGTGGTAGCACCAGTAGACTGGTTGACCTGATAAACATCCTCAACACCAGGAGGCGTTGTATCAATCTTGCTAGCATCCACATCAGCCAAGGAAACCACGCCGCCGGCGCCGTTGTCAAATTCAGTGGCACCTGCTGCCTCTGTATAAGAGTTCGTAGCGACAGTCGTGCCAAGTATGATCTTGTCGTCATCCGCGTCATAAGTAGCGTTGTAGGCAGTCGTACCATCCGTGGCATACAGCTTGTTGTCCGTACCGACTTCCAGCGTGTAGGTCGCAGCACCCGTAGTGGTGGGGGTGAATGCTGTCCACTTAGCGTCAACAGCACCCTTGGCCGTTGTGACCGTGGTGAAGTTACTTTCACCCAGATCATCCTTGCTGACCACCTGGTTCTGCAGATCCAGCTTGCCCAGGCCCAGCGTATCCGAAGTGATTGCCTTCAGGTTGATGCTGATGGTTTCGCTGTCGTGTGCGCCAACCTGAATGGTCAGGGTATTGTCCTTGGCCAACACTTGCACGCTGTTGAATTGCGTTTGCTTCGATACGCGGTCGATTTCCTCCAGACGCTGCTGGACTTCGTCCTGAATCGACTTCAGGTCGCTTGGGGAGTTCGAGCCGGTGGCGGCCTGCACCGACAGTTCGCGGATGCGCTGCAGGTTATTGTTGATTTCGTTCAGCGCGCCTTCGGTCGTCTGAGCGATCGAGATACCATCGTTGGCGTTGCGCGAAGCCTGGGTCAGACCCTTGATGTTGGCCGTGAAGCGGTTGGCGATGGCTTGGCCGGCAGCGTCGTCTTTGGCGCTGTTGATGCGCAGGCCGGAGGACAGACGCTCGATGGCGGAGCCCAGGGCGTTCTGCGACTTGGTCAGGTTATTCTGCGAAACCAGAGCCAAGTAGTTGGTGTTGATTACGGACATTTTGGAATGCTCCTGTAGAGAAAAGGCAGCGGCTTGTTACTGCCGGTTAACCAGGAAAGCCCCTTCGGGTGGAATCCTGGCCCTTCACCGGGGTGTTGGGCAGGCCCATGTATTTCCTGTACATGCTGGTTTACGGCAAGGGCTCGAAGAGGTTTAGGGTTGGCTACGGAAATTTCTTGCTTGTTACAAACTGCTGGCTTGCTGGCCCTGAACCGCTTCCCACCGCTCTATTTAACGCCAACTACAAGGACTTCTTGAATCGGCTGGCCGTCAGCGGCTGACACCTTGCCTTCGCGCAAGGCGTCGCGCAATCAGGTTCTGAGTTGACCTATACGTTCCGCCCATATACGGCGGACAGTTTCAAATGCGACTTGGCATCGCCCATATAAGCCAGCCCTGCCTGCTGAGCAGGCCACAGACGTATTGATAAGGACTAACAACAATGCACTGCATTTATTCTGGCTACCGGTGGCCTGTTTGCTGCCTTCATGGCTGTTGCCGGCTATGTCTTTTATTTCCCAGACAAAATCCATTCAGACAAATCAAAGCATTGATATCGGACGGACGTCTGGTAAAGCATTTTTCCAGGCACTGATTGGGGAGTATCCGTATTTGTGTGGGCAAGGCGGTTGAGCAAGTTTTATCCCCTTCCAGGGAAATATGTCGCAGTCTATAGCCCCCGCCCTATCGAGTAATAAGCAACACCGCGCCGCTCCATCCGCATAGGGTCGTACAGATTCCGGCCGTCGAATATCACGGGCTGTTTCAGCCACTTCTTGATGTGATCGAAATCCGGCGCCTTGAATGCCTGCCAGTCCGTCATGATCGCCAGCGCATCCGCCCCTTTCAGGGCGGCTTCCTTCGTGCCGCACAAGCTTAGCTCCTCCCGTGTTCCGTACAGCCGCTGGGCCTCATCCATGGCCTCGGGATCGTAGGCCTGCACGTTGGCGCCGGCTTCCCACAGGGCTTCCATCAGCACCCGGCTGGGCGCTTCGCGCATGTCGTTGGTATTGGGTTTGAAGCTTAACCCCCATAGGGCTATGGTCTTGCCGTGCAGTTCGCCATTGAAATGCCGATGGATTTTGTTGAACAAAACGGTTTTCTGCTCGTCATTGCGCTGCTCGACCGCCTTGAGTATCTTTGGATCGAACGCTATGCCCTCGGCAGCGCGTATCAGCGCCTGTATGTCTTTGGGAAAGCACGAGCCGCCATAACCGGCGCCGGCATAGATGAAGTCATATCCGATACGGGGGTCGGATCCGATACCCAGGCGCACCATCTCAATGTCGGCGCCCAGTTTCTCGGCCAAATTGGCCATTTCGTTCATGAAACTAATTTTGGTGGCCAGCATGCAGTTGGCCGCGTATTTGGTCAGCTCCGCGCTGCGCACGTCCATCACGATCATTTTTTCGTGGTTTCGGTTGAAGGGTGCGTAGAGTTCGCGAATGATCTCTTCCGCAATCTTGCTGTCGGTGCCCACGATTATGCGGTCCGGCCGCACGCAATCCCCGACTGCGGAGCCCTCTTTAAGGAATTCGGGATTGGATACCACATCGAAATCCAGGTCGGCTCGGCCGCGCTGGCCCAGCATCTGGGCCATGCGAACGGCAACCTTGTCGGCCGTTCCCACCGGCACGGTGGATTTGTCAATGACGATCTGGCGGCGCTCCATGTGCAGGGCAATGGTTTGCGCCACCTCCAACACATATCGCAAATCGGCCGAACCGTCCTCATCGTGGGGTGCCTACAGCTATGAACTGCACTTCGCCGTGCGTGACGCCCGCAGCGGCATCCGTAGTGAAATTCAGCCTACCCGCAGCGTGGTTGTCTTTGACCAGATGGGCCAGTCCCGCTCATAGATGGGGATGCGGCCCTGTTTCAGCAGCTCGACCTTGTCGGCGTCGATATCCACGCAGACCACATCGTGGCCGACTTCGGCAAGCACGGCGCCTTGGGTCAAGCCGACATAACCAATGCCAAACACAGTAACTTTCATGGCTTCTAGTGACGCCCGGATGCGTCACTTGCGCGACGCATCCGGCAACTTGCTGAATAAGCTACATGATGGCAGTTGCCTATGACAGTTTGTTGACCTAGCGGTTTTCCTTGGCGAGCGCTGGTGATTCAATTATGACTAGACACCGCACAGTCCTCCCCAGAAAAGTAATACCTGATAAAATAAAAGTATTACCAGGAGAGCTAATATGACAGCACTGACCAGCAAAGGGCAAGTCACCATCCCCAAAGCCGTGCGTGACCTGCTTGGATTGCAACCCGGTACCGAAATAGGTTTTGAGGTCGCCAACGATGGCCGCGTGTATCTTCAACGTGAAACGTCTTTAGCCGAACCTCAAAGCCGCTACAGTCAGCTTAGGGGTTCGGCTAAAGGCGGCATGACGACAGACCAGATCATGGCTCTGACGCGGCCACAGCAAGAAAAGCCATGATCCTGGTCGACACCAACGTCTTGCTGGACATCGTGACGGACGATCCGGTATGGGCGGATTGGTCAATCCAACAATTGGAATCGGCCAGTCTACGCGGCCCGTTATTGATCAACGATGTGGTGTACGCAGAATGGTCTATTGGCTATGAACACATCGAGGCGCTTGACAATGCGATTGCGCATATGGCCTTGCTGTTTCACCGCGTACCCACAAGTGCTCTTTTTTTGGCCGGCAAGGCGTTTCGTCAATATCGAAGCCAAGCAGGCACTAAAGACAGCGTCTTGCCAGATTTTTTCATCGGCGCCCACGCCGCCGTGCTGGACATTCCCTTGCTTACCCGCGATACCGGGCGGTACCGCCGCTATTTCCCAACACTCTCGTTGATCACACCGCGACTTTAAAACTCTTCCCACTCTTCTTCGCGCACTGGCTCGGCTTTGCCCATGGTCAGGGCCTGCCTGGATGGTGTTGAAGCCGAGCTTCCAGGCATGGACGGAACCTGTCCGGCCGGCTGTGTCCTGGTCTGCGGAATCGCTGTCGTGGCCGGCCGCCGCGCAGGCATTCCAGCGCCAGTCCCCGCAGCCCTGCCTAACGATCTTGCGGGATCTATCGCCGCCACCTGCTTGGCATTCGCATCCTGCTTCTGCCCCACCTGAAACACACCCACCACATCCACCAGCGCCTTGGCCTGCTCGTTCAAGCTGGTCGATGCCGAGGCGGACTGCTCGACCAGGGCCGCATTCTGCTGGGTTACATCGCTAAGCTGCAGCACAGCGTCGTTGATCTGTGCGATGCCCGAAGTCTGTTCCTTGGTCGCGGCGCTGATCTCGTTGATCAGGTCGGTCACGTGCTGGACCTGGGTGACGATGCCCGTCATGGCCGAGCCCGCCGCATCCACCATCTGGCTGCCCGCTTCCGCTTTGGCGACGCTTTCGTCGATCAAGGTCTTGATGTCCTTGGCGGCGGCGGCGCTTTTCTGCGCCAGGGTGCGCACTTCGCTGGCCACGACGGCAAAGCCGCGGCCCTGCTCGCCGGCGCGGGCCGCTTCCACCGCGGCATTCAGCGCCAGGATGTTCGTCTGGAAGGCGATACTGTCGATCACGCCGATGATATCCACGATTTTCCGGGACGAGTCGTTGATTTCGCCCATGGTCACCACGACATCGTTGACCACCTGGCCGCCCTTGGCGGCGGCATCGCTGGCCGAACCGGCCAGATGCGCGGCCTGCTGGGCCACGTCGGCATTGCTCTTGACCGTGCTGGAAAGCTCTTCCATGGCGGCCGCCGTTTCGGTCAGGTTCGCGGCCTGTTCTTCGGTCCGCTGCGAAAGATCCGTATTTCCGGCCGCAATCTGGCTGGATCCGGTGGCGATGCTGTCGCTGCTGGCGCGCACGGAATGCACCACTCTGCGCAAGGACTCCTGCATGACGTTGACGGCATGGATGACGCTGCCTTCGTCGGCGTGGGAGACATCGATATGGTTGGTCAGGTTGCCCTGCGCTATCGAGGCAGCCACCCTGGCGACGTCGGCGGGCTCGCCGCCCAGCTGCCGGGTCAGGACACGGGTGATAAGCCAGCCCAGCAGCACCGCCAACAAGACGCCCCCTATGGTCAGGGCAATGGAAGCCAGCTTGGCCGCCGAGTAGACATCGCCAATTTCATTATCCAGCCTTTGCGCGTTCGCCTGCTTTTCCTCGACCAGCTTGTGCAGGTCGGCCTCGGCATTGCCGGCCATGGCCAGGGCCTTGTCGCCCAACTGCCTGCCCTCTTCGGCGGAAACCTCGCCGCGCTGGGCGATGGCCATGATGGCAGCGCCTTCAAAAGCCTCGATGCTGGCCCGGGCGGTCGCCACGGCTGCCTTGCCGCTCTCGGTAACGAAAAGCGCATCCAGTTCCCCCAGGCTTTTGTAGGCGTTCGAGAACCGCTGCTGCAGGCGCTTCATGTTTTCGCCACGCTCTTGTTCGCTGCTTGCCAGCAGTGCGCTGCGCACCGCACCGCCAGCGCCGATGATGTTGCCGCGTGTGTCGGCGGCATGGCGCAAGCCCCTGATCTCGGTTTCATACATCTGCGCCGCTTTGGCGTTGACCTGGCTGGTGGAATACAAGCCTACGAGGCCGATAATGGCGGCCACCGCCGCAACGATCAGGAAGCCTCCGATCAATTTGGTCTGGACCGTAAGGCGAGCAAGCCGCTTCATGTTTTCTCCGGATTCTTATGCACAAAATTTTAAGGGTAAACCCTAGGATTATAGAGAAGCGTGGCGTGAGCAAAGGCGCGAACTAGAGCCAAAGCCTCTGTCAAAGCACTGCTTTGAATCAGTAATAACCCTAGCTCTCTGAATTGGTCAGGCAATAGGCTGACGATGCGGGCTCCGCACCCGGATGTCGAATTCAGCTTAGGAAGCCTCGATGGCTGGATAGAACTCGGTATTTTCTTTCTGCATGCGGGTATGCAGCGTTTTCAGCACGGTATTGGCTTCCTGGCGGAATTGCTCCGCCTTTTCGGCCACGGCGGCCACTTTGCCCCATTTCCGGGCGAAGACAATATAGGCGTTGGCGATGCCTTGCATTTCTTCCTGATAGCTGCGGCTCATGTCCGCCAGGCGCTGATCGCCGCCTTTTTGCAGGGTGGGATACAGAATGCGGTCTTCGATCGCCAGATGAAGGCTCACCACCGAGGTCAATGCACCCAGCTGATGGACAATTTCATAGGCGTTTTCCTTGATTCCCGCATGGGCGAATTTACGCAAATTGGCGATGCCTTGCAGGATTTCCACGTGCTGATGTTTGAAACGGTCGATTTCCATGGCCGGATTCCTGTTGAGAAAAGCAATAAGATACATATTAAATACATCTTATAAAAAACACAAATTGTTTCTCCATTAGTCCTGCCCTCGAACGTATGGCGGTTGAACGTATGGCGGCGGATTGAACAGCCTGTGTAAAAGCGATCGTTCAGAAAGCGACTAAGCGCGGCGCAACGCCATCAAAGCAAGGCCTGGAATTCCGCCTCGCCGGGGCTCTCGTTCCAGTCGGCGTGCGCCAAGGCGGCGCGTATCCGGGCCACGGCTTGGGATCGCAATTGCGACACCCTGCCCTCGGTTATACCCATGACCGCCCCGATTTCCTTTTGATTGAGGTCTTGTTCAAATTGCAGGGATAGCAGCAGTTGCTCGCGTTCGGGCAGGCTTTTTATAGCGGCGACCAGCGCGCCGCGCAGGCCCTTGGAAACCAGCTGCCCCAGCGGGTTGGCCCAGTGAGCGGGCGGGCTGTCAACGTCCTGGCTGGGCTCCGGCGCACGCTGCATATCGTCGTTATGGCGCGCCAGGTCTTCATAGTGGATAATCTGGACGCCCCGGGCTTCCTCCAACAATTGCTGGTATTCCGGCAGCATCATCCCCATTTCTTCGGCGATTTCCGTCTCGGTGGGCGCACGCATCAGGCGATGACCAAGAGCGTGCACGGCCTGTTCGATATTCTTGGTCTTGGTTCGCACACTGCGGGGCAGCCAGTCCTGGCTGCGCAGTTCGTCCAGCATGGCGCCGCGTATGCGGGTTATGGCATAGGTTTCAAACTGCGCGTCGGCGGTCTGCTGGTAGCGCCGAACGGCATCCAGCAAACCCATCATGCCGGCCTGCATAAGGTCGTCCAGCTCCACGCTGGCGGGCAACTTGGCGATCAATTGCAAAGCCAGGCGGCGAACCAGCGGAGCGTGTTGTCCGATAAGGATATCTTCGGAACTAGGCATGCGGCATTGACAAAACAGACGGTCGTAACATATATAAGAGGGCTGCTTATTGTGGCTCGAAGCCTTTGATGGCGGTGGATTGATCAGCGCGACATTTGCTTGCCTATTCGCCGAATTAAAGTTTTTTTGTATTCTGCCGTTAAGAACGCCTATAAGGCGCTCACGCCAGACAAAAAATTACTTTCGGAGCAATTCAATGGTCAATCCTATTGCATCTGGTGTCACCGCCATGCCCTTTGGCACCCCTTCCACCGATTTCGAGCGGCCCGTATCGCTGCCTGAACCGGCCGTAACGGTTACAAAGTCCAGCGAAACCCTGAACAGCGGCAGTTCCACCAGCACGCAACGCGAAGCTGAAGAGCTGCCCGAAGGCATGGACCCGCTGGCAAAGGCGCTGGATATGGTCAACAACAACATGAAGGCCTGGTCCACCGGCATGCGTTTCGATGTGGACCCTGAAGCGCAGCGGGTGGTGGTGTCCATCATCGACACCGAGACCGGCGATGTATTGCGCACTGTTCCCACGGATGCTGTGATTCGGGTTGCCAAGATGATCGTGCAGCTTCAGGGCCGCAGTGTGGACACCAAGGTTTGATACAAAATTACGTGTTTAGGGTAAACGCCTAAACAGCCGATACTAATACCCGCTTTCGTCCCCATTGGGGCGGGCGATTTTGCAGGACAATACCCCAATCGGGAGAGTTTCAAATGGCTATTTCATCTATCGGCGTCGGCGCGGGTCTTCCTCTGGACGAATTGCTGGACCAATTGCGCACCAGCGAAAACCAGGCGCTAGCCCTTATCCAGACCCGGGCTACCACAGTACAAAGTCGACTGTCAGCCTACGGAACCATAAAAAGCTCGATCGAAGCTCTGAAGACTGCGGCTGCCGCTCTGGGCAAAACCGAAACTTTCGGTGCGCTTAAGACCAGTGTGAACGGTGACGCATTCACCGCCACCGCTACCAGCAAGGCCATTGCGGGCCAATACAGTATTGAAGTCACGCAACTGGCCTCGTCGCAAACCCTGACCAGCAGTTCAGGCATGGCCGACCGCAAGGAAAAATTGGCGGATGGTGGTGTCGATATCGCCTTCACTATAGGTGGCGATACCAAGACGGTTACCGTAGCTCAAGACCAGACCAGCCTGGAAGGCATCGTGAAAGCCATCAACGGCGATTCCAGCCTGGGCGTTGCCGCCACCATCGTCAACGATGGCTCGGGCACGCCGCATCGCCTGCTATTGACCGCCAAGAAAACCGGTGAAGAAGCCGCCGTGCAATCCATTACGGTTGCGGCAAGCGACACCAGCGCGGGCACCGACATCAGCCGGGTGGAAGGCCTGATTGGCTACGACAGCGCAAATCCAGGGTCGAACTTTACCGAAAAGGCGGCCCAGAACGCCACGCTGCTGATCAACGACATACCGGTGGAAAGCCAAAGCAATACCATTGAAGACGCCATCGAAGGCGTTACGCTGACGCTAACCAAGGAAAACGAAGCGGGCAAGCCCAGCGTACTGTCTCTAACCGCTGACGATTCCGTTACCAGCAAGGCCGTAAACACTTTCGTAACTGCCTACAATAACCTGCAAGGCATCATCAAGACCCTGACATCTTATGATGTAGATGCTCAAAAAGGCAGCGCCTTGACGGGCGACAGCCTGGCGCGCCAAGTTCAAAGCCAGATCCGCGACGCATTGAACGCGGCGGCATCGTCTGGTGCATTTAAAACCATGTCGCAAATGGGCATCTCCACCAATCCCAGCGACGGAGTGCTGAAAGTCGACAATGACAAACTGGCGGCGGCACTTAAGGACCATATGTCCGATGTGCAGAAACTATTCGCCGGCGAGAATGGCATCAGCGCCAAAATGAGTTCGGTTGCGGATGCCTTTGTAAAAAGCGGGGGCATTATCAGTTCGGCCACTGACAGCATCACCAATACCCTTAAAGATCTGGAAAAGCAGTACAACAGCACCTCGGACCGCATCGACGCCAAGATGGAGACCTACCGTAAGCAATTTACACAACTGGATAGCATGATGGCGCAAATGAATTCCGTCAGCAGCTACCTGACCCAGCAGTTGTCGATGCTGGCCAATATAGGCAAAGAGAAATGACCTACTCCCCCGCGCGCGGACTCAGGCGGCAGCACTCCATCCAGGCCTATGCCAACATAGGCCTGGAGACGCAGGTTCTTAGCGCCAGCCCCGAGCACCTGATCACCCTGTTGTTCGATGGGGCGCGCGCAGCCATCCTGAAAGCCAGGCTGCACATGCAGGACAACAACATCGAAGGCCGCGGCATTGCGATTTCAAAGGCCATCGATATCGTGGACTCGGGCCTGAAGGCCAGCGTCGATCAGGAAGCGGGCGGGGAACTGGCCAGGAACCTGGTGGCCACCTACGAACTGATCATCCGCAATCTGCTGCTGGCCAACCTGAATGCCGACGCCGAAGCGTTGAATCTGGCCGAGCGCCTTCTTGTCGACATCGGCAGCGCCTGGCGCGAGGCCGTGGATCCGGTCCGCAACGAACTGACCGCCGGCCAAACGGCCTAGTACGTCCGGTCGGTACACAGAAACATTATTTTTCATTAAATTCAATCACTTGCCAACCTTTTCCGGCAAGAAGCATTATCCTACTATCTTGATGCCCGCCGCACAGACCAGCGACTTTATTATGAGCAAATCGTCATCCATCCTGCGCCAGTACGAAGTCATTGCGGGAATATCCAGCCGCATGCTTAGCGAAGCGCGCGCCAACCACTGGGACGAAGTCATCGTATTGGGCGAACAATACCAGGCTGCGGTGGAATCCCTGCGCAGCCTGAATCAGCTCAGCGACGAAGACCGCCTGGCCCGCCGTGATCTGCTCACGCGCATCCTGGACGACGACGCCAACATCCGCCTGCTTGCCGCGCCCGAATTGAATCGCCTGGGCATGCTGCTGGGCAATATGAAGCGCCAGCACACCGTATTGCAGGCCTATTGCGCGCCCCTGATTAAGCAATGAGCGTAGGCGGCCCTTCGGCACTGGGTACGCTGCTGGTGCAGCGCCTCGATGCTGCATTAGGCACCACCCTGTCGCAACAAGCCAATCTGGTCACGGGCGCCCGTCCCGATGCCGTCACCCAGGCGGCCAACCCGGAACGCGCCGACGCGGCTCGCACCGAAACCCAGCGCCATCCTCGCGAAATCGTCGATCGCGCCACAGCCCAGGCCGAGCAGCAGGGCCGGGGCGCTGTGGACAAGGCCCGGCTGGACGCCCGGACCGCCGCCCTGCTGCTCAGCGGCAACCTGACCAATACAGCCACCACGCCCTCGGCACCCACCACCCTGGGGCAAGCGGCGCGAACCATATTGGCGCTGCTGGCCAACTATCCGGAGCAGGCCGCCGCCGTACAGGGCAAGCAGCCTTTGCTGCATGCCCGGTTCAATCCGGTCGATGCGCGGGGGCAAACGACGGGGCAAGGCCAAGCCGCCGTGGGCGATACCGGACAAGCCGGTGCGCGCGGAGCGGGCCTTCCCACACATGCGGCCGCCACGCCGGCATCGACGGGCGCCGGATCCGCCGCCGCGAACGCGGCGGCCAGCGGCACCGCCGCCGGCCCGGGTTCGGCCGGCGCGGCTGCGGCAGGCGCCGCCGGTACAGCGCTCCAGGCAGCTGTTGCTCCGGCTCAGCTGGCGCAGGCGCTGGCCCAGGCGCTGCAGACCAGCGGCATGTTCTATGAATCGCACCTGGCCAACCTGGCGTTCGGCAAGCAGAGCCTGGCCCAGCTGATGCTGGAACCGCAGGCCCAGGCCGGGCGCGCGCCGTCAAATGCTCAGGCTCCCGCGTCCGCACCCACCGCAGCCGGCGAACAGGCCGGCGCGCGCGCCGCGGAAAACGCCACGCCAAACGCAGCTGCAGTCCGAGCGGGCGATGCCGGCGCCGGCCAGCCCGGCGGCGCGGCGGCGCAGGCAAGCACCCATCACGCCTCCGCCCTGCTGGCCAGCGGCATGGACCCGCAGACCCATCTGCTGGTGCGCCAGCAACTGGAAGTCCTGGCCAACCAGACCTTCGCTTGGCGGGGAGAAGCCTGGCCCGACGCGCCTATGGAATGGGAGATAGGTCGACGCCATGCGCAAGACGGCGATGCGTCGCCGCAAACCGAGCACTGGGCCACACGCATCAACATCCACCTGCCCGCACTGGGCCAGGTGCGGGCGCAACTGACGCTGGCCGGCCAGCAACTGGTCATGCATCTGGTGGCGCCGGATTCAGCGGGGCTGCTGGGCAAGCATACCGAGGCCTTGCGCGGACGCTATTCCGCCCAGGGCCTGCAACTGAGCCAGCTTTCCATCGCCAGCGAAGAGACGAAGCCGGGCCTTGCGCCCATCCCGGGCGTGGATGCCGGTGAGGAAGCCGGGATGGACCCGGCCTTCAAGGGCGAAACGCAAACGGGCGGCGCGCCAGGCGGTGAAACCAACGAACCCGGCGGAGGCACCCCATGAAGACCGGCCCGCGCCCGCTGGACGACGGCCGCCCCAGCGCGGTCGCCATCGCCTACGACAAGAGCGACAGCGCACCCCGGGTGGTCGCCAAAGGCTATGGCACGCTGGCCGAGAACATCATCCGCACGGCCAAGGACAACGGCCTGTATGTTCATGAATCACCCGAACTGGTCGGCCTGCTGATGCAGGTGAACCTGGATGCCCACATCCCTCCTCAACTGTACCTGGCCATTGCCGAACTGCTGGCCTGGCTGTATTCGCTGGAGGGCGGCGCCGATAGCCCAAAGCGGGAGGACCTGTTGAACAGCCCCCCACCCACGCAGCCTTAGGGCCGCAAAACCGCAAATTTCCACCGCCCGCGCAACATGGCGCCATCCAAAGAAAATGCCGCTCGAAAGCGGCATGGCGCAAGCATGCGGCGGCAATGCCTTATACAGGCATGCTGGCGATTTCCTGATACGCGGCCACCAGGCGGTTGCGCACCTGGACCGTCGCCTGGAAGGCAATGCTGGCCTTCTGCATGTCTATCATCACGTTGTTCAGCGAGATGTCGGGCGCGCCCATCTGGAAGGCGCGGGCCTGAGCGGCTGAATCGTTCTGCAAGGTCGACACGCGATCCAGGGAGCGTGCCAGCTCCGCCGCGAAGCCGCCATTGCTGGCGGCAAGGCTTTTCGACGGCGAGGCCGTGGACGAGGCGGCCTGCGCCACGGCGCGCATTTGCGCCAGCATGTTTTCGATAGCGGAAAGATTTTGTATGGCCATGGCAATAAATGAATTCTGACGGGCGAAAATCGCCGCTTGCCTAATGTACTCAATATGGGCGGCGGCCAAGCGACTCATCAAGCGTCAATTCACCCTTCTTTTCACCTGATACCCCGCACACGCCCAAAGGCTATAGTCCCATCCGGGCTTCTCGCCCCTCGATCCCATAAGAGCTAAATGACACCCAAAACACGTGTTTTTCGACGCTTGAGGGTTTTGCTTTACGCGCAATAATTCAGGCTCTCTTACCTTTGTCTCGCCGCATGTACACCTTGCCAACCCACTGCTTGACGTTCTTCTTACGCCAGAACCACCACAGCGACAGAGGCCGTCAATGAGCCAGGCGGCGCAGTTGTTGGAACGTTTCCCGGCATTGGAAAAAATCAAGACTTGGCCCAAACCGGCACTGCTTGGCGCCGCGGCGGCGGCTGTGGCCGTCGTGGTCGTGCTGCTGCTTTGGGCGCGCACACCCGACTACAAGGTTCTGTTCTCCAACCTGGAAGACCGGGACGGCGGCGCCATCGTGGCCGCGCTGACCCAGATGAACGTGCCCTACAAGCTGGCCGACACGGGCAATGCCATACTGGTTCCGGCGGACAAGGTTCACGAGGCGCGCCTGCAGTTGGCCCAGCAAGGCCTGCCACGCAGCGGGGAAGCCGGGTTCGAGCTGATGGACCAGACGCGCTTCGGCGCCAGCCAGTTCACCGAGCAGATCAACTACCAGCGCGCCCTGGAGGGCGAACTGGTCAGTTCCATCCAGGCCCTGCATGCCGTGCAAGGCGCCCGCGTGCACCTGGCCATACCGCGCGAGTCGCTGTTCGTGCGTGATCGCCAGCCGCCCACCGCCTCGGTCCTGCTGACGCTGTACCCCGGGCGCAGCCTGAGCGATGCGCAGGTGGCGGCCATCACGTGGCTGGTCTCTTCCAGCGTTCCGCATCTTACGGCCGACAAAGTATCGGTGGTCGACCAGAACGGCCGCCTGCTGACCGCGCCCACGGGCGAGGCCGGCGTCGACGGCAGCCGCCGCAACCTGGTCAACGACATCGAGCAGCGCACGGTCCAGCGCATCCTGACTTTGCTCAATCCGCTGGTGGGTTCGGGCAATGTGCGCGCCCAGGTCAGCGCCGACGTGGATTTCGCCCAGCGCGAGCAAACCTCGGAGGTCTACCGGCCCAACCAGAAGCCCGGCGAAGCGGCCGTCCGTAGCGAGCAGACCAGTTCATCGGTGCAGCACAACGTACTGCCGCCCGAGGGCGTGCCCGGCGCGCTGACCAACCAGCCTCCGCTGAACCCGACGGCGCCCATCGTGACGCCGCCGGCTCCCGGCCAGAACCAGAACGCCGCCAACCCCAACGCGCCCAATGCGGCGAACCCGAATGCCGCCAACCCGGCGGCGGGCAATGTGGCGGCCGGCGCTCCGGGGCAGAACACCACGACCACGCTGGCCGGCGGCAACAACCTTCTTCAGGGCACGGGCAACTCCCGCAACGATGCGACCATCAACTACGAGGTCGACCGCACCATCAGCCACGTAAAGGATCCGCTGGGCACCCTGCGCCGCCTGTCGGTCGCCGTGGTGGTGAACTACCGCAACAACGAAGGCGAACTCGAACCCCTGCCCCAGGCCGAGCTTGATAAACTGAATGAGCTGGTCAAGCAGGCCATGGGCTATTCCGCCGAGCGCGGCGACACGCTGAGCGTGGTGAACAGCCAGTTCAGCGATGCCGGCGAGGCCCAGCCGCCCATCTGGCAAAACCCCGTGTATCTGGATTACGCAATGCAGCTGATTCAATACCTGTTGATCGCGCTGGTCATCTATATATTGTGGCGAGCCGTGGTCAAGCCCTTCATGGCCGACTCCGAAGCCGCCAAGGAAAGGCGCAAGGCCGAAGCCCTGGAAGTGGAAAAGAACCGCGAGCAGATGGCCGCCGCCGAGCGCCTGGCTTCGGAAATGAATCGCTACGAAGAGAACCTGAGCACGGCGCGCAAGATGGCCGACAAGGACCCCCGCGCTGTGGCGATGGTATTGCGTTCCTGGATGGAAAAGAAAGATGGCAATCGTTGATTCCGAACTGGATCGCTGCGCGATCCTGGTCATGTCCCTGGGCGAGGACGCCGCGGCGGAGGTCTTCAAATACCTGTCCGCCCGCGAAGTCCAGCAGATCGGCGGCGCCATGGCCAACCTCAAGCAGATCACCCGCAACGACGTGGACGGGGTGCTCGAGGAATTCCGCCAGGAAGCCGACCAGTTCATGGCCGTTACCCTGGGTTCGGACGAATACATACGCTCCGTGCTGACCAAGGCGCTGGGCACCGACCGCGCCGCGGGCCTGATCGAGGACATCCTGGAAGGCGGCGAAGGCGGCAACGGCATCGACGCGCTGAACTGGCTGGACGCCAACAGCGTGGCCGAACTGATCGCCGACGAGCATCCTCAGATCATCGCCACCATCCTGGTCCACCTGGAACGCGACCGCGCATCGGCCGTGCTGGCCCTGCTCAACGAGCGCCTGCGCAATGACGTCATGCTGCGCATCGCCACCTTCGGCGGCGTGCAGCCGGCTGCGCTGCATGAACTGACCGATGTGCTCAACGGCATGCTTTCCGGCCAGGGCGCCAAGCGCAGCAAGATGGGCGGTGTGCGCACCGCCGCCGAAATACTGAACTTCATGAGTTCGACCGAGGAAGAGGCCGTGGTGGCCAGCCTGCGCGAACTCGATGCCGATCTGGCGCAGCGCATTGTGGACGAGATGTTCGTCTTCGAGAACCTGGCCGACATCGAAGACACCGCCATCCAGCTGATTCTGAAGGAAGTCGACACCGCTTCGCTGACCATCGCCATGAAGGGCGCCCCGGAAGAGCTGCGCGAGAAATTCTTCAAGAACATGTCGAACCGGGCGGCCGAAATGCTGCGCGACGATCTGGAAGCGCAAGGTCCGGTGCGCATGTCCAAGGTCGAGGAAGAACAGAAGAATATTCTGCAGATAGCCCGCAAGCTGGCAGAAGCCGGACAATTCAGCCTGGGCGGCCTGGGGAACGACGAGTATGTCTGAGAGGCCGGCCCCTCTTCGCGTATCCGAAGCATGGAAACGCTGGGAGATGGCATCATTCGATGCCCCCCCCGCCGCCGCGCCCGTCAAGAATGCCCCCGCCCCCGCGCCGGCCATGCCGGATCCGGAACTGCTCAGAAAGGAAATCCAGCGCCTGCATGACGCCGCGCTGGCCAGCGGACAGGCCGAAGGCTATGCCGCCGGACACACTCAGGGCCTGGAGGCCGGCACCGACGAGGGCTACAAGGCCGGCCACCAGCAGGGCTACGAAGCCGGGTTTGCCGCCGGGCACGCGTCCGGACGGGAGCAGGCGCAGCAGGAAACCGCCCAGCTTCATGCCCTGGCCCAGGAATGCGCCGCCTCCATCGCCTCGATCGAGGCCGAGATGGGCCAGGCCTTGATTTCGCTGGCCATCAAGATCGCTGAACAGGTCTTGCGCAGCACGCTGGACGCGCAGCCCGAGAAAATCCTGGATGTCGTGCGCGATGTCACCCAATTGGATATCGGCAGGGAAGCCATGCTGACGCTGCGCGTCAACCCGGCCGATCTGGAACTGGTCCAGGCCTACCTTCAGGCGGATCCGGGTGCAAGCAAGTGGCGCCTGGCGCCGGACGCGTCGATCGCGCGGGGCGGATGCATAGCCGAAACCGCCCTGGGCAGCATCGATGCGACGCTGCAAACGAGGTGGCTGCGGGTGACCTCGGCGCTGGGCCACAAGGCCGCCCCGGCGGGAGACGCGCAATGAGCCAGACCGCCGACCTGCTTCCTACGCCCACGGCGCGCTGGCAAGCCCAGCTGGAAGCGGGGGCAAGGCGTGTTTCGGCCACCGAATCGTGGCACGTCAGCGGCCGGGTCAACCGCGCCACCGGCCTGGTGCTGGAAGCCACCGGCCTGCGCCTGGCCGTGGGCGCGGCATGCAAAATCGAAATAGCGCCGGGCCAGGATCACTGGGCCGATGCGGAAGTCGTCGGCTTTCACGGGCACACCCTGTACCTGATGCCGCAAAGCGATATCTCGGGCCTGCCTCCGGGCGCGCGCGTCGTCCCGCTCGAGCCCTCCATACAAAGCCAGGTGCCGCTGCCCTTGCGCGCCGGCGACGACATCGGCCCTCCTCTCGTGCTGTCCCGGCACTTACCGGTGGGCGACGCCCTGCTGGGCAGGGTGCTGGATGGCGCCGGCCGGCCGTTGGACGACCTGGGTCCGCTTGGCAACGTCAACTCGGCTTCACTGGGCGCACAGGTGATCAATCCCCTGGCTCGCGCGCCCATCGACACCGTGCTGGACGTGGGCGTGCGCGCCATCAACGGCCTGCTTACCGTCGGCCGGGGCCAGCGCATGGGCCTGTTCGCGGGTTCCGGCGTCGGCAAGAGCGTGCTGCTGGGCATGATGGCGCGCTACACCAAGGCCGATGTGATCGTGGTCGGACTCATCGGCGAACGGGGCCGCGAAGTCAAGGAATTCATCGAGTTGAACCTGGGGCCCGAGGGCCTGAAGCGCTCGGTCGTGGTGGCGGCCCCGGCCGACGTGTCGCCGTTGCTGCGCCTGCAGGGCGCCGTCTATGCAACCAAGCTGGCGGAGCACTTCCGCGATCAGGGCAAGCATGTATTGCTGATCATGGATTCGCTGACCCGCTACGCCATGGCCCAGCGCGAGATCGCCCTGGCCATCGGCGAACCGCCGGCCACCAAGGGCTACCCGCCCTCTGTGTTCGCCAAGCTGCCGGCCCTGGTCGAGCGCGCCGGAAACGGCGCCCCGGTGGGCAACCGGCCGGCCGGCTCGATCACCGCGTTCTACACCGTGCTGACCGAAGGGGACGACCAGCAGGATCCCATCGCCGATTCGGCACGGGCCATTCTGGACGGCCACGTCGTGCTATCGCGCAGGCTGGCCGAGTCGGGGCACTACCCCGCCATCGATATCGAGGCATCGATATCGCGCGTGATGGCGGCCGTCGTTCCCAAGGAGCAATTCACGCTGGTGCATCAGTTCAAGAAGATGCTGTCGCGCTACCAGCGCAATCACGACCTGATTGCCGTGGGCGCTTATACGCCCGGAAACGATCCCCAGATCGACGAAGCCATTGAAAAATATCCCTGGCTCGAGGCTTACCTTCAGCAAGGCATTGAAACGCGTATCGACTACCCGTCGGCAGCCGGCGAACTAGCCACGCTGCTGGGCAGGAACCAGTCCGCCCCGGAAGCGCCGTATCAAGGAATGAACCATGGCTAAGCATTCTTCATTGCCCGTCCTGATCGATCTGGCCAAGGAAGGCGCCGACCAGGCCGGCAAACAGCTGCAACTGCTGATGAGCGAACGCAATAATGCGGAAACCCAGCTGTCCACCCTGCTGGTGTATCGCCAGGATTATGCCGAGCGGCTGCAAAAAGCAACCGAAACCGGCCTGTCATCGTCGAACTACCATAATTTTAGGCAGTTTATCGCTACTTTGGACGAGGCCATTTCGCAGCAAAATAAGGTCGTAGCGCATATTGACGGCAAGCTCGAAAGCGGGCGCCAGCGCTGGCACGCTGAAAAGCGGCGCCTGAGCTCCTTCGAGGCCTTGCAGGCGCGGGAGGCCAGGCAGCAACTGGCCCGCGAAAACCGGTCCGAGCAGCTTGCCAGCGACGAAATTTCGGCCACCATGTACCGCCGGGCGCGCCAACCACACTGATCAGGCTGAACCATGAATACACCTACGATTTCCGCTGTCTCGCCCGTTGCCCCCGGCAACGCCGGCCGCGCACAGGGCAGCGGCGGATCCGAGCCTGAAAGCGCCATCCCTTTTTCCGCGGTCCTGACGCGCCAGCAAGGCGCCGAGCCTGCGCGCGCCGCGGCGGCCGCCGAGAAGGGCCAAGGCTCCGCCGCCGAGGGCCGTGCCGCGACAGGCAAGAACGACCACGCCGCCCCCGGCAAGAACACCGGCGCCCCGGCCAAGGAAGACGATGACGCCGCCCTGGCCCAAGCCGCCGGCGAACAGGGCCTGACCCTGCCGCAGATCGCACTGACGATCGCCGGCGAAGCGGCCGCCGTGCAGCAGTCCTCCCTTGCGGCGGCGGGGAAACCAGCGGCCCAGCCCATCGACGCGCGGCTCGCAGCAGCCCAGGATCGCCTGATTCCAGGCCAGGACAAGGCGCCGGCCGGCAAGTCCTCTCTGGCCGCCGCGCTGGCGTCAAGCAAGGCGGGCGCCGATGCATCGGCCGCCGCCCTGCGGCAGGCCGTCCCGGCCGGGCAGTCCATTCCGGATATCGCGGGCAAGACCTCCGCGCCGGCCATCAGCCTTGCGCCCGTCCCGCCCACCGCGGTGGCGGCGCCGCATCAAACGCTGCTGGGCGCCAACAAGGCGGCCAGCCTGGCAGGCGCCCGCCAGGCCGTGCTGGCCATGCAGGCCCGGGCCCAGGCTTCGCCCGACGGCCAGGCCAAGCTCGCCCTGCCCGAAATTTCGACATTCATGGCCGGCCCGGCCGTCGCCATCACACCCGATGCCGGCATGGCCGCGGGCACCGCCGACCCGGCCGCCATGCCTGTCAGCTCCCTGGCCGCGGGCCAGTCCGCCCTGGGAATCGCCACGCCCAACGGCTCAGCGCCACTGGCCAGCAATGGCTTGCCAGCGGCGCATCCGGCCATCGGCGCGCCCCTGCAAAGCCCACAGTGGCCCGCGGAATTCGGGCGCCAGTTCGTGTCCATTGCCCAAGGCGGCCACAACATGCCGCACACGGCCGAGCTTCGCCTTGATCCGCCCGAGCTGGGCCCCCTGCGCATCACGATCAACATCAGCGACAACGTCGCCCACGCGGTGTTCGTCTCGCCTCATGCCGGCGTGCGGCAAGCCGTGGAAAACGCCATGTCGCAATTGCAGCAATCCCTGGCGCAGGCCGGCATATCCCTGGGACAGACCAGCGTCAGCGATCAGGGGCAGCCGCAGCAGGCTTTCAATGAAACGTTCGGCGGCAGCCGGCGCGATGCCTCCGGCGGCGGCCAAGTCGCAGGCCTGGACAGCGGCGGCATTTCGTCGCCCGCCGTGCGCAGCCGCGCTCCCGATGCGCTGGTCGACACCTTCGCCTGATGGCCGTGGCGTATTGCATCAAACCCCGGAGCTACCAAGCTTTCGATCCCTTATTCGGCATGATCGCGTTCACGCGCTTGCGCCACAATGTGATAACTTGAAAAATCGCGGGTGTCCACGCGCACGCGAACTACTACGATGGCAACTTCCTCCACCACCCCACGTCGACCGGTCATGGCCAAAAACGAGCCCAGCGCATTCGCCAAATTAATCAAATCGATATTGGCGATCGTCCTTATCGTCGTCGCCAGCGTCGGAACCACCCTGTTCCTGTATGACAAGATTGGTGGAAACACGGTCGACGCCGAGGCCACGCCGGAGAAGCCCGCGCCCCTGCCCACGCCCATCTTCACGCCGCTGGAACCCTTCACCGTGACCTTGCGCGGCGATACGGGCAACCGCATCCTTTACGTCGCCATCACCATTCGCGTGGCCGACGAGGACTCGCGGCGCATGATCGTGAACTACATGCCCGAGGTGCGCGACCGCATCCTGCGCAAGCTGTCCGAGCAAAAGCCCGACTACGTCCAGACCGCCGAGGGCAGGACCGCCCTGGTGCAGGCCCTGACCAAGGATCTGGAGGCGCCCTACCTGCCCCAACCTCGCGGCCCGCTCATCAACGGCGTCCTGTTCACTGCTTTCGTGATTCAATAAATGTCCTACCAAAGCCTTCTCTCGCAAGACGAAGTCGATGCGCTACTGGCCGGCGTAACCGGCGAAAGCAGCGAGAAATCCGGCGCGGCCCAAGACTTAAGCGGAGTACGGCCCTACGACCTGAGCTCGCCCGATCGCGTGGTGCGCCATCGGATGCAGACGCTGGAGCTCATCAACGAGCGCTTCGCCCGGCGCCTGCGCTCGGTCTTGCTGACCTTCATGCGGCGCAACGCCGACATTACCGTCGGCACCATCCGCATACAGAAATACTCCGATTTCGAACGGAACCTGCCGGTGCCCAGCAACCTGAATATGGTTGCCATGAAGCCTTTGCGCGGCGCGGCGCTGTTCACCTTCGATCCCAACCTGGTGTTCCTGGTCATCGACAGCATGTTCGGCGGCCACGGCCGCTACAACACCCGGGTGGAAGGGCGCGACTTCACCACGACCGAGCAGCGGATCATCCGGCGCCTGCTGAACCTGACGCTTGAAAGCTATGGCGGCGCCTGGGAACAGGTGCATCCGGTGGAGTTCGAATACATCCGTTCCGAGATGCACACCAAGTTCGCCAGCATCACCAGCGGCAACGAGATCGTGGTGGTTTCATCCTTCAACATCGAGCTGGGCGCCTCGGGCGGCAACCTGAACATCTGCCTGCCCTACTCCATGATCGAACCCGTTCGCGACCTGCTGACCCGGCCGCTGCAGGAAGCCAGCGTCGAAGCCATAGACCAGCGCTGGATGAGCCAGCTTTCGCGCCAGGTGCGCAGCGCCGACGTGGAACTGGTGGCTGAATTCTCACAGATACAGACCAGTATCGCCGAACTCATGAAGCTGCAGGTGAACGATGTCCTGCCGATCGAAGTCCATCCCACCATCACCGCGCACGTGGGCGGCGTTCCGGTATTGGAATGCGGCTACGGCACCTTCAACGGCCGATATGCCCTGCGCGTAAAGAAAATTCTGGCGAACTCTGAAACCGACCTCACTTGAGCACACCGAAATGACTGATCCCAACAACGATTCCGCGAAAGAGAACGCAGCGCCTGAAAGCGCGGATCTCGATTGGGCGGCCGCGCTTTCCGAGCAGCAGGCGGCCCAGACCAAGCAGACGACCCAGGCCGACGGCCTGGCGCAAGAGGCCGACGACTGGGCCAGCGCCCTGGCCGAGCAGACCGCCTCGGCGCCCAAGCCCGCGGCGCCGGCTCCGAGCGCGCCCGCGGCGAGCCCGGCCCTGAACGTATTCCAGCCTTTGACCGGCGATGACGTACAGGGCAATAGCGACATCGACATGATCATGGACATACCCGTGCAACTGTCGGTCGAGCTGGGCCGCACGCGCCTGACCATCAAGAACATTCTTCAGCTTGGCCAGGGTTCGGTCGTGGAGCTGGACGGCCTGGCCGGCGAACCGATGGACATCTTCGTGAATGGCTACCTGATCGCCCAGGGCGAAGTCGTCGTGGTCGACGAAAAGTACGGCATACGCGTCACCGACATCATCACGCCCTCCGATCGCCTGAGCCGCCTGAACAGCCGCCGCTAGTGCAAGCATGTCCGAAGCCGCCGTCCTGCGCCTGGTCATAAGCCTGGTTTTCATCGTTGCGCTGATCCTGGCCTGTGCCTGGATGACGCGCCGGGCCGGTTGGCTGCGCGGCGCCGGCGCACAGCACCTGAAGGTGCTTGGCACCCAAAGCCTGGGCGCACGCGCCTACGTCACCCTGGTCGAAGTCGAAGATGCCCGGCTGGTGCTGGGCGTGACCGCCGGCCAGATATCCCTGCTTCATACCCTGCCTCCTTCCGAATCCACCGGCGCCGCATCGCCGGAACGCCCCGAACCACCCACCTTTGCGTCGGCCCTGGGCAAAGTCCTGAGAGGCCGCTAGGTGCCGTTCCCCGCCATTCATTCCGCCATCGCGCTGCCGCGCGGCCGCCGCATGCCGGCCCTGCCCCTGGCCGCCCTGCTGGGCCTGCTGCTGGCGCTGCTCTGGTTTCCGTCCAGTTCGCTGGCGCAAGCCACGCTGCCGGCCATTACGTCGACGACCAATCAGAACGGCAGCCAGACCTGGTCGCTGAGCATCCAGACACTGGTCCTGCTGACCATGATGTCCTTCCTGCCGGCCATGCTGATGATGATGACGGGCTTCACGCGCATCATCATCGTGCTGGGCCTGCTGCGCAACGCCATGGGCACCGGCGCTTCGCCGCCCAATTCGGTGCTGATCGGCCTGTCGCTGTTCCTGACCTTCTTTGCCATGTCGCCGGTGTTCGACCAGATCTACGACACCGCCTACCAGCCGCTCAGCACGGGTGTGATCTCGTTCGAGGAAGCGCTGGACCGCGGCATAAAGCCGCTGCATACCTTCATGCTGCACCAGACCCGCGAAACCGACCTGACCATGTTCGCCAACATGGCCAATGTGCCCGAGATACAAAGTCCCGATCAGGTCCCGCTGCGGGTGCTTGTGCCGGCCTTCGTGACCAGCGAACTGAAGACGGCCTTCCAGATCGGCTTCACGATCTTCATCCCCTTCCTGATCATCGATCTGGTCGTCGCCAGTGTGCTGATGGCCCTGGGCATGATGATGGTGCCCCCGGTCACCATCTCGCTGCCGTTCAAGCTCATGCTGTTCGTGCTGGCGGACGGCTGGCATCTGCTGCTGGGTTCGCTGGCCCGCAGCTTCTATCAGTAAAGGGAGGCGCATGAATTCCGAAACCGTCATGTCCATGACCTACCTTGCCATGAAGGTGGCGCTGACCATGGCGGGCCCCCTGCTGCTGGTGACACTGGTGGTCGGCCTGTTCATCAGCATCTTCCAGGCGGCCACGCAGATCAACGAAATGACCTTGTCGTTCATCCCCAAGCTCCTGGCGGTCGGGGCGGCGCTGGTCCTGCTGGGCCCTTGGCTGATCACCACCATGGTGGACTACATGCAGACGCTGTTTTCGCAGATTCCCGGCCTGGTGTCCTGATGCGCTGTACGCTCGATCGGCCCGGCCGGCGTCGGCGCCCGTCGGCGCCATGCGGAACCGGCACGCCGCCCGTCCTATGATCGCGGTCGACATCGATCAGCTGTATGCCTGGATGAATGCCTTTCTGTGGCCTTTCTTCCGCATCCTGGCGCTGGTGGGCACGGCCCCGCTTCTGAGCGATTCGGCCATACCGCTACGGGTCAAGGTGGGATTCTCCATCCTGCTGACCATGGCGATCGCCCCCGCCCTGGATCCCATGCCGCAATTGCCCACCGCGTCTTTCGCGGGGCTGTGGATAGGCTTGCAGCAAGTGCTTATCGGCATGGCGCTGGGTCTGGTCATGCGCATTGTGTTTGCCGCCGTGCAGACCGCCGGAGAGTTCATCGGCCTTCAGATGGGGCTGTCTTTCGCTTCCTTCTTCGACCCTGCCACGGGCGCCAACACGGCGGTGCTGTCGCGCATCATGAACATCGTGGCCATGCTGCTGTTCCTGGCGCTGAACGGCCATTTGATGATGCTGGGCGGCATCATCCGCAGCTTCGATGTCCTGCCCATACAAGTGGGCTCGCTCGACCCGAACGGTTGGGGCGTGCTGTTCGAATGGAGTTCGGAGCTGATGGTGTCCGGCATGCTGCTGGCCCTGCCGCTGATCATCGTGCTGCTGACCATCAACCTTTCCCTGGGCATCCTGAACCGCACGGCCCAGCAATTGTCGGTATTCGCCGTGGGCTTCCCCATCAGCCTGACGACCGGCCTGGTGCTGCTGGCCGTCGTGCTGCCGCAATCGGCGCCCTTCCTGGCCCGCTTCTTCGAGCGCGGCTACAGCACCATGGCGCGCCTGGCACAGGCACTGGCTGGAAGCTGACGAGGCAAGCTCCTTGCACGCAGCCAGCTGATACTGAGGCCTGGTATTTTGCATATGCTGTACAATGTTTCATGTAACGTTTCCATGAGCTCAAACATGACAGCGTCACATGTCAACGACAGGGTTCGCAAGTACCGCCAATCGCTCCGCATGGCGGGGCTGCGCCCCATACAAATCTGGGTGCCCGATACCCAGCAGCCCAATTTCGGCAAAGAGTGTCACCGTCAATCCATGCTCGCTGCACAAGCCGATGCAATGGACACCGAGACATCGACACTGCTGGACGAGGCCCTTAGCGATATCGAAGGCTGGAAAGAGTAATGCGGGGCGACCTGGTAACAATCTCCGTTCAAGGAGATTTTGGCAAGTCTCGTCCTGCTTTGATTATCCAGACCAACCATTTTGCGACCCACCCTACATTAACCGTCCTTTTAATCACAAGTACCCTTATCGAGGCTCCTTTGTTTCGCATCACGGTATACCCTGACGACGAAAATCGCTTGCAAGCTCCCTCACAAGTCATGGTGGATAAGGTGATGACAATAAGGCGGGATAAAGCCGCTCCAGCATTTGGTCGTATAGCGGAAAATACAATGGTGGAGATCGATCGTGCATTGGCGATTTTCCTTGGAATCGCCAAATGAGGCCAGATAGAAGCAAAATCTGAACGTGCCGGACATCGCACTTTTCATCTCAACAAGCATCAAGACAAAAAAGGCGCCGCAATGTTATTGCGGCGCCTTCTTACCGACTGCCCGAAGCGATCAGGAATAAGAGCTTTCCAGCGCGTTGTAGGCTTTGGGAGCGGAGACTTCCACCGCCTTGGCCTGCATGTCGATGACTTCGTTGGCATTGATCTTGAACACCGCCACGGCTTCGGCCAGACGCGTGGCCTGGTCCTGCAGCGAGCCGGCCGCGGCCGCCGCCTCTTCGACCAGCGCCGCGTTCTGCTGCACCACGCTGTCCATCTGCGTGACCGCCTGGTTCACCTGCTCGATTCCGTCGGACTGCTCATGCGAGGCCGAGGAGATCTCGCCCATGATGGTCGTGACCCCTTGCACCGAGCCGACCACCTCCTGCATGATCTCGCCCGCCTGGCCCGCCTGCTTGGCACCGGCCTGCACCTTCAGCTGCGACTCCTCGATCAGCACCTTGATCTCCTTGGCCGCCTGCGCGCTGCGCTGCGCCAGCGAGCGCACCTCGCCCGCCACCACCGCAAAGCCCTTGCCCTGCTCGCCCGCGCGCGCCGCTTCCACCGCCGCGTTCAGCGCCAGGATGTTCGTCTGGAACGCGATCCCGTCGATCACCCCCACGATCTCGACCATCTTGCCCGAGCTGGTGGAGATCTCGCCCATCGTGTCCACCACCGCCGAGACCGCCTGGCCTCCGCGCGCGGCCACGTCCGAGGCGCTCTTGGCCAGCGTGTCGGCCTGCGTCGCGTTGTCCGTGTTCTGGCGCACCGTGCTGGCCAACTGCTCCATGCTCGCCGCCGTCTCTTGCAAGGACGCCGCCTGCTGCTCGGTGCGGCTGCTCAGATCCGTGTTGCCCATGAAGATCTCGCGCGAACCCAGCGTGATCTCCTCCACGCCCTGGCGCACCGTGCTCACCGTGCGCGTCAGGCTTTCCTGCATCCGCCGCAAGGCCTCGTACAGCACGCCGATCTCGTTGCGCGAACGAACCTCCACGCGCTGCGTCAGGTCGCCCCCGGCAATCCGGTCGAAGTGCGTGCCGGCCTCGATCAGCGGCCTGACCACGACGCGGCCGAAAACGATGCGCATGACGATCATCAGCACGAAACCGATGATGACCGCGACGCCGATGGCGATGAGCGCCTGGCGGAAGCTGGCCACGGCGTCATCGTAGAAGCCGGCCTGGACCCGGTCGACGTGCGTCACGAAGGCCTGGATGGACTCGTCGAAGGCCTCGCTGCGGGCGATGCCGAATTCGTTGTTCACGAAGTAGAAGGTGGTGTAGTCCTCGCTTTCCAGCGCCTGCACCATGGGGTCGATGCCGTCGTCCAGATAGGGACGGTAGGAGCTGACGATGCGGGTCGCCAGGCGGCGGCCGTCGGCCGTGTCGGGCGTGTCCTTGCGGAATTCGTCATAGCCCTTCTGGACTTCTTCAAGCTTGCCGTGCGCCGCCAGCAGCATCGCCTTGCCGGCTTCGCGCAACTTGGGGTCGTCGTTGGCGGCCGCCTCTTGCTGGTAGCGTGCGGCCACCAGCAGCGAGACGCGCGCGCTGAGCATGTCGCTGCCCAGTTCATACACGTGTTGCGCCAGCTTGTTCTGCCTCTGCATGGCATTGACCTGATCCAGGTTGTTCTGCAGGAACCAGGCGCCCAGGCCGCCCACCGCCACGATGAGAATCATGAAGGTGGCCAGAACCAGCATCAGGATGGAGCTGACCTTGGCATCGCCAAAACGGAAGCCGCGCTTGCCGCGTGCCTTGCTTTTCTTTTCAGTGACGGGAGACTGCATCGAATTGGACATAATTGAACCTGAATAGCGTTATGGGTGCATGCGCACAAGCAGAAATTGCTGTTGTTTAGGTCTCTAGTGCAATACCGGGTAAGTATGCGCGGGCTTAGGTATGACGCCGGATAGCGATGCGTCGGAAGGGGCAGCGGGTTGGCTGCTTTCGGCAGAAACAGCCACTGCCGAATATTCTGGATTCACCGCTCCGGTCGCGGCCGGCGCCTGGCGCACCCGCGTGTCGTAGGGAACGGTCTGATTTTGTTCACCGTACTCGTAAGCGCGCGGAATGTTCACGCTCTTGGCGATATGCCGGAAGCGGCCGTCCGGCCCGAAGGCCAGCCAGAGCTCCTGGTTGAAATAGACGGCGTCGGTGGCCAGCGTCAGCTTGTGCGACCATATGGCCAGCGCGGAGCCGTCCTGCTGCCGATACACATTGACCGGTTCGGCATGCAGCAGCGCGCTGGCTTCACCCATGGTGGTCTGGCCTTCCACCAGCAAGGGTATGGCGGACGAATCGAAATTATTGCCCGTCGTGCTGCACGCACTCAGGCCCGCCGCCGCGGCGAAAGCCAACAGCACGGCTGAAAAAAAACGGCGTATCGGGCCAGGCGTAAACATGATCAGAACTCGACCCAATCGTCGTCGCTGGCGGGCTGGCGCGCGGCGGAACCGGATTTCATGACATAGGAAGGCTGGGCGGGCGCCGCCGGCGCGGCCGGCCGGGTGGCGGCAGCCGGCTTGGCGGCCGCTGCGGGCCTGGCGCCGGCGGCTTGCTTGCCATCTGTCGGCACGCGGATGTCCGCTTCCGCGTTGCGCCGGGCGGGCGCCGCGCCGCCATGGCCCACCAGAGCGGCCGCCGGGCCGGGCTGGGGCTTGCCGGCCGCCGACGGCGCGTTGGGCACGGCGGGACGCTGCTTGGGCGCCGCGGCGATCTGCTTGGCGGAGACGTCGATCACTTCCCTGCCCGTGGTCTTGAACGCCGACACCGCGCCGCTGACGCTGGATACCTGTTCGCGCAGGCTGGCGGCCGACGATGCGGCCTCCTCGACCAGCACCGCGTTCTGCTGGGTGACCAGGTCCATTTGCGCTACGGCGCGATTGATCTGATCTATGCCCGAGGACTGTTCGGTGGTGGCGGCGGAGATCTCGCCCATGATGTCGGTGACACGCGCCACCGAGGTGACGATTTCCTGCATGGTGTCGCCCGCCCGTCCCACCTGGGCCGAGCCTTCGGACACCTTCTTGACCGAGTCTTCGATCAGGCCCTTGATTTCCTTGGCCGCCTGGGCGCTGCGTTGCGCCAGGGCGCGCACTTCGGACGCCACCACCGCAAAGCCCTTGCCCTGCTCGCCGGCGCGCGCCGCTTCCACCGCCGCGTTCAGCGCCAGGATGTTGGTCTGGAAGGCAATGCTGTCGATCACGCCGACGATGTCGGAAATCTTGCGGGAGCTGGCCGAAATGCCTTCCATGGTGGAAATGACCTCGCCCACCGCCTGCCCGCCGCGCTGCGCCACCTCAGACGCCGTGACGGCCAGTTGATTGGCCTGGCGGGCGTTATCGGCGTTCTGCTTGACGGTGCTGGCCAGCTCTTCCATGCTGGCGGCGGTCTGCTGCAAGGCGGCGGCCTGCTGCTCGGTGCGCCCGCTCAGGTCGGTGTTGCCGGCAACGATCTGCTGCGAGCCGGAGTGGATCTGCTCCATGCCCAGCCGCACGGTGCCGACCATGCGGCCCAGGCTGTCCTGCATGCGCTTGAGCGACAGGTACAGTGTGCCGATTTCATTCTCGGATTCGACCTCGATGCGCTGGGTCAGGTCACCGGCCGCAATATGCTCGAAATGCATGCCCACTTGCTTGAGAGGGCGCAGAACCGTGCGCGACAGGACGACATAGGCCAGCAAAGCCAGCAAGACAGCCAGTACGGCCAGGGCCACGAAAAAATAATGGCTCCAGGTGAAGTGCTGCTCCAGCGATTGCAGGGCGCCGGCGCCGACACCGCCGCCGGCCAGCAGCGCAAGCGCCGCCGACTGGCTGTTCCAACCCACGCCCACGGCGACCAGAGTCAACACCGACAGGAAAATCACAACGATGGAAAGCGTGGCTTTAAGTTGCAATTGCTTGAGGCTCATCTATTATTCTCACTTCACACCAAAACAACGGGAATCTGCTCCGGGGTGTCTCCGCCCCGGGAATGCGCCCTGCTAGTTCGAACCCATGTTGAACAGGCTGAGCGACTGAATCTTCCGGAAAGCCAGCGAAGCCGCTTCCAGCGCCGAGGAACGCAGCTGCAATTGCGTCGTGGCGGTGTAGTAATCCAGGTCTTCCATTTTCGACAGCTGCGAGCTGTAGCCCAGGCTGCGCTGGGCGCCGTTGGCATCCAGTGCTTCCAGTTCGTTCATGCGGGCGCCCACCGAAGCGCGCACCGTCAGCACATTGTTGTAGTTGACGTCGATGCGCTGTATGGCGGTGGCCAGGGTATTCTGGAAAGCCGCCGTGGCGAACTCGTCGCCCTGCATGGGGTTTTCCAGCGCGGCGATGATGCTGTCCAGCGTGTCGAAAATGTTCAGGTTGGTGTTGGTGCCTGCAGTTGTAGCCTTGACCTCGATTTCATCGCCGACATTGACGGTACCCGATACTTGCAACTGCATGCCGTTGGACAGCTCCAGCGTGTTGGATGTCAGAGGATCGTAAGTACCGTTGCTAATGTTGGGCGTGACGTTGCCGTCGGCATCGGTCATATCCACCTCATAGGTGGTGGCCGAAGTGAAACGGACGGTGAATTCGTTCCTGGGATCCGCCAATGTGGGGTCGGAAACGCGTGGTGTGCCGACAGCCACGCTGGGATTAAGAGCCACACCCGGCGTCGCCGTATATGCCGGCGCGCTGGCTGGCTCGACCGTGAAGGTGTCGCCCACCGCAGGCTGACCGGAAAACTCCACCTGCACCCCGCCCTGCAAGGCGATGGACTTGGTGCTTCCAGCCACATAACCCGTACCCGTATAGCTATAGACCGCATTGCCGGCCGAATCCGACACATCCACCGTGTAGTCGGTATCGGATGTGAAGGTAATGGTATAGGTCTGCCCAATACCGGCGCCCGCCGGATCGGTAATGGACGGTTTGCTGATCAAGCCGGTGCCGGCATTGGGCGTGCTGGGAGTGCCGGCTGTGGACAAATAAACACTGGTTCCAGGCGCGGCGCGATTGAAAACATCCGAACCAACGTCGCTGCCCGCTATGCGCCGCGTCTGGTCGGCCTGGATGTTACGCTGGTTCTGGTCGCCCATGTAGACGACCTTGCCGCCCACTTCCTGGAAGGCCGCGGTATTGCCCCTGGAGCCCGAGAACAGATACTGCCCGCTGCCGTCGGTGGCGTTGGCCAGGCCCAGGAGGCTGGTGCGCGCACTGGCCAGCACATTGCTGAGCGTGGCGCGGTCGGCGTCGGCCATGGTGCCGTTGCCGGCTTCGATCAGGCGCGTCTTGATGTCCTGCAGCAGCGTGGTCACCGAATTCAGTGTGTTTTCCTCGATGCCCAGATTGCTCTTGGCGACATCGCGGTTGTCGGCAAAGCGCTTGTTCAAGGACTGCGACTGGCTGATGTTGATGGCTTGCGCCGCCGCCAGGGGATCGTCGGCGGGCGTCACCATGCGCTGGCCGCTGCCGATCTGCTGATACAGATGCATCAGGTCGGACTGCTGCGCGTTGATGGAATTCAGTCCCGTCTGGAAGAACAAAGTGGAACTAATACGCATGGTGGAAATCCCGAAAAATTAGCTGCTAAACGGTCAAAAACAAGGCCGGTTGAAATTAATTGCGCAATCCCAGCAAGGTATCGAACAAGGTGGAACTGACGTCGATCAGGCGCGACGCCGCCCGGAACTGCTCTTGATAGCGGTCCAGGTTGACGTACTCTTCGTTGAGGTTCACACCCGACACGGCCTGCTGCGCCGCGTAGTTCTGCTGGATCAGCGTGGCTTGCGCCTTGGCTTCGGTGGCGTTCTGCTGGGTCAGCACACCCACCTTGTTAACGATCTGCGAGAATGCCTCGTTCAGGCTCATGGCGCCGTTGCCCAGAAGCTTCTTGGTTTGCAACTCGGCCAGCGCCAGGGCGTTGTCGCCGTTGGCCGTGCCGGTGCCCGGCGCCGAGGCGGCGATCTTGGCGGGGTCGTTGATGGCCAGCGACAGATTCGCTGCCGCCGCACGGGTAGGCTGCACCAGCCAGGAATCACCCACGGCGGGCGCGCCGCTGCCGCTGAAATCAAAGGTGATGCCGTCCACAACGCCCGTGTCGCCCGTCAGCGCAGTCACTGTGCCGTTAGGCACGCTGGTCACGGTATAACCCGTTGCCGTCCGCTCCACGCGGTAGTCCTGCCCGGTCAACTGGTTGGCATCGGTCAATTCGACATTCAGTATCGCGGCGCCCTGGTTACGCGAACCGGGTATGGGTTGCACCTTGCCCAGATTGAAGAAATCGCTGCCGCCCACGCCGTTCAGGTCTTCGCCTTGCTTGTGCAACTCATTGACGGCCGTGGCCAGGCCCACGGCCAGGCGGCCCAGGCTGTTCTGCACGGTATCCAGGGCGTCTCGGCGGTAGGCGATCAGCCCGCCCAGCGTGCCGCCCTTGATGCGGTCCTCATCCAGCTCGACCTTGAGCGTCGTGCCGTTGGGGCCGGGCGCCGAGTAGGCCACCACGGTGCGCGCGGGATCGTCGGCCGAAGGCTGGGCATGCAGCGGGAACACGGTGTCGCCGCCCAGCAGAAGCTGGCCATTGCCCACGGTCAGGTTGAAACTGCCGTCTTGCTCGATGACCTTGACGCCCACCAGTTGGCTGAGCTCGGACACCAGTTGATCGCGCTGGTCCAGCAGGTCGTTGGGTTCGTGCTGCGAAGCGGTGGCGCGCGCCGTGGTGATTTGCGTATTCAGGTCGCGGATGCGCTCGGCGTAGCTGTTGATCTGGGTGACGACCGTCGTCAGCTGGGTATTGATGTTGCTGCGCTGGCTGTCCAGAAAGGCGTTGCTGTCGTTGATCTGGCCCACCAGGCTGCTGGCGCGGCCCAGCAGCTCCTGGCGCGCGGCGCTGTCGGCGGGCGCGGACGCCACGGCCTGGATGCCGTCGAAGAATTTTTGCAGCGCCGGCGTGATGCCCACAGTACGGTCGGCGAACAGGTTGTTGATCTGGGTGATCTCGGCGCCGTAGGTGGCGATGGACGCCCCCGTGGTCTGCGCATTGACCAACTGGCGGAACAGGAAGCCGTCGTAGGCGCGCTGGACAGTGACCGCCTGCACGCCGCGGCCGATATAGCCCGCGCTGGTGGCGGAAGCGCCCGCCGTCTGGACCAGCACCGACTGACGGTTGTAGCCTTCGGTGGCCGCATTGTTGATGTTGTGGCCGGCGGTTTGCAAACGATTTTGCGCTGCCGTTAATCCAGTAAGACCCAGGTTGGCTAAATTCATGAACGATTCCGCTTTCAGTCAGGCGGACAAGGCATCCACCTGTATTTAAAGACTATGCACTGTATTAACGGCTGCCGGCCCAAAATGTTTAGTCCCGGCAGGCCCGCCGGCCCTAGCTTGCGCGCTTGATCGACCCCGAATCGAAATAAGACATGATGGAGATCAGCTTCTCGGCGTAGGCGGGGTCGGTGGCATAGCCGGCCCTCTGTATCTTGCGCGCAGCGTCTTCAGCCGAATTGGCTTCCAGGACATCGCTATAGCGCTCATTTGTGCCGATCAGGCGCGCATAATCGGCGAAAGACTCCGCATACGAGCCGTAGGCCCGGAACGGCTGGGTCACTTTCCTGGCCACGCCGTTTTCGTACTCGGTGGTCGTGACATGAACCACATCGCCCTTCCATCCCGAAGTGGCCTTGATGCCGAAGAGGTTGTAACTGGTCGAGCCGTCGGGCCGCATGATCTCGCGCCTGCCCCAGCCCGACTCCAGCGCCGCCTGGCTGAGTATCAGTTTTTCAGGCACGCCGCTCTGGTTGGCGGCCAGGCGCGCGGCGCCGGACATCTTGGAAACGAAATTCTGTATATGGTCCGGAGCGCCCTTGATGGCCGAATAGATTTTTTCGGTCAGCGGATTGCGGGTCAGCAGGTTGATCAGATCACCGATGGACGAGGCGTCGTTGCGCCGGCCGTCGCCTATCCGCGAAGTCAGGCCGGGCAGGCGCGAACCGGCCAGCTCGGGCGGCGTCGATCCGCCGCCGGGCTTGCCGGCCACCGAGCCCTGCACCGACTGGATCTGATCCAGCAGGGCCTGCGCCAGGCCTATGCCCGGATCGGCCAATTGCAAGGCCATCTGCTCGTCGCTCATGCTCTGGGCCAGCCGCGTCTGCTGGCTGTCGAAAGCGCCCGGCGCCACCGAAACCTGCCTGGCCTGCTTGAGCATCTGCTGGATGAACAAGGCCTCGAACTGCTGCATGACCTCTTTCTGGGCCTCCGGCGATCCGCCGGCGCCGTCGCGCACGCCCCGCTTCAGGCTGTTCAAGCTGCTGAAATCCAGCGAAGAGGCGGCGCTGCCGTGGCTGGGGCGGGGAATGTACTGTACGAACGCCATATACGTGCCCTATATGATTTCCAGGTCGGCGCGCAAGGCGCCGGCGCTCTTCAGATTCTGCAATATGGACAGCAGATCCTGCGGCGTCGCGCCCAGCGCATTCAGGGCCTTGACCACGTCGGCCAGGTTGGCGCTGGTGGTGACCCGCTGCAGGCTGCCGGTGTCGGAACGCAGTTCGATATCGGTGCTGTCGGTGACCACGGTCTGTCCGCCGCCGAACGGCGTGTCGGGCTGGCTGACCTGGGAATTGCGGCTGATGACCACGGACAGGTTGCCGTAGGCAATGGCGGCCTCGTCGATGGTGACCGTGCGGTTCATGACGACCGAACCGGTGCGCGCATTGACGACGACCTTGGCCCGCGCCGGCGGCAGCTTGATCTGCAGATTCTCCACCTGCGACAGGAAAGCCGTCTGGGCGGTGGGATCGATGGGGCCGCGCACCTGGATGACGCGGCCGTCCAGCGCGATGGCGGTGCGCTGGCCGAACTGGCGATTCAGGGCCGCCACCATGCTCTGGGCGGTGCCGAAATCGGTGTTGTTCAGTTCCAGGTTGATGATGCCGTCTCGTGCGTAGATGGTCGGCACGCTGCGCTCGACGATGGCGCCGTTGGAAATGATGCCGCCGTTAAGCTGGTTGACCTGGACGCTGGAGCCCCCGGCCTGCGCCCCGGCCCCGCCCACCAGCAGGTTGCCCTGGGCGATGGCGTAGACCTGGCCGTTCGCGCCCTTGAGCGGCGTCATCAGCAAGGTGCCGCCACGCAGGCTCTTGGCGTTGCCCATGGAGGACACGACCACGTCCATGGTTTGCCCGGGCTGCGCAAAAGCCGGCAGCTTGGCGGTCACCATGACGGCGGCCACGTTTTTGACCTGCATATTGGTGCCTTGCGGCACGGTCACGCCCAGTTGCGACAGCATATTGGTCAGGCTTTGCTGGGTAAACGGAGTCTGGCGCACCTGGTCGCCGCTGCCGTCCAGGCCCACGACCAGGCCATAGCCGATCAGTTGGTTGGCGCGCACGCCCTGGATGGAAGCCAGGTCCTTGATGCGTTCGGCCTGGACCGGGCCCGCGAGCGCGCTGCACAGCGCGCCCAGCGCCAACGCGCTTGCATAACGGCCCAGCTTGTCGAAGAAGTATGAAATCAAAGCCGGCACCCTGTCAGAACGGGGAAATATTCAAGAAAAAGCGTTGCAGCCAGCCCATGGTCTGTACCTCGTCCATGGTGCCCTTGCTGCGGAATTCAATGCGGGCGTCCGCCACCTGGGTGGACGACACTGTGTTCGAGCCGGTAATCGAACGCGGATCGACCACGCCCGAGAAGCGGATGTGCTCGCTGCCCCGGTTGATGGCAATCTGCTTGTCGCCGGCGATCTGCAGATTGCCATTGGGCAGCACGCCGATGACGGTCGTCGTCAGGGTGCCCTGGAAGGTATTGTCGGCGCGGGTCGAACCCTTGCCTTCGGATGCGTTGTTGCCGCTTATGCCGAAATTCTGCTTGGCGCCCAGGTCGGTGGGCAGGATGGCCGGCGCCAGCGTGACGTCCATGCCGGCGCTGCCGCTGCGGTCCGTGGTGGTCTGCACGTTCTTGGCCGCGTTGGTCTTCTCCTGGATGACGACCGTGACGATGTCGCCCACGTTACGCGGCCGCCGATCCTCGAACAAGGGATAGTTGCCGTAGGCGGTGGGCTGATAGATGGCGCCGTTGGCCTGCGCGCTGGGCAAGGCCGGCAGCGGCGGAGGCGCGGTCAGGGGCCCCGTCACCACAGGCTCGGGCGGCACCAGGGCGCAGCTCGACAAAGCGGCGACGGTCAGGCAAAACAGAATGCGGCTAAGACGTTTAAGCATTATTACAGTTGAGTCAGGCGCGCCAGCATCTGGTCCGAGGTCTGGATGGCCTTGCTGTTCATTTCATAGGCGCGCTGGGTGGTGATCATGTTGACCAGTTCCTCGGCCACATTCACGTTGGACGTTTCGGTGTACTGCTGCAGCAGCAGGCCGGCGCCGTCCAGGCCGGGCTGGGCGAAGTTGGCCGGTCCCGATGCGTCGGTTTCCACATACAGATTCTCGCCAGCACTTTGCAGACCCGTGGTATTGACGAAGGTGCTCAGTTGCAACTGGCCGATCTGCACGTTGACGCCCGCGGCGCCCGGCTGGGTCACCGACACCGTGCCGTCGCGTGCGATGGTGATGGTCAGCGCATTGTCGGGAATATTGATGGGCGGCTGGATAGGATAGCCGCCGGCCGTCACCAATTGGCCATTTTGGTCTTTTTGCAGGTTGCCGTCGCGCGTGTAGGCAAAGGTACCATCAGGCATTTCGACTTGCAGGAAACCATTGCCCTGGATGGCGACATCCATGGGGTTGCCGGTTTCCTTCACATTGCCCTGGGTATGGATGCGCTCGGTGGCGACCGTACGCACGCCGGTGCCGATCTGCAAGCCCGAGGGCAGCTGATTGGCGGCGCCGACCTGGGCGCCCGGCTGGCGTATGGTCTGGTACATCAGGTCCTCGAACACCGCGCGGCTGCGTTTGAAGGCGCTGGTGTTGACGTTGGCCAGGTTGTTGGAAATCACATCCATATTGGTCTGTTGCGATTCCAGGCCGGTTTTGGCGATCCAGAGGGAACGTATCATTTATCTTCCTTGCGGCGCGGGCCGGCCCGCACCATTACACACAAGCGTTAATTGGTGGACAGTATGGAATTGGCCCGCTCCGCATTGGCGCTGGCGTCCTGTATGACCTTCATCTGCATTTCGAAGCGGCGCGCATTGGCGATCATGCCCACCATGGCTTCGGCGGGATTGACGTTGCTCTTCTCCACGAAGCCCGCAATCATGCGCACTTGCGGATCGGCCTGCGCGGCCTGGCCGCCGGCGACACGGAACAGGCCGTCGTCGCCGCGCACCATCTGGGCCGCCGGCGGATTCACCAGCTTCAACTGCCCGATCAGCTGGATGTCATTGGGGTTGTCGCCCGCGCCCAGGGCCGAAATCTGCCCGTCTCCGGAAAAGGTGACCGCGCCCCGCTCGGGGATTTCAACCGGCGCGCCATCGGCCGACATCACCGGAAAGCCTTGCTGCGTAACCAGCAGGCCTTGCGTATTGACCGCGAACTCGCCGGAGCGGGTGTAGGCCTCGCCCTGCGGGGTCTGCACGCTGAACCAGCCGTCGCCGGTAATGGCCGCGTCCAGGGCATGGCCGGTTTCGACCATGGTGCCTTGCTGCATATTGCTGCCGGGGGTGGAGGTGACCGTGGACACGCGGGTGGGCATGCCGGGGTGGCCCACGACGGGAACGGAGCGGTAGATGGCCAGCTGCTCGCGGAAACCCGTGGTGCTGACGTTGGCCATGTTGTTGCTGATGACGGCCTGCTGCTCCAGCACCCGGGCGGCTCCGCCCGCGGCGGTGTAGATGATGCGGTCCATTTATGCCTGCTTAGCGCATGTTGATCAGGGTTTGCAGAACCTGATCCTGGGTCTTGATGGTCTGCGCGTTGGCCTGGTAGGTGCGCTGCGCGATGATCATGTTGACCAGTTCTTTACTCATGTCGACGTTCGATTCCTCGACGGCCTGGCCCTTGATGAGCGCCATGCTGTTGCTGCCGGGGCGGCCCAGGATGGGCTGGCCCGATTCCGAGGTTTCCGCCCAGGCGTTGCCGCCCACGGGCTGCAGGCCCTGAAGATTGGCGAAGTCGGCCAGAACTAGGGCGCCCATATTCTGGGTTTCGCCATTGGTATAGCTGGCAACGATGGATCCATCGGCGGCAATCGACATGCTGGCGTATTCGCCGGTGGGGTAACCGCTGACGTCGAAACTGTAGGCGAAATCACCGCCAAACTGGGTAGAATTGGCGTAATTGACCGTCATGGCTAAAGGCTCGGCCGGCGACGTGGAACTGGGATTCAACACCGATAAAGCTACTGGCGTGGCAGGCGACGTCAGGCGGCCACCTGAATCGAATGTCAGTGTGGTCGCTCCATCCGCTGGCGATGTCAGGGGCTGGCCCTCCATCCGATAATACACACCCCATTCACTGCCCGTACCGGTAACCGGACGCTTCACAAAGTACTGAGTCACCTGATGCGAATTACCCAGGGAATCGTAAACATTCAGCGGCAATTGGTGGGTATAGCTGTCTGCGTTGGCTGGATCGAAAGGAATGGGAGTGATGATTTCGGCTGCGTAAGCGACGTCACTAGCGCCATCTAGCGGAAATCCAGGAGCAGCTGGTTGCCCTCCAGCCATGATTACAGCAGTAGTAGTACCTGCGCCAGTGTAATAGGTAACATCATCTGGATACCCCGGATCTCCCGCAGTCAGCGGAGTCGTGCTCGTTGCGCTGTCATACCATTCAAGTGTGCCACCATTATCACGATAATAATACAGCGTCTCCGCACCGCCAGAGGTGGTTGCAAGTCCAACTACTCCAACAACTTCCGGCGTAACAATACCCGCGGGCTTTTCATTCGCATCCAGATTTACTTTGGTTCCGATGGTCGTGGTGGCAAGAGGCGCAATATTGCCAGTGGGCACACGAATCGGGATGATATTCGTGCTGCCTTCAGCATAGCCCGTCAGGCGATGGCCCTGCGCATTCACGATATAGCCTTCCTTGTTCGGAAAGAACTGGCCGTTGCGCGTATAAAGCACGCTGCCATTGGGGTCCAGGACCCGGAACAAACCCTTGGCGCCGTCGATGGCCATGTCGAACTGGTTGCCCGTGCTGGACACCGTGCCGATGGTGAAGCGCTGGTTGATGCTGGCCACTTGCGTGCCCAGGCCCACGCGCGAGCTGGCGTAGACGTCGGCGAAGGTGGCGGTCGAGGCCTTGAAGCCGACCGTGCCGGAGTTGGCGATGTTGTTGCCGATGACGTCCAGTGTCTGCGATGCGGCGTTCAGTCCGCTTAAACCTTGTCCGAAACCCATGATTAACCTCGTTTACTTTTGACTGTGTGTAAGTGATGCGGCGCGCCGCAGCGCTACCGCGAAGCTTGCCGCAAAACTACATGATTCTCCGGATGTCCAGCAGGGACACCTTGCCCGCCAGGCCCAGATCCAGCTGGAGCCCGTTGGACGAATACGCCACGCTGGCCACCTTGCCGTAGGTCAGGGGCCCGGCCGCCACTTCCTGGCCTTCCGCGTCGACCGCCGACACCTTGATGGTGTAGCCGCCGTCGGGCATCTCCGCCCCGCCGTCGGCCTTGCCGTCCCATTCCACCGGGATGATGCCGGCGGACTGGGGCTCCAACTCGATCTGGCGTACCGCCTTGCCCGAGCCGTCCATGATGGTGACCGTGATTTTGGTGGCGGGCGAAATAAGATCCACGCCGAAGGGGGTTGCCACCTTGGCGCCGGGCTCGCCGCCCAGCGACACCTTGGTCCCGGGCACCAGCACTTCCTTGCCGATCAGCGCGGCCGCTTGCATGGACTGTGAAACATCCATCTGGCCCGACAGCGCCAGCAGGGTATTGTTCAGCTGATTGATGCCGTTGACCGTGGACAGCTGGGCGATCTGCGAAGTGACCTGCGCGTTGTCCATGGGGTTGAGCGGGTCCTGATTCTGCAGCTGGGTCACCAGCAGGGTCAGGAAGCGGTCCTGGGTATCGCCCATCAGGCTGTTGGTGCTGGCATTGGCGGCCGCCATGGCGGCTGCGTTGGATGTGTTGTCGACGTTATTGACTGAGGCCACGCCTTGCTCCGTTTAAGTGTGCTTGCGGCAAAAGGCCTACTGGCCTATGGAAAGGGTGCGGGTCATCAGGTTTTTTACCGTGTTGATGACTTCCACATTGGCCTGGTAGGAACGCGATGCGGAGATCATGTTCACGGTTTCAGCCACCACGTCCACATTGGGCATGACGACGTAGCCGTCGGCATTGGCCAGCGGATTCTTGGGGTCGTACTGCATGCGCGGCGGCGCGGCGCTTTCCACCACGGAGGCCACGCGCACGCCGCCCACCGACTGCGAATACGCCTGGCCGGGCGCCGGGGCCATCTGGAACACCACCTGCCTGGCCTTGTAGGGCTGTCCGTCGGGCCCCGCCACGCTGTCGGCGTTCGCCAGGTTGCTGGCCGTGACGTTCATGCGCTGGGACTGCGCGGTAAGCGCCGAGCCTGCAATCTGGAAGATACTCAATGAAGACATCGTCTATCCTGTCTATGCCGCCCGCGCTTACTGCTGCAGGGCCGCCATGATGCCCTTGATGCGGGCTGAAATAATGCTGAGGTCGGTTTGATAGCGCATGGTGTTGTCGGCGAATTGCACGCGCTCGACGTCCATATCGACCGTATTGCCGTCCATGCTGGGCTGCAAGGGCTGGCGGTACAACAGCTCCGCGGGGTCGGGCGCCACGGCCTTGGCCGGGATGTGGCGCGCCGAGGTCAGCGCAAGCTGGGTGTCGGGCAGGCGCATGCTGCCCCCGACGCCCATGGCCTGTTCCAGCGCCGAGCTAAAATCGAAGTCGCGCGCCTTGTAGTTGGGTGTGTCGGCATTGGCAATGTTGGCCGCCAGCACTTCCTGCCGCTGCTGGCGCAGGCCGATAGCCTTCTGGTAAAAGCCCAAATCGTCACCGATCCGATCGATCATTTGCCACCTGCAAGATGAGTGCCCCGCCGTCCGCGAGGCTTGAAAACTGGAATGACGGCCTACTGCCGCCCATACACCAGCATAGTAAAGTGGCGCCCTCTTTCGTAAAGTATGAAATAAGCCACTAATTGACAGCCAATTCCAAGAATGCGTGCGAGGCGCCTTCTATAGAATGGCGTCATGCTCAAGTTCTTTGCCCTTTTCGCCCTTGCGGCGGGCGCCTGGACCGGCGCCGCGGCCGCAGCGCCTCCCCCTCCTTCCTCGACGCAAGATGCGGCGCTGGTCGCGGAGGAAGTCGAACGCTTTCTGCTGGCGCAGGCCAGCAGCTACCCGGGGGCGGCCCATATCAATGTGGACGCGCCGCGCATTGCCGGCCAGGCGGCCTGCGACCATTTGCAGCCCTTCCTGCCCAGCGGGCAGAGGCTGCGCACCCGCATGACCGTCGGCGTGCGCTGCATGGCGCCCGAGCCCTGGACCAGCTATGTGCAGGCCGACCTGAGCATTCAGGGTTACTACTATGTCGCCAACCGCAACATCCAGTCGGGCGACGTCATCAGCCTGGACGACATGAGCGCGCGGGAAGGCGACATCCTCCGCATGGCTGGCGGCGTGGTCTTCGACCCCAGCCAGGCGGTGGGCTATATTGCATCGCAACGCATTTCGGCGGGCAGCCCCATCAAGTCGCGCGCCCTGCGCGATCCCAATTCCATACAACGCGGGCAGACGGTGCGCACCGAAGCCCGGGGCACCGGATTCGTCGCCACCGGCGAAGGCCAGGCGCTGCAAAGCGGCGCCCCCGGCGCGCAAATCCAGGTGCGGTCCAGTTCCGGACAGATCGTGAATGGCACGGTGGTCAATGCCAACACGGTCCAGGTCATCATGTAACAAGTGGGCCGGCGACGTAAGATTACGTAAAAAGCCGATGGAAGGCTAAAGTTTGGCCTTTATTGGCCGTAAAAGAACACAGCAAACAAAGTAAACTAGTCGCCAGTTTCCGGAGAACACCTTGAAGATCACCACACCCTCATTGAAAGGCCCTGCCGCCAGCCCTCTCGCCGGCAACCGGACCGATGTGACCGGTGCCAGCGTGACTTCAACGGGTGCATCCAGCAGCGGCAAAGTCGACCTGAGCGCCGCCGCGCGCCATCTGTCCAGTCTGCAAAGCGGCGATAACGACGTCAACGTCGCCCGCGTCCAGGAAATCCGCGACGCCATCGCCTCGGGCCAATTGAAGATCGATCCCAGCCGCATCGCCGACGGCCTGCTGGCCAGCGTACGCGATTTGCTGAAGTAATTTTGCCCTACCCGCATTCATGAACGACACGCTTGCCCAACTCCATGCCAGCCTGCATCAGGAAACCGAACTCGTCCAGGACTTCATCAAGGTGCTCGAAGCTGAAACCCTGGCCCTGACCGAGGGCGGCGGCGAGCAGGCACTGGCCGAAAGCACGGCCCTGAAAAACAATTATGCCGAAGAACTGGCCAAGCTTTCCGAGCGCCGGCAGGCTTTGCTGACACAGCTGGGCTACAGCGCCGACAAGGCCGGCCTGGACAGCGTCGCCCAAGGGCACCCCGCGCTGCAAGCCGCCTGTCGACAGCTTTACGACAAGGCCCGCCAGGCCAACGAGCTGAACGCTTCCAACGGCATCATCATCGACACTTTCATGGCGCACAACCAGCAGGCGCTGGAAACCCTGCGCATGCTTGCGGGCGCGGGAAATCTGTACGATGCCAGCGGCCGTACCCATGCCGGCGCCAAAGGGCAGACCCGGAATATCAAGGCGGGTTAAGCGACCGCTCTGTTCGGCTCACCGGTGGAAGCCTATAACCGTAGCCTCTGGATCAGGGCCCGACCATTTCCTTCAATGCAAACAGCTTGAACAGGCCCGTGGCGGCCAGGCTGGCGGGCAAGCCGGGCTTGCCGCCGGCCAGGCTGGCGGCCACGGCGCGCGCGACGGCCGCTTGCGCGTCCTGCTTCAGCTGCCAGGCGGCCAGGCCGGACTGAACAGCCGTCAATGCCTTCTTCTGCAAGGATCCGGCTTCGCTGCGCGGAGCCAGGTTCTGCCAGCAGCGCGCGGCGTAGCGCATGCCTTGCCGGGCTTCGGAGCGGATCAGCAGGGCGCGCGCCAGCCATTCGGATTCGGCCGCCAGTCCCTTTATGCAGGCGAGGCCGAACAAGGTCTTGACGACGGCGCCGTCGGCGCGCTTCAGGATGCGCAATGAAACCATCTGGACATCCTGGGCCGCCTGCCCGCGTGCAGTCAAGCGGACCTTCTCGCTTGCCGCCCACAGGACGACATCGGCGGCGGCAAAGCCCTCCAGTTCGCTCAGGCCGGGCAGCCGCGCCGCATCCAGCGGGGCGTGGGCCAGGGTCTTGGCCAGGGCGCCGGCCGTGGTCGCGCAGGAATCGAACTCGATGCGGGTCGTGGCGGTGCATTGGGCCAGCCAATCGACGCCCAAGCCATCGATGCGCCTTAGCAGGGCCTGGCTGGCGCCGTCGAAGAGATGGACCAGGGGAAGTTGCCCATGATGGTTCGCCAGCCATTCGATCTGATGATGCAGGGCGTCGTTGGCGCCGGGCGCATGCTGCGCCGCCCCGCCGCAGGACGACAGCCAGCCGTCGGCGAAGCTGAGTTGCTGCATGGGGCTGGACAAGGCCTGGCCGCCATCGTCGACCAGCAAGGCGGCGCGCAAGCGGCCGCGGCCTCCGGACTGTGTGGCGATGGCCGTTTGCTCATGCACGGCCAACAGGCGGCGGCCGTTGTCGGCAAGCTCATTCTGGGCCACCCGGACCATATGGCGGACGTAGCTTTCCAGCGGCGTGGCGTCCGGCTTGGCATTGGTATAGCTGCGCCATAAATCGTAGGCTTCGGACACCGAGGCCCGCTCGTCGATATAGCCGCAAGCGGCGTGCAGATCGTCCATGGTGAGGCCGGAACCCGCGCCGCCGGCCATGGACAGCAGGCCGGGCAGCAGGCGCTTGCGCCGGCTCTCGGCAGCGGCCGCCTGCGTGGTGTCTTCCGGCACTTTGGTCAGCGACATGAGCGCGGCGAAGTCCGCTTCGGTCGGCGCATACAGCGCGCTGGCCTGCTGATTGTGCGCCAGTGCCTGATCGACCAGATCGGCCGCATTGGGCAATATCAGGTTCTCGGGCACCTTCTGTCCGTTCGACACATAATGTATGGGCAACTGGTAGCGTATGGCCGTATCCAGGGCGGCGCCCAAGCGGCTGGCCTCGTCAATTTTCGTGATGATGCAGCCTATGGGCGGAGAACCACCGTCGCCCGCATAGGTCCGCGCGACTTCGTCCAGGGTGTCGCCGTGGCTGGACGCATTCAGGACCAGCAGCCGGTTGACCGGCCGGCCCGCGCCGGCCAGCATGGCCGCCTGTTCGGAAATATAGCGGTCGCGCTGGCTGATTCCCACATTGTCGATCAGTATGGTCTGTTCCGCGCTTATTCCCTGCACGATGCGGCGCAGTTCCTGCACGTCTTGCACCACATGCACCGGTACGCGCAGCATCTGCCCGTATATCTTCAGTTGCTCGTGCGCGCCGATGCGGTAGGTATCCGTGGTCAGCAGCACCAGGCTGCCCGGTCCCGATCGACGTACGCAGCGCGCGGCCAGCTTGGCGATGGTGGTGGTCTTGCCCACGCCGGTGGGCCCCACCAGGGCCAGCGCCTGGCCCCGTGTCCACAACGCGTCTTCGCTATCCAGGACAGGCAGGTGGGTGGCCAGTTCGTTGCGCGCCCACTGGAAAGCCGCCTTGGACGACAAGTGCTCGGGCAGCCGCTTGAGCATGGCGCGCAGCAGCGCGGTGCTGAAGCCGAAGCCCAGCATGGCCTGGAACAACAGGGCCGCCTGCGGCACGCGGCGCAATTGATTGCCCCACATCAGCTCGTCGATGCGGCTTTCCAAGGCGCCGCGCATTTCACCGATGGCGCTCATGACTTCGACGCGCGCATCCGGCGCCGCAGGGCGCGGCGGCGGGGCCATGCGGGGCGGCGCAGCCGGAATGGGCTGGGACGGCGCCGTCGCCGGGCCATCGGGCGGCACCGAGGTCGGATCGGTCGCCAGGATCTCGACTCCGCCGTTGATGCGGCGATTGGAGACGATCAGCGCGTCCGGGCCCAATGCCAGGCGCACCTGGCGCAAGGCCTCGCGATTCGTGCTGCCAAAGAAACGGCTTATGTTCACGGCGCGCTCCCGCCGATCACCGACGTAATCCTCAGAATGCGCTCATCGGGGATTTCAACGCTGGACAGCACGCCCAGCTGCGGAAAGTGGTGGCGCAGGAAGCGCGACAAGGAGGGGCGCAGCACGGACGGCACGACCAGCACCGTGGCGTCGCCATTGGCCTCCTGGGTCTGTATGGCGCGTTCGGCTTCGGCCAGCACGTTCTCGGCCAGGCCGGGCTCCAGCGCGCCGCTGGTGGTCAGCGCCTGGGTCAGGACGCGTTCCAGGCGGGCATCCAGGCCGATGACGCGCAACTCCGCGTCGCCGGGAAACCATTGCTGGGTGATTGCCCTGCCCAGTGCCACCCGGATCAAGGCCAGCAGTTCGCCGGGATCGGGGCCCGCGCCCGCCGGATTGAGGGCGGCCAGGCGCGGCGCATGCTCGGCCAGCGTTTCGATGATGCTGCGCACATCGCGTATGGGCACTTCCTCGTCCAGCAACCCGCGCAGTATCTTCTGCAGAAGCGTAAGGCTGACCGTCTTGGGCACCAGGTCTTCCACCAGCTTGGGCGCCTCGCGTCCGATGTGGTCGAGCAATTGCTGCACTTCCTGGCGGCCCAACAGTTGCGCGCCGTAGCGATGCATCAGGTGGTTCAGGTGGGTGGCGATGACGGTGCCGGCATCCACCACTGTGTAGCCGGCAATCTGGGCCTGCTCGCGCAGCGACACGTCTATCCATACGGCGGGCAGCCCGAAAGCCGGGTCGGTGGTGGCCGTGCCCGGCAGCTTCATGGTGACGCCGCCCGGGTCGATGGCCAGCCACTGGCCCGGCGTGGCGGTGCCATGCCCGACTTCCACGCCCGAAAGCAAAATCCGGTAGTCGTTGGGCTTGAGCTCCAGGTTGTCGCGTATGTGCACGACCGGCGGCAGGAAGCCGACATCCTGGGCGAACTTCTTGCGCAGGCTGCGGATGCGGTGCAGCAGTTCGCCGCTTTGTGCATGGTCGACCAGCGAAATCAGGCGATAGCCCACCTCCAGGCCCAGCGGATCGAGCAAAGCCACGTCGTCCCAACTGGCTTCGGCGGCGGCGGCCTCGACGGCGGCCTGCGCCTTGATGGGTTCTTCAGCGCGTTGCGCCTGCTCCGCCTGCTGGCGCTTGAGCATCAGCCATCCGCCGCCCGCCAGGGTGGCGGCCAGCAGCAGGAAGGCCACGTGCGGCATGTTGGGAATCAGGCCCATGGCCGCCATGATGCCGGCCGTGATGAACAGCACATTGGGGTTGGCGAACAACTGGCCGACCATCTGCTGGCCCACGTCCTGGTCGGTGGCCACGCGCGACACCACCACGCCGGCAGCGGTCGAGATCACCAGAGCCGGGATCTGCGCGACCAGGCCGTCGCCGATGGTCAGCAGGGTGTAGACGCGGCCCGCTTCGGAGAAGGCCAGGTCATGCTGGCCCACCCCGATGATCAGGCCGCCTATGATGTTGATGACCATGATGAGCAGGCCGGCCACGGCATCGCCGCGCACGAACTTGCTGGCGCCGTCCATGGAGCCGTAGAACTCGGCTTCCTGGGCGACTTCGGTCCGGCGGCGGCGCGCCTCGTCCTCGCCCACCAGGCCGGCGTTCAGGTCGGCGTCGATGGCCATCTGCTTGCCGGGCATGGCATCCAGGGTGAAGCGGGCGCCGACCTCGGCGATACGCCCGGCACCCTTCGTAATGACGACGAAGTTAATGATCACCAGGATGACGAACACCACGATGCCGACCGCGAAATTGCCGCCCACCAGGAAGTGGCCGAAGGCCTCGATGACTTGGCCGGCGGCGTCGGGCCCCTTGTGGCCATGCAGCAGCACCACACGGGTCGAGGCCACGTTCAGCGCCAGGCGCAGCAAGGTGGCGAACAGCAGCACAGCCGGGAAAGCCGCAAAATCCAGGGGCTTCTTGGTGAACATGGCCACCAGCAATATCATCACCGACAGCGAGATATTGAAGGTGAACAGCAGATCCAGGATGAACGGCGGCAAAGGCAGGATCATCATGGCCAGGACCATGAGGATCAGTATCGGCCCCGCCAGGAGGCGGGCATGGGCCGAGCCGTTGTCTTTGAGTAAAGCTATAAAACTGTTCATGATGCGCTTGTCGCAACCCTATTCTTTTCCATGGGATCAAGCCCGGGCGGAACCGGCAGACTGGATGGCTGCCGCGGTTCCGCGCCCATTCCCATCGTCCAGCTGCGCAGCTGGAACACCCAGGCCAGCACTTCGGCGACGGCCGAATACAGCTCGGCCGGAATCTCGTGGCCCAGTTCGACATTGTGGTGCAATGCCCGCGCCAGGGGCGGCGCGCTGAGCATGGGCACTTTATGCTCGGCGCCGATTTCGCGTATGCGCGCCGCCACCAGGCCCGACCCTTTGGCAACCACCTTGGGCGCGCCGCCCTGCCCTTCCTTGTAAGCCAGGGCAACGGCGTAGTGCGTCGGGTTCGTGACGATGACATCGGCGTTGGGCACCTCGGACATCATCCGCCGCCGCGCCATGGCGCGCTGCTGCTGGCGAATGCGGCCCTTGACGTGCGGGTCGCCTTCGCTTTCCTTGTGCTCCTGCCTGACATCCTCACGCGACATGCGCATTTTCTTGAAGTGGCTGAATATCTGCCATGGAGCGTCGATCACCACGATAAGAAACAAGGCCGCCACGATCAGGGCGCAACACAGGGCCACCAGGCCGATGCCCGAGGTCAGGGCTTCGGTGGGCGTGGTGTGCATCAGCGAGATCATCTGATCCCGGTAATGCGAAATCACCAGCACGGCGACGGTGCCGATGACGGCCGCCTTGGCCAGCGTCTTGAGCAATTCCACCAGGGTCTGGGCCGAGAACATCCGGGCCACACCCTTGAGCGGATTCATCCGCTCGAACTTGGGCTCCAGCGCCTTGGTGGAAAAAAGAAAGCCGCCCAGCAACACCGACGCCAGCACAGCCACCACCACCAGCAGGCCGAACAGGGGCAGCAGGGCCAGCAGGGCCTGGAAGGCCGAATTGGCCGCCACGGCCAGCATCACCTGCGTGTCGCTGGCGACCCTAAGGTCGAACCACAAGCCCGAGCGCAGGATGCCGGTCAGGCTTTGGTACATATTGGCGCCGCCGAACCACAAGGTCGCCACGCCGGCCGCCAGCAGCAAAAACGTGTTCAGCTCGCGCGAACGCACAACCTGCCCCTCCTCGCGCGCCTTTTCCAGGCGCCGGGGCGAGGCGGGTTCGGTTTTTTCGAGGTCGCTGTCCTCTGCCATGCTTGCTTAAAACGGGGGGGTTGACCGGGGTGGATTATTCCACGTGTATTCTAGTCGCCCCCGTGTTCAACGAATGGCCAAGCAAACACGATAAATGCGCTTAATTCGGCCGCTGGGCCTGGGAGGCCAGTTCTTCGAAACGCGAGTAATCGACCCCTATGCGCACCGCCCCCCAGCGGCTGTCATCGATATCCAGTGGAATGGACAGATCGGTAACAATCTCGCCGGTATCGCGCATATACGTCTGGCACAGCACGCCCGCCGAGTTCTCCGCGGCGCCCAGGCTGACCGGGTCGTCGAATATGCGCTTGTTGCGCACGTGGCGGGTGTCGTGGTCCAGGTCGCCGGTGGGTTGGCGCGAATAACGCGTGTTGTGGGTGGGGCAATAGCCGTTCTTGTCGATGAGCAGGGTATAGAAGCCGCCCGGAAGCTGGTCCAGCATGTAGTCCAGGACCTGGGTCAGCGGCTGGTCGACGGAGCTGTCGTAGCGGGTATGGTAGCGCGGCGGGTTGCTGCCGGGTATGCGCTGGTACTGCTGGTCGAAGATATCCGCGCCCTGGTTCCTGGCCTGCAGCAGCACGGTCTTGCACGCCGATTGCAGCGAATCGAGCATGGCGGCCAGGGCGTCGAACGGCGTGTTGCCGGTGCGCAGCGCCGCCAGCATTTCCTGGAGGCGCTCGGACTTGTCGCGCACGGCGACCACCTGATCGTTCATGGTGACCATGCGGTTCTGGACCTGGGAACTGAGCATGGCGATCCGTTCGATGGCGTGGTTCATTTCCTGATTGGTCGAAGCCACCTGCCCGACGGTGTGCACGACTTCGTTCATCTGGATGTCCATATGCTCGAAGTCTTTGACGAACTGGTCGAAATTGGCGGTGAACTGGGTCACGACCTTGCCCGAAGAAGTCATGTCCAGATGGATGTGATCGGTTTTCTCGCGCGTGCTGGCGACCAGTTCAAGGATTTCGCCGGCATGCTGGACGATTTCGCCGGTGGCCGCATTGACCCGCTCGGCCAGCTTGCCCACTTCGCTGGCGACCACGGCGAAGCCCTTGCCGGCCTCGCCGGCGCGCGCCGCCTCGACCCCGGCATTCAGGGCCAGCAAATGCGTCTGGAGCGCAATATCCTTGATCAGCCGGCTGGTATCGCCCACCGACTGGGCGCGCTCGCTGAGCTGCGACACCACGCCGGAGAAGACTTCCATCTGCGTGGTCACGCGGCTGACGCGCTGGTGCAATTCGTTGAGCTGGCCCAGGGTCTGGCGGGCGACGTCCATCTGGTCGTGAAAGGTGGAGGCGATCTCGCCGACCGACGCCGAGGTTTGCTCGGACATCGCGGCGATCTGGGCGCCGCGCGTGGCCAGGCCCTGGGACTCGGCCGCCTGCTCGCGCGCCATGTCGCGACAGGCCACCGTTTGAGCCAGCAGGCGCGCCGTGTTCAGGGAAATGTCGATACTGGCCTGGCGCATCGTGACGAAGCGATCGCGCAGAGCCGACAGGAAACGGGATAAAGGCCAGGCCAAGGGGCTGAACGTCCAGGCACGATCGGACAGCGTGGCCTGCCCCTTGCTCAGGCGTTTAAGCAAACGCGATACGCCCACCATGCGTTTGGTCGTCTGTTTCATGCGTGTCTCCTGACTTGCTTTTATGTTGATCGGGGCGGCCTTTGCGGGCCGCCCCAATTTTTTTGCAAATTAGCAGTATTGCGGGGCGGCCCCCTTATTGCTCCGCCCTTGTCTGTTTGACTCTGCTTGCCTCCACTGTATCAAAATAGCAAGAAAATGTATCTAGTCGTTTATCAGAAGCCCAGGCTGGAGAGCAGATCGTCGACCTGGTCCTGGCTGGTGACGACATCGACCTTGCCTTGCGGGTTGACCGCGGGGCCGTTCATGAGCGATTTGGTTTCTTCGCGCAATTCCTGGGGGACGTTGTCGACCAGCACCTGCACCAGCTCGGTTTCGATGGCCGACACCACGCCCAGCATCTTCATGATGACCTGGCCGGTCAGATCCTGGAAATCCTGAGCCATGATGATTTCAAGCAGGTGGTTCTGCGAGGCGGCGGTTTTTTCTGGAACAGATTTCAGCAGCGCCCGGGTATCGTCCACCAGTTCGCGCGCATCGGCCAGCTCGACCGGATGGTCGAACCAGGCTTGCCAGCGCGCATCCAGCGCCTTGGCATCGCGCTGCATGCTGTCCTGCAGGGGCTGGGTCTGCTCGGCGGCGTTCAAGACCCGGTTGGCCGCCTGTTCGGTCATGCGGGCGACGTAATGCAGGCGGTCGCGCGCATCGGGAATGGCATGCGCGGCATCCTTGATGGCCTGATCCAGGCCGAGTTCGCGCATGCTTTCGCGCAGCATGCGCGTCAGCGAGGCAATACGATGAATCAAATCGACCGGCGGCTCGCCGCCTATCGCCCGAGCCGTGGGATTGTCTGCGGTGTCCATGCTTGCCCCTTAAGACTCGAGTTTTTCGAAGATTTTATTCAGCTTCTCTTCAAGAGTGGCCGCTGTAAAAGGCTTGACCACATAGCCGTTCGCACCGGCCTGGGCGGCGGCGATGATGTTTTCCTTCTTGGCTTCGGCGGTCACCATCAGCACGGGCAGCTTGGCCAGCGAGGCATCGGCCCGGATGTTCTGCAGCATGGTCAGCCCGTCCATATTCGGCATGTTCCAGTCGGACACGACGAACTCGAAATTGCCGTTGCGCAGTTTTTCCAAACCCATGGCGCCGTCTTCCGCTTCATCGACGTTCTCGAACCCCAGGTCCTTGAGCAGGTTCTTGATGATGCGACGCATGGTCGGAAAATCATCGACGACCAGGATTTTCATGGTTTTCTGTACCACTTAACACTCTCCAAAATAATAAAGCCGCCGGGCCGGCAAGAAAATCAGACCCGGTGGCCATAAGAGCCGGCGCTGGCCAAAATGCGCTCGCTCATTTCCGATAACGGTACCGCGTTCTCCGTTGCCCCGATGTGCAAGGCTTCGCGCGGCATCCCAAATACAACACAACTGGCTTCGTCTTGCGCAAAGGTCGTGGCGCCGGCCTGTTTCATGGCCAACAAGCCCTGCGCCCCGTCCTTGCCCATGCCGGTCAGGATGACGCCCACGGCGTTCTTCCCGGCGACCTGGGCGGCGGAGTGAAACAATACATCAACCGAAGGGCGATGCCGGTTGACCGGATCGCTGTATTCCAGCTTGACTACATAATTGGCCCCCGAGCGGGCCAGCTTCATGTGGGCGAGCCCGCCGGGCGCCAGATAGACATGGCCCGGCAGCACGCGCTGGCCGTCTTCCGCTTCGTGGACCTGGACCGCGCACAGGTTGTCCAGGCGCTGCACGAAGGAACGGGTGAAGCCGGCCGGCATGTGCTGCGTGATCATGATGGCGGGACTGTTGGCCGGCAAGGGTTCGAGCACCTGGCGTATGGCTTCGGTTCCGCCCGTGGAAGCGCCGATCAGCACCAGTTTTTCGGTGGTGGAAAAAGGCTGGGTCAGCCTGGCCCGGGGAGCGGCGCCCGGCTGCTGGGCCTGGCGCGGCCGGGAATTGGCGGCCGCGCGTATCTTGTCGGCGATCAGTTCGCCGTATTCCATCAGGCCGTCGCGCAGGCCCAGCTTGGGCTTGGTGACGAAATCGACCGCACCCAGCTCGAGGGCGCGCAAGGTCACTTCGGAATTGCGCTCGGTCAGCGACGACACCATGACCACCGGCATGGGCCGCAGCCGCATCAGGCGCTCGAGGAAGTCCAGGCCGTCCATGCGCGGCATTTCCACATCCAGCGTCAGGACGTCGGGATTATGCTGCTTGATCAATTCGCGGGCGATCAGGGGATCGGGCGCGGCCGCGACCACTTCCATATCGGGATGGCTATTGATGATCTCCGTCATCAACCCGCGGACCAGAGCGGAGTCATCGACACACAGGACACGAATCTTCTTCATTCTTTACGCTTTAAAAAAACGAGCGTCAGCCGCTACGTTGTTACGTACACGGTCTGCCCTTGCAGGCGGAACGATTTGGTCAGGTACGTGAAGTTTTCGGAATGGCCGGCAAACAACAGGCCGCCTGGCTTCAATATGGCCGCGAAACGCTCCAGAATGCGGGTCTGCGTGGCCTTATCGAAATAAATCATGGTGTTGCGACAAAAAATGACATCCAGCTTCTGGGTAATGGGCCAATTGGGCGAAAGCAGGTTCAGGGTGTCGAAGTCGATCATGTCGCGCAGGACGGGCTTGACGCGCACCATGCCCGTGCGCCGGCCCGTGCCGCGCTGAAAATATTTCCGCAGGTAGTCCTCGGGAATGGGGCTGGCCCTTTCCATGGTGTACACGCCTTCCTGCGCTTTCTGGACGGCATGGGTATCGATGTCGGTCGCCAGGATGGACACGCCGCTGTCGGGCGCGGGGCAGGATTCGCGCAGCGTCATGGCGATGGAATAAGGCTCTTCGCCGGTGGAACTGGCGCAGCACCACAGGGAAAACGGCTTCTTGCGCGTTTTGGCGAACTTGGCCAGGATGGCGAAGTGATGCTGCTCGCGGAAGAAGGCGGTGTGATTGATGGTGAAGGCGTTGATGAACGCTTCCCACTGCGGCGACTGGCTGTTCAGTTCCAGGTGATCGAGGTATTCCTTGACATTGGCCATGCCCAGGCTTTTTGCCCGCATGGCCAGGGTACGCTCGGCCATTTCCTGCTTGTGTCCCCCCAGCACGATGCCGGCGCGAGCGCGCAGTATGCGCGCCGCCCGCTCAAAATCGTTATGCCCGACCTCGGGTAAGGCAGGCATGGTGAAGATCGACTGTGCTATGGATGACATGATCTAGGAGCTGGTTAGAACTCCGGCAGGTTGCGCCAGGTTCAGCCGTCCCGTACTGGACGCGTCTTCCGGCTTGGAATGATGCAGCCGCGCGGCGGCCACATCGATGACTTCGTTGGCATTGATCTTGAACACCGCCACGGCTTCGGCCAGACGCGTGGCCTGGTCCTGCAGCGAGCCGGCCGCGGCCGCCGCCTCTTCGACCAGCGCCGCGTTCTGCTGCACCACGCTGTCCATCTGCGTGACCGCCTGGTTCACCTGCTCGATCCCGTCGGACTGCTCGTGCGAGGCCGAGGAGATCTCGCCCATGATGGTCGTGACCCCTTGCACCGAGCCGACCACCTCCTGCATGATCTCGCCCGCCTGGCCCGCCTGCTTGGCACCGGCCTGCACCTTCAGCTGCGACTCCTCGATCAGCACCTTGATCTCCTTGGCCGCCTGCGCGCTGCGCTGCGCCAGCGAGCGCACCTCGCCCGCCACCACCGCAAAGCCCTTGCCCTGCTCGCCCGCGCGCGCCGCTTCCACCGCCGCGTTCAGCGCCAGGATGTTCGTCTGGAACGCGATCCCGTCGATCACCCCCACGATCTCGACCATCTTGCCCGAGCTGGTGGAAATCTCGCCCATCGTGTCCACCACCGCCGAGACCGCCTGGCCTCCGCGCGCGGCCACGTCCGAGGCGCTCTTGGCCAGCGTGTCGGCCTGCGTCGCGTTGTCCGTGTTCTGGCGCACCGTGCTGGCCAACTGCTCCATGCTCGCCGCCGTCTCTTGCAAGGACGCCGCCTGCTGCTCGGTGCGGCTGCTCAGATCCGTGTTGCCCATGAAGATCTCGCGCGAACCCAGCGTGATCTCCTCCACGCCCTGGCGCACCGTGCTCACCGTGCGCGTCAGGCTTTCCTGCATCCGCCGCAAGGCCTCGTACAGCACGCCGATCTCGTTGCGCGAACGAACCTCCACGCGCTGCGTCAGGTCGCCCCCGGCAATCCGGTCGAAATGCGTGCCGGCCAGCCGCAAGGGGCGCAAGACCACGCGTCCCAGGAAAACGTAGGAAAGGAAAGCGATGAGCACGCAGGCCAGCATGGCGCCGGACACCAGCATGATCACCAATTGGTAATGGTCGGCCTCGGTCTGGTAAGTGCGGTCGATCAGGCGCTGCTGGAAGGATTGCAGGCCGCCCAGCGAGCTGTAGAGGTCTTCTTCCAGGAATAGGGTGGTGCTGCCCAGGAAGCTGTGGTAATCGCGGATGTTGCCCGAAGAAATCAGGCTGAACAAAGGCATGACGCCGCCTTCCATCAGCGTGGCATAGCCCTCGATCACGCGGCGGTAGCGGTTTTCGGGGTCGGGAACGTTTTGCGCGAGTTCCTGGAACGCCTTGAACCGCGACATCGACTGGTCGTATTCCTTGCGCGCCGCGTCGATAAGCCCGCGCGATTCGTCGCTGAGGGCGGAAGCGTCGGCGCCGCCTTGGACGCCCCATTCGCTGGCGATGGCATAGCTTTGCTGGTCGCTATTGACGATGAAGCTGGCAACGGCCCGTCCCAGTATGGTCTGCACGTTCTTGTAGCCGTCGATGGCCGTGCTGAGGTTGGCGCCCAGGCGTTGATTCAGGACGATGTTGTTCAAGGCCTGGTTGTTGGCGCGCAGGGACAGGACGCCCAGGGCGGCGCCGGCAATGAGCATCAGCAGAAAGAACACCAGCACCAGGATGAGGCTGCTGCGTATCTTCATATCGGAGAACAGGGAAATCTTGCGCATCCCGCTACATACCTTCAAATAGGAATTCCACCGCCTCCGGCGAACGCCATCCGGAAGCGTCCAGCGCTATCAAGCAACGGCGTTTTCGACCAGCGCCATCTCTTCGCTGGTCATGAGCTTCTCGATGTCGACCAGGATCAGCATGCGCTCGCCCAGCGTGCCGATGCCGGTGAGGTATTCGGTGGAGAAGGCCGTGCCGAACTGAGGCGCCGCGCTGATCTGCGACTGCTGCAGCATGAGGACGTCGGACACGCCGTCGACCACCACGCCGACCACGCGCGTTTGCAGGTTCAGGATGACGACCACGGTCTGGTGATCGTATTCGACGCGCTCGAGATTGAACTTGATGCGCATGTCGACGATGGGAACGATGATGCCCCGCAGATTGGTAACGCCCTTGACGAACGAGGGCACATTGGCGATCCGGGTAACGCTCTGGCTGTCGTAGCCGCGGATTTCCTGAACCTTCAGGATGTCGATTCCGTACTCTTGCGCCGCAAGCGTGAATACCAGGAACTCCTGGCCCGTGGTGTCGACCTGCTGGGCATTGGATTCGAATTTGTTGAACATTGCTTTCTCCGAAACTTTAAAGAGGCGTTATATCGTCGTTTTGTCGCGGGTAACACGCATCAGCGCGAATACGTCGACAATCAGCGCTACGCTGCCATCACCCAGGATGGTGGCGGCGGATACACCCGGTATTTTTCGATAATTGGATTCCAGGTTCTTCACGACAACCTGGTGCTGCCCGATCAGATGGTCGACCAGCAGGGCGAAGCGCACGTCCTCGGCTTGCAGAACGACCGCTATCGCCCGCGTGATGTCGGTTTCCGCCCCTTCGACCGAAAAGACATTGTGCAGGGCCACCATGGGAAGGTATTCGCCGCGCACGTGCAGCACGTGTTCGGACTCGGAAATGCTGCGTATCTGGTCGGCCGAGGGCTGCATGGATTCGGTGACGTGGCTGAGCGGCAGGATGAAGGTTTCCTCGCCCACCTTGACCGACATGCCATCCAGGATGGCCAGCGTCAGGGGCAGCACGATGCGGGTGGTCGCCCTGCCCGGACGGGAAAGACAATTGTATGTGTCCGCCCATGCCCTGGATGTTGCGCCGGACCACGTCCATGCCCACACCCCGGCCGGAGATGTCGGTGACCTTTTCCGCCGTGGAAAAGCCCGGCGCGAAAATAAGCTGCCAGAGCTCCTCGTCGGGCGTGTTCTCGGTGACCGCCATGCCTTGCGACAGCGCCTTCTTCAGGATGCGCTCGCGGCTCAGGCCGGCGCCGTCGTCGGAGACTTCGATGACGATCTGGCCGCCGTGATGCTGGGCGGACAGAACCATGTTGCCCTCGGGGCTTTTGCCCGACGCCACCCGCACTTCGGGCGATTCGATGCCATGGTCGATACTGTTGCGCACCAGATGCGTCAGGGGATCGATGATGCGTTCGATAAGGCTCTTGTCCAGCTCGGTGGCCTGGCCGTAGGTGGTGAGCTTGATCTGCTTGCCCAGCTTGACGGCGCTTTCGCGAACCACGCGCGGGAAGCGGCTGAATACATAGTCCATGGGCATCATGCGTATGGACATGACGGCTTCCTGGAGGTCGCGCGCATTGCGCTCCAGCTGCTCGATGCCGTTGAGCAGGCGATCGTGCACGACCGGATCCAGGGTGGATGCGGTCTGCACCAGCATGGCCTGCGTGATGACCAGTTCGCCGACCAGGTTGATGATCTGGTCGACCTTCTCGACGCCGACGCGTATGGTGCTGCTGGAGGATCCCGAGGCGGGCGCCTTTTCAGGCCTGGAGGACGGTTGCTTCGCGGACGGGCTGGCGGCCGGCGCGGGCTCGGGGCTGGGCGCGGGAGCGGGATTCTCGGCAACGGGCGCCGCCGGGGCGGCGGCTTGCGGAGCGGAGGGCTCTGGCTGGGCGGCCGGCGAGGCCGGCGCCGCCAAGGGCGCGGCTTCGCGCGCAATGTCGACCTGGTCATCGTTGACGATGAATCCGCACACCGCTTCGAGGTCGCCCGAGCTGGCCGTGGTGTTCAGCCAGATGGACAGCGTGTCCGCCGTCTTTTCCTGGTGCAGGACGTCGCCCAGCAGCGCCATCTCGGCCGCCAGGGCCTCCATGTCTTTGGCGCCCAGACGCACCACCCGCACGCGCAGGGGCAGGCCGGCGTCCGCCGGCGCGGGCGTTGCGGCCACGGCTGCGGGCGCAGGGGCGGCCGCGGCGACAGGCTCGGGCGCGGCCACGGGGGCCGGGACGGGGGCTTGCGGCACGGGCGCCGCCGCTGCGGGCGCGGCCGGCTGGCCCTGTTGTTCGAGCGCCAGTTCGCGCAATTGGGCGCAGATCCGTTCGTAGGCCTGCACGTCGGGATCCTGGGAGTTTCGGTACGCCGCCACTTGCTCTGTCAACACATCTTTGGTTTCCAAGAATAAATCGATCATGTCTTTGCGCAACGGCATCTCGCCCCTGCGGATGTTGTCCAGCAGATTTTCCAGCAGGTGGGTGGTTTCGGCGAGATGTCCAAAACAGCCGAACGTGCCGGCCCCCCCCTTGATGGAATGGGCCGCCCGGAAGATGGCATTGAGCTGGTCGGTGTCGGGATTATCCAGATCCAGTCCGAGCAGAAGCTGCTCCATATCGGCCAACAGCTCGTCGGCCTCGTCAAAAAACGTTTCGAAAAACTGGCTCAGGTCAACGCCCGCACTCATGATTGCTTCCTTTTACTGTAGAGCTCTGTCATTCGCCTTCCCTATCGGGCCCGCCTAATTATGATTTGTTACCGGCAACAATGCCAGCCCGCCGCGTCCATGCCGTGAATCCGCCAGCCACGAAATCGCCAGCCTTGCCCCGGCCGGGGGCAAAGCTGTTTATTGTCCGACCGGCGACAGCGGCTTGACGGGCAGTTCCAGCAAGTCGGGCAGGCCCGGCACGGCGCCCCCGGGTACCGGCGCGGGCGCAGGCTCCAACAGATCCTTCAGCGTGGCGGCCGAGGCTGCGGAAGCATTCTGCTCGTCGATGCGGCGCTCGGCACGGCTGTTCAGCACAACAATACTGATACGTCGATTAACGGCTGCGGCCGGATTATCTTTAATCAGGCTGACCGACGCGGCCAGGCCCAGTATGCGCTTGATCTTAGGCTCGTCCATGCCGCCGGCCACCAATTCCTTGCGGGCCGCATTGGCCCGGTCGGCGGACAGCTCCCAGTTGCTGTACTCGCGCTCGCCGGTGGCGTACTGGATGGAATCGGTGTGGCCCGCGATGCTGATGCTGTTGGGCAGCTTGTTGAAGACCGGACCCAGCTGGCGCAGGATGTCCCGCATATAGGACTGGACCAGGGCGCTGCCGGTGGCGAACATGGGACGGTTCTGCTTGTCGATGATCTGGACCCGCAGGCCGTCCGGCGTCATGTCCAGCAGCAGCTGGGGACTGAACTGCTGAAGCACGGGATCGGTCTTGATCAGGTCTTCGAGCTCGGTCTTCAGGCTTTCCAGGCGCTGCACGTCGCGCAGGTCGCCTTCGGTATGGACGTCGCCCCGCGAAGGAATGGGGCTGGGATTGGGAATGACGCTGGACGCTCCGGCGGGGATCACGCTACTGCCGCTTTCGTTCTTGGGGCCGCCGGTGACGGCGGTCATGAGCGGCATGCGAAAGTACTCGGCGATGGCCTGCAGGTCTTTCTGCGGAACCAGGGAAAGCAGCCACATGACCAGGAAGAAGGCCATCATGGCCGTCATGAAGTCGGCGTAGGCGATCTTCCAGCTGGAGTTGTGTTTGGATTCCGCAACATTGCGCTTGCGCCGGATGACGATCCGCGGCTGGGATTTCTTCATGACGGCTCGTTACGCCTTGCGGGCGGGCGCGCGCGTTTGCCGGACATGGTCTTCCAGTTCCATGAACGACGGCCTGACGTAGGAATACAGGACCTTGCGGCCGAATTCCACCGCCAATTGCGGCGGGTAGCCGTTCATGCTGGCCAGCAAAGTGACCTTGATGCATTCCAGGACCTTGGAAGACGCGACCGAACGGCGCTCGATCGAGGCGGCCAGCGGCGCGACGAAGCCGTAGGCCAGCAATACTCCCAGGAAGGTACCGACCATGGCTTTGGAAATGAGGTCGGCCAGGATGGCCGGCGGCTGGTCCACCGAGGCCAGGGCCTTGATCACGCCCAGCACGGCGGCCACGATCCCGAAGGCGGGCAAGGCGTCGGCCACGGCGTGCAACGAGTTGGCGGGGACGTTGCGTTCCTGGTGATGCGCCTCGATCTCCTGATCCATCAGGGTCTCGATCTCGTAGGAGCTCATGTTGCCGCTGACCATCAGGCGCAGGTAGTCGGTGATGAACTCCATCAGTTTCTCGTCGCGCAGGATGCGGGGGTATTCGGTGAAGATGGGGCTGGTTTCGGGCTCTTCGATATCCGATTCGATGGACATCAGGCCGTCGCGGCGCGCCTTGTTCAGCAGCACATACAACAACGCCATCAGTTCCATGTACAGCTCTTTGCTGTAAGGGCTCTTGCGGACCACCAGGGGCAGCGACTCGAACAGCAGCTTGATGGATTTTCCGCTGCTCGAAGCGATGTAGGCGCCCAGCGCGGCTCCGGCGATCAGAACGAATTCGAACGGCTGGTACAAGGCGCCCAGATGCCCGCCCAAGCCGACATAGCTGCCGAATACCGAGAAGAAAACGATCAGGAACCCAACGAAAATAAACACGGATACGCCTTCAGTAAACACATGTTGCATATGATCCCTTTTTTTGGCGACGGCAAAAGCGCCTTTCAAAGGGTGTTTTTGAGCCTAAATCCCCGCTCTGGGCAAAAAAAACCGCCTCGGAACTTCCGGGGCGGATCGATCGTTCATGGAACGGGGCCGTCACAGCATCAACCCGAGACTGGACTGACCTTGCCGGCGGCCTTGCGGGCCGAACGCAGCACTTCGACGGGATTCGCCGCGGAGACCTTGCTGCGGGTCTTGCCGGCCCTGGGCGGCGGCCGGCAGATGGCGCAGACGAAATCGTTCTGCGGATCGTGGGCGTGGGCCACAAAACCGCCCTTGCAGCGCGTGCAATGCGACAGCTGAACCATATTGCTGTCGAAAAACCGGACCAGCATCCAGGCGCGCGTAAAACTGAGCACGGGCTCTTCGCCGGCATCGGCCGCCCTGCCGGTGGAGGCCTGCTCGAGATAGAGCTTGTAGGCTTCGACCAGGGCTCGCGCCTTCTTGGCCGGCGTATGCGCATCCATGTACTGGTACACGCTATAAAATACGCTGGAGTGGATGTTGGGCAGCCAGGTCATGAACCAGTCGACCGAAAAAGGCAGCATGCCCTTGGGCGGCGAGCAGCCCTTGACCTCCCGGTACAAGCGGGCAAGGCGATCATAGCTAAGGCTGGTCTCGGCCTGCAATACCTGCAGGCGGGCGCCCAGCTGGATCATTTCGGTGGCCAGAAGGATTTCTTCCGCTTCCCTGGCGACGCTTTTTGTTGCCATAATGCGTGTTATCGAAGGCGGCAATCCGTTTAAACGGACTGCTCGCTGACCTGCTGGGACAGCAGTATGGTGGAATGGGCCTGTTGAAGCACCCCGCCCAGCACGTCCTGGGTCAGGGAAGACAGAAGGTCGTAATCGTTCAGGCGGAATTTGCAGATCAGGGAACTGGAACCGGCCAGCTTGACCAGTTGGGCGGGCGACAGGCGCATGACGATATCCGCGACATCGGAATCGAAGCCCAGGCGGAACATGCCGGCCGCGTAGTTTTCACGCAGCATGCGCTGTGCAAGCATCAAGTAGGACAGATTGACTTCTTGAATGTCGCTCAATAACGAATTATCGGTGACGGGCATTGTGCCCTCCTTATTGAAAACCGAAACAATCTCGCGGTAGAAATCGCGGATATTTGTCAGAAGTTAATAAATGTTAATGAATTAACAAAATCCGATTAATGTATCTACAGCAAATGCCCGATCAGCTGGGCTGATAATTTACAAAAAGCCATTGAACTGCTTACAACCATGCAAATTCTGTATAAATGACATAGGCATAGTATCAAATATTTAAAGAAAATTACATGACAGCGCTGTCGTAGTTACACAATATTCCGGAAAATATCAGCCAAAAGTTACATTACCCTGTAAAAAAACAACGCCCGGCCTGCTTTGTATCCAAAGGCTCAGCTTTTCTTATGTCGATAGCAATGATCAGAAGACGCTCATCATGCTTGCTGCTAATGACAGCCGGATTACTCCTGCTGGCCGGCTGCGCGAGCCGGGGGCCGGACGCTTACTCATCGGCCCGCCCCGCCGCGGCCATCGTCCTGGCGCCGGGCCAGCGCAGCGAAGTGGTGTTGACCGCCATGGGCCTGCTGCAATCGCGCTACCGCTACGGCGGCTCGAACCCTGACACCGGATTCGACTGCAGCGGCCTGGTGGCCTATGTATTCGGCCGGGCGGCCGGCCAGCCCCTGCCCCACAACACGGCCCGGATAGCGGAGCTGGCCCGGCCCGTTCCAAGAAGCCAGTTGAAAGCGGGCGACTTCGTGTTCTTCAACACCCTGAATCGCCCTTTTTCCCATATGGGTATATATATAGGCAATGCGCAATTCGTGAACGCACCCTCCACGGGCGGACAGGTGCGCGTGGACTCCTTGAACAATCCCTATTTCGCCCGGCGGTTCGAATCGGCGCGCACGCTGTTCGGTTCCTGAGTTTCGACAGGCGCACGCGCTCCGCCCGGATCCGCGGGCCGGCGGCGGCTTGGCCGCCGCCATGACTTCCAGGCTATGGGCCGGCTACCCGGGCAGCCGCTGGTATTGCGCGGCAAGCTCCAGGAATTCATCCAAGCGGGGATCCACGCCGGTTTCCTCGCGCAGAATGTCCGCCACCGCCGGCGCCACGTCCTGGGCCAGCCGCGCGTCCAGGAACAACAGGCGCGAACGGCGGGCCAGCACGTCTTCCACGCTGCGGGCATATTCGCTGCTTGCGGCAAAACGCAGCATGGCAATGGTCAGGCCCGGGGCCAGCTCGACGTCGGCGCCCGGCAGTTGCGCAAGCCACTCGGCCTCGGTGCCGTAGGCGTCCAGCCCGGGAGCGCCGGCCAGGCTCTTGCGGCCCTGGCCGGGAGCGGGCGCGCCCACCAGCTTGAAATCGGCGGTCTCCGAGGGCGGCAGGCGTTCGAGCAAGGCGCTCTCCATGCACTTGTCCAGCACGTCTTCGGCCATCGCCCTGTAGGTCGTCCATTTTCCGCCGGTGACCGTCACCAGGCCGCTGGGGCTGACCAGCACGGTGTGCTCGCGGCTGATCTTCTTGGTGTTGCCGCCCTCGTTTTCGGGCGGCCGCACCAGAGGGCGCAAACCAACCCAGATGCTCTTGACGTCGGAGCGCGATGGTGGGCGGGACAGGTATTTGGCCGCCTCGCCCAGAATGAATTCGACCTCTTCGGCGAAGGCCAGCGGTTCGCGGGACAGGTCGTGGCGCGGCGTATCGGTGGTGCCCAGGATGACCTTGCCCAGCCAGGGCACCGCAAACAACACCCTGCCGTCCTGGGTCTTGGGCACCAGCAGCGCATGGTCGCCGGGAAAGAATTCGCTGTCCACCACCAGATGCACGCCCTGGCTGGGCGCGACCATGGGCTGGGTGTCTCGGCCGGTGGCCGAGCCGTCCATGCGGCGGATATCGTCGACCCAGACGCCGCCCGCGTTGATGACGCAGCGGGCCCGCAAGGTGTGGATGTCGCCGGTTTCGGCATCCCGGCATTGCAGGCCGGCCACCCTGCCCTGTTCATGGAGCAGCTGTGTGACCGGACAGTAGTTGATCAGCAAGGCGCCCTGGGCGGCGGCGGTACGCGCCAGGGCGAGCGCCAGCCTGGCATCGTCGAACTGGCCGTCCCAATATTTGACGCCGCCCTTCAGGCCCTGCGTCCTGACGCCCGGAATGCAGCCCTGCGTCTGGCGCGGGTTGAGAAATTCGGTGGAGCCCAGGCCTGCCTTTCCGGCCAGGGCGTCATAGATCTTCAGGCCTGTGCCATAGAAGGGCGTTTCCCAGCATTTGTAGCCGGGCATGACGAAAGGCAGCGGCCGCGCCAGATGAGAGGCATTGTTGAGCAGCGTCGAGCGCTCGTGCAAGGCTTCGCGTACCAGAGCGATATTGCCCTGCGCCAGATAGCGGACCCCGCCATGGACCAGCTTGGTCGCGCGCGAAGATGTGCCCTTGGCGAAGTCGTGGGACTCCAGCAGGACCACCGACAGGCCCCGCAGCGCGGCATCCAGCGCCACCCCCAGGCCTGTCGCGCCGCCGCCGATGATGGCCAGGTCCACCTGGCCCAGGCCGGCCAGGGTGCTGAAAAGCCGCGCGCGGTCGGTCGCCTGGGGAGATACAAGTGATGTCATAGAAAAACAGCCTGAAAATTTGAAGCAGCGTAAGTGTAGAACACCGGACCCGGCGGAAGTGGAAAGGCCGTGTGCCGGGATTCGCGCACACGGCCTTCGTTCGCCCTAGGCCGGGCTTAACGCACCCGGCCCTCCTTCCAGGCATTCAGCAGTGCATCGTAGGCCACGGTCTCGCCCTTGGGGCTTTCGTCGGCCAGCTTCTTCCAGGGCGCCTCCTTGTCGCTGAGCCATTTGGACGGATCGCTCTTGGGATTGAGCTTGGGCGCGCAATGGCTCATGCCGGCGCGTTCCAGCCGTGCCATGACGGCGTCCATCTCGGTCGCCAGGTTGTCCATGGCCTGCTGGGGCGTCTTCTCGGCGGTGATCGCCGTGGCGACGTTCTTCCACCACAACTGAGCCAGCTTGGGGTAGTCGGGCACATTGGTGCCGGTCGGCGTCCAGGCCACGCGGGCGGGGCTGCGATAGAACTCGATCAGGCCGCCGTACTTGTCGGCGTTCTTGGTGAAGTAATCGCTGTGTATGTCGCTATCGCGGATGAAGGTCAGGCCCACGATGGACTTCTTGAGCGAGGCGGTCTTGGACGTGACGAACTGCGCATACAGCCAGGCCGCCGCCACTTTCTTGGGATCGTGGTTCTTGAAGAAGCTCCATGAGCCGACGTCCTGGTAGCCGTTCTGCATGCCGTCCTTCCAGTAGGGGCCGTGCGGGGCCGGCGCCATGCGCCACTTGGGCGTGCCGTCGTCGTTGACCACGGGCAGGCCTTTCTTGGTCATGTCGGCGGTGAAGGCCGTGTACCAGAAGATCTGCTGTGCAATGTGCCCTTGCGCGGGAACCGGGCCCGATTCGCTGAACGTCATGCCCTGCGCTTCCTTGGGCGCGTATTTTTTCATCCAGTCTATGTATTTGGTCAGGGCGTAGACCGCGGCCGGCGAATTGGTGGCGCCGCCGCGCGAAACCGAGGCGCCGACCGGTGTGCATTTATCGTCGGCGACCCGTATGCCCCATTCGTCCACCGGCATGCCGTTGGGCGTGCCCTTGTCGGCGGTGCCCGCCATGGACAGCCACGCATCGGTGAATCGCCATCCCAGCGAAGGATCCTTCTTGCCATAGTCCATGTGGCCGTAGATGGGCTTGCCGTCCACGGTCTTGACGTCGTTGGTGAAGAAGTTGGCGATGTCTTCGTAGGCCGTCCAGTTCACGGGAACGCCCAGCTCGTAGCCGTACTTGGCCTTGAACTTGTCCTTGAGGTCTTGGCGCGAGAACAGGTCGGCGCGGAACCAGTACAGGTTGGCGAACTGCTGGTCGGGCAACTGGTACAGCTTGCCGTCGGGCGCCGTGGTGAAGGAGGTGCCGATGAAGTCCTTGATGTCGAGCGTGGGGCTGGTCCATTGCTTGCCGTCGCCATTCATGTAATCGGTCAGGGACAGCATCTCGCCATAGCGGTAATGGGTGCCGATCAGGTCGGAATCGGAAATCCAGCCGTCATAGATGGACCGGCCCGACTGCATCGAAGTTTGCAGCTTCTCGACCACGTCGCCTTCCTGGATGAGGTCGTGATGCACCGTGATGCCGGTGATCTCGGCAAAGGCCTTGGCCAGTGTCTTGGCTTCGTACTCGTGGGTGGTGATGGTTTCGGACACCACCGATACTTCGTTCACGCCCTGTTCCTTGAGCTTGTTGGCGGCATCGATGAACCATTTCATTTCAGCCAGCTGCTGGTCCTTGCTGAGGGTGGATGGCTGGAATTCGTTGTCTATCCATTTCTGGGCTTCGGCCTCGCCGGCGAACGCCTGGGCCGACAATGCGCACGTTATGGCAAACGCCAGTGCAGTACGACGAAATAACATGATGGTCTCCTCGGTAGAACACGTCCCCGTTTTTCCGTCCTGCCGCGTTGATCCGGGGAAAGGTCAAATCACGCGGCATCAAGCACCTAACCCTTGCGCATGATCAGCGCCAGGACCAGCATGGATACGACGAAACTTATCCAGATGCTGGGCTCTTGTTCCATCTCCAGCCAGCCGGCCACGCCGCCCGCCACGCCCAGGAAGCCCAGGTTGATGTAGGCCGCCACCAGCAGGCCGATGAACAGGCGGTCGCCGCGCGTGGTCGCGATAGGCAGAAAGCCCTTGCGCAGGGACGTGGGCGACCTGATCTCCCAGAATGTCATGGCCGCCAGCATCAGTCCTATGCAAATGAAGAATACGGCGGTGGGCAAAGTCCATACCATCCAGTCGAACATGGCGGATCTCCTTTACACGCGGCCCATTGCAAATCCCTTTGCAATGTAGTGGCGCACGAACCAGATGACGATGGCGCCCGGAATGATGGTCAGCGTTCCGGCCGCGGCCAGCGTGGCCCAGTCCATGCCGGATGCCGATACCGTGCGCGTCATCGTGGCGACGATGGGCTTGGCGTTCACGCTGGTCAGCGTGCGCGCCAGCAGCAGCTCGACCCAGCTGAACATGAAGCAGAAGAAGGCGGCGACGCCCACGCCCGACTTGATGAGAGGCAGGAAGATGGTCAGGAAGAAGCGCGGAAAGCTGTAGCCGTCGATGTAGGCGGTCTCGTCGATTTCACGCGGGACGCCGCTCATGAAGCCTTCCAGTATCCACACCGCCAACGGCACGTTGAACACCAGGTGGGCCAGCGCAACGGCCCAGTAGGTGTCCATCAGGCCCAAGGTGGAATACAGCTGGAAGAAAGGCAGCAGGAACACGGCGGGCGGCGTCATGCGGTTGGTCAGCAACCAGAAGAACACGTGCTTGTCGCCCAGGAACTGGTAGCGCGAGAACGCATAGGCCGCCGGCAGGGCCACCGTGAGCGAAATCACCGTGTTCAAGGCCACGTAGATCAGGCTGTTGATGTAGCCGCTGTACCAGGACCGGTCGGTGAAGATGGTTATATAGTTGTCCCAGGTGAATTCCCTGGGCAGCAGCGCAAAGCTGGACAGGATGCCCGAATTGGTCTTGAAGCTCATGTTGACCATCCAGTAGATGGGCAGCATCGCGAAGAGCAGGTACAGGATCAGGAACAGGGTCCGCACCCGGAAAGGCTTTTTCCTATTCATGGCCCGCCCCCTTGTCCTGGGTGCCCACGCGCAGCATCCAGTTGTACAGGATGAAGCAGAACAGCAGGATGATCAGGAAATAGATCAGGGAGAACGCGGCCGCCGGCCCCAGGTCGAACTGACCCACCGCTTTTTGCGTCAGATACTGGCTGAGGAAGGTCGTGGCATCGCCCGGCCCGCCGCCCGTCAGGACGAAGGGCTCGGTATAGATCATGAAGCTGTCCATGAAGCGCAAGAGCACGGCGATCATCAGCACCCCGCGCATCTTGGGCAGCTGGATGTAGCGGAACACCGCAAGCCGGCTGGCGCCGTCGATGCTGGCGGCCTGGTAATACGCATCGGGAATGGAGCGCAAGCCCGCGAATGCCAGCAGGGCCACCAGCGGCGTCCAGTGCCACACATCCATCAGCAGCACCGTCAGCCAGGCCTGGGTGGGATTGCTGGCGTAGCTGTAGTCGATGTCCAGCATATACAGGGCGCGGCCCATGAGCCCGATATCGGTGCGCCCGAATATCTGCCAGATGGTGCCCACCACGTTCCAGGGAATCAGCAGGGAAAGCGCCACCATCACCAGGACCGCCGACGATTTCCAGCCGGTGGACGGCATGGACAGGGCCAGCAGCACACCCAGGGGAATCTCGATGGCCAGGACGGACAGCGAGAACAGCAGCTGGCGCAGCAAGGCCGAATGCAATTCCTCGTCGCGCATGACGGCGGTGAACCACTCGGTTCCCACGAACACCGCGCGCGTCGGCGAGATGACGTCCTGCACCGAATAATTGACCACGGTCATCAAGGGAATCACCGCCGAAAACGCCACGCATATGCATACGGGCAAAATCAGCCACCAGGCCTTCTGATTGACCGGCTTCACGTATTGACTCATGCGATGAGCTCCTCGTTCTTGTACAGGCAGGAATGCCGCCCCAGCAGGGCGAGCCCGACGGCGCCGCCGGCGGCGGGCAGCGCCTGTTCCAGTCCCACGCGGGCGCGCACCGCATGCGGCCCCACGCGCGCGGTAAGCAACTGGCCTGTGCCGATGTCCTGAACTTTCTCGACCTGGGCGAGCACGACGCCCGGCTGGCCGGGGTCGGCCACATGGGTGTATTCAGGACGTATGCCCAGGGTGAGTTCGCCTTCGGGAATCCGCAGCCCGGGCGGGGCCTGCACCTCTTGTTCTCCAAGCAGCACGCGGCCGCCCGAAGCGGACAGGGGCAGCAGGTTCATGCCCGGCGAACCGATGAAATGCCCGACGAAGGTGTGGGCGGGGCGCTCGAACAGCTCTTCGGGCGTGCCCTCTTGTACGACGCGGCCGCGCGACATGACCAGGATGCGCTCGGCGAAGGTCAGCGCCTCGACCTGGTCGTGCGTGACGTAGATGAGCGTGAGCTTGAGCTCGTGGTGGATCTGCTTGAGCTTGCGGCGCAGTTGCCATTTCAGGTGCGGATCGATGACCGTGAGCGGTTCGTCGAACAGGACGGCGGAGACATCGTCGCGCACCAGCCCCCTGCCCAATGAAATTTTCTGCTTCGCATCGGCCGACAGGCCGGCGGCGCGCTGGTCGAGCTGGTGGCTCATTTCCAGCATTTCCGCAATCTGCCCCACGCGCTCCTTGATCCGCGCGGGCGGCACTTTGCGGTTGCGCAGGGGAAAGGCCAGGTTCTCGCCGACCGTCATGGTGTCGTAGATGACGGGAAACTGGAATACCTGGGCGATATTGCGCTCTTGCGGCGTGGCCGCCGTTTTGTCGACGCCATCGAAAAACACGGCGCCCTGCGACGGCGTGAGCAAGCCCGAAATAATATTCAGCATCGTGGTCTTGCCGCAGCCCGAAGGCCCCAGCAGCGCATAGGCGCCGCCATCCTCGAAGCTCAGCTTCAGGGGCAGCAGCGCATAGTCCTCTTCGCTTTGAGGCTTGGCCTTGTACGCGTGCGCCAGGTCCAGGTCGATGCGGGCCACTATGAACTCCTTGCGCCGGCGGGCGCCAGCAAAAGATCGCCGGCCGCATCGAAGACGAATGCGGCCGAGGGCGCGAAATACAAGGTCTGCGCGGCGCCCAGCGTGAAATGGTGCACCGCGGGCACCTGGGCCACGAGGTCCCCGATATCGCTGCTCAAATGCACGAAGGTGTCCGAACCGGATATCTCGGCCAGCAGCACCTTGCCATGCAGGGACAAGTCGCCCTCGCGTTCCCGCAACCGCAGCGCGCTGGCGCGCAGGCCGACCGTCACGTTTTCGGCCGAGCCGCTTGCCGCGTCGGGCAGCGCCAGCGGCAACAGGGCGGACCTGGGCAACTGCACGCCGCCGGGCACACGGAAGGCCTGGAAAAAGTTCATGGGCGGGTCGCTGAACGCGCGGGCCACCCGCAAGGAACGCGGCTGCTGGAAAACCTGGGCCGTGGGGCCGTACTGTAAGAGTTCGCCGCGGTCGAGCACCGCGGTGTAGCCACCCAGCAGCAGGGCTTCGCCCGGCTCGGTGGTGGCGTAGACGACCGTGGCATCGCTGGTGCTGAATACCTGGGCGAGCTCTTCGCGCAGTTCTTCGCGCAGCTTGTAGTCCAGATTGACCAGAGGCTCGTCCAGCAGCATCAGCGAGGCGTTCTTGGCCAGCGCCCGGGCCAGGGCGACGCGCTGTTGCTGGCCGCCCGACAACTCGGCCGGCAGGCGATCCAGGAACATGCCGATATGCAGCTTATCGGCCAGCGCGCGCACCCGCTGGTCTATGTTTTTTTCACCCCGCAGCTTCATGGGCGAGGCGATATTCTGCGCCACGGTCAGCGAAGGATAATTGATGAATTGCTGATACACCATGGCGACATCGCGCCGGCGCACCGACTGCCCCGTGACGTCAAGCCCATCGACCAGCACCTTGCCCGTACTGGGCGCATCCAGGCCGGCCATAATGCGCATGAGACTGGTCTTGCCGGCGCGGGTGGCGCCCAGCAATACCGTTACCGCGCCCGGCTGCGGACTCAGGCTCATGTCATAGAGCCAGTCCTCGCTGCCCACCTTCTTGCCGATGCTCTCCAGCCTCAACTGCATGGTGTGTCTCGCTGATTTTGTTCTATTCTGCGCATTATTGTTCGTTTTGTATAAGAATTCCCTAGTTGAAAACCCTTAGATCAGTTCTTTTCCTTTCGATGTAAATTCCTTTTTGTCACATCTTCAATCAAGAACATGAACCCGAACCCACGCCAGCTGAAGCTTCTGCAGCATGTGCACGCACGCAATTCCAGCACCGTGGACGAACTGGCCAATCATCTCGACGTCACGGTGCAGACGGTGCGGCGCGACGTGCAGCGACTGTCCGAGGCCGGCCTGCTGGCGCGCTTTCACGGCGGCGCGCGCATGCCAAACTCCACCATCGAGAACATCGCCCACCACCAGCGCGAAAACCTGCACGCCGAAGGCAAGCGGCGCATCGCACAGGCGGTGGCGCGGGCCGTGCCCAACGACTGCTCCCTGCTGATCAATATCGGCACCACCACCGAAGCCATCGCCAAGGCGCTGCTGCACCATACGGGTTTGCGCGTCATCACGAACAACATCAATGTGGCGGCCATCCTCAGCCGCAACCCGAATTGCGAAGTCATCGTCGCGGGCGGCGTGGTGCGCCCGCGCGACCACGGCATCGTGGGCGAGGCCACGGTCGACTTCATCCGGCAGTTCAAGGTCGACATCGCCCTGATCGGCATCTCGGGCATCGAGTCCGACGGTTCGCTGCGCGATTACGACTACCGCGAAGTCAAGGTGTCGCAGGCCATCATTTCCCACGCCCGCGAGGTCTGGCTGGCCACCGACGTCAGCAAATTCAATCGTCCCGCCATGGTGCGCGTGGCTCAGTTGAACCAGATCGACCGTCTGTTCACCGACGCCCCGCCGCCCGACCCGTTTCCCGACCTGTTGTCGCACGCCCAGGTGCAATGCGACGTGGCCGCCCCGGAAGCCTTGTAGGCCGCCGGGCCTGCCCTTACACTGCAAGCCAGCTCATCATCCCGACCGAAGCCATGACTTATATACTTGCCCTCGACCAAGGTACCTCCAGCACCCGCAGCATCGTTTTCGACCGGGACGGAAACATCGTCGCGCTGGCCCAGAAGGAGATCACGCAGATCTACCCCGAATCGGGCTGGGTCGAGCACGACCCCGTCGAGATCTGGCAGACCCAGCTTTCAACCGCGCGCGAAGCCATCGCCAAGGCCGGCCTGACGGCCGCCGACATCCACGCCATAGGCATCACCAATCAGCGCGAGACCACGGTGGTCTGGAACCGCAAGACGGGCAAGCCCATCCACAACGCCATCGTCTGGCAGGACCGCCGCGCGGAGCCCACTTGCGCGGAACTGCGGGCCAAGGGGCTGGAAAGCATCATCCAGGACAAGACCGGCCTGCGCATCGATGCCTATTTTTCGGCCACCAAGCTCAAATGGATCCTGGACCGGGTCCCGCAGGCGCGGGAACAGGCCGCAAAGGGCGAGCTGGCTTTCGGCACGGTGGACAGCTGGCTGATCTGGCAACTGACGGGCGGCCAGAAGCACGTCACCGACGTCAGCAACGCCTCGCGCACCATGCTGTTCAACGTTCACAGCAATGAATGGGATGCCGAGCTGATGCAGATGCTGGACGTCAATCCCGCGATGATGCCGTCCGTGCTGCCGTCCAGCGCGGAGTTCGGCGCCGTGCTGCCCGACCTGCTGGGCCGGGCGATTCCGATCTGCGGCGTGGCGGGCGACCAGCAAAGCGCCCTGTTCGGCCAGGCCTGCTTCACCGAAGGCATGGCCAAGAACACCTACGGGACGGGCTGCTTCATGCTGATGCATACGGGCACCAAGTTCCAGATATCGCAAAACGGCCTGGTGACCACCAGCGCGGCGCAAACCGGCGTCCAGACCGAGTACGCCATGGAAGGCAGCGTGTTCGTGGCCGGCGCCGTGGTGCAATGGATGCGCGACGGCTTGAACGCGTTCAGGAAAAGCAGTGAAATCGAAGCGCTGGCGCAAAGCGTTCCGGACGCCGGCGGCGTCATGCTGGTGCCCGCCTTTACAGGCCTGGGCGCCCCTTACTGGAAGCCCGACGCGCGTGGAACCATCACCGGGCTGACCCGTGGCAGCACGATGGCGCACATCGCCCGGGCGGCGCTGGACAGCATCGCCTACCAGAGCGCCGCGCTGCTGCAGGCGATGAGCCGGGACGCGGTGGCCGCCGGCGCCAAGCCGCTGGCGGAACTGCGCGTGGACGGCGGAGCCTGCGTGAATGATTTGCTGATGCAGTTCCAGGCGGACTTGCTGGGCATCCCGGTGGTTCGGCCCACCATGGTGGAAACCACCGCATTGGGCGCGGCCTATCTGGCCGGCCTGACCAGCGGAATCTACAGGGACCAGACCGAACTGTCGGCGCTGTGGCAGGTCGAGCGCCGATTCATGCCGCAGCTGGCCAGCGGCGATGCGCGCGCACTGATGGAAGGGTGGGAGCACGCCGTGCGGCAGGCCTGCACGGACTGAGGCGTGCCGGCACCGGAAAGGAAGAACCGCCCATGATCCAGCGTCTATCCAAAACAGCATGCGTGGCGGCCATGGCCTTGTTCGCCAGCCTGACGGCCTTCGGCAACATCACCGACTACGGCGCCAACCTGCCTTTCGTGCAGCACGTGCTGGCCATGGACACCATCTTCCCGGATTCGGCCATCCACTACCGCGCCATCCAGCCCCCCTGGCTCCAGCATGCGGCCTACCTCGCCATCATTCTCCTGGAAAGCGCCACCGCCCTGCTTTGCTGGCTGGGCGCGATCGCGCTGTTCCGGGCCCGCAAAGCGGACGCTCGCGCTTTTCACCGCAGCAAGAACATGGCCATCGCCGGCCTGACGCTCGGCTTCCTGACCTGGCAGGTCGGCTTCATGTCGATAGGCGGCGAATGGTTCGGCATGTGGATGTCGGAAACCTGGAATGGCATCCCCAGCGCCTTCCGCTTTCTTTGCACCCTTATGCTGGTGCTGATCTACCTGGCGCAGAAAGACGGCGAGCTCAATGAATAGCGCGCCCGAAAACCCGACGAGGCTAAGGAATCATTACCACTACATTCCCGTTTGCACCAGCCTCGACCGCCTGGTGAGCCTTGGCGATATCGTCCAACGCGAAAGACGGACCGATGCGATGGCGCAACTTGCCTTGGGCCAATAGTTGGTTGAGTCGTTCAATAGCAAAATGCCTTTCGTTCGCCAACAAATCATAGACCAGGAAAAAGCGCAACGTGATCGACTGGTACAGCCAATCGCGGAAAGGAATCGCGATCTCTTCCATGTTGTTGGATCCGTAGGTGACGATGGTGCCATGAGGGGCCACGGCGCCTTCACGTACCAATCGCCGCGTCGATGAAAAATCCATATCGATGACAATATCTGCCCCGCGAGCGTTCGTCATGTGCTTGACGTGTTCCGCGAGCGCTTCCTTTTTATAATTGATGGTCTCGGTCACGCCTATACCTTGCAGAACAGCGGCTTTTTCAGGAGAGCCCACGGTTCCGATTACACGCGCACCTTTCATCAAGGCAAGCTGAGCCGCGTAATAGCCCACGGAAGACGCGGCCCCGATCACTAATATTGTTTTGCCGTCGATGTCGCCGGCCAGCTCAAGCGCATGCATGGCGGTCAGCGCCGGAATTCCCAGGCAGGCTCCAGCCTGAAAATCCGTCGTGTCCGGCAATGGAACGGCCTGGCCTTGAGGCAAAACAATATACTCGGCGGCAGTGCCCATAGAGCGACGCCACTGGCCGTTCCAGATCCATACGCGCTCGCCCAGCCGGTCCGGCGAGACGCCTTCGCCGATCTTGTCGATAAGCCCCGCCCCATCGCTATGGGGCACGATCACCCCCGACTCAACAGGCCTGCCGCGCCGCGCCTTCACGTCCGAGGGATTTACGCCGGAGACCTTCAGTCTTACCCGAACCTGGCCAGAGCGTGGTTCGGGAGTGGGCAGGTCGCCCATCTGCAATACATCGCAAGCCTCACCGTTCGTTGAATACCACGCTGCACGCATAACGAGCTCCTTGAATCGACAGCATCCATAATAAGCGCAAAGCGCGCATGGGCCTACAATAGCGTCATCCCCACCTTCGCCTATTCCATGCACGCCACGAACCATCCAACCGAGCCGCTCTATATCACGTGGGTGGAAAACGAGCAGTCGCGACAGGCTCGATGGTGCGCGGAGAATAATACTTCGCCTCCGAAGCGGGTCATGACCAGCGGCGACACCCTGAGCGCCGATGCCGCTTACCGCCTTGTCAGCCAAGGCACATCCCTGCTTTGGCGCGGCGACTTCCAGAATGCCCGACAGCTTTTACAGGCATTGGCACGCCGGATCGATAAGAAACAGGACGGCGGAAAAAAGAAACATGGCCAGGACCACGCGGCGTCCCCGCTGGATGCCTTCAATCGGCACCGCTTGCGGCAATCGCAACGCACGGACTTGCTGAACCGCCTGCTGATAGAGCTGGACGCGGACGCCGGGATCGCCCTGCGCCGCGCGCCCGACGTACGTGAAGCCTGCCTGGCGGCGCTGGCCATGCCAGGGGAACCCTTCGTGCTTTCGTTGCGGTCGCTGCAAGGCATTATTGGCGCATACGAATGGCGCAAGAAAGGCGTGGCGGTTCCTGGCCTGGCGCAGCCCATACATGTGCACTACGGCGTGTACTCCCCAAACCGGGGAGAGTACCTTGACCTGCTGGCGCAAGCCCCGCTGCCCACGACCGAGCTGGCCTTCGACATTGGCACGGGCAGCGGCGTGATCGCCGCCATGCTGGCACAGCGAGGCGTGCGCCGCATCATCGCCACCGACATGGACGAGCGCGCGCTGGCCTGCGCCCGCGAAAACATGGACCTTCTTGGTTTTTCGCACATCGTCCAGACGCAAAAGGCGGATCTGTTTCCCGAAGGCCGCAGCCCCCTGATCGTCTGCAATCCGCCATGGCTGCCCGCGCGACCCACCACCCCCATCGAGCATGCCATCTACGATCCCGGCAGCCGCATGCTGCTGGGCTACCTGGACGGATTGGCCAGCCATCTGGAACCGGTCGGCGAGGGCTGGCTGATCATGTCGGACCTGGCCGAACACCTGGGCCTGCGCAGCCCCGATTTCCTGCCCCGCGCGATCGCGGCCGCGGGCCTGCGCGTGATCGACAAGCTGGAAACCCGGCCCCGCCACCCCAAGGCCATGGACGCATCGGACCCCTTGCACGCGGCACGGAGCGCCGAAACGACGGCCTTATGGCGGCTGGCGGCTGGCGGCAGACAAATAGCATTTGTTGACAATGTTGCGGCCCATCCTTATTAAACTAGGCGCATACCTCTGTCCTGGAATCTGACTCATCATGCTGCAGAAAATCATTCTGGCCATCGCGGTATTCGTCGTCATCCTGCTTGCGCTGATTTTCGGCGAAGCCATCGCCCGCGAAGCCTTTGCCTGGCTGTCCCACCTGACCGGCCTGGTCATCCACAATTTTTCGGACGTCTATTACGCCGTCAAGGGCTATCTAAGCCGGCATACGGCCAAGGTGCTGATCGCCCTGCTGCTGACGGTGCCCATTACCTTGTGGATCATCAAGAACAAGGGCGATGAACTGAAAAAGCCGCACAGCCACCGCAAGATCGCCATCGTGCTGGCGATCTTCCTGGGCTGGCTGGGCGCCCACCGCTTCTATCAGGGCCAGATAGGCGGGGGCATCGTCTTCCTGATCATTTTCTATGTCTTTACGCCACTGGCCGTCGTGCTCGGCTTCATCGACGCCATACGCTATATATTCATGAGCGACGACGAGTTCGAGCAGGCTCGTGTTTAGGCTTCTGCCGGCCGACGGCGAAGCCCGCCACGCCCGCCATGACGAATCGCTGATCGCGCTCGCGGCCGAGCGGGGCCCTCATGCCTGCATCTGGGAAGCGGAACAGGGCCTGGTGGTGCCGCGCACCTATCAGCGCTTTTCCCTTTTCAGCCAGGCTTGCAGTGATTTTGCCGAACAAGGCTGGCCGATCGCCGTGCGGCAATCGGGCGGCGGCATCGTCCCCCAAGGGCCGGGCATCGTCAACCTGAGCCTGGCCTATGCGGTGCAGGGCAAGCCGCTGGACCATTCCGACCAGGCCTATCTGCTGATCTGCCGCATCGTCAGCCGGGCGCTCGAAGAACACGGCGTGGCCGCGCACGCGCAGGCGGTGGAAGGGTCTTTTTGCGATGGGCGCTACAACCTGGCGGTGGGCGTCGGCGGCCGGGCGCGGAAGATCGCCGGCACCGCGCAGCTTTGGCGCCGCCATCGCGCGGATCCGGCGCAGGACCATCGCCAGATCGTACTGGTCCATGCGCTGATACTGGCCAGCGTCGACATCGCCGCGGTCACGCTGCGCGCCAACGGCTTCGAACAGGCGATAGGCAGCGGCAGGCGCTATGTCCCGGGCAGCGCGGTCTCGCTGTCCGAACTTTGCGCCGCGGAGATGGATACGCGTTCACTGACGGAAAGCCTAAAACAATCGCTGGCTCGAAAAATCGCCGCTATTTGACGGCAAGGCCCCCGACCCCTGTGCTAACATCGGTTACAAGTGTAAACACTGGTACCGGGACGTATTCTCATGATCATGATGCTGCCATTTCTCACCGGCATGCTGACAGTCTGGTTCGGCATACGCGGGCAGCGCCGCATGTGCCTTTCGCTGTGGTTCATTACTTTGCTTATTTTCGCGGCCTGGTGCCAGGTTCACATGACCGATCCGCTGGGCTTTTCGCTTTAGACCATGGCAAGCAACTATTTCTACGACAACGACGCCTTCCGCTACTCGCGCGCAATCAATACATTGGCGCTGGCCGGAGTCTGCGCCGTCCTGCTCATGGCCTTCGTCTGGCAGATTGCGTTCAACGAGCTGCCTTGCCCCTTGTGCCTGCTGCAGCGCCTGGCCTTCGTAATGGTCGGGGTCGGCCTGCTGCTGAACATACGCTTCGGGCCATCGCCTTTGCACTACGGCATGGTCATCATTTCGGCCCTGGCCGGCGCATTCGCTTCGGGCCGCCAGGTCCTGCTGCATATCGCACCCGGGGACGCCGGCTACGGCTCGCCTTTCCTGGGCCTGCATTTCTATACCTGGGCGCTGCTGCTCTTCGTGGCTTTCCTGGTGTATTGCGGCTTCATGCTGATGCTGGACCGGCGCAGCGCCGATCACGCCAATCCGCGCCGCTGCAGCCGCACGGCCGGCGCGGTCATGTGGCTGTTTTTCCTGCTGGTGCTGGCCAATATGGTCTCGACACTGCTGGAATGCGGCTTCGGCCCCTGCGCGGACGACCCTGTCGCCTACCTGTGGCTGTCGCTCGGTTCGTAAACTGAGGGCAGGCGGCGCCGGCCGTATGCCCCTTCAAGCATCCGCGGCGGCAAGCGCCTCGGGCAGGGTTTGCGCCAGCCCTCCGGGACCCAGCTTTTCGATCAAGCCCATTTTGCGCAGCTTGCCGTGCACCCTCGCATTCGCCTCGGCCAGGATCACCCTGACGCCGCGCGCCTGAAGGTCGAGCACGGCCTGTTCCAGCACCTGCAAGCCGGTTGCATCGATGAAGGGCACATGCACCAGGCGAATGACGAGCGCCCTGGGATCGGCGCGCGTATCGCCCAGCACACGCTGGAAGGCATCGACCGCGGCAAAGAAGAACGGGCCTTCTATGGCATAAACCAGCACGTCGGAGGGCAGCGCGTCCTGGCCGTCGCGACCAAGCTCTTTTTGCAGCCCGTCCGGATCCTGCCGGCGCACCACCACGCTTTCGGCCATGCGGCGCAGGAAGTGCAGCATGGCCAGCACCACGCCGATGTTCACGGCAACGACCAGGTCGGCAAACACCGTCAGGCTGAACGTGACCAGAAGGATGATCACATCGGCGCGCGGCGCCCGCCGGACCATCTTCACCACGTGGCGGATTTCGCTCATGTTCCAGGCCACCATGAACAGGATCGCGGCCAGGGTGGCCAACGGAATGCTGGCCGCCAGGGGCGCCAGAAAAAGCAGCACGAGAACCAGGAACAGGGCATGCACCACCCCGGCGATCGGGCTGTTGCCGCCGTTGCGGATATTGGTGGCGGTGCGCGCGATGGCGCCGGTGGCCGCGATGCCGCCAAAAAGCGGCGCCAGGATATTGGCCACGCCCTGCCCCACCAATTCCTGATTGGAGTTATGGCGGGTGCCCGCCATGCCGTCGGCCACGACCGCGGACAGCAGGGATTCGATGGCGCCCAGCATGGCGATGGCGAAGGCCGGGCCGATAAGCTCGACGCAGCGGGTCAGGGTGATTTCGGGCCAGGTCAGGGTAGGCAGGCCGCGCGGGATCTCGCCGAAGGTGCTGCCTATGGTCGCCACGCTGTCGAAATTGAAGACGGCCTGTATGCCGGTGACGACGATCAGGGCGGCCAGCGGACCCGGCACGCGGCTCATGCGCGGGATGCGTGGAGTGAATATGACCAGCAGCAGCGAAAGGACCGCCAGCGCCGTGGTGGTCGGGTCGAACTGGGGCAGGACCTGAAGCAGCGACCAGAGCTTCTGGTGGAAATGGTCGCCCGTGACCGCCGGCAAGCCGAAGAAGTCTTTCCACTGCCCCACCCAGATGATGACGCCTATGCCCGCGGTGAATCCGATGATGACGGGCGCGGGGATGAAACGGATGACCGCGCCCATGCGCGCCACGCCGAACAACAGCAGGATGACGCCGGCCATCAGGGTGGCGATCTGCAAGCCGTCGACACCGTGCTGGGCGACGATGCCCGCCAGGATGACGATGAAGGCGCCTGTGGGTCCGGCGATCTGCACCCGGCTTCCGCCCAGCAGCGACACGGCGATGCCGGCCACGATGGCGGTGTACAGGCCCTGCTCGGGCTTGACGCCTGAGGCGATGGCGAAAGCCATGGCCAGGGGCAAGGCGACAACGCCCACGATCAGGCCGGCAACGATGTTGGATAGCCAATGTTGGCGCCCTAGCAGGCCGGCGCGTTTCGCCTCGACGAGAGCAAGCATTCTGACCCTACTCAAACCCGATGAATGAGCCGCTGATTATACGACCTGCTAGCGGCGCAACAGGCGCAGGCTGTTGGCCACGACGAGCAGGCTGGCGCCCACGTCGGCGAACACCGCCATCCACATGGTTCCCAGCCCCGCCACGGTCAGGCCCAGAAACGCCAGCTTGATGCCCAGGGCAAGGCAGATGTTCTGGACCAGCACGCCATGCGTGGCCCGCGACAGGCGTATGAAGCGCGGAATCTTGCGCAGGTCGTCGTCCATGAGCGCCACGTCGGCGGTTTCAATGGCCGTGTCGGTTCCCATCGCGCCCATGGCGAAGCCGATGTCGGCCTGTGCGAGGGCAGGAGCATCGTTGATGCCGTCGCCCGCCATGCCCATCGCGCCGCGGCGCGCATACTGCCGGACGAGTTCCTGCTTGCCCTCGGGCAGAAGCTCCGCATGCACGGCATCGATTCCCGCCGCGCGGGCGATGTGCCGGGCGGCCTGCGTGCTGTCGCCGGAGAGCATGGCGGTGCGAACGCCCAGTTCGTGCAGTTCCTGTATCGCTTCGCGGCTGGATGGCTTCAAGGAGTCGGAGACCGCGAACACGGCCAGTACTTTTTTCGCGTCTGCAAGCGCCACCACGGTATGGCCCTGTTGCTGCAGCGATTCCACGCGCGCCACCGCATCGGCATCGCCCGGCTTACCGTCGGCGGCGGACCGGTAGCTGCCCAGAAAATAATCCACCCCGTCGACCGTCGCATGCACGCCCGAACCCGGCACGGCGCGAAAGCCATCGACCGGCAGAAGATCGCCGCGCCAGCTTTTGGCCAGCGCCTGAGACGCGGGATGATCCGACCGGCTGGCCAGGCTGGCGGCCAGTTGATGGGCCCGCGGCGCATCCAGGCGTGCGGCGAGGACCACGGTATCGACCAGCCTGGGTTGGCCGTGGGTCAGGGTTCCGGTTTTATCCAATGCCAGCCAGGCCAGCTTGCGCCCCTGCTCCAGATAGACGCCGCCCTTGACCAGGATGCCGTGGCGCGCGGCGGCCGCCAGGCCGCTGACGATGGCCACGGGCGTGGAGATCACCAGCGCGCATGGGCATGCGATGACCAGCAGCACCAGCGCCCTGTAGCCCCACTCGGACCACGTTCCCTGCGTGAGCAGGGGCGGAACGACGGCAATGAGCAAGGCGATCAGGCAGACGATGGGCGTATAGATGCGCGCGAAGCGGTCGACGAAGCGCTGAATGGGCGCCTTGCTGCCCTGCGCCTGCCGCACGGCATGGATGATGCGGGCCAGCATGGTCTGGTCGAAGCGCGCCGTCGCGCGGTATTCGAGTTCAGCCATGCCGTTCACGCTGCCCGCATACAAGGTGTCGCCCGGCGACTTCTTCACGGGCATGCTCTCGCCGGTGATCGGCGCCTGGTTCACGGCGGAACTGCCCCGCTCGACCAGGCCGTCCAGGCCGATGCGCTCGCCGGGGCGGACACGCAGCAGGTCGCCCGGAATCACGTCCGAAGCCGCCTTGCCGGCCCAGCTTCCTTCCGCGTCCCTGGCCCATACCGTCGCCGGGGCGACCTGCATGAGCCGGTCGACGGCATGCCGCGCATGCTCCAGCGAACGCGCCTCGATGTGTTCGGCAATGGCGAACAGCACCATGACCATGGCGGCCTCCGGCCAATGCCCCAGCACCACCGCGCCGGTCACGGCAATGCTCATCAGCGCGTTGATGTTGAGATCGCCTTTCGCGATGGAGGCGATCCCGCTTCGATAGGTGTCCAGTCCGCTCAGCAGAATGGCCACCAGGGCCAAGGCCATGGCGGCCCATTCTGGCCCGTTGAACCATCCCAGGCCTTCGGCGGACAACGCCGCCGCGCCGCCGGCGGCCAGCGGCAGCCAGGAAGGCATCCTGGAGCCCCCCGATGCGCGCGCCTGGGCGCCCTGATCGCCATGGCCGTGATCCGAGCAGCAGGAAAAGGACAAATCGCCGCCAGCCGGCCCGTCGGAGTGATGATGTGATGGCATGGTGTTTCCTTAGTCTTGCTTATTGCATGCGGACAGTAAACACCTTAAAGTAACTATAAGGTCAACCTTTATTCAGGAAATCCCGAAATGCGAATAGGCGAACTGGCCAAAGCAGCCAACTGCGGCACCGAAACCATACGCTACTACGAAAAGGAGGGGCTGCTGCCCGAGCCGCAGCGCAGCAATGGCAATTACCGGCACTACGGCAAAGACCACGTCGAACGCTTGCGCTTCATACGCAATTGCCGGACGCTGGACATGACCCATGACGAAATCCGCAGCCTCCTGGCCTTCGTCGATCGGCCACAGGGCGATTGCGAGCCGGTCAACGAGTTGCTGGACGAGCATATCGGCCACGTGGACCTGCGGATCGCGGAACTGCAGCGCCTGCGCGGCCAACTGAAGGCCTTGCGCCGGCAATGCGCCAGCGCGCAATCCATCGAGCATTGCGGCATCATCCATGGCCTGGCATCGATGCCCACCCTGGAAAAACGCCCGCCCGGCTCGCATCTGGGGTAAAAAAAAGCGCAGCTTGCGCTGCGCTTTGCCGCTGCCGCGGATACCAGCCTTTATTCAGCCGGAGCCGCCGCCGGGTAGTCCACCCACTCGGCCGCCTGCTTCCTGGATTGCGTCAGGCCCAGCACAACCTGCCAGAAGATGGCCAGCGCGCCCACGATGAACACGATGTCGCCGAAAGTGCGCACCCAGCGCAGGGTCTGCAACAGGGGTTGCTGCATGAATTCCTCGCTGCGCGCATACCACATGCCTTCCGTCACGCTGGCATGGAACTGCATGATGCCGATGGGCAGCAGGCTGGTGGCGATCATCAGCACCAGGCCGGCGTTAAGGCCCCAGAAGCCGGTGCGCATGACCTTGTCGTTGAAGGAGAAGCCCGGAACGACGTAGCGCAGGACCAGCAGGGTGAAGCCGATGGCCAGGAATCCGTATACGCCGAACAGGGCCGCATGGGCATGCACCGGGGTGGTGTTCAAGCCCTGGATGTAGTACAGCGAGATGGGCGGGTTCACCATGAAGCCGAAGACGCCCGCGCCCAGCATGTTCCAGAAGGCCACGGCCACGAAGCACATCAGCGGCCACTTCACGGCCTGCATCCAGGCTGCCCGCTCTTTCAGGCGCCAGTTTTCCCAGGCCTCGTAGCCCAGCACGATCAGGGGCACGACTTCCAGCGCGCTGAAGCTTGCGCCGATGGCCATGACCGGCGTGGTGGTTCCCGAAAAATACATGTGATGCAGGGTGCCGGGCACGCCGCCCAGCATGAACAGCGACGCCGAAGCCAGGCTGGCCGCCGTCGCGCCGCGCCTGGATACCAGGCCCATGGTGGAGAAGATGAAAGCCAGGGCGGTGGTCGCGAACACCTCGAAGAAGCCTTCCACCCAAAGGTGGACCACCCACCAGCGCCAGTACTCCATGATGGTGATGTGAGTCCGTTCGCCGTAGAACAGGCCGGTGCCGTAGAACAGGCCGATGGCGATGGTCGAGGCCGCCAGCAAGGCCAGCAGGTTCTTGTCGCCGCCCTTCTTGAAGGCGGGCAGCATGCCGCGCAGCATCAACAGCAGCCAGAAGGCCAGGCCCAGGAACTTCACGATCTGCCATACCCGGCCAAGCTCGAGGTATTCGTAGCCCTGATGGCCCAGCCAGAAGTTCAGGTGCTCGGGCATGATGTGCTTGATGGCCAGGAAGTTGCCGATGTAGGAACCGACCACCAGCACGACCAGCGCCCAGAACAGGACGTCCACGCCCAGTTTCTGGTATTTGGGATCCTTGCCGCCATTGATGACGGGCGCCAGGAAAAGGCCGGCCGCCAGGAAGCCCGTGGCAATCCAGAACAGGGCCGTCTGCAAGTGCCAGGTGCGTGTCAGCGAATACGGGAACCACTGCGACACGTCGATGCCGTAGAAGGTCTGCCCTTCGACCGTGTAATGCGCGGTAAAGCCGCCCAGCAGGACCTGGGCGACGAACAGGGCCACCACCAGGAACAGGTACTTGCCCAGCGCCCTTTGCGAAGGCGTCAAGGCGCCCAGCGTCAGCGGGTCGGACTTGGGCGCCGCGGGCTCGGGCTCTTCGCGATGCAGGAAGGCCCAGCCCCATACCAGGAAGGCAATGCCGGCGATCAGGAAGATCACGCTGGCGATGGACCACATGACATTGGCCGTCGAGGGCTTGTTGTCCACCAGCGGCTCATGCGGCCAGTTGTTGGTGTAGGTCACATGGCTGTTGGGCCGCTCCGTCGAGGCCGCCCAGGCCGTCCAGAAATAGAAATTGGTCAGGTCCTGGCGGCGCTGCGCGCTGGGCAGCGTATCTTCCTTCATGGCGAAGTTGGAACGCGTTGTGCGCAGCTCGGGGTCGGCGCCGTAGAGCTTCTTGTAGTACTCGGCGGTTTGCGCCATGGCTTGCGCGCGCCGCTCGGACACGGTGACCACGCCGGTGTCCGCGTCCAGCGTATTGCGGCGATATTCCGTTTTGAGCTGGTTCTTCAGAACGATCTGCCGATCGGCATCCAGCTGCGCGAATGGCACACCGGCCGTCTCCTGCGCAGCCAGATCCAGCCAGGCGGTCAACTCGCGGTGCAGCCAGTCGGAGCTCCAGTCGGGCGCCTGATAGGCGCCGTGGCCCCAGATGGAACCCACTTGCATGCCGCCCGTGCTTTGCCAGGCGGTCTGGCCATTGAGAATGTCTTGCTTGGTCATCAGCGTCGCGCCCGACACGGTGACGACTTTTTCAGGGATGGGCGGCACTTGCCGATAGACTTCGACGCCGCTCCATCCCAGGATACCGAATGTCAAGGCCAGGACGGCCAATAACAACCACCATAACTTCTTGTACTCACCCATGATGAGCTCCTTCCGCTGCACTCGAGGCATTTAGAAACAGCACATCGTTCTCGAGATGGATGTGCCGTGTAAGGTCATTCTTGAATTCACCCAGGGCGCCATACAGGCTGCGCCAGGTGCCGCAGGCATTTTCCGGCAGTGTCAGGTTGCGCGTCATGAGATTAATCAAACCCAGCGAATCTAAATGCTGCCCGTGTTCGTAGCGCATCACCGACACCGGGGCGCGGGCCGGTCCGTTCATCCCCCGCCGCAGCATGGGAAAGAGCACCTGCTCCTCCTTCATCATGTGGCTTTCCAGCTCCTGCTGAAGGTTCTCCAGGGCGTCGGCCAGCCCCGCCGGGCAGTCGGGTCTGTCGGCATGCGCGTGCTCCACCCGGCGCGAAAGCCGGATCAGCTCGGGCAGTTGCTCTCTGTGGCGTTCATGGAAATTCGCCACGATGTAGTCCACCAGTTCGCCGACGGGCCTCTGTCGCCAGTCGGCGTCCGTCCCCGGGGTGGCTTGTGTAGTGTCCATACTGCTTCATCCTTGTGCAATTGACTTCGCACTGGCTAAAGCAATATCGATGCCAATTTTTTACTTCTTGTTTATCAAGGCTTATTCCGCAAAGAGGTAATAAAAACCCTATTCGATAGGGTGTTAAAAACCCTTATTGGGTATAATCGCCCCATGGATCAGCTTATTCTTGCCGACTTGATCACCGACTTGCCCGATGCCGTGCGGCTGCAGCGCGCGGTGCATACGCTGCGGGAACGCTTCGAGTGCGATGCGGTCGGCCTGCTGCGCCTGGACGGCGACAGCCTGCGGCTGGTGGCGGCGGCGGGACTGGCCCACGAAGCCATGGGCCGGCGCTTCGTGGTCGCCCAGCACCCGCGCTTTGCCACCATCCTGTCGCGGCGCGAGCCGACCTGGTTCGAGCCCGACAGCGTGCTGGCCGACCCCTATGACGGTCTGCTGGACGACAAGAAAGGCCTGCCGCTGCCCGTGCACGACTGCCTGGGCATGAGCCTGTACATAGAAGGACGCCTGTGGGGCGCCCTGACGCTGGATGCCCTGGCCACCGGAACCTTCGACGCGGCGGGCCAAGCCGAGCTGCAGCGCTACGGCCTGATGCTGGAAGCGGCCATACGCATCACCGCCCTGGAAAAAGAAAACCGCAATCTGCGCCAGCTGGGCAGCACGGCGGGCGGCTCCATGCAGATCGTCGACGAGAACGAGATCCTGGGCGAAAGCGCCGCCATTTCCCAGCTGCTGCATGAATTGAATGTGGTGGCCGATTCCGATCTGCCCGTCCTGCTGCTGGGAGAAACCGGCGTCGGCAAAGAACTCTTCGCGCGGCGGCTGCATCGCCATTCGCGACGCAGCGGCAAACCCATGGTGCAGGTCAATTGCGCGGCCCTGCCCGAGTCGCTGGCCGAAAGCGAGCTGTTCGGCCACGTCAAGGGCGCCTTCTCCGGCGCAAGCAGCGACCGCGCGGGGCGCTTCGAAGCAGCCCAAGGCGGCACCCTGTTCCTGGACGAAGTGGGCGAGCTGCCCCTGTCGGTCCAGGCCAAGCTGCTGCGCGCCCTGCAAAACGGGGAAATCCAGCGCCTGGGGACCGACGCCGTCATCAAGACCGATGTCCGCATCATCGCCGCCACCAACCGGCAGCTCAAGGAAAACACCCTGGCCGGCACTTTTCGCGCCGACCTTTACCACCGCCTGTCGGTGTATCCGGTGCCCATTCCGCCGCTGCGCGAACGCGGCCGCGACGTCCTGCTGCTGGCCGGCCACTTCCTTGAACTCAGCCGCGCCCGCCTGGGGCTGCGCGGCCTGCGCCTGTCATACGCCGCCGAGCGCGCCCTGATGAGCTATGGCTGGCCTGGCAACGTGCGGGAGCTGGAACACGTCATCAGCCGGGCGGCGATCAAGGCGCTCAGCCGGGGCGCCGCGCGCGACCAGATCCTGACCTTGAGCCCCGATGTCCTGGACGTGGACATCGCCGGGCCCGGCGCCCAGCCGCTGGAAGAGATGCACGCCGCGCGGCTCCCTCCGGATGCCTCCGCCGAAGCGGCCGCGGAAGCCGCCGGCGGGCGGGACGCGGATGACGATCTCTATGCCGTCGAGCCCTTCTACGGATCGGGCGCAGCATCGGCGACGCCAGGTCCCTCTTCGGCGCCCAGCGCCCCGGCCAGGCTGCTGCCCCTGCGCGAAGCGCTGGACGAATGCCAGCGGCGCGCGGTGCAAGAGGCGCTGCAAGCCGCCCGTTACAACTGGACCCAAGCCGCGCGGACCTTGCGGATAGATCCCAGCAATCTGCACAAGCTTGCCAGGAAGCTGGGCCTGAAGCCGTCCGCATAAATGTAACAACGGATACCTTCCCTAAACTATTTTCAGTGGTCGGTCTTGAGGAAACTTCCTACACTCCTTGGCGGCGCCCGCAATGCTCGGGAAGCGCAATAAAGGACGAATCATGGCACTGCAAAAACGGCATCTTGTCGCGGCGATCGTCGTCGCCCTGTTATCCATCCAGCCCGCGCTGGCGGACAAGCCCGCCCATGCCGGGCCCGGCGGCGGCCAGGGCAAAGGCCAGAGCCAGGGCAAAGGCAACGGCAACACCCATGGCAAACAAAGCCAGGCTGAAAGGAAGACGGAGCGCCCGTCCGGCAAAGCGCCCGACAGGGCGGATCGCCCGGGCCAGGCGGACCGCCGGGATGCCGGGACACGCCACGATCATGCATACCATGGCGATCGCGGTGGCTCGATCTCGATCGACATCCACTTCAATGACCAGCAACGAAGCTATTTGCGTGAATACTACGGCAACGAGTTCCGCGCCGGCCGATGCCCGCCGGGACTGGCCAAGAAGCACAACGGCTGCATGCCGCCGGGGCAGGCCAAGAAATGGCAAATAGGCTATCCGCTGGACCGCGACATTGTCTTCTACGACCTTCCCCCCGGCGTCGTGGCCCGCATCGGCTTGCCGCCTTCCGGCTATCGCTATGTACGGGTCGCCAGCGATATCCTGATGATCGCCGTCGGCACGGGCCTGGTCGTCGATGCCGTGGCCGACCTGGCCAGCATGTAGGAAGCCGGCGGCTTGCGCGAGTGCGCCAGCATGCTCCTAGCCCGCGAAGCCGCCCTCGGACAGAAAACGGAGTTCTTCAGGGGTGCTGATGCGCCCCAACTCCGGATTGCGATGCGGAAAGCGTCCGAACCGGGCGATGATGTCGTGATGCTCTTGCGCAAAGCGGATATTCGATGGGCTGTGCCGGCGATACAGCTCGAGCCCGTAGCGCTGGTCTTCGATGTCTTCGGAATGAATGAAAGGCACGCAAAGGAAAAGCGCCAGGGGTTCGCCGGCCTGTTCCAGATGCCCGGCCGCGATCGCCCGCCGCGCGCAATGGCGGGCCAGGCCATCGGTGGCATACATGTGCGCCGTGCCGCGAAAGGCATTGCGCGGGAATTGATCGAGCAAGAGCACGAGGGCCAGGCCGGCCGCCGCGTCGTCCAGCCAATGATCGAGATCGCGCCGCGCCGCCGCGAAATGCGCATCGCTGAACCGCCGGCGAAGAGCCGCATCGAAATCGGGATTCTTGGTGAACCAGGCGGCGGGTCCGGCCTGGTTCCAGAAGTCGATCAGGGCATCGGCTTCGCCATAAACCGCCCGTTCCGCCATGCTAGCGCCCCTGCGCCGCGGCGCTGACGCCGCCCGCCATTCCCATGTCGTGCTTGGGAAAATCGATGAGTCGTGCGCGCACCTCGCTTTCAGGGATGCCCGTGGTCTCGGACCCCGCGCGGCTGAGCGCCGCGATCAGCGCCGCCTTTTGCTCGACGGTACGCCCCGCGATGAACTCCACCAGGAACATCAGCCCCTGCGTATCGAACTGGCCCGCATTCAGATAGCAGCCCTCCTGCAATTCGTGCAGCAGGATCCGGATGCTGGCCACGGGCGCGCCTATGCTTTGCACCACGGCGTCGCTGGTCCGCTGCATGAGCTGCTTCTTTTGAGCCGCCGAGAATCCCGGTGTGATCGATATGGTGACGTAGGGCATATGGCCTCTTGAAGGTGGGAAGACAAGCGTCGATTATCGCTGCATGACGGCGCCCCGCACAAGCGCAAGCCGCCATCCCTTGTTAACATCCATTGTGCGCACCGCATCCGCCCGCCCCAATCCAGGAGTCCGCATGCCCCGCCCCCGCGTCCAGTCTTTTTTCGACGATCAAACCTCGACGTACTCCCACGTGCTTCATCAAGAGGGCGATCGGACCTGCGCCGTCATCGACGCCGTCCTGAATTACGATCCAAAATCCGGCCGCACGGCTACGGATTCAGCCGACGAAATCATCGATTTCGTGCGCCGCGAAGGACTGGCGGTGCAATGGATACTGGAGACCCATGCGCATGCCGACCACCTGTCTGCGGCGGCCCACCTGAAGGCCAGGCTGGGCGGGCGCATCGCCATCGGCGAGCACATCAGAACCGTGCAGGCCGTCTTCAAGGACATCTTCAACCTGAAGGACGGCTTCATCCCCGACGGCAGGCAGTTCGACCATCTGTTCCGCGACGGCGAAACCTTCCAGATCGGCCCGATGCGGGCGACGGCCCTGCATGTGCCGGGCCATACGCCCGCCGACCTGGCCTACCGCATCGAGGGTTTGGGCGTATTCGTCGGCGACACCCTGTTCATGCCCGACGTGGGCACGGCGCGCTGCGATTTTCCCGGTGGCGACGCGCATGCGCTCTACCGCTCCATCCAGCGCATACTGGGCATGGAGGAGGACACGGCGCTATACCTTTGCCACGACTATCCGCCCGAGACCCGCTCGCGGCAATGCGTGAGCACGGTGGCGCAGCAGCGCCGGCACAACATTCATGTCCATGACGGCGTCGGCGAAGATGAATTCGTGGCCATGCGCACGGCCCGCGACAAGACCCTGGACATGCCTGTGCTGATCCTGCCCGCCATCCAGTTCAACATCCGCGGCGGCGAGCCGCCCCCGCCCGAGGACAACGGGGTGCATTACCTGAAGATTCCCATGAACCGGCTCTGAGCATTGGCGCTTCCGGAACATTTCGCACACAATGCGGTCTTTGTAACTTTTTGACTCGCTGCGTGTGGGAGTGTGAATGGACTGGAACAATGCATTGATGGACAGCGGCATATGGCTGGTCCAGGCCTATGCGATTACCGTGGCGCTGGCCGCGGCCATCATATGGGGCCTGACCAGATTCACCGTGTGGGGCCGGCAATTCTGGGCATTGGCGGCGGAGTATTTCTCGCCCCGCCGCAATTGGCGGCCGCTGGCGGCGCTGGCGCTCATCCTCTTCCTGACCTTGTGCGGCGTGCGCCTGGAAGTCCTGTTCTCGTCCTGGTACAACACCATGTACAGCGCGCTGCAAAAGCTCGATGAAGCGGGCTTCTGGACGGCCATGCTGCTGTTCGCCATACTGGCCGCCACTCATATCGTCCGTTCGCTGATCGACTTCTACGTGCAGCAGGCATTCACCATACGATGGCGCGTTTGGCTGAACGAAAAGCTGCTGGGGCAATGGCTGGACCGGCAATCCTACTATCGCAGCCAGTACCTGGACACGCCTGTCGACAACCCCGATCAGCGCATACAGCAGGATGTCGCCACCTTCGTGGAAATGTCGCTGTCGCTGTCGATGGGTGTCGTGAACGCGCTGGTCTCCACCTTTGCCTTCACCCTGATCTTGTGGAATCTGTCCGGCCCGCTGGCCGTGTTCGGCCTGGACGTGCCGCGCGCCATGGTGTTCCTGGTGTTCGCCTATGTGCTCATCGCCACGGTGTTCGCCATCAGGATCGGCAGGCCGCTGATTCTGCTGAACTTCCTGAATGAGCGCTTCAATGCGGACTACCGCTATGCGCTGGTGCGGCTGCGCGAATATTCCGAAAGCATCGCTTTCTATGCCGGCGAGAGGGTGGAAGGCGCTCTGCTGCGCGGCCGCTTCGCCAATGTCATCGGCAACGCGTGGGCCATCGTTTACAGGACGCTCAAGTTCCTGGGCTTCAACTTCACCGTTACCCAGACGGCGGTGGTCTTTCCCTTCATCATCCAGGCGCAGCGTTTTTTCTCCAAGCAGATCAGCCTGGGCGACCTGATGCAGACGGCACAGGCTTTCGGCCGTCTGCAGGACAACCTGTCGTTCTTCCGCAATGCCTACGACAGCTTCGCCACCTATCGTGCCACGCTGAATCGCCTTAGCGGCTTTACCAAGGCCATCGCGGACGCCGGCGCCCTGCCCGAACCGGACCTGCGCGAACAAGGGCGGGAACTCGCCGTGCGCGGGTTGACCGTGACGACGCCGGACGGGGCGACCCTGCTGAACAGCCTGGATCTGACCGCCGGCCCGGGCGAATCGCTGCTGATACGCGGGCCTTCGGGCTCGGGCAAGACCACGCTGCTGCGCGCCGTGGCGGGCTTGTGGCCCTATTGCCGGGGCGCCATCGTCCGCCCCGAGGGGGAATCCCTGTTCCTGTCGCAGAAGCCCTATCTGCCCCAGGGCAGCCTGCGCGACGCCCTGTACTACCCCCGGCCGGCGCAGACCTCCACCCGCGACGAACGCGTCGAGGACATTCTTGCCATGATCCAGCTGGGCCACCTGGTCGCGCGCCTGGACCAGGTCGACGACTGGGGCCGCATCCTGTCGCTGGGCGAACAGCAGCGGCTGGCTTTCGGACGGCTGCTGCTGGCCGCGCCCCGCGCCGCATTCCTGGATGAAGCCACCTCGGCCATGGACGAAGGCCTGGAAGACGCCATGTACCGCCTGGTGCGCCGGCAATTGCCGGACACCGTGCTTCTGAGCGTGGGCCATCGCAGCACTTTGTACGCGCATCACGGACGCCAGCTGATCCTGAAGGGGGACGGCACGGGGGCCTGGGAACTGGCGGACACGCCGAAGCCAGCCAGCTGATACGATATGGCCGGCCGCCTATCGCGCCCGCTGGGCTACACTGCCAGCGCACACACTTACGAGCACTAGGATGAATTACTTTTTTATCAAGCACCTGCACATGACGGCCGCCGGCCTGAGCATCGTTTTCTTCATGATCCGTGCGTACTGGTCGGTATCGGGCTCGGGAATGCTGCAACGCCGATTCGTCAAGATCGCGCCGCACGTCATCGATACGGTGCTGCTGGTCTGTGGCGTGATCCTGGCCGCCATGATCGGGCCCGAGCAGCCATGGATACTGGCCAAGATCGTCGCCCTGATCCTGTATATCGGCGTGGGTACCGTCGCCATCAAGCGCGGCAAGACACCGGCATCGCGCGGTGTCGCCGCTCTGATCGCCATCGCAATTTTCTTTTATATCGTGGGCGTGGCCATCCGGCACAACCCCATGTCCTGGCTGGCCTGATCGCCCGCCTTCCCGCGGCTGGACGGCCGCGGAGGACGAACGAGGCCTACCAGGCCCCCAGCATGCGCTGCACCGCCAGGCTGCTGAGCGCGACCGCCATCCACACCCCCAGGCCCAATGCGATGGGCCGCAGCCCGGCGACCGCCATGCGGCGCAAATCGGACGACAGGCCGATGGCCGTCAGGGCCACGACGATCAGGAACTGCGCCAGGAAATGGATGCTTGCGTTCAGTTGATCCGGAATCAAGCCCGTGGAACGCAAGGCCGAGGCGACCAGAAACCACAAGATGAACCAGGGAAAGATCCGCGCCAGGCTGAAGCCGGCCGCGCCCTGCTTCTTTTCGCGCCAGGCCACGACAAGGGCCAGCGCCAGGCAGATGGGGATGATCAGGGTCGCCCGCGTCAGCTTGACGATGGTGGCATAGTCGCCCGCCGCCGTGCTGTAGCTGTAGCCCGCCGCCACCACGGACGAGGTATCGTTGATGGCGGTACCCGCCCACATGCCGAAGCCTGCGTCAGACATGGACAGCCAGTGGCCCAGCAAGGGAAAGGCCAGTACCGCCACGATATTGAAAATGAAGATAGTGGAAATCGCGAAAGCGGTTTCATGGTCTTCGGGCTTGATGATGGGCGTTACCGCGGCAATGGCCGAGCCACCGCAGATGGCCGTGCCCACGCCGATCAGGGTCTTGAGCCGGGCGGGTATGCCCAGCCATTTGCCCAGCAGGGCCGCCGTGCCGAACGCCACGGCGATGGTGACCAGCGTGACCCATAGGGACTCCAGGCCGGTCTGTGCCACCTGCTGGATGCTCAGCCCGAAGCCCAGGGCGATGATGGACCATTGCAGCACCTGCCTGGAGGCGAATTGCAGGCCGGGCCTGAATACCGGCCCGATCCCCACGGTATTGCGTATGGCGATGCCCAGCACAATGCCGAAAACCGGTCCGCCGATAATGGGCGCCCAGCGCCCCAATATCATGGCGAATACACCCACGACCACGGCCAGAACCAGACCGTAAAGAGGCGATGGAGCCTGAGGGGCCGTATCGTCGCGCCCTTGCGCTTGGGCCAGTGGCCTTGCCTGCATGGCCGAAGCCGTGTGGGCGGCGGGAGCCAGGGATGCCGAAGCGCGGAGAGGGCCAACCATGATGAATTCGCATTTGATAATAACGTGAAGTTATTTTAAATATGACAAACGCATAAGCAAATTCACTATTCCTTAATTGTTGTATAAAATTTATTGATGATCCCCATCAGTGTACGCCAGATCGAAGTCTTTGTTGCCATCGCCGCGTCGGGTACGGTGCGCGCGGCGGCGGAACGCCTGTTCGTCACCCAGCCGGCCGTCAGCATGGCGCTGTCGGAGCTGGAGCGGCAGCTGAATGCGCAGTTGTTCGACCGCGAGCGAGGCCGGCTGCACCTGAGCCCGCGGGGCAAAGAGCTTTTGCCCATGGCCCAGGAGATCATCGAAAGATTGCACGAAATGCTGCGCCAGAGCGGCGAGCAGCCTTTGGCCCTGACCGGGGAATTGCGGGTGGGGGCCAGCAACACCATAGGCAATTATCTGGTGGGCGATTTGCTGGGCCCCTTCGTGGAGCGGCATCCCGCCGTGTCGCTGCACGTCAGTGTCGAAAACACCGACACCATCGCCGCCGGCCTGTTGGCGCACCGCATCGACATCGGCTGCGTGGAAGGCCCGGTCAACCACCCGCAACTGGAAATCCTGCCCTGGCGCGACGACGCCCTGGTGATCTGCGCGGCGCCCTCGCACCCGCTGGCGCAAATGAGCGAGCTGAAGGCCAGGCATTTCAAGGATGCCAAATGGATACTGCGCGAGCGGGGGTCGGCCATGCGGGTGCAGGCCGAACAAGCGCTCAGCGCCCTGCCCGCCGGCAAGATCGTGCTGGAACTGGGCCAGGTCGAGGCCATCAAGCAGGCGGTGATCGCCGGCCTGGGCATCGCCTGCCTGCCCCGCGCGGCGGCAAGCGATCCGGTGGCCACGGGCCGGCTGCGCATCCTGGATACTCCTTTCCTGAACCTGCGCAGGCGGCTGTCCCTGGTGCTGCACAAATCCCGCTACCGAGGCGCCCTGATCGACGCCTTCGTCGCCAGCCTGTCCGACGATCCCGAAAGTGGTATGGTGAACGGCATCGGCACGCAGCATCCCACCAAAGGCGGTCAAGCATGAGTCGACAGCTCGAACTCTTCCCTGGCGCCGGGCGCAGCCCTGGCAGAACCCTCGCTGCGCGGGCCGCACGCAAGCCCGCCAATACCCACCGCCTTCCGACGCGGGCCAGCACCGAAGAGGCCGCGCTGGAAAACGCCGACCTTCCGGTCAACACCACGCCCGGCCTTCCGCCTTACGAGACCGTGGCGCTGGTATTGCAGGGCGGCGGCGCGCTGGGCGCCTACCAGGCCGGCGTCTTCCAGGGCCTGCATGAAGCGGGCATAGAGCTGAGCTGCCTCTCGGGCATCTCGATCGGTGCCTTGAACACCGCCATCATCGCTGGAAATCCGCCCGGGATGCGCGTGCCGCGCCTGCTCGAATTCTGGGAAACCATCTGCCAGCCGAACGGAGGCCCGGGCATCCCGCCCTTCCTCGATCAGTCGTTCTTCAATATGAACGACACCATGCGCCAGGCCATGGGCGCCCTGCACGCCGGCAGCGCCCTGATGAACGGCCAGCAAGGCTTCTTCCAGCCGCGCCTCCCCCCGCCCTCGTCCATCATGCCCGGCAGCCCCGACACCGCCAGCTACTATGACACCAGCGCGCTCAAGGCGACGTTGGAACGGTTGTGCGATTTCGACCTGATCAATTCCGCCCGGCAGCAGGTGTCGGTGGGCGCGGTCAATGTGCGCAACGGCAATTTCGTGTATTTCGACAACACCAGAATGGCCTTGCGCGCGGAACACTTCATGGCCTCGGGCGCCTTGCCGCCGGCCTTCGCCGCCGTCGAGATCGACGGCGAACACTACTGGGACGGCGGGTTGGTATCGAATACGCCGCTCACGCAGGTGCTGGAATCGCGGCCCTTGCGCGACACCCTGGTATTCCAGGTGGATCTATGGAGCGCGCGCGGACAGGTACCGGTCAACATGAGCGAAGTGTCGGACCGGATGAAGGACATCCGCTACTCCAGCCGCACCCGCCTGATCACAGAGCAATTGCGCTGGACGCAATACCTGCGCCACATACTGCAGCACCTGCTGGAGGACATACCGGCCGATATCCGCGCAAGCGATCCCTATTGCCGCATGGCGCAGGACCTGGCTTGCAGCAAGCGCTACAACGTCATCCATCTCATATACCGCAACAGGCCCTACGAACGGCACTACAAGGACTTCCAGTTCGGGCTGGCGACCATGCGCGAGCACTGGGCCTGCGGCCTGGAAGACATACGCCGCACGCTGGCCGAGCCGGAGCGCCTGGCCATGCCCGAAAACGCGTCGGGCTTCGTCACGCATGACATTCATCGCGAGGAAATCGAACAATTGATGGAAAAGGCCGCCGGCAAGGCCAGCGGCGCCAGCTAGCCGGCTTACGGCCGCTTGCCTTGGCGGCGGACGGGCCGCGCTAGGCCGGACGCCGGCGGCCCAGGACGACGGCCCCGGCCAGGGCAAAGGCCGTGCCGACCAGCTGCAGCACGGTGATGGGCTCGTCCAGCAGCCATCCGGCCAGGAACAGCACGGACACGGGGCCCAGCAAACCCAATTGCGATGTCATGGGTGCGCCGATGCGCGCCACCGACCACATGATCATGAAGGTTGGCGCAACGGTGTTGACCAAGGCATGCACCAGCGACAATTCATAAACCGGCCAGGGCTGCTTCAGGCCTTCCAGCCCAAGCACGCCGAAAAAATGGATCATGCTGATCACCGCCGACACCGACATCGCATACGCCACCAGGCGCGTCGCGCCGACACGCTTGATCAGTTCGCCGGAACCGATCAGGTAGAAGGAATACGACAGCGCCGAGCCGAGCACGAAGGCCGAACCCAGCATGACATGGCTGCCGCTGAACGACAGGTCTTGCAGGAAGACGAACATCACTCCCAGGTAGGACAGGCCCAGGGCCACCCACTGCCCGCGTGCGATGGGGCGCTTCAGGAAGAAAGCCGAGATCAGCAGGACGAAAGTGGGAGACATGAACAGGATCAGCCGCTCGAGGCCGGCCGAAATGTATTGCAATCCCAAAAAATCCAGAAAACTGGACAGGTAATAACCGATGAATCCCAAAAAGACGATCTGCAGGCGCTCTTTGGACGTCAGCCGGGCAAGCTTGCCCTGGCGCGCCTTGCGTGCCTGGAACCAGCCGATCGCGGCGAAGAACGGCAAGGCAAGCATCATCCGGAAGCCGATGACCGTCAGGGCGTCGACGCCATAGCGATAGGTGAACTTCACCACGATGGCCTTGGCCGAGAACAGCACCGCGCCCAGCCCCGCCAGCAGAAACCCCATCCAGAATTCTTGTGTTCTTGCGGTGGTTGAAGCGCCAGGCAACGTGGTCATATCGGCAGGATGAGATAGAGAAGGAGAAGGCGGAAAACGCATGGCGCCCTCGGCGTCCAAGACGCTATTTTGCACGAGTTTGCCAAAGGCCGGAGCGCCGCTTCGGCAAGGGCCCCCGGCTTCAGGCCGTCAATGGCGCTTCCATGGTCAGAAGCAGCCTGGAGCGGCCATCGAGGACGTGGCGCTGGGCGGCGGCCCAGGCCTTGGCCGGATTGCCCGAAGAGATCGCCTGGTAGATTTTCCGGTGCTCGGCGTTGGAGCGGCGCATGTTGGCGTCGACGTTGAAGTACTTGCGCCGGAACAGGTGCAGCTCCTTGACGTAGTCGTCGTAGGCCTGCATGGCCCGCCGATTGCCCGAGAGTTCGAGAATCAGCTCGTGGAAGTCCAGGTTCAGTTCGTAATAACGGGTTCCGTCGTTCGCCCGCCAGGCTTCGTCCATCTGGCTCAGCAGGTGCTCGAACTGGACGGCATGCTGGGGCGAAAAATGCTCGCAGGCACGCTCGGCCGCATAGGCGAACACCAGCGCGCGCAATTCGTAGACCTCGATCATGTCGCGCACGGAAAGCTGCCTGACGAACACGCCTTTGTTCGGCACCGGCGTCACCAGGCCCAGGCCCGCAAGCACCTTCATGGCTTCGCGGATGGGGCCCCGGCTGGTGCCCATTCGGCTGGCCAGCGCCGCTTCGTTGAGGCGCTCGCCCGGCTGGAACTCGCCCGAATAGATGAGACGCTTGAGTTCGCTTGCTACGGTCTGGGAAAGTATGGCGGAGCGCGCGGGAGAAGGAGTGGAAACCATGGCGCAATCTTACCTTAAAAGTGCCGGGCGATAACCGGGGCCGGATCCGGAAACCGGGAACAATTCTCGAAATATTGTCGACCAATATATTAAAGTGTTGACACTTAAGAGCGAAAAATAAATAATTGCCTCATCAATCAAGGAGGAGATATCGTGGTCCATCTAGCCGCTTCCGAGGCGTTGAAACGCTTTCGCGTCATCGATCTGACCCAGGTGCGGGCCGGCCCCACCGCCTGCCGGCAACTGGCCGACTGGGGCGCCGACGTCATCCAGGTGCAGATGCCCGAGCATATGCGCGGCGACGACACGCTGGGCGGACAGGACGGATCCGACTACCAATACACCCACCGCAACAAGCGATCCATCACGCTCAACCTGAAGGAGCCCGAAGGCATTGCCACGCTCAAACGGCTGATCGGCACGGCGGACGTGGTGGTCGAGAACTTCCGGCCCGACGTCAAGTACCGTCTGGGCATCGATTACGAAACGCTGTCGGTGGATCATCCCGGTCTGGTCTATGCCAGCATCTCAGGCTTCGGGCAGACCGGTCCCTATGCAAATCGCCCGGGCTTCGACCAGATTGCGCAAGGCACCTCGGGCCTGATGTCGGTGACCGGCCTGCCCGACCAGGGCCCCTTGCGGGTCGGCATTCCCATCGCCGACCTGTGCGCGGGGATTTTCGCCGCGCAAGGCATCCTGGTCGCTTTGCTTGAACGCGAATCGTCCGGCAAAGGCCAATGGCTGCATACCTCCTTGCTGGAATCCCTGGTCTACATGATGGACTTCCAGACCTCCCGATACCTGATCGACGGCGAGGTCGCCACGCCCGCCGGGAATTACCACCCCACCAGCATCCCCACCGGCGTCTACAAGGCCCGCGACGGCTATATGAACATCGCCGTGTTCGGCTCCAAGATCTGGGAACGCTTCTGCGACATTCTGGGCGCGCCCGAATGGGTGACCGACGAACGCTACCACGACAAGCCCTCGCGCTCGGTCAACCGTGATTCGCTCAATGCCGAGATCAACCGGCGCCTGGCCGCGCAGGACAGAAGCTACTGGATCGCCAGGCTGAACGAAGGCGGTGTCGCCTGCGGCCTGATCAACGACCTGCGCGAAGTATTCGACGACCCGCAGATCCATCACCTGAACATCGTCAAGGAGGTCATGTCGGAGCGGCTGGGCAAGCAGCGCATGGTGGGCCAGCCCGTGCAGCTTACGCGCACTCCCAGTACCATCGTACGATCCGCGCCGCGGCGTGGCGAACACACCGAGGAAATCCTGAAAACCCTGGGCTATGGCGACGAGGACCTGGCCCGAATGAAATCCCATGGAGTCTATTGATGCAGCACCCCGAATACTCATCGACCACGGAACGCGTCCTGGCCTGGCTGGATGAAACCACCTTGCACATCCAGTTCAACAACCCCGCGCGGCATAACGCGCTTTCGGTGGACATGTGGGAGGCCGTCGTGCCTCTGCTCGAGCGCGCCGGGGCCGACGACCGGGTGCGCCTGGTCGTTTTTTCCGGAGCGGGAGACAAGGCCTTCGTATCCGGCGCCGATATTTCACAGTTCGAAGACATGCGCGCCGCGCGCGAGGCCGTAACCCGCTACGAAGCCATGGCCGAGACTTCGCTCACGGCGATCCAGGACTTCCCCAAGCCCACGCTCGCCTGCATCAGCGGGTATTGCATAGGCGGCGGCGTCAATGTGGCCATTGCCTGCGACATCCGCATCGCGTCGGACAACTCGGTCTTCTCCATTCCCGCCGCGCGCCTTGGGCTGGGCTACCGCTATTCCGCCATGAAAAACCTGGTCGACCTGATCGGACCGGGCGCGGCCAAGGATCTCTTCTTCACGGCCCGCCGGATCGACGCCGCGGAAGCCAGGTCGCTGGGCCTGGTCACACGGATCGCCGCAGTGGAAGGATTGCCGGCCCTGCTTGCCGAATATACCCGCGCCATGGCCGACAACGCGCCGATCACCATCGCCGCGGGCAAGGCCATCATGGCCGAAATCCTGAAGTCCGCCCCCAATGTGGACAAGGACCGCTGCACGGCGCTCATCCGCGCCTGCTTCGACAGCCTGGACTACGCAGAGGGAAGAACCGCTTTCATGCAAAAACGCAAACCGGTGTTCATCGGCCGATAGGCCGCGCCGCTCACGGAGGAAAAATGAAAAGCTATTGGATGCAAATGACCGACACCGACACCTTGCTGGAGTGCCGCGACAGTCCGATGCCGGAACCGGGCCCTCAGCAACTGCTGGTCCGCATGCATGCCGCGGGCCTGAACCGCGGCGAGTTCGTGCTGGGCCACGGCCTGCACGGCAAGGCCGGAAGCTGGAAGCAGATAGGCGGTGAAGGCGCCGGCGAAATCGTCGGCGTTGGGAAAGACGTCAGCAATTTCCGGGTCGGGGACAAGGTCATGGGACGCTGCCCGGGCGCCTTCTCGGAATACGGCCTGATGGAGGCCATCGAGGCCATGCCCAAACCCGACAGCCTGTCGTGGGAAGAGGCCGCCTGCCTGCCCCTGACCTTCCTGGTCGCCTTCGACATGCTGGTCGTGCAGGGCCGGCTGAAGGCCGGCGAATGGCTGCTGATCAACGGCGTCTCGTCGGGTGTGGGCGTGGCCTCGCTGCAGCTGGGCAAAGCCCTGGGAGCCAGGGTCATAGGAACGTCGGGCTCAGCCGAAAAACTCGAGATGCTCCAGCCCTTGGGCCTGGACGTCGGCCTGCATACCCGCAGTGCGGACTTTGCCGGCCGGGTCATGGAAGCCACCGAACAGCACGGCGCCGACCTCATCGTCAATGCGGTGGGCGGCAGCGTCTTTGCGGAGAACGTCCGCGCCGCGGCCTTCGAGGGGCGGCTGGCCTTCGTCGGCTACGTGGACGGCGTGCTGCACGCCGACCTGGATCTGCAAGCGCTGCACGCCAAGCGGCTGGCCATCTTCGGCGTATCGAACAAGCTGCGCACGAAAGAGCAACGCGCGTCCGCCATTCCCCGCTTCGTGGCCGAGGTGCTGCCGCACGTAAACGCCGGCACGATAAAGCCGCAAGTGGACAAGGAGTTCGACTTCGACGACCTGGCCGAGGCCAAGGCCTGCATGGAGGCGGGCCGCCATGCAGGCAAGATCGTGTTGCGCATGCCCGCAAGCTGACCACCACGCAAAACCTATAAATACCGAGGAGACAACAGCATGAAAATAATACATTTCGTTCTTGCATGCGGCTTGGGGGCCATGGCCGCCCAGGCCGGCGCGCAGCAGGCCGACTACCCAAACCGCCCCATACGCCTGGTCATCGGATTTGCGCCGGGCGGGGCCGCCGACACCGTCGCCCGCTCCATGAGCGAAGCCTTCGGCAAGGCCCTGGGGCAGACGGTGGTGGTCGAGAACAAGCCCGGCGCGGGATCCAGCATCGCCGCCGACTATGTGGTCAAGGCTCCGCCCGACGGCTACACCGTGCTGATCGCCAGCCCCAGCAGCATCTCCATCAACCCCGCCCTGAACCCCAAGCTGTCCTACACCGCGAAAGACTTGAAAGCGGTAACGAAAATCACGACTTCGCCCCTCGTGCTGGCCGTCAGCACCAAGACCAGCATCAAATCCGTCGCGGATCTCATCAAGGAAGCCAAGGAAAAGCCGGGCGTGCTGAACTATGCCACCTCGGGCAACGGTTCGGCGCCGCACTTGGGCGCCGCGCTGTTCACGCTGCTGACGGGAACAAAGATGACGCACATCCCATACCGCGGCGGTGCTCCCGCCATCCAGTCCGTCATGGCCGGCGACACGGACCTGAGCTTCGGCACCGCTCCTTCGGTGCTCGCCCAGGTGGACAGCGGAAAACTGCGCGCCATCGCCGTCAGCACCCGCGAAAAATCGGCCCTGGTGCCCAAGCTGCCGGGCATGAAGGAAGCCGGCCTTCCGGATTACAACCTGGAGTTCTGGTACGGGATCTTCGTACCCCGGAACACGCCCGATGCGGTCGTAAAGAAGCTCTACGACGCCGCTGTGTTCGCCATGAACCAGGCCAATGTCAAATCCGTATTGGCGCGCGAAGGCACCGAGCCGTCATTGTCGAGTTCGCCCGAGGCCTTCGGCACGTTTCTGGACCAGGACGAGAAATTCTGGGTCAAGCTGGCCAAGGATGCGAACATCGTGGTCAATTGATTTCAGCGGCGGCCACCCGGACTGCGGGGCCACAATCCGCGGTCCGGATGAAAGGTGATCAAACAGTACTTGCCTAGGCAACTAAATAAGCGTTAAAATCGCTGCATGAGCAAGCCCGCAACATCCGCCAGCCGCCGCAAGCAAACCTTCTATTCGGCCGCCCTGCTGCTGTCCAGCAAGGACAGCAACATCGGCATTCTGGTCAAGCAGGTGCAAAGCTCGCTCAACCGCATGATCGACCAGCACGTATCGCCGCTGGGGCTTACCGCCATGCAATGGCGCCCGCTGGTCATGATACGGTACATGGACATCAACACGCCGGCCGAACTGGCGCGCAGCGCGCATGTGGACACCGGCGCCATGACCCGCACGCTGGACCGGCTGGAAGCCAAGGGCTTCGTCACCCGGCATCGCTGTCCCGACGACCGCCGCGTGGTCCGGATAGAACTCAGCGAAGCGGGCACCGAAGTGGCTGAGCAGATCATGCCGGCGATCGCCGCCACACTGAACGCCCACTTGCAAGGCTTCAGCAAGGCCGAGGTGGAATCCCTGATCGACCTTCTGCATCGCATGCTGGCCAACGGCCTGCCCGGCGCCGATCTGCCCTGTACCAAAGGGCATTAGGGGCTCCCCCGGCCCCGCCCGCCCTTCGGCATCGTCACGCATTTTTTTCTTTTGTCGCTCATTATTTTCGCCATATAATTGCCTAGGCAGTTACCAACTAGTCAGATAAATTCAGCTTTTTGTAAGCAAGGCCGCAAGCGCCTTCCATCCGTAGAAAAACATGAAATCACTTTTTTCCCTCCTGCTGGTCGTTGCCTTGTCGGGCTGCGCCGCGATCCCTCCGGGCGAGCCTGGCTCGGCGCCCTTGCAAGGCGCGCAACTGGGCCTGCAAGAACATGACATGGCCTGGCCCACCGAGGAATGGTGGCGGCGCTACGACGATCCTCAGCTCGACCGCCTGCTTGCCGAGGCCCTTGCCGGCAGCCCCTCGCTGGCGGCGGCGCGCGCCCGCCTGGACATGGCCAACGCCGCCGTCGGCGGCGCGCGCGCGGTCCAGTTGCCGCAGCTCAATACCAACTACACCATGCTGCGCGAACGCTTCTCGGAAAACTACATCTATCCGCCGCCCTACGGCGGCTCCATGCAGACGGACAACAGCCTGCGCCTGAACCTGGATTTCGACCTGGACCTGTGGGGCAGGAATCGCGCCCATTACGCCGCCGCCGTTTCCCAGCGCGAGGCCAGCGCGGCCGACGTCCAGGTGGCCCGCAACGCCCTGGTCGGCGCCATGGTCCAAAGCTATTTCAATCTGCAAAACGCGCTGGCGCAGCATCGCGTCATCGCCCTGATCGTGAAGCAGCAGGAGGACGTTCTGGCCATCACCCGACAGCGGGTGGCGGCGGGCCTGGACACCGAAGTGGAGGCCAACCAGGCGGACTCGGCGGTCTCGGCGGCGCGCGTCCAGCTCAGCCAGGCGGCCACCAACGCCGATCTGCTGCGCAACCAGATCGCCGCGCTGGCCGGCGCCGGCCCCGAACGCGGCAAGCGCATACAGGAAACCGCGCTGTCCCACGGGCCGGCCGGGTTGCCGGATCAACTGCCCGTGGAACTGCTGGGCCGCCGTCCGGACATCGTTGCCGCGCGGCTGCGCGTGCAAGCCAGCGCCAGCGAAATATCCGCCGCCAAGGCGGAGTTCTTTCCCAACATCAACCTGTCGGCCTTTGCCGGATTCATGTCGCTGGGCCTGTCCAACCTGCTGCAATCGGGCAGCCAGACCTACGGGGTCGGCCCGGCCATCAGCCTGCCCATTTTCCATGGCGGCGCACTGAACGCCCGACTGGACAGCAAGCGCGCCGAACGCGAGCTGGCCATCGCCGACTACAACCAGACGCTGCTGACGGCCGTGCGCGAAGTGGCCGACGCCACGACGGCCATACGCGCACTGCGGCAACAGATTGTCGACCAGGCCGCCAGCCTGCGGGCGATCACCTCGGCCTACGACATTGCCGTGAAACGCTACAAGTCCGGCCTGGGCAACTTCGTGCAGGTGCTGCTGGCGCAGAACGAAGTGCAGAAACAAGCCATCCTGAATACCGACATGCTCGCCCAGGCCTACAAGCTGGACGCGCAACTGGCCACCGCCCTGGGCGGCGGCTACAAGACCGAAACCACCACACACTGATACACGAGACCCCCATGAGCACCCCAACCCAATCGGCATCCCGGCGCAAGCCCCTGATGATTCTCGCCGCGCTTGTCTTCATCGCCATAGGCATCGCTTACGCGATCTGGTGGGCCATCTATGCCTCGAATTATGAATCCACCGACGATGCGTATGTGCACGGCAACCTGGTCCAGGTCACTTCGCAGATTCCCGGCACCGTCATCGGCATAGGCGCGGACAATACGCAAACCGTCGGCAAGGGCGCCCTGCTGATCGAGCTGGATCCCAGCGACGCGCGCATTGCGCTGGCCCAGGCCGAAGCCGCCCTGGCCCAGGCCGTGCGCCACACGCGCACCATCTTCGTCCAGAACGACGCGCTGGAGGCCGACGTGGCCGTGCGCCGGGCCGACATCGAGCGCGCGCAGGTCGATCTGGCCAAGGCGCAAAGCGACCTGAAGCGGCGGCAGACGCTGGCGCACTCCGGCGGCGTCAGCGGCGAAGAAATCCTGCACGCGCAAACGGCGGTCAAGGCCGCGCAATCGGGCCTGGCCCAGGCGCAGGCCGCGCTGGCCGCCTCGCAGGCCAAGCTGCAAACCAATCAGGCGCTGACAGCCGGCACCACCGTCGCCGCCCATCCCGACGTCATGCAGGCGGCCGATCAGTTGCGCAAGGCATGGCTGGCCGACAGCCGCACGCGCCTGCCCGCGCCGGTGGACGGTCTGGTCGCGCAACGCTCGGCCCAGGTGGGCCAGCATGTGGCGCCCGGCACACCGCTCATGACTCTCGTTCCGCTGGACCAGGTCTGGGTCGAAGCCAACTTCAAGGAAGGCCAGCTGCGGCACATGAAACCGGGCCAGAACGCGACGCTGACCGCCGACCTGTATGGCAGCGACATCACCTACCACGGAAAAATCCAGGGGCTGGCCGCCGGCACCGGCAGCGCGTTCGCCCTTCTGCCCGCGCAGAATGCCAGCGGCAATTGGATCAAGGTGGTCCAGCGGGTGCCCGTCAGGATTGCGCTGGATCCAAAGGAACTGGCCTCGCACCCCCTGCGCGTGGGCCTTTCCATGCAGGTGGAAGTGGATCTGTCGGAGCCGGAGGAAGGCGCAGCCACCGTCGGCAATACGGGCTTCAAGACGGCCGTATTCACCGATGACAGCGGGAAAGCCGATGCACTGATCGCGCGTATCATCAAGGAAAACCTGGATTCATGAGTTCTACGGACACTAAAGCGGCGCCGGCCGCAGCCTACCCGCCGCTGGAAGGACGGGCCCGGCTCTTCGGCACGATAGCCTTGTCCTCGGCCGTCTTCATGAACGTGCTGGACTCCTCGATCGCCAACGTTTCCATACCGACCATCGCCGGCGACCTGGGCGTCAGCGCCACGCAAGGCACCTGGGTGATCACCTCGTTCGCGGTGGCCAACGCCATTACCGTTCCCCTGACGGGCTGGCTGACCCAGCGCTTCGGCCAGGTGCGCCTGTTCGTTCTGTCCGTGCTGCTGTTCGTCATTTCGTCCTGGCTTTGCGGATTTTCCTGGTCGCTGGAATCGCTGGTGGCCTTCCGCGTGTTGCAAGGCGCGGTGGCCGGCCCCATGATCCCCTTGTCGCAGTCGCTGATGCTGGGCACTTACCCGAAGGACAAGGCGGGCATGGCGCTGGCGCTGTGGTCCATGACCATCCTGGTGGGGCCGGTTGCCGGGCCGCTGCTGGGGGGATGGATCTCCGACAACTACAGCTGGCCATGGATCTTCTACATCAATGTTCCCGTCGGCCTGCTGGCGGGCTGGGCATCGTGGCAGTTGTACAAGCACCGGGAATCGCCGCGCGCCAAGCTGCCCATAGACACCGTGGGGCTTGGTCTGCTGGTGCTGTGGGTCGGCGCGCTGCAGCTCATGCTGGACAAGGGCAAGGAACTGGACTGGTTCGCCAGCAGCGCCATTACCGTCATGGCCGTGCTTGCGGTCGTCGCCTTCGTGTTCTTCATCATCTGGGAACTGACGGCCAAGCACCCCGTCATCGACCTGACGCTGTTCAAGTTCCGCAACTTCACCTCGGGCGTGATCACCATTTCGGTGGGCTACGGGCTCTTCTTCGGCACGGTGGTGCTGCTGCCCTTGTGGATGCAAAGCACTCTGGGCTATACGGCCACCTATGCCGGCATCGCCTCGGCGCCGGTCGGCATCCTGGCCATCATCATGTCGCCCATGGTGGGAAAAATGCTGTCCAGGCACGATCCGCGCATGATCGCCACCTTCGCCTTCCTGGTTTTCGCGCTGATCAGCTACATGCGGGCCGACTTCAACACGCAGGCCGACCTGTACACCATCATGCTGCCCACCTTCATACAAGGCGCGGCCATGGCGACATTCTTCATTCCGCTGACCACCCTTACCCTGGCCGGGTTGGATCCGCATCGCATCCCCGCCGCCGCCGGACTGTCGAATTTCGTCCGGCTGGTGTTCGGCGCCTTCGGCACCTCCATCACCACGACCCTGTGGGAGAACCGGGCCAGCCTGCATCACGCGCAATTGACCGAGGCCGCCCGCCCCGGCGAACCCGCCTTCGACGCGATCATGAACGGCATGCAGCAAAGGGGCTTCAGCCATGAACAATCCGCAACCGTGATCAACAACATGATCAACCAGCAGGCATTCACCATGTCGGCCACCGACATCTTCTATGCCTCGGCCATTTTGTTCCTGCTGCTTATCGGGCTCGTCTGGATGGCCAAGCCGTCCTCGAACAGATCGGCCGGCGGCGCGGGAGCCGGCGCGCACTGAACATCGCGCCACGCAGCCGCCGCGACCCAGGGCGGCTGCGCGGCCGAAAGACAAGCTGCCGCCTGGCACCGCCCGCCCGGCACGGAACTTGCTGATCCCCTGAGCTATGGCGGGCGCCTGCAAAGGCGCCCTTGCCTGCCTTTTCGTCAATACAAGACAAGGATAACCATGAACTCAGCATCGACCAATACAGCAAGCAAACAACCCATCGACGTCGCCGCCATACGCGAAGCCGCGCGCAAGCTGGACGACGGCGCGGTGCCGCCCGGATACCAGGGAAACCGCCAGGAAATCATTGAAATGCTCAATGCGGCGCTGGCCACCGAACTGGTCTGTGCGCTGCGCTATAAGCGCCACTATTACACCGCCACGGGCCTGGTCAACGAACCCATCAAGGCCGAATTCCTGCAACACGCCCAGGAAGAGGAGGACCACGCCGGCCGCATCGCCGAGCGCATCGTCCAGTTGAACGGCGAACCGGATTTCAATCCGTCCACGATCTCACAGCGCAGCCACGCCGAATATGACGAGTGCACCGACATCAAGGGCATGATACGCGCCAACCTGATCGCGGAGCGCGTCGCCATCGAATCGTACCGGCAGATGATAGAGCGCATCGGCGACTCCGACCCCACTACCAAGCACCTGCTGATCGACATCATGGCGGTGGAAGAAGAGCATGCCGACGACATGAAGGATTTGCTGGACTGAGGCCATTCTCAGTTGCGTCGACACCGCACGGCGTAGGCTGTGCGGCGGCCGGCTTGCGAGGCAGCGAAAATATATGCTATAGTTTCGCTTCTTTAATTCCCCGATAGCTCAGTCGGTAGAGCGACGGACTGTTAATCCGCAGGTCACTGGTTCGAACCCAGTTCGGGGAGCCAAGAATATCAAGGGCTTACATGAAAATGTAGGCCCTTACTTTTTAGCTATATGTGTTTTTAGCTATATGTGCCGGAATATGTGCGCTGTCGCATATTCAATGACCCTGACGCGGCGGACGTCAGCAGCAATTCGGCACCAGGTGCGTCAGAAATTTGTCCCCAACCGTCCCGGCAGGCTGTCTCACCTACTTTCAATCGATAGCTAGGTAATCGTGGCTATGTAGCGTACTCTGGGTGATGTGACATAACAATACGCACGGCACCAAAGGTGGCGCAAAGAGAGAATATATGAATACCCTACTCCTACAGACCTCAGCACAGCAATGGGGCGCAAGCAATGGCATGAATGCACCGCCAAACCCACCCTCGCGGGCAGATGACGAGGCGCGCAAACGGTCCATTGCCCGCCTGCACAAGCGAGTCGTTCTGCAGATGAAGGAAAGATTCCCGAGCCTGCCATACTAAGCATCTTCTCGAGTCGACACGACCCGCCCCGGCGGGTTTTCTTTTGCTTGTCCCTGCGGCATCCTGCGTATTTCAACGCTCCTGCATCACCTGCGAATTTATATCCAGCGAACAACCCGCAGGCACGGGGTCAAACCCAGTTTCGAGCGCCAAGAATATCACTTCGAGAAGAGCGGCTAGGACGAATAGCGTAGGAGATATTGTTGATTGCTTAGGTAAAACTACCGGAGTAGCTTTAAACAACCAGCTATAGCGCCTCGAAGAAGGAGGCCGGTATGTACAAAACCAGATTGGCGATATTCAATCATCGGGGACGGGAAATAATTGTCGTGCCTCTGGACTGCAGCTTCGAAGGACGGCCTGCCTGGCAACGCAGAGCGGCGCTGGATAAATTGCAGGTGTCCGCAGCCAAAGCCGGCTTACATGCTCCAGTGGCAGCGGTTTGGCGGGTCGGCGGCAAGCTGCGTTTTGTGGCCCCGCCCGAGTGGCATCCCTTCCTGAGCACCTTGACCTGGAACACGATCATTTCCAACCTGAGTTCCACGATCAACTGCCATGAGGGGCCAAGCCGATTTGGGCTGGAACAAACAGCGCCCTCACCCGAAGCCCAGGCCGGCGGTTCGCCCGAAGGCAGGCCCTGAGCTTCCCGCTTCCCCATGCGGATCCCCATCAAGATAGTTGTTCAATGCGAACGCGAATCCGCTTAAACTAGCTCACAAGTAACAAATTTAAACCATGGACGAGACGGACGTACGCCGCCTCATGGGAGCCTCATTGCATAACGCATACGAAGCGGGTATTCGGATAGCGGAAAGAAGAGCTATGTGCGGAAGTAAGAGTCAGAGTACCGCGGCACTCGATGGCAAGACGTCCGTCACCGGCCCGCCAGCCATACACGCATTGCGTATCGTGCTGGCCGATGGCCAGGCCGGGCTCGATACGGCGGACCGTCCAGGCCGGCCCGGCCCTTGCCACGTCCGGCAGTGGCGCATGACCGACGATCCCGAAACCCTGGCGGCTTGCCTTGCATTGCTGTCGCCTCAGGAACGGCAACGGGCCGGCTCATTTCTGGTTCAGCCCGCGCGCGATGTCTTCATACAGGTCCGGGCATTGCTGCGGCTTGTGCTCGGCGAACATCTGGGCAAGAGTCCCGGCGATATCCATTTCGACTATGGCCGGTTCCGCAAGCCCACCCTGGCGGGCGGCAGCAGCGATACGCACTTCAATGTGGCCCATTCGAGCGACTATGCCTTGATCGCCATCTCGCAGGGAGCGGAAGTCGGCGTGGATATCGAGCATATGCGCCACACAAGCGACCTGGCCGGCCTGGCGGCGCAGATTCTGTCTCCATTGGAGGCGCAGCGCTGGGAGCGCCTGGACGATGGAATGCGGTCCAGGGCTTTCTTTTATGCCTGGACGGCCAAGGAAGCAGTGTCCAAGGCCGTGGGGCAAGGCTTGCAACTGGATTTCAAGACGCTTGAAACAGGCCTGGCGGCCCAGGAGCCGAACGGCGACGGCGCAATGATTCACACCGGCGGGTTTGGCCGCTGCAATGTGTTTGCGCTGCCTGCGCCGGCCGGCTACTCCGCCGCCCTGGCCTTGCGCTGCAAGGACTGATCTTCCCGCAATAGACCGTCGATGGCCTGAGCCACCTGAGCGGCGGTGTCCTGGCCGAGCATGCTGACGTGGTCGCCATCGACATGGCGCACGGCGATGGCGATGTCCGTATAGGCCTGCCATCCCATGGCAGGCAGCGCCAATTGGGCGTTTTCATCGTCACCCAGGTCGCTCGCGCGGGGTTGGGCCGCCCTGACTATCGCCAATGGCAGATCCCGGCAACTGGACGAGACAGGCAGGTAGGCAAGGTAGGCCTCATACTGCACAAGACTGCAATGATGGGCACGCCGCAGCCAGGATGCCGTGGCCGCGGGCGGCAGCAGCCCGGCCGCATGCGAACGCGCCAACGCCAGATCGAAACGCCGCTCGGCGGGCAAGGCCAGCAGTTCGTTCAACTCCAGCGGCGTCTGCCTGCCTTGAAAACGCGCCCGCACATCGACCATTCGCAGCAGCCACTCGGCCTGGGCACGGTCGGGGTCGACATTCAGGATGGAGGCCCGCGGCGAGGGAGCGGGTGTATCCAGAATGACGATACGCTCCGGCATGCGCCCCTGCGCCGCCAACTGGCGCGCCATCTCGAAGGCGACCATGCCGCCGAACGAATAGCCGCCTATCCATCGGGGCGCCGGCTTGCCGCGCGCGGCAAGGGCCTGCAGATTGGCCTCGGCCAGCGCCTGAACGGTGGGCAGCGGCGCCTGTCCTTCTTCGAGCCCCGGCGCCTGGAGCGCCCAGAATGGAATCCGCGGCGGCATGGCGCGCGCCAGATCCAGGAAGACGCTGACATCCCCGGCGATGGGGTGTACACAGATGAAGGGTTCCTGCCCGCCTTCCCGCGCCCGCGGGTCGCTCATCACCACGATCGGCGACCAGCTCTGCCCTTCCTGTATGGCCGCCGCCAGGGAGGCGATGGTCCGATGCTCCAGCAGCAGAGCAATGGGCACCGGCCTGTCCAGCGCCTCGGCCAGCCTCAAGGCAAGCTGGGTCAGCTCCAGCGAGGTCAGCCCCAGCTGCCAGAAATCCGTGTCCAGCCCGCAAGCGCCCATGGCCGAATCGGTTTCCGGCTGGCCGGGAGCGAGGCCGGCCACGATGGCGGCGATACGCGCCTCCAGCGTGCTGCGCGGACGCGTCGACAAGCGCAGGCCGCCTGTGGCGGACCTTGCTGCCACGTCCACATGCGGCACGGGGACGGGGCGCGGCAGCGCCGCCAGGGGCTCGTCCGCGGCATCCGGCAGCGCGGTCAGGATGGCGGCAAGAGCCTCCAGAGCGGCCTGGGCGTCTTCGGGCTCACGATCATCGATGGGCTGCACCAGCGACAGCACCATGGCGTCGCCCGGAACGGCGATAAAGGTCAGGTCATACGCCGTCTTCAGGCGCGACTGCACCGTCTCCACCGTCAGCCCTTCGGCGCCCGCCCAGGCGCTGGTTCCGGACGCCAGGTTCTCGACGACGACCAGGGTATCGAACAGGGCTCCGGCGCCCGCGGGGGCGCTGACCGCTTCGGCAATCCCGGCGGGCGACAAATAGGCATGCTGCTGCAGTTGCCCCAGCAATCCATGCAGTTGCGCAAGGCCGTCGCCCACTGTCGCGTGCTCATCCAGGCGAAGCCGGACAGGCAGGTTGTTGATGAACAGGCCGACGATGCTTTCCACCCCGGCCACCCCAGCGGGCCGTCCGCTGACCGTTGTGCCAAAGACCACATCCCGGCAGTCCAGGCGGCCTGCCAGCCACACGGCCCAGGCGAAATGCATGGCGGCCGCCAGCGTCAATCCGCGCCGGCGAGTGAATGCCACCAGGGCGCGCGTGGCCGGCCTGGGCAAGGTCAGCCGGGCCGTGGCGTAGCCGCTCGCGGCCGTACGTGCAGGCGCGCGCAAGCGGCGGCGCAGCGGCAGATCGCGCAGCATATCGGCAAAAAAACGGCGGCTTGCGCTGCTGTCGTTGCGCGACAGCCAATCTATATAGCTTTTGTACGCGGCGGGCTGATCCAGCAGGGCCGGCCGTCCGCTGCGGAAGCTTTCGTAGGAAGCCCGCACCTCGCGCTCCAGCCGCCCCATGCACCAGCCATCGACCAGCAGATGATGAAAGCTGGATACCAGGTACAGTTCGTCATGGGCGGTCTGTATGGCGTGCAGCCTCAGCAAAGGCGCCGAGGACAGGTCGAAACCGCGCTCGCGATCCGCCGCCAGGAATTCATCCAGGCGCACTGGATCGAAGCAGGGCCAGCTATGGAGCTCCAGCGGCAGATCGGCGCGGCGGTGCACGACCTGCATGGGACGCGCCAATCCCCGCCAGTGGAAGGCCGTGCGCAGCACGTCATGGCGGTCGAGAACGGTTTGCCAGGCATGGGCCAGGGCATCGAGGTCCAGCGCGCCGCGTATGCGCATGCAGCTTTGCTCGAAGTTGATCTCCGACTTGCCCGCCGCCAAGGTATGCACCAGCATCGCCTCCTGCATGGGCGACAGGGGGTAGATGTCCTGGACATCGCGGGTCCCGGCCAACAGGGTTTTCAGTTCGCCTTCGCCGAGCTCGGCCAGCGGAAAATCGGCCGGTGTGTAGAGGGGACCCGCGCCCTGCCCGCCGGCCAGGGCGACGTTTTCCAGAATGGCGGCCATGCGCCGCAGCAGATCGCTTGCGCCGCCGGCCGGTTCCTGCCCGGCCCAGGCCAGGCGAAGCCGTCCTCCATGCAGGCTGGCCAGCAAGATGCCGCGCACCGAAGGCCCAAAGGCGGGCGGTGAATGCAGTACCGTCCGTGTGTTCGCGCACTGCGCGGAAGACCAGGCCAGCCCGACGCCGGCAGCGGGAAGATCGAAGGTATGGGCCAGCACGCGGAACACCGGCCCCGCCGGCTCGACGGCCTGTCTGGCCGCCTTGACGGCCCGCAAGCGGGCCTCGATGGCCATGGGTCCGACAGGGACGGCGACAGGCAGCACGCATTCCAGATTGCCGGCCAGGGCGCTGGTGTCCGGAGCGCCCCGGGGTGGCCGGCGTTCCGTATCGACGACTTCGATCAGCAGGGTATTTCCCTGGCAAGCTGCCGCCGCCGCTTCGGCAAGCGCGGTGCACAGCAGGTCCAGCGGAGAGGTCATCAGCTGTTTTGCGGCAAGATCGAGCAGGGCCTCTGTGGCGGCGGAATCAAGGAGGCAATGGGCCGCCATCGCGTCCCGGTCGCTCGCCTGGCCGGCAGCCGGTAGTCCGGCGCCCGTGTCTTGCGCGGCGGCCTCCAGCGCGACCAGGCCGGGGCCGGCCGCCTGCGCATCGGCATGCGCCCGCAACCAGTCCAGCCAGGCCCCCAGGCCGCCCGTATGTTCCACCGGCGCTGCGGGCATCGCGACCGCCATCAAGGCATCGTCGAGATCCCCGAGCAAGATCGATGCCGTCCTTTCGTCGGCAATGGCCCGGTGCAAGGCCAGCACGACCACATCTCCCCCGCCGCGCCGGCGGTCGACGAGGGTGGAGGCCACCATGACGCCGTTCTCGGGCTGCAGTCCCCGGCCCAGGCGTTCCGCGTGACTATCCACCCAATCCCGCAACTGCGTGTCGGACATCCCCGGGACTTCCACCGTGCGTATGGGCAGGCGCGCGGTGTAGGCCATGATTTCCACACGCTGGGCCTCGCCGTCCCGCACCCATCGCAGGCGCAGCGCTTCATGCCGTTCGGCCAGGCGCTGCATGGCCAGTGCCAGCTCCAACACCGTTATGGGACGCTCCAGGCGCAGGCTGGCCAGCAGGAACGCCCGGCCGGTGCCGCCATGAGGCGAAGCCGGAACAAGTTCGGCATCGAAAATCTGTTCGCTGGCAATGCGCCGCGCACGGGCCCTGGCGCCCGCCGCCGCCTCGGCCAGTTGCCGGATGGTCTGCAACTGGAACACGTCGGTGGGAGCAAGAGGAAGCCCGGCGGCCGTCGCCCGCGCCGCCATGCGTATCGCGGTGATGGAGTCCCCGCCGACATGAAAGAAATTGTCGTCGATGCCCACGCCCTCCAGTCCCAGGAGCGTGGTCCAGATGCCGTGCAATATGCCCTCTTCCTCGCTGCGCGGCGGCACCCGTTCGGCCGCTCCGTCCAGGTGCTGGTCCTGAACGGGAGGCAGCGCCTTGCGGTCCACTTTGCCATTGGCGTTCAGCGGCAAGGCATCCAGTACGACATAGGCATGAGGCAGCATGTGGGCCGGCAGCAGGTTTTCCAGAAACCGGCGCAGGTCGGCCGTGGCGGGCGGCGCCGCAAGGGGAACGACATAGGCGACCAGTTGGCGGTCGCCCTTGTGCCGGGGCGCCGCCACATGGACGGCACGAAGGCCGGGATGCCGTCCCAGGGCCGCGGCCACCTCCGCCAGCTCGATGCGAAAGCCGCGCAGCTTGATCTGGTCGTCGTCGCGTCCGGCAAAAAGCACGGTGCCATCGGAACGCCAGCGGCCATGGTCGCCGCTGCGGTACATGCGCGCCCCGGGCCGGTCGTCGTAGGGATCGGGCAGGAAAACGGCCGCCGTGCGCTGCGGATCGCCCGCATACCCGATGGCCACGCCGTCGCCTCCGACATAGATCTCGCCGATGACGCCGGGCGGCAGCGGCTGCCCGCGGCGATCCAGTATGTAGACCGTGCTGTTGGCGATGGGGGATCCGATGGGAACGTCCAGGCTGTCCTGATCCAGCTTGGACAGATCGTAGAAGGTGCTGAAAGTGGTGTTTTCAGTGGGCCCGTAACCGTTCAGCAGGCGCAATCCGGTGCCGGCGCTGGCGGCCAGCACGGCGCGCGCCGCATCGCCGTTGACGGCGTCACCGCCCGTCATGACCAGGCGATCGCCCGCAAAGACGCCGGGGTCGATCCCGGCCAGTTCCTGGAACAGGCCGGCGGTCACCCAAAAGACATTGATGCGATTGTGCTCCAGCAACTGTCTCAGCCGCCCGCAATCGAGTACGGATTCCTTGTCGACGATCACAGCCGTGCCGCCATTGAGCAGCGGCGCCCAGAGCTCCAGGGTGGACGCATCGAAGGAAGGGTTGGAATAGACGGCGGCGCGGGTGGCGGGCCCGAATTGCGCATAGTTGGTGTCGCGCACCAGGCGAACGATGGCGCGCTGCGGTACAGCCACGCCCTTGGGTTCGCCGGTCGACCCCGAGGTGAACATCACATAGGCCGCGGCGCCCGCGGCCACCTCGATCTCTTCCAGGGGTGCCAGTACGGCCGCGGACTCGAACAACGCCGTTGCACTGAAGGTATCGCGGGAAAGCTCCTTGCCGGCATCGCCATTGTCCACGATCACCGCGCGCGCGCCGATGGACGACGCGAGCCGCGCGCGATGGGCTGCTGGATGGGCGGGATCCAGCGGCACATAAATGGCGCCCAGCCGCAGCACGGCCAGCATCAGCGCAATGAACCGCGCCGACATGGGAAGAACCAGCATGACGGCATCGCCCTGGCCGACGCCGGCCGACGCCAGCGCGCTGGCCAGGCGGGCGGATTGCCCGGCCAGCGCGCCATAGCTCATGCGCTGGCCACGGTCGTCGATGGCAACGTGGTCCGGAAAGGCGCGCGCTACCTCGTTGAACAAGCCGGAGATGGAAGCGTCACGCGGATACGCCTGCCGGTGGCCGTTGTAACGGGCGATCAGCGCGCGGCCTGCATCCGGGTCGATCAGGGGCAGTTCGCCCAGAGGCTGGTCCGGCGCCTTGGCGGCGCCGGCCATGACGGTGCCGAACCAGTCCAGAAGCCGTTCTATGGTCCCGGCCTCGAATATCGACGGATCGTAACGGCACCATAATTCCAGCTGGTCGCCGTCCGCCCGGTAGACGAAAGAGAGATCCGCCTTGGCAGCCTGGTCGGCCTGGTCGTCGATGATGCCGAACCGTGTGTCGTCCGCCGCCCGCCGCGGCAACGAGCCGGCTTCCAGCGTTCCGAACAGGACTTGCATCAGCGGCGGCACACCGGACCGCCGTTCGATGCCCAATGCCTGGACAATACGCTGAAACGGCGCATCGCGGTGCCGCAATCCGTCCTGGAACGCCTGCCGCAGCGCATCCAGCAGCTGAGCGAAGCTTAGATCGGGAGTACAGGCCATGCGCAGCGGCACGGTATCGACCAGCATGCCCACCAGTTGCGACAATTCCGGGCGCGTCCGTTTCGACACCGGCACGGTCACCACCAGGTCTTCCAGGCCGCTCCAGCGATGCAGGACGGTAAAGAAAACCGCCAGGAAGGCAAGAAAAGGCGTGGTTCCGCGTTGCCGCGCCAGGTCTTCCAGCGCCTTCGCCTTTTCACGCGGCAGCACCAGCCTTGCGGCCGCCCCCGCCTGCGATCCGCCTTTCCCGCGGCGGTGATCCAGGGGCAGATCCAGCATGGCGGGAACCTGATCCAGCGCGCCGCGCCAGTAGCTCAACGCGTCGGCCAGGGCCGGCGCGTCCGGCGCACCAAAGCGATCCTGCTCCCAGTCGGCGTAGTCCGGATACTGCAAGGCCAGTTCATCCCAGCTGGGCGGCGCATTTCGCCGCGCCGCGTCGTAGGCGGCCACCAGGTCGTCCAGCATGATGGGCAGCGATCCGCCATCGGCGATGGCGTGGTGCAGGACGATGACCATGGCCATCGGGCAATCCCCATACGAGCCGTGGGCGGGCTGAAGCAGCGCCGCACGCAGCAAGGGGCCCTTGTCCATATCGAAGGGCTGGGCCAGCATGGCCCCGGTCGCGCCAGTGACTTCCTGTCGCCAGGCATCCGGGTCGCGAATGATCTTGCCAAGACGCACAAGCTCGATACGCCTGTCATCGGCAATGGCCTGCACCGGAACGCCGTCCACAAGCGGCAGCGCGGCGCGCAATACGTCGTGGCGCTCGATCAGGGCGTCGAACGCGCGATGCAGGGCATCGGGATCGGGCTGGCCTTCTATGGAAATGACGAGGGGGACGGCATACTCGGACCCTCCCTCCTGCAACATGCCCTGGTAACGCAGCTGTTGCTGCGCAAAGCTTGCCGAAGCAATATACCCGCTGCTCATTGCGCGGCGCCCGACGGCACCCCGCCGGACAGGTCTACACGGGTGCGCGTACGCTTGCGCAGGCCGGGCTCCTGGCCTGCTTCGCGGCCCGACAGCCGTTGGGCAAAGTCGGACAACACGGGCGCTTCGAACAAGTCGATCAGCTCGACGGCCAGTTTCAGGTCGCGGCGCAGGCGGGAAACCATCTGCATGGCATCGAGCGACCGGCCTCCGATGGCGAAGAAATTATCGTGCCGGCCTATGGCAGCGCAGCCGAGCACGGCTTGCCATATCATGGCGACGTCGCACTCCGTCTTGCCCTGAGGCGGCGCGGATGCGCCTTGCAGGCGCTGGGGCTCAGGCAGCTTCAGCCTGTCCACCTTGCCGGCGGATGTGCGCGGCAATTTCTCATGGAGCACAATGTGCTGCGGCACCATGTAGGCGGGCAGCACGCCTTGCAGATGCTGCAGCACCGCCTCGCTGCCGGGCACGTGCGCGCCCGCCGCATGCGCAATCAGCTGCGCCGTCTGGCCGCCCTGGCGCAAGGCCAGCACAACGGCCTCTTCCACGCCGGCCATGTCGCGCATCCGGGCTTCGATTTCGGCCAGCTCGATACGGTAGCCGCTGATCTTGACCTGCTCGTCCGCGCGCCCCTGAAAGCGCAGCTTGCCGTCGTGCCCGAGGACGACGCGATCGCCGCTGCGGTAGGCACGGTCATAGCCCGGATCGTCGTGAAAAGGATTGAGTACGAAGCGCTCGCTAGTCAGCGCGGCCTGGCCCACATAGCCTTGTGCAACGCCTGGTCCGGCTATCCAGAGCTCGCCCGGCACGCCCGCCGGACACAGGCGATTTCGGCTATCGACCACATACGTCCGCGTACCGGGAATCGGACGCCCTATCGGCACGGGAACGCCGGCGCCGCCAGGCCGGCAGGACTCCCAGGTGGCCCAGACCGTGGTCTCGGTGGGGCCGTATTCATTGGCCAGCACAAGGTGGCGCAGCTTGGCGCAATGGCGTTCAACCAGATCGGGCGGACACGCCTCGCCGGCCACGACGGCCAGCTGCAGCGTCGCAAAATCGGCCGCTTCACCGGCGGACAGGACCAGGCTCCATTGCGACGGGATCATGATGGTCTGGCTTACGGCCGCGCTGCGTATCAGCGCAGCCAGGCGATCCGGATCGTTGGCTTCGATGGCGCGCGGCAACACCAGCGTGCCGCCGATGGCGAGCGTGCCGAAGATGCCCGTGACCGAACCATCGAAGATCAATGGAAATGTCAGCAGCAGGCGGCGATTGGGCCTGTCGGGATAGGCAGCCATCCGGGCGGCGACGTGATAGGCCAGATTGCCATGGGTGACGGACACGCCCTTGGGACGCCCGGTCGAACCCGATGTGAAGATGACGTAGGCTTCGTCCTGGCCTTGCGGCATGCCGGCCGCCGCGGCTTCCCGCAAGGCCGTTCCGGCATCCGCTGCGGAAAAATCGGCAAGGTCTTCCACGTCGACCAGCGCCGGGCCGGCGAAGCCGGGCTCTCCGATGCCGATCACGGCAGCCGCCTCGGCCTGGGATGCGATGTAGCGCTTGCGCTCGGCCGGTGAATTCACGTCCAGCGGCACGTAGGCGGCACCGGACATCAGGGTTCCAAGGAGGGCGGCTATCCCCAGGGGACTGCGTTCCAGATGGATGGCCACACGATGGCCGCGTTCTATGCCGGCGGCCCGCAGCCGCAGCGCAATCCGCGCGGCGGTACCCAGCAGGGCTGCATAAGTAAGGGATTCAACGCCATGCACCAGGGCCGGCGCATCGGGCTGTCCCATGGCGTGAGCCAGGATGTCTTCGATGACCGTAGTATCGGCGGACCGCGTTTGAGGGGCGCCCACGCTGCAGTCCAGCAGCGCCTTTGCGATGGCCGGCGGCACCGCGTCGATGCGATCGACGGCAAGATCGGCCGATCCCGGCAGCATACCCAGGGTATGGGCCAGCATGTCCATCCGCAGCGCGGCGTCGGCGGCCGCGACATGGCGTTCGTCCACCATCAGATGCACGGCCAGGCCGCCGTCATGGCGCTCCACCATCAGGTTCAGCGGCATGTCGGGCAAGGTGACGTCGCCCGTCTCGGCCAAGGCCAGCCCGGTGCCGGCCAGAGCGCCCTCTTCGTCCAGCGGGTAGTTCTGGAACCCCACCAGGCTGTCGAAGGGCAGGACATCGGGCGCCATGTCCAGCAAGGCGCGCAGGTCGTCCATGCCGATGGAGCCGGCGTCGCGCGCGGATGCCGCCTGCTTTTGCAAAGCCCGCAGCCAGTCGCCCAAGGGACGCTCGTCCACCTGTGCAACGACGGGCTGGATCTGTATCTGGATGCCGACCAGCCCGGCCAGCTGGCCGCTCTCCGCCCCGGACGGACGCAGCGCCTCGACCGCGCCGAAAATGACTGTGGCGCTGTCTTGCAGGCGGGCCTGCACCAGAGCCCATGCCGCCTGCACCAAGGTATTGACCGTGACGTGAGCGGTCCGGGCGAAATCCTCGAGCCGGTTCGCCAGCGCTGCGGGCAGGTGGATCCGGTGGGCACGAATGACGGGGCTGGCCGCATCCGCACTGGATACGGAGCCGGCGCCGCCGCTTTCCGGCATTGAGGCCAGCACATCTCGCCAGTACTCGATGGCGGCGGCGGGATCGCGGGATTTCTCCCAGTCGACATAGCGGCGGTACGCCGGCGCCGGCGCAAGGGAAAGCGCGGTTCCGGCCGTGCCCGACCGATACAGCGCAAACACCTCGTCAAGGATGATGCCCAGCGACCAGCCGTCCACCGTCAGATGATGGCGCGTCCACACCAGCACATGGCGGTCCGCCGCCAGGCGCAGCAATGCCACCCGCATGAGGGGGGGCTTGCGGATGTCGAAGGGGCGCGCCCGGTCCTGGGCCAGGTAGTCGTCCAGGCGGAGCCGCCAGTCGGCGCACGAAGTCCAGTCGAGCTGGTCGACGGCAAGTGCGGCCTGACGGTGCACCACCTGGAACGGATGGTCTTTGAGATCCCAATGAAAGCCGCTGCGCAAGGCGGTGTGGCGATCCACAACCTGTTGCCAGGCCGCGGCCAGGGCGGCGGCATCGAGCGCGCCTTCCAGCACGGCCCACCATTGCCCCATGTACAACGGCTGATCGGGATAGGCCAGGCAGCGCATGAGCAACGCCTGCTGCATCCGGGTAAGCGGGTAGGCGTCTTCGATGGGCCGCAGTACGGCAGCGGGATTGGCTTGCACGAAAAAGTTGGGGAGAAACCAGTCTGGAACCTCCCCTTTGATGAAAGCGCCTTACAGGCTTTCGATGTAGAAGCCTTCGCCCTTGACGTCGCCCTGGGTGAACTTCATGAACTTCTCCACCCAGTGGCCGCCCGTTTTCGCATTCGGGTTGGAGGACAGCGCGTCCAGGGAGGCTTCGTCTTTCCAGACCGTTGCCAGGCCGTACATGGAGGGATCCTTCTTGGAGCGCATCAAACCAAAACCGATAAGGCCCGGAATGTGGTCGCCCGGCTTGGAGCCGTCGTTGGGCAGCAGCGATTTTTCGAGCAGTGAGCGTGCTTCTTGTTCGCTGCCAGCCTTGATGTTTGCGCGAGTAATTGTTAGGAACATACCAGCCATAATGTCAGTCTCCTGAGGTTGAACTACATTGAACTGCAAACAAGATGTGACGAGTCCGGCCCCTTGAAATCAAACCGTCGAATGGCGAACTGTATACCGCGACGGTAACAATCGTCAACAATTGCTACGTATGATACTGGGCTGTTACAGGATTCTCGACTATCTAGGTGTCACGGTGATGACAGGAAACAGTGGCCCGCGTATCGGCTTTCCGACCTCCAGGTCGGCGTGCAGGCCCGCCGCCGCCAAAGCGCCGATGACATCCCTGCCGTGCGGCGACAGCACGGACTCCTCGGTGATCCAGCGGGTGACAAAACGGCGTAGCGGCCGTTCAAGATGGTTGCCGGGAGCGCCATGGAGCGTGCGGGCGTCGAAGAGCACGCAATCGCCGGGTTCCAGTTGCCAGCCGATGATGTCGTAGGCGCCGCGGTCCGCCTCGATGTCGGGCACCTGTCCGAAGCCGGACTCCTCGCGGCCGGCATCGCCATGGAATTCCGTATAGAAGCGCTCGGCCGCGTCGCCGTCCCCGGAAAAATAGGATCGCGGCATCAAGGTTCCGCCCCATCGGTGCGACCCCGCGACGAACTCCAGCGAGGCATTCCTGGGCGTGGGATCCAGCGCCACCCAGATCGAACAGAACGGCCCCGCAACCGCGGTGTCGTGATGCCAGGGCGTGCGCGCCGAAGCGCCGGGCAGCTTGTTGAACCAGGTGTCCTGCACCAGCCGCACCGGATTGGACCGCAGCGCCTGCGCGGCAATGGCCGCGGCCGGCGACTCCATGCAAAAGCGTTCGAATTCCGGAATATACCGGCGCCCCCACATGTCCGACAGAAAGCCCCCGTCCGGCGTGCCCAGGTTGCGGAACAAGGGGCTGGGCTGAGCGATGTTGCGCTCGATGCCCTGGCAGGCCAGTTCCACCCAATCGGCGCTGAAGGCGCCGCGCAGGCAGATGGCGCCATCGCGTTCGTAGGCTGCGGCCGCGTCGGGCGGAAATAGAGTGCTTGCTGTCATGTTGCGTCGCCTGTTAGTGTGTAGGTCCGGTAAAGCAACTATACATAAGTCATGTTTAGATACAATAGCTGATACAATCATCGACTGCCACAGCAACAGCATGTTAGCGGAAGGCTTCCTGATATGGACACTACGGCCGGTACCTCGCCAGCGACAGAATCCATGCCATTGCATTGGGTCGTCAGCTTGCGGGCCGCCGCGTCGGGCCAGCCCACCTTCCTGTTTTTCCCGCATGCGGGCGGCTCGTCCTTGTCGGCCGGGCGGGTGGCGGCCGCCTTGCCCGACAACGTTGGAATCATGGCGGTCCATTTGCCGCGCCAGCCGTCCGACAGGGGCGGCGGCCCGCCCCGGCGGGCCACCGCCGCCGCCGATGGCATCGCAAACGCCCTTCTTTCCCATATCCCGCCTCTTCGCATCGACGAAGCCCAAGCTTTGATCCTGGTCGGCAACAGCTATGGCGCCCTGCTGGCATTCGAAACCGCCAAACGTCTAGCCCGAGACGGCATCCGGCCGGCCCGCCTGGTAGTGTCGGGCTTCCGGTCGCCCTGCATGCCTGCCGCCGATACCCCCTTGTACCGTCTCCCCGCCCGGCAACTGAGCGCCGAACTGGCGGCCCGCTTCGGCATGGCCGGCGGCGATGCGGACGACTGGGCCGTTTCCGGCCTGGAGCATGCCCTGCGCGCCGACCTCGAAGCCTGCGACACCTATCGATACGCCCCCGACGCCCTGGACGTACCCATCGACGTCCTGCGATTGCGCAGCGATCCATCGGTTTCTTCCGAAGAGCTTCAGGCCTGGCAAAAGGTCACATCCGCCTCCACCCGATTGATTCCCTGCGATGGCGGGCATTTTTTCTGGGCTACCCACAGCGCCGATCTTGCCCGCATCCTGATGCGGGCCGCCACCTTGTCCGCCCACGCCGCCCAGGACGTGGCTCCCATGAACAGCAACTGAAAAAGAAGAGGTTAGTGTGCAATCACGACTGAAGGCCATTATTCATCGCTGGTTCAGGCCGCACACCCATAAGCTCCAGGAACTGGAACTACAGACATGCCAGGCGCTTGGCCTGCCCGCCCCCGAGCGCGGCGCCGGCATCGCCACCGCCCTGGCGGGTTCCCGTCCCCCGGGGGCCGACGCCCAGCGATTGCTGGTCGAGCGCATCCTGGCCGAGCGGCTCGACATTCCAGCCGGCGCGCTGGCCTTCATCGGAACCGGCGTCCTGCGCCACGCCACAAGAAGCGCCGATGGCGCGGGCAACATCGGCGTGGCCGAAGCGGGCGATCTGGACGGGCTGTACAGCCGCCTGTCCTCCGGCACCGGCACCGGACGCGATGCCGTCAGGGCGGGCGCCTTCGTACGTTTCCTGCTCGACACCCATGGCGCCCAGGGCCTGGCCAAGTTCGGACGCGCCCTGGCTACCGAGGCATCCATGGATGATGTGTGCCATGCGTCCACCGGCAAGTCGCAAGCCATGCTGGAGCTGCAATGGGAAGAGTCGCTGGCCGACGAGCAGCCCGCCAAAGGCGCCGGCCCCTTCCTGGCCTGGACGGCCCGGCAGCTGCGCCCCCATCGTTTCTTCTGCATCACGCTGGGCATCGGGGTGTTGATTCAGACCGCCTACGCCATGCTGATGCCGATCTGGCTGAACCAGTTGTTCGACGACGGCATCACGCCGCAGAATGCCGACGTCATCTGGCGCACGCTGGCCTATCTCATCGGCGGCTTCCTGGTCACCGCATCGGCCGGGCTGGCCATCGACTTCAGCGTATCCACGCTGGGGCCCCGCACCCTGAAGGACGTGCGCCAGCGCACTTTCGACAAACTGCTGGGCCTGTCGTCGCGGTCTCTGGGCCGCTTTGAAAGCGGCGACATCGTGTCCATTTTCAACAACGACATCTTCATCGTCGAGAACGGCATCGTCCGGGCCATCCCGGGCATCATCTCCAAGGCCTTTCTGATGATGGGGTCGCTGATCACCGCCATCATGCTCGATTGGCGGATGGCTCTGGCTACCATCACCATGCTGGCCATCGCCCTGACGGCGCCCCGGCTGGTCGGGCGCCTGGCAGTGCAGGCCTCGTATGCCCGCAAGGTGGAAGACGGCAAGGTCGTGGGCTTCATCAAGGAAACCGTGCAGCTGCTGCCCGTGATACGCACGCTCGACCTGGCCCGGCATCGCCGCAGCCAGTTCGACGAACGCAGTAAAACCATCTACGACGCCAGCTACCGCCAATACCTGCTGGGCGAACTGACGGGGCGCGCAACCGTGTTCGCCATCAGCGCCGCGCAGCTGGGCATCATCGGCCTGGGCGCGGTGCTGTCCCTGAACGGCACGGTGTCGGGCGGCGTCGTCGTGGCCTATATCGGCCTGCTGCTGGCATTCGGCGGCGCGGCGGGCGGCATCGCCGCCTTGCTGCCGTCCGCCATCCAGGCCATAGGCAGTTGGCAGCGCATCGACGAACTGCTGGACCATCCCGACGATGAGCCGGACAGCCGCGGCGTCGCCGCACTGGAGCCGCCGCTGTCGCGGATCGCCTTCCGCAATGTGTCGTTCAGCTATAACGGCGACCGCCTTAACCTGAAAGACGTCACGCTGGAATCGCCCGCGCCGCGGCGCATTGCGCTGGTGGGGCCCTCGGGCTCGGGCAAGAGCACCATCATCAATTTGATGTCGCGCAATTATGACGCCATGAGCGGCAGCATCCTGCTCAACGACACCGATATCCGCCAAGTGGACAACCACCGCCTGCGGTCGATGATGGCCGTGGTCAATCAGGACACCACGCTGTTCGAGGCATCGATCCGGTACAACATCCGCATCGGACGCATGGATGCCAGCGATGCCGAGGTCGAGCAGGCGGCAAGGTCGGCCGAGATCCATGACTTCATCGTCGGCTTGCCGCAAGGCTACGACACCAATGTGGGCGAAGGCGGCAAACTGCTCTCCGGCGGCCAGCGCCAGCGCATCGTCATTGCCCGCGCCCTGCTGCGCAACCCGCAAATACTGCTGCTGGACGAAGCCACGTCGGCCCTGGACGCCGAGGCCGAGGCGGCCATCAACGAAACCCTGGGACGCATCAGCGCGGACCGCATGCTGTTCTCCGTCACGCACCGCCTGAACTCCTGCCCCGACATGGACATGATCTGCGTCTTCAAGGATGGCCGGCTGGTCGAAACCGGCGCCCATGCCGAATTGCTGGCCAGGCAGGGCGTGTACGCCGGGATGTGGGAGAAGCAATCCGACATCGCCATTGTCAATGCGGGCCGCGATGTCGGCATCTCGGTCGACCGCCTGCGCAAGATTCCCATATTCGCCACCGCGGAGGAGCAGGAGCTGGAACGCATCCGCGGCATGTTGCGGGTGGAGGAGGTCGAGGCGGGCACCGTGCTGGCCATCGAAGGCACGACCGAAGGCCGCTTCTACATCATCGCGCGCGGCAGCGTGGAAAGCACAGTGCTGCTGAAGGATGGCTCGTCCCTGACCATGGAAGTGCTCGAGGTCGGTGACTTCCTTGGCGAATTTGCGCTGCTGGAAGGCATACCGCATCCGACCACGTGCCGCACGCGGCTGCCCTGCCTGCTTCTGTCGCTCAGCCGGAACGACCTGGCCCGCGTGGCCGACCTGACCCGCAGCAGCGACCAGCAATCCGACCTCGAAAAAGCCATCGCCGCCACGCTGGACAGGCGCCTGGACGCCAAGCTGGAAGAAATGCTGAAACGGCGGATGGGCGACCGGGAGGTCGATATGGAAGCCGTCGATTGATCGCCAGGAGACCGCAATGAATTCCGCCGCCCCGCAAGACACCACCCTGCTGCTTCCCCACATCCTGGATCGGAGGGCACGCAGCCGGGGCGACGGCTGGTGGTTCACCTTTCTCGACAGCCAGGGCCGGCCCCAATGCCGTTGGAGCGCCCCCGACCTGGCGTCGCGCGCCCGCGCCATCGCGGCCCGGCTCATGCGCGACACCCAACCTGGCGAGCCGGTGCTACTGGTGTTCCATGCCGGTCCCGACTTCCTTGCCGCATTTATGGCCTGCCTATGGAGCGGCCGCCTGGCAACGCCCATCAATCCGCCGCGGCGCAATCGCCTGATCGAACGACTGGTGGCCGTAACCACCGACTCCGGCGCCCGCGTCGCACTGACCAGCGAGGGGCTGCTGAGCGCCACGGACGAATGGCGCGGGTCCAACGCGCGCTTGGCCGCCCTGTCCTGGGTGGCCGTGGACGGGCTGCCCGACCAGCCCGACCTTCAGCCCGCCTCCATACTGGCGGACGATACTGCCTTCCTGCAGTACACCTCGGGCTCGACGGCCATGCCCAAGGGGGTCCGGGTCAGCCACGGGAACCTGCTGCACGACCTGCAGCGCATGGGCGAGGTGTGGGGCATAGCCGAGCAGTCCGTCATGATCAGCTGGCTGCCCGCCTTTCATGACCTCGGGCTGATCTTCGGCCTGCTTCAGCCCTTGTACTCGGGTTGCGGTTCGGTCCAGATGGCACCCAACACCTTTCTGCAGAAGCCCCTGATCTGGTTGCAGGCCATGTCGCAATTTCGCGGCACGCATTCGGCGGCCCCCAGCTTCGCCTACGATCTGTGCAGCCGGCGCATCGCGCCGCAGGACCGCGCCGGCCTGGACCTTGGCAGCATGGTCATGACCATGAACGCCGCTGAACCCATCAACCCGGCGGTCATGGATCAGTTCGTCAGCGAGTTCGCGCCGTATGGATTCAGGCCCGCCACGTTCGCGCCGGCCTATGGCCTGGCGGAAAGCACCCTGGCCGTGACCGGAAACCCCGTCGGCGACCTGCCGGTCCTGCGGCATTTCGACGGCGAAGCGCTGTCCGCCGGCCGCATGCTGCCCAGCGACCCGGACGCGCCGGCAGCACGGGTCATGCCGGGCAGCGGCCGGCCCCTGCCGGATATTCCCATCGCCATCGTCGATCCGGAAACGCTGCGGCGCTGCCCGCCCGGCCATATCGGCGAAGTCTGGGTGGGCGGACCCACCATTGCAACAGGCTACTGGCGGCGGCCCGAAGAATCCGCCGCCGCATTCGGTGCAAGAATCGACGGCGAGCCGCATGCCGGCGGCTTTTTGCGCACGGGCGATCTGGGGGCCGTGGTGGACGGGGAACTGTTCATCACCGGCCGCATCAAGGACGTGATCATCCTGGCCGGCGCCAATTTTTACCCGCAAGACATCGAGTGGGTGGCGCAGCGGTCGCACGATGCGCTGCGGCGCGACAACGGCGCGGCTTTCCATCTTGAAGCCGACGGCTCCGGCATTGGCCGCGAGCAGGTCGTGCTGGTCCAGGAAATGGAACGCTCGCGGCGCGGCGAAGCGACAGGCCCCGTTTTCGACGCCATGGTACAGGCCGTCTGGCAACAGCTGGAAATTTCCCTGTCGCGCATCGTGCTGGTGCCGCCGGGCACCGTGCTGCGCACGTCCAGCGGCAAGATACAGCGCATGGCCAACAAGCGCGCTTACCTGGCGGGCGAGCTGCCCGTGATTGCACAATGGGAAGCGCAGTCGCCCAGCCGGATCGAAGGGGCGCCGTCCGAGGCTGGGGCCGGCAAAGAAATGGACGGCCGCAGCATGCGCGCCTGGCTGACGCAGTGGCTGGCGGATCGATTGGGCCTTGCCCCCGACAGCCTGCCCGCGGACTGCGGTTTTGCCGAACTGGGGCTGGACTCCCTGGCCTCCACGGAATTGGCCTTCGCGCTGGGAGAACGCCTGGGCGTGCCGGTGCCGGAGACCGTCGCGTACGACTATCCCACGCTGGCGCGGCTGACCGCCCATTTTGCGTCCGACGGCATCCGGGCCGCCGCCAGTGCCGATCAAAGCCAGGCTGTGAGCAATACCGCGCCCCTGCCCGACGATTCCATTGCGGTCGTCGGCCTGGCTTGCCGGTTTCCCGGCGCGCCCGATGCGCAAGCCTACTGGCGCTTGCTGGACTCCGGCCAGGACGCCATCGGACAGCCGCCCGCCGGCAGGCCCGAAGGCGCCGGCCTGGGGCCGGGCGGCTATATCGACGACATCGACCGTTTCGACGCCGCCTTCTTCGGCATACGCGACAGCGAGGCCAGCCATATGGACCCCCAGCACCGCCTCTTGCTGGAAGTGGCCTGGCACGCGCTTGAAGATGCCGGCGCGGCGGACCGGCCGCGCCGGCCGTCGGCCACCGGAGTGTTCCTGGGCATCAGCACGCACGATTACGGCCTGCGCTTCCAGGGGCCGGGGGCATCCTATTCGCCGCTGGCCGCCACGGGCAACTCGGCCAGCACGGCCGCGGGCCGGCTGGCCCACTTGCTGGACGTGAACGGGCCGGCGCTGGTGCTGGATACCGCCTGCTCCTCATCTCTGGTGGCCGTTCACGCCGCCAGCCGAAGCCTGCGTCAGGGCGAGTGCGACATGGCGCTTGCCGGCGGCGTGAACCTGCTGATCAACGATATCCTTACGCAAGGCTTCGCCGCGGCCGGCATGTTGAGTCCCGGCCATGCCTGCCGCACTTTCGATGCCGCAGCCGACGGTTATGTGCGCGGCGAAGGCGGTGGTATCGTCGTATTGAAGCGGCTTGCCGACGCCCTGCGCGATGGCGACCGCATACGCGCGGTCATCCGGGGCGCGGCCGTCAATCACGACGGCAGGGCCAGCTCGCTGACCGCGCCCAATGCATCGGCGCAGGCCGCGCTGATCCGCAAGGCCTTGCGCGACGCAGGCCTGCAGGCGCCGGACGTGCACGTGGTGGAGTGCCACGGCACAGGCACGCCGCTGGGCGATCCCATCGAGGTGCAGGCGCTCGCCGACGTCTACGGCGACGGCCGCGATGCGCCTTTGCTGATCGGTTCCGTCAAGACCAACATCGGCCACCTGGAAGCCGCCGCCGGCATAGCCGGCATGATCAAGGCCGTCCTCATGCTGGAATCCGGCCGGCTTGCGCCGACCTTGCATCAACGGAATCCGAACCCCCGCATTGCATGGGACCGCCTGCCGGTGCAGGTGATCGATGCGCCGCGTCCCTGGCCGCCGTGCCATCCGGCTCGCGCCGCCGTCAGCAGCTTCGGATTCAGCGGCACCAATGCGCACCTGATACTTGAAGCGGCCGGTACGCCTCCCATTGCCATCCAGCACCACGGTCCCATCGTCCTTCCCCTGTCGGCGCCCGACGCCCAAGGCCTGGACAGGTTGGCGGGGACACTGGCCACCTGGCTGGAAGACGGCCGTGCCGACCTGCGCGGGCTGGCGGCCAGCCTGGCGGTGGGCCGTGGCCGATTCCCGTTGCGCGCGGCCGTTGTGGCGCAGGATATTGACGAGGCCATCGCGGGCTTGCGCGCGGTCGCCGCCGGCGACACTCCGCTGGTCGGCGCCCGCGGCCTCGCGCCCGCCGATCCGCCCAGGCTTGGCTTTCTTTATACCGGGCAGGGCAGCCAGTGGGCCGGCATGGGCAAGGACCTGTACGGCGGCGATGCGGCATTCCGCCGCATGGTCGACGACTGCGCCGCGATTGTCGACCCTCTGCTGGGATGCTCGGTGGCCGCGGCGATGTTCGGCGACGATCCGGACAGCGACCTGGCCGACACCCGGCTCGCCCAGCCTGCGCTGTTCATCCTGGGCTATGCCCTGGCCGACAGATTGGCGGCCTGGGGAATCACGCCCCAGATATCGATAGGACACAGCCTGGGCGAATGGGTGGCTGCCTGCCGTGCCGGCGTATTCACGCTGGACCAGGCCTTGCGCCTGGTCGTGCAGCGCGGCACGCTGATGGGGGCCGGCGCGGGCGGCGGCCGCATGGCGGCGGTGTTCGTGTCGCCGGATGCCGTGCCGGACGCCGCGCGCCATCTGCTGAAGCAGGTCGACATCGCCGCCGTCAACGCGCCGGACGAGTTCGTGGTGTCCGGGGCGGCGGCGGACATCGATGCCCTGGGCGCGGGCCTGGAGGCCCACGGCATAGGCTGCCAGCCGCTGCGCACCGCGCATGCCTTCCATTCCCGGCTCATGGATGCGGCGCTGAAACCCTTTGCCGCCGCCATGGCCGGAGCCGCGCTCTCCCCGCCCCGCACGGCGCTGGTCTCCAACCTGACGGGCCAGCTGGACGCTCCCTTCGACACCGAGGATTACTGGGTGCGCCACATACGCGAACCGGTGCGCTTCGCGCAAGGCATGTCGACGCTCGCGGCCAGCGGCGCACGGGTGCTGATTGAAGTGGGCGCCTCGCCCGCCCTGATGGGCGCGGCGTCGCGCACGGCCGACTTCGCGGAGGAGCCGCCCGTCATCGTTCCGACGCTAAGGCGCAATCGTCCGGCCGGACAGACTCTGGGCAATGTCCTGGCCCACCTGTTCGTTGCCGGCGCGGACATCCGCTGGGACGAGGTCTATGCCTCCGCCAAGCGGGTGAGCGCGCCGGGGTATCCCTTTGCGGGCCAGCGGCACTGGATACCCTTGCCGCAGGCCGGCGCCACGATGCCGACGGCAACCGTGCCCTTGCGGGAAGAACGCGGCGACGCCGCTTCCCCGCCCGATATCGCAACGAGCGCGGTTGATGGCGCTCCGATCGATCACCGGCAACAGATTGCCGATGTCCTGGTTCGATCCCTTCAACTGGCGCCCTCGGACGCCCAATCGGAACGCGGCTTCCTTGAACTGGGCGTCGATTCATTGGCGCTTACCGAAGCCGTGGCGACGCTGGAACGGCGTTGGTCCATCGCCATACCCCGGCGGGCGCTGTTCGAGAACCTGGGCAGTCCAGGCCGGCTGATCGCCTATATCTTGCAGGCCTTGACCGAATCGAGCCCCGCGCCTGCACCTGAAATTCCCACGGCAGCGCCGGCCGCTGCGATCGCGCATGCGCCGCAACCCGCAGTCGCGGCGCCGCCGCAGAACATAGGCGATCCCGAAGCGCTGGCCGCCTTTGCCCGCGCCTACGTCGGGCGCAGCCGCGCCTCGCAAGACCAGCGGCGCAAGTACGGCCCCTACCTGGCCGACAGCCGGGCTGTCGCGGGCTTTCGGAATGAAACCCGCTCCATGCTCTACCCCATCGTCGGCGCAAGCGCCCGGGGCAGCCGGCTGATCGATGTGGATGGCAATGAATATGTCGACAGCGCCATGGGCTTCGGCGTGCAGCTTTTCGGACACAGCCCCGCCTTCCTGACCGAGGCGATCAACCGTCATCTGACCGAACGCGGCCTGTTCATCGGGCCGCAGGCGCATCTGGCCGGCGAAGTGGCCGAGCGGCTCTGCCGGATGACGGGCAACGCCCGCGCCGCATTCTGCAATAGCGGAACGGAGGCGGTCATGACCGCCCTGCGCCTGGCGCGCCACACCACGGGACGGCAGCGCATCGCCATGTTCTCGGGCTCGTATCACGGCCACTTCGACGGGACGCTGGCCCAGGCCGGCGCAAACGGAACCACGGTCGCACTGGCCAGCGGCACGCCGCCGGGCATGGTGGGCGACGTGCTGGTGCTGGACTACGGCGACGAAGCCGCCGCGCTGGAAATACTCGCACGCGAGGCATCGACACTGGCCGCGGTCATCGTCGAACCGGTGCAGGGCCGGCGGCCGGATCGCCAGCCGCGCGCCTTCCTGCAGCAAGTGCGCGAACTGACCCGCAAGTCCGGCACGGCATTGATCTTCGACGAAGTGCTGCTGGGCTTTCGCGTGGCGCAAGGCGGGGCGCAAGCCTGGGCCGACGTGCGCGCCGACCTGGTCACCTACGGCAAGATCGTCGGCGGCGGCCTGCCCATAGGCGTGGTGGCGGGCGACGCCGCCTACCTGGACGCCCTGGACGGCGGCGCCTGGTCCTTCGACGGCAAGGAATTGCCGCGTGAGGACCGCAGCTTCTTTGCCGGCACGTTCAACAAGAACCCCTTGGCAATGGTTGCGGCGCAAGCCGTGCTGGCCCATCTGGAGGAGGCCGGGCCCAGCCTGCAAACCTCGCTGAACCAGCGTACGGAATCCTTCGCGGCACGATTGAATGCCGTATTGCAAGCCGAGGAAACCTCCATATCGGTGCATCATTTTTCATCGCTGTACCGCTATGTGGGCGCCAGCGATCTGTTCTACAACCACCTGATCCAGAACGGCGTCTATGTGTGGGAAGGACGCACCTGCTTTCTGTCCACCGCGCATACCGATCAGGATCTGGACCGCATCGCGGCGGCGGTGCAAGCCGCGGTGCGCGCCATGCGGGCGGCAGGCATGCTGGCCCCGCGCACTCCTGCACCTGCGCCGGCCACCCGATCCTCGGAGCCCGAGCGCCTGCCGACGACCCCGGGCCAGCAGGCGCTGCGCCTGCTGGCGTCCTTCAGCCCCGAGACGTCGGCGGCATACAACCAGTCGCTGGTGTTCGACCTGAACGGGCCGCTGGACGTGGCCGCCCTGCAGGCCGCCCTGGGCGAGGTGGTCGACCGGCACGAGGCCCTGCGCACGACCTTTCCGGAAGACGGGGAAAGCCAATTGATACATCCCGTTCTGGCGCCTGATGTCAAGGTCATGGATTCAGACCCGGCACGCGACGGCGCCGAACAGGACTGGCTGGACCGGATGGCTCTGGCACCGCTGGACCTGGAGCGCGGGCCGCTGGTGGTGGCGCGCATCGTCCGCAAATCGCCGGATGCTCATCGCCTGCTGATCGTGATGCCGCACCTGATCACCGATGGATGGTCCATGCAGCTGATGGCGCTGGAGCTGGCGGAACTCTACAGCGCCCGGATCGAAAAGCGCCCGGCGGCGCTGGACATCCCCGTGCCCTATCGCCGTTACATCGATCACTGCCGCAAGCATGCGATGCTGCCCGAACTGGCCGCGTATTGGCAGGATATGTATGCGACGGTGCCGGCGCCTTTGCAACTGCCCACCGACCGGCCGCGTCCAGCCTTGCAGACCTTTTCGGGCGCTTGCGCAAGCCGAGACCGCTTGCCGCCTGAACTGCTGGAACGGCTGCAAGCCCGCGGCCGGCAGACCGGCAGCTCTTTGTTTTCCGTTTGCCTGGCCGCCTACGGCCGGCTCCTGTCCCGCCTGAGCGGACAGGACGAGATGGCGGTCGCCATCTTCTCCGCCGGCCAGCCCGAGCTGCCCGCGTCAACGCTGATGGGCTATTGCGTAAGCGTGCTCCCCGTGCGCATGGATGCCGGCGCCTCCGCCAGCCACGACGGCCTGATCCGCGCGACCCAGCGCGCCGTCGCCGGCGCCATGGCTCACCGCGACTATCCTTATTCCCGCCTGCTGAAAGACCTGAAGCTGCGGCGCGATCCAGCCCGCCCGCCACTGGCCTGCGTATCGTTCAATCTGGATCGTACGGATGCCGCTCCGCACTTTGCCGGCCTGACTACCCAGGTAGAGGCCAATACGCATCAGGCCGTGCGCTGGGATCTGAACTGGAACATGCAGATCGACGCCGACGGCCTGCGCATCGACGCGCATTACAACCGCGACCTGTTCGATGCCGACCGGGTGCAGGGATGGCTGGACAGCTATGTGGCCATCCTGGATGAGCTGGCCGGAAGCGATCCAGGCGGCGGCGCTACGGATCGGGTCGTCCACGGCGCCCTCGACGTCGCCGATGCCCAAGGCGGCTACCCATGCCTGGCGGCGCGGGTAGCGGAGCATGCCGCGCGCACTCCCGACGCGCCGGCTGTACGGGACCGCCGCGGCACGGTCGATTACCGGTCGCTGGATGCCTATGCCGCCGGCCTGGCCGCGCAACTGGCCAAGGCCGGGGTACAGGCCGGCGACCGCGTCGCCTTCCGGCTGGAGCGCGGGCTGGGTCCCGTGGTGGCGATACTGGCCATCATGCGCCTGGGCGCCGCCTTTGTGCCGCTGGATGACGAGCATCCCGATGAACATCATGCAGCCATCCTGCAAGACAGCGCGGCCCGCGTGTTGATCGCGGAACCGGGTACCGGACGCGCGCCGGCGGGTACTCCCATCGTGCCGTGGTCGCGCGCGCCACGTGAACCGCTCGAAAGGGATACGGCGGCAACTCCATCGCCATGCCAGGCCGTGGCCGGCGGCGACATCGCCTATATCCTGTACACCTCCGGTTCCACGGGACGCCCCAAGGGCGTGCTTATATCGCATGAAGCCGTGCACACTTATGTCACGGCGCTGCTGGCCCGGCTGGGCGCGACGGCGCCCATGTCGTTCGCCATCGTCACCTCGTTCGCGGCGGACCTGGGCTATACCTCCGTCCTGGGCGCCTTGTGGACGGGCGGCCTGCTGCATGCGGTCGATGCCGACTCGGCCCGCGATCCGGCGGCCCTGCAGCAATGGCTGACGGAAACGCCGGTGGATGCCCTGAAGATCGTCCCGTCCCACCTTGCGGCGCTGCTGGATGCGCCGCAAGCGGCCGCCCTGCTGCCGCGCCATGCCTTGATACTGGGAGGCGATGCGCTGGCATGGGGATTGGTGGATCGCATCCGCGCGCTGGGCGCGGGCTGCCGCGTCTACAACCACTACGGCCCGACCGAAACCACGATAGGCGCGTGCATGACCGAGGCGACGGCCGCCTTGCGTATGGAAGACAGTCCAATGGTGCCGGTGGGGCCGCCGCTGGCCGGCTATGAGGTGCGCATCCTGGGTAGCGACGGCAGCGTGCTGGAGGACGGCGACGAGGGCGAGATCGTCATCAGCGGTCCCGCGGTGGCCGCCGGCTATACCCATGGCGACGCCGGCGCAGGGCCTTTCACGCTTGCCCGGGACGGGCGGCGCAGCTATCGCACCGGCGACATTGGACGCCGCCATCCCGACGGAGCCATCGCATTCCTTGGCCGCCAGGGCGACATGGTGAAGATCCGCGGCCACCGCATCGAACCGGCGGGGCTGGCGGAAACGATCCGGACATGCCCCGGCGTGCGCGACGCCGCGGTGCTGGTCGATCAGGCCGCGGGGCGCGAACCCAGCCTTGTCGCCGCCGTTGCCGGCGACATCGGCAAGGACGACGTCCTTGCCTGGCTGACGCAGCGCGTACCCAAGGCCATGGTGCCTGCGCGCGTGCTGATGTTGCCGGCCCTGCCGCTGACCGTCAACGGCAAAGTGGACCGGCAGGCTTTGCTGCGCGCCGCCTCGGATCCCGCCCCGGCACCGCCGGCCGACACGCACGAAAACCAGCAAGCAAGCACAGGCGGCGCGGCGGCGGACATACTGCGAGGCCTATGGTGCGACGTCCTGCAGCGTCCCGACATTGCACTGGATGACGACTTCTTCGCCTTGGGCGGCGACTCCATCATGGCCATACAGATCGTCGGCCGCGCCAGGGCCGCGGGCTTGGCCCTGACGCCCGCCCAGGTATTCCAGGCGCCGACCGTGCGCGCGCTGGCGCAGCTTGCCGTTCCGGTACAGGCGGCGGCAGCCGGCCTGGCCCCACTGGCTCACCCGGTAGCCCTCACGCCGATTCAGCAATGGTTTCTTGAAACGCCGATGGCGGACCGGAATCGCTGGTGCCTGACCGCCGTATTCCAGACCTCGATGGACGTGGGCGCAGCGGCGCTGCGGGAAACGCTGCTGGCCATGGTCGAGCGCCACGATGCGCTGCGTACGCGATGGAACGCCGCGGCGGAAGAGCAAACCCAGCAGACAGGTCGGGCTGATGCGCCAAACGTCATCATCGCCGAAGCCGGCGCCGGCATGACGCAAGAGGCCCTTCAGGCAATGGAGGACCTGTTGGCGGACCAGTTGATGGACCAACTGGACATTGCGGCCGGGCGCATCATTGCGGCGGGCGCGATCCGGGCGGGCCTGTCGGATACCCGAATCGTGATCGCCGCCCACCACGGCCTGACCGACATGGTGTCCTGGGGCATTTTGGCCGATGACCTGGCAACGGGCTTGTCCAAGGGAACCCAGGCCATCGCGGCGGCTTCCACGTCGTGGTCATGGTGGGCGCAGTCGCTGGCGCGGCAGCGCGAGGCCATGGCCGGCACGCTGCCTTACTGGCGGCGCGTGGCCGCACAGGCCAATGACGCCATGGCGCTGCCCATGGACCACGCGCGGGCCGCCGACCTGGAAGGCGATGTGCGGGAAGCGCGCCTGCGCATCGAGGCGGACACGGCATCCCGCTACTTCACGGGCATGGCGTCGGTCTTCGGACTGCGTGCGCATGAAGCGGTCCTGGCGGGGCTGGGCCGATGCCTGGTCGACTGGGCGGGCGGAACGCTGGCCGTCGAACTGGAAGGCCATGGCCGCCAGCCCCTGGACGCGTCCATCGACCTGTCACGCACGGTGGGATGGTTCACCACGCGTTACCCCGTGGTGCTTCCCTGCGCGATGGCTCATGACGAAGAGGGCTGGCTGGTCGCCGCCAAAGAGACGCTGCGCCAGATCCCGGACGATGGCATGGGCTACGGCCTATTGCGCTATGGCGGCGATCCCGCATTGCGGGCTGAGCCGGCCGTGTCGTTCAATTTCGTGGGCGAACTGAAACAGTTCGGAGCCGGCCGGCTTGCCCTGCTGCGCCTGGGCGCCGGCCAGGAGCGCGATCCGCATGCCGGCCGCCGCCACGTGCTGGCCTTCGATGGATGGCTGGAAGAAGGCAGCCTGGTGATTTCCTGCCGTTACGGCGCCCGCCATGCGCCGGAGACCATCACGGCGCTGCTCGCCCGCCTGGAAAATCGGTTCATGTCGATGCTGCAAACGTGCGAATCATCGTCGGCGGCGGTCTATACGCCATCGGACTTTACAGCCATGGATTTCTCGCAGGATGAATTGGACCGACTGATGGGCGAGCTGGGCGATCCATGAGCCGCACTGACCACCCGGGATTTCGATTACCATTGCGCCCTGACTTTGTAAGGAACGTAACATGGGAACATGGAGTGTCTGGCATTTCATCGTTTTTATTCTTGTGGCCTGCCTGGGCGCCTGGACAGCCAGAGCCGTCGATAAAAAGAGTTTGAACAGCCTGCGTCCCGATCCCACAGGATATGGCGGATGGCTTGTCATTCTGTCGGCTTTCCTTATCTTCTGGGCGGCACAGGAGCTGGGCGAGTTCTATCGCGTAAAAGCCCAGATAGCGCTGCTGATACCGTCGGCGCTGGACGATCCGGACTACCTCGAATACATCGGCTACGCGCAAGCCATGGCCTGGTTCGAAGCCCTGTTGCTGGCCTTGTGCGTCATCGTGCTTGCGGCAAGCCGGTCGGCCCGGACGGTCAAGGCGGCGATTGCGGCGCTCTGGATTGCCGGCCCCGTATCGGCCGGGCTGGAGCTGCTGCTGGCGGAGTCGTATTTCGGCGACTATATCGTGGAACACGACTACTCGGCGCTGGCCGCCACCATGCTGTTCGCCACGGTGCTGACCTGGTATTTCCTGACGTCCCGACGTGTCCGGACCACCTACCTGCCGAAGGCGGGCAGGCGCTGACACGCCTGCGATGGCACATAAGAGCCATGGCGTCCCAACCTGCGCGCGCCTACACTGCAAGCATCATCAAGGAGGCTTTCATGACAAGCACCATCAAGGCAGTCCAGGCCCTTCAGCAACTGCTTGCCCAAGACGAAGCATTGCGCGAACAGCTGGCCATGGTTTCAAGCATCGAAGCGGCGGCCGACCTGCTTGCCGCGGCGGCGCAGCGCCATACTATCGCCATCACGCGCGATGAAATCCTTGAGCAACTCACCACTGCGCAAGCCGAAGGCCATGAACTTGGCGATGAAGAACTGGGCGCAATGGCTGGCGGGTTCTTTCGGTTTAAATACCAGATACAACTGAAATAAGCCGGCCCAGCCTCACTACGGCGCTACCTTGCGTTACAAGTTGGATTGAGCAAAGTCGCGAGGCAGCGTATTGTTTGTATGCCCACTTGCACCGGTAGGCCATTGCGCCTCCGGCAAAGCCAAAGGCGGCACAACCAACAATACTCATAGCCGGAGATCGCGATGGATAGGGTGGAATCTAAAGAGACGAAGTCGCAGCTTCTGACGACGAGCCGCGGGGCCGCCTCGGGCGGATCCTTCGGCATCGCCGCACATCCAGCCCTGGATAACACGGCATCAAAGCCCAAAGTGGCGGCCGGCGGGCTGGCGCTGACCACGCTGGCGGCCATTGCCTTCATCTTTGCCCTGCAATGGGCAAAGGAGTTCTTCATTCCTCTCATCCTGGGAATACTGATTTCCTTCAGTTTGAATCCCCTGGTCAGTTGGCTGGAACGGATCCGGCTGCCGCGCGTGGTGGCGACCAGCGTCATCATGCTGGCCTTGTTCGGATCCAGCGCATTGGTGGCAACATCGGTATACAACGAAGCGCAATCCATCATGGACGAGCTGCCGATCGCCACGTACAAGCTGACCAGCGCCTTCAAGCGCATGAACAGCGGCGAATCGAGCACACTGGAAAAACTGCGCAGCGCCGCCAATACCTTGAAAGAGGCCGCCGCGCCCAGCAAAGACGATGCGGATGCGAATCTGGAGCACACGGTGGCGCCGCCCCCGGCCGTGGTCCTCAAGCAGGCCGACTTCAATCTGAATGACTGGTTGTGGGCCGGCTCGCTCAGCGCCGCCGCTTTCGTGGGGCAGATGACCATGGTGCTTTTCCTGGTGTTCTTCGCCCTGTTGTCGGGCGACACCTTCAAGCGCAAGCTGGTGCGGCTGACCGGCCCCTCGCTGTCGAACAAGAAAATCACCGTGCAGATTCTGGACGACATAAATACCTCGATTCAGAAATACATGCTTATGCTGCTGGTGACCAATACGCTGCTGGGCCTGGCGACGTGGGCGGCGCTGCACTGGATAGGCTTGGACAACCCCGGCGCCTGGGCCGTCGCCGCCGCGCTGCTGCACGTCATCCCCTACTTCGGCTCGCTGCTGGCCTCGGTGGCCATAGGCTGCGCCGCCTTCCTGCAATTCGAATCGTTTTCGACCATGTTGCTGGCGGCCGGCACCACACTGGCCATCGCCACCTTCGTCGGCATGCTGGTCGCCACCTGGATGACCGGCCGGATCGCCAAGATGAACGCCATGGCGGTCTTCGTGGCTCTGCTGTTCGGCGCCTGGCTTTGGGGCGTCTGGGGAATGCTGTTGTGCGTTCCCACCATTGTCCTGGTCAAGGTCGTTTCGCAGCACATCGAGGGGCTGCAGCCCGTTGCGGAACTGTTGAGCGAATAGGCCACGTTTCGCATAGAATTGCCCGACGATATTTTTCCACGCAATCCGACGCACCCATGGATACCGGATGAACCATTCGAACCTTTATTTCCGCACATTCCTGCTGCTTCTGGCCGTGGTCACCGTGGCCTTCATATGGGTGCTGCTGCCCTATTACGGCGCCATTTTCTGGGGCACCATATTGGCCGTCGTATTCGCGCCCCTGCACCGGCGCTTGCTGGCCAGGCTGCGCGGCAGGCCCAACCTGGCCGCCTTGACGACGCTGATGATCATCATATTGATGGTCATCATTCCACTGATACTGATTACCGGGTCCCTGCTGCAGGAGGGCGCGGCCATCTACAAGCGCCTCAATACCGGCGAACTGAATCTGGGCGATTACTTCGAGCAGATCATGAGCGTCCTGCCCCCCTCGGTGCACGAAGTGCTGACCCGATTCGGCGTGGGCGACATCTTCAGCCTGCGCGAGAAGCTGTCGGCGGGCGCCTTGCAGGGCAGCAAGTTCCTGGCAACGCAGGCCGTCAACGTGGGCCAGAATACCTTCGAGTTCCTGATCGGCCTGGGCATCATGCTCTACCTGTTGTTTTTCCTGCTGCGCGACGGCGCCCAGCTGGCCCGCCAGAGCAAGCAATTGATTCCGCTCAGCGACGAGCACCAGCAGCATTTGTTCCGCAAGTTCACCACTGTCGTCCGGGCGACCGTCAAGGGCAATATCGTGGTGGCGGCCACGCAGGGAGCCCTGGGCGGGCTTATGTTCTGGTTCCTGGGGATACAGGGCGCCCTGTTATGGGGCGTACTGATGGCCTTCCTGTCCTTGCTGCCGGCGGTGGGCGCGGCGCTGATCTGGGTGCCGGTCGCGGTCTACTTCCTGGTGACCGGCGCCATCTGGCAGGGCGTCGTGCTGACCCTTTTCGGCGTGCTGGTCATCGGGCTGGTGGACAACCTCTTGCGCCCTCTTCTGGTGGGCAAGGACACCAAGATTCCCGACTATGTGATCCTGATTTCCACCCTGGGCGGGCTGGCGGTCTTCGGCCTGAACGGCTTTGTGATCGGGCCGCTGTTCGCCGCCTTGTTCATTGCCTGCTGGGACCTTTTCCCCTCGGCCATACGCATGAACCAAGAGGAATGAACCCGGCCCGGCGGGCTGGAGCCCGCCCAAGGCCCTAGCCGCCCGCAAACAGCATGGCCATATTCAGCACGAGCGCCAACGCCCATATCAGCGTGCGCAGCGAGCCGTAGCCCGCGATGTAGACACCCAGGTAGATAAGCCGCAGAGCGATCCAGGCCGCCATCAGGCCCGCCACCCATTGCGGGTCCGCCTGCCGGTACAGCGCAAACAGGACGGCCGCGAAAAAGAAAGGCAGGCCTTCGAACAGATTCACCTGAGCCGCATTGGCCCTGGCCCGCCAACCTTCCTGGCGCGCAAGCCAGGCACGTGGATTGTCGTTGTCATAAGCCTTGCCGCCCGCCTTGGACGCCGCGGAGGCAAGAAGGGGAAGAAGGGCCGCCACCAACAAGAGCCAAGCGACGAGGGTCATGTATTCTCCTTGTCCATCCATGTGAAGACTAAAAGGCAATCGCATCCGCGGGTTCAAGCATGCCGGTCATGCCAATAGCCATGAAAGCTGAGCGGCGTGGAGTGCGTCAGCAACACGCGCGCAAGCGGGCCGTCGGATAGGCGGTCGGACCGGAAGACGGCCAGGAAGGACGTCGCCGTCAAGGCATCCAGCCCCAGGGTAAGCAGCCATCCCTGCTCGGCCGCCGACGACGGGTCGCGCACGAATACGGGCTCGCCCAGGTGGGCCGCATCGCCCACGAAGACCGCCTCGCGCCGCCCGCTGTTCATGTCAACGCGGGCCAATCCATGGTGGAATACCGTGGCGCCGGGCGCCGTGGTGTAGTGTCCGAAGCGATGGCGGTGGCCCGCGACATCGGGATCCACCATGGGGAACTCGTGATTCTCCTCGCTCAGCGAATCTTGCGCCAGGCACTTGCCGGGCACATTGATGATGTAGCGGCGCAGCATGCCCTTGTTCTGCTGCAAGCCCGGCTTGCCGTCCATGATCATGCGAAAAGCGGCCTTCTCGCCCAGGAAGTGGTCGGGTGCGTCGTAGCCCACGAAATCGGCGACGATGGAGTCGCCCAGGTCGAAGGCATTCAGGCTATGCCACATGAAGCAGGCGTCGGTTTCCAGGAATACCGGCGATCCGGCTCCCGCGCGGTCCAGGACCGCCACCATATTTCCCTTTTTCGGCCGCCATTGCAGGCTGTCGGTGAAACTGGCCAGCCCCGACAGGAAGCGCGGCAGGGACAGCTCCACCGGATGAAGCAGGATCACCACATGGCGCTCTGTAAAAAACCAGTCATGGATGTACGAGGGCCGGGGCGAGGCCACGCGCTGATGGCCAAGCTGCCTGCCCTTTCCGTCGCGTACCACCAGGTCCAGCCAGGTCCTGGGCCCGTGCTCCACGCCCAAGAGCAGCCAATGGCCGTTTCGCCCATCCGTCTTGGTATGCGCCTTGTAGTCGATATGGATGTCGTCCGGCCCCACTTGCCGCTCGCCCCAGGTCTCCAGGGTGTCCGGATCCAGCCCGTAAGGCAGGCCGACCTCGTCGAAGGCGTACAGGCAGCCATTCTTGAGCGTCACGGTCACGCCTGCCTGAGATCGTATCTTGTTGCCTACATTGCGAACCATGCCCCCCGGAGCCCGGGTGGTCCATGTCGGCATGACAAAGCGGCCGGCGCCCTGTTCGGCCTGGTACTTGCGGGTCCGGACGAAACGATTGCGGTACCGGACGCGGCCCTGGGCAAAATCGAAAGCCTGTATCATGCCGTCGCCGTCCAGCAGGTGGCGCTTGCGCACCCCGCCCAGCTCGAAGCGGCCAGGGCCGTTGCGATACAGGGTCCCTTCGAGTTCCAAAGGGATCCGGCCCCGCACCTCAGGAAAATAGTCGTACTCCTGCATCATGGAACTGGCCAGGCCGGCCAGCGAACCTATGGTTGCCGTGGCTGCAGTCTGCATCGGGAGGCCTCTTTGGATCGGGCAAAGACGTGCGAGGTAGATGACGATTATAAACGCGCCGCGGCGGCCCGGCATGCTCCGAACCACCTACCCTGTGCGCAGGCATACTGGCCCGGACGTCAATAGACAGCCGTGCGCCGGCTCAATCGGCGGAACCGAGTTCCTCGTGGTGCCCCACCTCTCCCTGCTTCCAGTACGAGGCGATGCGCATGTGCCTGGGATCGGCGCCGGGCTTGGAAAGCACCTGCTTGCGCAGTTGGGCCATGGCGCGGTGTTCACCGGCCGCCCAGATGAATCCGGAACCCTGTGGGATGTCCAGCGACTGAACCGACGGGGCCAGCGATTCCACCCATTGCAAATCCAGATTGGCGGCGCTGCGCCATGCGCGCCGATCCGCCCCGTCGGCAAGCTGCACCCGAACCACGGCCTGCGTGCCTGGGGGCAGCTCCGCCAGGCGACGCTCGATCGCCGGCATGGCCGTTTCATCGCCCAACAGCCAATGCCATTGCAAATCGACGGGGACCAGCATGCTGCCGCGCGGGCCGGCAAGGCCCACCCATTGACCTATGGGCGCTCCCCGCGCCCACTCGGCGGCCGGTCCCGTCCCATGCAGGGCAAAGTCCATCGCCAGCGTGTTGCGCGCCGCGTCATGGCGCAGGGGGGTGTAGTCGCGCATGGTGGGACGCTCGCCCTCGATATGCGGACGGCCGTCGATCATGACGGGCAGGCGCGGCTTTTCCAGGCCGGCCTGGGGCAGGATGAGCTTGATGTGATCATCAAAGCCGGCGCTTATAAAACCATCCAGCTCCGCGCCGCCCAGAGTCAGACGAAGAAAACCGGGGCTGATGGATTCGCGTGCCAGCAATTGCACGTGGCGTGCACGGAAAGGATGGCGTATGCGCTGCAAGACGGGAGCGGAGTCGATGGTAGGCATATTTCCCTATAAGTTGATAAAATCAACAAATTATTAACCAATAAGTTGATTTAGTCAACAATAGTCTATTCAGTATGAAACCATCCCTATCGGTCGACGTATTCGACTGCGTTCATGAATTGCTGTCCCTTTTTCGCGAGCGCATGCGTAGGTCCCTGGAAGCCGCGCATCCAGAGCTGACGTTCAATGAGATGCGCATATTGATGCGCACGGGACGCCACCCGGGGATCACGCAAAAAGACCTGGTGGAGCACAGCCATACCGACAAAGCGCAGATGGCGCGCCTGCTAGCTCATTTGCAGGAAAAGGGCTGGCTGAAGCGCAGCGCCAGCGAAAGCGACAAGCGCGTGCGCTGCCTGCACCTAAGCGCACGCGGCCAGCGGCTTTTCACGCAGCTGCGCAGCTTGCAGGATCAGGTCGCCACCCAGTTGCTGAAGGACTGCCCTTCTTCTTCGCAAGCCCAATTGCTGGCCTTGTTGCAGGACGCCAGGAGCAGCGCCGCGGCTCGATGAAGGCCAGGCTGGCGGGCAGCGAACCGACGGACCGCATGCCCGCCGCCCGTAAAAACGACTTGGCCCGCTCATGCGAGCGGGCCAAGTCGTTTGATTCCAGTGGTGCCGATGAAAGGAGTCGAACCCTCGACCTTCTCATTACGAATGAGCTGCTCTACCAACTGAGCTACATCGGCACGGAGCAAAACGGCCAAAAAAACAGCAAGAGGCCGGCTAGCTGCCAAGCCCGCTATTATACATGTTTTTACCGCAACACCATCGATCCTGCCTTGCCAAGGCAAGCTCGATCTCCTCCAGCGTCGGCATGGACGCCGCCGCAGCATGCCCGGTCACTGAAATTCCCGCCAGCATGGCATGCCGCCCATCGTTGAAAAGGCGCCGCGCCGCAATCTTCAGTACACTGGCTCACCTCACCTCCCCGTCTTCCCGAACATTGCGCCCCCATGATCGTCCCGTTCCAAGCCTTGGCCTGCCCGCTCGACGGGGCGGCGCTGCACCGTAGCGGAAATGCCTGGCAATGCGGGTCGGGACACAGTTTCGATATTTCCAGCCAGGGCTACACCCATCTGCTTCCCGTGCAAAGGAAGCGTTCGCGCGATCCGGGCGACAGCAAGGAAATGGTGGCGTCGCGTCGGCGCTTCCTGGGTTCGGGGGCGTACGACCCGATAGCCCAGGCCACGAACCGGATGGTTCTGGCCGGCGCGCCTGTCGGCGCAAACATGGCCTGCCTGGACGCCGGATGCGGCGAGGGACACTATCTGCGCCGCCTGACGGCGAGCGCCGGACCGGACATGACGCTGGCCCTGGTCGGGCTGGACATCTCGAAGTGGGCCGTCCAGTCCGCGGCCCGGCAAGACAAGCAGATGACATGGCTGGTGGGCAGCAATGCCAACCTGCCCATACGGTCCGGCAGCCTGGACTGGATACTTTGCATGTTCGGCTTTCCCGTCTATGCGGAATTCGCCCGGGTGCTCAAGCCAGGCGGACAGCTCTTGCAGGTGGATGCGGGCAGCCGCCATCTGCACGAACTGCGAGAGATCATCTACCCTGCAATCAAGGCGGAACGCAAGAACACCGTGTCCGAGCCGCCCGGCTTCGAGCGCATGGAGTCGGACATGCTGAATTACTCCGTGCCGCTGTCGAGCATGGAGCAGATCTCCGACCTGCTCGCCATGACGCCGCACCTGTACCGGGCGAAAGCCGAGGACGTGGCCAAAGCGAAAGCATTGACCCGCCTCTCGATCACCGTGGATGTACGCCTGGCAAGGTTCAGGCTGAAGCCCACCAGCCTATAAACATCTGTCACCCGGCGCCGCTAGCGCGACGCCAGAAACTCCTTCACCAGACCGACGAATTCATCGGGCCGCTCCAGCGGCGCCAGGTGCCCGGTGGGCATTTCGGCGTAGCGCGCGCCGGGCACGGCGGCGGCCAGCGCTCGGGCATGCGACGGCGGCACCATGTGATCGTGCGTGCAGCCTATGACCAGGGTGGGGGCCGTGATGCGCCCCACGTAGGGGCTCATGTCCAGCGTCAAATCCAGTTCGACCTGGCGCAGCATGCCTTCCCACCAATTGGTGGCCATGATCATTTCCAGGGTTTCGTCGACTTGCCGCTGGCTCCAGCCGGCCAGGAAATCGGGACTGAAGCCCGTCAGAAGCACCATACGCGCAAGCGCCCGGCGATCCGTGCGGATAAGATCGCGCCACAATTCAAATTGAAGCTTCAGGCGGCTATCCCCACCGCCGGCCAGGCCGGCCAGCAAGACCACCGACCGCACTTGTTCGGGATGCTCGGCCGCGATGTATGCGGCAATGCAGGCCCCCAGCGAATACCCCACCAGGTCGAAAGGCGCCTTCCCGCCCGCATTGGCCGCCGCCCGGACTTGTTCGGCCAGCATGGGAAGGGTCAGGGCGCCATCGCCGTCCCGCGTTTGGCCCGAGCCGGAATAATCAGGACGGACGACCGTCCATCGCTCGGCAAACTGCCCCACCAGATGTTCCCAGTTGGTCACGGCATCCGCGCCGGTTCCGTGTACAAGGACCATCGTAGGCCCTTCCCCATCCACCCGATAGGCGACTCGCGCGCCTGCCACGTCGACCGTTGCCATATTGGTTTCCCCTCTTGAAATTTTTCCGGCCGATCTTATATATCACACCAAAGGGTGGGTTGTCTTTTCCGCCCGGCCGGGCCAGGCCGCGTTCCCCGGAACCACGCCGGCGCCCTGTGTATGTCGAAGGTAAACCATCTTATAGCGAGGTTGAAAATGGCAAACAATCTGATGCGCTTCAATCCATTCGGCGAACTTTCCCGTTTCGACGCATTCCGCGACTTTGACGAGATGTTCAAGAATTTCCGCCTGAGCGGCCCGCTGGGCGAGCAGGCGGCTCCACGCATAAACCTGGACGTTTCCGAAAGCGAGCAGGCTTACAGCGTGAAAGCCGAAGTGCCCGGAGCTCGGAAGGAAGATGTAAAGGTCACGCTGGACGGAAACACGGTCTCGATCCGCGTCGAGACGCGAAAGGAAAGCGAGCAAAAAGACGGTGAAACCGTCCTGCACAGCGAACGCTATTACGGCGTGCAATCGCGCAGCTTCGTGCTGGCGCAGGACATAGACGATGCCCAGGCCAGCGCTCGGTATCAGGACGGTGTACTGGAACTGACGCTGCCAAAAAAATCGGGAGAGAAAGGCGCTAAAGTGCTGGAAATAGCCTGATCGAAACCCCGCGCCAGGGCACTGGCGCGGGCCGGTTCCTGACTTGTCTATCTCTGTGCTCCCGGTAAAAAGCGGTAAAGTTGGCCGATGCCGTCAGAAGCATCGGCCTTTCTTTTTGATAACAACAACGGAGCGCAGACATTGTCCAAAGCCAAAGTAGTGAAAATCCAGTCCTTCGGACCCGAGTCGGTCATGCAGGTGGTCGAAGAGGAACTGCCCGCGCCGCAAGCCGGTCAGGTTCAAGTCCGCCAGGAAGCCATCGGCTTCAACTACATCGATATCTATCAACGCCAGGGCGTCTACCCGCTGCCTCTGCCGACCGGTCTCGGCCATGAGGCCGCCGGCGTGGTCGTGGCGACCGGCCCGGGCGTATCCAATTTCAAGGCGGGCGATCGCGTAGCCTATATGAACGCCGGCGTGGGCGCGTACGCCAGCCTGCGCAATGTGCCGGCTGACAAGCTGCTTGCCTTGCCGGACGATATCTCATGCGAGGATGCGGCGGCCGTGCTTTTCAAGGGTATGACGGCTCAATATCTGCTGCACAAGACCCATCGCGTTCAGCCTGGCGACATGGTGCTGGTGCACGCGGCCGCCGGCGGGGTCGGCCAGATACTGTGCCGCTGGGCCAAGCATCTGGGCGCCTTCGTCGTCGGAACGGCCGGCTCTGCGGATAAGTGCCGGCTGGCGCGCGAGGCCGGCTGCGACATCGCCATCGACTACAGCTTGCCCGGCTGGCCCGCAACGCTGCTGGCCGAAACGGGCGGCCGCAAGGCGCGCGTCGTCTACGACTCGGTGGGCCGCCACACCTTCCTGCATTCGCTCGATTGCGCGGCGCCTTTCGGCCTGGTCGTTTTGTATGGCGCGGCGTCCGGACCTGCGCCCGAAATCTCTCCTGAACTGCTCAACAAGAAAGGCTGCCTCTTTCTGACCCGCCCGTCGGTCTTTCCCCATAACGCCGATCCGGCGACGTTTCGGGCGAATGCCAAGGTGCTGTTCGACGCGATGTCTTCAGGCACCGTGCTGGCCAGCATCGGCGCCCGCTATCGCCTCGATGACGTGGTGCAGGCCCATGAAGCCGCCCAGGCGCGCCGGACCAGCGGCGCCATCGTTCTAACCCCCTGATTTCCCGCCCCTGTTTTCCCGGATTTCGAGAGGAACTTGAATTCGGGAAAAATCCGGGGCATAATTTCACTCGTTTATGTATACAAAAGAATTCATATACACACAAAACAAAAATACGGATTCCACATACCTATTTTCAACTTGAAAGAAGAGCCACTGATGACGCTGGAACGAGTAGAACAAAGCCGCCTGACCGAGATCACGGTCAAAGCCCTGCAAACCTATGGGCTCAGCGAGCCGGATGCCCGCAGTACCGCCGAAATCCTGGTGCTGGCCGATATGTTCGGCTTGCATACCCACGGGGTCAGCCGCGTGGAGTCGTACGGCGAGCGCCTGGATTTGGGCGGCATCAAGGCATCGGCGGAAATGAAGATTGAAAAGTCGGCCCTCGCCATCAGCAAGCTCGACGGGGACAACGGCATCGGTCCCCTGGTCGGCCAAACAGCCCTGAAAGAAGCGATGGCATTGGCTCAACAGACCGGCGTGGGCGTGGTGTTTGCGCGCGGCAGCAATCATTTCGGGCCGATTTCCCCCTACGCCTTCCTGGCGGCCCAGCAAGGCTATGCCTCGTTCATCTGCAGCAACGCCACGACCACCATTGCGCCATGGGGCGGTCGCGAGGCGCGGCTGGGCAACAGCCCGCTGGGCTTCGGCATTCCCAACCCCGGCGGCGATCCCTTCCTGCTGGACATGGCGCTAAGCGTGGTGGCCCGGGCCAAGATCCGGCAGGCGCTGCAGCAGGGCGCCGCCATCCCCTCCACATGGGCGACCGACAAGGAAGGCCGTCCCACGACCGACCCCAAGGCGGCATTGAGCGGCTTTCTGATGGCCATCGGCGGCCACAAGGGCTATGGGCTGGCCCTGGTCGTCGACCTGCTGGCCGGCCTGCTGTCGGGCGCGTCCTACCTGACCCGCATCCAGTCCTGGGTCGACAACCCCGAAGCGCCTCAGGACCTGGGCCACTTCTTCCTGCTGATCGACACGGCGCGCCTGGGCGGCGCCGACTGGCTCCGGGAAAGGATGGAGGACTTCCGCGGCATCCTGCACGATACGCCGGCCGCCGACCCCGCCATGCCCGTCATCGTGCCCGGCGAGCTGGAGCTGGACAAGTACCGGCTGGCGCAAACCAGCGGCGTCGAAGTCGAGAAGGCGTCCATGGAGCACCTGCTCGAGCGAGCGGCCCGATAATCGTGGTGTTTCAATCCGCAAGCGACGCGCCCCATGCCTATCAAGAAAAGTAACTCGCAGGCCGCCCAGGCCTATATCGAACTGAAGCAACGCATCGTCTCGGGCGAATTCGGCCCGGACGACAGGCTGCGCGAAGTCGAGCTTTCCGAGCGCCTGGGCATGAGCCGGACCCCCGTGCGCGAGGCGCTCAAGCGCCTCGAGGACGAAGGCCTGCTCACTCACCAGCCGCGCAAGGGCCTGCTCATCACGACGCTGGACCAGCAGTCCATCACGCAGCTGTATTCCCTGCGCGAAATACTTGAGGGCGGGGCGGCGCGCTTTGCGGCCAAGCACGCCGACGACATCGAAATCGACAATATGCGCGCCATACTGGACGACAGCAGGAACGGCGCGGACCCGATCAAATCGAATTACGACTTTCATCAGGCCATTTATGCCGCCTCGCATAACCAGTTCCTGATCAAGGCCATCAACAACCTGATCGATTCCACCGCCCTGCTGGGCCAGAGCACGCTGGCGCATACCGGCCGGCCCGCCCTGGCCTACCAGGAACACATGACGCTGTTCGACGCCATCGCGGCACGCGATGCGGACCGCGCCGAACAAGAGGCGCGCAGCCACATCAGGCAGGCCTTGCTGGCACGCCTGAAGCAGCAGCGGTCCGCCCCCGCGGGCGGCTGAAGAAACCAACATCCACCATTCAACCAGGAACTTCCCCATGAGCACGAATCCATCCGACGCCCGCAAGGCACTGCTGTCCACCGGCAAACTGCGGGCGGCCATCAATTACGGCAATCCGGTACTGGCCCAGAAGAACGCCGCCGGCCAGCCCCAGGGCGTATCGGTTGCCCTGGCCAAGGCCCTGGCCCAGCGCCTGGACGCCGAACTGGAAATCGTCGCCTTCCCCGCGGCGGGCAAAGTGGTCGATGCCGCCAAGGACGACATCTGGGATATCGGCTTCCTGGCCATCGATCCCCTGAGAGCCGAAGAGGTCATGTTCACGTCGCCCTACGTCATCATCGAAGGCACCTACCTGGTCAAGGAAGACAGCGGCCTGAGTACGCTGGACGATGTCGACGCCGATGGCCTGCGCATCGCGGTCGGCAAAGGCGCGGCCTACGACCTGTTCCTAAGCCGCGAGCTCAAGCATGCCGCCATCGAACGGGCCGCCACCTCGGCGGGCGCGGTGGACCTGTTCCTGGAGCAGGGGCTGGACGCCGCCGCCGGCGTGCGGCAACCGCTGGAAGCCGCGGCTCGGCAGCATCCCGGACTGAAGGTGCTGCCCGGCTACTTCACCGCCATCCGGCAGGCCATGGCCACGCCCGTCAGGAACAAGGCGGCGCATGCCTACCTGCAATCCTTCATCGAAGAGATGAAAGCCAGCGGCTTCGTGGCGCAAGCGCTGCAGGACAGCGGCCAGGGCGAGGCCACGGTGGCTCCCGCCGCCGACTGACGTACTCGCGCCCTCACCCCAGACACCCGAACCACACAAACCCAGCCGAGGTAATAGCCATGTTTGCCGCCCCTCCCGAAACCACCGCGCGCGTCTTCGCCACTTTGCCCAAGGAGCTCGAAGGCGACGCGCGGCAATCCTACTGGCTGCAACAGCAGCACAAAGGCCGCCAGTTGCCGGCCTTCTTTGAAGGCCCCTCGTTCGACAGGGAAGGGAATCTTTACTGCGTCGACGTGGCCTATGGGCGGATATTCCGCATAAATCCGCAAGGCGAATTCCACCAAGTCGTGCAATACGACGGCGAACCCAACGGCCTGAAGATCCACCGGGACGGCCGCATCTTCATCGCCGACTACCGTCATGGCATCATGGTGCTCGATCCCCACAACGGCCGCATCGAGCCTTACTTCACGCGTCCCATGTTCGAGCGTTTCCGGGGCGTCAACGACCTTCATTTCACATCGAACGGCGACCTGTATTTCACCGACCAGGGCCAGAGCGGCTTGCAGTCACCCAATGGGCGGCTGTTCCGGCTGAGCGCCGGCGGCAAGCTGGACTGCCTGCTGAACAACATTCCCAGCCCCAACGGCCTGACCTTCAACGCCGCCGAGACAGACCTGCTGCTGGCCGTCACTCGGGCCAACGCCATCTGGCGCGTGCGCTTCTTCCCCGACGGCAATGTGTCGAAATCGGGCACCTTCATCCAGATGTCGGGCGGGCTGGCTGGGCCGGACGGACTGGCGCTGGACGAGGACGACAACCTGCTGGTCTGCCACATGGGCATGGGAAGCGTCTGGAAGTTCAGCCGCCTGGGCGAACCCCTCCTGCGCATCCGTTCGCCCAAGGGCATTCTGACCAGCAATTGCGCCTTCGGCGGAAAAGACAACAAGACCCTGTTCATCACCGACTCGGAAACCGCGTCGATACTCGCCGTCGACCTGGACGTTCCGGGCAGGAAAACCTACGCGCTCAGCTGACCCCACATTCTATCCAACATCGAATCGCAACGATTTCGGGAAACCAACCATGAAACACACAGATTTCGCCAAACGCAAACTCCTCGCAGCCGCCATGGCCGGCTGCATCCTCGCCGCCGCCCCCGGCCTGGCGCCCGCCCAGTCCGGCGCCTATCCGGACGGCCCCGTCACGCTGATCGTGCCCTTTCCGGCCGGCGGCGGCGTGGACGTGGTCGGACGCATCCTGGCCAAGAGCCTGGCGGTCGAACTGAAGCAATCGGTCGTCGTCGAGAACAAGCCCGGCGCCAGCGGCATGATAGGCGCCGGCTACGTGGCCAGCGCCAAGCCCAACGGACTGACGCTGCTGCTGGCCAGCTCCGGCGAGGTGGCCATCAATCCGCACCTGTACAAGAAGATGTCCTACGACCCGGCCACCGACCTGGCGCCGGTATCCCTGGTCGCCAAGATCCCGAACATACTGGCGATCAACAACAAGCTCCCGGTCGATAACCTGGCGGAGTTCGTCGACTACGCCAAGAAGAACAGCCGCGACATGTCCTACTCGTCCAGCGGCATGGGCAACATCCAGAACATTTCGGGCGAACTGTTCAACAAGCTGGCCGGCACCGAGATTCTGCACGTGCCCTACAAGGGATCGGCCCAGGCCGTGGCCGATGTCGCGGGCGGGCAGGTCAGCGCCACGTTCGCCAGCGGCGCCGCCCTGCTGCCCTTCATACAGGCCGGCAAGGTCAAGGCCGTGGGCGTTTCATCGGACAAGCCCATGAGCGCGTTTCCCGATGTTCCGCCCATCAGCAGCGTTCCGGGCCTGAAGGATTTCGTGCTGGTGAACTGGTTCGGCCTCTTCACCACCGGCGGCACGTCCGACGCGATCATCGACACGCTCAATGCGGCCACGGTGAAAGCATTGAACGACCCCGAGGTCATCAAGACGCTGGAAAACCAGGGTGCGCAGCCGGCGCCCATGACCCCCGCCGAGTTCGGCACCTTCCGCAGCGAACAGTCTGAACTCTTCGGCCGGATCATCAAGGACGCCGGCATCAAGATCGAGTAAGCGCCGCAGCGCTCCAGGTCCACCCATACACGCCGCCATACCATCATCATGCACACCACACCCGCCCGTTATCAGCAGCAGCTCGACATTGAAGGGAACGCCTACAGGGCGGTCGACTTCGGCAGCATCGACCAGGCCTCGCTCGCGCGCCTGCCGACCGTCCTCCTGCTGCTGCTCGAAAACGTGTTGCGCACCACGCGGGGCGAGGAGCGCGAGCAGGCGGCGGCCGCGATACTGGGCTGGCTGGATCAGGGCCGCAGCACCGCCGAGGTGCCCTTCCTGCCGAACCGGGTGCTGATGCACGATACGACCAGCACGCCGGCGCTGGTCGATATCGCGGCCATGCGCGATTACCTGGCGCGCGAAGGCGCCGACCCCTCCGTGCTTACGCCCTCCCTGCCGGTGGACGTATCCATCGACCACTCGCTGGCGGTCGAGGCCTTCGGCCAAGCCGATGCGGTGGAGCGGAACATGGAGCACGAGATCCGGCGCAATGCGGAACGCTACCGCTTCCTGCGCTGGGCGTCGTCGGCCCTGCCCACGGTCCATATCAATCCGCCCGGCACCGGCATCATGCATACCATCAACCTGGAGCAGTTGGCCACCGTGGTGGCCACGCAGCAAAAGGACGGCGATGCATGGATCTTCCCCGACATGCTGCTGGGCACCGACAGCCACACCCCCATGATCAACGGCATCGGCGTGCTGGGCTGGGGCGTGGGCGGCCTGGAAGCACAGACCGTGATGTTCGGCATGCCCACCATGCTGCGCATTCCCGACGTCATCGGCGTGCGCCTGGTCGGCACCCGGAACGAGGTGACGCAAGCCACCGACATCGCCCTGACGGTCACCGAGCGCTTGCGCCAGCTGGGCGTGGCGGGCGAATTCGTCGAGTTCCATGGCCCGGGCGTCTCCACCCTGAGCGCCGGCGACCGCGCCGTGATCGCCAACATGGCGCCCGAGTACGGCGCGACCACAGGCTATTTCGCCGTCGACGGGAATACGCTGGATTACCTGCGCATGACCGGCCGAAGCGAAACGCACATCCGGCAGGTGGAAAGCTATGTCAGGCAAATGGGCTTGTGGTTCGATCCCGAGCGCCGGCCCCGATGTACGCAGGCCATAGAAATCGACCTGGGGGATATCGGCATTTCCGTCGCGGGCCCCCGGCGCCCGCAGGATCGCCGCGATTACTCCGGGACCGCCCGGGCGCTGGACGAAATCGAACACGAGTTCGCCCCCGACGCGGCACCGGGCCTGCCCAGATATCCCGTGGGACTGGCGGCCATCACCAGCTGCACCAACACCTCGGATCCCCGCCTGCTGATCGCCGCCGGCCTGCTGGCGCGAAAAGCGCGCCAGCAAGGCCTGAAGGTGCCCGGCTGGGTCAAGACATCGCTGGCGCCGGGATCGCCGGCCGCCGCCCGGTATCTGGAGCGGGCCGGCCTGTTGCCCGACCTGCATGCGCTGGGCTTCGACATCGTCGGCTATGGCTGTACCACCTGCATCGGAAACTCGGGACAACTGCTTCCGGCGGTGCAGCAGGCCATGGAACTGAACCAGGCCAGGCCCGTCGCCATCCTGTCGGGCAACCGCAACTTCCCGGGGCGCGTCCATCCGGACCTGGACCTGGGCTTCCTGATGTCCCCCGCGCTGGTCGTGGCCTTCGCGCTGCACGGCGACGCCAGGGTCGACCTGCGCGAGCAAGCCGTGCAGGTCACCGATGACGGGCGGGAAATCCACCTGAAGGACATATGGCCTTCCGAACAAGAGGTGTCCGACGCGCTGCGGCTTTCCCAGGATCCCGCGGATTACGCATCCGCATTCCGGCACGCCTCGCACAATCCCTTGTGGGATCACCTGGAAGCGCCGCAAGGCGTGCTTTTTCCCTGGAACGAGGACTCGAACTACCTGCAGCCGCCTCCCTTTGCCGCCATGCGCGATCAAAGCCTCCTGGGGCGCTATACGGCCTACCCTTTGATGATCGTGGGCGACGACGTGACCACCGATCATATTTCGCCCGCCAGCGCCATACCGTCAAACAGCTTCGTGGCCGACTATCTGGCGGACCGGGGCGAAGACCGCCGTGACCTGAATGTCTTCGCGGCGCGCCGGGGCAACTGGAAAGTCATGCTGCGCGGCGCCTTCCATAGCCGCGCTCTGAAGAACCTGCTGTGTCCATCATGTCCGGTGGGCCATACGCTGCACAGTCCAAGCGGCCAGATGCGGCCGCTGCACGAGGTTGCCGACCTTTACCGGCAGGCCGGCCAGTCCACGGTGTTGATTGCCGGAGAACGCTACGGCACGGGGTCTTCGCGCGACTGGGCCGCCAAGGTCTTGCGCCTGCTTGGAGTACGCGCCGTGCTGGCGCTGAGCTTCGAACGCATACATCGCTCCAACCTCATCGGCATGGGCGTCGTCCCGATCAGGCTGCCTCACTCGCTGTCGGAAGGGTCGCTGCGCCTGATGCCCGGCGATACGGTGGAGCTGGACCTGGACCCGGAAACCCTTGCGCCGCGCTGCGCTGTCCAAGTCCTGCTGCGCCGGGTCGATGGCCGGACCGAAACCATCGCTGCGACCGCCGCCGTTGAAACCATGCTGGAACGGGACTTCCTGCGCATCGGAGGCGTCATGCCGATGATACTGGACCGCTCCGTCAAAGGCGCCGCCTAGCGCCTCAGTTGCCCGCCCATGGGCAGACACGTGATCTCCACCATTCGCATACCGGCAAGCGGCTGATACCCAGCCGCTTGCGCCCGGCCTACGATGGCATCGCACCATAACGATAAGGAATAGCGATGCCCTATTTCACGGAGATAGCCACCAATGAGGCCCCCGACGCCGCCCAGCTTCACGACTTCCTGAAGGCGGCGCGGCGCTTCCTGCATGATTTGCTGAATAACGAGCTGCGGCTGGATCAGCCTCGTCCGGACATCCCGCCCCCGATATTCGCCGAGTTGCGCGGGGATGCACTGGGCGTTTTCCAGGAGTATGTCCAGGGGCGCTTCGAGCAATTGCATCGAGCGGTGGATGAAGCCGATCCCGACGCCCTGCGACGGGCGGGCCTGACGGGGCAACCCCAATACCTGAAGCTGCGCACGCTGGCGCAGCTTGAACAATCGCCGGGCGACGAAGGTGCATACTGGCCGCGCGTCATCAACATGACGGATCAGGTCGATACCATACTGGAATCCATATTGGATCTGCTCAAGAGCCTTGTGCCGGGAATGGACGGCTACATGGTGTTGTTCCGCGAATACAGGGCTACGCTGCTTGCCATGCTGCGCGGCTGATTTCCCGAAATTCCAGTATAGTCACGATCTGCATGATGCGTGAATCCATCACGCTTGCACTCGTACACCGTCCCATCATGACCGATAAGCGCAAAGGCCCTGCGCGCGCACCTGTTTCCGGCATCGGCGATGCCCGGTTCAGTCTGGCCGGAACGACCATCACCGCCGCTTCCGGCGTCCAGGCACACCCTCTTCCCTCAGTGAAGGCCTTGCGGCGGCAAGGAGCGGCCAACGATGGCGCCGCGTCCAACCCCTGTCTCAGCTGTGGCGCCTGCTGCGCGCACTTTCGCGTTTCCTTCTATTGCGGCGAAATCGCCGGCGAGAGCGGCGGCACCGTGCCGCCCGAACTGGTCAGCCAGGTCAGCCCGCTGCGCGGCTGCATGAAGGGCACCGAATACGGCGGGCAACGCTGCATTGCGCTGCGCGGGGAACTGGGCCAGGAAGGCATCCACTGCGCCATCTACGAACAGCGCCCATCGCCCTGCCGCGAGTTCCCCGCCTGGATGGAAGACGGCTCGCCCAATCCGGATTGCCAACGGCTGCGCAAGGCCATAGGCCTGCCGCCCCTGCCGCATCGCTCGGACGACGACGGCGACCAGAACCCCACCAACACGCCACCCCGCCGCGGCGACGTGGCGGCATAGCGCGCGCGTACAATTCCGGATTCCGGCCATTCCGTTTTCAAATCGCTTGGCCGGATTCAGACAACATTTTTGGAAGTAATGCATTTTGAGCACTAAACGAAGTAAACGCTGGAACGGCGAGCTGGACTCGCTCGCGCCGGAGTTCCTGAAGGAAGTCCTGGGCAAGATGGAAGCCTACGGAGACCGGGTGCAGTTCGAGCAGCCGAACAAATCAGCCCGCCCCAATTATCAGGTCATCAGCACGTCGAACCGCAAGATGGGATTCGATTCCAAGCATCTCTTGCTGCGCCTGAACGAGGATGGCAATGTGGGCGAGCAATTGACGTCCGAGTTTTCGCTGGAAGCGATACGGACGGCGATGAACGGCGGCGGCAAGAAGCCGGCAGGCAGCCGGGCATCGACCGTTGTCCGGCGGTCCGGCGCCAGCGGCGGCGCCTCCCGCAGCGCGCCGGCGGCGGCCGCCGCCGCGGTGGATGAAGTCGAACGCGACAAGTACGCCTACTTCAAGGCCAATCGCGAATACCTTCCCGAAGGCATCACCCGCTACTCGCAGCAGATCAGCGACCTGATGCGCAACGGAATGTCGGCGGAAAACGCATTCGAAGCCATCATCAAGCAGAACTTCTGACCCTGCGCTCCCGGGGGCGGCCGCAAAGCGCCCCCGGCTTATCCACACAGACTGTGAATAAGCCTGCGCACAACTCCCGCGCATGTTGCTGAAACGTAATAAATACGCCGAATTCCGACGTTTGGTCAGCGAATACCCAGGCTCCGGTAACGACAGGTTTCCCCTGGAGATGTCTTTCCACAGGATATGCTTGAAATCCCCTCAGTTGTTGTCATGATGAAAACTCACAGACCGTAGATTGAAGGAGATCGCATGCATAAACGCATCACCATCGCCATTTCAGCAGGATTGCTTGCGCTAAGCGGAGCCGCCATGGCGCAACAGCAACAGACCCCCGCGCCGGGCCCCAATGCGCCCATGACCGTGCCGACCCCCGACTATTCCGATGCGCAGCTGGAACGCTTCGTCAGCGCCTCGCAGAAGGTCGCGATGATTTCCCAGGAATACACGCCCAAGCTGCAGGCCACGCAGGGCGAGGCAGAAAAGAAGAAAGTATTTGAAGAGGCCGACGGGAAAATGGTCAAGGCCGTGCATGACGAAGGCATGACCGTCGATCAGTTCAACGGCATCAACCAGGCGCTGCAACAGGATCCCAAGCTGGTGCAGCGCGTTCAGAAAATGGTCGAATAGAGCGCCCGGGCCCGCGCCTCGGGCCCTGGAAATCAGGCCAGGCGCAAGGTCGGCCCCTGAAGCATATCGGCCGCGGGCGATTCGGGCTGGGACTCAGGCGGAGTAGCCAGCGTGTTCCGCCCGGCCTCTTGCATGTCGAGCACGACGCCGGGATTGTCGGGTATCTTGAAGACCGACACCGCGTCGGCCAGTTGCCGGGCCTGATCCTGCAGTGAGCCCGCCGCGGCGGCGGCCTGTTCGACCAGCGCGGCGTTCTGCTGGGTGACCTCGTCCATTTGCGCCACAGCCAGATTGACCTGGTCGATGCCGGTGGACTGCTCTTCGGAGGCGGCCGAGATTTCTTTCATGATTTCGGTCACGCGCTGCACCGAGGCAAGCAATTCCTGCATGGTGTCGCCCGCGCCTTCCACCTGCCTGGCGCCGTCGGCCACCTCGGAGATCGATGCTTCGATAAGCTTCTTGATTTCCTTGGCTGCTTCAGCGCTGCGCTGCGCCAGCGAGCGCACTTCGGACGCCACCACGGCGAAGCCGCGTCCCTGTTCGCCGGCCCGCGCCGCCTCGACGGCGGCATTCAAGGCCAGGATGTTGGTCTGGAAAGCGATGCTGTCGATCACGCCGACGATCTCGCCGATCTTGCCGGAACTGCCCGAAATGCGCTGCATGGTGTGCACCACGTCGGTAACGGCTTGTTCGCCGCGCTGGGCGACCGCCGACGCGTTGGTGGCCAGCGTGTTGGCCTGACGCGCGTGCTCGGTATTCTGCTTGACCGTTGCGGCCAGTTCTTCCATGCTGGCGGCGGTTTGCTGCAGCGACGCCGCCTGCTCTTCGGTGCGGCTGGACAGGTCGGTGTTGCCGGCGGCGATCTCGGTGGAACCGATATTGATTTCATCGACGCCGGCACGCACGGCGGCGATGGTGCGCGACAGAGACTGCTGCGTTCGCCGGACGTTGTTGAACAGCACATGGACTTCGTTCTTGCTGTGCGGCGGCACCTGCGGAATGCGGACGGTCAGGTCGCCCTGGCCGAGCTTTTCCATGCCATCGATGACCTGCCGGACGGGGCGCAGGGTCCTGGCCGCCAGCCAGCCCACCAGCAAGGAGATCAGCAAGGTTCCGATCAGCATCAGCCCCATCTGGTACGCCAGATAGATGTGACTTTGCATCAGGAACTCGCCACGATCGCCCATGCCGTACATCAGCCAGTCCCAACCCGGGACCGTATCCCAGGCCACGAATCGAGAGCCGGCCGCCTGTCCGTCGCCCAGCTCGACCTGGGCGAAGCCGCTGTCGTTCTTGTACAGGGCTTCCAGGGCGGCGACGTCGGCCGCCGGCATTTCGGTGCTGAGCGGAGCGCCGGCCTTGCCGTTGGCGCCCGCGACCCGAACCCAGTCCTTGCCGTCGGCGCTGCGTCGCAGCACGCCCAGAACGCCATGGTCGGCCACCCTGACCTTGGATATCCAGTCCAGCAGATTGCCGACCTGCTCGTCGACGTCGACACGCACGGAAAAGCCGCCGTAGACGGTGCCGGACTCGTCCTTGAGCGGCTGGATGCTCATGGCATACCATTTCCCATTGCGCTGGACCACGCCGCTATAGGGCTGGCCGCCGTCCAGGGTCCTGGCCAGCAGGTCGTTGGGCTCGATCGCGCTGCCCAGCCGCACATTACCCTGCGCATCGCGCAACAAGGTCGCCGCGCGCACCCATTTATCGCCGGACCGCACGATGACGGCGGGATCGGCGCCGGTGTTTTCGTTGATGCGCATCAAGGTGTCGACGTCGCCGTTGACGATGTGGTCCTCGACCACCAGCAGCGGCACGGCCCCGCCTTCGTCGGTGTCGGTCGTGTTGCCGTCCAGCACCGGGATGCCGCCCAGTTCGCGCTGCAGGACGGGTATCAGCTGCCGGCCCCGGTCGCTGGCGCTGGCGAAGACCAGTTGCAGGGATTGGTGCACGCCATGCAGGGCGGAGGTCATTTCGCGCTCTACGGTTTCGACAGCCGTATTGCGGCTTTGCCAGGCCATGACGGCCGCGATGGCGGCCATGACGATGACGGTTACGGCCGACGTGGCCAGAAACAGCTTGATTGCCAGGGAACGCCGCGCAAGCCACCCACCGCCCGTCGACGCGCCTTCGGAACGAACGCGTGTTGTTGTCTCCATCATGGCCCCTTTTTTATGTAGCCTATGCTTCTTATGATCGGTTTAACGTCTTGGCACGACGGATCTTTACGGGCTGCGGCTTAGGTGGTTTCCCGAAAGCCGCGAATGCTGCAGCGATACACGCAGACCCGAAAAGATGCATTGACTTACATTATGCATATTTCAAGGAATTGTGTATTGGTGTTTACGTATAGACGCGCAGGCGGCGCGGATGCAAAAACGGCCCCGGAACCCTGGAGGCAGATTCAGTCTTCGGGGCCGTTGAACGGCGGATGCCGGCTCTTGAGCAAGATGCTTACATGGCCACGCTCAGGACGCGCTGCATGAACTCCGCCGCCGACATGGCTTGTCCGTTGACGGTGACGCTGTCGTTTTCGTACAGGACGGAGGCGGCCGTGGTGTCGCCATCGACCTGGACCAGGCCGGCGTCGCGCAGACGCGCCATGTACTGGTCGTAAATCATGGCCCCCATCATTTCCATCTGCAAGCGCTGCTGCGGATCGGCCTGGGCCTGTCCGAAGACCCGGATGAACATGGGCTTGGCCAGGCTGAAATCCAGCCGGACCTGCTTCAGCGCCTGGGCAAGCAGCACATCGGCATCGCCCTGGCCGGCATCGGCCGGACGGGTAAAGTCGACCTGCAGGCTGGCCTTGCTTTGCCCGTCGTCGTTTTTCCAGAGCAGTTGCTCGATGGCAACCGAAGGATCGCTGGCCAGTACGGCCATCAGTTTTTCGCGCAGCGCCTGCTCTTCCTCGTCGCTAAGCATGAGATCCTGATCGCCCTGCCCGCCATGCCTGGCCTGGATGGCATCGTATTCCTTGGCCAGGGCGGCCAGCGCCGCCAGATCCAGGCGATTGGCCCTGACGCCCAGCGACAGGCTGCCCAGATCGACAGGCCCCACGGCGACGCGGCCGAAATCGTAATGCAGCGAGCCATCCAGCATGTCGCCGGCCTGCACGTTGTCCAGCTTGACGGTCAGCTTTTCGATCGCCACCGCCTCGTCCCCGGCTTTGTCCATGGTCAGGGTGTCGACCGTGGCGCTGCTTTGCACATGCATTTTGTTTCCGTCCGCGACATCGGTCTTACTGTCCAGGCGGATGTTCTTGATGTGCAGGCTTTCGCCGGTTTGCGCATTGGCCAGCGAGAAGGCATCGAATTGCCCCGCGGCCGAGCCGCTGTTGAAATTCTTGCTGAAATCGATGTCCACCGTACCGCCGCTGAAATTGAGCGTATCGCCGTCCTCGATGAGTTCCGTGGGCGAGAAGGTCCAAACCGAATGGCCGCTGCCGCCAAAGCCGACGCGCGTATCCACCGTCAGGGGCGAACCGCCCTTCTGGCTGTCGATCCAGGCCTGTGTGGCGGGCGTGGCGGCAAGCCGGGCCCGACTATAAGCCAGCAGCGGCGCCAGATGGCCCTCTTGCAAGGCGCCAAGCGGGAAGGGGCCATGCTGCAGATGATCATGCAGCGCAAGATCGACCGGCTTGCCGTCGGGATCCTTCAAGGAAACGGTGTAAACGACATCGGAAGAGAAAAAACGGCGCTGGTAGTCGGCGATGCCGATTTTCACTCCGTCGGCGTCCGGCCCCAGATACCTGGCCAGGCGTGTATTGGCTTGCGCCACGGCCTCTTCGATGGTTTTCCGAGCTTCTTTTCCCACGTACCATGTGGCGCCCAGATAGGCGGCGCCCAGGACCACCACAACGCCGATCACCCCTGTACTTTTCTTCATTTTTACCTTGTATGCTGAAAGCCGATCCGGTGCGCCGCCCGATGGGTTCACGCATTCAAATGCGAATCAATCGAACGGCACTCCAGCCATTTAAACATGAAAGCGCGGCGGCGAAACGGCCTTTGCATTGCATGCCGGACGAAACCTGCCTACCATACAAAACGCAGTCCGACCCTTGGCTAAACCGACAAGAACCAAATCACCCATGAGCGCGAATTTCCAATTCTATTTTGATTTTTCCTCGCCTTACGGCTATCTGGCCAGCACGCAAATCGAGGCCCTGGCCGCCGAGTTCGATCGCCAGGTCGACTGGCATCCCATATTGCTGGGCCCCATGTTCAAGGCGATGAGTTCCGCGCCGCTGGTCGAGATCCCCCTGAAAGGGAAATACGCGCTGCATGACTTCGAGCGTAGCGCAAAGCTGTTCGGCATTCCTTATTCGCAGCCCAGGGCCTTCCCCATCGGCACGGTGGCGGCCGCGCGCGCCGTCCTGTACGTGCAGCGCAAGGCGCCCGAAAAGGCGGCCGATTTCATCAAGCGGCTGTATCGCGCGTATTTTTCGGAAGGACGGAACATCGGCGAGGCCGGGACGGTGCTGGATCTGGCGGCGGAGCAAGGCATCGATGCGTCCGACCTGGCCAAGGGCATCGCCCAGGAAGAAATCAAGGACCTGCTGAAAGAATCGGTGGCCGGGGCCATGGAGCGCGGCGTATTCGGTTCGCCATTCATCTTCGTCGACGGCGAGCCCTTCTGGGGCTTCGACCGATTCGACCACATCCGCAGGTGGCTGCGCAGCCAAGCCTGAGAACGCGGCAGGGGCAGGCCGGCCGCTTGACCCGCATGTCCGGCTCCGAAGCCTACGGCCCCTTCAGGGCCCGCCGCCAGGCTGCTATTCGCTGTCGGGCTGATTCGCCGGAGCGGCCTGCTGGAATGCGGCAAGGCCGGCGCATTCCGCGTCGATGCGCACGATAGTCGGGTAGGCGCTTTCGTCGCAGCCGAAGCGGCGCGCATTGAACAATTGGGGCACCAGGCACAGGTCTGCGAAGGTGGGCTGATCGCCATGGCAATAGCGGCCGGTTTCGGGGCTGGCGGCCAGCATCGCCTCCAGCGCCGACAGGCCTTGCGCAATCCAATGCCTGTACCATTCGTTCTTGGCTTCTTCGCCCACACCCATCTCGTGCTTCAGGTACTTGAGCACGCGCAGGTTGTTCAAGGGATGGATATCGCAGGCAATGGTTTGCGCGATGGCACGCACGCGGGCCCGTCCCTTGGCGTCGGCGGGCAGCAAGGTCGGTGCCGGATGGGTTTCCTCCAGGTATTCCAGGATGGCCATGGACTGGCCCACCGCCAGGTCTCCGTCGACCAGCGTGGGCACGAGGGCAGTGGGATTCAGCGAACGATAGCTATCGGACAACTGCTGCCCGCCGTCCTTCAGCAAATGCACGGGCACCGTCTCGTAGGCCAGGCCCTTCAGGTTCAGGGCTATGCGTACGCGGTAGGCGGCGGAACTGCGGAAGTAGCTGTACAGCTTCATGGCGTGTCCTTGATTTTTCGGGATAGCTCTTTGGGCAGGGGGAAGGAGACGTTCTCGGGCGTGCCGTCCAGCGTGCGCACGGAAATGGCGCCCAATTCCTTAAGGCGGGCGATCACCTGATGCACCAGGACGTCGGGCGCCGATGCGCCCGCGGTGACGCCGACGCGCCTGGCCCGGGCCAGCCAGGCGGGATCGATCATGTCGGGCGTGTCGATCAGATAGGCCGCCGCGCCCTTGCGCTCGGCCACTTCGCGCAAACGGTTGGAGTTCGAGCTGTTCGGGCTGCCCACGACCAGGACCAGGTCGCATTCCGGAGCCATGATCTTGACGGCATCCTGGCGATTTTGCGTGGCGTAGCAGATATCGCTTTTCTTGGGCTCGATGATGGAAGGAAACCGCGTGCGCAGCGCCTGGGCAACCACCGCCGCATCGTCGACCGACAGGGTCGTCTGGGTGACGAAGGCCAGGTTGTCGGGGTCGCGCACCTGCAGGGCGGCGACGTCTTCGGGCGTTTCAACCAGATACATGCCGGCGTCGGCCTGGCCCAGCGTGCCTTCGACCTCGGGGTGGCCGCGGTGGCCTATCATGATGATCTCGCGCCCCGCCGCACGCATGCGCGCCACTTCGATGTGCACCTTGGTCACCAGCGGGCAGGTGGCGTCGAACACCTTCAGGCCCATTTCCTCGGCCTCCGCCCGCACGGCCTTGGCAACGCCATGCGCCGAAAACACCACGATGGCGCCCGCAGGCGCCTCGTGCAGCTCGTCGATGAATATCGCGCCCTTTTGCTTCAGGTCCTGGACCACATAGCGGTTATGGACGATTTCATGCCGCACATAGATGGGTGCGCCATGCAGTTCCAGCGCCCGCTCGACGATGTCGATGGCGCGGTCGACGCCGGCGCAGAAGCCCCTGGGCTGCGCCAGAACGACTTCCATGCCGCTCTCCGGACTGTGTTCCGACATTACAAGACCCCCAACAAGGAAACTTCGATGTGCAGGTCCGCCCCCGCCAGGGGGTGGTTGAAATCGAAGAGGACGGCGTCGTCGCCGAACTGCTTCAGGACGCCCGAGTAGCGCCCCCCGTTGGGCGCGGTGAACTCCACCATGTCGCCCGGCTCGAATTGGTGGTCGGGGTCGGCATGCTCGGCCAGCATGCCGCGCGACACCCATTGCAGCAGATCCGGATTGCGGTCGCCATAAGCGCCCGCGGCGGGCAGATCGAAGGAAAAGCGCATGCCTTCCTCGCGTCCCAGCAGGCCTTCCTCCATGCCGGGCGCCCACTGGCCGGCGCCCATTTGCAGGGTGGCCGGCCGGCCGTCGAAGGTGTTGGCGAACACGGATCCCGCCGCGGGACCGGACCTGAGCTCGATGCGGTAATGCAGGGTCAGGTAGGAATCGGGGCGGACAAAGGCATTCACAGGATCGGAAGTAGAGGTCAAAATCTGTCACCGTAGAGGACTGTTGCTATGCCACCATTTTAGCCTCTTGCGCGGCGCGCATCCGCGGCGCGGCAAGCGTTGCGGATGCATGGACGCCCGCCGGGCCACATCCAGCCGCTTTTCGGTTTCCGGGACATCCCGGCCATCCGTAAAAGTCCAGACGGACAAAAGGCCGATTTCAATCGAGAGAGCGCACTAAAACCTGTCACGCTAGAGGCAATTTCCTATGTCTTTCCAGGCCTTTCATGACCCGTCATTCCACCGACCTCCAGTCCGAGCGTCCTCGCGAACGCCTGCTGGCCCATGGCGCGCAGGTATTGACCTCGCCTGAACTGCTGGCCATCATCCTGCGCACCGGCATCAAGGGCCGCGACGCCGTCAGCCTGGGGCGCAGCCTGATGGAACGGTTCGGCGGGCTGCGCGCCCTGCTTTCGGCCGACGCCCAAACCCTGCTGGCCCTGCCCGGCCTGGGCATGGCCAAGACCTGCGAGCTTCTCGCCATCAACGAACTGAACCGCCGCGCCCTGGAAGAAGACCTGAAGGCCGGCCAGGCGCTGGACCAGCCGCAACGGGTCAAGCATTACTGCACCGCCACGCTGGGCCATCTGCAAGTGGAACATTGCATGGCGTTGTATCTGGACAGCCAGTTCCGCCTGATCACCGCCGAGGAAATCTCGCGCGGCACCCTGACGCAGGCTTCGGTGTACCCAAGGGAAGTCATCAAGGCGGGCCTCAAGCACCACGCCGCGGCACTCATTCTGGCCCACAATCATCCCTCGGGTATTGCCGAGCCCAGCGAAGCCGACCTGGCGCTTACCCGCCACCTGAAGCATGCCTTGGCGCTGGTGGACATCCGCCTGCTGGATCATCTTATCGTTACGCGGTCGGGCGCCGTGTCGCTGGCCGAGCGGGGGCAAGTCTGATCCCTCGAACCGAAAAAATCACTGACATGAAAAAAATAAATCGTATAAGCTTCAATTAAATTCCAGCCAAGGCCGCGTGCCGCCCCCAGGCGCAGCGCCGAATCAGGTTCATCATCATGCAACAGCTATGGGATATCTCGCCGCCGGTTTCGGCGCAATCCCCGGTCTTTCCCGGAGACACGCCGTACAGCCGGAAATGGAACGCCACCATCGGCCCGCACTGTCCGGTCAACGTCAGCCAGATCACGCTGTCGCCGCATGTCGGCGCCCACGCCGACGCCCCTTTGCATTACAGCAACCGGGGGGCCGCCATCGGCCAGCTTGGGCTGGAGCCCTTCCTGGGGCCCTGCCGCGTCATCCACGTGCTGCACGGGCGGGCCCTGATCGCCGCCGAAGACCTGCTGCCCTTCCTGGATCAAGCCCCGCCGCGCATACTGGTACGCACGTGCGCACAGGCCAACGTCACCGCCTGGAGCGACGACTTCGCCGCCTTCGCCCCCGAGGCCATCGAATTCCTTGCCCGGCGCGGCGTCCTGCTCATCGGACTGGACACCCCCAGCATCGACCCGGCCAACAGCAAGACACTGGATAGCCATCAAACCATACTGAAACACGATATCCGCGTGCTCGAAAACCTGGTCCTGGACCAGGTCGCCGCCGGCGACTACGAGCTTATCGCCCTTCCCCTGGCGCTGGCCGACGCCGACGCCAGCCCCGTGCGGGCCGTCCTGCGCCGCCTGCCGGCAACGTATTGAGTCGTCCAAGACATGAGCAAACCTCACCACGAACCTGATGGCCATACCATCGTCCAGGAAGAGAAAGCCCAACTCGATTTTTCCCGTGACATGAGCTACGGCGACTATCTGCACCTGGACGCCCTGCTCAGCGCGCAGCATCCCTTGTCGCCCGAGCACAATGAAATGCTGTTCATCATCCAGCACCAGACCAGCGAGCTCTGGATGAAGCTCATGCTGCATGAATTGCGCGCCGCCAGGCAGAACCTGGCCGCCGATCGCCTGCAGCCCTGCTTCAAGATGCTGGCCCGGGTCAGCAAGATCATGGAACAGCTGGTGCACGCCTGGGACGTCCTGGCCACCATGACGCCGCCGGAATACTCCGCCCTGCGGCCCTACCTGGCCCAATCCAGCGGCTTCCAAAGCTACCAGTACCGGCAGATCGAGTTCGCGCTGGGCAACAAGAATGCCGCCATGCTGCGGCCGCATGCGCACCGGGCCGATCTGCTGGCGCAGGTGCGGCAGGCCTACGAAGCGCCGTCGCTGTACGACGAAGCCCTGCGCGCCCTGCATCGCCAGGGCCTGGCCATTCCGGCCGAGTATCTCGACCGCGACTGGACGCAGGCCTATTCGGCCAGCCCCGACGTGGAGCAGGCCTGGCTGACCGTCTACCGCCATCCCGAGCAGCACTGGGACCTGTATCAACTGGGCGAAAAGCTGACCGACCTGGAAGACGCCTTCCGCCTGTGGCGATTCCGCCACGTCACCACCGTGGAGCGCATCATCGGCTTCAAGCGCGGCACGGGCGGCACGTCGGGCGTGTCCTACCTGCGTAAAATGCTGGATGTGGTGCTGTTTCCAGAGCTTTGGAAGTTGCGCACCGACTTATAAATACGCTAGAATGGCTAGTTACCTTGGATACGTGGCTAGTGGTTGGCGGCATGGCAGGCAGCCGCACACGCCTAGCTGGCGACCCGATTTTATTGGAAAAAACAGGAATCTCGATCATGAAAGAAGGCATCCACCCCGAATACCGCGAAGTGGTGTTTCTGGATCAACAGACGGGCACGAAGTTCGTTTCGCGTTCCACGCTCAACAGCCGCGAAACCATTGAACTCGACGGTAAAACCTACCCCTTGTTCAAGTGCGACGTAACCTCGGAATCGCACCCGTTCTACACCGGCGCGCAAACGCGCATCGTTGAAACCGGCCGCGTCGAAAAATTCCGCGCCCGTTTCGCCCGCACCACCGGCACCACGCGCAAGGCTTCGTAAGCTTTCGGGCTTCAGCCCCGCGTATGCAAGGCAGCCTCATGGCTGCCTTTTTAATTTAAGATACGCTCATCCTCACCCTAAGCGCGCCACTTGTGTCACCCAGCAACTCCCTTTCCACTCCAGCCCGTCTGACCGCCACGGCGACCGTGAAGCTGCCCCGGCTTTTCCTGCTGGTGGTTGGCGTGATCTACATTCTGGCTGGACTGTTCTTCAGGGATCCCTGGAAAACCGACGACGTGGTGGGCCTGGCCACCATGATGACGGCCCTGAACGACGGCGGCCACACCTGGCTGCTGCCCCAGATCGGCGCGCTCGCCCATGCGCAGGACGGCCCGCTGACCATGTGGGTGGGGGCCTTCTGCATCTGGGCGTTCTCGCCCTTCTTCGAGTTGTTCACCACACCGCTGGACGCCGCCATCATTGCGTCGCGCCTGCCCAATTTCCTGTGGTTCGGCCTGCTGACCAGCTCCATATGGTACGGCACCTACCTGCTGGGCCGCCGTCCCGAGCCGCAGCCCCTGGCCCTGCCCTTCGGCGGCGAACCCACGGTGCGGGACTACGGCCGCATGATCGCCGACGCCGCCCTGCTGCTGATCGTGGCCACCGTGGGCATCGTGTGGCGCATGCACGAAACCTCCGAGGTGCCGGCGCTCATCGCCTTCCAGGCCCTGGCCTATTACTCGGTCGCACGCATGCTGGACCATCCCGCCTCGGGTTCCATCACCCTGGGCCTGGCGCTGGCCGCCGCCTTCCTGGCGCGTGGCTGGATAGGCGCGCTGCCCATCATGCTGGCCGTGATCTTCGTCTTCACGCCGCGCAGCGCCCTGTGGCACCGGAAGAAATGGCTGGCCATGGCCGCCGCGATCTGCGCGGCCCTGACGCTGCTGTGGTGGATACCCGCCCGCAACCTGGGCGAATACTGGATGCACAACTGGGTGCTATGGAATACCAGCGCCTTTGGCTGGCCGCGCTATCAGGAAGTCCTGAGCACCCTGCGCGACCTGCCCTGGTTCCTGTGGCCGACCTGGCCTTTCGCCTTGCTGGCGCTATGGCGCTGGCGCTCATGGCTGACGGCGCCGCACATGTGGATACCGCTGATGTTCGCGGCGTGGCCGCTGGCCGCCATGCTGTTCCAGGTCGACGCCTTCGAACCCGAATACAGCCTGCTTGCCCTGCCGGCCGCCGTCCTGGCCGCCTTCTCCCTGCCCACGCTGCGCCGGGGAGTGGTGAATTCCCTGGACTGGTTCGCGGTGATGTGTTTTTCATTGACGACCGCCACCGTCTGGCTGGGCTGGATCGCCCTGCAAACCGGCTGGCCGCGGCAGATTGCGCACAACATCGCCCGCCAGACCCGCGGCTACGACGTCTATATTTCCTGGCCCGCCGTGCTGGTGGCCGTCCTGGGCACGCTGGCATGGCTGGCGCTGGTGCGCTGGCGGCTGCACACCAAGCCCGCGGGCCTGTGGCGCGGCACGGTGCTGTCCGCGGGCGGCCTGATCGTCACCTGGCTGCTGCTGGTCACCCTATGGATGCCCGCGCTGGACTACGTGCGCAGCTACCGCAGCGTTTCGGCCCAGCTTGCCACGGCCCTGAGCACCCTGGCACGGCCCGGCGAATGCGTGCGCGCCCAGGGCGTAGGCACCGGACAGCGCGCTTCCTTCCTGGTCTTCAACGGCATCGACTTCAACTACGATTCGTCCTGCTCCCTGGTCGTGCAGCAAACCTCGCCGCAAAGCGTCGAAGACGGCACAGCGGCCTATTCCGACGAAGCAACGGTATTGTGGGTGGGCAAACGCGGTGCGGATCGCCATGAAATGTTCCGTCTCCTGCGCATTGGCCGTCCGTGAACACCCACAGCATCCAAACTCACAAGCCCGTCCACTACGTCAAGGAAATCCTGCGCCAGGCCTGGCCGGTGCTGGTCAGTTCCTGGGCCAGCCTGATATTCGGCGTGCTGGACACCGCCATGGCGGGCCACGCCAGCGCCGCCGACCTGCAAGCCATGGCGCTGGCCGCCTCCATCTACATCACCGTGTTCGTGGGCCTGATGGGCGTGGTCCACGCGCTGATTCCCATCATTGCGCAGCATTACGGCGGCCAGCGCTATCTGGAAGTGGGCCGGGCCTGGGGCCAGGGGGTATGGCTGGCGCTGGGCCTGTCGCTGGCCGGCGGCGCCGCCATGCTCTTTCCCGATACCTGGCTGTCGCTGTCGGGCGACGTCGAACCGGCCGTGCGCGACAGCATCACCTGGTATCTGCGGGCCTTGATCCTAGCGCTGCCGGCCACCCTGGTGTTCCGCACGATCTATGCCCTGGGCACGGCGGTTTCGCGCCCCAAGACCGTCATGGTCATCAACCTGGGCAGCGTGGCGTTCAAGTTCTTCTTCAATTGGGTGTTCATGTTCGGCAAGCTGGGCATGCCGGCCATGGGCGCGGTGGGCGCGGGCCTGTCGACCGCCCTGGTCGGATGGATGACCTTCGCCGCCGGGCTGTGGGCCATCTATCACGACCCCTACTACCTGCGCTTCAGGCCGCGCCTGGGCCGGCCCGACTGGGCCAGCCAGAAGGAATTGCTGCGGCTGGGCCTGCCCATGGGCGGCTCCTACCTGATCGAGATCTGCGCCTTCAGTTTCATGGCCCTGCTGGTGGCTCGCGAAGGCATGTACGTGACGGGCGGACACCAGATCATGGCCAACCTGGCGGCCCTGAGCTACATGATGCCCATGGCGGTGGGGATTGCCACGGCCTCGCTCACGGCGCAGGCCATCGGCGCCCGCGATGCCGCGAAAGCCCGTGCCACGGGCGCGGCCGGCATGGGCATCGTCGCCATCGGCGCGGCGGTGACCGCCGTCCTGCTGGTCCTGGGCCGCGCGCCGATACTGGGCGCCTACACCGACGACCTGCAGGTGGCCGCCGTGGCGGCCGCTCTGCTGCAGATACTGCCGTGGTTCCATCTATGCGACGCCATGCAATGCATAGGCTCGTACTTGCTGCGAGCCTATAAAGTCGCCGTCGTGCCGCTCATCCTGCAAGTGGTGGCCCTGACGGGCCTGGGCCTGATCGGCGGGTGGTGGCTGGGTTTCGGCCCGGCGGCCGGCGCCCTGCGCCCGGTCGTCGAGGCCATCGCGCCGGGCGCCCCCGCCGGCGCCGGAACCATGTGGCTGATGGCCCTGGCCGGACTCGGCCTGTCCGCCGCCCTGCTGTTTGCCTGGTACGGGCATGTGGTCAGGGCGCATGCGCGCCTGCTGAACGCCTAGCAGCGTCCTAGGCCGCGTCGCCCGCTTCGATGGTGGGCGTCACCAGTTCCACGACCTTGCTGCGCGACAGCATTCCAAGAAACTCGTCGTTGTCGCCGGTCACGGCCAAGGGCTCGGTGCTGCGCAGCATGCGCCCAAGGACTTCGTCCAGGCCCGCCGTGGCCGGCACCGACGCCATATCCTCGACATAGCGCGCCACGTCGCGGGCGCCCTCGCGCACCGCCTGCTCGGCCGCCGTCCGGCTGAGGGTGCCAGCCAGCCGCTTGCCGTCCAGCACCACCGTGTACTGGTAGTCCATGGACGCCATGCGTTCCACGGCGTGCGCGGGGCGCGAGCGCATGGTCAGGGTCAGCGAGGGTTCGTTGCAGGCATGGGCGGCATTGAGCACCTTGCCGCGATTGACGTCCTGCAGGAAGGCCTGGACGTAATCGTCGGCGGGCGCCAGCAGAATGTCCTCGGGTGTGCCTTCCTGCACCAGTTCGCCATCCTTCAGAATGGCGATCCGGTTGCCCAGGCGCAGCGCCTCGTCCAGGTCGTGGGTGATGAACACGATGGTCTTGTTCAACTGCGCCTGCAACTGCAGCAACTGATCCTGCATTTCACGGCGTATCAGGGGATCCAGGGCCGAGAAGGCCTCGTCCATGAGCAAGATCTCGGCATCGGTGGCCAGCGCGCGGGCCAGGCCCACCCGCTGCTGCATGCCGCCCGACAACTGGTGCGGATACTGGTTTTCGAAGCCGGCCAGGCCTACCTGCTCCAGCCAGTGCCGCGCTTTCTCGCGCCGCTCTTTCTTGGCCATGCCCTGCACTTTCAGGCCATAGGCCGCATTCTCGATGACGCTGCGATGGGGAAACAGGCCGAAGCGCTGGAACACCATGCTCATTTTCTGCTGCCGGAATTTCTCGAGCGCGGACTTGCCCAGCGTGACCACGTCCACGCCGTCGACCAGTATCTGGCCCGCGCTGGGCTCGATCAGGCGATTGAAATGGCGTATCAGGGTGGACTTGCCCGAGCCCGACAAGCCCATGATCACATAGATGCTGCCCTCTTCGATGGACAGGCTGATGTCGCGCAGGCCCAGCGTGTGGCCGCTCTCGGCCAGCAGCTCTTCCTTGCTGATTCCGCCCTGCGCCGCTTCCAGCCAGCGCTCGGGGCGCGGGCCGAATATCTTGAAGATGTTTCGTACTTCGATCTTGCTCATGTCAGGCCCCCTTGCGCTGGCGTTGCCCGAACTGCTGCGTAATCCGGTCGAAAACAATGGCGATGATGACGATGCCCAGGCCGGCCAGCACGCCACGGCCCACCTGCAAGCGGTTGATGCCCTGCAGGACCTCGTAGCCCAGGCCGCGCACGCCTATCATCGAGGCGATCACCACCATGGCCAGGGCCATCATCGTGGTCTGGTTGATGCCGGCCATGATGTTGGGCATGGCCAGCGGCAGCTGCACGCCGAACAATTGCTTGAACCGATTGGCCCCGAAGGCGCGCGAGGCTTCCAGCACCTCGGAATCGACCAGCCGTATGCCCAGGTCGGTCAGGCGTATGACGGGCGGCACGGCATAGATGATGGTGGCAATGATGGCCGCAATCTTGCCCAGGTTGAACAGCATCACGACGGGAATCAGGTACACGAAGCTGGGCATGGTCTGCATGACGTCCAGGATGGGAAGCATGACGGCGCGCAGCCACTTGAAGCTGGCCATCAGAATGCCCATGGGAATGCCGATTGCCACCGATATGACGACGGCCACGATCATCAGGGACAGGGTCTGCATGGCCGCATCCCACAGGCCGATGAAGCCGATCAGGCACAGCATGGCGCCGATGATTAGCGCAAAGCCCGCGCGGCGGCTGGCGAACCAGGCCAGCGCCATCACGGCCAGCACGACCGTCCACCACGGCGAGTAGCGCACGACCTGATCCATCCAGATCAGCACATCCAGCAAAGGCTGCGTCAGGGCGCGCAGCAGCTCGGAATAGTTGGAAACGATATTGCCGACGAAATCGTCGATGGGCGCCCGCAATGCGCGCGGGGAAATGAATTCGGGAAACATAAAATCAACTCCGTAAAACTCGCGAAGGCGGCGGCCCGCAAGGGGGCCTGCCGCCTGGAATGGCGCCGGCGCGCGGCCGGCCGCCCCCTGCGGGGGCTGGGCTCACGAGTGTTAAAGAGCGGTTTTTACGCGCTCCGCGGCATCGGCGGGCAGCCATTTGCTCCAGACCTCGCCCTGATTCTGGAGAAACCACTTGGCCACGTCGACGGGCTCGGCCTCGTTCTCTTCCATGTAGGCCATGGCCTTGTCCATGACCGGCAGGGGCACCGACACCTTGGACAGGAACTCGGTCAGCTTGGGCGCATCCTGGGTGAACCGGGTGCTTACCGCGGTGAAGACCGGGTTTTCAGGATAGGCGCTGGGCTCGGGCTTGGCGCAATTGGGATCGGTCAGGCAGGCGTGCTTGGCCTTGTCATAGGCCGGCAGCTCCAGCTTGACCAGATCCATGGAACCCACCAGAGGGGTCGGGTACCAGTAGTAGAAAACAATGTTTTCCTTGCGCTTGTAGGCAGCGGTCAGGGCCGCCTTCTGGGTGGCGCCGGTACCGGGGGAGAACAGGGTGAAGGTGTCGCCCAGGCCCAGGGCCTTGAACAGATTGCCGCTGACCACCTCGCAACCCCAGCCCGCCGGACAACCGTAGAAGCGGCCCTTGGTGGGCTCTTCGGGATCCTTGAACTCATCCTTGAACTTGGGCAGGTCGGCGGCTTTTTTCAGCTCGGGCAGACGCTCGGCCGTATAGCGCGGTATGAACCAGGCCTCGCCGCCCATGTAGATGTCGCCGATGCGCTTGACCTTGCCGGTGGCCTCGGCCTTGGCCCAGGGTTCGGCCACGCTGTTCAGCCAGATTTCGGTGTTGACGTCCAGGTCGCCCCGTTCAAGGGCGGCCAGCGCCGGCAGGGTTTCGGTGGGCAGGACTTCGGATTTGCACCCATAGGCCTTTTCGGCAATGAAGCGCTCGACCTCGACCAGGACCAGGTTGGATTCCCAGTTCATGCCGCCGAACTTGACGGGACGGTCGATTTCGCATTGAGGGGCTTCGGCGGCATGGGCGGCGCCGCCCATGGCATAAAAGCCGAGAATGGCCGCCAGGCCCAGGCCTAGGGCGAGCCGCGAGAAGCGCGGCGTAGCGTTCGACGGGAACGCGCGATGTGAAGGGTTCACATTGAAAGACATGGCTGTTTGCCTCCTTAAGTAACGTGGACGCGCCAATACACAGCAGGGCGCGCCAAGGCTAAGGGGGTGTGCGGAAGACGGAAGGCCGCCGATACATACCGACACTAGCGTGATGAGTACGGGTACTCGTTGACAGGTTATGGGGCCGTAAAGACCCACCATACGCCAGATTGAAAAAACTATGAAGTTTGCAGCAGTTTAAAAGAAATTGAAGCCAGATGTAAACCGGTAGTAATCCCTAGGGCGCGAAAACACCGGCTTTCGCCCACCCCGGCACCCCCGTCCGGCGACACCGGAAGCAGGCTGGAAACGCGCGGGCAGCCGCGCATTTCCGCTACATGATCATTGATAGATGTAGTCCCGCCGCCAGGGGTAGGCGAGGTCGGCGGGATGGTCCAGCTCGTCGTGGCGGCCGGGGCCGCGCGGCTGCGCCAGCACCTGGTGCAGCGCTATCCAGCCATGCTCGAAGCCCATGGCGCAACCGGCCAGGTACATGCGGTAGGCCCGCAGCGAACGCTCGCCCTGCTCACCCGGCAGCGTCTTGCGCGCCTCGGGCAGGCAGGCCTCCAGGGCGTCGCTCCAGGCCCACAGGGTACGGGCATAGTGCGGGCGCAGGTTTTCGATATCCAGGTCTTCGAGCCCGCCCTGGGTCAGGCTTTCGAGCACGTGGCTGATGTGGGTGAGCTCGCCGCCCGGAAAAATGTATTTCTCGATGAACTCGCCCATGCCCGCACCCAGTTCTGCATTGTCCACCCCGCCGGCGGTGATGCCGTGGTTCATGACCAGCCCTCCCGGACGAACCAGGCGCCTGAGCTTGGAGAAATAGCTTTCCAGCTGCGCGCGGCCCACGTGTTCGAACATGCCCACCGAAGCGATCTTGTCGTAGGGGCGGCTTTCGTCCAGCTTGCGGTAATCGAGCAGTTCCATTCGTACCCGGCCTTCCAGGCCCTTTTCCTGGATAAGGCGGTTTACATGCGCATGCTGGTTCTTGGACAGCGTGATGCCGGTGGCGTCGACGCCGTAATTCTCGGCCGCCCACAGCAGCAGACCGCCCCAGCCCGCGCCCACGTCCAGGAAGCGTTCGCCCGGAGCCAGCCTGAGCTTGCGGCAAATGTGGTCGAGCTTGGCTTCCTGGGCCTGCGCCACGCTCATGTCGGGCCGCTGGAAATAGGCGCAGGAGTAGACCCGGCGCGGATCCAGCCACAAGGCATAGAAATCGTCGGACAGATCGTAATGGAACTGGATCTGGCGCGCATCGCGATCGACCGAATGGCGCCATACCGACACCAGGCGCCGTATGAGCTCGGTCAGCCGGCCCACACGGGCCGCCTCGATGGGCGAGCCCGGCAATATCGCCGCCGCCAGCCGCATGAGATCGCGCATGGACCCGTCGATGTCGAATTTGCCTTCGACGTAATCCTCGCCCAGCACGCCCACCTGCCCGGTCGCAAGGTGCGCCAGCGTGGAGCGGTCCTTGACGGTGAGGCGGATTTCCGCATCGGGCGCGCCCACCTTCTGGCCATCGGGCAAAATAATCTGGACGGGCAGGGGCAAAGATGCCAACTTCGTTTCAACAGCAGACAAGACCGAACTCAAGGCCGACTCCTCTTGTGAAATAGCGTGGTGAAAATAGTGCCACATATTCCCCCGGAAGGGAATTCACCCCATTCAGGCATGCTAAGATGGCAATCGATACCAGCCCGGCGCATCCAGCGTCTCAACCAGACCGGATCGCGCGCCCCTTCTCTTGATGCAGCACCCAGCCCAAAGCTCCCTGACCGTCATACCGCGCTGGCTGATCCTGATGGGTCTGCTCACCGCCCTGGGGCCGCTGGCCATCGACATGTACCTGCCGGCGTTTCCGGCCATCGTCCATGGCCTGGGCACCACGCAGGGGCATGTGGAGCGCACGCTGGCCAGCTACCTGTTCGGCCTGGCCCTGGCACAGATCTTCTACGGTCCGCTCGCGGACCGCTACGGCCGCAAGCCTCCGTTGATCCTCGGCCTGGTCATTTTCCTGTCCGCCTCGATCGCCTGCAGCCTGACCGGCGACATCGAACACCTGACCTTCTGGCGCATCGCCCAGGCTTTCGGCGGCGCGGCCGGCATCGTCATCCCGCGCGCCGTCATACGCGACAACTTCGATACCCGGGACGCCTCCAAGGCGCTGTCCCTGCTCATCCTGGTCATGGGCGTGACGCCCATACTGGCGCCCATCCTGGGTGGCCAGGTGCTGGCTTTCGGCAGCTGGCGCGGAATCTTCGCCATCATGGCCCTCTGCGCGGGCCTGCTGCTGGCGGCGGTGATCCTGACCATGCGCGAAACGCTGAACCCCGAGAAAGTCATTCCGCTGGGGCCCCTCATCATCGCCCGGAACTACCTGGCCCTGCTGCGCCACCGGCGCTTCATGTGCTACACCTTGGCCGGCGGCTTCGGCTCGGCGGGCATGTTCGCCTACATTTCCGGATCGCCGCGCGTCTTCATCGAAATCTTCCAGGTCGATCCCGGGTATTTCGGGCTTCTGTTCGCCATCAACGCCGCCTCGCTCATCGGCGCCTCGCAAGTCAGCGCGCGCCTGCTCAACCGGCACACGCCCGAAGGGCTGTTGCGGGTGGCCCAGATCACCCTGGTGGCCATGACGCTGCTGGGGCTGATCCTGACGCTGGCCGGCGCCATCACGCTGCCGCTGCTCATGATCTGCCTGGCCGGCTTCATGGCCAGCCAGGGCTTCGTCAATCCGAACGCCGCCGCGCTGGCCCTGCGGGAACAGGGCAATCGGCTGGGGGTCGCCTCGGCGATGATGGGCACTCTGCAGATGCTGTGCGGAGCCGGCGCCGGGCTGGCCGTCAGCGCCTGGCAGTCGGACACGCCCCTGCCCCTGACCGGCCTGCTGGCGCTTTGCGCCGGCCTTTCGTGGCTATTTGGACGCATCGCGCTACGGTCGGCTTGATATAACAAGCACTTTCGTATTAGAATGCTAGGCTTTACAGATGGATGCAGGCGCCTTTTACCTTATGCTTGTACCTTATAGGTACCCATACAGGCAGGCACCCGCATCAGGCAAATTCTCAAGGGGTATTACCATGGCACGCGTATGCCAAGTTACCGGAAAAGGCCCAATGGTGGGCAACAATGTTTCGCACGCAAACAACAAGACCAAGCGTCGTTTTTTGCCTAACTTGCAATCGCGCCGTTTTTGGGTTGAAAGCGAGAACCGCTGGGTTCGCCTGCGCGTTTCGACCAATGCGCTGCGCACCATCGACAAGAACGGCATCGAGTCCGTACTGGCCGAACTGCGCGCCCGCGGCGAAGCGGCTTAATCAAGCCGGCTGAAACGCTAGCGATCTAACCTTCAGGAGCTCAACATGGCAAAAGGTATCCGCGAGAAAATCAAGCTCGAATCCACAGCCGGCACCGGTCATTTCTACACGACCACCAAGAACAAGCGCAACATGCCCGAGAAAATGCTGATCAAGAAGTTCGATCCCGTTGCTCGCAAGCACGTTGACTACAAGGAAACCAAGCTCAAGTAATGAGCTTGCCGATGGCACTCGCGCGCTGTATTCACCGGCTCGCCCCAGCCGGTTCCTGCCGCTGACGCAGAGCCATCCGGATTCCTTGCAAACCCCGCCCCGGCGGGGTTTTTTCATCTTGGGGCCGGCCGGCCGCGCAAGGCGCTCCGGCCGCAGATCATGGTTGGGCGAAGCATCCTATAATGCATGGTTTGCGCAACCACTCACCAATTTCCCGGATCCCATGCAGGAACGCTACAGCCCCAACGACGTCGAAAAAGCCTCTCACCAGAACTGGGAGTCGCGCGACGCCTACCGTGTCACCGAAAACGCCAAGGCCGCCGACGGTTCGCCCAAGCCCAAGTTCTATGCATGTTCGATGCTGCCCTACCCCAGCGGCAAGCTGCACATGGGGCATGTGCGCAACTACACCATCAACGACATGATGGCGCGCCAGTTGCGCATGCGCGGCTATAACGTGCTGATGCCCATGGGCTGGGACGCCTTCGGCATGCCGGCTGAAAACGCCGCCATCAAGTCGCAGGTGCCGCCCGCCAAATGGACCTACGACAACATCGCCTACATGAAGAAACAGATGCAGGCGATGGGGCTGGCCATAGACTGGTCGCGCGAGATGTGCGCCTGTGATCCCAAGTACTACAAATGGAACCAGTGGCTGTTCCTGAAGATGCTGGAAAAAGGCATCGCCTACCGCAAGACCCAGGTCGTGAACTGGGATCCCGTCGACCAGACCGTGCTGGCCAACGAGCAGGTCATCGACGGCCGGGGCTGGCGATCCGGCGCGCTGGTCGAAAAACGCGAGATACCGGGCTACTACCTGCGCATCACCGACTACGCGGAAGAGCTCATCGACCAAGTGCAGAACGGCCTGCCCGGCTGGCCCGAGCGCGTGCGTCTGATGCAGGAAAACTGGATAGGCAAGAGCGAAGGCGTGCGCTTCGCCTTCACGCATGACATCAAGGACGACGCGGGCCGGCTGATACAGGACGGCCGCATGTATGTCTTCACGACGCGCGCCGACACCATCATGGGCGTCACCTTCTGCGCGGTGGCGCCCGAACATCCCTTGGCCGCGCATGCCGCGGGCAGGAATCCGGAATTGGCCGCCTTCATCGAGTCGTGCAAGCAGGGCGGTACCACCGAAGCCGAGATGGCCACGCGCGAGAAAGAAGGCATGCCCACCGGCCTGTCGGTCACCCATCCCCTTACCGGCCAGCCCGTTCAGGTATGGGTGGGCAACTATGTGCTCATGAGCTATGGCGATGGCGCCGTCATGGGCGTGCCGGCCCACGACGAGCGCGACTTCGCCTTCGCCAGGAAATACGCCCTGCCCATCCGGCAGGTGGTCGCCGTCGAAGGCAAGACCTATTCCACCGAACAGTGGCAGGACTGGTACGGCGACAAGCAGCAGGGCCATTGCATCCACTCCGGCAAGTACGACGGCCTTGCGCAGGCGCAAGCCGTGGGCGCGGTCGCCGCCGATCTGGCCCAGAAAGGCCTGGGCGAAAAGCAGACCACCTGGCGCCTGCGCGACTGGGGCATCTCGCGCCAGCGCTACTGGGGCACGCCCATTCCCATCATTCATTGCCCCGACTGCGGTCCCGTGCCCGTCCCCGAGCAGGACCTGCCCGTCGTGCTGCCCGACGACCTGATTCCCGACGGCAGCGGCAACCCCCTGGCCAAGCACGAAGGCTTCCTGTCCTGCCATTGCCCCAAGTGCGGCGGGGCGGCCCGGCGCGAAACCGACACCATGGATACCTTCGTGGACTCGTCCTGGTACTTCATGCGCTATACCTCGCCCGGCAACGATACGGCCATGGTCGACGAGCGCAACGATTACTGGATGCCGATGGACCAGTACATCGGCGGCATCGAGCACGCCGTGCTGCACTTGCTGTACGCGCGCTTCTGGACCCGCGTCATGCGCGACCTGGGCCTGGTCAAGTTCGACGAACCCTTCACCCGCCTGCTGTGCCAGGGCATGGTGCTGAACCATATCTATTCGCGCAAGAACGAGAACGGCGGCGTCGAATACTTCTGGCCCGAGGAAGTGGAGAACATCCATGACGCCAAAGGCGCCATCATCGGCGCCAAGCGGATTTCCGACGGCTCGGCTGTGCAGTACGGCGGCATAGGCACCATGTCGAAATCCAAGAACAACGGGGTCGATCCGCAATCGCTGATCGATTCCATGGGCGCCGACACGGCCCGCCTTTTCGTGATGTTCGCCAGCCCGCCCGAACAGACCCTGGAATGGTCGGACTCGGGCGTCGAGGGCGCCAACCGCTACCTGCGCCGGCTCTGGTCCTTCTGCCACGCCAGACAGACGGACATCCGCGACGGCAACGCCGGCGACGCCGACTGGACCGGCGCCGACGAGGCTTCGAAAACGCTGCGCCGGGAGATCCACACCCTGCTCAAGGTCGCCGATTACGATTACCAGCGCATCCGGTACAACACCGTGGTGTCCACGAGCATGAAGATGCTCAATGCGCTCGAATCCGCCGCCCTGCCCGATACGGCCGTGGCCCGCCGCGCGCTGGCCGAGACCCTGTCCATCCTGCTGCGCGTGCTGTATCCGGTCGTCCCGCACATCACCTGGCAGCTGTGGCGGGACCTGGGCTACGACCAGGCCTACGGCGATCTGCTGGACGCGCCCTGGCCCGTGGTCGACGAAGCCGCGCTGATCGCCGACGAAATCGAGCTGATGCTGCAGATCAACGGCAAGCTGCGCGGCTCCATCAAGGTCGCCAACGGAGCCGGCAAGGACGACATCGAACAGGCGGCGCTCGGACACGAAGCCGCCGACCGCTACCTGGAGGGCCGGCCGGCCAAACGGGTCATCGTCGTCCCGGGTAAACTCGTCAACATCGTCGGATAGAATCAGGCATGCACAGCCCTATGCTCACGTCCCAGCCCCTCGCCCCGGCCTCGCAGCGTTACTTGCGGGGGCTGGCCTGCATGGCGCTCTGCCTGTTCCTGGCGGCTTGCGGCTTCCACCTGAAAGGGGTGTCGCCGCTGCCGTTCAACACGATCTACACCAATATCGAAGAGAACTCCGAATTCGGCTCGGGCATGCGGCGGGCCATCGTCGCCAGTTCGCCCGCCACGCGCTTCGTCTCCGACCCCGCCCAGGCGCAGGCCCGGCTCACCCAGCTGGCCAACACGCAGTCATTGCGGGAACTGTCGCTGGACGCCCAGGGGCGCGTCGAAGAATACGAGCTGAACCTGGAATTCGTGTTCCAGCTTACCGACGACAAAGGGCACGTGATCCTGCCGCCGACCATCTTGCGGTCGACACGCCAAATCCCCTACGACGACACGGTCGTCCAGGCCAAGCAAGGGGAAATCGGCATCGTCTTCAAGGAAATGCAGCAATCCCTCATCGACCGCGTGGTGCGCAGGCTGTCTTCGCCCGACGTCGCCCACGCGTTCGCCAACGCCGAATCGCAGCCTGTGGCCGAGAACCCCATGGGCAACCTGCCCGCCGCGCCGGCCCCTCAAGCGCCATCGCCTTGGGGCGCGCCTCGCATCGTGCCGGATGCCGGCTCGTTCTAAGGCCTAGACCAGGCCATGGGACGCCGCCTCGACGCAGACAGTCTTTTAAACCAGCTGAAAAAGACGCCCCCGCCCAGCCTGGATACGCTGTATGCCGTATCGGGCGACGAGCCGCTGCTCGTCATCGAGGCCAGCGACGCCATCCGGGCGGCGGCAACGCAGGCCGGCTACCGCGAACGCGTCAGCCTGGTGCTGGATGCGCGCAGCGACTGGTCCGCCGTGATCGGCGCCACGCAGAACGTGTCGCTGTTCGGCGACCGGCGCCTCGTCGACCTGTCCATACCCACCGGCAAGCCCGGCAAGACGGGCGGTGAAACCCTGCAGAAGCTTGCCGCCATGGTGGATGGCGGCGCCCTGTCCGACACATTGGTGCTGGTCAACCTGCCCCGCCTGGACAAGGCCACGCGCAATGCCAAGTGGGCGGCGGCACTGTTCGACGCGGCCACCTCCATCGAAGTCGCCGGCATCGAGCGCGCCGCGCTGCCGCGCTGGATCGCGCAGCGCCTGGCCCGCCAGGATCAGCAACTGGACGCCGCGACGCTGGACTGGATGGCCGACAAGGTGGAAGGCAATCTGCTGGCCGCCTTCCAGGAAGTGCAGAAGCTGGCGCTGCTGTATCCGCCCGGGAAGATCAGCGCGCAGGATGTCGAACGGGCCGTATTGAATGTGGCCCGCTACGATGTGTTCGGCCTGCGCGACGCCATGCTGGCCGGCCACGCCGGCAAGGCGCTGGCCATGCTGGCCGGCCTTAGGGCCGAAGGCGAGGCCCTGCCCCTGGTTCTCTGGGCCATAGGCGAAGAGGTCCGCGTGTTGGCGCGGCTGGCGGCCGCCCAGGCGTCGGGCCAGGACTTCCAGGCAGAGCTGCGCCGCCAGCGAGTCTTTGGATCGCGCGAGCAGTTGCTGCGCCAGGCCTTGGCCAGAGTGCCGCAGCGGGCCTGGCCAGCCGCCGTCCAGCATGCGCACGACATCGATCGCCTGATCAAGGGGCTGAAAGTGGCCGGCCGCCTGGACGACCCCTGGGAAGAACTGGGGCGGCTGGCCTTGCGCGTAGCCGTCGCCCGACAGGCCCAGCCGCGGTGACATCGCGCCGGATGCCATGCCAGGCATCCAAAATACTGGGATAATCCCCAAAAGCACGCAAACACACACAGCCATGACACAGCATACCGATACCTCTTTCGCCGCCGACAGCACCGACGCCGTCATTACCGACATGAGCATACTTGGCCGCCAGGCCCGCCAGGCGGCCCGCCTGATGCGCAATGCTCCGGGAAAGGCCAAGGCGCAGGCGCTGCGCGCCATGGCCGCGCGCCTGCAACAGGACAAGGCGGCCTTGCAGGCCGAGAATGCCCGTGACCTGGCCGCCGCCGAGAAAAACCAACTGGCCCCAGCCCTGCTCGACCGCCTGAAACTGTCGGACAAAGCCATCGAGACCATGGCCGCCGGCCTGCTGCAGATCGCCGACATGCCCGACCCCATCGGCAGCCTGGGCGCCACCACCATCCGGCCCAACGGCATGCGGGTGGCGCAGATGCGCGTGCCGCTGGGCGTCATCGGCATCATTTACGAATCCCGGCCCAACGTCACCATAGACGCCGCCGCGCTTTGCCTGAAGTCCGGCAACGCGACCATACTGCGCGGGGGCAGCGAGGCCCTGCATTCCAACGTGGCGCTGGGCGCCATCATCGGCCAGGGGCTGGCCGATGCCGGCCTGCCCTCCGATGCGGTGCAGGTCGTGGGCACCACCGACCGCGCCGCCGTCGGCCAATTGATCACGCTTACCGATTACATCGACGTCATCGTGCCGCGCGGCGGCAAGGGGCTCATCGCCCGGCTGGCGGCCGATGCCAAAGTCCCTTTGCTCAAGCACCTGGACGGCAACTGCCACCTCTATATCGATGCGGCCGCCGACCTGGACAAAGCGCACGATATCGCCGTGAACGCAAAAACCTATCGCTACGGCATATGCGGCGCCATGGAGACCCTGCTGGTCCATGCGGACATCGCATCGCGCATCCTGCCGCGCCTGGGCCAGACCTTGTCCGGCAAGGGCGTGGAACTGCGCGGCTGCGAGCGCACACGCGCCCTGCTGCCGCAAGCCGCGGCGGCGACCGAGGAAGACTGGCTTACCGAATTTCTGGCGCCCATACTGGCCATCCGCGTCGTCGACAGCCTGGACCAGGCCATGGACCACATCGCGCGCTACAGCTCTGAACACACGGAATCCATCGTCACCGAAGACCTGCATGCGGCCGACCGCTTCCAGCACGAGGTCGATTCCAGTTCGGTCTACGTCAACCTGCCCACCTGTTTCGCCGACGGCTTCGAATACGGCCTGGGCGCCGAAATCGGCATTTCTACCAACCGCCTGCACGCCCGCGGTCCGGTCGGGCTGGACGGCCTGACCACCCTGAAGTGGGTGCTGACCGGCGACGGCCAGCTGCGAGGCTAGACAGGCAGCCATGCTCTGGATAAAGACATTCCATATCCTGTTCGTCACCTCGTGGTTCGCCGGCCTGTTCTACCTGCCGCGCATCTACGTGAACCTGGCGCAGGCCGAAGATCCGTCCGTGCAAGCCTGGCTTCTGGGCATGGCGCGCCGCCTGTACCGCTTCATGACGCCGCTGGCGGTGCTGGCGGTGGCGTTCGGCTTATGGCTGTTCATCGGCTACGGCCTGGGCATGGGGCAAGGCTGGATGCATGCCAAGCTGACCGCCGTCGTCCTGCTGATCGCCTACCACGTGTGCTGTGGGCGCATGCTGAAAACATTCGAGCGCGGCGCCAACATGCGCAGCCACCGGTTCTACCGCTGGTTCAACGAGATTCCGGTACTTTTGCTGCTGGTCGTCGTCGCATTGGTCGTCGTACGCCCCTTTTAAATTACTGAACCATGACCGACGACAAACCCGGCAAAACACTCACACTGAAGAAAAAAACCGCCAGCCCGGCGGCGGACGCCGCGGCCGGCGGCGAGCGCCGCAAACGCAGCGGCGCCCGCGCACGCCAGGTGGAGCAGCTGGAACGGGAACGCGAGAAGCAGCGCCCGCTGCGCGCCACGGCACCGGCGGCAAAAACGCCGGCCGCCAGCAAGCGAACCGAAGCGCCAGCGCGGCGCGGCAGCCCGGCCCGCGGCGACGCGGCCGCGCCGACGCAGGCACGGCCCCCCATGGATCCGCCTTTGCAAGACGCCGATAGGCGCGCGCCCACCATCCAGCGCGTCGGCACGCGCCGGCCCAGGCAGGCCGCCAAGGCCGAAGTGTTTCCCATATTCGCGCCCTGCCCGCAGGGACTGGAAGAAGCCCTGGCCGCCGAGATGCAGGCGCTGGGATTCGACGACGCGCAACCCGCGCGAGCGGGCTGCCGCTTCCATGCCGAGTGGACGGGCGTGTTGCGCGCCAATCTGTATTCCCGGCTGGCCACACGCATACTGGTCCAGGTCGCCCATGGCCCCGTCCGCCACGAAGACGACATACTGGAATTGGCGCAAGACACGCCCTGGGAGCGCTGGTTCGGCGCCGAACAAACCCTGCGGGTCGACACGTCGGCCATACGAAGCCCCATGCAAAGCCTGCAATACTGCAACCTGCGCGCCAAGGACGGCATTTGCGACCGCCTTCGCGATCGTGAAGGCGAACGGCCCAGCATCGATACGGTCAGGCCCGATGCGCGCGTTCATCTTTTCCTGGACGAGGACAGCGCGACGCTTTACCTGGACACGTCCGGCGAATCGCTCTTCAAGCGCGGCTGGCGCCTCGAGAAAGGCGAGGCGCCCCTGCGCGAGAACCTGGCGGCCGGCCTGCTGGCGCTATCGGGCTGGGATCCTTCGCAAGCCTTGCTGGACCCCTTCTGCGGCAGCGGCACCATACTGATCGAAGCCGCCTGGATCGCGCTGGGCGTTCCGGCCGGCATCTGGCGGCCTTTCGGCTTCGAAAGGCTGCGCGATCACGATGCGCGCCACTGGCGCGACATCAAGGACGAGGCGCGCTCGCACATTGCCACTCAGTTGGAAAGCCCCATCGTGGGCTACGACCTGGATTCTCGCGCCATCGACGCCGCCCGGGCCAATCTGGAGCGCGCCTGGCTGACGCCCGATTCCATCCGCTTTGAAACCGGCGATGCCGCCAAGGTGGCGCCGCCGGCCGATAGGGGATGGCTGGTCACCAATCCGCCCTACGGGGAACGCCTGCCCGGCGACGACGCGGGCCTGTGGAGCGACTGGGCGCGAAACCTGAAGCAGCACTACAGCGGCTGGCATGTCAACATCATCTCCAGCGACCTGGACCTGCCCCGCCAACTGCGCCTGAAGCCCTTGCGCCGCTATCCCTTGCACAATGGCGGCCTGGACTGCCGCCTGTTCAGCTTCGAAATGGTCGAAGCGGGCTACCGGAAGGAAAAATAGTCGCACTGGCGCCACATCACGCTGCGTTGCAACATTATGGCTTGCCTTTTCCTAGGGTTAACCCCTATAATAGGGTTAACCCTTGAACGAAACGTTCAATTTCATGCAAAGAGGCCAAGCTATGATCAACATAGGCAAAGACACCCGTTTAACCGACGAACTCGAACGTCAATTGATGATGCGCGCTATTGAAGAGCAGTATCGCTTCAAGCCGGGCGCCGCACTCAAGAAATTGTTCGCCAAGCTGTCTGCCGCGACCCAGGGCGCCAAGCCCCAGCCGCAAGCCGCCGCCCCGGTTCACTCCGCCGGCTAAGTCGCGCCGCCGCTGCGCCTGCAAGCGCGGCAAAAGCCGCGCCAGGCTGCACAGGCTTGCCGCAACGCACCCCAAGAAGCTGGAATTCCAGTATTTTGGGGTGTTTTTGTTTTGGGGCGTTTTACATGGCCCGTCCGTAATGCGGGATAATAGCGGCCATCGTTTCCACCGGCTCTTACCGCAATGCACCAAATCCCCGCCTTATCCCTTCCGTCGACGCCCAGCCGCTGGCGACGCTTCGCCTGCATGATGTACGAGGGCGTGCTGCTTTTCGGCGTGGTCTTCCTGGCCGGCTATCTGTTCGACACGCTCACGCAAAGCCGGAATGCACTGATGCTCAGGCATGGCCGGCAGGCCGTCCTGTTCATCGCCATCGGCGTGTATTTCATCATGTGCTGGCGCAAGCGCGGCCAGACACTGCCCATGAAAACCTGGAATATCCGGCTGGTGGATGGAGACGGCGCCGGCCCTTCGGCGGGCAGGCTGTTCTTGCGCTACCTGCTGCTCTGGCCCATACCATTGCTGGCCGCCTTGCTGGTGCTGGCGGCCTCGCGCGCCACGGGCTACAGCTCCACCGACCTGTTCATCGTCTTCGCGCCCTTCACCCTGTTCATCTGGACCTGGTTCGACAGGGACGGCCAGTTCCTGCATGACCGCCTGCTGGGCACCCGTCTGGTGGATGTTCAAAAGCCATAGCATTTCACAGTGGAAACCCTAATGTCATTCGCTTTCTGAAACGTAGGGATTGCACAGAACCGGCTTGTCGTTCATGCTTCGGGGTAAAAGGAGCTTGCGCCCTAGTCACGCCCTGTTGAATCCAAAAGACAATGAACGACCAATACTCGGAGCTGTACCCGTCTTACCAGTGGTTTGTCCCTTCTCAATTCAACATCGCGCAAGCGTGCGTCCACCGCTGGGCGGAAAACCCCGTCGAAGGCCGGCGCATCGCCATTTTCCACGAAAACGAGCTTGGGCAGCGCGAGGTCTGGACCTATTCGCGGCTGGCCGAGGCCACCAACCAGCTGGCGGGCGGCCTGATCAAGATGGGCGTCATGCCGGGGGATCGCGTCGCCGTCGTCATGGGGCAACGCCCCGAAACCGTGGCCGCATACATGGCGGCCTTCAGCGTGGGCGCCATCGCCCTGCCGCTTTCCCCGCTGTTCGGCGCCGACAGCCTGGCGGTGCGCCTGAAAGACGCCGAGGCGCGCGTGGCCGTGGTCGATGCCTCGACGGGGCCCGAATTGCTGCGCGCCCAATCGCAATGCCCCGCGCTCACGCAGATCATCGGGGTCGACTTCCCGCACGAAGCCACCATTCCCTGGCGCTCGCTGCTGGCGCGCCAGGCCGCGGAATTCCGGCCAGTGCCCACCAAATCCGGCAGCCCGGCATTGCTGCTGTACACCTCGGGAACCACCGGAGCCCCCAAAGGCGCGCTGCTGCCCCATAGCGCGCTCATCGGCAACCTGCCCGGCTTCGTGGCCTCGCAAAACTGGTTTCCGCAAAAGGGCGACATCTTCTGGAGCCCCGCCGACTGGACCTGGACAGGCGGCCTGATGGATGCGCTGCTGCCCACCCTGTATTTCGGGCATGCCATCGTGGGCACGCTGGGACGGTTCTCGCCGGCCCGCGCCTTCGAAATCATGGAGCGCTACCAGGTCACCAATACCTTTCTGTTTCCCACCGCGCTCAAGCTGATGATGCAGGAAGTGCCGCAGCCGCGCGAACACTATCAGCTGGCGCTGCGGGCCATGATGGCCGCCGGCGAAAGCGTGGGCCAGGTCGCCTTCGAGTGGTCCCAGCAGGCGCTGGGCGTCACGCCCAACGAAATGTTCGGGCAGACCGAAATGAATTACCTGGTGGGCAACAGCCACCGCAAATGGATGGCCAAGCCCGGCAGCATAGGCAAGCCCTACCCGGGCCATCAGGTCGCCGTGGTCGATGCGCAAGGCAAGCCCTGCCCCGTGGACACCGTGGGCGAGATCGCCCTGAACCGCTACGACATCCACGGCCATCCCGATCCCGTCCTGTTTCTTGGCTACTGGCGCAACGATGCCGCCACCCAGGCCAAGTTCCTGGGGGACTGGTGCCTGACGGGCGACCTGGCCTCCGTCGACAAGGACGGCTATTACTGGTACGCGGGCCGCAGCGACGACGTATTCAAAAGTTCGGGCTACCGCATCGGACCGGGCGAGATCGAAGATTGCCTGCTGCGCCATGCGGCGGTCGCCAATGCGGCCGTGGTACCCAAGCCGGACGGCACCCGGGGCGCCCTGGTCAAGGCCTATGTCGTCCTGAAGCCCGAGGTTCGCCAGCATGACAGCGACGCCTTGCAGGCCGAGCTGCAGGAATACGTCAGGCAGCGCCTCGCCCCCTACCAGATGCCTCGCGAAGTGGAGTTCGTCGACCGCCTGCCGCTGACCAGCACGGGCAAGATCCGCCGTCACGTCCTGCGCGCGCGCGAACAGCAGCGCATCGCCGCGGCCGAAAAGTCGGGCAAATAGCCTGGCTCCGCAACCGTCCGGCCCCATGGCGGCAGGGCGATATGGGCTAAAATCAGCCTATGAAAGACCAATTCAAGAAGTACCTGCTGCCCGATCACAGCGCGCGGATCCAGGCAGTCGGGCTGTCCGAAGCCTGGCAAACCGGCCTTGCCCACCAATCCTATCCCGACTGCGTCCAGCGCCTTCTGGGCGAACTGCTCGCCGCGTCCATATTGCTGGCCTCCAACATCAAATTCGATGGTTCGCTGGTCCTGCAACTGCAGGGCGACGGGCCCGTTGCCCTGATCGTGGTGGAGTGCAACACCGACCTCTCGGTACGCGCCACGGTCAGCCTGCGCGAGGGCCACGAAGTGCCGGCCGACGGCACGCTGCAGACCTTGCTGAACGCCGGCGGCAACGGGCGCTTCATCGTGGTGCTGGACCCCGGCCGCGAGACCACCGGCATGCAGCCCTACCAGGGCGTCGTCCCGCTGGAGGGCGAATCGGTGGCGCAAGTGCTCGAATCGTATATGCGCAATTCCGAACAGCTGGATACGCGGCTGTGGCTGGCGGCCGATTCGACCCTTGCGGCCGGCCTGCTGCTGCAGCGCCTGCCCAGCCAGGGCGGAACGCAAGCCTCCACCGGGCACTCGCCCGACGAAACCTGGGAAAGGGTGGGCCATCTTGCCGCCACGCTCAAGCGCGATGAATTGCTTGAGCTGGACACCGACACCCTGATCCATCGCCTGTTCTGGGAAGAGAACCTGATAGCCCTTGAAGCGCAAGAAGTCCGCTGGCATTGCCCCTGCACGCGCGAGCGCGTCGCCGGCATGCTGCGCGGGCTGGGACGCCAGGAAATCGAGGACATCCTGAGCGAACACGAGCATGTCGACATTGTCTGCAATTTCTGCGGCAAGCCCTATCGCTTCGATGCCGTCGATTGCGCCGGCCTGTTCGTCGACAACCTGGGAACCTCGTACGACGAGGACGATTCCGTCCATTAACACTAGCCACAATCGACGCCCCGCCGGGACATGGATACATTGCGTCCATGTCCCCCAAGCGCGCTCTTCTACCAGCCCACGGCGATGGCCAGCCCCGTCAGTCCGGCGCCAGCCTGATTGAATTCTCCGCCGTGGCGCTGCCCATACTGCTGCTGGGCCTGGGCAGCGTCGACATCGCCGCCTGGCTCTTTGCACGGCAGGCGGCCAGCCTGGCGCTGCTCGAGGCCGGCCGCGCGGGCATCGTCGGCCATGCCCATCCCGACGTCATGATACAGGCCTTCGAACAGGCCCTGCTGCCGATGTTTCCGGGGCCTTCCCGCCAGGCCAGCCGGCAAAAATTGCAGAACGCCCTGCATCGCCGGACCGCGCTGACCGGACGGGCGCCATGGCAGATCGAAGTCCTTTCTCCCACACCCGAGGCCTTTCGCGACTTCGCCGATGCCACCGCATCGGCGCCGGGCAAAGGCGCGCTGGCGGCCATCAATAATGATTACCAGCACGAGCAGAACCAGAAACGGCGCGAACAGGGTTGGGCGGGGGGCCTGGGTCCAGCATCTGGCGCATCGATCTTCCAGGCAAACACCCTGGTGCTGCGGCTCAGCTATCTGCATGAACCCGTGTTGCCCGGAATCAAGCGCCTGATCCGCCTGCTGGGCCAGGAAAACGGGTCATACCGGCAGCATGCGCTGGCGCACGGCTATCTGCCGCTGGTACGCGAAATGGCGCTGGGCATGCAATCGCATCCGGTCGAGTGGCCTTTGCCCGCGGGTGGGAAAATCGTCAGGGGGCCAAGCACAGCACCCGGGCCATCATCCGCATGGCCCGGCTGCATCGGCAGCCAATGCGGCGTGCCGGAAAGCCCCGCCTCTCATGCCGACTCCAGTCCGCCGAACCCCGCTCCAGCGCCTCCCGACCCGGGCGGCACCGCGCAGGCCGGCGACCCGACGCCCTGGCCCGCCGCCACCGACCCTCCGCCGGGCAGCGAACATCTGGCCGTCTCGCCGGACGATCCAGCCTGTGGGGTCGTGCTGTGCTGCGCGCCCGCTTGAACGGACCCGGGCCGCGCTGTGCGGCGCGCTGTGCGGCGCGCTGAGCTAATTGCCTTTTCGTTGCGGTACGGCAGGAGTCTTCATCTGCGGCTCGCGCTCGTGAGGCGCCAGTATCTGCACATAGACCTCGCCCTGCTTGATCATGCCCAGTTCGGCTCGGGCGCGTTCCTCGATGGCGGCCTTGCCCGACTTCAGGTCCTGAACCTCGGCCTGCAGGGCATTGTTGCGCGCCAGCAAGGCATCGTTGGTTTCCTGCTGGCTGGCGACTTTTCTTTGCAGTTCCTGGACGCGCAGCCAACCGCCCTTCCCCCACCACAAGGGATATTGGGTAATGACGGTCAGCAATGCCAGGATAATGAACAGGAGTCGCATGTATCGGTCGAAAAAACAGCCCGGCCTTGGCCGGGCTGCCGATTAGCGCAGGTTGTAGAAAGCGTCGCGGCCGGGATAGGAAGCCACTTCGGCCAGCTCTTCTTCGATGCGGAGCAATTGGTTGTACTTGGCCATGCGGTCGGAGCGCGACAGCGAACCGGTCTTGATCTGCATGGCGTTCGTGGCCACCGCGATGTCGGCGATGGTGGAGTCTTCGGTTTCGCCCGAACGATGCGAGATGACGGCCGTGTAGCCGGCGCGCTTGGCCATCTCGATGGCGGCGAAGGTTTCGGTCAGGGTGCCGATCTGGTTGATCTTGATGAGAATGGAATTGGCGATCCCCTGGTCTATGCCCTGCTTGAGGATCTTGGTGTTGGTGACGAACAGATCGTCGCCCACCAGCTGAACACGCTTGCCCAGTTGATCGGACAGCAGCTTCCAGCCCTCCCAGTCGTTCTCGGCCATGCCGTCTTCGATGGAAATGATGGGGTATTTATCGCACCAGGTGGCCAGCAGATTGGAAAAATCCTGGGACGTCAGGGAAACGCCGCCTTCGCCGGCCAGATGGTATTTGCCGTCGCGGTAGAACTCGGAACTGGCGCAATCCAGGCCCAGCGCGATCTGCGAGCCCGCCTCGTAGCCGGCTTCGGAAATGGCTTGCAGTATCAGCTGGATGGCGGCCTCGTGGTTGGCCACATTGGGCGCGAAACCGCCCTCGTCGCCCACGGCGGTGGACATGCCCTGCTTGTTGATCAGTTTCTTCAGCGCATGGAAGACTTCGGCGCCCATGCGCAGCGATTCACGGAAGCTGGTGGCGCCTATAGGCAGGATCATGAATTCCTGCAAGTCCAGCGTATTGTTGGCGTGTGCGCCGCCGTTGATGACGTTCATCATGGGCACCGGCATCTGCATGGGGCCGCTACCGCCGAAATAGCGGTACAGCGACAGGCCGGAGTCGTCGGCCGCCGCGCGCGCCACGGCCATGCTGGCCGCCAGCATCGCGTTCGCGCCCAAACGGCTTTTGGATTCGGTTCCGTCCAGGTCGATCAGGCTGCGATCGACGAAGGTCTGTTCCTGGGCGTCCAGGCCCATGAGCGCTTCGGATATTTCGGTGTTCAGATTCTCGACGGCGCGCAGCACGCCTTTGCCCAGATAGCGTTTTTCGTCGCCGTCGCGCAGCTCGATGGCTTCCCGCGAACCGGTGGAGGCGCCCGAGGGCACGGCGGCGCGCCCCATTGCGCCCGATTCCAGCAAAACGTCGCATTCGACGGTGGGATTGCCGCGTGAGTCGAGAATTTCACGACCAATGATATCTACGATTGCACTCATGATTTGACTGTCCTGCTTGAATATAAGGTTACGCTGAAAGGGCTGGCCAAGGCGCTTGCGAGAGCTGAATCCGGTTGGAACAAGCGCAAACGCCCGATTGTACCCCGGGGCCGCGCGCGGGCGGGTTACATCAAGTTTAAATGATGGGAAATTTTATGGTCCCCGCCGCAGGCGCTCTTCGAGGGTATGCAGCAGATCGCTCAACTGGTCCAGCTGCGCGGCGGAGAGGTCCTCGAACACGTTCTCGATGAAGGCCGTGCGACGGGGCAGCGTGGCCTGGACAATCTCGCGACCGCTGGCCGTGAGCGCGACATTGGTCAGGCGGTTGTCGGCCGGATCGGCATGGCGCTCTATCCACCCCATGCCTTCTATGGCCTTTATCTGGCGTGTCAGCGCCGCCGGGTCCATGGGCAGTTCGCGCGCAAGCTGCTTCTGCGAGCACTCTCCGGAGCGGTGCAAGGCCAGCAATATGCGCCACCGGGGCATGGAGTGCCCGATATCGGCTTCAAACGCCGACATGAGAGCTCGATAGGTGCGGCCCAACTGCTGTATGGCCTGCAACTGCGGAATGTCAGCCATGGGATGCGTCCTCCCGCCCAGTCGCGCGGGCGGCTCCCGCCGTGCGCGTCAGGCGGACCAGCGGCAGGCGATAGACCCATGCCAGCGCGATCACCGCCACCAGCAAGGCCGTCGCCAGGCCGTGATGCACGGCAGACACCAGCGCCGCGCGCGCCAGTTCGATGAAGGAGTCTCCCAACAGGCCCTGGCGCTGCAGATGGGCCATGAAGTCGCTTTGTATGGAATGGTTGACCAGCACCTGCGGATCCTCCAGCATGCCCAGCCATGATGTGCCCCCGCCTTGCGGCACCGCCTCGCGCACACCGCCCACATAGTAGTTCGTGACCAGGGTGCCGACGATGGTGGTGCCCAGCATGCCGCCTATCATGCGCACCGATTGCAGCATGGCGGTGGAAATTCCCAGCAGCGAACGCCCCGCCGTTTCCTGGGCGAATACGGTCAGGTTGGGCATGACGAAGCCCAGGCCCAGGCCGGCCAGGATCATATAGCCGACGACCAGCGGCTTGGGCGTGGACTGCTGCATCAGGGTCATGCCCGCGCAGGCCAGGATCAGCAGGATGAAGCCGGCGTAAAGCATATGGTTAGGTCTGGACAGCCGGACAATGATGCGCGCGTTGGTGACGCTGCCCAGCGTGATGCATACCACCAGGGGCGTGATCAGCAGGCCCACCTGCTGCGGCGTCATGCCGAATCCGCCCTGCAGCAGCAGCGGTATGTAGAACAGCAGGGCAAACATGATGAAACCCACAAGCAGCGAGAGGCAGAACAGCGTGGCCAGGCTCTTGTTGCGGAACATGTCCAGGGGCAGCAAGGGCTGCGGGCACCGCCTCTCCCAGTACAGCAGCGCGGCGAACACGATCAGGGACGACATGCCCAGCAGGACCATGGACAGGCTGGCTCCGTGCGCCGGCAGGAGCTCAACGAACAATTGCAGGCTGCCCAGGCCCAGGGCGATGAGCAGGGCCCCCTGCCAGTCCAGGCGGATATCCTTCGACTGCACCTGCCGTATATGAGGCAAGAAGCGCCAGACGAAATACAGGCTGATGATGCCTATGGGCAGGTTCACGAAGAACACCGAGCGCCAGCCGGTGTATTGGGTCAGGAAGCCGCCCAGCGAGGGGCCGAAGGCATTGGCGATGCCGAACGCCGCGCTCAGCAGCACCTGCCAGCGCAGGCGCACGTGCGAATCCGGAAACAGGTCCGGCACACAGGCGAACGCCGTGCCGATCAGCATGCCCCCGCCTATGCCCTGCAAGGCGCGCGCCAGCGCCAGTTGCAGCATGGTGTCGGCCATGCCGCATAAAGCCGACGCCAGCATGAAGACGACGATGGATGCCACGACGAAGGGCTTGCGGCCGTAGTAGTCGCCCAGGCGGCCGAAGATGGGAATGGTGATGACCGAGGTCAGCAGATAGGCCGTGGCCACCCAGGCATAGAGTTCGAAGCCGTTGAGCTCGGCCACGATGGTGGGCAACGCCGTTCCCACGACCGTCTGGTCGACGGCGACCATCATGGTGACGAAGCACAGTCCCAGCATGGCCAGCAGCGACTGGCGCACTGACAATACGCGGCCGGTTTCGGTGGAAGATGGGGCGGAAGTGGCTGCCATGCTCAAGCCTTGGATAGATCAATCATTGATAAGTCAATGATTTTAGCAAGCGTTTCGCTTTCGCGTCAATCAAGGGCGCGCAAAACGGGCTATCCGTTTCGAGGCGAGGAGCAACGCGCATTCAGCCGCGCGTCCAAGGAAGATTGCACCGACATCGAAGCCTCAAGCGCCTTCAACGATGTACATATTCATGACGGCCGCGCGTTCGCGGGCGTTGCGGGCGCGGCGGTATTGCGCCGAGTTGTAGAAGGCACGCGCGGCCGCCATATTGGGAAACTGCAATACCACCGTCCGCCCCGGGTCGCGCCCCTCCAACGTTTCCGTCTTCCCGCCCCGCACCAGCACCTTCACATCGTGCGCACGCATGGCCAGCGTGGAAAAGCGGCGGTACTCCTCGTATTTCTCGGGATGGGTCACAAAGACATTGGCGATCACGTAGGCAGTCATGGCAAGACTCTTTCTGTATGGTGCGAAGGCGGTAAAGAGTCACTATACAAGAAAGAATCCGCTGCCCCGGCCTTGCCAGGCCGGGCGTCTTCAGGGTTTTCACTAGCCAGCCCGGAATCAATTGACGATTAGTACAAATTTAGATAATCTGTACAAATGGATAAGATTCAAGACACCGCCGCACAGGCCCATCTGCTCAGCCAGCTGGAAAAAATCGCAGAGGGCATAGGCGCCACCTTCGAACCGTTCTGCGAAGTGGTCGTGCACGACCTGACCGATCCCAAGCACGCCATCGCCTGCATCAAGAACAATCTTTCAGGCCGCCAGGTCGGCGATCCCGCGACCGAATTGGGCCTGGCCCGCATTCTCGACGACGAATACCCGCAAGTCCTGGCCGGCTATCCGAATCAGTTCTCGGACGGCAGGCAGGCCAAGAGCTCGTCCATCGGCATCAAGGATGCCAACGGGCGCTATGTGGCGGCGCTTTGCCTGAACATCGACATCAGCATGTTCCAGAGCCTTTCCGTCTTCCTTGAAAAATTCGTCTCCACCACCCAGACGGGGGCCCGGGACACCCTGGATCCCGGCAATGCCGCCATGCTGCGCGCCAAGATCGACGAATTCTCGGCCTCGCTGGCGACCACGCCGCGCGCCCTGAGCAAGAAGGACAGGAAAGTCCTGGTCCGCACGCTCAAGGAAGAGGGTTTTCTGGAGATCAGGAATGCCGCCGCCGTGGTCGCCCAGCATCTGGGCGTCTCGCGGGCAACCGTCTACGGCGACGCCAAATAAACACTGGACCCGAGCAACGCGCCCCTTCCAGCCACTGCTTCCCTCTCTTGCCAACCAACCTAGCCCTTAGCGCCATGACACGAACAGACATCGAACAGCAATTCAATCCGCGGGTCTCGATAGCCGCGGCGGAAGTCGAACGCTACGCCGAGCGGGCCTCGGCACTGAGCCGGGCCACGCGCGAGCGGTGGTCGCAGCGCAAGGCCTGCCGCCTGGACGTGCCTTACGGGGAATCCCGGCTTGCCACGCTGGACATCTTTCCCGTGGCCGACCCGAACGCGCCACTTCATGTCTTCCTGCACGGCGGCTATTGGCGCGCCCGCGACAAATCGGACTACAGTTTCGTGGCCGATGCGCTGGCGCCTCACGGGATCTCGACCATCGTCATGAACTACGACCTCTGCCCGGACGTCGAGGTGGGCGACATCGTCGAGCAGGTCAGGCGCGGCTTCTCCTGGATACGCGCCAACGCTGGCGCCTTCTCCTGCCAGGCGGCGAACCTGACCGCATCCGGGCACTCGGCCGGCGCCCACCTGATTGCGGCCGCGCTGTCCGATTCCGCCTATCGGGACGGGCCCGACGCCGCGCTGCTGATCAGCGGCATCTACGAACTGGAGCCGGTGCTGCACATCTCCGTGAACGAGCAGATACGCTTGCGCCCGGAAGCGGTCGACGGGCTGAGCCCGCTGCGGCATCCGCCCCAAGGCTCCCGCCGCCTGGCCATGGTGGCCGGCTCGGCCGAACCGCCGGCCTGGGTGGCGCAAAGCCGCGATTTCGCGCAGCTGTGCAAGCGGCAAGGGCACGATTGCCTGTACGGCGAACTGCTCGACGACGATCACTATTCCATCATGACCCATTTCGAGTCGCCCTGCGGCTGGCTCAGCCGGCTTGCCGCCGGCATGGCGTTGCGCCCCACTGATTTCCCCACAACCAACGGTGTCTATCAAAAATGAGAAACAGCCCAGTACGACTTCTTGCCGCCAAGGTGTTCGCCACCGCTCTGATGGGCGCGGCCTTCCTGAACCCCGCCAGCGCGAATGACGCATTTCCCCAGCCGGGCAAGAGCATACGCCTGATCATTCCATTCGCGCCCGGCGGCGTCACCGACACCAGCGGCCGCATCATCGCCGAGAACCTGTCCAAGCGACTGGGTGCCCAGGTGGTTGCCGAGAACCGGCCCGGCGCCTCCGGCAATATCGGCACCAACGCCGTCATGAATGCCGCGCCCGATGGCTACACGCTGATGCTGGCGCTGGACGGCAGCCTGGTCATCAATCCGCATGTCATGAAAAGCATGGGCAGCTTCCATCCCACCAAAAACCTGACGCCGGTCGGCAACATAGGCAACTCCACCATCATTCTGGTGGCCCACCCCAGCGTGCAGGCGAACACCCTGAAGGAAGTCATCGAACTGTCCAGGAAAACGCCCGAAGGCCTGTCCTACGGCACCTCGGGCACGGCCAGCATCGTGCACATCGCGGGCGAACTCCTGACGCAAAAGACCGGCGCCAAGCTGGTCCATGTGCCCTACAAGGGCGGCGCACCGGCCGTCAACGACGTGGTGGCCGGCCACATTCCGCTGGCCTTCGTTTCCGCCGCTTCAGTGCAGGGCTACATCAACATGGGTCAGTTGAAGGCCATTGCCGTGCCCACCGCCAAGCGTTCGCCCTTCTATCCCAAGGTCGAAACCTTCCAGGAAAACGGCGTCGCCGACTTCAACGTCAGTTCGTGGGTGGGCCTGATGGCCCCGCCCAGGACCCCGCAGGCCGTCGTCGACAAGCTCAATGCGGAGCTGAATGCGGTGCTGGCCGACGAAGACACGGTAAAACGCCTGAACGGCATGGGCATCGAACCCCTGCCCGGAACGGCGCAGGACTTCACGTCCATGATCGATGCAAATTACAACCTTTTCGATGGTGTGATAAAAAGCTCGGGAATCAGCCTGGACTAGCCTTTGTTTGAGGGCCGGCGATCCCGGCCCTCATCCTTCACTCAAGAGTTACATGAATCACAGCACCGACAACCGCCGCATCCACACCGTCAACAGCACGGCCATCCCCGCCCCCGGGGGCCACTACTCACATGTTTGCACCGCCGCGGGACTGGCTCACATTTCGGGCCAACTTCCCATGGATGCGGCCGGCAAGCCCATGACGGGCCAGCCCTTCGAAGCCCAGGCGCAGCAGGTACTGGCCAATCTGCAAGCCTGCCTGCACGCGGTCGGGCTGACCCCCCAGGACCTGGTCCAGGTTCGCATCTACCTGACCGATATGGGGAACTGGCCCCGCTTCAATCAATACTATGCCCAGTGGCTGGGCGAACACCGGCCGGCCCGCATCATCGCGGGCGTTGCGGCGCTGCATTACGATCTGGAATTGGAAGTGGAGGCGGTGGCGCTGGCCGCTACAGAAAAATAGCGGCCTGGCCGGCACCCGTGTCGGCCTGTGCCGGGCAGCCCCTTGCGGGCTGCCTGTCTTTCCAATGATAAAGAAACGCGCGGAAGCGCTACAGCGCTTCCGGCTTCGCCTTGACCACGCGATCGAGGGCCAGCAGCGACTCCAGCAATGCCGCCATCTGTTGCAGCGGCACGGCATTGGGGCCGTCGGACAGGGCCTGATCGGGATTGGGATGGGTTTCCATGAACAGGCCGGCAATACCCACCGCAACGGCGGCGCGCGCCAAGATGGGAACGAATTCCCGTTGACCGCCCGAGCTGCTGCCCTGCCCGCCCGGCAACTGCACCGAATGCGTGGCGTCGAACACCACCGGGCAATTGGTTTCCCGCATGATGGCCAGCGAACGCATGTCCGAAACCAGGTTGTTGTAACCGAAAGACGCGCCGCGCTCGCACACCATGATGTTGTGCCCGTCGCCACCGGCAGCGATGGCCGCCGCCCGCGCCTTGGCCACCACCTGCGCCATGTCGTGAGGCGCCAGGAACTGGCCCTTCTTGATATTGACGGGCTTCAGCGTGGCCGCGCAGGCATGAATGAAGTCGGTCTGACGGCACAGGAAAGCCGGCGTCTGCAAGACGTCGACCACGGCCGCCACCTCGGCGACCTGCTCGGTCGTATGCACGTCGGTCAGCACGGGCACATTCAACTGTGCGCGGACGTCGGCCAGTATCTGCAAGCCCTCATCCTGGCCCGGGCCGCGATAGGACTTGTCGGAACTGCGGTTGGCCTTGTCGAACGAGCTTTTATAGATGAAGGGGATGCCCAGCTTGCCGGTCATTTCCTTCAGGATGCCCGCCGTATCGAAGGCCATCTGGCGCGACTCGATGACGCAAGGCCCCGCGATCAGGAAAAAAGGCTGGGTCAGGCCGGCTTCGAATCCGCATAATTGCATGGCTATTCCTTACTCGTGGCGTCCTTGCGCGTTGCCTGGTAATCGATGGCGGCGCGTATGTAGCTGGAGAACAGAGGGTGTCCGTCGCGCGGCGTGGACGTGAACTCGGGGTGGAATTGCACGCCCATGAACCAGGGGTGCTCGGGCAGCTCCATGATCTCGGGCAGGTTCTCAGTGGGCGTGCGCGCGCTGATCACCAGGCCGGCATCTTCCAGGCGCGACACGTACACGTTGTTCACCTCGTAGCGGTGGCGGTGGCGCTCGTTCACCTCATTGCCGTAGATCTTGCTGGCGCGCGTGTCCGGCTTGACGGGGCAGCGCTGCGCGCCCTTTCGCATCGTCCCGCCCAGGTCCGACGTATGGTCGCGCTTCTCGATCTTGCCTTCGCGGTCCTGCCACTCGGTGATCAGCGCAACCACCGGATGCGGCGCGGACGGGTCGAATTCCGTGCTGTTGGCGCCGCCCAGGCCGGCCACGTGGCGGGCAAATTCCACCACCGCAAGCTGCATGCCCAGGCAAATGCCCAGATAAGGCACGCCGTTTTCGCGCGCATAGCGGATGGCCGCTATCTTGCCTTCCGTGCCGCGCTTGCCGAAGCCGCCCGGCACCAGGATGGCATCCAGGCCCTTCAGGCAATCGGTGCCTTCAGCCTCGATCTGCTCGGAATCCAGATATTCGATCGACACCTTCGAATTGGTGTGTATGCCCGCATGCACCAAGGCTTCGCTAAGCGATTTGTACGACTCGGTCAGGTCGACATACTTGCCCACCATGCCGATGCGCACCTGGTGCTGGGGATTCTCGATGGCATCCACCAGGCGATCCCATACGGTCAGGTCGGCTGGCGGCGGCGTCAGGGCCAGCGCATCGCACACCAGATTGTCCAGGCCCTGCTTGTGCAGCATGGCCGGAATCTTGTAGATGGAGTCCGCATCCCACACGGAAATGACGGCATCCAGCGGCACATTCGAGAACAGGGAAATCTTGGCCCGCTCCTCGTCCGGAATCGGACGGTCGGCACGGCACAGCAAGGCGTTCGGATAGATGCCGATTTCGCGTAGCTTCTGGACCGAATGCTGCGTAGGCTTGGTCTTGAGCTCGCCCGCCGAGGCAATGAAGGGCACCAGCGTCAGGTGCACGAAAGCCGCATTGTTGCGCCCCAGGCGCAGGCTCATTTGCCGGGCCGCTTCCAGGAAAGGCAGCGACTCGATATCGCCCACCGTGCCGCCGATCTCGACGATGGCCACATCGGTTTCGCCGTTCCAGGCAGACTTGGCGCCGCGCGCCACGAAATCCTGAATTTCGTTGGTGATGTGGGGAATGACCTGCACGGTCTTGCCCAAGTAATCGCCGCGGCGCTCCTTGCGCAGCACCGATTCATAGATCTGCCCCGTCGTGAAGTTGTTGACCTTGCGCATGCGCGTGGAAATGAAGCGCTCGTAATGGCCAAGATCCAGATCCGTCTCGGCCCCGTCTTCGGTCACGAAGACTTCCCCATGCTGGAAGGGGCTCATGGTGCCCGGGTCGACGTTGATGTAGGGATCGAGCTTCAGGAGGGTGACGCGCAGCCCTCGGGATTCAAGGATGGCGGCAAGCGAAGCAGCGGCAATGCCCTTGCCCAGGGAGGAAACGACGCCTCCCGTTACAAATACGTATTTGGTCATTGTAAATATACATGCCCGGGGCTACCGGGCAGGAGCAGGAAATTTGGATTATAGCCGGGACGAGCCGGCTTGTTGGCGGGCGGGAGGGAATATTCTTGTTTTGGTTTGGGCGGTGTTGCTGATCGACACCGGCCGGCGAAGCCTGCGACTAGAAGCCGGCCTATAGGTGCTCAAGTCTTGTCCATTTGGGCTTTCGCAATTTATGCGCACAATTTGATGGGGCTGTTGGCCCTACGGGCCTGCGCGCATTCCGCAACCCTTGATCTAAAGCTGACTTGAGGTTTTACACTGGTTATAGAAGGTTTTCAATTAGTGAGAGCATACGAATGGATACTGATATTTCCGCCTACCTGGAACATATCCAATACCAGGGACAACGCGAAGCGACCTGGCAGGCATTGCACGAACTACACGTCAAGCATACCCAGGCCATCCCCTTCGAAGCCCTGTCCCCCTTTACCGGCACGCCGGTCAGCCTGGACATCGATGCATTGATGGACAAGTTCACAAGGCAAAAGCGCGGAGGCTACTGCTATGAGCACAATTCCGTATTCCAGCATGTATTGCGGGAAATGGGATTCACCGTGGAGGGACTTGCCGCGCGTGTCCGCCTGAACGCCGAGGACGGCGTCCTTACCCCACGCAGCCATATGCTGCTGCTTGTCGATGTGGAAGGCGAAACGTTCATTGCCGATACCGGATTCGGCGGCCTGACCCTGACGGCTCCCATTCGTTTCGCGACAGACATCGTCCAGGACACCCCGCATGGGCCGTATCGCCTGCTAGCCAGGGATGACGCCTACTGCCTGCAAACCAAGACCAGGGACGAATGGCAGGATCTGTATATCTTCGATCTGGTGCATCAGTACCCGCCGGATTACGAAGTGTTCAACTGGTATACATCGACTCATCCAAGCTCCCATTTCGTCAATAACCTGATTGCGGCCCTCCCCGCGCCGAACGGCCGACATGCTTTGCTCAACAGGCAGCATTCGTTCTATCACCTGGATGGCCGGGTCGAAAAGAAGGTGCTTGATTCGGTGACGGAAATTATCCACGTGCTGGAGGATGAGTTCCGGATATCGACATCGGGGATACCCAATTTGAATGACAGGCTTGCAACGATGCTGGCCGCGTAGCGCCCTGCCCTATTGATTGCTATAGCTGGTAATGCGTGCGTCGGCAACAGCCGGCGGCGGGCCTACGCCGCCGCCAGTTCCTTCAGGACAGCTTTGCCTAGACGACGGCTGGCGACCATTCGGCCAGCAGCTTGGGTAGGTCGGCCATGTTAGTAAAGACTTGTGCCACACCCACAGCGCGCAGCGCTTCCGCGCCGCTATGGCCCGAGGCGTCGGGGCTATAGCCGAATACAGTCGCCCCCGCCGCGACGCCGGCGGTCGCGCCCGTAACGGTGTCTTCTACCACGGCGCAGCGAGACGGCGCCACACCCAAGGCTTGGGCGGCGGTCAGGTAGACGTCGGGAAACGGCTTGCTGCGCGGCAAGTCCTGGCCGCTGAAGACCCGGCCTGTGAAGCAATCGGCAATGCCCACTTTGGTCAGCTGCAGCTCGACTTTCTTTATATCGGCGCCCGAGGCAACGGCAATGCGGCCATCCAATATCTCATGTAAGGCGCGCACGACTTCAGGTGCGCCGGGAATCTCGACCAGATCCCGGTCCAGTGCTTCGTTGCGGCGCTGACGGAATTGCTTGGTCCAGTTGTCGTCGATGCGGAACCCGGTACGGGCTTCGATCAAAGAGGATTCATCCCTGACAGCTTTGCCGGTGAAGATGCGCATGCACTCTTCAAGGGTGATGGGCCAGCTCAGCTCGTTGAGCATTTGGGTCAGGACGCGATTGGTGATGGGTTCGGAGTCTACGAGGACACCGTCGCAGTCGAAGAGGACTGCGTCGAATGGGAAGTCTGTCATGTTGATAGTTTAGAACGCTGCGGCGCAGTATGGGTAGTGGCCGAAAGAAGTCTAGCATCTATGTCGGCATGCGAGTCAGAGCAGCCATCCGGAAGAGGGCTTCAGAGCTGCCATTCAACGGATGGGGCAGTTAACTATCACTCAGGCTATACTGTTTGTAACTAAAAACGACCAAAAGCCTACTGGATTTAGGGTCTGCCATACCAGAGAGCCTGGCGCGTTTGTGGCAAATAAATTCGACTTCAAAGCAAGATTACAAGCAACTTTTAAGCACCTCGCATGCCATCTTCCACCGTCGTCGCTAAATATTGGCTCTACATTACGGCATCCGTTAATTAACAAAAAGGGAAAGCGAGGATGAAGGTATTTTTGAGTTGGTCTGGCCAAAAGAGCCACAAAGTAGCTTTGGTATTTCGAGACTGGCTGCCCTCCGTGATCCAAGAAATTACGCCCTACGTATCGTCAGAAGACATTGACAAAGGAGCTCGGTGGAGCACCGATATAGCCAAATCCACACGCACGGGCCCGCGATCCGTAATGATCGTCTTGCCGCTGGCTCCGTTGCGCTCATTGGCTTGCTCAGGTGGCTTGGCTTCACCGGGCCTATAGCCCAGATGCATGTTCATCTCCGCACCCATGGCCCGTTCGATGATCGCCTTGTTGAACGCCAGCATCAAATCCTGGACTTCATTGGGCGTCATCGGACCTTTGACCAGCTCATCGAGCAGTTCCTTGGGCAGATCAGGCAACGGCCCACGAGCGGCCGCCTGAGCGGCAACGGTACGCTTCTTCTTCATTGGCATATCCATGGTTTTTAACCCCTATGATATGCCTCACCCACAAAATTACGGATAGGCTCACGCAAGCCAAAGTCCTAACCTCGTGTTCAACCTGGGCGCCCTCCACCCTGGCCATCAACCTTCCTTGATTTAATGTATCCCATTTTATACAATTGAGCTGATGAAAACGATCCACACCACCGATACGTTCGATGATTGGTTCGTCGGGTTACGCGATAGGATGGCTCAGAAGCGAATCCAAGCAAGGATACGCCGCGCTGAGTTTGGCAACTTCGGCGACTGTGAGCCTGTGGGCGAAGGCGTCTCGGAGATGCGAATTCACTACGGGCCGGGCTACCGCGTGTATTTTGTACAGCGTGGCCTGGAAATTGTGATCTTGCTCGCCGGTGGCGATAAATCCACGCAGAGTCAGGACATCAAGACTGCACTGAATCTGGTGCAACAACTGTAAAGCGAGTACGTCATGGGAACCATCAAACTACGCAAGTGGGATATCATCGAATACCTCAAGACCGAGGAAGATATGGTGATGTACCTGCAAGCCTGCATGGATGAAGCGGGTGACGATGCCGCCTTCATCGCGGCGGCTCTCGGCGACATTGCCCGAGCCAAAGGCATGACGCAACTTGCAAAGGATACGGGTCTGGGGCGCGAAAGCCTTTACAAGGCACTGTCCGGCGAGGGCAACCCGAGCTTCGGCACCATCCTGAAGGTCATGCACGCGCTCGGTATCAAGCTGCACCCTGAAGCCGCTACTCACGCTTGACCTCCACTGAAAATCGACTAGGGCAGAGACTTTCGAACAGGCCATCAGTCAACTTGAAGAGGAAACGCAAATGACCTATGTCACTAGTGTCGAACGCGTGCGATTAAAGCGCGAACGCGAGCAAGGTATCCAAATCGGACGGGAAGAAGGCAGGGGGGAAGCCAGCATCAAAATCCTAGCCGCACAACTCACCCGAAAATTCGGCGCCACTCCCGATTGGGCACAAGTCCGCCTGGCCGAAGCGGATGAGGCCACCCTGAATCGCTGGGCCATACAGGTACTGGATGCTCAGCGCATCGAAGATGTATTCGTCTGACTACGCAGCGCCTCGCCCGCCCTACGAATAACGTTACGCAACCATATATGCGCCGGGTCCCGATGGCAGCGCTCGTGCCAGTACATGCTGATGTCGATGCTGTCGACTGGAAACGGAAGCGGCAATATCCGTAAGCCATCACTTTCCGCGGCCTCCATGGCCACTCGTTCCGGCACAACGGCAATCATATCCGTGGCCGCCACCACTGTAGCGGACATCGACACATTCGGCACGCGCAAAACTACATTACGAGACAAGTCCCGTTGCGCAAGAATCTCATCGACAAGCACTTCGATGGTGGGAAACGGAACCGGGCTCATACCCCATACGACATGTGGCAATGCGACGAAATCATCGAGCAAAAACTTGCTTCCGATCTTGGGATTGTCACTGGCCGCTATGCAAACCAGCCGTTGCGGATACACCAGCAGCCGGTAGAGATTCAGTGGGGGATGCCGCACATAACCCAGCACAAGGTCGTACTCGCCATCCCGCAAGACATCGTGCATGTGGCGGATATCACCCGCCGCCACCCCAAACCGGACTTCCGGCGCCTGTTCGCGCACTGTCTTCATGATGGCGGGCAGGAAAAGCTGCGCAACGCCTTCCGAAGCCATGACCTTGAAGGTCATGCTGGCCGCCGCGGGGTCAAAACTGCCTTCCGGGGAAACAGCTTCTTCGATCAGACGAAGGGCTTCATTGACCCGCTTGTTCAGTTCCACGGCGCGGGCGGTGGGCTCCATTCCAAGGCTGGTCTTGACCAGAATCGGATCGTTGAATAGCTCTCGCAGACGCGTCAGGGCCCCCGACATCGCCGGCTGCCCTATTCCCATTTTCTCGGCGGCACGGGTGACTTGCTTTTCCGTAATCAATACATCAAGGTAAGCCAACAGTTGAAGGCTGGTGCGCAGATTAAGAGCCATGCAAATAGACGTCAGTCAAGAATCTCCAGATCTTAGCACCCCACCCAGCTTTCAAGCGCCTGCACCAGACAGGCAAACGCTCGTCTGTACAACGTCAGCCTCCGGCGGCCTGCACCGCCGCCTTCAAGCGCTCTTCGGCATCGAATGACATCTTGATCTTCTTGTAGGCTTCTATGGTGTCCGTGCCAAACCGCTCTTCCACGACCTTACCCAGCGACGCGCTGTAAGAGACATGGTCGTTCATGCGCTCCGGCCCTTGTATCAATACCAGCAGGCGGGCTTTGTCGGACGATGTGTTTTGAAAGGCACGCATCACATGAGGGGGAATCGCAAACAGGTCGCCGGGCTTGGCTGAAACGGAATACTCATTGTCAAAGCCAGTCGTGATGTCCCAACTGCCATCCAGGACAAAGAAGTTCTCTTGCGTATCCGAATGCGCGTGGGGTGGAGGGCCGTCGTCACCTGCCAGGCACTCGGCGATGGAGATATAGAGGCCGCCATAGCCAAACATCGGAGCAGTTTGTGAACGGCCGACGTGGCCTTCAGGCACTATCAACGGAAATACCGAACCTGCGGACAGCATCTCGGTGGCCTCAGGGGGGATGCCGATTGATTTGCTGAGTCCCTTTTTATAAGGAACGAGCTTCTTGAATCGCGTAAGGCGGGACTCTAGGTCTGCGACATTTACCGTGGCGCCTGTGTCGTTGTCCGCAGTGATGCTCAACGCCGACAATGCACGTTCAGAGGCCTGGCCAGACACCGAAGCCGCATCGAAAACCGCAGGATAGGCGCTATCGGGTCCTGCATTGAGGGCAAGAATGAACTTCGCGGTCACGCCGCCCAGATTGCGAAACCGGTGCCGCACATTGGCCGGCAGCGACAGCATGTCGAAACGCTCAAGTTCGATATGTTCGCCGTAGCCGTCGCCGAATTCCACGGCAATCGAGCCCTCGATACAGACTATATTTTCGATGGCATCGGGATTGCGATAGGGATTGCTTACTGCCGCGCCGGCAAGCTCGGCCATGCCTATGCAGGAACGCACGGGGCAGGCAAGCGCCGCCCCGGAAAAACGGCCGCCCGTCGACGCATTGCTGAGCATCGGTATCAGCTTCATGTTCCAGAATGCCAGTACCGCATCCTGGTGTACCATCGCCGCCGCGTCGCCAGGCGCCCTGTAGTTCGGCGCAAACGATGTATACGACTGCATGGCTTCCGCGCTCATGCTGGGAATGGGTTTCGCTTGTGTCATACGGGAGTCTCTCGGTTAACTTGTTTTCAATCAGGTGTATAAGCCGCGACGGGCCAACGGCGAATTTGCGGCAATCTAATGCCAGGGGCTCCAGGCCACGGCATGCTTTCGATGATAAAGATCGCTGCCTCGCTCTGCCATAGCCGCCGCGCGATACCGGCATCGTCCGAGGCCTATGAAGATTGCCGAATCCCGGTGCTATCCTGGCCTACACTCAATTTTGTCTATCTGCTTCCCACACAGAATTTCAATATGTCATATCGAATGGAACACAACTCTAGAACACTTGACGTTAGCCGCGACGGCACCGTTATACCCACCCTGCTATGGGAACCGGAAGGCGGTTGCAAAGCCGTCGTGCTTGCCTGTCATGGCGGCAGCGGTCACAAGGCTTCTCCAGCCATCCTCGCCATAGTCGAGGCACTGCGGCCAAAAGGCATTGCCGTCCTTGCCATTGATGGCCCAGTTCATGGCGACAGACGGGACGACGGCAACCTGGATCCGGCAGTGGCCAAGCAAAGCTTCCGTCACGCCTGGCGTGCGGGTATAGGCCATACGGAAATAGCGAAGGATTTTTCAGCCGCCCTCGACACCTTGCTGGAAGACAAAAATTTTCAGGGACTTCCAGTGGGCTATATCGGGGTCTCCATGGGAACGGCGTACGGCATTCCATTGCTTGCGGATGATCCTCGAATCCAAGCGGCGGTGATCGGCCTTTGGAGCACGACCTACCCCGCCAGCGATCATCTCATCGATCACGCCCGGCGTATTCGTTGCAAGGTGTGGTTCACCCAACAATGGGACGACGAGTTCTTCGACCGTACCGGCACTGCGGAGCTCTTTGATGAAATTGGCTCGCTCGACAAGCGTCTGGTTGCATACCCTGGCCCTCATATCGAGCTTCAGGGTGAGCGGCTCGACGATGCGACCCACTTCCTGGTGACGCGACTGACCAGCGCTACGCCTGCTTGATAATCGGACCGGGAACATATAACCCGGCCCGATATGGCCTGGCTTAGTCGGCCCAGTGCTTCAGCACCTTGATCTGCCCCTTCTGGACCTGGGCAAAGCCGAACTTGGTTGGGCCGGCGTGACCTTTGGCGGTGTACATGACGGGCGGAATCACACCCGAGTCATAGTCGCCCAGCGTTTCAAGCGCGTCCATCAGCTTTTCACGTGTCGGTTCGCCATCGATGCGTTTAAGCGCCTCGACGAATAGATGCGCACCCGACATACCCATGAAAGCCCAGTAATCCGGTGCTGTCTTGGGAGCAAACTCTTCCATGGCGGCCACTGCATCCTTCACAACCTGTGTATCCATGGATCGGTGCGCCGCATAGAGGTTTACATAGAGACCTTCAAGCGCGTCACCCCCCAGCTTCAGGCTGATGTCATCGGCCATCAGGTGCGGGGCCAGGAACTTTGAATCCCAACCGATCTTTTGCGCTTCACGCAGGAACAGCGCACCGGGCTTGGGAACCACGGCCATAAAGACCACATCGGGATTCGTCGCGCGCAGCGACATCACCTGAGCGCTGAAGTCGACGTCCGACGGCACGTACGATGCCCGGCCCACCACTTCCATGCCGTTCTCGCGGGCATATTTTTCCACGCCCTGCATCAGTTCCTTGCCGTACTGATCATCCTGGTAAAACACCGCAACCGTTTTAGCGCCCAGGTCCTTCTGCGCAAATTCCGTCAATGATCGGCCGTGCGCCGTACCCAGCGGGGAAATTGGGAACACGATCCGCTCGGTAGGCGTGTTGATGCTGGGATGGCTGCCCAAGGGACCGATAAGAGGGACGCCACGCGAGGCAAGATACGGAATAGCGGCCAGGTTGTTGGTAGTGCCAAGCGTGCCGACAATCGCAAAAACGCCGTCACGGTCAACAAGTTTCTTGGCGGCCGACACGGCCTGCTGCGGGTTGTAGTTGTCGTTCTCAAACGAAATGCGAATCTTGCGGCCGTTGACGCCGCCGTTCTTGTTTACCCATTTCAAATAGGCATCGAGGCCATCCTTATACTGATTTGCACCGGCCGACAAACCGCCTTGCAATGGCAGAAAGGATCCGATATGGATTTCACTCTTGCTTACCCCGGGATCCGCGGCAAAGGCGGATGTTCCCATCAGCAGCGATGTCAGGCCAGCAACGACCCATTTACGTGTCAACTTCATAAAATCTCCTCCATGAGACGACGCTCCGGTCGCATTTACTTTGTTCCAAGGTAGGCGGACGCGATGTCATCACGCTGCGCCATTTCCCTGGCATTGCCCGAAAGAACGATCCGCCCCTTTTCCATTACGTGGGCGTAATCCGCGCGTGCAAGGGCCTTGCTCGCATTCTGCTCAACCACAATCACGGTGATGCCGCGATCACGGATCTTGGAGATCAACTCCATGATTTCATCGATAAAAATGGGTGCCAGCCCCAGTGTGGGCTCATCCATCAACAACAGGTCGGGGGCGGACATTAGCGCACGCCCAACCGCCACCATCTGCTGCTCGCCACCGGACAAGGTGCCGGCCAGCTGTTTCAGGCGCTCTCGCAGCCTTGGGAAAAGCGTGAGAATATCTTCACGGTCGCGCTGCAACTGATCAAGGTCGCGGCGCAGGAATCCTCCCATCCTGAGGTTCTCGTCCACGGTCAGCCCACTGAACAGTTGCCGCCCCTCCGGCGACATGGAGACACCGCGTCGAACAATGGCATCCGCATGCTGGCCTAGGATTTCCTTGCCGTTGAACAGGATGCTTCCACGCGCTTTTCCCTGGCTGACTCCCATGACGGCATCCAGCAAAGAAGACTTTCCCGCACCATTGGCGCCCAGAATGGCCAGTACGGATCCCTTCTCGACTTGCAGACTGACCTGGTTCACCGCACATATGCCGCCATAGCGCACTTCGAGGTCTTTAATTTGCAATAGCATTACCGCGCCTCCTGGCCGAGATAGGCTTCAATGACCTTGGGATTCCGGCGAACCTCCTCCGGCGTGCCTTCAGCCACCTTCTTACCCTGCACGACCACGACTATCTTGTCGCAGGCGGACATCACCAAGGGCATGTCATGCTCGACAAGCAGGACGGTAATGCCGTACTCCTTGGCCATTGTCCGAATACGTTTTCCAAGTTCGGCGGACTCGATTCCATTAAGTCCCGCTGCAGGCTCATCCATCATCATTATTTTTGGCTTGGAACACAGCGCTCTCGCCAGTTCGACGTTCTTCTGCGTGCCAAACGGCAACTCGGACACAGCCTGGTCCCGGATATCGCGCAGCCCCAGCCTGTCGATGACTTCTTCGGCCTGCGCATAGGCGTGCTGGCGCGCTTTCCGAGCCCGAGGCAGGCCGAAGATCTCGCTGAGGTAACCAGTACGGAACAGATGCGCACAACCCATGGCGACGTTATCCAGCGTGGTCAGCTCTCCAAAGAGCTCCAGGTTCTGGAATGTCCGCATGACTCCCAATCCGATCAGCGAGTGGATGGGCAAGCTCAGGATATCGACGCCCAAGGCGCTCACGCGCCCGCCGGACGGTTGCGTTATACGGGTCAGGCAATTAAGCACCGTTGTCTTGCCTGCTCCGTTGGGGCCGATCAAGCCACAGACGGTGCCTGAAGCGACGTCAAAGCTCAGGTCGTCTACTGCACGCAGGCCACCGAACGATACGGAAAGGCCGTTAACTTCCAGCGCCTTGCTCATTTCTTCCCCCTCAGGCCTTTTATGCGCGCCGGCAGCGACACAAGGCCGTCCGGCAGGAAATGCATGAACAGGATCAGCAGCGCCCCATACAGGAACATTTGCCACTCTTCGAAGGCACGAAGCAGCTCCGGCGCGTAGGCCAGGAACAGACCACCGAGTACTGCGCCGTAGAAGGATCTCATGCCCCCGACAACGGCCATGGTCAGGAAGCTGAGCGATACAACGAGCGTGAAGCTATCCGTGCTGAGCTGCCCCAGGACCGAGCCGTAGACGGCCCCCGAAATACCCGTGATCGCGGCGCTGAATGCAAATACGAAGAAGGTGGAGGAGGTCAGATTCACACCGCAGCATTGACCAGCCAATTCGGACTGCCGAACCGAGTTCTGCGCCAGGCCTCCCAGAGACCTCCGAAAATTCTTTACAAGCCAACCCATCAAGCAGAACAAGGCAATCAGCAGGTAATAAGCCTGGAAATCGGTGGAAAGCTCGTAGCCAAACACGCTGGGACGTTGAACGAACATGCCCTGGCGGCCACCTGTCAGCGAATCCCATTCATACAGAATGTGAACAAGCACGAGCGAGAAACCCAAGGTGGCAATCGCAAGGTAATGGCCGCGCACCCGCAATGCAGGAAGCGCCACCAGCAAGCCGATGGCGGCGCTGATTATGGCTGCAAGAACGACGGCCAGCAAAAAGGGAATGCCGAGCTTATCAACCAGAATGGCCGAACTGTAGGCGCCCACCGCCCAGAAGCCAGCGTGGCCGATCGAGATAAGACCTCCCATGCCCAGCAGTACATTCAAGCTGAGGGAGATCATGGCATATACCGCCGCCATGCACAGCACGAAGTGGCCATAAGGCCCGACAAAGAAAGGCAGTATGAGCGCCGCGGCGAGAATCGAAATGTGTTGGATAGTTTTCGTCATGTCAGACCTTCCTTCTTTGCATGGCGACAAACAGGCCGTGAGGACGTAAGAGAAGCACTGCGATGATGACCACAAACGCAAAGCTGTCCTTCATGGTGGTCGAGACATGGGCGCCGAACAGCGTTTCAAGCACGCCAAGCAACATACAGCCCACCACGGCAGCAGGCAGGCTTGAAAAGCCACCCAGAATCGCACCCGCGAACGCTTTCAGAATGATGGAAACCATCATCTGCTGATCAAGAAAAACGAGCGGAGCAATGAGTACCGCGGAGATCACCGACAAGCCTGCCGCCAGGCCCCAGGAGACCGTCGCCACGCCTGCGACACGGATACCCATCATGCGGGCGGCCCGCTTGTTCATGCTGGCCGCGCGCATCGCGGTTCCATAACGCGTTTTTTCGAAGAACAGATAAAGAGCCACCATTACGCCCAGCGTGATGCCGATGATCCCGAAGCTTGCAGGAGCCACGTTGATTCCCATGAAGTCGATGGGACTGGTGGGGAACAGCGATGGAAAAGGATGAGGGTCGTAACCCCACAGAATGCCTGCCGCGCTGTTGAACATGAAAAACAGGCCCAGTGTCGTGATCAGCACACTGAACGGTGAAGCATTGGAAACAGGCTTGATGGCGACCAACTGCACGATTGCGCCCAAAGCAAAACCCATAGGAAATGACAGCAGAACCACCAACCACAAGGGCATGCCCGTGTACTGCAAAAGCGTCAGAGACAAGAACCCGCCGAACATGGCCATCTCGCCTTGGGCGAAGTTGACCACGTCGGTTGCCTTGCTGATGATGACCAGCGACAAGCCGATCAAGGCATAGATGCTACCCACCGCCAGACCTGAGATGATCAGAGAAAGAGTCATCATATTGAATGAGCCTCAAGGCATGGATTAGATGGATAGCCCGCCATCCACAGGCAGCAGCGCGCCCGTGACATACGAGGACTCGTCGGATGCAAAGAACAGGGCCGCGTTGGCTACATCCCAGCACGAACCTTGACGTCCCATCGGGCAGGTCTTATCGCGCTCGGCAAGTTTGGCTCGCAACTCATCCGGCGACATGTCTTTGTACAAAGTGCGTATATGCGGGGTGTCTATCATTCCCGGAATAACCACGTTGACACGAACCTTATCGGCGGCATGCTGGCGCGCCATGATGCGGGACATATGATTGAGTGCCGCCTTCGACGAGTTGTAGGCGAGAAAGCGTCCGGTCGACCAGCGTAGGCTGGCGGTGGAGGAAATGTTGATGATGGATCCGCCGCCCTGCTTGCGCATGATGGGAACCGCAAACTTGCAGGCCAGGAAAGCGCCTTTCAGGTTCACATCGTGAACCAGATCCCATGCCTCTTCAGTGGTATCGACAACATCGCCGATCGCCTCGATGCCGACATTGTTATGCAGTACATCAATGCGCCCGAACTGATCTTCCGTCCAGGACATCAAAGAGGCCAGATGATCCGCATTCGTGACATCCGCCAGCCTGGCGAAGGCCCGGCCACCCTCTTTCTCGATTTCCTCGACAGTCTGCTGCGCCGCCTCGATGACCCTATCGGCCACAATGACGGTGGCACCTTGGCGGGCAAAGGTGATGGCAGCCGCTTGCCCATTGCTGGGGCCGCCATCGGGGTTCGACGACCCTCCACCTATGACAATGGCAATCTTGTTCAACAGTCGCGGTGACGCCATGGCGTGTTCTCCTACATTGATCATTCGTTGTTTCCCGCATCGACGCAGGAAGGTTCAGGAATCATGGGGGCTTGAGCCATTCAATCCACGGTAATGCCTGTCAGAGACACCGCTTCGGCCCACTTCTTTTGCTCTTCGGCAATAAAGTGTGCAAATTCCTCGGGGGTGCCGGACTTCGGTTCTGTGTCGCCGCTCAGCAAAGCTTCACGAACTGTCTTCGACTGCACCGCTTTGTTCACGGCTTCGTTCAGTATCTTGATGACTTCGGGCGGCGTTCCCGCCGGGGCAACGATGCCGCCCCAGGAATATATGGTGAAGTCGGGCGTACCCGATTCCACAAAGGTCGGCACATTCGGCAATGACGATGACCGGTCCCTGGACGTTACGGCAAGCGCCTTGATGCGGCCGCCATCAATCAGGGTGCGAGTGGAGGCAATGTTGTCGAATATCACATCGACTTCGCCGCCCATTACCCCGACAACACCTGCCGAACCCCCGCGGTACGGCACGTGAAGCAGGTCCATCCCCTTCTTCTTGAAGAAGTACTCAGCTACGATATGCGCCGTGCTGCCGGTGCCCGCGGAAGCGTAGGTCAAGCCCCCCGGCTTCTCCTTGGCCAACTTGACCAGATCACCGACCGATTTGACAGGAAGCTTGTCGTTGGCCAGCAGCACCATCACGGACTGGCTTACCTGGCTGATCGGCGCAAACGCCTTGTACGGGTCGTAAGGCAAGTTCTTGTATAGCGCCGGCGTGATCCCTTGCACGCTCGTCGTGGTCAGCATAAGCGTATAGCCATCTGCCGGAGCCCTGGCCACGAAGTCGGCGGCGATCGTTCCCGATGCGCCCGATCTGTTCTCCACGATAACGGGCTGGTTCAGTGTCTTGGGCATTTCGTTGGCCAGGAGCCTGGCCAACACATCAGTGGTCCCGCCTGCTGAAAATCCAACAACGATTTTCACTGGCTTGGATGGAAAATCGGTCGACGCCTGTGCCGCTGAAGGTGCCAAGGTGCAGGAAAGTACCAACGCGTTCGCAGTAAGCGCCTTCGCCCACACCGCTTTGCACGAAAGTAAATTGAGTGTCTTCATAGAAACTGTCTCCTCGAATGTGTTTCGTCAGGGGCGAATGAATGCCCCGCCGTTTACGTCAAGCGTGATGCCGGTCACGAAGGCGGAAAGGTCGCTTGCCAAGTACAGGCAAGCTCCTGCAATGTCCGCCGGTGCTCCCACGCGTCGCAAAGGAAAGTTTTTCGCCATTTCGTGCTTGGCGGAATCGGGATTCGCTCCGCGAGAAAAATCCGTAAGAATGAGACCCGGAGCAATCGCGTTGACACGGATGTTTTCCGGACCCAGTTCGCGTGCCATAGCCCGTGCAAGCCCCAATACGCCCGACTTCGCGGCGCAGTAATGCGAACCGCCAAACACACCGCCGCCCTGCAGGGCGGAAAGCGAACTGACGCAGATGATGTTGCCCCGGCCGCGCGCCTTCATGTGCGGGATAACCGCCTGGGATATGAGTAAGGTTCCGCGCAGCACCACGTTGGTCACCAAGTCGTAATCCTCTGGCGTAACATCCATCACGCCGCGGCGCTGTGTCACGCCGGCATTGTTGACAAGCACATCCACCGCGCCGTATCGCTCGATCACCGCATCCACCGCCCGCTTGCAGGATTCTGCCTGACTGACGTCGCAGCCGACACCCATATGGTCCTCGCCGAGCCCTGCCGCAGCGGCGCGGGCATCCTTCTCGTCAAGATCCAGAATCACTACTTTGGCGCCATGCTGCGCAAAAAGCTTTGCCACGGCCAAGCCGATTCCGCGCTCCCGTGAAGCGCCGGTAATCATGGCGACCTGATCTTTGACCAGCCGCATATCGGGAAGTTGTTCAACACTGCTCATAAAAATTCCATTTGTCCGGCGTGTTGCACATCGGGCTATTCTTAGCCGTCAGCACCTCGAAGGGTTGTGGCGTTCTGTTTACTTGTCCAGAAACTTGAAGTTGAATCCTGACGCGCAGGAACATACACGGCCGGCCGTGGGCGAGATAAAGTGCGCGGTCAGCAACAGATCCTGTGTGTCCGCAAGGCGTTCCAGCACACGTTTACGCGTCTGGTTGTTCTGCTCTTTATCAAAATCGTGCTTGGTTTCCAGCGTGGGTTCCAGAAAGACGATGGGATGATGAATCATGTCGCCCGTCATGATGGCCTCTACCCCGCCACCCTTCACATGGACCGTTACGTGACCTGGAGTGTGCCCAGGCGCCGGCTCCAGCCACACCCCATCGTCCAGGTTGCCTTCCACCAGGTAATTCATGTCGACAAACTCGGCTTGTCCAGCCTCGACAATGGGCAGCACGCTGTCCGCAAATGAGCCGTGGCCCACCGGGTAATCCGGCTTGGCCGCGTGCAAGCGGTTGAAATGATCGAACTCCTGGCGTGCCATGATGTATTTGGCATTTGGAAACGTAGGCACCCAGCGCCCGTCCAGCAAACGCGTATTCCAGCCAATATGGTCGGTATGCAGGTGAGTGCAAAGCACGATGTCGATGTCTTCCGGCCGCAATCCAAACTTAGCCAGGTTGTTCATGTAGTTGGGAGAGTCGAGCATGTGTTGCCATTGCATACGCTCTCCTCTGTGCTTGTGGTTGCCGTTGCAGGTGTCCACCAGGATATTTTTTCCGCGAGTGCGAATCAGGAAGCTATGGAAGCTTAGGCCCAGCTTGAGCGTGTCAGGCTGCACAAACTTGGGACCGAGTTCCTTTTGAGCACGTAGCAACATCTCGTTCTCTACGTTGTGATACATCCACTGGGAGTCTAGAAAAATGGTGTCGAACTCAACCAACTGGTCGATATTGATATTGCCAAGGGTGATGGTCTTCATGTCTCGAATGCGTTTACGCGTTGGATAGGCCGGGGGAACCCGCAGACATTAATTCGGTTTATCTGCGAAGAGAGATGTGAATACTAAAATCGATTTTAGTATTCACATATAGGGGAAAATACCAATATTTATGTGCAAACTGCAATCGTTTTTAGTTAATACTACACGCTATCCTATGCGTGCTCGTTCAGCCCCTCAGGGTATGTACAGGTATTTGCAGATCACGCCGAGAAGCGTCGGGAGAGTAAACAGTGGTACAGAAGAAATCGTCAATCGCGGATGTTGCACGTTTATCGGGCGTGTCGCCGGGTAGCGTATCGCGCGCCCTCTCCGGAAAGAACTGGGTATCCGAGGACTTGCGTCGGCGGGTGGAAGAAGCTGCCCGCCAGCTCAATTATTCACCCAATGCGCTGGCTCGCAGTTTGAAAACCAAACAGACCCACACTATCGGAGCCATCGTCTCCGACATGTCCAACCCGCTGCACGGTATTTTTCTAAGCAACGTGCAAGAGGAACTCGAAAGCCAGGGATACTTCTTGCTGGTGGCTAATTCGCGCAACCGGGCTCAACGGGATTGCGCGCTGCTTGATCTATTCAGCCGCGGACGAGTAGACGGAATTATCGCAGCGATTTCGGATGAGACCGACGAGCAAACCATGGGGATACTCAGGTCGTTGAAGTTGCCGCTGGTTTTCCATGATAGGGAAGTCGGAGATATCGGTGATGCTGTCGGGCCTGAACACAGAACAGGCGCCTACCAGGTCACACAGTACCTTGTTTCTCTGGGCCATCGCCGCATCGGGTTGATGACTCCGCCTAACGTCGCAAGACCCGGTCGTGAGCGTCTGGCCGGCTATGTCAAGGCGTTGGAAGAGGCCAATATACCTTACGAAGCATCGCTGGTCAGAATGCTTGACGCCACGGGCGGCGAACGAGCTTTTGAAGAAGCGAAGGCCATGCTGCGCTCGCCTCATCGCCCCACCGCAATCATTTGCCTGGGTACCGGAGTGCTCGCCGGCGTCATCGCCGCCTCCGATCTGCTGGGGCTCTCCATACCCAGCGGCCTTTCCATAGTCGGGATTGGAGACACGGAACTCGTGCGGCTGAACAAGCCGCCCATCACCGCCTTGCGTTGGGACATCGCCAAATGTGGGCGCCTGGCGGCGCAGATCATGATCGAGCGTTTGCGCGAAGATGCCAGCAATCGCACGCCTATCCGTATGGTCGAAGTTCCCATGGATATCATTCTGCGCGGGTCTTGTGCCGCCCCCGCAAGCTCATGAGCGCTCACGGCGGGGCCCATTTAGCTTGAGGCTAAACCGCCCCCGTCCTCTCCAGTAACCACTCCTTCGCCTGCCCTTCCACCAGCGGCAGCAGCCTGCTTCTCACCTGTCCGTGATACGCATTCAGCCAGGCCCTCTCCCCTTCCGTCATCAGCGACAGCTCAATACACCGCGTATCAATAGGGCACAAAGTCAAAGTCTCAAACTTCAGGAACTCCCCGAACTCTGTCTCCACCGCCGGCACAGCCAGGACCAGATTCTCAATACGTATGCCCCATCGCCCAGGCCGATACAAACCCGGCTCGTTCGACGTAATCATCCCGGGCTCCATCGCCATGTTCGGATTGACGACCGCCCGATACGCAATCGATTGCGGTCCTTCATGCACGTTCATGAAGTAGCCCACACCATGTCCGGTTCCATGACCGTAATCAGACCCCGTCTGCCAGATGGGCATGCGGGCAATGGTATCCAGCAAGGGCGACATGGTGCCGCGCGGGAATACGGCCTGCGACAAAGCGATCATGCCTTTCAGCACGGCGGTGTAGTCGCGCTTCTGTTCGGCGCTGGGTGTGCCCACGGGCACGACGCGGGTGATGTCGGTGGTGCCGCCCAGGTACTGGCCGCCTGAATCGATCAGCAGCAGTCCGTCGCCTTCGATGACGGCGTGCGATTCTTCGGTGGCGTGGTAATGCGGCATGGCGCCGTTGGCGTTGTAGGCGGCGATGGTGCCGAAGCTGGGCGTGATGAAATTGGGGCGCCGCGCGCGGGCGGCGGTGATTTCCTCATCCACAGTGATTTCGGTGATGCGTTCATTGCCTTGCGCCGCCTCGAACCAGGCGAAGAATTCGCACAGGGCGGCGCCGTCCTGCTCCATGCTGCGGCGCACGTTGTCGGCTTCGGCGGCATTCTTGCGCGACTTCAGCAGTTGCGATGGGTTGATGGCTTCGATCTTGTCGGCGAAGGCGGCAGCCGCCAGGGTGCCCACGGTCGTGCGGGCCGGGTCGATCAGCAGGCCCTGCCCTTCCGGCAGGCAGGCCAGCGCGCCGGCGGCCTCGTCATAGGATTCGACGCTTACGCCGTCTTCCGCCAAGGCCTCGCACAGTTCAGCGGAGATCTTGCCGGGCGCAACGAACAGGCGCGCGCTGTCCTGGCCTATCAGGGCATGCGCAAGAAACACGGGGTTGTAGGAAACGTCGTTGCCGCGCAGGTTGAACAGCCAGGCAATGTCATCTAATGAGGACAGCCAGTGCCAGACGGCTTTGTGCTCATCCATGGCGGCGCGCACGGCCGCCAGGTTCTCCGCCCTGCTGCGGCAGGCAAACGGCGGCAGGTGTTCGGACACAGTCCCTTGCGGAAGCGCGGGCCGCCCTTCCCAGATATCGGCGATGACGTCCGCGTCGATGACTAGGCTGATGCCCTTTTCCGACAATACCGTCTGCCACTGCCGATGCGCCTGCACGGCCAGCACCTGGCCGTCGATGTTGACGCAGGCACCCTTTGCCAAGTGGTCTGCCAGCCATTGGGCGGGTCCGGGCACGTCGGGCGCGCCGGCGCGCATGGTCTGTATGCCGGTGCCGGCCAGGTCGCTGTCGGCCTGCTCCCAATAGCGGCTGTCGGTCCATAGCCCCGCGAAGTCGGCGGTGACGACCAGGGTACCGGCCGAGCCGCCGAATCCGCTAAGCCATTGCCGCGCCTGCCAATGCTCGGGCAGGTATTCCGACAGATGCGGGTCGGAAGACAGGGCCACGCAGGCGTCCAGCGTGCGCTCGCGCATGGCGGCGCGCAAGGCCTGGATGCGTTGGACAAAGACGGACGGGTTCACGGCAATTCCTTCAAATAAACACCTGGGTCAAAAGGTGCAGAAACGGCGCAGACAGTTCAAGCAACAAAGCCAGAACATTCCTGCCGCCCACGCTCCGGATACAGGCGCCGATAGATTCCATATAAAAATGGCCTAGCAGCCCCGCCATGCGGGATCGCTCAGGCCATCTTCCTGCACATAGTCAAAATCAGGCAACGGCCGACACATCCAGCGTGGCGCCGGTCTTGGCCTGGATTTCATCGACGGTGACGCCAGGCGCCAGCTCGATCAGCTTCAGGCCCAAGTCGCCCACTTCCATGACGCCCAGATCGGTGATGATGAGATCCACGACACCCACGCCGGTCAGCGGCAGGCTGCATTCCTTCAGCAGCTTCAGGTCTTCGGTGCCGTCCTTCTTGCGGGCCACGTGCTCCATCAGCACGACGACCTTGCCGACGCCGGCCACCAGGTCCATGGCGCCGCCCATGCCCTTGATCATCTTGCCCGGGATCATCCAGTTGGCCAGGTCGCCCTTCTCGGACACCTGCATGGCGCCCAGGATGGCCAGGTTGATCTTGCCGCCGCGTATCATGGCGAAGGAGTCGGCCGAGGCGAAGATGGAGGAGCCCGGCAGCGTGGTGATGGTCTGCTTGCCGGCGTTGATCAGGTCGGCGTCGATTTCATCTTCGGTCGGGAAGGGGCCGATGCCCAGCAGGCCGTTCTCGGACTGCAGCCAGACCTCGACGCCCTTGGGCACGTGGTTGGCCACCATGGTGGGCAGGCCGATGCCCAGGTTCACATAAAAGCCGTCTTGCAGTTCACGTGCGGCGCGCGCCGCCATTTCGTCACGGTTCCAGGCCATTATTTTGCTCCTTGCGCGTTGCGGACAGTGCGTTGTTCTATGCGTTTTTCCGGGCTGGCGTTCAGCACGATGCGGTGCACGTAGATGCCGGGCAAATGAACGTGGTCGGGATCGAAGGCGCCGGTGTCGACGATTTCCTCGACCTCGACGATGGTGATCTTGCCCGCCATGGCCACATTGGGATTGAAGTTGCGGGCGGTCTTGCGGAACTGCAGGTTGCCGCTGCGGTCGGCCTTGTAGGCCTTGATCAGGGAGACGTCGGGAACGATGGAGCGTTCCATGACGTATTTCTCGCCGTCGAATTCGCGGATTTCCTTGCCTTCGGCCACGATGGTGCCCACGCCGGTGCGAGTGAAGAAGGCGGGAATGCCCGCTCCGCCGGCGCGCAGCTTCTCGGCCAGCGTACCTTGCGGCGTGAATTCAAGCTCCAGTTCGCCCGCCAGGAACTGGCGCTCGAATTCCTTGTTCTCGCCCACATACGAGGCAATCATCTTCTTGATCTGGCGGGTGGACAGCAGCTGCCCCAGGCCGAAGCCGTCGACGCCCGCGTTGTTGCTGACGCAGGTCAGGCCCTGCACGCCCGAATCGCGCAGGGCGGCGATCAGCGCCTCGGGGATGCCGCAAAGGCCGAAGCCGCCGACCGCAATGGTCTGGCCGTCGGCGACGACGCCTTTCAGCGCTTCTGCGGCGCTTGCATAGACTTTATCCATTACTCCTATCCTTATTCAATATTTCATGCGATGGCAGCAAACCCGCAAGGAGCATGTGCCGTAAGTGATGAAGCGAAAAAAGCAAAGAACGAAAAATCAATCATAAAGCGGACGCCGCCCTCATCCTTCATTGCGGCGCAAGCAAGGCGGCAAAACGCGACAGCTCCTGAGGCGTCCACGGCGAGGACCTGCCTGTTTCAGCGTCGGCCCCGACCATGACCTGGCGGCCCCTGGCATAGATGACGCCCGGCTCGCCCTCGCATTCGATGAGAATGTCCATTTCCATGCTGGAGCGGCCCACGCGGGTAAGCACCTGGCTGACGATGACGGTTGCGGGATACAGGATGGGTTTCAGGAAATCGCAGGAAACATGGGCAAGCACCGTTACCCTGTTCGATGGAAGTGTAATGCCCGCCTGGGCGAACAGCTGGACCCTGGCCTCTTCGAGGTAGCGGAAATACACCGTGTTGTTGACGTGATTCAGGGCATCCAGGTCGCCCCAGCGCACCGGCATGGTCCAATGAAAAACACCGCCCACCGGCGGCACGGAAATCGATTCGACATCTTGCATCGGCCTGCGCCCCTTTTGCTAAATGCATCGCAGCAATCAGTATAACGTGGCGGTGGCGCCGAACATCACACGCCCGGCCGCCCGGCTGCCCAAGACTGCAATACAATTAGCCCGGACAATGGAGTCGAGCGCCCGCGGGGCCGCACGCAGCACCAGACAAGATATACGGGAGATCTCATACATGGCTGAACGTGAATCAATGGAATACGACGTGGTCGTGGTCGGCGCGGGGCCGGCCGGACTCGCCGCCGCCATCCGGCTCAAGCAACTGGCCGCCCAGCGCGAGCAGGAAATCAGCGTCTGCGTGCTTGAAAAAGGTGCCGAAGTGGGCGCGCACATCCTGTCGGGCGCGGTCATGGACCCTCGCGCCCTGACCGAGCTCATTCCCGACTGGAAAGAGAAAGGCGCGCCGCTGGAGACCGCGGTCACCGAGGACAAGTTCCTGTTCCTGACCGAGAAGGGCGCGCGCGCCACGCCCGGCTGGCTGCTGCCCGAATGCTTCCAGAACCACGGCAACTATATCGTCCAGCTGGGCAATGTGGTGCGCTGGATGGGCGAACAGGCCGAAGCCCTGGGCGTGGACCTGTTCCCCGGCTTTGCCGCCGCCGAGATCCTCTACACCGACAGCGGCGCCGTCAAGGGCGTGGCCACCGGCGATATGGGCGTAGCCCGCGACGGCACGCACACCGATCATTACCAACCCGGCATGGAACTGCACGCTCGCTACACCGTCTTTGCCGAGGGTTCGCGCGGCCAGCTGGGCCGCCAGCTTATCGAGCGCTACCAGCTCGATGCAGGACGCGATCCGCAAAGCTACGGCATCGGCATCAAAGAGATGTGGGAAGTCGACCCGTCGCAATCCCAGCCCGGCCTGGTGGTGCATACCGCCGGATGGCCGCTCGATGCCGATACCTACGGCGGCTCCTTTCTTTACCATCTGTCCAACAACATCGTGGTGGTCGGACTGGTGGTCGGACTGGACTATGCCAACCCCTGGCTCTCGCCCTTCGAGGAATTCCAGCGCTACAAGACCCACCCCGCCATCCGCCCCACTTTCGAAGGCGGCAAGCGTATCGCCTACGGCGCCCGCTCGCTGACGGCGGGCGGCCTGCTGTCGCTGCCTAAAATGTGCTTCCCAGGCGGCGTCATGGTGGGCTGCGAGGCCGGCGTGCTGAACGCGTCGCGCATCAAGGGCAGCCATTCGGCCATCAAGACGGGCGCGCTGGCCGCCGAAGCCGCCTTCGACGCCATCGTGGCCGACCGTCGCCACGACGAATTGACGGCCTACCCGACCGCGTTCGAGAACTCCTGGCTGCACGCCGAGCTGAACAAGGCCCGCAATTTCAAGCAGTGGTTCAAGAAAGGGCGCACCGTCGCCACCCTCATGACGGGAGTGGAGCAATGGCTGCTCAAGGGGAAAATGCCCTGGACCCTGCATCACAGCAAGCCCGACCACGCCTGTCTGCAGCCGGCGGCGGAATGCGCCCGCATCGACTACCCCAAGCCGGACGGCAAGATCACCTTCGACCGCTTGAGCTCCGTCTTCATCTCCAATACCAATCACGACGAAAACGAGCCCGTGCACCTGACGCTGAAGGATGCGTCGATTCCGGTGTCGGTCAACCTGGCCAAGTACGGCGGCCCGGAAGCGCGCTACTGTCCGGCCGGGGTGTATGAATTCGTGAAGACGGACACGGGCGAGGACCGCCTGCAGATCAATGCGCAGAACTGCGTGCATTGCAAGACCTGCGACATCAAGGACCCCACGCAGAATATCGTGTGGGTGGCCCCGCAAGGCGGCGAAGGGCCGGTCTACAACGGCATGTAGGCCCGCTCCGGCCGGGCTTGGCCAAGCGTCAGCGCCGGGAAGCCGGCGCGCGGCGCCTGGGGCCGGGCAGGTTCACGGCCACCAGGCCCGCCATGATGAGGGCCACGCCGGCCAGTTCCAGCGCGGTCGGCTGCTCCGACAACAGCAGCCAGGCCAGGATGACGGTCAGCACCGGGACGCCCAGGCTGGACATGCCCGCCACCGTCGCGCTGACCCGGCGCACCACCGACAGCCACAGCCACCAGCCCAAGCCCGAGGCAATGACGGCCATATAGGCCATGCCCCAGAACAAGACGGGCTCCCAGACGATTTCCTGCTGGGGAAAGGCCTGCGCCACCGGCCAGGTCAGCACGGCGCCCAGCAGCATCTGCCAGGCCGTCAGGTTCAGCACATTGGGCGTATGGCGCTGGAACATCATTTTCGACAGCACCGTGCCCAGGCCCCAGCATGCGCCCCCCATCAAGGCCAGCAGCGAACCCGTCATCGAACCCAGCCCCTTCCAGGGCGCGATGATGGCCAGCAGGCCCAGGGCCGCCAGCGCGAAGGCCCACATATGGCGGCGCGTGGGCCGGTCGCCCAGCAGCGCCCAGGCAAACAGCACGACCCAGAAAGGCATGGTGTACGCCAGCATGACGACGTGCCCGGCGCCGCCGCTCACCAGCGCAAGCTGGCACAGGCACTGGAAGGCCGTGGTCTGGAAGACGGCGATGCCCAGGGTCAGCCAGAATGGCGGGAATTTCAGCGATTGCCGCGTCGCCACCAATGCGACGAACAGAACGAGAAAGGCAATGGCGTAACGCGCCATGACCAAGTCGAAGGGCCCGATGAAGCTGGACAGATGCTTCATGATGATCCAGCTGAATCCCCATAGGGTGACGGTCAGGGCCATCAGCATCAGGGCGCCCCGGTCGGACTGGCTCGGTTTCAATATATGCTCCGCAATTCGGAAGGTTCGGTTCGGGAAAAGAAAAATCAGGCCGAAGCCTGATTTTGATCCGGGTCATCAGCGCCCCGCCGGTCCGTCCGCGTGATCGACACACCCGACGAGACGCTGGGCCAACACAATACATCACCCCGGCTTGTCCGGCAATTTACCAGGAGCAAGCCGGGAGGCACGATTGCTAGTGCGCCTGGGACAGCTGGTCGAGAATGGCGGGGTTTTCCAGCGTGGACACGTCCTGGGTGACCGGCTCGCCCTTGGCCACCACGCGCAGCAGGCGCCGCATGATCTTGCCGGAACGGGTCTTGGGCAGGTTCTCGCCGAAACGGATGTCCTTGGGCTTGGCGATGGGGCCGATTTCCTTGGCCACCCAGTCGCGCAACTGCTTGGCTATCGTGTCGGCCTCGCTGCCTTCGGGCAGCGAACGCTTGAGCACCACGAAGGCCACCACGGCCTCGCCGGTGGTCGCGTCGGGCCGCCCCACCACCGCCGCTTCGGCAACCAGCTCGTGGGCCACCAGCGCCGACTCGACTTCCATGGTGCCCAGGCGATGGCCCGAAACGTTCAGCACGTCGTCGATGCGGCCCATGATCCAGAAATAATCGTCGCTGTCGCGCTGGGCACCGTCGCCCGCCAGGTAATAGCCTTTGAGTTCAGGCGGGAAATAGCTTTTCTTGAAACGCTCGGGGTCGTTCCAGATGGTGCGTATCATGGCCGGCCATGGACGCTTGACGACCAGGAAGCCGCCCTTGCCATGCCCCACTTCTTCGCCGGCCTCGTCGACCACCGCAGCCGCAATGCCGGGCAGCGGCAAGGTGCAGGACCCGGGCTTCAGCGGGGTCACGCCGGGCAGAGGCGTAATCATATGGGCACCGGTCTCGGTCTGCCACCAAGTATCCAGCACCGGGCAGCGCTCGCGCCCGACATTGGTGTAGTACCACATCCAGGCTTCCGGGTTGATGGGCTCGCCCACCGAGCCGATGATGCGCAGGCTGCTTAAATCGTATTCGCGGGGATGGTATTCCGGCGCCGCCTCGGCCGCCTTGGTCAGCGAACGGATGGCGGTGGGTGCCGTATAGAACACGGTCACCTTGTGGCGCTGGATCATGTCCCAGAAGCGCCCCACGTGCGGGTAGGTGGGCACGCCTTCGAAGACGACCTGAGTCAGGCCGGCGGCCAGGGGCCCGTAAGTGATATAGGTGTGGCCGGTGACCCAGCCCACATCGGCCGTGCACCAGAAGACATCGCTGTCCTTGGCGTCGAAGGTCCATTTGACGGTCAGCAGCGACCACAGCAGGAAGCCCGCCGAAGCGTGCTGCACGCCCTTGGGCTTGCCGGTCGAACCCGAGGTGTACAGAATGAACAGGGGATGCTCGGCATTGACGGCGACGGGTTCGCAGGCTTTGGGCTGGTTGGCGCAAACGTCGTGCATCCACAGATCGCGCCCTTCGTTCCATTGCACCTTGCCGCCCGTGCGCTTGTACACGATGACGTGGCTGACGGCCTCGCAGCCGCCCATGGCCAGGGCTTCGTCGACCGCGCTCTTGAGCGGTATGGCCTTGCCGCCGCGCACCTGCTCGTCGGCGGTGATGACCAGCGTGGCGCCCACGTCGACGGTGCGCTCGTGCAGGCTCTTGGAGGAAAAGCCGCCGAACACCACGGAATGGATGATGCCCAGGCGGGCGCAGGCCTGCATGGCAACCACGGCCTCGATCGACATGGGCATGTAGATGATGGCGCGTTCGCCGGTCTTGTGCCCCAGCGCCTTGATGCCGTTGGCGAACTCGCAAACGCGGGCGTGCAGTTCTTTGTAGGTGACTTTGCTGACCTTGCCGTCGTCCGACTCGAAGATAAGCGCAGTTTTATTGGCGGTTGGGGTGTCCAGGTGCTTGTCCAGGCAATTGGCTGAAACATTCAGCTCGCCATCGCCAAACCAACGATAAAACGGCGCTTCCGATTCGTCGAGCACCTTGGAAAAAGGCTTGCTCCAGGTCAGGTTTTCGCGCGCCAGGCGCGACCAGAAGGCATCGGGCGACTTTTCGGCTTCGGCGCACAGGGCCTTGTAGCCCTCCATGCCCGATATGGCGGCCCCTTCGACCAGGTTCTGGAAAGGGGGGAAAACCCGGTTCTCTATCAGTACCGATTCGATTTCATTCGACATTGCTGCAGGCTCCTTTTTTAAAGTGTGTTGTTCGAGTTATCCGCCCACCGTAGCCGGTGAGCCTTACTGCATGCTGACAAATCCAGGCAAGATCAATCAAAAATTGTCACAATTGCCGGACGTCGTTCATGCGGACAGGATATTAGTATCGCGCGCCCGCGAACCGCGCGCAAAATCCAGGCGGGCGAGCACGGCCAGGCCGGCCACGAAGAACAGGCCGGTGCAAAGCAGGGCCAGCCGGTGGTTGCCGCCGGTCAGCCAGGTGACCAGGCCATAGCACAAAGGCCCCACCACGGCCGCCAATTGCGTGGCGAAGGTCCATAGGGAATAGAATTCCGCCAAGCGTCCCGGGGGCGCCAGCGCCCCCACCATGGCCCGGCCGGCGCTCTGGCTGGTGCCCATGCACAGGCCGGCCACCATGGCGGCAAGCCAGAACACCCATGCCTGCACCGCCGCGTAGGCCAGCCCTATCATGACGATCCATCCCACCAGGGTGATGGAAAGCGCCAGCTTGTGGCCAATGCGATCCTGCGCATAGCCGAACAGGAAGGCGCCGGCGGCAGCGGCGATATTTACCGTGAAGACCAGCAGCATGGTCTGGGCCATGGTAAAGCCCATGGCTTCGGTCGCATAGACGGCCGACAGGGTGATGACCACGGCAATGCCCGCCTGATAGCAGGCGCCGCACATCAGCAGAAGCCGGAAATCGACGAAGTCCCGCCGGGTTTCATGCCACGCGGCCAGCAGGCGGGCCAGCATGCCCTGCGCGGGCCGGTGGCTGGCCGGCGTGCGCTCGCGCAGGAACAGGAAGGAAGGAACGGCGGCAATGGCGAAGATGGCCGCCGTCAGCACCATGACGTAAGGCACATACTGGCTTGCGGCCTGGCCCTGTCCGCTGGCCCAGGACACCAGCGCCAGCGACAGGCCCAGCGTAAGCATGCCGCCGAAGTAGCCGAAGCTCCAGCCCCACCCCGATACGCGGCCCAATGCTTCGGGCCGGGCGATCTCGGGCAGGAAGGCCGCCACGATGGACTCGCCCACGCAATAGCAGTAATTGGACAGCGCAATGGCGAAAAGCCCCCAGGCGATGTCGCCCGGGCCGGTGAATGCCAGCAGTACGGTGGCCAGGACGCAGCCCACGGTGCTGGTGAACAGCAGCCGCCGCTTTCCCGCCCTGGCGTCGGCCCGCGCGCCCAGCGTAGGCATGGTCAGCATGATCATGAGATAGGAAAAAGACAGGGCGGCAGTGAACGCCAGCGTGCCCCATGTCTTCTGCGCCGCCACCACGCCCACGAAATAAGCGCTGAAAACCGTGGTCAGCACCACGGTGGTATAGCCGGAGTTGGCAAAGTCGTACATGGCCCAGGCCCAGACTTCGCGCTTGCCTATCCCGGGATTCAGGAGGGAGCCGCCGGCCCGCGCCGCTGGCTCCGCCCCGGCATCCGATAACGGTGCCGGGCGCTGCGTCATGGTTTCAGGGCGGCGATCCCGGCACGGGCCACTTCGACGTCTTCCGTGGATTTCACACCCGACACGCCCACGGCGCCCACGACCTGGCCATCGACGATGACCGGCACGCCGCCTTCCAGCATGCCTTCCAGGCCGGGCGCGGACAGGAAGGACGTGCGCCCCTGGTTGATGGTTTCCTCATAGATGCGGGATTCGCGGCGGCCCAGGGCGGCGGTGCGCGCCTTGGCCGGGGAAATCTGCGCCGAGATCGGCGCGGCGCCGTCCAGGCGCTGCAAGCCCAGCAGATGGCCGCCATCGTCGACCACGGAAATCGTTACCGGCCACTTATGCTCCACGGCATGCTTCTCGGCCGCGGACAAAATCGTTTGTACATCGGCAAGGCTCAATACAGGCTTGGTTTTCATGGGTTTCCCTGGAAATGAATCAATTAATGACAAAAAATAGGAAGGCCGGCCTCCGTTCCGGACTATAGACTAGCCCGCACGGCCCATGGAGTAAAGCCCGATTTTTCGGTAAAACTCCTTTACGCGAATGACATGAACCGTTAAACTCCCCGGATTGCTCACGTTCAGTTTGCATGCGACCCGCCGTTTTTAGCTGTTGTTTGCTGTCAGATGCCATCGATTTTGATTCGTTTTTATACAAAATCGAACATCCAGCAAGGCGGCCTTGTGCGAACGAAAACCAGATAATCATGCCGCCGCAACGACTATTCCGCCACGTCCCGTACATAAGTTCATCGATCGTATCGCGCGGCGTAAAATCAGTAGTGCTTGCCGCAACATTGGTCCTGGCCGGATGCGCCACCAACGCCAACAAGCAGCTTGCCGAGACCAATCCCAGCCGGATTGCACGCGACAATTATCTGTCCCACATCCAGTCCGATCCGCTGGGGGCCTATCTCTCCAATCAGGAGCAGGCCTATTCCACTCCGCCAAAAACCACCAGGGCTCTGGCCAGCACCGCGCTCAGCGTGCTGGGCATCAAGTATCGTTATGGCGGCGAGGCGCCCAACACCGGTTTCGACTGCAGCGGACTGGTCATCTATGCCGCCGAGAAATCACTGGGGCTCAAGCTGCCGCGCCGTTCGGCTGAAATCGCCCGGGAAGGCATCTCGGTCAAGCGCGACGAACTCAAGCGCGGCGACCTGGTGTTCTTCAATACGCGCGGCCGTCGCTTCTCGCATGTAGGCATCTACCTGGGCGACCGCAAATTCGTCCATGCTCCTCGCAAAGGCGCCGTCGTGCGTATCGAAGACATGGACATCGCCTACTGGAAGAAGCGCTATAACGGCGCCCGCCGGCTGGCCGCCAACAAGGCAACGGATACCCTCTCGACCAACTGAAGAAGGCGGGCGCAGCGGCCCGCCGAAGCCCACCCGCACCCGCCCCGATCCCCTTTTACACCGCCCTTCCGGCGGCCGGCCGCATGCCCCGCAACTCGTGCGCGGCACGGCCTTCCCGATCAAGCGTGAAGCACAGCCCGGCTATCTGGGCCTGACACGGCCGCCCTGGCCCGGCGAACGCCCTCCGCCGCCGGTCGCCACATGCTGCGCCACCATCTTCATAGGCTGCTGCGCAGCGCTCTTTGGGCTGGAGCATGCCTCACAGTAACCGCATTGGTTCAGGGCCTGCTTCATGCTGCATACCGAACGCCGGCAGGCCAGCACCCGTATCCCCGCCTTCTGCGCCGCTGTCCGGAACGTCTTCATGACATTGTGGCCCAGAAAATCGGTAAGCAGTATCAGCAATTCGGTGCCCGAAGGCAGTTGCAAGGTCTTTTTCTGATGAGAGGGATCGCGGCCGCTGATATGGTGGCGGATGGCGATGTTATGGCCTTTGAGCAGGTCGGGAATATTCCCCAGTCGATCGGCCCCTACGACCACAGCGCTGACGAGTTGAGACATGGCGGCTCCAGAACATGAAAGAATGTTCCGTAACGATAATCATTCTTATTATCATTGTCAACAGAAACTCGAAATGAAGCTGCCGCGATTTGCCCGTCGACCGATCGTATCGGCCGCTCCGCCGCTCAGTCGAGTTTCGGGCTTCTGTCGATGGCTTCCTGGACCACGTCGCGCGTCAGTTCCGGCGCCAGCATTTCCAGCAGCACATAGACGTAATCGCGCAGGAATACGCCGGATTTGACCGCTACCCGCGTGACATGGGTTCCGAACAGGTGGCCGGCCGGCAAGCCCACCAGGCCCTTGTCGCGCCGCGGGTCGAAAGCCATGCCCGCGATGATGCCGATGCCCAGGCCCACATCCACATAAGTCTTGATGACGTCGGCATCGATGGCTTCCAGGACGATGTCGGGGGCGATATTCGCCGCGGCGAAGACTTCATCGATGGCGCCGCGCCCCGAAAATGCATGGTCGTAGGTCACGATGGGGTATTGGGCCAGCTGCTTCAGGGAGATCGCCTTGGCCGCGCTGGAGGTCAGCTCCGCCAAAGGGTGGTCGGGCCGCACGACAATGGTGTGCTCCCAGGAATACACCGGCATGGCGGCCAAACCCGGCGTCAGCGCCAGGGTTTCGGTCGCTATGGCCACGTCGGCCTGCTCATGCAGGACCATTTTCGCCAGATGCGGCGGGTTCCCCTCGGCCAGCGAAACCCGGACCTTGGGAAAGCGTTCACGGAAGGCCGGTATGACCTTGGGCAATATGTAGCGGGCCTGGGCGTGCGTGCAGGCGATGGTCAGCCCGCCTTCGTCGCGCCGGGCGAATTCATCGCTGACCTTCTTCAGATTGTCGACTTCGCGCATGATGCGGTCGATGACCTGAGCCACGACGTGTCCCGGCTTGGTCAGCCCCTTTATGCGCTTGCCGTGCCGCTCGAAGATCTTGACCCCCAGCTCATCCTCGAACTCGATGATGGCCTTGGACACGCCCGGCTGCGAGGTGTAAAGCGTGCGAGCCGCGTCGGTCAGATTGAAATTGCGCCGTATCGTTTCGCGGACAAAGCGGAATTGCTGGAGATTCATAAAAAATAGCCCTATAGGAAGGGCTATTATATGTAATAAAGAAATTAAAATATATTCTTTCTAGTTATAAGCTTACTTCATGGAAATGGTGGTGTTGACCCCCGATGCATGAGCGGACCAGCGCGCGGTGACCGTCTTGGTCTGCGTCCAGAAATGCACGGCCTGCTTGCCGTTGGGCCCCAGGTCGCCCAGCTTGGACGCCCGCGATCCGGTGAAGCTGAACCAGGCGACGGGCACGGGAATGGGAATGTTGATGCCGATCTGCCCCACGTCGATGTTGCTCTGGAAGTAACGCGCCGCGCCACCGTCCTGGGTGAAGACCGCCACGCCGTTGCCGTTGGGATTGGCATTGATGAACTCCACCGCTTCCTCCAGGGTATCGACGCCCACCACGCACAGCACGGGACCGAAGATCTCCTCGCGGTAGATGGCCATGTCGGCCTTGACGCCCTTGAACACGGTGGGCCCGACGAAATTGCCCTTTTCGTAACCCTGTACGTTCAGCTTGCGGCCGTCCAGCACCAGTTCCGCGCCTTCATCCACACCCTGCTGGATCAGGCCTTCGACCCGCTTCTTGGCATTGGGCGACACCAGGGGCCCCAGGTCGGCGTCGCGATCGGAGCCTATGCTGACCTTGAGCTTCTTGGCACGCTCGATGAAATCGGGCAGCCAGTCGCGGGCCTCGCCCACCAGGACAGCCACCGAGGTGGCCATGCAGCGCTGGCCGGCGGCGCCGAATGCCGCGCCGACCAGCTGGTTCAGGGCCACTTCGCGATCGGCGTCCGGCAGGATGACGCAGTGGTTCTTGGCGCCCATCATGGCCTGGCAGCGCTTGCCGGCCTCCGAAGCGCGGCGGTAGATAGCCGTGCCCACATGCGTCGACCCGATGAATGAGATCGCCTTGACGTCGGGGTGGTCGCACAGGCCATTGGCGATATCGGGGCCGCCATGCACCACATTCAGGACGCCCGGCGGCAAGCCGGCTTCCAGCGCAAGCTGGGCCAGCATCAGCGAAGAACTGGGATCCTGTTCGGAGGGCTTCAGAATGAAGGTATTGCCCGCCGAGATGGCCATGGGAAACATGAAACATGGCAGCATGATGGGGAAATTGAAGGCCGTGATGCCGGCGCATACGCCCAGGGGCTGTATCAGGGTATAGACATCGATGCCCGTGGCGGCGTTCTCGGCATATTCGCCCAGCTGCAGGGACGCCATGGCGCAGGCGTGCTCGATCACCTCCAGGCCGCGCCCCACTTCACCCTCGGCGTCGGGCAGGGTCTTGCCGTGTTCCAGCGAAATCGATTTCGCCAGGGCGGCGGTATTGTCGCGCACCAGCTTCTGCAGGTTCAGCATGACGCGGGTGCGCGTGGCCTGGCTGGTGCTGCGCCACTTGCGGAAAGCCTCCTTGGAATTGGCTACCGCCAGATCCAGTTCCTCTTTGGTGGCAAAAGGCACCTGCGCAACCACTTCCTGCGTGGCGGGATTGATGACATCCCGCCACTCGGTGGTCTTGGATTGCACAAGTTCGCCGCCGATCAGCAGCGGGATACGGGGTACGGCACTCATTCAGGTCTCCTTGGCGCATTCATGATGCGTATTGCAAATAAAACAAGCCGGGCACATCCGCCCGGGATTCTTCATTCCCGGTCCGGGACCCACCCGCGCCGCCAGCAAGCACGCGCAAGTTGCGGTCCCGGGGCCATGTTCAGCCTTTCTTGACCAGCGGGCAAGTCGATTCGGACAAGGGCTGGAATGCCTCGGCCGCCGGTATGGTCGCCACCAGCTTGGACAAGTCCCACTCGCCCTTGGATTCGGCCGGGGTCTTGACCTCGTACAGATACATATCGTGTATCACGCGGCCATCGGGGCGGATGGAAGCGTTATGCATAATGGGATCCTTGATGGGGATCTCGCGCATCTTGTCGGCCACCACCTGGCCGTCGGTGGACTGCGTTGCCGCGACGGCCTTCAGGTAATGCAGCACGCTGGAGTACACCCCGGCCTGCGTCATGGTCGGCTTCAGGCCATTGAATGCCTTGGCGAAGCGATCGGACCAGGCGCGCGTGCCGTCGTCGAAGTCCCAATAGAAGCCGTCGACATAGGTCAGGCCCTGCGCGTTCTCCAGCCCCAGCGCGCGCAGGTCGGACAGGAAAATCAGCAGCGAAGCCAGCCGCTGGCCGCCCGCCACGATGCCGAATTCGCGCGCCTGCTTGATGGCGTTCACCACATCGGCCCCGCCATTGGCCAGCGCCACCACCTGCGCCTTGGAGCTTTGCGCCTGCAGCAGGTAGGAAGCGAAATCGGGAACGTTCAAGGGATGCAGCACCGAGCCCACCACCGTCCCACCCAATTGCTTGACCATGTCTTCGGAACCCTTCTGCAGGGAATGGCCGAAGGCGTAGTCGACGGTAATGAAGAACCACGACTTGCCGCCCTTGTTGACCATGGCCCGCACGCCGCCGATGGACTGGGAATAGACGTCGAACATCCAGTGGAAGCCCACCGGCGAGCAGCTCTTGTTGGTCAGGTCCGTCGTGGCGGGCCCCGAAAACATCACGACCTTGTTCTTTTCCTTGGCGATGCCCTGCACCGCCAGCGCCACGGCGGAGTTCGTCAGGTCGGCGATGGCGCTGACGCCATCGCGGTCGAACCACTCGCGCGCCTTGGCGGCGCCCACATCGGCCTTGTTCTGGTTGTCGGCCGACACCAGCTGGATGTCCATGCCCTTGCATTCAGCGGCCAGGCAGTCCGCAATGGCGAGCTTGGCCGCCGCCACCGAACCGGGTCCGCCCATGGAGGCATAGGTACCCGACATGTCGGTCAAAATGCCGATCTTTACAGGAGGCGCCTTGGCGGCGGCGCCGGCGGCCATGCCCATGCATAGGCTGGCCACCAGGGTAAGCGTGAATTTCTTCATTGGTTAGTCTCCGGTCTTTATAGTTTTAGTGCATGGAGTGTGCCGCCTGAGCAACCCGGCTATGAGTGCGAACTCGAGCCAACAGCACACCGAAGCGCGGTCGGCAGCGGCAAGGCCGGCGGAACATTTCCAACGCCCGCGCTCCCATCCACTTTTGCAGTGTAGTTGTGTAAAAAACTTATTTCCACGACAATATTTGCACATTCATTGCTAAAAAATGCACAACAAAACCCTATGCTCGACTGGGATGGCCTGCGGTATTTCCTTGAGGTGGCGCGCACCCAGCGCGTCAGCGCGGCCGCCCTGCGCCTGGGCGTCCAGCACAGCACCGTCTCGCGCCGCATCCATGCCCTGGAACGCGAGCTTGGCACCCTGCTGTTCGACAAGTCGAAAGCCACGGGCTTCACCCTGACCGAAGACGGCCTGCGCTTCTTCACCTATGCCGAGCAGATGGAAGGCACGCTGATCAATGCCCGCGAAGACATCCTGGGGCAATCCCAGACCTTGTCCGGCCACTTGCGCGTCGGCTCCACCGAGGGTTTCGGCAATTATGTGCTGACGCCCCTGATGGTGGACTTCCAGCGGCGCTATCCGGCCATCACCCTGGACATCATGCCCGTCCCGCGTTTCATCAGCCTGTCCAAGCGCGAAGCCGACATCGCCATCTCCCTGGAGCGCCCCCAACGCGGCCCCTACCTTTGCACCAAGCTGCTGGACTACTCGCTGAAGCTATACGGCAGCACCGACTACCTGGCCCGCTCCGCGCCCATACGCAGCCTGTCGGACCTGGACAAGCACAGCTTCATCGGCTATGTGGAAGAGCTGCTGTTCAGCGACCGGCTGCGCTACCTGGACGACATCGTGGCCACCGACCGAGTCATCTTCAAAAGCACCAGCGTCATCGCCCAATACCACGCCGCCCTGCAAGGCCAGTCGCTGACCATCCTGCCCTGCTTCATGGCCGCCCAGGACCCGCGCCTGCAAGCCGTGCTTGAGGATGAAATCGTCGTAACCCGCAGTTTCTGGATGCACTGCCACGAAGACCTGCGCCATTCCAATCGAGTGATGGCGCTGTGGGATTTCCTGAAAAAGTCGGTGCAGTTGAATACTCCGTTGCTGCGCGGCGAAGCGAACAGCTTGCAATACCTGCCCTGAATTCAGTGCTCGTGGCTGGTTCGGCAGAAGGATGCTTAGTTATTTGCTCCCGCTTGATTAGGAAATGATTGTTTCCTATAATAATCTCATGAATCAAAAAACGGAAATTCCTGTCGGCCCTGGCCGGCCTCGCGAGTTCGATACGAATGCAGCCCTGGACAAAGCAATCACTCGCTTTAGCGAGTATGGGTACCACGGCACCTCTATCTCGGACCTGAATGCATGCCTGGGCTTGACGTCCGGCAGCATCTACAAAGCATGGGGAGATAAGCGGGGGCTCTTTCTGGCAGCGCTTGACCGCTACATGACACAGCGCAGCGAGGCGATTGCTGCTTGCTTGGCAAGCGAGCTTTCCGGCAAGAAAAAAATCGAGGTTTTACTCACTCAGTATGCACTACTGAGTAGTGAAGTCGCTGGCCGCACTGGATGCTTGGTTATTGAGAGTGCCGTCGAACTATCTCTGGCCGACAAAGAAATTTCCGATTTGATCGCTGCACAGCAGACTAGGCAAGAAGAGCAGCTCCTGCGCCTCCTTGAAGAAGGTCAGATGGACGGTTCCATTCGTACGGAGGTCAATGCCGCCAGCATGGCGAAGCTCCTCCTGGCACTTCAACAAGGTATGCGGATACTCGGGAAAACAGGATCAGACACCAGCACTATGCTGGGAATGGTTGCCGAGTTAATGCGCTTGCTCTAAAAAATTTCATTAATTAGGAAACGATCAATTCCATTTTAGGGAGCAGTTATGAGTATTCATTCAAAACAACCCGAGCATGTCGGTGCGGATTTCATGATGCGTACGGATTTCTGGCAACGATTTCGCCATGCGAGCGTTAGGGTTGGTGACGTTAACCTTCATTACGTGGAGGGAGGCGAAGGCCCTCCCGTTCTGCTGATTCCGGGCTGGCCACAGAGCTGGTATGCATGGCGCTACGTGATGCCGCAATTGGCTGATGCCGGTTATAGGGTCATTGCAGTCGATCCTCGGGGGATGGGGGAAAGCGACGCGCCAGCGGGTAGTTACGATATGGCCACAGTCTCCACCGAACTGCACCATTTTGCAGCGAAGATCGGGCTGTTCGAGAACGGGCCAATCGATGTCGTGGGACACGACGTAGGCAGCTGGATCGCCTATGCATGGGCCGCTGACTGGCGCTCCGACATTCGTCGCGTCGCAATGTTCGACGCTCTAATACCAGGACTTTCAGCAGCGCGCAGTGATCTGCCCGCCGAGGAGGCAAACCTGCGCAGTTGGCATTTTTCTTTCAACCAACTCGATGAGCTTCCTCGGCTGCTAATAGCTGGGCGCGAAGAGGTTTTTCTAACCTGGCTGTTTCGCGCGAAAGCGCTTCAACCCTGGACAATTACAGCCGAAGATATCGCGATCTATGCGCGTCAGCTAGCGGCTCCCGGGGCATTGCGAGCGGTGACCGGCTACTACCAGTCGGCGCTTTCACCCGCAGGGGTTCTCGCAAACCGCCTTCGCGCTGAGAAGCGGCTCGACATTCCAGTGCTGGCTGTTGGAGCAGAGCGAGGAGTCGGGGATCGTATCGTGGATGCATTGCAGTCTTTGGCGGACGATGTGCAGGGCGACGTAATCTTGAACGCCGGACACTTCCTTCCAGAAGAGGCTTCGAATCATGTATCTGAACTGCTGGTGGATTTTTTCGGCAAGCAGCCAAGGAAATAGCGATGTCTTGGTTCTTCTTTCTTCTTGCTGTGACTGCCGGAGCAATGCTTCCCTTGCAGGCGCTCGTCAATGCTCGTTTAGGACGCGCAATAGGAGGCCCCCTCTGGGCGGCAGCTCTCTCTGCATTGCTGGTGGCGGCCATACTCGCATGCGCCGCACTCGCGTCCGGCAGAACATGGCCAAGACCATCGCAAATGACCGGTCTGCCTTGGTGGGCCTGGACCGGAGGGCTGTGCGGGGCTGTCGTGCTGTCTGCAACCACTGCCGTCGCTCCGCGTATAGGCGCTGCCAACATGATTGCGTTAGTCATGGCAGGTCAGGTGACCGCCGCTATGGCATTGGATCGCCTTGGCTGGTTTGAGATGGCGGTACAACCCTTCAGCTTTCAGAGGACGGCGGCAGCGGGTTTGCTTCTTGCCGGTGCAGTGCTAATGAGTCTCTGCCCGCAAGGGTCTCAACTGTGAACTAGTACGCTTAGGCCTTCAACTGCACATGCTCAATGCGGTGCCGCCCGTTGTTCTTGGCCGCATATAGCTGCTGATCTACGGCTTTGATGAAGGCAGCAGGCTCGGCCTGCTCATCTGGCACCACTGTGCCCGCACCTATGCTGACAGTAACGCGCCTGCCATGCGGCGACAGTGCATGCACGATAGACTTCATCTGGAGCAATCGCTGGCAGCGTTCAGCGACTTTCCGGGCCACCTCGGCATCGGCTTCAGGCAGCAGCACGACAAACTCTTCCCCGCCGTAGCGCGCAACAAGATCGCGAGGGCCATCTAGTGCCAAACTCAGCGTCTGGGCGATATCCACCAAGCACTGGTCACCCTGAGCGTGGCCATACAAATCGTTGTACTGCTTGAAAAAATCGACGTCGAACAACAACATAGACAATGGCTGGCGTTCGCTGCGCGCACGCTCCCACTCCAATTCGAAACTGCTATCAAAGCGACGCCGGTTGGCAATGTTCGTCAAACCATCCTTGAAGGACAGGGCCTCCAATTCTTTTTGCAAGCTCAGCAACTCCTGCTCGGTCTTCTTGCGCTCGGTGATGTCAAACATGAAGCCGATCAGCGCTTCGGCCTCGCCTCTGTCATTGCGCACCACGTGCACAACGTCGCGAATCCATACATAGCCGTTGTCCTTGGTCAGCGCTCGGTAGTCCGCCTCATGGTCTATGCCGGCTTGGGATTGGGCGACGCAGAAATTCACCACATATTCACGGTCCTCGGGATGCATGCGCATGGCCCAGTCCTCCACGCTCACCCAGCTCTCACGGCTCCAGCCCAGCAACGCCTCAATCTGAGGGCCGATATAGGCGAATTTCATCGTGGCCCAATCGATCTTCCAAGGAATCGCCTTGGTCGATTCCAGCAAGGTTCTGTACACTGCGCTGTCATCAAAAAGCTTGCTGACATCGGACATACCCAATCCTTCCTCGATCCTGATTAACAAGCCACTTTAGCTTAAAGCCGATGAATTTCAAGGCGTGGCGGGCAGGCAGAGGCTGGGGGACCTTTGAGCAAGCCGCCGGCCTGGCTTGGAAGCGGGGGCGTAAGAGTGCGCGCTGTCTGAGCAAATGGTCAGTCCGGGGGACTGACCATTTGTGAGTTCGCGCACGTCCCCCGCTGGAAAGCCGGGACAAGGGAAGCCCGAAGGGCCGCAGCGATGGGAGCCCAGCCTCTGCCTGCCCGCCTCGCCGGTTAAGAAAGCTAACTGACGACTGCCTATAAACAGCAGCACTCCAAAAACGAAAAAATAGCTCGGCACAAAATGACATGTGCCTACACAGCAACAGAAATCGACGACGGCAAAATCAGAGTTGATCGACTCAAGTTGCCGCAGCAGGTCGCCCCTTAGGCTCCTTAGGCGCCTTCACCCTTAACTTCCGCCACATCATATACATCATCAGCGCCGTAAACAGCGCATGAATCAGCCAGACCCCCACGCCGAAACTCAGCTGCCCCTTCCCTATCCAGCCTCGCGACAGATTGATCAGGTTCATATACAGCAGGCCGACCAGCCCCGCGATCAGGAAATCCCCAGACCGCCCCAGCCGCGGGTTCACCGCCCCCAAGGGAATCGCCAGCAGAGCCAGGTTCAGCGCCGCCAGAGGCAAAGCCATCCGCCACATGATCTGCGAACGCGCGTCATTGTTATCGTCCATGAAAAGCTGCGCCGTCGGGCGTGCCTTCATTTCGCTTTCCGCCATCTGCCGGACCGCGTCGATGGAACTCGCACTGGCCTTGCTTTCCAGCCTGAAACCATAGCGCTCGAAATCGATCATGCGGAAATCCGGCTTCCCCGGTTTCAAGTCATAGCGATGCCCCTGGCTGAGCACCAGGAAGCGATCCCCGTTTTTCTCGTTCTGTATGCGCGCGCTTTCGGCCGTGATCACGCTGAGCCATTCCGGATCGATTACCCTGGCGACCACATTGCCCATCTCCTCGCCCGGCTGATTCGGCTCCTCGGCAAAAAACACCCTGGCGCCGTCTTCCGTTTCGATGAACTGCCCCGCCGTCACCTTGGACAAATCGGATCGCTGCTCATAGCGCTGCCTGTACTCGCTGATCTGCCGGTAGGCCCAAGGCGAAGCCATCAATGTCAGTATCGCGATCACCACCGCCACCGGCACCGCACAGCGCAGCACCGGACCCACCCAGTCCTTCAGAGACAGGCCGCTGGCAAACCACACCACCATTTCCGACTCGCGGAAATTGCGCGTGACCGTCGTCAGCACCGCGATGAACAGAGACACGGCCAGGATCACCGGCAAGGCGGTGATGCTGGAAAAAGTAGCCAGGCCGAAGACAACGTCGGCGCCTATGGTTCCGTTGGCGGCCTCGCCCAGCAGGCGAACCAGCAGGACACTCAGCCAGACGACCAGCAGGGTCGAGAACACGACGCCCGCGTGACTGGAGATTTCAGATACTACGGAACGCTTGAATAGTGACATGAGAGAATATGCGGGATAATCGTAAGCATCTTATGGACACTTTCGGGAAACTCGAATGGAATTTAGCACACAGACCACTGCTTCCTTGCATCAAATCAAGACGCCGGCCCTGGCTGTAGGCGTTTTCGCCGACGGCATGCTGAGCCCGGCCGCCGACGTGATCGACCGCGCCAGCGACGGCGCCCTGCGCGAAGCACTGAAAACCGAATTCAAGGGCAAGCCCAACACCCATCTGGTTTTAAGAAAGCTGCCCGGCGTATCCGCCACGCGCATCATTTTAATCGGCCTGGGCAAACAAGACAGCTACAACGCCGCCGCCCACGCCGCCGGCGAACTCGCCTTTGCCAACTACTGCGTCAATGCGAACCTGGCCGAAGGCGTGTCCGCCCTGGCCGCCATCGAATGCACCGACGCCAGCCTGCGAGCCCGCGCACGGGCCGCCGCGGTTGCCGCCGGGCGCGCCACCTACCGCTACAGCGCCACCCTGAGCAAGAAGCAGGACGACGCCCCCAAGCTCAGGAAGATCACGGTGTGGATCGCACGCACCCAGGCCACCGAGGCGCAGAACGGCCTGCGTGAAGGCCGGGCCATTGCCAACGGCATGAATCTGACCCGCCTGCTGGGCGACCTGCCTCCCAATGTGTGCACGCCCACCTATCTTGGCGGCACCGCGAAAAAGCTTGCCAAGGAATTCAAGAGCCTGAAGGCCGAAGTCCTGGATCGCAAGCAGATCGAAGCCCTGAAAATGGGTTCCTTCCTGTCCGTGGCGCGCGGTTCGTACGAAGCGCCCGCCTTCATCGTCCTCAAGCACGCCGCCGCCGGCGGCAAGGCATCCGCGAAGAACCGCAAGGCCCCCATCGTCCTGATCGGCAAGGGCATCACCTTCGACGCCGGCGGCATTTCGCTCAAGCCCGCCGCCAACATGGATGAAATGAAGTACGACATGTGCGGCGCCGCCAGCGTGCTGGGCACCTTGCGTGCCGTGGCCGAACTGGAACTGGACCGCGACGTCATCGGCCTGATCCCCGCTTGCGAGAACCTGCCCAGCGGCCGCGCCAACAAGCCGGGCGACGTCGTGACGAGCATGTCGGGGCAAACCATCGAGATCCTCAACACCGATGCCGAGGGCCGTCTGGTGCTTTGCGACGCCCTGACCTACGCCGAGCGCTTCAAGCCGGCGGCTGTCATCGACATCGCCACCCTGACCGGCGCCTGCGTCGTCGCCCTGGGCCACGTCAACACCGGGCTGTTCAGCAAGGACGACGCACTGGCCGACAGCCTCTTGCGGGCCGGCCGCGAGGCCAACGACACCGCCTGGCGCATGCCGCTGAACGACGCCTACCAGGAACAGCTGCGCTCCAACTTTGCCGACATCGCCAATATCGGAGGCCCTCCGGCCGGCGCCGTAACCGCCGCCTGCTTCCTGTCACGGTTTACGGCTGCCTATCCGTGGGCCCACCTGGACATCGCCGGCACGGCATGGCGCAGCGGCAAGGACAAGGGCGCTTCCGGACGGCCTGTCCCCCTGCTGGTGCAATATCTTCTTGGCCAGGCCTGACTCCGGTGCTCAAGGCCATGAAACATGCAGCACAGGCGGGGCCGGCCCAGGCGGGCCTCGAAGCCGCCCGATGAGCCGGGTGGATTTCGCATTCGGTGCCACAGACCGCCTGCGCATGGCATGCGAAGTGGTGCGCAAGCACTATCTGGCGGGCCGCCCCCTGCTGGTCTATACCCAGGACAAGCAAAGACTGGCCCGCTTCGATCGCCTTCTGTGGGGTTTCGATCCCGAGGCCTTCGTGCCCCATGTCCAGGCCGACGACCCCCTGGCCGCGCAGACCCTGGTGCTGCTCACCGACACCTCGCCCGTGCCCGCGCCCAATCGTGAACCCGGACCGCCGCCCTGGCTGATCAACCTGGACCTGCAATGTCCGCCGGGGGCGGAGCGCTTCGAGCGCATACTGGAAATCGTCTCGGGCCACGAAGACGACAAAAACGCCGCGCGCCAGCGTTGGCGCGAATACCAGCAAGCCGGCCACGACCTGCATGCGCACGACGTCTCGCCAAAAGATACAGGCGCATAATGTCGGAAGAAACCCGCATAAGCGCCCGTTTGGCTTGCATATTCAGGTATTTGTAAGTTACTCTGGCACTACGATTATGGAACCTGGGCCGCGCAGGCCTGTCCAATTGCTTCAAGAACCAAAGGATAGAACATGAGCGACTTCCGTCAACCTCTCGCAGACGCCAACGGCTACGCCTCCGCATCATCGCTGACGGTACGCAACCGCGTCATGCGCAATACTTATTGGCTGCTGGCCCTTTCGCTGATACCCACCGTGCTGGGCGCGCTGGTCGGCCTGAATACCGGCATCAACCAGGTCATGGGCAGCAGCCCCGGCACCAGCGCCATCGTCTTCCTGGTGGGCGCATTCGGCCTTATGTACATGATCGAACGCAACAAGAACAGCTCGGTGGGCGTCGCCCTGCTGCTGGCCTTCACCTTCTTCATGGGCATCATGCTGTCGCGTCTGCTGGGCCACGTCATGGGGCTGGCCAACGGGTCGCAGCTCATCATGATGGCCTTCGGCGGCACAGCCGTGGTGTTCGGCGCCATGGCCAGCGTGGCCACGACCAGCAAGCGCGACTTTTCCACCATGCACAAATTCCTGTTCATCGGTGTCGTCATTCTCATCGTCGCATCGCTGGCCAATATCTTCCTGCAGCTGCCCGCGCTCATGCTGACCATTTCGGTCATGGCCATCGCCATCTTCTCGGCCTTGCTGCTGGTCGACCTGCAACGCGTCATCAATGGCGGCGAAACCAACTACGTCACCGCCACCCTGGCCATCTACCTGGACGTCTACAACATTTTCGCCAACCTGCTGATGCTGCTGGGCATCTTCGGCGGCGACCGCGAATAATCCTTGTGTTTTCGGCGGCCCCCGCCGCCCGAAACGCAGATCGCAGCAAGCAAAAACCCGGATCAGGCTTTGGCGCCAAGTCCGGGTTTTTTGCATCGGGGGTCTTTTTGTAGAAGCGGCTTCCGTCCCCGTCCTCTCTCGCGGTAGACAGCGTGTCGTTGCAAGGGTCAGCGGCCTTCCCGCTGCCACTTGCGCGCACCTTCCGCCGCCATCAAGGCAACGGCGAACCAGATCGGTATATAGGTCAGCCAGGCGGACGGATCTATGCCCTCGTCCAGGAACAGGTAGGCCACCCAGAACAGCAAGACGGGTTCCACATAGCCCAGCAACCCGAACAGGCCCAGTGGCAGCATGCGGCTGGCCGACATATAGAGTATCAGGGCAGCCGAACTGATCAGGCCCAGCACAGGCACCAGCCCCAATAGTCTGGGCGCCTGGGTAAACTGGACCAGCACGCTGATATCCTGGCTGTACAGGATGAACACGGCGGCCGGCGCGATCAGTAGCATATCGAACCACAAGGTGCTAAGCGGGCCTATTTTCAGGGCGCGGCGCAGCATGAAATAAGGCGGATAGCCGAACATCACCAGCGCCGTCGCCCACGAAAACGAATTGACCCGGAACAATTCATGCGCGACGCCCAACGCCGCCACCAGGACCGCCACAGTCTGGATGCGGGTGAGTCTTTCCTTATAGGCAACGCGTCCCACCACCACCATGACCAGCGGCAACAGGAAATACCCCATGGAGACGTCCAAAGCCTTCCCATGCAGCGGCGCCCAAACGAACAGCCACAGTTGCACGCCGATCAGCGCGGCGCTGACCAGCAGCAGCGCGCCCAGGCGTACTTCGCTGCGCAATCTTCCATGGATGGTCCTGACTTCCTCCCAGCCCCGGGCGCGGGAAATCAGCAGCGCCAGAGCCGGCAAAGCCAGCACCACCCGCCAGGCGAAGATCTCCTCGCCGCTGAGCGGATGCAGTATCGTCGCGTAGTAATAAATGGCGGCGAAAAGGCAGGACGAAAATACCGACAGGGCCACGCCCCGCTTCATGCTGGACATAGACAAAGCCTGTTCAACCTAAAAAGACGTTCGCGCCGGAGTATGGCCTCTACCGTCTCCGCATCCCGGCCCGGGGCCAGGGCATAATCGGGCAGCTTGCGAAGCAGGTCCGACATCATGCCGGGGTGATCCTGCCAGCAGCAAAGCAGCAATTGATCTGGGTCCAGCAGCTCCAGCCCAAGGCCGCGCAGTTCGGATCGATTGAAGTCCCTGATGTTGCGTGTAACGATGGCGACGCCGCCCTGCGGCCGCCGCGCCAACACCGCCCGGCCGGCCGCGACCACGTGCCAGTCCTTGGGGTCGCTGCGCTTCAGGCCCGATTTGAATTCGGTGACATCGCCCTGGTCCGCCAGCGGGAAGGCCAGTTGCAAGGCATCCCATTGTTCCTGAACATCATCGGCGGAAACACCCCACAGACGCGCCGCATTGCGCCGCCATTCGTCGCCAATGACCGGGCTCCATGCCAATTCAAAACAGCCTTGGGCGGCCAGGTGCAGCAATGCCCGGCGCAAGACATTGGAGATCAGGACGCAGGTATCCAGCACGATGGTTTCAGGCAAAACGTTCAATATCGCTGCAGCTCCATCAAGACCTTGCGGGTCAGCAGGGGCCGGCCCAGCAATTCGTTCAGGCGGTCGCGCAGCGATGCGCGCAGCCCAGGCTCCTGCCGCGGATCGTCGAAGTCGGGTGGATCGTCGCCCAGTCCGTAGCCGGTCTCGTTCAGCAGCACCCATTCGAAGCGCCTCAAGGCGCTGGCGGCGGGCTGCTGGCTGGCCAGCTGCCGCAGGGCCGCGTCGTAGGCATCGTACAGGACGTCGTGGGGATCTTCGCGCGGCAGCAGGCGCAGCAACAATTCGTTCATGTACCAGGCCGACATGTAGGAACGGCCGCTCAGCGGCCGTATGCCCGCGGACTCGGCCCGCGTCAGGGTCTTGACTTCGCCCGCCCCGCTCCAGGACAGGACCAGGGGCTGGAACGCGGACAGCACCGGGCGCAGGACTGAATACGGCCGCTTGGCCCCCTTGGCCACCAGCGCCACGACGCCGTGATCCCGTGTAAACACCTGGACGATGAGCGAGGTTTCCCGCCATGGGGCGGCATGCAGCAAATAACCCGCGGCATCCTGAACGCGTTGCGCCCGCTTACTCATATCCCAGTTCGCGCAAGGCACTCTCGCGGTCGGACCAGCCCTTGCGCACCTTGATGTAGACGTCCAGGAACACCGGCTTGTCCAGCAGCTTGACCATGTCCTGGCGAGCCTCGGACGCGATGCGCTTCATGTGCGCGCCGCCCGCGCCCAGCAGGATGGGCCGGTGCGTTTCGCGCTCGACCACCACGCAGGCCGCCACCCGGGCGCCTTCATCGTTTTCTTCCCATTGCTCGATGACCACCGTGCAGCCATAAGGCAGTTCGTCGCCGACCAGGCGGAATATCTTCTCGCGTATGAGCTCGGCCACGATAAAGCGCATGGGCCGGTCGGTCAGGGTGTCTTCCTCGAACATGGGCTCGCCTTCGGGCAGGCGCGCGCTGATCTCGGCCAGCAGGTTGTCCAGCTGCACGCCGCGCAGGGCGCTGACCGGCACCACCGCCGAATAGGGAAACTGCGCCATGATCTTGCTGACGTAGGCGAACATGTCGTTCTTGCTTTTCAAGGCATCGACCTTGTTCACCACCAATATGGTGTTGCCGGATTTCGGCAGCAGCGGCAGCAATTGCGCGTCGCCCGCCGACCACTTGCCCGCCTCGACCACATGGACCACCACGTCGACGTCGGCCAGCGCCTGGGTGACCACGCGATTCATCATGCGGTTCATGGCTCCGCCATGGCGGGTCTGGAACCCAGGCGTATCGACGAAGACGAATTGCTCGTGCTCGCGCGTCAGCACGCCATGTATGCGGTGCCGCGTGGTCTGGGCCTTGCGCGAAACAATGGATATCTTGCTGCCTATCAGCGCATTGGCCAGGGTGGACTTGCCCACATTGGGGCGGCCGACGATGGCGACAAAGCCGCAACGGAAGGGGTTTGTCATTTGTTCTCCTGGGAGACCGCGACAGGCAGTGAAAGCTGGGTCGACTTGCGGGCTCGGCCCGAGCGCGAGCCCTTGGCCGGAACCAGCGCGCCTATGGCCGCAATCGCCTGCTCGGCCGCCGACTGTTCGGCCGCGCGCCGGCTGGAGCCGGCCGCCGCCACCTTGATGTCGAGCTTGGGAATCTGGCACTCGACTTCGAACATCTGGTTGTGCGCCGCGCCGTGCGTGGCTACGACCGTATACAGGGGCAGATCCAGCTTGCGCGCCTGCAGGAGTTCCTGCAGCAGCGTTTTCGGATCCTTGCCCAGCGTCTTGGGATCGACGTTGACCAGCACCGGCTCGTACTGCTGGGCGATGACTTTCTGGGCCGCCTCGAAGCCCCCGTCCAGGAAGACGGCGCCGAACAGCGCTTCAAGCGCGTCGGCCAGGATGGACGGACGGCGGAATCCGCCGCTTTTCAGCTCCCCTTCGCCCAGGCGCAGATACTGCGACAGGGACAGCCGGGTGGCGATGTCGGCCAGCGATGCCTGCTTGACCAGGTTGGCGCGCAGGCGCGACAGATCGCCCTCGTCGATCTTGGCGAACCGCTTGAACAGCAAGGCGGCCACCACGAAATTGAGGACCGAGTCGCCCAGGAATTCCAGGCGCTCGTTGTGATGCGCGCTATGGCTGCGATGCGTCAGCGCTTGTTCCAGCAGGGACGCATCATTGAACTGATGGCCCAGCGCCGCCTGCAAGGAAGCCAGGCCGGCCATTAGCGGAACCCGCCTATGCGGCTGGGCGAGCTGAAGTTCATCCAGATGAAGAAGGCCCGGCCGACGATGTATTCGTCGGGCACGAAGCCCCAATAGCGGCTGTCCAGGCTGTTGTCGCGATTGTCGCCCATCATGAAATAATGGCCCGGCGGCACGGTGCAGCGCACGCCGTTGCCCAGGTATTCGCAGTTCTGGCGGAAGGGATAATCGGAAATGGCCATGTAGTCCTGCGCCGCCTGCTTGTTCAGCAGGATGTCGTGCTTGACCGGCCCCAGCTGTTCGGCATAGCGCCCCACATAGGCGGAGCGGTCCGGCTCGAAGTAATCGCCATCGCGCTCGTGGGCGATCGGCTGGCCGTTGATGGTCAGCACCTTGTTCTGGTATTGCACGACGTCGCCCGGCAGGCCCACCACCCGCTTGATGTAGTCGACGTCCGGGTCCACCGGATAACGGAAGACCATGACGTCGCCCCGGCGCGGCGAGCCGATGTCGATGATCTTCTTGTCGATGACGGGCAGGCGTATGCCGTACTGGAATTTGTTGACCAGGATCAGGTCGCCGTTCTGCAAGGTGGGCAGCATGGAGCCCGACGGAATGCGGAAGGGCTCGACCACGAAGGAGCGCAGGGCGAACACGAACAGGATGACGGGAAAGAAGCTGACGCAGTACTCGACCCACCACGGCGCCCGGTTGGCATTGTCGTAGGCCTCCTGGCGCACCCGCAGCGCCTCGGCCGCGGTCAGGCCCGCAACCGCCGGTTCGGCGGCCGCCATGGCCGCGACGCCATTGGCCCGGCGCCTGGCGCGCAAATAGAAGAAATCGAGACACCAGACGACGCCCGTCAGGACCAGCAGCAAAAATAAGATAAGGGCGAAATCCCAGCTCATACCCGGCACACCTTGTTGTTATTCAAGTTATTTATCCTCGACCTGCAAGATGGCCAGGAAGGCCTCTTGAGGAATTTCCACGTTGCCGACCTGCTTCATGCGCTTCTTGCCGGCCTTCTGCTTTTCAAGCAGCTTCTTCTTGCGCGAGATATCGCCCCCATAGCACTTGGCCAGGACGTTCTTGCGCAAGGCCTTGACGTTCTCGCGGGCGACGACCTCGGCGCCTATGGCCGCCTGTATGGCGATGTCGAACATCTGGCGGGGAATCAGGCCGCGCATCTTGGACACCACCTCGCGCCCGCGGTAGCGGGCGTTGGAGCGGTGGACGATCATGGACAGCGCATCGACTCGGTCGCCGTTGATCAGCAGGTCGACACGCACCACGTCGGCCGCGCGGTATTCCTTGAACTCGTAGTCCATGGAGGCGTAGCCGCGCGAAACCGACTTCAGCTTGTCGAAGAAGTCCAGGACGATCTCGGCCAGCGGCATCTCGTACATGAGATGCACCTGGCGCCCGTGATAGGTCATGTTCAGTTGCACGCCGCGCTTGACCATGCACAGGGACATGACCGGCCCGACGTATTCCTGCGGCATGAACAGGGTTACCGTGACGATGGGCTCGCGTATTTCGGTGATGTTGCCGACCTCGGGCATGCGCGAGGGGCTTTCTATCATGGCCACCGAGCCGTCGCGCTGCTCGACCTCGTACACCACCGACGGCGCCGTGGTGATGATGTCCATGTCGAACTCGCGCTCCAGGCGCTCCTGCACGATTTCCATGTGCAGCAGGCCCAGGAAGCCGCAGCGAAAGCCGAAGCCCAGCGCTTGCGAGACCTCGGGTTCGAACATCAGCGAGGAATCATTCAGCTTCAGCTTTTCGAGCGAATCGCGCAGCTGGTCGTATTCGCTGCTTTCCACCGGATACAGCCCCGCGAACACCTGCGGCTTGACCTCTTTGAAGCCAGGCAGGGCCGATTCGGCCGGCTTGCCGGCGAGCGTAATGGTATCGCCCACCTTGGCGTGCTCGAGCTCCTTGATGCCGGCGATGACGAAACCCACTTCGCCGGCCGAGAGCTCCGAACGAGCCACGGACTTGGGGGTGAACACGCCTATCTGCTCGCACAGATGGGTGTAGCCGGTGGCCATCAGCAGGATCTTGTCCTTGGGCTTGAGCACGCCGTTTACGATGCGCACCAGCATGACCACGCCCACGTAGTTGTCGAACCACGAATCGATGATCAAGGCCTGTAGCGGCTTGGCGGGATCGCCCACCGGAGCGGGCACCTTGGCCACGATGGTTTCCAGGATGTCGTCGATGCCCAGGCCCGTCTTGGCGCTGCACAGGATGGCGTCCGAGGCGTCGATGCCGATCACGTCCTCGACTTCCTGGCGCGCCCCTTCCGGATCGGCCGAGGGCAGATCCATCTTGTTCAGGACGGGCAGCACCTCGACGCCCAGCTCGATGGCGGTATAGCAGTTGGCGACCGTCTGGGCCTCGACGCCCTGCGAGGCGTCCACGACCAGCAGCGCGCCTTCGCAGGCCGACAGCGAGCGGCTGACCTCGTACGAGAAGTCGACGTGCCCGGGCGTGTCGATCAGGTTCAGGGCATAGGTCTTGCCGTCTTTGGCCTTGTAGCTGAGCGCGGCCGTCTGGGCCTTGATGGTGATGCCTCTTTCGCGCTCGATATCCATGGAATCAAGAACTTGCGTGGACATTTCACGATCGGCCAACCCTCCGCAACGATGAATCAGGCGATCGGCCAGCGTGGACTTGCCATGGTCGATGTGGGCAATGATGGAGAAGTTGCGGATGTGATCCATAAACCTGCGAAAAGAAGCCCATTGACAGGAAATGAGCGGGTAAATTGGGGGAAAACATGAAAAAGGGAGCGCCAGAGGGCGCTCCCTTCTTGCTTTACGCCATTTTAGCTGTTTCTGAGGATTATTTTCCGGGCGTAACGGTTATCCACTGAGATTGATCGCCGCGCACCACCAGCAAGGCGGCGGCACGGGACTTGTCCAGCCCGGACACCACTTTGGCGTACTGCTGGGGCCCGGTGATGTCGACGTCGTTGATGGTGACGATGACGTCGCCCGCGGCCAGGCCGGCGGCGGCGGCGGGGCCATCGGCCTGCACTACCTGTACGCCGCCCTTGATGTCGAGCTTGCCGCGCGCCGCATCATCCACTTCGGTGACCTTCAGCCCCAGGATGTCGGCCGGCGCGGCCTTCGGTTCGGCCGGCTTGGCGGTTTCTCCTTCGCTGTCGGCGTCGGGCATCTCGCCGACCTTGACATGCAGGGTGTGCGTCTTGCCCTTGCGCCAGACTTCCATGTCGACCCGCTTGCCCGGCTTGGTGGCGCCAACGATGCGCGGCAGGTCGGTCATGTGGCTGATGTCCTTGCCCTCGAACTTGACGATGACGTCACCTGGGCGCACGCCGGCTTGCGCCGCCGGACCGCCCTGCTCGACGTTGCTGACCATGGCGCCCTTGGCGCCTTCCAGGCCGATGGCTTTGGCAACGTCGTCGGAAACGGGGCCGATCTGCACGCCGATGCGGCCGCGCGTGACCTTGCCGTGCTCTTTGAGCTGCTCCACGACGCGCATGACCTCATCGATGGGGATGGCCAGGGAAATGCCCATGAAGCCGCCGCTCTGAGAAATGATCTGCGAATTGACCCCCACGACCTGGCCGGCCAGGTCGATCAGCGGGCCGCCCGAGTTGCCGGGATTGACCGCCACATCGGTCTGGATGAAGGGCAGGTAGTCGCCGGTATCGCGATTGATGGCGCTGACGATGCCCGAAGTGACCGTGGAATCCAGCCCGAAAGGCGAGCCGATGGCCAGCACCCACTGCCCTTTCTTGAGCTTGGTCGAGTCGCCGATGGGCAGCGGCACCAGGCCTTCGGCGTCGATCTTGATGAGCGCCACGTCGGTGCGCGGATCGGTGCCTATGATCTTGGCCTTGTATTCCTTGCCCGAGGTCAGCGTGACGAAGATGCCGTTGGACTTGGCGACCACGTGATTATTGGTCAGGATGTAGCCGTCTTCGGAAATTATGAAGCCGGAACCGACGCCTCGGGGCACCGTGCGCTCCTGTTCGGGCGCCGGCGGGGTGTTGCGCTGGCGCGGGCCGGGCGCGCCCGGAGGCATGAAATCGGGCCCGAAGAACCAGCGGAACATCTCGTAGGGATCGTTGCTGTTCGGACCCATGGCGGGGTTGCGCATGGGCACGGCTTCGGTGGTGCGGATATTGACGACCGATCCTTCGGTCTTGGCGACCACCTGGGTGAAATCGGGTACCGACAATGTGGGGGCGGACGCGGTCTGCGCGTTGCCGACTCCGCCGATGGCCGCGCAGGCGACCAGCAAGCTGGCCGACGCGCAGGCAATCAAGCGTTTTACCTTGCCATTTCCTAGATAAGCAGAAAGCATCATGGAACTCCTAGGTTGATGATTGAAAGGGATCAGCGCCCGGCCAGGGGTACGTACTCGGTGCGTTCTGCGATATCGCGCACGGTTTCGGCGGGGACCTCGCCCAGGGCCGTCAGCCAGTGGTCGCCGATGCGTGTGCGGAAGATGTTCATCGCACCGGTGCTGACCGCGCCGTTGGCAAGCGCCGTATCGCCGTCCGTGTCATAGGGCTCGATGAACACCGAGATCGCCGCCAGGCCGTCGGTGATGACCAGCTGCTTGACCTGCTTGCCGCGCTTCATGGGCCGGGAGACCTGCGTGACGGGCTGGTAGCCGGGTGGAAACGGTATCCGCCAGCCGCCCTTGGCCAGATCGACCGGGGTCATGGCGGTTTCAAAGACCTGCCAGCCCTTGGTATTCCAGCTGGATGCCAACTGGCCCGACGGCACCTTGTCGCCGATCTGCAGGCTGCTGAAGGATATTTGATCGATGACGCCGCCATGCTGGCTCAAGGTCTGGGCCTTGAGCAGCAGGCTGGTCTCGATGTCGGCGCACAGGCGGTAGCCATAGCGATGGCTGTCTTTGGGCGTGAGCTCGATGACCGAGCATTCACGCCCGGCGATGCGGCTAGTGCCCGCGCGCTGCATGTAGTGATAGTTTTCCGGGATACCCTTGCCTTCGCCCAGGATCAGGGCCGGAAAGCGGTCGCCGCGCCGGCGTTCGACGATGACGACCTTCTTTTCGGGCACCAGGCATTGCGTGGTTTCATTGTGCCTCAGGAATTCGCGCGGCGCGCCATCGAGCATTTCGATGCGTTCGCGCTCGCCTGTGCCATCAACCAGGTGGACGATGCGCGAGGACAGCATGACCCCGCCCTGCTGGTAGGTGTATACGCCGGAATAGTCCAGCTTGCGCGCGGCGTCCTGGATTTTTTGCAATGTGGCCAGCACCGGATCGGGCGCGGCCTTGGACGCTTCGGCCGACCAGGCCGGCTGGGCCAGCGCGCAAGCGGCCGCAAGCAGCATGGCCTGGCAGGCCCACGCCGCCTGCGCACGCCGGGCATGGCGCCGCAGCCGCGCGGCCGGGATGCCGCTGAAATCCATGGCCATCAGCGGGATACCTCGAATGAAGCCTGGCGCACCGGATTGACGCCGGCGATCTCGCGGTGCGCATCCAGGTAGTCGCGCAGCCCCGCGTCGTCGCCGGCGCTGGCCAGCACCTGCGTGGCGGCCGGCTGCGTCGAGCCGGGGCCCGATATATAAGGCAGGGCCACCCACACCACCGATGCCACCGCCGCGGCGACCGCCAGGCCGGACAGGCCGACGCGCACGGGCCCCTGACGGCGCATCATGCGCGGCGCCACGATGTGCGGCTCGGCATCGATGGCCTTGGAAACCCGGGCGTAGAAGAAGTCGGACGGCTTGATGGCCAGGTCCTGGTTGCGCAGGACATCGCCGATAAGGTGATAGGTATCCCAGACCTGCCGGCCATACGGCGTATCGAGTTCTTCCGGGCGGATGTCGCCTTCCCCGTCTATCCATGTGGAGACGGAGGCTTCCCAGGAAGCCTGTTCCTGGTCGGCGTCGTGCCTGGCTTGATGATCGGCTTGCATTGTATGTGGGCTCCTTACCAGCGGCGCTCGGGATCGCTGCCCAGGACCGGACGCAATTGCGCCGCGATGGCCTCGCGTGCGCGGAAAATCCGTGAACGGACCGTGCCTATGGGGCAGGCCATGCTCTGGGCGATGTCTTCGTAGCTCATACCTTCAATTTCCCGCAATACGATGGCGGTGCGTAAGTCTTCCGGCAAGGCCTGGATGGCCGCATTGACCGTTTCGACGATCTGTCGGCTGGCCAGGGCCGATTCCGGGGTGCTGATGTCTGTTAGGTTGTCGATCTGGCTAAAAGTTTCACCGTCTTCGGTTTCAATTGCATTTAGCGTGCTCGGACGGCGTCCGCTGGCCACTTGCCAGTTGCGGGCGGTATTGATGGCGATGCGGTAGAGCCAGGTGTAGAAGGCGCTCTCGCCCCGGAACTGGGGCAGGGCCCGATAGGCCTTGATGAAAGCTTCCTGGGCGACGTCCTCGATTTCGGCCGGATCGCGGATCATCCGGGACAGCAGGCGCATGATCTTGCGCTGGTACTTCAGGACCAGCAGATCGAAGGCGCGCTTGTCTCCGCGTTGCACCCGAGCCACCAGCTCGGCATCGACCTCGCGTTCGCTCATGGGTTTTCCTTTTTGGAGCCGCCGCGTTCCGGCATGGCGGCCTGCCGGGCCACACAGACGCAAAGTTCGCGCCAGGCCTGCGGCGGCAGGCCGAATTTCCAGACAGTCAGCTGCACCGGCGCGGCCGCCGGCGCCGCGCCGTCGCGCAAACGCAGGGTGATCCAGGCGAAAGCCTGCCAGACGTGGCAAAGCCGCAGGGGCCGGCCCGCTCCGCGCGACGCCAATTGCCAGGCGCCGCTGCTATCGAGCGACAGCGTATCGGTGGCGGGCAAGCCGGCGCCTGACACGCCCCCCGACAAGCCCACCCGCCATAGTCGATGCCGGATGGGCCATTGCCTGATGGGTGTCATGGGCCGCCCCAGCCTACACCCTCCGCACGATCATGGACCCATTGGTACCGCCGAAGCCGAATGAATTCGACAGGGCGACGTCGATCTTCATCTTGCGCGCTTCATTGGCGCAATAATCCAGATCGCACTCAGGGTCCTGATTGAAAATATTGATGGTGGGCGGAGATATCTGGTGATAGACGGCAAGGGCCGTGAATACCGCTTCGATCCCGCCGGCGGCGCCCAGAAGGTGGCCGGTCATGGACTTGGTGGAATTGACGACCAGTTTCCTGGCGTGGTCGCCGAAGGCCAGCTTGAGCGCTTCGGATTCGTTCTTGTCGCCCAGGGGCGTGGAAGTGCCGTGCGCATTCACGTAGTCGACCTCGTCGGGATTGACGCCGCCGTTGCGCAGGGCGTTGATCACGCCGCGCCGGGGGCCGTCGCGGTCGGGCGAGGTAATGTGATGGGCGTCGGAGCTCATGCCATAGCCGGCGAATTCGCCGTAGATGCGCGCGCCGCGCTTGCGGGCATGCTCGTATTCTTCGAGCACCAGGGCGCCGGCGCCCTCGCCCAGGACGAAGCCATCGCGGTCGCGATCCCAGGGGCGGGAAGCCGTTTCCGGATCGTCGTTGCGCGTGGACAGCGCGCGCATGGCGGCAAAGCCGCCTATGCCCAGGGGCGACACGGTGGACTCGGCGCCGCCGGCGACCATGACGTCGGCATCACCGTATTCGATAAGCCGGGCTGCGTCGCCGATGGAGTGCAGCCCCGTCGTGCAGGCCGAAACCACGGCATAGCTGGGCCCTTTCAGGCCGAGCATGATGGACAGCTGGCCGGAGATCAGGTTGATCAGGGAAGCCGGGACGAAAAACGGCGAAATGCGGCGGGGGCCGCGTTCCAGGTATTCGACTTGTGTTTCTTCGATGCGGGGCAACCCGCCGATGCCGGAGCCGATGATGGTGCCGATGCGATCCGCATTTTCCTCGGTGGCCGCCAGGCCGCTGTCGCGCCATGCCTGGACGCCGGCCGCCACGCCGTAATGGATGAAGGTATCCATTTGCTTGGCTTCCTTGGCCGACATGTACTGCGTGACATCGAAGCCTTTGACTTCACCCGCTATCTGGGCATTGAACGCCGATGGATCGAACCGCGTGATGCGTCCGATGCCGGAGCGTCCATTAACGATATTGTCCCAGGCGCTGTCAATATCGTTGCCGACTGGCGAAACAATACCCAGGCCGGTAATGACGACACGTCGTTTCACGGATGACTCCTAAAATAAAAAAGCGGCTTAAAGCGAATAGACGCGCCCCGACGCCAAACCCCGGAATGAATTTGGCAGGGCGGCGAGCCTATACCTATAAACCGCCTTGGGGTGGGAGCGCTTGATGCCGGGCCCGCACCCGAAAAATTGAAATTACTGCTTGCTGTGCGATGTGATGTAGTCAACAGCTTGCTGAACCGTCGTGATCTTTTCGGCCTCTTCGTCCGGAATTTCGGTTTCGAATTCATCTTCCAGTGCCATCACGAGCTCGACCATATCGAGCGAATCGGCACCGAGGTCGTCAAGGAAGGAAGATTCGTTTTTGATCTCGGCTTCGTTGACGCCAAGTTGTTCAGCGACGATCTTCTTGACGCGCTGTTCGATGCTTTCCATGCAGATCTCCAAGTAGGGAAAATTCCCGCGAATTATAGCCAAACGAAATAGCGAATGGTGCTGGCTATGACAAAAAAAACGGCATTACCGGCAATGAGCGCATTTTGCCTGATGGGCGCAAGTCTCTGTGCGGAACACCTCTGGATTGGACAGATTTTACCCTACGAGAGGGGCCTGTCCGCTTATTACATATACATTCCACCGTTCACGTGCAGCGTGGTGCCGGTGATGTAGCCGGCCTGCGGCCCGGCCAGGAAGGCCACGGCCGACGCGATCTCGGCTGCCGCGCCCAGCCGGCCCAGCGGTATCTGCGAGAGGATGGCGGCGGTCTGCGATTCGTTCAGCGCGCGCGTCATGTCGGTTTCGATGAAGCCGGGCGCGACGCAATTGACCGTGATGTTGCGGCTGCCCAGTTCGCGCGCCAGCGCCCTCGCCATGCCGGCCACGCCGGCCTTCGCGGCGGCGTAGTTGGCCTGGCCCGGGTTGCCGCTGGAGCCGACCACCGACGTGATATTGATGATGCGGCCCCAGCGGGCTTTCATCATGTTGCGCGTCACGGCGCGCGACAGGCGGAACACCGAGGACAGATTGGTGGCGATGACCGTATCCCAGTCCTCGTCCTTCATGCGCATGGCCAGGTTGTCGCGCGTGATGCCGGCATTGTTGACCAATATATGGGGTCCGCCGTCCTGCTTGCCCAGTTCCGCCACCAGGTCGTCGCAGGCCTGGGCGTCGTTCACGTCCAGCGCAACGCCCCGCCCGCCGCTTGCGGCCAGCATTTCGGAGATCGCCTGCGCGCCGGACTCGGAGGTGGCCGTGCCGACCACCGTGGCGCCCTGCGCCGCCAGTTCAAGCGCAATGGCCTTGCCGATGCCGCGCGTGGCGCCCGTTACCAGGGCAATCCTGCCCGCCAGTGGTTTGTCTTGCATTGTCTTTATCCTTGTAGAGTCTCTAATGCAGCGTGCAGGGATGCCGGATCGGTAATGGCCAACCCGACCAGATCGCGGTCTATGCGTTTGGTCAGGCCCGCCAGCACTTTGCCCGGACCGCATTCGACCACGTGCGTGACGCCCTGCTCTTTCATGGCGTGCAGCGTTTCGACCCAGCGCACGGGGTGCCAGGCCTGGCGCACCAGCGCGTCCTTGATGGCGGCCGGCTCCGACGGCGCCTGGACGTCGACGTTGTTGATCAGGGGCACTTGCGGCGAGACCAGTTCGATGCCGGCCAGCGCGCCTTCCAGCACCTGGGCGGCGGGCTTGAGCAGGCTGGAATGAAAGGGCGCGGACACCGGCAGCACCAGGGCGCGCTTGGCGCCCTCGGCCTTGGCCAGTTCGCAGGCGCGCTCGACCGCCGCCTTGTGCCCGGCAATGACGACTTGCGCGGGGGCATTGAAATTGACCGCTTCCACGACTTGGCCCTGCGCCGCCCTGGCGCATACGTCCCGGACGACATCGTCGTCCAGGCCCAGCACGGCGGCCATGCCGCCCGCGCCGACCGGCACGGCGGCCTGCATGGCGTCGGCGCGAACGCGCACCAGGCGCACGGCATCCTCCAGCGACAGCGCGCCGACGGCCGCCAGGGCCGAGTACTCGCCCAGGCTATGGCCCGCGACCAGCGCCGGCGGACGTCCGCCCGCATCGAGCCAGGCGCGGTAGACCGCCACGCCCGCCGTCAGCATGACGGGCTGGGTATTGGTCGTGAGATTCAGGTCGTCGGCGGGGCCGCCCGAAACGAGCGCGGCCAGATCCTGCCCCAACGCGGCCGATGCGCGGCCGACCACTTCATTGACCGCGGCATTGCCCGCCCAGGCATCGAGCATGCCGATGGATTGCGATCCCTGTCCGGGAAAGACGAAAGCTATTTTCATAAAGCAGATACAAGTAGATGGGAAACAAATCCGCAAGGTCCGCGCGCGGCGCAAACCGTGGCGTGTTTACATTTTCACCAGCACGGAACCCCATGTGAAGCCGCCGCCGACGCCCTGCATCAGGACGGAGTCCCCGGCCTTGATGCGGCCGTCGCGGCGAGCCACGTCGAATGCCAGCGGCACGCTGGCGGCGGAGGTATTGGCATGCCGGTCGACCGTGACGACGACCTTCTCGTCCGGGATACCCAGGCGCCGGCCCAGGAAATTGATGATGCGCACATTGGCCTGGTGCGGCACCAGCCAATCGATGTCTTCCAGCTTTACTTCGGCCTGCTCGCAGACATCGATGGCCGACTTGGTGAGCGAGGTGACCGCCAGCTTGAATACAGCCTGGCCGTCCATGCGCAGGAAGGGATCGCCCACCACTTCGCCGTGCGCCACATTGCCCGCGGCGCAAAGTATCTTCATCTGGCTGCCGTCGGCATTCAATTGCGCGGCCATGATGCCGGGCTCGTCGGACGCCTTCAGGACGACGGCGCCGGCGCCGTCGCCGAACAGCACGCAGGTGCTGCGATCGTTCCAGTCGAGAATGCTGGAAAACACCTCGGCGCCGATGACCAGCGCGGTCTTCGCGCGCCCGGCGCGGATGAAGGCGTCAGCGGTGGCCAGAGCGTAGACGAAGCCGCTGCATACCGCCTGCACGTCGAACGCCGCCCCGCCCTTGGCGCCAAGCTTGGCCTGCACCAGGCAAGCCGTGCTGGGAAAGACGAAATCGGGCGTGGAGGTGGCGACGATGATCAGGTCGATCTCGCCGGCTTCGACGCCGGCATCGTCCAGGGCGATCTGCGCCGCCCGCGCCGCCAGCTGGCTGGTGGTGGTGCCGGTGTCGGCCAGATGGCGCTGCCGTATGCCCGTGCGCTCGACGATCCAGGAATCGGAGGTCTCGATCTGGCGCGTGGCAAGGTCGGCGGCAAGATCGTCGTTGGACACGATACGGGGAGGCAAGTATCCGCCCGACCCTATTATCTTGGCATAAGGCATAGTAGCTTCCAGATACCCGGCTAGCGCGCAGGATCAGATAAATCGTTGGAGAGCTTCGCCGATTGCGCCGCTGCGGCCTGCAAACTCTGGCGAAGATGATCGATGGCGTTGGTTGTACCATCAAGCAGACCATTATGCACCGCTTCACGCGCCCTTTGCAGCGCATAGCCAAAGGCGTAGGCGTCGGCCGAGCCGTGGCTTTTGATGACGATGCCCCGCAAACCCAGCAGTGCCGCGCCATTGTAGCGGCGGTTGTCGACCCGGTCGCGCAGGCGGTTCAGCACCGGCGTGGCCAGCACTCCCGCCGCCATGGACAAGGCATCGCGCTTGAATTCGGCCCGCATCATGGTGGCGACCATTTTCGCCACCCCTTCGATGGACTTGAGCACCACATTGCCGACGAAGCCGTCGCAGACGATGACGTCGACCGTGCCTTTGCAGATGTCGTCGCCCTCGACGTTGCCGTAGAAGTTCAGGCCGCTGGTGCGCAGAAGCTCGGCCGCCTGCTTGACGACCTCGTTGCCCTTGATGACTTCTTCGCCGATGTTGAGCAGGCCGATGGTGGGCTGCTGGCGGCGGTCGACCGCGGAGGCCAGCGCCGACCCCATGATGGCGAACTGCAGCAGATGCTCGGCCGAGCAATCGACGTTGGCGCCCAGGTCCAGCATGGTGGTCGCCCCGCCCTTCTGGTTCGGAATGGACGTGGCGATGGCGGGCCGGTCGATGCCGTCCAGCGTTTTCAGGATGTAGCGTGAAATCGCCATCCAGGCGCCGGTGTTGCCCGCGGAAATGCAGGCATCGGCGCGGCCGTCCTTGACGGCCTGCACGGCAACGCGCATCGATGAATCTTTCTTGCGCCGCAATGCGACCTCGACGGGGTCGTCCATGGTGACGACCTCGGAGGCAGGCAGGATTTCGTACCAGTCGCGCCCCAGGTCGCCCAGGGAGCGCAGGCGGGCCTCGATCGCGTCCGCGTCGCCCGCAAGCAGGAAACGCGTGTCGGCATTCTGCTTGGCGAATTGACAGGCGGCGGGGACGGTAACCGGCAAGCCGACATCACCGCCCATGCAATCGATGGCAATCCGAATCTCAGTTGTCGGCATTAAGCGCGCAATCTATGGCGTTTATAGCGAGATCGCAAAAGCCCGACTTACTCGTCGTTCTTGGACTTGAGTACCTTGCGGCCGCGGTAGACGCCGTTGGGGCTGATGTGGTGACGCAGGTGCAATTCACCGGTCGTGGGTTCTACAGCCGTGGGAGGCGCGGAAATGAAATCGTGCGAACGATGCATACCGCGTTTAGACGGGCTCTTTTTGTTTTGCTGAACGGCCATGATGACTCCTGAAAACGGGTCGCTATTGTAAGCGATAGTCCCGCAAGTTAAATGCGTTAAATCAATCTTTCTTAAGCTGGCTCAAAGCCGCGAACGGCGAAGGCCTGGCTGTTTCGGCGTCGGGCTCCTGGGAAAGAGGCTCCGGCGTCGGACAAACTTCGTGCATGGGCACATAGGGCAGACCCAGGATGAGCTCATCCTCGATCAGCTCCAGGACATCGAGGCGCCTGGAACCAACGATACGTTCAATGATATCGTCGGATTCGGCGTCCAGGACGTCCTCGGCCTCCAGGGCGGCCTGGGACTTCACCACCTGCAGGCGATTGGTGGAATCGACCGGCCACTGGAAAGGCTTCAGGCAGCGCTGGCATTCCAGCGTGGGCGCCGCCTTTATGTGAACCTGCAAAAAATGCCGGTCCCGCGCATCCTGCATGCCCCGCAACGACCAGGACACCACGGTGTCCTCTTGCCCGGGCAAGTCGCCGATAAGGCGCCCGAACCGGGCAATAGGCGCCTGGCCGGAAACCTCTTGGCCAAGACGTGTAAGCTCGAACGTGTCGATATAGGGCTCGTACCCGCCCGAAGCTTGCTTTTCCACGATTCGTCCCAGATTCGTCCCGCCAGGTGCCTTTCTTTGCCAAGCACCCGCTTGCATCCGCACACTGCTGCGCCACGCTGCCGCACCCTTACGAGGTTAAGGCCATGCAAGGCGCCTTTCGTGCACAAAGAAAACATTAGATAATAACGTGTTCAGTCATTTACAGTCAAACCAAACCGACCCAAAAACCCCTTATGCGTCTCATCCTAGCCTCAAGCTCGCGCTATCGCAAGGAAATGCTTGAACGCCTGTGCGTTCCCTTTACGGCCATATCGCCCGACATCGACGAAAGCCCCATGCATGGCGAAACCCCGGCGCAGCTGGCCCTGCGCCTGTCCATGGCCAAGGCCCAGGCCGTTGTCCAGGCGCAGCCCGGGGCGGTGGTCATCGGCTCCGACCAGGTGGCGACCGTCGACGGCTCGCCCATCGGCAAGCCAGGCTCGTTCGAACGCGCCCGGCAACAGCTTTTGCAGCTCAGCGGCCGGACGGTGGAGTTCCACAGCGCCCTGTGCGTCAGCGACGGACGCCGCTACCTGACCGACGATATCATTACGTTTTGCCGTTTCCGCACGCTGACCGACGAGGAGATCACCCGCTATCTGCACCGCGAGCAGCCCTACGACACGGCCGGCAGCGCCAAGGCCGAAGGCCTGGGCATCGCCCTGATGGACAGCATGCGCAGCGACGATCCCACCGCCATCATCGGCCTGCCGCTCATCGCCCTTGCCCGCATGCTGCGCGCATTCGGCATCGACCCCCTGGCGCAGGCGTAGCGGGCATGCCTGCGCGGCGGCGCGGGGCACATATGCCGCAAGGCAAAGAGAATCCGGAGTACATGTGAAAACAGTTGGAACATTGCATTTGATACCCGTGGGCATGGGCGAGGCATCGCCCTCCGCCTGGCTTCCGCAGGCCGTCCAGGAGCTTGCCGGACGCCTGACCACCTATATCGCCGAGAACGCCAAGACGGCCCGCGCCTTCCTGAAGCTGGTCGGCACGGCCGGACCGCTGCAGGACATCACCATCCACACACTGGACGGCAAAGTGGATGCCCAGCAAATGAAGGCCTGGCTCCAGCCCTTGCTGGCAGGCGGCGAAATAGGCCTGGTGTCCGAAGCGGGCTGCCCCGCCGTGGCCGACCCCGGCGCCCGCGTCGTGGCCCTGGCCCATGCCATGGGCATACGCGTCGCGCCCTGGGTGGGCCCGTCGTCCATCTTGCTCAGCCTGATGGCCAGCGGGCTGGACGGCCAGCGCTTCGCCTTCCATGGCTATGCGCCCGTGGACCCCTCCGAACGCGCCAGGCAACTGAAGGCCTGGGAAAGCATTTCGCGCAAGCAGGACCAGACCCAGATCCTGATCGAAACCCCTTATCGCAACGAAGCCATGTTCCAGACCCTGAAACAGGCGCTGAACGATACGACACGGCTTTGCGTCGCCCGCTCGCTGACGACCGGCGACGAATGGATACGCACGTGCAGCATTGCCCAATGGAAGAAGGCGGCGGCGCCCGATCTGGCGCGCAAGCCCACCATCTTCCTGTTCCTGGCCGGGCGCCGGAACTGAATACGGAAGGATCATCCAATGACCACGTCCATGTTCGCCCGCCACGGACGCTCGGCGGGCGCCGGCCGGGTGCTGCGGCACGCGGCGCGACTGGCGGCCTGCCTGGCGCTGGCTGCCCTGGCCGCCTGTTCGTCCACCCGGCCCGGACGGCTGGATATCGATCGCAGCATACAGGCGCAGAGCCAGAACAGCCGGGTGGAGTTCGTGGTGCTGCACTACACCTCGGCCGGCAATGAAGCATCGCTGAAGATACTGTCCCAGCGCAATGTCAGCAGCCATTACCTGATCACCGACGAGCCCCGGCCCCATGTCTATCAACTGGTCGACGAAAGCCGCCGCGCCTGGCACGCGGGCGTCAGCCAGTGGTATGGGCGCACCGACATGAACAGCGGCTCCATCGGAATCGAGATCGTCAACCAGGGCAGGCAGGGCGACGAGTGGGAACCCTACAAGCCGGAGCAGATGCGCGTCCTGGCCTTGCTGCTGAAAGACATCGTCGCCCGCCACCAGATCAAGGCGCCCAATATCGTCGGCCACAGCGACATTGCCCCGCAACGCAAGATAGATCCGGGCCCGCTGTTTCCCTGGCGGGAACTGGCCCGGCAGGGCCTGGGGCGCTGGTACGACGAAACCCTGATGCGGGCCTACCGGGAAGAATTCCAATGGAAGGGCCTGCCCGACGTGGCCTGGGTGCAGAAGGAATTGCGCCGCACGGGCTACGACGTCCCCTACAGCGGGACGCTGGACAAGGCCACCCGGAACGTGATCGCCGCCTTCCAGATGCACTACCGTCCAGCGCTCTACGACGGCAATCCGGACGCCGAGACGCTGGCCATACTGAAGGCATTGCCTTGATGGAACGGAGGCCGCGGCGCGACGGCCTGGCTAGAGCATTTTCAGTTCAGGTGCTTACGTGCTTGTTGGTTCTGCTGCTGCGATATTTTGTAGAGCCGGGCAAGGTTCGTGCAGGGTTGTGGAACTGGGCAAGGTTCGTCCAGGGTATTCTCTGACGCGTGCCGGGTGGCGGGAGCCGGCCTTGCTCCTCGTGGCCGGTTCGGCGCCCCACCAGTGTCCATCATCCCGCCGTAGTCCGTCGCCAGTCATGCTGCCAAGGCGCAGCCGGTGGGCAGGGGACGGGTGACGTTTGAGCAAGCCGCCGCAGCTGCTTTGCGCCGGGGGCGTAAGAGGGCGCGCATGTTTGAGCCGGCAATCAGCCCACAGGCGGCTGATTGCCGGCGAGTTCGCGCCCGGCCCCCGGCGCAAAGCGGCTGCAAGGGGACCCCGAAGGGGCGCAGCGATCGGAGCCCGGCCCCTGCCCACCGGCTGCGCCGGTTTAACAAGCGGACGTCACACACTCACAACCATGGCCACACACTCACAGGCCATAAAGCCTGTAAACACCTGAACCGAAAATAGGCTAGCCGCCGCGTGCCGGCTTCAGCTTGACGGCGCGGCAAGAGCCCGAAGGAGGTCAGCTACGACTCCGCCTGGCATAGAAGGCCACGCGTATCAGCAACAGCACGGCCAGCAACGCACCATACACATAGGGCTCGAAAAAGTCGTTCTTGCCCGCGCGGACCAGCCAGAAATGCCACACCGACAAGGCGGCAATCGCATAGACGCTGCGATGCAGTCGCTGCCAATTGCGGCCCAGGCGATGAATCCAGCCGCGCGTTGAAGTCAAGGCCAGCGCCAGCATGGGAAGGAAGGCCACCATGCCCACCGTGATGAATGTACGCTGCACGACGTCGTCCCACATCGAGGACAGCGACCAGCCCCTTTCCCAGAAAGCCCAGCCCAGCAGGTGCAGGCAGGTGTAGAAGAAGGCGAACAGGCCCAGCATGCGGCGCAGGCGCACCAGGGCGGGTTGGTCGACGATGCGGCGCAAGGGCGTGATGGCCAGGGTGAGCCCCAGCGCCACCAGCGCCCAGATGCCGGAAGACCGGATCAGGAATTCGGGCGGATTCGCCCCAAGCCCGCCGCTGAATCCCAGCCACACCCAGCGAAAAAGGGGGTACAGGGCCAGCAGGAAGACCAGGGGCTTGGCCCTACCGACCTGCTTCGCCGTCCAGCGCGGCCCGTCTTTCAGCATGGGCACCCTAATAGTTTTTTCGAAGATCCAGGCCGGCGTACAAAGACGCGACCTGCTCGCCATAGCCGTTGAAAGGCAGGGTTTCCACGCGCGGGGCGAAGAAGCCATCGCCGATGCGGCGTTCCGTTGCCTGGCTCCAGCGCGGATGCGGGACGTCGGGGTTGACGTTGGCGTAGAAGCCATATTCGTTGGGCGCGATCTTGGCCCAGCTGGTGACGGGCATGTTTTCGACCAGCCGGATCTTGACGATGGACTTGCCCGACTTGAAGCCGTATTTCCAGGGGATGGCCACCCGCATGGGCGCGCCGTTCTGATTGGGCAGGATCTTGCCGTACACGCCGAACACCAGCATGGTCAGCGGATGCATGGCTTCATCGATGCGCAGGCCCTCGGTATAGGGCCAGTCGATGATGCGGTCATTAAGGCCGGGCATGTTGGCCGGCTGCACCGCCGAGATGAATTCCACATATTTCGCCTTGCTGGTGGGCTCGACCTGCCGCAGCAGCGTCGCCAGGGAATAGCCGTTCCAGGGGATGACCATGGACCAGGCCTCGACGCAGCGCAGGCGGTAGACGCGCTCTTCGATGGGGGCCAGCTTCAGCAGGTCGTCGATGTCGAATGTGCGCGGCCGGGCCACTTCGCCCTCGATGCTGACGGTCCAGGGCCGCGTCTGCATTTTGCCGGCATAGTCCAGGGGATCGGTCTTGCCGGTGCCGAACTCATAGAAATTATTGTACGAACTGACGTCTTTTTCAGAAGTCTGCTTGGCGCTGAGCCAGTATTCGGGATTGGGCGCGGCCGAAAGCTTTTGCACCGCCTGGGATGCTTCGGCATCCAACGAAAGCAGGCCGCCGCTGCCCAGGGCGAGAGCGCCAAGGCCGGCCTGCCGCAGCCAGTTGCGCCGCGACAGCCACACGGGCTCGGGGGTGATGTCGGAAGCCGCGATGGGCGGAATTGCGTTCTTGGGCATGGCGATCCGTTCCTGGAGGCGTTTCCGGATATGACGCGGCAAGGCGGCAAAAAGTTCCGGTTGTACGGCCCCCCTCTTCCCGGCACCGCTGATTTATGGCGATTGTCCCGGGGACGGCCGGCCGGATGGCGCCGGTCAGACGCGGTCCAGCAGCCAGGACTGCATTTCGCCCACGCTGGACACCATGACGGTGGGCTCGGCCTGCAGCAGGGTCGCCGTATCGTGCGCGCCGTAGGTGACGGCCATGCTGTCCACGCCCGCCGCGGCCGCCATTTGTATGTCGTGCGAGGTGTCCCCCACCATCAGGATCTGTTCCGCCGGGATGTCCAGCATCTCCATGATTTCCAGCAGCATGGCCGGATGGGGCTTGCTGAAGGACTCGTCGGCGCAGCGTGTTACATGGAAATGCCCATGCAGTTGCTTCGCTGTCAGCACCCTGTCCAGGCCGACCCTGCTTTTGCCGGTGGCCACGCCCAGGCGGACCTGGCGGGACTGCAGCGTGGCGAGCAGGTCGGTGATGCCGTCGAAAAGCTTGATCTCCGGATCGCGTCTGAGAAAGTGGACGCGATAGCGGTCGACGAAATCGGGCATCTGGTCGGCCGTGAGCGTGGGGACGCAGCGATACAAGGCGCTTTCCAGCGACAGGCCGATGACCCAGGCCGCCTCTTGGGCCGGCGGCACCGGCAAGCCGAGATCGGCGCAGGCGCCCTGTATGGCCGCCACGATGGAATGCGTCGAATCCATCACGGTGCCGTCCCAGTCGAAGACCACGGCCGAATAGCGTTTCACGAATTTTGCTCCAGGTAATCAAGAATATTCAGGCAGGCCGGGGGCAGATCCGCCGTCAGGACCAGCGGTTCCCCCGTCAGGGGGTGTGGGATTTCCAGGCGGCAGGCATGCAGGAACATGCGGTTCAGGCCCAGACGGGCGAAATGCGCGCGCACCTCGTCCGGCCCGTATTTTTCGTCGCCCACGATGGGATGGCCGCTGGCGGCCAGATGCACCCGGATCTGGTGGGTGCGGCCGGTGCGCAGCTCGGCGCCCAGCAGGCTGTAGCGTCCATAGCGCTTTTGCAGGGTGATGATGGTGTGCGCCGCCTTGCCGGACGGGTCCACCTTTACGCGCCGCTCGCCCGAGGCGGTCAGCCATTTCAGCAAAGGCTGGCGCAGGTGCTGCTTGTCGTTCACCCAGTCGCCCACCACCAGGGCCTGGTAATGCTTGCGCCCGGCGCCTTCGCGCATCATGTCGTGCAGGCCCAGCAAGGCCTTGCGCTTCTTGGCGACGATCAGCAGCCCGGAGGTTTCACGGTCCAGCCTATGGGCCAGTTCCAGGAGGGGCGCATCGGGGTGCGCGGCGCGCAATTGCTCGATGACGCCGAAAGACACCCCGCTGCCGCCATGCACCGCCAGGCCGGCGGGCTTGTTGACGACGACCATGGCGTCGTCCTCGAAGACGACGGGAAATACGGCGGGCGGCGCCTTGCGCGCCTCGTCGGGCCGGGGCAGCCGCAGGGGCGGCACCCGCAGCGTATCGCCCTGCTCGAGGCGGTAATCGGCGGCGATCCGCCCCTTGTTGACCCGCACCTCGCCGTTGCGTATGGCCTTGTACAAATGGCTCTTGGGCACGCCCTTGCATAAACGCAACAGGAAATTGTCGATGCGCTGGCCCGCGTGTTCGGCGTCGATTTCGATAAAACGCACACTGGGAGCAGGGTTATTGGCAATAACTGTTTTGCGCATAGGGAAAAGCGGCATATAATCGCGTCAGCCTATAGAAGCTGAAAAACCGCCGAACGTAGAGATGCAAGGGTGCGTCTCCGTTGGACGAATAAAGGCCATATTGTACTGCCTGGGTTTCAGCTTCTGGGTCATTAGGTCGCCGGGGCAAGCCCGATCCGGAAAATAGTGGTGTGGCGAATAGCCCGCTATTTACCTGTCGATTGCCAATCGCGTGCGACGCTGAATCTTTTGCAAAGTATGTCATCGTTTAATGCACCAGCCGCTAACTCAATAATGCGTCTGCCGTTCCCAGCAATCTTTTGTCAACCACTATAGTGAACCTGACCTCCCTGCTGACTGAACTGCGTTCCTACAGGTTCGCCGTGCCTTCCCGACACAAGGTGGGCACCGCCTGACGCCGTCAGCCGCGCCCCCCATGCAGATTTAGCGCCTCACACCGAATGACCCGCGGTCGTGCGCCGATAAACGGTGCGCCATGACTACGGAGAATCACCTCATGAAACGGATGTTGTTCAACGCAACGCATCAAGAAGAACTACGCGTTGCCATTGTCGACGGTCAAAAACTCATTGACCTCGACATTGAAACTGCCGGCCGCGAACAGCGCAAAGGCAATATCTACAAAGGCGTAATCACCCGCATCGAACCCGGCCTCGAAGCCTGCTTCGTCAGCTACGGCGAAGACCGCCACGGCTTCCTGCCTTTCAAGGAAGTCGCCCGCAGTTACTTCAAGGAAGGCGTCGATGTACGCACGGCGCGCATCCAGGATGCCCTGGCCGAAGGCCAGGAGCTGATCATCCAGGTCGAAAAGGAAGAGCGCGGCAACAAGGGCGCGGCCCTGACCACCTTCATTTCGCTGGCTGGCCGCTATCTGGTCCTGATGCCCAACAACCCGCGCGGCGGCGGCGTTTCGCGCCGTGTCGAAGGCGAAGACCGCCAGGAACTGCGCGAAACCATGGATCAGCTGGACGTTCCGGCCGGCATGAGCATCATCGCGCGCACGGCCGGCATCGGCCGCAGCGTCGAAGAGCTGCAATGGGATCTGTGCTATCTGCTGCAACTCTGGACCGCCATCGACGGAGCCGCCCGCGAGAACGCGGCGCCCATCCTGATCTACCTGGAATCCAGCCTGGTCATACGCGCCATACGCGACTACTACTCCCCGGAAATCGGTGAAATCCTCATCGATACCGACGACATCCACGAGCAGGCCACCGCCTTCATGAGCGTGGTCATGCCCGACAGCGTCCAGCGCGTCAAGATGTACCGCGACGACATTCCGCTGTTCTCACGCTTCCAGATCGAACACCAGATCGAAACGGCTTATTCGCGCACGGTGCAGCTGCCCTCCGGTGGCTCGGTCGTCATCGACCACACCGAAGCACTGGTGGCCATCGACGTGAACTCGGCGCGCTCCACGCGCGGTTCCGACATCGAAGAAACCGCCATGCGCACCAACCTGGAAGCGGCCGATGAAGTGGCCCGCCAATTGCGCCTGCGCGACCTGGGCGGCCTGATCGTGATCGACTTCATCGACATGGAAGAAGGCAAGAACCAGCGCGCCGTCGAACAGCGCCTGCGCGACGCCCTGCATTTCGACCGGGCCCGCGTACAGATGGGCAAGATCTCGCGTTTCGGCCTCATGGAGCTGTCGCGCCAGCGCCTGCGCCCCGCCCTGAACGAAGGCTCGCACATCACCTGCCCGCGCTGCAACGGCACCGGCGTGGTCCGCGATGCCGAATCCAGCGCCCTGCACGTGCTGCGCCTGCTTCAGGAAGAAGCCATGAAAGAAGGCACGGCCTCGCTGCATGCGCAAGTGCCGGTCGACGTGGCCACCTTCCTGCTCAATGAAAAGCGTGCCGACATCACCAAGATCGAATCGCGCCTGAAGGTCAATCTGATCCTCATCCCCAACAAGAACCTGGAAACGCCGCATCACCATATCGAGCGCCTGCGCCACGATGATCCGCGCCTGGAAGAAATCAAGACCAGCTTCGAACTGGTCACCCAGCCCGAGGCCGCGGTGACCTGGTCGCCCAACAAGGCCCAGGAAGCCAAGACGCGTCCGGAAGCGCTGGTCAAGGGCATCACGCCCTCGCAACCGGCCCCGATCTCCGCGCCGGCGCCCGCGCCCGCCGCTCGTCCTGCCACGGAAAGCACCGGCCTGTTCCGGAAGCTCATCAACTGGTTGACGGGCGCCGGTACGGCGGCCAAAGCCGCCGAGCCCGCCGCTGAAACCGCAGGCAAGCCCGCCCAGGGCCACCGCAAGAGCGGCGGACGCCACAACGAGCGCCGCGAACGCGGCCACGGCGACCGCAACCGCCATCGCCGGGGCGACCGCCGCCACGATACCGCCGAAGGCCGTTCCGACGAAGCGCAGGCCACGGCGGCGCCCAAACCGCGCCGCCAGTCGCCTTCCCAGGACGGCGCCCAGGCTGGCCAATCGCGCCCGGCCGCCGCGCCCCCCGCCAATGGCTCGGCCCAAGCCGAGTCCGGTGAAAACGGCAATACCGGCCGCAGCGGCCGCAACCGCCGTGGACGGGGCCGCAACCGCCGCGATGAAGCCCAGGTCGAAAGCATCGAGCAGGACAGCAGCGTCCTGCCGGCAGCAGCCGCTGCGGCCGCCGCCGAGACCGTGCAGGCGCTTGCCGAGCAAACCCTGCCCGAGAATGCCGTAACCGAAACCGAACTGACCAGCGAAACCACGGCCGAAGGCGATCAGTTCGACCCCGAACGCAAGCGCCGCCGCCGTCGCAGCCGCCGCGGCCGCCGCAGCTCCGAAGGCAGCAGCGACAGCGCCAGCGCATCGGCCGGCGAGAACGACAGCGACGACAACGAGGAAAACCAGCCTTTCGTATCGCACGAAACGCCCGCGTTCAATCCCGAGGTCCTGCCCGCCATCGCCACAAGCCAGGGCGACATGCTGGAAGCCGCGGCTGCGGCGCCCCAGTCGTCGGCACAGGCCGAGGCAGCGCCCGCCCAGGCCGAGCCGGTCGCCGAGGCCCAGCTCATGCCGCAGGAAGCCGCCGAGACGGCCGATGATGCCGAAAGCGCCAGCCAGGCATCCGATGTCGCAGCGGCAACGCCGGCCACGGCCGACGAAGACGCCCAGCCGGCATCCAGCCAACCCGCTGACGCCGCGCCGGCCCTGCAAGAGCCGGCCCTGGTGGAAGAAGTGGCCGCTGCCGCGGAGCCTTCCCCGGCCGAGCAACCCACCGAGGCGCCTCTTGTGCCGACGGCGGTTTCCGGACAGACTCAGCAAGAGGAAACCGTAGCCAGCGAAGATCCGGCCCTTCTCGCCAACGGCGCCGCCCAAAGCGGCTCCAAGGCAAGCACTGCGGCGGCGCCGTTGAGCACCATGCTGGCCGATGCGGGCATGGAACTGATCGAAACCCGGCACGCCGCTCCGGAAATCAGCGCCGCGCCGGTCCGCCTCGGCCGTGCCCGCAAGCCGGCGGCGACCGTCGCCAGCGAGCCGCTGCAACAGGTGGAAACCCACTAAGCCGAAGGGAATGGCCTGCGCTTATCCGCAGGCCTGACCTGTTCAAATCGAAGGCCCCGCCGCATGATGTGGCAGGGCCTTTTTATTTGCACTTGTTCTTTTGCCCTTGTACTCTTTTTCCTCATTGTATCTAAATAATTCTAATGTTATATTTATTTACATATTTATAAGATAGTCTTGCTTTCGGGGAACACGGATGGTCGTCAAGCACACTTGCGTGGGAACAGGCTTGGCACGGTCGGCGCTAGCAGTCAGGTCATTGGTAATTCTGATCGCTGCCATGCTGCATGGCGGCGCGTTGGCCGAGCCTTGCGCGTCCAGAGACGGCGCCTACATCAAGACCGGTCCTGACACCTGTGTCGTCGAGCCCGGCAGCAGTTTCGATTCCGTCCTTGTAGAGAATGGCGGCCTTTTACTGCAAAGCGGCTCCGCCGACGCTGGCCTGGCTTTTAGTATTGCGGCCGATACCAGCCTGAACAGCTCAGTCACGATAAGCGGATCGGGTACGAAATGGAAGGCATACGTGACCGCACTGGGCGACCCCGGCGGGGGCGGCGCTAGCGGCGTTAACTCATTGATAATCAGGAATGGAGGCACCTTCGAAACTGACTCTCTGATAGTCGGTGGCGCATCCGGCAGCAACCACGTTCTGGTTACCGGCCAGAATTCCCTATTGACGGTAAGCTCTACCACCATCCTGGGCAGCGCTGCCCTCGGCACGCTGACTATCGCGGACAACGCGCGGGTCGTCGCGACGGGAACATTCGAAATGGGCGAGTTTGGCGTCTTGAACATAGGCGCCGCGCCGGGTTCGGCGCCTGTCGCCCCGGGGAAGCTCTCTGCGGCGGACATAAGCGGCTTCGGCGGTTCACCGGGCGGCACCATTAATTTCAATCACACCGGCAGCAATTATGTGTTCGACACAGATGTAGACATGACTTTCAACATGGAGGCCATGAATCAATGGGCAGGCACCACGGTACTCAATAAATCCCATTTTATCGACGGCTCCACCAACGTCTATGGCGGCAGCCTGATCGTGAATGGCGATCTTGATTCGAGCTCACTCACCGTCCACAGCGGCGGCACCCTGGGTGGAATCGGCGAAGTTCCTCCCACGCTCGTGAAATCAGGCGGCACTCTGGCCCCCGACAACTCCATCGACGTCTTTACCGTATGCTGCAAACTGGAGTTCGAGCCCGGTTCCTTCTTAAAAATCGACGTCGACCCAAGTAGTGGAACGTCCGCTTCCGTATTCGTCGTCGGTGACGCCTACCTTGATGGAACGGTGGTTCCCGTCCTGTCCGGCACCGGCTCTCACTCCGCTTCTCAACGCTACTCCATCCTGGGGGCGGCCGACAGCATCAACGGTCGCTTCGACGGCATCGACTTCCCCTACGCCTTCCTGGACGCCTCGCTGTACTACGATGAAGACCCCAGCGGCCACGACACAGTTTTCCTCGACATCCAGCGCAACAGCACGCGCTTTGCCGATGCCGCCTACACCGGGAACCAGCGCAATGTGGCCAATGCCATAGAAAGCATACCTGCGGAGAATCCGGTCTATCAGGCGGCGCTGCTCCAGCGCAAGGGCCAGGCGCCCGGCTTCTTCAATGCGCTTTCCGGCGAGATCCATGCCGCCACGCCGGCCATGCTGTTCAACACCAGCCAGTACATCAGCAAGCTGCCCTTCGCCTACCTGCGCAACAACCTCGATGCCGGCATGGTGCCGGGCGCGCCCATGGCCTCGGCGGGAACCAGCATCCCCCGCGCCGCCATGCCGCAATCGGCCGCCCTGCCCCTGTGGGCCGATGTGGTGGCCAGCCGCCAGCGCCTGAGCGGCGGCGATGAAACGGCATCTTCCACCGCAACCAGCCATGGCGTATTCGTCGGCGGCGATACGCCCATCGCCGGCGGCTGGCGCCTGGGCGCCGCCCTGGGCTATATGCATAGCCGCAGCAAGGTGGATGAACGCAATTCCAGCGCCAGGGTGGACAGCGCCAGCATTGCGCTTTACGCCGGCAAAAGCATGGCCGTGGAGCACGGCAAGATCAATCTGCTGCTGGGCGCCGCCTATACGCGGCATGGGGTCCGCAGCACCCGGCGGATCGCGCTGGAAAGCGGGCAGCAAACGCTCCAGGCCGATTATGCGGCGACCGCGGCGCAGTTGTTCGCCGAACTGGGCTATGCCGTCCCATGGGGGCCGGCCACCGTCGAACCCTTCGTCAATCTGACGGGTTCGCAGCTGCGCACTCCGGCGTTTTCCGAATCGGGCGGCTGGGCCGCCCTGCGCAGCGACAGGTCGCGCAACACCGTGGGCAGCGCCACGCTGGGCGTACGCGGGAATATTCCTCTTGAACTGGGGCGCGCCCAGGCCCGTGTGGATGCCAGCCTGGCATGGCGCCATGCCGCGGGCGACGTCAAGCCGCAATCGACCATGGCCTTCAGCGAAGGCAGCCGCTTTACCGTGAACGGCACGCCAATCGCGCGCGATGCGGCCCTGGTGGGGCTGGGATTGGGACTGCAAGTGGGCCGCCGCGCCCTGCTGTCCCTATCCTACGCGGGGGAATTCGGGCGCGGCGCCACCGAGCACAGCGGCAAGCTCAACCTGAACTGGGCGTTCTAGATCAAGCCTTGGCGACCACGTCGGCGGGCTGGCGCGTCAGCAAGGCCAGCAGGTGGGCCAGTTCGCCGCGCATCTCGCGGCGGTCCACCACCATGTCGATGGCGCCCTTCTCTAGCAGGAATTCAGAACGCTGGAAGCCCTCGGGCAGTTTTTCGCGCACGGTCTGTTCGATGACCCGCGGACCGGCGAAGCCGATCAGCGCCTTGGGCTCGGCGATGACTACGTCGCCCATGAAGGCGAAGCTGGCCGAGACGCCGCCCATGGTGGGGTCGGTGAGTATGCTGATGTAAGGCAGCCCCGCCGCCGAAAGACGGGTCAGCATGGCATTGGTCTTGGCCATCTGCATCAGGGACAACAGGCTCTCCTGCATGCGCGCGCCGCCCGACGCGGCAACGGAAATGAAGGGCGTCCGGTTCTTGATGGCTTCCTGCGCGCCGCGCGCAAAGCGTTCGCCCACCACCGATCCCATGGAACCGCCCATGAATGCGAATTCGAAGCAGGCCAGCACCACCGGCACGGCCTGTATGCTGCCGCTCATGACCACCATGGCTTCGCTTTCGCCGGTCTGCTTGGTGGCCTCGGCGACACGCTCGGGATACTTGCGGCTGTCCTTGAACTTCAGCGGGTCCATGGGACGCGTATGCTGGCCGATTTCGACGCGGCCTTCCGGATCGAGCAGCGCCTCGATGCGCTCCCGGGCGCCTATGCGCATGTGATGGCTGCATTTTGGGCAGACATTGAGCGTGGCTTTCAGGTCTTCCTTGTAGAGCACCGACTCGCAGGCCGGACACTTGACCCATATGCCCTCGGGGACGCGCCGCGCGCCGTCGTTGCTGCGATTGATGCGCGGAGGCAGAATTTTCTCGAACCAGCTCATGTCTTATTCCTTGAATGCCCGCTTGAAACCGGGCAGTGTTCTTTTTTCCGTCGGCGTGCGCATCGCGGCGCCCAGCCCGTTGATCGATGAATCAGCCCGCATCGGGCAAGGCTTGGCGGATGCCGCCCAGCCAGCGGGCGGCCGCTTCGATGGCCAGGGCATCGGCACCCGGCTCGTCCATGCCCTGCCCACGCGCCTGCTCCACCGCCGCCTCCATGGTCTCGATCAGCTTGCTGCCGATGACCACGGCGTCCGCGCAGCCCGCCAGGCGCTTTGCGCTGTCGGCATCCCGGATGCCGAAGCCCACGCCCACGGGCACCGATACATGGCGCCGGATCCGGGCCAGGCGCTCGGCCACATCCGCGGTATCGATATGACCCGCGCCCGTGACGCCCTTGAGCGATACATAATAAACGTAGCCCCGCGCCACCTGCGCGACTTTCTTGATGCGCTCCTCGGTCGACGTGGGGGCAAGCAGGAAGATGGGATCGATCCGCGCCTGGCCAAGGCGGGCCGCGAAATCGACGATTTCCTCGGGAGGATAATCCACCACCAGCACGCCGTCGACGCCGGCCTGGCCGGCCCGCTCGACGAACGCCGCCTGGCCCATGCGTTCGACGGGGTTGGCATACCCCATCAGCACCACCGGTGTGGCCTGGTCGCGCTGCCTGAACTCGGCCACGATCTCCAGCACCTGCGGCAGTCCCACGCCCCGGCTTATGGCGCGCTCGGCCGCGCGCTGGATCACCGGGCCGTCGGCCATGGGATCGGAAAAAGGCACGCCCAGCTCGATGACGTCGGCGCCGGCCTGGACCAGCGCATGCATCAATTCGGGGGTGGCGGCCCGCGAAGGATCGCCGGCGGTGATGTAGGGAACGAGCGCGGTGCGGCCGTTCATCCTGGCAAACGTGGCGGCAAGCCGTTCGTTCGAAGCATTCATTATGTGTAATCCAGTGTCTTACAGGCTGATGCCGCTGAAATCGGCAACCGTATGCATGTCCTTGTCGCCGCGCCCCGACAAATTCACCAGAATGATCTTGTCCTTGGGCAGCGTGGGCGCCATTTTGACCGCCTGTGCGATGGCGTGCGAGGATTCCAGCGCAGGCATGATGCCCTCGGTGCGGCAGCAATCATGAAAGGCCGCCAGGGCTTCCTTGTCGTCGATGACCGCGTAATGCGCCCGGCCGGAGTCCTTCAGCCAGGCATGCTCGGGTCCCACGCCGGGGTAGTCCAGCCCGGCGGAGATGGAATGGGTTTCCTGGACCTGGCCGTGTTCATCCTGCATGACGTAGGTACGGTTGCCGTGCAGGACGCCGGCTATGCCGGCATTCAGCGAGGCCGCGTGCCGGCCTGTTTCCAGGCCATCGCCCGCGGCTTCCACGCCGATCAACTGCACGCTTTCGTTGTCGATGTAGGGGTGGAAAATACCCATGGCGTTCGACCCGCCGCCCACCGAGGCCACGATGTAGTCGGGCTGGCGGCCCGCGTCGGCGGGCATCTGTTCCAGGCATTCCTTGCCGATGACAGTCTGGAAGTCGCGCACCATCATGGGGTAGGGATGCGGCCCGGCGACGGTGCCGATGATGTAGAAGGTGTTCTCCACATTGGTGACCCAGTCGCGCATGGCCTCGTTCAGCGCATCCTTGAGGGTGCGCGAGCCCGAATCGACCGGCACCACCGTGGCGCCCAGCAATTTCATGCGATAGACGTTCGAGGCCTGGCGGCGGACATCCTCGCTGCCCATGTAGACCACGCATTCCAGGCCGTAGCGCGCGGCGACGGTGGCCGTGGCCACGCCGTGCTGCCCGGCCCCGGTCTCGGCAATGATGCGCGGCTTGCCCATGCGGCGCGCCAGCAGTATCTGGCCTATGCAGTTGTTGACCTTATGCGCGCCGGTGTGGTTCAGGTCTTCGCGCTTGAACCAGATTTGCGCGCCCCCCAGCTTTTCGGACCAGCGCCGCGCGTGGTAGACCGGGCTGGGCCGTCCCACGAAATGCTTGAGCTCGTAGGCGAACTCGGCAAGAAAATCGGCATCGTCGCGGTATTTATCGTAAGCGGCCCGCAACTCGTCCAGTGCATGGACCAGTGTCTCGGCAACGAAGGAACCGCCATACTGGCCGAAATGCCCATCGGGGTCGGGCAGGGTATAGGATTTCAAGGCATTACTCTCTGGTTAGGCAAGGTCCTTGCCGCAGCCCTCTTGCACAGGGCCGATAAACAGGTAATCCTGCATTTTAGCAGTGCGGCGGGGACACGGCAGCGACACGGCTCAGTGCCGGCTCGCGCTTACACCGGCCAGCTCGTTCAGGGCCGCCAGGGCGCGCCCTATCTGCTCGCCGCTCTTGACCTCTATCGTAAAGACCATGTGGGCCAGCGAACGGCGGCTATGCGTATTGACGCTGATCACATTCAGGCGCAGCTTGGCGAAGACCTCCGACAGGTCGCGCAGCAGGCTGGGGCGTTCCTGGGCGTGGATGCTGATGTCGATGGGATAGAGCGCATCGCCCGTATCGCCCCAGTCCACATCGATGAGCCGCTCGGGATGGCGGCCCGCCAGCGCGGCATACGACGGACAGTCGCGGCGGTGGATGGAGACGCCCCGGCCCCGCGTGACGAAGCCCATGATGTCGTCGGGCGGCGCCGGGCGGCAGCACCGCGCCAGCTGGGTCATCAGCGAATCGACGCCGACCACCAGCACCCCGCTTTTGCCGGTCTTGGCCACGCTGCCCACGCCGCTGGCATACACCCTGGCCTCGGGCGCCGCGTCGGCCTTATCGGGCGTCTCGGCGGCCCTGCCCTTGCCCGCGCCCAGCAGATAATCGATCTGGCGCAGGCTGAATTCTTCCTTGGCGACCGCCACGTACAGGTCGTCGGCGCGGGCGAAATCCAATTGCTGCGCCATCTGCTCCAGATTGATGGCGGTCTTGCCCAGCCGTTGCAGCTCTTTCTCGACCATGGCCTGGCCCTGGGAAATCCTTTGCTGCAATTCGATGGCATTGAACCAGGCGCGCACCTTGGCGCGCGACCGGGGGCTGGCCAGGAAGCCCAATTGGGGATTGAGCCAGTCGCGCGACGGCCCGCCGGATTTGGCGGCGATGATCTCGACCGTCTGTCCGGTGGCCAGGCGAGTCAGCAGCGGAACCATCTGCCCGTCGACGCGGGCCCCGCGGCAGCGATGGCCCAGGTCGGTGTGCAGGTAATAGGCGAAATCGACGGGCGTGGCGCCGGCCGGCAGTTCGATGACCCGGGCTTGCGGCGTCATGACGTAGATGCGCTCGCCGGATTCGCCCGCGGGTGCGGGCGCGCGGCCCCCGCCGGCGGCCCTGTCTTGCGGAGCGCCGTCACCATCCTTGCCGGCGGTCGCGCCTGTGTCCTTGTCCCAGGCCAGCAGTTGGCGCATCCAGGCTATTTTCTGGTCATAGCCGCCCGCCGCCGCAACCTCTCCGCCCCTGGGTCCGGCTTCCTTGTAGCGCCAATGCGCCGCCATGCCGTATTCGGCGAACTGATGCATGTCCCGTGTGCGTATCTGGATCTCGAAGGTACGGCCCTGGCCGTCGGCCACCACGGTATGCAAGGACCGGTAGCCATTGGGCTTGGGGCGCGAGATGTAATCGTCGAATTCGTCCGAAACGGGCGTCCACAGCGAATGCGCCAGGGCCAGGGCGGCATAGCAGGCGCGCTCGTCGTCCACGATGACGCGCAGGGCGCGCAGGTCGAACAACTGGCTGAATTCCAGCTGCTTGATGCGCATCTTGTTCCAGATGCTGAATATATGCTTGGGCCGGCCGGTGACCTCGGCGGGTATGCGGGCGTCGCGCAGCGCATCCTGCAACTGTCCGACGACGGCCACGATGAACGCTTCGCGTTCGACCCGTTTCTCTTCGAGCCGGCGGGCGATGGCCTTGTAGGTATCGGGCTCCAGGAACCGGAATGCCAGGTCTTCCATCTCCCATTTGATCTGCCATATGCCCAGGCGGTTGGCCAGCGGCGTATACAGCTCCATGGTTTCCCGTGCGAAGCCGGCGGGGCAAGGGTTTTTTGAGCTGGCGTACCAGCGCAGCGACTGCAGGCGCGAGGCCAGGCGCATGACGACGATGCGCAGGTCGGCGGCCATGGCGAGCAGCATCTTGCGCTGCATTTCCTTCTGATCCGTGCCCGTGGCGGCGCTGTCGCTGGCCTGGCCGGCCAGGTGCCCCAGGCGCAGAAGCGCCCGCGTACCCTGCACCAGCGATACGACCTCGGTGCCGAATGCCTTGCGCAGCGGATCCTGCCGCGCTCCGGCGCCGCTTGCCGGATGCTCGCCCGGCAAGACCGCCAGCAAGGCGCTGGCGCGTGTTTCGGCATCGGTGCCCAGTTCCGCCAGTATGCAGGCCACCGCCGCGCTATGCCCATCCAGCGGCTCGCCCGTCGTGGCCTCGAGCCCCAGCAGCGGCCCACGCACCCATTGGGCGGCCAGGGTCAACAGATGCCGGCCGGCCTCGTCCAGGCCTTCGCCGGCGCGAGCCAGCCAGCCCTCATCGAAAGGCGGGGCATGGATATCCGGCTGATCTGTCGTAGGGATGGTCATGAGGCGACGGCGGCGAAAATGTCGTAAGTTCCAGCGCCTCTATACTAACGTGTCCGGGACGCGTTGGCGCATAAAACCATGGTCGATTCATCAAGGAAGAAAACCCTGCTGCTGGTATGGCATTCCCGTACCGGCGCGGCCAGGCAGATGGCTCAGGCGGCAAGCCGCGGAGCCCGATCCGTGGCCGACGAACTGCGGGCGGACGGCCCGCTCGATATCGTAATGAAAGAGGCTTGCGACACGCAGGCCGCCGACATGCTGGACGCCGACGGCTACCTGTTCTGCGCGCCCGAGAACCTGGCGGCGCTCAGCGGGGCCATGAAGGAGTTCTTCGACCGCAATTACTATTCCGTGCTCGACCGCCTGAATGGCCGGCCTTATGCGCTCATGATCGCGGCCGGCTCCGACGGCAGCGCCGCGGCCCGCCAGGCGGAAAGGATCTGCACGGGCTGGCGGCTTCGTCAGATTGCGCCCACGCTTATCGTGAACACCCGCGCACAGACGCCGCAGGAAATCCTGGCACCCAAGATCGTGCCCCAAGACCGGCTGGAGGATTGTGCAACATTGGGGGGCACGCTGGCCGCCCTGCTGCTATGAGGCCATAAGCCTGCCGCGCCTAAGGCAGCGCGGCGGTCACCACGATCTCGACCTTGTAGTCCGGGTTGGCCAGCCGCGCTTCGACTGTGGCCCGGGGCGGCGCATTGCCCGGCGCGACCCAGGCGTCCCAGGCCTTGTTCATGCCATCGAATTCCTTCATGTTGGCAACGAATATCTGGGCCATCAGAATGCGCGACTTGTCGGTACCGGCCGTGGCAAGCAGGCGGTCTATGGTCGCCAGCACTTGGGCGGTCTGCCCCTGGATGTCCTGCTTGCTGTCGTCGGGAACCTGCCCCGCCAGATACGCCACGCCATTGAAAATAGCCATATCCGACAAACGCTTTTCCACGTTTACCCGTTCCACTTCACTCATTTAAGCGCTCCCAAATAAGAAAAATCACATCAAAACATTACGGTTCAAGCCTGAAAAGCAGCGTGATCCTCGTGGGAGCGCGTGCTTTGCGTGGAGGGATGCCCCGATCGGGCGCATCAGCAAGTATCAGGCCGGGGGCAGCTGGAACACCTGGCGCAGGTAGGCCAGATAGGCCGGATCGTCGCACATGGTCTTTTCGGGCGCATCGGATACCTTGGCGACCGGCTGCCCATTGCAGCGGACCATCTTCATGACGATCTGCAAGGGCTCGTGGCCCAGGTCATTGGTCAGGTTGGTGCCTATGCCGAAGGAAACCTTGCAGCGTCCGGCAAAACGCTTGGCCAGCTCGATCGCGCGCGGGATGGTCAGCGCGTCGGAAAAGACCAGGGTCTTGGTGCGCGGGTCGCTGCGGTTGGCCGCATAATGGGCCAGCAGGCGCTCCCCCCATATGAAAGGATCGCCCGAGTCGTGGCGCGCGCCATCGAACAGCTTGCAGAAGTACATGTCGAAATCGCGCAGGAAGGCGTCCATGCCGTAGACGTCGGACAGGGCGATGCCCAGGTCGCCGCGATACTCCTTGGCCCAGACCTCTAGCGCATAGACCTGCGAATCGCGCAGGCGCGGGCCCAGCGCCTGGCAGGCCTGCAGGTATTCGTGTCCCATGGTGCCCAAGGGCGTCACGCCGTGCTTCATGGCCAGCTTGACATTGCTGGTGCCCGCAAAGTGCACGCCCATCTGGGCTTTCATGGTGACCAGCACCTCTTCGTGCCAGACCTTGGAGAAACGCCGGCGCGTGCCGTACTCGGCAACCCGGAAGTCCGCCAGGTCGGGATCGTCGGTGACCAGCAGCATTTTCTTCTGCAGGCGCTTCCTGCCCTCTTCCCAGCCGGGCTCCTTGCACACATTGCGGAAATACACTTCGTTGACGATGGCCAGCACCGGTATCTCGAACAGAATGGTGTGCAGCCATGGCCCCTTGACGGTGATGTCGATCTCGCCCGGCGCCGCTCCCTTGGACACCTTGATGCACTTTTCAGGCATGTGGAACAGGCCCAGGAAATCGACGAAATCGCTTTTGATGAAGCGCAGGCTGCGCAGGTAGTCCAGCTCTTCGTCGGTAAACCGCAGTTGGCACAGCTCGTGGACTTCCTGGCGGATCTCGTCCAGATAGGCGGCCAGGTTGATGTTGGGCGTACGGCATTTATAGCGGTATTCCACCTGGGCTGCGGGAAAGTGATGCAGCACCACCTGCATCATGCTGAACTTGTACAGATCGGTATCGAGTAACGAAGTGATTATCATCGCGGGTCGGAAAGGGGTTTTATCTACCATAGCACAGGCGCCGGACGCCATGACGGCACTATATACCGGGCGGCGGCCCTGCGGCGGCCCAAAACCAGTGTCGCTTGCAGGCCTATCCGGGCCTGCCTTTATTTATTGGTTAAAATCTGGGCGTCTGATGTAGGAGCCTTCAAATGACTCATGTGGTCACCGAAAACTGTATTAAATGCAAATTCACCGATTGTGTCGATGTCTGCCCGGTGGATTGCTTCCGCGAGGGAGCGAACTTCCTGGTCATCGATCCGGACGAATGCATTGATTGCGCGGTTTGCGTGCCCGAGTGCCCGGCCAATGCCATTTTCGCCGAGGAAGACGTTCCCCAGGACCAGGTCCAGTTCATCGCCCTGAATGCCGAACTCTCACCTGAATTCGGCATGATCAACCGATCCAAAAAACCGCTGCCCGACGCCGACGACTGGAACGGGCTGCCCGACAAGCTCCAGCATCTGGAACGCTGATGGCGCGGCTTGCCTGACGACTGCACAAGCCAGGCAAACCGCACACGGGTACGAGGCGGGCACGAAGCCCCGTCCTGTTGCAAAACCCCAACATATCGCGGCCCCCACCGTCAGGCCTTCTTCCTGCGGCGGCGTCCGCCGCCCGGCGGACGCCGCGGGGAAAGAACTGGTCAAGCCCATTGATTTGTGATTAAGCTTATGTGGTTGGGCACATTTACTTACGGATTTACGCTCCGCCAACAAGAACATCCTTTTCAAGGGGCTGACATACATGCTGTACGACCTGCACGAGCTTCAACGGTCTTTCCTGACGCCCCTGGCGGCGTTCACCGATACGGGCTCGCAGCTTTTTTCGCATCCTTACAGCCCTTTCGCCTACACGCCCGTTTCGCGGCAGATCGCCGCCACCTACGAACTGGTGCACCGCCTCGGCAAGGATTACGAAAAACCCCAATGGATGCTTGCGCACACCGCCATCGACGGCAAGCAGGTGGCCATTGAGGAACAGCCGGTGCTGAAGAAACCCTTCTGCCAACTGATCCATTTCCAGCGCCTGAACCAGGCAAAGCGGGATGATCCGCGCGTCCTGCTGGTTGCCCCTCTTTCGGGCCATCATGCCACCTTGCTGCGCGATACCGTCCGCGCCCTGCTGCCCAGCCACGAAGTCTACGTCACCGATTGGCTGGATGCCCGCATGGTGCCCGCCGGCGAAGGGCCCTTCCATCTGGATGACTACGTACGCTACGTCCAGGAGTTCATCCGCTTCCTGGGGCCCGACGTCCACGTCATTTCCGTCTGCCAGCCCACCGTGCCGGTGCTGGCGGCCATTTCGCTCATGGCCGCCAACGGCGAGCCCTGTCTGCCGCGCAGCATGACCATGATGGGCGGCCCCATCGACACGCGCAAATCGCCCACCCAGGTCAATCGCCTGGCAACGACCAAGCCCTACTCGTGGTTTGAATCGAACCTGATCCATCGGGTGCCCGTGCGCTACCCGGGCGCCGGCAGGCTGGTCTACCCCGGCTTCCTGCAGCATGCCGGTTTCATGGCCATGAATCCCGACCGCCACCTGCGTTCGCACTACGATTTCTACATGGACCTGCTCAAGGGCGACAACGACGACGCGGAAGCGCATCGGCGCTTCTATGACGAGTACAACGCCGTGCTGGACATGCCGGCGGAGTTCTACCTGGACACCATCAAGACGGTGTTCCAGGAACACCGCCTGCCGCGCGGCACCTGGAAAATCGACGGCCAGACAGTCGATCCGTCGGCCATCCGCAACGTTGCCCTGCTGACCATCGAAGGCGAGCTCGACGACATCTCGGGCCAGGGACAGACGCAAGCGGCGCACGATCTGTGTTCCGGCATCGCAAAGAACCGCAAGCAGCACTATATGGCGCCCAACTGCGGCCACTACGGCATATTCTCGGGCCGGCGCTGGCGCGAAACGATTTGTCCTAAAATAGCCCAGTTCATACGCCACGCCGCGTAAGGGCGCCGGCTCGCGATCTGAAATCGGGGGCTCTTGCAGCCCCTTTTTTTTCTATGTCTTCTTCATCGCTCGTCGACCGCATCGATGCGGTCCTGCCCCAGACCCAATGCACCAAATGCGGTTATGAAGGCTGCCGTCCCTATGCTCAGGCCATCGCCGAGGATCACGAGGCCATCAACCGCTGCCCGCCCGGCGGATCGCAAGGCATACAGGCACTGGCAAGGCTGCTGGATTTGCCCGAGCTGCCGCTGGACGAGGACTGCGGCCGCCACGGCCCCTTGATGGCGGCGGTGGTCGATGAAGCCCACTGCATAGGCTGTACGCTGTGCATACAGGCCTGTCCCGTCGACGCCATCGTGGGCGCGAACAAGCTCATGCATACTGTCATTGCCGACCGCTGCACCGGCTGCGATCTGTGCGTGGCGCCCTGCCCGGTCGACTGCATCAGCATGGTCCCGGCCCAGTCCGACTGGACACCGGAGCGCGCCGACGCGGCCCGCGGCCATCACCGCCGGCGCCAGCACCGGCTGGACCGCCTGCACAGCGAATCGTCGGCGCTCGCCGCCCGGACATTGGCCAACAAGGCGCCCATCGCCACGCAGGCCGGCAGCGATCCCGCCCTCCGCCAACAAGCCATTGCCCAGGCTCTCGCCCGCGCACGCGCGCGACGCCAGCAATCATGAACGCCGCAAAACGCACCGAAATATTCCAGCGGCTGCAAGCCGCCAATCCCAGCCCCACCACGGAACTGGAATACGCCAGCACCTTCCAGTTGCTGATCGCCGTCATCCTGTCGGCGCAGGCCACCGACCGTTCGGTGAACCTGGCCACGCGCAAATTCTTTCCGGAACACGGCACGCCCGAAGGCCTGCTGGCCCTGGGCGAGGCCAGGCTGGCCGACTACATAAAAACCATAGGCCTGTACAAGACCAAGGCGCGCAACGTCATCATGACCTGCCAAATGCTGATCGACCGGCATCAGGGCCAGGTGCCCGATGATCGCGCGGCGCTGGAGGCCTTGCCGGGTGTGGGACGCAAGACCGCCAATGTCGTGTTGAACACGGCATTCGGCCATGCCACCATCGCCGTCGACACGCATATTTTCCGGGTCGCGAACCGAACGCGGATCGCACCGGGAAAGACCGTGCTCGAAGTCGAACGTAAGCTTGAAAAAGTCATCCCGAAGACATTCATGCTGGATGCGCATCATTGGCTGATACTCCACGGCCGCTATATATGCGTGGCGCGCAAGCCGAAATGCCCGCGCTGCGGGATTGCGGACCTGTGCGAATACAAGGACAAGACGGTTTAGGGGTTTTCCAGACACCTATGTAAAACCCGCATAGTGTTTTAAAAGGCTTGCTCTCATACTTTTGTTCAATCCTGAACAATACCAAAACCATCATTGCTGGGTATGAGCGACTACATCCTGGAAACCAGACACCTCTTCAAAGAGTTCCGCGGGTTCGTGGCGGTGAGCGACGTGAACCTGCAGGTCCGGCGCGGCAGCATCCATGCGCTGATCGGGCCGAACGGGGCGGGCAAGACCACGTGCTTCAACCTGCTGACCAAGTTCCTGACGCCCACCTCGGGCTCGATCCACTTTTCGGGCCACGAGATCACGCACGAGAAGCCGGCGCAGATCGCGCGGCGCGGCATCATCCGCTCGTTCCAGATCTCGGCGGTGTTCCCGCAACTGACGGTGCTCGAGAACGTGCGCATCGGGCTGCAGCGGGCCACGGGCCAGTCCTACCACTTCTGGCGCAGCGACACGGCGCTGGCGCACCTGGACCAGGCGGCCTACGGGCTGCTCGAACAGGTGGACCTGGCCGAGTTCGCGGGCGAACTCACGGTGAACCTGCCCTACGGGCGCAAGCGGGCGCTGGAGATCGCCACGACGCTGGCCATGGAGCCCGAGCTGATGCTGCTCGATGAGCCCACGCAAGGCATGGGCCACGAGGACGTGAGCCGGGTCACGGCGCTGATCAAGAAGGTCAGCGCCGGGCGCACCATCCTGATGGTCGAGCACAACATGAACGTGGTCTCGCAGATTGCCGACACGATCACCGTGCTGGCCCGCGGCGCGGTTCTGGCCGAGGGCGACTACCAGGCCGTCTCACGCAACGCCGAGGTCATGCAGGCCTACATGGGCACGACCAGCGGCGAACTGGAAGGAGCCCACGCATGAGCGCGACCGCATTGGAACTGAGCGATGTGCACGCCTGGTACGGCGAATCGCACGTCTTGCACGGGGTGAACCTGAATGTGGCCAAGGGCGAGGTGGTCACGCTGCTCGGGCGCAACGGCTCGGGGCGCACGACCACGCTGCGCGCGATCCTGGGGCTGACCGGCACGCGCAAGGGCTCGATCCGAATCCAGGGGACCGAGTCGATCGGGCTGCCCACGTACCGGATCGCGCACCTGGGAATCGGCTACTGCCCCGAGGAGCGGGGCATCTTTGCCGGGCTGTCCTGCGAAGAGAACCTGCTGCTGCCGCCGGTGGTGGGCGAGACGCTGGGCGGGGGGATGTCGCTGGCCGAGATCTACGACATGTTTCCGAACCTGCACGAGCGCCGGCACTCGCCGGGCACGCGCCTGTCGGGGGGCGAGCAGCAGATGCTGGCGGTGGCGCGCATCCTGCGCACCGGGGCGAACCTGCTGCTGCTCGATGAGATCTCCGAGGGGCTGGCCCCGGTGATCGTACAGGCGCTGGGCCGCATGATCACGGCGCTCAAGGCCAAGGGCTACACCATCGTGATGGTCGAGCAGAACTTTCACTTTGCCGCGCCGCTGGCCGATCGGTTCTACGTGATGGAGCATGGCCAGATCGTCGAGCAGTTCGCCGCGGCCGAGCTGGCCGCCAAGCAAGACACCCTGAACACGCTGCTGGGCGTGTAACCTCATACCCCTCTATCCGCCGGCATAACCGGTACAACAACAAGGAGACTCACCTCATGAAATTGCGTACCCTATCGGTCGCGTTCGCTCTGGCGGGCCTAGGCTTTGCCATCCCGGGCCAGGCCGCAGGCATATCCGACGACGTCATCCGCATCGGCATGATCACCGACATGTCCAGCGTCTATTCCGACATCGACGGCGCCGGCGGCGGCGAGGCCGTACGCATGGCCATCGAAGACGCGGGCGGCCAGATCAACGGCAAGAAGATCGAATTCATGATCGCCGACCACCAGAACAAGGCCGACATCGCCTCGTCTCGCGCCCGCGCCTGGTTCGACGAAAACAAGATCGACATGCTTCTCGGCGGCACCAACTCGGCTACGGCGCTGGCCATGGCGGCCGTGGCGCAAGAAAAGAAAAAACCCTTCATCGCCATCGGCCCGGGCTCGTCCAACCTGACCAATTCGCAGTGCTCTCCCTACACCATCCACTATGCCTACGACACCATCGCGCTGGCTCGCGGAACGGGTTCGGCCATCGTGGACGAAGGCGGCAAGTCCTGGTTCTTCCTGACGGCCGACTATGCCTTCGGCCATTCGCTCGAGCGCGACACCAGCGAAGTCGTCAAGAAAGCCGGCGGCACCGTCGTGGGCGACGTGAAGGTTCCGCTGGGCACGGCCGACTTCTCATCCTTCCTTGTGCAGGCCCAGTCATCGGGCGCCAAGATCCTGGGCCTGGCCAATGCGGGCGGCGACTTCATCAGCTCGGTCAAATCCGCCAAGGAATTCGGCGTCACCGAGACCATGAAGCTGGCCGGCCTGCTGGTGTTCATCAACGACATCCACGCGCTGGGCCTGGACGCCACCCAGGGCATGAACCTGACTTCGGCCTGGTACTGGGACCAGGACGAGGAATCGCGCAAATGGGGCGAACGCTTCTTCAAGAAGATGAACCGCATGCCGTCCTTCCTGCAGGCGGGCGATTATTCCGCGGCATCCTACTATCTGAAGGCCGTCAAGGAAACCGGCACCGACGATGCCGACACCGTCATGAAATGGATGAAGTCCAACAAGGTCAACGACTTCTTCGCACATAACGCCGTGGTGCGCGAAGACGGCCGCGTCGTGAACGACATGTACCTGATGGAAGTCAAGAAACCCTCCGAATCCAAGCGTCCCTGGGATTACTACAAGGTGGTCAAGAAGCTGCCGGGCGATCAAGTCTACGCATCGTTGGCTGAATCCACCTGCAAGTTCATAAAAAAATAAAATGCACTTTCAAGAGGCGCCTCCGCCACAGCGGAGGGCCTCTTGTTTCAACCGGGGCTGTCCCTAGCCCCGTCACGGATCTCTTATCGTTATGACTGCACTCTTCGGCATACCCATCCAGGCGCTGCTCGGGCAACTGCTGCTGGGCCTGGTGAACGGCTCGTTTTATGCTGTGCTTTCACTGGGCCTGGCGGTCATATTCGGACTGCTGAACATCATCAACTTCGCGCACGGCGCGCTGTACATGCTGGGCGCCTTCATCGCCTGGATGGGCCTGCAGTACCTGGGCCTGAACTACTGGCTGATGCTGATCATCGCCCCCATCGTGGTGGGCGCCTTCGGCATCCTGACCGAGCGCGCGCTGATCCGCCACCTGTACAAGCTGGATCACTTGTACGGGCTGCTGCTCACCTTCGGGCTGACCCTGCTCATCGAGGGGCTGTTTCGCAGCCTGTACGGCGTCTCGGGCCAGCCCTACCCCACGCCCGAGCTTCTGAAGGGCGGGGTGAACCTGGGCTTCATGTACCTGCCCATCTACCGGGCCTGGGTGGTGGTGGCCTCCATCCTGGTGTGCCTGGCCACCTGGTTCGTCATCGAGAAGACCCGCCTGGGCGCGCTGCTGCGCGCGGGCACCGAGAACCCCAAGCTGGTCGAGGCCTTCGGGGTCAATGTGCCGCTGGTGGTGACCCTGACCTACGGGTTCGGCGTGGCGCTGGCCGGCTTTGCCGGGGTGCTGGCCGCGCCCATCATGCAGGTCTCGCCGCTGATGGGCTCGAACCTGATCATCGTGGTGTTCGCGGTGGTGGTGATCGGGGGCATGGGCTCGATCATGGGCTCGATCGTCACGGGCCTGGGCCTGGGGGTGATCGAGGGGCTGACCAAGGTGTTCTGGCCCGAGGCGTCCAACACCGTGGTCTTCATCATTATGGTCATCGTGCTGCTGCTGCGTCCGGCCGGTCTGTTTGGGAAGGAAAAATGAACCGTCAAGTCATCGGCTCTCTTGTGGCGGTGCTCGTGCTGGCGCTGCTGCCGGCGCTGGGCGCCTATCCGATCTTCGTGATGAAGGTCATGTGCTACGCGCTGTTCGCCTGCGCGTTCAACCTGCTGCTGGGCTACACGGGGCTGCTGTCCTTCGGGCATGCGGCCTTTCTGGGCGGGGCGGCGTACGCGGCCGGGCACGCGATGGCGGTGTGGGGCTGGTCCACGGCGCTGGGGCTGCTCTTTGGCACGGCGGTGGCCGCGCTGATGGGCCTGGTCATGGGGGCGCTGGCCATCCGGCGCAGCGGCATCTACTTTGCGATGATCACGCTGGCCATGGCGCAGATGGTGTTCTTCTTCTTTTTGCAGGCGCCGTTCACGCATGGCGAGGACGGGCTGCAGGGCATCCCGCGCGGCACGCTGCTGGGGCTGGACCTGTCGCAGGACATCAACCTGTACTACGTGGTGATGGCGATCTTCGTGTTCGGCTACGCGGTGTGCTGGCGCACGGTCAATTCGCCCTTCGGGCAGGTGCTCAAGGCGCTGCGCGAGAACGAGCCGCGCACGATCTCGCTGGGCTACAACGTGGACAACTTCAAGCTGCTGGCCTTCGTGATCTCGGCGGCGCTGGCCGGGCTGGCCGGCGCGACCAAGGCGCTGGTGTTCGTGTCGGCGACCTTGTCGGACGCGACCTGGCAGATGTCGGGGATGGTGATCCTGATGACGCTGATCGGCGGCCTGGGCACGTTCACCGGGCCGGTGCTGGGCGCGTTCATCGTGGTGATGCTGGAGAACAAGGTGGGCGAATTCGGGCGCTTCCTCAGCCAGTCCACGGGGGTGCAATGGTTCCAGGTGCTGGGCGAGTCGGTGACGATCGTGATCGGGCTGATCTTCATCATCTGCGTGATGGCGTTCCGGCGCGGGATTATCGGGGAACTGGTCCATCGGTACAAGAAGGCCTGAACTGCGTTTCCATTAGCCATGATCAAGGGCGCCTGTTTTTAAATGGGCGCCCTTTTTTCTGTTCGGGATGCTTCCTGGATTGGTTTTTTTTGGCCTCTTGTTATTCTCAAGCTGACGTTCCAGTTTTCCTTAAGCGGCGCGGCTCGTAGGTCGGTTGTCTCTGGTTCTTGCGCTGGGCTTCCTGGTTTCTTAAACGGCGTAGCGGGTAAGCCGGGACCGTGCTCCCATCGCTGCGGCCCCTGCGGGGCTACCCTTGCCATTGCTTCAAAGCGGAGGCCGGGCGTGAACTCGTGAGTTTTCAGCCGCCTGTGGGCTGAAAACTCACTCAGACAGCACGCCCTCTTACGCCCCCGCCTTGAAGCAATGGCCGCGGCTTGCTCAAAGGTCGCCCGCCCCCGGCTTACCCGCCACGCCTTCAAGGTCCATGAGTCGCGAGCATCCATGGCGAAGGTTGGGGAGCCTATTCGCATCAGTATGATATGCAGGAATGGGCGCGGCGACTTGAATCATGCGCTTCCACCAAATCCGATTAAAGCGTGCCCTCCCATGCTTGCGGCACCGCAGCGTTTGGGGGCTTTCTGATTCCTTGCGCTGGCACGGCTGGCGGGCCTGGGGCCGGGCGACCTTTGAGCAAGCCGCAGGCCTTGCTTCGCGGTGGGAGCGTAAGAGGGCGTGCTGTCTGAGCCGGATATCAGCCCACAGGCGGCTGATATCCGGCGAGTTCACGCCCGGCTCCCGCCGCGAAGCAAGGACAAGGGTAGCCCCGCAGGGGCCGAAGCGATGGGAGCACGGCCCCAGGCCTGCCAGCCGTGCCTTGCTGAACTGCGTGATGCAAGTCCGACGCATACCTTTGCAATGCATGTGCCCTGGACTCTAGCAACACGCAGAACGAAGGGTGTTGACCCAAAATTAGCATGGCAATGCGCCGGCGGATTCATAGTGGAACCGGCCGGCGTTCCAGAGTTGCTCAGGGAAATGCCCTGTCAAGCGCCAGCGGCTTCTTTCTTGGCGTTCCCCAAACCCAGATAGCTTTCAATAACGCGCGGATTGCCGCTGAGTTCCTTGGCCTTCCCTTCAAGGACGACTTCGCCCGTTTCCAGCACATAGCCGTAATCGGCCACCTGCAAGGCGGCGCGGGCGTTTTGTTCGACAAGCAGTATGGCCACGCCGGTGCTGCGCAGGCGGGCGATGATCTGGAAGATTTCGCGGACGATGCGAGGAGCCAGGCCCAGGCTGGGCTCATCGAGCATCAGCAGCTGGGGTTGTGCCATCAGTGCGCGGCCGACGGCCAACATCTGGCGTTCGCCGCCCGACAGGGTACCGGCCTGCTGCGCCTTGCGTTCGCGCAATCGCGGGAACAGGTCGTAGACCTCGTTGATGGTTTCCTTCCAGCCGTGCTTGCCGGCGCGGTACAGGCGGAAGCCGCCCAGCAGCAGATTGTCTTCGACGGACATGCTGCCGAACAGTTCGCGCCTTTCGGGCACCAGCGAGATGCCGTCGGACACGCGGCGTTCGACCTGCCACGAACCGATTTCAGAGCCCAGGTACTGCACGGACCCGGAGCAGTTGCCGGTGGCGGGCAGGGATCCCATGATGGAATTGAGCAAGGTGGACTTGCCCGCCCCGTTGCCGCCGATGACGGTGACAATGCTGCCGCGGGTGACGGAGATGTTGGCGCCGACGACCGCGTTGACCTTGCCGTAGCGGGCGGACAGGTCGGTGACCTGCAGGATGGGGTGCTTGGGTTTGTTGCCGCTGCTCATGCCATGCCTCCCGCTCCGGATGCCGCAGGAGCGCCGTGGGCGGCGCCCGGCGGGTCGTCGAAATTGAAGTCGTCGTCGATGCCGCCCAGGTAGGCTTCCAGCACGGCGGGGTTGCGCTGGATGTCGGCGGGCAGGCCTTCGGCCAGCTTGGTGCCGAAGTCCATCACGACCAGGTGATCGGTAAGATTCATCACAAAATCCATATCGTGCTCGACCAGCAGGATGCTCATGCCTTCCTGGCGGAGCTGATCCAGGACACCGGCCAGTTCCTGCTTTTCTTTGTAGCGCAAGCCCGCCGCAGGCTCGTCCAGCAGCAGCAGGACGGGGTCGGCGGCCAGGGCGCGCGCGATTTCAAGTATGCGCTGCTGGCCCAGGGCCAGGTTGCCGGCCTGTTCGTACAGGTAATCGCCCAGTCCGACGCGCTGCAATTGCTTGGCGGCCTCGTGCAGCAGCTCGGCCTCGTCGCGCCGTTCGGTGCGCAGGGCGGCGGACAGGACGCCGACCTTGTTGCGCAGGTGCGCGCCCAGGGCCACGTTCTCGAGCACGGTCATGGTGGGCAGCAGCTGCACATGCTGGAAGGTGCGCCCCACACCCAGGCGGGCGATTTCGCGCGACGGCAGGACATCCAGCCTTTCGCCCAGGAAGCGGACCTTGCCCCTTGTGGCGGGCAGCACGCCGGTGATGAGATTGAAGGTGGTGCTTTTGCCGGCGCCGTTGGGGCCGATCAGGCCCATGATTTCGCCGGCCTTGAGCGAGAAGCTGATGTCGTTCACGGCAACCAGGCCGCCGAACTCCTTGCGTATCGAGTCGACCTCAAGCACCAGCGAGCCTTTGGCGGGCCTGGGCCGCTGCAGCAGGTCGGGGGCCTGGGGCGGAGGCGCAATGCGCCGGCGTTCGGACTTGCCGGTCAGCGCCAGCCACCACGAGGACAGGATGGGCCAGATGCCGTCGCGCGCGTATTGCAGCACCAGTATCATCAGGACGCCGAATACGATGAGCTCGAAGTTGGAGCTGGTGTCGAGGATTTTGGGCAGGACGTTCTGCAGCTGGTCCTTCAGGGTCAGGATCAGCCCCGAACCCAGCACGGCGCCCCACACGCTGCCCGCGCCGCCCACCACCGCCATGAACAGATATTCGATGCCATAGTTCAGGCCGAAAGGGCTGGGACTGACGGCGCGCTGCATGTGCGCGTAAAGCCATCCCGAAACGCAGGCCAGCAAGGCCGCGTACACAAAGATGATGACTTTGTAGCGGGCCATGTCGATGCCGAAGGATTCGGCCATGCCGCCGCCGCTTTTCAGGGCGCGTATGGCGCGGCCGGGGCGGGAATCCAGCAGGTTGCGCGTTGCCAGCATGGACAGCAGGACGAAGACCCAGATCAGGTAATAGATATGGCGGCCCTTGCCCAACGAGAAACCGAAGAATTCGATGGGCGCGATGCCGGCGATGCCGTCATACTGGCCCAGGAATTCAAGATTGCCGAACAGGTAATACAGCGACAGGCACCAGGCTATGGTGCCCAGCGGCAGGTAATGGCCGGACAGCCGCAGCGTGATGGCGCCCAGCACATAGGCGACCAGGAAGGTCAGCATGAGGCCGATCAGCAGCGCCACCCAGGGCGACCAGCCCACGGCCGTGGTCAGCCAGGCGGTGGTGTAGGCCCCTATGCCGACGAACGCGGCCTGCCCGAAGGACGTCAGGCCGCCTATGCCGGTCAGCAGGACCAGCCCCAGCACGACCAGGCTTGCCAGCCCGATGTAATTGAGATGCGTAATCCAGAATTCGGGCGTGGCCGGAATCAGGGGAAGCGCGGCCAGCGCCAGCACGACAACGGCGAGCAATAAACGATTCATCTGCTTACTCCTCATCGTCGGCATGATGCGCGCCGAAGGAACGCCAAAGCAGCACGGGGATGATCAGCGTGAACACAATGACCTCTTTGTAGGCGCTGGCCCAGAACGACGAAAATGCTTCAAGTACGCCCACGAAGATGGCTCCGCCGGCCGCCACGGGGTAGCTGATGAGCCCGCCGAAGATGGCGGCCACAAAGCCCTTCAGGCCGATCAGAAAGCCGGTGTCGTAATAAATGGTGGTCACGGGCGCGATCAGCATGCCCGACAAGGCGCCGATGGCGGCGGCCAGGGTGAAGGTCAGGCTGCCCGACATATTGGTGCTGATGCCGACCAGGCGCGCGCCGCGGCGGTTGACGGCCGTGGCGCGCAAGGCGCGGCCATACAGCGTTTTGCCGAAGAATATCCAAAGGCCCAATATGAGCAAGGCGCAGGTGCCCAGCACGAAAAAGGTTTGCGCCGACCAGCTGACCACGCCCATTTGCACTTCGCCTTCCATGAAGGGCGGCGTGCGCCAGCCTTCGGCGCCGAAGAAGACCAGGGCCAGCCCGGTAAGCGCGAAATGCACCGCCACCGAAATGATGAGCAGCACCAGCACGCTGGCCTCGGCCACCGGCTGGTACACCAGGCGGTAAAGCATGGGTCCCAGCGGCACGACCAGGGCCATGGAAAACAGGACATTGATCCACAGCGAGGTGTCCTTGCTGACGATATAGGGGGCAAGCAGATAAAGCACCAACGGCAGCAGCAAAGACCATGAGAAGGTCTTGGCCATGCCGTTCCAGTTGCTGCTGCGCAGAGCGGCCAGGAGCTCGACCGCGAAGACCAAGGCGCCCACGATGAGCAGCAGGTTGACGGTTCCCGGGATGCGCCCATTCACCATGAAGGCCAGCGTCAGTGCGCCAAAGGCGACGAATTCGCCTTGCGGTATGAAGATGACGCGGGTCACCACGAACACCAGCACAAGCGCCAGGCCCAACAGCGCATAAATGGCGCCGTTCATGACGCCATCCTGCAGCAGTATGAGTACTATTGTCGTATCCATTTCCGGAAAACCAAGAAGTCGGGGCGCAAGAAACGCCTTGCGCCCCTACAACGAATCGATGTGAAGCGCATGCCCGGGCCGCGCCGTGAAAGCGTGGCGCCGGCATGCGGCTCCGGTGTTACAGGTCAGGCTGGTACGTCCATTTGCCGTCGACCACCTTGACGATGACGCGTGCGCGCTTGTCGAAGCCTGCGTGATCCGTGGCGGACATGGAAAACACCCCTTGCGAAGCCGGCAGGTCCTTGATCTGCTCGATGGCGTCGCGCATGGCCTTGCGGAACTCGGCTGTGCCCGGCTTGGCGCCCGTTTTCAGGGCATGGGGAATGGCCGTGGAAATCAGCAGGCCGGCATCCCACATATGGCCGCCGAACGTATTGATGGTGCCTTCGCCGTACTTGGCTTCGTACTTGGTTTTGTACTCGAGTGCGCTTTTCTTGACCGGGTTGCTGTCGGGCAACTGGTCGGCCACCAGCAGCGGACCGGCAGGCAGGATCATGTCGTTGCAGTCTTTGCCGCAGACGCGCAATACGTCGTTGTTGGCGGCGCCGTGGGTCTGGTACATGATGCCCTTGTAGCCGCGGCTTTTGAGTTCGCGTTGAGGCAGGGCCACCGGCGTGCCGGAACCGGCCACCAGGATGCCGTCGGGCTTGGCGGCCACCAGCTTCAGGGTCTGGCCCGTTACGCTGGTATCGGTGCGGCCATAGCGCTCGACCGCGACCATCTTGATGCCTTTGGCTTTGGCGGCCTCGGTCATCACGTTGAGCCAGCCTTCGCCGTAAGCATCGGTGTAGCCGATGAAGCCCAGGGTCTTGACGCCCTGCTTCTCCATGGCGTCGGCCAGCGCGCCGGCCATCAACTGGTCGTTCTGGGGCGTCTTGAAGACCCATTGGCGGGCGCCTTCGACGGGCTCGACGATCTTGGCGTTGGCGGCTACGCTGATCATGGGCGTCTTGGTTTCGCCCGCCACGTCGACCATGGCCAGCGAACCGGGAGTCACCGAGGTTCCGACCACAACGTCGACATTGTCGTCGGTAATCAGCTTGCGCATGTTCTTGACGGCAACCGTGGTGTCGGTGCCGTCGTCCAGAACGATGTATTCGATTTTCTGACCGGCAACCTCGGTGGGCAGCAAGGCAACGGTATTGCGCTCGGGAATGCCCAGCGAAGCGGCAGGCCCGGTGCTGGCGACCGTGATGCCGACCTTGATCTGGGCCGAAGCCATCAAGGGCATGGACAGGGCGATCGCGCCGGCCAGCACCGAAAGTCGAATTGACTGATTAATATTCATTGCTTGTCTCCATGGTAGACATGACATTCGCCGTCCCGGGAAGTGGCGAATCTAACGTTATACAAAAACCAGCCCGTTATCCAAATAAACGTATCACTTTTGACCGGCAAAAAACAGTCGTTTTTGGCTGCGATAGTTTAAGGTTCTAGCGATTATGACGGGTGATTGGAAATTATCGACAAAAACGGATACAAAGTCTTTTAGGGGATTCCCTGCATAGACAGGTCAAAAAATAGATTTCAAAAGACCAGGGGAACCACTTGCCCCGCGCAAAGTCGATTAACATGGCAGGTAAAGCCCGCCTGTTTTTCTATAGGTACAGATATGGACAAAATTGAAAAGACCGACGCCCAATGGCGTGCGGAACTGACGCCCGAGGAGTACGCCGTTGCGCGCCGGAAAGGCACCGAACGTCCGTTCACCGGCCGCTACTGGGACACCCGGGAGCACGGCATTTATCGCTGCGTCGGCTGCGGCACGCCGCTGTTCGCCTCCGACACCAAGTTCGACGCCGGCTGCGGCTGGCCCAGCTATTTCGAGCCGCTCGACCCTGCCAATGTCCGCGAGGAGACCGACACCTCGCTGGGCATGGTGCGCACCGAGGTGCTGTGCAATATCTGCGACTCGCATCTGGGCCATGTATTCCCCGACGGCCCTCCTCCCACCGGCCTGCGCTATTGCATCAACTCCGTTTCGCTGAAGTTCGAGCCCGCCTAAATGAAGAAATTCCTGTTCGACCTGTTTCCCCTGATTCTGTTTTTCCTGGCCTTCAGGTTTTCCGACATTTTCACCGCAACGGCCGTGGCCATCGCCGCGGGCGTGGGCCAGTTCATCTGGCTCAAGGCCACGGGCAAGGCCATCGAGGCCACGCACTGGATCAACCTGACCGTGATCGTCGTCTTCGGCGGCGCCACCCTGTTTTTCCATAACGACGCTTTCATCAAATGGAAGCCCACAGTGCTGTACTGGCTGTTCGCCGCGATACTGGTGGGCGGCAAGCTGTTTTTCGGCCGCAACCTGATGCAAAAGCTCATGGGCGCCAAGGTGGACATGCCCGCCGCCATCTGGGACAAGCTCAACTACAGCTGGGCGGCCTTTTTCGCGCTGTCGGGCGCGCTGAACCTGTATGTGGCGTTCTCGGGCGCGTTCACCGAGTCGCAATGGGTCAATTTCAAGGTATTCGGCCTCATGGCCCTGCTGCTGCTGTTCGTGATCGGACAGTCGATATGGCTGGGCAGGCACATGAAGGAAGAACAGCCCCAGGCCGCCACAGGAGCCGGGGAACCAAAGGATCGATCCTGATGTCTACAGATCGAATGAAACTGCTGGAAGAGCGCCTGGCACCGCTGGCCCCAACCTACCTTGAAATCATCGACGAATCGCATCTGCATGCTGGGCACGCCGGCAGCAAGGGCGGCGCCAGCCACTTCCGCCTGCATATCTGGACTGAACAATTCGAAGGGCTGTCCACCCTGGCGCGCCATAGGCTTGTGTATGATCGCGTCCACGACCTGATGCCTTACCCCATTCATGCCTTGGCCATCGTTGCCAAAATCAACTCTTAAAGGAATTACATGAAACGAATCGCTGTATTCGCCGCCGCCTGCGCAATTGCCCTGCCGGTCTACGCGCAGACTGTCGCCACCGTGAACGGCCAGGCCATTTCCCAGGAAAAACTGGATCAGTTCGTGGCCCTGCTGATCAAGCAAGGCGCACAGGACACGCCCGAGCTGCGCACCCAGGTCAAGCAGGAAATGGTCAACCGGCTGGTTGCGGTGCAAGCCGCGGAAAAAGCGGGCATCGACAAGCAGGCCGACGTCAAGCAGGAAATCGAACTCGCACGCCAGGGCATCCTGGTGCGCGCGCTGATGGCCGACCACCTGAAGAAGAATCCCGTCACCGACGCGAAGATACAGGCCGAGTACGACGAGATCAAGAAGGAGCAGGCCGGCAAGCAGGAATACAAGCTGCGCCATATCCTGGTGAAGGACCAGAAGGCGGCTGAAGACCTGACGGCATCGATCAAGGCCAAGAAGGTCACGTTCGAAGCGGCCGCCAAGAAGGATTCCCTGGATCCGGGCAGCGGCAAGAACGGCGGCGAACTGGGCTGGGGTCCGGCCACCAATTATGTGCCGGAGTTCGCGGAAGCGGTGCAGAAGCTGAAGAAAGGCGAAATGACGGACAAGCCGGTGCAGACGCAATTCGGCTGGCACATCATCCAGGTTGAAGATACGCGCGATGTGAAGTTCCCGGAACTGGCCGAAGTGAAGCCGCAGATCGAAGAGATGATGCGGCAGCAGCAGCTGGCCGAGTTCCAGCAGAAGCTGATCAAGGACGCCAAAATCAAGTAAAGGGATGAGTGGGTGGAGCTGCGCTCCACCTGCCTGTCTCGCGGCGGCGCGCAGAGGCGTTTTGCTTCTGTCGCGCTGTTTTTTCGTGCTGTCGGAATAGGTTGCGCTTTCGGCGGCCGGGCTCTGCGCTTGTCTGGATACTGCGTTCCGAGGGATATTGTGCTGTCGAGACGCGGGATTTTGGACCGTTGGAATCTGTGCTGTCGAGACGCCGCAGGTGGGCGGGTGTGGCGCGGTCCGGCCCGTCCAGCGGTCGTGCCGCTACGCGACACGACTTCCCGCATCTGCCTCGTCCAGCCGGGCGGCGGCCGAACTCCCTCCGCTACGCTCCGGTCAGACAGCGGCCGCCGACCACCCCCGGCTTCCCTTCGTCAGCATGCGGCGCTTGCCGAAGGCCTTGCCCGCGCCACACCCGCCCACCTGCGGCTGCATCGTAGTCAATCGGGATATCGGGCTTCCGAATTGTGCGGCAGGGACCATCCACTTGCGTACATTGAACCGTTGACTACCAAGGGTGCTTGGCTACTTGACTGTTGGCCTATGCATCATGACTCCAGCCCCAGCACATGCTCGCGGGACTTCACATATCGTGCGCCCACATGGAGGAAGGCACAGTTATCGCCAACCATCACCACTAAAAGCCAGATCTCGAGATCTGCGGTTGACTAATACTCATCATCAGGTCCGTGTGCCTGGGCGACGGACAGGCGGTTCGCATGCGCCGCTCGATTGTGCGGAATCGAGGATGCAAGGACGCGTTGTTCGAGCGGGACGTTTTCGGACAGCCGGTGGCTGTCCGACCCGCGAGTTCGCGGACGCCTCGATTCCGTGCAATCGAGCGGGGAGTCATGGCTTGCCATGACCGCATGCGCTAGCCTGGCTGGCGCCCAGGCACACGGGCCGGCTTAAGAACCAGACAACCCCGAGACAACCCGCACACCAAGACAAAGCAGCCACCGAGCAGGAAGCAAGAAGCAAAATCTTCTCGAAACCAAACAAGGAAAACCAGCTAGGCCAGATACCCCTGTATCCGCTCCTTCAGCCCCGGCACCGACAGCGAACGGATCAGCAAAGCCATATCCCTATCGTAGTCGTGCTCCGACAGCGCCTCGTACAACAGGCCGCGCGCCACGGGGCTCAGGTTTTCCGATACTTCCGATGCCGCCTTCAGCACATCCGGCCAATCGGATTTTTCTGAAATCCGCGTAGCGAACCCCATCTCGTAAGCCTGGGCCGCATCGAACGTTTCCGAGCCGTCCAGAACCTGGGCGGCGTTTTGCGCCCCGACCAGATCGGCAAGCCGCGTACTGCCCAGCACCAGGCCGAACTTCAGGCCCGGCATGCGGAATGTCGCATCCGGCGCGCATACCCGCCAGTTGCATGCGGCGAACAGGTCCGCGCCTGCACCGAAGTTTCGGCCATGGGCCAGGGCGACAGTCAGCACGCGCGACGTTCCCAGCCGTTGCAATAATTGCTGGATGCGGACGAAGCGCCAGCAAATCTGAGCCAATGGCTCATCGTCGATGCCCGTGAAGTCGAAGCCGGCTGAAAAATTCTTGCCATTGCCCTCCAGAACAATGAGCTTCACCGCGCTTTCCTGCGCCACATCGAGCGCGCCGTGCAATTCCTCGACCAGTTCCGATGAAAGTGCATTTCTTTTTTCGGGCCGGTCCAGCCTTATATGCAACACCGTTGCGTCGTGTTGGACGATTTCAATATCACTCACCCTGCAGCTCCCGGGCGGCCAAAGCGGCTTTCAGCTCCGCATTGTGCTCTCCCAGCGCCGGCGGCCTCAGCCGGGCTCCCTGGGTCTGGCCATTCAGGCGTATCGGCGACATGAAGCTGCGCGTCATTTGTCCGTTCGGCAGCTCGAGCTCTTGGACCCAGTCCATGTGCTCCACCTGAGGGTCGGCGAGGATTTCGGAATAATTGTTGATCGGCGCGCAAGGCACGCCCGCCGTCCTGAAGACCTCCAGCCAATGCTCACTGCCATCGCTCGCGAAAATATCTTCGAGTATCGTCAGAAGGTCGCCCTGATTTCTGGCGCGGTCGCTAGGCGACCCAAACCGGCTGTCGCCCAGTAGATCGGTTCGCCCGATGGCGTGGCAAACGTTGCTCCATAAAGCGTTGTTGCCCGCCGCCATCCCGAAATAGCCGTCGCGGCAGCGGAAGACCTGGTACGGGGCATTTCTGGGATGGGCCGAGCCCAGCTTCAGGGGATTCTTGCCGCTGCCGAAGTATTCCGACGTTTGCAGCGCGGCGATGGCAAGAGACGAGCCCAGCATGGAGACATCGATGTGCATCCCCGCGCCGTCGGCTTCAGCCTGGCGCAAGGCGCTCACCACGGAGAAGGCGGCATAGAGTCCGGTGGCGAAGTCGGAAACCGGCACCCCGCATTTGACGGGGGGCCCGTCGGGCGTGCCCGTCACACTCATGATCCCGCTCATCGCCTGCATGGTGAGATCGAAGCCCCCTTCCTGGGATCGCGGACCCGATTGGCCATACGCGGAGAGCGAGCAGTAGACCAGCCGGGGGTTGATTTTCTTGAGGGCCTCATAGCCCAAGCCCAACCTGTCCATGACGCCGGGCCGATTGTTCTCGATCAACACATCGGCCGTGCCGACCAGCTGTAGCACAAACGCGGTGTCATCCGGATCTTTCAGATTGGCGGTGACCGACTTTTTATTCCGGTTCAGGGAGGCGAAATTCTCGCTATAGCCCTCGGTCAGGGGGGGCCAGCTGCGCAGGGTGTCGCCGCCCTGCGGGTTTTCAATCTTGATTACTTCGGCTCCCATGTCGGCCAGCAGCATTCCGCAAAACGGGCCTGCCGCGACATTACATACTTCCAGGACCGTTATTCCTGCCAGGGGTTTGCTAGACATGCTGTTTGTACCTTTATGCAGCTATATGGCCGGATTTTCCTTTTCCGGCCGGTAGTGTTAATTGATCTTGATGTTCGCCTGCTTGGCAAGCGCCTTCCACATGGGCACCTCGGTCTTCACGACCTGGTCCAACTCAGCGGGAGTGCCGCCGACCACAACCGCTCCCTGCGCCAGGAACGCCTCTTGTATTTTTTTGTCTTTGGCCGCATCCGCAATGGCCGCCTGTATTTTATTGACAATCGGCGCAGGCGTGTTGGCCGGCGCAAACATCGCGTACCAGGAATCGACGTTGAAACCGCTGATGGTTTCCGCGACGGACGGCACATCGGGAAGAACAGGCGTGCGGTCTTTGGTCGAGACGGCCAGCGCCTTCAAACGGCCGCTTTTGATGTGCTGCGTAACCGAGGGCAGAGACACCCACAGCAAGGGTATGGTGCCGCCCAATACGTCGATCGTGGCCGGCCCGCCGCCCCGGTAAGGAATATGCGTAAGGTTCAGGCCCGTCTTCATCTTGAAGAGCTCGCCCGCGATATGGCTGGGCGAACCGGTGCCCGCCGAGCCATAGGGAACCTCGTCGGGATGCTTCTTGCTGTACTCGATCAGTTCCGCCAGGGACGACGGAGGGAATTTCGGGTTGGCCACCAGGATCTGCGGTGCCGAGGCCACCATCGAGACCGGGCTGAAATCGTTCTCGGTATCAAACGGCAAAGAGGTGTAGATGGCGGGATTGATGGTGTGGGAGGACAAGGTGATCAGCAGGGTATAGCCGTCGGGCTTCGCCTTGGCAACGATCGCCGTGCCTATGGTGCCGCCCGCGCCGCCCTTGTTCTCCACCACCACCGGCTGTCCCAGTGCCTTGGACAAGGGATCCTGCAGGATCCGCGCCGACACGTCGACGCTGCCGCCGGCGGGATACGAGACGATGAGGTTTATCGGCTTGTCGGGGTATGTTTCCGCGCTGGCCGTCGACATCGCCGACATGGCGAAGCATCCGATGGCCGCGGCGAAAACGGCGCCCCGTGTGACGCGCCCCAATGGGGAGCGGCCTGCCCGGCGGGACCTGTGCGTAGTGATGATCATGGTGTCTCCTCTTTATAATGAACGGACAGGGAAATGCCCGCTTTTCTGTGATCCGGATAGAAATTGAACTGGAGACATCATTCTATGGATTCCGTAACTTATAACAATAATTCTAAAATACAGAATCGAAATAAGAAAATAGCATCATGAACAACACACTGCGGGACGGCTTGAGAGTCATGGATTACCTGGCTTACGCCGATCGCCCCATGTCGCTCACCGAGATTGCCGCCGCCCTGGAACTGGGCAAAAGCAAGACACATCGATTGCTTCAGACCCTGATTCAGGCCAACTATGCATTTCAAAGCGAATCCTCGAAATACATTGCATCCATCAAGCTCTGGAAACTGGGGTCGGCCATGCTGCGCCACGCCACCTTGCGGTCCATGGCGGAAGCGGAGATGCAAAGCCTGATGGAGCAGACCGGGGAAAGCGTCCATTTATCCGTCCTGGAAGAAATGGAAATCGTGTACCTGCACAAGATAGACAGCGACAACCCCGTTCGCGCCTACAGCCAGATCGGAGGCAGGATGCCCGCTTTCCAGGTGGCCACGGGAAAAGCCATGCTGGCCTTCAAAGGCGACTCGGAGCTGAAGGAGCTCTATAAAGCGTCGATGGCCAAGAATTTTGCGCCTCAAAAAAGCGAAGAACAATTCCTGGATGAAATGAGAGAAATACGCCAATCCAGGGTCGCCATCAACCGGGGCGAATTTCGAGCCGACGTGCATGGCGTAGCCGCCCCCATTTTTGACCGGATGGGCAATGTGGTGGCGGCCATCGGGGTCTCCGGATCCGCCCAGCATTTCGGCGCAGACCGGCTGGATTTCTTTGCGCAAGAGGTCAAGCGTAGCGCCGGCTTCATTGCCGAAAAACTATTCGGCCAGCCCCGGAACAGCCCCTGGCCTTGAACCGCGTTTGCGGCCGCAGGCAGGCCGTGCCATTCTCCTCCGCCCCCCAATGATATGGCTCCTTGCCCACCGCAGTCGCAGTTACGTCCTCAGCCTCAGCCCTGGTCCTAGTCACGAGCCCGTTTAGCCACAACCCCGATCACGGACGAACGACACCCACATCAGGCCCGCCTGCCTGGACTCCGGCCAGGCGGTTCGCATGCGCCGTCCGATTGCGCGGCATCGAGGATGCAAGGACGCGCTGTTCGAGCGGGACGTTTTCGGACAGCCGGTGGCTGTCCGACCCGCGAGTTCGCGGACGCCTCGATGCCGTGCAATCGGGCGGGGAGTCATGGCTTGCCATGACCGCATGCGCTTAGCCTGGATGGAGCCCAGGCAGGCGGGCCGGGGCAAGAACTCAAACATCCACGCATTTAACAAACACCAGCCTAAAGAACCGAGCACCATCATCACAGACAGCAAGCCAAAAAGAAAAACGGAAGCACCAAAATCAAAACACGCCAAGCACTGCTGAATATGAGCGATCGTAAGGCTCCTTTGCCACTAAAAAAAATAGCAAAACTACATAAAATACACATTCTAGTCGACAAACCATAGACGCCGCCTCTTCATAATCTTCCTCGCCCATACAACCCTTGATAGTGCCTCTTATCACCTTATAACAATAAACAAAGCCAAATAATTAAGCCAAATAACCAAGTCAGAAACACAGGAAAAGCATTTTCCACAAAACAGGAAAGCTCATTAAAACGACACATCCCAATAGCAATATTGCCCAGGATATGTAGTTAAACTACAATACAAAAAGTCAGCCACTTATCCGGAGGGCCCACCGCCATGGCATTGAACAGCGTCGTCCACACCGTTACTGAACGGATCATCGCCCGCAGCCGCAAAACCAGGACCGCCTATCTGGCCCGCTCCCGCGCCGCCTACGGCAAGAAAATCGAGCGCAGCCACCTGGGCTGCACCAACCTGGCCCACGCCTTCGCCGCCATGCCCGATGCCGAAAAGCAGCGGCTCAAAGAAGCCGCCCGCCCCAACCTGGCCATCGTCTCCTCCTACAACGACATGCTCTCGGCCCATCAGCCGCTGGCCTCCTACCCCGCCCTCATCAAGCAGGCCGCCTTCGCCGCCGGCGCCACCGCCCAGTTCGCCGGCGGCGTGCCCGCCATGTGCGACGGCGTCACCCAGGGCCAGACCGGCATGGAGCTCAGCCTGTTCTCGCGCGACGTCATCGCCATGGCCACCGCCGTCGCCCTCAGCCACCAGATGTTCGACGCCGGCCTGTTCCTGGGCGTGTGCGACAAGATCGTTCCCGGCCTGCTGATCGGCGCCCTCTCCTTCGGCCACCTGCCGGCCATCTTCGTACCCGCCGGCCCTATGGCCACCGGCATATCCAACAGCGACAAGGCCCATACCCGCCAACTGTATGCCCAGGGCAAGATAGGCCGCCAAGAACTGCTGGAATCCGAATCCCAGTCCTATCACGGCCCCGGCACCTGCACCTTCTACGGCACGGCCAACTCCAACCAGATGCTCATGGAAATCATGGGCCTGCACCTGCCCGGCAGCGCCTTCGTCCCGCCCAATACCGCCCTGCGCGAAGCCCTCACCCGCGCCGCCGCGCAGCGTGCCTTGCGGATCAGCTCACAGGGCGAAGAATTCACGCCGGTGGCCGAAGTCATCAGCGAGAAAGCCATCGTCAACGGCATCGTCGGACTGCTGGCCACAGGCGGATCCACCAACCACACCCTGCACCTGGTCGCCATTGCGCGGGCCGCGGGCATCGCCGTCAACTGGGACGACTTCTCCGAACTGTCGGCGGCCGTGCCCTTGCTGGCGCGCGTCTATCCCAACGGCGGCGCGGACGTGAACCACTTCCATGCCGCCGGCGGCATCGGCCTGGTCATCGCGGAGCTGCTCAAGGCGGGCCTGCTGCACGAAGACGTGAAAACCGCGGCCGGCGACGGCCTGGCGCATTACACGCAGGAGCCCTATCTGGACGAAGGCAGGCTGGCCTGGCGGCCGGTCACCCCCGTTCCGCTGGACACCCAGGTCATACGGCCGGTCAGCAACCCCTTCAGCCCCGACGGCGGTTTGAAGCTGCTGCAAGGCAATCTGGGCCGCGCCGTCATCAAGGTATCGGCCGTCAAGCCCGAGCACCGGGTGGTCCAGGCGCCCGCCGCGGTGTTCGACAGCCAGGACGAGCTTCTGGCGGCATACAATAGAGGCGAACTGGAACGCGACTTCATCGCCGTCGTGCGCTACCAGGGCCCCAAGGCCAACGGCATGCCCGAACTGCACAAGCTGACCCCGGCGCTTTCCGTCTTGCAGGACCGCGGATTCAAGGTTGCCCTGGTCACCGATGGACGCATGTCGGGCGCTTCCGGCAAGGTTCCCGCCGCCATCCATGTTTCTCCTGAAGCGCTGGCCGGCGGCGCCCTTGCCCATGTGCGGGACGGCGATGTGCTGCGGCTGGACGCCGGCGCGGGCGAGCTCTGTGTGCTGGCCCCCGCGGACTGGGCACGGCGCGCAACGGCCCCTGTCGACATCAGCGGCCACCAGGCGGGATTCGGACGCGAGCTGTTCGCCTCCTTCCGCCTGCATGCCGACGCCGCCGAAGCCGGCGCGGGCACCTTCGGGCATCCGGACTGGTCCGGCCCGGATGAGGCCGCCGGACAACACGCCATGCCTGAACCACAATCCTTACCGTCTTATAGCGAGCAATGAACAATGAATGCACTTGAACTACTCGAACAGAGCCCCGTCATGCCGGTCATCGTCATCAAGGACATCGACACGGCCGTGGAACTGGCGCAGGCGCTGGTGGCGGGCGGCGTGCGCAGCCTGGAGATCACCTTGCGTTCCGACACCGCGCTGCAGGCCATCACGCTGATCAGCCAGTCGGTGCCCGATGCCCTGGTCGGCGTCGGCACGGTGCGCAGCGCCAAACAGCTCGAGGCCGCCATTGCCGCGGGCGCCCGCTTCGGGGTCAGCCCCGGCCTGACCGCCGAGATTGCGCAGGCGGCGCGGACGTCGGGCATCCCCTTCCTGCCGGGCATCGCCACGGCTTCCGAATCCATGTATGCGGCTGACCAGGGCTTCAAGGTGCAGAAGCTGTTCCCCGCCGAAGCGGTCGGCGGTGTCGCCCTGCTCAAGGCCCTGCAAGGCCCCCTGCCGGATATCGTGTTCTGCCCGACCGGCGGAATCAATGCCGCCAATGCCGGGCAATACCTGGCCTTGTCCAATGTGAAGTGCGTGGGGGGATCGTGGCTGACGCCCGAAGCGGCCGTGGCCGGCCGGCAATGGGATGAGATCACGCGCCTGGCGCAACAGGCTTGCGCGATCCGGTAAATACAAAAGGCGCGGCGGCCTGGCCGGCCGAGGCGCGGCTTACGCGGCGCCCGCCGTATCGTAGGCCGCCAGCGGCTTCTCGCCTCGCAAGGCCAGCAGCAGGTTGTCGACGGCCATGACCGCCATCGCCTGCCGGGTTTCATGCGTTGCCGAGCCGATATGCGGCAAGGGCAGGACCTTGGGATGATCCCGCAGCGGAGAATCCTGCGGCAGGGGTTCGATGTCGAACACATCCAGGCCCGCGGCGCGCAGGCGGCCCTGGTCCAGGGCATCCAGCAGCGCCGTCTCCTGCACGATGGGGCCGCGCGCGCCGTTGATCAGTATGGCACCCGGCTTCATCGAGGCGAACTCCTTTTCGCCTATCATGCCCTCGGTCTGCGCGGTCAGGGGCAAGACCACGACGATGAAGTCGGACTGCCGCAGCACCTCGTCCAGCGTCGCGGAACGCGCCTTGCCTTCGGGCAATCCGCTGGCGACGGGTCTGCGCGTGTGGTAGAGCACCGGCATATTGAAGCCCAGCGCCGCGCGCTGCGCCAGGGCCTGGCCGATCCGGCCATAGCCCAGGATGCCCAGCGTCTTGCCATGCACGTCCCAGCCGTACATGTCCTGGCCTATGCTGCGCTTCCAGCGGCCTTGCTGCACATAACGGCCCAGTTCCAGAATGCGGCGGCTGGTGGCCAGCATCATGGCGAAAAGCAGGTCGGCCACCGTCTCGGTCAGCACGCCCGGCGTATGGCACAGGACGATGCCGCGCCGATGCAAGGCGTCCAGCTGGTATTTATCAACTCCGACGGAAATGCTGGAGACGACTTCCAGCCGCGGCGCGCGCGCCAGCAAAGCCTCATCGACGGGGTAGCTGGAGCCGATCAGACCCTGCGCATTCGGCAGGGCATCCAGGAAGGCCTGCTCCTGCCCCGCGATGCGCGGGTCGGCGACCACCACGTCGTGTTCCCGCCGTACCCGCTCCAGTTGCTCATCCGGCAAGGCTCTGTAAACCAATACCTGCTTTCGATTCATCGTGGACTCCCAGTAAACGGAAATACCGCCGCGGACAGAGGTTCAGCGGCCGGCCTGCTCCAGTTCCTCGCGTGTCGGCAGGCCCTCGGTATCGCCCAGCACCTGCACCGCGCGCGCGCCTATCCAGCTGCCCCGCTCGACCGCCCGCCGCAGCGGCAGGCCGGCCAGCAAGGCGCTGATGACGCCCACCGCGAAGCCGTCGCCGGCGCCCACGGTGTCGATCACTTTCTCGACCGGGCAGCCCGGCACATAAGCCTGTTCGTCGCCCTTGTCGAAGTACGCGCCGTCGGCGCCCAGCTTGACGACGACCAGGCTGGCGCCGTGCTGGAGATAGTGGCGCGCGATGTCCTCGGGCGATTGCAGGCCCGTCAGCAAGCGGCCTTCCTCGAGCCCCGGAAACACCCAGTCGGCGCCGTAGGCAAGCGCATTGATCCCCTCGCGCATGGCGTCGGCCGACGGCCACAAGGTGGGCCGCAGGTTGGGGTCGAACGACACGGTCTTGCCCGCCGCGCGCATCAGGCTCATGGTCTTGCGCGAGACCTGATAGCAGTTGTCGGATATGGCGGCGAACACGCCGGTGCTGTGCAGATGCCGCGCGCCCACCAGCCAGGGCTCGTCGATGTCGGCCACCTGCATCTGGCTGGCGGCGGAGCCCTTGCGATGGTATTCCACCGGAGGATCGCTGCCATCGGTGACGCGCCCCTTGAACTGCATGGCCGTGCGCTGCGTCGGATCGCAGAACACGTGCGAACAATCGATGCCTTCGCGCCGCATCTCGGCCAGCAGATAGCGCCCGGGGGAATCGGCGCCCAGGCGGCTGGCCCAGCCCACATTCAGTCCCAGGCGCGCCAGGCCGATGGCCACATTGGTTTCGGCGCCGGCCGTACGCTTGTAGAAAGCCTGCGCCTCTTCGAGCGGCCCCGGCCGATCCGCCACCAGCATCATCATGGCCTCGCCGAAGGTAACCACATCCAATGCATTGCTCACAAGCTGTCCTCCAGACTTCTCAATTTTTGTACGGCCTTGCGCGTAACGGCCAAGAGATCGTCGCCGATCAGCGGGTATTCGATGGCGCGGGGCAGGCCGCGCGGCATGGCGCGGAAAACGGCGCGCCAGGGCGCGGCCGAATCCTCCAGGGGCACGGCGACCCAGCGCGCCGGGGTGCGCTGCACGCCTTTGCAATGCACGTACCGGACACGGGGCGAAAGCGCCTGCGCGGCCTGCAGCGGGCATTCGCCCACCCAGTGCCAGTTGCCCATGTCGAACGTCATGTCCAGGGAAAGCCCGGCGGCGTCCAGGCCGCCGAAGAAGCGCTGCAAGGCCGGCAGGGTTCCCGCGCTTTCGGTCTGGTCGTTCTCGATAAGAAGGCGCAGGCCCTGGGGGCGCAAGCGTGCATCCACGTCTGCCAGGCCGGCCGCGGAGGCGGCATTGAATCCGCCTATGGACATTTTCAAGACAGGCGCGCCCAGCACGCGGGCGCGCGCGATGCCCAGCTCGAGCGCCGTGGCGGAAAACCGTCCATCGGCGTCCCACAGCATGTCGGGACTGGAATAGAAGCAGGCCAGGCCGGTCTCGCGCACGATGGCCGCGAGTTCCGGCAACTCATTGTCGGGGTCGCGCAGCAGTTCGCCGCGCACTTCCACGCCGTCGGCGCCGGCCGCATGGCAAAGCCGCGCAAACCAGGCTTGCCCATGGCGCCCCACTTCGGATGCGCCAAAGGATGATAAAGACACGATAATCTGCTGCGTCGAATTCATGGTTCCGCTTCGGCCGCCCGTGCGCGGCCCGCCCCGGGAGGGGAAGATAAAAGACATGCCCGCGATGGCAAAGGCCGTCGCTGGAGCGGCGCACTAGTGATTCAGGATCTGGCCCAGGAAGTTGCGGGTTTTCTCTTCCCGCGGATTGCTGAAGAACAGCTCCGGCGTGGCCTGCTCCACAATCTTTCCGTCGGCCATGAAGATCACGCGGTTGGCCACGCTGCGGGCGAAGCCCATTTCGTGGGTCACGCACAGCATGGTCATGCCGTCGTCGGCCAGCCCTATCATGGTGTCCAGCACTTCCTTGACCATTTCCGGGTCCAGCGCCGAGGTGGGCTCGTCGAACAGCATGACCTTGGGCGTCATGCACAACGCCCGCGCAATCGCCACGCGCTGCTGCTGCCCGCCCGATAACTGGCTGGGGTACTTGAGCGCCTGATCGCCGATGCGCACCCGCGTCAGGTATTTCATGGCCAGCGCCTCGGCCTCGGCCTTGCCGATGCCGCGCGAGCGCATGGGCGCCAGCATGCAGTTCTGCAGCACCGTCATGTGCGGGAACAAGTTGAATTGCTGGAACACCATGCCCACTTCCTGGCGCACGGCGTCGATGTTGCCCGCCTTGGCGGTCAGGTCGATGCCGTCCACTACGATGCGGCCTTTCTGGGCCTTTTCCAGGCCGTTGATGCAGCGGATCAGCGTGGACTTGCCCGAGCCCGACGGGCCGCAGATGACGATGCGTTCGCCCGCGGCCACGGTCAGGTCGATGTCGGTGAGGACGTGGAAGGCGTCATACCATTTATTCAGCGCTTCGATCTGGATAATCGTCCCGCCCTGGGCGGGACGCTCCGGATCGACAGCCGGCGTGCTTGGTCTGTCGGTCATGGTCAATCGCTATGCAATCAGGATTTCTTCAGCTCGGGCAAGGGGGTGCCCAGCCATTTCTGGAACAGCTTGCTGAACTCGCCGTTCTGGATGTTCTTGTCGACCAGCTCGTTGATGGTCTTGAGCGTGTTGGCTTCGCCCGGACGCATGGCCACCGCCATTTCCTGCTGCAGCAGGACGAACTTGTTTTCGAAACGGTCCGGCGAACGCTTGGCGATCTGCGCGGCCACCGTGGTCGAGCAGCCGATGGCATCCACCTGGCCCGACAGCAGGGCCTGCATGGCCGAGGCATCGTCATCGAAGCGGCGGATGTTCGCGTCCTTGGGCGCGACCTTGGTCACGGCGATATCCTGGGTGCTGGCGCGAGCCACGCCGATACGCTTGCCGGCCAGGTCTTCCGCCGTGGCGATCTTGGCGTCCTTGCCGCCGAACACCACGATCTGGGCCGCCGAATAAGGATGGGAGAACTGGACCTGCTTGGCGCGCTCGGGCGTGATCGCCAGGGAAGCCACCAGCATGTCGACCTTGTTGGTCAGCAGATAGGGAATGCGGTTGGGGCCGGTCACGGGAACGATGTTCACCTTCACGCCCAGGTCCTTGGCCAATTGCTTGGCCACGTCGGCATCGTAGCCGTCGGGCTTGTTTTCGGTGTTCAGGATGCCGTAGGGCGGGAAATCGACGAGCATGCCGATAGTGAGCTCGCCCTTTTCCTTGATCTGGTCGATGGTTTCCGCGGCGGCGGATTGTGCGCCAAGCGCCAGCGCGGCGCAACCAGCCAGCAGGGTGGCGCCCATGAGCGTGCGCATTTTCTTCATAACAAACATATCATGTCTCCAAAGTCGGATAAAAACAGTGATAAAAAAAGGGAATGAAGGATTCCCGAACCCTAATCAACGCGACAGCGACATGGCCAGCCGGCGTTCCATGTAGGCGGCCAGCAGCGACAGGGGCCAGCACAGCAGGAAGTAGACGACGGCAACCACCGAGAACACCACCATGGGCTGGAAAGTGGCGTTGTTGATGATCTGCCCGGCACGGGTCAGTTCGGTAAAGCCGATGATGGCCGCCAGCGACGTGCCCTTCACGATCTGCACCAGGTAGCCCACCGTGGGCGGCACCGCGATCTTCAGCGCCTGGGGCAGCACCACGTCGCGCATCTTGTGCCGGTACGACAGTCCCAGCGCCTCGGCCGCCTCCCATTGGCCGCGCGGAATCGCCTCGATGCAACCGCGCCAGATCTCGCCCAGGAAGGCCCCGCTATTGAGCGTCAGCGCCACCGCCGCCGCCGCCCACGGATTGACCTCCAGCCCGATCACCGGCGCCCCGAAGAACACCAGGAACAGCTGCAGCAGCAGCGGCGTGCCGCGAAACAATTGGATGAAGCCCATGGACAAGGTCCGTGCCAGGCCGCTTTCGGACGTGCGCGAAAGCGCCACGATCAGCCCCACGATGCCGCCGCCCACGAACGCCATCAGCGAAAGCAGCACCGTCCACTGCGCCGCCTCGAGAATGAACCAGAAATCGCTATAGCCAAACGTACGCATTATCGGCGGTCCGGATAGTTAAGGCCCCACTGGAACACCAGCCGGAACAGGTAGGAGAAGGCCAGCGTCAGCAGCAGGTAGATCACCGTGATCACGATGTAGATCTCGAAGCTTCGGAAGGTCTCGGACTGAAGGTTCGCCGCCACCGAGGTCAGATCGTCGGCCGAGATCACCGAGACCACGCTGGAGGCCAGCATCAGCAAAATGAACTGGCTGGTCAGCGCTGGATAGATGGCTTTGAGCGCGGGCTTGAGGATCACGTAGCGGAAGATCTCGAGGCGCGACAGGTTCAGCGCCAGCCCGGCCTCGATCTGCCCCTTCGGGATGGATTCGATGCCGGCGCGCACGATCTCGGTCGCGTAGGCGCCCAGGTTGAACACCATGGCCACCAGCGCGGCCGTGTACGGCGACCAGCGCACTCCCACCGCCGGCAGGGCAAAGAAAAAGAAGAACAGCTGCACCAGGAAGGGCGTGTTGCGGATGATCTCGATGTAGGCGTTGATCAGCCAGCGCAAGGGCGCGGGGCCGGCCGTCTTGCCCCAGGCGCACACAATGGCCACCAGCAGCCCGAACAACATGGCCAGGAAGGACAGCTGGATCGTCATCCACGTGCCATGCAGCAGCAGGGGCCAGGCCTCGAACACCGGACCGAATTGAAAGGAATAATTCACGTTGTGCTTCAACCTTGGGCATTACCGGCGATAAAAGCATACCGCGCGATCAAGAAAATACCTACTTAAACCGGGGCATCTCTGCCGCCATTCAGCCGCTTTCCGGATATGCATCCGGAATGTGAAAACCAAAAACTACCGCCTGAAACCGGTTTCAAAGTTTAACCAATGAAGGCAGGAATTATATCAGGACTTACCCGGGGGAAATTTTACCGCCGGATCGCACCCCGGCCTCCCCGCCTTTCAAGGCCGCTAACTGGGCTGCGTGGACCCCCGGCTCATCAGCGTGCCGGGCAGGAGTATCTTGCGCGCCGCGATCGTCGACCCGGCCAGCCGCTGCATGAGGCACTGCGCCGCCAGCCGTCCCAGTTCGCCGGTGGGTTGCGATACCGTGGTGATTCCGGGACCGACATACGGCGCCCAGGGTGTATCGTCGATGCCCACCAGACCCACGTCCCTGCCCAATCGCCAGCCCAGCCTGGCAACGGCCTCGACCACGCGCAGCGTCACGACCGCGTTGCTGGTGATGACCGCCGGCCGGGCTTGCGCCCCCTTGCGCAGCGATTGCAATGCCTGGTCCAGCAGCTCCGGCGCCTCCGCCCTGCTTTCCACGCTGTGCCCGGACACCGTGGAACCCTGTTCCGCGACAAAGGCCTTGAATGCCCGGGCGCGCTCGATACGCGAACTGACCGTGCCCAGAGGTTCGGTCACCAGCAACAGGTCGCGATAGCCGGCATCCAGCAGATGTCCGCCGCTGAGGCTGATGGCCTGCCGGTTGTCCAGGGAAACGAAATCGACGTCCAGGCCGTCATGCAGGCGGTCGACCAGCACGACGGGCTTGCCTTGCCGGGCGGTTTCAAGGACGGCGCCGGCATCGCGGCCCATGGTGTTCAGGATGAAGCCCTCGACCTTGTACGAAGTAAGCGCGCGTATCCCGGCGCTCTCCCTTTCGCTTTCATTGCCCAGATTGAACAGCATGACCAGGTAGCCCGCTTCGCGGCAGGCCTGCTCCGCCCCGCGCAGCACCGCCACCGAATAGGGGTTGGTGATATCGGCCACCACCAGGCCGATCAGGCGCGAACGGCCGCGCTTCAAGGCTTGCGCCATGGGGCTGGGCACATAGCCCAGCTGCTTGACGGCCGCCTCGACCTTGCCGGCGATCTCGGGCGAAAGCAGGGTGTCGCGGTGATTGAGAAAACGCGAGACGGTGGCCTTGGACACGCCGGCCTGGCGCGCCACATCGGCGATCGTGCTGCGCCCCTGGGTTTTGCTCATGGTTTCCTGTCGTAAGAACGGCGGCTGGCCAGCCGCGGCGGGCCAGCTATTGTAGCCAAGCCGTTCAGTCCGGGTCGCGCGCCTCGTCCAGCCTGACCCAGGCGCTGCCGCGGCGATGGCTCTGGAGCACGGAGGCGATGAAACGATGGCCAGCCACGCCGTCGGCGATGCCGGGCAAGGCGGCGGAATCCGGCAGATCGGCCCGCCCGGACTCGAGCGCCAGGATGCGGTCGGCCGCGTCCCGATACAGCTGCGCGAACGCCTCGATATAGCCTTCGGGGTGACCGGGGGGAATGCGCGTGGCCTGGTCGGCCGCGATACTGGACGCGCGGCCGCGGGTAATCCGCTGCGCGCTCCCGCCTTGAGGGGTCAGCCACAGGACGTTGGGGTCTTCCTGCTCGAAACGCAATTGGGCGCGGCTGCCGTACAAGCGCAAAGTCAGCGCATTCTCGCAGCCGGTCGCGACCTGGCTGGCCCACAGGCTGCCGCGCGCTCCGTTGGCATAGCGCATCATGACCTGCACATGGTCGTCCAGCCGGCGCCCCGGCGCGAAGGTATGCAGTTCGGCGGCGATTTCATCCGGCTCGCAGCCGCTGACATAGCTGGCCAGCTGGTAGGCGTGGATGCCAACGTCGCCCAGCGTGCCCGCGGGGCCGGCGATGGCCGGATCGCCCCTCCAGCCTCCTTCGGTCATGGCCGAGGCCTCGGCCCACCAGTCCTGCGCATATTCCACCTGCAGCAGGCGCAACTCGCCGATGGCGCCTTGCTCCACCAGCCAGCGCGCATGGCGCACCATGGGGTAGCCGGTATAGGTGTGAGTCAACACGAAAAGCGCGGAATGATCGCGGGCCAGATCCCGCAGCTCCAGCGCCTCGGCCAGCGACACCGTCAGCGGCTTGTCGCAGATGATGTGTATGCCCTCGGCCAGGAACGCCCGCGCGATGGGTGCATGCAGATGATTGGGCGTCACGATGGATACGGCGTCGATGCCCTTCCGCCCTTCGCGCCGCAAGCGGCCCTCGGCCTGCGCCATTTCCCGCCAGTCGGCGTAGCTGCGCGCCGGATCGATGCCGACATCGGCCGCGCTGGCCGCCGCCCGCTCCGGATCGCTGGACAGGGCGCCCGCCACCAGCTCGTAGCGATCGTCCAGCCGCGCCGCCATGCGGTGCACCGCGCCGATGAAGGCGCCGCGGCCGCCGCCCACCATGCCCAGCCTCAATCGCCTATGCACGCCTGCGCTCATTGAACGATACCCAATAACTGTCGAAGCTGATCCCTGGATGCGCCGCTCTTCGCGAAATCGTCGAAAGCATGCTCGGCCACGCGGATGATATGGCTGGCGATGAAGGGCGCGCCTTCGGCGGCGCCCTGCTCGGGATGCTTCAGGCAGCATTCCCATTCCAGCACGGCCCAGCCGGGATAATCGTATTGCGCCATCTTGGAAAAGATGGCCTTGAAATCGACCTGGCCGTCGCCCAGCGAGCGGAAGCGCCCTGCCCGATCCGCCCAGTCCGCATACGCGCCGTAAACGCCCTGCCTGCCATTGGGGCGGAATTCGGCGTCCTTCACATGGAAGCATTTTATGCGCTCATGATAGATGTCGATGAACGCCAGGTAGTCCAGCTGCTGCAGCACGAAATGACTGGGGTCGTAAAGGATGCCGGCGCGCGGATGGCCGCCCACCGCGTCCAGGAAGCGCTCGAAGCTCAGGCCGTCGTGCAGGTCCTCTCCGGGATGCAGCTCGTAGCCGACATCGACGCCGGCCTCGTCGAAGGCATCCAGTATCGGCCTCCAGCGCCGCGCCAGTTCGGCGAACGCTTCCTCGACCAGTCCGACCGGACGCTGCGGCCAGGGATACAGATAGGGCCAGGCCAGCGCGCCGGAAAACGTCGCATGCGCCGTCAGCTCCATGCGTTTCGATGCCTTGGCGGCAAGCAGCAATTGCTCTCTCGCCCATTGTGTGCGGGCGGCCGGATTGCCGCGCACGGCGGGCGCCGCGAAGCCGTCGAACAAGGTGTCGTAGGCGGGATGCACCGCCAGCAACTGCCCTTGCAAGTGCGTGGACAGCTCGGTGGCCTCCAGCCCGTGGCCGGCCAGCATGCCGCGCACGTCGTCGCAATAGGCCTGGCTTTCGGCCGCCTGTTGCAGGTCGAACAAGCCTGGATCGCTGGTGGGGATCTGCACGCCTTTATACCCCAGGCTTGCAGCCCAGCGGGCCAGCCCTTCCAGGCTGTCGAAGGGCGGCTGCCCGCCGGCGAATTGCGCCAGGAAAATACCCGGTCCTTTTATGGTTTTCATGGTCATGCTCGATTGGCGTTGAATGCCGGCGCGCCCGGGCCTGCGCCGGGAAGCGGCAGCGGCCCGGGGCATATCGCCCGCTTAGAACGGAGAGTCGGGAAAATAGAAGTCCTTGGCGTTTTCCTTGGTGATCAGGACCGATGGAATGATCGTGGTCTCGGGCAGTTTCTCACCCTTCAGGCGTGCTTCGGCGGTCAGCTTGATGGCGTCGTAGATGAACTTGGGCGAGTAGGAAACATCGGCCTGTATCAGCGGATTGCTGCCGTCGATGATGGTCTTGACCATGCCCTTGGCGCCCGCGCCGCCGAAGACTTCCTTGATATCAGTGCGCTTGGCCTGCTCGATGGCCTTGAGCACGCCGAAAGCCATGTCGTCGTCGGCGGCCCACACCGCGTCGATGTGCTTGAAGCGGGTCAGGTAGTCCTGCATGACCTTGAAGGCGTCATCGCGGTTCCAGTTGCCGTAGCGGGCATCCAGCAGCTTGATGTCCGGGTGCTTCTTGATGACGGCGTTGAAGGCATCCATGCGCTCGTTGTCCAGCGTCGTGGCAATGCCGCGCAAGGCCACGATGTCGCCTTTGCCGTTCAGCTTCTTCACCAGGTACTCGGCGGCCAGCCGGCCGAATGCGGTATTGTCCCCGGACACATAGGCGTCCTGCGCGCTGGTGTCGGTCAGGCCGCGATCGACCACGGTGACGTAGACGCCTTTTTTCTTCAGCTGGGCCACCGGCTGGGTCAGCGAGGCCGACTCGAAGGGCATGATGACCAGCGCATTGATGCGGTTGACGGTAAGCAGGTCCTGCAACTGATTGGCCTGCTCGGGCGCGCCGCTGGATGTCTTGACCGTGACCTTAAGGTTTGGGTGCGCCTTTTCCAGTTCGGCCTTGGCCTGATTGGACCACCACACGACGCCTGCCGTGAAGCTGTGCGTGGCGGCGGGTATGGACACGCCCAGGTTGACCTTCTCTTGCGCCATGGCGCCCGACGACAGGCCCATGGCGGCCATGGCGGCAACGCCGATGGCCAGTTTGCGTAGCGAACGATTCATTTTCTTGTCTCCGGGTTGAATGCAAAAAACACGACGAAACGGCGATCAGGAGCGCCGGCGCTGCAGGAAAGCCACGATGATGATGACGAAACCCTGCACCGCCGCGTTCAGGTAAACGCTGATGATGCTGGTCAGGTTGAGGATGTTGCCGATGACGGACAGCAGGATGGCCCCGACCACGGTGCCGGTCATGGTTCCCGCGCCGCCCTTCAAAGCCGTCCCGCCCACGATCACGGCGGCGATGGCCTCCAGCTCCCACAACAAGCCGGTGGTGGGGCTGGCCGAGCCCAGGCGAGGCACATACAGGACGGTCGCGATGCCCACGCACATGCCCAGCAGCACGTAGGTCAGCGTCTTGGTCTTGTCGACATTGACGGCGGCATAGCGCGCCACCTGCTCGTTCGAGCCTATGGCCTGCACGTAGCGCCCGAACGCCGTCCGATTCAGCACCAGCCCGCCCAGCAGCGCAATGGCGATGAACACCCACACAGGCACGGGTATGCCCAGCAGGCTGCCGTAGTACACCGGGCTGTAGGCGTCGGACACGTCCATGTTCAGCGTGATGGCCCCACCGTCGGACAGGTAGGTCAGGTAGGCGCGGAAGATGCCCAGTGTGCCCAGCGTCACGATGAAGGGCTCGATCCGGCCGCGCGTAATGAGCAGGCCATGGGCCAGTCCCAGCAGCGCGCCCAGCGCCAAAGCGAAAAGCATGCCCAGCACAATGACCAGCATGGGAGCCAGCGCGAAAGCGGTCAGCGCGTTCATGACCAATATCATGCTTCCGGCGATCAGCGCCGCCATCGAGCCCACCGACAAGTCGATGCCGCCCGAGATGATGACGAAGCACATGCCGACCGAGATGATGCCGATGAAGGCCGTCCGGGTCAGTACATTCATGATGTTGTCGATGTCGGCGAAGCTGCTGTTGAGCAGTGTGCCGGCGATGCACAACAGCACCAGGCCCGCCACGGGCCCAAGTCCGTGCAATCGCCCACGCCATGAAGGCGCGGCATGCCGCCCGGCGCGTCCGCCGGCATGCGCGGCGGGGGCTTCAGGCAGGCTGCTCTGTTCCGGTTGCATGGGCAATCAGCTCCTTCTCATTCAATTGTTCAGACTGCAGCACGGCTTGCAGATGTCCGGCCCGCATCACCGCCACGCGATGGCACAAGCCGATCAGTTCCATGAGCTCCGACGAAATGACGATGACCGCCAGTCCTTGCCGGGCCAGGCCCTGGATCAGGAAATAGATGTCGCGCTTGGCGCCGACGTCCACGCCGCGCGTGGGCTCGTCCAGGATCACGACGGAGGGATCGGGATGCAGCACCTTGGCCAAGGCCAGCTTTTGCTGGTTGCCACCCGACAGCGCCGACGCCAGGTTGTCGGCATTGCCGGTGCGTATGCCGAAATCGCGCACGGCGGCATCCAGCGCCCGCCGCTCCAGGTCGGTGTCCAGCAACGGCTTTGCATAGCGCTCCAGCGCCATCAGGGTCACGTTCTGCCGCATGCCGAAGGCAAGCAGTATGCCCCGGCCCTTGCGGTCTTCACTGAGATAGGTCAGGCCGTGCCGGGCCGCCTGCCTGGGGTTGCGCAGCTTGCGCTCCACGCCCTGCAGATAGATATGGCCCGCGCTGCGTTCCCGCAAGCCCAGTATGCCTTCGAACAATTCCGTCCGGCCCGCGCCCACCAGGCCGGCAAAGCCCAGGATCTCGCCCGGGCGCACGTCGAAGCTGACGTCCTCGGCCCAGCCGGGCACAGACAGGCCCTCGACCCGCAAGGCGGGTGCGGCGTCGCGGTCGGCCATGACCTTGGGCGGGAACAGATCCGCCAGCTCGCGTCCCACCATCAGATTGGCCATTTCCCGGCGCGACACGCTGGGGGTCGGCGCCTGCGTCACGTAGCGCCCATCGCGCATGACGACGATGTGATCGGTGATGCGCTCGATCTCGTCCAGCTTGTGCGAGATATAGATGATGGTGACCCCGTCATTCCTGAACTGCTCGATGAGCGCGAACAGGCGCTCGGTCTCGCCGGGCGTCAAGGTGGCGGTCGGCTCGTCCATGACCAGCAGCCGTGCATTCTTGGCCAGGGCCTTGGCGATCTCCACCAGCTGCTTCTCGGCGACGATCAGGCTGCCGACCCGCGTGTCCGGATCCGCCGGCAAGCCCACCTGCGCAAGCAAGGCGGCCGCCTGGCCATGCATGGCCTTGTTGTCCAGGAAAGGTCCGCGTTTTTTCTCGTGGCCCAGGAAGATGTTCTGGGCGATGGTCAAGTCGTCGGCCAGGTTGATCTCCTGATGGATCAGTACGATGCCCCGCTGCTCGGCCTGCCTTGAGGACTCGAACTGAACCTCGCGCCCATCGATCAGCAAGGCTCCTTCCGTGGGCTGCTCGTAGCCGCACAGTATCTTCATGAGGGTGGACTTGCCGGCGCCGTTTTCGCCCAGCAAGCCGTAGACTCGACCCCTAGGCAAGGCCAGGTCGACATCGTGCAGGACCCGGACGGGGCCGAAGTCCTTGCTGATGGAGCGGAATTCCACGGACAGGCTCATCAGGCGCTCTCCCTTTGCACCACCCGGTGCGGCAGCAACACGCCGCTGATGCGGGAGCGCGGATCGTCCAGCTGCTTGAGCAGCAGATAGGCGGCCTGTTCGCCCAGGGTTCGCATGGGCTGGGCGACGGTGCTGAGCGCGGGGCAGGTTTGCTGCGCCAGCGAAATATCGTCGAAACCCATGACGGCCATGTCCCGCGGCACGGCCAGGCCCGCCTCGTGCAAACCCCGAATGACGCCGATGGCCAGCGTGTCGGAAACCGCGAAGACGGCGGTGGGCCGTTGTTCCAGGGCCAGCAAGGCCTGAGCGGCACGCTTGCCGGCCGCGAAATCCAGCCCCTCCACGCCCACGCAGTAGTCTTCCCGGAAGGCGATGTCTGCTTGCGCCAGGGCATCGGCATACCCCAGGCTGCGTTCGCGCGCATACATGAATCGGGTATCGGAATTGACGAAGGCAATGCGGCGGTGCCCTTTGCCTATCAGGCAGGCCACCGCGTCGCGGGCCGCCGCCCGATTGTCGATGCCCACATAGGGCACGGCCACCTGGCTGTCGAACTCGCAGCAGGCCACCCATGGAAAGCGCAAGGCCTGGCCGCTGAGCGCCTGCTGCACGGTATCCGGATCCAGGCAAATGGCGCCGTCGGCCCGGCGCGACTCCAGCAGGTCGAAATAGCGCCGCTCGCGGTTGGCGTCGCCGCCCGTTTCACAAAGCAGGACGGAATAGCCCTTGTCCTGCACGACACCGTCGATGCCTTGCACGATCTGCGCATAGAAGGGGTTGCCGATGTCGGGCACCATGACCAGCAGCAGCCGGCTTTCATCGGTGCGCAGGCTGCGCGCCATCTGGTTGACGCGATAGCCCATGGCATGAATGGCTTCCGCCACCCGCAGGCGAGTGGCATCCTTGACAGTCTGCTTGCCGTTCAGGACGCGCGACACCGTGGCAACCGAGACGCCGGCCCGCTCGGCGACCTGCGCGATCGACACGCTGCGTTCGGCGCCCGAAGCACCGGAGGAATCGGCGAAAGACCTGGCCATGAAAGCGAGCATCGGAAAATGTAATCGATTACATTATTTCACCGGCATGCCCCCGCTTCAATTGAGGGCTTACCCTAAAGGGGAGCCGGCTTTACAAGAAACAGAACATGTAGCTTAATTACATACATATGCAATATCCGCTGCGGATGCGACCGTCGCGGCATCATTCAAAAGGATGCGTTCATGGCCACTACCCCCCCCTTTGACATCGTGTTCTTCGGAGGCACCGGCGACCTGGCATTGCGCAAGCTCATTCCTTCTCTCTATCAGGCCCACAAGGCGGGCGCGCTGAACCGGGACGGACGCATTTTCGCGCTGGGCCGCAAAGCCATAGGCCTGGAGGGATACATGGAACTCCTGGAACAGCGCGTCAAGCCGCGGCTGGGGCTGGACTTCGACGACGCCTCGTGGGCGAGCTTCAAGGATCGCCTGCGCTTCCATACCCTGGACGCCGGACGCGAGGCCGACTATGCGGGCTTGGCGGATGCCCTGGGCATCGCGCCGGAGCGGGTAACTGTTTGTTATTTGGCTACAGCGCCGCATCTGTTCATCACCATCTGCCAGAATCTGGCGCAGGCCGGGCTGAACCATTCGAATGTACGCGTGGTGCTGGAGAAACCCCTGGGCCACGACCTGGAATCGTCCAACGCGATCAATGCCGCCGTGGGCCGGCACTTCGCCGAGAACCAGATCTACCGCATCGACCATTACCTGGGCAAGGAATCGGTGCAGAACCTGATGGCCATACGTTTCGGCAATATGCTGTTCGAACCGCTATGGCGCCGCGAATGGATAGACAACATACAGATCACCATCGCCGAAGAGCTGGGCGTGGAAGAGCGCGGCGAGTTCTACGACCGCACCGGCGCGCTGCGCGACATGCTGCAAAGCCACCTGCTGCAACTGTTGTGCATCGTCGCCATGGAGCCGCCCGCCAGCCTGTCGGAAGACGCCGTGCGCGACGAAAAGCTGAAAGTCCTGAAAGCGCTCAAGCCCTTCAGCAACGAAGACGTTCTGGCCAAGACCGTGCGCGGCCAGTACCGCAGCGGCGCCATCAACGGCATGCCGGTCGTTGGCTACCGCGAAGAACACAAAGTCGATCCGGACAGCAATACCGAAACCTTCGTCGCACTGCAGGCCGAGGTGGCCAATTGGCGCTGGGCCGGCGTGCCCTTCTTCCTGCGCACGGGCAAGCGCATGCAGGAACGCGTGGCCGAGATCGTGGTCAACTTCCGCAAGGTGCCCCATGCCGTGTTCCCCATGCCCATAGGCCTGCATTCGGCCAACCGCCTGGTGATACGCCTGCAACCCAAGGAAAGCGTGCGCCTGTATTTCATGGCCAAGGAGCCGGGCGACGCGATGAATCTGCAATCGACCTACCTGAACCTGGATTTCCACACCATGTTCAAGGCCCGCTGGGCCGACGCCTATGAACGCTTGCTGCTGGACGTCATCCGCGGCCGGCTGGCGCTGTTCATGCGCTGCGACGAACAAGCGCAGGCATGGAGCTGGGTGGAGCCCATACTGGAGTGCTGGAGCAGGCACGCCATCGCACCCAAGACGTATACCGCCGGAAGCTGGGGTCCGGCCGCATCCAGCGGGCTGCTGTCCCGCGCCGGCGTGGTCTGGCAGGAGGAAACATGAAATGGCATGAATTCAGTTCCAGCGAAGAAGCCGTCCGGGCCATGGTGCGCGACATATCGGCCGTGCTCCGCCAGGAGATCGCCACCACCGGCCGCGCGGGACTGGCCGTTTCGGGCGGCCGCTCGCCCCTGCCTCTGTTCGAGGCGCTGAGCGTCGCGCCGCTGCCCTGGAAGGATGTGCGCATCACGCTGGTCGACGAGCGCCATGTCGCGCCGGATCATCCGGACAGCAACGAGTCGCTGGTCAGGACGCATCTGCTCAAGAACCAGGCAAGCGCCGCCCGCTTCACGGGACTGGCCGGGCCGGCACTGGACATGCGGGATGACGTCGCCCGAGCCAACCGGCAGGCGGACGAGATCACGCTGGCCCTGCTGGGCATGGGCGAGGACGGCCATACGGCCTCCTGGTTTCCGGGCGCGCCGCAACTGGGCCGCGCCCTGGATCCCGCCCTCGCGGATCGCTACATCCACGTCACGCCGCCCAGCGCGCCCCATGAACGCATCAGCATGACGCTGGCCGCCCTTCTAACCGCGCGGCGCATCATGCTTGCCGTGGCGGGGCCGACGAAGCGCGCCGTCTTCGAGCAGGCCAGCCGGCACGCCACGCCCGACATGCCTGTAAGCTATGTCATCGCTCAAACAGGAGTCCCCTTCGATGTCTACTGGCACGCCTGAACACCAGCGCCACCTGATCGCCGACATCGGCGGCACCCACGCCCGCTTCGCGCTTTGCACCTCGGCGGCCGACATACAAAAAGTCGACATGCTGAACAGCGCCGACTTTCCCACCCTGCCGGACGCCATCCGCCACTATCTGGACAGCCATGGCAAGCCCACGGTCAGGCATGCCGTCATCGGCATCGCCAACCCGGTACTCGGCGACCACATCCGCATGACCAACTTTCCGTGGGAATTCTCCATAGAAGAGACGCGCCGCAGCCTGGGACTGGATACCTTGCATGTGATCAATGACTTCACGGCGCTGGCGCTGGCCCTGCCCCACCTGCCGAAAGAGGAACTGACCCGCGTGGGCGGCGACGACGGCGTACCGGGATGCCCCATGGGGGTGCTGGGCCCCGGAACCGGCCTGGGCGTGTCCGCGCTGGTTCCCGCCCCCACCGGCAAATGGATCCCCCTTGCCGCCGAGGGCGGGCATGTCAGCTTCGCGCCCGCCGACGACAGGGAACGGATGCTGTGGCAGGCCGCAAGGCGCGAGTTCGGCCATGTTTCCAACGAAAGACTGCTTTCCGGCTCCGGCCTGCAATTCATACACCGCAGCCTGTGCGCAAGCCGCGGCCTGGCCGCTCCCGAGCATACGCCCGCCGACATCAGCCGGCGGGCGCTGAAGGAGGGCGACGCAAGCTGCCTGGAAGCGCTGGACATCTTTTGCGCCATACTGGGCACGGCCGCCGGCGACCTGGCCCTTACGCTGGGCGCGCGCAGCGGCATCTACATAGGCGGAGGCATTGTTCCCAAGCTGGGCGATTACTTTCCCGGCTCTCCATTTCGCGCGCGCTTTGAAGACAAGGGCCGTTTTTCGGCTTATCTTGCCGCCATTCCCGTTTTCGTGATCAACAGCGCCTACCCCGCCCTGCTGGGCGCCGCGGCGCATCTGGACACCTACCCGAATGAATGAATCCATGCTGGCGCTCATCGAAAAGCGGCTTACCGGACTGAGCGCCGCGGAACGCAAGGTAGGCCAGCTTATCCTTGCCCAGCCGCAGGACGTGGCGAAGTCGGCCCTGGGCGACGTGGCCCGCCAGGCGCAGGTCAGCGAGCCCACCGTCATCCGTTTTTGCCGATCCATGGGCTACAAGGGCTGGCCCGACTTCAAGATCAAGCTGGCCGCCAGCCTGATGGTCGGCGTACCCTATGTACACTCGTCCCTGAACGCCCGGGACGGCACCGCCGTCCTGGCGGCCAAGGTGCTGGACAACGCGGTCTCGGCCTTGCTGCGCATACGCAACGACGTCAGCGCCGACCATATCGACCGGGCCATCGATTTGCTGATAGGGGCGCGCCGCATCGAATTCTACGGCGTGGGAAACTCGGGCATCGTGGCCGCGGACGCGCAGCACAAGTTCTTCCGCTTCGACCTGGCAACCGTTGCGTACTCGGACAGCCACGTGCAACTGATGGCCGCATCGCTGCTGGGCGCCAAGGACGTGCTGGTGGCCATCTCGCATTCCGGACGGTCGCGCGAATTGCTCGATGCCGTAAAGCTGGCGCGCAAGAACGGCTGCCCCATCGTGGCCATCACGGCCAGCCACACACCTCTTGCCGACCTGGCCACCGTCCTGCTGCGCGCCGACACCCAGGAGGACACCGAAATCTACAGCCCCATGATTTCAAGGCTTGCGCATCTGGCGCTGATCGACGTGCTGGCGCTGGGCGTGGCGCTGCGGCGCGGACAAGAAGTCAGCCGCGTGCTGGAAAAAACCAAGCGCAGCCTGGCCGACCGGCGCGAAACCTAGGCCGCGCCCGGCGGCCTACATGCAGGCCGTCATGCCGCCGTCCACGACCAAAGTCTGCCCGGTGACGAAGCCGGACTCGCGCGATGCCAGGAAGACCAGGGCCGCCGCGATGTCTTCGGGCTCACCCCATTTTTTCTGAGGCACCCTGTCGTGCAGCCAGGCGGTGAAGTCGGCGTCATTCCACAGATTGCGGGTAAGCTCGGTCTTGATATAGCCCGGAGCAATCGCATTGACGGTAATGCCGTCGCCGGCCAGTTCGGCCGCCCACTGCCTGACCAGGCCATGCAGGGCCGATTTGGCGGCGGTATAGGCCGTGATGCCCTTCCTGCCGGCCAGTGCCGTAATCGATCCCGTGAAGATAATGCGCCCATAGCCCTGCCTGGCCATGCCCGCCGCAATATGCCGGCCCAGCGCCCATTGCGAGGTCAGGTTGGCAAACAGCACCCGCTCGAAATCGGCCAGCGGAAAGCTCAGCAGCGGTTCGCGATGCTGAATGCCGGCATTGGAGAAGAAGATGTCGATCCGGCCCAGCCGGTCCAGGACTTCGTCCACGGCCCGGGTCGCCTGGCCGACGTCGGCGATATCGAAGGGCAGCGCATGCGCCTCCACGCCTTGGCCGCATAGGGTTTTCGCCGCCTGCTCGAGCGTGGCGGCGTCCCGGCCGTTAAGGATGACCGTGGCGCCCTTTCGCCCCAGTGCCTGCGCCGCCGCATAGCCTATTCCGCGCGAGGAACCGGTAATCAGCGCCACCCGGCCCGAAAAATCGAACATGTCCGCCTCCGTTGGATCAGAACGCCACCTTGTCGGCACCCTTCAGGTGCAGGATGGCCCGCGCCTCGTCGGGCGTAGCCACCTCCAGATTGAGCGCCTCCAGGATAACGCGCATGCGGCTCACCTGCTCGGCATTGGACGAAGCCAGCTGGCCCGGCCCGATCCACAATGAATCTTCCAGGCCGACGCGCACATTGGAACCCATGGCCGCGCCCATGGTGGCCAATGGTATCTGGTTGCGGCCCGCGCCCAGTATGGACCATTGGTAATCCTGGCCGAACAGCCGGTCGGCGGTGCGCCGCATGTGCATCAGGTCTTCGGGATCGGGGCCGATGCCGCCCAGGATGCCGAACACCGACTGGATGAAGGGCGGGCTTTGCACCAGGCCGCGATCCATGAAATGCGCCAGGTTGTACAAATGGCTGATGTCGTAGCATTCGAATTCGAAACGCGTGCCGTTCTCCGCCCCCTGGCGCAGTATGGTCTCGATATCCTTGTAGGTGTTCTTGAAGATCAGGTCTCGGCTGTTCTCCAGATGCTCTCTTTCCCAATCGTGCTCGAAGGTCTTGAAGCGCTGCAACATGGGGAACAAGCCGAAATTCATCGAACCCATGTTCAGCGACGCCACTTCGGGCTTGAAGGTCATGGCCGGACGCATGCGTTCCTGGACCGTCATGTGCGGGCTGCCGCCCGTGGTGATGTTGACCACGGCTGGGGTGGCGGCCTTTATCCTTTCAAGAAAGGGCCTGAAGAAATCGGGGTCCTGGGTGGGCCTGCCGTCTTTGGGATCGCGCGCATGCAGATGCAATATGGCGGCGCCCGCCTGGGCCGCCGCAATCGCCGCATCGGCGATTTCGTCCGCCGTCACCGGCAAATGGGGCGACATGCTGGGCGTGTGTATGGCGCCGGTCACCGCGCAGGTGATAATGACTTTCTTCTTGCTGGCCATGGCTTTCCTTCAGTTGGCAGTGGGTTGATCCGGGTCGGCGGCATCCGCCTGATGCTTGTGCCGGAGCAGGGCCATCAGCCGCTCGTCGCGCCACAGGCGGCGCTCCAGCAGTCGCGCTTTGGGCAGCAGGCCGCGCCGCTCCCGCTCTATCGCTTCGACCAGGTTTTCGGACCAGGGTCCGGTGCCGGTCTGCTCCATGGCAATCGACTGGAACATGCCGCCGTAGCGCGCGCAGTAATCCTGCACCCCATCGGGGGCATTCAAGTCGATGGTCTCGAAGGGCCCCATGAAGGACCATCGCAAACCCAGGCCGTCCTTGACGGTCACGTCCAGATCCTCGGCGCTGACGGCGCCGCTTTCCACCAGGCGGAAGGCCTCGCGCAGCAGCGCGCCCTGCAGGCGGTTGAGCACGAACCCTTCCAATTCCTTGTGGACGATCACGGGCTTCTGCCGCACGTCCAGCATGATCTTTCTGGCCCGCTCGATGACGTCCCGGTCCGTCCAGGGCGCGCCGCACAATTCCACCACCGGGATCAGGTAGGGTGGATTGACCGGATGCGAAACCAGGCAACGCTGCCGGCCGGGCAGCGCTTCGGTGAAAGCGGAGGCCGGGATGCTGGACGTGGAGCTTGCCAATATGGCATCGGGCGCCGCCAATCCGTCCATCCTGGCGAATATTTCCTTCTTGATATCGAGGCGCTCGGGAAGGTTCTCCTGAACATACGCCGCGCCCTCCAGGGCCTGCTCCAGTTGGTCCGACACCTGGATGCGCGACAGCGCAGCTTCCGCGTCGTTCAATAGTTTCTGATTTTCCAGTTCGCGCACCTGGCGGGCGATCAGTTCATGCGCGCGCGCCAAAGCCTGCGAGTCGCCATCCCATACCGCGACCTGGCAGCCCCCCCGCGCAAAGACGATGGCCCATGCCTGGCCTATCAGGCCCGCGCCTACGATTGCAATTTTCATCTTCCTTCCTGTTGTTCCGCTAAATCAGAGACTGTGTGTGGCCGTCCACGACCAGGGCCTGGCCGCTGACGCTGCCGGCTGCCGGACTGGCTGTAAACAAGGCCATGTTGGCGATATCGCGGGCGGTCACCATGCGTCCCAGCGATGCCTGTTGCTCGTAGGCACGCGCAAGGTCGTCGACCGGCTTGCCCATGGCCAGTGCCTTGGCGGCAATGACGGCCCGTATGCGCGGACCTTCCACCGCCCCCGGCAGAATCGCATTGACCCGCACCCCGAAGGGGCCCAGTTCGATGGCCAGCGTCTTGGTAAAGCCCACCACCGCCCATTTGGATGCCGCGTACGCCGAGCGGCCGGCAAAACCCAGATGGCCCGCCGCCGACGACATGTTGATCATGACTCCGGCGTCCGACTCCTTGAGCAGCGGAACAGCCTGTCTGGCGCACAGGAACTGGCCGGTGATATTGACGGCCAGGGTCTTGTCCCAGTCGGCGCGGCTAAGGGTTTCGACATAGCCGGTGGGACCGGCGATGCCCGCATTGTTGATCAGCACATCCAGCCCGCCCAGGGCCGACCGAACCTGGCCGAACAGTTCCGCCACGCCGGCCTCGTCGGATACGTCGGCCAGCGCCGCATGGGCCTGGGGAAGTTCGGCCCTGGCCGCGGCCAGGGCCTGCGCATCGACATCGCAAATGAATACATCGCACCCCGCCGTGGTGAACACCCTGGCCATCTCCAGCCCCAGGCCGCTGGCGCCCGCGGTGATCAGCACCTTCCTATCCGTCATGCTTACGTCTTCGAACATAGCCGTCCCTTTTTCATACCCACAATTTTTCTTTACGGAAATCCAGGTCCACCAGCAACTCGCGGGCGCTGCCCCTATGGGCCACCTTGCCCCTGTCCAGCACCAGGGCGGTATCGGAAAGCGCCAGCGCCAGATCCAGATTGTGGTCGACGATCAGTATAGTCAGCCGCGTCTTCAGGGCCAGGATGGCATTGAAGACCTCCTCGGTCATGGCCGGCGACAGGCCTTCGAAGGGTTCGTCCAGCAACAGGACCTCCACATGCCCGACCAGGGCTCTGGCGATGGCCACCATCTGCTGTTCTCCGCCCGACAGCAGCGATGCATCCACGTTGTACCGCTCCTTCAGGCGCGGAAATACCTTGAAGATTTCCTCGTCCGTCCAGCCATTGGAGTCCCGGCCCGAACGCTTCAGGCGGCCCAGCATGAGATTGTCCTTGACCGAGAGGCCTGTAAACAGCCGGCGGCCCTGTGGAACGAAGGCAATGCCCAGGCGCGCCATGGCCTCGGGCACGGGGGAGGCAATCTCCCGTCCCGCTATCCGGATGGATCCCGAACCTATTCTGGCCAGGCCCAGCATGCTCTTCAGCAGGGTCGACTTGCCCGCGCCATTCCTGCCGAGGACAGCCACGACTTCCCCCTTGCGGGCTTCAAAGGAGATATCCGACAAGATATGGCTCTTTCCATAGAAGGCGTCCAGCCCGTCCACGCGCAAAGCCAGCTCGGGGGCAAGCTCGGCGTCCTGCACCCGGGCGGCCAGCGCCTCGCTCCCCGAGCCGATATAGATCTCGCGCACTTGCGGATCGTCGCGCACCATGGCGGCATCGCCTTCGAGGAGCACGCCGCCCTGATTCATGACCGTGATCTTGTCGGCCATGGAAAAAACACGGTCGACGTCGTGCTCGACCAGCAAGATGCCGATGCGGTCGCCCAGCTTGCGAATCAGCGTGCCGATGCGATCGCGCTCGGCGGCCGCGAGGCCGGCCAGGGGCTCGTCCAGCAACAGAATGCCTGGGGCGGACCCCAAGGCCAGACCCATATCGACCACGCGCTGTCCGCCATAGGACAGGTCTTCGGCCAGGGCATCTTCCATGCCCTGCACGCCCAGGTATTTCACCAGTTCATCGGTCTGGGATTGAGTGTCGCCCAGCGCAGCCAGCCTCCTGAGCAAGGAAAAACGCCGGGGGTCGCGGCTGAGCACCGACAAGCAGAGGTTCTCGCGCACGGTCAGGCCCTTGAACAGATTGGTGATCTGGAAGGACCGGGCCAGGCCGCTGGCGCATATCTGCTCGGGGGCCAGCCTATCCAGGCTGGCCTGCCCAAGCCGCAGGCTGCCCCGGTCGGCGGAGAACAGTCCCGATATGAGATTGAACAGCGAGGTTTTTCCGGCGCCGTTCGGACCGATCAGCGCATGGACGCCTTTACCCGCCACCTCCAGGTCGACTCCGTCGACCGCCTGGATGCCGCCAAAACTCTTGCTGATCCCCTGGCAGCGCAGGGTCCGTTCGCCCGCCGCCGCAAGAAACGATGGGAAGAAGCCGGGATCGGCCGGAGCCACGCGATTGCCCATGGCGGCCGATGTGGCCTTTTCGGGCACGGCCAGCCGCCACAGGCGGTTTCCCAGGCCCGCCAGGCCGGAGGGCGTCACCAGGATGAAGAAAATGAAGACCAGGCCGAAGTAAAGCAGCCAGTCGGCGGTGTACATCGACAGGTATTCGCGGAACAGTATGTAGAACACCGCTCCGAATATGGGCCCGGAGAAGCTGCGCATGCCGCCGATCAGGACGATGGCCAGCAACTCGCCCGAGAATGCCAGCGACATGCTTTCCGCCGATGCGATGCGGTGGCTCAACACCGCAAGCGCCCCCGCAAGGCCGGTAATGGCGGCCGACAGGACGAAGGCCAGCAGCTTGTACGAATCCACGTCGAAGCCGATGAAGCGCGTGCGCAACTCGTTCTCGCGGATGGCGGTCAGCACCTGGCCAAAAGGCGACTGCGTCAGGCGGAGCAGGAAGGCGGCGACCAGGAAAGCGATCACGGCCACAAAAATGTAGAAGTTCAGGGAATCGTCCAGGTTCAGGCCCAGCACCGCATAGCGCTCTATCCCTCCCAGGCCGTTTTCGCCGCCGGTCAGCGCCGTCCAGCGATAGGCCACCGCAAAGCACAGCGCGGCGAAAGCCAGGGTCAGCAACGAGAAATAGACGCCTCTGCGCCGCAGTATCAGCAGGCCGACGAGCAGCGCCACCACGGCCACCAGCGCCAGCGCAGCCAGCAGCGGGATCAGCGACGAGTCCGCAAAGTAGCGCTGCTGCAGGATGCCCACGGCATAGCCGCCTATGCCGAACCAGGCGCCGTGGCCGAATGAAACCAGCCCGGTATAGCCCAGCAGAATATTCAGCGCCAGCCCCGCCATCGCCAGCACAATGCATTCCACCGCCGTGCTGTAGGTCAGCCCGCCCAGCTCGAGGGCGGCCGGCAGCAGGATCAAGCCCAGTGCGATCCAGCCGAGTTTCTTCAGTTCGTCCATTGCCATACGCCCTTACTCCAGCCTTTCGAACTTTTCACCCAGCAAGCCGCGTGGGCGCAGCACCAGGATGAGCAGCATAAGTAGATAGAGCGAAGCCTCGGATGCCGGCGGGTAGAAATAGGAAGTCAGGCCGCGTATGACGCCCACCAGCATGGCGGCCACGACCACGCCCCAGAAGCTTCCCAGCCCGCCTATGACCACCACCACGAAGGCCGCCGTCAGTATTTCCTGCCCCATGGCCGGCTGCACGCCGGTGATCGGCGCGAGCAGTACGCCGGACAGGCCAGCCAGCCCTATGCCCAGTCCGCATACCGCTGTCATCACCGGATTGAGCGATATGCCCATGGCCCTGACCATGTCGGGGTCGTTGATGCCGGCTTTCACGATCTTGCCGAAGGCCGTCCGGTTGAGCAGCAGCCAGGTGCCCACCACGGCCGCGATCGCCACGAACAGCATGCCTATGCGATAGACGGGATAGAAGAAGTCGCCCACGATCACCTGGCCGTGGGCGAACTCGGGAATCGAGAACGACAAGGGAGAAGCGCCGAATATCATGCGCAACGCCTGTTCGATGACCATCGAGAGGGCGAACGTGAACAACAGGCTGAGTGTGGGATCCGCTCTGTAGAACCGGCGGAAGAAAAAACGCTCCACCAGCATGCCCAGTACGCCGACCGCGACGGGCGAGACCACGAAGGCCAGTCCATAGCCCAGGCTGTCGCTCAGGAAAACGATGAGGTAGGCGCCTATGGCGTAGAAGGCGCCGTGCGCCAGATTGACAATGCCGCCCAGGCTGAAAATGATGGACAGGCCAAGGGCGATCAAGAGATAGTAAAACCCAAGCAGCAGGCCGTTGGCCACCTGCTGAATGATGAAAATCAGTTCCGTCGGCAAAACACAGTCCCCGGCATAGGCCAGACGCGGAATGGCTCCCGCGCCTGGAAATCAATCGACTCAGGCGAATTTGCACATATTCTCTTCCTGGGTGGGCGCAAGCACCTCCAGGCTTTGGTCCGCCGCGGGAACCGGCTTGCTGGTCACCATGAAGTCGTCCTTTCCGGCATTCTTGTCCTCGCTGGGCTGGACGGTATACATTTCATAGACCATTTGATGATCCCAGGGGCGGAAATAGCCCGGCCGGCCACGAAGCACATCGAAGCTGTTGTCGCCCTCCAGGAAGGCGATGATTTTGTCGACCTCGACCGACTTGGTCCTGGCCATGGCTTCGGCCAGTATCTTGATGGCCAGGTAGTCGTTCACCGCCTGATTTTCCGGCAACTTCTTCCAGCGCTTCTGGAAGCGGGCCACGAATTCCTTGGCCGACGGAGCCTGCACCTGGTGCGTCCAGATTATGGGCCACACCCCGCTGAATCCATTCTTGCCCGCGCCCCAGATGCTGGTCATGTTCATGTCGGCGCCGGCGAACGGAATATCGATGTTGAACTCGTTGTACTGCTTGGTGAAGTTGGTGGTCTGATTGCCGGCCAGATTGCTCATCACCAGATCCGGCTTCTGCTGCCTGATCTTCAACAGGGACGCGCTGAACTCGGTCGCATCGGTGGGCAGCATGTCGTTGGACACAAAGACCGCGCCGTTCTCGTCCATGAATTTCTTGGTCTGCTTGAACAAGTCGTGTCCGAATGCATAGTCGGCGGTAAAGGCCATCCAGCGTTTGCCCTTGACCATGCCATCCCGCAGCAGGGCCTGGCCGATGGTGCGCACATACATGGTGTTGCATGCTTCAAGGTGGAACATGTACCGGCTGCAGTTCTTGCCGCGCAGTTCATCGGAATTGCAGCCCGTCTGCAGGAAAAGCGTCTTGGCGCGCGCAGCCACCTGCGCAATGGCCAGGCCCGAGGCGGAGCTGATTTCGCCCACCAGCGCATCGACCTTATCGCGCTCGACCATGCGCTGCGCCTTGGTCGAAGCGGTTTGCGGGTTCACACTGTCTTCCGTGAGCAGCTCGAACTTGCGTCCGAGCACCCCGCCCGCCGCATTGACCTCCTCGACCGCCATCGTTGCGCCCAGTACGGCATATTCCCCCATCGGCCCCAGAAAACCGGTGCGCGGCGTCAAATGGCCAATGCGGATGGGGCCGCCGTCCTGGGCGCGCGCGAACCCCGGCACGGCCAGCCCGGCCGCAAAAGCGGCGGATCCTTGCAGCAGCAGCCGGCGCCTGGGGGATGATGCTGAGTTCTTCTCGTCAGTCATGCTTGTCTCCTGTCGTTCTACACTGTGGGATCATTAATCGTTATACTAGCCAACTGTGATCACAGATCACACCTAGCAATTACCCTAGTCGCCGATACATGTCTAGCCTTCTTAGTCCCGCGCCCCGTCGCGAAACACTGGGCGCAAACGTTTTGTTTCAAATCAAGGAGCTTTTGCTTACCGGGCAATTGCTGCCCGGCGAACAATTGTCCCTGCGTTCCACAGCGGAAGCGCTGGGGGTCAGCGTCATGCCCGTACGCGAAGCGGTCTATCAACTGGTTGCCGACCAAGCGCTGGAGGTCGCCCCCAACCGATCGGTGCGCGTGCCGTTGATGAGCGCCGGGCAATTCCAGGAAATCACCCAGATCAGGCTGCAGATAGAAGGCTACGCCGTGGAGCAGGCGGCGCAGCACTCGCCGCCCGAACTGATCGCCGCGCTGCGGCGCCTGAACGACCAGCTTTCCCTTGCCATGGAGGCCGCGGGCGAGAACAAGGCGGCCGTCGTGCTGCTCAACAAGGAATTGCATTTTCTTGTTTACGCCGCCGCCGGCATGCCGATGCTGGTCAAGATGATTGAAAGTCTGTGGCTTAAAATAGGGCCGGTGCTGAATTACGACCTGAGGGCGGGATCCGAGCGGACCCGGAAGAAGATCGCGGTGGAACACCACGCCCGCATGATCGCCGCGCTGGAACGGGGGGATGCGCGGCTTGCGCGGGAAGCCTTGCATAGCGATATAGAAAGCGCATTCAAGCACATTCTGGCCAAACAATTTTCTTCATGAGAGACGCAATGGACGCCCCAGCCTCCACAGCCGCATCATCCCTGAGCGGCTTCATCCGCAGCCTTCCCAAGGCGGAATTGCATCTGCATATCGAGGGCACGCTGGAGCCCGAACTTATTTTCAGCCTGGCCCAGCGCAACGGCATCGCCCTGCCCTACGCCTCCGTCGACGACTTGCGCCGCGCCTACCAGTTCACGGATCTGCAATCCTTCCTTGACCTATACTATGCAGGCGCCGGCGTGCTCATCCAGGAAAGCGACTTCTACGACATGACCATGGCCTATCTGCGCCGCGCGCACCATGACGGCGTGGCGCATGCTGAACTGATGTTCGATCCCCAGACGCACACCGAACGCGGCATCGCCATGGAAACCGTGTTCGCCGGCATTGCGCGCGCCTTGCGCGATGCACGCCGCCAGCTGGGAATGAGCGGCTTCATGCTGCTGAGCTTCCTGCGCCACCTGAGTGAGGGCGACGCGCAGGCCACGCTGGACGCCGCCCTGCCGCTGCGCGACCAATACCAGGACGTGTGGGTAGGCATAGGCCTGGACTCAGCCGAACGCGGCAATCCGCCCGCAAAGTTCGCTCGCGTCTATGCGCGCTGCAAGCAACTGGGTTTTCGGCTGACGGCGCATGCGGGCGAGGAAGGCCCGGCCGCCTATGTGCGCGACGCCCTGGACATATTGGGTGTTGAACGCATAGACCACGGGGTGCGCAGCGAAGAAGACCCCGTGCTGATGCAACGCCTGCATGCCGACCGCATTCCGTTGACGGTGTGCCCGCTGTCCAACCTGAAGCTGTGCGTGGTGCCGGACCTGCGCCAACACAATCTGGGCCGGCTGCTGCGGCAGGGCCTGATGGTGACCGTCAATTCCGACGATCCCGCCTACTTCGGAGGCTATATCGCCGACAACTACATTGCCTGCGCACAGGCCCTGGACCTGGACCGCGAGGAAATCGCCACCCTGGCCCGCAACAGCATCCAGGCGTCTTTCCTGCCGCAGCAACAGAAAACCGCATTGGCTGCACGATGTGTTGGCACAAGCCTGAGCGACCCGGCCAGCCCGGCGCCTGGAGGCCGGGCAATAAAAAACCCACCGCGAAGGTGGGTTTTTTGAATCTTGCCAGTTATTAGATAACTTGGATCGATTTGGCTTGAGGGCCTTTTTGGCCTTCGGCCGCTACGTAGGAAACGCGCTGGTTTTCTTCGAGCGATTTAAAGCCGGTGCCGATGATGTCGGTGTGGTGCGCGAACAAATCCTTGCCGCCCGACTCAGGCTTGATGAAGCCAAAGCCTTTTTCGTTGTTGAACCACTTAACAATACCAGTTTCTGTTTGCATTTTTGCAATCCCTAAAATAAATGGGCGGATGCCCCCTATAGAAGATTGTCAAGGTGTAGAGATTTGAGCAAAAAAGTACTGTGTAAACTGGTACTGGATTGTACTAACATCAACGAACTTGAAAATCTAGGTCGAATATTATAGACAAGCCAAATCGAAGTCAACACATAACTCTGGAAAAAATGCTAGATTTGTGGCATTTTGGTATCAAGTTATAACTTTCAGCACATCGCAGCATGCAAGCTTTACCCCGCAACTTTTACGACCGGGACACCGTGCTCGTTGCCCGCGACTTGCTGGGCAAGCTTCTCGTCCACCGCAGCGGCGGCACGGAGCGCATCGGCAAGATCGTCGAAGTCGAAGCCTACCTGGGCCCCCACGACCTGGCGGCCCATACGTCCAAAGGCCTTACCCCGCGCACCCGCGTCATGTTCGGCCCGCCCGGATACGCCTATATTTATCTTATCTACGGCATGCACCATTGCATGAATGTCGTGACCGAGGCCGACGGTACCGGCGCCGCCGTGCTGCTGCGCGCCCTGGAGCCCGTCGCCAATCTTTCCGACAACACCAATGGCCCCGGACGCCTGTGCAAGGCCATGGGCGTGGATCGCAGCCACTATGGCCATGACCTTTGCAGTGATGACTTCTTCGTTGCCGAGAACCCTCAAGAAGAAGACATGACCATCGTGGCCCGCCCCCGGATAGGCGTCGACTATGCCGGAGAATGGGCGGCCAAGCCCTTGCGGTTCTACATCGAAGGCAACCGCTATGTATCGAAGAAGTAGCAACCGCAAGACAGCCGAAAAAAACTATGTTATAGTTACGCCTCTTTTGCAGCGGCTGTAGCTCAGTTGGATAGAGTACTTGGCTACGAACCAAGGGGTCGTGGGTTCGAATCCTGCCAGCCGCGCCAGAATTACCCAGTGTTATCAACTGGTTAGAACCGCCTAGGGGCCAACAACCTAGGCGGTTTTTCTTTTTCGGCGCACCACACAGTGCCCACCTTCTTTGGTGCCCGCCCCCGTGCCATGTGCGCCAGAGGCTTTTCGTCGCCCGACGGCGTAAAATCGTATCGACTCCCTCGCCTTACCGGTTTACGCTATCCCGCCATGCAAGTCCCGCCTCCGGCTGCAGTCCGCAGCGCCTTTCCCTACGACTACGCCCGCGTCGAATCGGTTGTTGCGGGATTTTTGCCGCAATGGCACGAAATGGGTTTCGATGCCGTGGTCGCCATAGCACGAGGCGGCCTGGTTCCGGCGGTCATGGCATCCACTCACTTGTGCCTGCCCCTGCACGCGCTTTCGTATTCCCGCAAGAATCGCCTGGTCTCGTGGTTCTCCGTCAGCCAGCCGCCGGCCGGAGCCAGGATATTGCTGGTGGAAGACATAGCGGGACGCGGCACCACCCTGTCCGATTGCGTCGAGTTCCTGGGCGGGCAGGGCTATGAGTTCTCTGTGTTTACCCTGGCCTATGACGCCGACTCACGCATCAAGCCCGATTTCGGCCTGAAGATCCCCGCGGGCTTCCGCGCCTGGTTTCCATGGGAGCGCAACTCCATCACACCCGCCTTCGACCAGACGGGCAACAATCCCGGCCGGCCCGAGCACGAGTATGCCTCGTGGGCCATCGACCTGGACGGCGTGCTGTTGATGGACCTGCCCGAACAGCAGTACGCGCAGGCGCTGAACGAAACGCTGGCGCAGCGCGACCTGCTCTTGCCGGCCGACATCCTGCCAGGGCTGGATCTTGCCGGCGTCGCCATCATCACCGGACGGCCGGAGCAGGATCGCGAGCGCACCCGGGCCTGGCTGGACCGGCATGGATTCCATGGTCCGCTGGTCATGCGCGACGAAAGCAGGCATGCGCCGCAGGAAACCGCCCGGCACAAGGCTGAAGCCATACTTTCCCGCTGCCATACTCATTTCATTGAAAGCGACCCCATCCAGGCCCTTGATATTGCGCAGTTGGCCAGAGTCGCCAGGGTGATCTGGTGGAATGGCGGCCAGGCGCTGGCGGTCTATGCCAGCCCCATCGAGCACCTGCGCCTGGCATGAAAACGCGATACTCCCTCTTCAAGCGCGCCGGTGGCGATACATGCGAAAATCGCCGGCAAGAATTCGTCGCACTTTTCATTAAAATGCAGCAGTGCGCTCAAGCGAACCCATACCAACAAAGGAGCCAGACTTGTCTACGCCATCCCAAATGACCTGCGTCGAGGATTTTCGCCAGTTGGCGCAGCGGCGCGTGCCCAGAATGTTCTACGATTACGCCGACTCGGGCTCCTGGACGGAAGGCACCTACCGCGCCAATGAAGAAGACTTCCACAGGCTGAAGTTTCGCCAGCGCGTGGCGGTGGACATCGAAAAGCGCACGCACCGCTCCTCCATGATCGGCATCGACGTCGCCATGCCCGTGGCCATCGCGCCCACCGGCCTGACCGGCATGCAGCACGCCGACGGCGAGATCCTGGGCGCCAAGGCGGCCGAGAAGTTCGGCATTCCTTTCACCCTGTCCACCATGAGCATCTGCTCCATCGAAGACATCGCCGCCCATACGCGCCAGCCTTTCTGGTTCCAGCTGTACGTCATGCGCGATCGCGACTTCATGGAGCGCCTGATCGACCGCGCCAAGGCGGCCAACTGCTCGGCGCTGGTGCTGACCCTGGACCTGCAGGTTCTGGGTCAGCGCCACAAAGACATCAAGAACGGGCTGTCCACGCCGCCCAGGCCCACACTGGCGAACCTGATCAACCTGGCCACCAAGCCGCGCTGGTGCCTGAGCATGCTGAACACCAAGCGCCGCAGCTTCGGCAACATCGTGGGCCATGCCAAAGGCGTAAGCGACCTTTCCTCGCTGTCGTCCTGGACGGCCGAGCAGTTCGATCCGCGCCTCAGCTGGAAAGACATCGAATGGATCAAGGAAAGGTGGGGCGGCAAGCTTGTCCTCAAAGGCATCATGGACGAGCAGGACGCGCGCCTGGCCGTGGAGTCGGGCGCCGACGCCCTCATCGTGTCCAACCACGGCGGCCGCCAGCTGGACGGCGCGCCGTCCTCCATCTCGGCCGTCCCGCGCATTGCGCATGCCGTCGGCAAAGAGATCGAAGTCTGGATGGATGGCGGAATACGCTCCGGCCAGGACGTGCTGAAAGCCATCGCGCTGGGCGCCAAAGGCACCATGATAGGCCGCTCCTTCCTGTATTCGCTGGGCGCCATGGGCGAAGCGGGCGTCTACCGCTGCCTGCAGATGATCGCCAACGAGCTGGACATCACCATGGGCTTCTGCGGCCATACCGACATCCATAACATCGACCGCTCCATCCTGCTGAATCCGGAGATATTCGACTGATGAACCCGCCCTCCAAGACCCATGCCATCGTCGTCGGCGGCGGCACCATGGGCGCCGACGTGGCCGTGGTCCTGCTGCGCGCCCAGTGCCGCACGACCATCGTCGAGCCCGATGCATCCCGGCATGCGACGATAGCCGCGCGCATGGACGCCGGCCTCGCCCACCTGGATTGCGCCGAAAACAGCCGCTACGCCTCCGTCGTATCCTCGCTCGACGAGGCGGACTGGGCCTCCGCAGGGCTGGTCATCGAATGCATACCCGAACAACTGGACCTGAAGCAGAAACTGTTCGGCAGGCTGGTGGAGCTGTCCACGCCCGATACCGTCCTGTGCAGCAACAGCTCCAGCTACCCCATCAGCGATATCGCCCAGGGGCTGCCTACCCGGAACCGCATGCTGGGCCTGCACTTTTTCATGCCCGCGCACATTGTTCCGCTGGTCGAAGTGGTGCTCAGCGCCGATACCGAGGCGGGCCTGGGCGAATCGCTGGCGGCCTTCATGCGCCGCTGCGGCAGCGTTCCGGTCCTGGTCAGGAAAGACGTTCCAGGCTTCCTGGCCAACCGCCTGCAGCACGCCCTGGCGCGCGAAGCCTATGCATTGATCGAGCAAGGCATAGCCAGCCCCGAAGACATCGATGCCGCCGTGCGTTTCGGTTTCGGCTTCCGCTATCTGGCCGCCGGCCCCGTGCTCCAGCGCGACCACGGCGGCCTGGATGTCCATTGCGCGGCGGCCCGCAGCATGTACCCCACCCTGTGCAATGACGCTGCGCCCGCCGCCATATTGGCCGAGCGCGCCGATGCGGGAAAAACCGGCATGAAGGCCGGCGAAGGCTTCTATACCTGGACGCCTGAAAGCATCGCGGCCGAACGCAAGCGCTACGATGCGATGCTGCGGGCCGGGCTGGAGCTGCTGGCCGGCGAATTGCCCAAGATCCAGCCTTGAACCCGGGATAAGGCGCGGCCCGCCGATCAGGCGTCGGGATCCGTCATCCGGCGGGTCAGCCTCGGGCGGTTTTCCTCCACATGGCTCAAGGCCTGGACTTCCCGCATGCTTTGCAGGCAGCGGGCCGTCAGGCGCTGATACTGTCGCGTGCCAAATGACTTGTGCCCGATTTCGTCGTCGGCCAGCTCGCGCAGCACACGCGCCGGCGCCCCCACGACAAGGCGCCGAGGGGGAATCACCAGACCGACTTTCACGAATGCCATGGCGGCCACGATGCTGGATTCGCCAATCACCGCCTGGTCCATCACGACCGCATTCATCCCGACCAGCGCATTGCGCCCTATGGTGCATCCATGCAGGACGGCGCCGTGCCCGATATGGCCGTCCTCCTCGATCACCGTGTCGTTCTCGATAACCCCATGAACGACGCAGGTATCCTGCACATTGGATCCTTTCTTCATGACGATGCGCCCGAAGTCCCCGCGCAAGCTGGCCAGCGGTCCCACATATGCGCCGGGCCCCACGATGACATCGCCTATCAACACCGCGCTGGGATGCACGTAAGCCGACGGATCGACCACGGGCGTGATCCCATCGATGGCATAGACTTTCAGCATGGCATGGCCTCCGGGGCTTTTGTTCAGGTAACGGCCACTTGGCCAGTAGCCAATGTACCAGCAGGAAAGCCCGGCGATCAACGCCAAGCCGGGATCATCCCGGGTCTTGCTCGAGAAACTGCAGAAAGCGCTCAAAAGCCGCCCCGAACAGGACCTCGTAGCTGCTTTTCTCGACAAAACCGATATGAGGCGTCGCCGTAACGTTCAGGCCGCCATAGAGCGCATCAGGTGAAAGAACGGGCTCGTCGTCATGCACGTCCAGCGCTGCGGCGCCCGGCCTGCCCATCTTCAAGGCGTCTCGCAGCGCACCGGGCTCGATCAGCCCCGGCCGGCTGGTGTTGACCAGGAGCGCGGTCGGTTTCATGAGCGCCAGATCGCTGCGCTTGACCGAATGGCGCGACGACTCGTTCATCCGCATATGCAGCGTCAGCACATCGCTGCGCCTGAAAAGAGCCTCGCGGCTTTCCGCCAGCTCCACGCCCGTCTCCCGCGCAGCGGCCTGCGTGCGCTCCCGGCCCCATACCAGAATCTCCATGCCGAAAGCCCGGCCATACTGCCCAAGCAGGCGTCCTATACGGCCGTAGCCCAATATGCCCAGCGTCTGGCCTTGCACCGATTGTCCTATGCCGACCGGCGGATTCGTCTTATGCCATTCGCCGCGCGCCATGCTGGCCATGTATTCGGGCACCTTGCGCCTGGCATTCAGAATGAGGGCCCAAGTGATCTCCGCCGCCGAATGCCCGTCGCTTCCGCCACCCTCGATGATGGCAATACCACGCGCCGCGCACGCCGCCTGGTCTATATGAGAGGTCTCCGGCGCCCCCGCCGTGCCGGTTTGAACGATGGCCCGAAGCGAAGGCAGTTCGTCCAGCAGGCCGGCGGTAATGCGGCTGCGCTCCCGTGTCAGCACCAGGTACTGCACATCGGCCAGCCGATGGATATCCGCAGCCGCAAGCGGCATGGAGTCGATGATGCGGATATCGGCATGGGGCAGGCGCTGCCTGAGGCTTTTGAACGCCTCGAGCTCCGGGACAAGCTTCTGATAATCATCAAGAATGGCAATGGTCATGCCGGAGCTGTTCATGAACGCTTTCCTCGTTGTCAGGTCGCCGTGATGCCGACCGTTTTGACTACTTTAGTCCATTTCTATCGGCGGGGCCGAAAACCAGGCTTCAGGCTGGCCCTCCTGCCCCATGCTGGCCGCGTCCTCGCTGTGATTAAATTGCTGCCATACAGAACAGCAAGGAAATCGGAATGACTCAATACGTATTGGTGACCGGCGGCAGCAACGGCATAGGCAAAGCCATTGTGGAACGTTTGTCGCAAGACGGGTTCCTGCCCGTCAACCTGGACATCAATCCGCCCACGGCCCTGTCTCCGAATGAAACCCACATTCCCATTGACCTGCTCGACACCGGCTCGCTACAGGCCCGATTGAACGAGCTGCAATCCCGATACGGCATCACCCGCCTGGTCAACAATGCCGGAATGGTCCAGCCGGCATCACTGGAAGAAACGGATATCGACGCACTGCGCAAGGTCGCACGCCTGAACCTGGAAGTACCGCTGTTGCTGGCGCAAAGCCTGCTGCCGGCCATGAAATCCGCCGGCTTCGGCCGTATCGTCAACATCAGCTCACGCGCCGCCCTGGGCAAGGAATTGCGCAGCGCCTACTCGGCCTCCAAGGCCGGCCTGATCGGCCTGACGCGCACCTGGGCGCTGGAGCTGGCCCGCCACGGCATCACCGTCAATGCGATCGGCCCCGGCCCCATCGCCACCGAGCTGTTCATGAACGCCAATCCGCCCGACTCCGAGCGGACCCGCCAGATTCTGGCCAGCGTGCCCGTCCAAAGGCTGGGCCAGCCCGAAGATGTCGCGCACGGCGTCGCCAGTTTCATGGATGACCGGGCCGGCTTCATCACCGGTCAGGTGCTGTATATATGCGGCGGCATGACGGTGGGTTTGTGTGGTGCCTGACCGTGCGGACTTTGCGGCTGGGCGGGCTAGAGGGCCGCTCCTGCCCAGCCGCCGCCCAGCGCCTTGAATAGCCCGACCCCCGCCAGCAACTGCCTCAGTGCCAACTCCACGGCCTCATCCTGGGCGGCATACAGCGTACGCTGGACGTCCAGGACAGCCAGCATGGATTCCGCCCCCCACCGGTAGCGCGACTCGGCCAGTTCCACGGCCACGCGGGCATGGTGCAAGGCCTTCGCCTGGATCTGGCGCTGGCTGGCCGCGCTCTGCACGGCATTCAATGCGATTTCAACTTCTCCCAGGGCCCGGATAATGGCGCCGCGGTAATCCGCCAACAGCTCTTCGCGGCGCGCATACGCCTGGTCGCGCGCCGCGCTCAGCCGCCCGCCATCGAAAACCGGAGCGGCCAGCCCCGCCACCAGCGTATAAAGCGGCGCATGGAGCATCCGGCGCCAGTGCTCCGAACCCGCCGAGGCGCCGGCGCCAAGCGTCAGGCTGGGCAGCATGGCCGCCCGCGCCGCCGCCACATCGGCATCGGCGGCCGCCAAGCTGCGCTCGGCCTTTGCCAGATCCGCCCTGCGCACAATCAGTTCGGAAGGCACCCCCGCGGAAATCGCCGGGACGGACAGGCCCGCGAGATCCGCACGCTCGATTACCAGGTTCTGCAGGGGCCGCCCCAGCAATACGGCAAGAGTCGTCAGGCTGTCTTGGGCCTGCTGGCGCCGTTCAGCCAGGGCCTGCCGCTGCGCCTCGGTCAATGCGCTCTGCTGAGCCACCTCCAAAGGAGTTGCCGCGCCGGCCGCCGCGCGCACGTGCAGCAGTTCAAGGATCCGTTCCGCGCTGGCAAGGTTCAACCGCGCGATCTTTACGCGCTCGCGCAAAGCCGCCGTCTGAAAGTAAGCGGACCCCACTTCCGCAAACAGGGTAATGGCAACGGCATCCCTTCCATACTGTGTCGCGGCGAGCGCGGCCAGGGCAGCATCCCTTTGCGCCGCGTTTCCACCCCATACATCGACCTCATACGCCGCCGAAACACCGGCGGAATAAGCGCCGCCCGACGCGCGGCCCGTTTCCTCTTTGCCATACGAAGCGGAAATATCGGCATCGACGCGCGGAAGCATCGCCGCGCCCGCCATGCGTGCGAGCGCGCGCGCTTGGCCGACCCTGGCCGCCGCCGCGGCGATGTCGAAGCTGCCCTCCCGCGACTGCCGTATCAAAGCCGCCAGTTCCGGATCGTCGAAAGCGGCCCACCAATTCGAAAGAGTCTCGTTGCGAGGTGCGGCCTGGCCGGGCACCGTCCAGTTGGCGGGCAGCGCAAGACCCATTTCCGAATGTTGGACCTGGACAGAACATGCCGCCAGCAACGGCAGCAAGCACAGTGCGATCACGATCCGCATCGCTAGTCTCCCGCCAGCGCAAGGACGGGTTCCAGGCGTGCCGCGGACCTGGCCGGCATGTAGCCAAAAAGCAATCCGGTCGCGACCGCGCACCCGAAAGCGCCCAGTATCGCGCTCGCCGAAAACACCAGGGGCACGCCCATTGCAATCAATACCGCCCCAACAATCAAGCCGGACAGCACGCCCGCTCCGCCTCCCAGCACGGTCAGCAGGATCGCCTCGACCAGGAACTGCCTGAGGATGTCGCGCTGCCGGGCTCCCGTGGCGATCCGGATGCCGATTTCCTTCCTGCGCTCGCGTACGGCCATCAGCATTACGGTCATGACGCCTATGCCGCCCACGACCAGCGAAACGGCGGCGATCAAGCCCAGCATCATCGTCATCGCATTTCGCGTTTCCGCTTCCGCCTGCAGCTTCGCCGCCGCATTCGACACAGAAAAATCGTCCCTGCCGCCGTGGCGATCCAATAGAAGTTCCGTCATCGCGGCCTCCGCGGCAAGCACCACATCCGGCGACACGGCCTCTATCACGACATAATCCGGCTGCGTCTGGGCCTGATAGACGCGAGCCCGCCCCGACTGATAGGGAATGAATACCATTTCGTCATAGCTTTGCGCACCCGACTCCGCGCCGCGCTCGGTCATCACGCCGATGATTTCAAAGGGTGAATTGCCGATCAGCAACTGGCTGCCTATAGGGTTGCGGCCATCGGGAAAAAAATGCTCCCGCGCCTTGCTGCCCATCACGGCCACGGCCGCCAAGCCGCGATCCTCGGCATCGGTATAGTAGCGTCCAAGGGCAAGTTCCCAGCGATGCACCGCGGGCATGGAGTTGTTGCTGGCAAAAACATAAACCAGCCTGCCGGCATTTCCGAAGCGGACGGTAATGGGGTCGCCGATCACCGGCATCACGCGGCGAATGTCGGGAAGTTCCGCAATGGCATCCAGGTCCTCCAGGGTCAATATGCCCTGCGGCCCTCCGCCGGAGGGGCTGCGGCTGCCCATATACATCACCGTCGTGCCCAGGGTGCCCATTTGGGCAACGATGCGCTGGCGCGCGCCTTCTCCGACGGCCATCATCACAATCACCGATGCCACGCCTATGACGACGCCCAGCAGCGTCAGGATGCTGCGGCTGCGATGGATGCACATGCCGCGCCAGGCGGTGCGCATGGCCTCGCACAAGCCGAGCCAGGCCGCGGCCATTGCATCGCGGGCGGCATCGCTCCCGCCGAACTCGAGAACGTCCGATGAAGCGCGGCCCCTCCTGAAGCCGGCAGCGCTGTCGCTCACAATCGCTCCATCGCGTATCTCGATGATGCGCGATGCCTGGCTTGCAATTTCACGATCATGCGTAATGAGGATGACAGTATGCCCCTGCGCGGCCAGTTCGCGCAGCAGGGACATGACTTCCGCCCCGCTGCGGCTGTCCAGCGCTCCGGTCGGCTCGTCGGCAAGCAGGATGCGCCCGCCGTTCATCAAGGCCCTTGCGATCGAAACCCGTTGCTGCTGTCCGCCGGAAAGCTGCTTGGGCCTATTGTGCAATTTGTCGGCCAAGCCCAAGCGCTCCAGCAATGCGCTTGCGCGCTGCATGCGGGCGGCTTCGGGCATACCCGCGTAGATGGCCGGCACGCCGACGTTTTCGAGCGCCGACTCCGTCGCGATCAAGTGATAGCCCTGGAATACGAAGCCGAACGCCTGACGGCGCAGCCATGCCAACTCATCCGCGCCAAGATCCGCGACATCCCGCCCGCCATAAAGGTAGCTGCCCGAAGTCGGTTTATCCAGGCAGCCAAGGATATGCATCAGCGTCGATTTCCCCGAGCCCGAAGCGCCCACGATGGCGACAAACTCTCCCCCGTCTATGGTCAGGTCGACGTCATGCAGAACCCGGATCTCGGGGCCGCCGCCGCGCGTGCCGTCAGCACCCCCATACTGCTTGCAAATACCGCGCAACTCGATCAGCGGCGCCGGGCCGCGCCGCATGCCGCTCACCACTGGAACCAAGACACACCCTTGTCATCGCGGACTTCAGCCAAAATCAATCTATCCCCTTCCGCCAGGCCTTCAAGCACTTGCGCGACATGCCGATTGCGCACGCCAAGGCGCAATCGCCGCAGCTCGGCTCGTCCGTCGCCGCCCACCACACGAGCCGTATATGAGCCGCCTTCCCCGGGGGTGAGCGCCGACAACGGCGCCGCAATCACATTGCCGGCACTGGCGACCTTGAATGAAACCTGCGCAGTCATCTGCGGCATTAACTCGCCATCCGGATTATCGACGTCGAACAGCACCGTATAGACAACCGCCTTGGTGGCGGGCGCCGGCGCGGCACCCGCTTCGCCCTGCCCGTCGGGCAGGGGCGGCGCGGGCAGTATCTGCCGTACGGTGCTCGTCCACTGCCTGGCGTCGTCGCTTCCGTAACTGCCCAGGGTCGTAAAACTGACCGGCATGCCGGGTTTCACTTTTCCGACATCCGCTTCCGAGACGTCCGTCCATACCGTCATGCCCGACAGATCAGCGATGCGCAGAATGCTGGGTGTCTGATAAGTCGCGTTCAAGGTCTGGCCCTCGCGCGCGGCGACCGATATCACCGTCCCGCCCATGGGAGCGAAAATACGCGTGTAGCCCAGGCGAACCTCATCGGCCTTGAGCGTCGCCTGCATATGGGCGATCTGGGCTCGCAAATTATCCATCCGGGCATCGGCCGACTCGAGGGCGGCCTGTGCGGCCTGCAAGTCCTCGAGCCGTGCGGCGCCGCCGGCGGCCATGCGTTTCTGACGGGCATGCTGCTGCCCCGCCAGGCGCCGCTGGGCTTCCTGATCCTTCAACTGCGCCCGCAGCCCCGCAAGAGAAGCCCTGCCGGCATCGACCGTCGCCTGCTGGACGCTGGGATCTATCTCGACCAGCAATTGCCCCTTCTCGACCGCCGCGCCCGCTTGCACGTGCAGGCGATTGATCTGTCCCGAAACCTGCGCGCCCACATCCACATAGCGCCGCGGCTGCAGGACGCCTATGGCCGCCACGCTGGCCTGGACGTCATCCCGCCGCACGGTCACCGTTTCATAGGCGATGGCGCCATTCGCCCACCATGAAGGCAAAGCGGCAACACCCGCCATCGCCAGCACCAGTGCCAGCCAGCGAAACCCGCCACGTCTCTGCCTATGGCTCATGATTCAACGTCACGCATCGGAGCCTGGATCTGTGTTCCCGCTTGCATTTAAAAACGGATGTCGAGGCCGGCCTTTATGGATCGCGGCGCGCCATAATAGGCCGTGCCCGTCGAGGTGTAATACGATTTATCGAAGGCGTTGTATACATTGAGATAGGCCGAGACCTGGCGAGTAATGGCGTAGTGGGCCATAAGATCGACCACGGTGTAGGCATCCTGCGTGAAGCGGGCCTTGCCCGTCGGACCCAGGTTGTCGCTATAGATCTCGCTTTGCCAGCGCAGCCCCGCGCCAACCGTCAGGCCATGGCCGATCTGGGGAAAGCGATAGCTGGTGAACAGCTTCACGGTATTTTGCGGAACGCCGGTATTGATCGTTGCCTTATTGCGGTCCTGGGTGACCGAGCGCCCAAAACTAAGCGATGCCTGCCAGTTCCTGGCCAGCTCGCCCGATGCCTCGATTTCGAAACCGCGGGTCTGCGTGCCCGAAACCGCTTCGAAGGCGCCCGAACCGTCCGGGGCAAAAGCGCCCGGAATGGCAATGCCGAAGTTGTCTTGCTGTATACGGTACATTGCAGCGGCGATATTGAGCCTATCGTCGAAAAACGAGCCCTTTGCCCCCACTTCATAGCTATTGCCCAGCAATGGATCCAGGTAGTCGCCGTTGATGTCCTTGCTGGTCTGCGGCTTGAAGATATTGGTGTAGCTCGCATACGCCGACCAGTTATCGGTAAGGTCATAGACGATGCCCGCGTAAGGAGTCAGCTTGTCGTTTTCCGACCGATTGGCCACCGTGGTCTTGCCAGTGGCATAGGACAAGGTGCTCTTGTCGCTTTTCCAACTGGTGACGCGGCCTCCGACGATAAGCGATAACGCGTCGGTGGGGCGGAACCGCAGCGTCGTATAAGCGCTGGTCACACGCTCGTCGATCCGCATTTCCCCGGTGGCCGGATTGGGCGGCTGATTCGGATAACGGCCATCCCAGGTGAAGATATTGGGTATGGAGTTGCTCCAGTCATCGAACCACCACAGATTGTAGGTGGGCGTGTCTTCCTTGGTCCTGGTCGTTGTCGCGCCGAACACCAGGTCGTGCTTGCGCCCGAACAGGGTGAATGGTCCGGTGGCATAGACATCCAGGTTGTCCTGCACGGGTTTGCCTGCCCACCGGCCTGCCCAAAGGTTGGCGCCCGCGCCTGTCAGCTTGTCGGGATATCCCCCGGCCGCGTACCCCAGCACTTCATCGTACTCGTTCGATGCACGGGTATACGTACCCTTGACCAGCCAGTCGTTCTGGAACCGGTGCTCCAGCGATGCGAACAGCGACTGGATGCGCCGCTTGGAATAGGCCCAGTCCGCCGCCGCGGAATCCGAACGATCCCAATGCGCACGCGACCCGTCCGAATAAAAAGCAGGCCGTCCCGACCTGGCGTGGCCTGTCGCATCGTGCTGCTGGAACGTAAAACCCGCCGCAGCCAGGGTGTCCGGTCCCAAATCGGCCTCGACGATGCCATACAGGATCTTCTTGCGCTCCTCCAGCCTGTCGATATATGAATCATTGTCCTGCCACACTGCAACCAGCCGGCCGCGCACAGAACCATCGTCATTGAACGGCGTCGAGATATCGGCCTCGCTGCGGTAGTGGTTCCATGAACCCGCTTCAGCCCTGACCGACGCCTGGAACTCCCGGGTTGGCCGCTTTCGCACCAGATTGATGGTGGCTCCCGGCGAACCGACGCCGTTCATCAGCCCCGTCGCGCCGCGCACGATCTCCACCCTGTCGTACAGCGCCATATCGTTGGTCTGGAATATCTTGCTGTAGTTGCTGTACGACTGGGCGACGCCGTCTATCTGATAGTTGTCGACTTCAAAGCCGCGTGAATAAATGACGCTGGAATCGGAGCCCGCATTGCCGCTGGAATCCAGCGTCAGCCCCGGCGTCTGGACAACCACATCCGATAATTGCGTCAAGCCTTGATCGTCCATACGCTGACGGGTAATCACGCTGACCGATTGCGGCGTCTCGCGCAGGGATAGATTCAGCTTGGTCGCCGTATTGGCGGATCCGCTGGTATAGGAACCCGTACCCTCGGTCGTGGGATCCGACAGACCCGCCGCCTTTACCCGCACGGGAGCCAGCTCGGTCAACGAGGATGTCCGCGACAAGGTGACGCTGTTTCCCTGGCGGCTGTACTCGATTCCGGTTCCCTGAAGCAGGCGGCGCAACGCTTCTTCCGGCGCCAGGCTTCCCGACACGGACGGGGCCACATGGCCCTCCACCACGCTCTGGCTATAGAAAATTTGCAGCGAGGTCTGCTGGCCCAATTGCAGCAAGGCCTTGCCCAGAGGCTGGGCCGGAATGCTCAGTTGGACAGCGGTTTCCTGCGCATGCGCGGCAGACGGCGCAAGCCCAAGCGATAAAGCCGCCGACAACGCCAAAATGCCCGTGCCGAAAAAAAACGGGTGTGCGCGCGACGATACGCGCGAGGTTTCGACTACTTTGCCCACAATGCTGATGCTTCCCCAATGAAATGCCCGGCGCGGCCGCGCCCATCTTTTTACGAAGATCTGTAGATGGATCGATCTTTCAGAAAAAGCCCTTCCTTCCACATACAAGACGTTTCAGCGGGGCAAACACCTCAATGCAAATGAGAACCATTTTGTAACAGGAGAGCAAGGTAGCGCATCGACCATAGAAGCCGGATCGAAGGTCCTGAAGAAAGGTGGAAAGGCGCTAGCGCGCGACTATCGCCACACCGCCATTGCCGCGCTTGAGCATCCTGACCGGAGCAATCAGCGGCAAGGCCCGCAGCATTGCGGACGGATCGTCGATACTGAACACGCCGTTGATGCCGATATCCGCAAGATGGGTATCGCTCAAGGTGATGGGGTAATCCAGATAGCGGCCCATTTCGGCGACAACCCGGCTCAGTGGCGTATTCTCGAATACGATCTTGCCGCGCCTCCATGCGACCATGGAGGCGACGTTGACGTTTTCCGCTATCGTGATTTCAAAAGATTCGTCTATGCTCGCGCTTTGCCCAGGCTTCAAATGCCTGCGGTGGCGATGCCACCACGGCCCCGCCTGGACATCCACCGAGCCATGCTCGACAAGCACGTGCACACGGTCCGGGTCGCGCCGAACATTGAAGCTGGTGCCTGTGACGGTGATCTGGCTATGCCCGGCATCGATAATGAATGGACGACGGATGTCATGCTCGACGTTGAACATGATTTCCCCCGCCAAGAGCTCCACGGTCCTGCGATCCGCGTACAAGCGAACGGCTGCCGTCGTCGCCGTATTGAGGTTCAATACCGAGCCCTCCGGCAAGACGACCTCGCGCTGCTCCCCGGGCCTGGTTGCCAGTCTTATCGTATTCACACCGCTGCGGCCCTGCAGCTGCAAGCCCGCAACAGCCGCCACCACGCCCGCGGTGCAGGCGGCGCCGGCGCCCCAGGCAATATAACGGCGCCTTGCGGCATTCACATCCGCCTGCGCCCGGCCTTTGTCCAGGACAGCCCGCAGGCGATCTTTCGGCACTTCCTGCGCGGCGCTCCAGAAATATTCCATATTGCGATACAGCCGGTCATGCTCGGCATCGGCCTTGCGCCAGGCATCGCAACCGCGTCTGTCGTCCTCGGTCGCCTCGCCCGAGTGCATGCGCGTGAACCACCAAACCGCAAGCTCGCGCAAATCCGCGGTTTCAGGCGCACAGGCTGTGTGATCAGTACGGCGCATATTCTTGTAGGCGATCATTGATATGGTGCAAGGCACGCATCATATACTTTTCGACCATGCTGCGCGACAAACCCATTGCCTCGGCAATTTCGGCATGCGTCCGCCCTTCCAGCCGGTGGTATACATACACTTGCTGGCATTTGGCCGGCAGTTCGTCCAGCGCCTCCATAAGCGCGGCCGCCAATTGAGAAGTCCGCAGGGCGGACTCGGGCTCGTCCGTTCCGCAGGGATGATCATTTTCCTGGAGCTCATGCAGAGGAATCGCACTATGCGTCTTGCGACGCCTGTGCATGTCAACCAAACCGTTGTACGAGCTGCGCCGCAAGTAGGCCCTGGGGTCGGAGATGGCGCCGGCATCGCCCTCCAGCATCCCCAGAACCGCGTCGTGGGCCGCGTCCTCGGCATTCTGAACCTGACCGCTGCGGCGGGTCCAGACGCCGATCAGTTCGCCGTAGAAAACAAGCCAACCTTTATTATTAAACTTGCCGCGAGACATATTTCAGGGTGATGCCGGAAAAATATTATCCCACCATTGTTGCAAATAATTCTCATTTATTCAAATCACGGATTCCTATCAGGAAAAATGCCGGGTCATGCCCCGGCGAGTGTCTGCTGCGTCTAGCCTCAGTTCATCGACAGGCCGATGCGCTGTACGACCTTGGACCACTTCCCGATGTCGTCCTGCACCAGCTTGCTCAGCTCCTCAGGCGTTCCCCCGCCCGGCTCTGCTCCCTGCGTCGTCAGTGTTTCGCGCACTTCCGGCGCGCTCAGCGCCTTGACGGTTTCTTGGTTGAGCCTGGCCACGATGTCCTTGGGCGTTCCGGCCGGAGCAAACAAGGCAAACCAGGAACCCGATTCGAATCCCGGAACCCCCTGTTCAGCGATGGTCGGCAGATCCGGCAGAGCACCCGAGCGCTTGGCCGACGTCACCGCGATCGCATTGACCTTGCCTCCCTTGATCTGGGGAAGCGCGGAACTGACGTTGTCCGCCATCAATTGAACCTGGCCGCCCGCCAGCGCAACCAAGGCGGGGCCGCCGCCCTGGAACGGGATGTGCGTCATGTCGACATCCGCCATCATCTTGAACAGCTCCATGCCCAGGTGCCCCGGCGTCCCGTTGCCGGCGGATCCGAAGTTGAGTTCGCCGGGATGCTTCTTGGAATAATCGATCAGTTCCGCCACATTGGATACCTTCACCGACGGGTGAACCATCAGGACTTGCGGCACATGCGCGACCAGGGAGATCGCCTGGAAATCCTTGAGGGGATCGTAGGAGAGCTGCTTGTTCACCGTTGCAGCGATGGCATGCGACGCGTTGGTGCCCATGATCAGGGTATAGCCGTCGGGCTCGGCCCGCGAGGCGATGCGGGCACCCACCGTTCCTCCCGCTCCCGCACGGTTCTCGATGACGAATGGCTGCCCCATGGCGGTGGAAAGGTGCTTGCCCAACTGGCGGGCCAGCAAGTCGGTGGCCCCGCCCGCGGCGAAGGGAACAATAACGGTAATCGGCCTGGCCGGGTAGCCGGCCCCCTGGGCGTGGGCGGACGTGCCCGCCATGCCCAGCACCAGCGCGGCGGCTCCGACGCCAAGGGCCTTCTTCATATTGAGAGCTGCTTTCATGTCATCCTTCCTTATATCTATTAGAGAGTGTTAAGCAACGGTACCCATGGGGGTCGGTCCAGCGGATATCAAAGCGGCGGCATAATCTCCACTTCCAGTACGGCAAGCCGGCCGATGCTTCCCGTCAGGCGATCGCCCGGAACCACCGCCCCCACGCCCGCGGGCGTACCCGTGAAGATCAGATCGCCGGGCATCAATCGGTATTGACGGGAAAGCTGGGCCACGATTTCCGGCACGTTCCAGATCATCTTTTCGATGATGGATTGCTGTCGCGTGGCGCCGTTCACTTTGAGCTCGAGCGGCCCCGCCTGGATATGGCCAAACGACTCCACCGGGTGCACGGGACCACAGGGCGCGGAGCGGTCGAAGGACTTGCCGATTTCCCAAGGCAGGCCCTTCTTGAAGGATTCCCGCTGGCGATCGCGCCGCGTCATGTCCAGCCCGACCGCATAACCGAGCACCGCGCCCAGCGCCTCATCGGGATCCAGATCCTGGCCGCTGCGGCCGATTGCAACGACCAGCTCCAGTTCATACTGGAAGTCGGACGTGCAGGAAGGCATGGGCACTTTGCCGTCCACGACCAAGGCGTCGGTGGGTTTCTGGAAGAAGAAGGGAGGATCGCGCTCGTCCCCTTCTTTCATTTCCCGGATGTGCTCCAGATAGTTCCGGCCAACGCAATAGATGCGGCGCACGGGAAAGGCTTCCGAGCGCCCGACGATTTCCAGTTCGGGACGCTCGATGACCGGGGCCGGCAAGCCGGGGCCATTCTCATTGGGTGCAGCTGTGCTCATGTCCATCCTTTAAACGCTCGGGCGCCACTTCGCCCACGCATGCATTATGCGTCGCGTCAAAAAGACAAACAGCTGCGCCGATTGCCCAATTACAGGACTATCTTGCCTCGTGGCCCGCCCGGCCGCTACAGCCTCAGGCGCAGCCTGGCGCGGGCCTGGGTAGGGCTGCATCCCTCGATTTTCCGAAAGCGCCGCCCGAAATAGACGAGGTCGGAAAATCCCGCGCGGAATGCAATTTCCTTGATGGAAAGTTCAGTGTGCACCAGCAGTTCTTTGGCCAGGGCGATCCGGCGCTCATTGAGCAGCTCGATGAAGGTCTGCCCCGTTTCACGCCTGACCAGCCTGGCCAGATAGGTGGGCGACAAGTGCACGGCGGCGGCCGCGTCCGTAAGGGAGACCGGACCGTCGATATTCTCGCGCAGATAGGCCAGCAAGCGGGTCATGATGCGCCGGCCGGCGGCTCCGCTGCGCCGCTGCGACGCCAGTTCGGCCAACACGGGTTCATGCTGCTGCCAGACCAGGGCGATGAGCTGAAGCAGGTAGCCGCGGATCATGATGGTCGAGCCTATTGCGCGCCGCTGGTCTTCCTTCATGATGGCTTCGCACAATAGGCGCGCCGTGGCGGCATTGGCCTCGTCCAGCACGAAATCCATCTGCTCCTGGTATAGAAACGGCGCCAGTTCGGGGGCGCGCTCCACGGGAACATCCTCCAGGTCCAGCATATCCACGTCGAGCGATGGCAACAGGTATTTCTGGCTGGCGTTCAGGATGTAATAGCGGCTGCCCGCTACCGTGGGAATGAAGTGCGTTTTGTACGGCAGGATGAAGCATAGGGTGCCCGGCCGGACCGGGCGGTTCACTCCGCCGAGGAAGTGCTGCGTGGCGCCTTCGAGCTGCGCATGGATCTGGAAATACTCATGCCGGTGCGGGGCTGGATTCGGCAACGCCGTATCCTGGTCGCGTATCCCGAAATCCGCATGCGAGGCGCGTTCGGACATACGGTAGTTGGCCGGCATGGCTCCCGGCTTAGCATTCGGCGCGTAAGCGGCGCCATCGGCGGCGTCAAGCGGCATCGCAAACCTCCATAAGGCCTCTCCACCCAAGCTCGATAGCGGCCCGCCCGGATTGAGACAGGCATCTTAACACCGGCCCCTATCCATCGTCGTTCAGTATCCCTTCTGAAAGAACATCCGAGAAGATACCGGAGTAATCGCGGTTCATCCGCTCCACATAGGCCCTTTCACTCTCGCCCATTTGCCTGACATGCGGGTTGATCCCCATGCGGGCCAGCCTGGACAGAACAGTGTGATAGGGATGGACTCTTTGCCTTCCTTCGAATGGGCCATCGACATAAACTCCAAGTGCCTTTGCTTGATACAGGTCCACCGCGATACTCCGCCACAAGGTGTTAAAGGAAAATTTGACCGCACACAATGATGGGAACTGTTTTGGATATTTCAAGGGCGATGAAAGCACCCTGCGTCCAGTCTCCGCCGACTATGACATCCTAATTATATAGAAATATAATTTCACTTTTTGTTTCAAAAGAGAAATGGCGCGGCGAAGATGTTGCAAGCCAACTTCGTCGAGGCGCCGGCCGGGTGGCAATACGGCCATTCGAGCCGGCCGTAAGCAATCACTTCTATTGGGCAGATCGCAGGGGTCGCGCAATGCGCGGTACGTGGACGACTTCATCCGGGCGGCACACGCCGTTGCCAAATCGAAGAACATATAGACGCTCCCAACGATTCCGCAGTACAGCAACGGCGAAAAAGAAAAAGCCCTGAATCAACAGGGCTTTCGCTTGAGCAAATATTGGCGGAGACGGAGGGAAACTGGCCGTCAAAATAAAAATCGTTTAAAAACAGCCCCTTAGCTGGCCGACCGAGTACCCCTTTGTACCCAGCCTTAGTTGCAATTTTGTACCAAATATGGGAGCAAGACAACTATTTTACTGGTGCATCGGGCTGTTCGAGTATTTGGCCTCGCATTGATTCCCGAGCGCCTACATATCCTCTGCGAGCACTGCTGGCGGCCCGGTGACACTGATCTCGACATTGAATGCATGCACTGCGTTAGTATCCCGTGGAAGCAATTAGGAGGCTCAGGCGTGAAATTTCAGTTTGATGTTGGCAGCAACTACAGTCGTAATGATGTAGCAAGGGTGCTCGGGCTAGAGAGCGCCCCAAAAGGCGGGGTGTGGGCGACAGGTTATCTCCGCTATCAGGGGGCCTTCCTAATTTTTTGTGGTGTAGGCACACCGGGTCGAACAGGACATGATTACGGCAATCATTTTGACGGGAATGAGCTGATTTGGAGTGGTAAAACAGGTAGCCGAAGAGGCCAGCCCATTATCGATGCAATGTGCCACGCTGATGCAGAGGTACATGTTTTTTGGCGACAAGATAATAAAGCGAGCTTTACTTACGCAGGGCTGGGGCGTGCAGTTAGCGTTTCCGACGATGTGCCGGTTGAAATACGGTGGCAATTGCGGAATGCGAATCATGGCGGCGAAGGGTGGCTGACCGAAGAAGTCCCTAGTGACGTTGTAAGCACTTTGCCTGCGAACCTTATCGAAGGAGCAGTCAAACATGTAATTGTTAATTCTTACGAGAGAAATCCTGTAGCCCGTAAACTTTGCATCGCAGTGCACGGATGTCGGTGCGCCGCCTGTAACTTCGACTTTAATGCCGTTTATGGCGAGATTGGACGAGGTTTTATTCATGTACACCATCTTCGGCAGATAAGTTCCATTGGCGAGTCCTATGTGCTTGACCCCGTACTTGATCTCATACCTCTTTGTCCAAATTGTCACGCTATGGTGCATCGGTCCGATCCTCCATTAACAGTCGACGCCGTTAAATCCCTCATTCTCGGCCAGAAGTGATACGCCCATCCCACGGTCACTGGGAGCATCTCTTTCCTGTTTGAGGAAAGAGGTTAGAATCCGGGGTTAAACTGCGTGCCTCCTACCCGTGGATCCAGCAGTTTTTTCTGCAACCTCAAAGGCAACTATTGATTGATGGAACAGAACCTCCCTGTCGCCTGTGTCGATTTATTTTGCGGAGCTGGCGGACTGACGCATGGCCTACTAAAGAAGGGCATTCAGGTCAAAGCCGGCGTAGATGTCGACCCCGCTTGTCGCTTCGCCTACGAGGCCAATAACGGCGGTGCAGTGTTCCTTGATCGCGACGTCGAATCTCTTACCGCAGAAGACCTGGCTAGTTATTTCCCCCGGGGGAGCTATAGCCTCCTGGCCGGTTGCGCGCCGTGCCAACCTTTTTCCACCTATGCCAAGGGCAAAGACACTACGCAAGACGCAAAGTGGAAGCTGCTACGTTCATTCGGCGACCTAGTTCGTAAGGTACAGCCTGATCTGGTCACGATGGAGAACGTACCACAATTACCGAAGCATGCAATTTTCAACGAGTTCCTAGAAGCGTTCGACGGATATCACACGTGGTTCGAGGTGGTGGAGTGCAAGGACTATGGCATTCCACAGCGCCGACGGCGTCTGGTATTCCTAGCGTCGAAGCTAGGAGCAATATCGCTCATTCCACCGACACACGAGAAACATATCTCGGTCGCGGACGTTATCCGCGACCTACCAGAGATCAAAGCAGGTGAGACGTACCCGAACGATCCACTACATGCTTCGGCAAGTCTTACGGAAATAAATCTGAAACGAATTCGTCAGTCCAATCCCGGCGGCTCGTGGCAAGATTGGGATGAAGACTTGATAGCGGAATGCCATCGCCGGGATTCAGGGAAGAGCTTTCGCTCAGTTTACGGACGGATGCGTTGGGAAGATGTGGCGCCGACGATGACCACGCTATGCTACGGTTTCGGCAACGGTCGCTTCGGCCACCCCGAGCAGGACCGGGCTATCAGTCTGCGCGAAGCGGCACTGTTCCAGACCTTTCCTAAGACGTATCAGTTCATACCGAAGAACGAGCGTGCGAACTTCACAGTGATCGGCCGCCTGATAGGCAATGCAGTGCCGGTGCGGTTGGGTGAAGTGATCGCGATGAGCATCGCTGATCACCTTAAGATGGTAAACAAAGCAGAAAAGAAAGCGAATTAAGGGAATAGCAAGGCATATAAGCGCCTTTCTAGCCTCACGGGGTCACGTGTCTCGCATTCCCAGATGATTTCCACCCGCCACCCCATAGCCCTAAGCTCACCCTCCTTCCGGGCGTCACGCTCGACGTTGCGTACGAACTTCTCCTGCCAGAACTCCATATTAGATTTGGGAGTGCTAGCTAGGCCACACCCAAGGTGGCGGTGCCAGAAACAACCATGGACAAAGATACACAGGCTTCGTCGAGGAAATACGAGATCCGGGCGGCCTGGTAGATCTTTTCGATGAAGCCTGTAGCGGGCTCCGATCGCATGAGCGATACGGCGGACCACCATTTCCGGCGCAGTATCCTTTTGACGTACAGAACGCATGAGGGCGCTCCGTCGTTCAACAGAACCGACCTCGGACTCAGGTGATGTGCCGGATGATATCTTCAATCTTGGAGACGTCAGGTGACTTATCGATGTACTCCTGATACGCTCGCTTTGCGTTCATGATCATACCCTTGTAAGTGAATGCCTGCATATCCTGCTTGCGCAGGTCATCTAGGGCATCTCCGTACGATGTTCTAGGTAACTCTTCAGTCACAAAATAGACGTCAATCGGCGGTAATCTTCCATTGTATCCCGCAAGATCGGGATGTTTCTTCAAGAATTCGGTGATAGCCGCCTTATACTTCTTCCCTTGCTTGATAAGGTCCTCTACATCGACGGACTTCAAGCCTGGACGCTTGAGTTCAACGATGACGTGCCGGCCGGTCGATGTGCGATAGGCAATGTCAAGCCGCGCGCCCGTTTCTGAGTCAGGTGAAACCGCCTTAAGTTCCTTGGTAAGGGTCTGCTCCATCACCTTGCTCTCACCAACAGGCCCCCATGTTGGATCCAGCAGCCAGAGATGCTCGAACAAGTAATTCTGGGCGATTTTCTCTAGAGCGGCGGTATCTACGATCTCCTTTTCGAACTTCTCGATGACCTGCAGGCGAGATCGTGTAATTTCGTGGTAGTGGCTAGCTTCAATGTCTCCGATGGTGTGGAAAATCCTTTGAAACTCGACAGACATAACGTCGTGGATATGCTCAAGTTGATCAAGTTGCTTACGGGCCCTCAGCTTCTCGAATCCAACGATTGCACTTCGCACCAAGTCGCGCTTGATGGCGTTGTTCTTGGCATCGTCATTGGAATGTTCTGTCGACAGGATCGGAGTGATTAGCTTCTTGGCCAACTTCACATCGCGCTGCTCACCTAGTGAGGCGTACCAGGTTTCCAATGCGAGCTTGGTTTGCTCATCGTCGCTTTCGACATTTTGTTGACGGCGCCAATCATCCCATTGATCAGCAACTTGTCCGAGCGCATCCTTGAGCCAACTTCTAACAGCTGACACGAGTGGATCGCCGATCTTGACCGCCTCACGGTTAGCAGTAGCTCTGTCGATCCCGTCGGCATCGAGAAAATCAGCGTGGATTTCTCCGACTAAGTAGCTGTTAAAAATTTTCGCATTGCCTATGTCTTTCAGCATGTCCTCCTGAAAGACGCGACCATTAGCGAAGAGAGATATCTGATTGATGTTGTCGTCGGTCTTCTTAAGCTGTTTAGGTTTCGCGACTGTGGCGATGAACCCGCGGAGCCGATAGACCTGGTCGTCGTGAACCACCACCTCACCGAGTCGAGCTACGCACTTGCCCCCCTTCTCGTTGCTAGCTAAAGATGTTGCTAATGGCAATTGGTCTGTACGCGTCTGATCATCAAGGTCCCACCAGAACTGAAGATCGCTGTGATACCCGCGGTCGCGGGTGGTGACTTCCTTCTCGTTGATGTAGACCTTAAATTTGTAGCGGTCACCCACGACGCTAAATCGACGGGCGATACGAGGGCGGAGAAATGCCTCAGTCTTGTCTGTACCGGCGTTCAGGTCAGACAAGACAATTCTTGTACCCCCGCTCGAATTCCATTCGTACTGCTCGATGACGGGTTCTAAAGTGTAAGCAACGTTCCGACTGATTTTGTCCTTTAGCTCAGCCACGAGAACGGCGCCCGCCACTTCTGGGCTGCCCTCTTTCTTTGACCAAAGATCAATTCTATTGGCGAGCGAGAACATTGCCAGTTTGCCGATTCCCTTTCGTCCCATGACCGGACGATTATGAGTAGGGCTCCGGTCTCCGCCCGGCTGCTCCCGGCGAGCGTAGCCGACTTTCAAGAAGCGACCTTGTAGCTCTGCAGCTCCCATGCCATGACCATCGTCATGGACGATAATCTTTCCGTCCTCGATTGTGATGTCCACCCGCTCAGCATCGGCATCCCACGCATTAGCGACGATCTCGGTCACAACTGCCGGAGTACTGCTATAGAGACCGATCCCCAGGTGATTAAGGACGTTCAGATCAACCTCGAGCTTGAACTCGGTCCTTTGCGATTCTTCTGCTATAGCGCTCACCCCAAATCCTTCCTCGACAATTTGTGACAGATCCAGAAATATATCGCTAAAAGCAAATGACAGCATTACGAACGCTGGCATTATGCGGGTATTCCCTTAAGTATTTAGACTCAACTAAACCTAGGTTCGCCAACACGGCTGTCTGGACAGAGCTGCTGCCATTTCTTGCGCAAAGGTCTGCGATTACCCACGACCGGTGCGACGGATCGTGCCTCCTTGTGTCTTTCCACTTAATGAGAACACCCTCGACTAGACCGGCTTTCAGGCGGTAGCGACGCTCGCCGCGAGCCAGCATCCGCAATCAGGCATATCGGTACGAGGCTCCCACCGTTGCCCTGAGTGCGCCGCCCAAAAACGCCGACTGTACCGCCATCCGTGTCCGCTGCCTCGGCTTTCGCGGCATAAACGGCTTCCTCCCCACTATGCGGGTCCCCTCCATATATTCCACGGTCCTATTCATCAGCCTCGGCCAGCAGTTCAGCACGGCAAGGCGACGAACTCACGGCAACGGCGGCAACCCCGCAGGAACCGTATTACTGCGAACGCCGAAAACCTACGATCAGGCTCGGAATCTTCGGCCTCGGTCAGCAGGAAAACCAACCGGCTTTTGAAGGATAGGACAATGGAACACGTCAACCAGAACGCAGCTTTGGGCTATGACAACATGAACACGGGGCAGACTCTCTATGTGCGCAGTCCGTCAGGCCGATATCGTGCCGCGACCGATTCGCACGTGCTGGCCGCCGCGCGCATCGCTGCCGAAAGTCTGATTAGTAATCGGGATGCAATGGGGAACCCGGATACCGTCAAACGATATTTCCAGTCGAAACTGTCGGGGATGGGGCATGAAGTTGCCGCCGTTCTGTACCTGAACAGCCAGTTTAAGGTGATCCGCTACATGGAGATGAGCCACGGAACGTTGACGCAAGCCAGCGTGTACCCGCGCGAAATCGTCAAAGCCGCGCTACGCCTGGATGCTGCGGCAATTATCATGTCACACAACCATCCAAGCGGCACACCCGAAGCTAGCGAGGCTGATCTTGCTTTGACGCGGCACTTAAAGCATGCCTTGGCGCTTATTGATGTTCGATTGCTGGACCACATTATTGTGACCGGACAAACCACTAATTCGTTAGCTGAAAAAGGCCAACTGTAAACACAGACCGGCGGGCTAATGCCCGCCTACGCTTACAGCAGGTTAGACCGACACACTAGCACCAACTTTCTTGCGTCGCCTACGGCGAGCGCCTTTTGTCACTACTATTTTTCCTGCGTATATCCCAACCTGAGCCACCTCACATGTCGGCCAGCCTGTGGCCGTTTTCACTTTCGCAAGCGCCGTTGTCAGCGCATGTAGCCACTTGCTGTTCTGCATGGACTCACGACCCATTAACTTTTTCAAGGTTTCCGGCCGCATGGCATACGCATGCCTATGAGAATAATAGAACGCATACAGACCGCGTGCCAACGGCTCCTTTGAAAGCTGCTTCCGTTCTGTGTTTGGCAAAACTACCCAGTCATTGCGATCAAAGAAGACTGCCACACCGCCCGCAATCGTGACTTGGTAATCATATTTGCTATCTAGCCGATCACATCGCTCTACACGTGACAACAGTCGAGTTCGTCCGGCTATACTTGGGAGCCGTTTCCCGGCAGGTTCAACTTCTTCATCGCCGGCGTCGGGGTGTTCGCCATCGTCAGAGCGATGAAGCTCATATGTGAATTCTGCCTGGCCAAGACGGTCCAGCGAATCAGCAAGGAGCAGGTCTGTTTTGCCCCCACGCTTACGGCCAAGCTCCGCTAATGCTTCCTTGTGCTCAAAGAAGGTCGAAGGACTTCCACTAGGATCGCCACGCCGGTAAATACGCGATAGCAACCAAAAAAACACATCGGCGTCGCTCTGCGACAAACGCACGCCTGCAGTTTGTTCAATGCGATACTGCTTCATCGTCGCTAGCAATAACGGTTCTGTAATTACCGGGCGCTCGGCCGCACCGGCATATTCTAGTGTGCTGAATACGCTACCGCGCACTAGGGCATTGGGCGCAAGAACAGCCTTCATCAGCAACCCGTATGGCAAGTCTAGTTTGGGCCACATCGGCAAGCTGGATTCCTTTTCCAAAACCAATCTCCATAGTTATGATGCAATAGTATAGGCAGAATGGACTGATGGATAAGGCCCATATGGACTGATAGCTAGACAATGTGGACTGAAGGATATTGATTTTTTAGATAATGGCTTATTTAAATACTTTCCAGACGGATTCGGCCAGACAATTCATTTCTTTTAACCAGTCATTATTATATTAATTCATTGGGGCATAGCCCCCCCGATCCTTGGGCAAGCATATATCGTTGACCGCTTCGCGGTCTGGCAACCAGGAGGACCAAGGTTGGTCGGAGCCCGAACGCTACTCGTACCGCAACCGCCCTACTTCAAAGAGGCCATCGTCCACCAACGCCCCTTCTACCAAACGGAACAAGCGCAATTCCTTCTTGTCTTTGCCGCTTCCGCCCACCATAAACACCCGGCCGTAATGCATGTGCACGGCACCAGCCTTCTCCTTGTCGTACTGCTGCAACTGAGGGCCTTTAAACTCGACAAGAGCCACGCCGTCTCCGGCCTTGCGTTCTTTTACTGCCACCAGGAAGTCAGGAAAAAAACCAATACCACTAGACCAGCGGTACAAGGCCACCGACTCGGGCTGTCGTACTGGATTGCGATGCCACCATTGCACATCAGCGGATGTGTCCAGTATTTCAGCAAAGCGCAGTTCTTCGGCTGACAAATCCGCAGGAAAAACACCGTACACGTTGCGCTTGGCTGGCTCAAGCCGATACTTGGATTTATGCACTGGCGGCAAAACACGAGTCTGGGTCTGAATCTGACTGGCACGGCAGCGCTTATGCGCTTGCCGAATCATGTTCGGATTTCGAACTAGCACCAGTTCCAATTGCTGCGTCAGCTCTTCATCGGTTTCAGGTAGCTCAAAGCCCCCGGCTTCCAACGCATCACGGAAGCGCTGCAACAACCCTGCCAAAAAACTGCGCCGGTCTACGTCGGGATACTCGAAAGCGATCTGTCTAGCTCGCTGGGCGATGTTAGCCGCCGACATCCTTGCCCATACATCCGCATCGTCCGGAGTGTCATTCGCCTCGAAGATATCTACGGTTCTCTTGACCAGCTTGGTTCGGCTACGATCACGATCGGCCAGCATGCTAGTGAAATCCAAGAACGATACCAACTGCGCCTCAAAGTCATCAGCATGGACTGGGAGGACTTCTGTCACCAATGGCGGCAACGCTTGAACTGTGAGCGGATAGTCGTATTGCTCTTCTGCATCCAGCCTGAAGGCCTGAACCAATCTAGTTGGCCTATCTTGAGCACCATGGGCTAGCTCAGCCTTGGCCAGCTCAGGAAACAAGTGCTGGGCCTGTGAAAACCCATGTTGCGCTTGCCCACCGGGCGTAGCTGTGCCGTCAAGAGCGAATGCGGTTGTCATAGCAGCGGGCGTAGCATCATCACGAAGTGGAAACATGGTCGGCGTCTGGCCGGTTTTCACGACCTGCACAAACGACGAGTCCACGGTGAAAGTGACGACCGTTTCTGGCGTAACGTTTGCCGTATGCCCCTGCAGCTTATTGATAACGGTCGCCGCACCTGCAAGACCTTCTTGCGCTTCTCTATTGGCCAGGAACACATAGCCATAGTTCAGCATCTGCGGAGTTTCAGGGCGGCGTTGCAGCAGCGAATGCACGCGCATGATGCGGCCAACCACCTGGATGCCGAAGTTCGCATCTCGGGTGCCACGCAGTGCAGCTAGCGTAAAGGCACGCGGTGCATCGAAGCCCATCGCAATCGCCATCTTAAAAACCAGCACCTCGACCGTCGGGTCTTGCGCCAGCGCCTGCAAGTTGGGGTCCGGCTCTTCTGCGACGTGTACCTTCACAGCAGACTCTGGAAACTTGAGTGGTCCGGTCAAATACTCACGCGCCTTTTCCAACGCTGCGCCACCATTAGGCACCTGCACGAGCATCAAGGGCGTAAGACCAATACCAGCATCGGCTAGTACGCTCTTGATGTGGCGATGCATAGCCGCACACTCAGACATCGCGACTTCTTCGAAGTCCACCAAAGCCGCGTCATCATTGTTCCCTGTGAGAAACTGCGCCGTCTTCACACCAAGCTTTAGCAATCCGGCTTGATAGCCCTCAAAACGGGTGATGGTGGCCCATTCCGATGAATCGCCCACCTGGTAGCCGGTCTTATCAGCAAAGCCGGCAATATCCTCATCCCTAGGAGTCGCGGTCATCATCAGGGCGTAGTCTGGCTCCAACACCTCGGAAAAAAAACGGTATGCCTCCTTTGCTTTTACGAAACCGTGATGTGCCTCATCTACCACCACGCCGACCCTCAAGCCAAGGGCGCGAGCCTGAATGATCAGGTCATCCACCGACAGGCCTGCATCACCCGTGCTGCGTGCCAAGCGCGACTCCTTCGTCTTGGTTGCCACAGTCTGCCAAGTAATCACAAAGAGCGCACCCGAAGCCAATTCGTCCGGGGTGCGTTGATGTTCGATGTTCAGAATCTTCAGCTGCGGCGCTTGGCGTTGCAAGCTGGCCGCCGCCTGGTCAATGAGTGATGAATAGGGAGCAAACCAGAACCATACGACATCATCCAGCACAGAGAACCGGGCTACTGCCTCAGTCGCGATCAGCGTTTTCCCGATACCTGTCGGGGCTTGAAGCATGATCGCTGCCGACTGCTTACGCAACTTACCCAGCTCTTGCGGATTGGTCAGCCGGTTGTAATTGTCGCGCAGGTTCTGGAAACGAGCCACGATGGCGTCTATGTGTCGCTCTTGAAACAGCAACGGGTCGATACGGCTCATGCTTGCGCCCCTTCCAGCTTGCCGAATCGGAAGCCGCGCGTTAAATCTATCGGAACTTCTCTCAGATTATTTTCATTGACTATACCCACCAGTGCGGCAGGGGTCCAGGTATAAACAATCGCCTGCGGATGCTGTTCCAGTTCCTCTTGCAAAACGGCCTTCATCATGGCCGTTGTGACGGGCACATATATAAGCGCTTCCCCATTCCACCTCGACACGGACACCGACGCCCCAAGCTTTGTCAAAGGATGATGGTGCTTCATCTGGATATACGACCACACAGAGACGTCATCCAAGCCCTCTTCGAGTCGGTGTGCCGGAATACGTTTGGCGCGCGTGTAAGCGAAGCCGCCACCCAAACCTTCGACTTGAGCACCTTTGGCGGATGCGTAGCCTTCGGCTGCGCGGCGCACGCGAGCCGCGCACACATCACGGCATAGGTTTATAGTGGGATCAGATTCGGTGGCTTCCGTACTCGACACGAGTATGAAACGGCGCTCACCACCATCTTCCTTGTTTAGCTGCATGACTGCCTGTGCAAGCGTACCGGACCCAGCGAAGAAATCCACAACAAGATCACCGGGTTTAGTCGCCAGGCGCAAGATACGATCCATAAGCTGCAATGGCTTGGGTGTTGAAAATACGTCCTCATTGCGGGCCTTGGGCAAAATCTCGTTAAGCTGCTTCTTAGCATCTTGCGTATGACCTACAGCGTCGTACGTCCACAAGGTTTGAGGTACGACACCTTGCTTTACTTCGGAAAGAAACCGCTTTAATGCTGGAATGTTGTTTCCATTTTTCCCCCACCATATTCGACTATCGGCATCAAGCTCATCGAACTTCGTGCGTGATACCCGCCAATAGGTTCCTGGTGGCGGGCCATCGATTACTCGACCTGAAGGACAAGTGATGGCGTAGCGCCCCTCTCCATAATAGTTTCGGGCAGTCAGATCACTAGGTTTCCAAGGTCCGCGTGGGTCCTTATCAGGATTCTTATATGCTTTGTCCTGTTCGGCAGATCGTGGTAACGGATTGGGCCGCCAACTATCGCGATTGGCGGCATAGATCAGCACATACTCATGATCATCAGAGAAGTGGACCGCCGTGTTCTTAGGAGAGTAGACCTTCTGCCAAATCACGTTTGCGATGAAGTTGCTCTCACCAAAAACCTTGTTCATCAACAGCCCAAGGTTGAATAGCTCGTTATCGTCGATGGAAACAAAGATGACGCCGTCTTCGGCCAGCAGGTCCTTGGCAAGCCGCAAACGCTGGTACATGAACTCTAGCCAGGTGGAGTGCCGATAACGGTTGGCGGAATCGAAGTAGCTATCGTTGTATACGAAGTCCTTGCGCCCCGTGTTGTACGGAGGGTCTATATAAATAAGCTTGACCTCCCCGGCGTGTGTGCTGACCAGGTTCCGCAGGGCATCGTAGTTGTCGCCCTCGATGATGAGATTGCGCCAAGGAGCAGGGCCGCACGACTGCTCAATGTCCAGTTCCAGCCCCACGAAATCACGATTCAGGCTCTTGTCGGATGCGATGCCTTGCCGCTCCCAGACCAAGCCGTATGGCGTCTGGCTATCGCGTCGCTTCAGCAGCTCAATAAGCGCTTCACGCGGCAGGCTTTCGTATTCTTTTGACATCCCGACCTTTTCCCTCATGTTGTCTATGAAGCGCCATTATCCCAGAACATGCACTAAATTAGAAAAACCAACCCCCGGGCCGAGAATGCTCGAACCGGGGGTTGGCCAACCTATATACAAGCGACGGCCAGCAACGCGTGCCGCAGGAACTTGGCCAATGAATTCGGGCCAGGATGAGAAAGGTTTCGTGCTGCGCGGTGCCAGCCTGAGCCGCGCCCATTGCCTCCAAATTAGGGAAACAATGTTTCCTCAAAATGGTATAGCGCACTTTTAAAGGATAAAAGCATATTTATTTGCTTTGGAGTCCAACTGACCGCTTCTAAGTCCTTGCGTAGCTTCGTTTCGAAGGCCCGCGTACAGATGAAAATGACGCGCTCCCACTGTTGCCCAAACCTCAACAGTCGTGAGCCGCCGATCTGGGTGCTGTCGTGCAATACCCTGGTCAACCAAACCAATAGCGCTTTATAGTCCTTGGCGTTTTTCCGGGATCGCTCTACCTCGATCCAGTAAACGTGCATACCACTGCGCAACAGCACATCGGGCCGCTTGCCAGCGATGCCCTCTTCACCGCCTAGCCAAAGCCCTTGTGCGATTTCGCGCTCGGTTGAAGCTCGAAATCCCTGAACGATTACTTCGAGTTCGCCTGCTTTGCCGGCATGCGCCCCAGCGAGCAAATCGCGTTACTTTGGCAGGACGTAGACTTACGCTCTGGCGTGGTGATGGTTCGCCGATCCCGCGTTCTCGCCAAGGATAAGGAGCGCACGAAAACCGCCGTGGGGCGAGAGGTCGAACTAAATACGCGGGCGCTTGCGGTTATAGAGCGGCAGCGGACCAGAACGCAGCTCGCGGGAGGTCATGTGTTTCGCAACCCTTCGACTGGAAAGCCCTGGAACGACGAGCAGACGCAGCGCCGGATATGGGCAGCCGCGCTGGCCGCCGCCAAGGTGCGTTACCGCCCGCCCAAGGAATGCCGGGACACCAGCGTGACGCTATCGCTTCAGGCTGGGGCTGATCCTGTGTGGGTGGCCAAGCAGCACGGCCACAGCCTGATGGTGATGATGAGGGACTATGCCAAGTGGATACCAGGAGCAGACAAGGGCCGCAATCTGGACGCTATAAACAGGGCTATTTCTGCCAATTCCGCAGTAGAATCGCAGTACAGAAATAGAGAAAAAGAAAAAACCCTGAATTAACAGGGTCTTATCTCACTGAATATTGGCGGAGACGGAGGGATTCGAACCCTCGATACGGGTATAAGCCGTATGCTCCCTTAGCAGGGGAGTACCTTCAACCTCTCGGCCACGTCTCCGGAAATAGGTCGCTATTCTAGCATGATATTTTCAGGCGCTTCAGGCCCTCGGCGCCGCCAAGCATGCCTATTCCGTATTCAAGCTCATTTGCCGTAATCGGGGCTTTGCAGCTCATGGTAATCGTAACGTTGCCGCGCCTCGTCCAACCTGACGCCATTGCGGATGTCGTCGCGCAGGCGCGACTCCTTCTGGGTGATGTCCTCGGCAATGTCCAGTAGTTTCGGCACTTGCGCTTGCGGCAGCACAACCACACCGTCCGCATCGCCGCGTACGATGTCGCCTGGGCATACCTTGACACTGCCTATCGTTACCGGCACTTGCAGCGCCTTCAACCGGATACGGCCTTTTCCGGTTCTCATCCATGTATCGCGGCTGAAAATGGGATAGCCAAGTTCACGGCACAAGGCTACATCCCGATTGTTTCCGTCAATGACTGTGCCGGCCATGCCGCGGCGATGCGCCATCTCGGTCAGGATGTTTCCCCAGGTGCCCACATCGTCTCGACCCTGGTTGTCAATTACGATAACGCTGCCGGGCGCTACGTCATCGATGAACTCGCCGACATTGCCTTGTTTGTCGTCGGCCGACTCGTACAGGACAGTGTAGGCGCGCCCCGCCATGCGAAACCCCGGATCGCATGGCCGGATCTTATAGCACTGGCCGACTATCGCCAGGCGGTCGAGGGCATCGCTAAGGGCTGCGCAGTCGAGACGCGACGCACGCGCTACTTGTGCGTCATTTTCATCAATACTCATGCTAGTTCTCCAGATTCAATTTACAGAAGCTTCCTTGAAAGCGAACCGGCGCACCCTGAACGATGCGCCGGCCATCATTCGATGGAAATGCCGGCGTCACGGATGACGGGCTGCCAGTAGTCGATGTCCCGGCGCACCTGCTCATCCAGTTGCGTAGGCGACATATAGCGCACCTGGACTCCGACATTGACCAGGGCGGTCCGCACAGCCTCGGTCTTCAAGGTCTGCTCGACGGCGCTGCTTAGCTTTGCAATGGTCGCCGCGGGCGTACCTTGCGGGGCGAACAAGGCCACCCAGGCATCGAGCTCGAAGCCTGGATAACCGGCTTCGGCAGTCGTCGGCACATCCGGCATCAGAGGAATACGTTCCTTGCTGGCGATAGCCAGAGGGCGCAGCGTACCTGCGGCAACAAAACTCGCCAGCGAAGGCGGCGTCGCAACCGTCATCTGAACATGGCCGGCCAGGACGTCCTGTATCGCCGGTCCCGCTCCTTTGTAGGCGATATGGGTGACTTCTATACCGGTACGTTGCTTGAACAGCTCCATCCCTATATGCGGGACGGAGCCCGCCCCCGGTGAAGAGTAGTTCAGTTCACCCGGATGCTTCTTGGCATAGGCAACCAAGGCCTCGAGCGACTGCATCGGCATGCCTGGGTTCACGGCGACGAGGTGGGGCGACACCACCAACATGGCCACCGGCGAAAAGTCCTTGATCGGATCCCACGAGAGCCGTTTGTACATGACCGGATTGCCCACATGGAACATCGAGTACCCCGCCAGCAGGGTATAGCCGTCGGGGTTGGACCGGGCCACATAGGTCGCGGCGATATTACCGCTGGCCCCGGGGCGGTTCTCGACCACCACGCTCTGCCCCAGAATGTCGCCGAGGGTGGGAGAAACGATACGCGCGACTTGGTCCAGGATGCCTGCCGGGGTGACAGGAACGGTGATCTTTACTGGCTTGTCGGGAAAATCACCCGTCTGCGCCAAGGTCAATCCGCTTGTAATTACTGAAATGATGCCAATTATTAGCCTTCTCATAAGGTGTCTCCTTGATATTATTGATGGCTGTAATATAATATTTGCTTCTCATAATTACACAACAACTATTTGGAATAATTATGGACGTACCCACAGCCGGGACCCAGAGCACCCCGGAGCGCATCCGCCAGCTCTTGATGAAAGACATCGAAAAAGGTATTTTGCGTCCCGGCCAGCTGCTCGATGAAAAGCAACTGGCGTCCAGGCATGGCGTATCACGCACGCCCGTGCGCGAAGCGCTATTGATGCTGACTATGCAGAAATTGGCGGTTGCCGTACCGCGCGCCGGAACCTTCGTGCACAAGCCGCCGGCTGACGAGTTGATCGCCCTGTTGGAGTTCCTGGGAGAATTGGAAAGTGTCGCGGCCAAGCTTGCAGCCCAGCGCATGACAGCGGAGCAGCGCGCTTTGTTGGCGAGGATTCATCAAGAATCAGAAGCCCTGGTGCTGGCCGGCGACCGCGCAGGGTACGAAGCCCGCAATTTGGCACTGCACGAGATGATCTACGTGAGTAGCGGCAACACCGTGATCCATGAGGAAATCAATAATGCGCGGAGGCGGCTATCGAATTTCCGGCGCCATGTCTTCGACCAGCCCGGGAGACTCCGGGTTTCATATGACGAACATCAGCCTCTGGTGGCGGCATTGCTGTCGGGAGACGGACCTTCAGCAGCACAAGCGATGCACGATCACATCATCGGCAAAGGGAAGGCATTTGCCGATCTGGTGCTGGTCAATAAATAAAGCGGCGGAGCCGGGCGCCGAAACGCCCGCTCCCTGGATTGCTCAAGTAGCGCTCTGCTCCTGATCCAGGCCAAAGGCCTTGTGCAAGGCGCGCACGGCCAGTTCCATGTATTTGTCGTTGATGATGACCGAGGTCTTGATCTCGCTGGTGCTGATCATCTGGATGTTGATGCCCTCTTCCGACAATGTGCGGAACATCAGGCTGGCGACACCCACGTGGCTGCGCATGCCTATGCCCACGATGGAGACCTTGCAAACCTTGTCGTCGGAAACGATTTCGCCGGCGCCCACGGCGGGACCGATCTGGTTCTTCAGCAGATCGAGCGTGCGGGCGAAGTCGTTGCGGTTGACGGTGAACGAAAAGTCGGTCGTGCCCTGAACCGACTGGTTCTGCAGGATCATGTCGACGTCGATGTTGGCGGCGGCGACGGGGCCCAGAATCGAATAGGCAACGCCCGGGGTGTCGGGTACGGCGAGCAAAGTGACCTTGGCTTCGTCACGGCTGAAGGCGATGCCCGAAACGACGGCAGCTTCCATTTTTTGATCTTCCTCGAAAGTAATAAGGGTGCCCGAAACCATTTCTTCTTCGAGCGGTATCAGGGGGTCCGTCAGCGAAGACAGCACACGCACCGGCACATGGTATTTGCCGGCGAATTCCACCGAGCGTATCTGCAACACCTTGGAACCCAGCGAGGCCATTTCCAGCATTTCCTCGAAGGACACGACATTCATGCGGCGCGCTTCAGGCACGACCCGGGGATCGGTGGTGTAGACGCCATCGACATCGGTGAAGATAAGGCATTCGTCGGCCTTCAGGGCGGCAGCGACCGCGACAGCGGAGGTGTCCGAGCCGCCACGGCCCAGCGTGGTGATGTTGCCGTCGTCGTCTATGCCCTGGAAACCCGTCACGATGACCACGCGGCCCGAGTCCAGATCGCCGCGTATGCGGGTGTCGTCGATGGAACGAATGCGGGCCTTGGTGTAGGACGAGTCGGTGCGGACGGGAACCTGCCAGCCGGTGTAGCTGCGGGCCGCCACGCCCTGCGACAACAGGGCCATGGCCAGCAAGGAACTGCTGGCCTGCTCGCCCGTTGCGGCCAGCATGTCGAGCTCGCGCGTATCGGGCTGGGGCGAAATTTCCTTGGCCAGACCCAGCAGGCGGTTGGTTTCGCCCGACATGGCCGACGGAACCACGACCACCTGATGGCCGGCCGCATGCCATTTGGCCACGCGCCGCGCCACGTTCTGGATGCGCTCCACCGAGCCCATGGACGTGCCGCCATATTTGTGAACTATCAGGGACATCTTCTACTCTGCGTTAAAGAGACACCAATCCGGATGAGTGCCGGACCATTTATGCACGGCGCAAACGCGCCGGACAAGCAAAACGGACTATTTTAGCGTGTTTCGCGAGGGGCGTTTTTAGCGCTCGAACGGCAGATCCAGGAATACGCGGCCTTTGACGCAGCGTATCAAGGCCTGCCCATGCCTGACCCGCATCTGTCTGTCATGCCCCAGGGCATGCAGGCCGCGCATCTGCCGCATGAGATCCTGCAGCCGTGCATCGGTCGGCATGCGCTGGCCCAATTGCGCCAGCCAATACCGCAATACCAGCGCCTGCCTGGGCCGGGACAACAGCCGCCAGGCGGCCAGCGAAAAATCCCTTCCGTCCGCGCCCGGATCCAGCCCTTCGAAATCCTGCCGGGCCACGTCATCGAGAATTTCCCTGACCTCGGCGCCCTGCCGGGCATGGCGGGCCAGTGCGCCTTGCCAGCCCGGCCAGCGCCGATCCAGCTCGGGCGCCAGGCGTTCGCGCACCGCGGCGCGGGTGTATTGATCGTCGGCATTGGTGGGATCTTGCACGGGCTCCCAAGCGCTGATCTCTTGAAAGGCCCGCGCCTGCTCCAGTATGGCGGCCCGTTCAATGTCCAGCCAGGGCCTCAGATAGATCAGGCCGCCCCGCCGGACCACGGGCGCCATGGCGGCCAGGCCGGTCGGCCCCGCGCCGCGCAACAGGCGCAGCAGCACGGTTTCGGCCTGGTCGTTGCGGTGGTGGGCCAGCAGCACATGCTCCACACCGGCCAGGGCGGCCAACTGGCCGAACGCCTTATAGCGGGCGTCGCGCGCGGCGGATTCGATGCCGCTGCCCGCGCCAAGGTCGACCGACACCGTCAGGCTATGGCATGGCAACTCCAGGCTTTGCGCAAGATCGTGCGCATGCGCCTGCCAGCGGTCCGCGGGTGCTTGCAGGCCGTGATGAACATGGAAACAATGCAATTCGATGCCGTGGCGCCGGGCATGCAGGGCCGCATGCACCGCCAGCATGGCGGAATCGGCCCCACCGCTCAGGCCGACGGCGATGCGCCCCGGGCTTTCCGGCAAGCCGGCAAGAGCATCGCCGACCGCCTGGATCATGGCGGCAGACCCGAAGCTGCGCCAGAAGCCCTCGCTAAGCATGCCTGCCCTAACGCGCTTCCTGGAAGCGGCCGTAGGACATCAGGCGTTGCAGGCGCTGCTCGATAAGCTGGTCGGTTGACATGCCCGACAGCTGGCGCAGGGAGTCGGACAAGGCGCGGCTGAGCTGGCGGGCCATCACCACGGGATCGCGATGGGCGCCGCCCACCGGCTCATTGACGATGCGGTCGATCAGGCCCAGCTCTTTGAGGCGGGGCGCGGTGATCGCCAGGGCCTCGGCCGCCGTGGATGCCTTGTCGGCGCTGCGCCAAAGAATCGACGCGCAGCCTTCGGGCGAAATGACGGCATAGGTGGAGTACTGCAACATCATGACCACGTCGCCCACCGCGATGGCCAACGCGCCGCCGGAGCCGCCTTCGCCGATGATGGTGGAAATGATGGGCACCTTGAGCTCGGCCATGGCATACAGGTTGTGGCCGATGGCTTCGGACTGCCCGCGCTCTTCGGCGCCTATGCCCGGGTAGGCGCCCGGCGTGTCGACGAAGGTGAAGACCGGCAGCTGGAACTTCTCGGCCAGGCGCATCAGGCGCAGGGCCTTGCGGTAGCCCTCGGGACGGGGCATGCCGAAGTTGCGCATGGCGCGCTCTTTGGTGTCGCGCCCTTTCTGATGGCCGACGACCATGCACGGCGTGCCGTTGAAGCGCGCCAGCCCGCCCACGATGGACAGGTCGTCGGCATACATGCGGTCGCCGTGCATTTCGTGGAAGTCGGTGAAGATTTCACGCACGTAGTCCAGCGTATAGGGCCTTTGCGGATGACGCGCCACCAGGGCCGTCTGCCACGGCGTGAGCTTGGCATAAATGCTTTTGGCAAGCGCCTGGTTCTTCTGCTGCAGCCGCCCGACCTCTTCCGAGATATCGACGGCTGAATCGGTCTGAACGAAACGCAGCTCTTCGATCTTGTTTTCGAGCTCGGCCAGAGGCTGTTCAAATTCCAGGAAGGTATTACGCATAAGGGCTTGGTATCCAGATTAGAGCATTCGCGTTGGGTCAGTACTGCACCGAGGCGGGATCAAGGCTGCGCCACAGGTACCAGGTCGCCACCGTGCGCCACGGCGCCCATGCCTGGGCAACTTCCCGTGCCTCGAAACGCGAAACGGGCTCACCGCTAAAGTAGTGTAACGAAATTGCCTTCAACAGACTCGCGTCGTCCAGCGGAAGGACGTCGGGCCGCTGCAGGTTGAAGATAAGAAACATCTCGGCGGTCCAGCGCCCGATGCCGCGTATGGCGCACAAGTCGGCGATCACCGCCTCATCGTCCATGGCGCTCCAGGAAGCGGGTTTTATCTTTTTTTCGGAAAAATGCGTGGCTAGGTCGAGGATGTATTCGGCCTTGCGCTTGGACAGGCCGGACAGGCGAATGTCGGTTTCGGCCAGCCGGATGACGCAACGCGGGGACGGATCCCGGCCGCAGGCCTCGGTAAAGCGCTGCCACATGGCGTCGGCCGCCTTGACGGATATCTGGTGGCCGACGATGGCGCGCGCCAGGGTCACGAACGGCGGGGCCGCCGGAGCCAGCCACTCGGACTTGTGGCGCGGGATCAGCTTTCTAAGGATGCGGTCGCGACCCATGAGCTCGGTGGACGCTTCGTCCCAAAAACCCGGCTTCTCATGCCCTGCGACTAGGCTTTCTGACATGACCCTCCCCTTCCTCAAGCCCGACGCCATTGGGTGACGCCGCCCGCTTTATCTTCGAGTTCGATGCCGGCTGCCTGCAATACATCGCGAATGCGGTCGGCCTCGGCAAAATTGCGATCTTTCTTCGCCGCGGCGCGCTCACCGATCAATTCCTGGATGCGCTCGCCGGACAGCGTTTCGGCCGCCGCCGCTCCCCGATGATAACGGGTGGGCGATTGCAGGTAGGCGGCCGGATCGGATTGCAGCAGGCCCAGTATGCCGCCCAGGGCGCGCATCAGGCCCGAGGCCTGGCCGGACCCGTCGCGGTTGGCCTCGCCGGCCAGTTCGAACAGGGCCGCAACGGCGCCGGACGTGTTGAAATCGTCGTCCATGGCCGCGCGGAACGATTGCGATGCGGGATGGCTCCAGTCGATCCCGGCGTCCACGGCCGGCACATTGTGCAAGGTCTGGTACAGGCGATCCAGCGCGTTCTGCGCATCGAACAGATTGTCCGGCGCGTAATTCTGCGGACTGCGGTAATGGTTGCGCACGATGAAAAAACGCAGCATCTCGGCTTCGCGCGGATTCACGCCGTACGCGGCCTGGTCGTCCGGCAATTGCGGGTCGGCCGCAATCGTGGCACGTATGGTGCGAAAGTTGCCCAGCGATTTCGACATCTTGTCGGCATCGACCATGAGCGGTCCGCAATGCATCCAGACCGAGGCCATCGTGCCGCCGAAAGCACCTTCGGTCTGGGCGATTTCATTCTCGTGGTGCGGAAATTTCAGGTCCGGACCGCCCCCGTGGATGTCCAGCGGCTGGCCCAGCAGCGCATGGCTCATGGCCGAGCATTCGATATGCCAGCCGGGCCGGCCCAGGCCATAGGGCGATTCCCATTTGGATTCGGACGGTTCGTCGGCCTTGGCGGCCTTCCACAGGACGAAATCCAGCGGGTCGCGCTTGGCCGATGCCACGGCCACCCTTTCACCGGCGCGCAAGTCGTCCAGCGACTTGCCCGACAGCTTGCCGTAGCCGGGAAAATCGCGCACGGCGTAGTTGACATCGCCGTCTTCGGACTGATAGGCCAGGCCATTGTCTTCCAGGCGCTTGATGATGCCGAGCATGTCGCCCACGTAGGCCGTGGCGCGGGGTTCCACGTCGGGAGGCTGCACGCCCAGCGCGCGCTCATCGGCATGCATCGCGTCGATATAAAAGGACGTGACCTCGCCCATCTTGCGGCCGCTTTCCACCGCGCGCCGTATGATCTTGTCGTCGATATCGGTGATGTTGCGCACATACCTGACCTGGTAGCCGCTGTGGCGCAGCCAGCGCTGCACCACGTCGAAACTCACCAGCATGCGCGCATGGCCCAGATGGCAGAAATCGTAGACCGTCATGCCGCATACATACATGCCGACTTTGCCCGGTTCTGCGGTTTTCAATGGCTCTTTGGCGCGTGAAAGGGTGTTATAAATGTGCAGCATGTGCAGGTAAATGTCTGTCTGTAAATACGATTACGGGCCCGATCGGTACAGGCCCGGTTGCGGTAAACTCGGCGCGAGCCGGCAAGCAAGGCTAAAATGGCGGTCGATAAGTATAGCAAGCGGACAAAACCGACGCTGGCCCGCGCGGCCCGTTTTTTATTCAATGCCGCTGCCATGCCGTCAACACAACCCTTACATATAGGCGCATAAGCTGTGTTTCGAATTTTGAGCCCCGCAGTCGCGATCGCCCTGGTTCTGGGCGGGCTTTCGGTCCAGGCCGCCACGGCGCAGGCGCCCGGCCCCGTACCGCAGGTCGATCTTAACGCGTCACTGGAAAATGATCCAGGCAAGGCCGTTACCGGCGACAAGCTGTTCAATGATCCGCCTCCCGCCGAAGGCGGCTGGAAAGGGCTGGCCAGGCTGCTGGAGGCCCTGACGCCCGGCGTCGACACGGAAATCCCCCTGACGGCTTCGCAGATCACCGATCGCATCAGCCAGATGCTGGATCAAGGCCGCAACGAAGAAGCACTGCAAGTCATCCAGAAACGGACCGCCCAGCTGGAACAACAGGGCGGCATCGGCACCGACGTCCAGCTGATGTTCCTGCACGGCCGGGCACTGGCGGCGCTGGGCCGCCATGACCAGGCCATCGACCTCTATCGCCAAATGACCACGCTCTATCCGGAACTGCCGGAACCCTGGAACAATCTGGCGGCGGAATACGTCAAGCAGGGCAAGCTGGACATGGCGCGCGACGCCTTGTCGATGTCGCTGGCGGCCAATCCGAACTACGGTACCGCCAAGGCCAACCTGGGGCAGGTACAGCTTATGCTTGCACAGGAATCCTTTCGCAACGCCGCCCGGCTGGGCGTGGGCAGCGCCCGGTCCAAGGCCGAGCAGACCGCGGAAGTCCTGAAAAAATAACCCTATTCCATTACTTCGCAATCGTCCAGGCAACATCAGCATGCATCTTATTTCACTACTTATCCGACCGCTCGGCCCATCGCTGCGCGTTTTCGGCCTTGCTTGCGCCGCGTCGCTCGCCCTGTGCCTGGGCAGTGTCGCGCAAGCGGCCTCACCATCCCCTACTCAAGGTAAATCTATGAGCACAACTCCCCGCGTCAAACTGCAAACCAGCCAGGGCGACATCCTTATCGAACTGGATGCCGAAAAAGCGCCCAAGACCGTTGAAAACTTCCTGACCTACGTCAAGGAAGGCTTCTACGACGGCACCATTTTCCATCGCGTCATCAATAATTTCATGGTCCAGGGCGGCGGCTTCGATGCCGGCATGAAGCAGAAGCAGACCCATGCCCCCATTGAAAACGAAGCCAACAACGGCCTGAAGAACAATCGCTACACCCTGGCCATGGCGCGCACCGCCGATCCCCATTCCGCCACGGCCCAGTTCTTCATCAACGTGGCCGACAACGATTTCCTGAACTTCACCTCGCCCACGCCCAACGGCTGGGGCTATGCCGTGTTCGGCAAGGTCGTCGAGGGCACCGAGGTCGTGGACAAGATCAAAACGGTGAAAACCGGCAACAAGGGCTTCCACCAAGACGTTCCGGCCGAAGATGTCCTTATCGAGAAAGCCACGGTCGTTGAATAAGCTGCGGCTGGCGGGCACGGTCTGGATCGCCTCGGACATCCATCTGGGGCCGAATACGCCAGCCACCGCCCGCGCTTTCCATCAGTTTCTGGATCAGGCATGCGCCAAGGCGGATGCCTTGATTTTATGCGGCGACATCTTCGACGCATGGATAGGCGACGACCTGGCGCTGTCGGAACCCCCTTCCTGGCTGTCCGAAACGCTGGAAAAATTCAGGCAGGTCTCTGAAAAAATACCGCTGTGGCTGGGCCGCGGCAACCGCGACTTCCTGATGGGGCGCGTGCTGGCCGGGGATGTCGGCGCCCAGATATTGCCCGACAGCGTATGCCTGGACACTGACGCCGGCCTGATCCTGCTGTCGCATGGCGACGAATACTGCACCGAGGACCGGGGCTACCAGCGCTTTCGCCGGCTCGTGCGCTGTCCCGCGGTGCAATGGCTTTTCATGCGCCTGAGCCTCTCCGCCCGGCGCGGCATCGCCGACCTGGCGCGCCGGCGCAGCATGGCGTCCAATCGCCACAAGCCCATGAGCATCATGGACGTCAGCCCGGCGGCCATCGAGCGGGCATTTTCAGGCGCCGACGCCGACATCATGGTGCACGGCCACACCCACCGCCCCCAGGTCCATCGCCTGATGGTCGACGGAAGGGAGCGCCGCCGCTATGTGCTGCCCGACTGGGATTACGACCACGGCGGCGACCCGCGCGGCGGCTGGCTGGCGATCGATGCCGCCGGCCCGCATTTGAATCAGGCGTCGAAGTCCAGCTGAAGCCCGGCGATATCGCCGCGCTGGCGCACCTGTACGCGGCGCGCAAGCCGGCTTAAAAGGTAAGCGGTCATGTGCGCCGTGGCGTCGGGATCGTTGATCATGGCGTCGGCGCCGGGCGCCGCGTCGCGGGGGGCCGGCAAGGCCTCGCCCTTGTACGAAAACCTGACCCGCAGGGCGTATTCGTCGAAACGCGTCGTGACTTCCAGTTCGGCCTGCTCGGGAGAGATCCGGCCGCTGTGCGCCAGGAGGTCGAAGGCCTGCCATACCGCCTGCTCGGCGCGCTGCACGGCATCGCGCCTGGCGCCCCACAGGCGCCCCTGATTCTCCATGAACCGGTTCAGGTCGTCGGCCGTGGTGGCATCCAGCTTGAATGCCTGCCGCGTACGGCGCGAAGCGCCCAGGCGGAACAGCATGGTCAGGATCAAGGCCACCAACGTGCCGTTGGTCACGCCCGCCAGGTCCATGAAACCCGCCAAAGGTTGATATTCCAGCCCGGCCACGATGTAGCGATGCGACACACCCACGATCAGGCCCACGCCCAGGGCCAGGGAGCGCCTGTCGTCCAGCATGCGCGAGGCCACCAGTTTCAGCCCCGCCATCAACAGGAAGGCGGCCAGGTACAGCAGCAATGCGGAAATGACCGGTCCGGGCACCAACAGCCACAAGATGATCAACTTGGAACAAAACGCGGTGACGACCAGAAAGCCCGCCACCCAGTAACCCAGGTAGCGGCTGGCGCAGCCCGAGCTTGCCGCCAGGCCCACCGCGCCGCCGCTGGCCGACTGCGGCATCGCATTGATGAAGGAGGCCACTATGTGCGTCAGGCCTTCCGCCCGCAATCCGCGGCCATAGGCGCGCAGGTCCGGCCTGTGCCAGTCCACGTCGGCCGTGCGCTGGGCCACCGTCTGGGTGCCGACGGATATCAATGAAAAGGTCAGCCCGATCAGCATATAAGGCAGCACCATGCTCGCATCGAAATCCCAGCCGAAGGCCGGAAGCGTCGGCATGCGCAGCCACGGGACGGCGGAAATATACGACAGGCTCTCCGGCTGGATCAGGCCCAGCACGCCGGCCAGCACGCTGCCCGCCAGCAGGCCGAACAGCGCGGCGAACAGCCGCAGGCGGGATCTCAGCCAGATGTGGCAGTACACCATGACAAACAGGGTGAACGCCGCCGCGCTGAGTTCGATATTCGATGCGCCCGATCCGTCGGGCGAATGGAACAGCAGCTTCAGGCCTATCTGGCCGATGCTGACCCCGGTCAGCATCACCATGAGCCCGGCGATCTCGACGGTGAAGATGCTGCGCAGGCGGACGATGACGACGCTGAAGACCAGTTGGGTCAGCCCCGCTATGCATACCATGCCGTAGGCCAGGGGCAAGCCGCCCGGGTGGCTGCTGGCCAGGAACATGACCGCGAATACCGTGGGCGTGGCTTGCAGCGGATAGTAATAGCCCGATCCTATGCCCCAGCGGTTCAGTATCTGCAGCAGTATCGAGAAGGCGCTGGCGATCAGCGAGGCGGCGGCGACGTCCAGGAAATTGCTGGATGCAAGATGGAAGCCGGTTTCGTGCAGGAACAGATTGGGCACCACCAGCAAGGCGCCCAGGAAGGCCATTTGCTGCAGCACCAGGCCCAGCGCCGTGGGCACGGGCAGGCGGTCGTTGATCCAGTAGACGATGTTGTCGGGCTTACGCATGCGTCATCCCTCCCTGTGTGCTTTTGAAAGGATGGGCGCCATGCTTTCCCATACGTCAAATGACGGGCAAAAGCTGCATCGTACCGGGATCGGTTCGCCAGAGGTCGCCGGTTTCAAGGTCGAACCACCAGCCGTGCAGGGCCAGCGTGCCCTGATCGACACGTTCCTTGATCCACGGATAGGTAAGCAGATTGTGCAGCGAGCCGGTCACCGCGGCGCGCTCGGCCAGGCCTGGGTTCTCTTTGAGCAGCTCCAGCGAGACCTTCTGGCGCTCCTCGGGCTTGTCGGCGTTCAGGTAGAGCTCGGTGGCGTTCATGGCCATCGACACCCATTCGCCGACGAATTCCCGGTCGGGCGGATGTCCGTCGGCCGTCGCCAGCATGGCCTTGATGCCGCCGCACTGCGCGTGGCCCAGCACGATGATGTGGTCCACCTTGAGATCGCGCACCGCATACTCGATCGCCGCGCCCGTTCCGTGCAGGCCGGAACCCTGCTGGTAGGGCGGAACCAGGTTGGCCACATTGCGCACGGTGAACAACTCGCCGGGTTCGGCGGACAGCAGCACCCCCGTATCCACCCGGGAATCGCTGCATGCGATGATCAGGGTGGCGGGAGCCTGTCCCTTGGTGGACAGCGCATGCATCAGCTCGGGCGAATGTTTGTAGTATTCGCTGCGGAAACGGAGGACGGCCGCCTCGAAATGCGAAATATCCCTTAGATTATTCTGACAGCAATCGGCGGACATGGCGTCTCGTCCCATAAAATTAGTAACAAATTCCAGCGGCAAATTATATCGTCATGCGAGCTTGCGGCAAATGCTTATATCATCAGCCGTACAAGCCGTCATGAGCACCGCAGCCGGTCAGCGCGCCAGCAGCCAGATCAGCACCACCGCCCCCAGGGCGATGCGGTACCAGGCAAAGGGCCGGTAGGTGCGCCGCGAAACAAAGCGCAGCACGGCCCGCACCACCACCAGGGCGCTGACGAACGCGGCCACGAAGCCCACGGCGATGGCCGTCAATTGCGTGTCGTCCAGCGCGCCGCTGTTGCGGTACAGGTCGTAGACCGTGGCCGCCAGCATGGTGGGCATGGCCAGGAAGAATGAAAACTCGGTGGCGGTCTTGCGCTGGATGCCCGCCATCATGCCGCTGATGATCGTGGCCCCCGAACGCGATGTCCCGGGCACCATGGCCAGACATTGGGCAAATCCCACCACCAGCGCCTGCTTCCAGCTGATCTCCTCCAGCGCGTGGGCGGTGGCCCGCTGCGAGGACATGCTGTCGCCGGGTCCGGGCGCCTGCGCTGGGTCGGCGTGCTTGGCATACTGGGGCTTGCGTTCCACCCACAGCATGATCAGTCCGCCCACCACCAGGGTGAACACGAATACCGCCGGGCTATGGAACAACGCCTTGATCTGCTTGATCATGATCGCGCCTATGACCGCCGCGGGCAGGAAGGCAATGAGCAGATTGCGCAGGAACAGGACTTCGCTGCGTTCTCCGGCCAGCGTCCCGCGTATCAACTGCCACAGGCGCGCCCGGAATATCCACATGACCGCCAGGATGGAGCCGAACTGGATGACGACTTCGAATACCTTGTCGTTGCCGGATGAAAAATCGATCCAGTCGCCTATCAGCAGCAGATGGGCCGTGCTGGACACGGGGATGAATTCGGTGAAACCTTCGATCAGGCCAAGAAACAGGGCCTTGAGCATGAACCACAAGCTATCAGTCATATCTTCTCATTGTCGATGTCGTCGGCCTGATGATACAGCCGCTCGACCTGCACCGTCGCAATGCGGCGCCCGTCCAGGCGGAGCACCGTAAACCGGAAGGTGGCGTGCTCCTGTTGAAGTTCGCAGCTATCGCCGGGGCGCGGCAGATGGCCGAAGCGCTCCAGCAGATAGCCGGCCAGCGTCGAATACCCTTCTTCCTCGTCGACCAGTCCATCGGTGTTGAGCAGCAGTTCCAGGTGGTGCAGGTCGGCCGCCCCGTCCGCGCGCCAGCGATTCTCGCCGTCGGCCGCGATATCCGGCGTTTCGTCCTCGTCCGGGAACTCGCCCGCAATGGCCTCGAACACGTCGATGGGCGTCACCACGCCCTCTATGGCGCCGAACTCGTCGGTTACCAGCACCAGCTGGCCGCGCGAACGCTTGAGCGTATCCATCAGGCGCAGCACGCCTATCGATTCATGCACGATGATGGGGTCGCGCAGGCGCGACAGGCGCACGGCGCCATGCGTGATCAGGTCCGCGATCATCTCCTTGGCCCGTCCTATGCCGATCACCTCGTCCAGCGAGCCCCGGCAAACGGGGAAGAAACTGTGCGGCGCCTTGGCGATCTGTTCGCGCAGCGCATCGGCATCGTCGTCCAGGTCGATCCAGGAAATATCGTTGCGCGGCGTCATGATCGAATGGATGCTGCGGTCGGCCAGCGTCAGCACGCCGCTGACCATGTAGCGCTCCTCGTCGCCGAACACCTGCGCCGGCGCCTCGATCTCGGTTTCCTTCTCGGGCCCCGCCATGGGCCGCTTGCCCAGCATGCGCAGCACGCCCTCGGCGGTCCGTTCGCGCAAGGGGCGGCGTGAATCGAGCTTGCGCATATTGCGGCGCGCAAGCTGGTTGAGGACTTCGATCAGGACCGAAAACGTGATGGCGGCATACAGGTAGCCCTTGGGCACCGCAAAGCCGAAACCTTCGGCCAGCAGGGAAAAGCCGATGGTCAGCAAAAAGCCCAGGCACAGGATGACGACGGTGGGGTGCGCGTTCACGAAGCGGGTCAACGGCTTGGAGGCCACCAGCATCAGGCCGATGGCGATCGCCACCGCCATCATCATGATCTCCAGGTGATCGACCATCCCCACCGCGGTGATGACCGCGTCGATCGAGAATACGGCGTCAAGAATGACGATCTGAGTGACGATGACCCAGAAGCTGGCATGCATGCGGGAACCGGAAGCATGCGCGCTGCGGCCTTCCACCCGTTCGTGCAGTTCCAGCGTCCCTTTGAACAGCAGGAAGAAGCCGCCCACGATGAGGATGAGGTCGCGCCCGGAGAACTCCAGCGGGCCCACCGAGAACAAGGGCGCGGTCAGCTTGATCATCCAGGACATGACCGACAGCAGGACCAGGCGCATCAGCAAGGCCAGCGACAAGCCCAGCACGCGTGCGCGATCGCGCAGCGCCGGCGGCAGCTTCTCGACCAGGATGGCGATGAAGATCAGATTGTCTATGCCCAGGACAATCTCGAGAATGACGAGGGTTAGCAGGCCGACCCATGCGGAAGGGTCCAGCATCCACTCCATCAGGCGGCTCCGTTATGGACGATGGTCAATCCTGCAGGTAAGCAAGCATTTGCGGGAATATCTTCGGCGTTGCAGCCAGCACGCTGCCGGTTTTCATCCAGCCCTGCTCGCCGTCGAAATCGGCGATCAGGCCGCCGGCTTCGAGTATGAGCAGACCGCCCGCGGCCACGTCCCAGGGCTTCAGGTTCAGGCCGCAGAAACCGTCCAGGCGGCCCGCCGCCACATAGGCCAGGTCGAGCACGGTGGAGCCCAGGCGCCGCGCCGCGGCGCATTCGGAAAGCAGGCCGCCAAAGCGCGTGCCCGACACAGGGGCGGACGCGGAGCCCGGCACGTGCGCGCCCAGCAAGGCATCGTGATAGCGCGTCTGGCCCGACACCCGCACGCGCCGGTCGTTCAGGAACGCGCCGCCGCCGCGGCTGGCGGTAAACAGTTCATTGCGGGCGGGGTCGTAAACCACGGCCTGCGTCAGCTGGCCGCGCTGCGCCAGCGCGATCGAAATGGCGTAAATGGGCAGGCCATGAATGAAATTGGTGGTGCCGTCCAGGGGATCGATGATCCACTGGAACTCGGCCTGCTCGTCGCCTGACTGTCCGGCCGCCGGATGCGCGCCCGATTCCTCGCCCAGGAAGCCGTGGTCCGGATAGGCGGTGCGCAGCACATCGATAATGGCCTCTTCAGCGGCGTGATCCACTTCCGTGACATAATCTTTAGGCCCTTTGCGTGCCACTTGCAGGCGTTCCAGGTCGAGGCTGGCACGATTGATGATGGTGCCAGCACGGCGTGCCGCCTTGATGGCGGTATTAAGCATCGGGTGCATAAAATTCCGTAATTGAACAAAAACTGTTGAAGCCCGGCCTCGCCTGGCCCCGGCCACGTGCGCAAGGGGCGCGGGCCGGCATCAACACAATAAACCATGTATTTTAAATGACTCAGACGCATTCCCACGAAACGCAGGCGTTTTCCTCAGAAACACGGGGCTCTTCCGAAGGCGCGGCGGGGGCATTTTCCCGCGTCCGGTTCATTATGGTCCACCCCAGCCATCCGGGAAACGTAGGCGCGGCGGCCCGCGCCATCAAGACCATGGGTTTCCACGACCTGTGCCTGGTCGCGCCGCGCTTTCCCGACGTCCTGGATCTGCCCGAAGCGCAATCGCTGGCCAGCGGCGCCACCGACGTCCTGGCGGCCGTCAGCATCGTCCCCACGCTTGCGCAAGCCCTGGCGCCGACGACGCTGGCGTTCGCATTGACCGCCCGCGCCCGTGTGCTGGGCCCGCCGCCCTGCGATATCCGCCAGGCCGCCCTAGCCACCCGCGATCACCTGCAAGAGGCGGCGGGGCTGGTCGCCGTCGTGCTGGGCACGGAGCGGTCGGGGCTTACCAACGACGATATCGCCCTGTGCCAGCGCGTCTGCCATATTCCGGCCAACCCCGAATACAGTTCGTTGAACGTGGCCCAGGCCCTACAGCTGGCCGCCTGGGAATTGCGCTATGCGCTGGCCGGAGCGGCCGGCCTGCCGCTGCTGCCCACCACCGACGGCCAGCACGAAGCGGGCGCCCTGCCGGCGCCCAACGAGAAAGTGCAGGCCTTCATGGCCCATTGGGAGCAGGCGGTGACCGAAGTGGGGTTTCTGGATCCCCTGCATCCCAAGAAGCTCATGCCGCGCATGCGCCACATGTTCGGGCGCAACGGCCTGAGCCACGATGAAGTCGACATGATGCGCGGCCTGTGCACCGCCATGATCAAGACGGCGGCCAAGGCCAGGCGCTAAGCCCTCAGGCCGCCACGACAGGCAGGCCGGCCAGGCGCGAAAGCTCGGCCCGCCCCAAGCCAGAGGCATCGTCGACCAGGATCACCTTGCCGTCCTTCAGGTCGAACACCGCCAGGTCGGTATAGACCCGCGTGACGCAGCCCACGCCGGTCAGCGGATAGGTGCAGCGCTCCACCAGCTTGCTTTGCCCTTCGCGCGTCAGCAGCTCCATCAATACATAGACGGACTTGGCGCCTATGGCCAGGTCCATGGCGCCGCCCACCGCGGGTATGGCATCGGGCGCGCCGGTATGCCAATTGGCCAGGTCGCCGAAACGCGAGACCTGGAAGGCGCCCAGCACGCAGATGTCCAGATGGCCGCCGCGCATCATGCCAAAGGAATCGGCATGATGGAAATAGGCGCCGCCCGGCAGCAGTGTGACCGGCTGCTTGCCCGCGTTGATGAGATCGGGATCTTCGGCGCCCGGCTCGGGCGCGGGCCCCATGCCGATGACGCCGTTCTCGCTATGCAGCATGATTTCGCGGTCGGCGGGCAGATAGTTGGCGACCTTGGTCGGCAGGCCGATGCCCAGATTCACCACGCTGCCTTCGGGGATGTCCTGCGCAACGCGCGCCGCCATTTGTTCACGGTTCAGTCGATTCATTCCGATGCTCCCAGGGCAACCACGCGCTGCACGAAAAGGCCGGGGGTGACGATGGCCTCGGGGTCGAGCATCCCCAGCTCCACCACCTCGTCCACCTGGACCACGGCGATGCGGGACGCGGTGGCCATGATGGGTCCGAAGTTGCGCGCGGTCTTGCGGTAAACCAGATTGCCCCAGCGATCCGCACGCAGGGCCTTGATGAGGGCGTAATCGGCGTGCAGTGGATATTCAAGGATGTAGTCGCGCCCGTTTATCGCGCGCTGTTCTTTGCCTTCGGCCAGGGGCGTGCCCGCGCCCGTGGGTGTGTAGAAGCCGCCGATGCCCGCGCCCGCCGCGCGGATGCGTTCGGCCAGATTGCCTTGCGGCACGAGTTCCAGTTCGATCTTCCCGGCGCGATACAGGGCGTCGAACACATGGGAATCGGACTGGCGCGGAAACGAACACACGATCTTCCTGACCCGCCCCGCCGCCAACAGGGCGGCCAGGCCGGTATCTCCGTTGCCCGCATTGTTGTTGACAATGACGAGATCCCTCGCCCCCTGGTCCAGCAGGGCGTCGATCAGTTCCCGGGGCTGACCCGCAAGGCCGAAGCCTCCGACCATGATGGAGGCCCCATCGGGAACGTCGGCCAGAGCCTGGCGGGCGCTATCGAAAATCTTGGAGATCATGCCTTTTCCTGCTTGTGAGTACGATCATGAAAGCCAGATGGCCGGCTTTAAGCGGCCGGCCATCGTGGATTGCGCGCCCGGCTTAGTCGACGGTGGCGCCCGAAGCCTTGACCACCTTGGCCCAGCTTTCGACTTCGGATTTGATGAAATCGCCGAATTCAGCAGGCGAGGTCTTGGCCGGCACCGCACCCAGATCGGCCAGGCGCTTCTGCACGTCGGGCTTGGCCAGGGCAGCCAGTATGACGGTGTTGAGTTTCTTGACCACGTCGTCAGGCGTGCCCTTGGGCGCGATCACGCCGAACCAGGAGGACACGTCGAAATTCGGGTAGCCCGATTCTTTCATCGTGGGCAGGTCGGGCGCGGTCTGCGAGCGATCGGCCGTCGTCACCGCCAGCGCGCGCAGCTTGCCCGCTTCCACATGAGGCCATGCCGAAGGCATATTGTCGAACATGTATTGCACCTGTCCGCCGATGAGGTCGGTCATGGCCGGCGAACTGCCTTTGTAGGGAATGTGCGTGACATCGATATCGGCCACTTGCTTGAACAGCTCGCCCGCCATGTGGATGGACGTGCCGCTGCCCGAAGATGCGAAATTGAGCTTGCCTGGGTTGGCCTTGGCATAGTCGACCAGCTCCTTCACGGTCTTGACCGGCACCTGCGGGTTCACCACCAGTACATTGGGCACGCGAACGGCCAGGGCGACCGGCGCGAAGTCCTTGACCAGGTCGAAGCGCAGGTTCTTGTACAGCGTCTGGTTGATGGCGCTGGTGACGGCGACCATGTAAAGGGTGTAGCCATCGGGATCGGCGCGCGACACCATTTCCGTTGCAATGTTGCTGCCCGCGCCCGGGCGGTTCTCGATGACCACGGGCTGGCCCAGCGCATCGCCGATTTCCTTGCCTATGATGCGCGCGACCACATCCGTGGTGCCGCCCGCCGAGAATCCCACGACCATGCGGATGGCGTGATCGGGATAGGCCGCCGACGCGGCGCTCGAGAAGCCCAGGGAGCCCGCAATCAGCATGCTTGCGGCCAGCGCCTTGGCGCCTGCTAGTTTGGTATGAATTGGCACGTAGTGTCCTCCTTATCAAGTGTCCGTCTTATGGACAGTTCTATAATTGCATTTGAATTCTCGACCATATTTTGATTTTTTTAAACACACACGTACACACTGTGGACACTTCCGATACCGACACGGCCGGCTCCGGGCCCCGTACGCTGCGGCGCGGGCTGCAAATCCTGCGCACCCTCCAGGAAAACCCCGAGTCCGGCCTGAACGTCAGCAGCCTGGCCCGTATCACGGGACTGCAACGGCCCACGGTCTACCGCTTGCTCGCGGCGCTGGTCGAGGCGGGCTTCGTCAAGAACCTGTCCGGCACCAAGCGTTTCATTGCCAGCCAGCACGCCGCCGCCACCGCCATCGAACAGGATCCACGCATCGAACTGGCCTTCCCCGTCATGCAGAAACTGGCCGCCCTGACGGGCGACGCCGTTTTCCTGGTGGTCAGGGATGGGTATGAATCCGTAAGCCTGTGGCGGGAGATCGGCCCCTACCCGGTGCAGATCCTGGCGACCTTTGCCGGAAAGCGCCAGCCGCTGGGCGTGGGATCGGGGGGCATGGCCTTGCTGGCCAAGCTGGATGACCAGACCGTCGAAGACATCATCGCCCACAACAGCAACCAGCTGGAGCAATACGGCGGCATGACCGCGCGTGAAATGCGGCAGCTGGTCCAGAATACGCGCACACGCGGCTACTCGGTGGTGGGCAACTACGCGGTGCGCGGAGCGCTGGGTGTCGGCTGCGCCTTGTGCGACGCCAAGGGCCAGCCCTACCTGGCCATCAGCGTCACTGCCATCACCGAACGCATGCCGGCCACGCGCCAGAAGGAAATCGCCGGCCTGATACAAGAGGGCCTGAAGACCATCGCCGGCAAGATCTGAAGGCCGTAATCCCGATGTGCCGGTCCGCCGGGCTTGCGCCACTCACGTGGAAACATCGGCAACCCTCTAGCGGGTGGCCGCCTGGACCGGATTGGCATGGACTTCGCTGACGGGAATGGGCACTTTCAAGCCGGCCCTGGACAACACCTGCAAGGCATTGCGATACAGGTCGAAGCGCAGGTCCCAGTAGTTCGCGGAAGGCGTCCATACCCGTATGGTCACGATGGTCGTACTTTCCCGGTAGCCGGTCACCAGCACCTGCGGCGCGGGTTCGGCCAGCACGTGCTGGTGCGACTCGACCAACTGGGCCAGTTCGCGCAGTGCAAGCTCGAGGTCGTCGCCATAGCGCACCGCCACTTCCACATCGAGCCGGCGTGTGGCGTTGCGGCTGTAATTGATGATGGTGCTGCCCCATACCAGGCTGTTGGGCAAGGTCAGGTGTATGCCGTCGGCCTGGATCAGATGGGTCAGGAACAGCCCCACCTCGGCAACCGTGCCATCGCCTTTTCCCACTACCGAAATCGCCTCGCCCGCCCGCAAGGGACGCAGCGCCAGCAGCATGATGCCGGCGGCGATATTCTGCAACGTGCCTTGCAGGGCAAGGCCGACGGCTAGGCCCGCCGCGCCCAGCATGGCGATGATGCTGGCGGTTTGAACGCCAAAGCGCGCCAGCACGGCAATGATCACGAATATGCGTATGGCCCAGACCGTCACGGTATAGACCATGGGAACGATGGTGGGATCGACCCTGGGCGACCTGGCAGCCAGCTTTCTGACGCTGCGGCCCGCCAGGGTCGAGGCTGACCACCCGACGACAAGCAGGATCAAGGTGACAGCCAGGTTCAGGGCAAGGTACTCCATGGCCGGCATGAGCGCCGATATTTCCTTGAGTTTTTCCAGCATGGCCGAATCCGCGAGGCGTGACGATAAGTCGAATGATACCCGCGTTTCCGCAGCGCCATGAAGCACTGGAAGTTATCCACGCCAGCTGTGGACAAAACCAGGGAAAAGTACTTGATTACCCAAATTTAACGATAAGAATCAAACGCTTGAACAACAAGCGCGAAAATCATCCATCCGCCCCGTGCTTCGGCGGACGAATGGATGACGGACGTCCCGCTCGGTGTGGGACGGCGACGGTCAGGGCGAGCGCCCGCTGATCAGGCGCACCAGCACCATGACGATCGCAACGACGATCAGTATGTGGATAAAGCCGCCTATGGTGTAGGACGTCACCAATCCAAGCAGCCACAAAATAATCAGGATTACTGCAATCGTATAAAGCATATTGGCCCTCTCTTCGTCACGCGGACGTGTTTGTATTATTTACTTGCTTCATGGCCGACGACGCCGCCGACCGCTGCGCCGCCCAGGGTGCCCAAGGTGCTTCCCCCGGTCAGGACGGCTCCCCCCACTGCTCCGACACCCGCGCCTATCGCCGTATTCTTGCCTTGCCGTGACATCCCGCCGCATCCGGCCAGACCCGCCACTATCGCCAAGGTCACCGCACCCACCGCGAATCGTTTCATCGTTCTCATGGAATCGCTCCTTATAAATTGAACCGGCAACGGACTTCCCTGTTGCTTGGCTTCGGACAAGCAAGCGCCGTGCCCATGTGCCTGGGGCCGTACGGGGCACGGCACTTGCTGAATGCGGAACGACCCTGTCGGTCTTCAATCAGGAGAAACTTATGAAAAAATCCATCGCCATCGCCGCATGCTCGCTGCCCCTGGTATTTTCGACAGCCCTTTATGCGCAAACGCCTCCTCCCCAGGGCGGCGACGCTCCGGCGCCGGGCGCCCCCGGTACCCCCGCCCCAGCGCCCACGACGCCTCCCGCCGCACCGTCCGGCGGCGCGGCCGACACGTCGGCCAGCGCGGACATGACCGAAGCCATTACCGGCTGGAGCGTCAAGGACAAGATCATGGGTAATGCGGTCTACAACGAGAAAGACGAAAAGATCGGCGACATCAACGACGTGGTATTGGCCAGCGACGGGAAGGCGGCCTATTTCATCGTCGGCGCTGGCGGATTCCTGGGAATGGGGGAACGCAGCGTGGCCATACCGTTCGATGAAATCCAGCAGACCGGCGACAAGCTGGTGCTGCCCGGCTACACCAAGGACCAGTTGAAAGCCTTGCCGAAGGTCGAGGTCGCCAAATAAAGCGGGCGACGGGGCCGGCAAGCACGCCTGAGCCCCGTCGGCTCACCTTCAGAGCAACACAAGGAGCACTGCGATGAACAACTCCGGCACGACCAAAAACGGCGAAGAACCGCCGACACCCTTCCCGACCTCGCAGGACAATCCCGCGGGCCATGAAGAAGCCCTGGACAGTGGACTGGAAGAAACATTTCCCGCCAGCGATCCTGTTTCCATCACCACCAAGAAGCCCGACACCGACGCGCCGGATGCCACAGGCGCGGAGCCCAGGAAGGCAGCCGGCCAGAAAGAAGAGAATCTGGACGAAGGACTGGAAGAAACTTTTCCCGCCAGCGACCCTGTTTCCATCACCACCAAAAAGCCCGAAGATCCCGCATCCTGAATGACTATGCTTGCGGGCATGACCCGTCCTCCGGCCCCAGGAACCGTACTGATTTATGCGGCGCGCAAGGCGGAGCCCGAACATGAACGGGTGGTGCACTTCGAGCTGGGCAAACGCATAGCCGGCATACTGGGCGCCCCGTTCGGCGGCGCCTACCGCGAGGGCGTCGAGTACAAGCACCCCGTCTATCTCATCCCGACCGATACACTCATCGGGACGGAACTGGCGCGCCGCCTGGGCGTGAACCGCGAGGAGGACCTGTTCGGCGGGGTCGCTCCCCAGACCTTCGTTCCGACCAAGGCGATCACGCATGGGCTGCTCGGCCCGGACGCCTTCGCTCCCGAAGGCTGGTCGCATGAATTCAGCCGGCTCGTCCATGAAAGCGTCCTGGAAGGCATCACGGTCTTTTCCATCGGAGACGCCCAAAGGGCGGGCATTCGGCTGCTGCGCAAAGGTCCCGTGCGAATCAAGCCGGTGCTGGCGACCGCCGGACGCGGCCAGACGCTGATATCCACCCTGGACGAATTGACGGCGCTGTTCGAGCAAATGGACAACCGCCGCATCGCGGAGTGCGGACTGGTGCTGGAAGAGAATCTGGACGAGGTCGAAACCTTCAGCGTCGGCCAGGTGCGCATCGCCGGACTGACGGCCAGCTATGTCGGCACCCAATGCCTGACGCAGGACAATGTGGGCGAAATGGTATACGGAGGATCGGAGCTGACCGTGGTCCGCGGCGGCTTCGACCAGTTGCTGGAACTCGAACTGAGCCGCCCATGGCGGCTGGCCATCTCCAAGGCCCGCGTGTATGACGAAGCCGCCGCGGCCTGCTATCCCGGCCTGCTGGCATCGCGCCGGAACTATGACATCGCCAGCGGGATCGGCTGGGGCAAGGCCCCCCGCTGCGGGGTGCTGGAGCAGTCCTGGAGGATAGGCGGAGCCAGCGGAGCCGAAATCGCGGCGCTCGAGGCCTTCCACGGCGACGGCAGGCTGAACGCCGTCCACGCGCAGACCATCGAACTGTTCGGCTCAAGCCCGCGGCCGCCATCCGGCGCCAAGGAGATATACCGTGGCATCGATCCCCAGATCGGGCCGATCAGCAAATACATAAGGATAGCGCCTTATGGGAACTAGCAGCGAACCCATCGAGATCGTCATCAACGATGAGCACATCGCCGGCACCTTCCTGTCGCCGCAATCGAAAGTGCCGGGAATACTGTTCGTCCACGGCTGGGGCGGAAGCCAGGAGCGCGACCTGGATCGCGCCCGCGGCATCGCCGGCCTGGGTTGCGTCTGCCTGACCTTCGACCTGCGGGGCCATGAACGGGGATCGGAGCGGCAAAGGACCGTGACCCGCGAAGAGAACCTGCGGGACATCATCGCGGCCTACGACACGCTGGCGCAGCATCCGGTCATCGACACCAATGCGATCGCGGTGGTCGGCACCAGCTACGGCGCCTATCTGTCCGCCATCCTGACAACCAGGAGGCCGGTCAAGTGGCTGTCGCTGCGCGTGCCGTCGCTGTACCGCGACGCCGAATGGGACATACCCAAGCGCCAACTGAACCGGGAAGACCTTGCCGTATATCGGGGGGCCCCGGTCACACCGGAAGAAAACCGCGCGCTGGCCGCCTGCGCCGCCTTCACCGGCGATGTGCTGATCATCGAATCCGAACACGACCACCTGGTTCCCCATGCGACCATCATGAGCTACCGCGCGGCATTCCGTAATTCGCATTCGCTGACGCATCGGGTGGTCGACGGCGCCGACCATGCGCTCAGCGAGAAGACCAGCCAGCAGGCGTATACCTCCATCCTGGTCGGCTGGATCACCGAAATGGTGGTGGGTGCGCGGGTCGGGAACCGGCCGGGCATTTCATGAAAGCCGAGTTTCGCCTACACTGACCGCGGCGTCCACGGAGCGGGCCCGATTCCTTGTGCCTGCTCTTGGCTTTCCAAGAACCGCACTCATATCGCGCGCATGACTCCTTTTTCCATACTCGACCTGTCCCCCATCGCCGAAGGCGGCTCCGCCGCCGCGTCCTTCCGCCACACGCTGGACATCGCCCAGCACGGCGAACGCTGGGGCTACAGGCGCTACTGGATGGCCGAACATCACGGCATGCCCGGCATCGCCAGCGCCGCGACGGCCATCCTCATTTCCCATGTGGCGGCCGGCACATCCACGATACGCGTGGGTGCCGGAGGCATCATGCTTCCCAATCACTCCCCTCTGGTCATCGCCGAGCAGTTCGGCACGCTGGAGTCGCTGTATCCGGGACGCATCGATCTTGGCCTGGGCCGCGCGCCCGGTTCCGATCAGGCCACCGCGCGCGCCCTGCGGCGCAACCTGGCCTCGGATGCCGACGAATTTCCCCGCGACGTCCTCGAGCTGATGGACTATATGTCGGACGAACCCCGCCAGACCGTCCAGGCGGTCCCCGGCCGAGGGTTGAACGTGCCCATCTGGATACTGGGCTCCAGCCTGTTCGGCGCTCAGCTGGCTGCCGCGCTGGGCCTGCCTTATGCCTTCGCCTCGCACTTCGCGCCCCAGCAACTGATGCAGGCCATTCAGCTGTACCGCAACACCTTCCAGCCTTCCATCCACCTGGACAAGCCCTATGTCATGCTGGGATTCAACGTCTTCGCGGCGGACACCGACGACGAAGCGCAGTTCCTGGCGACGTCCTGGCAGCAATCCTTCGTCAACCTGCGCAGCGGCCGGCCCTCCCGGCTGCCTCCGCCCGTCCGCAACTACATGGAGCAGTTGGGCCCCGCCGCGCAGGATCTGCTGCAGCACGTCCTGTCGTGCTCGGCCATCGGCGCGCCCGACGCCGTTGCGCGCCAGCTCAAGGCCTTCATCGACAAGACCGGCGCGGACGAGCTCATGATCACCTCGAACATGTTCGACCACGCGGCGCGCCTGCGTTCCTACGAAATAACCGCCAGCCTGCGGGATGCGCTATGACTGAAGACAATTCCATTGCAGCGCGCCTGGCGCAGATACTGCGGCGCATTGACGAGGCCGCCGTGGGCGCCGGCCGGACACCGGGCTCCGTAGCCCTGCTGCCCGTCAGCAAAACCTTTGGCGAAGCCGCCATACGGGAAGCGGTGGCCGCGGGCGCGCGCCGCTTCGGCGAAAACAAGGCCCAGGAAATCCGCAGCAAGTACGAGCCCCTGGCGGACTGCGGCATAGACTGGGTCATGATAGGGCATCTGCAAACCAACAAGGCCAAGGATGTCGCCCGCATGGCAAGCGAAATCCAGTCGCTGGATCGCATGGAGCTGGCCATCGCACTGGACAAGCGCCTGCAACAGGAAGGCCGCGCCATCGACGCCCTCGTCCAGGTGAAGACATCCACGGAACCCAGCAAGTACGGCCTGCCGCCCGAGCAGTTGCCGGACTTCCTGCGCCGCCTGGCCCGCGAAACCCCCACGCTGCGGGTGCGCGGCCTGATGACTCTGGCCATCAACGCCCCCGACCAGGACGCCGTGCGCGCCTGTTTTCGCAGCCTGCGGCAGTTGCGCGACCGCATGCTGGACGAAGCCATCGACGGCATCGAACTGGCCCGGCTTTCCATGGGCATGAGCGGCGACTTCGAGACCGCCATCCAGGAAGGCTCCACCGAAGTGCGCATCGGCACCGCCATATTCGGGGGCCGCATCTACGGCGACGATCATTACTGGCCGGAGAAAAAAAGCGGCGCCTGAACATCAGGCGCCGGCATGTCGGCATGACAAGGCCGCAGGTGGCGCGTGGCGTAGCTATTGGCCTGCCGCCGGCGCGACGCGCCAGATGGTGTTGGACAGGTCGTCGGCAATGATGAGGGCGCCGCGCGGATCCACGGTCACACCCACCGGGCGGCCGCGAACCGTCCCGTCGCTGTCGCGAAAGCCCGAAACGAAATCAATCGGGGGGCCGACCGGGCGTCCGCCCTGGAATGGGACGAAGACCACCTTGTAGCCAACGGGATCCGACCGGTTCCAGCTGCCATGCTCGCCAACGAAGACGCCGTCGGCGAATTTCTCGCCCATCGCGGGGGCTGAAAAAGAAACGCCCAGCGCCGCCACGTGCGAGCCCAGGCTGTAATCGGGCTTGATCGCCGACGCAACCTTTTCCGGGTTCTGCGGCCGGACGCGGTCATCCACGTTCTGGCCCCAATAACTGTAAGGCCAGCCATAGAAGCCGCCCTCGCGCACCGCGGTCAGGTAATCGGGCACCAAATTCGGGCCGATCTCGTCGCGCTCGTTCACGACCGCCCAAAGCTGGCCCGTGCCGGGCTGGATGGCCAGCGCGGTGGGGTTGCGCAAACCGGTGGCGTAAGGCTTATGCATTCCGCTTTCGGCATCCACCTGCCAGACCATGGCCCGGTCGACCTCCGCCGTCATGCCGCGCTCGGTGATGTTGCTGTTCGAACCGATGCCCACGTACAGCGTCCGGCCGTCCGCGCTGGCGGCCAGCGCCTTGGTCCAGTGATGATTGATTTCGGACGGCAGGTCCGTGACCTTCTCCGGCGCCCCCTCGGCCTTGGTCTGCCCTTCCTGGTAATCGAACCGCAGCAGCGCGTCCTGGTTGGCCACATAGAGCTTGCCGTCGACGAAGGCAAGCCCGTAAGGCGCGTTCAGATTGTCGGCGAAAACCGTTGACAGCTCGTAGACGCCGTCGCCGTCCGCATCGCGCAGCAGGGTCAGCCGATTGCCGCCCTTCACCGGGCTGGTGCCCCGTGACTTGATCTTGCCGGCGATCACGTCCTTGGGCTTCAGGCTGGACGCGCTGCCGCCCCGGCCCTCGGCCACCAGGATGTCTCCGTTGGGCAGCACCAGGGTCTGGCGGGGGATCTTCAAGTCGGTGGCGATGGCGCTGATGGTGTAGCCGTCCGGCACCGTCGGCCGCTTGTCCCCCCATTCGGCGGGCTCGGCGATGACCATGTCGGGCAGCAGGCCGCGCTGCGGCTGCGGAAGCTCGGGCGCGGCCCCGTACTGGGCGGGTTCCGTATCGCCGCCGCAGGCGGTCAATAATGCCGAAAGCGTAAAGATTGCAAGCAGTCCCGTGTATTTCATTTCGCTCCTCCGATGCGTGGTGTGCAGAAGCCGAACCATGTTGCCGCGCAGGTAAGCAGAGCCACGATGACCGACAAGACCAGGCCGGCGGGCATGCTGGCCCATGCGTCCCTTGCATGCATCAAGGCATTCAGGAAGCCGAGCACCCAGGTGGCCAGCAATAACGCCGCATACAGCACGATGCCTCGCGCGCGGCGACGGGCGCGGCACAGGTCGACAATGGCGAAGATCAATGCGACACCGGCAAACACCAGGCCGCCGGCAATGAGCCAGGACGCGAAGTTGTTCCACTGGATTTGATAGGTGGAGGCGTAGGCGGCATCGCAAAGCGCCGCGCCAATGAAGAGGGGAAGGGTTCCAGCCAGCAGCAAGGCATGGAGTGGATAAATCGCTTCGGAATATCTGCGTTCGATGATGACGGCCATTACGACTTCCTCCTTGTGAATCAGGTGCTTACGGTGCTTATAACGGTCTGGCCGGGCAGCAAGCCGCGTGCCATGGGCGTGGCAGCGGTTCATCGATGGCTGGAATCCATACGCGCAGAGGAGTAAACATGCGGACGTGGAAGATGGATCGGGAGCGTTCTCCGTTATGATTTCGTTTAAATTGCTACGAAATCGTTCTGGAGAATACATATGTTTGCGGGAATATTTCCTATACTCGCCACATTGCTTGCCATGGCCGCTACGTTCAGCAGCCCGAAACGAGCGAGGGGAATCTGGGCGGTCGCGGCGGTCCTGGTCATCGCCTGGGCGTTTTATCACGGCAGCTACCATGCGCCCGAACTCCGCCAACTGGGAGCCTGGTGATGAAGGCCGGGCACCTTTATGCAAGACTGGGTACGTTCGACGCCACCGTTCTGACAGGCATCGGCATCATGCTGGCCGGCGCTTTCTTCTTCCAGCTGGCATTGGGCGAGCTGCCTTGCGCGCTTTGCTATTTGATCCGCATCTGCCTTCTGCTTTATTCCGTGGGGCTGCTGCTCAATCTGAACTTTGGCGCCAACCCCTGGAACTATTGCCTTTCGGCCGCAAGCGCCCTGATCGGATCGCTGATCAGCCTGCTGTTCATGTTCATCTCGGCGTATCCGGGCGCGCTGCCGACGGGCTCCGCGATATTCGGCCTGCACATGTACACATGGACATTCATTACGTTTACCGTCCTGATCTTTTATTGTGTTGGAAGTCTGGCCACGTGTGCGCTGGCAAGTCCCAAGTGGCCTGAACAGGACATCAAGCAGTCAAAAAGCAAACTTCAAAAGTTCGCTGCCGCGCTCGTAGTTGCGATGGCCGCCGCAAATTTGGCATCGGTGGCGCTTCAGCATGGGATGAATCCATTTGGAGGCTGGGGGCAGACTGAATATTTCCTGCTTAAATGAATAACAAAGGGGCTTGAAGCCCCAAACAAATCGCCTCCGGCCCGACGCTATACTGCAATCTTCCATGCCTGAGCGGCGGCACCGGCCATGCGCCGCAATTCGTGCCAAAGCCTCGTCAACAATGCCACAATGGACTGTGGCACAGCTTCGTTGAGGCGCGCTTTTTGCAGCCCACACATCAACTTCCATATAAATATCAAGATACTTACCGAAATTCTGGCAAACAATGAGCAGTAGTGTAAAAGTAGAAAACCACACCCCGATGATGCAGCAGTATTTGCGCCTCAAGGCCGAGGCTGGCTCGCATCTGTTGTTCTACCGCATGGGGGATTTCTATGAAATGTTCTATGGCGACGCCGAGCGCGGAGCGCGCCTGCTCAATCTCACGCTGACCAAGCGCGGCACGTCCAACGGCGCGCCCATTCCCATGGCCGGCGTCCCCTTCCATGCCATGGAAGGCTATTTGGCCCGGCTTGTGGCGCTGGGCGAATCGGTGGCGATCTGCGAGCAGATCGGCGATCCGGCCGCCAGCAAGGGGCCCGTCGAGCGCCAGATCGTCCGCATCGTCACGCCCGGCACGCTGACCGACGAAGCCCTGCTGCCCACCAAGGCCGACCGCATGATCGCCGCCGTCTGGACGGCCCGCGCGAACCGGGCGGAACGCACCGGGCTGGCCTGGATGAATCTGGCCAATGGCGAGTTCAGGGTGTCCGAATGCGCACCCGGCATGCTGGATACAGAGCTGCATCGCATAGGCCCGGCCGAACTGGTGTGCGCGGAAGGCGCCCGCCTGGAGACCAATGGCGGAATGGCCGTAAGCGCCATCCCCGACTGGCACTTCGAGGCCGATGGCGCGCGCGACGTTCTGCAGCGGCATTTCGCCGTCGATTCCCTGGCCAGCTTCGGCGTGGCGGATCTGCCCGTGGCCCTATGCGCCGCCGGCGCCCTCCTGCGCTACGTAAGCCGCACCCAGGCCCAGGCGCTGTCCCATATACAAACCCTGCGTGCGGATCATGCCGGCGAGTATGTGGTGCTGGATCCGGTCACCCGCAAGAACCTGGAACTGACGGAGACCATCAGCGGAGAAGAAAGCCCCACCCTGTTTTCCACGCTGGACCATTGCGCAACGCCCATGGGCAGCCGCATGCTGCGGCGCTGGCTGCACCATCCGCTGCAAGACAATCCGCCCGCGCTGGAACGGCAGCAGGTCATTGCCGCCTTCCTGACGGCTCCGCCGGCCCGGGATGCGCTGGACGCGCAAGCGCCTCTGGATGCCTTGCGCCGGATGCTGGACCGCTATCCCGATCTGGAGCGCATCGCCACACGCATCGCCTTGCGCTCGGTACGCCCGCGCGAGCTGGCCAGCCTGCGCGAGGCGCTGGGCCTGCTGCCCGCCGTCGCCGGGCATCTTGAAACGGCCTTCGGCGCGCAGCCGCGGCTCGCCGCATTCGTGCGCAGCATAGCCATCCCCCCCGAAATCGGCGCGCTGCTGCAAAAGGCCATCGACCCCGAGCCCGCGCTGCTCGTGCGCGAGGGCGGCGTGATCGCCGCCGGCTACGATGCCGAACTGGACGAACTGCGCCGGCTGGCAAGCGACAGCGGCGAATTCCTGCTCGAGCTGGAAGCGCGCGAACGCGAACGCACCGGCATCACGACCCTGCGGGTGGAGTTCAATCGCGTGCATGGCTTCTACATCGAGGTGTCAAAGGCGCAAGCCGACAAGGTGCCCACCGATTATCGGCGCCGCCAGACCCTGAAAAATGCCGAGCGCTACATCACGCCGGAACTCAAGACTTGGGAAGACAAGGTGCTGTCGGCCAAGGACCGCAGCCTGAGCCGGGAAAAATGGCTGTTCGAGAACCTGCTGGACGCGCTGTCGGCCCATGCCCCCGTCCTGTCGCAATGCGCCGCGGCACTGGCCGAGATCGATGCGTTGGCCGCGCTGGCGGAACATGCGCAATCGAACGACTGGACCGCTCCCGAGCTTTCGGAGGGCAGCGAGATCGTCATCGAGGCCGGACGGCACCCCGTGGTCGAGCACAGCATCGAGCAATTCACGCCCAACGATTGCGAGTTGAGTCCTCAGTGCCGCATGCTGCTCATCACGGGCCCCAATATGGGCGGCAAGTCCACCTATATGCGGCAGATCGCGCTGATCGCCCTGCTGGCCAGAATGGGCAGCTTCGTGCCGGCGCGCAAGGCGCGCATCGGCCGGATAGACCGCATCTTTACCCGCATCGGCGCGGCCGACGACCTGGCCGGCGGGCGCTCCACCTTCATGATGGAAATGACCGAAGCCGCGGCCATCCTGTCGGCCAGCACGCCGCAAAGCCTGGTGCTGATGGATGAGATCGGCCGGGGTACCTCGACCTATGACGGACTGGCGCTGGCCTGGTCGATCGCGCACAGGCTGCTGACGCACAACCAGGCCCTCACGCTGTTCGCCACCCATTATTTCGAGATCACCCGCCTGCCTTCCGAGGCGGCGAACGCGGCCAATGTGCACCTGGCGGCCGCCGAATCCTCGGCGGGCATCGTCTTCCTGCACGAGGTCAGGTCCGGCCCCGCGAGCCGCAGCTATGGCATACAAGTGGCGCAGCGCGCCGGCATACCGCCCGCGGTCATCCGCCATGCCAGCCGCGAACTGTCGCGCCTGGAGGCGCAGGGCGCGCCCACGCCGCAGCTGGACCTGTTCAGCGCGGGCGCCGGGGCCGATGAGGCCGGCGGCCATGACGCCGATGGAGGCGCCAGCACGCTGAAATCGGCGCTGGAAGCCATCGACCCCGATCAACTCAGTCCGCGCGAAGCGCTGGACATCCTGTACCGGCTGCGCAACGAACATTTATGAACATAGATCGGAAACTGGAGCTTCTGGGCGGACTGACCCCACAGGAGTTCATGCGCGATTACTGGCAGCGCAAGCCCCTGCTCATACGGCAGGCCATCCCCGGCTTCAAGCCCTCATTGTCCATCGCCGACATCCGCAAGCTGGTCAGGCGCGAGGAAGTCGAATCGCGCCTGATCTGGCGCGACGAACAGGGCTGGAACATGAAGAACGGCCCGTTTTCCCGCCTGCCGCCGGCCAGCCGGCCGAGCTGGACCTTGCTGGCGCAAAGCGTGGACCTGCACGACGACGCGACGGCGGCATTGATGCACCGCTTCCGCTTCATCTCGGATGCGCGGCTGGATGACGCCATGATCAGTATCGCCACGGACGGCGGCGGCGTGGGACCGCACTTCGACAGCTACGACGTCTTCCTGCTGCAGGCCCATGGCAAGCGGCGCTGGCGCATCAGCCTGCAGGACGACCTGTCCCTGGAGCCCGGTTTGCCTTTGAAGATCCTCAAGCACTTCCGGCCCGAACAGGAATTCCTGCTGGAACCCGGCGACATGCTGTATCTGCCGCCGCATGCGGCCCACGACGGCGTGGCCGAAGGCGATTGCATGACCATCTCCATAGGCTTTCGCGCGCCGACGCTGGCCACGCTGGCTTGCGGCATGCTGGAGGCGGCCAACGACCAGATCATGGCCAACCTGGGCGATACGGGCGGACTCTACGCCAATCCCGTCATCCGGGGTCCGGTGCTGTCGGCCACGTACAAGGATGCCGGCACGCCGGCCACAGACCATCCCGCCGAGCTTCCACAGTCCCTGGTCGATGCCTCGGTCAAGGCCATGGAGAAAATAAAATTCAACGAAGCCCTGGCCGAACGCTTTCTTGGCCAGTGGCTGACCGAGCCGCCCTCCAGTGCCTATTTCGAGCCGGGCGATGAGCGCCTCGATCTGGGCGAAGGAATGCCGGCCGGCGGCAGGCTGGTGCTGGATCGCTGCACGCGCCTGATGTACCGCGGACGGCAGTTGTTCATCAACGGCGAAGTGGCTGCCACGCCCGCGACGGCGGCGCTGCGGCATCTGGCCGACACTCGCGAGCTTCCATGCAGCCATGCGCTGGCCCGCAAGCTGAGTGGCGCTGAACGGGACATGCTGACCGAATGGCTGCACGAGGGCTGGCTGCATCACGGCGCGGGTTAAGGCTGCGAGCCTGCCGGACGGCTGGGCTCACATGCATAAAAGCATATAAATACCGGTGCGAATAAACTTATAAGCGATATAGAAATAATAATCTTGTCGTTCGCGCGCGGTGGCTTGCTCCCTAGAATGGTGATGAACTTATTACCATGAGCACGCCATGCTGGCCCCGTCTTACCTTCCCGAATCCAAGCACACCCTTATCACCGAACTGGCTGACGGCCTGGAATCCAATGCGCTGAGCTGGCTGTCCGGCTACTTTGCCGGCGTTGCCCAGGGCAAGCTGGCGGGCCGCGCCGCGCCGCCGCCCGTCGCCGCAGTGGCCGGCGTGAATGCCGCCAAACAATTGACCATTGTGTACGGAAGCCAGACCGGCAATGCCAAGCGCGTGGCCGAATCGCTGGCCGAGCGGGCGGGCGGCCTGGACCTGAACGTCCGGCTGCTGCGCGCCGACCGCTATGCCACGCGCGAACTCAAGGACGAGCAGTTGCTGTACATCGTCATGAGCACCCAGGGCGATGGGGAACCGCCCGACGACTCCCTGGCTTTCGTCGAATTCCTGTCCAGCCGCCGCGCGCCCAAGCTGCCGCAGCTGAAATACGCCGTGCTGGGCCTGGGCGATTCTAGCTATCCCATGTTCTGCGGCATCGCGCAAACCCTGGATGCCCGCCTGGCGGAACTGGGCGCCGAGCGCCTGCACGAGGTCGGCACCGCCGACCTGGACATCGAAACCGTGGCCCTGCCCTGGCAAGACGCCGCCATCGCCCAGGCCCAGAAGGTCCTGAAGCAGGCAGGCACGCCACCCACAGCCAGCATCACGCCGCTGCATCCCAAGGCATCCAGGGCAAGCCGCGAGCAGCCCTTCCTGGCCGAGCTGCTGCTGAACCAGCCCATCACGGGCCGGGGCAGCGACAAAGACGTGCGCCACCTGGAAATATCCCTGGAAGGCAGCCAATTGAGCTACCAGCCCGGCGATGCCCTGGGCGTATGGCCCACCCAGTCCGAGGTTCTGGTCGATGCGGTCATTTCCCGTCTGGGCCTGGACGCCGACGAAGACATCGAGATCAATCAAGTCTCGCGCAGTTTGAAGGAGTGGCTGGGCCGGCATCGCGAACTGACGCAATTGACCAGGCCTTTCCTGACGGCGCATGCGGAGCTTTCAGGCAGCGAACAGCTCAAGGCCCTGCTGCTGCCCGAATCGATCGATCAATTGAAGGGCTATCTGGAAAGCCGCCAGCTTCTCGACCTGCTGGACGAGTTCCCCGCGAAATGGGCCGCCCGCAACCTGGTCCAGGCGCTGCGCCCGCTGACCCCGCGCATGTACTCCATCGCGTCCAGCCAATCCGCCGTGGACCAGGAAGTACACCTTACCCTGGCCAATGTGGCCTACGAGTACGAGGGCGAGGCCCGCTGGGGGGCGGCATCGAATTTCCTGGCCCGGCTTGCCGAGGGCGAGAAGCTGCCCATCTTCATCGAGGAAAACCAGCGCTTCCGCCTTCCCGCCGACAATTCGCGCGATGTGATCATGATAGGACCGGGCACCGGCGTGGCGCCCTTCCGCGCCTTCGTCCAGGAGCGCGCCGCCGCCGGCGCGGACGGCCGCAACTGGCTGTTCTTCGGGAACCCGCACTTTTCCTCCGACTTCCTGTATCAGACCGAATGGCAACGCGCGCTTCAGGATGGCGACCTGCACCGCCTGGATCTGGCCTTCTCGCGCGATCAGAGACACAAAGTCTATGTGCAGGACAAACTGCTGGAGCGCGCCGGCGACCTGTACAGCTGGATCCAGGGCGGCGCCCATGTCTACGTGTGCGGGGACGCCACCCGCATGGCCCGGGACGTTCACCAGGCGCTGCTGCAGATCGCCCAACGGGAAGGCGGCCTGGACGATGCCCAGGCCAAGGCATGGCTGGACGAACTGGCCGCGCAAGGCCGATACGCACGCGACGTTTACTAAATCAGGATAGCAATGAGCAACACCCTTTCGCATCTGGAGCAGATCAAGGCCGACAGCCGGCACCTGCGCGGCACCATCGAAGAAGGCCTCGCGGACCCGGTCACGGGCGCGATCAGCGACGACGACAACAAGCTGCTGAAATTCCACGGCAGCTACCAACAGGACGACCGCGACATCCGCGACGAGCGGCGCAAGCAGAAGCTGGAACCGGCCTATGCCTTCATGATACGGGCGCGCCTGCCCGGCGGCGTCGTCACGCCGGCCCAGTGGCTGGCCTTCGACGATATCGCGCGCAACTATGCCGGACGCGGCCTGCGCATCACCACCCGCCAGACCTTCCAGTGGCACGGCATCATCAAGCGCGATCTGAAGCCGACCATGCAGGCCATCCACCATGCCATGGCCACCACCATCGCCGCCTGCGGCGACGTGAACCGCCAGGTGGTCAGCTCGGTCAATCCGCATCTTTCCAGCCAGCATCGCATCGTGCAGGAATGGACGCAAAAACTGTCCGACCATTTCATTCCGCGCACGCGGGCCTATCACGAGATATGGCTGGACGGCGAGAAGATCACCGACGAGCCCGAAGAAGAGCCCATCTACGGCGACACCTACCTGCCGCGCAAGTTCAAGATCGGGGTGGCCATCCCCCCCACCAACGACATCGATGTTTTCGCGCAAGACCTCGGGCTGATCGCCATCATCGAAGACGGCCGCCTGCTGGGCTTCAATGTCGCCATAGGCGGCGGCATGGGCGCGACCCATGGCGACGAGACCACCTATGCGCGCCTGGGCAGCCTGATCGGCTTCGTGCCGCCCGAACAGCTCATCCAGGTCGCCGAGGGCGTGGTGACCTTGCAGCGCGACTACGGCAACCGCGTCGAGCGCCAGCATGCGCGCCTCAAGTACACCATCGACCACCGGGGACTGGACTGGTTCAAGGCACAGCTGGAAGAGCGCATCGGGTTCACGCTACAAGCGACGCGCCCTTATCGTTTCGACCTGAACGGCGACAGCTACGGGTGGAAGGAAGGCGAAGACGGGAAGTGGCACCTGGGCCTGTACATCGAGTCGGGCCGGCTCTGGGACACGGGCGACAAGCAGCTGCAAACGGGCGTGCGCGAAATCGCCAAGGTGCTGAAAGGCGAGTTCCGCATGACCTGCAATCAGAACCTGCTGATCGCCAATGTCGCCGCCAAAGACCGCGGCAAGATCGACAAGCTGGTTGAACAGTACGGCCTGGACGGCTACAAGCGGCAAAGCGGCATCCGCCGCCACAGCATCGCCTGTGTGGCCTTGCCCACTTGCGGCCTGGCCATGGCCGAAAGCGAGCGCTATGCCCCGGTCCTGCTGCCCAAGCTGGAAGCCCTGCTGGACAAGCACGGCCTGATCGACGCGCCCATCCTGCTGCGTCTGTCCGGCTGCCCGAACGGCTGTTCGCGCCCCTATCTGGCCGAGATCGCGCTGGTGGGGCGGGCCCTGGGCCGATACGATCTGCGGCTGGGTGCTGATTTCACGGGCGAACGCCTCAATATTCCCTACCGCGAGAACATCGCCGAACCCGAAATACTCGATACGCTGGACGGCCTGTTCGGCGCCTATGCGAAGAATCGCCAGGACGGCGAGAAATTCGGCGACTTCCTCCTGCGTAGCGGGGTCATCCCCGCGCCGTCGCAGAAACTGATACCTATCGTTCTGGACACGGTGGTATAAAACAATCCCGACACCACGGCGCTGCCAATGAGATTATTCCCCCTGTTCGCCGACCTCCAGGCACGGCTCGTTCTTGTCGTGGGCGGCGGCGCCGTCGCCGAACGCAAGGTCAAAAGCCTCCTCGCCTCGGGCGCCCGGGTCCGGGTCGGCGCGCTGGAGGCCGGGGATGCGCTGCGGGAACTGGCCGGGCAAGGCAAGATCGAATTGCTGTCCGGCCCGTTCGACCCGGCCTGGCTGGATGACGCATGGCTGATCGTGGCCGCCACCGACGACCGCCAGCTGAACCGGCACATCGCCGGACTGGCCGGTGAGCGGAAGCGCTTCATCAATGTGGTCGACGACCCCGAGCTTTCCAGCTTCCAGGTTCCCTCCATCGTCGACCGCTCGCCCCTTACCATCGCGATTTCATCGGCAGGCAGCGCTCCCGTGCTGGCGCGCCGCGTGCGCGAACGCATCGAAAGCCTGTTCGACCATACACTGGGTTCGCTGGCCGCGCTGGCCGCGGGCTATCGCCAGGCCATACGCCAGGCGCGGCCCGACCTGCGCCGGCGCCGCGAGTTCTATGACTGGCTGCTCGACGGCCCTGTGGCCGACGCACTGCGCAAGCGCCGGCCATCGCAGGCGAAGCAGCTGCTGGAAGACGAATTACGTCAACCGCAAGCGGCCATCGCCGGCAAAGTCATCCTGGTCGGCGCCGGGCCCGGCGATCCCGGCCTGCTGACCCTGAAAGCCCTGCGCGCACTGAATGAAGCCGATGTCATTCTTTACGACCGGCTGGTGGATGCCGAAATACTGGAACTGGCGCGCCGCGATGCGGAGCAGATTCCGGTCGGAAAAATTCCCGGCGAGAATCACGACGCCACCCAGGCCCGCATCCACGAGCTCATGCTGACGCATGCCCGCCAGGGACAGCTGGTCGTCCGCCTCAAGGGAGGCGATGCCTTCGTGTTCGGACGGGGCGGCGAAGAACTGCAATTCCTGCGCGAACACGATGTGCCCTACGAGGTGGTGCCCGGCATCACGGCGGCCCTGGCATGCGCGGCCTACGCCGGCATTCCGCTGACCCATCGCGACCATGCCCAGTCGGTCCGCCTGATCACCGCGCACTGCCGTCAGGACACCTTCCTGGAGGATTGGCCCTCGCTGGCGCGCGACAAGCAGACCCTGGCGTTCTACATGGGGGTCAGCCAGCTTGACTGGCTGTCGGAACAACTGATGTCGCATGGGCGGTCGGGCGACACGCCCTTTGCCATGGTCGAGAACGGCACGCGCGCCAACCAGCGCGTACTGCAGGGCAGCCTGAAAGACCTGGCTGAACTGGCCCGCCGCCATGAAATGAAAGCGCCATCCTTGCTGCTGATCGGCGAGGTGGCCGCGTTAGGGCCTGCGCTGGAATGGTTTGGCGCCAGCATCCGGCAAGACTAGGGCCGCCATTGCGGCGGCCCCGTTCGATGCGTGCTGCCCACCGTTCAAGGGCGGGCAGCGTCCGCAGGCTTACTTCGCCTTCATGTGGGTCGACAACACCGTAATGATGCGCCTGGCGGTATCCGTGTTCTGAACCTGGCCATTCTGGTCCAGGACCGTGACAATGGAACCCGAACCTTGGCCGGCAACGTGAATGCGGTATGCCGCCGCTTCCGCCGTATTCTTCGAGCCGAACAGTCGTCCGATGAAATTCTGCTGCTCGATTTTCTCGCCGGTGTCGCTGTCCAGGTAGCGGATGAAGTAATCGCCCGCGGAACGATCGCGATCATCGACCGCAAAGCCCGCCGAGTCGATGGCCACGCCCACGCGGCGCCATGCCCGGTCGAAAGGTTCGGCCAGCGCGATGGCGGCCTGGCCGTCGGGCATCTGCGTGATCGAGGCCTGCTCCGAGTCCTTTTCAGCCTGCGCGACCATGTCGTGCGCTTTCTGGACATCGGTGCCCAGGAACACCATGAGGCGGGCCAGCATGGCGGCGTTCAGGCCCGGATCTTCCTTGCCGAATACCCATTTGAAGGTGGAGCCGTCCTGGGTGGGCGTTTCGACCATCTGCTGGTGGCTGATGTAGACCTCGGTCTTGCCATTGACGCGCTCGACGCGCGTACGGAAGCGCTCACGCTCGCCGCTGTCGAACACGGTGTCGATGATGGACCCCAGGGCGCTGCGGATCCAGCCTTCGGGAATCTTGGCGCGGTTTTCGGCCCAGTCGGTTTCCATCAGGCCGGCGCGCGGATCCTGGGAGTGAATGGTGAAGCCCTGTTCGCCCCAGAAATCGAGAATTTTCGGATAGACCTCTTCAGCCGGCTTGTCGACCACCAGCCAGCGCAAGTCGCCATCGCGCATGACCGATACGCCCTGGGCTTGCGGCAGTATGCGGTCGGCCGCCGTCCTGCCCTGCTGGGCCTGCTGGTTCTGGGCGTACTGGCTGAACGTGGCCGTGCCTTCCGGCGCGCGATAATGGGCGTCGGTGTTGGCCTGGGTCAGATCGGGTGGAATGCTGAGCGGGTCGCCGGCGACCGTGCTCTTGTAATCGACGGCTTCCTCGGTGCCCACCATCTGGTTCCAGGCGGAGCAACCGGACAGCAATAGCATGCCCATGCCCAGAGCCAGGCCGGCGCAGCGTTTGTTCATACGCATATTCATCATTTAGATTAAGCCCACTTCTTTTAGCGAATTGCGCACCAGAGCATGGTGCTGTTCGTGCAAGGAGGTTAAGGGTAAGCGATAGCCCAGTTTGGACAGGCCCATTTCAGCAACGGCCCATTTAACAGGAATCGGGTTGGATTCAACAAAAAGCACTTGGTTCAACGTCGCAAGACGGGCATTGAGCTTCCGCGTCAAGGGAACATCGCCGCCAATCGCCGCCATGCACATTTCGTGCATGAGGCGCGGAGCGACATTGGCCGTGACCGAAATGTTGCCGCGTCCGCCCAGCAGGATGAGGGCCGCGGCCGTGGCGTCGTCGCCGCTGAAGATCTGGAAGCCGGCCGGCGCGTCGCGCAGTAGCCTGGCGCCGCGGCCGATGTCGCCGGTGGCATCCTTGATGCCGGCGATGCCCGGAACCTGCGCCAGGCGCAGCACAGTGTCGTTCGACATGTCGGCGACCGTCCGGCCCGGCACGTTGTACAGAATGGAAGGCAGGTCGACGGCTTCGGCAATGGCCTTGAAGTGCTGGTAAAGGCCTTCCTGGGTGGGCTTGTTGTAGTAGGGAACGACCGAAAGGCCGGCCTGTGCCCCCACCGCCTTGGCATGCCGGGACAGCTCGATGGCTTCCTGGGTCGAGTTGCCGCCCACGCCCGCAATGACGGGCAAGCGCCCCGCCGCGTGTTCGACTGCCACCTTGATGATTTCCGCGTGCTCGTCCACGTCCACGGTCGGCGACTCGCCCGACGTGCCCACCACCACCAGGGCATCGGTTCCCTCGGCGGCGTGCCAGTCGATCAATTTTCGGAAACTGTCGAAATCCAGGCTGCCATCGGGATGCATGGGCGTGATAAGCGCCACCATGCTGCCCTGAAAGGTAGGAATCGCGGAATCCGTGCTTGTTGCCATGATGGGAATGATCTCCTCGAATTCACCCGGATGGTGAACGTGCCTAGACGTGAATTAACTCACAAGTTTACCGGATATGCGTCGAAAATCATAAGAACCAATTCACAATCGACTGGCCGAACGCCAGCAATGGTTGCAATACCACCCACAAAATACCGGTCAGCATCAAAATGATCAGGATCAGCAGGCCGTAGGGCTCGATCCGGGAGAACTGCCAGGCCATCCGGGAGGGCAGCAGGCTGAATACGATGCGGCCGCCATCCAGCGGCGGCAAGGGCACGAGGTTCAGCGCCATCAGGATAAGGTTCACCTGGATGCCGGCGATCGTCATCTGCACCCAGAAGTCGCCCTGGCTGGCGCCCGTCTCCGCCAGCAAACGCAGACCAATGGCCCAGATGATGGCCATGACCAGGTTGGATCCCGGGCCGGCCAGCGCCACCCACAACATGTCCTGCTTGGGCCGGCGCAAACGCCCCCAGTCGACCGGAACCGGCTTGGCCCAGCCGAAAAGCAGCCCTCCGCCGCCCATGAGCTTGGTGCTGAACAGAAGCACCAGCGGCACGATGATGGTGCCGACCAGATCGATATGGCGGATGGGATTGAGGCTGATGCGACCGGCCTGCCAGGCCGTGGGATCGCCGAACATCCGGGCCACATAGCCATGCGCCGCTTCATGCAGGGTGATGCCGAACAGCACGGGCAGGGCATAAACGGTAATGGTCTGTATCAACGAATCCATGGGGTTCCGCAAAGATGGGCAGCCGGAGGCAAGGGACGGCCTGTATGGCTAAGGCTGCCGAAAGGTGAAAAAGTTCTTTAGTCCAGGCCCAGGGCGGACAAATCGCCCTGCCCGCGACGAGTGATCTCGGGGCTGGGGCCGGTCAGGTCGATGACGGTGGTGGGAGCCAGGGGACAAGGACCGCCATCGATGACGGCGGCAAGCTGATTGGCGTAGCGATCGAAGATCGCCTGCGCATCGTTCATGGGCTCTTCTTCGCCTTCCGGTATCAAGGTGGTCGACATCAGGGGCGAGCCCGCGGCCTCGATCAGAGCCCGCGTCACCGGATGGTCGGGTACGCGTATGCCTATGGTCTTGCGCGATGGATGGGATACCCGGCGCGGCACTTCGCGCGTGGCCTCGAGGATAAAGGTCCACGGACCGGGTGTCGCCAATTTGAGGAAGCGGTACTGCTTGTTGTCGACACGCGCAAAATGGCCGATTTCGGCCAGATCGCGGCAAAGCAGCGTCAGGTGATGACGCTCGTCAAGGCCGCGCAGGCGCCGCAATGCGTCGGCCGAGGGCTTGTCGTCCAGGCGCGCCACCAGCGCGTAGCTGGAGTCGGTGGGCACTGCCACCAGGCCGCCGTCGGACAGCAACTGGCCCGCCTGCTTCATCAGGCGGGGTTGGGGATTCTGCGGATGAACAACAAAGAATTGTGCCATTAACGTATCCTAACATTCCTGGAGGGCGAGTTTAAATTCCAACGCGGCTACAGGCAATAAAATTAAGCCTTCCGAAGGCTAGATTGAAGGAAATTCCGCATGCGTCTGGATAACTCGCGCGAGAGCAGCAATATCGAAGACCGGCGTGGCCGGCGCATGAGAATGGGCGGCCGGGGAAAAATCGGCCTGGGCACCATTGTCCTGGCGCTGGTGGCCATGTATTTCGGCATAGACCCCGGCATCGTTCTTCAAAACGCCCCGCCCACCGCCGAGGACGCCACCTACGACGCGGAACCCTCGGCGACACCCGAGACCCGTTTCGTCTCCAAGGTGCTTGCGGATACCGAAGACGCCTGGGAGGCCATATTCCAGCAACAGGGCTGGGGCCGCTATCGGCAGCCCAAGCTGGTCCTGTTCAATGGCGCCACGCCCACAGCCTGCGGCACCGGCCAGTCCGCCATGGGGCCGTTCTACTGCCCCGGCGACAGCAAGATATACCTGGACCTGAGCTTCTTCAAGCAAATGGAGCAGCAATTGGATTCGCCGGGGGACTTCGCCCAGGCCTATGTCATTGCGCATGAAGTCGCGCATCACGTCCAGCATCTACGAGGCATCACCGACCAAGTGGACCAGGCCCGGCGCGGCGCCGGCGCAGCGGCGGCAAACCAATTGTCGGTGCGCGTCGAACTGCAAGCGGACTGCCTGGCCGGCGCGTGGGCCCGGCACTCCGACGCGCAGGGCAACACGCTGGAACCCGGCGACATCGAAGAGGCGCTGAACGCCGCCAGCGCCATTGGCGACGACCGCCTTCAACGGCGATCGCAGGGCTATGTGGTGCCCGATTCGTTCACGCACGGAAGCTCGGAACAACGCGTACGCTGGTTCACGCGCGGATTGAAGAGCGGCGACATCGCCCAATGCGATACCTTCGGCGCGGCGCCGCTCTGAATCGGCATGACTACTTCGCCGGGACCCCTGGGCCGGAATTCATGCCGGGATGGTTTTCTATGGGCGCCGGATAAACCGGCGTCCCGGACGGCTGGGCTCCCGGCGAATATGTGCCTGGCGACGAGGGCATGGTGGACGGCGGCGCGGACGGCGACGCGGGCATGGACGAAGGCGCCGATGTGCCCGCGGGCGAACCCGTGCCGGTCGAGCTGGCGGCCGAGCCCGCCGGGATCTCGGTTTCCTTGATGGTCAGTGTCGGCTTGATGTCTATCTGCTGGGCCTTGAGCCATGCCCTATGGGCGGCATCGTCATCGTGCGCCTGGGCGGCCGCAAAGGGCGCGGCCAGCAAGGCGGTCAACAGCAGCTTTTTATGCAATGTTTTCATGATAGCCAGCTCCTTGGAAAGATTGCTGAACATTCATCGTAGGGCAAACCCGACGCGCCGTGACCGCTCAAACGTTTCAAGCCGTCACAGCAGTCATAGCGGATTCCCCGGCTCGCCGACAGGTCACGTCCCCGTCTGCGCGCAGGGCGCGCGAGCGAATGAAACATGGAGTTTCAGTTTTTCGCCTCGTGCCTTATACGCGCAAGCCTTATTTTCCCGTTCATGCTAGAATCCCGTTTCTCTTCACGACGCATGCGTTCAGTTAAACAGTGATATACTTTTTAGTTGACGTTTGCTGTCTCGGTGGTGACCGTAGCTCAGTTGGTAGAGTCCCGGATTGTGATTCCGGTTGTCGTGGGTTCGAGCCCCATCGGTCACCCCAATATTTCTTTTTTCAATGCCTTACGGCTAGCCCCGCTTTGCCGTAGAACAAAAACCAGAACACCATTGAAACGGCCTCGCCAAGTGCGGGGCTTTTTTGCGTCGGAGCATGCCGCGCGGAGTCGCAATGCCATCTTCGCGCGCATCTCCCCGTTCCCGCACAGCCACAACGCAGCCCGCGGTCGATTCATACCTGACGCCACTGCCGCCCTTCCCTGCCAGCCATATGCCTGGTCCGGGAGACAGGCATATGGCTTGCTGCCATGGCCCCGACGGCTGGCGGAGCATCGGCCAGTCCGTTTCAGCGCCGCCGCCGGCAGGCGCAATGTGATTCATGCACATGGACGAGGACACTATGACTACCCAAATGAAAGACAATTTGCTGGACTGGCTGCGCGACGCTCACGCAATGGAAGAGCAAGCCGAGAAAATGCTGACCACGACGGCCGAGCGGCTGGAGAACTATCCCGAACTTCGACGCCGCATCGAACAGCATATCGAGGAGACCCGGCGCCAGGCGCAATCGGTGCGGGGATGCATTGAACGCCTTGGCGGCGACACCTCGGCAATCAAGGACGCCACAGCCAAGATGATGGCCATGGCCCAGGGAATGAGCGGCATGTTTGTTTCGGACGAGGTCGTCAAGGCCAGCCTGGCAAGCTATACCTTCGAGCATATGGAGATCGCCAGCTACCGGGCCCTGATCGCCGCCGCGGAGGCCTGCGGCGACATGGAAACCAGGCGGGTTTGCGAGCAAATCCTGGTGGAGGAAGAAGCGATGGCGAACTGGCTGGCCGACCACCTGTCGAAGACGGTGCAGGAGTTCCTGGTCCGCGACGAAACCGCCGGCACAACGGCAAAGCATTGAGGGGAATTGAACGACACCACCCGCCGCCCGATGATAGGCGATGAAGGCGCCCGCACTGAAGTGGATACGCAAGCACCTCCAGACCGATGAGGTCCGAATACCCATACAGACGGCCTCCGCGGTATTCCTGGCGTATTTCGCCACCAGCTTCTTCATGGAGGTCGAGGATGTGTCGTGGGGGGTGTTTTCGGCGCTGTTCGTCGTTCAGGCCAGCATAGGCGGGACCATAGGCGCCGCATTGGGCCGCATCGCGGGCGCCGCCCTTGGCGCGGTCATTGCCGTTGCGCTGGTCATGCTGCTGGGAACCGAAGGCTGGGATACCCTCATCGCCCTGCTGGCCGGCGTCGGCATCATGAGCTTCCTGGCCGCGAAATGGCCGGTGCTGGCCTACGGGCTGGTCACCGTCGCCATTATCGCCGTGGCGCCCGACTTTTATATCGTGGAAGGCGCGCTGAAAAAGGTGCTGGCCATCGCCATCGGTTCCAGCTGCGGAATGGTGGCCGCCTTTGCCGTATTCCCCGTTCTTGCCAGGCGCACCGAGCAGGAGCATCTGGCCACGGCCCTGCGCAACTGTGGCGATTACGTGCTGGAATGCACGACATGTCTGGTCAGGGACAAGCGGGACAAGGACAGGAAGGCCCAGAACGCCATACAGCGATCCATCGAGCAGGCCCGCCTCATGGCGCGCGAGGCCCGCATAGAAGAAAAGACTCCCGCCATGGGCCTCAGTCCGTTTTCCCAGGCATTGCTTCCCGAAATCGAGCGTTTCGCCTATACCCTTACCCTGGTGGATCGTTTCAGCGACAAGCCGATTTCGGACATGCGCGACGACGACAAGAAAGCGCTCCTTGAGCTCGCCGGCACGGTCAGGAACTGCCTGGAGGAAATCGCCGACGCGGTCGAAGCCGGGAAACCGTGCCAGGAGATTGACGACGTGGAAAAGGTTTACCGGGCATTTGAAGAACAAGTGGACGCGTCCATCAAGCATGGCGGCTTTCCCGTCGAAGACGAAGAGCATATGGTTTCGATAAAAAGCGCGTATGGTTCCGTCCTGTCCAATCTGGCGGAACTGGCCCGTCAGGCGCGGGGGCGCCCGCATCCCGCCGGGCCCGGCCAGCCACAAAAACCATGATCGCCATGCTATAACGCTTGCCATGTACGCCAAGCGCGGGGGAGCACTATGAAGCTGGACTGGACGCATGCGCCGCAAGGCTGGAATTGGGCCGCACAAGACGAAGACGGCCGCTGGTTCTGGTACGGCGTAAAGCCCGTGCCGGGCATAGGCGGCGGGGTATGGCGCGCGCCTTCGCGAGCACAGGCTTTCGCCCGCCAGGACGATCCCAACCCCCTATGGCATGAAACGCTGCTGGAGCGTCCGGCACAGCCCTGACCATCCGCTTTTTTCCAGTTCTATATACTTGGCGCAGGCTAGCTTTTGCATTTTCACAGAGGGCTGCATGAACCGCAGCCCGCTTCCGATTGCAATGAAAAACCGTTAAGGCATCAATATGGCTTCGTTGGAATATGTGGTTTCGGAATACTGGCCGCATCTGGCGTTTCTACTGAGTCTGGCCGTCGGCGGAACCGCCGCCGTCCATGCCGCCATGACCAAGAACGATGTTCGCGCCGCCATAGGCTGGGTGGGCGTCATCCTGATGTCGCCCCTGGTGGGCCCCTTCTTTTATCTGATTGCCGGCATCAACCGGATACGCCGCGATCACATCACCGACCAGCGCAATAAAAGCCTGAAGGATTACGCGGCCATCCCCGAGCCGCCTGTTGCCGACGTCGGCGCCCTCTTCGGCGAGCAGTTCACATCGCTGCATGTGCTGGGGGACCGCGTCAGCCATTTTCCCTTGCGCGATGGCAACCATATACAGATGCTGGTCGGCGGCGACCAGACCTACCCCGAAATGATAGCCACCATCGACCAGGCCACCCGGTCCATTGCCCTGCAAACCTATATTTTCGATAACGACAGCGAAGGGCGGAAAATCGTCCAGGCGCTTGCGCGCGCCCATGAACGCGGGGTCCAGGTGCGCGTCCTGATCGATGCTGTCGGGTCGAAGTATTCCCGCCCGCCCATCATCAGGCTGTTGCGCAAGCTTGGCATCCCCTCGGCCTTGTTCATGACCAATCCCCTTGGGATGCGCATGCCCTACGCCAACCTGCGCAGCCACCGCAAGATACTCGTCATAGACGGACGCTGCGCCTTTACGGGAGGCATGAATATACGCGAAGGGTTCGTTACCGCCGTGGCGGGCGGCAACACGGCAAGCGATACCCACTTCCGCGTGGAAGGCCCGGTGGTCCTGCAATTGATCTCGGTCTTTGCGCACGACTGGGAATTCACGACCAAGGAAAGCCTGCCTTATGAAACCTGGTGCTGCACGGCCTGGGATCCGCCCCAGCCGACCATGCCCGCGCGCTGCATACGCTCGGGTCCCGATCGCTATATCGTTGGAACGCACAACATGCTGCTGGGCGCCTTTGCCGTGGCCCAGAAGCACATACGCATACAGTCGCCCTACTTCCTGCCCGACCAGATACTCCTGGGCGCCATCAACACGGCGGCCCGGCGAGGCATCACGGTGGACATCGTCATCCCGGGACGCAACAACCTGCGCCTGGTGAACTACGCCATGACCGCCCAGCTGGACCAGGTGATACGCAATGGCTGCCGGGTATGGCGCGCCCATGGGAATTTCAACCATTCCAAGCTGATCACCATAGACGGAGCCTGGTCCTACGTGGGTTCGTCCAATATGGATCCGCGCAGCTTGCGGTTGAATTTCGAGCTTGACATGGAAGTCTACAGCCAAGATCTGGCAAGCCGGATCGAAGGGCTTATCGACAGTGAAATACAGAATTCCGAAGCGGTCACACTGCAAGGGCTGGCCGCCATTCCCTTTCGCAAGCGTCTGCGCAACAGGGTGATATGGCTGGCCAGCCCTTATTTGTGAAACGCCGCCAGGCTTACTGAGGCTGGACCTTTGCCTGCTTGGCCACATCGCCCCAGCGAACGATCTCGCTGTCGACGAACTTGCCGAAAGCCTCGCCCGTCATGTTGGGCGTGGCCGAGCCGTTGCTGTTCCAAAGCTCTTTCACCTTGGGAGCATTCAGCGCCTTGACCAGTTCTTCGGACATCTTCTTGACGATGTCCGCAGGCGTGCCCGCCGGCGCCCACATGGCATACCATGTGGACACTTCATAGTCGGGCACTCCGGCTTCGGCCGCCGTCGGAACGTCGGGGAAGGACGGCGAGCGCTGGGCCGCCGCCACCGCCAGGGGACGTATGGAACCCGCGCGGATATGCGATGCCGACGATCCCAGCCCGTCGAACGCCACATCGACCTGGCCCGTGATGAGGCCGGTCAGCATGGGGCCCGCGCCCTGGTAGGGGACGTGCGTCAGTTCGATGCCGTTTTTCAGCGCGAACAATTCACCCGCCAGATGGTGGGTGCTTCCCACGCCGGCCGAACCGAAGTTGATCTGGCCGGGATTGGCCTTGGCCTTCTCAAGCAGCTCCTTCACGCTTTTGACGGGAAGCTTGGTGGGATTCACCACGATGATCTGGGGCGGCTGGGCCAGCAGAGCAACGGGCACGAAATCCTTCTGGATGTCGTAGTTCAGCTTCTTGTAGATGGACGGCGCCACGGCATGGTGCGCCCCGCCCATGAAGAAGGTATAGCCGTCGGCCGGTGCGCGCGCAGCCACGCCGGCACCCAGCGTGCCGCCCGCGCCGCCCTTGTTGTCGACCACCACGCTTTGCTTCAGCTGCTGGCCAAGCTGATGGGCCAAAGGCCGGGCGAAGGTGTCGGTGCCGCCGCCGGCGGGGAACGGAACGATGATGGTGATGGATCGGTCGGGCCATGCAGCCTGGGCGGCGCCGGACACTGCCAATGCGGACAGGGCCACGGTGGCAGCCAGAACAAAACGCTTCTTCATGAAATCTCCTCTTGGATTCTTATATAAAAACTAAAGTGCGATCATTCGCATAAAGCACTCCGCATTCTCTGTGCGGAGCGTGTTGCATACTACTGGAGAAAACACCTATCGCCAGCATAAAAGCTGCTTTCGCAGCGTAAAACTAAACAGCCGGACCCATCACGTACTCGGGCAGCGATGTGACGATCTGGGGAAACAGGCACAACACGACGATGGCCAGCAGCATCACCAGCACGTAGGGCAACGCCCCCCAAAGAATCTCCCGGGTCGGGACGTCGGGCGCAATGGAATTCAGCACAAAGAGGTTCAAGCCCACCGGCGGGGTAATGAGGCCTATCTCCATATTGATGGTCAGCACCACGGCGAACCAGTACGGATCAAAACCGGCCTGGGTGATAATGGGGAAAAGCAGTGGCGCCGACATGACGATAATCGCAACCGGCGGCAGGAACATTCCCGATACCAGCAGAAACAGATTGATCAGGCCCATCAGCGCCCATCGATTGATCTGCAATTCGGCGATCGCGGCGGCCAATGACTGCGTAATGTAAAGCGAGGACAAGGCGAACGCGAACAGCTCAGCCGAGGCCATGATCATCATGATCATGACGCTTTCGCGCATGGCGGAGCCGAAGATGCCCACGAACGGCCTGATCTTGAACAGGCGATACACCACGATGACCACCAGCAGGGTCAGCATGGCGCCCGCGCCGGCCGCCTCCGACGGGGTCGCCACCCCGCCATACAGCACGAACAGCATGCCCAGGATGATCAGCAGCAGCGGCAGTACGCGCGGCAGGGTCGCCAGCTTCTCCTTCAAGGTATAGTGCAGCGCCACGGACTGGAAACGGAATCCCTTCCTGCGGGCATCGATCAATGCCCAGACCATGAACATGGCGGTCAGCATCAGGCCTGGGAGGACGCCTGCCAGGAACAGCCGCCCGATAGAGGTCTGCGTCGATATCCCATACACGATCATGGTGACCGAAGGCGGTATCAATATGCCCAGGGTGCCGCCCGCCGCGATGGAGCCCGTAGCCACCGAACTGGGGTAGCCGCGCTTGAGCATCTCGGGTATGCCCATCTTGCCGATGGCCGCGCAAGTTGCGGGACTGGACCCCGTCATGCCCGAAAAAATAGCGCAGGCGCCGATATTCGACAGCACCAGCCCGCCCGGCACCTTGTACAGCCAGCGATCCAGCGACTTGTATAAATCGCCCCCCGCCGGCGTTCCGGCCACGATCGCGCCCATCAACACAAACATGGGTATGGCAACGTAAGCCAGATTGGCAATGCCCGCAAACATCGTTTCGGCAATCACATAGATGACGTCCGGCCCCATATCCAGAAACAGGCCGGCGATGGCCGCCAGACCCAGCGCAAACGCGATCGGCATGCCGGTGCCCAGCAACAGGCACAGCCCCACGACCAGCGCAATCCCCGCCTGGGTCGGGCTCATGATGGCTCTCCGGACAGTTTGACGATCTCGGCAATGTATTGCAGGCTGAGCAGGACGAAGCCGGCCAGCATGGGCGAAAGCGGCATCCACAATGGAACAGCCGCAACGCTGGGCGTGGTCCATCCGCCCTCCAGCGCTTCATACAGGTGGATGCCCGTGGCAACCGCCATGACCAGGCAGAACAGGATACCGAAAATCGCCCCCGCGCGGTCCATGGCCAGGCGGGTGCGCGGCTTGACTACCAGCTGTATGAAATCGACGCCGACATGCCCCTTGGTCTGCAAGACATAGGGGGCTCCGAGGAAGATCGCCGCGGTCGCGCTGAACACCACCGCTTCGGTTTGCCAGATCGTGGCGGCGCGGAAGATATAGCGCAGGAAGATCATTTCGCACACCACAAGCATGGAAAAAATCAGCAGCAAGCCTGACAGCAATCCGCATAGGCGCGACAGGGTTTCAACGAAACGGATAAATCGTCCAGTCATGTGACATCCTTTTCTTTACGATAAAGCAGCCCGGCTGGGCGGGACGGCACGCAAAACCACCCCCGGCCCGGCCGGCTGCGCTCAGGACATCACTGGACCGCCAGCGCCTTTTTCAATAACTCATCGCCGCCTTTCACCTTCTCGGCAAACTGCTTGTAAGACGAAGCCTGGGCCACCTTCATCCAGGCATCGAAATCCTCCTTGCTCATGCTGACGACCTTGACGCCAGCATTGGTGAAGGTATCGATCATTTTCTTCTCGCCTTTGCGCGCCTCGCCGGTAAAGTAATCTTCGGCTTTCTTGGCCGCGGACATGATCGCCTTTTGCTGCTCGGGCTTCAGTCTGTCGAATACTTTCTTCGACATGATCACGGGTTCATACATGAACCAAAGCGCATTTTCGCCCGGAGCGGTCAGGCATTTGACCTGTTCGTAGATGCGGTAGGACACGAAGCTGTCGTTGGAGGTATTGGTCGCATCCAGGACACCGGTTTGCATGGCCGTATAGATCTCGGAGGACGGCATGGATGAAATAGACGCGCCCGCCGCCGCCAGCATTTGCTCGAACGCGGGACCGGCGGCGCGTATTACCTGTCCTTTGATGGTATCGGGGCTGGTGATGCATTGCTTCTTGGAGGCAAAGCCGCCCGCGAGCCACGCATCGGCAATTACCACCGCACCGCTTTTCTCTACCAGCGCCTTGATGTCCTTCATGAAATCGGACTTGTTCAAACGCTGCGCATGGTCGTAGTTGCGCACCAGCCCGGGCATGAGCGTGGCTGAAAACTGCGGGACGCGGCCCGAGGCGTAGTCCAGGGGAAACGCCGACATATCCAATTGGCCGCGCGTAATCGCGCCCCACTGCTCTGTGGCCTTGTACAAGGACGAGGACGGAAACACCTGGATCTTCAGCCCCACGTTGGCGGCCTCGACCTCGCGAGCGATGATCTGCACCATCTCGTCCCGGGGATCTCCCTGCCCGCCTGGAAACTGATGGGATGCCCTCAGGGTGGTCTGGGCCGCCGCCGTGCCGGCAGCGGCCAGGATTGCGGCTCCCACCGCGATGCGATATAGGCTCTTCATAGTTTTGTCTCCTGAAATTTTAATAAGGACTACTTTCTATGCGAACTGCCTTGCTGCGCGTAACTATTTACCGCTGTCTTCTAACTACAGGTTCTTGTATTGCTCTCTCAATACGTTCTTCTGAACCTTGCCCATCGTGTTGCGCGGCAATTCGGCCGCCACGACGATCCGCTTCGGAACCTTGAAATTCGCCAGGCAGGCTTTCAGGCCCGCCAGCATTGCCTCAGGGTCGATCTTGCACCCTTGCTTCTCCACCACGACCGCCACCACCGCCTCGCCGAAATCAGGGTGCGGCACGCCGATGACCGCCGACTCGTCAACGCCGGGCTGCTCATCGATGACCAATTCGATCTCTTTGGGATAAACGTTGAACCCGCCCGAGATGATCAAGTCCTTGCTGCGGCCGACGATGGTCAGGTAGTTGTCCGGCACATTGGCCCCGCCCCACTGCCCCACGTCGCCGGTGCGGAACCAGCCATCCGCGGTGAATTCCTCGCGGGTTTTCTCGGGCATGCGCCAATAGCCCGAAAACACATTGGGGCCGCGCACCTGGACATTGCCGATTTCGCCAGCGGGCAGCGCGGCGCCCGCCTCGTCGACCACGCGCACCGACACGCCCGGCAGGGGCTGGCCCACGGTGCCGCCCAGGCGCTCGCCCAGGGCGGCGTCGTAGGGGTTGGAGGTCAGCATGATGGTTTCGCTCATGCCGTAGCGTTCGAGTATGGTCTGGCCGGTGCGTTCGCGGAACTCGGTGAAGGTTTCGGTCAGCAAGGGGGCGGAGCCCGAAATGAACAGGCGCATGTTGCGCGTGACCTCGCGGGTGAACCGGGCATCGGCCAGCAGGCGCACGTAATAGGTGGGCACGCCCATCATCACCGTGCTTTGCGGCAGGTAATGCAGGGCCTGGTCCACATTGAACTTGGGCAGCCAGATCATTTTGGCACCGGCCAGCAAAGCGCCATGCGAGGCCACGAAAAGACCATGCACATGGAAGATGGGCAGCATGTGCAGCAGCACATCGTCGGGACGCCAGCCCCAGAACTCCTTCAGGACCTGGGCGTTCGACGACAGGTTGCGGTGCGACAGCATGGCGCCCTTGCTGCGGCCCGTCGTGCCCGAGGTGTACAGAATGGCGGCCAGGTCATCCGGCTGGCTGACGACCGTGTCGAACTGACTGCCCTGGCTGGCGGCGGCCACCGCCAGGCTGCCACTGCCATCGGCATCCAGCGTATACACATTGGCGATGTCGGTTTTCCGGGCCAGGGCTTCTATCCACTCCAGATTCTTGCTGTCGCACACCACCACGGCCGGTTCGGCGTCGGTCAGGAAATACTCAACTTCCGCGGAGCGATATGCGGTATTCAGCGGCAAGTACACCAATCCGGCCCGCACAGTGGCCAGATACAGCATCAAGGCGGTGGGCGACTTCTCCACCTGCACGGCAACGCGGGCGCCGGAGGGTAGAGCCAGGGCTTGCAGCAACGATGCCAGGCGGGCGCTCATTTCTTCGATATCGTTCCAGCTATAAGCCTGGTCCGGCGTTTCAATGGCGGCCTGCGAACGATCCGGCGGGAAGCCCGATGCGAGCAAGGCGTACAGATTAGCGTTGCTTTCCAAATCAATCTCCTGAGAATACCGGCTCCTGGCCAGCCAAAAATGCTCTTATACCCTCGTGGTGGTCACGCGTCTGGGCATAACTGAAAAGCTCGTCGAGCTCGGATTCGCTGAGCGGCTCGGGCACGGAACACAGCCTTGCAGCCGTCTTCTTGTTGATGCGGGCGGCCAGCGGGGCGCCCGCAGCGATACGCCGCGCCGTGCGCAAGACATCGCCGGCCACGTCGGCATCGGGAAGCACGCGGGTGAGCAAACCCTTGGCCATCGCTTCGGCGGCCGGAAACACACGCCCTTCCAGCAGTATTTCCAGTGTGGCCGCTCGCCCGGCCAGCGCCAGCAGGCCGCGCATTTCCTCGGGGGCCATGGGAAAACCCAGCTTGTTGATCGGCACGCCGAAGCGGGAGGACTCGCCGGCAATGCGCAGGTCGCACTGGCTGGCGATTTCAAGGCCGCCGCCGACGCAGACTCCCTCGATCTGCGCGAGCACCGGGTGCATGCAATCGGCGATGGCGTGGAGCGCCGGAGCAATGACCCGCATGTGGTAGTTGACGACACCGTTCCGGTCGGCACGTTCACGCGGAAATTCACTGATGTCGGCGCCCGCCGCAAAATTACCCTGCTCACCGCGCAGCACCGCGCAGCGCAAATCCGTATTGGCGCCTATCTCGGTGAATATCCGCTGAAGCTCGCGCCACATGGACACACTGATGGCGTTCAGGCGGCCCGGATGGCTTAGGGTGACGAAGGCGATCGCTCCGTCGTAATCGAGCAGCACGCGCCCGGTTTCGGAGTGTCCCGTCATAGCCATCGCAAAGTCATCCCCGTCTTGGGCTTGCCGGCGGCCAGTTGCGCCAGATTGTCGTCAAGCTGATCCAGCTCATACAAATAGTTGGTCATGATGCCGCAGGACTGCGCCATGCCCTTGGGCGAAAGATCGGCGGCCCAGTTCACCCTTTCGATGCGTGCCCCGTTGCCCAGGTGAAAGCGCGCCACCGGATCCAGCGGCTGGCCGTTCTTCATGCTTTTCAGGTAATGCGCGGCCAGGCGCAAGCCCGTGCGCTGAATGGCGTCGGGCGCCTTGCCCGCGGCGGCGGCCTGAAGACGCTCGACCCACTTCTGCCCGGCCGACGGGTCGTCCTGCGCCTGTTGCTTGTCGGCCTTGTCGTGCAGCAAGGCCTGCATGGCCTGCCCGTCCTGCTTGGCCAGCCAGTCGGCGAAGCCCGGTATGGGCGACAGGGTGGCAAAGGACTTCAGCTTCGGCAGCTCGCTCAGCAGCTCATCGATGACCCGCTTGAGCAGGAAGTTGCCGAAACTGATGCCGCGCAAACCCGGCTGGGTGTTGGAGATGGAATAGAAGATCGCCCAGCGCGCCTTGGATGGATCGCCGGCGGGAACCTGGGGATCCAGCAGAACCTGGACGTTGTCGGCCATTTGAGCGGCGAATGCCACTTCCACGAAAATGAGCGGTACGTCGTTCATGCGCGGGTGGAAGAAGGCATAGCAGCGGCGCTGGTCCGCGACGCGGTGGCGCAGCTCTTCCCACGAACGGATTTCATGCACCGCCTCGTACTGGATGAGTTTTTCAAGCAGCGATGCGGGGGAGTCCCAATTGATCGGCCGCAATTCCAGCATGCCCACATCGAACCAGCTCGACAGCAGGCCTTCGAGTTCGCGCTCCAGCACGCCCAGGCCCGCCACCTGGTTGCGCCAGCGCAGGATGTCGGCGCGCAGCTCCACCAGCAGTTTCAGGCTGTCGGCCTGCGCATACAGGCGCCGGAAAAGCCGCAAGCCCTGATCGCCCCGGGGCTCCAGGCTGGCGCTGGCCTGCGCCAGGCCGGCCAGCAGCACGCGGCGCTCGGTGGAGTCGGCCTGGTCATAGCGCAGGCTCCATTGCTTGGCGAGCTTGTTGGCCGCCACGTCGGTCAGGCGCGCACTGAACAGCGCAAGGGTATCGGACGGCGTCGGCCAGCGATCGCGCTCCAGCCAGCGTCCAAGCCGGGCCATGATGCCCTGTGCTTCCTTCTCTTTGACCGTCGGCGCGGGCGCCTCGGCGTCCGGCTTGTTTCTTACCGCAAGAGGGGTCTCGGTGGCTGTCATGTTCAAACTCCTGAATCCTGTAGAGTGGACGGACTTTCCTGAACCGCGGCGCCGGCCCGCTCCTGCGCGGTCAAGGTGTGAAGCGCATCGAGCTGCCGCATGAGGTGCTTGCGCGTCAGGGCTTCGGCCCCTTCCGGATCGCGCGCCTTCAAGGCCGCGAAGATGGCCATGTGCTCGGCGCAGGATTCGTCGATGCGGCCGGGCAGCACCAGGCTTTTGTGGCGCGACAGGCTGAGCAGCTTGCGCAGGTTGTCGACCAGATCGGAAAGCCAGTGATTGGCCGCCAAGGCCTGTATGGCCTCGTGGATGAGGGCGTTGCTGGCATAGTATTCATCAATATCGCCCTTTGCAGCCTGCTCTTGCAGGCGTTGATGCAAAGGTTCCAGGCGTTGCAGGTCCTGGTCGGTGACCTTGCGTGCGGCCTCGTGCGCGCAACGCCCTTCGAGCATGGCCATCAACGGAAAAATCTCGTCCAGATCGTCGACGGAAAGCTCGTTCACATAGCAGCCCCGGCGCGGCTCCAGCCGCAGCAGGCCTTCGGCGACCAGCACCTTCAGGGCCTCGCGCAAGGGAGTCCGGGAGATGCCCAGCGTCTTGGTCAGGGCGACTTCGTCTATCCATTCGCCGGCTTCCAGTTCGCGCGCCTGGATCATGCCGCGCAACCTGTCGGCCACTTCCTGGTACAGCACCTGCTGGACGATGCGAGTGTTCACGGAATTCCCCATGCGACCGCCGCGTTTCCGCAGCTCATAATTCATAATTATGGAGAATTCGAAGATTAATTCAAGTGCGGGGCGCCTATAGTTTTCCCTAGGCTCCCGTTTCACCCGCCGGCTTGCAGGAGCCGGGGCTTCGTCCCCCTGCGTGGGGCGAGGGCAGGCGTATCATGGTGGCTTTGAGCTACCCTGGCCGCGGCCATGGACCGTCACGCCGCCTGGATGGCGTCCAACCCGCCCGCCCATCACCGGCCGATTCCTCAGGAGCACAGCAATGAAAGACACAGCGCAAGCCGCATCGGCCGGCGAAATGGAAAACTGGCGCGACGAGACCACCGTCCTGCATGGCGATTCGGGCTTGACGGCGGATTCGTCAGTCGTGCCACCCATCCATTACAGCGCCACTTTCCGGGCCGACGATGCCGCGCAGTTCGCCGACATGGCCAACACGCCGCGCCATCCCGGCTTCTATACCCGCTACGGCAACCCGGTGCACAAGCGGGTCGAGGCCATACTGGCCGAACTGGAGGGCACGGAAACCGCTCTGCTGATGGCATCGGGCATGGGCGCCATCAGCACCACGATACTGGCGCTGGTTGCGCGCGGCGACCATGTCATCGCGCAGCGCCGCCATTACATGAGCACGTCGAAGCTGTTCGAAGAGGTCCTGCCGCGATTCGGCGTCGAATCCACCATCGTCGACCAGACCGACCTGGCGGCGCTCGGCGCAGCCATCCGGCCCGAGACCCGCCTGATCATGCTGGAAACGCCGGTCAACCCCACCCTGTCGTTGACCGACCTGGAAGCGGTTGCCGCGCTGGCCGGACCCAAGGGCATCATCACCATCGCCGACAACACCTTCGCCTCGCCCCTGAACCAGAAGCCCCATGCCCTGGGCATAGACATCGTCGTTCACAGCGCCACCAAGTATTTCGGCGGACACCACGACATCACGGCCGGCGCCGTATGCTGCAGCCGGGAATATGCCGAGAAGATCTGGGGCATGCACACCACCCTGGGCTCGGTGCTGTCGCCCATGGACGCCTGGCTGCTGCTGCGCGGCCTGCGCACCCTACCGCTGCGCATGGAGCGCATCAATTCCAATGCGCTGGCCCTGGCCCAATGGCTGGAAGCGCAGCCGCAGATCGAGCGCGTGTACTACCCCGGGCTGGCCAGCCACCCCCAGCACGAGCTGGCGGCCCGTCAGATGAAAGGCTACGGCGCCGTCATCGCCTTTTCAATAAAAGGCGGATTCGATGCCACCAGCCGCTTCGTTGCTTCGCTGAGGCTCGCCACCCATGCGGTCAGCCTGGGCGGCGTGGAGACGCTGGCGGTGCACACCGCCGCCATGTGGGCCGGAACCATGACGGAGGCGCAAATGGAATCGGCCGGCATCGAAGCCAATTTCGTGCGCATGTCGGTGGGCGTGGAACACATCGAAGACCTGAAAGCCGATATAGGCCGCGCGCTGTCCCGCGATAACTAGCGTCGCGCGGCTCAGCGCTGCGCCCGCTCAAGACGCCCCCTGTATCTAAGTGACCAGTTCGAAGGGCTTGAGGCGGCGCAGCAGCATGATCGCACCCAGCGAAATGCCGAACACGGCCACGGCCAGAGCGGGAATCGACCACCAGGACGAGCCGGCCGCGCCCATGTCCTGAAGCGCCGAATCGAGCTCGTTCAACACAAATATGTGCAAGCAATAAACGCCCAGCGTGCAGGCGGACAGCTTCTTCAGCGGACCGGCGTATTCCCCGGCCTTCGTTCCCAGGCCATACAGGACATTGAAAGCGCATATGGCCGATGCCATGACGAACGGCGACAAGTAGTCATAGAACAAGGTGGTGGGCACACCCGACTGCTTGGTAAGGAGGTAGGTCGCCAGCATGGTCAACACGCTGAACACGATGAACAACAGCGCATTGGCATACCAGTAGCGGCGTTTTTCCGTGCGGCGCAAGTAGGCCTCATGCACGTAGGCGCCCAGGAAGAGATAGCCGGCCAGCCCAAAGAACGTGTCCAGGCCATACACCTGGAGCAAGCCGGTGTCGACGCCCATGGCCGTTCCCAGCGTGGGCCACGTCGAAGCCACCGCCCAAAGGGCCAGGTAGGCGATTTTTTCGGATGGCCGCGCGGCATTCCAGATGGCCCGCAAAAAAGGCACGAATAGGTAAATGCCCACAATGGCATAGAGATACCAAAGATGAAAGACCACGGGACCATGGGCCAGGGCGCGCAGCCAGTCGTACCAGGGGCCGTATTGCTCGCCACGCCAGGTGTTCCATGCCATGTAGAACAGCGACCAGAACAGCAAGGGGGGCAGGATGCGCGCAAAGCGCTTGGACAGGAATGCCGGCAGGGACTCCTGCTTGCCCAACAGCAGCACCCCGGTAATCATCAGAAACAAAGGCACGCAGCTGCGCGCAAGCGAATCGTAGAAATTGCTGGCCCACCACTGGTCGTCGAAAGTGGCGAAACGGATCGCGGCCACATGCAGGATGACGACCATGAAACAGGCGCCCACCCTGGCGGTATCCATTGCCGTGCTGAACCGAGCCTTTGCCGCAGACATGCTTCCCACCTCCTGACTGTTGTTACACATTCAGTAGTAACACGAAGCCTGCTGCGGCATGCGAGCAGGTATTTCAAGCGGTTGCCGCAAGTAAGGCGGCGGCTTCAGTTGGACTCGGCAAGCGCGCAAGGCTCCAGCTTGCGAACGGACTCGCCGTCCAGCCGGCCCGCCAGCGCCGTCAACGCCAGCGCGCCCAGCACCACGACGGCGCCTATCCAGGGCGTCGCCATCAAGCCCCGGTGCGCAACGATGATGCCGCCCGCCCATGCGCCCAAAGCGATACCCACATTGAAGGCCGCGATATTCAGGCCCGACGCGACATCGACCGCCTGGGGCGCATGACGCTGGGCTTGCTGCACCACATAAACCTGCAGGCCCGGCACATTGCCGAAAGCAACCGCGCCCCAGGCCAGTACGGTGATCAGCGCCAGCCACGCGTGGCCGGCGGTAAAGGCGAAGGCAAACAGCACCAGGGCCAACAGGCCGAATACAATTTTCAGGGCGGGAATCGCGCCTTTGCGATCAGCCAGTCTGCCGCCCCAGATATTTCCGATGGCCACCGACACGCCGTACACCAGCATCACCAGGCTGACGCTGGCGGCCGAAAAGCCCGGAACCTCTTGCAGAATGGGCGCCAGATAGGTGAAGGCGACAAAACTTCCGCCATAGCCCAGCGTCGTGATGGCGTAGACCAGCAGAAGCCTGGGCTTCTTCAACACCGCCAGCTGGGCCGTCAACGGGGCCGCCGGGCTATTGGGTATCGTGCCCGGCACGAGCAACAGGCTGCCGGCGAAAGCAATGACCCCCAGCCCCGCAACCGCCAGAAAGGTCGCCTGCCAGCCCAGCGTCTGGCCAATGAAGGTGCCCAGCGGCACGCCCGTCACCAGCGCTACGGTCAGCCCGGTAAACATCAGGGCGATTGCGCTGGCGGCCTTGTCCTTGCTGACCAACCCGGTCGCAATGGTGGAGCCAACGGAAAAAAACACCCCATGCGCCAGGCCGGTAAGAACACGGGCGCCCATCAGCGCCACGTAGCCCGGCGCCATCCAGGCCACCAGGTTTCCCACGGTGAACAAGGCCATCAAGCCCAGCAGCAACTGCTTGCGCGGCACCTTGCCGGTCAGGGCCGTCAGCACCGGCGCCCCGACTGCCACGCCCAGCGCATAGACGCTGACCAGCAAACCCGCCGAAGGCACCGATACGCCCAGGCTGACGGCAATGGTGGGAATCAGGCCGACGATGACGAACTCTGTCGTCCCGATGGCAAAGGCGCTAAGGGTCAAGGCCCATAAAGCGAGAGGCATGTTTTTCTCCGGCATAAGAATTGGATGCCTGGCAGTGTGAGGCCTGCCCACTCAAAGAAAAACCAGCGCCGCTACAATATACTTTTGACCAGGAGTCATCAATGCTGGATGTCGACTCGCTGATTACTTTCGTCGCGGTAAACGATACCGGGTCGTTCACCGCCGCTGCGGAACGCCTGGGCCTGACGCCCTCGGGCATAAGCCGAACCATTTCGCGCCTGGAAAAGAAACTGGGCATGGCCTTGATAACGCGCACCACGCGCCGCCTGGATCTGACCGAGGAGGGCCAGTGGCTGCTGGCCCGCGCGCGCAAAGTGCTGGCTGACCTGGAAGATACCGAACAGCAATTGGCGGCCCGACTTTCCCAGCCGTCGGGACTGGTGCGCGTCAACGCCGCCACGCCCGTGCTGGACCATCTGCTGGCTCCCCTGCTGGCCGAGCTGCTGGATGCCTATCCGCTGTTGCGATTGGAATTGGTCAGCGGCGAAACCATCGTCGACCTCATAGAGGAACGCGCCGACCTCGCCATCCGCATAGGCGCTTTGGCCGACTCCACCCTCAATGCCAGGCGCCTGGGAACCAGCACCCTGCGCTTGCTGGCTTCGCCCGATTACCTAGAGCGCCACGGCAAGCCCGCCGATGTCGCCGACCTGTCCAGGCACCGTCTGCTGGGCTTTACCGAACCCGCATCACTGAATATCTGGCCCTTGCCCCACGACGGTTGCGATGGATTGCCCATACAGCCGGCCATCGCGGCGTCCAGCGGCGAAACCTTGCGGCACCTGGCGCTGACCCATGCGGGTATCGTCTGCCTGGCCGATTTTCTGACTCGCGGCGATGTGGCGAATGGACGATTGGTACCGGTGCTGGAAGCGCAAACGCTGCCCTGGAAGCAGCCGGTATGGGCGGTGTTCTATAAACACGGAGCGTTGGCCCCGCGCGTGGCAGCGCTGGTGGATCTATTGGCCTTGCGATTGAGTGAGGGGGTATTGGAAAAGTAGGCGGTCCTCCAATATATTTGATTCTCACTTCAGAGACCGCTCAAGGCGGAGCTTAGAGCAGGCCAATTGCAATGCTGATCCTGGATGCCGACAATCGGCCTCCGTCCGCACACGATGGCGGATATGCTCTTACTGTATGGGTAAACCAAAGAGGCCAATCCCTGGCGAAATGATGGCAAACGTTGAAGCAGGCTACGAGCAACAATTATGCGACCTTGTCCGATCCTCGGGGCGATTGATGGCCGCGCTGCAAGCGGCCCGCTCGCTGGGTTTATCCTCGTGGTGCATAGGCGCAGGTTCCATAAGGTCTTTGGTATGGGATGGCTTGCATGGCTTTCAACAGCCTTCAGATGTGGATGATGTGGACGTCGCGTATTTTGATGCACAAGCACCCCGGGGCCTGGATGCCGAACTTCAAGAGCGGCTGCATAGGATCCTTCCCAACGTCCCCTGGGAAGTGACCAACCAGGCCCGGGTGCACGAGTGGTTCGCGGACACACTGGGCGCGACGGTTGCACCCCTCTCTTCTTTGGACGACGGGCTGGCCACCTGGCCGGAGTATGCCACCTGCGTCGGCATTTACCTGGATGCTTGTGGGGCGTTGAAGATCATCGCGCCATACGGATTGAACGACCTGTTTGAATTAAGGGTTCGGCATAATTCTCGCCGTGCGAGTGTTTCAACATTCATGCATCGCGTGCAATCCAAGAGATTCAAAGAACGATGGCCTCGGCTTTCGGTTTGTAATCCATGAACGCACGCGCATACCCATTTCTGGACAAACTCGATTTGGAGACGGGGCCCGAACAGGAAATGCCCTACCCGGATCCCGCTCGATTCATCCCTTAGGCTCCAAATGCCCCGTCTATCGTGTGCATCGCCCCGGTCACGAAGCCGGCCTCGGGCCCTGCCAGCCATGCCACCATTGCCGCGACCTCTTCTGGCTTGCCGTGGCGCTTGATGGCCATGAACCCATGCAACAGGTCTTTCATCGGCCCGTCGGCCGGATTGGCGTCCGTGTCGATGGGGCCTGGCTGAATGACGTTCACGGTGATGCCGCGCGGACCGAAGTCGCGCGCCAGGCCTCGAGCCAATCCCTGCAGAGCGGATTTGCTGAGCGCATACGCCGCCATGCCAGGCACGGGCATCCGGTCGCCATTCACCGAGCCGATGATGATGATCCGGCCGCCTTGGGGCATACGGCGCGCCGCCTCGACGGATGCGTGATATGGCGCATGCACATTGATCTTGAACAGGCGATCCACGGCATCCGGATCCTGTTCGAGCGCGTCGCCGAAGATTGCGATGCCTGCATTCACGACCAGCACGTCCAATGGGCCGCTGTCGCGCACCTGCGCGATGACGGCATCCCGATCAGCACTGTCCGTTTGCACTGCCTTGCTGGCGGTCTCCGCAGCCAGCGCTTCAGCTGCGGCCCGGGACCCGGAGTAGGTGAACGTTACCTTGGCTCCATCAGCAACAAAGCGTCGCACAATCGCCGCTCCAATACCACGGCTTCCACCCAGCACCAATACAGATTTCTTGTCGAACACAGCCATCAAACACCTCTAGATTAAATATGTAGGATTCACTACAATAAACGAATCAACGATGATGTCAAGAATTTTTATAGTTATGACTACAAAATTAGTTAGGCCTAGGGGACGTCCCCGCAAATTCGATGTTGACGAGGCCATCGCCACCGCTCAGAACCTGTTCCATTCCCGGGGCTATGAAGCTGTCAGCGTGTCGGATGTGACCGATGCGCTGGGCATCAACACACCTAGTTTCTATTCGGCCTTCCGAAGCAAAGCCGGCCTTTATGAGCGCGTCATTCACCGGTATGCGGACCATGGAGCCGTTCCGCTTGCCGATCTTCTGCGCCCTGACCGTCCGGTAGCGGAGTGCCTCACCGCCATGCTCGAGGAAGCGGCACGTCGTTATGCCGCTGATCCCGCCGCGACCGGATGCATAGTGCTGGAGGGATGCCGCAGCAGCGACGAAGAAGCCCGTGCTCTCGCACGCGCCGCGCATAGCGCTGCCGTCGCAATGGTCCGCAGCTACATCGCTGCTCGACACCCCTCGGCTGCCGCACAACTTACGGAGTACATCAGCACTCTGATGATCGGCCTTTCCGCACAGGCGCGCGCCGGAAAGGGGCTGGACACCCTTCTTGAAACCGTACGCGTAGCCGGCCTTGCCGTCGCGTCAACCCTTCGCGCGTGACATCGGCCGCCATCCTGATTCAAAGTGAGGGAACCACCATATCCATCTGTAGATCGGGATAGCCTGTCCAGGAAAGCCTCCATCCCGCCAGAGCTTGTAGGGCGAACTTTCAGCAAGAGCGCCTCTCTTCCGACTCTGTCGCTATTGCACAATCGTAGTTTATAGACTACATTTATGTATGATCGAGCTAAAGCAGACAAAAACCTACGAGAAGTGGGAAGCCAGGCTACGTGACAAACGAGCAAAAACCATCATCGCAGCGCGTTTGATGCGATTGGCGGAAGGTTTGCCAGGCGATATTGAATCGGTAGGCGAAGGAGTTAACGAATTGCGGATTCACTACGGCCCGGGCTATCGCGTCTACTTCCAGCGACGGGGAAACCTTCTGGTCGTATTGCTGTGCGGCGGAGATAAAAGCACTCAGGCCCGCGACATTGCCGCCGCAAAGAAACTGGCCAAAGAATGGAGTGAATAAGATGACTGAAAAACTGACAACCTACGACCCTGCCACCGCCCTGGTCGATGATGAAGAAATCGCATTCTTCATGGCTGATGCCTTTGAAACAGGCGATGCAGCCTATATTGCCAAGGCTCTTGGCGTGGTTGCTCGCGCCAAAGGGATGACAGAAATAGCAAAAAAAACCGGACTTTCCCGTGAGCAGCTTTATCGGTCGTTCAGTGAGCGTGGCAATCCTACTTTGAAGACTACTCTAGCCGTGATGCGAGCGCTTGGCGTCGATATGACGGCCAAGCCGCATGTCGCGAGCTGATCATATGGCTGCTCGCATAAAACAGTGAGCCAACATCACTTGATTGCGGCCGTGATAAGCCATAACGACCGCTGACTCGAGCGTACGATAGGGGCCAACTTCATGATTGCCGTAGTCCTCCCACGATCACGTCTTGCGTGGCTCCCCAACCTCGTAAATACGCAAATTGCGGTCCCCTATCCCCAGCCCAGGCCAGGCCGCCCGCCATGCCGCAATATGTTCGGTCGCAAAATGCCGATCGAGCGCCTGCTGATCGCGCCACATCTCTTTTATGTGTATAAGGCCGGGATCAAGCACGTCTTCGGCATAGCAATATTCTTCGCAGCCGTCCTCGGCCCGGCTGGACGCCACCATGGTTTCCATGGCCGGCCGGGCCTCGGAAAGATTCTCGGGCGGAAGACGTACGGTTCCAACGATCAATAACATGTTTGTTTACCCCTAAGTCGTTCATAGCGAAGTGGACAGCATATATCGATAAGCCGTAATGGGAAATCCCGCAAGGGTCCGAACGGCCCCCGCATAAACAGGCTTACGGGCGCATGACACACAATCCCGTCCCCGCTCGCGACCCGCCTTAAGTACCGATCAGGCGGCCTTGCGTGACACGGCTTCCCGCTGGCGCTTGGCTTCCTCAAGAAGATAGACCTGGTAGTCATCCAGATCGCCGTTGAAGTCCGTCATGCCTCCGCGCGATACCAGCCAGAACTCGTCGCATACCGAACGCAGCAAGGCCCGGTCGTGGCTGACCAGCATGACCGAGCCTTCGAATTCGTTCAAGGCCACGCTCAGCGCCTCGCGCGTGGCCAGGTCCAGATGATTGGTGGGCTCATCGAGCAGCAGCAGGTTGGGCCGCTGCCACACGATCATGCACAGCACCAGGCGGGCTTTTTCGCCGCCGCTCATGCTGCCCACGCTTTGCTTGACCATGTCGCCGCTGAAATTGAAGGTGCCCAGGAAGTTGCGCAGGCCCTGCTCGCGGCAGTCCATGGCGCTGGGTCGCACAGCCGCGGGCGTATCGCGCGCCAGCCGTATCATGTGCTCCAGCGGATTCTCGGCGGGCCGCAGGACGTCCAGCTCCTGCTGCGAAAAGTAGCCGATGTTCAGTCCTTTGCCGGTGATGATTTCGCCCGCGGTGGCTTGCAGCGCCCCCGCAATGGTTTTCACCAACGTGGACTTTCCCTGGCCGTTGGCGCCCAGGATGCCGATGCGCTGCCCCGCCAGCACCGAGCGATTGACTTTTTGCACGATGACCGTGGGCGGCGTGCCGGCGGGCGCATCCTCGGCGGGCGGATAGCCGAAGCTGGCATCGGACATCGACAGCATGGGGTTGGGCAGGCTGGCCGGCTCTTTGAATCCGAACTGGAACTCGGCGTCAGCCAGCATGGGCGCGACCTTCTCCATGCGCTCCAGCGCCTTGACGCGGCTTTGCGCCTGCTTGGCCTTGCTGGCTTTCGCCTTGAAGCGGTCGATGAATTTTTGCAGATGGGCGATTTTTTCCTGCTGCTTGGCGTGCGCCGCCTGCTGCAGCAGCATCTGCTCGGCGCGCATGTCCTCGAACTTGCTGTAATTGCCGCCATAGCGCAACAGCTTGCCCTGATCAATATGCAAGGTCACGTTGGTCACGGCATCCAGGAACTCGCGGTCGTGGCTGATGACCACCATGGTGCCCGCATAATTCTTCAGCCAGGCCTCAAGCCAGACCAGGGCGTCCAGGTCCAGGTGATTGGTCGGCTCGTCAAGCAAGAGCAAGTCGGAGGGGCACATCAGGGCGCGCGCCAACTGAAGCCGCATGCGCCATCCGCCCGAGAAGCTGTTTACCGGCCGGTCCAGCTCCGCCACGCTAAAGCCCAGGCCCAGGATGAGCGCCTGGGCGCGAGCCGGCGCATCGTGCGCGCCGGCGTCGTGCAGGGCCATGTAGGCATGAGCCATGCGCATGCCGTCGTCGCTATTTTCCGCATCGGCCACTTCAGTTTGCGCGGCCAGCAGCACCGTGTCGCCTTCGATAACAAAGTCCGTAGCGCTTTGTTCGGTTTCGGGCATGTCCTGGGCGACTTGCGACATGCGCCATTGAGCGGGTATGGAAAACTCGCCGCTGTCTTCGTTGAGCGTACCGTTGAGCACGGCGAACAGGGACGACTTGCCCGCGCCATTGCGTCCAACCAGGCCGACTTTCTCACCGGGATTGAGCGTGACGGATGTTTTGTCCAGCAATACTTTACTGCCGCGACGCAGGGTCACGTTCTTGAGGATGATCATTCAGGACTTGTGTCTTTAAAGGAGTTGGCGCGGCAGGAGGGGCTCGAACCCCCGACCCCGGGCTTAGAAGGCCCGTGCTCTATCCAGCTGAGCTACTGCCGCTTTGTCGCAGGCGGGACGGCGCATTTTAACGCGTCGTCCATCAAAGCCAAAAAGACCGTGAAATCGTCCACTTACCGCCTCTTGAACTGCGCACAACGTCAGTGAATCAGCAATTTGACAACGGATTTACAATAGGTTGCTTGAACCATTTCAGCCGATGCTACATTCTCCTTCGTACCTATAACAAGTCGAATGGAATGCAATCCATGACTCATACGTCTCTTCTGAAGTCCCGCATCCTCACCCTGTTGGCCGCCTTGCTCATGACAGGCGCCGCTTCCGCCGGAATCAGCTACAAGCTTGAACAGACCCACGCCGTCGCCGGCGAGACCGTGAACATCAGGGCCGTGCTGTTCAATGACACCGACACCGTCATGAGCTGGACGGCCCCCAAGAACCTCGTGCTCCAATGGCGTGATCAAAACGGCCGCAGCATACGCAGCCTGGCCTATCTGGAAGGCAACCAGAGCCCCATCAATATTCCGGTCAACAATTTCGTCAAGCTGTCCTGGAGCGCGGTCGTGCCGACGGGCGTCCAGGGCTTGCAGGCGGTGAACATCGAAGGCGAACCCACCTTGCTGGCGCTGGACGCCAGCCCGCTGGAACGCAGCATGATTGCGGGAACGCCGGCCGCGGTGCCTGTCATCGACGCGGGCGCGGCAAACGGCAGCGGGCACTCCGATCCGCCGCTGCCCGCCAACGTGGTCGCCGCGACGGGCGCATCGCTGACCGAAGGGCCTCCCGTCAATTCGACCAAGCATCTGACCACGCCCACTTCCGCCTTCGAGAATTTCCGCAGCGCCATCTCGCCCTACGAGCCCATTTATTTCGACGTGGGCAACAAGGGCGGTCGCAATGCGCGCTACCAGGTCAGCTTCAAGTACCGCATCTTCACGCCCAAGGACCCGAACAATCCGGGCTTCGCGGACAACATCTATCTGGGCTACACGCAGACGGCGCTGTGGGATTTGCACTCGGATTCGCATCCCTTCGTGGACACCTCGTTCAAGCCCAGCCTATTCTGGCGCAAGGACGCGCTATGGCAGTCGCCGCAAAAAGACTGGTTCCTGGGCCTGGCGTCCGGCGTGGAGCATGAATCGAACGGCAAGAGCGGCGACGACTCGCGCTCGCTCAACTTCGCCTACATACAGCCCGAACTGAACTATCGCTTCGACGGCGGCAGCACACTGACCTTTGCGCCCCGATTCAAAAGCTATTTCAGCGTGAAGAACAATCCCGACTACGCGGATTACGCCGGCCATGTGGATTGGAAGCTGCGCTGGGCGCAAGACAACGGCCTGGTGCTGTCGGGCCTGTACCGGCAGGGACACGAAGGCCGCAATGCGACGCAGCTCGAAGCCGCCTGGCCCCTGCGCCGCACCTTCCTGAACATGAACGGCTACCTTCATGTCCAGTACTTCAAAGGCTACGGAGAAACACTTCTGGGATACAACCATAAAAGCGACGGGCAGGTTCGCGTGGGGATATCGCTGGTTCCGTAAGAAAACGCTCGCCAGCAGGACTCGAAAAGAGCCCTGCCCTGGAACCCGCCTAGCGCGGGCGGGCGCCTGCCCGCGAAGAGGGCGCGGCCGGCATGCCTTGCCCTTCGCTTTCGCAGGCGTGAATCAGGAACTGGCGAAAGACATCGACCAGGCCGGCGGGCTCTTTGCCGCGCGGCCACAAAAGCCCCACGTCCATGGGAGCCACCGGATCGGATATCGGTATCGCCACGATTTTCTTGCCCTCCAGCGACCAGGGCCGATAGACCAGATCCGACAATATCGATACGCCGAAACCGTAGGCCACCAGGCCGCGCAAGGCCTCGAGCGAGCTGGTGCGCATGGCCACCTGCAAAGCCGGTGTATCGGGCCAGTGGCGCAACGCCGCCGCGTCGGCGTCGTCGACCGTGAGCATGATGTAGGGATGAGCGGCGATGTCCTCCAGCGTGGCGATGGTCTGGCGTGCCAGCGGATGGGACGCCCCCGTCCAGACCCGGCGCCGGGAACGCACCAGCAGCCGGTGGCCATAGTCGTCCTGCCGGCCGATATTGGACAGCAGTCCTATGCCCAGGTCTATGCTTTCTTCTGCCAGGGCGGACTCCAGCGCGGCCCTGTCCATGTCGACCAGGTCGATCTCGACCTGGGGATAGCTGCGCTTGAAGCGGCTAAGGAGATCCGGCAGGAAATAGCCCAGCACGGTATAGGTGGCCGCCAGGCGTATGGTGCCCTTTGCAGACTGCGGCAGCAGGCTGGCATGCCGCATGGCGTCGTTGACCGAATCCATGACGTGGCGCGCATGATGAAAAAATACCTGGCCCTCGGGCGTCAGCACCACTCCGTGCGGTAGCCGCTCGAACAATTGGACTTTCAATTGCCGCTCCAGGCTTTGCACGGCGCTGGTGATGGCCGACTGGGACACATGCTCGGCCACCGCCGCGCTGGAAAACTGCCCCGAGGTCGCCGCGGCGATGAAGTAGCGGAACTGCCGCAGAGTCACCTCGCTTTTCATCTGATTTTCAAATACCTGATAGCTGAAAATTTGATTTTACGATATCGACCCAAGCTCATACACTAAGCCGATAAGCAGAACGACACTTGCACAGGAGACTGCCCCGATGAATGCTCCCCTCGATCAGGCGGCGCTATCGACGCTTGCCCAAGTATCCCTCGACGACAAATACACGCTGGAAAAGGGCCGCGCCTACATGAGCGGCACCCAGGCCCTGGTGCGCCTGCCCATGCTGCAGAAAGCCCGGGACCAGCGCACCGGCCTGAACACCGCCGGCTTCATCTCGGGATACCGCGGCTCTCCGCTGGGCGCGCTGGACCAAGCGCTCTGGAAAGCCAAGTCGCATCTGAGCGATCACGACATCGTGTTCCAGCCGGGGCTGAACGAAGACCTGGCCGCCACGGCCGTCTGGGGCACGCAGCAAGTCACTCTTTACCCCGACGCCACGCGCGACGGCGTCTTTGGCATGTGGTACGGCAAGGGGCCGGGCGTGGACCGCTCCATGGACGTCTTCAAGCATGCGAACTCGGCCGGCACGTCCCGGCACGGCGGGGTCCTGGTCCTGGCCGGCGACGACCACGGAGCCAAATCGTCCACCGTGGCCCATCAGTCCGAACACGATCTTCTGGCGGCCGGCATTCCGGTGCTCTACCCGTCCAATGTGCAGGAATACCTGGACTATGGCCTGCACGGCTGGGCCATGAGCCGCTACTCGGGCTTGTGGGTGGCCATGAAGTGCGTCACCGAGGTGGTGGAATCTACCGCTTCGGTGGACATCGATCCCGACCGCGCACGCATCGTCATTCCCGAAGACTTCGTGCTGCCGCCCGATGGACTGGGCATACGCTGGCCCGATCCGCCGCTGGCCCAGGAAGCGCGGCTGATCGACTACAAGTGGTACGCGGCCCTGGCCTATACGCGCGCCAACAAGCTGAACCGCATCGTCATCGATACGCCCCGCCCGCGTTTCGGCATCATGACCGCCGGCAAGGCCTACCTGGACACCCGCCAGGCGCTGGCCGACCTGGGGCTGGACGAGTCCGCCTGTGCGCAGCTGGGCATACGCCTGATGAAAGTGGGCTGTGTCTGGCCCCTTAATGCGCAGGATGCCCGCGAATTCGCCACCGGACTGGAAGAAATACTGGTGGTCGAGGAAAAACGCCAGATCCTGGAATACGCGCTGAAGGAAGAACTCTACAACTGGCGCGACGACGTGCGTCCCAAGGTGTACGGCAAGTTCGACGAGAAGGACAACGCCGGCGGCGAATGGTCGGTGCCGCGCGGACAATGGCTGCTGCCCGCGCGCGGCGAACTGTCGCCCGCCCTGATCGCGCGCGCCATCGCCCGCCGGCTGGAAAAGACCGAGCTGCCGGCCGAGCTGCGCGCGCGCATCACGGCCCGCGTCGCCATCATCGACGCCAAGGAACGCGAACTCCAGTCACCGGCCGCGTCCATCGACCGCAAGCCCTGGTTCTGTTCGGGCTGCCCCCACAATACCTCGACCAATGTGCCCGAAGGCTCGCGCGCGCTGGCCGGCATCGGCTGCCACTACATGGCCATCTGGATGGACCGCAAGACCGAAACCTTCAGCCATATGGGCGGCGAAGGAGCGGCCTGGATAGGACAGAAGTCCTTCACCAGCGAAACGCATGTATTCGCCAACCTGGGCGACGGCACCTACTTCCATTCCGGCATCCTGGCCATTCGCGCCGCCATCGCCTCCAACGCCAACATCACCTACAAGATCCTGTACAACGACGCCGTTGCCATGACGGGCGGCCAGCCCGTGGACGGCGTGCTCAAGGTGACGGACGTGATCGCGCAGGTACAGGCCGAAGGGGCCAGGAAGGTGGTGGTCGTCACCGACGAGCCCGAAAAATACAAAGGCATCGCATTGGCCGGCAATGCGCCCGTGTACCATCGCGACGAACTGGACCGCGTGCAGCGCGAACTGCGTGAAACCGAAGGCACCACCGTGCTGGTCTACGACCAGACCTGCGCCACCGAGAAACGGCGCCGACGCAAGCGCGGCGCCTACCCCGATCCCGCGCGCCGGGTGTTCATCAACGACGCCGTTTGCGAAGGCTGCGGCGATTGCTCCGTCAAGTCCAACTGCCTGTCGGTCGAGCCGCTGGAAACGCCCCTGGGCACCAAGCGCAAGATAAACCAGTCCTCCTGCAACAAGGATTTTTCCTGCGTCAATGGCTTCTGCCCCAGCTTCATCACCGCCGAAGGCGCGCAGCTGAAGAAACCGCTGCCGCAAGAGTCCAAGGCGGCCAGCGCACCGGACACCGGCCTGCCCGCCCCCCGCATACCGGCCATCGACGGGCCCTACGGCATCCTGGTCACCGGCATAGGCGGCACCGGCGTGGTCACCATAGGCGGCCTGCTGGGCATGGCGGCTCATCTCGAAAGCAAGGGTGTCACCGTGCTGGACATGGCCGGCCTGGCGCAGAAAGGCGGCGCGGTGCTCAGCCATGTGCAGATCGCCCGGCATCCCGACGACTTGCACGCGACCCGCATTGCAACCGGCGAAGCCCAGGTCATCATAGGCTGCGACGCCATCGTCACCACCTCGGCCGAGGTTCTGTCGAAGGTGCGCAAGGACACGACCCGCGCCGCCATCAACAGCGCGCCCATTCCGACCGCCGATTTCATCAGGAACCCGTCATGGCGCTTCCCCGACGCCGCGGCCCACGCCACCTTGGCCGAGGCCATGGGCGAAGGCTGCGAGGTCCTGGATGCCAATGCCCTGGCGGTGCATCTGCTGGGCGACGCCATCTATGCCAACCCCCTGCTGCTGGGCTATGCATGGCAGAAGGGCTGGATACCGCTCTCGGGCGAAAGCCTGCGGCGCGCCATCGAACTGAACGGCGTCATGGTGGAAAAAAACCTGTCGGCCTTCGAGTGGGGCCGCGCCGCCGCGCACCATGGCGTGGCGGCCATTGCGCCGGACATGGGCAAGGCCGACACGCCCGCGCAAATCATCGCCATGCCCGAGACCCTGGACGCCGTCGTCGAACGCGGCATCCAGTGGTTGACCGGATACCAGAATGCGGCCTACGCGCGCCGCTATGCGGCGGCGGTGGAGCGGGTACGTGCCAAAGAGTCCGGCCTGGCGTCGGGCAAAGGCCTGCGCCTGACGCGCGCGGTGGCTGTGAACCTGGCCAAGCTCATGGCCTACAAAGACGAGTATGAAGTCGCCCGGCTTTATACGGATCCCGCATTCACGGAAAAGCTGCGCGCGCAGTTCGCGGGCGAACCCGGGAGGGACTATCGGTTGCACTTCCATCTGGCGCCGCCGCTGCTGGCCAAGCGCAACGACAAGGGCGAGCTGGTCAAGAAAAAATACGGCCCCTGGGTGATGACGGTATTCAAGGCGCTGGCCCGCATGAAAGGTTTGCGGGGCACCGCTCTGGACGTGTTCGGACGGACCGCCGAACGCCGCCAGGAACGCCAGCTGATCGACGACTATCTTGCCCTGATCAACGAGTTCGACGCCTGCCTCACGGAGGGCAGGCTGGCCGTGGCCATCGAGCTGGCCAATCTTCCGCAGGACATCCGGGGCTTCGGCCATGTGAAGGAAAAAAACCTGCAGGCGGCCCAGGCGCGGCGGTCGCAGCTGCTGGACAGCTACCGGAACGCGGAGCCGCTGGGGCGGGTGGCCTAGCCGCTCCGTTGCGGGCCGCGCGGGCCTGTCGCCGCAGCGCGGCCGCAGGCCCGCGGACCATGCAGATCAAAGCGCCAGATAGGCGCTGCGCACCTCGTCGTTGGCGGCCAGTTCGGCCATGGCGCCGGCGTAGCGGATCGCGCCCTTCTCCAGCACGTAGGCGCGGTCCGACACCAGCTGCGCGAAATGGATGTTCTGCTCGGACAGCAGCACGCTGGCCCCCCTGGCCTTCAAGGCCAGGATCATGTCGGCCATCTGCTCCACGATCAGCGGCGCCACGCCTTCGGACGGTTCATCCAGCAAGAGGCAAAACGGATTTCCCATCAGGGTTCGCGCCACCGTCAGCATCTGCTGCTCGCCGCCGCTCAGCGAGCCGGCCAGGCGATGGCGCATGCCCGCCAGATGCGGGAACAGATCGAACACCGCATCCAGCGACCAGTTCAGCCCCGGGCTGCCGTCGGGCCAGGTCCGGTCGGGCTGGCGGCCCGTCGCCAGGTTCTCCATGACGGTCAGGTCCGTGAAAATGCGCCGATCCTCTGGAACATAGCCCAGTCCCAGACGCGCAACCTCGTAGGCCTGCCTTTTTTGCAGGCCGTGCCCCATGAACTCGACCTCTCCCTGGCGCTGCGGCAGCAGCCCCATGATGGCCTTGAGGGTGGTCGATTTGCCGGCTCCGTTGCGCCCCATCAAGGCCACGACCTCGCCCCGGCCCACCTTCAGGCCGACGTCGTGCAGTATATGGGCGGCTCCGTACCATGCGTTCAGGCCCGCGACCGACAGCAGCGGCTCATGCTCGGCCCGATGCGATGTCGCGCTTGGAAGGTTCATGGCACGGCGCCTCCGGTTTCCGCCTGGAAGGTCCGGCCTGTTCCGAAATACACCTCCTGGACCCTGGGATGGCGGCGCACCTCGTCGACGCTGCCTTCCGCAATCAGCTGGCCCCGGGCCAGCACGATCACGCGGTCGGCATAGGCGAACACCACGTCCATGCTGTGCTCGGTGAACAGGACCGCCATATTCCGCTGCGCGACCAGTCTCTTGACCAGGCTGACGAGCGCATTGCGCTCGGCGGGCGCCATGCCGGCGGTTGGCTCGTCCATCAGCAGCAGGCGCGGGTCGCCCGCCAGGCTCATGGCCAGTTCCACCCGTTTTACGTCGCCATAGGCCAGTTCGCTGCATGCGCGGCCGGCCTGCTCCGCCATGCCGACCTGATCCAGCAAGCGCATGGCCTCGTCCCGGTACAGCGACGAGGCGGAACGCCAGAACGAATAGACCCTGCGGTGGTGGGACAGCAAAGCCGCCTGCACATTCTCCAGCACGGTCAGGGACGCGAAGGTGGCGGCGATCTGGAATGTGCGCCCCACGCCCAGGCGTGCAATCTTGCGCGTAGGCAGGCCCAGCAGTTCGACGCCGTCGAACTGCACCGACCCTGCGGAAGCCCGCAATTGCCCACCCACCATATTGAAGGTGGTCGACTTGCCCGCGCCGTTGGGTCCGATCAGCGCCAGCAGCTCGCCGGCCCGCAATTGAAAGCTGATCGCGTCCACCGCCTTGTTGCCGCCGAAATTCTTGGTCAGGCCATTGACCCGAAGCAGGCTCATGCCGTCCTCCGCCGCTGCATCAACATGCCGGCATAGCCGGCGATTCCCTGTGGAAAGGCAAGGACGATGAGCAGGATCACCGCGCCGAACAGGGCGCGCCAGTATTCGGTGATGCCAACGAAATAGTCCTGCAGCAAGGTAAAGCCGGCCGCGCCCACGACGGGCCCGGACAAGCTCTGGATGCCGCCCAGCAGCACCATGACCAGCCCATCGACCGACTTGCCCACCGTGATGACCTCGGGCGAGGTGCTGCCTTTGGAAAACACATACAGCGCGCCCGCCAGGCCTGCCAGAAGGCCGGCCACGATGAAGGCGGCCCATTGGATGCCCTTCACGTTCAGGCCGATGGCGTCGGCGCGCAAGGCCGAATCGCGCACCGCGCGCAAGGCATGCCCGAATGGCGCGAAGGCCATGCGGCGCACGATGACGATCACGGCGGCGACCACCGCCAGCGTAAAGTAGTAATACGCATCGCCCGACAGCCAGGCCTCGGGCCAGATTCCGACAATGCCGTTGGACCCGCCCGTGACCGCGTCCCACTGATAGGCTATGGACCACACGATCTGGGCGAAAGCCAGGGTCAGCATGGCCAGGTACACGCCCGTCAGGCGTATGCAGAACCAGCCGAAAACGACGGCGGCCAGGCCGGCGGCCAGGGGCGCCGAAAACAGCGATGCCGCCATGCCCAGGCCGGCCGACTTGAACAGCAGCGCCGCGGCATAGGCGCCGACCCCGAAATAGGCCGCATGGCCGAAGGACGGCATGCCGCCCAGCCCCATCATGAAATGCAGGCTGACGGCGAACAGCACGGAAATCAGCATGTCCTGGGCCAGTACCGGGGCGTAGGGCAGGACACCGGCCAGGCTGGGCAAGAGGGCAAAGGCCGCCAGCAGCAACAACGCGGACCACGTGAAGGCCGGGCCGGGCGCGCGCAGCGGAGCATCCGGCTGGCCGGCGTGGCGGACGGATGCCAAGGGCTTGCCCAGCAGGCCCCAGGGCCTGAACACCAGCACGAACGCCATGAATATGAACTCGACCACCAGGGTCAGCTTGGGAAAAGCCACGCTGACGCCGGCGATGTCGACCACGCCCAGCGCGATGCACAGGGCCTTGAGCTCGGCGATGATCAGCGCCGCCAGATAAGCCCCCGGTATCGAGCCCATGCCGCCCACCACGACCACCACGAATACGTCGCCAATAATGCTCAGGTCCAGTCCCAGGCTGGCGGGCTGGCGGGGAATCTGCACCGCCCCGCCCAGGCCCGCGAGGAAGGCGCCCAATGCGAACACGCCGGTAAAGAGCCAGGCCTGGTTCACGCCCAGGGCGCCGAGCATTTCACGGTCCTGGGTGGCCGCGCGTATCAGCGTGCCCCATCGGGTGCGCGTCAGCAGCAGCCATAAGGCCAGCAGCACCACCGGCCCCGTGATGATAAGCACCAGGTCGTACACCGGCAGGTAGCGATCGAAAACCTGCAGGGAGCCGTTCAACCCCGGGGCCAGCGGACCCAGCAGGTCGTCCGGCCCCCACAGCCAGAGGGCCATGTCGTTGAACACCAGCACCAGGGCGAAGGTGGCCAGAAGCTGGAACATTTCAGGCGCCCGGTATATGCGGCGCAACAAGATCACTTCGACCAGGGCGCCCAGCAGCCCCACGATGAGGGCTGCGCCCAGCAGGCTGGCCCAGAAGCCCAGCGGCCCCTGCCCCCAGTGCTGAACCAGCGAGTAGGCAATGTATATGCCCAGCATGTACAGGGAGCCGTGGGCGAAATTGACGATGCGGCTGACGCCGAAAATCAGCGACAGCCCGGCCGCCACCAGGAAAAGGGATGACGCCTCTGCCAAGCCGTTCAGGAACTGAACGATGAAACCGGTAAGGTGCATGCGGAAAAGGCGGCGCCTTCAGGCGCCGCTGCCCTGGAAGTTAGTCGGCCGGCGCGGTCCGCCACTGCCTGACCTGATCGTCGGTCGGCTGTACGCTGGCTCCATCGACGTAAGTGAAATCGGTCATGATGCCCTTGCCGTCCTTGACGGCCACCGTGCCCACATAGGCGCCCATCGTGGACTGATGATCGATTCCGCGGTATTTGATGCGCCCGAAAGGCGTATCGACTTCCAGGCCCTTGAAGGCCTGGATCAATGCTTCCGTTTCGGTGGAGCCCGCCTTCCCGATCCCGGCCGCCAGCGACAGGATGGCGTTGTAGCCGACAATGGTGCCCAGGCGCGGATAGTCGTCGTAGCGTTCCTGGTAGGCCTTGAGAAAGGCATTGTGCTCCGGCGTGTCGATGGCGTACCAGGGGTAGCCGGTCACCACCCAGCCCACGGGCGCCTCGGCGCCCAGCGGATCCAAGTATTCGGGTTCGCCGGTCAGCATGCTGACCACCGGAAGGTCCTTGAGGAAATTGCGCTGCGTTCCGGCGCGCACGAACTTGGCCAGGTCGGTGGCGAAAAGCACATTGAACATGGCTTCGGGCCGCGCGTCGGCCAGCGCCTGCACGACATTGCCCGCATCGATCTTGCCCAGGGGCGTGGCCTGCTCCGCAACGAACTCGACGTCCGGCTGGGCCTGCTTCAGCAGCGTCTTGAACGTGGCGACCGCGGATTGCCCGTATTCGTAATTGGGATAGACGATGGCCCAGCGCTTCTTGTTCATCTTGACGGCGGCCGGTATCAGCATGGCCACCTGCATATAGGTGGAATTGCGCAGGCGATAGGTATAGCGATTGCCGTCCGCCCAGACGATCTTGTCCGTCAGCGGCTCGCTGGCCAGGAAGAACTGCTTCTTGTGCTTGGCGTAATCGGTGACCGCCAGGCCGATATGCGACAGGAAGGTGCCGGTCAGCACATCGACCTTGTCGCGCGTAAGCAGCTCTTCGGCGGCCCGCACGGCATCGCCCGGATTGGAATTGTCGTCGCGCACGATCAGTTCCAGCGGCTTGCCGTTGACCCCGCCCGCCGCGTTGATCTGCTCGACCGCCAGCTCCATGCCCTTCTTGTACGGTTCCAGGAATGCGGGCTGGGTCTTGTAGCTGTTCAGCTCGCCTATCTTGATGGCATCCTGGGCCGCAACCGCGGCGCTCGCGGTGGCCAGCGCCGCCGCGCCCGCCAATTTCAAATAAAACCTGAAGGAGTACATGTGGGATCCTGTGCTGAACCGCCCGAAGGTAAAAGTGCAATAAATTGTACGCAATATAGGCCGGCATGACCGGCAGATGCCATTACACTACGCCGACTGAACCATTCTACTTCCTCCCCATGCGCGAACTCAGCCTGATTTTCATCGTATCCAGCCTTTGCCTGCTGACGCTCAGCCGCTGCCTGCTGGCGGCCTGGCAGTGGGGTCGCGTCAGGCAGGCGGGCGGCCTGCTTCCCATACTGAAGGGCGGACTGCGCATCGACGCCAACCAGATCGCCGTCATCGCGGGCATCCCGCTGTTGCTCGCGCCCTGGCTGGGCCATTTGCCGCTGGCCGTATCCATTACCGGATGGTGGTTCCAGTTCGCCTGGTTCCTGCTGGTCTTGCTGGAGGTTTCCACGCCCCAGTTCATCCATGAATACGATACGCGGCCCAACCGGCTGTACGTGGAGTATCTGAAGCATCCCCAGGAAGTCTTCGGCATGCTGTGGAAAGGGTACAAGGCGGTGATCTTCGGCGCCGTCGCCGCCCTGGCCGTCTTTGCCTGGATCGGCTGGCTGCTGTTCGCCAACGTGCCGGCCGACCTTCCCATGGCATGGTGGCAGCGCCCCCTCTTTACCCTGGCAGCGGCGGCCCTGGTCTTCCTGGCCATACGCGGCACACTGGGGCATCGCCCGATCAATCCGTCCACCGTCGCCTACTGCGGCGACAGCATGCTGAACACCCTGCCGCTGAATTCCCTGTATAGCGTAGCCTACGCCATCTACAGCATGAAGAACGAGCGCTCCGCCGCCGACGTGTACGGCGACATGCCCGCGGACGAGATGAACGCCATCGTTCGGGATTGCGCGGGATTGGCCGCCGGCCCCGCCGAGATGCCCACGCTGCACACTCAGGAGCCCACCTTCCCGCGAAGCCGTCCGCTGAATGTGGTGATGATCGTGCAGGAAAGCCTGGGCGCCCAATACGTGGGCAATCTGGGCGGCGCCCGACTCACGCCCTGCCTGGACAGGCTTGCCGAAACGTCCTGGAACTTCACCCGCGCCTATGCCACAGGCACCCGTTCCGTGCGCGGCCTGGAAGCCGTGGTCGCGGGCTTTCCGCCCACGGTGTCCGACGCGGCGCTGCGCCTGTCGGGCGCGCAGAGCAGTTTCTTCACCATGGCCCAAGTCCTGAAGCAGCACGGCTACCGCTCGCGTTTCGTCTACGGCGGCGAAGCGCATTTCGACAATATGAAGAGCTTCTTCCTGGGCAACGGCTTCGACGACCTGTACGACCTGCCCACCTTCAAGAATCCCGCATTCGTCGGCACCTGGGGCGCCAGCGACGAAGACATGTTCAATACCGTGCATGGCCTGCTCAGCGAAGCGTCCGGCCAGCCCACCTTCACCCTGGCCTTTTCCGTCAGCAACCATTCGCCTTGGGAATACCCCGCCGGCCGGATAGAGACCGATGGCAACCCGGCCACCGTGGAAAACACCGTACGTTACGCCGATTGGGCTATGGGACAGTTCTTCGATCGGGCAAAGCAATCCGATTACTGGGAGAACACGGTATTCCTGGTCGTGGCCGACCACGATTCGCGGGTGGGCGGCGCCAGCCTCGTGCCCCTGCGCCATTTCCATATCCCCGCCCTGATCACCGGGGCCGATGTGGCCGCCCGGCGCGATGACCGCCTGGTCAGCCAGGTGGACCTGCCCACCACCCTGCTGTCCATCATGGGCCTGCGGGCCGAGCATCCCATGATAGGACGCGACCTGACCGTGGCGGGCGGGGACAGGGCCATGATGCAGTATGGCGAAAATTACGGCTATCTGAAGGGCGACACGCTGGTCGTGATGGAACCGCACAGGGATCCCACCCAGTATCGCTACGAGGCGCCCGAATCTTACACACCGGTGGCGCTGGACGCGGACCTGGCCCGCGAGGCCCTGGCCCACGTCCTGTGGCCCAGTTGGGCATACCAGAACCGGGCCTACACCCTGCCCCAGCTCAGGCCCAAGATCTAAGCGTGTTGTATGCGCGTTCCCAATACAGCCAGGAATTGAGCCATCCAGGCCGGGTGGGCCGGCCATGCCGGCGCGGTGACCAGATTGCCGTCGGTATGTGCCTGGTCGACGGCGATGTCGGCATAGGTGCCGCCCGCCAGCCGAACCTCGGCCGCGCAAGCCGGGTACGCCGAGCACGTGCGCCCCTTCAGGACACCGGCCGCGGCCAGTATCTGGGCGCCATGGCACACGGCGGCAATCGGCTTTTTGGCAGCGTCGAACTGCTTGACGATTTCGATTATCCTGGCATTCATGCGCAGGTATTCGGGCGCGCGGCCGCCCGGGATGACCAGGCCGTCGTAGTCGGCGACGTCGACCTTGTCGAAATCGTAATTCAATGCAAAGCGATGTCCGGGCTTCTCGCTGTATGTCTGGTCGCCCTCGAAATCGTGGATGGCGGTCGCAACGGTATCGCCCGATTTCTTGTCCGGGCACACGGCATGCACCGTATGCCCCACGGCCAGCAGGGTTTGAAATGGCACCATGGTTTCGTAGTCTTCGGCGTAGTCGCCGACCAGCATCAATAATTTTTTGCTCATGTGTCGCCTCGTGTAAAGACTGCATGTTGTAATGAACGCCGGCGACGGATAGACGCGGCGCGCCCCGCCCGTACAAGCCCTTGGGCATTTCCATCTTCCATCCATTTCCGGCAAAAAACAAGCGCGATACAATGCTTACTGCAAACTGAAAGGAATAAAAATGGAGTTGCTGCTTGATCCCACCATGTGGATCGGCTTGTTGACACTGGTCGTCCTGGAAATCGTTCTGGGCATCGACAACCTGATTTTCATCGCCATCCTGGCCGACAAGCTGCCGCCGGCGCAACGCGATCGCGCCCGCGTCATCGGGCTGTCGCTGGCGCTTGTCATGCGCCTGGCGCTGCTGTCAGCCATATCGTGGCTGTTCAAGCTGACCGAGCCCCTGTTCTCGCTGGGGTCCCTCAGCTTCTCGGGACGCGATCTCATTCTTATCGTCGGCGGCTTCTTCCTGGTCTTCAAGGGCACCATGGAAATGCATGAGCGGGTCGAAGGCAAGGCGCATGCCATGTCGGGTTCACGCATGTACGCCAGCTTCTGGGTCATCGTGACGCAGATCGTGGTGCTGGACGCCGTCTTTTCGCTGGACGCCGTGATCACCGCCGTAGGGATGGTCGACCAGTTGGAAGTCATGATGGCCGCCGTCATCATCGCCATCGGCATCATGCTGGTTGCATCCAAGCCCCTGACACGCTTCGTCAATGCCCATCCCACCGTGGTCATACTGTGCCTGGGCTTCCTGCTGATGATAGGCTTTGCGCTGGTGGCCGAGGGCTTCGGCTTCAAGGTGCCCAAAGGCTATCTGTATGCGGCCATCGGCTTCTCGGTCGCGATCGAAGCGCTGAACCAGATCGCCCGGCGCAACCTCCTGAATCGCGATACCCAGCGGCCCATGCGCGAACGCACCGCGGAGGGCATCCTGCGCATGCTGGGCAAGCGGCCCGCCGCCACCGACGAGCCGGTCCCCGATGTCACGCCCGCCCCCGACGAGACGCCCTTCGGCGTGGAAGAACGCAATATGGTCAGCGGCGTGCTGCGGCTGGCGGACCGCAATGTCCATTCCATCATGACGCCGCGCACCGACATCAGCTGGATAGATCTGCACGGCGACCCCGACGAAATCCGCAAGGAAATCAGCGATACGCCTCACGGTTTCTTTCCCGTCTGCCGCGGCTCGCTGGACGATATCGTGGGCATAGGCCGCGCCAAGGACATGATTGCCGACCTGGTCGCGCACAGGACGCTGAACGAGAAAAAGCTGCGTCCGCCCATCCTGGTGCACGAGACCATACGCATCCTCGACCTCATCCAGACGCTCAAGTCCGCACGCGGCCAGTTGGTCATCGTCATCAACGAATTCGGCACCGTCGAAGGACTGGTCACCCCCATCGACGTCTTCGAAGCCATTGCCGGCGACTTCCCGGACGAGGACGAAACCCCCGACATCATCGCCGACGGCGACGGCCGCTGGATCGTCGACGGCGCCACCGACATGCATTATTTCGAGCAGACGCTGGAACTCGAGGGCTTGCAGGACAACACCGACGAATTCAGCACGCTGGCCGGCTACCTGCTGCGCCAGTTCGGCCGCCTGCCCGACGTGGGCGACGAGCTGGAGTTCTCCAAGCCGAACGGCACATTCCAGTTCCGGGTCCTGCAGCTGGAAGGACGACGCATCGCCAAAGTGCTGGTGCAGCGCTTCCCGGCCAGCAGTGCCGAACCCCAGGCGCCGGCCGACGCCGCCTAGGCTTTTTATGGTATAGTCGCTGGCTGTCGTAAATTCGGGGCGTAGCGCAGCCTGGTAGCGCATCTGGTTTGGGACCAGAGGGTCGAAGGTTCGAATCCTTTCGCCCCGACCATTACTTCAGAAAATATAAAAGCCTACGCATTACTGTGCGTAGGCTTTTTTTTTGCGAGGCATCGAACCCCAGCCCACCGGCTATTCCAGAAAACGTTGGGCATCCAATGCTGCCATGCAGCCGCTGCCGGCCGAGGTGATGGCTTGGCGATAAATGGAATCCTGGACGTCGCCGGCCGCGAACACCCCCGGGACGCTGGTCATGGTGACAAAGCCCTGCCGCCCGGAACGGGTAACGATGTAGCCGTCGTTCATCTGAAGCGCATCCTTGAAGATTTCGGTGTTTGGCGTATGGCCGATGGCAATGAAGCAGCCCCTCAGCGTCAGCTCCCGGGTTTGGCTCGAGTCTTGCGTGGAACGCAGGCGCACGCCCGTGACACCGGAGGCATCGCCAAGGACCTCATCGATCTGATGCCATAGATGCAGGTACAGCTTGCCCTGCCGGACACGCGCCATCAGCTTGTCCACCAGGATGGGCTCGGCGCGAAACCGATCCCGGCGATGGATGAGATGCACCTTGCTCGCGATATTGGATAGGAACAGCGCTTCCTCCACTGCCGTGTTTCCTCCACCGACCACGCAGACCTCCTCGCCCTGATAGAAAAAACCGTCGCAGGTAGCGCAGCCCGACACGCCCCTTCCAATAAAGTCACGTTCGCTTTCCAAGCCAATGTATCTGGCGCTGGCACCGGTCGCAATGATGAGAGCATCGCAAGCATAGGCGCCATGCCCACCTTCCAGAACTAAGGGCCGCCGGCTGAAATCAACCGAATTGATATGATCCTGCACGATGCGGACTTCAAAGCGCTCGGCATGCGCATGGAAACGCCGCATCAGCTCGGGCCCCCGCACACCCCCCGCATCCGCGGGCCAGTTATCCACGTCGCCGGTGCCCGCAAGCTGGCCTCCCTGGACATTTCCCGCGATCAACACCGGATCCAGCCTGGCTCTCGCCGCATACATAGCCGCCGTATAGCCCGCCGGGCCCGACCCCAGAATAAGGACTTTCGCATGCATCGTTTTATCCTTACTCGGGCTGCATGTCCACCGCTTTCACCACTTGGGCCCATCGCTGGTAATCGGCCTGGACTTGCGCGGCGAACTCCGACGGATTATTGCCCGAAGGGATGAAGCCCGCCTTCAGGTATAGATCCCGTACTTGCGGATCCTCCAGTACGACGGCGATATTGGACTGCAGCTTTTCCACAATCGCCGGCGGGGTTCCCGCAGGCGCAAAAATTCCGTACCAGGACATCACGTCGAAATCCGGCACCCCTTCCTCCATCATCGTGGGTACGTCGGGCAGCGCAGCAACCCGCTCGCGGCTGGTAACGGCAATTGGCCGCAGCTTTCCATCCTTGATGAATGCCGACGCCGTCGGCAGGACCGTGATCACAAGCGGGATTTGCCCTCCCACGGCATCGACGATGGCCGCGGCGCCTCCCTTGTATGGCACATGCAGGAGCTTTGCTCCCGTCTTCAATGTCAGCAGCTCGCCCACCAGATGATGTGTCGTTCCCCGGCCTGCCGAACCATAAGGCAATCCGTCCGATGTCGTTTCGGAGGCGTCCACCAATTCTTTGATGCTGCTGGGCCTGAAAGATGGGTGTGCCAGCACCAGCAATGGCGAATCAGCCAGCTTGGTCACTGCGGCCAGGTCGGATATGGGATGAAATGGCGGTTTGAGCACGTTCGTAGCAACCACCAGTGACCCATCGAAGCCCATCAGCAGCGTGTAGCCGTCGGCTGGCGCTTCAGCCACCATCTGCGCGCCGATAAAGCCGGACGCCCCGGGACGGCTGTCTATGATTACGGGGACGCCCAAACGTTTTCCGAGCCGATCCGCGACCGATCTGACCACCATGTCGCCGCCACCGCCGGGCGAAAACGGCATGATGATACGAATCGGCTTGCTGGGAAAGGTTGCCTCCGCCAATGCCGTTGTTGCGCCCATACAGGTAATGAAGATGATCGCCAGGCGAACGATTAAATTATGAATCATGATTGTCCCCTCCTTTTCTGAACCAATGAATCAGTTATCCCAAACCTTCTCCGGCACGGGCAAACCCTTCAAGTCTTCTGTCGACAACGGGCGATCCGCCCGCACTCCGTACTCTTCCAGCATCAGTATCAGTTGGCGCGTATGCTGGGCCGCATGCCAGGTCGTTCTCTCAAGCACGTTATGCATGCTGCGGCGCCCATAATAAGTAGGCACGGTGAATTCCAGCGCCTGGTCGGCGTCCTCCTCCCACCAATGGCGAATCTTCTGCCGGATGCCCAATCCCCAATCCGCGATATCCCGAGCGGACCAGTCTGCCGGCGGCAGGTCGTTGAACCCCTCGAACAGCAATTCAATCTGCTGGGCGGCCTGAAACCCCATCTCCGCGACGCGAAAAACGTGGTATGCCGTATCCGCAGCAGAGCGCTGGCGATCGCGGAAGAACAGCCGAAACTTACCGGGTGGAAACTGCAAGGTATAGCGAGCCGCGGCGGCCAGCACGAGGTCCAGCTTGGCGATCAGTTGAGCCGGCGGCAACAGGCCGTTCAATTCAACGTTCAAGCCCAGGAACCGGATGACATCATCGAAGGATTGACATAGCGTGTACTTTTTCCCCAAGGACACCACGGGCACACTGCGCGCGCCCAGGGCGCGCAGTTGAGCCATCCCGTCGGGATTGTTATGCACATCGATTGATTCGAATTCGATGCCCTGCTTGGTCAGAAACTCTTTAGTGCGCAGGCATGAAGAGCAACCCGGTTGCCAGAACACCTTGATCCTGATTGGTGGCGTGTTTTCCATTTTTACTTCCTCAAATGACATGAATTCATCCGGCGAACGTCCTGTCACGGCGCGTTCCTGATGTGGGGATTCTAGGCATTCGGGCAAGTGGCGAAAAGCAGCGCTTCACGACGGTGCATTAACGAAAGGTTATGGCAAAATCGATGCTGATTCTTATCGAAACAAGGACTGCGCACCCATGAGCCGCCTGGACCCCCTCTCCCTGAAACTGTTCATCAGCGTGGTTGAGCGAGGCACAATCGCGGCCGCCGCGGAAAGCCAGCACATATCATCGGCGGCGGTAAGCAAGCGCATCGCGGAAATGGAAAGCGCATTGCGAACTTCGCTTTTGTATCGCAACAACAAGGGCGTGGAGCCTACGTCCGCCGGCCTGGCGCTATTGCAATTGGCGCGCAGCGCCATTCATGAACTGGATCAGGTATGGGCGCAGATGGAAAGTTTCGCCACGGGAGTGCGTGGCCTCGTGCGGGTCTGCGCGAGCATGTCGGCGATAACCCAGTTTCTGGCGGAACCACTACAGTCATTCATGGCCATGCATCCCGAAGTACAGCTTCAGCTGGAGGAGAAGACCAGCCCGCTGGTGGCAAAGGCGGTTTCCGAAAATGCGGCGGACATCGGCATCTATCTGCCTCTGGTATCCGGGCTCGACATGGAGACTTATCCGTTTCAGTCCGATCGCCTGGTAGTCATTGCGCCGAAGAACCACGTATTGACCCAACGGAAAGCGCTCGCATTCAAGGATGCGCTTGACTATGACTTTGTTGGGCTGCATACGGGAAGCGCCATCAATATCCTGTTAAGCCGGGCGGCGCAAAATATACAACGCCCCTTCAAGCTGCGTATTCAGGTAACCAGCTTCGATGCCTTGTGTGTAATGGTCAATACAGGGCTGGGAATAAGCGTAATACCCGAAATGGTCGCGCAACGCCTGCGCAAGGCCGTGCAGTTCCATATCATTCCGCTTTCGGATGTCTGGGCCAGGCGCGAATTCTTACTGGCGGTGCGCAGCATGGACACGCTTCCCGCGGCGGCTCGACTACTGGCGGAGCATCTTCTGAAAACAAGCGCCTCAGGCGCATGAGGCATGATGGGAGGAATCAGCGCACATGCTCCGTCAGCGTCCACGGCATGGGCGATCCATCCTGTGCGCAGTCCCGGACTGAGGATTCCAGGCTACCTATGTCAAAGCCCCGGCCAGCCAGCCACTCATCGTTGTAATAGGTTTGCGTATAGCGCTCGCCGCTGTCGCACAGCACGGTAACAATGGAGCCCTGTCGTCCCGCCTCGTGCATCTCGCGCGCAAGGTGCAGGGCGGCGACGAAGTTCGTGCCCGTCGAGCCCCCGCAACGCCGCCCCAGGCTGGCCTGCAAATAGCGCAGCGCCGACAAGCTGGCGGCATCCGGCACCTTCACCATGCGGTCGATGACCGAGGGGATAAAGGACAGCTCGACGCGCGGCCGGCCTATGCCCTCTATCAGGGAACCGGCCTGAATTTCCAGTTGGCGGTCGCCGGTAGCGTAAGCATCGAAGAACACGGAATTCTCCGGGTCCGCCACGCATACGCGGCTGTCGTAGCCCTGGTAGCGTATGTAGCGGCCTATCGTCGCGGTGGTGCCGCCCGTTCCGCAGCTGCACACGATCCATGCCGGCACGGGATGCGGCTCCTGCCGCATCTGGTTGAAAATCGACTCGGCGATGTTGTTGTTGCTGCGCCAGTCCGTGGCTCTTTCCGCGTAGGTGAACTGATCCATGTAATGCCCGCCCAGCTCGCGCGCCAGGCGCTCGGACTCGCCGTAGATCGCTCTTCCCGAGTCCACCAGATGTATCTTCCCGCCGTAGAACTCGATGGCGGCGATCTTTTCCCGGGAAGTGCTTTTGGGAATGACGGCAATGAAGGGCAAGCCTATCAAACGCGCAAAATAGGCTTCCGAAACAGCGGTAGAGCCCGACGAGGCTTCGATGACCGTGCTGTCCGGACGGAGCCAGCCATTGCAAAGGGCATACAGGAAAAGGGAACGCGCCAGGCGATGCTTCAGGCTGCCGGTCGGATGGCTGGACTCGTCTTTCAGGTAGAGATCGACGCCGGGATAAGCCGGCAGGCGCAAGGGGATCAGATGCGTGTCGGCCGACCTGTTGAAGTCCGCCTCTATCTTATGCACAGCCTGTTGCACCCATGCGTCACGAATATTAGGCATGAACCAGTCCCTTCCTTTTTGATGTGCGCCGCATTGGCCCACCGCATGGCGCCCGCAGCGCCCGGGCAGCCGCGATAAAGCGCCGACCATGGCAAAGACTGGATTATAAGAGCCGATCGCGGGAGCTAGCGGCCGAGCTGCGCCGCGAGGGATGGGACGCCGCCGAAACAGAAGCGCGATTCGGCCATATCGCAAATAGGCGCTCCATTACTTCTCGCCGATAAGGATCCGTTTTACAAGCTGGCTATTCCGCTTCCAGCTCCCATTTCTCGGCGCTTGCTCCCGCCAGCGCCCGGACGCGCTCTTCATCCTTGCCGAACTCGGCCGCGGCGCCTTCGTAGACGATGCGCCCGTCGTCCAGTACATAGGCCCGATCGGCCACTTCCACCGCGGCCCGCACGTTCTGCTCGATCAGCAAAATGGACGTGCCCTCCTGGCGCGTCGCGGTGATGACCTTGAAGACATCCTGGACGATGAGCGGCGCCAGCCCTTGCGAGGGCTCGTCCAGCAGCAGCAACCGGGGATTCAGGAGCAGGGTGCGGGCGATGGCCAGCATTTCCTGTTCGCCGCCGGACAACTGGCGGCCCTTGTTCGCCTTGCGCTGGGCCAGCCTGGGAAAGAGTTCGTAGATGCGCGCAATCGTCCACGGGCCGGGCCGGTCCACCGGCACCTTCAGGTTCTCTTCGACCGTCAGGTTGGCGAAGATACGCCGGCCCTCCGGCACGAAGCCCACGCCCAGGGCGGCGATCCGGTACGGCGGCCATTGCGTGGTGTCCTGCCCGAACAAGGAGACCGTACCGCTGCGCGCGTGGGTCAGGCCCATGATGCTGCGCAGGGTGGTCGACTTTCCAGCGCCGTTGCGGCCCAGCAAGGTGACCAGTTCCCCTTCCTCGACGCTCAGGCTTACGCCATCCAGGATATGGCTTTTATCGTAATAAGTATGCAGGTCCCGGACCTCCAGCGCCTTCATGCCGCCTTCCCCAGGTAAGCCGCCTGGACCGTCTCGCTGGCAGCGATTTCATCGGGCGCGCCCTCGTCCAGCACCGCGCCTTCGGCCAGGACGGTTATACGATCGGCCAGGTTGAAAATGACGCGCATATCGTGCTCCACCAAGACTATGGTCAACTCCTGAGTCCTGTGCAGCCTGCGTATCAGCATGGCGGTGCTGTAGGTTTCGCGGCTGCCCATGCCGGCGGTCGGTTCGTCCAGCAGCAGCAGGCGCGGCCTCAAGGCAAGCGTCATCATGATTTCGGTGGCGCGCTGGTCGCCGTGCGAGAGTTCGCCCACCAGCCTGTTCGCATTGGCGGCCAGGCCGCCCAGTTCCAGAAGCTCGTCTATCCTTTCTCTGATCTGCACGTCCTGCCGGCGGCCCAGTCGCGTACGCAGGCGCAAGCCCGTGGCCAGTTCGACCGGAATGCGCAGGTTCTGCCGCACGGTCAGCTCGGGGAATATCTCGGTAATCTGGAAGGTCCGCGCCATGCCCAGCATGACGCGCCTGTGCGGCGGCACGGTGGTGATGTCCTGGCCATCCAGCACGATATGCCCCGCGGTGGGACGGAAGAAGCCGCTGATCAGATTGAAGAAGGTGGTCTTGCCCGCGCCATTGGGGCCGATCAGCGCGCGCAATTCGCCGCGCTCCACCGCCATGGATACATTATCGACCGCCACCAGGCTGCCGAAATGCTGCGATACGTTCCTGACTTCCAGCAGACTCATGACAACCTCTTGCGAATGATGCCCAGGACCCCACGCGGAAAGAACAGCACGATCAGCACGAAGAATATCCCGATGAAAAACATCCAGTTCTGGGTGTAGCTGGATACGTAGTCCTGCAGAACGACGAATATGGCCGCCCCGATCAAGGGTCCCCAGAAAGAGCGCATGCCCCCGACCACGGCCATGATCACGAAGTTGCCGGACAGCGTCCAGTGCAGGGTGCGTGGATCGACGAAGTTGTTCAGCAAGGCGTACAGCACGCCCGCCAGGCTGGCAAAGAAGCACGAGATCACGAAGGCGATCCAGATGTGCCGTTCCACCGGTATGCCCAGGAAACGCGCCCGTCTTTCATTTTCGCGTATGGCCAGCAGCGTCCGCCCAAACGGCGAGCGCAATATCAGGGCCATGATGCCCACCGACACGGCGAAGATCAGCAGCACCATGTAGTAATACGCTTCGGCGTTGTCGAGTATGTCTATCGTGGTGAAACCCAGATCTATGGGCAGGCGCCGCCAGCCGGTCAATCCATCGTCGCCGCCCGTCACCGAGCTCCAGCGGAAAGCGATGAAATAAAACATCTGCCCGAAGGCGATGGTCACCATGGCGAAGTAGATGCCCCGCAGCTTCACGATCAGCGCGCCCACCGCCGCGGCCGCCAGCGTTCCGACCACCACGCCCACCAGTATGGCCAGCGTCGTGCTCGGCGCGACATACTTGAGCAGCATGCCCGCGCCATACGCGCCCAGGCCGAAGTACGCCGCATGGCCGAAGGACAGCACGCCGGTGAAGCCCAGCAGGAAGTTCACCGACATGGCCGCCAGCCCAAGCACCACCACGCGGGTGGCCAGCCCGGTATAGCCGCCCACCGCGCCCATCCAGTAGGGCATGGTCAGCAGCACGAGCCAAAGCAGCGCGATGGCGACTATTTTCTTGTTGGAATCGGTCACAGGTTCATCCCTTCTTCGCCAAGCAGGCCGCGCGGCCGGAACAACAGGACGACAGCCATCATGATGTAGATGATGGCTTCCGAAGCGGACGGCACGAAAACGGTTGCGATGCCGGCCGCCACGCCTATCAGCAGGCCGCCCAGCAAAGTGCCGAACAGGCTGCCCAGGCCGCCCACGATAATCGCCACGAAACTGGGCATGATGAGCGCATCGCCTATCGTGGGTTGCAGGCCCAGCAGGCCGGCCGCCAGCACGCCGGCCAGGCCGGCCAGGTAGATGCCCAGCCCGAAATTCAGGTTGCGCAGGATGCGCACATTCACGCCCAGCACCGACACGGTTTCAAGGTCCAGCGTGCCCGCCCGTATCCGTATGCCCAGCCGCGTCCGGGTCAGTATCAGGAACAGCGCCGCCACCGCGACGGCCACCAGCACCACCATGAACACCCGGTACCCGGTCAGGAAGAAGAAATAGGTGCTCAGCGGCCGGGTAAGCCAGTCCGGAACGTGGAAAGGCAAGCTCTGCGCGCCCCAGATGTAGCGCAGGCCGTCTTCGAACACATAGGCCAGCCCGAAGGTCAGCAACAGGCTGTACAGCGGGTCGCGCCCATACAGCCGGCGTATCATTACGCGCTCCACCACCAGTCCCAGCACCGCCGTCAGCACCGGGGCGAGAATCAAGGCGCCCCAGAATCCCAGATAAGGCGCCAGCTCGTAGGCGATGTAGGCGCCCAGGGCCAGGAAACCGCCGTGCGAGAAATTGATGACGCTGGTCAGATTGATGATCAGGGACAGGCCCAGAGCCATCAGCGCGTAGAAGGCGCCCACGATCAATCCGTTGAACACATTGAACAGGATAAGTTCGGTCATTCAGGTATCCGTCTTGTAATGCGCATGCCTTTCAGCTCGGGCGGGCGCCGCAACCGCCGCGGCGCCCACGCTTCAAGACGCCGTCAGGCCGGCCAGCTCATCTTGCAGCCGGACTGTTCGACCGTGCCCGCCACGTCCTTGCCGTTGACCACGGTGTCGACGTGGAACAGGTCGTCGGGCTCGCTGCCCTTGGCCTGTGCATGGCCGACATACAGCGACCCGATCAACTGATTCTGGTCCGCGCGATAGAAAGGCGTGTTGGGCATCAGCCCCACTTCGGGCGGCAGCTCCATGCCTTGCAGCGCCTTGGCCATCTTCACCGCATCGAGCGACTTGGCCTTGTTCGCCGCCAATGCGCAGGTCCAGGCGCCCACGTAGCCGAACCAGGTCCGCGCGGTGGGCACGCGGCCGGTCTTCTTCTTGATGGCCGCGACGAACTCGTCAACATGCGCAACGCCGGGCTGTATGTGGTACCACTCGGCGACCCAGTCGCCGATGCGCGCTTCCGGAGGCAGGCCTTCCAGCACTTCAAGCTCGGTGTTGGCGCCGGCCAGATGTATGCGCTTGTCCAGGCCGAACTGCACAGCCTGCTTCAGGGCATTGAGCAAATCCTCGCCGTTCATCAGGAAGACGATGACGTCGGGGTTGGTGGACTGCGCCTTGATCAGGTAGGAGGAAAAGTCCGTGGTGCCCAGCGGCGTCAGGTCTTCGCCCAGCTTCGTGCCGCCGTACTGCTTCAGGTTGGCGTCATAACCGTCTTGCAGGGTGTGGCCGAACGCATAGTCCGACGTCAGGAAATACATCTTCTTGCCGTAGTTGTCCATCAGCGTCTTGGCGATGGCATTGGTCAGCATGCGGGTGGTGTTGCACACGCGGAAGACGTTCCAGTGGCAGGTCTCGCCGGTGACGGCATCGGTATGGCCGCCCGGGACGACATGCAGCACGCCCTTTTCGTTGCTGACCTGCGCCATGGCCAGCGACAGGCCCGAGTTCACGTTGCCCAGCAAGAAGTTGACCTTGTCGCGATCGATGAGCTTGCGCGCCTTCTGCACCGCGGTGCCGGCGTCGCCGCTGGTGGAATCCTCGATGAGAAGCTCGGCCGGACGGCCCAGTATTCCGCCCTTGGCGTTGATCTGCTCCACCGCAAGCTCGCAACCGTTCAGCTCGTTCTTGCCGGTGGCCGCATAGGTTCCCGTCAGGGGGTTGTCCAGCCCGAGCTTGACCGACTGCTCGCCGCGCGCACTGATGATGAAGGGCGGCGCAAGCTGTGCAAGGCCGGTTGCCGCCGCCAGTTGCAGAACCGCCCGGCGGCTGACTGCAGTGGATTTTTTTTGATTCTCCATGGGACTCTCCTCCAACAGGCCCATGCGCCCAGGCCGGCGGCCGTCCGTGACCGGACATGCCCGCCGATGCCGCGCATGCCTGCGTCAAGCTTCGGTCCCCCTGTTTTTTAATTTGCGCCCAAACACATGGGCTTGTCAATGGCTTTTTGCATCTATCAGCAAGCGGTAAGCTTTCATTCAGAAGCCAGTCAGGACGCGGCTTTCGAAGCATCCTGGCGCCATTGCCCGACCATCTGGCGCAACTCGCGGCGTATCACCTTGCCGGTGGTGGTCATGGGCAGTTCATCGACGAAGAATATCTCGCGCGGGTATTCATGCGCGGCCAGGCGCGACTTCACATGCTCCTGGATTTCACGCTTCAGGCCATCGCTCGGGCTGCGGTCGTCGTGCAGCACGATGACCGCGGCCACGATCTCGGTGCGCTGCTCGTCGGGGGCACCGACCACCGCGACCATCTTCACCGAGGGGTGTTGCAATATGCTGTCCTCGATCTCGCCCGGGCCGATGCGGTAGCCCGCGGACGTGATGACGTCGTCGTTGCGCCCGACGAAATGGATGTAGCCGTCTTCGTCCATGCTGCCCGTGTCGCCGGTGACCAGCCAGTCGCCCACGAATTTATCCTCCGTCGCCCTGGTGTTGTTCCAGTACTGCAAGAACAGGACGGGATCGGGGCGCCGAACCGCGATGCTGCCGCTGGCTCCCGCGGGCAGCCGATTGCCTTGCCCGTCGATGATGGCCAATGTGTGGCCCGGCACCGCGCGGCCTATGGCTCCCGGACGCGTGGGCACGATATCGGCGCAGGAGGAAACCGTCATGTTGCATTCGGTCTGCCCGTAGAATTCATTGATGGTCAGCCCGAAACTGCGCCTGCCCCAATCCAGCAGCTCGGCGCCCAGCGATTCTCCGCCGCTGGCCACCGAGCGCAAACGGTAGCTCCAGCGCGCTTCGGGCCTATCGACCGAGCGCATCATCTTCAATGCGGTGGGCGGAAGGAAGGTGTTGCGCACGCCATAGTCCTGCAGAAGCTGGAAGGCGCTTTCCGGCGTGAACTTCTTGAAGCGATGGGCCACCACGGCGATGCCATGGTGCCAGGCCGGAAGCAGCACATCGAACAAGCCGCCTATCCAGGCCCAGTCGGCCGGCGTCCACATCCGGTCGCCTTCCTGCGGGAACAGGTTGTGCGAGATCTCCACGCCCGGCAAATGGCCCAGCAGCACGCGGTGCGCATGCAGCGCCCCCTTGGGCTGGCCGGTGGTGCCCGAGGTATAGATGATGACGGCCGGATCATCGGCCGCCGTATCGACCGGGACCAGATCGGTTCCATGCCGCTTCATTTCCCGATGCAGGTCCAGGGTGTCAGTCTGTGCGCCGTCTATCGTCAGCACGGTTTGCAGGTCCGGCAACTGACCGCGTATTTCGGCCAGCTTGGCCGCGCCCTCGGCATTGGTCACGACCACCCGCGCGCCGCTGTCGCCCAGCCTGTACCGCAAGGCCTCGGCCCCGAACAGCGTGAAAAGCGGAATGGCGATGCAGCCGATCTTGTAGGCGGCAATGTGCGCGAAAGCGGTTTCCGGCGCCTGGGGCAGAAGAATCCCGATCCGGTCGCCCGCCTGCGCGCCCAGGGCCAGGAACAAATTGGCCAGCCGGTTCGATGCCTCGTGCATGTCGCCGAAGCTGTAATCCTGCGCCTTGCCGTGTTGATCGACATGGATCAGCGCCAGCCTGCCCGGATCCCGCTCGGCCCATTTTGCGCAGGCATCGACGCCGATGTTGTAGCGCGCGGGAATGTCCCAGCGAAATCGATTGACGGCATCTTCGTAGCTGGAGGGGTGCAGGGGCAGCATGGACGTATCCTCGGTCGTGTTGTCTCGTGTTTTCTATTTGTGCGCATCGTTTGCGCAAGCCGTCCAGGCAGCGCTGTACGAGTGCGACTATATTACCCCTTCAGCCTTCGGCGTCCCGACGGGCTGGCATGGGCGCCGCGGCAACCGCTATGATGAACGCCCGTCCGCCCCTTTTTCATCCCGCCCATGCGCTTCCGTCCACGCCTTCTTCGTATCCTGGCATGCCTGCTGTTGCTGGCGCTGGCCGGCGGCTACGTCATGCTCGACCGCTGGCAGCGCGCCACCATATTCGCCGTCGAGACGCGCGAAAGCCCCTGGTGGCGCAAGCCGCCGCAAGGCACGGAGATCTTCGACCTGGCTCTTGAAAACGGCGACACCGTGCGCGCCTGGTACGTCGCCCCGCCGGCGGCAGCCGGCGCCGCCACCGTCCTGTACCTGCATGGCGCGCGCTGGAATCTGAACGACAGCGCCTTTCGCATCGAACGCTGGGTGGACATGGGCTATGCCGTGCTGGCCATAGACTATCGCGGCTTCGGAGCATCGACCGCGCGGCTGCCTTCGCAATCGAGCGCCGTCGAGGATGCCGGCGCCGCGCTGCGGGAGCTGGCGCGACGGCAGCCCGCGCCGGCGCTCAGGTTCATATACGGGCACAGCCTGGGTGGCGCGATCGCGGTGGCCCTGGCCTCAAAGCCGGATCAGCCCGACTTCGCGGGCCTGATACTCGAATCGACCTTTACCCGCATCCAGGACATGATAGCCGGCAGCCGGTGGGAGCATATCCCAGGGCTGGCCCTGGTGCTGACCCAGCCCTTCGACTCGCTGAACACCATAAAGCAAGTGCGCAAGCCCATATTGTTCCTGCATGGCACCAACGACCGCGTGGTTCCGCACACCATGAGCGACGCACTCATGGCATCGGCCATCGATCCCGGCCTGCCGCGCCGCCTGGTCAAAATAGACGGCGCGTCGCATTCGGGCGCCAGCAGCAGCGGCATCTATCGGGACGCGGTCCGCAGCTTCACGCATGACGCAAGCCAGGCCATGCGGCGGGCCGGCGCCCTGGCCAATCGATAGCTGCCCGGCGGGCCGCGGCCGATCAGGAGGCTACGCCGCCATCCGCCTTCAAAGACCGGCGCGAGAGTTCCAGCTCGTCGCTTATCCATGCACGCAAGGCGGCCAGGGGCGGCCAATCGCGCAAGGCGGGGGGATACACGAGATGGTAGGTGTGCCCCGTTTCGTATTCCACCTCGATCGGCGAAAGCCGGATCAGGCGGCCGTCCCGGATGGCGTCCGCCGCCAGCAGTTCGCGCACCAGGGTCAGGCCTATGCCCTGCTCCGCCGCCTGCAGCATCAGCCCCATGTCGTTGAACTGGGCCACGGGCGTCACCTGGGCCCTCAGGCCGGCCGCCTCGAACCAGCGCCGCCATACCTCGCGTTCTCCCAGCAAGGGCTCGCGCAAGAGCGCCGCCGGCGGCTGGCCCAGCAGGCGCCGCGCGTCGATGGCGCAGCCCACCACCACCAGCGGCATGGGCGCATCGAACAGGCGCTCGGACACCAGGCCCGGCCACGGCCCCACCCCCTGGCGCAGGCCTGCGTGAAAACCCTCTCGTTGCAAGTCCAGAGCCTGCTGCGAGACATCGACCTCGAGCGCCAGATCGGGATGCCGCTGGCGCCACCGATGCATGCGCGGCAGCAACCATCGTTGGGCGAATGACGGCAATACCGTGATCCGCAAGCGCTGCTCAAGTCCGCAAGCGGCCGCGGCGGCCGCTTGCACACCCTCGTCCAATTGAGCCAGTGCGCCTTGCACGGATCGCAGCAAGGCTTCACCGGCCGGATTCAGCACCACGCGGCGTCCCCTGCGCTCGAAGAGGACAAAGCCCAGCTGTTCTTCCAGCACACGTATCTGCTGGCTGACGGCGCTGTGCGTCAGGTGCAGCGCATCGGCGGCCGCGCGCAGATTCTGGAGCTCGGCGGCGGCGCGGAAAACGGGCAGGGTATTCAAGGGCAGTCGGGCCATTGTGGTAAGCATAACTGACCAACAAGGGTAGAACAAGTCGATTCACAGCATATAGCTGGAAGATTATCCTTACCAAACGACCTATTCCACGCTCCAGGAGGCTCTTATGACGGCATTGAATTGCGAAGCCCGGAATACACCCCCCGATCCGGCCCTGCCCTATCGTTCCACCCTGGCACGCCTGCGCCGTTGGCTGTCCGCATGGAAGAAGCCGTCCCGTGGCGGGGCCGTCCGCGATCCGTGGATCGGCGCGATCGACGCGGTGGCCGAGATGGATGCGCACATGCTGAAAGACATAGGCGCGCCCGTCTGGCTGATGGCGGAAGTCCAGCACCGTCAGGGCCGCGCCGCAAAGCGGCTGGTCGACCTGAAGATACGTTGAAGGCCCGGGGCCGGAAAGGCGGACCGGCCTCCCGAAAGCGGAAACCAGGGGAAACCCTAGCGGCTCATGGCTGGAATTGTGCTTAATGATCTCTATACTCACTGGATTCCATCAATAAGACAGGCCGCGAAAACACGATGCTTACCATTGATTTCCTGCACAACATGATCGAGCAGCATGGCGACGAGGTCGCCATCGAAGACGGCGAAAGCCAGGTCACTTATGCCGAGCTGGCTATCACTGTAAAGGCGCTGGCCGTCGCCCTCCAGATGAACGACCCCACGCCGGGTTCGCGGGTTGCCCTGTGTGCCGCCCAGTCCCTGGAATACCTGGTCAGCGTCATGGCCATCCTGCAAGCCGGCAAGATACTGGTGCCGCTCAGTTGCGAAAGTACCACCGAACAGCTGCATCAGTTGCTGATCGATACGCACCCCACCGCCGTCCTGGTCGACGACAAGGGCGACCCGCTGATCCATTGCGACGACGAACTGAAGATCCGTTTCTCCCAGTTCGAGGGCCTGGTCCGCACTTACCGCGGAAAGGAATTCATTGCCTACGAGCCGGGCCTGCTGGATCAGGCCCTGGCGAAAGCAAAAAGCGAGTAGGCGCATGCCCTTCCTCAAGCCGCGCACGCCTCCTATAATGGCGCGGGCCGGCTTGGCCGCCCCCCTCTCCCGACTCACTCACTCGCAACGGAGTATCCAATGTCCCCGACCACCCTCGACGACCTGGGAAAGCTGGTTCTGCGCCTGACCATAGGCGTGCTGATCCTTTTTCACGGCGTTGCAAAACTGCTTCACGGCATAGGTCCCATCGAATCCATGATCGTGGCGCGCGGCATGCCGGCTTTCTTTGCGTGGGCGGTATATATAGGCGAAGTCCTTGCGCCGCTGTTCCTCATCCTGGGCTTCTACACCCGTCTGGGCGGCCTGCTGATCGCCGTGAACATGCTGGTGGCCATTGCGCTGGCGCACATGGGCCATATGTTCGAACTGTCGGGCACCGGCGGCTGGCGCCTCGAGCTTCAGGGCCTGTATTTATTCGGCAGCCTGGCCGTGGCCCTGTTGGGCGCGGGCCGCTACAGCATGGGCGGCAAGGGCGGCAACTGGAACTGAACCCTTGCCCATCGGGGCGGGTCCGTTACACGGAGCCGCCTGGCGGAGTTCAAGCGCCGGCCATCGACCTGACGAAGTCGCTGGGCGTAATACCCAGGTTGCGCCTGAACATGGCCGTAAACGCGCTTTGCGTCTGGTAGCCCAGGTCGAGCGCAATGCCCAGAACCTGGCGGCCTTCGGCCAGCCACTCCAGAGCCGCCAGCAGCTTGGCCTGCTGGCGCCATTGCAGGAAGGACATGCCCAGTTCCTGGATGAACAGGCGATGCAGGGTGCGTTGATCGTAGCCCAGCTCTTTGGACCATTCCCGCAGGGTTTTCATGTCGTCCAGGTGTTCCTGGATATGCGTGCATATGCGCGCCAGCCTATGGTCGCGCGGCGCGGGCAGATGCAGCGGCGTGGCGGGTTCCTCGGTGAGTTCTTCAAGCAGCAAGTCCATCAACAGCCGGGTCCGGCGATTGAGCAGCGCTTTGGACGTGGAGCCTGCGACCTCGGTGATGACTTCTCGGAATAGCGGCGTAGCGGGCAGCAGGCAGCTGCGCTCGGGCAGGCCATGCGGATATTGCGGATTGACGAAAACCGAGCGAAGCCTGACCTTGCCCAGCATGCGCACGCGATGGCGCACATTCGGAGCCAGCCAAAGCGCCCGGGTGGGCGGCACGACCCAATGGCCCTCGGTGCTGGCCACCACCATGACGCCGCTCAGGGCGAATTTGAGCTGACCCATTTCGTGCGAGTGATCAGTCAATATGGTCGAGTCGGCGAAATCCCGGCTAAGGCCGCCGACCAGCACGCCGGCGCGATCCACCGCGCCGCTGTTCAATTGCGACTCCATTACGAACCACCCCCCAATACACAATGGCCTTACAACACATAATGATCAAGACGACCGATTCGCAACTTACCGCGCTCATTCGTGCCTCGATTCTAATGAGTCGCCCGCTTATATCCATGGAGGAAAACCCCCAGCCCCGAAGGGCTGGAAGCTCTTGACTTCGCAAGGAGCCACCAGCCCGCTCACCGACTTGCCAGGGTCAATAGACGCCGGTGAACTGCTTCAGGACATCGGGGTTTTCAAGCGTGGACACATCCTGCGTCACCTCTTTGCCCTCGGCCACCACGCGCAAGAGGCGGCGCATGATTTTTCCGGACCGGGTCTTGGGCAGGTTGTTGCCAAAGCGTATATCGCGCGGCTTTGCAATGGGGCCGACCTCGCTGGCGACCCAGTCGCGCAACTGCGTGGCGATGGCCTCGGCCTGCTTGCCCTCGGGCGCCGGCACCTTGAGCATCACGAATGCCACGATGGCCTCTCCGGTCGTTGCATCCGGACGGCCCACCACCGCGGCTTCCGCCACCAGCTCGTGAGCCACCAGGGCCGATTCGATCTCGGTTCCGCCAAGGCGATGGCCCGATACGCTGAGCACGTCGTCGCTGCGGCCCATGATCCAGTAATAGCCGTCGGCGTCGCGCTGGGCGTTGTCGCCGGCCAGGTAGTAGCCCTTCAGGTCGGCCGGGAAGTAGCTGCTCCTGAAACGCTCGGGGTCTCCCCAGACCGCGCGTATCATGGCCGGCCACGGCTTCTTGATGACCAGCGAGCCGCCGCGCCCGGAAGGCACCTCGTTGCCGGCTTCGTCGACCACCCCGGTGGATATGCCCGGCAGGGGTAGCGTGCACGAGCCGGGCTTGAGCGGCGTGGCGCCCGGCAAGGGCGTCAGGATATGGCCGCCGGTCTCGGTTTGCCACCAGGTATCGACAATGGGACAGCGGCCGTTGCCCACGTTGTTGTAGTACCAGATCCAGGCTTCGGGGTTGATGGGTTCGCCCACCGAGCCCAGCAGGCGCAGGCTGGAAAGGTCGTGGCGCTGCGGATGCGTGGCCGGATCGGCCTGCGCCGCCTTGATCAGGGAGCGTATGGCGGTGGGCGCCGTATAGAAGATGCTGACCTTGTGGCGTTCGATCATTTTCCAGAAGCGGCCGGCATCCGGATAGGTGGGTATGCCTTCGAACACCACCTGGGTCAGTCCGGCGGCCAGGGTTCCGTAGGCGATGTAGGTATGGCCGGTCACCCAGCCCACATCGGCCGTGCACCAGAACACGTCGTCGGGCCGGGTATCGAACACCCACTGCGTGGTCAGCGTAGCCCACAGCAGATAACCCGCCGACGCATGCTGCACGCCCTTGGGCTTGCCGGTGGATCCCGACGTGTACAGGATGAACAGGGGATGCTCGGCCTCGACCGCGACGGCTTCGCAGGTATCGGGCTGCCCGTCCTCCAGATTGTGCAGCCAGACATCGCGCCCTTCGTTCCAGGCGACATCGATGCCGGCGCGCCGGTATACGATGACCTTTCTGACGACGTCGCCGCCCTCGTCGGCCAGCGCCTCGTCCACGGCGGCCTTCAGGGGGATGGCCCGTCCGCCGCGAAGCTGCGCATCGGCGGTGATGACCAGGGCCGCGCCCACGTCGACAATGCGCTGGTGCAGGCTCTTGGCCGAGAAGCCGCCGAACACCACCGAGTGGGTAATGCCCAGCCTGGCGCAGGCTTGCATGGTGGCGATGGCCTCGATGGACATGGGCAGATAGATGATGGCCCTGTCTCCCTTGGCATAGCCCAAAGCCTTGATGCCGTTTGCAATGCGGCAGACGCGCGCATGCAGCTGACGGTAGCTGACCTTTTCCACCGTGCCGTCGTCCGCCTCGAAGATCAGCGCGGTCTTGTCGGCATTGCCGTTCTCAAGGTGGACGTCCAGGCAGTTCTCGGATACGTTGAGCTCGCCGTCGTCGAACCAGGTGTAGAACGGCGCGTTCGACTCATCGAGCACACGGGTGAAGGGCTTGCGCCATTGAAGATGCTCGCGCGCCAGCCGGGTCCAGAAGCCCTCGAAATCGCGCTCGGCCTCCTCGCACAGCGCCTTGTAGTTTTCCATACTGGAAATCACCGCCCCCGCGGCCGTCTTGGCCGACGGAGGGAAAACCCGGCTTTCGACAAGTATGGAATCAATGGTGGACGACATGACTTATTCTCCATCTGCAAATACGTGAACTCACGCGGCCGCCCCAAGGTAGCGGTTGGTTATTTCCGGCTTCTGCTGCAGCTCCTGGGACGTGCCGCCAAACACCACATGGCCGGTATTGAGCAGGTAGCAGCGGTCGGCCATGGAAAGCGCCGCCGTGACGTTCTGCTCGACCACGACGATGGTGCGGCCCTGCCTGGCGAGCTCCTGGCATACATTCATGAGGTCGCGCACGATGAGCGGCGCAAGGCCTTCGAAGGGCTCGTCCAGAAGGATGAGGCGGGCATCGCGTATCATGGCGCGCGCAATGGCGACCATTTGTTGTTCGCCGCCCGAGAGCTCGCGCCCCTTGTTGCCCCGCCGTTCATCCAGGCGGGGGAAGGTGCGATAGATTTCGTCGTAGCTGAGCGGTTTCTTGGCCGTCATCGCGGCCAACTGAAGGTTTTCATGGACGGTGATGCCGCCTATGACCCGGCGCTCTTCGGGCACCAGCTGCAGGCCCAGCCGGGCGATTTCATGGGCCGGCATCTTATGGATGGGCGTGCCCGCGAACGTGATGGAGCCCGACTGCGGGGTCAGCGCCCCCGCCAGCGTTTTCAACAAAGTGGATTTACCGGCGCCGTTGCGGCCCAGCAGGGCCACGACCTCGTTCTCGCGGACTTCGAGCGAAACGTCGAACAAGATATGCGAATCGCCGTAAAAGGTATTGATGCCGTTAACTTCGAGCAGACTCATGATTCTTCCACGCCTCCCAGATATGCTTCCTGCACCGCCTTGTTGGCCTGGATTTCCTCGGGGGTGCCCTCCGCGAGGAAATTTCCGTCGTACAGCACGGTGATCTTGTCGGCCAGTTCGAACATGGCATCCATGTCGTGCTCGACGATAAGAACGGTGCGCCCGCGCCGTATGCTCTTGAGCAGGGCCACCGCATGCACGCGCTCTTCGGGGCTCATGCCCGCCAGGGGCTCGTCCAGCAACAGGACGTTCGCGCCCGTGGCGAGCGCCAGGCCGATTTCGACCCGCCGCTTCTCGCCGTAGGAAAGTTCATGCACCGGCGTGTCGGCCTTGTGGGACAGCTCGACCAGTTCCATGGCCGCCTCGACCTGTTCGCCGTAGCCACTGACGCCGTTCAGGCTGGCCAGGGCATCGAAACGGAAGGATCCGCGCTTCTGCCCCAGCACCGACATCAGGATGTTCTGGCGGACGGTCAGGGCATCGAACAGTTCGTTGACCTGGTAGCTCTTGCTCATGCCCATTTGGCAGACCTGGGTCACGCCTATGCCGGTGATGTTGCCGCCGCGCAGGAAGACCTCGCCGCTGGTGGGTTCGATCTCGCCCGCCAGCATCTTGAAGAAGGTCGACTTGCCGGCGCCGTTGGGTCCGATCAGCCCGCGCAGCTCGCCCTCCTGCACCGCGATGGAGACGCCCTTCACGGCCTTGAGCCCGCCATAATGCTTGGCGATATCATTGGCTTGCAGAACGGGCACGCCCGGGGCGGCCGGCGCCGGCTGGCGCATGAGCAGCTGCACCCCCTGGCCGGACCGGGCCGCGCCGCGGCTTTGGCCGGCATCGACCGCCCGGTTCAGGCGCCGCGCCATGCGCTTGTCGCGCCACGCGATGAACTCACCGCAGATTCCGCGCCGGAACACCGTGACCAGTATCACGAAGATGACGCCCAGTATCAGGCGCCAGTATGGGCCGACCGAGTCCACGAACTGCAGGACTTCGAACAGGTAGAGCCAGATCAGGGCGCCCAGCAGGGGACCGAACAGCGTTCCGGCGCCGCCCATGACGGTCTGGATGACCAGTTCGGCCGAGGTATGCAGGTTGAACGCGTCGGGCGGCATATAGCCCTGGAACAGGCCCAGTAGGCCGCCCGCCACGCCGCCGTAGGCCGCCGCCACCACGAACACCGCAAGCTTGTAGCGCTGGATGCGGTGGCCCACCGCCATGGCGCGCACAGGGTTGCCGCGAATGGCGGTCAGGATGACGCCGAACGGAGACAGCGAAATGCGCCGGGCGATGACGAAGCCCACGAAGAACATGACGGCCAGGAAGGTGTACATGGGCCAGCCCGGCTGGATGGCGTAGCTGAAGAAGCCCAGGTCGATGGCCGGTTCCGGAATGCCGGGTATGCCGTTTTCGCCCCCGGTCCAGTCGCGCAGCGGCCCGAACTCCAGGAAGTAGATCATCTCGGCAAAAGCCAGCGTGCTCATGGCGAAATAGATGCCGCTGCGGCGCAGCGTCAGGTAGCCGATGAGCAGGCCCAGCACGGACGCCACCAGCATGGCCACCACCAGCGCCAGCAGCATGTTGGGGATGATGCCGGTGGTCAGCAAGTAAGCGGTGACGAAACTGCCGGTGCCGTAGAACGCAGCCTGCCCGAACGACAGGAGGCCGGCATAGCCGAACAGCAGGTCGAAGCCCAGGCCGAACAGGCCCCAGATGAGCACGCGGCCCAGCAGGTCGGGGCCCGCGCCGATGAGCGGCGCCAGGAAGGGCGCCGCGCAAAGCACCATGGCGGTGATGAACTCGACCCCATAGCGGCGGCGCAGGGCTCCGGCCGGCCTGGCGGCCGCGCCGGGGGTACGGCCCTGCGTCGCGCCGGCTTCGATCGCGATGGAATTATCAGATTGACTCATGCCCTGCCCTCCACACCCAATAGACCTTGTGGCCGCAAAATAAGTACCAGCGCCATGGCTGCGAACAGCATGACATCGGAATAGACCGGATTGAACAGCGAGGTCAGGCTAAGGATCTGGCCTGCGATCAAACCGCCGAGAATGGCCCCGGGAAAGGAGCCGACGCCGCCCAGCACCACCACCACGAAGGACTGGATGAGCACGCGGAATCCCATGTCGGGGACGATGGAGACGATGGGCGCGTAGATCATGCCGGCGAAACCGGCCGCCGCCGCCCCGACGCCGAACACCACCAGGAAGGCGCGCTGGATATTGATGCCCAGCAGGCGCGTCATGAGGGCGTCCTCGATGCCGGACCGGATGATGAGGCCGAGCCGCGTGCGGTACAGCACCAACCAGCACAGCCCCAGCGCCCCCGCGGCGATGGCCAGTATCTGGATGCGGTAAAGCGGGTAGACGACGAAGCCCATGTCGACCACGCCCTCGCCCCAGGTGGGAACGGGCACGCGCTGCCCGACGCCGCCGAAGATGGCTCGGATGATTTCGACCAGGACGATGCTGATCCCGAAGGTGACCAGTATCTGGTCTTCGACGGGGCGGTTGTAGAAGCGCTTGATGAGGCCGCGCTCCATGATGAGGCCAACGATCATTGCAGCCAGCGAACCGCCTGCAATGCTGAGCAGAAACGAGCCGGTAGACGTGAAAATGGAAAAGCCGGCATAGGCGCCCACCACGAACAGGGCGCCGTGCGCAAAGTTGATGACTCCGAGCGTGCCGTAAATGATAGTCAGGCCGGCCGCAATGAGGGAGAGCAGCACCCCCAGCGCGAGACCATTGAACACTTGTGACATGAATAGGCCCAAGCTAGGCATACTGTCCCCCTTCTTTTTTGTTATGAAACCAAGCGGATCACCCTACGCGGCGGGAGCCATCTTGCAGCCGGCGTAGCCGATGGGCGGCAGCGTATCCACGCCGTTGGCCACGGCCACGACGTCGACCAGATCGTCCTTGTTCTTGATTTCGGACGGTTTCTTGCCGCGCACCACCGCGAAGTTCGCCGCGCCGTCATGGTCTTCGGCGCGGAAGTAGACTTCGCCGCCCATGGTGTACGGACGCTTGTGGTTGATGCTGTCCTCGAAGGCCTCGACCACCGCGGCCGGGTAGAAGGTACCGGCGCGCTCGACGGCATCGGCCCACAGCAGCATGGTCATGTAGGCGTTGTGCTCGGGATCACGCGGCTTGGCGTTGAACTTGGCCTCGTACGCTTCCACGAAGTCCTTGGCGATCTCGTTCTTTTCTGACTCGGTATGCCAGAAGACCATGGTCCCGTGTACGCCTTCCATGATTTCCGGGCCGACTTCCTCGAGCATGTAGGCGGGCATGTAAGGTACGCACATCTTCATGTTCTTCAAGACGCCGAACTGGTGGGCCTGCTTGGCGGAGTTGACCGCATCGGCGCCGTAGTCGTGGTTGATCAGGATGTCGGCGCCGCTATTGGCAATGTTCAGCAGGTAGGCGCTGTAGTCGGTCGCGCCCAGCGGGTGGATCTGGGGGTTGTCGATGGTCGTCCAGCCCTGCTCCTCGGTGAACTGCTTCATGTAGTGGTGGATGGAGTGGCCGTAGTTGTAGTCGGGCACCAGGTGGATCGCCTTCATGTTCTTGCCGTAGGCCTGGGCCAGCACCGGCGCGATGGCCTTGGACGCGGTGTAGGCGTGATGGCACAGCCGGAAGCCGTAGCGGCGGCAATCCTTGCCGGTGGTGTCGCTGGAGCCGCTGATAATGGGGAAGTACAGCGTCTTGGCGCGTTCGCAGGTGTTTTGCAGGGCGATGGCGACCGAGCTGCTGACGCTGCCGGCGATCATCATGGCCTTGTCCTGGCGGATGAAGCGGGTGGCCGCCTGCACGGCGCTGTTGGGCTTGGTTTCGGCATCGCCGATGGCCAGCACGATTTTCTTGCCCAGAATGCCCTTCTGGGTCAGCGGGGACACCTTCTTGACCCGCGGATCGCCGTTGTTGATGAGCTCCGCCGCCAGCTCGAAGCCGCGCTTCTGTCCGGCCCCTTCCGCGGAATACGGGCCGGTAAGGTCCAGCGTAAGGCCCGCCACGACGGTGTCTCCCGCCACGCCCTCGGGATAGTTGCCCAGCTTGGGGTAGTCCTTTTTCTGCGCGAAGGCAGCCGAGCTGTACGCGCCGGGAACCAGCAGGCCGCCCGCGACCCCGGTGCCGGTTTTCAGGAAGCTGCGACGGGTCGTCGAGCCTGTCTCGTTATTATGGATATGTGTGTCTTTCACTGCCTATCTCCTTTGAGTACTACTGTGACGTGCTACAAAACCATCCCCCATGCTTCTCGGGCCAAGCTGCGCCCTTCCTGAAACAGGAATGAACGCGACCAGCCTGGGAATTTTTTTATGACATGCCGCGCGTTTAACGCTGCAAGAATGCTTTTTGTTCGCCGTGTATAAGAGCGATATCCGTTACTGTTTCTATTTGTGTGTGGGCACGGATGCGACGAAGATTATCAAAAGCAATACGTCGGGACTCACTCGGAAAGGACATTAACTGTCTTGAATCAGACTTTATAAAGAAATCAAAGGGTAAACGTTAATACTGAAAGCGCGCTTTCATTTGCGCGGAGGCCTTGCGCCGCCGCCGTCCAGGCCGTGCACGTCGCGGGACTCCTCGACGTTGCGCACACCCTTGACCTTGCAGACGTCCTCCAGCCTGGACTCATCGATCAGCCCTGAAAACACGCCCACGGTACGCATCTGGCGCTCGATGACCATGCCCGTCCGCCGGCAGTCCTCGACGATCTCCGGAAAGCGTTCGAGCGACGCCTGCTCGACCAGTATGTGCAGTCTCTTGCGGGTCATGAGAGCCTCTTGGTTCTAGGGCGCCTGCACCAGGCCGGCGCCGACATCGCGCTCGGGCAGGTCCAGATGTTTCGCGCCGGCGCGCAGCCGTTCGAGCAGGGCCGCGCCCCGGGGCCGGCCCGGCCCGCCGGCATACAGGGCGGCCACGCCCGCGACGAAAGGCGTGGCCATGCTGGTGCCGCTGAGGGTGTCATAGCGCTGCGGCCCCGGCCAGGCCGAGAGAATATCGACGCCGGGCGCGGCGATGTCGACCTTGCCTCCCTCCGGCACCAGGCCGCCGCTGGAAAAGGGAGCAATATCCAGCCTGCGATCCACCGCGCCCACGGCCACTATCGACGGACAGTTCGCGGGATGGGAAACGGGCGCTATGTGTTCGGGGCGCCGGCTGTCGTTGCCCGCCGCGGCGATAATCACGGTGCCCGCCTCCAGGGCGCGCCTGGCGACCTCTTCGAACACCCTGGAATAGGGCTGGCCGGCGGCAAGCGAACTGCCCAGCGACATGGACACGATATCGCAGCGGTTCTCGATGGCCCAGTCTATCCCTTCCAGCACGCCGCCGTCCCCGCCCTGGCCTTCGTCGCCAAGGACCTTGCCCACGAATAATTGCGCGGCGCCGGCAATCCCATAGCGCGGCGCCGCGCCTGGATTGGCGGGGCCGCAGGCAATGCCGGCGCAGTGGGTGCCGTGTCCGTTGCCGTCATGCGTATCCTGGCCGTCGATGAACGATCGCGATGTGATGACCCGCTCCGCAAAATCGGGGTGTCCGGCATCGATGCCCGTATCCAGCACCGCCAGCCTGACGCCCTCCCCGGCCTGCGCCGACAATTGCGCGCCGACGGCCTGCACGCCCCATGTGGCGGTCGTCTCGTCGATCCCGGCCGACGGCGTCATGGCGATGGCATGCACGGTTCTTTCGGGTTCGATGGCGAGTATGGCCGTGCCGTCCTGAAGCGATTGCATGGCCTGCAGGCCGGGACTATCCGGCGCGCAATGGACCAGGGCGACCCCGATGCGGTCGAAGACGATGGCGCATTGCGGGCCCGGCGGCCCGGATCGCCCCTGCCGGCCGGCCGATGCCGCGCTGGAGATGCTGACCCCCGTGGCTTCGGAGAGCTTGCGCAAGCCGTCCTGCGGCGTGTCCTTGCAGAGCAGCACCAAGTAGCGGCCTGTGACGCCGGCATCCGGGGCCATGGCATCCTCCTATCGGAACAGGGGCGCCGCGATGCCTACGCCTTGCCCCGTAGCGGATAGCATGCAAGCCCCGCTGCCGGCCGTCAAGCCGAAACTGCTACAGCCGGTTTCAATCAGCCGAAGCGGCCCGTGATGTAGTCTTCCGTTTCCTTGCGGGCGGGCTTGACGAAGATCTGGTCGGTCTCGCCGTATTCCATGAGTTCGCCCAGATACATGTAGGCGGTGTAGTCGGAGCAGCGGGCCGCCTGCTGCATGTTGTGGGTCACGATGACCACGGTGTAGTCGGACTTGAGTTCGGCGATCAGCTCTTCGATCTTGGCGGTTGAAATCGGATCGAGGGCCGAGCAGGGCTCGTCCAGCAGCAGAACCTCGGGCTTGATGGCCACGCCGCGCGCGATGCAAAGGCGCTGCTGCTGCCCGCCCGACAAGCCGTTGCCGCTTTGGTTGAGCTTGTCCTTGACTTCGTTCCACAGAGCCGCCTTGGACAGCGCCCACTCAACGCGCTCGTCCATCTCGCCCTTGCTGAGCTTCTCGAACAGGCGCACGCCGAAGGCGATGTTGTCGTAGATGCTCATGGGAAACGGCGTCGGCTTCTGGAACACCATGCCGACCTTGGCCCGTATCAGCGATATATCCATCTTGGACGTCAGCAGGTTCTCGCCGTCCAGGTTGATTTCGCCCTCGGCGCGCTGGCCCGGGTAGAGCTCGTACATGCGGTTGAAGGTGCGCAGCAGCGTCGATTTGCCGCAACCGGAGGGGCCGATGAAGGCGGTTACCTTGTTTTCCTTGATGGACAGGTTCACGTCCTTGATGGCCTGGTACTTGCCGTAGTAGAAGTTCAGGTTCTTGACTTCCAGTTTGGTGCGTTCGGCGGAGGTGGTGGTTTGCATAATCGTTTCCCGGCGGGGGCGCAGCCCCTCGCCACGTTTTATTTACGGAAAAGGCTGCGGGCGGCAATATTGATGCCCAGCACCAGCAAGGTGATCAGTACGGCGCCTGCCCAGGCAAGGCGGTTCCAGTCCTCGTAGGGGCTGGCGGCATACTGGAAGATGACCACGGGCAGGTTGGCGATGGGCGCATTCATATTCATGGACATGAATTGGTTGTTCAGGGCGGTGAACAACAAGGGAGCCGTCTCGCCGGAAATGCGGGCGACCGCCAGCAGAACGCCTGTGACAATGCCAGAACGCGCCGCCCTGTAACAGATGTACATGACGATGCGCCATTGGGGGCAGCCCAGGGCGGCAGCGGCTTCCCGCAGGCTGTTGGGCACCAGCATCAGCATGTTGTCGGTGGAGCGCACCACCACGGGGATCACCAGTATGGCCAGCGCCAGGGCGCCGGCCCAGCCCGAGTAATGGCCCACCTGCGCGACGTATACCGCATAGATGAACAGGCCGATGATGATGGACGGCGCGGACAACAGCACGTCGTTCAGGAAGCGGGTGGCCGGCGCCAGCCAGCCGCGCTGGCCGTACTCGGCCAGATAGGTGCCCGCCAGCACCCCTATGGGCGTGCCGACGAGGGTTGCCACGGCAGCCATCATGATGCTGCCCATGATGGCATTGAGCAGGCCGCCGTCGGCCCCGGGAGGCGGGGTGCTTTCCGTCAGCAGGGTCAGGGACAAGGCCGAGCCGCCCTTGGTCAGCAGCGTCAGGATGATCCAGCACAGCCAGAAAAGACCGAACACGACCGTGGCGCTGGACAGCGTGAGCATGAGCTTGTTGAACCGCTGGCGCCGGCGATAGACCGGGTTCGAGGTGTTAACGATGGATTCGGAAGTAAACATGTCTTGTCCGGCTTAGTGCGAAGTGCCCTCGCCCTTGGCAAGGCGAAGCAGCAGGAGCTTGGAAAATGCCAGCACGATGGTGGTGATCAGGAACAGGATCAGGCCCAGTTCCAGCAGTGCGGACTTCTGCATGCCCCCGGCTTCGTTGAATTCGTTGGCCAGCGCCGAGGCGATGGAATTGGAGGGCGAGAAAATCGAGGACGGCAGGTTGAAGGCGTTGCCGATGACGAAAGTGACCGCCATGGTCTCGCCCAGCGCGCGTCCCAGCCCCAGCATGATGCCGCCGATCACGCCGCTTTTGGTGTAGGGCAATACCACCTTCCAGACGACCTCCCAGGTCGTGCTGCCAAGGCCGTAGGCCGATTCCTTCAGCAGGGGCGGCACCAGCTCGAAGACGTCGCGCATGACGGCCGTGATGAAGGGAATCACCATGATGGACAGTATCAGGCCCGCCGTGAAAACGCCGATGCCGAAGGGAGGCCCGGCGAAGATGTCGCCCAGCACGGGCACGCCTTCGAACAGGTCGATGATATGGGGCTGCACATACTGCTGGAACAGGGGGACGAAAACGAACAGCCCCCACATGCCGTAGATGATGGATGGGATGGCGGCCAGCATTTCGATGGCCGTGCCCAGCGGCCGGCGCAGCCACACCGGGGACAGCTCGGTCAGGAACATGGCGATGCCGAAGGACACCGGCACCGCGATGAGCAGCGCGATGGCCGACGTGAGCAATGTGCCCGCGATGGGCACCAGGGCGCCGTAGATGTTCTGGACCGGATCCCAGTTGTTGGTCCAGAGGAAGGCAATGCCGTGGGCGGCAATGGATTCCCGGCTGCCATACAGCAGGGATACCATGATGGCGCCCAGCAGAATGAAAACGAGGAAGGCAAACGTGCGGGTCAGGTTCTTGAACAGAGAGTCCATGAGCGCGTTCTGGTTATTCTTCATGTGGATTTTCTGACAATTCGCGGGATTGATGACATAGGCTCAAGGACACTGGAACAAACGGCGGGCGGGGAACAAACCGTAATTTTTACACAACAAAGACGGTGCCATCGGAACAGCACCGCCTTTGTCCGGTGAAAAAGGGGCTTGCCCCCCTTTTTACCCCTTATTTCCAGACTGCGGAACCATCGGCGCCCTTGATCTCGGCCTTCCAGGCGTCGGCGATCTGCTGGGTCACGCTGCCGGGCATCGGAACGTAGTCCAGCTCTTCGGCCAGCTTGCCGCCCTTCTTGAAGGCCCAGTCGAAGAAGGCCAGCACTTCCTTGCCGTTTTCAGGCTTGTCCTGCTTCTTATGCACCAGGATGAAGCTGGCGGAGGTGACGGGCCACGATTCGGCGCCCGGCTCGTCGGTCAGCACCACGCCCATGCCGGGCGCGCTCTTCCAGTCGGCGTTGGCGGCTGCGGCGGCAAACGCGGCTTGGGTCGGCTGTACGAACTTGCCGTCCTTGTTCTTCAGCTGGGTCCATGCCAGGCCGTTTTGCTTGGCATAGGCATATTCGACGTAGCCGATGGAGTTCTTCAACTGGCGAACGTAGGCGGCCACGCCCTCGTTTCCTTTACCGCCCTGGCCGGTGGGCCATTTGACCGCCTTGCCCTCGCCGACCTGCTCTTTCCAGGCGGGCGATACCTTGGACAGGTAGTTGGTCCAGCCGAAGGTCGTGCCCGAGCCGTCGGAACGATGCACCACGATGATCGATGTGCTGGGCAGCTTCAGGTCGGGGTTCAGCGCCTTGATGGCGGCATCGTCCCACTTCTTGATCTTGGCCATGAAGATGTCGGCAATGACTTCACCCGACAGCTTCAGCTTGCCCGGCTCGATGCCTTCGACATTCACGACAGGCACGGTTCCGCCGACGATGGCCGGGAACTGGAACAAGCCGTTCTTTTCCAGCGCATCGCCCTTCATCGGGTCGTCGGATGCGCCGAAATCGACCGTCTTGGCAATGATCTGCTGCTGGCCACCGCCCGAACCGATGGACTGGTAGTTCACCCGGTTGCCGGTTTCCTTCTGGTATTGGGCGGCCCATTTGGCGTAGATGGGATAGGGGAAGGAAGCGCCTGCGCCGGTGATGTCGGCGGCATGGGCGGCCAAGGAGGCGGCGCCGAAAGCGATACCGACCGAAATCTGTAATAGAACGCGTTTGAACATAGAGGAATCCTCTTGACTGAGACTGGTTAAGACAGGTCAACCCTGCACAACCGCTATAGTAAGTACGAAATATGACATGTTCGTGACAGCGGCCGTCATTTTCATGAGCCCAGCTGCTGCACCAGGTATTCGTGCAAGTTGAATGCCTTGCCCCGGCTCTTTATCTTGCTGTAGTCGCCATTGGGCAAGGCGCGCCAGGCCAGTTGGTTGTCGCGCAAGGCATAGGTAAAGGCCTCGTTGATGACCCGCTTCTTCAGGGCCTTGTCGAGCACGGGGAAGCTGATCTCGACACGGCGGAAGAAATTGCGGTCCATCCAGTCGGCGGACGACAAATACACATTTTCCGCCCCGTCATTGTAGAAATAGAACACCCGGGAGTGCTCCAGGAAGCGGCCGATCACGGATCGGACCCGGATATTTTCCGACAGCCCCGGCACGCCGGCGCGCAAGGCGCAGGCGCCCCGCACGATCAGGTCTATCTTGACCCCCGCCTGGCTGGCCTTGTACAGGGCGTCGATGATGATGGGTTCCAGCAGGGAATTCATCTTGGCCATGATGCGCGCCCTCTTGCCCGCCCTGGCATGCACGACTTCGTTCTTGATCAGGGCCACCATGGTCTCATGCAGCGTGAAAGGCGATTGCAGCAGCAGCTTCAGGGGACGGCGGGCGCCCAGCCCGGTCAGCAGCGAAAAGACCTTGTCCATGTCCTCGCACAGCTTCTGGTCGGCCGTCAACAGGCCGAAGTCGGTATAAAGCCTGGCGGTGCGCGGATGGTAGTTGCCGGTGCCCAGGTGTCCGTAGCGGCGGATGCCGCCCTTTTCGCGGCGCAGCACCAGCGCCATTTTCGCGTGTGTCTTGTGGCCGACGACGCCGTAGCTTACGTGCGCGCCCACTTCTTCCAGCTTGGCGGCCCAATTGATGTTGGTCTGTTCGTCGAAACGCGCCATCAATTCGACCACCACGGTGACTTCCTTGCCCGCCTTGGCGGCGGCGAGCAGCAGGCGCATGAGCTCGGAATCTTCGCCGGTGCGGTAGATGGTCTGCTTGATGGCCACCACCGACGGATCCATGGCCGCCGCCGTCAGGAAATTGAGCACCGGCTGGAAGGACTGGTAGGGATGGTGCAGCAGGCGGTCTTTCTCGGCGATCGCGGCGAATAGCTCTTCGGGGTTGTCCGAGACCGTATCGAAGGGCGACGGCATCTTGGGACGGTGATCCGGAAACAGCAGTTCGGGGCGATCGACCACATTGCACAGCTGCATCAGGCGCGACAGATTCACCGGGCCGCTGACCCGGTAGGTGTCCTGCGGCTGCAACAGGAACTCCTGCTGCAGGAAAGCTTCGAGGTCGGCCGGCATGTACTGGTCGATTTCGAGCCGGACGGCCGCGCCGAAATTGCGCTGAGAAAGCTCGCCCTGCAGCGCTTGCCGAAGATTGGTGATTTCTTCCTCGTCCACGAACAGGTCGCTGTTGCGGGTGACCCGCCACTGATAGACCCCCTTGGCATCCAGGCCCGGGAAAAGCTCGCCGACAAAGGCGCTGATCAGGGCGGTAAGCAGTATGTAGCCGTGAGGGATGCCGGAAATCTCGGGCGGCACCTTGATCAGGCGCGGCAGCGCGCGCGGCGCCTGCACGATGGCGATCGAGGCGCTGCGCCCGAAGGCGTCCTGCCCGGACAGGGCCACGATGAAGTTGAGGCTTTTGTTGTAGACGCGCGGAAAGGGATGCGCCGGATCCAGCCCTATGGGGGTCAGCATGGGCATGACTTCGCGATGAAAGCCGGCATGCGCCCAGGCGTGCAGCTCTTCGCTCCAGCACGAGGGCTCCAGCAGGGCGATGCCCTCGGCCTTGAGCTTGGGCAGGACCTGGTTGGTCAGCAGGCTGTTCTGCTTGTCGACCAGTTCATGGGCGGCGCGCTGCACGCGCTCGAACGCCTCGCCGGGGGAATAGCCGTCGACGCCGACCAGCCCGGGGGTCTGGCGCAATTGCTCCTTGAGGCTAGAAATGCGGATTTCAAAAAACTCGTCCAGGTTGGAGCTGACGATGCACAGGTAGCGCAGGCGCTCCAGCAAGGGCGTGCTTCGATTCTCGGCCATGGCCAGGACCCGCTCATTGAATTTGAGCAAGGACAATTCACGATTCAGCAATGAGGGATCGGACGATGACGGAAGCATAAATGAGCCGGAAACAGAATAGTCGAACGTTTTACTTCATTATTGTGACGGCTATGTGACAGCCTGAAAAAATGGCCGCGCCTGACCTCCCATACTATCAAAAGGCGGCTTCTTTCCACCAGACTTGCGGAATTGAGCGTTGGTTATCGGCACGGACTCTATAATCGCCCCGTACTCACCCGAATTGACGCATCATGGATCATCTACTCGCCGCGGTCGACCTCGGCTCGAACAGCTTCCGCTTGTCCATCGGACGCGTGGTGCAACAGGATGGCATCGCCCAGATCTACGCCATCGACCGGCTCAAGGAGTCCGTGCGGCTGGCAGCCGGGCTGGATGAGAACAAGATCATCAACGAAGAGGCCATCGAACGCGCCATCACGGTCTTGAAGCGCTTCGGCGAACGCCTGGCCGGCTTCCACCCGAACTGCGTGCGCGCCGTGGCGACCAACACCTTCCGCATCGCGCGCAACGTGGACCGGATCCTGCCGCGGGCGGAAGAGGCCCTGGGCTTTCCCATCGAGGTCATCGCGGGGCAGGAAGAGGCCCGGCTCATCTTCTCGGGCATCACCAACGAATTGCCGCCCTCGGCCAATCGCCGGCTGATGATAGACATCGGTGGCGGCTCGACCGAAGTCATCATAGGCAAGGGCTTCAAGCCCCTGCACATGTCCTCCCTGTATATGGGCTGCGTCAGCTATACACGACGCTTCTTCCCCGACGGGCACATTACCGAAGCGCGCATGCAACAGGCCCAGCTGGCCGCAAGGCGCGAGCTGGAGGGCATTTCCAAGCAGTACCGCAAGACGGGCTGGCAGGAGGCCTACGGATCCTCGGGAACCGCCAAAGGCCTGTTGGCCGTGCTCAAGGAAGGCGGCATGTCGAGCAAGGGCATCACCCTTGACGGCATGGAGAAACTGAAAGCCAAGCTGGTAAGGGACGGCAAGGTCATCATGAGCGAGCTGCCGGGCTTGAAGCATGACCGCTCGCTGGTTCTGGCCGGCGGCCTGGCCATCATGATGGCGGCCTTCCAGGAGCTGAACATCAAGGCCATGGCGCCCGGAGAAGGCGCATTACGGGTCGGCGTGCTGTACGACCTGCTGGGCCGGGACTCGGAGCATGACAAGCGCAATGAAACGGTGCGCCAGTTCATCAAGCGCTACCATGTGGACACGCGCCAGTCCGAACGCGTCAAGCGCACGGCCCTGACCTTCTTCGACCAGTTGGGCCTGGACGACGGCCCTGAAAAACAGGAACTGGAGCGCACCCTGGGCTGGGCCGCCGACCTGCACGAAGTCGGCATCAGCATCGCCCATGCCGAATATCACAAGCACAGCGCCTACATTCTGGAACATGCCGACATGCCGGGCTTCTCCAACGACGACCAGCAGTTGCTGGCCCTGTTTGCCCTAGGCCATCACGGTAAGATCAGCAAGCTGCCCACGCTGGAGCCGGCCCGCGGCCGGCGCCTGACGCTGCTGTGCCTGCGCCTGGCCGTGCTGCTTTCCCGCCGCCGGGAGGACCAGGATCAATTGCCCGTGACGATCACGCTCAATGGCAAAGGCGTGACAATCAACGTCGACCGGGAATGGCTGGCATCGCACCCCTTGTCGGAGTATTCGTTGCAAGCTGAAAAACGCGAATGGAACAAGGCCGGGTTCGAACTGGAAGTGGCCGAAACCTGAAGCTGGATCATTCCATGCCGAAATGGCGGCGGTAACGCGTGTCCATGCGCGTCATGTCCAGCAGAACGGGGAAGTCGGCTGTATTGAAGTCGGGATCCCAGGCGGGTTCGCCGCAAATCGTGGCCCCCAGTTTCAGGTAGCCCTTGATAAGCGCCGGCATGCGCGCCGGCAATTCACTGCCCAGGCGCTCGACGGGATAGCGGTGCAGCGGGGTCGCGCGAGGCAATTCGGGATTGGCGGACATGGATTTGCTGGCGGCGCGCCAGACCTCGGCCGCGGTCACGCCATCGTCCCGCAAGCTGACGCTGGCGCAGCCCAGCACATAGCGGAAGCCGGATTGCTGCACGAGCGTGGCGATGCCCGACCAGAGCAGCATGATGACCGAGCCATTGCGGTAGTCGGCATGCGTGCACGAGCGCCCTACCTCGACCAGTTCGTCGCGCATGGAGCCCAGGCCGCTCAGATCGAATTCGGATTCGGAATAATAGCCACCGGCTTTCTTCGCATTGGCGGGCGTGAGCAGCCGGTAGGTGCCCACCACCCGGCCCGTGTTGATTTCCTTGACCATGAAGTGCTCGCACCATGGATCGTAGCGGTCGCTGTCCACGCCGTCGACCGCGTCCGGGAACACGGCATTCATTTCTTCGGTGAAAACGCTGTAGCGCAAGCGCTGTATGGCCTCTAGCTCTTCATTGGTTCGCGCCAGCCCCATGACCAGCCCGCCGGGGACGGCGAGATCGGGCAAGGCTGCGCCAAGGGGGGCTTCGGGTTGAATGCGTGCAAGCTCTAACATGCGGGTAACTCCGTAAACATTCCGGTAGTCTGGCGGCGGAATGTTTCAAGCATTTGATGAACACGTTACCCGTTTGTTAAATCCACCGCAAGCAGCTGTTGCACGCCTTCGTCGGCCAGGGCGGCCTCTTCGGCCTCCACCATCAGGCGCAGCTTGGGCTCGGTGCCCGAGGCGCGTATAAGCACCCGACCGCGCCCGTTCAACTGGCGCTCCACGCTTTCCTTGGCCGCCATCAGCCCCGGATGGGTCTGCCATTGCATGCCCGGGGCCAAGGGAACGTTGACCATCTTCTGGGGATACATCTTCAGTTCCGACACCAGGTCATCCAGCGTGCGTCCGCTGCGGCTCATGGCCGTCAGGACCTGGAGCGCCGCGATGATGCCGTCCCCGGTGGTGTGGCAATCCAGGCAAAGCAGGTGGCCCGAACTTTCTCCGCCATACAGCCAGCCCCGATTCTGCATGCTTTCCAGCACGTAGCGGTCGCCGACCTTGGCTCGTTCGAACCCGATACCCAACTGCTCCATCTGTTTCTCGAAGCCGAAATTGGTCATCAGGGTGCCCACCACCCCCTCGACCGGTTTCTGGGTCATGCGGTCGCGCACGATGGCATACAGCAATTCGTCGCCGTTATACAGGCGCCCGCTGCCATCGACCATCTGCAGGCGGTCGGCATCGCCGTCCAGCGCCACGCCCAGGTCGGCGCCCCTGGCCTTCACCTCTGCCACCAGGTTCTCGGGGTGCATTGCGCCCACGCCTTCATTGATGTTCAGGCCGTCGGGCTGGCAGCCGATGGCGAAGACCTCGGCGCCAAGCTCGCGGAATACATGGGGCGCTATGTGGTAGGCCGCCCCATTGGCCGCATCGACCACGATGGACAGGCCCGACAGGTCGAGCTCGTTGGGAAAAGTGCTCTTGCAGAACTCGATGTAGCGTCCGGCGGCATCGTCGATGCGGCGGGCCCGGCCCAGCGCCTCGGAACTGACGCAACCCAGCGGTTCGTCGATCGCGGCTTCGATCTCGCTTTCGATCTCGTCGGGCAGCTTCATGCCTTGCGCCGAGAAGAACTTGATGCCGTTGTCCTGATAGGGATTATGCGAAGCGCTGATTACGATGCCCGCCACCAGCCGCAGCGCGCGCGTCAGGTAGGCCACGGCCGGCGTGGGCACGGGCCCGGCCAGCAGGACGTCGATGCCCGCGGCGGACAGGCCGGCCTCGAGCGCGGACTCCAGCATATAGCCCGAGATGCGCGTGTCCTTGCCGATGACCACGGCCGGACGCCCGCGGCCGGGAAATTTGCGTGCCAGCACGCGACCGGCGGCATAGCCCAGCCGAAGCGCAAACTCGGCGTTGATCGTGGGCCCGCCCACTTCGCCGCGTACACCGTCCGTGCCAAAATATTTACGCTCTGTCATAGGAAATCTCCGAATTCGATTGCTCGCCACACTTTTACCGCATCCACGGTCGCCGCGACATCATGCACACGGACGATATGCGCGCCCCGTGCCACCGCGGCGAGCGCCGCCGCCACGCTGCCGAATACACGATCGGCCGGTTCGCGGCCGATGACGTGGCCTATCATCGATTTGCGCGACAGGCCGATCAGCCACGGAAAGCCTTCGCCGCCGACATCCGGCAATTGCCGCAACAGTTGGTAGTTCTGGGCCGGTGTCTTGCCGAAGCCATAGCCCGGGTCAAGGACGATGCGGCGCCGGTCGATGCCCGCAGCCAGCGCGGCCGCGCTGCGCTCGCGCAGAAAGCGGCGCACCTCGGCCAGAATGTCGTCGTATCGGGGCGCCTGCTGCATGGTCTTGGGTTCGCCCTGCATGTGCATGATGCACAGGCCGCAGTTCGAATCTGCCACGGCCTGCAGGGCGCCGGGGCGGCGAAAGCCATAGATGTCGTTGATCATGTCGGCGCCCGCATCCAGGACGCGGCGCATGACTTCAGGCTTGAAGGTATCGACGGACAAGGGCAGGCGGCAGCTTCTCAGCGCTTCGATGACGGGCAGGATGCGCGCCAGCTCATCGTCGGCGGAGACCGGCTCGGCGCCGGGCCGCGTCGACTCGCCGCCGATGTCGAGCATGTCGGCGCCCTGATCGATGAGGCTGTGTGCATGTGCGATGGCGGCATCCGCTTCGAAATGCGCGGCGCCATCGGAAAAGGAATCGGGCGTGACGTTCACGATTCCCATTATCAATGGGCGCCCGAGGTTCAGCTCGAAGCGCCCACAAAGCAAGGATGAGCTCATTCGCGTGCCGGCTGCGACCTTATACCGGCGTTGCCGCGGCATTGCCGCCGGCCGAGGTCAGGCCGGTGGGCGGCGTCGTGCCGGACGCATCGTTGTTGGAGGACGGCGGCTGGGGCGCGCGCGGCGGACGGCCTTCCATGATGTCCTGGATCTGATCGGCGTCGATGGTTTCCCATTCCAGCAGGGCCGCCGTCATGGCTTCCATCTTGTCGCGGTTGTCTTCGATGATCTTGCGCGCAACGCTGTACTGCTCGTCGATGATGGCGCGGATCTCGTGGTCGACCTTCTGCATGGTGGCTTCGGACACATGCGTGGTCTTGGTCACGCTGCGGCCGAGGAAGACCTCGCCCTCGTTCTCGGCGTAGACCACCGGACCAAGGGAGTCGGTCATGCCGTAGCGCGTGACGATGTCGCGGGCGATGGCGGTGGCCCGCTCGAAGTCGTTGGAAGCGCCGGTGGTCATCTGGTTCATGAACACTTCTTCAGCGATGCGGCCGCCGAACAGCACGGCGATGGTATTCAGCAGGCGTTCCTTGTCCATGCTGTAGCGGTCGCCTTCGGGCAACTGCATGGTCACGCCCAGCGCGCGGCCGCGCGGGATGATGGTGACCTTGTGGACGGGGTCGGTCTTGGGCAGCATGCGCGCCACCAGGGCGTGGCCCGACTCGTGATAGGCCGTGTTGCGGCGCTCTTCCTCGGGCATGATCATGGAGCGGCGCTCGGCGCCCATGATGATCTTGTCCTTGGCCTTTTCAAAGTCGCTCATGTCGACCGTGCGGCCATTGCGGCGGGCCGCGAACAGGGCGGCCTCGTTGACCAGGTTGGCCAGGTCGGCGCCCGAGAAGCCGGGCGTGCCGCGTGCCAGCACCAGGGCATCGACGTTGGTGGCCAGGGGCACCTTGCGCATGTGGACTTTGAGGATCTGCTCGCGCCCGCGGATGTCGGGCAGGGACACCACGACCTGGCGGTCGAAGCGGCCCGGACGCAGGAGCGCGGGATCGAGCACGTCGGGACGGTTGGTGGCGGCGATGACCAGCACGCCCTGGCCGGTTTCGAAACCGTCCATCTCGACCAGCAACTGGTTCAGGGTTTGTTCGCGCTCGTCGTTGCCGCCGCCCAGGCCGGCACCGCGCTGGCGGCCGACCGCGTCGATTTCATCGATGAAGATGATGCAGGGCGCCTGCTTCTTGGCGTTTTCGAACATGTCGCGCACGCGGGCCGCGCCCACGCCGACGAACATTTCGACGAAATCGGAGCCCGAAATGCTGAAGAAAGGCACTTTGGCCTCGCCGGCGATGGCCTTGGCCAGCAGGGTCTTGCCGGTGCCGGGCGAGCCGACCATCAGCACGCCGCGCGGGATGCGTCCGCCCAGGCGCTGGAACTTGGTGGGGTCGCGCAGGAAATCGACCAGTTCCTGGACATCTTCCTTGGCCTCGTCGCAGCCGGCGACGTCGGCAAAGGTAATGTGATTGGTGTTTTCGTCGAGCATGCGGGCGCGCGATTTGCCGAAGCTGAACGCCCCGCCCTTGCCGCCGCCCTGCATCTGGCGCATGAAGAAGATCCATACGCCGATCAACAGCAGCATGGGGAACCAGGAAATGAACAGGCTGGTCAGGAAGGAGGGTTCTTCGCGCGCCTTGCCGGAAACCTGCACGCCCGACTTGACGAGTTCGGGCACCATCCAGAGGTCGCCGGGCGACGTCAGGCTGTAGGGGCGGCCGGCATCGGGCGTGACATACAGGGTGTCGCCCTGGATGTCCACCTTGCTGATGCGGCCCGCCTGCGCATCGTTCATGAATTGGGTATAGGTCACGGTTTCAGTCGTGGTGGCGCGTCCGTCGAACTGCTTGAATACAGTGAACAGGACCAGCGCGATCACCATCCAGATCGCGACCTTGGAAAACGAGTTGTTCAAAGCCAACCTCCTACTTGTAAATCAGCTTGCCAAACCCCCGCAATAACGGCAGCAAAACAAGTATGTCAATGACTCATTCTACCCGATAGAAAGAATCGCGTTTAGGAAAACCACCCCGTCCCTACCGCTTCAAACGCCGCCCCACCAGGAAGGTCTCGGAAGACTTGTCGCGCGACGCCTTGGGCTTGCGCTCGACCACTTTCTGAAAGTGCCGCTTGAAGGATTCGACGATCTGCGAGAAGCCGCTGCCATGGAAGGCTTTGACGATCAATGCGCCTTCGGGCTTGAGGTGCCCGCAGGCAAAATCAAGGGCCAGGTCGCACACATGCTGAATTCTAGCTGAATCCGCCGAGCCCACACCTGATAAATTGGGGGCCATATCGGATATAACAAGATCCACCTGCGCATCTCCCAGCAGATCTTTCAGCTGTTCGAGCACGGCATCCTCGCGGAAGTCGCCCTGTATGAACTCGACCCCGGCAATGGGCTCCATGGGCAGCATGTCCAGGGCGACGACGCGCCCCTTGATGACGCCGCCCGGGCCCACCAGGCGCTCGCGGGCCACTTGCGACCAGCTGCCCGGCGCCGAACCCAGGTCGACGACGATGTCGCCGGGCCGCATCAGCTTCTCGGTATCGAGGATCTCGGAAAGCTTGAAAGCCGCCCGGGCCCGGTATCCCTTCTGTTGCGCCATTTTGACGTAGGGATCATTAATATGTTGCTGAATCCACTCTTTTGAGAATTTTTTTTTGGCCATTCCCGTACAATCTCATCATGCCAAAACTTGACATTACTTCCCAAGAGCGTAGCGCCCTGCGCGCCGCCGCCCACCCCTTGCGTCCGGTCGTCCTGATTGGCGACCGCGGCCTGTCCGAATCGGTGCTCAAAGAAATCGACCTCAACCTGAATGCGCACCAGTTGATCAAGGTCCGCATCGCGGGCGAGGAACGCGAAGCGCGCAACGCCATGCAGGAAACCATCTGCGAGACCTTGTCCTGCGCGCTGGTCCACCACCTTGGCAAGACGCTGATCATCTACAGGCCCGACGCCGCCGCGCAGCGCGCCAAGGCCGAAGAACAAAACGCAACCCGCGCGGTGCGCAAGCCGTCGGAACCCCACACGCCCAAGAAGCTTGCGGCCGAAGGCGTGACGCGTACCCGCCGCACGGAAAAAGCCAAGCGCGCGGCCCAGAAGGCCGACAAGCCCGAAACGGCTGCGCCCCGTGCCCGTCGCGGCGCGGCATCGGCGGAGCGCGCCGACCATGGCATTCCGCGCCGCTCGGGCAGCGCGCTATCACTGCGCGCCGGCGCCCGCCGCAACCTGCGGCCCGGAAAACGCTGACATCCCAACCAGCATGCGCTTGCGGGCGCATGGCTTCGCGGCGCGCAAATTATAAAGCCCAACACGATCTGTGTATGGGCTTTTTCTTTGGCCGTCGATGCGGGTATTTTACAGGAGGGTGGCGTGCAACGCCGGCCTGCTACAGATAGCTGACGTTGAGGACTTCGAATTCGCGTATGCCCGCCGGCGCCTTGACTTCGACCACATCGCCTTCGCCCTTGCCGATCAGGGCCCGGGCCACCGGACTGGAGACGGAAATGAGGTTGGACCGGATATCGGCCTCGACGTCGCCCACGATTTGATAGGTGACGCGTTCGCCCGATTCCAGATCTTCGATTTCGACGGTGGCGCCGAACACCGCCTTGCCGTCGACGTCCAGCGAGGCCGGATCGATGACCTGCGCATTGGACAGGGTGCCCTCCAGTTCCTGGATCCGCCCTTCCACGAAGGCCTGGCGCTCGCGCGCGGCGTCGTATTCGGCGTTTTCCGACAAGTCGCCCTGGGCGCGGGCCTCGGCGATGGCATTGATGACCGCGGGACGCTCGACGGTCTTAAGACGATGTAATTCTGCTTGCAAGCGCTCAGCGCCGCGTGTTGTCAACGGTATCGCGGACATAGCTATTCCTGAATTAAAAGTAAAAAGACGCTCCCCACAAAGGAGCGCCTAGTAAATAATTGCTTGGGCGGAGAACACCGCCCGTTGATGCGAACTAAAGGAATCGTTGGTTTTTTATAGCTGTAAACAACAATTGGGTCTAGCTCAAAATAAAACCCCGGCCTGGATGCAAACCGGGGAGATGTAGCTATTGTCGGTAAACTTCAGGGAAAATGCAAGCCCATGGCTTATTCGCTACAAGAGGTGACTGAAGCGCTCATTTTTCCGCTTACGCACGGTGGGTCCACCATCCTGCCAGCGTATAGAGCACGATGGTCGTACCGACCAATCCGATGCCAAATACAAAGGCAATCAAGAGCCAATCGACCGGCCCGCCGGCATTAGTGTAGCCGGATGACGACACCTTGGCCATCAACACCAAAGCCAGCGCCCCGCCCACCAAGCCCAATGCCTGGGACCGGACCAGCCTGCGCGACCGCAAGCCCCGCTCGGCGGTCAGCAAGGCCACAAAAGCGGCCAGGCCCGCGGCAATCAGCACCAGCACGACCCATAACAGCGGCCCCATCATTTCCTGGAACACCGCCAGCAAAATCATCAAGTCCATATCCTTCATGACATTCTCCTCACGCCTTTCCGCGCAGCATGGCGATATAGGTGGGCCGGAGCCCCATGGTCTTCATGACCCAAGTCACCCATAGCTCTTCAAGCGGCGCCACTATTCCCGGAAAGGACGGCACCAAGTTGTTCTGATAATCGAACTCGACCAGCATGGCCCGGCCCAGGCGGGTGATCAACGGGCATGATGTATAGCCCGTGTACAAAGCATCCGACGTTTTCCCCTGGATATCGGCCACAAGGTGGTCCACGGCAACCGGCACCTGCCACTTCACGCTGGCCGCCGTCTTGCCCTTGGGCACACCGGCAATATCGCCTATCCCGTAAACATTGGCATAGCGCACATGCCGCAAGGTGCCCCGATCCACTTCCGCCCAACCCTCGTCGGCCCACGCTCCCTGTTGCCAGGGCAGCGGACTGTTGCGCACGGCCTCGGGCGCACGCATGGGAGGTATTACGTGAATGAAGTCATAATTCTGCTCCTCCATGCCGTCCGGCGTACGAAAGGTGGCGATGCGCCGGCCCGGGTCTATCGCCTGCAGCACACGCTGATAATTAACCCTGATGTCGCGCTGCTGGAACAGCATGCGCACCTTCTCTGACACAATGGGCACGCTGAAAAGCGCCTGATTGTTGGCGTTGTAGACGATCTCGGCTTTACCGCGCTTGCCGCGGCGAACCAGATGGTCCTCGGTAATGAAGGTGTACTTCAGCGGCGCGCCGGCGCACTTCATTTCCGTGTTGGGACGAAGGAACACCCCCTTGCCGCCCTTGTCGGCAAACTCCGACATGGCGCGCCATGTGGCCGCCGCCGCGTCGGGACCATTGTAGATGCTGCCTATTCCCTGGCTGCCGATCAGGCGGACTTCCATGCCGTCGATCGCCTCATAGTCCAGTTCCATGCCCACCGCCACGATGAGAAAATCGTAAACAAGAGTCGTACCGCCCTCGGTGACCACCTTGCGGCCTTCAGGATCGATTTCCGCCACACGCTCTTCAATCAGGTCGACGCCGCGCGGCACATATTCCGATGTGGACGACACGACATAGCTGGCCGGCTTGATGCCGCCGCCTACCAAAGTGAAACCGGGTTGATAGTAATGGGCCTTGCGGGCATCGATCAATGTGATGCGCGCGCCCTCCAATCGCTGAACCAGTCGCGACGCGGTTGACAATCCCGCCGCGCCCGCGCCAAGGATGACGATATGGGCCGGCGTCCCGACCTTGTCCGGCAGGCGGGCGCCTGCGGCGGGAAAGGCCGCCCCCAAGGCGCCCGCGGCCCCCAGCATCAGGAAATCGCGCCGCCGCATCCCGGGACTGGACAAGACAGCGGGCGCGCGCGGCGGGCCTTCAGTGCGTATCACCCTTTTTTTCATACCCCTCTCCCTGTTTGAATTGTCAGGCGGCGTTCTTTTTATTAGAATAATCTAAATTAGATTAATCTTATATGACATATATCAAGGACAATCGGAATCGTATGGCATCAAATGAAAAGAATCGGCAATTCCTGAGGGAAGGCGCGTCAAAAGCCGCTGCCCTGCTTCGAGCCGTAGGCAATGAAAACCGGTTGCTGGTGCTGTGCCTATTGATTGAACAGAAAGAGATGACAGTCGGTACTTTGCTGGAGCACGTCAACTTGAGCCAGTCCGCCCTTTCCCAGCATCTGGCCAGGATGCGTGAAGATGGACTGGTGACTTACCGGCGCGAGGCGCAAGCCTTGTACTACCGTATCGACAACCCCGATGCCGCATTGCTGATCGGGACGCTCAAGCGCATCTTTTGTCCTTAGACGCATGCGCCTGGCGGACATCGCCGCCCGTGGCGGGCCGGATCCGCGAATTTGGCATGGAGAGTCATCGAATGACACTGAAACCCCTCTCCCCGCGCGATGCGCAGGGCCTCATGAGCCAGGGAGCTATCCTGGTCGACATCCGCTCCGCAAACGAACACGCGCGCGAACACATCGCCGGTGCGCAACATTTGCCTATCGACGCCTTGCGTCCCGGGTCGCTACCCGTAAACGCCGCCGTTATCTTTCTTTGCCGTTCCGGCAACCGCACGCATGCCAACGCGCATAGGTTGAACGCATGCGTGGCCGGCGACGCCTATTTGATCGAGGGTGGATTGAATGCCTGGAGGAAGGCAGGGCTGCCAGTGGAGGCCGACACGTCACAGCCGATGGAGTTGCAGCGCCAGGTTCAGATCGCCGCCGGAATCCTGATCCTGCTCGGCATCATGCTTGGCCTCACCGTATCGGCCTGGTTTTTTCTGATATCCGGTTTTGTGGGCGCTGGCCTCGTGTTTGCGGGGCTGTCGGGCTTTTGCGGCCTGGCTCGCTTGCTGATGAAAATGCCCTGGAATCAGCGTGCCCTGCGTTAAAGCAAAATTACCGGCAACGTTCCGCGCAAGCATGAGGCCGCTGCGACAGGCCCGGCAACCATTTTCCGCCGGGAGACCGGCACTTGCTTCAGACGGGAGTCAACATGAAGATCAATGTAGGCATTATCGACCGCACGCTACGCATCATCGTGGGCGCCGCGCTAATTGCGTTGGCGGCGGTCGGCACCATCGGATGGTGGGGCTGGTTGGGCATCATACCCTTGCTTACGGGGCTGGCTGGCAGATGCCCCGCCTATCGCCTGCTTGGGCTGGATACCTGCCCCCTCCATACCCGTAAGCAGTAACGATGCCAAGCTGAAGGCTGGCCTGCCCTATTTCAACAGGCCAGGCAGCGGCTTTCTATTTTGCTACGCCGCGCGTGGGCACACCTATCCGCAGCAGCGCGTATAGAATGATCGCGCCGAAAGTTGCCGTGCCGATGCCGTCCAGCTTGAATGCACCGAACTGGATGGAAAAATTGCCGGCTCCCAGCACCAGGGTGACGGCGGCGACGATCAGGTTGCGGTTGTCGCTGAAATCGACCTGGTTGACCACCCAGATGCGGGCGCCGGCCACAGCGATCAGGCCGAACACCACGACCGACATCCCGCCCAGCACCGGACCCGGAATGATCTGGATCAATGCGCCGAATTTGGGCGAAAAGCCCAGCAGGATGGCGATGCAGGCGGCCACCACGAAGACCAGGGTGGAATAGATTCGGGTAACCGTCATGACGCCGATGTTTTCCGCATAGGTGGTGACCCCCGTGCCGCCGACCGCTCCCGACACCATGGTGGCCACGCCGTCGCCCACGAAGGCCCGGCCCAGGTAGACGTCCAGGTTCTTGCCGGTCATGGCGCTGACCGCCTTGATGTGGCCCAGGTTCTCGGCCACCAGGATGATGGCCACCGGCACGATCACGCTCATGGCGTGCAGTTCGAAAACAGGCGCCGCGAATTGCGGCAGCCCCAGCCAGGGGGCATGGGCCACCCCGCTGAAGTCGATGGGCTTGCCCATGCCCAGCACATTGGTGAACAAGGCATAGATGACGCAGGCCAGCAGCAGCCCGACCAGGATCAGCAGGCGCTGGGTCGTGCCGCGCGTATAGACCGCGATCCCGCCGACGCACAGCACCGTCATGAGCGCCATCAGGGCATCGAAAGTGGTGCCGCCCATGGCGCCCTTGGCGGCGATGGGCGCCAGGTTCAGGCCGATGACCGCCACGATGGCGCCGGTCACGACGGGCGGCATCCAGGTATCGATCCATTGGGTGGCGCCGCCGGAACGCGCGTTCATCCACCACACTGCAAGGCCGATCAGGGTATAAACGAAACCGCAGGCAATGATGGCGCCCAGCGCCACGCCGATATTGCCGTTGGCGCCGGCGCCGGCATAGCCGGTCACCGCGATGACGCCGCCGATGAAGGCAAAGCTCGAGCCCAGGTAGCTGGGCACGCGGCCGCCGACGAAAAGAAAGAAGATCAGCGTGCCGATGCCCGACATCAGGATGGCGACATTCGGATCGAAGCCCATCAGCAGGGGAGCCAGTATCGTCGAACCGAACATGGCCACGACGTGCTGGGCGCCCATGGCGATGTTCTGCGGCCACGACATGCATTCGTCCGGCTGCACGACGACGCCGCTGGCGCCGCCCTGTACCTTGCGCCAGCGTGGAAAATAAGTGTTCGACATAGGATACGCGCCCTTTATGGAATCGAATTGTTGTTTTACTGAGGCGAGAGTGTACGGGCGCGGGGCATCGAACTGCAACACTTAATATACTGTCGTATCGGCAACGACCCCTCTTTACCTTATCAAGCGAGTGCATGACGTGAATACCACCCGATTCTGGCTGATACGCCACGGCGAGACCCAATGGAATGCGGACAGGCGGCTTCAGGGCTGGCTGGATATTCCGCTCAGCGCCGTCGGCATCCAGCAGGCCAGGCAGCTGGGCGATTACCTGCGGTCGCCGGCTTTCGGCCAGAAGATCGACCTGGTGGTCGCCAGCGACCTTGGGCGGGCCTACGAAACCGCATGCAGCGCGGCCGGCCATTTCGGCCTGCCCATAGAGCGCCACGCGGGCCTGCGCGAACGCTGCTACGGCATCTACGAAGGGCGGGACTGGGCGCTGCTGAACGGCGAGCAGGAAGGCGGCCCCCGCGTGAATTTCCGCGATCCCGACCAGTCGATAGAACAGGGCGAATCCCTGAAGGTTTTTTCCTCGCGCATTGCCCAGGCCTTCGAGACCCTGGCCCAGGATCATCAGGGCAAGAACATCATGGTGTTCTCGCACGGAGGCGTCATCGACATCGCCTGGCGCCTGGCCAACGGCCTGGCGCTGGATGCCGTCCGGCCGGACCCCATCCTGAACGCCAGCATCAACCAGTTCGCCATCGACGGCGACAAACGCTGGCGCATGCATGCCTGGGGGCAAACCGAACACCTGGACCTGGCGGCGCTGGACGATGTCATCTAGCGTCGGGGAAAACAGGAAGCGGGGTCTTTCGTGAAGCACGGCAAGCCTGGCACGGCTGCTACCTGCCCTTGCGGCGGCCAGGCGCCTGGCCTTCCCTATTCCGCCTGCTGCCAGCCCTTTATAGACGGCCATGCGCCCGCGCCCGACGCCGAGCGCCTGATGCGGTCCCGCTACACCGCCTATGCGCTGGGCCGGGAAGCCTATCTGCTGGCAAGCTGGCATCCCTCGACCCGGCCGGCCAGTCTGGACCTGCCGCCGCCGGGCGAAGCGCACGGCATACGCTGGCTGGGATTGAAGGTGGAAAGCCACACCCCACTGGACGCCTCAAGAGCCGAGGTCGTCTTTACGGCGCGCTATCGGGAAGCCGGCAAGGCTCGCCGTCTGCATGAACGCAGCCGCTTCGTCCGCGAAGACGGCCTGTGGTTCTATGTCGATGGAGACGCCGATTTCAACGCAACGGCACAGCCCTAGACAAAAAACCTGGCTACTCATGCAGCCTGGGCTTGCGCTTGCGCCGGAAGGAGAAATGGTCGTAAAGCCGGTCGGGCACCAGGCGCAGCAAGCGGGCCACCCAGGCCATTTGCCAGGGAATCACCTTGTACGACACGCCTTTGTCGATGGCCGCAACCGCTTTTTCCGCAAACCGGTCCACCGGCATTAGAAAAGGCATTTTGTAGGGGTTGTGCGCCGTCATGGGAGTCCGGATGAAGCCGGGCGCTATCGTCACCACCCTGACGCCGCTGCGGCTCAGTTCCACGCGCAGGCTTTCGCAGTACGTGCGGACCGCCGCCTTCGAGGCGCTGTAGGCGCCCGCGCCCGGCAGGCCCCGCACCGCGGCCACGCTGGCGATGCCGACCAGGCGGCCATGCCCACGCTCTTTCATCGAGGCGATGAAGGGCTCGAAGGTGGCTACTGTGGCCGTCAGGTTGGTTGCGACGATGGACTCGAACACATCGAAGTCGTCCAGCTCTTCCGTCAATGTTCCGGCGCTGATGCCGGCGCTGGCAATCACGATATCGACGGGCCCGCCTTGCAGGAAGTCGGATGCGGCGGCATGCAGGGCCGCACGGTCGCGCACGTCGGCCACATGGATTTCATGGCCATCGCCCGGCAATTGGTCCCGCAAGGCCCGCAGAGCGTCCAGGCGCCGCCCCAGCAAGCCGATCTGGCAACCCCGGCGCGCATAAAACAGGGCGAGAGCGGCGCCTATGCCGCTGCTCGCCCCGGTGATGAATACACGCTTCATCGACGCGGCGCCGTTATTGCGCCGGCAGGGATGCGTGCAGGTCTTGCAGGGAATACACCTTCAGGCCGTCGCCCTGGCGCATGTATTGCAGGCCCTCGACGGCCGCGTGCGCGCCCGCTATGGTGGTGAAGAAGGTAACCCGGGCCGCCAGTGCATTGGTGCGTATCATGCGCGAATCGGCAATGGCGTTGCGCCGCTCTTCGACCGTGTTGATGACCAGCGCGATTTCGCCGTTCTTGATCATGTCGACGATGTGCGGACGCCCTTCGGTGACCTTGTTGACGACCTGGACCTCGAGCCCGGCCGCCTCGATGGCCGCCGCCGTGCCGCGCGTGGCGACGATCCTGAAGCCCAGCGCGCTCAGGCCCCGGGCAACCTCGACGGCGCGCGGCTTGTCCTGGGCGCGCACGCTGATGAAGGCCGTGCCGGATTCAGGCAGCAGCACGCTGGCCGCCAGTTGCGACTTGACGAAGGCCTCGCCGAAGCTCTGGCCCACGCCCATGACTTCGCCGGTGGATTTCATTTCCGGCCCCAGGATGGTGTCCACGCCCGGGAACTTGACGAAGGGGAATACCGCCTCCTTCACCGAGTAGTAGGAGGGGACGACTTCCTTGTGTATGCCCTGCTCGGCCAGCGTCTTGCCCGCCATGGCGCGCGCGGCGATCTTGGCCAGTTGCAGCCCGGTCGCCTTGGATACGTAGGGCACCGTGCGCGAGGCGCGCGGGTTGACCTCGAGCACGTAGACATCGCCGTCCTGGATGGCGAACTGTACGTTCATCAGGCCCTTCACGTTGAGCGCACGCGCCATCAGCGAAGTCTGGCGCTTGATCTCGGCGATGATCTCGGCCGACAGGGAATACGGCGGCAGGCTGCATGCCGAATCGCCGGAATGGACGCCCGCCTGCTCGATGTGCTCCATGACGCCGCCGATGAAGACGGTTTCGCCGTCGGCCAGGCAGTCAACGTCGACCTCGATCGCGTTGTTCAGGAAGTGGTCCAGCAGCACCGGGGAATCGTTGCTGACCTTGACGGCCTCGCGCATATAGCGCTCGAGGTCCTGCTGCTCGTGCACGATCTCCATGGCGCGGCCGCCCAGCACGTAGCTGGGGCGAACCACCAGGGGGTAGCCGATCTCGGCGGCGTGCGCCAGGGCCTCGCCTTCGGTGCGGGCCGTGCGGTTGGGCGGCTGGCGCAGGCCCAGCTTGTTCAGCAGCTTCTGGAAGCGCTCGCGGTCTTCGGCCACGTCGATGGATTCGGGGCTGGTGCCGATGATGGGCACGCCATTGGCCTCCAGGGCGCGCGCCAGCTTCAGCGGGGTCTGGCCGCCGTACTGCACGATCATGCCGACGGGGTTTTCCTTGTGGACGATCTCCAGCACGTCTTCCAGCGTAAGGGGCTCGAAATACAGGCGGTCGGAGGTATCGTAGTCGGTGGACACCGTTTCGGGATTGCAGTTGACCATGATGGTTTCATAGCCATCGTCGCGCAGGGCCAGCGCCGCATGCACGCAGCAATAATCGAATTCGATGCCCTGGCCGATGCGGTTGGGGCCGCCGCCGAGCACGATGATTTTCTTGCGATCGGTGGGCGCGGCCTCGCATTCGTCTTCATAAGTGGAATACATGTACGCCGTGCGCGTGGGGAACTCGGCCGCGCAGGTGTCGACGCGCTTGTAGACCGGACGGACGCCGAGCTGGTGGCGCAGCTTGCGCACTTCGGCCTCGGAGGTGTCCAGCAGGAAGGCCAGGCGGCGATCCGAAAAACCCCGGCGCTTCAGTTGCCAGACGGTGTCGTAGTCCAGGTCGGCCAGGGTCTTCTGTTCGAGCGCGAGCTCGATGTCGACGATTTCCTTGATCTGGGCCAGGAACCAGGGATCGATGCTGGTCAGGCTGTGGACTTCTTCAAGGCTGAAGCCCTGGGCGAAGGCGTCGCCCACATACCAGATGCGCTCGGGGCCGGGCTCGCCCAGTTCGATCTGCAGCTTCTCGCGATCGGTGGTTTTCTGGTTCAGGCCGTCGACGCCCACTTCCAGTCCGCGCAGGGCTTTCTGGAAGGATTCCTGGAAGGTGCGGCCTATGGCCATGACTTCGCCCACGGATTTCATCTGCGTGGTCAGGCGCGAATCGGCCTGCGGGAATTTTTCGAAGGCGAAACGGGGAACCTTGGTCACCACATAGTCGATCGCGGGCTCGAACGAGGCCGGCGTGGCGCCGCCGGTGATTTCATTCTTGAGTTCGTCCAGCGTATAGCCCACGGCCAGGCGCGCGGCCACCTTGGCGATGGGAAAGCCCGTGGCCTTGGAGGCCAGCGCCGACGAGCGCGACACGCGGGGATTCATCTCGATGACGATCATGCGGCCGGTCTGCGGATTGACCGCGAACTGCACGTTGGAGCCGCCCGTGTCCACGCCGATCTCGCGCAATACCGCGATCGATGCGTTGCGCATGATCTGGTATTCCTTGTCGGTCAGGGTTTGCGCCGGCGCCACGGTGATGGAGTCGCCGGTGTGCACGCCCATGGGATCCAGGTTCTCGATCGAGCAGACGATAATGCAGTTGTCGGCGCAATCGCGCACGACTTCCATTTCGTATTCCTTCCAGCCCAGCAGGGATTCCTCGATGAGCAATTCCTTGGTGGGCGAGGCTTCCAGGCCGCGCCGGCAGATGCTTTCGAATTCTTCGCTGTTGTAGGCGATGCCGCCGCCCGTGCCGCCCATGGTGAAGCTGGGCCGGATGACGACCGGAAAGCCCGAGGTGCCGGCTTCGTCGCCGATGCGGCGCTGGACTTCCCAGGCCTCGTCCATGGAATGGGCCACGCCCGACCTGGCGGACTCCAGGCCGATCTGGGTCATGGCCTGCTTGAATTTCTGGCGATCCTCGGCCTTTTCGATGGCATGCTCGTTGGCGCCGATGAGCTCCACCCCGTGCTTTTCGAGTACGCCCTGGTGGACCAGGTCGAGCGCGCAATTGAGCGCGGTCTGGCCGCCCATGGTGGGCAGCAGCGCATCGGGCTTTTCGCGCTCGATGATCTTTTCAACAGCCTGCCAGGTAATGGGCTCGATATAGGTGACGTCGGCCGTTTCCGGGTCGGTCATGATGGTGGCCGGATTGCTGTTCACCAGTATGGTGCGGTAGCCGTCGGCCTTCAGGGCCTTGCAGGCCTGTGCGCCGGAATAGTCGAATTCGCAGGCCTGGCCAATGATGATCGGGCCTGCGCCAATGATGAGAATGCTTTTTATGTCTGAACGCTTTGGCATATTGCTGAATTATTTTTTATTGGCCATGAGGCTGATGAATTTATCGAAGAGCACCACGATATCGTGTGGGCCGGGGCTGGCTTCGGGGTGGCCCTGGAAGCAGAATGCGGGGCTGTCGGTAAGCTCGAAGCCTTGCAGCGTGCCGTCGAACAGCGATACGTGCGTGACTCGGGCGTTGGCCGGCAGGGAATCGGGATCGACATTGAAGCCGTGATTCTGGCTGGTGATGAACACGCGGCCTGTATCCAGGTCTTGCACAGGGTGGTTGGCGCCATGGTGGCCGGTTTTCATCTTGATGGTCTTGGCGCCCATGCCCAGGCCAAGAATCTGCTGCCCCAGGCAGATGCCGAACAGGGGTATTTTGTGCTGGAGCGCCGCCTTGCAGGTGTCGATGGCGTAGTCGCAGGGTTCGGGATCGCCCGGGCCGTTCGACAGGAAGATGCCATCGGGCTTCAGGGCCAGCACGTCGGCCACGGGCGTTTGCGCCGGCACCAATGTGATGCGGCAGCCGCGATCGGCCAGCAGGCGCAGGATGTTGGTCTTGATGCCGTAATCGTAGGCCACGACGTGATAGGTATGGCCGTCGGGTTGCGAAAAACCCTTGCCCAGCTGCCAGGTTCCGGCGCGCCAGTCGCCCGAAGCCTTGATGGAAACCACCTTGGCCAGATCCTGGCCCGACATGCCCGGGAAGTCACGGGCCAGTTGCACGGCGCGGTCGGCGTCGTCGCCGACCAGGATGCAGGCGCCCTGCGCCCCGCCCTCGCGCAATATGCGGGTAAGCTTGCGGGTGTCGACACCCGAAATGGCCACGATGCCCTGCGCCTTCAGGTAATCGGGCAGCGACTGCGTGGCCCGGAAATTGGAGACGCGCAGCGAGCAGTCGCGCACGACCAGGCCGGCCGCATGCACCTGCGTGGACTCGACGTCTTCTTCATTGACGCCGGTATTGCCGATATGAGGATAGGTAAGGGTAACGATTTGCCCGTTGTAGCTGGGATCGGTCAGGATTTCCTGGTATCCCGTCATGGCAGTGTTGAATACGATTTCGGCGACGCAATAACCATCGGCGCCGATAGAGACACCCTTGAAGATGGTACCGTCCGCCAAGGCAAGAATTGCTGTGGGGGCCTGGACAGACCCCTCGGAAAAGAGTGACGGCAGCACTGTAAACCCCGGTTGTAAAGTCAGTAATTAAACCTTCTAATTATACCTTGAGACTGGTATGGTCTGAATGAATGGGTATAAATTAGGATGCAAAACCAGGCCGCGCGCCTGTATGCTTTGCAATAGCTAGTCTACAGCCAGCCCACGCCCGTACCAAGGCCCTGGCCCGCTTTGTATTGTTTTGAACGGTGTAAAAAATCATGTCCAACCAGCTCGATTCCCTGCGTCAGTTTACGACCGTCGTCGCCGATACCGGCGATTTCGATACCATGCGCAAGCATCGCCCCACCGATGCCACGACCAACCCCTCCCTCATCCTGAAAGCAGTCCAGCTCGAGGAAAACCGGCACCTGCTGGAAAAAACGATCGCCGACCATGCCGGCGCCTCCAGCGCCGAACTGGCCGACCAGCTGCTCGTCGCTTTCGGAAAGGAAATCCTCGGCATCATTCCCGGCCGGGTCTCGACGGAAGTCGACGCCCGGCTGTCCTTCGACACTCAGGCCAGCATCGAGCGCGCCCGCCAGATCATCGGCATGTACCGGCGCGCCGGCATCGAGCGCGAACGCGTGCTCATCAAGCTGGCATCCACCTGGGAAGGCATCCAGGCCGCCAAGGCGCTGCAGGCCGAGGGCATACGCTGCAATATGACGCTGCTGTTCGCCCTGCCCCAGGCGCTGGCCTGCGCCCAGGCCAAGGTGCAGCTGATATCGCCCTTCGTGGGCCGCATCTACGATTGGCACAAGAAGGCGGCGGGCGCCCAGTGGGACGAAGCCGCCAATGCCGGCTCCTCCGATCCCGGCGTGCTGTCGGTAAAGCGCATCTACGACTACTACAAGGCCTACGACATTCCCACTGAAATCATGGGTGCCAGCTTCCGCAACATCGGGCAGATACGCGCGCTGGCGGGCTGCGACCTGCTGACCATCAGCCCCGAGCTGCTGAATCAGCTGTCGCAAAGCACCGAGCCGCTGGAAAAGGCTCTGGACCCGCAGGAAGCCCGGAAAACCGCGCCCGAATGGGTGGCCAGCAACGAAGTCGCCTTCCGGACCGAACTGAACCAGGACGCCATGGCCACTGAAAAGCTGGCCGAAGGCATACGGGTGTTCACGGCCGACGGCATCAAGCTGGATACGCTCATCGCGCAGGCCCGGCAAAAGTAAAAGCAGTGTGCAGGCAACGGCAAATAGCTGAACCGGAGAAGCAATGGAAATAAATGAGCTGCATCGCGGTCGATTGATCGACCACATCCAATTGGTGGTACGCGACTTGAACGCCAGCCAGGCCTTCTATTCCGCCATCTTCGATACGCTGGGCATACCCATAGGCGGCATGGGCGACGGCTTTTTCTGGGCCGACGAACTGGTGGTCTCCAGCGCCGATAGCCCGGCTGCTCAGGGCCGGCTGACCGGTCCCGTTCACCTGGCATTCCAGGCAAGCGACCAGGCCATGGTCGCCGCCTTTTACAAGGCGGCGCTGGATCACGGCGGCAAAGATAACGGCGCCCCGGGATTGCGTGAATACCATCCGGACTATTACGCCGCTTTTGTGATCGACCCCGACGGCAACAATATCGAAGCGGTATTTCATGGCCCGGCTCAGCGCAGCGCCCCCTCAGTCAAAGTGACGTTTTGAACCGCTTTCGTCCGGGACATTAAGCAAGCATGCGGTGCGATATAAGCCAGCCGCAGGCCCGCCGCCTATGGCTGCGCGCCCAAAGACTGAATACCGACGCCCCATTCGGCGGCGGGCCCCAAGCCACGCCCGCGGCAGTCCAGCACCTGGGCTATGTGCAGATCGACACCATCAACGTCATCGAGCGCTGTCACCATCACATCCTTTGGACACGCATTCCCGATTACCGGCGCGATCATTTGCGGCAGGCGCAAAGCGTGGACAGAACGGTGTTCGAATACTGGACTCATGCTTTATCGTACATTCCAGTGAACGATCTACGATTCTTCATGGGCGACATGCAACGGCAACGCCTGTCGCCGCGAAGCTGGTTCAGTTCCGTGACGGAAAGCGACCTTCGCAGAGTGATCGCTCGCGTTCGCGACAACGGAGCATTATCGATACGCGATATCGATGATGACGAATTGGTGGAAAAAGATCATGCCTGGGCCAGCCGCAAGCCTTCCAAACGGGCATTGCAGCTGGCTTTTCACATCGGCAAACTGACGGTCAGCGAACGTACCGGCATGTTGAAGACCTATGAGCTCATGGACCGGCATTTTCAATGGGACAGACCGCCCAGGAAGGCCAGCGAGAAACAGGTCATCGACTACCTGCTCGACCGGGCGCTGCGGTCGCAAGGCCTGGTCAGCCTGGACTCCGCCTGCCATCTGAACGCGTGGCGCAAGTCTCTGCTTCGCCTGGCCATCGAGAAACGGGTGAAACAAGGGAAGCTGGTTCCCGTGGCGATAGACGGCGCCGGCAAGGTCGAGCACTGGTCGCTTCCCGAAACAGTGGCCGATATCCCGCCGGAAGCGGCAGGCGTGCATATTCTTTCGCCGTTCGATCCATTGGTCATCCAGCGCAAGCGGCTGAAAATGTTCTTCGGCTACGAGCATCTTTTTGAAGCCTATGTGCCCAAAGAGAAGCGCATTTACGGCTATATGGGCCTGCCGGTGCTGATCGATGACGAAATCGTGGCGGTTCTGGACCTGAAGGCGGATCGCGCCCGCCGCGAACTGCTGCTGCAGGCATGGACCTGGGTGGGCCGGGGCCGGGCATCCGCGCATAAGCGCCTGATCGAAGAAAAACTGGACGCCTTCGAACGATTCCAGTTCGCGCCCTGAGCAGGCCGCGGCACGTCCGCTATATACTGTTTATTTATACAGTATATAGCGGGGCCAAACCATGCGCGATACACCCATCAAGGGCCGGGGAAGCGTGTCGAACAGGACGTCACGATTCGAAGAGTTCCAACGCATATCGTTCGACGATGAATGGACCACGAGCCAGCCGGACGACACCCTCCGGCCCGCCACGACCGTGACCGTCGAGACGGCCAAATCCATCATTTCCCGCAACGAGTCGCCCGACATTCCCTTCGACCGGTCCATCAATCCCTACAGGGGCTGCGAGCATGGATGCATCTATTGCTATGCTCGGCCGACCCACGCCTACCTGAATCATTCGCCCGGCCTGGATTTCGAAACGAAGCTCTATGCCAAGACCAATGCGGCCGAGCTGCTGCGCAAAGCCTTGTCCAGCCCGTCGTATACGCCGAAGCTGATCGCGCTGGGCGCCAACACCGACCCCTATCAGCCCGTGGAACGTCGGCTGCGGATAACGGCCTCGATTCTGGATGTGCTGGATGAGTTCAATCACCCCGTCGCCATTACGACCAAGTCCGCGTCCATCACGCGGGACATCGACCTGCTTGCCCGTATGGCCGAAAGGAAGCTGGTCCGGGTGTTCATGTCCATCGGCACGCTGGACCGCGATATCGCCCGAACGCTGGAACCGCGCGCCAGCACCCCCGGCGCACGCCTGGAAGCCCTGCGCAGGCTGAGCGGGGCGGGCGTGCCAAGCGGCGTCATCGTGGCCCCCGTCATTCCCGCGCTGACCGACCATGACATGGAAAAAGTCCTGTTCAGCGCCAAGGACGCCGGCGCCATGAGTGCCGCCTACGTCCTGCTGCGGCTGCCGCTGGAAATCGCCGCTCTCTTCCAGGAATGGCTGGCTGCCCATCATCCCTTGAAGGAAGCCCATGTCATGAACCTGCTCAAGCAGATGCGCGGCGGCCGCGTTTACGATTCCGATTTCAGGACACGAATGCAAGGCGCCGGCATTTTTGCGGAACTTCTCGAGCAGCGCTTCAGGAAAGCCTGTGCGAAAGCGGGCCTGAACCGGGTACGGCCCGTTCTGGATACATCCCTGTTCCGCCGCCCATCCGTCGAAACGCGGCAATTGCAGCTGTTTTGAACAGGCGGGGCTTCATTCGGCAAAAACGGAAGCGGGCCCCTCGCCGTTTCGCCCGGCAGCACGGCGGCATGGCGCTCCAGGCCTTTCGAGAAGGATTCGATGTCGTTGAAACGGTGCCGGCCATGGCAAGCGCGGCGCTATCGAACCGCTGGCCCGCCGTCGCCGCGCACCAATCGGGCGAATCCACGTTCCTGGAACTGCTCGATGACGAAATCCACGAACACCCTGGTCCGCGCCGGCAGAAGCTTTTTCGCGGGATAGTACAAGGAGATCGGTCCGGCGTCGGCCCACCAGCCGGGAAGCACGCGCAGCAATGCGCCGCTGCGCAGCCAGGGCGCGGCGAACGGCATGGGCAGCAGGGCAACGCCCAGGCCCATCATGGCCGCTTGGCACATTGCCTCGGGATCGTCGAAGACGAGACGCGGAACAAGGTCTGCAATCGCGGTCTCGCCGGCGGCGTTGCGCAAGGAATAGTGATTGGTGCGTCCATTATGGAGGGAGCGCCGCAAGATTCCGTCAAGCGCTGCAAGGTCCGGCGGAGTGCGCGGATCGGGCTTTCCCGCGATGTACGATGGCGACGCGACGGCCACGATATGAACGCGGCCGAGCTCGCGCGCAACCATGCCCGGCTTCAGGCTCAATCCGCCGCCTATCCCTGCGTCGAAGCCCTCGCCGATCAGGTCGGCCTGCCTGTTCTCGAAACGCCAATCAGGCACGATGGCCGGATAGCGCCTCAAGAACTCGCCCAGCATCGGAAGCAGATAAGCGCGCCCGAAAGCCGGGCCCATGCTGACACGCAAGGTGCCGGCGGGCTGTTTGTCTTGCGTTGAAGCGTGATCGACCGCGTCGGAAAGCGTGGCAAGTGCGCCGGCAATCTGCTGCAGCAAGCGTTCGCCGCCTTCGGTGAGCGCCAGTTTCCGGGTGCTGCGCTGGAACAGGCGCATGCCCAGCGAGGCTTCCAAGCGGGCGACATTCTTGCTGACGGCCGCCGGCGTCAGGCCCAGCAAGCGGGCAGCCGCCGAGAAGCTGCCGTTCTCGGCGGATTTAACGAAACACTCCAGATGGCTGAGCGGCTGCATTTCGCTATTTTCAACCAATAGTTGAAATTAATCCATCCCATTCATGGCTACCGGACACGCAGTGGAAAGCGGACACTGCCCGTGTTTCTTTTCCATTTCATCTTTCTGGAGCAGCCATCATGAACAGCAATGCAACTTCCTCCGCCTCCCCTCTTCTCGCCGGAAAAGCCGCCTTCGTCACCGGCGGCGCCCGGGGCATAGGCGCGGCCATTGTCCGACGCCTGGCCCGCGACGGCGCGGCAGTGGCCTTCACCTACACTTCGTCGGCAAGCACGGCGGACGCGCTCGCCGCCGAGATCCAGACCGCGGGCGGCCGGGCGCTGGCGATCCAGGCCGACAGCGCCGACGCCGCCGCGCTGTCGGCCGCCATCGATGAAGCCGCCGCCTCGTTCGGCCGCCTGGACGTGCTGGTCAATAACGCCGGTGTGGCCTTGATGGGCGACCTGGACTCTTTCGCTCTGGAGGATTTCGACCGTACCCTGGCTGTCAACGTACGCGCTGTCTTCATAGCCGTACAGGCCGCGGCGCGGCATATGGATGAAGGCGGGCGCATCGTTACCATCGGCAGCGTCAATGCGGACCGCATGCCCTGGGCCGGCGGTTCGGCCTATGCCATGAGCAAGGCGGCGGTGGCGGGCCTGACCCGGGGCCTGGCGCGCGACCTGGGGCCGCGCGGCATTACCGTCAACAATGTGCAGCCCGGCCCGACCGCCACGGACATGAATCCCGAGGATGGCCCCATGGCCGCCGACATGCACGGGCTAATGGCGTTGGAAAGGCATGCCCAGCCTGAAGAAATCGCAGGCATGGTGGCCTACCTGGCCGGCCCCGAGGCAGGCATGGTGACGGGCGCGAGCCTGTCGATCGACGGCGGCTTCACCGCCTGAACCAGGCCGGCTGGCCCGGAAAACAGCCATTCCCGGATGGATTCCGCATGGGCTTACCTTGGCGTGACTATCAGTCTAAAATCGACCGGCTATCACGAAGTGGTATTGCCCCGCGGGAGATCGGCGATCTCCTTGTCCCGCGCACCGGGTCCGATCGGTCCTTGCGCTATTCTTGGAGAACACCATGCCTGGCCTGCTGCCCGACGTCGACCCCGATGGATTGCTTGAATACTCGGTGGTTTACACCGACCGCGCCCTGAACCACATGTCGGGCTCCTTCCAGGGAGTGATGAAAGACATTTCCCGCAGCCTGAAACAGGTCTACAAAGCCGAATCGGCCATCGTCGTGCCCGGCAGCGGCACCTTCGGCATGGAAGCGGTCGCGCGCCAGTTTGCAAGCGGCAAGAAATGCCTGGTGATCCGCAATGGCTGGTTCAGCTTCCGCTGGAGCCAGATCTTCGACATGGGCAACATCCCGGCCGAAACCCGTGTCCTGAAGGCGTCCCCGGTGGCCGAGGGCGCCCAGGCCGCTTACGCACCCCCGGCCATCGAGGAAGTCGTGGCCGCCATCAAGGAATACAAGCCCGACCTGGTGCTTGCCGCGCACGTCGAGACCGCATCGGGCATCATGCTGCCCGATGACTACATGCGACAGGTCGCGGCGGCGATACACGACGAGGGCGGGCTGTTCGTCCTGGATTGCATCGCCTCGGGCACGATCTGGGTCGACATGCGGGCCGTGGGCGTCGACGTGCTGATCAGCGCTCCCCAAAAGGGCTGGACGTCCTCGGCATGCTGCGCCCTGGTCATGCTGGGCGAGTCGGCCCGAAAGCAAATCGAAGGCACCACCAGCACCAGCTTCGCCTGCGACCTGCGCAAATGGCTGCAGATCATGGAATCCTACGAGCAAGGCGGCTTTGCCTACCATGCCACCATGCCGACCGATTCATTGAAGGTCTTGCGCGACGTCATGGCCGAGACCGAGACCTACGGCTTTGACAAGGTGCGCGCCGAGCAGCAGGAGCTGGGCGACAAGGTACGCGCGCTGCTGCGCGGCAAAGGCTACAAGAGCGTGGCCGCAAAGGGCTTCGAGGCGCCCGGCGTAGTGGTCAGCTACACCGACGACGACGGCATTCACTCGGCCAGGAAATTCGCCCAGGCCGGCCTGCAGGCCGCGGCCGGCGTGCCGCTGCAATGCGACGAGCCGCAAGGCTTCAAGACTTTCCGTATCGGACTGTTCGGCCTGGACAAGCTGCACAATATCGACCGCACGGTGGCAAGCCTGGAAACCGCCCTGGACAAAATGAAATAAGCGGCGCCGGCGCCGAGCCTGGAGGGGCGAAGATTGGGATCGCCCGAGGCCTCCGATCAAGCCTTCCAGTCCAGAGGCCAGGCGCCCGTGCGGACGTTTTGCAGCCACAACGTGCAGCTTAGCGTCTTGGCATCGGTAATGCCGCCCTCGCGGCAAGCGTCGAACAGCGCCTGCACAGGCATGGCGCGCACTTCCAGAAATTCGTCGGCATCCAGCTGCGGCGGCCCGGAAATCAGATTGCGGGCGAAGAAGATATGGATGACTTCGGTGGAATAGGCGATGGCCAGGTGCATGGCGCCTGCATAGGCCCACTCCCCGCCGCTGAAGCCGGTTTCCTCCAGCAGTTCGCGCTTCGCGCATAGCAACGGGTCCTCGCCCGGGTCCAGCTTGCCTGCGGGAAACTCCGTCATGACCCGGTCGACCGGATAGCGGAATTGGCGCTCCACCAGCACGTGATCGTCGTCCAGCAAGGGGATGATGACGACCGCGCCGGGGTGCACGATGTATTCGCGGCTGGCGCTGTTTCCGTCCGGCAGGCGGACGGTATCGCGCCGGGCCTTCAGGAAGCTCCCGTCGAACAGGCGCTGGCTTTCAAGCAAGGTTTCGATCAGATGGGCGTCGGCGGATTCGGGCATGAATGCTCTGCTTAAAAAAATGGATTGTCGGTGCCGGCGTGCTGCCGATTCGAATATTCACAGGGCAAACAGCAGGCCCAGGGCGGCTCGGACCAAGGGAACACCGCGTACACGATCATAAACCGGGATGGTTTCATCGCGATGAAAGGTTCCCCCCCTTTCTATTTTCCACGCATCAGGTCGATCCGCCGCCGATCGCGCTTCGTGGGCCGCCGAGCGGCCATATCGTGGGCGGGCTCGGGCGCAAGCCGCCTCATTTCGGCGGCCTGTTCACGCGCCGCAACGCTTTCAGGCGTTTCCTCGTACAGGCGGCTGGCCACGGTGGCGGGTCCGCGCACGCTGCTCAGCCCGCACACGCGCACCAGGGTGGCCGGATCCCCCTTGCGGACGCTGACCAGGTCGCCCACCGCGATCTCGCGCGCCGGCTTGGCCTGCTGCCCGTTCACCTGCACCCTGCCCTTGATGATTTCATCCGCCGCCAGGCTGCGTGTCTTGTAGAAACGCGCGGCCCAAAGCCATTTATCGATCCGGATTTTTTCCATTTCACGCCTCCCGGCACTTTCCATGCCAACCCGCCCGGAGATGACCCCGCGCAGCCATCACGCCGGCTGGCTGCGATGGCGCAGGTAGTCCAGCACGGCAAGCCGGCCGCCCGTGAATACGATGCGCTCCGCATGCTTTTCTCGCTGGTAGGCATACATGGGATCGTAGTATTCGCTCAGCAGACCTTCTATCCAGCCGCGATGCGCATCGACCGACCCGCTGCGCCGCTGCTCCGCCAAGGCGGCGTCCATGATGGCCGACAGCCGCCGATAGCGTTCCCATCCCAGGCGCCTGACTATCTTGGACAGGCAGTGCCGCAGCCGCTCCGCAAATGCCTCGAAGCCGTCCTCTTGGCCATGCAGCGCAACGAACTGCGCGCATAGGTCGACGACGTAATCACCCAGGATGCGCTGGACGCGCCCCTCAAGGCTGTCTTCCAGCCAGACCAGCGGCCACTCGGGCATCTTCCGATACAGCGCAAGCGGCAGCGAACAGCTTCCCACCATGCGGCTCTCCTCTTCCAGGACGAACCGCTGCACACCTAGGGAACGTTTCTTCAGCAGGTCGATGGCCAGCACATTCTCGAAATCGATCTGCGCCGGCTGCGGCCTTGCGTGCCGACCGAAGCTCGACCCCCGATGCCGCGCGTGGTGCTCCAGATCGATGCCATTGTCCAGTCGAGCCAGAAGTTCGGTCTTGCCCACGCCGGTCAGCCCGCCCAGCAGGATGAAGCCGCATTCCGACACCGCCGCCTCGGTGGTCTGAAGCAGAAAACCGCGCATGGCCTTGTATCCGCCGTCGATGCGCGGGTAGTCGATCCCGGCCTCTTCCTTGAGCCACTGCTGGCTGATTTGCGAACGCAAGCCGCCCCGGAAGCAGTACAGGTAGCCATCGGGATGAGCCCGGGCGAAATCCGCCCAAGCCTGGATGCGTTCGGCCTTGACCGCTCCCGACACCAGGCGGTGCCCCAGGTCGATGGCAGCCTGGCTGCCCTTTTGCGTGTAGCAAGTGCCGACCCTGGCGCGTTCGTCGTCGTCCATCAGGGGCCGGTTCAGCGCTTGCGGAAACGCGCCCTTGGAAAACTCGACCGGGGCGCGCACATCCAGCAGCGGCGCATCGCGCAGGAAGATTTCGCGGTAATCGCCGCTGTTTCCAGGCATTCAGGCCATCCCGATCGCGAAACCCGGCCGGTGTGCGCAATTCGGAAAGGAGTCGCCACGGAGGAAGCGTATCGGCCGATTCATGGCAATCTACAGCTTTTCGGTTTCGCCCGCCTTGGGCTTCCAGGCCAGCAGGCGTTCCTCCACCACGGTGACCAGGGCGTCCAGCAACAAGGCGAAAAGCGTCAGCACGACAATGCCCGCGAACACGGTGTTCACATCCAGGGTGCCTTCGGCCTGCAGGATAAGGTAGCCCACGCCGCTCGCGGAACCCAGGTATTCGCCCACCACCGCACCCACGAAAGCCAGGCCGACCGACGTGTGCAGGCTGGAAAACACCCAGCTGGTGGCCGAGGGAATATACACATGACGCAGCAGTTGCTTGCGATTGGCGCCCAGCATGCGGGCGTTGTCCAGCAAGGTGGTGCTGACCTCGCGCACGCCTTGGTAGACGTTGAAGAAAACGATGAAAAACACCAGAGTCACGGCCAGCGCCACCTTGGACCAGATGCCCAGGCCGAACCACATGCCGAATATCGGCGCCAGGATGACGCGCGGCATGGAGTTGGCGGCGGTGATGTAGGGGTCGAGCAGCGCACTGGCGCCGCGCGACAGGCCCAGCCAAAGGCCGAAGCCCAGGCCCGCGACCGTGCCGATGACGAAAGCCAGCACGGTCTCGGTCAGCGTCACGCCCAGATGCCGGTAGATGTCGGCGTTGGTCACGAACCAGGCCCAGATGACTTTGGCCACTTCGACCGGCTGCCCGAAGAAGAAGGCGAAGTTCCGGTCTTGCGAGGCCAGGTGCCAGGCGACCAGGACGATGACCAGGAGCAGCACCTGCCAGAACCGCAGGCGCAAGGAATTGGATTTGAATGACTTCGACATCTCAGGCCCGTTTCTGTTGGGCATAGCCCTTTAGCACTTCTTCACGCAACACATCCCAGATAGCCTTGTGCAGTTCGATGAACCGCGTGTTGCTGCGCACCTCGGCAACGTCCCGCGGCCGCGGTATATCGATATCGAACTCGCCGATGGGATGGGTGGCGGGTCCGGCCGACAGAACGACCACGCGGTCGCTCATGGCGATGGCTTCATCCAGATCGTGCGTGATGAACAGCACGGCCTTGCGCTTGGCCATCCACAGATCGAGGACTTCGTTTTCCATGAGCTGACGCGTCTGGACGTCGAGCGCCGAGAAGGGTTCGTCCATGAGGATGATGTCGGGATCGCGTATGAGCGTTTGCGCAAGCATGGCGCGCTTGCGCATGCCGCCGGACATCTGGTGCGGATAGCGGTTCTCGAAACCGCCCAGCCCCACCCGCTTCAGCCACTCCAGCCCTTGCGCCCTGGCCTGATCCGCCGGCATGCCCGCGAATTCGAGCCCCGCGGTTACGTTGGACAAGGCGCTGCGCCAGGGCATGAGGGCTTCGCCCTGGAACATGTAGCCGGCGCGATGGTTCACGCCGTGCAAAGGCTTGCCGAAAACCTTGACCTGGCCCGATGAAGGCTGCAGCAGGCCCGCCCCGACATTGAGCAGGGTGGACTTGCCGCAGCCGGTGGGCCCCACCACCGAAACGAATTCGCCCGGGGCGATGGCGATGGAGGCCTCTTTTACAGCCGTATAGCTTTTACCCGCCCCCTCGTTCGAGGCGAAGGTGCAGGTAATGTTTTCAAGCAGCAGTGCGGCATCAAGCATGGGGATATTTTTTATTGGCTTTGGCAACGAAATCGTTGGTCCAGATCTTGGACACGTCGATCTTGTCGGCGGGGAAGTTGGGTACGAAGGCCGCCAGCGCCTTGAGCGCCGTTTGCGGGCCGTCATCCGCCACGGTGCCGTCCGGCGACAGGGCTTCCTTGTTGCCCTTCAAGGCAAGCTTGTACAGCTCGGGATCGCCCAGCAGATAGCCCTCGGGCACGACCTTGGCGATTTCATCCGGGCTGGCGGCCTGTATCCATTTGTCGGCGCGCACGATGGCGTTGGCCAGCGCCTGGGTGGTGTTGGGATTCTTGTCGATGAATTCCTGCGAGGTGTACAGGCAGCCCGACGGCATGTTGCCGCCGAAAATCTGGTGGGTGTCCTTAAGGGTGCGCGTGTCGGCGATGATCTGGACGGCGTCTTCCTTGACCAGGGTGCTGATGACGGGATCCAGATTGGCCATGGCGTCGATCTGGCCGGTGCGCATGGCGGTGATGGCGCCCGCGCCGGCTCCCACCCCGACAAAGGATACATCGGTGGGTTTCAGGCCATGCTGGGCCAGGAAGAAGCTGGCCATCATGTTGGTGGACGAGCCGGGCGCCGTGACGCCGATTTTCTTGCCCTTGAGGTCGGCCGGCGACTTGTAGCCGGCCATGGTTCTCTTGGAGACCACCAGAACGATCATGGGCGCCTGGCCCTGCTGCGCAAAGGCGCGATAGGCCTGGCCCTTGGATTGCAGGTTGATCGTGTGCTCGAAGGCGCCGGAGACGACGTCGGCGCTGCCCCCGACCACGGCCTGCAAGGCCTTGGAGCCGCCCGCGAAATCGACGATCTTGGCATCCAGGCCTTCGTCCTTGAAGTAGCCCTTGATATGGGCAATGGACAGGGGCAGGTAATAGATGAGGGCCTGGCCGCCGACGGCGATGGTTACTTCTTTCTTTTCAAGCGCCTGGGCGCGGGCTGCGCCGGGAACCACGGTTGCGGCACCGGCTGCGCCGGCCAATTTGAGCAAATCACGACGTGATACGGACATGGAAAGTCTCCTGGAAAAAAATTATTTCCCGATATTACCCGAGAATATTGCACCTGCTTATCGGGAGTTGCACCATGCCGATCGTCGAATCAGGTGCTGCGCCGCTCCATCAGGGCCCAGGCGATGGTTCCGGCATCGACGTACTCCAGTTCGCTGCCGGCGGGCACGCCGCGCGCCAGACGGCTGACCGACAGGCCCTGGGCGCGCAGCAGTTCCGACAGGTAGTGCGCCGTGGTTTCGCCTTCGGCCGTGAAGTTGGTGGCCAGTATGACTTCACGCACCACGCCGTCGCTGGCCCGCTTCACCAGGCGGTCGAAGCGCAGCTCCTGCGGCCCCACCCCCTCGAGCGGCGCCAGGCGCCCCATCAGCACGTAGTACAGGCCGCGATAGCCGTGGCTGGACTCGATCATGTTCTGGTCGGCGGGCGTTTCGACCACGCAAAGCACCGAGCCGTCGCGCTTGGGGTTGGCGCAGGTGGCGCAGACTTCCTCTTCGGCAAAGCCGTTGCAGCGCGTGCAATGGCGCAGGTCCTTCACGGCCGAGGCGAGCGCGCGGCTCAGCTGATCGGCGGCGGTCAGGTCGTGCTGCATCAGGTGGTAAGCCATGCGCCTGGCCGAACGCAGCCCCACGCCGGGCAAACGGCGCAAGGCCTCGATGAGCGTGGTGAGCGGTTCGGGCTCGGGCAGCGGCGCTTGCATCAGAACGGCAGTTTCATTCCAGGCGGCAAGGGCATGCCGGCCGTCACGGACGACATTTTCTCTTGCGAAGTGGCATCGGCTTTGCGCAATGCGTCGTTGAACGCCGCCGCCACGAGGTCTTCGAGCATGTCCTTATCGTCCGCCAGCAAGCTGGGGTCGATGGCAACGCGCTTCACGTCATGCCGACAGCTCATGGAGACCTTGACCAGGCCGCCTCCGGAAGCGCCTTCGACGATGATCTCCGCCAGGGCTTCCTGCGCCTTTTTCATGTTTTCCTGCATTTGCTGGGCCTGGCGCATCAAACCGGCGATCTGACCTTTCATCATGATTGGTTTTCCTGAGAGATAGAAACAAAGAAGAAAAAAGCCTACGCGGCCCGATGCCGGGGCGTGGCGCTGATGGAGCCCGGCACCACCTGGGCGCCGAATTCGTTGACGAGGGTTTGCACGAAGGGGTCGTTGGCGACGGCCTGCTCGGCCTGCTTCTGCCGCTCGGCCCTCTGCAACTGTTCGTGGGCATGCGCGGTTTCATCGCCGGTGGCCCCGTATTCGACATCGAGCTGGACCACGGCGCCGAAATATTCCGACAGCACCGTGCACAGCCGCGATTTTCCGGGGCTTTCGGCCAGCGTACGTATGGCCACGCGCAAGGTGACCTGATCGCCCTGCGAACCCAGCCACTCGCTTTGGCGCGCCAGTTCGGCGGCCAGCCCGGTCAGGGGCAGCGAGGCGGCCAGCGCGGGCCATGCCTGGGCGTCCATGTCGCGCAAGCGGGGCGCCTTGGCTTTCTTGCGCTCGGCGGCGAACAGGGCCGGCACCATGTCTTCTTGCGGGCCTTGCGCCGGCACGAAGCCGTCCGGCGCCTCGTCGGGATCGCCCAGGCCCACGGGCTCGTAGCCCGCATCGTCGAAATATTCCTCGTCGGGAATATGCATGGTTTCGAAGCCGCCCGCATCGTCGTCCGGTGCACCGGGGGGCTCGGCTGCGCGAGCCGCGATCGGCGCCGGGGCAGCCACCGCGCCCTGCTCGTCCGCATGCCCGGCCGGCGGCTGCGCGTCGCCGGCGGATTGCGGAGCGTCTTCCCAGGCGGGAACATCGTCGCTTCCAGGAGGGGAAGCCTTCCGCGCGGCCGCGGCGGCCAAGGCCGGATCCATGGGGGCCGGCGCCTGGACGCGGGCGACCGGCGCATCGTTGCGCAACGCCGCGGCGGGAGGCTGCTGCTGAACGATGGGAGCAGCCGGGCCGGCGCTTGCCGCCGGCGATGGCTCGGGCGCCGCCTTGGGTTCCGTCTGGGGCCGGGTTCCGGTTTCCACCTGGGGCGGTTCGGCACGGGCGCGCCCATCGCCAGGCGGCGGCGCCGACGCATTGGCGGGAGCCAGCGCCAGCATGCGCAGGCAGGCCATGACGAAACCGGCATATTCATCGGGCGCCAGGGAAAGCTCCTGGCGGCTATGCACCGCCACGGAATAGAAAAGCTGGGCCTGATCGGGATGCAGCGCGCCGGCCAGCCGGACGATGTCTTCGGCCAGGGGATCGTCGTCGGGTATCGTGCCCGGGATGCGCTGCTGGATGGCAATGCGCGACAGCAATACGGCCAGGTCGCCCAAGGCGCCGGTATAAGACAGGCCGCGCGCCGCCAGTTCGTTGGCAACGTCCAGCACCTTTGCGGCGCTGCCGTCCGCCAGGGCCTGCAACAGCTCGACCAGATGGCGCTGGTCGATGGTGCCCAGCATGCCTTGCACCGCCTCGCCGGTAAGGTTGCCCGCGCTATAGGCGATGGCCTGGTCGGTCAATGACAGCGCATCGCGCATGGAGCCCGAGGCGGCCTGCGCGAGCAGGCGCAGGGCGGGAGTCTCGAACGGTATGCTTTCCTGGTCGAGCACGCTCTTCAGGTGCCCGACGATGGACTCGCCGGTCATCTGCTTCAGGTTGAACTGCAGGCAGCGCGACAGAACGGTAACGGGAATCTTCTGGGGGTCGGTGGTCGCCAGTATGAATTTGACGTGGGGCGGCGGCTCTTCGAGCGTTTTCAGCATGGCGTTGAACGCATGCCCCGTCAGCATATGGACTTCGTCGATCATGTAGACCTTGAAGCGTCCGCTGCCCGGCGCATACACCGCCTGCTCCAGCAACTGCGTCATTTCCTCGACGCCCCGGTTGGACGCGGCGTCGAGTTCGACATAGTCGACGAAGCGGCCGGCATCGATCTCGGTGCAGGCGCGGCAAACGCCGCAGGGCGTGGCCGTGATGCCGGTTTCGCAGTTCAGCGACTTGGCAAGGATGCGCGACAGCGTGGTCTTGCCCACCCCTCTGGTGCCCGTGAACAGCCAGGCATGGTGCAGCCGCTGCGTGGAAAGCGCATGCGTCAAGGCACGAACCACGTGATCCTGGCCGATAAGGGTGTCGAACGAACGTGGCCGCCATTTACGCGCCAGTACCAGATAAGTCATGCAATGAACTTGAAACCGGAAGCTATCGAAAGATAAACAAAAAGTGTACCGGATTCGACGCTGCTTGGGGTATTTGGGGAAATGCGAAGAGTGTGAAGGGCGAGCCTGACTTCGGCACTGATTCCGCACGGCTGTGGCTGCTTCGTTCCCGACCTGACCAGATTCACCGCCGAACCATGCGAAGGGGCCCGCCGACTAAGAGTTTAACAGGACTTTGCCCGGCGCGTTCAGCCCCCGGGTGCAAATTCCACCCATGCGTCGACGCGCGGAAAATACAGCGCCCCCCGGGCCGGACGGCCGTCCAGGGCACTGACGTGGGCACAGTAGCGCACGATCTGCTCCTGATAGCGCTCGCGCATGCGCGCGGTGAAAACATCGATGGCTTCACCCGGACGCGGCACCCCCGTCTTGTAATCCACCACCAGCCAGTCACGCTCCTGCGAAATCGCCAGGTCGATGACCGAAACACGGCCGCTGACGTCCAGCAGCGACCATTCCCGATGCGCCTGCGCCACCCGGAGCAGCCACTGGCCCCTGGCGCTGTCCAGGGTGGCGGCCAGCGTCTCGCGCAAGATCTGCGCGGCGCCGTCCAGTCCCGCCGCCGCCATGCCGGCGCGGCTCAACTGCCTGCGGAAGACGGGCAGGCAGGCATCGACGCGCTGCGCCGACCAGGCATCCGCCCCCTCCTTGCCGATGTGCTCCAGCCAGGCATGGGCCACCGTGCCGATGATGCTTTCATCGCCGGACTCGGATCGCCACTGCCAAGGAGTGCCCGGTCCCGCCGCGGCGCCGCCGGACGGCGCCGCCGGCATGGCGGCCGAGGGCAGGCGCAGCAGGAAGCGCTGCTCTCCCGACGCAGCCTGCGGCATGCCGCCGCCGTCCAGTTCCGACGCCTCCGGGGGCTGGGGCGTCTCCATGTAATCCCACAAGCGCCCCAACAGCGATGCCCCGGCGGGTTTCTTTATCTGCATGCCGCCGTCCAGGCCAACTTCGCCGATCAGGTGCAGTTGCCGGCGCGCCCGCGTCAGGGCCACATACAGCAGACGGTCTGTTTCATAGGCGGCGCGCTTTTTCTCGCGCTCGGCCAGGTAGACGGAAACCGGCTCGGATTCCTCGGCCGCCCGGTGCCGTATCGGCCCCAGCAGCAGTTCCCCTTCGCTGTGCTCGAAGCGCATCAAGGGAGGCGTGTCGCCCTTGGGGCGCCGATGCAGGCCGGCCAGTATCACGGTTTCGAACTCCAGCCCCTTGGACTTGTGTATCGTCATGACCTCCACCGCCCTGCCGCTGCTGTTGGGCGCGGCATACAGCTTTTCCAGCCTGCCCTCCAGCACTTCGGGATCCAGGCCGCCATAAGGCGCCAGTTCTTCGATCAGGCGGAACAGGCGCTCGGCGTCGGCCACGTCGCTGGCTCCGCCATAGACCTCGAAGCCGCCCAGCCGGCGCCAGCAGTCCTCCAGCCAGGAGGCGAACGGTATGCTCCCCGAGGCATTGGCCGTATCCAGCAGCACCGCGGCCGCATGGCGCAGACGCCCGGCCTCGTCTTCGTCCAGGATCGAATCGCCTTGGGCCAGCCAGTCGGACAAGGCGGCGGGTATCGCGGCATTCAGGTCGACGCCGAACAAGGCATGCAGGCTGTCCAGCCTGAGGCCGCAAAAAGGCGCACGCAAGACCGAAAGCCACGCCAGCCTGTCCGCCGGGTGCGACAAGGCCCGCGCCAGCTGCACCAGATCCACGACGACCTGCCGCGACTTCAGCGAGACCAGTTCGACCGCCCGGCAGGGAATGTTTTCCTGGGCCAGGCGATGCACGATGCTGTCCAGGTGGGTACGCGCCCGTACCAGTATCGCGACCGGCTTCTCGCTATCCGCATACTTGTCCAAGGCGTCCCGCGCAAGCTGGATGGCGATGGATTCGGCCACCGCGGCGGTGTCGACGGCATCCTCGTCGCCGCCGTCCCTGGCTGCACGCGACCAGACCGGGTGAAACTCGACGCCCAGCCCATCGACGCCGTCCTGGAACGCCACCGACGGCGTGTACTGGATTGCGCCCAGGCCGGGATGGTTCTCTTTGGGGAAGACCGGCCCGCAGGTGGCATTCACCCACTCGACCAGCCTGGCCTGCGAACGGAAATTGTCTTTGAGTTCCAATGCGGTCAGCGCAATGTCGCCCAGCCCGCCCTCCTTGACCTTGAGAAAGCATCCCACGTCGGCCTTGCGGAACCGGTAGATCGATTGCATGGGATCGCCCACGAGGAACAGGGTGCGCCCATCGCCTTGCATCCAGCCCGAGGTCAGGCGTTCGAGCAATTCGATCTGGGACTGGCTGGTGTCCTGGAACTCGTCCACCAGGATATGGCGGATGGCCGCATCGAGCGACAGCAGCAGGTCGCTCGGGTCGTCCACCTGTCCCAGGGCCTGCACGGCGCGGCGCGAGATCTCGGTGAAGTCGACCTCGCCGGCCTCGGTGAAGCGCAGGTTCAGCTGCGCCGCGGCCAGCCAAAGCACCTCGATCAGCAGGTTCAAGGTCTCGAGCTGCTCAGCGCTGTAGCCATTGCCCGGCGCGCAGCGGATATCGGCCAGGGCTGAAATCCACTCATCGGTTTCGGGCATGGCCTTGATCCAGGCCAGGAACTCGTCCTTGTAGTCCGCCTTGGCCTGGAAGCCCTGCTTGATGGTCACCGTGCGCCGCAAGGTGTTCTTCGCGGTCAACAGGATGTCGGCCAGCGCCTGCCACTGGGGCAGGCTGGACACCTCGGTGCCGAAGGGCTGCCCGCTCCAGTGCGCGAGGGCGCTGATATCCATGGATTCGCCGCTGTCCGCCAATACATTGGCGGCGCGGGATACCGAGGGCGCCAGCGCCGCCGCCCAGCCGGGCGGCATCGCACGGTCCACACGAGCCAGATCGGCCTGGATGGCGCCGTCCAGACTGTGCAGCAGCCTGTCGACATTGCCGCCGGGCCCCAGCAGCGGCAGCCACTGGTCGCGGCTTGCCAGCATATCGGCCAGCAGTCCCTGCGCCGCGCGCAGGTCCACGTCCAGGTGAGCGATCAGCGCCGCCACCGAGCTGTTCTCGTCAGCCATGTCCAGCGTGGCCCGGGCGGCGGCCTCGTAATGCCCGCGCGCGTCGTCGGCAATGGCGGGCAAGCCGCCCAGCGCGCTCAGCCAGGGCATGGCGCGGACCAGATAGGTGCAGAAGGAATCGATGGTGCGTATGCTCAGGCGGGCTGGATACTGAAGCAGGTTCCAGCCCAGTTCCTCGTCGCGCTTCATGGCCCGCCGCGCCAGTTCCCAGCTGCGCCGCCTGTATTCCTCTTCGGGAGCGGCCTGCATGCCGGCCCGCAGCTTGGCCAGCACGCGCGCATGCATCTCGGATGCCGCCTTGCGCGTAAAGGTGATGGCCACGATCTCCTCGGGCCGGTTGACGGTGGCCAGCAAAGCCAGGATGCGATCGGTCAGCAATTCCGTCTTGCCGGAGCCCGCCGGGGCCTGGACAAGAAAGGACTGGGTGGGGTCTATGGCCGCGTCGCGCACGGCGCGGTCGCTGGGCTGTTTAATCGTCACGCCGGTATTCCTCGGTCAAGCGCAAAAAGGGCAGCACATCGCAGTAGCGCAGGTCATCCGCGCGCAAGGTCCGGTTGCCGGCATGGCCCGCCACGTACTCATCGGCCAGGGCATGAATGGCGCCGCGCCATTGCGCCATCAACCCGGCCCAGGACTGGCCGGCGAAATCGGGCCAGTCCTGCGGGGCGGACAGGCCCGTGAAGCCATAGTCGGCGTCCGCCAGCCCCTTGACCAGGGTATCGCGGGCATGCAGCCGGGCCAGTACCAGCGCGGCGACCTCGGCCTCCTCCTCGGCCAGCACTGCCGCATAGAAGGGCAGTTGCAGTCCCACCGGCCGCGCACGCATCCAGTCCGGCTTCGGATCGATGTTCCCGTTGCCCGACTTGTAGTCGATCAGCGCCAGCCGGCCGTCATCGAGCTCGTCGATGCGGTCCAGGCGCAGGCTGAGCTCCAGCGGGCCATGCAGCCATTTGTATTCCTGCTCGACATCGCGCACGCGGAAGGGCTGGCGCGCACGCTCCAACGCCAGCCACTCGTGCAGGACGGCGATAGCCCTGGCGGATTCGAGCTCTTGCAGCGTGGGGCCGTAATCGGCCAGGCATTCATCACACGCTTGCCGCACCGACTCGCGCAGCAGCGTATCCAGCCCGCCGCCGTTCCATAGACGCAGCAGGCCCTGCTGGTCTTCCAGCACCCGCCAGACGAGTTCGATGGCCCGATGCAGCAGCAGGCCTCGCGCGTTCTGATCGGATATCTCGGCATAGCCTTTCAGCTGGCTTGCGCCCAGCCTGTATTTGACGAAGGCCCATAAGGGGTTGCGCGCCTGCGTGTCGATGACGGCGATGCCGCCGCGCGTCCCGCCCTGGCTTTGCAGGGGAGGCCCCTGCTCGTCCAGCAGTTGCTCCAGTCGGCAGGCGGATGACATGGCAGCGGCCGGCTGCGGGGCCTGCACATCCAATTCCGCAATGCACGGGCTGGGACGCAGTTCACGCTCGCCCTCGCGCTGCGCGTGGCTGAGCCATACCTGGGGCGCGCACTCCAGCAGTCCGGCATACATCGTCATGGCCCATTGCAGTTCGCGCTCCGGAGTGGCGCGCGGCGCATTGGCCTGCCGCAGGACAGCCATGGGAATGAAGGGATTGGGCTTGGGCGCCGCGGGCAGGACCTCGTCCGTCAGGCCGAGCACCCAGACGCCGTCCCACCGCCCCCCCTCGGACTCCAGGAAGCCCAGCACATCCAGCCTGGCTTCCGGGTCGCGCTGCGGCTGGAAAGGCGTTTGCTGGGCAAGCCGCCCCAACAGGGACACAGCCGCCGAAAAATCCAGCCGCCCGGCCACCGCGGCCTGGCGGCCCAGGCCGTCCAGAAGACCGTCGAAGGCTTCGACCGCCTGGAAAGCGTGGCTGTCCAATACCGACTGGCCCGGAAAGCCCAAGGCCTGCAGGCACAGGCGGAAGCGGCGGCTCCATGTATCCGCGGCTGCCGATCCCGACTCGCCCTCCAGGGTCTGCCGGCAAAGCCGCCACGCCTCGCCCAGGCTGGGCGCGTACCGATCCAGTTCGGCGGCGAACTGCGCTTCGGACACCTTGATTCGAGCGCGCCGCCGCCAAAGGGCGTCGATGGCCGCCCGGCCCGCGGCTTCCTGGCTGTGCGCGCGGCATCCCCCCGCCAGCAGGGCCGCACCCGCATCGGCGGGCGCGCAGCTCTTCTTCCTGGAAAAATCGGCCATGACCCGCAGCCACAGCAGCGCGGCCCGCGCCGCCGGCCATTGCGCCAGCGGACGGGCGACCGCCACGTTATAGGGCATGGGCCGGCCCCGCGCGTCCCGGCCCAGCGCAGCGCGCAGATAGCGGTGCGCCAGCGCCACGTCGGCTTCCAGCCTTGCGGCCACAATGGCATACCGCCCCGCCGGATTACCGGCCAGTTGTTGGGCCGCCCAGTTCGCCGCCAGCCGCCATTCGCCGTCCGGGTCCGGAGCCTGCACCCTTTGCAGGCTGCCGGGAGCTTGCGCGGGGCGGGCCAGCACGCACACCCGCAGGCCGCGATCCCGCATGGCCGAGAGCATGGCCGACAGACGGGGCGACAGCTCGTTGAAACCCGCCATGACCAGGGTGTCGACGTCCATACGCAATACATCATCCGCCAGTGCCCGGCTTATGCGCTCGTAAGCCGTGTTGCCGTCTTCCATGTCCATACGCTCCAGCGCCGCGCGGTAGCTTCGGCGCCATACGCGGAAGCGCTGATAATCGGACGTTTCATATTCCGGCGGCACCTGGATGCGCCAATCATCGACCAGGCGGTCGGCCTCCGCGGCCAGGCGGGCGGCCTGCGGGACGTCCAGCAGGACATGGTCCGCCTCGACCTCGGCGATGACGCGCTGCCATAGCAACTGCGAGCCAAAGGCATCCAGGACGTGCATGGGCTGCCGGGATTCGGGCACGAAGGACAGGCGGTCCGCCGCCCTGCGCAGCCAGGCCGACAAGGGCAGGATGTCGGGCACGGCCATGACGCTGCGGTCGGGGCCGAGGCCGGCCGACAACTCGGCCAGCACGCGGCGCGCGTGGCGGTTGTTGACAGTCAGGACCAGTGTATTCTCGGAGCCCGGCCCTGAAAGCCGGCCCAGATCCACGGACTCGAAGGTATCCATTGTTCTCGGGTTGTGCTGTTTCCAGGGGATCCATTCTAACGAGTCCCTGTCGAGGATGGCGCCCAACCTGCGATTGCACGGCTCGATATGCGACACGCCGCGCCGCTCGCCGCACCCGCCGCCCTCGTCGGGCGGCGGCGGCTTTCCCATTGGCGCAAACAGGCCCTAAACTAGGCTCCATGCAAGACCCGAAACACACCCTCTCACACGTCATCCCCATCGAACTGGACGGTTCGATATGGTTCCGCTCGGGCCGGCAGAACTGGGGAAGCGAAAAACGCATGGCGCTGCTGACGGCCATCAGCGAGGAAGGCTCCATCAGCGCGGCGGCCAGGAAGATAGGCCTGAGCTACAAGGCGGCCTGGGATGCCGTGGATACCATGAACAACCTGGCGGGCGAACCCCTCGTCCTGCGCAGCACCGGAGGCCAAAGGGGCGGCGGCGCCAGCCTGACGGCGCGGGCGCAGGAACTGATCCAGCTATATCAATTGCTGAACAAGGAGCATGAGCGTTTCATGGCGCGGCTGGCCGCCGTCAGCAGTTCCTCATCCCGCAACCTGGAGCTCATACAGAACATGATGGTACAGACATCGGCGCGCAACAAGCTGGCCGGCACCGTGGTCCGGGTCAAGCACGGCGCGGTGAACGACGAGGTCGTCCTGGACCTGGGAGGCGGCATCGAGATCGTCTCCTCCATTACCAGCGAAAGCGTGCAGAATCTGGCGCTGAGGCAGGGCCGGCGGGCGCTGGCGTTCATCAAGGCGTCTTCGGTGATGGTGGGACTGCCCGGTGGGGAACTGAAGCTGTCGGCCCGCAATCAGCTGCCGGGGCGGATCTGCCGCATCGTCAAGGGCGCGGTCAACGCCGAGGCCAGCATCGAGCTGCCGGGCGGCCAGGTGCTGGCCGCCGTCCTCAGCATGGAAAGCCTGGCGGCGCTGGACTTGCGCGAACAGCAGGAGGCCTATGCAATCTTCAAGGCATCCAGCGTGATGATGGGCGTCCTGGACTGAGGCGGCAAGCCCGCCGGATCGTACTCGTCCACGATCCGGCCTTCCTGTATCTGGTATATGCGGTCGGCCAGCACCAGCGCATCGTCCGGATCGTGGGTGATCAATATTGTCGGAATATCCAGCCTGGCCTGAAGCGCGGCCAGCTCGGCGCGCATTTTCTCGCGCAGGCCGGCATCCAGGGCAGACAGGGGCTCGTCCAGCAGCAATACACCAGGCTCCACGGCCAGCGCGCGGGCCAGGGCCGCCCGCTGCTTCTGTCCTCCCGAAATTTCCGCCGGATAGCTGTTCAGAACGCCTTCCAGCTCGAAGGATTCGATCCAGCGGCGCGCCGCCTCGGGCAAGGCCCGCCCCCGAGGATTCAACCAGCCGTTTTTCAGGCCGAAAGCCACGTTCTGTGCAACCGTCAAATGAGGAAACAGGCCGTAGTCCTGCTGCAGGTAGCCGACTCGCCGCTCCTGGGGTGAAAGAAAGATTCCTTGCCCGGAATGGTAGAAGGTCGTCCCGGATACCTGTATGCATCCGCTGTCGGGACGCATCAAGCCGGCAATGGCTTGTACAGTCAGCGTCTTGCCCGCGCCCGATGCCCCGAACAGGGCGATGCGGCGGGCCTGGGCATCGATCCGGATGTCCAGCGAAAACTGCCGGGCGCCGGCGAGCATGCGCCGCTTGATATCGAGATGGATCATCGCAAAGCCGCCCTCTGGCTCATTGTCCGCGTCCGGTCGGGAGCCAGCCTGCCGGCAATCCACAACACCGCGACGCAGGTCAGCGAGGTCACCGCCACCAGGACATTGGCCACGCTGTCATTGCCGGCCTGCACCGCTTCGTAGATGGCGATGGACAAGGTCTGGGTTTTCCCGGGTATGCTGCCCGCTATCATCAGCGTGGCGCCGAATTCGCCCAGGGCGCGCGCGAAAGCCAGGAATACGCCCGCCAAGATGCCGGGCAGGGCCAGCGGCAGCGTCACCCTGAAGAAGGTGCCGGCGGCGCTGATCCCCAGAACCTGGGCGCCGTTCTCCAGGGCCGGATCGACGCTCTCGAAGGCCGCGCGGGCGGCCTTCAGCACCATGGGAAAGGCCACCACGGTGGCCGCGATCACAGCCCCCTGCCAGGTGAAGACCAGCACGACACCCCAGTCCGCCAGGGTAGAACCCAGCCAGCCCCGGCGCCCCAGCAGCACCAGCAGGTAATAGCCGATGACGGTGGGCGGCAGGACCAGCGGCAGGGTCAGCACCGCATCCATGGCGTCGCTCCAGGCCGAACGCCAGCGCGACAGGCCGTAGGCAACCGACACCCCCAGCACGGCGGACAGGAATGTGGCCCAGCCTGCGACCTTCAGCGACAGCAGCAGTGGAACGGCGACATCCGACATCGTCTGTCCGGCTCAGGGTTTGGAGAAGCCGTATTTCGCCAATACCGCATCGCCTTTGGGCGATGCGATGAAGTCGAGGAAGGCCCCGGCCTGCGGGTGGCGGCCGTCGCGCTTGACCAGCGCAATCGGATACAGCACGGGCGTGGGCGACGGCAGCTTGGCCACCACCTTCACCTTGCCGGGCATGATGGCCGCGTCGGTGGCGAACACAAAGCCCGCATCGACCTCGCCGCGCGCCACGTAATCCAGTACCTGGCGCACATTCTGGCCCAGCACTTCGTTTTTCCTGACGGCCTCCCAGTCGCCGGTGTGCTCCAGCGAGCCCTTGGTGTAGCGGCCCACGGGCACTGTGGCCGGATTCCCCAGGGCGACGCGCTTAACGGCGGCCGCCTTCAGGCCGGCCACCGAAGCAATGCCCAGCGTGCTGTCGGCCGGCACGATCAGTACCACTTCATTACGGACGAAATCGCGCCGGCTGCCCGTATCGATGCTTCCCGAGGCGGCCGCCTTGTCCATGGCCTTCTGATCCGCCGAGGCGAATATATCCATGGGCGCACCCTGGATCACCTGCGCCGCCACCGCGTCGGAGCCCGCAAAGCTCATCAGCACCTTGGTATCGGGATGCTCCTGCTGGAATGCCGCTGCAAGCTCGGTAAAGGCGTTGGTCAGGCTGGCGGCCGCGCCCACCAGCAGATCGGCCGCGCAAGCCTGCGTCTGCCATCCCATGCCCACCAGCGCGGCGGCGGCAATGAATTTCTTCACGTTCATTTTTTTCCTTTTTTAGGGTTGCCCGAGATAATCGATCCATGGTCATTGCCCAGGGAGCGGTTTTCTTGATCCGACTCGTAATATATATACCTATATAACGGCTCGTCAACCGATCCATTGGGATAAGATGCGATGCAGGCGGCGCGGTCGCCATAGCGCAATAGGCGGCCGTGCAGGCCGCCGCCCCTAAACCCTCACCCATATACGACGCACATTGGCCTTTTCCCCACCCGCGACCATCGACGCATTCCTGGATGCCATCTGGCTGGAAGACGGCCTGGCCCAGAACACGCTTTCGGCCTACCGCCGCGATCTGACCGCCTTCGCCCAATGGCTGCATGCCAAGACGGGCAAGGGGCTGGAGCATGCCGATGCCGCCGACATACAGGACTGGTTCGCGGCCAGGCATGCCGCCAGCAAGGCCACGACGGCCAACCGCCGCCTGGCCGCCCTGAGGCGTTACTACCTATGGGCGTTGCGCCAGGGCCTGGTCCACAGCGATCCCTGTCTGACCTTGCGGGCCGCAAAACAAGCGGCGCGCTTTCCCAAGACCTTGTCGGAAGACCAGGTGGATGCCCTGCTGCAAGCACCCGACACGCGCAACGCGCTGGGCCTGCGCGACCGGGCGATGCTGGAAACGCTTTATGCCACCGGCCTGCGCGTCAGCGAGCTGATCGGCCTGGGTGCGCTGGACGCCAGCCTGACCGAAGGTGTCGTGCGCGTCGTCCTTGGCAAAGGCGGCAAGGACCGGCTGGTGCCGCTGGGCGACGAAGCGCAATACTGGATAGATCTTTACCTTAAGCAGTCCCGTCCGGAATTGCTGGGCGCGCGCCGCTGCGACGCTCTGTTCGTCACCAGCCGCGCCGCCCCCATGACACGGCAGTCCTTCTGGCTGATCGTGAAGAAATACGCCGTGCTGGCGGACATACACGCGCCCCTGTCACCCCATGTGCTGCGGCATGCCTTCGCCACACATTTGCTGAATCACGGCGCCGACCTGCGGGTGGTGCAGATGCTGCTCGGCCATGCCGACATTTCGACCACGCAGATTTATACTCATGTGGCGCGCGAACGCCTCAAGGCTTTGCACGCGAAACATCACCCCCGCGGGTGACACATTCGCGCCAGAGCCCCGGCGCCGCAAAGCGCCCATCAATTTCATTCATCGACAACATGGCCAAAGACAAGCATGTCTCGGAAACACCGGCGACTCAGCTTCTGAAGAAGAACCGCGTCGCATTCACCGAGCACCCTTACGACTACGTGGACCACGGCGGCGCGATGGAAGCCGCCAGGCAATTGGGCCTGGACCTGCACCAGGTCGCCAAGACCCTGATCATGGAAGATGAAAACGCCAGGCCGCTGGTGGTCGTCATGCATGGCGACCGCGAGGTATCGACGAAGAACCTGGCGCGGCAGACGGGCGCCAAGAAGGTCAGCCCCTGCTCCGTCGAAACCGCGCAAAAGCATTCCGGCTATCTGGTGGGCGGAACCTCGCCGTTCGCCACGCGCAAGAAGATGCCGGTGTGGGTGGAAGCGGAACTGCTGGATTTTTCCACCATCTACGTGAACGGCGGACGGCGCGGTTATCTGATCGGCGTGCCGCCCTCGGCCCTCACTCAACTGCTCGGCGGCCAGCCCGTTTCCGTCGGGCTGGATGTAAAGTCGCGAGCGCCTGAGTCCTAGGACTCAGGCCAATGGCGTGCTTTTTCGCCGCGCTGGTCTATCACCGGATGCACGCGCCTGGCCAATTGCAACAGCAGGGCGTCCCGCCCCGGCCGGCCCACACATTGCACGCCCATGGGCAGGCCCCTGGAAGACAGGGCGCAAGGCAGGTGTATGCAGGGCCAACCCAGCAATGACCAGATGCAATTGAAAATGGACGAGCCGGTGGTAGCCAGGCCTTCGGGGGCCTCGCCGGGAGCGCTGGGCGTCAAGATGAAATCGTAATCGGCAAACCGCTCATCCCAGCGCCGCTGTATCCTGGACCGCATGGCCTGCATGTCTCCATATTCGGCGGGGCTCAATCCAAGGCCCTGGCGTATGCCGTCCACGGTCGCCGCGCTCAAGGCTTCGGGTTCGCTGCGCCAGACCGGCAGCAGCCCCCGCGCCAACTCATAGCGCATGATGCGCGCATGCAGCGACCTCAACACGCCGATGTCCTCATCCGGATGCAGCCAGTCCATCTGCCTGCAATGCGGCTGCAGCGCGGCCGCGGCCTGTTCCAGCGTATGCCCGGCGTCGATGCTCAGCGGCGTCGCGCCGCGGCAAGGCAGCACGGCGACCCGCAACTCGGATGTGGCCGGCGAATGCCCGGACGGCCCCGGCAGGAAGACATCGGCAACCCGGGCGGCCAGGTCCACATCCCTGGTGAACCATCCTATGGTGTCCAGGGTATCGCACATCACCGCCATGCCCGCGCGGTGCACGTAGCCGAAGGTGGGCTTGAACCCAACCACGCCATTGAATGCGGCAGGCCGGATGATGGACCCGCCCGTTTGCGTGCCCAGAGCCATGGGCACCATGCCGGCCGCTACGGCGGCAGCCGAGCCGCTGGACGAGCCGCCCGGAGTATGGGCCGGATTCCACGGATTGCGCGTAGGGCCCGGAGCGGTGAAGGCATATTCGGCGGTCACGGTCTTGCCTATCGGCACCGCGCCCGCCGCGCGCAGCTGCGCAACGCATGAGGCGTCAAACAGGCTGGGAGGCGTCTGGCGCAAGGACGCCCCGCAACCTGTGGGCATGCCTTTCACATCGATGACATCCTTGACGCCGAACAACAGCCCCGCAAGGGGCTGGGCCGGAGCGGCCTGCGGCTCGGGGCCGCCTTCAGGCAGGTAGGCCCAGGCTTTCAACCGGGCATCGCGGCGCCCGATCTCCCGCAATGTAGACTGCGTTCCCTGCATGAAACACCTATTGAACAGTGATGTTCTTTTGCTCGATCAACTTGGACCAGCGCTCGGATTCGCTGCGGATGAAGGCCTGGAAATCCTCGGGGCTGCCGCCGGCGACTTCCGCGCCTTGAGCCTGGACCACGGAGCGATAGCTTTCCTCGCCGAGCGCCTGGTTCACCGCCTTGTTCAGCCTGGCCACAATGTCCTGTGGCACGCCGGCTGGGGCAATCACGCCGAACCAGTTGGACGCCACCAGGTCGATGCCCTGCTCTTTGAAGGTGGGCACGTTGGGCAGCGCCTTCAGGCGTTCTTCCGATGCCACGGCCAAGGCCCGGATGCGGGGCTGGTCGGAGGTGGTGTGGGGAATGAACAGGCTGGCCAGTTCAAGGTAAAAATCCACATTGCCCGCGATCAGGTCGTTGGATGCGGGAGCACCCCCGCGGTACGGAATATGAACCGCGTTGAAGCCGGCGCTGTCCTTGAACAGTTCGCTGACCAGATGGGAAGCGCCGCCCGCACCGGTTGATGCGTAGTTGAGATGATTGGGCTTGGCCTTGCCGTCCTTCACCAGCGCTCCGACGCTGGCATAAGGGGATTGCGAACCCACGCCCAGCACCATGGCGCCGCGCTCGATCAGGGCGATGGGCTGGATGTCCTTATCAGGATCGAATGGAAGCGTTTTCCCGTACAGCGATTTATTCACGGCCATGGGGGCGAAATTGCCCAGGCCTATGGTGTAGCCATCCGGCTTGGCGCGCGCGATCTGGCTGGTGCCGATGTTTCCGCTTGCGCCAGGCCGGTTCTCGACCACCACGGTCGTGCCCAGGCTTTCACCCATTTTCTGTGCCAGTTGCCGCGAGCGCGTGTCCGAACTGCCGCCCGCGGCGTAAGGAACGATGAAAGTGATCGGCTGCGAAGGATAGTCGGCGGCCTGCGCCACACCGACGGATTGGCCCGCATAGCAGGCCGCGATGGCCAACGCGGCCAAATAGCGTCTTGAATTCTTGATCATGGTCTTATCTCCATCCCGGGCCGCCAGGCCCATCACCCACGACACCATGTCCGGGTTTCAGTTCATGCCGGAGGGCATCGTAAGACAGGTCGATTATGTTGTCTAATCTTGTTTTAATTGATTATTGATCTTTTTTTTAACGTAATTGAAAATGTAGCTCCTGATGCCACAGCCCTTGCACCCATCTTTCACCATGACATTTACCGGACACCATGATAGATAGCCGCTTATTGAATGTTTTCGCCGTGGTGGCCGAAGAGCTTCACTTCGGCCGCGCCGCCCAGCGCCTGTTCATGACGCAGCCGCCGCTTAGCCAAAGCATCAAGAAGCTGGAGGAGATGCTGAAAGTGCAGCTGCTGACGCGCTCCACACGTTCGGTGCGCTTGACGCCGGCTGGGCTGGAACTGCAGCGGCGCCTGAAGCAACTGAATAAGGACACCGAGCTGGCCATACAGGCCGTACAACAGGTGCACCGAGGAGAAAAAGGCCGGCTCACGCTGGGGCTCACGCCCAGCGCCTCATACTCCAACCTATCCCAAAGCCTGTACAGCTTTCGCTTGCAGTATCCCGAGGTCGTGCTCGACCTGAAGGAAATGAATTCCAGCGAAATGCCCGAAGCGCTGCACAAGCGCCATCTGGACCTTGCCTTGCTGCGCCCGCCATTCGCCGACCCGGATCTCGCGCCCGAGCTGATCTACTCCGAGCCGCTGGTTTTCGCCATTCGCCAGGACCATCCGGCACTGCGCTCGGGCGCAAAGTCGCTGTCGCTGAAAAAAGCCATGTCCTTCGACCTGATCGGATATGCGCGCCAGAGTTCGCGCTACTTCAGCCAGATATTCCAGTTGCTGGCCGTCCAAAGCCAGGCGTCGCCGCGCATCGTGCAGGAAAGTATGATCCCCACCATACTCACGTCGGTCGAGGCGGGCATAGGCGCCGCGATCGTGCCCGCGTCCCTGTCGCGCCTGCGCGCCGACACGCTGGCCTACCTGGAACTGCGGAATGTGGGAGCGATACGTGCGGAACTGCTGGCGGCCAGGCATCCGGCCAATCCCAATCCGGCCATCGACAATTTCCTGGCGTTGATGAAAGCCGACACCTCGGTCGACGCGTCCGGATGAAACAGCGCGCACAGCCGCGCGCAGCGTGGCGTCCCCGGCAGGAATCGAACCTGCAATCTTCCCTTAGGAGGGGAAAGTTATATCCATTTAACTACAGGGACGCGGTTTGGGCCTGAGATTATAAAGCACAAAAAAAACCGGGGCTCGCGCCCCGGCCTTTACAAGGTTGCCATCAGGCCTGCACGGCTATTCGAGCTTGATGTTGCCCTTGGCCACGACTTCCTTGGCCCAGTCGTACTGTTCCTTGATTTCTTTGGCGAACTCTTCAGGCGTGTTGCCGGAAGGAGCCGCGCCTTGCTTTTCAAGCGTTTCCACGACCTTGGGATCTTTCAGTGCCACGACAGCAGCATCGCGCAACTTCTTGATGATTTCGGGTGGCGTGCCGGCGGGAGCCAACAAGCCATACCAGGCGGGCTGGTTCAGTTGGGGATAGCCTTCTTCGGCCAGGGTCGGGACGTCGGGCAGAGACTTGAGGCGCTCGGGCCAGGCGATGGCCAATGGGCGCAATCCGCCGGCCTGGATCTGGCCCATGGACGAGGGCAGGTTGTCGAACATGCTGTCGATCTGGCCGCCGACGGCATCGGTCACGGCCGGACCCGAACCCTTGTAGGGAACGTGGATGGCATCGGTGCCGGTGGCTTGCTTGAAGGCCTCGCCGAACAGGTGGAGCACCGAGCATGTGCCCGAGCTGCCGTGCGTGTACTTGCCGGGATTGTCTTTAAGCGCCTTGACGAATTCCTTGAAATTCTTGGCGGGGAACTTGGGGTTCACTTCGATCACGTTGGGCACGTTGGCGAAGTTGGTGACCGGCATGAAATCCTTCAAGGGATCATAGGGCAGATCCTTGGGGCGGCAGGCCGAGTTGACCGCCATGGTGGACACGGTGGCGATGGAAAGCGTGTAGCCGTCGGGTTTGGCGCGCGCCGCTTCCGCCGCGCCGATGGCGCCGCCTGCGCCGCCCTTGTTTTCGACGACCATGGTCTGGCCCAGTTCCTGACCCATGCGTTGGGTGACGATGCGGGCCACGATGTCGGTGGAGCCGCCGGGAGCGAACGGAACAATGACACGAATGGGTTGCGTCGGGAAATCGGCGGCCTGTGCGGGAGCGCCGAATATCGAGGCAACGCCGGCGGCCAGCGCAACTGCGGCAAATCGATTTTGGAATTTAACCATCTAGTAATTACTCCGTAAAAAACGAATGGGTTTACAAAACAAGCCGCCCGAATTTCAGCTAAGCTCACTTAATTTTGTGGCAGGATAACAGCTATCAAGCTTTTCTGTCTCTTCTAGTTACTACCTATTCATTCTTCCCCGCAAAGCTTGCAAACGCCTGAATACGGTCCGTTTGCAGCGCCCGTACCCTTATCCTTATGTCCGTCATCCAACTCGTACTGCCTGACTTCTTGCTTATCGGGCTGGGGTGGCTGCTGTTTCACAAACTCAGGTTTTCCAGCGATTTTTTCCGGGGCGCCGAGCAACTGGTCTACTTCGTGCTGTTTCCGGCGCTTCTCTTCCATTCGATCACTCAAACCCCCCTGAGCCTTTCGAGCACCTACACATTGCTGCAGGCTACGCTGGCCGTCATGGGTTTCGGCGTGGCCATGACCTGGCTGGCCGTGCCCGTGCTCAAGCCTTCGCCCATCGCCCATGCGTCGGTCGCGCAGTGCGGCTACCGCTTCAATACCTATATAGGCTTGTCGTTGGCCGGCGGACTGGCGGGTTCGACGGGACAGACCGTCATGGCGGTCATCGTGGGCTTTGCCGTGCCCATTTCCAACATCGCGGCCGTGCACGCCCTGGCCCGGCAGAACGGCGGCAAGGTGTTCCGGGAAATCATCCGCAACCCCTTCATCATCGCCACCCTGCTGGCCCTGCTTTGCAATATTCTGGACGTCCCCATTCCCAAGGCCATCGACGCCACGCTGGGACGCCTGGGTGCCTGCGCCATCGCCATCGGACTGATGTGCGTGGGCGCCACGCTTTCCCTCGGAGGCGGCCAGGGCAGCGCCAGGCTCATGAGCTGGATGATCGCGCTGCGTTTGATGATCACCCCCGTATTCGCTATTTTCATAGGCTGGGCGCTGGGGCTGGGCCTGGTCGAACGGCAGATACTGTTGCTATTTGGCGCCTTGCCCACCGCTTCGTCGGCCCACGTTCTGGCCGCCCGAATGGGCGGGAACGGGCCACTGGTTGCCGTGACGATGTCGATAGGAACCTTGCTGTCGGCGCTGACGATTCCCTTCTGGCTCATGATTGGGGCCGCTTAATCGAGAAACGGGCATGACACAGGAAAACCACCAGATCAGTAGGAATAGAGTGTATTTACCCGATGAAGAGGCCACGATATCTCTGGCCGCTCAGCTTGCGCCCCTGGTGTGCGGCACCCATCCGGCCTCGGGCGGGACGGGGCGCGGCGGGCGCATCCATCTTCGCGGGGACCTCGGCGCGGGCAAGACCAGCTTCGCCCGCGCCCTGCTGCGCGCGTCCGGAATCACCGGACGAATAAAAAGTCCCAGCTACGCACTGCTTGAAAGCTATAATCTTTCTAACTTATACTTCTATCACCTTGATTTCTATAGATTTAGCGATTCGCGAGAATGGGTGGACGCTGGGTTTCGCGATATACTGCAGAAAGAAGCGGTGATTTTGATCGAATGGCCGGAGCAAGCAGGCGCTTTATTGCCGCCTCCAGACCTCGACATACACCTGGACTATGCAGACATCGGGCGGTACGCCAGCCTAGCGGCCCATAGCGACAAAGGAAAATTATGGCTGACGACTCTTGCCCTTCCCCATCCGGAACATCCCCGGCGGGAATCTCCCGACGCCGGCTCATAACGACCGCGGGCAGCCTGTTCATCCTGCCGGTCATTCCGACGCTGACGCATGCGGCAACCATCGTCGCCGTGCGCACCTGGCCCGCCGACGAATACACGCGGGTCACCCTGGAAATGGACAGCGAGCTCAAGGCGGAACACTTCACGCTGGACAATCCCGACCGGCTGGTCGTGGACATCCAGGGCTTGAGCATCAACGCGACCATCAACAATCTCGTCTCCAAGATCAAGCCCAACGATCCTTACATCGGCTCCGTGCGGGTGGCGCAGAACCGGCCCGACGTGGTCCGGCTGGTGCTCGACCTGAAGCAGCCCATTGCGCCGCAGGTCTTCACGCTGAAGCCCATCGGCGAATACAAATACCGCCTGGTGCTCGACCTGTATCCCAAGGTGGCGCAAGACCCCTTGCTGGCCATCATGAATGAAGCCGACCAGGACCCATTGGCCGAAGTGCTGGAGGAATTGGCGCAGAATGCGCCGCCCGACGTCCCCGTGCCTTCGGTGCCGGGCCAGAAGCTGCCGCCCGTGGCCAAGCAGCCCCGCGCGCCGGCCGCTCCTCCGCCCATCGCGTCGGAACCGCGCCGCGACAACCGGCCCATATTGGTCGCGCTCGATCCCGGCCACGGCGGTGAAGACCCCGGCGCCATAGGACGCAACGGTACGCGGGAAAAAGACATCGTCCTGAGCATCGCCCGACGGCTGAAAAAACTGATCGACGCGCAGCCCAATATGCGGGCCTACCTGACGCGCGACAACGACTATTTCGTGCCTTTGCACGTAAGGGTGCAAAAGGCGCGCCGCGTCAAGGCCGACCTGTTCATCTCCATACATGCCGACGCCTGGATCAAGCCCAGCGCGCGCGGATCGTCGGTGTTCGCGCTGTCCCAGAACGGCGCCACCAGCGCGGCCGCGCGCTGGATGGCAAAGCGTGAAAACGATGCCGACCTGATCGGCGGCGTCGACCTGGGGTCGCACAACAAGCAGGTGGCCAAGGTTCTGCTGGACCTGTCCACCGCCGCCCAGATCAACGATTCCATGCGGGTCGGCGACCGCGTCCTGGGCGAGATCGGGAAGATCAACCGTCTGCACAAGAAAAGCGTGGAACGGGCCGGGTTTGCGGTATTGAAGGCACCCGACATCCCCTCCATCCTGGTGGAGACGGCGTTCATCAGCAACCCCGAGGAAGAGCGCCTGCTGCGCAGCCCCGCGCACCAGGACAAGATCGCCCGCGCCATGCTGACGGGCATCAGCGGTTATTTCGCCTCCAGCCCGGCCCTTGCGCGGCGCGCCTGAGCAGCGCGCTTTCCGGCCCGGCAACGGGCCGGCGTGCCGCTAGGCCGACGGGGATTTGCGCTTGAACAGCTTCCATAGCGTGCCCAGCACGACGGGCACGGCGGCCGCGCTGACACCGATCAGGACGATGGTGTTCAGATGCTCCTTGATGATGGGCACGTTGCCGAAAAAGTATCCCAGCGTAACCAGGCCACCCACCCACAGGACGGCGCCGGAAATATTGAACAGCTGGAAGCGCAGGACATTCATGCCGGCGACCCCCGCCACGAAGGGCGCAAAGGTGCGGAAAATCGGCAGGAAGCGCGACAGGACGATGGTCTTGCCGCCATGCTTCTCATAGAAGGCATGGGTCTTGATCAGTGCGTTCCGGTCCAGGAAGCGCGAATTGCTGGTAAACACCTTGGGTCCGATATACCGCCCTATGGAGTAGTTCAGGGTGTTGCCCAGCACGGCCGCCACGATCAATATGCCGGCCAGCATGACCGGGTCCAGCAGGCCGGATGCGCCGAAGGCGCCGGCGATGAACAGCAGCGAATCGCCCGGCAAAAAGGGCAGCACCACCAGGCCCGTCTCGCCAAAAACGATAAGGAAGAGCACCAGGTAAATCCATTCGCCATATTGCGCCACCCAGTCTCCCAGGAACTGGTCTATATGGAGAATCATATTGAAGAGATCAAGCATATCCGCTACCAAAAAAAGTTACAGCAATATAGCCTGTTCGAGGCGGCAACAAAAGAACAGGCGCGCCCGACCGGCTAAAATCAAGCCGACACGCAACACAATACACCTTCGCGCCGCGCCCCTGCTTGACGCGCCGGCGCCGGTCCCGACATCAACGGAATACCGCAATGCCTGAACGCCGCTCCATCGCTCCCCTTCCCGACCAGCTCATCAGTCAGATTGCGGCCGGCGAAGTCATCGAACGGCCGGCCTCCGTCCTGAAGGAATTGCTGGAAAACGCCATCGATGCCGGCGCGCGGGCCATCGAAGTCCGCCTGGACGGCGGCGGCATACGGCGAATTTCCGTCAGCGATGACGGATCGGGCATTCCGCAAGACGAGCTGGCCCTGGCGCTGACGCGCCATGCCACCAGCAAGATCGCCTCGCTGAACGAACTGGAGTCCGTCGCCTCGATGGGTTTCCGGGGAGAGGCGCTGGCCTCGATTTCATCGGTGGCGCGGCTTACCCTGACGTCCCGCAGCGCCGAGGCGCCCCATGCCTGGCAGATACAGGCACCACACGGCGCGCCCGTCCCCGCATCCGGGTCCATCGGCACCACCATCGACGTGCGGCAGCTGTTCGATGACGTCCCGGCGCGCCGCAAATTCCTGCGCTCGGAAGCCACCGAATATGGGCATTGCGTGGACGCGCTGGAAAGGATCGCGCTGGCCCAGCCGCACATCGCCTTCAGGCTGTTCCATAATGACAAGGCGCAGCGCAACTGGCGGGCCGCCGATATCGGCCAGCGGGTGCGCGAAGTCCTGGGCGCGGAATTCATCGAGCAGGGCCTGGAGGTTTCGCGCGAGCATGGCCTGATCGCCCTGCAAGGCGTCATTACACGCCCCACGTATGCGCGCAGCCGCGCCGATCGGCAATATCTCTACGTGAATGGACGCTACGTCAAGGACCGGACCGTGGCCCACGCCATACGCCAGGCCTACGCCGACGTGCTGCATGGCGACCGCCAGCCCGCCTATGTGCTGTTTCTCTCGGTCGATCCGTCCACGGTGGACGTGAACGTGCATCCGGCCAAGCACGAGGTGCGTTTCCGCGACAGCGGCGCGATTCACCGCTTCGTGGGCCAGGCCCTCGGCCAGGCGCTGTCGGCGGCGGGCGGCCACACGCTGGCCGGACAAGGCGGCCCGGACGACGTTGCCGCCGCCGCATACACCGGCGCAGCGCCGGGCTTCGGCGCACCGGAGCGCGGCATGGACGAGCAGCGGATTCCCGCCGGCGACGCGGACGGCGCAACGAGTCTCGCGCCGGCGCGGCCCTTGCCGGCGTTTGACGGGCGCCCGCCGATGCCCTCGTCCTTTCTCCGCCCGCCGATGCAGCAGGCCTTTCAGCTGCGCGACCATGGCGCCGGGCAAGCCACGGACTGGCAATCGCTCTACCGCCCCATCGACGCCTCCGATGCCGCGCCGGGTACGCCGGCCGCTCAGCCGCCGGCGCACGAGTTTCCCCTGGGCATGGCCCTGGGCCAACTGCACGGCATCTATATCCTGGCCCAGAACCAGGCGGGGCTCGTTCTGGTCGACATGCATGCCGCGCACGAGCGCGTCGTCTACGAGCAATTGAAGAAAGCCATGGATGCCCAGAGCCTGCCGCGCCAGGAATTGCTGGTTCCCGTCGTCTTCGGCGTAAGCGAAAAAGAGATCGGACTGGTCGAAGAGCACGCCGCCACGCTGGCCGATCTGGGACTGGAGCTGCGGGCGGCGGGCCCCGCCTCCATCGCGGTGCGCGCGGTGCCCGCCCTGCTGGCCAACGGCGACATCGAATCGCTGGCGCGCGGCGTGCTGCGCGACCTGGCCAGCGTGGGCGTATCGCCGCGCCTGACCGAACAGCGCAACGAATTGCTGTCGACCATGGCCTGCCACGGATCGGTGCGGGCCAACCGGCGCCTTACCCTGGACGAAATGAACGGCCTGCTGCGCAGGATGGAGCAAACCGAAAGGGCCGATCAATGCAACCACGGCCGCCCCACCTGGGTCCAATGGAAGGTCGGCGAGCTCGACAAGCTTTTCATGCGCGGCCAATGAACAGCCCCGTCCTATGCCTGGCCGGCCCGACCGCCTCGGGAAAGAGCGCGGCGGCGCTGGCCCTGGCCCGGCGCTGGCCGGTGGAAATCATCGTCATGGATTCCGCCACCATCTACCGCGGCATGGATATCGGCACCGCCAAGCCGTCCCGCGAGGAACAGGCCCGGGTGCCGCACCACCTGCTGGACATACGCGACCCGGCCCAGTCCTACTCGGCGGCCGAATTCCAGCGCGACGCCGGCACCCTCATCGCCGACATCACCGCCCGCGGCCGCCTGCCGCTCCTTTGCGGCGGGACCATGCTGTATTACAAAGCGCTGCGCGAGGGGCTGAACGAGCTGCCGGCGGCCGACGCGGCCGTGCGCGCCGACATAGACCGCGAGGCGCGCGACATGGGCTGGCCCGAGCTGCATCGCAGGCTTTCACGCTACGATCCCGACACCGCCGCCCGGCTGGCCCCCAACGACAGCCAGCGGCTGCAGCGGGCCATCGAAATCTACCGGGTCAGCGGCCGGCCGATGTCCGAATGGCTGAAGGATCCGCCCTTGCGGCACGGCGATGTCCGGCAGTTCGTCACCATCAGCCTGGAGCCGTCCGACCGGCTGGCCTTGCACACGCGCATCGCGCAGCGCTATCAAGCCATGATGGATCAGGGTTTGCTCGACGAGGTGCGCGCCCTGCATCGGCGGCCCGACCTGCACACCGGCCTGCCCTCGGTGCGCTGCGTGGGCTACCGCCAATTATGGGATTATCTGGACGGGAAAAACGGCCTGGGCCAGGCCGTGGAGCAGGCCATCGCGGCGACCCGCCAGTTGGCCAAGCGCCAGCTGACCTGGCTGCGGTCCTTGCCGCAGCGGCATACGGTCGATTGCCTGGATCCGGACGCGGCGGCGCGCGTCGTGGATGCGGCCGCGGCTCACTGGCCCGCGGCCCGGTAGGCGCTGGAGCGGCATAGCGCCACAACCGGCTGCCTAGACGACGACGGTCTGGGGCGCGTCGGCGCCGTCCTGCTCGATGATCTCGCCCAGGCGGCTGACCTGTTCGCCCTGCGCGGCCAGTGTCGCCGCGACCGCATCGGCCTTGTCGGTCGGCACCACGAGCACCATGCCGATGCCGCAGTTGAAGACCCGGTGCATCTCGGCATCGGCCACCCCGCCGTTCTGCTGCAGCCAGGTGAAGAGTTCGGGCATGGTCCAGGCATCGCGATGCAGGCGCGCCGCAAAGCCCGGCTGCAGGATGCGCGGCACGTTGTCCAGCAGGCCGCCGCCGGTGATGTGCGCCAGGCCCTTGATGGCGTCGCCATGCTCGGCCAAAGCCGCCAGGACGGACTTGACGTAGATTCGCGTGGGCTCCATGACGACGTCTTCCAGCGGCCGGCCGCCCAGGTCCTGATTGGGTCGGGCGTTGGCGTGGGTAAGAATCTTGCGCAGCAGGGAAAAACCGTTGGAATGGGCGCCGCTGGACGCGAGGCCCAGGACCGCGTCGCCCACCGCGATGGACTTGCCGTCGATGATGCGCGACTTCTCGACCGCGCCCACGGCAAAGCCGGCCAGGTCGTACTCGCCGTCGGGGTACATGCCGGGCATCTCGGCGGTTTCGCCGCCGATCAGCGCGCAGCCGGCCAGCTCGCAGCCCCGGGCGATGCCGCCCACCACGCTGGCCGCGGTATCCACCGACAGCTTGCCGCAAGCGAAATAGTCCAGGAAATAGAGCGGCTCGGCACCCTGCACCAGGATGTCGTTGACGCTCATGGCGACCAGGTCTATGCCCACGGTATCATGGCGCTTCCATTCGAACGCCAGCCGGAGCTTGGTTCCCACGCCGTCGGTGCCGGACACCAGCACCGGCTCTTTCAGATGACGCGGCACCTCGAACAATGCGCCAAAGCCGCCTATGCCGGCCATCACGCCGGCCCTCATGGTTTTGGCGGCCAGGGGCTTGATGCGATCGACCAGGGCTTCGCCGGCATCGATATCGACGCCGGCGTCGCGATAGGTCAGGGTAGCGGAATGTTTGTTTGTCATGAGAAATGCCGTGGGATGTGCAAGAATTGCGTGTTTAATTGAATACCAGACCTGATTTTACGATGAACGCGGCAAAAACACGCCCGGGCATGCCGCGGCCGAGACAATCGGCGGCCCCACAGTAGACGATACATGACGCAGCAACTGATACTCGACCTTCTGCCGTCCTCGCCGGCCTCGCTCGCCAATTTCGTCGCCGGCGATAACGGCGCGGCACTGGAAGCCTTGCGGGCCCTGCGGCCGGGCCGCGCCATCTACCTATGGGGCGCCGCCGGGGCCGGCCGCAGCCACCTGCTCCAGGCGGTCGCCGCCGGCGACGATGCGCTTTATTTCGACCGCGACGGCGACCCCGCCGCCCTGAAGGAAATCGCCACCGCCGAGACCCTGCGCTACCGGCTCATTGCGGTGGACGATGTGCAGGATCTGGACGAGGCCGGCCAGGCCGCCCTGTTCGCCCTGTACAATCGCTGGCGCGAGGTCGCCGCCACCGGCACCGGCTTTGCGCTGGTCCTGGCCGGCGACCGCGCGCCGCTGGCCATGCCCTTGCGGGAGGACCTGCGCACCCGGCTGGGCTGGGACCTGATATTCCGGCTGGAATTGCTTTCCGACGAAGACCGCGCACAGGCCTTGCGCAAGCGGGCCGGCGAGCGCGGGCTGCAGCTTTCCTCCGAGGTGATGGGCTGGATACTGACCCATTACGCGCGCGACATGGGCCGCCTGAGCGCCCTGGTCGATGCGCTGGACCGCTACTCGCTCGAAAAACACCGGGCAATCACCCTGCCTTTACTGAAAGACCTGCTGGCCTCAAGCCAGCCGACCGAAGAATCCGATAATTCATGACATCTAAACGCCTGGCCCTGTTCGACCTGGATCACACATTGCTGCCGCTGGACAGCGACTATCAATGGGCCGACTTCCTTGCGCGCACCGGCCGCGCCGGCGATCCCGCCCAAGCGCAGCGCCGCAACGAAGAATTGATGGAGCGCTATAACGCGGGCAAGCTGACTGCTGAAGAATCGGCCCAGTTCATGCTGGGCCTGCTCACCCGCGGCAGCCCCATGGAGCTGGCCGAATGGCACGAGGCCTTCATGGCCGAAGTGGTGCGTCCCGCCATCCTGCCTTCGGCGCAGGACCTCGTCCGCCGCCATATGGATGACGGCGACCTGTGCGCCATCGTGACGGCGACCAACGAGTTCGTCACCGCCCCCATTGCGCGCGCCTTCGGCATTTCCCACCTGATCGCCACCCTGGCCGAAACCCGGGATGGCCGCTACACCGGCCGCATCCAGGGCACCCCCAGCTTCCAGGCCGGGAAGATCATCCGTGTGAACGAGTGGCTGGCGGGCATGCAGCTGTCGATGGGCAGCTTCGAGCGCGTTTATTTCTACAGCGATTCGCCCAATGACCTGCCGCTGCTGGAGGCGGTCAGCCACCCCATTGCAACCAATCCCAGCCCGGCATTGCGCCAGGTGGCGCAAGAGCGCGGCTGGAAGATTCTTGATCTGTTCAAGGACATGCAGGACGCAAAGTCCTAAAATACGCACATGCTTAAAGAAACAATAAAAAACTTCGTCGGACGCCTGTTTTCCTCGCCGGCGCGGGGTCCGGAGCGCCTGCCGCGCGAAAAACATGGAATAGACCGGCGCAACGTCTCGCGCCACGCCATCAAAGTCTGCGAAGTCTTGCGCCACGAAGGCTTTGACGCCTACATCGTGGGCGGAGCCGTCCGCGACCTGATCGTCGGCCTCGAGCCCAAGGACTTCGACGTCGCCACCAATGCCACGCCCAACCAGATCCGTCCGCTGTTCCGCCGCGCGCGCATCATCGGCAAGCGCTTTCAACTGGTGCATGTGGTTTTCGGACAGGAAATCATCGAGACCTCCACCTTCCGGGCCAACGCCGCGGGCGATGAGGACACCGACGAGCATGGACGCATACTGCGCGACAACCTGTTCGGCAGCCAGGAAGAAGATGCCGCGCGCCGCGACTTCACCCTGAACGCCCTGTATTACGACCCCATCAACGAAGAGGTCATCGATTATCACCGCGGCGTCAGCGACCTGAAGAAGCGCGTGGTGCGCATGATAGGCGACCCCGAGCAGCGCTACCGCGAAGATCCAGTCCGCATGCTGCGGGCGCTGCGGTTCGCGGCCAAGCTGAACGGCACCATCGATCCCGCCACCCGGGAACCCATTGCGCGCCTGGCGCCGCTCATCGAGAACGTGCCCGCCTCGCGCCTGTTCGATGAAATCCTGAAACTGCTGACCTGCGGGCACGCCATGGACTGCCTGCGCCACTTGCAGGCCGTGGGCCTGCACCAGGGCCTGCTGCCGCTCATCGACCTCATCTTCGAGGAAGACGGCGGCGAGCAGTTCGTCGAGCTCGCGCTGGCGCGCACCGATGCCCGGGTCCGGTCGGGCAAGACCATCAGCCCCAGCTTCCTTTTCGCGGCCCTGCTGTGGAAGCTGGTCAACAAGCGCTGGCAGGAGCTCTGCGCAAGCGGCGAACACTCCGCCCAGGCGCTGATGATGGCCGCCGACTCCGTGGTCGAGGAACAGACCCGCAAGCTGGCCATACAGCGCCGCTTCCAGGCCGACATGCGCGAGATCTGGTTCATGCAGGCGCGTTTCGAGCGCGCCAACGCCAAGGCCATCTGGCGCATGGCCGAACAGCCCCGCTTCCGCGCCGCGGTCGATTTCCTGCAATTGCGCGCCGAAGCGCGCGAGGTCGACAGTGTCCAGGCGCAATGGTGGATGGACCTGGCCAATGCCGACGACGCCACACGCGGCGAAATGATAGAAGCCTACCAGGCCCAGAACCGGGGTCGGGCGCCGGCGGGCGCCGGCAAGCGCCGCCGCGGCCCCAGACGCCGCCAGGCCAGGCCCGCGCCCAGCCAGGCTTGAAACCGATGGCCATGGCGTTATCCCGCTCCGCCATGCCGGCGGCAAGGCCTGCCGGCCGGCCCCGTCCATGACGCTTGCATATATCGGCTTGGGCGCCAATCTGGGCGAGGCGCAGGACAGCCTGAAGCAGGCCGCGGCGGAGCTTGCCCGGGTGCCGGGCATAAGCGCGCTGACGCTGTCTCCGTTTTACGGCAGCGCGCCCGTGGACTCCAGCGGCCCCGACTACGTGAACGCGGTGGCGACGATTGAAACGACGCTGGATGCGCGCACGCTGCTGGCCGCGCTGCAGAAGATCGAACTGGACCATGGGCGCCTGCGCCCCTATCGCAACGCCCCGCGCACGCTGGACCTGGACCTGCTGCTTTACGGGGATCAGGAAATCGATGAGCCCGAACTCACCGTGCCGCATCCGCGCATGCACCAGCGGGCCTTCGTGTTGAAGCCGCTGGCCGACCTGGCGCCCACGCTGCGCTTGCGGCAGGGCAGCCTGGCCGAGCTGCTGGAAGCGTGCTCCGGCCAAAGGCTGGAACAGATTTAACCAAGGGCGATCCGATCAGCCTTCGAGCATCCGGCGCGCGCGCTCGATGACCGGGGCATCGACCATCTTGCCATCCAGCTGGAAGGCCAGCGTGCCGGTATCCTGCGCCATCGCGACGACCCGGCGCGCCCAGTCGAGCTCGGCCTGGGCCGGCACGAAAACCGAATGGATGACCGGCACCTGGGCGGGATGGATGCACAGCATCCCGCCAAAGCCCATGTCGCGCACTTGCCGCGCCACCGCCGCCAGGCCATCCTTGTCGGCGAAATCGGGATAAACGCCATCGAGCGGCGCCGCCAGGCGATGCGCCGCGCTGTGCAGGAGAATCTGGCAGCGGATATGGTCCAGCAGCAAGCCCGCGCCCGGCGTATCCGGCGTGGCGCCCAGCTCCAGCATCAGGTCCAGGCTGCCGAAAGACAGGCGCTCGACACCCTTTGCCGCGGCCAGGTCGTCCAGCGCCAGGACGCCCGCCGCGCTTTCCACGATGGGCAGCACCGGCTTGCCGGCGGCAAAAGCCTGGCCGACCTGCTCCGCGGATTCCGCCTTGGGCAGCAGGATGCCGGCCAGGGCCGGCAATTCGCGGCACAAAGCCATGTCCTCGGCAAACCACGAGGTGGCCGCGGCGTTGACGCGCACAAGAAAAACGTCCTGCGGATGGGCTAGAGCGAACTCGAGCACATGCCGGCGGGCGGCATCCTTGACCTCGTGCTCGACCGCGTCCTCCAGGTCGATGATGACCGCGTCGGCGCCCGCCGCCAGCGCCTTGGCGTATCGCTCGGGCCGGCTTGCGGGCACGAATAGCGCCGATCTCGTTCTCCTGCTCATCAGATGATTCCTTGTTCGGTGTATGCCTCGATCTGCTGGGCCGTATAGCCCAGTTCGGCGAGGATGGCCCGTGAATTTTCGCCCAATGCCGGGATCCGGTCCATACGGGCCTGGAAAGCGGAACTGGTGGCCGGCGGAATGAGGGCCGGCAGCGAACCCGCCGCGCTGTCCACCTCGCGCCAGCGCCCGCGCTGCGCCAACTGCGGATGCGCCCACACGTCGCTCATGGTGTTCACGCCCGCGTTGGCGATGCTGGCCTGCTCGAGCCGCTCGATCACCTGGTCGCGCGACAGGGACGCGAAGGCGGTAACGATCAGCACCCGCAAGGCCTCTTTGTTGGCCACGCGCAAGGTGTTGGAACTGAAGCGGCCGTCGGCGGCCAGATCGGGCTGGCGCAGGACAGTCTTGCAGAATGCCGCCCACTCGCGCTCGTTCTGCAAGCCCAGCATGACCTCGCTGCCGTCACCCACGGGGAAGGGGCCATAAGGATAGATGGTGGCATGGGCCGCGCCGGCCCGGGGCGGCGGCGAAGCCCCGTCGAATGCGTAATACATGGGGAAACCCATCCATTCGACCATGCTTTCCAGCATGGACACATCCAGGCGGCTGCCGACGCCCGTGCGCTCGCGCAGGAGCAGTGCCGACAGGATGCTGCTGTAGGCGTACATGCCGGCCGCGATATCGGAAATCGAGCACCCCGCCTTGGCCGGGCTGTCCGGCCCGCCGGTCACCGACAGGAAACCGCTTTCGCTTTGAATCAGCAGGTCGTAGGCCTTCTTGTCCTGGTAAGGGCCGCCTTCGCCGTATCCGGAGATATCGCAGACGATCAGGCGTGGGTGCCGCTCGTGCAAGTCCTCGAAGGACAGGCCCAGCCGCGCCGCGGCGCCGGGCGCCAGGTTCTGCACCAGGATATCGGCCCGCTCCAGCAGACTACCCAGTATCTTGGCCGCATCGGGGTGCTTCAAATCGAGCGCAAGGCTTTCCTTGGAACGGTTGGTCCACACGAAATGCGAAGCCAGTCCCTTGACGCGTTCGTCGTAGCCCCGCGCGAAATCCCCCACGCCCGGGCGCTCCACCTTGATCACGCGCGCCCCAAGGTCGGCCAGTTGCCGGGTGCAGAATGGCGCCGCGATCGCATGTTCCAGGCTGACCACGGTAATGCCGTCCAGCGGCCGGGGCGCCGAGCCCGTGCTGGAGGACTGTTTCATGGTGCCCGTGCTTTGCTTGTGTGTGCTCATGACTTGAACCTCAACTCCGCCTGGTGGGCCAGCGTACCGCCCTGTTCGGCCCATAGATTCGCGCTGCCGTCTTCCGCCAGCACGCCCGCCACATTGAACGGCCTGGGCGCGATCAAAGGCCGCAAGCCGCGATACGACAGGGAAAGGACCTGCTTGTCCGGATGCGCATGGACAAAAGCCCGGCACATCAGGGTGGCGATCATGGGGCCATGCACGACCAGGCCCGGGTAGCCTTCCGTCCGCGTCGCGTAGGGCTCATCGTAATGGATACGGTGCCCGTTGAAGGTCACGGCCGAATAGCGGAACAGCATGACGGGGTCCGGCACCACGGCCTCGGACCACTGCGCCTCGGGCGCGATCATGCCGCCTTCGAGTTTGGGAGGGCTGGGCTCGCGATAGACGATATCCTGCTCTTCGGAAATGCATAAGGCATCGCCCTGGATATAGTCATGCTTGACCGTCACGAACAGCAACTTGCCGCTGCGCCCCTGCTTTTCCGTGACGGCGGCTATCGTGGACTCGCGGCGGCCCTTCCTGCCCACCCGCAAGTCCTGCAGGAACTGCACCCGCCCTCCGGCCCACATGCGATTGCGGTCGTCGGCCGGCGGCAGGAAGCCGCCCCGCTGCGGATGGCCGTCGTCGCCCAGTTCGTGGTAAGGCAGGGCATTGATGAACAGGCCCCACTGCCAGAGCAGGGGCAAGGCCCCGCCTTCGCCCGGAGCCTCCTCGTTCAGGCTCAAGGCGATGCGCCGAACATGTCCGACGTCGATGTTGTCGTCGAAGTTTTCCTTGCGTCCTATCCAGGATCCGGGATCCAGTGTGGTCATGAAGTTTTCCAAGGTCAGATAAAAACAATCCAGCTTATAGCTTGCCTGCATGGCGCGCATTTTTGAATTCGTTTTTTTATAAGCCCAGGTTTGGGGAAACCGAACAGCGCGCAAAAGTTGAAAAAAAGCCCGGATCGCAACGTATCCGGGCGAGGCGCAGGGCCTATTGAACGGGCACCAGCGGTATTTCAGCGATTCGGCTGCGCCATTCCCTCGGGCCGGTTTCATGCACCGATGTGCCCTGGGCGTCGACGGCCACCGTAACCGGCATGTCCTTCACGTCGAATTCGTAGATGGCTTCCATGCCCAGGTCCTCGAAGCCCACCACCTTGGCTCCTCGTATGGCCTTGGAGACCAGGTAGGCCGAGCCGCCCACGGCCATCAGGTAGGCCGAGCCATGCTTGCGTATGGCCTCGATGGCCACTGGGCCGCGTTCGGCCTTGCCTATCATGGAGATGAGGCCGGTCTGCGCCAGCATCATTTCGGTGAAGGAATCCATGCGCGTCGAGGTGGTCGGGCCGGCGGGGCCCACGACCTCTTCGCGCACCGGATCGACCGGGCCGACGTAATAGATGACCCGGTTGGTGAAATCCACCGGCAGCTTCTCGCCGCGAGCCAGCATGTCCTGGATGCGCTTGTGCGCCGCGTCGCGGCCTGTCAGCATCTTTCCGGACAACAGCAGGGTCTGTCCCGGCTTCCAGCTGGCCACTTGCTCGCGCGTCAGCGTGTTCAGGTCGACCTGCAGCGATTTGTTGTAATCGGGCGCCCAATGCACATCGGGCCATTCGGACAGCGCAGGCGGCGTCAACCGGGCCGGGCCGGAACCGTCCAGCTCGAAATGCACATGGCGGGTCGCCGCGCAATTGGGGATCATCGCCACCGGCTTGGAAGCCGCATGCGTCGGGAAGGTATGGATCTTGACGTCCAGCACGGTGGTCAGGCCGCCCAGGCCCTGTGCGCCGATGCCCAGCGCATTCACCTTCTGGTACAGCTCGATGCGCAGCTCTTCAAGCTTGCTCTGCGGCCCGCGCTGCAGCAGCTCGTACATATCGATGTCTTCCATGAGCGACTGCTTGGCCATCAGCATGGCTTTTTCGGCGGTTCCGCCCACGCCTATGCCCAGCATGCCGGGGGGACACCAGCCCGCGCCCATTTGCGGCACGGTCTTGAGCACCCAGTCGACCAGGGAGTCGCTGGGATTGAGCATGGCGAATTTCGATTTGTTCTCCGAACCGCCCCCCTTGGCCGCCACCTGCACATCGACCTTGTCGCCCGCGACCAGTTCGACATTGACGATACAGGGCGTGTTGTCGCGCGTGTTCTTGCGCGTGAACAGGGGATCGGACAATATCGACGCCCGCAAGGGATTGTCGGGATTCAGATAGCCCTGGCGCACGCCCTCGTCGCACAGCTCCTGCATGCTCCGGCGGGTGTCGAAGCGCACGTCCATGCCTATCTTTAGGAATACGTTGACCACGCCGGTGTCCTGGCAGATGGGCCGGCGTCCTTCGGCGCACATGCGCGAGTTGGTCAGGATCTGGGCAATGGCGTCCTTGGCCGCGGGGCTTTGCTCGAGCTCGTAGGCCCGCGCCAGATGCTTGATGTAGTCGGCGGGATGATAAAAACTGATGAACTGCACCGCATCCGCGATGGACTGGATCAGGTCGCTTTCTTTTATAGTGGTGGTCATGGGCTGAACTATCATAAAAAATGGCAGGCCTGTCGGCCCGCCGGTTCTTGCTGAAGGCGCGGGCTTACTTGCCGCGCCACACGGGCTTGCGCTTTTCCGCAAAGGCGGTCGCGCCTTCCTTCGCATCGGCCGATGCGAAGATGTGCGCGACGCGGGGGCGCTGCAAATCGAACATGTCGGCCTGGCGCCAGTCGCGCGACTCGGTGACGATCCTCTTGGCCGTGCGCACGGCCAGGGGGCCGTTGGCGGCAACGACGCGCGCCAGTTCCAGGGCGGTTTCCAGCGCCTTGCCCGGCTCCACCAGGCGGTTGACCAGGCCGTAGGCATGGGCGCGGGCCGCCGGCAGCATTTCACCGGTCAGCACGGCCTCCATGGCGATATGGTAGGGAATGCGGCTGGGCAGGCGCAGCATGCCGCCGGCGCCCGCCACGATGCCGCGCTTGACTTCGGGCAAGCCGAAATTGGCGTTGTCGGCCGCCACGATCAGGTCGCAGGCCAGCGCCATTTCGAAGCCTCCGGCCAGTGCATAGCCTTCGACGGCGGCGATGAGGGGCTTTTGGGGCGGCCGTTCGCACAGGCCGGCAAAGCCCCGGCCCTCGACCAGCGGACGCTGGCCGTTGTGGGCGAAAGCCTTCAGGTCCATGCCCGAGCAAAAGGTGTTGCCGGCGCCCGTCAGGATGCCCAGCGTGACATTTTCGTTGGCGTCCAGCGCATCGAATGCCTTGGCCAGCTCGTGGGCGGTCTCGTAATTGACGGCGTTGCGCTGCTCGGGCCGATTAACCGTAATAATCTGAACCTGTTCGATTATTTCCACTTTCACCAAGTCGGACATAGCACCTTCCCTAAAAAAGAACCCCACGCCGCGGCACGCGCCGCCCGCGTTGATAAACGGTCGAACCCAGCATCATACGACCAATTGATCCCGGCCTTGACCCGGGCAAACCTTCTTCGTGTCGGAACCAGTTAAAATCGAGAGATTTTGCAGCTTTTCGGTTTACTGGCCTTCGCACATGCTCACTTTTCAGCAAATCATTTTAACGCTACAGCAATATTGGGATAAGCAGGGCTGCGCGCTGCTGCAACCCTACGACATGGAAGTGGGCGCAGGCACCTCGCACACGGCTACCTTTCTGCGTTCGATAGGCCCCGAGCCATGGCGCGCCGCCTATGTTCAGCCATCGCGCCGCCCCAAGGACGGCCGCTACGGCGAGAACCCCAATCGCCTGCAACATTATTACCAGTACCAGGTCGTGCTCAAACCGGCCCCGCCCGAGATCATCGATCTCTATATCGGTTCGCTCGTCGCGCTGGGCATCGACCCGCAGGTGCACGACATCCGTTTCGTCGAGGACGACTGGGAAAACCCCACGCTGGGCGCATGGGGCCTGGGTTGGGAAGTCTGGCTGAACGGCATGGAAGTGACCCAGTTCACGTATTTCCAGCAGGTCGGCGGCCTGGACTGCACCCCCACCACGGGCGAGATCACCTACGGTCTGGAACGGCTGGCCATGTACCTTCAGGGTGTCGAAAGCGTCTACGACCTGGTCTGGACCGAAAGCGCCGATGGGCGCAAAGTCCTTTACCGCGACGTCTTCCACCAGAACGAGGTGGAGCAGTCCACCTATAATTTCGAGCACGCATCGACCGACATGCTGTTTGCCCACTTCGGCGACTACGAAGCCGAGGCGCAGCGCCTGATCCAGGTTCCGCTGGCCCTGCCCGCCTACGAAGCCACGCTGAAGGCGGCGCATACCTTCAATATGCTCGATGCCCGCGGAGCCATCAGCGTTACGGAGCGCGCCGCCTACATAGGCCGCATCCGCAATCTGTCGCGCGCCGTCGCGCAGGCTTATTACGATTCACGCGAGAAACTAGGATTTCCCATGCTGGTCAAAACCGCTGGCACGGAGGCCGCATAATGACGAATGCCGCCCCTCTCACCCAGCCCCTGCTGCTCGAACTGCTTACCGAAGAGCTTCCCCCCAAGGCATTGCAAAAGCTGGGCCTGGCTTTTGCCGAAGGCGTGCGCAAGACCCTGGCGCAGCATAATCTGCTGGCTCCCGACTGCGTCACCGTAGACTTTTCCACGCCGCGGCGGCTGGCCGTCCGGCTGGACGCCGTCCTGGACCAGGCGCCCGAGCAGACCTATACCGAAAAACTCATGCCCGCCAAGATCGGCCTGACCGACAGCGGTGAACTTACGCCGGCGCTGGCCAAGAAGCTGGCCGGCAAGGGCCTTGCGCACCTTGGCGCGTCCGACCTGATCCGCGAATCGGATGGCAAGCAGGACTACCTGTACGCCCGGGGCATCGCCAACGGCGCGACGCTGGCCGAGGGCTTGCAGGAAGCGCTGGACCATGCGATTGCCAGCCTGCCCATACCCAAAGTCATGCGTTATCAACTGGCCGACGGCGTCACCAGCGTCAAGTTCGTCCGCCCCGCCCATCGGCTTGTCGCCTTGTGGGGCGACCAGGTCGTCCGGGTCAGCGCGCTGGGCCTCGATGCCGGGCGCAGCACCCTGGGCCACCGCTTCATGGCGCCCCAGGCCATCGCCATCGCTGCGCCGGACTCCTATGAAAGCCAGTTGCGCGACGAAGGCAGGATCATCGCGTCCTTCACGGCGCGGCGCTCCCTGATCGAACAGCAATTGCAGCAGCAGGCCCAGGCGCTGGGCGCCACCATAGGCGCGGGCCCCGAGGTCGACGCCCTGCTGGACGAAGTCACCGCGCTGGTGGAGCATCCCACGGTCTACGTCGGGCAGTTCGAGGAACAGTTCCTGCAAGTGCCGCCCGAATGCCTGATCCTGACCATGCGCCTGAATCAGAAGTATTTCCCTTTGTTCGAGCCGGCCGGCGGCAAGCTCACGCACCGCTTTCTGATCGTCAGCAATATGCAGGTCGACGATCCGGTGCACATTATCGAAGGCAACCAGCGTGTGGTCAGGCCGCGTCTGGCCGATGCGCAGTTCTTTTTCGAGACCGACCGCAAGACCCCTCTGGCCGACCGGGTGGCGGGGCTGGCGGCCAGCGTCTATCACAACAAGCTGGGCTCCCAGCTCGAGCGCGTCGAGCGCGTGCGCAAGATAGCCGGATACATCGCGGGGCAATTGGGCGCCGACGCCCGGCATGCGGATCGCGCCGCACTGCTGGCCAAAGCGGACCTGGGCTCCAACATGGTGGCCGAGTTCCCCGAGCTGCAAGGCATCATGGGCGCCTATTACGCGGCCGCCGACGGCGAAGCCGACGATGTCGTCCTGGCCTTGAAGAATCAGTACCACATACGCCTGGACGCTCCGGTCGACGGCGCTACGCTCACCTCCGCCATCCTGTTCATCGCCGAGCGCGCCGAAACGCTGATGGGAATCTGGGGCATAGGCCTGGTGCCCACCGGCGAACGCGACCCCTATGGGTTGCGGCGCGCCGCCCTGGGCCTGATCAGCGCATTCGAGCAACTGGGCGCGGGCGGCTACCTGAAGGTCAACGACAGCGCCACCCTGCGCCTGCCCGAGCTGCTGGCGTCGGCGGCCGGCGCCTTCAAGCCCGGCGCCCTGGCCGAGCCGACCGCCGCCGAGGTCCAGGCCTTCATCTACGAACGCTATCGCAACCAGCTGGCGGGCGATTTCGACCGCAATGTGGTCGACGCGGTACTGGCGCTGGAGCCGGCCCTGCACCAGGTTCAGGCGCGCATACACGCCTGCGCCGATTTTGCCCGGCGACCCGAGGCGGAAAGCCTGGCCGCCGCCAACAAGCGCATTGCCAATCTGCTCAAGAAAGCCGACAGCGCGCTGGGCGCCGTCGATCACGGCAAGCTTGCCGAGCCCGCCGAGCAGGCGCTGGCCGACGTCATCGCCAGGCTCAAGCCGCAAGCCCGGACGCAGCTGGATCAGGGCGATTTCACCGGCAGCCTGGCCACCATGGCCCAGGCCAGGGACGCGGTCGATGCGTTCTTCAACGACGTCATGGTCATGGCCGAGGATCCGGCCCTGCGGGCCAATCGCCTGGCCCTGCTTCACGACCTGCACCAGGTCATGAACCAGGTCGCCGACATTTCCAGGTTGGCCCAGTGAAACTCGCCATACTCGACCGCGACGGCGTCATCAACCAGGACAGTGCCGCCTTCATCAAGCATCCGGACGAATGGATACCCCTGCCGGGCAGCCTGGAGGCCATTGCGCGCCTGTCGCGCGCCAATTGGCGCGTCGTCATCGCAAGCAACCAGTCCGGCCTCGCGCGGGGCCTGTTCAGCATGGACACGCTCAATGCCATCCATGCCAAGATGCGGCGCGAAGCCGCCCAGGCCGGCGGCGCCATCGATGCCATTTTCGTGTGCCCGCACGGGCCGGACGACGACTGCGGCTGCCGCAAGCCCCGGACCGGCCTGTTCGTGGACATCGGCCGCCGCTACGACATCGACTTGAAGAACGTGCCGGCCGTCGGCGACTCGCTGCGCGACCTGCAGGCCGCCAGCCAGGCAGGCTGCGTTCCCTGGCTGGTCCTGACGGGCAATGGGGAAAAAACCCGCGGACAGGGGCCTCTGCCCGCGGGCACCGAAATCCGCGCGGACCTGGCTTCGGTCGTGGACGCCTGGCTGACCGGGGAATGACCATGGCCGTATTGCGCGCAAGCCTGTATCAGCTCTTCCTTATCGTCACCGTCATCCCCTACGCCCTGGCCTGCATCCTGTGGTCGCCCTTGCCGCTGCGCTGGCGCTACAAGCTCACGGTGGGCTGGCCGCGCCTGGCGGTCTGGGGCGCCAAGGCCATCCTGGGCATACGCTGGCAGTTGAAAGGCGCCGAGAACCTTCCCGAGGGCGGCGCCATCCTGCTGTCCAAACACCAGTCGGCCTGGGAAACCTTGTTCTTTCCCGCCTACATGCCCCGCGAACTTTGTTTCGTCTACAAGAAAGAACTGCACTGGGTGCCTTTCTTCGGCTGGGGCCTGGCGCTGTTGCGCATGATACCCATAGACCGCTCAAAAGGACGCGATGCCTTCGAGCAGGTGGTGCGCATAGGCCAGGAGCGCATCGACGCCGGCCGCTGGCCCATCCTGTTCCCCGAGGGGACGCGCATCGCACCGGGCAAGGCGGGCCGATACAAAATGGGCGGCGCGCTGCTTGCCACGCGCACCAATACTCCCATCATTCCGGTGGCGCACAATGCCGGCGAATGCTGGCGACGCAATGCCTTCATCAAGAAGCCCGGACTGGTCACCGTATCGATAGGCCCCCTGATCGATCCCGCCGGCCTGACGCCGGATCTTGTGAACGAGAAAGTACGCGACTGGATCGAATCCGAAATGCGCGTGCTCAATCCCGAACGATATGGATCCGAATAGGCAACTGGAGCTTTTTTCAGATGCCCCGGCGGCGCTCCCGCCGGCCGTGCCCGCCCCCGCCCCGCCGCCGGCGATCGAACCGGCCGTTGTCGCCACCCTGCCACCGCCATCGCTGCCACGCAACGCGCGATGGCGCGAGGTCGCCACCCCTGGGCAGACCATCGGCTTCGTGCTGCAGCGCTCGCGCCGCAAAAGCATAGGCCTGACCGTCAACGACGACGGCTTGCAGGTGACGGCTCCAAATTGGGTGACATTGGGACAGATCGACGCCGCGGTGGTGGAAAAAGCCAATTGGATCCTGACCAAGCTGCGCGCTCTGAGGGCCAGGCAGCGGCATCTGGCCACGGCGGACACGCTATGGCAGCAAGGCGGCAGCATTCCTTATCTGGGCCGGCGCATCGTGCTCGAGCTGAACGGCGCCGGAAAGACGACTGCATTCAGCGGCAGCCCATTCAAGCCCCGCGACGGCGACACGCTGAGCCTGGCGCTGCCCCCCGGCGCCGACCGGCACCGCATACGGGACAGCGTCCATGCCTGGCTGCAGCAGCAGGCGGCCGAGTGGTTCGAGCAACGCCTGCGGCATTTCCTGGACGCCAATGGGCTGGCCATCCGGCGCTGGCGGCTATCGTCGGCGGCGACCCGCTGGGGCTCATGCAGCAGCGATGGCAACATCATGCTCAATTGGCGCCTGATACACTTCGACCATGACGTCATCGATTACGTCATTGCGCACGAACTGGCGCATCTGCGCGAAATGAACCACAGCAAGGACTTCTGGCGCGAAGTCGGCCGCATACTTCCGGGCTTCGAGCGTTCGCGCGATGCGCTTCGGCAACACAACCCGGGCTCGCTTCCATTGATCTGAAGCGCCCCCGCTCGTTCAACCCATCACCTTCAAGGAGATTTCCTTGCGTTTACTACACACCATGCTGCGCGTAGGCGATCTGGAACGCTCACTGCAGTTCTACACCAACGTATTGGGAATGAGGCTGCTGCGCCGCAAAGACTATCCCGACGGCAAGTTCACCCTGGCCTTCGTGGGCTATCAGGACGAGGACCAGGGCGCCGTCATCGAGCTGACGCACAACTGGGACACGCCCTCTTACGACCTGGGCAACGGCTACGGGCACATTGCGCTCGAGGTCGAGAACGCCTACGACGCCTGTGCGCGCATCAAGGAAAAGGGTGGCCGCGTGACCCGCGAGGCGGGTCCCATGAAGCACGGCCAGACCGTCATCGCCTTCGTGGAAGACCCCGACGGCTACAAGATCGAACTGATCCAGCGCAAGGACCGGGCGGACTAAAGCCCCCCGGCGACCCTTGGCCGGACGGCACTCTAGGCCGCGGGCCGGGCGAATTCGCCCGGTCCGAAGTCGTCCACCTCGATCACCTGCGCCACCGCGCTTTCGACCGCCGTGAGCAAAGCGGCCTGCTCGTCGGTGATCGCCCCTTTGGCATGGGCCAGCCGCCAATCCTTCAGGCCCGCGTGCTTGACGCGGTCCAGCAGAGGCTGCGCTTCGATGACGAGTTCGTAGGCACGCTCCAGCAACTCCACGCTGGGGCTGTCATGCCCTTCCCAAACGGCGCCCACCAGGCGGTCGCGCGTATCGGAGGGTTCCATCAGCAGATTCGCGCAGGCGGCGGTGAGCGCATCCGAGGGCGGCGACGCCCCCAGGCCCGGCGGCAGAAGCAGGCCGCGCAGCAACCAGGCAAGCCCGCGCGACGGAAAATTGAGCAACACTTCGTTCAGGCGCTTCTCGATCATGGCAAAGCCCTGCAAGGCGCAAAAGCGCAACAGGGGCAGGTCGGATTCGTGCCGGCCGTCGTCGTGCCAGCGCTTGAGCACCGCCGATACCAGGAAGAGCTCGGCCAGGATGTCGCCCAGCCGCGCCGACAGCATTTCCTTGCGCTTCAGGCTTCCGCCCAGCGTCAGCAAGGTCATTTCAGACACCAGGGCAAAAGCGGCTGAGTAGCGCGACAGGCCGCGATAATAGGCGGCCGCCGCCCCGGCCTCGCGCGGCGCGGCGGCCAGCCGTCCGGCCGTCCACGCCATGCCCGTCGCGCGCAGCGCATTCCTGGCGCTGTGCGCCAGGTGGGTCCAGATGACCGCATCGAAGGCATCCTGGCCGGCCTGCTCGTCGCTGTCGGCCAGCGCCACGACTTCTTTCATCAAGTAGGGATGCGCCCGGATCGCCCCCTGCCCGAATACGATAAGGTTGCGGGTCAGGATGTTGGCGCCTTCCACGGTAATGGCCACAGGCAGCGCCCGATACAGATTGCCAAGATAATTGCCGGGGCCGTCGATGACGGCCTTGCCCGCATGAATGTCCATGGCGTCGTTCACCGATTGCCGCATGCGCTCGGTGGCATGAAGCTTCATGATGGCCGAAACGACCGCCGGCTTGTAGCCCATCTCGAGCCCCGCGCAGGTATAGCGCCGCGCGGCTTCGACCAGATAGGCATTGCCCGCCAGGCGCCCCAGTTTTTCCTGCACGCCTTCGAACTTGCCTATGGGTATGCCGAACTGGGTGCGCACGCGGGCATAGGCCCCGGACGTATGAGCGGTAAAGGCGCAGGCGGCCGCCGACAGGGACGGCAGGGAAATGCCCCGGCCCGCCGCCAGCGCGCTCATCAGCATCTGCCAGCCCTTTCCGGCCTGCTCCACCCCGCCTATCAGGGCGTCCAGCGGGACGAAAACATCATGGCCTTCCGTGGGCCCGTTCTGGAAAGCCTGCAGGGCGGGCAGATGCCGGCGGCCCGTCTGAACGCCCGGCAGGTGCGTGGGCACCAGAGCCACGGAAATGCCAGGCCCGGGATCGTCCCCGATCAACCCGTCGGGATCGGACAACTTGAAGGCCAGGCCCAGCACGGTGGCGACCGGGCTCAAGGTAATGTAGCGCTTGCGCCAATTGAGCAGTATGCCCAGGGTGTCGACGCCGTCGACCTGACGCCGGCACACCACGCCGGTATCGGTCATGGAGGCGGCATCGGAGCCCGCTTCGGGGCTGGTCAGGCCGAAGCATGGAATTTCCTGGCCCCGGGCCAGCCTGGGCAGCCAGTAGTCGCGCTGGTCCTGAGTGCCGAACTGCATCAGCAGTTCGCCGGGACCCAGGGAATTGGGCACCATGACGGTCACGGCCGCGGTCACCGAGCGCACGGAGATCCGACGCACGACTTCGGAATGGGCATAGGGCGAGAAGCCCAGCCCGCCGTACTCCTGTGGAATGATCATCCCGAAGAAGCCATGTTCCTTGAAGAAGGCCCAGACATCGGCGGGAAGGTCCGCGTCCCGCCAGGTGATCTGCCAATCGTTCAGCATGCGGCAGACCTGCGCCACCGGGCCGTCCATGAAAGCCTGTTCCTGCGGCGTCAGCGAGACCCGCGGCGCGTCGAGCAACTGCCGCCAATCGGGCTTGCCCGAAAACAGTTGGGCGTCCCACCACACATCGCCCGCCTCGATGGCTTCCTGCTCGGTGGACGATAGCCGCGGCATGGCTTCGCGCGCCATGCGGTACAAAGGCTCGGTCAGCCACTGGCGGCGCCAGGCTCTCCAGTTCATGTTGCTCCCTTTATCGGTGTCTCGGTAGCAGCCATTATCCCCCGAAAGAACGATGGCTGAACAGTATCTCCCCTGCGGACTATCCCTGTCCGCACAGAGTCTGCGACAATCTGGCTCTGCCCATCACTGTCCTTGCGCAACGCTCCATGCTCAATACGCTCTGGCTTGCCTTCTTCATCGTGGCTTCGGTATCCGGCCTGTATCAATGGATCGCGCTGGACGACCCCGAGGTCTTCTCGCGCATCGTGCTCGGCCTGTTCGACATGGCCGAGCTTTCCGTCCAGATCATGATCCTGCTCTTCGGAACCCTGACCTTGTGGCTGGGCTTTCTGCGCATCGCCGAAGCGGCGGGACTCATCGAAGCGCTGGGCCGCCTGCTGGCGCCGCTGTTTCGCAGGCTCATGCCGGAAGTGCCTCCCGGCCATCCGGCGCTGGGCCTGATCACCCTGAATTTCGCCGCCAACGGATTGGGACTGGACAACGCCGCCACGCCCATCGGCCTGCGCGCGATGCGCGAACTGCAATCGCTCAATCCGGACCCCAAATCGGCCACCAATGCGCAAATCCTGTTCCTGGTGATGAACGCTTCATCGCTGACGCTCCTGCCGGTCAGCATCTTCATGTACCGGATCCAGCAGGGCGCCCCCGACCCCACGCTGGTTTTCCTGCCCATCCTGCTGGCCACCTCGGCCTCGTCCCTGGCCGGCCTGCTGGCCGTGGCGTTCATGCAAAGGCTCAGGCTGCACGATCCGGTCGTACTGGCCTGGCTGGGCGCCCTGGTCGTGGTCCTGGGCGGCTTCATGGCCTTGCTGGCCACCCTCAGCGGCGCGGCCATCGGCGCCATGTCCTCCCTGATGGGCAACCTGACGCTGTTCAGCATCATCATGGCGTTCCTGCTGGCGGGTGCGCGAAAAAAGGTTCCGGTCTATGAGTGCTTTGTCGAAGGCGCCAAGGAAGGCTTCGACATCTCGCGCAACCTGCTGCCCTACCTGGTCGCCATGCTGTGCGCCATCGGGGTATTGCGCGCCTCCGGCGCGCTGGATGTCGCGCTGGACGGCGTGCGATGGCTGGTGCATGCCGCCGGCCTGGACGCGCGATTCGTCGACGCACTGCCCACGGCCCTGGTCAAGCCCTTCTCGGGCAGCGCGGCGCGCGCCATGCTCATCGAAACCATGCAGCATTTCGGCGTGGACAGCTTCCCCGCCCTGTTGGCCGCCACCGTGCAAGGCAGCACCGAGACCACCTTCTATGTGCTGGCGGTGTATTTCGGCGCGGTGGGCATCCAGCGCGCCCGCCATGCCGTGGGCTGCGCGCTGATCGCCGATCTGGCGGGCGTGCTGGCATCCATAGGGGTGTGCTACTGGTTCTTCGGTTGATGCCGCAACGGTACCGTGCCCGCAAACAGCGGTGCGGGGGCCGGAGCCGTGCAGGGTGTTCGCTGAGGCGGGCTTGCTTGTTGCGGTGCCGGTGCCGGTGCGGGGCTCGTGCAAGGTATATTCTGACGCGGGTCGGGTGGCGGGAGCCGGCCTTGCTCCTCGTGGCCGGTTCGGCGCCCTGCGCGCCGAACACCGCTGGGCCTGGCTCCTCCGCCCCTTCGGGCTGCGTTCGCCGACGGCTCGCTCGGCCCCGAAAGTCGCCGCGTCCGGCCCCCGCCACCCGTCCCACTGCGGTGTTTTACATTAGAGGCGCCGCTGGGGCGTTTTTTGTGCTTGGCCTTTTTATGCGGCGCTCCATGCAGCTGGAATAGGTCTTGCGCCGTCCCGGCCTCGCGCGCCCGCCGCGCGGGCCGGGACATTCGGACTTGACGGATGAGCCATCGTCAATGTGCCCATCGTCTTGACGGTGTCATCGCCTTGACGGTGTCATTGCCCTAACAGGGTCATTGCCCAAACAGTGTCATCGCTCCAACAGTGTCATCGCTCCAACGGTATCATCACCCCAGCGGCGTCATCACCCCAACGGTATCACCACCCCACCAAAGTCTGTCGTTCAACGATGTCCGTCGCCAGCCACGCTGCCAAGGCGCAGCCGGTGGGCAGGGGATGGGCGACGTCTGAGCAAGCCGCCGCAGCTGCTTTGCGGCGGGGGCGTAAGAGGGCGCGCATGTCTGAGCACAAAATCGGTCCGGGGGACCGATTTTTGCGAGTTCGCGCCCGACCCCGGCGCAAAGCGGCTGCAAGGGAACCCCGAAGGGGCGCAGCGATAGGAGCCCGTCCCCTGCCCACCGGCTGCGCCGGTTCAACAAGCTGACACCACACACTCACAGGCATGGCCACGAACTCACACCATGGCCACACACTCACAGGCCATAAAGAGCGTACAACCAAGAGAACCGAAAACACACTGGAAATGCAATCAGGCCTTCAAGACACCAGCATCCAGCAGGCAGTCGGACAGCGCGATGAACTGCGGAACGGCGAGCTCTTCGGCGCGAGCAGTGGCCGGAATCCCCAGACCGTCCCAATCGATCAGCCCCGCCCAATCCGCCAGGCCGCGCCGCAGCATCTTGCGCCGCTGCGCGAACGCCCGGGCCACCAGTTGTTCGAATGCCTTTCCGCTTTTCGGCTTCAGCCGGGTCTCGGGCAAAGGCACCATGCGCACCACGGCCGACACCACGCGCGGAGGCGGGTCGAAGGCCTCGGGGGCCACATCGAAGAGCTTCTGCATGCGATAGCGCGACTGCAGCATGACCGACAGGCGGCCGTAGTCGCCCGTGGAAGGCTGGGCCACCATGCGGTCGATGACTTCGCGCTGGAGCATGAAATGCTGATCCACCACCTGCCCGGCGCAGCCCATCAAGTGGAACAGCAAGGGGCTGGAAATGTTGTAGGGCAGATTGCCGACGATGCGCAGCCCCCCGCCCAGGGCGGAAAAATCCACGTCCAGCGCATCGCCTTCGATGACCTCCAGGCGATCGGCGGGGTATTGGTGCCGCAGCCGGGCCGCAAGGTCGCGGTCGATCTCCACCACCGTCAGGCGGTCCAGCCGGCGCATCAGCGGTCCGGTCAGGGCGGACAGGCCGGGACCGATCTCGACGATCCTGTCGCCCTGATTGGGCGCGATCCCCCGCACGATGGCGTCGATGACGCTCTCATCGACCAGGAAATGCTGTCCGAAGCGCTTGCGAGCCTGATGAACCATGGAATCAGCGGCGGTTGCGGTTCGACTGCGGATCCAGGCGGTTGTCGATGTAGGCCTGGCCGCGCAGCTGGCTGAGCCAATCCTCGAAGGCCGGCTCGACGCGTCGCTCGAACAGTATCTGCCGCGCCTGCATGCGCTTGAATTCCTTTTCCATGTTCTTGGTCCGGCGCTCCAGCACCTGGATGAGGTGCCAGCCGAACTGCGACTTGACCGGCTCGCTGATTTGGCCCGGTTCCAGCGCATTCATGGCCTGCTCGAACGCCGGCACCGTTTCGCCCGGTGTCAGCCAACCCAGGTCGCCGCCCTGCGGCGCCGTGGCGTCTTCGGAATAGCGCTTGGCCAGATCCTCGAAACCCTCGCCATTGGCCAGGCGCTGGCGCAGCTGCTTGAGCCGCGTCTCGGCCTTCGCATCGGACATGACCTTGGTCGTCTTGATCAGGATGTGGCGCGCGTGGGTCTGGGTAACCATCATCGGCCCCTGCTGTGCGGGAGCCGCCTGCGGCGCCATCGATTGCAGCTGCGGTTCGGCGGGACGCTGGCCCGGCTGGCCGCGCGTCAGCACCTTGAGGATGTGGAAGCCATTGCCGCTTTGCACGATGCCGCTGATTTCGCCGGCGTTCAGGTTCTGGGTGGCGCTGACGAACAGGTCGGGCCAGCCATTGACGGGACGCACACCCAGCTCGCCGCCGTTGAGGGCCTGCGGGCCGTCGGAAGAAGCCGCCGCCACGCCGGCAAAGTCGGCGCCGCCGCGCACGCGCGCCAGCAAGCCCTCGGCCTTCTGGCGCAATTCCTGCACTTTCGCGGCCGGCGCGCCTTCAGGCACGGCCACCAGGATCTGGGCCAGGCCGAGCACCTGCGGGCCTTGCTGCTGCGGGGCGGGAGCCGGCTGCTGAGCCGCCTGCTGCGGCGGACTGATTGCATTGCCCTGGCTCTTCAGGAAGGCGTCGATCTCGGCATCGGAAATGGTGATCGTGCTGTCGACGGTGCGCTGACGCAACATGTCCAGGCGCACTTCCTGGCGCAGATTGTCCAGATAGGTCGCCCAGGGCACGCCCGATTTCTCGATCTCCTGCCGCAGCGTGGCCGTGCTGATGCGATTGCGCTGCGCGATGGTCTGGACCGCATGGTCGACCTGCGCGTCCGACACGCGTATGCCCAGGCGCTCGGCCTCCTGGCGCTCCAGCTCTTCGGTGATCATGCGTTGCAGCACCTGCTTGCGCAGCACCGTGAGTTCCGGAACCGGGATGTTCTGGCGCTTCAATTGCTCTTGCGCCGATAGCGCCTGCGTATTGACCTGCTGCAAGGTAATGACGTGCTTGTTGACGATGGCCGCAATGCCGTCGACGAACTGCTCGGAGGGTTGCGCCGCCGCGGGCTGCGCGGGCTTGGCAGCAGGTTTGGCCGCCCACGCGGCGCCCGAGAGCAGGACGCCCGCCAAGGAAATCAGAACGGGCGCAAGCCAGCGCTTAGCATGCAGACTACGCATTATTCATACCTCTCGAAGGTGGTTTTTTCCGGTATAGGTGGAGTGATGGACTGGTAGCCCGAGATCCGTTCACCCAGCAATTTCATGGGATCGGTGCCCAGCGAGCCCAGGCCCGAGAGCTCAAGCTGGAAGAACATGGCGGTATTGGCCTTCTCGCGCGATACGGCGTAGCGCTGCATTACGACGCGGGCGGTCCAGCAGCAATCGCCTTTGTATTCCACGCCCAGAATGGACTGGGTGGAGCGTTTTTCCTGCAAGGAATAATCATAGCGGCCCAGCGCATACCACTTATTGGTCAGCGGCCACTGCCCGGTCAGGGAAACCTGTTCCTTGCTGTTGTCGATATAGCCCGGCTGCTCGCCCGCGAAGGGATCGGCCACCAGCCGGGGGTCGCGCTGATAACGGTAGGCGACCGACAGCGTCGCCAGGCGCTTGGGCTCCCAGCGGAAGCCCGCCGTCATTCGGTTGCGGTCCTTGGACTCGGGGTTGTACTGCGCGTCGAAACGCACCGAGAGCTTGTCGGTCAGCGCGGCGGCGGCGCCGAACAGATAGTCCGACTTGGTATTGGTGCGGCGCTTGTCGGTGGGATACAGGGTAACGAGCTGGTCGCGGAAGTAGATGCGCTGCGCCGCCGACAGCGACAGCCGCTCGAAGCCCGATTCCGCATCCAGCCACCGGGTGGTCAGCCCCACCGTCAGTTGGTCGGCATCGGCGATGCGGTCCCAGCCGCCGCTGAATACGTTTTCGTCAAAGGCCTGGGCGAAGTTGAAGTCGGCGTAATAGGTGTCGAACACCGGTATCTGCGACTGGTCCCGGTAAGGCACGCGCAGGTAATAGACGCGCGGTTCCAGCGTCTGGATGGAGTCATTGCCGAACAGGGTCGTATCGCGCTCGAACACCATGCCTGAATCGATGGACATGATGGGCAGCACGCGCGACTGGGACTTGGGGTAGGTCAGGTAGCCCGCGGGATAGCTCAGATAGCCGGGATTATCCTGGGCGTGCCATTGGGTGTTGTATTGGCTCAGGTGCAGGCCGACCTTGGGCGTCACGTACCAGCCGGCCCGTACGATGGGATAGGACACCGTGGTGTAGGACGAATAGCGTGTGCCGTCCGGGCCATAGTGCTTGTCCCACACGGCGGGGAAGGACGACCCCGAATAAACCGGACGGACGAAGCGCGTGGCGTAGTTGTCGGACTGGACGTCGAAACCCGCCCAGTTGTAGCGCGCGCCGCGTACGTACAGTTCGGGCAGGCGGTCGTATTGGGGCACCAGGTAGCTGCCCGAGGTGACGTCCTGCAGCGTCTGGTACTTGTAGGCATACAGCGATGCGTTGAAATACCGGTAGCCGCTCCAGTTCAGGCCCGCGCTGCTGGGCAGGTAGGTGTAGCTGGCCTCGTTCAGCCCGAAAGAGGAAAAATCACGGAAATAATCATCGTCCGACACGCGCCGTATGTCGAAGGAAGCGTTGACGCCGCCGCCCAGGCTATGGGTATGCTGCGCGGCATAGTACCAGCGCTTGCGGTCGGCGACCCTGTCGTCGGCCAGGTAGGTGCCATAGAGCTGGCCGCTATAGCGCTCGCCCAGGTAGCGGAACTCGCTGCCCAGCTGCAGGCCGCGCTTGGCCATGTAGCGCGGCGTCACGGTCAGATCGTAATTGGGCGCCAGATTGAAATAGTACGGCAGGGTAAGCTCGAAGCCGCCCGAGCTCGACGTGCCGTAGGTGGGTATCAGGAAACCCGATTTGCGCTCTTTCTTGATGGGAAAGCTGAGGTAGGGCGAATACAGGATGGGCACATCCTTGAAGTACAGCACCCCATGGCGCGCGATGCCTTCGTTTTCGTCGAAATGCAGGTCCACCTTGGGCGACTTTATGTACCAGGCGGGATCCGGGCAGGGGCAGCCGGTGTAGTTCACGTCGGACAGCCGCATATGGCTGCGGCTGAAGATGTCGGCCCGGCTGGCCGTGCCGGAACCGCCGGTGGCGCCCAGCCAGAAATCCGGCTCGTCGATCTCGCCCGTTTCGCTATTGATGTTGTAATCCAGCGTGGGGCCTGTGATCACGCTGGCGTCTCGTATGATCAGGCCATTGCCGCGCACCCGGACCTGGCCCGTGGAGCGCTGGTAATCGATGTAATCGCCCTTGACGATGGAGTCGATGCGCCGCACTTCGGCCGATCCCGTCAGGATCACCCTTCCGTCGGGATCGCTTTCCATCTTGTCGCCCACCATGAAGGCGGACATCTCGTTGTCGTCCACGTTCTTGTGCAATTGCAGGTTGGGCGCCACCCGAAGCGCCGGCAGATCCGGCCGCGTGGCCGTATCCGCGGCGGACTGCTGCGCCTGCGCCGCCGATACGCCACCGATGGCGAATAGAATTGCCCACCAAACCAAACGCACGAGGATTTCGTCTCCTGAAAACAGACTATATTTTGGCACAGCAGCCGAACCGTAAGGATTGGCGACCCGGTATTATAGAGAAGCTGGCGCATGCCGGGTACAGGCATGACCGCCGATTGCGGCATTTATCGATTTTTCTTCAATGGAACCTGATTTGAATTCTTCCCCCGATATCCGCCTGGCCACACTGAAAAACTGGCTGCAAAGCATTGCCGCGGCGCATGGGCTGGACCTGGACACCTTGCGGCCCGCATCCAGCGATGCCAGCTTCCGCCGCTATTATCGCCTTCAATCGTCCAGCGGCACGGCCATTGTCATGGACGCACCGCCCGAACACGAAGATTGCGGGCCTTTTTTACATGTCACGGGCCTGCTCCGGCAGGCCGGCCTGAATGTGCCGGCCATATTTGCGCAAGATGTACAGCAAGGATTCCTGCTGCTTTCCGACCTGGGCGAACAGACCTATTACCAGGCCATCCAGTCGGGCCTGGACGATGCACGGCTGCAAGAAATCTACCGCGCGGCCCTGTCCGCGCTGGTGCGACTGCAAGGCGCCTCCGTTACCGGCCTGCCCGCCTACGACGCGCAGCGCCTGGTCCAGGAACTGAGCGTATTCCCGGAATGGTATGCGCACACGCACTGCCAGGCTCGGCTGGATGAGTCCGAGCAAGCCGTGCTGCGCCAGACCTTCGACACTCTGGTCGCCGACAACGTGAAGCAGGCCCGTGTGTTGGTTCACCGGGACTTCCACTCGCCCAACCTCATGCTGGCCCCCGAAGGCGGCGACCCGGGCATCATCGACTACCAGGATGCCCTGGCGGGCCCCATCGGCTACGACATCGCTTCGCTGGTCATGGATGCGCGCACCACCTGGGAAGAGCCGCAGCAGCTGGATTGGGCCATACGCTACTGGGAAGCCGCAAGAGCGGCCGGCCTGCCGGTGCCCGCCGACTTCGCCGACTTCCACCGCGCCTACGAATGGATCAGCCTGCAGCGCAACCTGCGCATACTGGGCGTCTTCGCGCGTCTGTCCCATCGCGACGGCAAGCATCATTATCTGGATCACATGCCCCGCGTGAACGCGTATGCACGCCAGGTCGCCCAGCGCTACGGCGTCTTCCGTCCGCTGCTGCGCCTGCTCGACAAGCTCGACAACCGCCAGGTGACCACGGGATACACATTCTGATGCGCGCCATGATACTGGCAGCAGGCCGCGGCGAACGCATGCGCCCCCTGACCGACACCACGCCCAAGCCGCTGCTGCAGGCGGGCGGGCGGCCGCTTATCGCGTGGCACCTGATGCGCCTGGCCCGGGCCGGCATTACGGAACTGATCGTCAATCACGCCTGGCTGGGCGGCAAGATCGAAGAGGCGCTGGGAGATGGCCGGCGCCATGGCGTCCGCATTTCCTATTCAGCCGAAACCCAGGCCCTGGAAACCGCCGGCGGCATCGTCCAGGCCCTGGATTTCTTCCAGGGCCAGCCTTTTCTGGTCATCAACGGCGATGTCTGGTGCGATTGGGATCCGGCCCTTGCGCCCGCCATGGCCGCCGATATCGAATCGCGGGGCAAGCTGGCCTGGCTGCTCATGGTGGACAATCCCGTTCAGCACCCCGACGGCGACTTCCGCCTCGACGAGACAGGCCTCCTTGGCACAGCCCAGGACATGCCCTCTGTCGCCGCCCTGACGTTCTCGGGCATTGGCGTCTATCGTCCCGCCCTGTTCGAGGAACTGGAGCGCGGCCGGCCCGCCCCGCTGGCGCCCCTGTTGCGCCAGGCCATGCACCAGCGGCTCATCGTCGGCGGACGCCATGACGGCGATTGGGTCGATGTGGGAACCCCGGAACGCCTGGCCGCCCTGGATCGACGCCTGGCCGGGTAGCGGCCCGCCCATGTGCGCGTTACAATTTATGGGCGCACATTCAACAATGTATCAAAAACTGGCAAGGCGAAACCAAGGCCTGCAATACCTGTTTCCGTTGCGGAATAGGGTCTATGCTTTAAGGCTTTTCGGTGGCGGCGCGGCCCGTGCGGGCCCGGCCGCCCTTGCCATACAGGAATCATCTACACATGCTCGGTTCATCCAAACGTCACGTCTTCAAGCCCACGGCATACGGTTCGACCCGCAGCCGGCGCCGCATACCGCGGTGGCTTGTGCTGATGCTAACGGGCGTGGTGCTGGGTGCGGGAGGCCTGCTGTTTCTGCAAAAAAGCTATGGCCCCGTCCGCCTTACCGTCGAGCAATCGGAGCAGTTGCACTATGACCTGAACAGCGTCAATATGGACAAGCAGCGCCTGCAATCCCAGCTCAACCAGCAGACGCGCGATCTGACCGAGACGCGCGCCAACCTGCAGGCCCAGGCCGACGAGCTGAAGAAGGCCAAGGAAGAGGCCGCCAAGCTGACCTCCGACCTGCAGCTGTTCGTCGATGCCATGCCGGCCGACCCGCGCGGCACGTCGCCGGGCATACGCGCGGCCACTTTCGAGGCCAAAGACGGCTATCTGCATTATCTGATATTGGTCATGCAGGACGAAGGCAAGACGGATACCTTCACCGGCCAGGCCGAGCTGAATGTGGCCGGGCGGTACGCAAACGGCAGGTCCGGCCACGTCGACCTGCCCGCCTTCAAGGTAGAGTTGCAGCGCTATACCCATCTGGACGGCACCCTGCCCCTGCCCGAGGGCTTCACCCCCCGGCAGGTCAGCATAAAGATCACGCGGGAAGGATCCGAGAAGACGGTGGCGACCCGTACGATAAGGGTGTCCCGCTAGGACACGTGCTGCAGGAAATCCTTCAGGCGCTGGCTGGGCGGATTGCTCAGCAACTCGCTGGGCGGGCCGTCTTCCGAGATCTTGCCCTGATCGATGAAGATCAGCCGCGTTCCCACCTTGCGCGCGAATTCCATTTCGTGCGTGACCACCACCATGGTCATGCCTTCTTCGGCCACATCCTGCATGACCTTCAGCACTTCGTGGCGCAGCTCGGGATCGAGCGCCGACGTGGGTTCGTCGAACAGCATCAGTTGCGGGCGTATGGCCAGGGCGCGGGCAATCGCCACGCGCTGCTGCTGCCCGCCCGATAGCTGGCCCGGATAGTTGCCCATTTTCTCGCCCAGCCCCACTTTGCGGAGCAAAGCCTGGGCTTCGTCGCGGGCCTGGCCGCGCGGCGTGCCGCGCGTATGTATGGGCCCGAACATCACGTTTTCCAGCGCCGTCAGTTGCGGGAACAGATTGAACTGCTGGAACACCATGCCCGCTTCGCGGCGCAGTTCGCGCACCTGGGGACCGCTGCCCAGCACGCTCAGGCCATTGACGACGATGTCGCCGCCCTCGATGGTCTCCAGCACATTGATGCAGCGCAGGAAGGTGGACTTGCCCGACCCGGACGGCCCGACCACCACGACGACCTCGCCCTTTTCTATCGTGAGGTCGATGCCGTTGAGCACAACGCTGGAGCCGAAGCGCTTGACGACGTTCTTGAATTCAACAATGCTCATACGATCTGCGTCCTGTGTTCGACAAACTTCAGCACCAGCGCGATGAATCCGGTCAGGATCAGATAGATGACGGCCACGGCGCCCCATATCTCGACCGAGCGGAAGTTGCTGGCGATGATCTCCTGGCCCTGGCGGGTCAGTTCGGCCACGCCGATCACGATGAACAGCGACGAATCCTTCAGGCTGATGATGCACTGGTTGCCCATCGCCGGGATCATGCGGCGCAAGGCGACCGGGCCGATGATGAAGGCCAGTATCTTGTAGAAAGGCAGCCCCATGGCTTCGCCGGCCTCTTTCAGGCCCTTGGGCACAGACAGCAGGGCGCCGCGCACGATTTCGGCGATGTAGGCGCCCGAATTGATGACCAGCGTGAAGATGGCCGCCCACACCGCGTCGATGCGCCAGCCGAAGATCAATGGCAGCGCAAAGTAGATGAACATCACCTGCACGACGATGGGGGTGCCCCGTATAAGAAGGATGTACAGCTGGGCCAGGAAGGAAAGCGCAATGGGAATGTAGGCGGCGAAGCGCAGCAGCAAGCCGGCCACGATGGCGATTTTCAGCGCCAGCCAGGCCCAGTCCGGCACGCCGGACAGGAACTGGGTGCCGAACCAGGACGCCAGGCGCAACAGCAGATACAGCGCGGCGACGGTCGCGATCGCGATGGCCGTGCTTCTCCAGGTGACCAGCACTTTGACGTAGGTCGTGACGACGCCGGTCAGAAAGCCGATGAGCGTTCCGCCGATCAAACCAAGCAAAGTGATTTGTATCGTCATTTGCGTGCCTTCAAGCAGGCTGGGCATGGCGTCCCAAATGACAGACCATTCAAAAGTCACGTTGATTGCCTTAAGGAAAATGGGCGCAGCCCGTACCGGGGCTTGCGCCGTTGCAATGAAAAACGGCGACCCAGCAGTGAGCGCTCACCGGAGCGCCGGCCGCAGGATCGCCGTCGTGGACGGAGTCGGGCTTACTGAACCTTTTGACCGAACCACTTGGTGTACAGGGCATCGTACTGGCCATTGTCCTGCAAGGCTTTCAGGGCCTTGTTGACGGTGGGCACCAGGTCGCTGCCCTTGGGGAAGGCGATGCCGTAGAAATCGCCGCTCTTGAGCGAACCCACTACTTTCACGCGGCCCTGGCCGCCGGTCTTGGCAAAATACTGCAGGTTGGGCGTGTCGTGCACGACGGCATCGACGCGGCCCGTGGCCAGCTCCAGGAAGGCATTGTCGATATTGGGGAACAGCTTCAGCTTTGCATTGGGCACATTGGCCTTCAGGTAGTCCACCGTGGCGGTGCCGATCTTGACCGCGACCATCTTGCCTTCCAGGTCCTTGGCCGTCTTGATGGTGTTGTTGTCTTTGCCCACAAGAATGGCCAGGCCGCTTTCATAGTAAGGGTCGGAAAAATCGATGACCTTCTTGCGATCGTCGCGGATGGTGATGCCTGCCAGGGCGACATCGATGTTGCGCGTCTGCAGGCCCGGGATGATGCCGTTGAAGTCCATGGGGCGCAGGCTGTATTTCAGGCCGGCCTGCTTGGCGATGGCGTCCCATAATTCGATGTCGAAGCCCGTGTATTTTCCGTCCTGCTTGAATTCGAACGGAACGAAGGCCGTGTCGGTTGCAACCAGCAATTCCTTGTTCTGGGCGGCCGCGTTGCCCGCGGGCAGTGCCATGGCGAGTGCCAATCCGGCCAGAACAGCTTTGAATTTATTCTTGAACATACATGACTCCTTGTTTTACCTTTGGGGCGACCCGCACTCGAATAGGGGCGGTTCCTGCGGCTGGCCGCTCGTGGCGGCCGCCATGGAAAACGTATGGTAACCGAAAAAAAGCGGCAAGAAGCCGCTTTTTATGTGTACAGACAGCCGCATTCGCGGCGATCAGAACGCCGGAACGATGGCGCCTTTGTATTTGTCGGTGATGAATTGCTTGGTTTCGGGGCTGTTCAGCGCCTTCACCAGCTTCTTGACCGCGGGGTCATCTTTTTTGGCTTCGGTGGTGACCACGATATTGGTATAAGGCGAATCGGCGCCCTCGATGAACAAGGCGTCCTTGACCGGGTTCAGGCCCGCTTCCAGCGCGTAGTTCGTGTTGATCAGGGCCAGGTCGACGTCGGGCAGGATGCGTGGCAGAGTGGCCGCTTCGAGTTCGCGGAACTTCAATTTCTTGGGGTTCTCGACGATATCGCGCGAGGTGGCCAGGATATTGCTGGGATCCTTCAGCTTGATCAGGCCCTGTTTTTGCAGCAGCAGCAAGGCACGGGCGCCGTTGGAAGGATCGTTGGGCAAGGCGACCAGGGCGCCCTCTTTCAAGTCCTTGATGTCCTTGATCTTGCTGGAGTACGCGCCGAACGGCTCGACATGGACCAGGCCCACCGTGACCAGCTTGGTCTTGTGCTCTTTGTTGAAGGAGTCCAGGTAAGGCTGGTGCTGGAAGAAGTTGACGTCGATCTGGCCGTCGGCCACTTGCTGATTGGGCTGCACGTAGTCGGTGAACACCTTGATGTCCAGTTCCACGCCTTCCTTGGCCAGCACGGGCTTGACCAGTTCAAGCAGCTCGGCATGCGGCACGGGGGTGGCGGCCACGCTGAGCTTTTCCGCCTGGGCGGACGTCGCGGCCAGCAAGGCGGCGACGCTGAAGGCCAGAGCCGGCACAATTTTCTTCACAAACATAATAGACTCCTTGATAACATTATTTCCGGTTCAGCCTGGCGACGAGCCTGTCGCCGAAAACCTGCAAAAGCTGCACCATTACGACAAGAATGACAACCGTCACGATCATGACGTCCGTCTGGTAACGCTGGTATCCGAAACGCAGGGCCAGGTCGCCCAGCCCGCCGCCCCCGATCACGCCCGACATGGCCGAATAGCCCACCAGTGCGATGGCGGTGACGATGATGGCCGCCACGATGCCGGTGGTGGCCTCGGGAACCAAAGCCATCAGCACGGTCTGGCGCGAATTGGCGCCCATCGCGCGGCAGGCTTCGGACACGCCCGGATCGAGCTCGCGCAGCACGTTCTCGACCAGCCGCGCGAAAAATGGCGCGGCGCTGGCCACCAGCGGCGGCACGGCGCCCTCCACCCCCAGCGAGGTGCCCGCCAGCACGCGCGTCAGCGGGATCATGACGATCAGCAGAATCAGGAAAGGCACCGACCTGAGCACATTCACCACAAATGACAGCACATGGTAGATGGGGCCGTTTTCGAGCATCTGCCGCTTGCTGGTCAGGAACAGCAAAATGCCCAGCGGCAGGCCGATGATCACCGTGAATATCAGCGAAAACCCCGTCATCAGCAGAGTGTCCACCGTGGCCTCGCCGATGAGCGCCCAGTCCATATTGGCGAATATCATGAGCGCAGCACCTCGCATTCGACGCCTTCCTGCGCCAGCAGCCCATTGAGCCGGCCTTGCGCCTGCGGATCGCCCTGCACCGAAATGACCAGTTGCCCGTAGGGCGTGTCCTTGATGCGGCTGACCGATCCCTGCAGGATGCTGAGGTCCAGCCCCAGTTCGCGACTGGCCCGGCTCAGCATGGGCTGGACCGTCGCCTCGCCGCGAAAGCTGAGCCGTATCAGCGTGCCGCCTATGCCGGCGGCCATGTCGCGCCAGCCCTCGGCGTCCATGCCGCTTTCGGACAGCAGCGACTGCGTGACCGGATGGCGCGGATGCAGGAAAACGTCCAGGACCTCGCCGCATTCGACGATCGCGCCGGCATCGATGACGGCCACCTTGTCGCATACCGTGCGGATGACGTCCATGCCGTGCGTGATCAGCACGATGGTCAGGCCCAGGCGCTTGTTGATGTCCAGGAGCAGGCGCAATATGGATTGCGTGGTTTCAGGGTCCAGGGCGGACGTCGCCTCGTCGCACAGCAGGATTTCGGGCCGGTTGGCCAGCGCCCGGGCGATGCCCACGCGCTGCTGCTGCCCGCCGGACAACTGCCTGGGGTATTTGGCGGCATGCTCGGTCAGGCCCACCAGGGCCAGCACTTCGTGGGCGCGCCGCAGGCGTTCGGCGCGGGCCATGCCGGCCAGCTTGAGCGGAAAGCAGACATTATCCAGCACCGTGCGCGAACGCAGCAGATTGAAATGCTGGAACACCATGCCGACACGCTGGCGGAACTGCCGCAATTGCGCTTCGGAAAACTGGGTGATGTCCTGGTCCCGCACCCAGACCCGGCCTTCCGTCGGCCGCTCCAGGAGGTTCAGCATGCGGATCAAGGTGCTCTTGCCCGCCCCCGAGCGGCCGATGATGCCAAAGACTTCCCCCTGCCGGATGTGCAGATCCACGCCGGCCAGGGCATGCGAGATGCGGCCGGGCGATGCGTAGATTTTTCGGATGTTCTCTAGGCGGATCACGGTAGGAAATCAAAGATGAAGTCAAGGCGCGGCCTCATGGGCAGCGCCTCAATTTAACATAACCATACGGGATTTATTTACGAATTCTAATAGTTTAAAGCTATATAGAATACACAAAAAATAATGTGCAAAAGGCCCGTAATCATCAAAAGCGGTATAGTAATGTTCAATAAACAGCAGGCATAAAAAAACCAGCCTGTGGCTGGTTTTTTTAAAAAAGCGGCGTTGGTGGGTCGTGCGCGGCTCGAACGCGCGACCAACGGATTAAAAGTCCGGTGCTCTACCGACTGAGCTAACGACCCAACCGAAGAACGAGATTATGGCCGGTTTTAAAAACGCTGTCAAATCAACAATAATGCCCGTGCCCACCGCCGTCCGACTCAACATCCTTTCCGACCTGCACCTTGGCCAGGCCGGCTTGCCGCTGCCCGAAACCGATGCCGACATCGTCGTTCTGGCGGGCGACATCAGCCGCCCAAGGCAGGCCATCGACTGGGCCAGCCGCTTCGAAAAGCCTGTGCTCTACGTGCCGGGCAATCACGAATTCTATGGCGGCACCATAAAAGGCACCATCGAACAGCTAAAGCGTCTCGCCGAAGGAACGTCCATACACATACTCGATAATGGCGAAATCGTGCTTCACGGCGCACGCTTTCTCGGCAGTACGCTGTGGACCGACTTCAATCTATATGGGCCGGGTGAGATTCGCGAGCAATCCATCAAGCAGGCCTTGGATTTCATTCGCGACTTCTCCCGGATACAGTCGGACGCCATCCCGGGAACCTCCCTGGCGCCGCCGGAGTTTGAGGCGCTGTTCGCCGCCAATCGGTCCTGGCTGAAGCAGAAACTGGATACGCCCTTCCAGGGGCCCACCGTGGTCATCACACACCATGCCCCTTCCACCAAAAGCATACATCCCCGCTTCGAAGGCTCCCTGATCAACACATGCTTCGTTTCCGACAGCGAGTACCTGATGGATGCCAAGCGCGCCGTCTTGTGGATACACGGACACACGCACGACAGCTTCGATTATCAAGTGGCGGGCACACGGGTCATTTGCAACCCGCGCGGCTATGCGCGAGACGGCATCAACGAAAATCCGGCGTTCGATCCCAGTCTGGTTGTAGAGGTGCCGGCCTAGAACGGCCGGACCGATACGCAGCCAAACCTGGTCATTCGCGATTACCCGATCAGGCTGCCATCTTTCTATTTGCCCTTGCAATCCGCCGAAGCGTTTTCCTTCTTCAAGTAGGCGATCAGATCGGCGCGCTCCTGGGCGTCGGAAATGCCCGCATAACCCATCGATGTGCCCGGAACGGCTTTCAAGGGATTTTGCAGAAAGGCATCCAGGGTTTTCTCGTCCCAGATGATTTTGGAGTTGCGCATCGCATCGCTGTAGGCGAAGCCGGGCACCGTGCCCGCCTGCCGGCCGAACAGCCCGCAATGCCTGGGCCCGGTCCGATCATAGGCCAGGGCATGGCAGGCCAGGCACCGCGAATACACCGCCTCGCCCCTGGCCGCATCCCCCGTCATCGCGGCGGGTGCGGCCGCCCAGGCGCCGCCCGCGGCCCATAGTGGCAGGCTACAGGACAGCGCGGCCAGCCATGTCTTGGGGCTCATGACATGAAGGCCGAAGGCACGGGGGGTTCGCCCAGCGCATTACGCAAGACCGCCCAGTGCATGGCTTCATCGCCCAGGATGCTGGCGGCGGCCTTGGACAGGTCGCGGTTGTCGAAGACCGGCACCGCGCCCAGATAGGCGCTGACCGCGCCTTTTTCCAGCATGGCGGCAAAGCGCAGCACATCGGCGTCGGACTTCAGCTTGTCGACGGGAAAGGTGTATTCGCTTTTTGCGGAAACCGGCTTCCCGCCCAAGGTCGTTATGGTCTTGGACAGCAGGCTGGCATGTTCCTTATGGTGTCCCTGAAACACGATCGCCAGGTCCAGCGCGGGCTTCTTCAACAAACCGCTTTCGGCGCCCACCTGGTAGGCGGCAATAGCTTCCAGTTCGGCGCCCAATGCCGTATTCAGGATGCGCACATCGGAAGCGCCCCCTTCTTTGCCCTTGGCAAGCGCATCGCGCCCGGCCATCAATGCCACGGCGGCGCCGGATAGAAGCAGCCCCGATTGGCCAAGAAAGACGCGGCGGGCGTCGCGCATATCGATACTGGGATTACGAACAAAACTTAAGAACGACATGGTACTTCTCCTGAAGGAACAGCACTTGAAAACTCTAGGCTTCGCCATCGCGCTCCAAGCGCGCCATGACGCCGGCAACGATGCGGTCGCAGCGCTCGCCGGCGAAAGCGAATGCCGTTGGCAGGCCTTCGATCGCCTCCTGCTTGAGCGATTTGCGCAGCAGTCCGCGCGCGCGGAAATACCGACTGCGCACGGTTGCGGCCGGTATGCCCAGGCAGACGGCGGTTTCCTCCACGGAAAGCTCCTCGACGGCACGCAGCACGAAGACCGAACGGAAGGTGTCGGGCAATCGGTCGATACGCGCCTCCAGCAAATGCCGCGTCTGGGCTCGCATTACTTCGCGTTCGGGTTGGTCGAAAGGCGATTCGTCCATGGTCGTCTCTAAACTTGCGTCGTTATGCCTCAGGTCGCTGCTGAATTCCAGCCAGGTGGACAAGCGATTGATCTTGCGCAGACGCTGTTTCGATTCGTTGACGACGATGCTCACCAACCATGTGGATAGCGAGGAATCGCCACGAAACGAGCCTATGGAAGAGTAGGCCTTGTAGAAAGCCTCCTGGACCGCCTCTTCGGCGTCGGCTTCGTTGCGCAGGATGCTGCGTGCCACTCGATACAGCCGCTGGTTGTAGCGGCGCATAAGGCGCCGCAGCGCGTCCCGGTTGCCCTGTGCAAGCTGCTGCGCCAGTTGGGTATCCGAATCACCTGCGCCGGCAGGCTTGACAAGAGCTAAAGGCATGATGAAACCCGGAATGAGTATGTTTGTTACCGCATTAGATGCCGCCCCACCGCGCCGCGTTCCCGCCTTGCGAATGAACCGGAGTCGCCGGAAAGCAAAAAAGGGGCAAACGCCCCTTTTTTGCTTCACCGACACGGACGGAGCCTAGCCGCCTAGCGCGCGCGCGATATGCGCACCTCGGCGCCGCGGCGCTTCACTTCCAGCCCTTCGGACGGAAGAATGCGCAGGCCTTCGAGGCCCTTGATGTAGCTCGAACCCTGCATCTGCATGACACGGATCTTGTTGCGCATGACCACGGGACTATGCTCGGGCATGCCGAACATCCAGACCTCTTCCAGGATGCGGGCCGAATTGAAATCGCCGGAATGCTGCGCTGTCGGGCCCAAGCACAGCATATGGCCCTCTCTGCCGAATAAAGGCAAGGTGTCCAGCCCCGCTTCGACGGTCAAGGTGGTGCCGCCTTCGTAGCGCCATCCGGTGTTCAGGTCCCACCAGGCATCGCCTTCAGGCAGGTAGACCTGCACCTGCGTGCCGGACTTGAGCGCCGGAGCGACGAGCAGGGCCGGCCCCAGCAGGTACTGGGTGTCCCAGGCATGGGCCACGGGGTCGGCGGGAAAGGCCAGCGCCATCGAACGCTGGACGGGGAGTCCGGTCCGCACGGCGTCTTCGATGATGCCCAGCACGTAGGGAATCAGGCGATACCGCCATTGCAGCCAGTGACGGACCAGTTCGCGCGTGCCGGCGTCGAATGCGCCGGGCAGCAGCGACGGCAGGGACTGGAAGCTGAAATTCCCCGAGAACACGCACATGGCCAGCCAGCGTATGTAGAGCTCGGGCGTCATGGAAGCCGCGGGATGCAGGGCCGATCCCAGCGCGTGGGTCTGTACCGGAATGCCGCTGTCGCCCAGCGACAGGGCGGTACGCAGGGTATGCTCGAGCGCGGGCCAGTCGTTGCCTGTGCGCGGCCCGGTCTGCCAGGCGAAGCGCTGGGCGCCGGGAAACAGATCGCTGCTGCAGGCCACGCCTTCCTGCGGCGTCTTGTGGCCGGCCACGGCATCGAACAATGCCTGGCGAGCCAGCAGCGGATACACCGTGCGCAACACGGCGGCGGATTCGCCGCCCCTCGCGGTGATGCCGTCGGGAATGTCGAACTGGGCATCGCAGGCCGCGGCGCCCAGGCCCTCGTCGAACAACTGGCGCAAACGCTCGGACCAGAGCTTGAAGACATCCTTGTTGGTCAGGTCCAGCAGGCCGAAGGCCTGGCCGCCGGTGACATCGTTGCCGGGAAAGGCGTAGGCATTGCCATCGTCGTCGATGAGCAGCCAGCCGCGGTCTTCCCATTCGGCAAACAGCTCGGTGCCGCGCAATACACCCGGAAAGGTCGGCGCGGCAAACTGCACATTGAGCGCCTGGCCGCGTGCCAGCACATCGCGGGCGTCGGCGATGCGCGCCGCATCCCAGGCGAAAACCGGCTTGTCGGGCTGAAACCCGAAAGGCGCCGGAGCCGACAGATTGACGGCGTCCAGCCCCCATTGATTGTCGCGGAACTCCGATACGATGGCCAGGGTTTCGTCCACCGGCTGCCCGGGCGCCTGATCCAGCCAGACCCCCATGGGCCACAGGCCCGGCTGCCCCGCGCGCCCGGTCAGGGCGGTGTACTGATTGAGTATCTCGGCGGGCTCGCCGACAAAGACGAACAGATCGAAGACGGCATCGTGCAGGATGGCCTGATAGAGGCCGGCCTCGGACTGTTCGAGGTCATGCTCGACCCGCGCCAGCGTATTGAAATAAAGCCCCCAGCCCTTGGTGCTCCAGATCAGGGGCAGCGCCCTGGATCGGGGCTGGTCCGAAACGAAAAGCGATCCGCGCCGATCGAATTCGGCGGTGGTCTCGCCGCCGCCATGCAGGCTGTCGTCGCCATCGAGTTCGGCGCCAAAGCGCCATACCGCCACGTCGGCCCGCTCGCCCCGCGACAGCGTGGCGTCGGCCTGGCTGCTGAAAATACAGTGCTCGCCGCGATACACTGAAATCTGGAAGGGCGACCGCAGGATTTCCATCGCGATGTCGCCCTGCTCCAGCCTCCAGCCGTATTGCGCCGGCTCTGCAATCGAGCTGATGGCCAGTTCGCCTACCGCGTCCTGGCGCGCCAGCAGCATTTCGGCATGCGCTTTCGCGCGCGAACTGGGCTTGTCGTTTTGCAGGATTTCGGCTTTTCCGCAACGCAGGCGGTAGACGCCCGGGGCATGCGCCTCGACCTGAAACAGCAAGCCGGCATCGTCAAAGACAAAATCGGCGCGCGTGGATTTCGACGTCAGGAAATCCAGAGTTGCAAGTTGCGTCACGTGAGCAAGATCGGATTTGGGCGGCACAGCGCAATCCTCGGGGCTTACGCCCAAAAAGCATTCAAAAGTCATTATTTTGACGGATTTGAGCCATAAAATAAAATCGCACGAGTTTATATACCTCTTGAAAAGCCGGAATCCCTTATCGCGGGCCGATTTTGCGCAGCAATTCACGCTCCAGGGGAATGGGTTCGTCGCACAGGCGGGCAGCAATGATATCGCCTGCCAGAGCCGACCAACTGAGTCCTCGGGAACCATAGGCGCAAGCTAGCCACAAACCGGGAACGCCGTCAATAGAACCGATGACCGGCAAACGGTCGCTGACGGCGGCGCGCCATCCGGCCCAGCCCGCATCCGGCCGGGGCGGCGCGCCCAGTTGCTCCGGCGCCAGGTTCAATAAGCCGGATAGCTTGCCCGCCACTTCGCGGCGTCCCTGCTCCGTCACCGTGCTGGCCGCGACGCCAGGCACATAGGTGCTGCCGCCGGTGCATTGTCCACGCACAGCCGGCAGCCAATAGCCGTCGCCCGACACGATGGCCCGCGCATCCGCCGCGGCCCCGCCGGAAAAATAAGCCACCTGGCCGGCCAGGCGATGCATGGAGGCCAGCTTGTTCAGCAAGGAAAGATCGGGAATTCCCGCCAGCAACATGGCTGCTTGCGCGGCGTTGGCGAGCACGATGTTGTCCGCGCTGGCGATTTCCCGCCCGTGGACGTCGAATGCGGCCCATGGCCCCGAATCATTTCGGCGCAAAGATGCCGCGGACCGCGCCTTGCAGTATACCCCCGGCAGGCTCAGCAATGCCTCCAGCAGAGGCACCGGCTGCACGAGCTGGCCCTGTTCGAACCACAGCCCTCCGGAAGGCAGAGGCAGGCCCACCCGTTCCGATGCCTGGGCAGCATCCAGCCAACGCACCCAATCTTCGGGGAAGCGAAGCGCATCGAGCGCCAGCCGCCGCCGGGCCGCATCCTCCGGATCGCCGGCCCGCTCCAGCGTGCCGCAAGGCCGGGGCCGCGCATCGCCCTGCAATCCTTGCCAGCGCTGCAAGGCGCGCAGGACGCCGGCCCGGCTCAGCCGCGCCCGTATGTCGTCGTCCGGACTGATGACGGGACTCAAACCGGCGGCCAGATGCCCGCGATGGCTGCCTCCCAGCCCGTCCTGGAACACCGGATCCAGGACGGTGACCGTACGGCCGCGCAGCGCCAGGGCCTGCGCCACGCCGGCTCCGGCCAGCCCGCCGCCCACCACCAGCACGGAATCGTCGGCGCCCCGGGGAGGCGCCTTGCGGCCCATGCCCGCACGCAGGCTGGCGACCGTCATTTCCCGCTTGCTGCCAAAGCCCCGCACTTTGGACACCAGGAAGCCCGCGTCGCGCAAGGCGCGGCGCATTTCGCCGGCGCAGCACCAGGTGGCGGCGGTCGCATCCGGATTGGCCAGCCGCGCCAGTTGGCCGAAGAGGGGACGCGACCACATGTCGGGGTTCACACGCGGCGCAAAGCCGTCAAGGAAGAATGCATCGACGCCGGCCGACACCTGTCTGGCCAGGCGCAGGACGGATCCGAATGCCAGCGTCAGGGTCAGCGCGCCCTTCTCGAACTCCAGGCGGTGCATGCCGGGCAGCAAAGGCGGCCAGGCGTCGACAAGCTGGATGGCCAGCGCCTTCTCGGCCGCGGGCAGACGGGCCAGCAATCGAGCCAGGTCTTGTCTGGAAAATGGATGCGCCTCGAAAGAGATGAAATGCAGGCGCGCGGATCGCTGCGCGTCGGATCGCCAGCTTCGCCACAGGGCCAGGAAATTATGGCCCAGTCCGAACCCGGTTTCGCATACCGTGAACGCCCGCTTGCCGCGCCACCGCCGAGGCAGGCCGTTGCCCTGCAGGAAAACGCCTTCGGCCTGCTCCAGGGCTCCCGCCTCGGGATGGTAGATATCCCCGAAATCCGGATTCATGGGAATGCCGCGCGGGTCGAAGGCGAGCCTTGCGGGGACTAGTGGTTCGTAATGGCTGGACATGCTTCCCGTGGCGAAAATCAAATACCCATCACGTACAATGATACGTGATCGAGCATGATGCTCCTGCTGGCGAGGCCTTTACCGTATGCAATCGAACCGACTTCCCCTTAGCGACTATCTGGACACCGCCGTTACCGCCGCCCGCGCCGCCGCGGCCATATTGCAAGCATACGCCCACAATCGGGCCGAACTGGTCATCGACAAGAAAACCCGCAACGACCTGGTCTCGCAGGCCGACCGCGAAGCGGAGCAGGCCATCATCGAAATCCTGCGCGAACGCACGCCCGAATTGGGCATCGTGGCCGAGGAAAGCGGCGGCTTCACTTCCGGATCCGCCACCTGGTATATAGACCCCCTGGACGGCACCACCAATTTTCTTCACGGCATACCGCACTATGCCGTGTCCATCGGGCTTATCGCCCATGCCGGCGCCCTGGCCTGCGACGATACTCCGCTGGAGCACGACACGCCGATCATCGGCGTGGTCTACGACCCCTGCCGCGAAGAGCTTTTCACCGCCATGCACGGCGTCGGTGCCTGGCTGAACGAGCACCGCATCAACTGCTCGCCCACCGAGGACCTGGCCGAATCGGTCGTGGCCACCGGCTTTCCCTTCCGCGACTTCTCCTTCGCCGACCAGTACATGCCCACGCTGCATCACGCCATCAACACGACGCGGGGGGTCCGTCGCCTGGGGGCGGCGGCGCTCGACCTGGCCTGGGTGGCCTGCGGCCGCTACGACGGGTACTGGGAAATGGGCCTGGCCCCCTGGGACGTCGCGGCGGGCACGCTCATCGTGCGCGAAGCCGGCGGCATCTGCGAAGACATCCATCGCCGTGATCCCTGGCCCATCAAAGGCTATGTCTATGCGGGCAATGCGCACACCGCGCCGGCGCTGGACGCCATGATCCAGCCGCATCTGAAGAAAAGCTAGCGGCCCTCCCCCGGGTTCGTCCACGTCCGCACGATCATGATTTGCCGATACGCCGGCACTGGCGTATAAAGTTCCAATCAACGAACACTACAGGATCGCAACCATGAAGCTGGCCGAACCCATCGTCGAATGGAAATCCGAAATCGCGGCGATCCGCCGCGACATCCATGCGCACCCTGAACTGGCGTACGAGGAAGTTCGGACGGCCGATCTGGTTGCGGGCAAGCTCGAGTCCTGGGGCATACCGGTGCACCGCGGCCTGGGCATAACCGGCGTCGTGGGCATCATCAAGGGCGGCATCGAAGGCGAACGGGCCGTGGGCCTGCGGGCCGATATGGACGCCCTGCCCATGCAAGAGGCCAATACCTTCGATCATGCCAGCAAGCATCCCGGCAAAATGCACGCCTGCGGCCACGACGGCCACACCGCCATGCTGCTGGGCGCGGCACGCTACCTGTCCCAGCATCGCGACTTCCCCGGCACGGTGTATGTGATCTTCCAGCCCGCCGAGGAAGGGTTCAGCGGCGCGAAAGCCATGATCGACGACGGCCTGTTCAGCCTGTTCCCCATGGATGCCGTATTCGGCATGCACAACTGGCCGGGCATGGAAGCCGGAACCTTCGGCGTGGTCGCCGGGCCCATCATGGCGTCCAGCAACACCTTTGAAATCCGTCTCGAGGGCAAGGGCGCGCACGGCGCCATGCCGCATCTGGGGGTCGATCCCGTGATGGCCGCCGTGCAACTGGCGCAAAGCCTGCAGACCATCGTTACGCGCGACCGCAATCCCCTGGATCCGGCCGTGCTCAGCATTACCCAGATCCACAGCGGATCGGCCGACAACGTCATCCCCAACGAGGCCACGCTCCGGGGCACCGTGCGCACGTTTTCCGACCAGGCCCTGGACCTGATCGAACAACGCATGGCCCAGGTTACCGAGCACACCAGCCGGGCCCTGAACTGCACGTCCGATTTCGCCTTCCACCGCAAGTATCCGCCCACCATCAACCATGCCACGGAAGCCGCTTTCTGCGCGAAAGTTCTGGAAGGCATCGTCGGCGCCGGGCACGTCGACCAGTCCGTACAGCCTTCGATGGGCGCCGAAGATTTCGCCTTCATGCTGAAGGAGAAGCCGGGATGCTACGTCTGGATAGGCAACGGCCAGGGCGGCCACCGCGACCAGGGGCACGGAACGGGGCCGTGCATGCTCCATAACGGCAGCTACGACTTCAACGACGAACTCATCCCGCTGGGCGCAACCTACTGGGTCGAACTCGCCCGCCAATGGCTGGCAAGCCAGAACGGCTAGGCGGCGCATGGCGGCCGGCCATTTAACAAATGTTTAACGGCCGGACCAAAGCTTGCCATTAAAATAGCGGACGCAACGCCCCCGGCGCGCGCCGGTACTCTACAATGCATGGTCCCCCTGCACGCCTGGTCCGGCCCCCGCCTGGCAGGCGTGATCGATATCTGGAGCAGCAGCCTTGAGCATCAACAACATCCAAACCGTCTTGCCCCCTCCAGAGCGCCACGCCGTCTTACGCGTCATGCCGCAACCCTCCGACGCCAATATCCATGGCGACGTATTCGGCGGCTGGATCATGGCGCAGGTCGACATCGCCGGCTCCATTCCCGCCACCCGGCGCGCAGCCGGCCGCGTGGCCACCGTCGCGGTCAATTCCTTCACCTTCAAGCAGCCGGTGTTCGTCGGCGACCTGCTCAGCTTCTATGCCGAGATCGTCAAGGTGGGCAACACCTCCATCACCATTTCAGTGGAAGTCTATGCCGAGCGCCAGCGGCTGGAGCTCGAAGTGGTCAAAGTCACCGAAGCCATCCTCACCTACGTCGCCACCGACGACCAGCGCAAGCGCCGCCCTCTTCCACCCGTTTGAACGCAAGGTTTGCCTATGTCGGATACCCCAGTCCAGGCTGAAAGCGCGGCGATCGTGATTCCGCGCCGCCTCGACCCCGAAGACGCGCAGCTTGCCCTGCAGCAGTTGCAAGCCATCCTCAAGCGGCAGGAAGTGGTGGAGGCCCTGGCGCACCGCCAGTACGAGGACGACGACAAATCCAACCTGCTCGAAGGCCTGCTGCACCGGCAGCACGAAAGCGAAATAAAGGCCATCGTCAACGACCTGCATCCGGCCGACATCGCCTTCATCCTGGAATCGCTGCCGGTAAACGAACGCCAGGCGGTCTGGCAGCTGGTCAGCGCCGAGCACGACGCCGACGTGCTGCTGGAAGTCGACGACTGGGCGCGCGAATCCCTGATCGAGTCCATGGATCACCAGGACCTGATCGCCGCGACCGGCACCATGGACGCCGACGAGATCGCCGACCTGGCCGCCGATCTGCCCGCCGACGTCATCGCCGAAGTGCAGAAAGGGCTGACCGACGAAGAGCGCGCACAGCTGATCGAGGCCATGGGCTACCCCGAAGACACGGTGGGCGCCATCATGGACTTCGAAATGGTCCGCGTGCGCGAAGATGTTTCGCTCGAAGTGGTGTTGCGCTATTTGCGCCGGCTGCACGAGCTGCCCGACCATACCGACCAGATTTTCGTGGTCGACCGCCAGGACAGGCTGCAAGGCACGCTCTACCTCTCGACCCTGCTGGTCCGCGAGCCCGAGAACCTGGTGTCCGACGTCATGGTGACCGACTACCTGACCCTGAACCCGCTGGACTCCGACGCCGACGCGGCGGGCGCGTTCGAACGCTACGACCTGGTATCGGCGCCCGTCATCGACGACCAGGGCCGCCTTATCGGGCGAGTCACCATTGCCGAAGTGGTCGACGTCATTCAGGAAGACTCCCAGGAGCAGGCCCTGTCGCGCGCCGGCCTGCAGGAAGAGGATATTTTCGCGCCCGTGCTGGACGCGTTGCGTAACCGCGCGCCCTGGCTGTTCGTCAATCTGTGCACGGCGTCCATCGCCTCGCTGGTGGCGTCGCGTTTCGAAGACACCGTGAGCCACATCGTGATCCTGGCCTTCCTGATGTCCATCGTGGCGGGCATAGGCGGCAACTCGGGCAATCAGACCATGACCATGATCATACGGGCCCTGGCCGTGGGCCGGGTCAGCGGCTCCAATGCCTGGCAGCTGGTCAAGCGCGAACTCACGGTAACCCTCATGGTGGGCGCCTGCGGAAGCGTGGTGGCGGCCTGTTTCGCCTGGGCCATCTCGGGCTCCATCGCCATCGCCGCCGTGATGATGGCGGCGATGATCTGCAATATGCTGATCGGCGCGGCGCTGGGTGTGCTCATCCCCATGCTGCGCGACCGCTTCGGCAAGGATCCCGCGATGGGATCCTCGGTGCTGCTCACCTTCGCGACCGATTCGCTGGGCTTTTTTGTTTTCCTGGGCCTGGCTACGCTGTTCCTGCTCTAGCCCCTGAACGCTGCCTGCCTGCCGGCAAGGCCTGCGGCGCGCAAACGCGGCGGGACAAAAACCGGACGCCCCGTCAAAGGCGGGGCGTCCGGGGTCAAACGTCTCAGGCCAGCTTCCCGTGGCAGTGCTTGAACTTCTTGCCGCTGCCGCAAGGGCAGGGATCGTTGCGCCCCACCTTGGGCATGCCCGCCGGCAGTCCGCCCTGACGCGCGGGATTCTGATCCAGGCCGGGATCCGTGCCGCTGAGCGCGGCGTCGTAATCGGAATGGTGGTAGGTGACGTTGTCCAGCGCCGGTTCGGTTTCCTCGACCTCGACCTGCTCGCGCGACTGTATCTTGACCGTCATCAGGACTCGCACGACCTCATTGCGTATGCGGTCCAGCATGTCGGAGAACAGCTCGAAGGCCTCGCGCTTGTACTCCTGCTTGGGGTCCTTCTGCGCATAGCCGCGCAAATGGATGCCCTGGCGCAGGTGATCCAGCGCCGACAAGTGGTTGCGCCAGTGCGTGTCGATCGATTGCAGCAGCATGGAACGCTCGAAGGGCGACCAGCCTTCCTTGCCGACCAGATCCACCTTGGCCTGGTACAGGCGGGCGGCCTCGGCCAGTATCCGTTCGAGCAGGTCGTCGTCGGTCAGGCTGGGCTCTTTTTCAAGCATGTCGACCAGCGGCATGGAAAGCTGCCATTCCGCATCGATGGCCGTTTCCAGCCCCGGCACGTCCCACTGGTCTTCCACCGACTCGGCCGGTATGTAGGCCCTGAACTGTTCGGTGATGGCGGCGTCGCGCAGGCTGGCGATGGTTTCCGAGACGTCCTCGGATTCGAGCACCTCGTTGCGCTGCGCGTACAGCACCTTGCGCTGATCATTGGCCACGTCGTCGTATTCGAGCAGTTGCTTGCGTATGTCGAAGTTGCGGCCTTCCACCTTGCGCTGCGCCGACTCGATGGAGCGCGACACCATCTTGGCTTCGATGGGCTCGCCTTCGGGCAGACGCAGGCGTTCCATGATGGCGCGCACGCGATCGCCCGCGAAGATGCGCATCAGCGAGTCTTCGAGCGACAGGTAGAAGCGCGAGGAACCGGGGTCGCCCTGGCGGCCGGCCCGGCCGCGCAGCTGATTGTCGATGCGGCGCGACTCGTGGCGCTCGGTGCCGATGATGCGCAGGCCGCCGGCCTCTTTGACCGCCGCGTTGGCGGGGGCCCACTCGGCCTTGATGACGGCGATGCGTTCTTCTTTCTGTTCCGGCGTCAGCGAGGCGTCGGCGCGGACCAGGTCGATCTGCTTCTCGACGCTGCCGCCCAGCACGATATCGGTGCCGCGGCCGGCCATATTGGTGGCGATGGTGATGTGGCCCGGCTTGCCGGCCTCGGCCACGATCTCGGCTTCGCGCGCGTGCTGCTTTGCGTTAAGCACTTCGTGCGGCATCTTCGCCTTGGTCAGCATGCCCGACAGCAATTCCGAATTCTCGATGCTGGTCGTGCCGACCAGCACCGGCTGGCCGCGCTCGTGGCAGTCCTGGATGTCGGCCAGGATGGCATTGTATTTTTCGGCGTCGGTCTTGAAGACCTGATCGTTCTGGTCCGCGCGCGCCATGGGCCGGTTGGTGGGAATGATCACGGTTTCCAGCGAATAGATCTCCTGGAACTCGTAAGCTTCGGTGTCGGCCGTGCCGGTCATGCCCGCCAGCTTGGCGTACATGCGGAAATAGTTCTGGAAGGTGATGGACGCCAGAGTCTGGTTCTCGTTCTGGATCTTCACGCCTTCCTTGGCTTCGACGGCCTGGTGCAGGCCGTCCGACCAGCGGCGTCCCACCATGAGGCGGCCGGTGAATTCGTCGACGATGACGATTTCATCGTTCTGGACGACATACTGCTGGTCGCGGAAGAACAGGTTGTGCGCCCGCAATGCGACCATCAGGTGATGCACCAGCGAGATATTGCGCGGATCGTACAGCGACTCGCCTTCGGGCAGAAGGCCGATCTTAACGAGCATCTGCTCGGACTTGATCTGCCCCGCTTCCGACAGGTGCACCTGCTGGCCCTTCTCGTCGACCCAGAAGTCGCCCTCGGGTTCGGGCTCCTGGGGCTTGGGCTCGGAAGCCATGCGGGTCAGCATCGGCGGCACGGCGTTCATCCGGACATACAGTTCGGTATTGTCTTCGGCCTGGCCGGAAATGATCAGCGGCGTGCGCGCCTCGTCGATAAGAATGGAATCGACCTCGTCGACGATCGCATAGAACAGCGGACGCTGGCGGCGGTCTTCGGCGCGATACTCCATGTTGTCGCGCAGGTAGTCGAAGCCGTACTCGTTGTTCGTGCCGTAGGTGATGTCGGCCTGGTAGGCGGCCTTTTTCTCGTCGTTCTCCTGCTGGGGCACGACCACGCCGACGGTCATGCCCAGGAAGGCGTACAAGCGCCCCATCCATTCCGCATCGCGCCGCGCCAGGTAATCGTTGACGGTCACGACATGGACGCCCTTGCCCGCAAGCGCGTTCAAGTAGACCGCCAGGGTGGCCATCAGGGTCTTGCCCTCGCCCGTGCGCATTTCGGCGATCTTGCCATTGTGCAGGGCGATGGCGCCCAGCAGCTGCACATCGAAATGCCGCATTCCGAATACCCGCTTGCTGCCTTCGCGCACGACGGCAAACGCTTCCGGCAACAGATCGTCCAGCGATGCGCCCTGGGCATTGCGCTGACGAAACTCTGTGGTTTTTGCGGCCAGTTCCTGATCGCTCAGGGCCGCCATGCCGGATTCGAGCGCATTGATTTGCGCCACTTGCTTGCGATACTGCTTAAGTATGCGGTCGTTGCGACTGCCGATGAGCTTTTTTAGCAGAGAAACCATTCTTGTGTCGTCGATGCGAACTTGCCGTGCACGGCGCAAATTCCCATGCCTGTCTGTTGGGGTTGGCGGATTTTTCCGCAGGAAAACGATACAGTTTAACGCACCTGCGGCGCGACGGCTTCCGCCTGCGGCGAGGCGTCGGCCACAAGCTGTTCCGCCGGGTCCTGGCGGGCCAAAAACAGTGTGGGATCAAGGGGATGCCCCGCCATGCGCACCTCGAAATGCAGGTGGGATCCCGTGGACCGGCCGGTGGAACCCACCCGCGCGATCATTTGCCCTTTCTCGACCAGGTCGCCCATTTTCACGTTGATGGACGACGCGTGGGCATAGCGGGTGATCAGGCCGTTGCCGTGGTTGATCTCGACCAGCTTGCCGTAGCCCGGCGCATAGCGCGCCTCGGTCACCACGCCGCCCGAGGCCGCATGGATGGGCGTGCCCTTGGGCGCGGCGAAATCCAGGCCCTCGTGCATGGAATGCCGGCCGGTCACCGGATTGCGCCGCCAGCCGAAGGAGGAGCTCAGATAGGGATAGTTGACCGGATTGAGCGTGGGCAGCCCGGCCTCGACGCCGCTGCGCCGGGTCAGGACCAGGTCCAGCATTTCGAAGCCGCTCTTTTTATCGGACAGCTGCTGCGCCAATGCATCCAGCTGGCGGCCCAGGCCCTCGGCCGACCAGGAGGCGCCATGTTCGGCGGTGATGTAGTCCATGACCGGCGGCGCATCGCCCTGCTCCAGGCTCGCATGCACTTCGGGATCGGTATACGATACGCCCGCGGCATCGGCCACCCGCTTGCTCAGGGCGTCCATGGCAATCAGCTTGGCCTGCAGGTCGCCCACCTTGGAAGCCAGCAGGTTGACGTTCTCACGCACATAAGCGGAATCCCGGGATGCCTGCTCTGTAATGGCGCGCTCCTGGTCCGCCGTCAGGGCCGGGCGCTTCTGCATCTGCGACTGGACCCAGGCGCCGGCCGCCGCCGATGCGCCCATGGCCGCCGCCGCGATCAGCGTCACAAAGGCCACCCGCAGTACTCTGGCGTTAGAATCAACAAAGCTGTTCCGCATTTGACTTAATCTCACTTCAATTCAATTTTTCATCGATACAGGCATGCCACGATCCGCAGGACGACACCACGACAATGCGCAAGCCGCCACCCTGGCGCTGAGCTGGCTGGGCGACGACCGGCAGGGCGCACAGGTTCTGGAGACGGCGCGCAGGCTGCTGGCGGCGGAGCAGGCGGCAAAAAATGCCTTGCCGCCCGCCCTGGCCCTGGTGTGCAAGGTGGCACGTATAGAAAGACAGCAAATGACGCTGGCGGTTCCCAGCGCAGCCTATGCCGCAAGGCTGCGGCAACTGGCCCCCAGCGTCGTGCAGGCGCTTGCCTTCGGCGGTTGGAACCTTAACGAAATCAAGGTCAGGGTTCAAGCCGGCCTGTTACAAAGCCAGACAAAAAAGTCAGACAAAGAGGTGATCCCGCTGGACGACGCGGCGCTGGACGCTTTCGACGAACTGCGCGGCGCATTGCGGCCTGGTCCGCTCGCCGATGCCGTGAAACGGCTGCTTGATCATCATCGCCGCTAAGGGCGGCCAGGGCTTAGCCTTTACGCAAACTTCCAGTCGTGCGTAAAGGCCTTGGGCGCGGTGGCCGTGGACTCGTAGGTGACGAGTTCCCAGCTATCCTGCCGGGCAAGCAGGGCCCGCGCCAGCTGATTGTTCAGGCCGTGCCCGGACTTGCACGCGACGTAGCGCGCAACCAGCGGCTTGCCTATCAGGTAAAGGTCGCCGATGGCGTCCAGTATCTTGTGCTTGACGAATTCGTCGTCGTAGCGCAGCCCGTCGGAATTGAGCACACGGTACTCGTCCATGACGATGGCGTTGTCCAGGCTGCCGCCCCGGGCCAGCCCCGCGGCGCGCAAGGCCTCGACCTCGCTGGCGAAACCGAAGGTGCGGGCGCGCGCGATGGTCTTGACGTAGGAGTCCTTTTCGAAATCGACTTCGGCGAAATTGGCCGTGGAGTCGATGGCGGGATGGCGAAAATCGATGGCGAACGACAGGGCGAAGCCGTCGTAGGGTTCCAGGCGCGCCCATTTCAGGTCGTCGCCCTCGCCTTCGCGCACTTCGACCGTTTTCAGGACGCGCAGGAATTGCTTGGGCACCGCCTGCTCCTGCAGGCCGGCCGAACGCAACAGGTACACGAAGGTGCCCGCGCTGCCATCCATGATGGGAACTTCTTCGGCGGTCAGGTCGACGTGCAGGTTGTCGATGCCCAGGCCGGCCAGCGCCGACATCAGGTGCTCGACCGTGGACACGCGCACATTTCCCTGTTGAAGCACCGAGGCCATGCGGGTGTTGCCGACCTGATCCGCCTGTGCGGGGAGGTCGACGATTTCGGGAAGATCAACGCGATGAAACACAATACCGGTGTTGGGCGCGGCCGGACGCAGGGTGATCTCGACCCGCCGGCCCGAGTGCAGGCCGACCCCTTTGGTACTGATGGTTTTCTGTATGGTGCGTTGACGTAACATATTCTGATTAAGCTGAATCATGCCGGGATTCGCCCGGAAGCATGAGCGACATCGTAGTGTAACCGAATCAAGGGTTAACCACTAACCATATCTGTTTCAAGCGACTTCAGGCTGCCCGTGGAAACGGACGATAAAACACGACGGCGCAGCTCCCCGGGGAAGGAGGAGCCGCGCTGCCGGGTCTGCTTCGGCGTAGGCCCGCACGGCAGACATGTGAGAGACGTATCGCTGCGCTGAACCCTTAGTCCGCCTGCTTGCGCAGGAAGGCGGGGATATCGAAATGATCCATGCCGGCGGTTTCCAGGGCGCGCACCTGGGCCGAAGCCTGGCTGCGCGGGTTGCGGATGACGGCGGGAACATCCGAGCCGCCGAAATCATGGCCGCTCATCATGGCCATGTTGTCGGTGCCCGTACGCAGGTTTTCAGCCACATTCTGCACCAGCTGGGGGCGTGCGGCCGCGGGACGGCCCAGGCCCGTCGCCACGACGGTGACGCGCAGGTTCTCGCCCATGGACTCGTCGTAGGCCGTGCCGAACACGATGGTGGCATCGTCGGCGGCATAGCTGCGGATGGTGTCCATGATTTCACGGGTTTCACGCATTTTCAGCGTGCGGCTGGCCGTGATGTTGACCAGCATGCCGCGGGCGCCATGCAGATCGACGCCTTCGAGCAGCGGGCATGCAATGGCGCGCTCGGCGGCCACGCGAGCCCGGTCCGTGCCGGCCGCGATCGACGTGCCCATCATGGCCTGGCCCTGCTCGCCCATGATGGTCTTGACGTCTTCGAAGTCGACGTTGACGTTGCCTTCGACATTGATGATCTCGGCAATCCCGGCGCAGGCATTGTGCAGCACGTCGTCGGCCGACTTGAAGCAATCCTCCTGCGTGGCGTCCTCGTCCATCAGATCGTACAGGTTTTCATTGAGCACGACGATCAGCGAGTGCACATGCTTGGACAGTTCGGAGATGCCCTCCTCCGCCATCTTCATGCGCTTGCCCCCTTCGAAACCGAAGGGCTTGGTCACCACGCCCACGGTCAGGATGCCCAGTTCCTTGGCCACTTCAGCCACGACGGGGCCGGCACCGGTGCCGGTGCCGCCGCCCATGCCCGCGGTGATGAACACCATGTTCGCACCGGTCAGCGCCGCGCGGATTTCCTCGCGGGCGGTTTCGGCCGCGGCACGTCCCTGCTCGGGGCGCGCGCCCGCTCCGAGGCCGGTGCGGCCCAGGCGGATCTGGACGGGCGCCTCGCTGGCGGCGAGCGCCTGGGCGTCGGTGTTGGCGCAAATGAAATCCACGCCGTTCACACCGGAACGGATCATATGGGCAACGGCATTGCCTCCCGCGCCGCCCACTCCCACTACTTTAATAACGGTACCATTCGCGCTGGTATCCAGCATTTCGAAATTCATCATGATTGACTCCCTCACATAACCAAAAAAGCGACAAATACAAAGTTCCCCAGTACTGCTTATTGTCGGAATCGCTTCAAAGGAATTGCCAGCCTGTTTTGCTCGCACCTGATTTGAAGCTTCTCCGTGAACAGGCTTATGCCACCTGCCCATCAAGGCTTGCGCCCTAATTCATGAACCACTCCTTCATGCGCGCCAGCAAAGTCCTGAAGCTGCCCTTCTGCTGGGCGACCTTGCGGCCCCGGGCGCGCTGCAAGCGGGCTTCGGACAGCAAGCCCATCACGGTGGAAAAACGCGGATTGTGCATGACGTCGGCCAGACTGCCTTCGTAGGCGGGGACCGCCACGCGCACCGGTTTCAGGAATACGTCCTCGGCCAGTTCGACGATGCCCGGCATCAACGCCGTGCCGCCGGTCAGCACCACGCCGGAAGCCAGCAGGTCCTCGTAGCCCGATTCGCGCACGATCTGCTGCACGAAGGTGAACAGCTCCTCGATGCGGGGCTCGATCACGGCGCCCAGCGCCTGGCGCTTGACCTGGCGGTTGGGCCGGTCGCCCAGGCCGGGAACCTCGATATGCTCTTCCGGGCTGGCCAGCACCTGCTTGGCGATGCCGAAGCGCAGCTTGATCTCTTCCGCATCCGGCGTGGGCGTGCGCAGCATCGCCGCAATGTCGCTGGTGATCTGGTCGCCCGCGATCGGCACGACCGCGGTATGCCGGATGGCGCCGCCGGTGAAGATGGCCACGTCCGTCGTGCCGCCGCCCACGTCGACCAGCACCACGCCCAGCTCCTTTTCATCGGACGTCAGGCAGGCCAGGCTGGATGCCAGCGGCTGAAGTATCAGGTCCTGCACCTCCAGCCCGCAGCGGCGCACGCACTTGACGATATTCTGGGCGGCGCTGACGGCGCCCGTGACGATGTGCACGCGGACCTCCAGGCGCAATCCGCTCATGCCTATGGGTTCGCGGATGTCTTCCTGCGAATCCACGATGAACTCCTGGGTCAGTACATGCAGCACCTGCTGATCGGTGGGGATGTTCACCGCCTTGGCCGTCTCGATCACCCGCGCCACGTCGGTGGCCGTCACTTCCTTGTCCTTGACGGCGACCATCCCGCTGGAGTTGAAGCTGGTGATGTGGCTGCCCGCAATGCCCGTGTAGACTTCGCGGATCTTGCAGTCGGCCATCAGTTCGGCCTCTTCCAGCGCGCGCTGTATGGAATTGACGGTCGACTCGATATTGACCACCACGCCCTTGCGCATGCCCTGGGATTCATGCTGACCCAGGCCCAGGACTTCGAAACGCCCTTCGGGGAGAATCTCGGCCACCACGGCCACCACTTTGCTGGTGCCGATATCGAGTGCAACGATCAGGTCCTTGATGTCACGGGTCATAGTCTTTTACTTCGCAGAGGTATTGGAAACAGGGGCCAGGGTAATTGCAAAACCATTGGCATAACGTAAATCGGCACTGCTGATGGCGCGGCCGTCCAACCGCTCGGCCAGCTTCGGCCATGCCTGGACGAAGCGCTCTATGCGGGCCGCGAACGGCAGCGCGCCGGAGCGGCCATGCGGGTCCGCCACATCGGCGGCGGGATCCCGGCCCAGGCTCAGGCGCACGCCGTCGGAAAGTTCGACTTCCCAGGCATACCGGGGACTGAGCGTGACTTCCTGCACGCGCAGGCTGAGGGGCGCAAACCAGCGCGCGAGCTCGGCATAGCGCTGCACCACCAGCCGTTCGGAGCTTTCCGGTCCGTTCAGCTGAGGAAGATCCGCATCGTCGGGCAATTCGCCCTGATTGGCGGAAAACGCCTCGCCCCAGCTGTTGATCATCTGGTTTTCATTCCAGAGCGCCAGCGGCTGCTGCTCTTCGATCTGGATGCGCAGGGCATTGGGCCAGACGCGGCGGATGCGCGCGTGGCGAACCCAGGGCACGGTTTCGATCAGGTCGCGCGTGTTGTCCAGATCGACCGAGAAGAAGTTGCCGGTGACCCGCCCCGCGATGGTGGCCCTGACGCTGGCGGCGGACACATAGTTCAGGGATTCGGACTGCATCGGCTCGATCTGTATCGTGGCAATGGCGAAATAGGGCCGCTGCGCAATCCAGACCACGACGCCCACGATCAATGCAAGCACGGCCAGCAGGGCCAGCATGTTTGCAACGAAATTGATCAGTCGGGCGTCGGAAAACACGATATCTCCTGGTCAGGCGGCGGGCGGCGCCTGCACTTTGCAGCACGCGGTGGACAGAATTTCCAGGCACAGGTCGGCGTAGCTCATGCCCGCCGCCTTGGCGCCCATGGGAACCAGCGAATGCGTGGTCATGCCGGGCGACGTATTCATCTCCAGCAGCCACGGCTTGCCGGACGCATCCAGCATGAAATCGGCGCGGCCCCAGCCTTCGCACTTCAGGGCGGTATAGGACTGCACGGCAATGCGCTGTATGGACTCGGTCAGCGCCGGATCCAGCGATGCCGGGCATACATACTGGGTATCGTTGGAAATGTATTTGTGCTCGTAGTCGTAGTTGCCATCGGGCGCCACGATTTCGATAACGGGCAGCGCCCGCGCCGTGCCGCCCTTGCCCAGTATCGGCACGGTCAGTTCGCGGCCCTCGATGAACTGCTCGGCCAGCACCTCGCTGTCATACAGGGCGGCAAGCTCGTATGCCTTGCGCAGCTCGTCCAGCCCGTCGACGCGGGTCACGCCCAGCGTCGAGCCCTCGTGCGGCGGCTTGACGATCAGCGGCAGGCCCAGGCCGGCCGCGACGCGGTCCAGGCCGGAGCCGGAGGTCAGCACCGCGTAGTCCGGCGTCGGCAGGCCTTGCTCGAGCCACACCTTCTTGGTCATGATCTTGTCCATGGCCAGGGATGAAGCCATCGGGCCGCTGCCGGTATAAGGCAGATGCAAAAGCTCCAGCGCGCCCTGCAAGGTTCCGTCCTCGCCGTGCCGGCCGTGCAAGGCAATGAAGACCCGATCGAAGCCGGCGTTGATCAGATCGACCAGCGTATAGCGGCCGGTATCGAACAGATGCGCATCCACGCCGGCGCTGCGCAGGGCGTCATGCACGCCCTGCCCGGACATCAGCGACACCTCGCGCTCGGCGGATCGTCCGCCGTACAGAACACCCACTCGTCCGAACTGCCCGCTCATGCCCGCTCCCCAATCTGCCCGGGCACGCGGCTGATGGACCCCGCACCCATTACAACAACGACGTCGCCATCCCGCGCAAATTCGCGGATCGCCTGCGGCAGGTCGACGATGTCTTCAATGAAAACCGGCTCCACCCTGCCGGCGACCCGCAGCGCGCGCGCCAGCGCCCGGCCATCGGCGGCCACCAGGGGCGGCTCGCCCGCCGGGTATACGTCGGTCAGCAGGACGGCATCGGCCTGCCCCAACACACGAACGAAATCCTCGAAGCAATCGCGTGTGCGGGTATAGCGGTGCGGCTGGAATGCCAGCACGATCCTGCGGTCCGGCCAGGCTCCGCGCGCGGCGGCCAGCGTGGCGGCCATTTCCACCGGATGGTGCCCGTAGTCGTCGATGACCGTGTAGCGGCCCCCGCCCCGTTGCGGTGACACCTCGAAGTCGCCCACTTGCGTGAAGCGCCGGCCCACGCCGTTGAAATCCGCCAGGGCCCTGGCGATCGCCGGGTCGGGAACGCCCAGCTCGGTGGCGACCGCGATCGCCGCCAGCGCGTTCAGCACGTTATGGTGGCCCGGGAGATTCAGCGCGACCGACAAAGGCGGAAGCATTCCGGTGGCCCCCTGCCGCTCCACGTCGAAGCGCATGACGGTGCCCTCGGCCCGGACGTTCACCGCGCGAACCTGCGCCTCGGTCTCGATGCCGTAGGTCGTCACGGGGCGGGACACGAAGGGAATGATTTCGCGCACGTTGGCATCGTCGCCGCACAACACCGCCGAACCATAGAAAGGCAGCCGCTGCGTGAACTCGATGAAGGCGCTTTTCAGGCGCGCGACGTCGTGGCCGTAGGTGTCCATATGATCGACGTCGATATTGGTGATGACTGCCATGACGGGCAGCAGGTTCAGAAAGGAGGCATCCGACTCGTCGGCCTCGACCACGATGAATTCGCCCTGGCCAAGCCGCGCGTTGGCGCCGGCCGAATTCAGCCTGCCGCCGATCACGAAGGTGGGATCCAGCTCGCCGGCGGCCAGCACGCTGGCCACCAGGCTGGTGGTGGTGGTCTTGCCATGCGTGCCCGCCACGGCGATGCCGCGTTTCAGGCGCATCAGCTCCGCCAGCATCAAGGCGCGCGGCACGACCGGTATGCGCGCCGCGCGGGCGGCCAGGACTTCGGGATTGTCCGCCGAGACGGCCGTAGACGTGACGATAGCGCCCGCGCCCTTGATGTTGTCCGCGCCGTGCCCGATGACGATGCGGGCGCCCAGTCCCGCCAGCCGCCGTGTGACCACCGTATCCTGGATATCGGAACCGCTGATGGAGTAGCCCAGGTTGAGCAGGACTTCGGCGATGCCGCTCATCCCGGAACCGCCTATCCCCACGAAATGTATGCTTTGAATTCGATGTTTCACGCCTGCCTCCTGGCAATCTGTTCGCACGCGTCGGCGATTTGCCCGGTCGCATTCAGCCAGGCATGCTCGTGGGCATGTTCGGCCACTTTTGCAAGCTCCGCGCGGCTGATGTCGCCCAGCCAGCCGGCCAGCCATTGCGCGCTGAGGCTCGACTGTTCCCGCAGCCAGCCGCCCTGGCAATCGCTCAGGTAGCGGGCATTGGCGGTTTGATGATCGTCGATGGCGTGGGGCAGCGGCACGAACAAGGCGGCGACCCCCACGGCGGCCACCTCGGCCACCGTCATGGCGCCGGCACGGCAAATGACCACGTCGGCGTCCGACAGCGCGGCCGCCATATCGTCGATGAAGGCATGGCATACCGCCTGCACGCCCACTTTTTCGTAGCTGGCCCGCAAGGCCGCGAGATGCTGTTCGCCCGCCTGGTGCGTGACCAGCGGCCGCTCCGCGGCGGGCAATTGCGCCAGCGCCAGGGGAACGGCCTGGTTCAGGGCGGACGCCCCCAGGCTGCCCCCCACCACCAGCACGCGCAAGGGTCCTTGCCGCGCCGCATAGCGCTGCGCCGCCGGCGCCGCCTGCGACAATTCCTGCCTGACCGGGTTGCCCACCATGACCGCGCCGGGCAGGGCCCCCGGGAACCCGACCAGCACCTTGCCGGCCAGCCTGGCCAGCCAACGGTTGGCGGTGCCGGCCACGGCGTTCTGCTCGTGGATCACCAGCGGTATGCGGCTCAAGGCCGCCATGAGGCCTCCGGGAACGGCGACATAGCCGCCCATGCCCAGCACCACGTCGGGCTTGACCCGCGCCAAATGGCGCCGCGCCTGAACGCAGGCCCTGGCAAGCGTGAATGGCAGTTTCAACAGGGCCAGGGGGCCCTTGCCCCGCAAGCCCGAGAAGCGGACGGGAAGGAGCTCGAACCCTTGGGGCGGCACGAGGCGGCCTTCCATGCGTTCGGGATGGCCCATCCACACCACATTCCAGCCGCGCGCCTTCATTTCATGGGCCACCGCCAGTCCGGGCATGATGTGCCCCCCCGTGCCGCCCGCCATGATGAGCAAGGTGTTCGCGCTCATGTCCGTTTGCCCCGCATAAGATTGCGATTCTCGAAATCGACACGCATCAGCAGGGCCATCGCCACCAGGTTCATGACGATGCCGGTGCCGCCATAGCTCACCATGGGCAAGGTCAGGCCCTTGGTCGGCAGCAGCCCCAGGCACACCCCGATGTTGATGAAGCACTGCACGCCGAACCACAGGGCCACGCCTTGCGCGACCAGGCCGTTGAAGATGCGCTCCATGGCGATGGCCTGCCGCCCGATCTCGAAACTGCGCCAGACCAGGAAGCCGAACAGTCCGATCAGAAAAACGATGCCCGCAAAACCCAGTTCCTCGCCGATGACGGCCACGATGAAATCGGTATGCGCCTCGGGCAGGTAATGCAGTTTCTCGATGCTGGCGCCCAGTCCCACGCCGAACCACTCGCCGCGCCCCAGCGCGATCAGGGAGTGCGAGAGCTGATAAGCGCTGCCATAGGCGTTTTCCGGATTCCAGGGATCCAGGTACACGAACAGGCGCTCGCGCCGCCACGGCGAAAGCCAGATAAGCAGCAGGAAGCTGCTTATCAGTATGAACAGCAAGGTCGAGAACAGCCTTCCGTTGATGCCGCCGATGAACAGTATGCCCACGGCAATGGCGACGATGACCATGAAGGCGCCCAGGTCGGGCTCCAGCAGCAGCACCATGCCGACCACGGCCAGCGCGCAGGCCATGGGCAGGAAGCCGCGCAGGAAGTTCTGCATATGCTCCTGCTTGCGCACGGTGTAGTCGGCCGCGTAAAGCAGCACGGCCACCTTCATGAGCTCCGAAGGCTGGAAGTTGATGGGGCCCAGGGGCAGCCAGCGGCGGGCGCCGTTGACCTCTCGTCCCACGCCGGGGATCAGGACGACCAGCAGCAAGAGCAGGCAGGCCAGGAAAAGGGGAACGGCGAATTTCTGCCAGACCGACATGGGAATGCTGACGGCGCATAGCGCGCAGAACAGGCCGATCAGGATGAACACGCCATGGCGGAGCACGAAGTAGAAACGGCCGTAGCTTTCGTAGCGCGGTCCGTCGGCCAGCGCGATAGAGGCGGAATACACCATCAGCAGGCCGAACAGCACCAGGGTGGAGGCCACGATCAGCATGGACACATCGAAGCTGGGCATGGTCGTGCGTCCGGGCCGCACGGCGTTCACGCCGGAGTTCAGGTCGGCGAACAGGCTCATGCGACCTCCCCCCTGTCCAGGGCCAGCTCCTGGACCTCTTCGACGAAGCAGCGTCCGCGATGGCCGTAGTTCTTGAACATGTCCATGCTTGCGCATGCCGGCGACAGGAGCACGGTGTCGCCCGGCTGCGCCAGGTCGAAGCCGCTTCTTACCGCATCGGCCATCGTGGCGGCATGCCGGACCGGCACACCCGAAGGCGCCAGAGCTTGCTCGATGGCGGCGGCATCCCGCCCAATGAGCACCACGGCGCGCGCATGTTCGCGCACCACCCGTATCATGGGCGTGAAGTCCTGGCCCTTGCCCAGGCCGCCGGCGATCAGTATGGCCGGCGACTCCATGCCGTCCAGCGCGGCCACGGTCGCGCCGACGTTCGTGCCCTTGCTGTCGTCGACGAAATCCACGCCGCCCACGGTACGCACGTACTCGGTCCGATGCGGCTCGCCGGCATAGTCGCGCAAGGCATGCAGCATATTGGCCCAGCCCAGACCCAGGCTGCGGACCAGCGCCAGCGCGGCCAGCGCATTCAGCGAATTATGCAGGCCGCGCACACGCAACGCATCCACCGGCATCAGCCGGGTCGTCCGGCCGGCCGGCCGTTGCGGCGCTTCCTGGTTTTTCTTGCGCCTGGACGTGGGAGCCGGCAGGTCGAAGTCGGCGGCATCCGCCGCCGTCAGCCACAACATGCCATTATCGCCCTCCAGGCCCAGGTCTCCTTCCAGCTCGGGGCCGCCACGTCCGAAGCTGCGCACCGCGGGCGAGCCGGCCGCAGCGACCATTGCGGCCACCAGGGGATCGTCGCGATTGATGATGGCTACGCGCGAGCATTGCAGCAGCCTGGCCTTGGCGGCCGCATAGGCCTGCATGCTTCCATGCCAGTCCAGATGATCCTGGGTGACGTTCAGCACCACCGCGGCGTCCGGCACCAGTGTATGCGTGCCCTCGATCTGGAAGCTCGACAATTCCAGCACCCATACCTCGGGCAGTTGATCCGTATCCAGCGCCTCGCGCAGCGCCGCCAGCGCAGCCGGGCTGATGTTCCCGGCCGCCCGGGCCGACAAGCCGCAGGCCTGGACCAGCTGGCGCGCCATGGCGGTGACCGTGGTCTTGCCATTGGTGCCGGTAACCGCCAGCACCTTCGGGGTGTAGCCCTGCCCGGACATATCCGCCAGCGCACGGGCGAACAGTTCGATTTCGCCCAGCACCTCCACCTGCCTTGCCCGGGCCAGCGCCAGGAAGGATAGGACGGGCTCCTGCAGGGGCGACAGGCCCGGACTCAGGACGATGGTATGCACATCCTGCAAGGCGTCCTCGGTGAACGCATCGCCGCCCAGCCGGAAATCGACGCTGGATGGATCGAGCTCCGAACGCAGGCCGGCCAGCCCGCCCGGCTCGGCCCGGGTGTCCAGTACCCGCAGGCGCGCGCCGTGGCGGGCGCACCACAGCGCCGCGGCCACGCCCGTCTCGCCCAGCCCCAGGATCAGGGTCAGGCCGTCGACGCGCACGGAGGGGAAGGACATTGTATTCATCGCAATTTCAAACTTGCCAAACCGATAAGCACCAGCATCATGCTGATGATCCAGAAACGCACCACCACCTGGGTTTCTTTCCAGCCGCTGACCTCGAAGTGATGATGCAGCGGGGCCATGCGGAAGATCCGCCGGCCCTCGCCGTATCGTTTTTTCGTGTACTTGAACCAGGCCACCTGCAGCATCACCGAAAGCGTCTCCACCACGAACACGCCGCCCATGATGAACAGCACGATCTCCTGGCGCACGATCACGGCGATGGTGCCCAGCGCGCCGCCCAAGGCCAGGGCCCCGACGTCGCCCATGAACACCTGGGCCGGATAGGCGTTGAACCACAGGAAGGCCAGGCCCGCCCCGGCAATGGCCGCACACAGGACCATGAGCTCGGAGGCGCCGGGTATGTAGGGAAACAGCAGGTATTTGGAATAATCGACGCGGCCCACCACGTAGGCGAAGATCCCCAGCGCGCTGCCTACCATGACGGTGGGCATGATGGCCAGGCCGTCCAGGCCGTCGGTCAGGTTCACGGCATTGCTGGACCCGACGATCACCAGCCATGTCAGCGCCACGAAGCCGAACACGCCCAGCGGATAGCTGACGCTCTTGAAGAAAGGCACGATCAGGTCGGCGCGGGTGGGCAGGGGCATGGTGAAGCCGCTCAGCACCCAGTCCCTGAACAAAGGCCACAACTCGGCATTGGCGGGCGCCGATACCGCGAAGCTGAGATAGATCGAGGCGACGATGCCGATCAGCGCCTGCCAGAAGAACTTGCGGCGCGAAGACATGCCTTCCGGATCATGGTTGACGACCTTCTTGTAATCGTCCGCCCAGCCTATCCAGCCAAAGCCGAAGGTCACCAGCAGCACCACCCAGACGAAGCGGTTGGTCCAGTCGGCCCACATCAGCGTGCTTACGCCGATCGCAATCAGGATGAGCGCGCCGCCCATGGTGGGCGTCCCGTTCTTCTGCAAATGGGATTCGGGGCCATAGGCGCGCACCGCCTGACCGATCTTCAGTTCCGTCAGCTTGCGGATCACCCAAGGTCCCGCAAACAGGCCGATCAAGAGCGCGGTGCCGCAAGCCAGCACAGCGCGGAAAGTGATGTACTCGAACACGCCGAACGCGCGTATGTGTGAATCGGACAGCCAGCGCGCCAGTTCAAGTAGCATGGCGAACCCCTTCTTCGTGGTTTATTGAATATTCTTCCAGTGCCCGCACGACACGCTCCATCCGGGTGCTGCGCGATCCCTTGACCAGGATATGCGCCGGAAGCAGCGTAAACAGATGAGGGTTCAGGCTTTCCATGGAATCGAAGGCGCGCGCATTCGATCCAAACGCCTGGGCGGCATTGACGCTGGCCGGCCCAAATGCCAGCAGGATGTCGATGCCGCGTTCGCGGGCGTAGGCACCCACTTCGGCATGCATGGCCGGACCGTTCTCGCCGACCTCGCCCATGTCGCCCAGCACCAGTATTTTCTTGCCCGCCAATTGAGCGAGCACGTCGATGGCGGCGCGTACCGAGTCCGGATTCGCGTTGTAGGTGTCATCGATGAGCTGGAACCCGCCGGCCAGCTTGCGCGGCTGCATGCGGCCCGCCACCGGATTGAAGGCCTCCAGGCCCCGCAGGATGGCCGGCAGCTGCACGCCCGCGCACAAAGCGCAAGCCGCGGCGGCAAGCGCATTGCGCAGATTGTGCACGCCCGGGGCGGACAGGACCAGGCCCGCGTTGCCTACAGGAGTATGTATCTGGCATAGCGTTCGCGTCGGCTCCGCGTGGATCTGGTCGGCATAAACCTCGAAGCGCGCATCGAAGCCGAAGCGCAGCACCCGGCGCCCGCCCGCCATCCGCGTCCACAAATCCGCATAATCGTCATCGCCCGGGAAGACGGCCATGCCGCCCTCGGGCAGCGCCGTCAGCACCGATCCGTTTTCCAGCGCCACCGCCTCGACCGTATGCATGAATTCCTGGTGCTCGCGCTGGGCATTGTTCACCAGCGCCACGGTGGCCTGCGCCACCCCGGCCAGCAAGGCGATTTCTCCGGGATGATTCATGCCCAGTTCGAAAACGGCGGCCAGATGGCCGCGATTCAATCGCAGTACGGTCAGCGGCACGCCTATGTCGTTGTTCAGGTTGCCGCGCGTGGCCAGGCTGCCCTCTTCGCCAAGGGCCTGCCGCAGTATCGATGCGATCATTTCCTTGGTCGTGGTCTTGCCGTTGCTGCCCGTCACGGCGATGACCGGCAGCTGGAACAGGCGCCGCCAGGCCGTGGCGATGCGCAGCAGGGCCTGGCGCGTATCGCCCAGAACGAACTGGGGCAGCTCGACGGACGCATCGCGCCGCTCCACGATGGCCGCGCAGGCGCCCGCATCGAGCGCCGTGGCCATGTAATCGTGCCCATCGAAGGCGTCGCCCTTCAAGGCCAGAAACACCTGGCCCGCCGACAGGGTGCGCGTATCGGACGACAACCGGGAATCCTGCTGGAAAGTCAGGGCGAAGCGCGCCCATTCCCTGTCGTCGAAGGGAGCGCGCACGCCCTGGAATTCCTGATAGGTTTCATGCCCCTTGCCGGCCAGAAGCACGACATCGTCCGGCCCCGCGCCCCAGATGGCCGACAGGATGGCCAGCGCCCTGTCCTGTTCGACGCGGGGAGCCAGCGGCATGCCCGCGATGATCTGCTCGATGATGTCGCCGGGAGCCTCGGCGCGCGGATTGTCGTTGGTCAATATCACGACGTCGGCGCGCTCGGCCGCGATGCGGCCCATGACGGGGCGCTTGCCGCTGTCGCGGCTGCCGCCGCAGCCGAATACGCAGATCAGTTTTCCGCCTCGCACCGCCGCCACATCGCGCAGGGCGCACAAGGCGCGCTCCAGCGCATCGGGCGTGTGCGCGTAATCGACCACCACCAGCGCAACGGCACGAACGGCGCCCTCGCGCGCAAGCGGCTCGACGAGCTGCAAGCGGCCCGGAACCGAGCGCAGGGTGGCCAGCACCCGCGCAATCCTGGGCAGGTCCCAGCCCAGTTCCTGCAGCACCGCCGAGACCAGCAACAGATTCGAGATATTGTGTTCGCCGACCAGACGGGTCAGCAACTGAGCCGCGCCGTCATGCGTGAGCAGATTGAAAACCAGTCCGTAGGGGCCTGTATGGATGTCTTCGGCCCGGACGTCGGCGCCCGATCCCGGCTGCATGGAGCAGGAAACCGCCATTGCCGGATTCAGGCCCAGCAGCAGCTCGGCCCCCGCCGGATCGTCGGCGTTGACGACCGCGCGACGCAAGCCGGGCCAGGCGAACAGCGCAAACTTCGCCTGCTTGTAGTTTTCCAGGGTGTGGTGATAGTCGAGATGGTCGCGCGTCAGATTCGTGAAGGCGGCGATGTCGATCCGCACATGGTCCAGGCGCCCCTGCTCCAGGCCGATGGAGGAGGCCTCCAGGGCGACGACCGCGGCGCCGGCATCGCGCATGGCGGCCAGGCTGCGGTGCATGGTCAGGACGTCGGGCGTGGTCAGCGCGCCGCCCAGGTTTTCGCCGCCGGGCAGCGACACACCCAGGGTCCCCACCGTGCCGCAGGGAACGCCTTCCGCATTCAGGGCCGCCGCCAGCCACTGGACGCAACTGGTCTTGCCGTTGGTGCCCGTGACGGCCACGACGGACAAAGCCTTGGAGGGTTCGCCGTACCATAGGTGAGCCACTTCGCCCAGTTGCGACGCAAGCCCATCCACCGCCAGCACGGGAATCGACGCTGCCGGCGCGGCGGCGCCGTCGCCCTGCATGACGATCGCCGCGGCGCCCAATTCCATTGCCCGCTGAATATAAAGCCGCCCGTCGCTGGCCAGTCCCGGGCAGGCAAAAAACACATCGCCAGCCCGAAGCTGGCGCGTATCCAGGCACAAATGCGCCCCGTGGGCAACGTGCCGGTTCAGCCAGGAAATGATCTCTTGCACGCTCATTGCGGCGCCTCCCCGTTCGGGCCGATGGCCACCAGCGACTCGATCGGCGCGTCCGGCTGCACGCCCAGGCGGCGCAAGCTGCTGGCCACGACGTCGGCGAACACGGGCGCGGCAACCCGGCCTCCGTAGTAGCCATTGGAATGCGGCTCGTCTATCGTGATGGCGACAACGATGCGCGGATTGGAAACCGGGGCAAAGCCCACGAACGACCCGCGATAGAGCGAGGTGCTGTACTTGCCGTTGACGATCTGCCTGGCCGTGCCGCTCTTGCCCGCGACCCGATAGCCCTGCACCTGCGCCAGCTTGGCGCCGTCGGGTCCGGCCGCCGCTTCCAGCATGGCGCGGATCTGCGTCGTCACCTGGGGTGTATAGACCTGCACACTGGTCGGCTTGCCTTCGCGCTTGAGCAGCGTCAGGGAAACCATGTCGCCGTTGCGCGCAAACGCCGTATAGGCGTGCGCCATCTGCAGCAGCGAGACCGACAGGCCGTAGCCATAGGCCATGGTGGCGCGCTCGATCGGACGCCAGCGCTCCCAGGGGCGCAGCCGGCCGGACGCCACGCCGGGAAAATTGGCCTGCGGCGCGCGGCCGAAACCCAGCTCGGTGAACTTGTTCCACATTTCCTGGGACGTCAGGCGCTCGGAAATCATGGTCATGCCGATATTGCTGGAGCGCCGCAGTATGCCCGCGACGTTCAGCATGCCGTTGCGGCTGACATCGGAAATGGTGGATCCCTGGTAACGGTAGTGGCCGTTGCCCGTGTCGAACAGCGTGGATGTGGTGATACGCTTGATATCCAGCGCCAGCGCGGCCGTGAACGGCTTCATGATGGAACCGGGCTCGAAGGTGTCGGTAATGGCCCTGTTGCGCAGCGCCGGACCTTTGCGGTCATCGCGGTCGTTGGGATCGTAGGTGGGCAGGTTCACCAGCGCCAGTATCTCGCCCGTGCGCACGTCGATGACGATGCCGGCGCCGGCCTTGGCCTTGTGCTCTTCCAGCGCCTTCTTCAGGGCCGTGAAGGTGTCGAATTGCAGGCCGGCGTCGATGGACAGCATCAGGTCCTGCCCATCGACCGGCGGAACGATGGCCTGCACGTCTTCGACCACGCGGCCCAGCCTGTCCTTGATCACCCGGCGCGAGCCCGGCCGGCCGGACAGCTCGGAATTGAAGGCCAGTTCGACGCCCTCGATGCCCTTGTCCTCGATATTGGTAAAGCCGATCACGTGGGCGGTGATATCGCCTTCCGGATAAAAGCGGCGCATCTCGGCCTGCTGATGGAATCCCGGCACTTTCATATGCTTGATTTCGTCCGCCAGCTCCACCGACACCTGGCGCTTGATGTAGACGAAATTCTTGTCCTCGTCGACCAGGCGGCTCTTGATGTCCTTGACGGACATGCCCAGCAGCTTGCCCAGCCTGGAAAGCTGCGCATCGCTCGCATTCTTCGCATCTTCGGGTATGGCCCAGATCGCGCGGGCCGGCACGCTGGAGGCCAGCACCACCGAGCCGCTGCGATCGAATATCTTTCCGCGCGTCGCCGGCAGCACCAAAGTGCGCTCGTAGCGCCGCTCGCCCTGCTGCTGCAGGAACTCCGTGGACAGGCCCTGCAAATACAAGGCTTTGACGCCCAGGGCCGAGAACCCCAGCATCAGCAGAATCAACACCAGCCGGGAACGCCACAAAGGCATCTGCACATTCAGCACCGGGCTGTCGTAAAAGCGTACGCGCTTCATGGCCGGCCCCCTTCGCCTGGAACTGGGGCGGCGGGCGCCTGGCCTTTGATGTACAAGGTCCTGTCGGGGGTGGCGGACACCATTTCCAGTTCTTTGCGCGCCGTGGCGTCGATCCGCGCATTGCGCGCCAGCTCGGCGCGCTCCAGCTGCAGCCGGCGCCAGTCGGTGTCGAGCTCGCGCGCCTTGTCCTCGAGCCTGTCGGCCTGCACGAACAGTTGACGGGACTGGAATCGGGCCGTGACCAGCGACAGGGCTGAAATCATCAGCAGGCAGGCAAACAGCAGGCTCAGTCGACCCATGATCAGCGCCCCTTCCTGGAGTGCGCCGGCGGCGCCGTCAGGTTCATGGCCTTGACGAAGGATGCCCCCTGGTCGGCCGGCAGCGGCGTCGACGTGCGTTCGGCCACGCGCAACACGGCGGACCTGGCGCGCACGTTCTCTTTGGCCTCTTCGTCGCTGGGCAGGACACGTCCGAGCGAATTGAGTATGGGCTGCGGCATGTCCTTCTCGAAAATAGGCAGGCGCGCATGCGCCGCGGCCGGCCTGGCGGCCGACGCGATGCACTGCTTGACCATGCGGTCTTCAAGAGAATGGAAACTGATCACCGCCAAACGCCCTCCCGGTGCCAGAATCTTCAGGATTGCCGCGAGGGCGAGCGCGAGCTCCTGGAGTTCTTGATTGAGGTAAATCCGTATAGCCTGAAAGGTGCGAGTGGCCGGATGCTGGCCCTTTTCGCGCGTACGGACGACACTGGCGACGAGCTCGGCGAGGTCGAGCGTTGTGCGCAGCGGCCTGGATTCGCGGCGAGCAATAATCGCCTTTGCAATCTGGAAAGCAAACCGTTCTTCGCCATATTTAGCTATGACCTCCTTTAATTCCTCGAGGCCGGCCTGTGCCAGCCATTGCTCAGCGGTGGGACCGCTGCTGGTATCCATCCGCATGTCCAGCGGGCCTTCCCGCATGAACGAAAACCCCCGGCTGGCGTCGTCGATCTGAGGGGATGAAATTCCCAGATCCAGCATCACGCCATCGACCTTCTCGAAACCCAGCTCCGCCAGTTTCTCCGGCATCGCCGCAAACCCCCCGTGCACCACGACCACACGGTCGTCTTCACGCTGCAGGGCGTGCGCTACGGCAATGGCCTCCGGGTCCTTGTCGAAAACCACCAGCCTGGACTGCGGCGACAGACGGGACAACAACAAGCGGCTATGCCCGCCACGCCCGAAAGTGCCATCGACGAACACACCGTGCGCCTGCTCCAACGACCCCGTTGCCGACTTGCCGCGCTTGCCCTTGGCTCCGAAATCGGGATCAACGAGAGCGTTGACCGCAGGCTCCAGCAGCACGGATCGATGAGAGAACTCCATAGTCAGGTTCAGAAAGTAAATTCTTCCAGGGCCTCGGTCATGCCCTTGGCAAGGTCTTCCTCTTCGCGGCTCGCCCACGCGGCGACGTCCCACAACTCGAAGTGATTGCCCATGCCCAGCAGCATGACCTCACGGCTGAGGCCGGCTGCGGCACGCAACTCGGGCGCGACCAGGATCCGGCCCGATCCGTCCATTTCGACGTCCTGGGCATTACCCAGCAGCAAGCGCTGCAAGGGCCGGGCCTTCATGGGCAGCCTGGCGACCTCCTGGCGCTTCTGTTCCCACACCGGGCGGGGATAGACCAGCAGGCAGCCATCGGGGTGGCGTGTGAGGGTCAGGCGACCCTCTACCTGGGAAATCAGCGCGTCACGATGCCGGGTCGGAATCGAGATCCGACCCTTGGCATCCAATGTGAGAGCGCTGCTACCCTGAAACACGTTTCCTTCCCCACTTTTTTGCACAAAATCCTACTTTTCCCCACTCTACGGTAAGGCTTGCAAGAGGTCAAGCGCAAAGTTGCAATTTTTTCAATTACAACAAGCACTTAGCGCCGTTTCCAAAGGGAAGTCGCAAAAAAATATGTATTTAAATCAAGAAATTGGAGAAGCAAGTGCAAGTCGTTTATCAGATCATCGACGCCGGGCGGCGCTCATGCTTTGCAATTGCTGACACTTTCGCAAAGGTGCCGGGAGAGAAAAGTGTGAGACGGGCCTATAGGCCGGATTCTGTACGCCGGGCGAGCCCGGCGGGCAATCATTCCTCTGGGCGCGGCATTGCTGCCGCGCTCTGGCCATCTACCCGCATGCTCGAGCGAGCCGCTCTTTCGGCCAAGGCCTGCGCATGCCTATTTGATGTTGCTCCGGATAGAGGTTGCCGCGTTTCACCCTGCGGCGCCGCACCGGTTTCCCGGCGCGCGGCACGGAGATGGCCGTGCCGGTGCATGCGAAACATGCCCGCGCCACAGACTCGTCTCTGTGGCCCTGTTCCTCGGCTCGGCGGCGCAACGCGTGCACCGCCTCGCCGGACGGCCGTTAGCCGCTACCCTGCTCTGTGGAGTCCGGACCTTCCTCGATGCCGTCGGCACCGCGATTGCCCAGCCCGCCTCACCGCCGTATTGTAACCTGCGACAATGATGGTTTTACCGATCAACAACCGGCTCCGGATTTAATATGGCTGCGACTACCCTCATCACCCTAAGCGATGCCCAGCTCGCTTACGGGCACCATCCCCTGCTGGATCACGCCGACCTGGCGATCCAGCCCGGCGAGCGCATCGGGCTCATCGGCCGCAACGGCGCCGGCAAGTCGTCGCTGCTGCGCGTGCTGGACGGCAGGACCGTGCTCGACGACGGCGAGATCATGCGACTGGGCGGCCTGCGGACCGCCACGGTCGAGCAGGAACCCGACCTGGATGACGAACAGAGCGTGTTCGACACGCTCTGCGGCGACCTCACGGAAAGCGAAGACTGGCAACGCCCTTCCCGGGTGAACGCCCTGATCGAGCAACTGGGCCTGGATGGGCAGTCACGCGTTGCGGGCCTGTCCGGAGGCATGCGCAAGCGCGTCGCGCTGGCCCGCGCCCTGGCCGAGGAGCCCGACCTGCTGCTGCTGGACGAGCCCACCAACCACCTGGATTTCACGGGCATCGCATGGCTGGAGAACCTGCTGCTCAATGCACGCTGCAGCGTGATCATCATTACTCACGACCGCCGCTTTCTGGATGCGGTGTCCACCCGCATCGTCGAGCTCGATCGCGGCAAGCTGTTCAGCTTTCCCGGCAATTTCACGCAATGGCAGCAGCGCAAGGCGGAATGGCTGGAGGCCGAGCGCCAGCAGAACGCCAAATTCGACAAGGTCCTCGCGCAAGAGGAAGTATGGATACGCAAAGGCATCGAGGCGCGCCGCACGCGCAACGAAGGACGGGTGCGGCGCCTGGAGCAGCTGCGCCGCGAACGCTCATCGCGGCGCGAGCGCCAGGGCAATGTCAACCTGGCGGTGGCCGAGGGCCAGCGCTCGGGCAAGCTGGTCGCCGAGCTCAAGCATGTATCGCACAGCTACGGGGAACTGACCGTCATCGACGACCTGTCCACGATCATCTTGCGCAAGGACCGCATCGGTCTCATCGGGCCGAACGGCGCGGGCAAGACCACGCTGCTCAAGATCATTCTGGGCGAGATCAAGCCCGACAGCGGCCAGGTGCGCCTGGGCACCAATCTTACGGTGGGCTATTTCGACCAGATGCGCTCACAGCTGGACGAGAACGCCACGCTGGCCGACACCATCAATCCAGGCAGCGAATGGATAGAAATCGGCACCCAGCGCAAGCATGTGATGAGCTATCTGGAGGACTTCCTGTTCCCCCCGGCGCGGGCTCATTCGCCCGTGCAAAGCCTGTCCGGCGGAGAGCGGGCAAGACTGGTGCTGGCCCGCATGTTCGCCCGCCCGACGAACGTGCTGGTGCTGGACGAGCCCACCAACGACCTGGACATCGAGACGCTGGAGTTGCTGGAAGAGCTCTTGCAGGATTATCCCGGCACGGTGCTGCTGGTCAGCCACGACAGGGAGTTCCTGAACAACGTCGTCACCCAGACCATAGCGGCCGAAGGCAATGGCCGGTGGCGGGAATATGTGGGCGGCTACGATGAATGGCTGGCGCAGCGGCCCAGCCAGCCGGCGCCGGATACGGACGAAGGCAAGGCTCGCAAGAAGGAAGCCGCTGTCCCTGAAAAACCGCGGCAAGCCAAGGTATCGCGCATCACCTCCTGGGAACTGCGCGAGCTGGAAGGCATCCCCGACACCATCGCCCAGCTGGAGTCCAAGCAGGCCGAGCTAGCCGCCAAGCTGGCCGACGGCAGCCTGTACCGCGACGCGCCGGATCAGGTCGAGATCATCAACACGCAGCTGCACGAGATGGAAGAACAGCTGAACACCCTGTTCGCCCGCTGGGAGGCCCTGGAGGAAAAACGCAACGCCTCGTAATGGAGCGTGCGCTTTTCCTGGACGAAGCGCTTCAAACCACGGCTTTCCAGCCCAGTGACTCGCCGGCCGCAAGGGGTACGACGGATGAATCGGCCATGGGCAATTCCGCCGGTATGGAATAAGGCCGGCGTTCCAAGGTCAGCTTGCCCTGATTGACGGGCAAGCCATAGAAGGCCGGCCCGTTGAGGCTGGCAAAGGCCTCGAGGCGGTCCAGGCGGCCCACCGACTCGAATGCGGTGGCGTACAGTTCCATGGCGTGCAAGGCCGTATAGCAGCCCGCGCAGCCGCAAGCATGCTCCTTCAGGCCTTTCGGATGCGGCGCGCTGTCGGTCCCCAGAAAGAAGCGCTCGCTTTCGCCGGTGGCGGCATCGAGCAGCGCCTGGCGATGCGTCTCGCGCTTGAGCACCGGCAGGCAGTACCAATGCGGCCGCATCCCGCCCAGGAACAGGGCATTGCGGTTGTACAGCAGATGGTGGGCGGTAATCGTCGCCGCCACCGGCCCCGATGCCTGGCGCACGTAGTCGACGCCCTCGCGCGTGGTCAGGTGCTCGAACACCACTTTCAGCTCGGGGAAATCCCGCCGCAGCGGGATCATGACCCGATCGATGAATACCGCTTCACGATCGAACAGGTCGATCGCCGGATCGGTGACCTCGCCATGCACCAGCAACGGCATGCCCACGCGCTGCATGGCCTCCAGGGCCGGCGCGCAACGCCCCAGCAAGTCGGTCACGCCGGCGTCGGAATTCGTGGTGGCGCCGGCCGGATAAAGCTTGATGCCGTGCACCGCGCCGGATTCGCTGGCATTCAGGACTTCCTGCGCGCTGGTGTTGTCGGTTAGATACAGGGTCATCAAAGGCGTGAATGCCGCCTGTTCGATGCCGGCGCGATCCAGCGCCGCGCGGATGCGGTCGCGGTACGCCAGGGCCTGCCCGGTCGTGGTCACGGGCGGCTTGAGGTTGGGCATGATGATGGCTCGCGCAAACTGGCGGGCCGTGTCCCCCACGACGGAATCCAGCACGGCGCCATCGCGCAAATGCAGGTGCCAGTCGTCGGGGCGGGTAATCGTTACGGTATCGGTGTTGCTGAACATTGCATCCAATTTATAGAAAGTAGCGCCTCAGGGCTGTTCGGCCAGCGGCAGGGCGCGCTCGACCAGGCGGCAGAACATGGCGCTGCCCGCCGGTATGACCGCGTCGTTGAAGTCGAAAGCGGAATTATGCAATACGCAGCCTTTCTCCGCTCCGCCTTGTCCAAGCCGGAAATAGGCGCCCGGCCGCTGCTGCAGCATGAAGGAAAAGTCTTCCGACCCCATGGAAGGCACCAGGTTGGGCACCACCATATCGGCGCCGAAAAGCTCCGTGGCCACATCCGCCACGAATTCGGCATGCTCGGGCGTGTTCACCGTGGCGGGAAACAGGCGATGATAACGGAAGTCGATGGTGGCCTTGAAGGCGGCGGCGATCCCCGCCACGACCTCTTCCATGCGTTGTATCACCTGCTCTTGCACCACGGGGCTGAAGGTGCGCACCGTGCCGACCATGCGGGCGTCCTTGGGAATGACGTTCATCGCCTGCAGGTTGCCGGCGTTCACGGCGGCCACGGTCACCACCGCCGATTCAGGGGCGGGCACATTGCGCGAGACGATGGTCTGCAAGGCCGTGATCAGCTGCGCGGCGATCACCACCGGGTCGTTGGTCTGGTAGGCGTGCGCCCCATGCCCGCCCCGGCCCTGTATGTGGATCTCGAAGTGGTCGGCGGCGGCCATCATGGGGCCGGGGTTTACCCCTATGACTCCGGGAGGCAGTCCGGGCCAGTTATGCAGCGCATAGATGGCGTCGCAGGGAAAGCGCTCGAACAAGCCGTCGTCCAGCATGGCCTTGGAGCCCCCCAGGCCTTCTTCGGCGGGCTGGAATATCAGCACCACCCGTCCGTCGAAATTGCGCGTCTCGGCCAGATAGCGCGCCGCGCCCAGCAGCACCGTGGTGTGGCCGTCGTGGCCGCAGGCGTGCATGACCCCGACATTGGTGGACGCATACGGGGCCTCGCCCTGCTCCAGTATGGGCAGGGCGTCCATGTCGGCCCGCAAGCCTATGGAGCGCCCGCTGGTGTTGCGCTTGCCATCCAGCACGCCCACGACACCCGTCTTGCCCACGTTGCGGTGTACCTGATACCCCAGGGCGCTCAGGGAACTGGCCACCAGGCCGGCCGTCCGGACTTCTTGAAAGCCCAGCTCCGGATGGGCATGGATGTCCTGCCTGAATGCCGTCAGTTCGCCATGGTAGCGGCTGATCGCCTCCAACACACTCTTTGCGTACATCGACTGAATACTCCTGCTAAGGGCCGCAGCAGCGCCTGCGCTGTTCGATCCAAAACATTACCATAAGGCGCCCCGGCCCACCGTTTTTTTCTTCAGCCCCGATTTTCGGACATATTCTTGTTCACAAATTGCTTTGTCTTTACCGGTTTCTCACGTTATGCTGCGAGGGAAGCGTTTTTATCAACTATCAGTTAGGAGCCCTGTTCATGGCAACAACCGAGAAACCCGCCCGTAAACCCAATGCGGCGTTCATGAAGCCACTTACCCCTAGCGCTACCTTAGCTGCCATTATCGGTCCCGAGGCAGTCCCACGCACCGAAGTCACCAAGAAAATCTGGGACTACATCAAGAAACACGATCTGCAAGATCCGAAAAACCGCCGCAACATCAATGCCGACGCCAAATTGCGTCCCTTGTTCGGAAAAGACCAGGTCTCCATGTTCGAGTTGACCAAGCTCGTCAGCGGCCACCTGAAGTAAAAATCGCTACCGGGCCTTTGCCCGCAAGATCAAAAAAACGCTGCCTGGCAAGAACCAGGCAGCGTTTTTTTGTGTATGGCGCTTCTTAATATTCAGCAACCGGGGGCAGGCCGGAAAGCAGTGCCAGCCAGCCCTTGATCACGCGGTACACGATCCAGACCAGGGCGATCAGGCCGGTAAGCCAGCCTATGAAGATGAACGTGGCCAGGGCGCTAAGAACGACCCAAAGCAGCCCCCACCAGAAGGTCTTGATGACCCAGTCGAAATGGTTGGCATAGACGGTTCCGGCGGCATCCCCGCGTTTCAGGTAGGCCAGCACCACGGCGGCGATGGTTGCCACGCCGAAAAATCCGGCGCTGAGCAGGCCCAGGGAAAACAAGCCATAGATGAGGTGCGTCAGGTTGCGCGTGGACATGCCCTTGCCGTCTTCCGGCGGATACGCCTGGGTCATACAAACCTCCGAAAATACCAAAATAGGGTGGATCGCCCGATGGCGAATTGCCAATTTGGCATTTTACCCGACTTGCAGCCTTTATATTCCGCCGCCGAGTCTTCCGCCGCCGGCCAGTCGCGCGCCGGCGTCCGGCCCGTGGGCACGGGCCCGGTGTACACAGGCGGCCCGCGGCGGCACCGGCGCGTGACGTGGGCGCTGGGTTTTTCGCCGCCCCAAAAACAAAACCCCTCGCTTTGTGGGGCGAGGGGTTTTGAGCAATAAGAGCCTGACGATGACCTACTTTCACAGACGTACGTCCACTATCATCGGCGCGAAGGCGTTTCACGGTCCTGTTCGGGATGGGAAGGAGTGGGACCACCTTGCTATGGTCGTCAAGCGTAACCGAGTGTCATCGCCGCGTTGGGGCGGCAATGACGAATCTGGGAAGAAGCACCGCGCCTTGGGGCAGTCCGGTTGCCCGGGCCCTAGGGGTGTAATTAGGGTGTTGATCACGGCGTACGGGCCGCGATGGGGTTGCGTACCGGTCAACCCACGGTACGACTTTTCATTTGTTTGAACGGCACTTGAACACGTACAACCTACAAGGTTATAGGATCAAGCCGCACGGGCAATTAGTACTGGTTAGCTACACGCATTACTGCGCTTCCACACCCAGCCTATCAACGTCCTGGTCTCGAACGACCCTTCAGGGGGGTCTAGCCCCCGGGATACCTAATCTTCAGACGAGTTTCCCGCTTAGATGCCTTCAGCGGTTATCTCTTCCGTACATAGCTACTCGGCAATGCCATTGGCATGACAACCGATACACCAGCGGTACGTCCACTCCGGTCCTCTCGTACTAGGAGCAGGCTCCGTCAAGTATCCAACGCCCACGGCAGATAGGGACCAAACTGTCTCACGACGTTTTAAACCCAGCTCACGTACCTCTTTAAATGGCGAACAGCCATACCCTTGGGACCGGCTACAGCCCCAGGATGAGATGAGCCGACATCGAGGTGCCAAACACCGCCGTCGATATGAACTCTTGGGCGGTATCAGCCTGTTATCCCCAGAGTACCTTTTATCCGTTGAGCGATGGCCCTTCCATTCAGAACCACCGGATCACTATGTCCTGCTTTCGCACCTGTTCGACGTGTCAGTCTCACAGTCAAGCACGCTTATGCCATTGCACTATCAGCACGATTTCCGACCGTACCTAGCGTACCTTCGAACTCCTCCGTTACACTTTAGGAGGAGACCGCCCCAGTCAAACTGCCCACCATGCACTGTCCCCAACCCGGATAACGGGCCAAGGTTAGAACCGCAAACAAACCAGGGTGGTATTTCAAGGATGGCTCCATAAGCTCTGGCGAGCCTACTTCAACGCCTCCCACCTATCCTACACAGGCCGGTTCACAGTCCAATGCAAAGCTACAGTAAAGGTTCATGGGGTCTTTCCGTCTAGCCGCGGGTAGATTGCATCATCACAAACACTTCAACTTCGCTGAGTCTCAGGAGGAGACAGTGTGGCCATCGTTACGCCATTCGTGCAGGTCGGAACTTACCCGACAAGGAATTTCGCTACCTTAGGACCGTTATAGTTACGGCCGCCGTTTACCGGGGCTTCGATCAAGAGCTTGCACCCCATCACTTAACCTTCCGGCACCGGGCAGGCGTCACACCCTATACGTCCACTTTCGTGTTAGCAGAGTGCTGTGTTTTTAATAAACAGTCGCAGCCACCGATTCTCTGTGACCCCGTCATGCTCGGCGCGCAGGCGCTTCACACTACCAGGGTATACCTTCTCCCGAAGTTACGGTATCAATTTGCCGAGTTCCTTCTCCTGAGTTCTCTCAAGCGCCTTGGAATATTCATCCCGTCCACCTGTGTCGGTTTGCGGTACGGTCTCGTGAGACTGAAGCTTAGAGGCTTTTCTTGGAACTGCTTCCGATCAGTTTAGGACCGAAGTCCTATTCAGCCACACCCTTGAATTACGCGCCCGGATTTACCTAAGCGCCTTCTATGATGCAGCAACGGGGACATCCAACACCCCGATGACCTTGCAGCAATCCGTCCCCCCATCGCATCTCACGACGGTGCTGGAATATTAACCAGCTTCCCATCAGCTACGCATCTCTGCCTCGCCTTAGGGGCCGACTCACCCTGCGCCGATGAACGTTGCGCAGGAAACCTTGGACTTACGGCGAGGGGGCTTTTCACCCCCTTTATCGCTACTCATGTCAGCATTCGCACTTCTGATACCTCCAGCAGACTTTACAATCTGCCTTCACAGGCTTACAGAACGCTCTCCTACCGCGTATATCAACGATATACACCCGCAGCTTCGGTCTATGGCTTAGCCCCGTTACATCTTCCGCGCAGGACGACTCGATCAGTGAGCTATTACGCTTTCTTTAAAGGATGGCTGCTTCTAAGCCAACCTCCTGACTGTCTATGCCTTCCCACTTCGTTTCCCACTTAGCCATAGTTTGGGACCTTAGCTGGCGGTCTGGGTTGTTTCCCTCTTGAGTCCGGACGTTAGCACCCGGTGCTCTGTCTCCCACGCTGCTACTTGCCGGTATTCGGAGTTTGCCATAGGTTGGTAAGTCGCCATGACCCCCTAGCTATAACAGTGCTCTACCCCCGGCAGTAATACGTGAGGCACTACCTAAATAGTTTTCGGAGAGAACCAGCTATTTCCAGGCTTGTTTAGCCTTTCACCCCTATCCACAGCTCATCCCCTAATTTTTCAACATTAGTGGGTTCGGTCCTCCAGCACGTGTTACCGTGCCTTCAACCTGGCCATGGATAGATCGCCTGGTTTCGGGTCTACACCCAGCGACTGAATCGCCCTATTCGGACTCGCTTTCGCTACGCCTTCCCTATTCGGTTAAGCTTGCCACTGAATGTAAGTCGCTGACCCATTATACAAAAGGTACGCAGTCACGGGACGAGCCCGCTCCTACTGTTTGTATGCACACGGTTTCAGGATCTATTTCACTCCCCTTCCGGGGTTCTTTTCGCCTTTCCCTCACGGTACTGGTTCACTATCGGTCGATCACGAGTATTTAGCCTTGGAGGATGGTCCCCCCATCTTCAGACAGGATTTCACGTGTCCCGCCCTACTTGTCTGACGCCTAGTTCCACCGCCTGGGTTTCGTCTACAGGGCTATCACCTGCTATGGCCGCGCTTTCCATCGCGTTCGACTACCCAGACGGCTAAAACGTCAAGGCTGTTCCGAGTTCGCTCGCCGCTACTATCGGAATCTCGGTTGATTTCTTTTCCTCGAGCTACTGAGATGTTTCAGTTCACCCGGTTCGCTTCCACTGGCCTATGTATTCAGCCAGGGATACCCTCTTGCGAGGGTGGGTTTCCCCATTCGGACATCGGCGGATCAAAGCTTGTTTGCCAGCTCCCCGCCGCATTTCGCAGGCTACCACGTCCTTCATCGCCTGTGATCGCCAAGGCATCCACCATGTGCACTTAGTCGCTTGATCCTATAACGTTATAGGTTATAGAAACACTTGAGCATGCGTGTTTGTGCCGTTCATCATTTTCAAAGGCCGTATCCTTTCGAATACGTATTTTTGAGAACTATTTGAACAAAATTGTTAATGCAATCACAACCCGTACTTACGTGTCGCCTGCCTAATTAATAGCGCAGACGCACACCATAATTACTTCGTTGTGCTTCTTCCAGATTGTTAAAGAACGAGTAATACCATTAAATCCGTAGATTTAACGAGCAGTGCTTTAGCCTTGAACTGGCCTAAAACCCTCTTCGTTAACCCCACTACCCAGCCGACAAGTGCGTTGCACCACCTTGACACCGTACTACCCACACGCGCTTACCTTCACCCAAGAAGGTGGTGGAGGATGACGGGATCGAACCGACGACCCCCTGCTTGCAAAGCAGGTGCTCTCCCAGCTGAGCTAATCCCCCGCAGCGATAAAATCGTACTGGTGGGTCAAGTTGGAATCGAACCAACGACCCCCGCCTTATCAAGACGGTGCTCTAACCGACTGAGCTACTGACCCAGTGTGCGCCCCAAGCAACTGGCTTGGCACGTAACCTTGTCGTGGCTTACTCTTTCTAATCAAACAGCCAATAAGTGTGGACGCTTTCGCTTCGTGTGCGTCGCTCTGAAAGGAGGTGATCCAGCCGCACCTTCCGATACGGCTACCTTGTTACGACTTCACCCCAGTCATGAATCCTACCGTGGTAATCGCCCTCCTTGCGGTTAGGCTAACTACTTCTGGTAAAACCCACTCCCATGGTGTGACGGGCGGTGTGTACAAGACCCGGGAACGTATTCACCGCGACATGCTGATCCGCGATTACTAGCGATTCCGACTTCATGCAGGCGAGTTGCAGCCTGCAATCCGGACTACGATCGGGTTTCTGGGATTGGCTCCCCCTCGCGGGTTGGCGACCCTCTGTCCCGACCATTGTATGACGTGTGAAGCCCTACCCATAAGGGCCATGAGGACTTGACGTCATCCCCACCTTCCTCCGGTTTGTCACCGGCAGTCTCATTAGAGTGCCCTTTCGTAGCAACTAATGACAAGGGTTGCGCTCGTTGCGGGACTTAACCCAACATCTCACGACACGAGCTGACGACAGCCATGCAGCACCTGTGTTCCGGTTCTCTTGCGAGCACTGCCAAATCTCTTCGGCATTCCAGACATGTCAAGGGTAGGTAAGGTTTTTCGCGTTGCATCGAATTAATCCACATCATCCACCGCTTGTGCGGGTCCCCGTCAATTCCTTTGAGTTTTAATCTTGCGACCGTACTCCCCAGGCGGTCAACTTCACGCGTTAGCTGCGCTACTAAGGCCCGAAGGCCCCAACAGCTAGTTGACATCGTTTAGGGCGTGGACTACCAGGGTATCTAATCCTGTTTGCTCCCCACGCTTTCGTGCATGAGCGTCAGTATTATCCCAGGGGGCTGCCTTCGCCATCGGTATTCCTCCACATCTCTACGCATTTCACTGCTACACGTGGAATTCTACCCCCCTCTGACATACTCTAGCTCGGCAGTTAAAAATGCAGTTCCAAAGTTAAGCTCTGGGATTTCACATCTTTCTTTCCGAACCGCCTGCGCACGCTTTACGCCCAGTAATTCCGATTAACGCTTGCACCCTACGTATTACCGCGGCTGCTGGCACGTAGTTAGCCGGTGCTTATTCTGCAGGTACCGTCAGTGACACCCGGTATTAGCCGGTGCCGTTTCTTCCCTGCCAAAAGTGCTTTACAACCCGAAGGCCTTCATCGCACACGCGGGATGGCTGGATCAGGGTTGCCCCCATTGTCCAAAATTCCCCACTGCTGCCTCCCGTAGGAGTCTGGGCCGTGTCTCAGTCCCAGTGTGGCTGGTCGTCCTCTCAAACCAGCTACAGATCGTTGCCTTGGTAGGCCTTTACCCCACCAACTAGCTAATCTGATATCGGCCGCTCCAATAGTGAGAGGTCTTGCGATCCCCCCCTTTCCCCCGTAGGGCGTATGCGGTATTAGCCACGCTTTCGCGTAGTTATCCCCCGCTACTGGGCACGTTCCGATATATTACTCACCCGTTCGCCACTCGCCGCCAGAACCGAAGTTCCGCGCTGCCGTTCGACTTGCATGTGTAAAGCATCCCGCTAGCGTTCAATCTGAGCCAGGATCAAACTCTTCAGTTCAATCTCTGTATAAATCGTAATTTCCATCCTGCCCAAAGGGCAAGTGGTCATACGTCGCGTTTCGCTCAAAGAAAAAGACAAGATTTTAATTACTTAAAACCTTACTTCTTCAATTGTGCGAGCACTTGATATAAATTTGGCGAGCCTTTCGTGAGAAAGGTTGCACACTCATGCCAAGCGCCCACACTTATCGGCTGTTAAATTGTTAAAGAGCGTTTACTGCCCGGCCCCGCCCATTGACAGGTGACCGTTACCGCTAAATTCCGTACTACCCTGACCCGCACCGCACCCGGTGTTTGCGACCGGTGCGTTGCTGTGTCAGCAGCAGAGAAACGAGATTATGAAGCAGTTTTTTAAGCTTGTCAAGTCGGGGTTCGTCGCGTTGGCCTCAAAGCCTAAACCGCCAAACCGCCACGTGGGACAGCTACTGCCTCGCACTCGTGCCGCGCCTCCGAACCCGTTTGGGTCACTGCGGCCAAGCCCGTAAGCTTACCACAGTTCGATGCGCCGCATCCCTGCGCTTCGCCGCGCACCGCCCACAAAAAAGCCCGTAACTCCAAGGACTTGGATCGTCTGCGTCGCTAGGGAAAACCCTAGTGCGTGTGCTGCGAAGAACAGAACTATAGCACAGCTTTTTGAGCCCATGCAAATCGAAACCGGCCAAATTCCCTCAAAATCCCCGCCCCCACCCGCACCCCTGCGCCAAGCCCTTGAAATACCAGTGCAATCTTTTTTTAAGAAAATGGAAATAATTTTGGCGACCAGGGCAATTGTTGCGGAAAAAGCCTGGCAACAGTCTGAATTGGATATCGGCAGACCGGTTTTCGTCCTGCTTTTTGAAGCACGAGCGTCGAAAGAATGATTCCGCCTGGCCTTCCGTACGAAAAAACGCGCATTCACACGCTTGGCCGCATATCGGTACGGCGTATTCATATAAGCCCTAAGCCAGCGCGTCCAAAGCCCGGTGTGCTTTCACATCAAATTGGCGGCCCTCTATCTGTAGACCCTTATCTCTATATAGATCGCCGCATATCGATTCCGCTCTATCTCTACACATCCGCTCCAGACTCTCTATATATAGGAGAGACCTCTTTCTATAGGAGGAACCTCTTCCATACACAGCTTGCTCACGGTCGTCCACCGTTCAAGCCCGCCGTCGAAGCAACTTGCTCTATATATATAGTGGATGTAAGCCCGGGAACTGAGCCCAAGAGCAGCGGCCGCCGGCCCATACACTGGCCCGGGCCAAGCGGAGTGCCGCCCCGACCTGGCCATACTGCTTCCACGGTCCGGCCCCGGGTAAGGAGGACAGGCCGCAGCACCGCGGATGCATGGCGGTCGGTCACCACAGTGCCGAACCAGCCCGCCGCAATGGCTAGACCGAGATAACCGTCGTCTCTTTGATATGCTGCAAGGTAAAGCTGGACCGCATATCGACCACCGCTGGATGCTGCATCAGCTTGTCCATGGCGAAGCGCGAGAATTCGGTCAGGTCCGTCACCTGCACCCGCAGCAAGTAATCCATATCGCCCGACATGGCATAGCATTCCACCACCTCGGGCCAGGTCTGCACGTCGCGGGCGAAATCCGACACCGGCGAATGGCTGGCCCGGAACACCTTGTTGAGCCGTATGGTCACGTAGGCCAGCAGCTTCAGCCCGACTTTATCGGGATCGACCAGTGCGACATAGTTCTGGATATAGCCCTCGTCCTCCAGGCGCCGAACCCGCCGCAGACAGGGGCTGGGCGAAAGCGAAACGCGGTCGGCCAGCTCCTGATTGCTCAGGCGCCCGTTGCGCTGCAATTCCATCAATATTTGCCGGTCTATCCTGTCCAGATCATTTTGAGCCATAAAACACCCGTATTTCCATGAATATGGGTATTAAATTGCTTTGAAGCAGTTATTTCAAGCCATATTCGCAATCGCCTGCCAGCACTTATTTTCTACAATTTCGGCATCGACATCTATATTGACTCACATCAGGAAACTCCGGAGCAAAGACATGAGCACCTCCTTCCAACCCTGGGACAACCCCATGGGAACCGCCGGCTTCGAATTCATTGAATACACCGCACCCGATCCCGTTGCGCTGGGCAAAGTATTCGAGACCCTGGGCTTCAAGGCCATTGCCCGCCACCGCAACAAGAACGTGACCCTTTACCGCCAGGGCGGCATCAACTTCCTGATCAATGCGGAACCGGATTCCTTCGCCCAGCGCTTTGCCCGGCTGCACGGCCCGTCGATCTGTGCGATTGCCTTCCGGGTGGACGATGCCGCCAAGGCCTACAAGCGCGCCATCGAACTGGGCGCCTGGGGCTTCGACTCGGGCAGCGGCCCCATGGAACTGAACATCCCCGCCATCAAGGGAATAGGCGATTCCCTGATTTACCTGGTGGACCGCTGGCACGGCAAGGCGGGCCACGGCGGCATCGGCGACATCAGCATCTACGATGTGGATTTCGAGCCTATCGATACCGAGACGGCCCAGGCCGACCTGGACCACCAAGGCGCCGGCCTGGCCATCGTCGACCACCTTACCCATAACGTCCACAAGGGCCGCATGGCGGAATGGGCCGAGTTCTACGAACGCCTGTTCAACTTCCGCGAGGTACGCTACTTCGACATCGAAGGCAAGGTCACCGGCGTGAAGTCCAAGGCCATGACGTCGCCCTGCGGCAATATCCGCATTCCGATCAACGAGGAAGGCACCGAGGAAAAAGGCCAGATCCAGGAATATCTGGATCTGTATCGCGGCGAAGGCATCCAGCACATCGCGCTGGCCACCGACGACATCTACCGCACGGTCGAACAGCTGCGCGCATCCGGCCTGCAATTCCTGGACACGCCCGACACCTATTACGAGCTGCTCGACCGCCGCTTGCCCAACCACGGCGAGGACGTGGACAGGCTGCAGAAGAACAAGATACTGCTGGACGGCGCGGCGGAAGGCGGCTTGCTGCTGCAGATTTTCACCGAGAACCAGATCGGGCCGATCTTCTTCGAGATCATCCAGCGCAAAGGAAACGAAGGCTTCGGCGAAGGCAACTTCAAGGCCTTGTTCGAGTCGATCGAGCTGGACCAGATGCGCCGCGGGGTGCTGAAAAGCGTGGAATAAAGGCGCCACGGGCCGCCTGACCGACAGACGGCCCGTAAACAGATAGAATTCCTTCTTTCACACCGGAACAGGTCGGCGGAAGGAATACATCGATGCAGGCGTACATTATTGCGCTACTGAAGCGCAGCTGGCGAATGTTCGCCACCGTGACCAAAGTCATGCTGCCGGTCATGATTGCCGTGCAAGTGGCGGAGTACTTCGGGCTGGTGGACCTGATCGGGCGGCTGATCGCGCCCGCCATGGCGCTGCTGCATATGCCGCCCGAGGCCGGCATCATCTGGGTCACCACCTTGTTTGTCGGCATCTACGGCGGCCTTGCCACCCTGGCCGGCCTGGCGCATGCGCTGGACATGACGACGGCGCAGCTAAGCGCCCTCTCGGCCATGATGCTGATCGCGCATGCCATACCCGTCGAACAATCCATCGTCCGCCGCGCGGGAGCCGGCTTCGGCGTGACCGCCGCCCTGCGCATAGGAACCGCCATCGTATACGGCGCCGCGGTGTCCTGGGCCTGCCATCTGACGGGCACGCTGTCCGAACCCTTGTCCTTCGAATGGCTGCGCGGATCGTCCTTCCTGCCCGAAGGGCAAACGGCCGGCTATATGGGCTGGATACAGGCCACGGCGTTTTCGCTGCTCCTGACCTTCCTGATCATTGCCGGCCTGGTCATGATTCTGGACGGCATGGATCGCCTGGGCATCACCCGGCGCATAACGGCCGCGATGACGCCGTTGCTGAAAGTATCGGGGCTCAATGCCCAAGTGGCGCCGGTCACGACCGTGGGCGTATTGCTTGGGCTGACTTATGGCGGCGCGCTGATCATCGAGGAGGCGGAAAAACAGAATTTCTCGGCGCGAACCCGGTTTCTGGCCCTGGCATGGCTGTCGTTGTCGCACTCGCTGATCGAAGACACCTTGATTCTGCTGGCGCTGGGCGCGGACATCTGGATCATCCTGGTCGGCCGCGTGGCGATCACGCTGACCATCGTGGCGATCCTGGCCAGGCTTACCGACCGCGGCGACTGGCGCGCAGTCGCCGCAAGCGGGCAGACGCCCTGAGGCCATCGGCGCCAAAGACCGAAGCCGGCCCAAGGCTATGCCGCAAGCAGAGCCGCGTAGCGCTTGCGGAATTTCGCCAGCTTGGGCGAAATCACCGCCTGGCAGTAGCCTTGGTTGGGGTTGCGCAGATAATAATCGCGATGGTAGCTTTCAGCCGGCCAGAAGCGCTCCGCGCCCAGCAGGCGGGTGACCACGCGCTCGCCGGTTTCCGCCTCGAACTGGGCAATCACTTTTTGGGCGATGTCCTTCTGCCGCTCGTCCTGGCAAAAAATGGCCGACGCATATTGCGGGCCCACATCGGCGCCCTGGCGATCGAGCGTGGTCGGATCGTGGGTGGCGAAGAACACCTGCAAAATGGTTTCGAAATCGATGACCTCCGGGTCGAACCGGACGCGCACGACTTCGATATGGCCGGTGGTCTTGGTGCACACCTGCTCGTAGCTGGGATTTTCCACATGGCCGCCGCTGTATCCCGGCTCGACGCTGGCAACGCCGCGCAAGGACTGGAACACCGATTCGGTGCACCAGAAACAACCGCCTCCTAGAATTGCCGTTTCAGACATGCTGACTCCTTATTGATTGGCGGCGGGCTTGCCGCCGGCCAAGGACAGTATCCATGCCGCAAGCAGCCTGGCGTCGGCGGAGCTGACCTGCGGCTGCGCCGGCATGGGCACAGCGCCCCAGCGGCCGCGCCCGCCATTGCGTATGGCACCGGCCAGATAGGCTTCGGCGCCTTCCTGCCCGGTAAAACGCTGGGCAATGACATTGAACGCCGGGCCGACCCGCTTCTTGTCGACTTGATGACAGGCCAGGCAGTTGTTGGCCTTGGCCAGATCGACGCCCGCGACTTGCCCGGAAGCCATCGACGTCCACAACAGGCCCGCCAGGCAGAACAAGGCGGGAAGAAATCTTGAATACATAAATCGGATCTGCATGTAAATGAGAAAGCAGCGGCCTGGGTACCGGTTTGCCGATGCGCGTATCGGGGTATTATCGACGATATTCCATCACCACGACATCATCCATGCTTCAGTATCCGCAAATAGACCCCGTCGCCATACAGTTGGGGCCCGTGGCCGTCCACTGGTACGGCCTGATGTACCTGATCGGTTTCGGCCTTGTCTGGCTGCTGGGCCGCTGGCGCATTCGGCAAGGCAAGACCGATCTGTCCATGCGCGACCTGGAAGACCTGATCTTCTATTGCGTGCTCGGGGTGGTGATCGGCGGGCGGCTGGGTTATGTGCTGTTCTACAAGCCCGGGGATTACCTGGCCAATCCGCTGGAAATCTTCTTCCTCTGGCAAGGCGGCATGTCCTTCCATGGCGGCCTGATCGGCGTTATTGCGGTGCTGCTGCTGTTCGCCCGCAAGCGCGGAAAGACGCTGTTCGAGATCGCGGACTTCATCGCGCCCATGATCCCGCTGGGCCTGGCCGCCGGCCGGCTGGGCAACTTCATAAACGGCGAACTATGGGGACGCCCGACGACGGTTCCCTGGGGCATGGTGTTTCCGCAGGCCGGCGACGGCCTGGCGCGGCATCCGTCGCAACTCTATGAAATGGGCCTGGAAGGTTTCGTGCTGTTCGCGCTGGTGTGGTGGTTTGCCGCCAAGCCGCGCCCCAGCGGCCAGGTCAGCGCGGTGTTCCTGATGGGTTACGGCGCGTTCCGCTTTCTGGTCGAATTCACCCGCGAGCCGGACAACTACCTTGGCCTGCTCGCGGGCGGCTTATCGATGGGCCAGCTTTTGTCGCTGCCCATGATCCTGGCCGGCGCGGTTATTTTTTCCTGGAGCGCAAGAAGATCGAACCCTGGATCGACACGCTGACCATTTCCGTGCCGGCCTCCAGCGGCACGCGCGCGGACTTGTCGGCGGCCATGGCCATCATGCGCGGCGCCGCCTCGTAGCGCGCTCCGGAGCCGCCCAGGTTGATTTCCTTGAGGTCGTAGCCGGCATAGCCGAACGCGTCGGCCAGTGCTTGGGCGCGACCGCGGAATGCCTGGCCCGCCTTTTCCAGCAAGGCCTCTTCCTGCTTGGCCCGCAAGGCCGGCGACACTGAAAATCTGAGATTGGCGATGGGCATGCGATCGCTCAGGCTGGATGCAAGCTTCGACGCCGCGGCGAAATCGGTGGACTCCAGGAAAATCTCGCCCCGGCCGCGCCAGTTGGAAATTTTCCCGTCCTTGTCGTTCATGGGCCAGATGCGATAGTTGCCGCTGGTCGCCTTGATGTTCTCATGGCCTTTGGCCTGCTTCATGACCTCGTCGAGCGTCTTGCTCAAGGCGCTGGCCACGGCGGCTTGCGAGTCGTCGCTGATTTCGGAAGCCAGGGTAATGGTGACCGTGTCCTGCGCGACCTCGGCCACGGCTTCGGCCTGAAGCTGCGCCTGCGGCCATTTCCCCTCATGCCGGTCCCCGCCGGCGTCATGCGCGCCCGCCGTAGCGGCAAAGCCGGCCGACGCGGCGCACAAGGTCAGCGCCAACAACCATTTACCATTCTGCTTGGATAGATACATATTTCATCCTCATAAAGGAAAAGCTCGTCCGAGGACGAGCTTTTTAAAATTGCCCCGCCTGTGCCGTCTAGGCCGGCATCCTGGAACCGAGGGTTCAAGGTGGTCGCCTTCAGTCAAGCTTCGGGTTTTCCATAAATGGAAATCACACCCACTTGTCAATCCAGCAACCTGTATGCCATAAGCATTGGTTCAAGGAATGTATGGCCAAGTCACGAACACGGCAGGGACTAACTGATGAACGCGCGCATTGCGCATTCAGAAAACCTGTTTGATGCACCTACCTTTGGTTTTGAGCGGCAGGCCCGACGACCTGATCAAGCAAATCGTTCATGTCATCAATTTTACGCTTGAAATCGCCAAGCGCAACATTGCTGAGTGGACCATCCGGCGCGCGCAGGGAAAGAAGCTCGGCGGCGATCTGTATTGCGGCCATGACGGCGATGCGTTCATTGCTGGAAACTTTTCCCGACCCCTTGACGCCAAGCATGCGCTGATCCACGTGGCGGACGGCGGCAAGCAAGGATTCTCTTTCAGCGGGCAGGCAGGCCAGGGAATAATCGCGTCCCAAGATGGACACGTCGACGCGTTCCATGTCGTTCTACTCCCGAGGTGCGCCGGGCAGGCGCATTAATATTGAATCGATCTGCTCCTTGGCCTTGTCGGCAACCTGGCGCAGATGAAGCGTGTCGGCCTGGCTGGCGGCCAGGCGCTGTTTGAACGATTCCGACTCGGCGCGGTAGCGGGCCACATCGACTTGCAAGGTGGCCTGGGCGGCCTGCGCTTCAGCCTGATAGGAATGTATCTGCGCCTCGTGGGCGGCTGCGCGTTCGGCCGCGGATGAATATTCGGCTTCGCGGCGCTGCACCTGGTCGCGCAATGCGTCGCGTTCCTGCTCCAGGTTCTTGAGGCGAGCCAGCAACGCGGTACGCTCGCTTTGCAACTGGCGAGTGAACTGCACCATTTGCCCGATGCGGGCAGCGAGAGAGTCGAGATCTTGCAACATGGGCGTTATCGTAAACCATCAAGCCATGACGTGGATAGGGGAAAGTAAAAAGCGATGATAACCTTTCACCGCTCTTTCCATTTCCTTTCAGTATTCTTTCAATCCGGCCCGTCGTCGCGCTGTCATGTCTCCGCAATATGTAATAAACGGATAGTTCGCGGGTAAACCCTAGACGACTGAGGGGAAATCGGGGTTTTCAGCTTATCCCTCGTCCATTACCATTCCTCACCTTTTGGTAATAAAGCAAATGCCATGGCTGGACAGGCTTACGCCACGCCATTCATGGCCTCTTTCAATTACCGGTTCCATCATGCTGTCAGGGAGATTTCGTCAACATGCAGCTCAGAAATAAACAGGACTTCTGGTCCGGTATTATGTTCGTCGCTCTGGGCGTCGGATTTGCGTTGGGCGCAACCAACTACTCAATGGGCACCGCCGCGCGCATGGGCCCAGGCTACTTTCCATTCTGGCTGGGCGTATTGCTTGCGCTCCTGGGAGCCACTGTCGCCCTTGGCGCCATGTCGTCAAAAGCCGAAGAAGTCGAAATGGAAAAATTCGACTGGAAGATCGCCCTCATCATCATCGGATCGGTGGTCGGCTGCGGCATCGTTTTCGATTTCCTTGGCGTGTACATCTCGGTCTTCCTGCTGGTCTTCATCAGCAGCATGGCCAGCCATATATTCGATTGGAGAGTGGCCGCCGCTACAGGCATAGCGCTGGTTCTCTTCACCTGGCTCGCATTCGTTAAGGGCTTGGGACTGATCTTCCCCCTGTGGCCCAGCTTTCTAGGCAATTAAAGGAAACCCGGAAATGGAATTGTTTGAACACCTTGCATTGGGCTTCTCGGTTGCCTTGTCGGTCGAGAACGTCGCGTACTGCCTGCTGGGCTGTCTGCTTGGCACCCTGATCGGCGTGCTGCCGGGCATCGGGCCGGTGCCCACCATCGCCATGCTGCTGCCCATCACCTACGTGCTGCCGCCCGTGGCCGGCCTGATCATGCTGGCCGGCATCTACTACGGCGCCCAGTACGGCGGCTCGACCACCGCCATCCTGGTGGCCCTGCCCGGCGAGACCTCCGCTGTGGTGACCGTCCTGGACGGACACCAGATGGCCCGCAACGGCCGGGCCGGCGCGGCCCTGGCCATCGCCGCCATGGGCTCGTTCTTTGCCGGCTGCTTCGCCACGATTCTGCTGGCCGGCTTTGCGCCGCCCCTGGCCGAAGTGGCCTTCAAGTTCGGTCCCGCCGAGTACTTCTCTCTGATGGTATTGGGCCTGATCGGCGCCGTCGTGCTGGCTTCGGGCTCCCTGCCCAAGGCCATCTGCATGATCCTGCTGGGCCTGCTGCTGGGCATGGTGGGCACCGACGTGAACTCGGGCGTGGCCCGCTACGACTTCGGCATTCCCGAATTGCAGGACGGCATCGACTTTGCCGTGGTCGCCATGGGCGTGTTCGGCTTCGCCGAAATCATGACCAACCTGGAACTGAAGGACCAGCGCGTGGACATCACCGGCAAGGTGGGTTCGCTGTATCCCAACAAGCAGGAGTTCAAGGAAGCCTGGCCGGCCAGCGTGCGCGGCACCGCCCTGGGCTCATCGCTGGGCATCCTGCCCGGCGGCGGCGCAACGCTTTCTTCCTTCGCGTCCTATACGCTGGAAAAGAAGCTGTCCAAGAACCCCGAGCGCTTCGGCAAGGGCCACCCCGCCGGCCTGGCCGGCCCGGAATCGGCCAACAACGCCGCCGCGCAGACCTCCTTCATCCCGCTGCTGACCCTGGGCATCCCGGGTAACGCCGTGACGGCCCTGATGATCGGCGCGATGACCATCCACAACATCCAGCCCGGACCGCAGGTCATGACCAGCCACCCGGACCTGTTCTGGGGCCTGATCGTCTCCATGTGGATCGGCAACCTGATGCTGGTCGTGCTGAACCTGCCGCTGGTCGGCTTGTGGATCAAGCTGCTGAAGGTGCCCTACCGCATCCTGTTCCCGGCCATCCTGGTGTTCTGCACCATCGGTGTGTACTCGCTGAACTACAACGTGTTCGACATCTGGATGACGGCGGCCTTCGGCCTGGTGGGCTACATCTGGGCCAAGCTCAAGTGCGAAGGCGCCCCGCTGCTGCTGGGCCTGGTGCTGGGCCCCATGATGGAAGAGAACTTCCGGCGCGCGCTGCTGCTGGCCCGCGGCGACTACACCACCTTCGTGACGCGGCCGCTGTCCATGTCCCTGCTGATCGCGGCGGCCCTTCTGGTCGTGATCGTGGCGCTGCCCTCCATCAAGAAGAAGCGCGAAGAAGCATTCGTCGAAGAAGGCTGATCCTTCGCTGCCACGACGCCTCAAAGGCAAACAGAACCCACCGCTACGCGGTGGGTTTTTTTTCGCCGGGCCGCCCCAAGGCAAAAGCGCCCCCCTCGGGGGATGAGCCCGGACACAGGAGAGTCCCAATGGACTATCCTGTGCCTGGCGAATCCGAGGGGCATGCAAGCCGCGAGGTGGACAGCGAGCCGACGGCGCAGCGTGGGGGCTTTTTTTCCGCCGGGCCGCCCCAAGGCAAAAAGCGCCCCCTCGGGGGGCAGCAAGCCGAAGGCGCAGCGTGGGGGCTTTTTTTGCAAGCTCCGTAATGATGTAATCTTATGGGCGGAGCACCACGCAAACACCAACCAACGGAGAATAAAGAGATGTCATCCATCAATACCAGGCCCTACGAGTCCCAGTCCGCAACCGAAGTCGCCTTCCTGGGCCTGGGCGTCATGGGCTACCCCATGGCGGGCCACCTGGCCAAGGCGGGACACAAAGTCACGGTCTACAACCGGACCTTCGCCAAGGCCGAGGCCTGGGTCAAGGAATTCGGCGGCACCGCGGCGCGCACGCCCAAAGAAGCCGCCCAGAATGCGCGCATCGTCTTCAGCTGCGTCGGCAACGACGAGGACCTGCGCAGCGTGATGCTGGGGGAAAACGGCGCGCTGGCGGGCATGGAGGCCGGCACGCTGCTGGTGGATCACACGACGGCGTCCGCTGAAGTGGCACGCGAGCTCTACGGCCTGGCCAAACAGAAAGGGGTCGGTTTCGTCGACGCACCGGTGTCGGGCGGCCAGGCCGGCGCCGTCAACGGCAAGCTGACCGTCATGTGCGGTGGAGAGCAGGCGCATTTCGACGCTATTCAGCCTCTGGCCTACAACTTCGCGCAAGCCGTCACTTTGCTGGGCGAGCCCGGAGCGGGTCAACTGGCCAAGATGGTCAACCAGATCTGCATCGCGGGCCTGGTGCAGGGGCTGTCCGAGGCCATTGCCTTCGGCCAGGCCGCCAAGCTGGACATGAAGCAGGTGCTGGATGTGATCAGCAAGGGCGCGGCCCAAAGCTGGCAGATGGAAAACCGCGGCGCCACCATGGTCGACGACAAGTTCGATTTCGGCTTCGCCGTCGACTGGATGCGCAAGGACCTGGGCCTGGTCCTGTCCGAGGCGCGCCGCAATGGCGCCCGCGTGCCGGTAACGGCCCTGGTCGATCAGTTCTATGCCGATGTCCAGAAAATGGGCGGCAATCGCTGGGACACCTCCAGCCTGATCAAGCGCCTGCGCGACTAGCGGGGATCGCGGCTCAGCCCGTATACCTGGGCAGCTTCAGGGTGGCGCACAAGCCCACCCCCCCGCCGGGACAGGGGTCGCCATCCTGAAGCACGATGGTGCCGCGATTGCGTTCGGCATAGGCCAGGGCAATGGCCAGCCCCAGGCCCGACCCGCCCCCGCGCATGCCCTTGCGGGCCGACCCGCCGCGATCGAAGCGCATGAATACGCTTTCGCGCAATGACGGGTCCAGCCCCACCCCGTTGTCGCAGACGCTGACCCAGGCCTGATCTTGCGCAACCCCCGCCGACACCGTGATGGTGCAGCCTTCCCCCGCATGATTGATCGCATTGTGGACCAGGTTGGCGATGGACTCGTGGAGTTCCGCATCGCTGCCCAGGACCCAGGCCTGCGCGCCGTCCTGTCCGTCGGCATCGCCGCCGTCATCGACCCATCCCAGGTCCTGATGCCTTTCGCGCGCCAGGGGCAAGTACTGCAGCACGACTTCGCGCGCCAGGGCATTCAGATCCACCCGGGCCTGCGGCGCCATATCGTTGCGGCTGGCATGCGCCAGCGACAGCAGCTGCTCGGTCAGCCGGGAGGTCCGGCCCAGCTGGGCGATGATGGCCCCCAGCGTTTCCCGCATGCGGTCGATGTCCGGCTCGCGCTTGGCATACTGCGCCTGAGTCCGCATGATGGCCAGCGGCGTGCGCAACTGATGCGATGCATCGGCCAGGAACTGCGCCTGCTTGTCCAGCACCCGCCGGTACAGGTCGATGTGATGATTGACCGCCTTGACCAGGGGCACCACTTCGTGCGGAACCTGGTCGGCGTCGAGCGGCATCAGGTTGTCCACCGCCCGCGCCTTGATTTCGCGCCGCAATTCGCTGAGCGGCCGCAAGGCCCATTCGACGCTGAACCACACCAGCAGAACGGCCAGGATCAGCATGCGCCCGTCGCGGAACAGGCCCAGCCGCCAGGCCTCCTGCTGGGTGCGCAGGCGCATGTCTATGCTTTCACCCACCAGCACGATTACCTGCCGATGCACCCCCTCGTAATGCAGGTCGCGCCATAACGCCACCATACGCACCTCATCGTTGCGGTACATGGCGTTGTAGAACACGGGCATGCCTTCATTGTCGGCCAGCGCCTCGGGCCGTGGCAGGCCATGCATGCCCAGCAGGGTATTGCCCTTGAGCTGCCTGGCGGGCGCCCCGGCCAGGCTGAGCGCCAAGGGCGCGACCTCTTCCACCCTGAAGTATTTCCGATTTCCGGCGCGCGACTCCAGCATGACCTGCGCATAGAACGGGGGATCGATGCGCAGCGTGCCGTCGGGATTGAACTCCACGCTGGTCTCCAGCACCTTGGCCGGTTCCAGCAAGGCGCTGTCGTAGACCTCTTCAGTGACGGCCTTCAGGGCGTCGTAGTCGTTCCAGCTATCGATGAGCAGCAGTGTGATGATGCCCGGAATAAGCAGCGCAAGCAGCCAGAAGCGGATGCTGCCCCGCGGTTTCTGTGTCACCCAGACCATGCGTCAGCCATCTTCGTTGATGCTTTCGAGCATATAGCCCAGGCCCCGCACCGTGACGATGCGCACGTCGCTGCCGGCCAGCTTCTTGCGCAGGCGGTGCAGCACGACCTCGATGGCATCCAGGCTTGCCTCGCTGTCGTGATCGAACACCCTGCTGTAGAGCTGGTTCTTTTCCACCGGCAGGCCGCTGCGTGTGACCAGCACGGCCAGCGCCGCATGTTCGCGCGGCGTCAGGTGCAATATGGCGCCGTCCAGGGAGAAGGCGCGGCTTTCGCTGTCGTAGATCAGCGAGCCGCACTGCATGCGGGGCGCCTGCCGGCCGCGGCTGCGGCGCACGAGCGCCGTCAGCCTGGCTTCGAGCTCTTCCAGCGCAAAAGGCTTGGTCACGAAATCGTCGGCCCCCAGGTTCAGGCCGCGCACCCTGTCCTGCAAGGCGCCCTGGGCGGTCAGGATGAGCACCGGCGTCACGTCGCCCCGATTGCGCATTTCGCGCAGGAGAACCAGCCCGTGCTTGTCGGGCAGGCGCAGATCCATGATGACCGCGTCGTAGTCGGATGTGGACAGCAGATGTTCGGCCGTCTGTGCGTCGGGGGCATGCTCGGGCACGAAACCGCTCTGGGCGAGCGCGCGTTCAAGCCAGGCGGCCATCTCGCGCTCGTCCTCAACCAATAGTACGCGCATGGCCCTTGTTGTCCGGCTGGGGCGCGGCGGCGCGCTGGCTCTGGACGCGCTGCCTGAGATAGCGGGTTTCCTGCCCTCTTTTGAAAAGTATGGCGGCCAGTTCGTTCAGCGCCAAGGTGTAGACCTCGCGCTTGAACTCGATGACGGCCTCGAGCGGAACCCAATAGGAACTCCAGCGCCAGGCATCGAACTCGGGGTTGTGGCTGGCGCGCAGGCACACGTCGGAATCGCGTCCGACCAGCCGGAGCAAAAACCAGATCTGTTTTTGCCCTTTATAGTGGCCACGCGAATCGCGCCGAACAAAATTGCTCGGCACGTTGTAACGCAGCCACTCGCGCGTCCGACCTAATATGCGCACATGCTCGGGCAGCAAGCCCACTTCTTCGTGCAGCTCGCGGTACATGGCCTGAACGGGGCTTTCCCCGTACTTGATGCCCCCTTGCGGAAACTGCCATGCATGCTCCCGAATGCGTTTACCCCAGAAAACCTCGTTTTTCTGATTTACGAGGATAATGCCGACATTAGGACGGTAGCCTTCACGGTCTAACATGGGCCACCCCAAAGCGAATTCAATACAATTACTGTTGATTATACGTATCTGTCGAGATCCCCACCATGCATGCAAGCAAGTATCACATCAATACACTGAAAGAAGCGCCTGCGGAAGCCGAAGTCAAGAGCCATCAGCTCATGACCCGGGCCGGCATGATCCGCAAGGCCGCCGGAGGAATCTACACCTACATGCCGCTGGGGCTGAAGGTCTTGCGCAAGATAGAAGCCATTGTGCGCGAGGAAATGAACCGGGCCGGCGCCATCGAACTGCTGATGCCGGTGGTGCAGCCGGCCGAACTCTGGGTCGAATCGGGCCGCTGGGAGCAATACGGCGCCGAATTGCTGCGCATCAAGGACAGGCATCAGCGCGATTTCGTGCTGCAGCCCACGTCGGAAGAGGTCATTACCGACATTGCCCGCAACGAAATACACAGCTGGCGCCAGCTGCCGCTGAACTTCTATCACATCCAGACCAAGTTCCGCGACGAGCGCCGGCCGCGCTTCGGCCTGATGCGGGGCCGCGAGTTCACCATGAAGGACGCCTATTCCTTCGACCGCGACGAAGCATCCGCCCAGGCCAGCTACGACAGCATGTACGACGCCTACATGCGCATCTTCAAGCGCCTGGGCCTGGAGTTCCGCGCGGTCGCCGCCGATACGGGCTCGATAGGCGGCTCGCGCAGCCATGAATTCCAGGTCATCGCCGATACCGGCGAAGACCTTATCGTCTACAACCCGGACTCCGAATACGCGGCCAATATCGAGCTGGCCGAGGCGGCCTGCCTGATACCGCAGCGCGGTGCCGCCACCGAAGATCTGTTCAAGGCGCCGACGCCCGCCGCGCCCAAATGCGAAATCGTCGCCGAGCAACTGAACAGGCCCCTGACGGACACGGTCAAATCCATCGTTCTGGCCACCGACAGCCCCGAGGCCTCCGGGCAGGCCAGGATATGGCTGCTGCTGCTGCGCGGCGATCACGAACTGAACGAGGTCAAGGCCGGCAAACTGGCCGGCTTCGAAGGCGGCTACCGTTTCGCCACCGAAGAGGAAATCATGGCGGCCTTCGGCTGCGTGCCCGGCTACCTGGGCCCAGTGAATCCCATCGGGCCGGTCACGGTCATTGCCGACCGGACCGTCGCCAACATGAGCAACTTCATTTGCGGGGCCAACCAGGAAGGCTTCCACTACACCGGCGTGAACTGGGGCCGCGACCTGCCCGAGCCCGAAGTCGCCGATCTGCGCAATGTGGTCGCCGGCGACCCCGATCCGCAGGGCGGCCAGTTGGCCATACAGCGGGGCATCGAAGTCGGCCATGTCTTCTTCCTGGGCGACAAGTACTCCAAGGCGCTGGGCGCCACCTTCCTGGAAACCGACGGGAAACCGGCCGTCCTGCAGATGGGCTGCTACGGCATAGGAATCAGCCGCATCGCGGCCGCCGCCATCGAGCAGAACCATGACGAAAAAGGCATCGTCTGGCCCCGTGCCATCGCACCGTTCGAAGCCGTCATCTGCCCCATGGGCTGGCATAAAAGTGAAACAGTCCGCAACGTCGCGCAAACACTCTATGAATCGCTGCGCCAGCAGGGCGTGGACGTCATGCTGGACGACCGCGACACCCGCCCCGGCATCATGTTCGCGGACTGGGAGCTCATCGGCGCTCCGTTGCGCATCACGATCGGAGACCGGGGGCTGAAGGACGGCATCGTCGAAATCCAGACGCGGCGCCAGGAAACGGCCGACAAAGTGGCCGTGGCCGACGCCCTCGCCCATGCGCTGGAGCAGTTAAAATCGCTATGACGCGTGTCCGGGCCGGCAAGACCGGCCCGATATCTTTACGGCACCGGACGGCTGCCGGGCGATGTCACACCACTTAACGAAAGACATGTCCATCGAAACACCCCTTTCATTTTCACGCCTGGATATTCGCGTATATTACGAAGACACGGACGCGGGCGGCGTAATGTATTACGCTAACTACCTGAAGTTTTTTGAGCGGGGCAGGACGGAATGGCTGCGGCGGCTCGGCGTCGACCAATCCACGATGGCCGAACAAGAAAAACGCATATTCGTAGTGAAGAACGTTGAAATACAATATCGCAAGCCCGCAAGGCTCGATGATTTGATTGCAATACACAGCACGATCACCCGTGTTGGCCCCGCATCCGTCAACTTCAGGCAATCCGCCCTACGCGACACGGAACTGCTTTGCGAAAGCGGGATCCAAGTGTGCTGCGTGGACGCGCAATCGTTCCGTCCCGCCGCGTTCTCCAACCAACTCAGAACTCTACTGGAAAAGGCCAAGAAATAACCATGCAACCCACCAGCGACCTGTCGTTGCTTACCTTACTTGTCGATGCCAGCCTGCCCGTGCAGGTCGTCATGCTTATTCTGCTGGGCATTTCGATACTGTCCTGGACCTATATTTTCAGCAAGCGCGCCACCCTGAAACGCGCGAACGAGCAAACACGTCGCTTCGAAGACGATTTCTGGGCGGGCGGCGATCTGTCCGTCCTGCAGCAGGCCGTGGCCACCCGCCGCAGCGAACATGGCGCCCTGGCGCGCATTTTCGACGCCGGCATGACCGAGTTCATCAAGGCGCGCCGCAACAACGGCGGCGGGGACGCGCTGCTGGACGGCCCGCGCCGCGCCATGCGCGCCACCTATCAGCGCGAAATGGACAGCCTGGAATCGCACCTGAACTTCCTGGCCTCGGCCGGATCGGTCAGCCCCTATATCGGGCTGCTGGGCACGGTATGGGGCATCATGCACGCCTTCATCGGCCTGTCCTCCATGCAGCAGGCAACGCTTTCGGCCGTCGCTCCCGGCATCGCCGAGGCGCTCATCGCCACGGCCATCGGCCTGTTCGCGGCGATCCCGGCGGTGGTGGCGTACAACCGCTACACCAACGAGATCGACCGGCTGTCCATTCGTTTCGATAGCTTTATCGACGAATTCCTGAACATCTTGCAACGTCAGGTGCGCTGATGCCGTCCGTCCGCGGCGGCAACAGCCGCTCCCGCCGTCTGAAGAACGAGATCAACGTGGTGCCGTACATCGACGTCATGCTGGTCCTTCTGGTGATTTTCATGGTCACCGCCCCCATGATCACACCCGGGCTCATCGAACTGCCCTCCGTCGGCCAGGCCGCCGAGGTGCAGTCCAAGCCCGTGGAGGTCCAGGTCGAGGAGGACGGCACCGTTTCCCTGCGCGTGCGCGACGCCGGCGCCGAATTCGAGAAAATCAACAGCCAGGAACTGGTGACCGAAGTCCGCTCCAGGGCGACCGCGGACACGCCGGTCGTGATCGCCGCCGACGGCCGGGTGCCCTATGAGACCGTCATGAAAATCATGGACCAGTTGCGCAGCAGCGGCATCCAGCGACTGGGCTTGCTGGTCGACCAGAAATCGAATCCTGAACAGCAAAACAGATAAGGCTGCGCCCGCGGGCTCGCCTGCGGGACTTCACGCGACGCAATGAAGCAGACACAGAAAAATACCCGCAAGACCCAGCCACCGACGCCCGAGCAACGGGATGAGCGTCGGGCGCTGAGCTATGCGCTGGCCATACATGGCGCCCTGATCCTGTTCATGCTGTTCGGTTTCATTGCCTCGCCCAGCAATCCGAATCCCGTGCAGGTGGAGCTATGGGCCGATGGCACCACGCCCACCGCCGCGGAACCCGAGACCGAGCCCGAAACGGCCGAAGAGGCCAGCACTCCGCCGGAGCCCGCTCCCGAACCGCCGCCCGAACCCGAGCCCGCGCCTCAACCCGAGCCCGCGCCTGAACCCGAGCCTGCTCCCGAGCCGACGCCTCCAACGCCGCCCGCCGAGCAACAGCCGCCGGTTCCCCAGCCCGAGCCGGAAGTGGACCCCGACATCGCCCTGGAGAAAGCCCGCAAGGAACGCGAAGCCAAGGAAAAGGCCGCCGCCCAGGAGGCCGCCCGCGAAAAGGCCGCAGCTGAGAAGGCCGCGGCCGAGAAAAAGGCGGCTGAAGAGAAAAAAGCCAAGGAAGCCGCTGAAAAAGCGGCGGCCGAGAAAGCCGCCGCCGAGCAGAAGGCCCGCGAACTGGCGGCCGAGAAAGCGGCGGCCGAAAAGAAGGCCAGGGAAGAAGCGGCCAGGAAAGAGGTCGCCGAAAAAGCGGCGGCGGAGAAGGCCGCGGCGGAGAAGGCCGCGGCGGAAAAAGCCGCCGCCGAAAAAGCTGCAGCCGAAAAAGCCGCAGCCGAAAAAGCCGCAGCCGAGAAAGAGAAGAAAGCCAAGGAAGCCGCTGCAAAGGCGGCTGCCGAGAAGGCCGCGGCGGAAAAAGCGGCAGCCGAAAAGGAAGCGGCCGAGAAGAAAGCCGCCGCCGAGAAGAAAGCCAAGGAAGCGGCGGCCAAGAAGGCGGCAGCCGAGAAAGCAGCCGCGGCCAAGCGCGAAGCCATCCGCGAAGCCATGCGCAGCGACGCCCTGGGCGCGGCCGGCATACCGGGCGGCACCGCCGACCGGAACCAGTCCGGCGGCGGAGGCAACGACAACGGCTACGCCGCCAAGGTCAGGGCCTGCGTGCGCCCACGCGTGGTCTACAACGTGCCGCCCCAGCAAGGAAGCAGCAACCCGACAGTACAATACAGGGCACAGCTCAAGTCGAACGGCACCGTCGAAAAAGTCGACATCAGGCGCTCGTCGGGGAACCCGCGTTTCGACGAAGCGGTCAGAAAGGGCATACAGGCCTGCTCGCCCTTCCCCAAACCGCCGTCAGGCAAATACCCCTCGGAAATCGAGGGTGACTACCGAATGTACGATTAACAGGAGATAGTAGATATGACAGCCGTCACTCCAGCCAAAACCGCCGCGCCCAGCCTATGGCGCGTCTGGGCTTTCGGGATACTGGCGCTTGCCGCCAGCCTGCTTGCCGCGGGATCCGCCCAAGCACAGTTAAGGGTCGACATCTCGGGGGTGGGCGCCACCCAGTACCCCATCGCCATCGCCGATTTCGCCGGCGATGCGCAGGGGCAGGCAGTTGCCGAAGTCATCCGGGCCGACCTGACCCGCTCGGGCCAGTTCCGGCTGATCAACGCCACCGGCGTCAACCTGAACCTGGAAAGCTCCATCGCCTATGAAGAATGGCGCAATCGTGGGGCCGACTACCTTGCTTATGGGGCCATTACCCAGTCCGGCGGCCAGTACAACGTCAGCTATCGACTGGTGGACTCGGTCCGCAAGACCCAGCTGGACGGCGTCGCCTTCAGCGGCACCGAAAAAGAGCTGCGCCGCATCGCCCACCAGATCGCCGATCGCATCTATGAAAAAATCACCGGCGTACGCGGTGTCTTTTCCACGCGCATTGCGTACGTGTTGCAAACTGGCAACAGCTATGAGTTACAAATTGCTGATGCGGACGGGCAAAATCCTCAAGTGATGCTGCGCTCGAAGCAATCCATTATTTCGCCCGCCTGGTCGCCCGATGGCAAACAGCTGGCCTATGTCAGTTTCGAGTCCGGCAAGCCGGTCGTCTATGTGCAGACCCTGGCCTCCGGCCAACGCGTTCCGCTGGCCAATTTCAAGGGCAACAACAGCGCCCCGGCATGGTCGCCCAACGGACAGCAACTCGCCATCGTTCTTTCGCGCGACAGCATCTCGCAGATCTACACCATCAATGCCGACGGATCCGGCCTGCGCCGCATCATGCGATCGCCCCTGATCGACACCGAGCCGCAGTACACACCGGACGGCGCATCCATCGTTTTCACCAGCGATCGCGGCGGCAGCCCGCACATCTATAAAGTCCCTGTCGGCGGCGGGGATGCGCAACGCATTACCTTTAACGGAAGTTACAATATCTCACCGGCCCTGTCGCCCGATGGAAACAACCTGGTGTACGTTACACGTAGAAATGGTGCTTTCCGGGTTGCAATACAAAACATGGGGTCCGGTTCCGAACAGTTGCTAACCGCCGGACCCGATGACGAGTCACCAAGTTTTGCACCGAACGGAATGCAAATCCTATATAGTTCCGTACAAGGCGGCCGTAGTGTTTTAGCTGTTACTTCTGTTGATGGCCGCGTACGCCAAACGCTTTCGGCGCTTAACGGCAAAGTACGCGAACCGACCTGGGGACCATTTACTAATTAATTTTCAGTGTGACTCTTTTTCAAAGGAACTTAAATGAGCTCGCGCATCGCAAGAACCCTCACAATAGCCGTATTTGCAGCTGGTTTGGCTGCATGTAGCTCGGTGCCTCTCGACCAGTCCGGCAGCGGAACTGGCAGCGGTAGCGACTCGGCCAGTGCGGGTCAGATTATGGACCCATTCAACCCGCAAAGCCCGCTCGCCCAACAGCGTTCGGTCTATTTCGATTTCGATAGCTACACCGTCCCTGATCAATACCGCAGCCTGGTGGAAATGCATTCCTCCTACCTCACCGGCCACGCGCAGCAAAAGATCCGCATCGAAGGCAACGCCGATGCCCGTGGAGGCTCTGAATACAACCTGGCCCTTGGCCAGCGCCGTTCCGACGCCGTTGCACGCATGATGACTTTGCTGGGTGTGAACAGCAACCAGATCGAAGCCATCAGCTTCGGCAAGGAGCGCCCGAAGGCAATGGGCAACACCGAAGCCGACTACGCTGAAAACCGTCGTGCAGATATCGTGTATCAGCAGTAATATCTGAACAGGTTTCCCCCTGCAACGCCGTGGCGGCATTCCGCCGCGGCGTTTTCATTTGAACGGAACAGAAAATGAGCGTCTACCCCAAGTCCCTGCGCACCGCCGTGCTGGCCACCGGCATTGCCCTGTCCGCGGCATTTGCAGCCCCCGCACAGGCTTTCTCCGATGACGAAGCGCGTCGCGCCATTCTGGAACTGCGCGAACAGATCAAGCAGCTGACCGACCAAAACCGGCAAGCCCGATTGCAGCTGGCCGATCAGATGGAAACCCTGCAGCACGAAATGGCCAGCATGCGCGGCCAGATCGAGCAGCTGAACTGGCAGGCGGATCTCGAAAAACGTTCCAGCCAGGATCAATCGGGCGGGAACACCACCAAGGTGGCCGATCCGCAAGAACAAGCCGCATACGAAACGCCCATGGGCTTGTTCCGCGCCGGCAAGTACAAGGAAGCCGCGGCCAGCTTCGCCACCTTCCTGGAAGCCTATCCGGACAGCCAACTGGCCCCCGAGGCGCGCTTCTATCAAGGCAGCAGCCGTTACGCCAGCAAGGATTTCAAGGGCTCCGTCCAGGGCCTGGCCGCCATGGTCAAGGCCACGCCGCAAGATCCGCGTGCTCCCGACGCCCTGCTGGTCATCGCCGCCAGCCAGATCGAGCTGAATGACATGGCGGGCGCCAAGGCCAGCCTGCAGAAGATCGTCAAGGACTACCCGCAGACCTCGGCCGCCGAAACCGCCAAGAGCCGCCTCAAGCTGCTGCAGTAATGCCCGCCAGCATATCGGCCGGCGCCGCCTATCGGCAGTCATGGAGGCGCCGCAAGGCGTTCCTGGCGCTGCTCGCGGCCGGCGTCGCCTGCCTGGCCGCCATCGACGTGACCCTGGGGCCGGCCGACATGAGCCTGGCCCAGCTTGCACTGGCGGTTCTTTCCCCCTCCTCGGCCGACCCCACCACGCAGGCCATCGTCTGGAACATACGCCTTCCCCAGGCCCTGATGGCGGTGCTGGTGGGCGCGGCGCTGGGCCTGGCCGGCGCCGAAATGCAAACCGTGCTGAACAATCCACTGGCCAGCCCCTTCACCCTGGGCGTTTCGTCGGCCGCCGCCCTGGGCGCGGGCATTACCCTGGTGTTCGACTGGCATCTTCCTTTCATGCCCACGCAGTACGCCCTGGTCTTCAATGCCTTTGTCCTGGCCCTGCTGTGCACCCTGCTGCTGGATGCCGTCGCGCGGCGGGCGCGGATCGGCGCGGCGGCCATCGTGCTGTTCGGCATTGCCCTGGTGTTCACCTTCAACGCACTGCTGTCCCTGGTGCAATTGACGGCCAACGCGTCTTCCTTGCAGGACCTGGTGTTCTGGATGATGGGCAGCCTGGCACGCAGCGACTGGATCAAGCTGGCCATGATGGCGGCCGCCCTGCTTCTGACGCTGCCCTTTTCCCTGCGCCGCGCCTGGCAGCTTACCGCCCTGCGTTTCGGCGACGACCGCGCCGCAAGCTTTGGCGTCGACCCGCAGCGCATACGGCGCGGCGCGCTTTTGCGCGTCAGCGTGCTGGCCTCGCTGGCGGTGGCCCTGGTGGGCGTCATCGGCTTCGTGGGGCTGATCTCCCCGCATATCGCCAGAAGGCTGTGGGGGGAGGACCACCGATGGTATCTGCCTGCCAGCGCCTGCATAGGCGGCGCGATTCTCGCCGGCGCGTCGGTCGCGGCCAAGCTCGTCGGCGGCCAGGCCCTGGTGCCGGTGGGCATCGTCACCACGCTGGTGGGCATTCCCTTCTTCATTCTTGCCTTGATGCGCCGGACCGTGCACTAGTCATGAATAGTCCAGCGTCCCGTATCCTACGTGTAGAAGGCCTGTCGTGCAGGCTGGGCGGCAATCAGATTCTGCAGGGCCTGACGCTGCCCGCCTTGCGCGGCGGCGGACTGGCCGCGCTTTTGGGCCCCAACGGCAGCGGCAAGTCGACTTTGCTCAGAAGCATTGCCGGACTGGCGCCGGCCCGCTTCGATACGCTGTCCCTGGACAAGCTGGATATGCGCGGACTGTCCGCCCGGGCGCGCGCCGACACCATCCGCTACCTGCCGCAATTCCTGCCCGAGTCGATACACCTGACGGTCACCGAAGCCCTGCTGGTGGCATTGAATGCCCGCGGCGGCCTGGCACCGGCCGCCGCTATGTCGCGCACGGAGGCGGTGCTGGACACGTTGGGCATAGGCCACCTTGGCCCGCGCTACCTGGACGAGCTTTCCGGCGGACAAAAGCAACTGGTCGGGCTGGCTCAGGCCCTGGCCGACGAACCCGCCGTGCTGCTGCTGGACGAGCCGCTGGCATCCCTGGACCTGAATTTCCAGCACCACGCCATGCGGCTGCTGAAGCGGCTGGCCGCCGACCATGGCCTTCTGGTGCTGATCGTGCTGCATGACCTGAACATCGCCCTGCGCTATGCGGACACCGCGGTGCTGTTGCGCCAGGGGCGGCTGCTGGCCGCCGGCGAACCGCTATCGGTGATTACCCCTTCGTCCATCGCCCAGGCTTTCCAGGTTCGCGCCCGCGTCGAATCCTGCAGCCTGGGCCATGCCAATGTCCTGGTCGACGACCTGATCCAACTCTAGCCTATTCCCATGCAGTCCAATCCTGAAGCCCTGCAGCGCAGCTTTGCGCATCCCGACCATCCCCTGCACTACATCGAGGCGGGCAGCGGCGAAATGCTGTTGCTGATCCATGGCTCCCTGTGCGACTATCGCTACTGGCGCTGGCAGTTGCCCGCGCTGTCGAAGGAACACCGGCTGGTGGCTCCCAGTCTGCGCGGATACTGGCCGGCGGCATTCACCGTCGAGGACGCAAGCTTCAGCATCGCCCGGCATACACGCGACCTGGCCGTCTTCATTGAACATATCGGCAATGGCCGGCCGGTTCACATCCTGGGCCATTCCCGGGGAGCCCAGGTTGCGCTGGAATTGGCCTGCGCGGCTCCGGAACTGGCGCGCAGCCTCATCCTGGCCGATCCGGGCTTCCAGTTGGGAGGCGAGCTTCCGGCCCCGTCCTTCCATAGCGAGGTCGTCCGGCTGCTGCAGGACGGCGAGATCGAGCTTGCGCTATCGTCATTCGTCGACGCGGTCAACGGCGCGGGAACATGGAGGCAGATGGTGGGATGGTTCAAGACCATGGTCAAGGACAATGCCTATACCCTGCTTTCGCAGTTTCGCGAAGTCAACCTGTCCGTGGACATGGATCGTGTAAGCCGCCTGCTGTGCCCGGTGCTGCTGATCGGCGGGGCGAACAGCCCGCCCCGTTATGGCAGCAGGCTGGACGCGCTGGAGCAGGCGCTGGTCCAGGCAAGCCGCGTGACGATTCCGCTGGCCTCGCATGGCATGAACCTGGCCAATCCAAAAGCCTTCAACCAGGCGGTCGCCCGCTTCCTGGAGTCGACGCAGGGATCCTGATGCACCGGCTCTTCCAGCCTCGCCACGCGTCTTGGAGCAGGACTGCAAGAGGTAGGCTGACCGGCACCAGGACACCCCGACTCACGGGCGGCGGACCGTCGCCGACGCCCGTGATGGATCGCGGGGCGGCCCCTCAATGCCCCTTGGTATTCGCCGGCTTGACCTCGCACTGCGCGCTGGCCTTTTCACCGGTGTCGAACAGGAAATCCATGCTGACATGGCTGCCGACGGCGGGTGCGGCGGATGGCTTCTCCAGCATGGCGTGGTAGCCGCCGGGCTTGAACTCCAGCTCGCCCCCGGCCGGAATGGCGATGTCATGCGTTTCCGACATTTTGCTCATGCCCTCGTGCTGAGTGGTCTGGTGCAGCATGACCATGCCGTAGGTGGGCGAGGAAGCGCTTTGCAGCTTGGCGGGCTGGCTGCCCGTATTCTTTACCAGGAAATAGCCGGCCGATGGGGCCGGCGCCGGCAGCGAGCGTATCCAGCAGGCGGATACGGACAGCGTCGACGAGGTCTTGGCGTCGGCCATGGCCTGTGCATGCTTGCCCATGTCGTGGCCGTGCTGGGCATGCGCATGCCCGGCGTGCGCCAGCATCATCACGGCATCGTCCTGCCGCACGCTCATGTCCGCCGCCTGCGCCGACACAGCCGCTGCGCCGCCGATGGCCGCAAGGCCGATCAAAATCATTTTTTTCATCACGAAACCTTATATAGTTGTTTGCTCTATTCGATTGCTCGAACATTATCCTTGGATCCTGAAGCCATGCCTGATACGGATCGGGCACAGCCGAAGCTGGGCACGGCAAAGCCGGCCGCTTTACGCAGGACGGGGCGGAGGAGCTCGCGAACCCAGCGGCGGCCCGCGCACGATGTGCGCCCGCGCCTTGCGGGCCGTCCCGGTAAAAACGGCGCGGACCAGGTAGAAGATGGCGGGCGCCAGCATCAGGGCGGCCAGCAGCATGGCGGCCTGGCCCGTGGCGATGCTGAAGATGCAATGCGATATCTGCGGCTCGGTATCCGCGCCGGGCTTCCTGGAGGCCGGACTTTGCGCCGCACCGCCGGGCAAGCCGCTTATGCAATAGGTCAGGCCCGGGATTCCGGCCTGGCTGCTTGCCGGGGCCGGCATGAAACCCGCCGGGATCAGGGCCCGCAACAAGAACATGATCAGCAGCACGCCCGAAAAAGCGCGCCACCGTGTTCCCGAAGAGAAAATACGCATAGGCCTGTCCATGAAACCGGAGTGTACTATGTCGCAAGACCGTCAACTATCGCTCCCGCCATGAACGCAGCCGCTCCCGCCGAAACGCCCCGAGTCACGATCGCCGAGTTCCGGCAATTGCTGGAAAGCCACCACCCTTTTGCCTCGGTGCTGGAAATCGATATCCTGGATATCGGCGCGGGAACGGCGGTACTGCGCCTGCCCGAGCGCAGCTCGCACCAAAGGCTGGGCGGCATGATCGCCGGACCCATGCTGATGGGACTGGCCGACCTGGCGCTCTATGCCGCCATCGTCGGAGGCACCGGAAACCGCGATGCCGTGACGGCCAGCCTGAGCATGAACTTCCTGCGCAAGACGCCGCCGGGAGGCGTGCTGGCTCACGCCAACATCCTCAAAACCGGCCGCATGGCCGCCGGCGAGGTCCTGCTGGTCCCGGAAGCAGGCGGAGCCCCCGTGGCACAGGCCATCAGCACCTGGGCATTGCCGCGCAGTTCATGAAACCCGCGTCCAGACGGCGTCCATCGATCGGCCATGCAGCAAACACCGAAACGGCGCGCGCTTGGGCGGATGAAGCACGCGCGTCGCTAAGGCTGGGCTGGCCCCTGATCCTCACCAATCTGGCCCAGATAGCGCTGCTGACCACGGACCTCATCTACATGGGCAGGCTTGGCGCGGATCAATTGGCGGCCGGCTCGCTGGCGGTCAGCCTGTATCACACCCTGATGATCTTCAGCATGGGCCTGGTATCGGCGACCATGCCCATGCTCGCCGCCACGCTCGGAAGGCGCCGAAGCGCGGTGCGCGAAGTGCGGCGCACCGTGCGCCAGGGCCTGTGGTCGGCGCTGCTGATCTGCATTCCCATGTGGCTGATACTGTGGCACGCGGAAGCGGTATTGCTGCTGATGGGACAGCGGCCCGCCATGGCGGCCGATGCGGCCGGCCTGATGCGCACCCTGCAGTGGGCGCTGTTGCCCTACCTGGGCTATATCGTATTGCGCTCCGTCCTGGCCGCCCTGGAACGGCCCGCCTGGACCTTGCTCGTCGCCGGCGCGGCCATTGCGCTCAACGCCCTGGTCGGATGGCTGTTGATTTTCGGGCATTGGGGATTTCCGGCGCTCGGACTCCAGGGCGCCGGCATTGCAAGCACATGCTCCAGCATCGCCATGTTCCTTGGCATGGCGACGGTGCTTACGCGCCACAGGCGATTTCGCCGATACCATCTATTCGGCCGCCTTTGGCTTGCGGACTTCAAGCGCCTGGCGGAACTGTGGCGGCTGGGCATTCCCATCGCCGTCACCTTCACGCTGGAAACCCTGGTGTTCTACGCGGCCGTCATGATGATGGGAATGATAGGCAAGACCGCATTGGCGGCGCATGCGATCGCCATGCAGATCGCCTCGATTTCCTTCATGGTGCCGCTGGGCTTCGGCCAGGTCGCCACCATACGCGTCGGCCTGGCCGCCGGCAGGCGCCAATGGCCGGGGCTGCTGCGCGCCGGATGGACCTCGTACGCGATGGGCGTGGGCTTCATGGGCATCGCCGCGCTGACCATGTGGCTCTTTCCCCATGCGATCATCGGGCTGTTCATCGACACCCGATTGCCCTCCAATAAAGACGTGGTGGAACTGGCCATCCAGTTTCTTGCCCTCGCCGCCCTGTTCCAGCTGGCCGACGGCGCGCAAGCCGTCGGCGCGGGCATGCTGCGCGGCCTGCACGACACGCGCGTGCCGATGATGCTCGCCGCCGTCGGCTATTGGGTTCTGGGCGTCCCTTTCGGCGCCTTCCTGGCCTTTGGCCTGGGCTGGGGCGGCAAAGGCGTATGGGTCGGCCTGGCCACGGGCCTGAGCCTGGTCGCCGTGCTGTTAACCGCGCGCTGGGTGCGTCACAGCCGGCGCCTCGGACCGGGCCAATGAAAAAGCACCCAGGTGGTCGACCAGCAAACGGGCGGCGGGCGTCAGCGCGTCTTCCGAGCGGAAACACAGGGCGAATCGGCGGCTGGCCCATTCATCGGTCAGCGGAATGACCCGCAAGGCCTGCACATTGGCGTACGTCTGCGCCACTTCGATGGGCAGCACGCTGATGGCCAGGTTGGCCAGGACGACCCGCAGAACCGCATTGAGATTGGAAACGAATACGCGCTCGACCAACTGCTTGCCGGCCAGGCTGGCCTGGCGCTTCAGCATGACCTGGACGGCGCTGGCCGACGATATGCTGACCTGCTCGTAATCCAGGGTCGCGTCGAACGGCAGTGCCTTGAAACCGGCCAGAGGGTGATCGGGATGCATGACGATCGCCAGATGGTCGGTCCGGTAGGGGCGGGTGCGCAGCCCCTGGAAATCGGCGGCATCCCAGCAGATGCCCACGGAGGCCACGCCTTCCTTGATGCCCCGTATGACATCGACGCTCAGGCGCTCTTCGATATCGATTTGTATATTGCGATAGTCGGGATTCTGCAGAAACCCCGCAAGGTCTTCGGCCAGCTTTTCAGCCAGCACCGAGGCGGTGGCCAATACCCGGACCTGCCCTTTCACGCCCGATGCATACGACAGCATGTCCCGCCGTATGCGGTCGGCGCTCGCCAGCATGGCCCGGGCATGCTCCAGCAAGGTCTCTCCGGCGGGCGTGGGTGCGACGCCATGGCGGCGCCGGATCAGCAGCCTGACCCCGACGGTCTCTTCCAGCGCCGCCAGCCGCTTGCTGATGGCCGAGCCGACGATGCTGGACTGCTCGCCCGCGCGGGCAATGCTGCGCAGCTCGCAGACGGCGACAAACAATCGTAGGGTGGTCAGGTCCAGGTCGCGCATTTATTCCAGGATGAAAAAATCAAGGCATGAACGATTGAAGCACATGATATTCCATTATGGAACTTTTATAGTTCTAAATGTGAGCTTTTCATATTTTTAAGAATACCTAAAATAGAAATCCTTTCCGTCTTCAGCCCCTTCCAACGACATGACCGCCGCCACAAGCTCTCCTTCCGTATCGCGCAAGACCTGGCCCGAGCACGCCGTGGTGCGCGAAGTGGGCCTGCGCGACGGCCTGCAAAGCATCTCCGCCATCCTATCGACCGAGCAGAAGAAAGAATGGATCGCGGCGGCCCATGCCGCGGGCCAGCACGAAATCGAAGTCGGCTCATTCGTTCCCGCCCGCCTGATGCCGCAGTTGGCCGATACCGGCGAGCTTGTCGCGTTCGCAAATACCCTGCCGGGACTGCGCGCATCGGTGCTGGTGCCCAACCTGAAAGGCGCCGAACGCGCCCTCGACGCCCGGGTGCATTCGATGATCATGCCGCTGTCGGCCAGCCATGCCCACAGCCTGGCCAACCTGCGCAAGACGCCGGACGACGTGGTGGCCGAGGTGGCCCGGATCAGGGCGGCGCGCGATTCGTCGGGATCGAAAACCATCATCGAGGGCGGCGTAGGCACCGCTTTCGGCTGCACCCTGCAAGGCCGCGTGGAACCCGCTGAAGTCCTGCGGCTGGCGCAGGCCTTGCTGGACGCCGGCGCCGATCGCATCAGCCTGGCCGACACGGTCGGCTATGCCGACCCGGCCGCCGTGGACAGTCTTTTCAGCCAGGCGCTGCGCATGGCCGGCGACAAGCTGTGTTGCGCGCATTTCCATGACACGCGCGGCATGGGCATGGCCAACGCGCTGGCGGCGCTGGAAACAGGCATTACCCGGTTCGATGCCTGCCTGGCGGGCCTGGGCGGATGCCCCCATGCGCCAGGCGCAAGCGGCAACGTCACCACCGAAGATCTGATTTTCATGCTTGAAAGCATGGGGGTCGACACCGGCTGCGACATCGATGCCGTGCTTGCCCTGCGTGGACGGATCGCCCGGTGGCTGCCGGAGACGCCGCTGCACGGCGCCTTGTGGCAGGCCGGCTTGCCGAAGGCGGCCGCCGCCGGCGCGATCCCGCCCGGTCAACATCACTAACAGGATACGCATGTCGTCTTTCGCTTCACCCCCTTCCCACGACGCCGCCGGCCAGGCCGCAGCCCCTCCCAAGCGGCGCCTGCCGCTGACCGGGCTGCGGGTCGTCGAGTTCACCCATATGGTCATGGGACCGACCTGCGGGCTGGTGCTGGCCGACCTGGGCGCGGAAGTGATCAAGATAGAACCCGTGGAAGGAGACCGGACCCGCCACCTGCTGGGCGCGGGCGCGGGTTTCTTCCCCATGTTCAACCGCAACAAGAAAAGCATAGGCCTGAACCTGCACGCTCCCGAAGGGGCCGAGATCGCGCGCAAGCTGGCCGGCTCGGCCGACGTGGTCGCCGAGAACTTCCGGCCCGGCATGATGCAAAAGTATGGCCTGGACTACGCCTCGCTGAGCGCCGCCAACCCGCGGCTGATCTATGCCAGCCTCAAGGGCTTCCTGCCCGGTCCCTACGAATTGCGCACCGCCCTGGACGAAGTCGTGCAAATGATGGGCGGGCTGGCCTATATGACCGGGCGGCCCGGCGACCCCTTGCGCGCCGGCACCAGCGTCAACGACATCATGGGCGGCATGTTCGGCGCCATCGGCATCATGGCGGCCCTGATAGAACGCGGCATTACCGGCAAGGGGCAGGAGGTGCAATCGGCCCTGTTCGAGAACAATATCTTCCTGGTCGGCCAGCACATGCTGCAATACGCCATCACCGGCGTCGCCGCCGCGCCCATGCCGGAGCGCATATCCGCCTGGGCCCTGTACGACGTCTTCACCGTGAAGGATGGCGAGCAGATCTTCCTGGCAGCCGTCAGCGACGCCCAGTGGGGTGTATTCTGCCGTGCGCTGGGCTTCACCGATCTGCTGTCCCGGCCCGAACTCGCCACCAATAACGACCGGGTCCGCGTGCGGCCGGCCTTGCTGGAGGAATTGCGCGGCAGGCTGGCCGGCTACAGCGCCGCCGACCTGTCGGCCATCTTCGAGAAGAACGGCCTGCCCTTCGCGCCCATCGTCAAACCCGAGGAACTGTTCGACGATCCGCACCTGAAAGCAACGGGCGGCCTGGCCGACATACGGCTGACCGACGGCGAACGCGCGGGCAGCACGGCCCAGGCCGCCCTGCTGCCGCTCAGCATGTCGGGCGAGCGTCTGGGCGTGCGCCTGAACCCTCCCGCACTGGGCCAGCACACCAGCGAGCTGCTCGCCCAGCTGGGCTATTCCGAAGAACAGGCCGGGCGCCTGGCGGCGCAAGGCGCCGTTGCCTAGCGCCTGGCGGCAACCATTCACACCCTCAATAAAAACGGAGACAACATGAAATCATCCAGCATCGATTCCACCCGCCGCCAGATTCTGGCGGCACTCGGGGCCGCCGCGGCCGCCATGCCCTTTGCCGCCTTTTCGCAGAGCGACCGGCCCATCAGCCTGATTCTTCCGGTCGGGCCGGGCTCGGGCGTGGACACCATCGTACGGTCCGCCAGCCAGGCATGGGCCAAGGCGGCCGGGCATACCGTGGTCGTCGAGAACAAACCGGGCGCGGGCGGCATACTGGGCACTTCCGCCCTGGTCAAGTCTGTGCCCGATGGCTATACGCTGGGCGTCGTATCCAACAACCATGTGATTTTCCCCAGCGTCTACAAGTCGGTGCCCTTCGATCCGATCGCGGACATCACGCCGATTTCCGTCATCGGCACCACCCCCCTGCTGCTGGTGGTCAACCCCAAGAAACTGCCGGCCAATAATGTCCAGGAACTGACTGCCCTGCTCAAGGCCAAGCCGGGCGCCTATAACTACGCCTCCTCGGGCAACGGGACCATACTGCACCTGGCGGCCGAAATGTTCGTGGACCAGGCCGGCATCCAGGCACGCCATATCCCCTACAAGGGCGTGGGCCCCATGCTGACCGACCTGATGGGCGGCCAGGTGGACTTCTGCGTGACATCGCTGCCCTCCGTCCTGTCCCATCTGAAAAGCGGTAGCCTGCGCGCCTTGGGGGTAGGCGGAAAGCAACGCACCCCCTCGCTGCCCGACATGCCCACGGTGGCCGAGCAAGGCCTGCCCGACTACTACGTCGAAGGCTGGTTCGCGCTTATCGGCCCGGCCAAGCTGCCCGCCGACAAGGTCCAGACGGCTTACAAGAACGTATCCAGCGCCTACACCGACCCCGAGGTCAAGAAGAGCATGGCTACCCAAGGCAACACCATCCTCTTGATGAACCCCGACGATACGGCCCGCTTTTTCAAGGCGGAGCTGGACAAGTACGCCAAGGTCGTGAAAGCCGCAGGCCTCGAACTGAAGTAAGCCGCGCCCCCCGTCCTTCTTTGTGCTAACTTCGCGGATGACGGTACGCACCGCTATGAAAAAACCACCAAGAAGGACGACAACCATGCAATACAGACGCCTTGGCGCGAGCAACCTGCGCGTTTCCACCCTTTGCCTGGGCACCATGATGTTCAGCGACCAGACCGACTATGCCGAAGCGCGCAGCATGGTCGACTCGGCGCGCGAACACGGCATCAACTTCATCGACACCGCCGATGTCTACAGCAAAGGCGGCTCTGAAGAGATGGTGGGCAAGCTCATTGGCGCCAGCCGCCACGATTGGGTGTTGGCCAGCAAGGTGGGCAATGCCATGGGCAAGGCGCCCAACCAGTCGCATTACTCGCGCCATTGGATGATGCGCGAAGTGAATGAAAGCCTGCGCCGCCTGGCCACCGATCACCTGGACATCCTTTACCTGCACCGCGATTTCCACGAAGAGAACCTGGACGAAGCCGTCCGCACGCTGGGCGACCTGATCAGCGCGGGCAAGATACGCGCCTTCGGCCTGTCGAACTTCCGCGGCTGGCGCATCGCCGAAATGATCCGCCTGTGCCAGCAGGCCAATGTGCCGCAGCCGGTGGTTTGCCAGCCCTACTACAACCTGCTCAATCGCGGGCCCGAAGTCGAGATACTGCCGGCCTGCGGGCACTACGGATTGGGCGTGGTTCCCTACAGCCCCATCGCGCGCGGCGTGCTGACCGGAAAGTACAAGGCGGGCCAGACGCCTCCGCAAGAGAGCCGCGCGGGGCGCGGCGACAAGCGCATGATGGAGACCGAATTTCGCGACGAGTCGCTGCTCATCGCGCAACGCCTGCAGGAGCACTGCCAGGAACGCGGCATCAAGCTGGGGCATTTCGCCACCGCCTGGGTCCTGGCCAACCGCCATATCAGCGCGGTCATCGCCGGCCCGCGCACGCTGGCGCAGCTGGAAGACTATTACCCCGCCGTCGACCTGCAGATCAGCGCCGAGGAAGAAGCGCTGGTCGACAGCCTGGTGACACCGGGCCATGCATCGACGCTCGGCTACAACGACCCGAACTACCCTTTCTTCGGACGATAGCCAAGCCGGACTGTTCACGGTTGATTCCCAAGGCAGCTATTCCGCTTCCAAATCAATGGGGTAAAAGAATGGGGCCAGGTCTTGCAAGACCTGGCCCCACTTGATTTGCCGGTATGTGGAACCTGAATTACTTGGTGGGCAGCTTGCCCGCCACGCCCTGCACGTAGTAATTCATTTTGTTCAGCCCCGCATCGTCCAGCACGCCGGACTCCAGGCGGACCTTGCCTTCGTTGTCCGTGATGGGGCCGGCAAACGGCGCCAGGGTACCGGCGACGATCTCAGCCTGCTTTTCCAGGACCAGTTTTTTCACGTCGTCCGGCACGGCCGGGCCGAAGCCTTCGATCGCGGCCATGCCCTGCTTGATGCCGCCCCAGGTGCTGTCCGGCTTCCACGTGCCATTCAGCACGTCCTGGGCTTCCTTGGTGAAGTACTCGCCCCAATGGTGGGTGACCGCGGCCAACTGCGCCTTGGGTCCGAACTTCTTCATGTCGGAATGGTAGGCCACGGCGTATTTGCCCTTTTCCTCGGCGGCCTGGACCGTGGCGGTCGAGTCGGTGTGGTGCGTGACGATGTCGGCGCCCTGGCCGATCAGCGCCAGGGCCGCATCGCGCTCTTTACCGGGATCGAACCAGCTGTTCACCCATATGACACGCACTTCGGCCTTGGGATTGACGCTGCGCATGCCGCGCGTGAAGGCATTGATGCCCTGCAGGACTTCGGGGATGGGGAAAGCGCCCACGTATCCGGCAACATTGGTCTGGGTCATTTTCCCCGCCAGGATGCCTGCCAGGTAGCGCGCTTCGTAGAAGCGGGAATTGGTCGTGGCCACGTTGGCGGCGGTCTTGTAGCCGGTGGAGTGCACGAACTTCACATCGGGAAACTGCCTGGCCACTTTAAGCGTGGGGTTCATGTAGCCGAAGGACGTGGTGAAGATCAGCTTGTTGCCCTGCTGGGCCAGGTCGCGTATGACGCGCTCGGCGTCGGCCCCTTCGGGAACGTCCTCGACGAACTGGGTCTTGATCTTGTCGCCCAGGGCCTGCTCCATTTCCTTGCGGCCGATGTCCTGCTGCCAGGTCCAGCCGGCCTCGCCGATGGGACTGACATAGACGAAGCCGACTTTCAGCGGCTCTTGCCCGGCCGCTCCCGCGGCGGTGGACAAGGCGATGGCCGGCGCAATGGCCGCGGCGCATAGCGCATGGCGTAAAAACTTTGCAGACATGATTATCCTTAGGAGTTCGGGTTAAAGTGTTTGCCCAGCGAAGCAGGCATGTTCAGCCTGATCCAGTTTGCGTTGCGTGAAATGAGGACCAGCACCACGATCGTTGCCAGATAGGGCAGCATGGACAGCAGCTGCGACGCGATCGGCACGCCCAGCGCCTGCATATGATAGGTAAGTATGGTGATGCCGCCAAACAGATAGGCGCCCATCAGCACGCGCGCCGGCCGCCATGTGGCGAAAGTCGTGAGCGCCAGCGCGATCCATCCGCGTCCCGCCACCATGCCCTCCACCCACATGGGCGTGTAGACCAGCGACATGAAGGCCCCGGCCAGGCCACAGCAGGCGCCGCCGAACAGCAGCGCGAAAAGCCGTATGCGCCTGACCTTGTAGCCCAGCGCGTGGGCCGAGGACGGCGATTCGCCCACGGAACGCAGGATCAGCCCTGGACGCGTCCGGTTCAGGAACCAGGCAATGCCGGCGCACAGCAGTAGCGACAGATACACCATGGGATGCTGCTGGAAAACGGCCTTCCCCAGGAAAGGGATGTCCTGCAGCAGCGGTATGCCGAAATGGCCGCCCTGCAAGGTGGCGCCCACATAGTCGATGCCGATGTAGGCCGAGGCGCCGACGCCGAAGAGCGACAGGGCCAGACCGGTGGCCACCTGATTGGATCCCAGCCACACCGTCAGCCAGGCAAAGAAGCCGGCCAGCGCCATGCCGGCCAGGGCGCCGGCCATGAAGCCCAGCGCCACGCTGTCGGTATGGATGGTGACGGCGAAGCCGATGACCGCCGCCACCAGCATCATGCCTTCGGAGCCCAGGTTGATCACGCCCGATTTTTCATTGACGAGCAGGCCCAGCGCGGCCAGCATGAGCGGCGTGCCGGCGTTGATGGCGGATGCGATCAAGGGAGCCAATGCGTCCATTATTTCCCCCACCGCAGCCGGTTGTTGATCAGCACATCGCAGGCCAGCAGCGAGAACAGCAAAATGCCCTGGAAGATACCGGTGATGGCGCTGGGCATGCCCAGGCGGCTTTGAGACAGCTCGCCGCCGATATACAACAGCGCCATGATGAAACTGGAGAAGATCACGCCTATGGGATGCAGGCGCCCGACAAAGGCCACGATAATGGCCGCAAAGCCGTAGCCCGGGGAGATCGACGGCGTAAGCTGGCCGATCGGTCCCATGATCTCGCACGCGCCGGCCACGCCGGCCAGCGCGCCGGATACGCACAAGGACACCCATAGCGATCGCCTTGAGGAAAACCCCGCATACCGCGCCGCCAGCGGCGCCATGCCGCCAACCTGCAGCTTGAAACCGGAAAAGCTGCGCGACAGGTACAGCCAGCCCATGACCGACGCCAGCAATGCCAGCACGATGCCCAGGTGCAAGCGCGTGCCGGGCAGGACGATGGGCAGCAGGAAACCGTCGGAAAAAAGCCGCGACTGCGGGAAGCCGAAGCCGTCCGGGTCGATCAATATGCCATGCACCAGATAGCTCAGCAGCAACTGGGCCACGTAGACCAGCATCAGCGAAACCAGGATCTCATTGGCGTTGTAGCGGTCGCGCAGCCAGGCCGTGACGGCGGCCCAGAGGCCGCCGCCCGCCGCGCCGGCCAGCAGCGCCAGGGCAATCAGGCCGAATCCGCCATTGCTTCCGTCATCGAAATACAGGATGACCGAACCCGCGGCGATGGCGCCCACGACCAGTTGACCCTCGGCGCCGATATTGAATACGTTCGCGCGAAAGCACAGGGCCAGCCCAACGGCGATGAGCAGCAAGGGGGCCAGCTTCACACCCACCTCGGACCAGCCGCGCAGGTCCTTGATGGGCTCATAGAAAAACACCGAGAGGCTCGCCACCGGGTCCTTGCCGACGGCAAGGAACAGGACCACGCCGCAAGCCGCGGTCAGCAACACCGCCAGCACCGGCGAAAGCCAGGACATCCAGACCGAGGGGCGGGCCCGAGGCTCAAGCCTGAGCATGGGTCGCCTCCTGACGGTTTTCGTGCCACAGCCCGCTCATCCATCGGCCGACCAGATCGTTGTCGGCCTCGGCGGCCTTTATGGACGGCGACATCCTGCCCTTGGACATGACCACCAGCCTGTCGGAGATCTCGAACAATTCATCCAGCTCTTCGGAAACGACCAGCACGGCGCAGCCCGCATCGCGCAGATCCAGCAGTTCGGCCCGTATCTGCGCGGCCGCGCCCACATCGACGCCCCATGTCGGCTGCGCCACCAGCAGGACCCGGGGGCTGCGCGCGACCTCGCGGCCGATGATGTATTTCTGCAGGTTCCCGCCCGACAGGCTGGCCGCCACCGCGCCGGGCCCGGCCGCCTTGACCCGGAAACGTTCGATGATGCCCGCCGCCAGGCGATGGGTGGCGGCGGGCCTGATGAAGCCGTTGCGAACCGTGGCGCCGTCCTGGTGCGACAGCAGGACGTTCTGCGCCAGGCTCAGTTCGGGCACCGCGCCGCGCCCAAGGCGTTCCTCGGGGACAAAGGCCATGCCGCGCGCGCGCCGCCATGCGGCCGAGCGACGCCCGATCGACACGCCTTCAAGCAGGATGGCGCCCTCGTCGGCGCGGATGTCCTCGCCGGACAACACGCCCAGCAATTCCTGCTGGCCATTGCCCGACACACCGGCCACACCCAGTATCTCGCCGGCGCGGATATCGAAATCGATGCCCGTCAATTCGGTGGCGAAGGGATGCGCCCTGGGCAAGGCGAGATTGCGCACCGACAGCATGGTCGCGCCCGCGGGCTTCTCGCGATGAGCGACGGGCGGCGGCTCCGCCCCTATCATCATGCGCGACAGGCTGGCGTTGGTCTCGCCGCGCGGATCGCACACGCCGGTGACCTTGCCGCCGCGCATCACCGTGCAGGCCTGGCACAAGGCCCGGATTTCATCCAGTTTATGGCTGATGTAGAGAATGCTGCAGCCCTCGGAAGCCAGCTTGCGCAAGGTCTCGAACAGCTTGCCGACAGCCTGGGGCGTCAGCACCGAGGTGGGCTCGTCCAGGATAAGCAGCTGGGGCCCGCCCAGCAGCGCCCGCACGATTTCCACCCGCTGGCGCTCGCCCACGGACAAGGTGTGTACGTGGCGCTTCGGCTCCAGGTCCAGCCCGTACTGATGGGCGGTGTCCGCGATGCGGCGCTCCAGCTCGTCCATGCGCAAGCCCCTGGGCAAGCCCAGGGCAATGTTCTCGGTCACCGTCAGGGTATCGAACAGCGAGAAATGCTGGAACACCATGCCGATGCCAAGCTGCCTGGCCAGGGCCGGGCTGGCTATGTCCGTTTCAGCGCCATTCCAGAAAACCTGGCCGGAATCCGGACGGGTCACCCCATAGATGATTTTCATGAGGGTGGACTTGCCCGCCCCGTTCTCGCCCAGCACGGCGTGGATTTCACCGGGCAACACGGTCAGATCGACCGCGTCGTTGGCCACCACGGCCGGATACCGCTTGGTGATCTGCTTCAGGGCAAGGCGTATAGTCATCTTCTTTTTCTGGCGGGCAATCGGGGCCGTCGAACGGCCTCTAGCGCTGCGACAGTGCTTTCTCGATCTTCTTGTCCGTCTTGTATTGGCTGAGCGCGTAGACCGCCCATATCGTTGCCGGCAGCCAGCCGATAAGCGTAATCTGAAGAATCAGGCAAATGATGCCCGCAATGGGGCGCCCGATCGTGAAAAAGGTCAGCCAGGGCAGCAGCAGGGCAATGATCAGTCTCATGTTCCACCGTTATTGTGCAGGTGCAAAGCCTGCTATTCTAACCTCTGCCTCGTCTTGGGACACCCGAAATGACCGAAATCGCGACACAGGTATGGCTGACCATAGTCCAGGAATTTTCCGATATCCCCGATGCGAAAGAAGCCACGCGCATCGTGCTGCGCCTGGCCATGGCCATTTTACTGGGTGCGGCCATCGGCTACGAACGCGAGCTCCAGGGCAAGGCGGCCGGCCTGCGCACGCACATGCTGGTATCCCTGGGCGCCGCCATCTTCGTGCTGGTGCCCCTGCAAAGCGGCATGCAGATCGCCGACGCCAGCCGGGTGCTCCAGGGCGTCATAGCCGGCATCGGCTTCCTGGGAGCGGGCGCCATCATCAAGCATAGCGACAGCCATGAAATAAAAGGGCTGACCACCGCCGCCAGCATATGGGTGGCCGCCGCCGTGGGCATCGCGGCCGGCACGGGGCGGGAAGCCACGGCGGTCGTCAGCACCCTGGCCGCGCTCTTCATCCTGGCCATCGTCAAGCGCATGGAACCGGGCACGGACGGCGCCGCTGACACGCTCGCCCAACAGGCCCGGCCTGAGCTTCACGCTGCAATAAGCAGAGAAGACGAACCGCACGCTCCCATCGGGCCAAGGCCGACCAAGGAGTCCGGATGATGTCCACCTGCAACGCGGCGGCGGCACCGTCAGCGCAATCAGGGCGGCGCGGGAATCCGACGCCGAACCGGCCAAGCCCAATCTGGCGATGCGCAGCGGCAAGGGCCGCGGCATCACGGCTTGGCTTGCGAGGACGGCCAGTTGGCGCGCTCTTCGGCCTCCTGGTCGGCCTTGGCTTCGCTGCCGTTCCCGGCGCGGGGCTTCGCTTCGGTATCCTTGGCGGATTCCCCGGGCGGAGGCGCCTTCGGATCCTCGTTGGCGGTGGCGACCAGAGAACTGCAATTCGCCGAATCGTCCGTTCCCACGTTCAACAACGGCAATAGCGCGGCGAACGGCGTGGCCACCACGCCCAGCGCCACCGCCGCACCGGCCCGTGCGATAAGCGGGCCTTTTTGCACGCCCACATCCGGATTCTTGAACGTGCCTTTGGCGTACAGGGGCGAACGCAGGGTGAATATCCGCAAGGTCTTGTTCGCGGGGCGTATGTCCAGATCCAGCCTCTCGGTCGCCAGATTGATCTGACCGGTGATGTCCACGATGGTGTCGTCGGTTTCCAGCCGGAAGGCGCGAATCTGCATGACGCCATCCTTCACGCCGAAATCGCTGGCCATGCAATTGAGCACGATCTGCTCGTCGCCGAACAGCTTCACGATCACCATATTGGCAACATTCAGGCCCGCCGCTTCCAGCAGGAACTGGCTGATCGTGCCGCGGCTGACCAAGGCCTTGATCTCGCCGTTGGAGTGGGCCAGCAGTTCCGCGATGGAACTGCCCTGCGCGGAAAGCTCCGCATCTCCGTGCAGTTCGCCGAAGCTGGCATCCATGCTCTCCGCCCCCGGAAACAGCTTCTTCAATTTCAGGTGACGCGCCTCCGTCTTGAGTTCCGCCTTGATCTTTTCGGCCCCGCCGTCCAGCTTCAGCGTATTGCTCAGTGTGCCGCCCGCGACGCCGAAGTTCAGCGGAGTGAAGGTCAGCACCTTGTCTTTCAGCTTTACATGCGCCTCGATATTGTCCAGCGGCAGGTCTTTGTCGCGCAGAATCTTGCGGCCCTTGAACCGGACATCCGCGTCCATGACATCCCAGGACTCCGTGCCGATGGGCGCCGTCGGCAAGGCCTTGTCGGCCGGCTGTTTTGCCTTGGCCTTCTTGGACGAGGCGGACTTTACATCGCTGGTGTCCGCGCCGATCAGCGGCCCCAGGTCCTGGAAGCGCAAAAGCCTGGATTCGACCTCCCCGCTCAGCAGCGGCCGCGGCTCATGCTGCTCATACACCAGGGTGCCTTCAAGATCGCTCTCGCCCACGACGCCCTTGAAATCCTCATAGCGCCAGGTGTCCTCCTCGCCTTCAAGCATGCCGATGAGCCGCCCTTCGGTGCTGTAAGGCGGCGTATTGGGCAGCGCAACACCGATCAGCGGCAGCAGGTCGGCCATGGTGTCGCCCTCGAGCTTGAGCCTTACGTCCAGCGCCGCCAGGGCTTGCGGCCGGGTGACCGAGCCCTCCAGCCCTATCGTGGTCGTGCCCACGGCGACCTTGCCCCGCAAGGGAAACGGATCGTCGCCCTGCCGAAGGGAAAGCACGCCGCCGGTCTTGCCTTCGCCGGTGATCTCGGCGCCGTTGTAGCTGCCGCTGGCCTTCCAGGCCATGCCGTAGCCCTCCGGGCCGCCTTCTTCCAGCGTATCCAGGTCGGCCTTCATGTCCAGCTTGCTGGCGGCATCGACCACCTGGGCGCGCACGCTTTTCAAGCTTAGTTTCTCAAGGTCGAATGTCCACTTCCCCTTATCCGAGGCGGCTCCTTCCTTGCGGGCGAACGTCCAGTTCGCGACGCCGTCGGCCTGGCGCTCCAGGTAGAGCTGCGCGTTCTCGATGTCGAGGCTGGCCAGCTGGACGCGGCGTTCCAGCAGGGCTGCCGGATTGATGACGGCGGTCAGCGCCGAGACCTGCGCCATGGAACGATCGGAGGCGATCCCCTCGGGGTTGCCGACGACCAGGTCATGGGCGGTGATTTGCGGCCATGGCAGCCAGCCCCGCCAGCCCTTCTCTTGCCCCTGCGGCCTGACCCAGTCCAAGGACAGATCGCCCTGTATCGCCACGGGCCGGCCGGCCAGCTCGGTGGCCTGCTGGTTTATCCACGGCCGGGCCCGGTTCCAGTCCATGGTCGCCAGCACGGCGACAGCCAGGACGAGGGCCAACAGCAAACCCAGGCATGTCCACAATATTATTCTTAGATAACGTGGCATAGGGGCTCCCGTTTACATGATGGCGACAATGCTGCAACAAGGTCATTTCATTGTAGGGCAAGGCCGCGGGCGTCATGCAACGGGAACATTCCAAAAGAAACCAAGGGTATTCTTATGGCTTCGAGCGGCTAGAGCAGTTCTTTGCGCAACTGCGCCGGCGTCTTCGGCGACAGCAGCCCGGGCGCAATGTCGAATACGCTATGGGCGCCCGCGGCCCCTTGCCTGCCCAACCGGGCCGCCGCACGCGCATAGGCCACCAGGACGCTGGACGTGAACTCCGGGTTGCTGTCCAGCTTCAGCGAATACTCCATGACTTGCGCACTGGCCTGGCCGGGGCCCGTCTTGCCGCTGCGGATGACGAACCCCCCATGCGGCATCGCTCCATGCTTCAGGCGCAGCTCTTCTTCGCCGATGAAGTTGACCGTGGTGTCGTAATCGGCGAAGTAATCCGGCATGGTCTTGATGGCCGCTTCCACCGCCGCCGCGTCGGCGCCGTCCTCCAGGACCACATAGCAGTCCCGCGTATGCTTCTCCCGGGTCGACAGGGTGGGCAGGTCTCCGCTGCGGACGCGATTCACGGCGTCGTCCACCGGTATGGTGTACTGCACGGCGGCCTTCACTCCCGCAACACGGCGCACGGCGTCGGAATGCCCCTGGCTCAGGCCCTTGCCCCAGAAAGTATAGGTGGCGCCCTGGGGCAGGACGGCCTCGCCGAACAGGCGGTTCAGCGAAAACAGGCCGGGATCCCAACCCACCGAGATGATGGCCGTATTGCCGCCCGCCCGCGCCGCCGCATCGACCGCCGAGAAGTAGTCCGGGATCTTCGCGTGGGTATCGAAGCTATCGACAGTGTTGAACATGGCCGCCAGTTCAGGGCCTTGGCGAGGCAAGTCGTTCTTGGAGCCGCCGCACAGGATGAGCACGTCGATCCGCCCCTTGAACGACTGGATGGAGTCCAGGGAATGCACGGGCACGCTGCCGTCGAGCAGGCTGACCGTGCCGGGATCCCGGCGGGTGAATACGCCGGCCAGCTCCATGTCGTCATTTTGCGCGATTGACGACTCCACGCCGCGGCCCAGATTGCCGTAGCCCACGATGCCTATCCTGATCTTCTCTGCCATGTCTGTCCTTGCTTCTGTTTGACGATGTCCGGATTGTAGGCCAGACAATCCGGACGCGGGATACCGGAGCGCTTCGCGTCGCCGCCCAGGCGCGCAAGACCGAGCAAGGGCCGGAGCGCAAAAAAAAAGCACGCCGACGCGGTGAAACCGCGCCGGCGTGCCGGCCCCTGATACTAATGTCGAGCGTAAGGCGTCAAGCCGATACGGCTTCGGCCTTGGCCGCCACGTCTTCCTGGTCCGATACGGAGCTTCGGATCAGGTGGTCGAAGGCGCTGAGCGCGGCCTTGGCGCCGTCGCCCGCCGAGATGACGATCTGCTTGTAGGGCACGGTCGTGCAATCGCCCGCGGCGAACACGCCCGGCAGGGACGTCTGGCCCTTGGCGTCGATCTCGATCTCGCCGTGGCGCGACAGAGCCAGGCTGCCCTTGAGCCACTCGGTATTGGGCACCAGGCCGATCTGCACGAAGACGCCTTCCAGCTCAATGTTGCGCAGCTCGTCGGTGACGCGATCCTTGTACGACAGGCCGCTTACCTTCTTGCCGTCGCCGTGGATCTCGGTCGTTTGCGCCGAGACCACGATGTCGACATTGGGCAGGCTCTTGAGCTTGCGCTGCAATACCGCATCGGCGCGCAGGCTGTCGCCGTACTCGATGAGCGTCACGTGGCTGACCAGGCCGGCCAGGTCGATGGCCGCTTCCACGCCGGAGTTGCCGCCGCCGATGACCGCCACGCGCTTGCCCTTGAACAGCGGGCCGTCGCAGTGCGGGCAATAGGCCACGCCATTGTTGCGGTACTCGCGCTCGCCCGGCACGTTGATTTCGCGCCAGCGCGCGCCGGTGGCCAGGATGACCGACTTGCCTTTCAGCACGCCGCCGTTGGCCAGCTTGACTTCGATCAGCTTGCCGGCCGTCAGGCCTTCCGCGCGCTGCAGGTTCATGATGTCGACGTCATAGGCCTTGACGTGCTGTTCCAGCGCCGTCGCGAACTTGGGGCCTTCGGTCTCCTTGACCGAGATGAAGTTCTCGATCGCCATGGTGTCCAGCACCTGGCCGCCGAAGCGCTCGGCCACGACGCCGGTGCGTATGCCCTTGCGCGCCGCATACACCGCGGCGGCCGCGCCGGCGGGGCCGCCGCCGACGATCAGCACGTCGTAGGGTTCGCGCGCGCTGAGTTCATCCGCGCGCCGCGATTCGGCTCCGGTATCCAGCCTGGCCAGGATTTCTTCCACACTGGAACGGCCCTGGCCGAAAACCTCGCCGTTCAGGTACATCGTCGGAACCGACATGATCTGGCGGGCGTCGACCTCGGCCTGATACAGCGCGCCATCGATCGCAACGTGCTTGATGCGCGGATTGATGATGGACATCACGTTCAGCGCCTGCACCACGTCGGGGCAGTTCTGGCAGGACAAGGAAAAATAGGTCTCGAATTCGTAATCGCCGTCGAGATTGCGGATCTGTTCGATAACGGCCTCATCCAGCTTGATGGGATGGCCGCCCACCTGCAGCAGAGCCAGCACGAGCGACGTGAATTCGTGGCCCATGGGGATGCCGGCGAAACGCACGCCGACGTCCGTACCGCTGCGGTTGATGCTGAACGAAGGCTTGCGGTGGTCGTCGCTACGTTCGGTCAGCGTTATCTTTTCGGACATCAGTTCGATTTCCTGCAACAGCTCGCGCAATTCTTGCGACTTGGGGCTGTCGTCCAGGCTGGCAACGATCTCGACCGGAAGGGAGACCATTTCCATATAGGATTTCAACTGGGATTTGAGATTTGCATCCAACATAACGTAGCAACCTTCTTGATAAGAGGAATATTCTTGGGGACCGCGCGCGGGCTTTTGACCCTGCGCGCGGCGGCGAGTGGCTACCTGCTTATCGCAAGCGGCTGGCCTTAGATCTTGCCGACCAGATCCAGCGAGGGAGTCAGGGTCTTGGCGCCTTCTTCCCATTTGGCGGGGCAGACTTCACCGGGGTGGGCGGCGATGTACTGGGCTGCCTTGACCTTGCGCAGGAGCTCGGAAGCGACGCGGCCGATGCCGTTGTCGTGAACTTCCATGACCTTGATCTCGCCTTCGGGGTTCACCACGAAGGTGCCGCGCAGGGCAATGCCTTCTTCTTCGATCAGAACTTCGAAGTTGCGGGCCAGGACGTGGGTGGGATCGGCGATCATGGGGTATTGCACCTTGCCGATTGCGGCCGACGTGTCGTGCCACGCCTTGTGCGAGAAGTGGGTATCGGTCGAGACGCTGTAGATCTCAACGCCGATTTTCTTGAAGGCTTCGTATTGCTCGGCCAGATCTTCCAGTTCGGTGGGGCACACGAAGGTGAAGTCGGCGGGGTAGAAAACGAAGACCGACCACTTGCCTGCCACGGACTCATCGCTGACGTCGATGAATTTTCCGTTCTGATAAGCCGTTGCTTTGAAGGGTTTGATTTTGGTGTTGATCAGGGACATTGCGTTTCCTTTGTTGGTTAAAGAAATTGAACACAACGTCAGTATAGGCAAGCCAGGTTGATTTGTAAAATTGATTAATATTATTGATTGAATAGCTTTACACTATTGTTCGCGCCCAAAAAAATGCCGGCTCCGGCTTCGCGCGCTTCAGGGCTTTCAGAAGGAGTTTACGGCCATCCGGCCATAAACTCCAGTCCTCATTCTACTTGAAAAGGTTGTTCAGTTCCTCATCGGAATTGGACACCTCGGGCGACGCATCCTGCTCGGCGCCGGGCGGAAGGCTGTCGTCTCCATACCGGGTTTCGCCGCCGTAGGCCTTGTCGAAATCGATCACGATCGATTCCGGATTGACGCCGGTGGCCTCATGCCGGTAATGAGTGACCATGCCGGGAAAAGCCAGCACCAGGGCAACCATCAGCAACTGAATGATGATGAAAGGCACCGACCCCCAGTAAATCTGGCCGGTCGTGACCTTGGCAATGGTCTTGCCCGTGACCCGGTCCTTGTAATCCTCCTTGGGCGCCACGGAACGCAGATAGAACAGTGCAAACCCGAAAGGCGGGTGCATGAAGGACGTCTGCATGTTGACGGCCAGCAGCACGCCGAACCAGATCAGGTCTATGCCCATCTTGTCGGCAACCGGTCCCAGCAGCGGCACGATGATGAATGCCAGTTCGAAGAAGTCCAGGAAGAAGGCCAGCACGAAGGTCATCAGGCTGACGACGATCAGGAAGCCCATTTCACCGCCCGGCAGGCCGATCAGCAGATGCTCCACCCACAGATCGCCGCTGACGCCGCGGAAGGTCAGCCCGAACACGGTCGATCCAATAAGGATGAACACCACGAAGCAGGACAGCGTCGAGGTCGTGTCCATGGCCTGGCGCAACAGCGACCAGCTGAGGCGCTTGCGCATGACGGCCATGATGATGGCCCCGACCGCGCCCATGGCGCCGCCTTCCGTCGGCGTGGCGACCCCGATGAATATGGTTCCCAGAACCAGGAAAATCAAGGCAAGCGGCGGAATCAGCACGAAGGTCACGCGCTCGGCGATCTGCGACAGCAGGCCCAGGCGCAGCAGCTTGTTGACAACGGCCAGCACGAAGGCGACGGCGCCCCAGACCAGTATGCCGAGAACGACTTTTTCATCGACCGGCGCATTGTCCCGCATCAGGAAGACGATCCAGCTTACGGCGGCCGTGACGGCTATCGCCATAAGGACCAGCAGCGAAGGAATGCCGCGGCTGCCGTTGGGTTCGACGAACGAGCGCGCCTCTTCGGGAATGGCGGGAGCCGCCTTGGGGCGCAGCCACGACAGCACGGTCACGTAGAGGATATACAGGCCGGTAAGCGCGAATCCCGGTACGATGGCGCCGCGATACATGTCGCCGATGGACCGCCCCAACTGGTCGGCCAGGATGATCAGCACCAGGGAAGGCGGAATGATCTGCGACAAGGTGCCCGATGCGGCGATCACGCCCGTGGCCAGCCTGCGGTCGTAGCCGTAGCGCAACATGATGGGCAGGGAAATCAATCCCATCGAAATGACGGAGGCCGATACCACGCCCGTGGTTGCGGCAAGCATGGCGCCGACCAGGACGACGGCGATGGCCAGGCCGCCGCGCAGCGGGCCGAACAACTGCCCTATTGTTTCCAGCAGGTCCTCCGCCATGCCGGACCGTTCCAGGATCAGCCCCATGAAGGTGAAGAACGGCACGGCCAGCAGCGTATCGTTCGCCATGATGCCGAAGACGCGCTGCGGCAAGGCCTGGAACAGGGCGGGGGTGAACAAGCCCAGCTCGATGCCGATCAGGCCGTAGAAGATGCCGTTGGCCGCCAATGCGAAGGCCACGGGAAAGCCCAGCAGCAGGAACACGACCAGCGTCGCGAACATGATGGGGGCCATGTTGGCTATGAAGAATTCCATGATTACCGCCCCGCTGAGTTATCGGATGTTGCCTGGCCGTCCGCGCGAGCCTCGGCATCGCGGGCGATTTCTTCCGCCAGGAGCTCCTCGGCCGTCTTCTCCGCAAGCTTTTCGGTGGGATCGGGCGCGGCGCCGGCCAGAAAGCCGATGCATTTGATCAAATGCGAAATCCCAGCGGCGATCAGAAGGGCGAAGCCTATGGGTATCAGCAGCTTGGCCGGCCAGCGCAGCAGGCCGCCGGAATTGGAGGAGTATTCGTGGGTCAGCCAGGAGTCCATGAACATCGGCCAGGACAGCCACATGATCAGCACGCAGGCCGGCAGCAGGAAGAACAGGACGCCGAAGATTTCGATCTTGATCTGGGTGCGGCGCGAGAATCGCTGCGCGATCACGTCGACCCGCACGTGCTCGTTCTTGAGCAGGGTATAGCCGGCCGACAGCAGGAAGATGGCGCCGAACAAATACCATTGCAGCTCCAGCCAGGCGTTGGAGCTCACATTGAACACCTTGCGGACGACGGCATTGCCGGCGCTCACGAGAACGACGATCAGGATAAGCCAGGTCACGGCTCGGCCCACGCGCCGATTGATCGCATCAATCAGGCGCGATAAAGCAAGTAGGGTTTTCATCGCTGGGTTTCTTGAAGCAGGAATCGGCAGGACATATGGAGAAACCGGCGCGCACGGAAATTCGCTCCGTGCGCGGCCGGCTCCGCCAGCCGTGGCGGCTCTGTCCTGTATGAACGGCTAATGCAAGTACTAGCGACGCGATGTCGTGCTGGCCATGAACTGATCGTAGCTGCCCTCGGCCACGCGGAACCATGGGATCTCGTGGTCGCGGAACTCGGAATAGCTGTCATAGATCTTCTTGAACACGGGGTCCTTGGCGGAGTATTCGGCATACACCTTGTTGGACTCGTTGTAGCAGGCTTCCATGACGGCCTTGGGGAAGGCGCGCAGCTTGGCGCCCTCGGAAATCAGGCGCTTGAGCGCGCTGGGGTTTTCCGCGTCGTAGGTCGCGATCATCTGGTTGTTGGCCATGGCGCTGGCCTGGGCCAGCACGGCCTGGTAATGCTTGGGCAGGCTGTTGTACTTATCCTGGTTGACGTACAGCGAAACCTGCAGCGTGCCTTCCCACCAGCCCGGGAAGTAGTAGTACGGCGCGACGCGGTGGAAGCCCAGCTTTTCGTCATCGTAGGGACCTATCCATTCCGCGGCGTCGATCGTGCCTTTTTCCAGCGAGGGGTAGATGTCGCCGCCGGCAATCTGCTGGGGCACTACACCCAGGCGCGAAAGCACCGCGCCGGCAAAGGCGCTGCAACGGAATTTCAGCCCCTTCAGATCTTCGACCGACTTGATTTCATTGCGGAACCAGCCGCCCATCTGCGTGCCGCTGGCGCCGCAGGGGAAATTGACGATGTTGTATTGCTTGTACAGCTCGCGCAACAAGGCCAGGCCGCCGCCGTGATTGACCCACGCATTCATCTGGCGCGTGTTCAGGCCGAACGGGACGGCGCTGTCGAAGCACAAGGCCGGATTCTTGCCGAAGTAGTAATAGGATGCGGTATGGCCGCATTCGATCGTGCCGTTTTGCACACCGTCCAGGACGGCCAGCGCCGGGACGATTTCACCTGCGGGAAATGCGCGGATGGAGAACTTGCCGTCGGTCGCTTCCGAGACGAACTTCGCGACATTCTCGCCGCCGCTGTAGATCGCGTCGGCGCTACGTGGAAAGCTGGACGCCAGGCGCCAGTTGATGGTGGGCGCCTGCTGCGCGAAAGCGGGTGCTGCCAGAGTGGCGCCGCCGGCGACGGCACCCAATGTGGCGTTCTTCAGAAACGAACGGCGTTGCATGAATACTCCTTGTGGGAATGATGAAATAAGCCTTGCACGCTCCGTCCTCTTGGGCGGAAACGGAAACCGGGGCGGATGATGCGCTTAAAGAAAAGATGCCTCTACTAGTAGTATTACTAGGGTCGTAAATCCTGCGCCCCAAATACATTCACCGCATCACATGCCCATCGCTTTGCCTAAAACGCTGAAAAATATAAAGTTTGGGGCGGCCATGGAATCGTCTCAGGCCGATGAGGGCGTGCTCTTCATATCCGTAAGAAATAAACATATATTTATAAGTTGATTTACGAATAGCTGAATCGTCCCGAAATTGACGCGTCCTTGCCACAAAAAAATCATTTTGCGGCTTGAGTCCTGGCGGTACACTTTCGGCCTTCCACCCAAGCGCATGCATCCGCCGGAGTCCTTATGAGTTCACTGTTCGCCTTCCTGCATCACATGGCCGCCTTCGCACTGGCCGCGGCCCTGGCCGTGGAGTTCGTCCTGATCAAGGAAGCCATGTCCGTCACCGTCGCGCGCAAGCTGCTGCTTGCCGACCTGGTGTTCGGCGCCTCCGCCGCAGCGGTGCTGGTGATCGGATTGCTGCGGGTATTCTTCTTTGAAAAAGGCGCGGCCTTTTATTTCACGAACATTCCCTTCCTGGCGAAGCTGGCGCTCTTCGCGCTGATCGGCGTGCTGTCCATCCGGCCGACCCGCGAATTCCTGTCCTGGCGAAGCGCAATAAAAGCCGGCGAAGCGCCCTCCGTGGATGCGATCACGCTGCAGAAGCTGCGCAAGACCATCCATGCGGAACTGGCGGCCCTGGCGCTGCTGATCCTGTGCGCCGCGCTGATGGCGCGCGGCGTTGGCCAGTTGGGCTGATAGCCCGGCAAGGCCAGCACTATGCCGCCATCCCCAGACTCCGCGGGCGGAGCCTCTTCGTGGCTGAAGTGGGGTCCCGCCCTGTTCCTGATGCTGTGGTCATTCGGGTTCGTCTTTCTGAAAATGGGTCTGGCCTATTCCGACCCCTTGACCTTTCTGGCGCTGCGCTATGCCTGTGTCCTGGCCTTGCTGGCCATCCCATTCCTCTGGCTGCGCCCCGCCCTGCCGCCCACGCCCAGAGCGTGGCTGCATCTGGCCATGGTGGGCCTGCTGCTTCAAGCGGGCTATTTCTCGTTTGTCTATCTGAGCCTGAAGCTGGGGATATCCGCCGGCGCCGTAGCGCTGATCACCTCGCAGCAACCCATCTTGATCGGCTTGCTGGCGCCCGCCATCGCCGGCGAACGGGTAAGCACCGGCCGCTGGCTCGGCCTGATCATGGGCGTGGCGGGCGCAGGCATTGTCATCCTGTCCCGATCCGCGATAGAAATCGCCTCGCCGGCCGCGCTGCTGTTTGCCGTCATGGCCCTGTTGTCCATGACCGGCGGCACGCTATGGGAAAAACGCTATGGCGTCCAGGCGCATCCGGTCACCGCCAACATGGTGCAATATGCGGTGGGGCTGGCCGTCTCCGCGCCGCTGGCTTTTCTGCTGGAGCCTATGCGCATTCAATGGTCCGCCGAGTTCCTGATGTCGCTGGCGTATCTCGTCGTGTGCAATTCCATCGTGGCGATTTCCCTGCTGCTGGCGATGATACGGCGCGGCGAAGCCTCGCGCGTATCGGCGCTGTTCTTCCTGGTGCCGCCGGTGACGGCCGTGATTGCCTTTCTTATCCTGGACGAGGCCCTGCCATTGTCCGCATGGCCGGGCATGGCGCTGGCCGCCGCGGGCATCTATCTCGTCATGCGCAAGCCGCGAACCGAGGCTTGCGCGTGATCCGCGCCGATCAGGTGTCGTGCACAGCCGCCTTGGCATGGCTGCGCGCCTTGACCAGCATGGCGCGGCCCGCGCCCCATCCGTTCACGGCCGCCGCCACGCCCAGGGCAGCGAACAGCCACGCAGCCGCCCGATAGCTGCCCGTCGCGCTGTGCAGTACCCCGACCAGCAGTGGGCCGAAGGCGGCCAGTACATAGCCCACCCCTTGCGCCATCCCTGAAAGATGGGCGGCCACGTGGGAATCGGGGGAACGCAGGACGATGACGGTCATGGCGATGGCGAACAAGCCGCCCTGCCCGATGCCCTGGAAAACCGCCCAGATCCAGATGGTCGACAAGGGCGCGAAGAGCAAACCGATGAAGCCGCCGCCGGCAATCAGCGCCAGCGCCGCGTTGAACAGGCGTTGATCCCTGCACCGCGCCGCCAGCGGCGGCACCAGCAGGCATGTGAAGACCTGGACAATGATGGAAACCGACACCACCAGTCCAGCCCCCACGCCGTCCATGCCTCGATCGCGCAAGATCGGCGCCATCCAGCCCATGACGCAATAGGCCAGGGCCGATTGCAGCCCCATGAAGAAGGTCACCTGCCAGGCCAGCGGGTCGCGCCACAAACCGCTTACGCTGCGCCTGGCTTGCCGCGACGCATGCTCGGCGCGCAGCGATTGCGGCGCCCAGGCCAGCAGCACCAGGGCCGCCGGCACGGCCCATACCGCCAGGCCGATCGACCACGAGCCGCCGAAGTAATGCGCGATGGGCAAGGTGAAGGCCGCCGCCGAAGCCGCGCCGCCGCATAAGGCCATGGTATACAGCCCGGTCATCAATGCCGCTTGTTTCGGAAAGTCGCGCTTGACCACGCTGGGCAGCAGGACATTGCCCGTGGCGATGGCCGCCCCGCCCAGCGCCGTGCCGATGAACAGGGAGTACATATCGCCCATGCCCCGCAGCGCCGTGCCGGCCATCAGGAAGAACAGGACAGCCAGCAGTGTGCGTTCCGGCCCTAGGCGCTGGGATATCCTGGGCGCCAGCGGCGCGAACAGACCCAGGCAAAGCACAGGCAGCGTCGTCAGGTAGCCGGCGCCGGCCGACGTCAGGCTGGTCTGCCGAAGCAAATCGGGCAGCAACACGGAAAGGCTGGAAAACAAGGGCCGCAGGTTGTAGGCGATCAGCATCAAACTGAAGCCCAGAAGGATCGCCGCCGCTCGGCTCCGGACGGGCGCCGCCATGGCGGCGCCGTCGGCACGGATTTCTGTGGAAGTCATACTCGTTCTTATCGTCATGCGGGGCGGAAACGCGCCCGAGCCATGATGATACTCCGGGCGCGCGGGCCGGACGGCTTGCGGCCCGGGACAGGCATCCTGGAATAAATCCGCATCCCGGACAAGCGCTGTAAAGGATAAGGGTTTCAGCCTGGGAATCGGGCTGCCACTCCATATAACCGCGGCCAATCCTCGGCCCAGCAGCAGCGGTGATCAAAGCCCGGCTCGACATGGACCACAGGCCTGGCATCGGCCGGAAAGCGCTGCGCGAACCCCTGAACTAGGCCGGGTGGGATCACCGTATCTTTCCCACCCGCGAAATGCCATTGCCGGACGCCGCGCAAGGCATTGCTTTCATCCGCGGGATCGAGCGAGCCGGTCAGGGGCCGTATTCGATGGTGAGCCGTCCATGCCCGATGATCCAGGTTGCCCGCCACGGTGATAAGGCGCTCGACGTCGCCGCGCCGGGCGGCCAGCAATGCCGCCACGGCGCCGCCGCCCGAATACCCCACCAAGGTCAGCCGCTGCGCACCGAAACGCCGTTTCAGGACATCCAATGCTTGGCTTTCGGCATGCACCACTTCGGCTGAGAAACGCGACCCGGTCCAATAACGCTGCGGACAGCCGGAGCGCGCCGCATCCACATATTGGCAGGGCCGCGCCAGGTACGCGGCATTGCCGGAACGCTGGGCCAAAGCCAGCCGCAAGGCCAATGGATCGCGCGGCGTCGGATCGCTGGACGGCCGAGCCCCCGTCGCCCATGCAAACCCATCGCCTTCGATATAGACCGTCAAAGTGTCGGCGACTTGGACATCCCGTGGTGCATACGCAACAAGATCGAAGCCGCCGGCCGGCAAAACACTGGCCTGCCAATCATGGCCGGCGGCCAGGGAATCCGCTATGACGCGGCGCTCTTCCGGCGACGAAATCGTGGCGCAACCTGAACAAAAAGCAAGAAAAAAAAGTGTGGCGGCAATCGACTTCGGCATGGCTGGCATTGTAATATTTCGCACCATTTTCCGGCAGTGTTAATCGCTTGAACACTCTTGATTCAAGGCATGTTCCGGAATAGTCAACCCTTGCGATCCCATCCTCATGTTCCCCAATAAGTTTACGAAAAATCCGGCCTTGAAAGCCACCGTGCTGCATGGCGCCCTGGCCTTGGCCTGTGGCAGCGGCTTGCTTGTTATGGCGGATGCCCATGCTGCCCCGACCGATTACTGCGGTTGGAATGGGAATAGCGGTGAAGATGGGGTTATCAACCAGAGCAGACCTACGGTCTGTAACATAGCAGAGGAAGGCAATACGACTGTCAATCCGGGGGTGGTGTTAAGCGTGGGGCCCAACACAAGCCCCGGCTCAGCCATTACGGCCGGTGGCGCGTTCATAGGGCATCTGATCAATCAGGGCAGCATCAATTCCACCGGGACCGCCGGTGAAGATATCAGCAGCGTAGTAGCGGGCGTCTACCTGGACACAATAGGCGAAGATGCCATCGTGACCAACGAAAGCAGCGGTGTCATCACCGCCACCATCAATGCCTCCAGCGGCCACAGCGCAGGCATATACTCCCTTAGCTCATCCGGCACGATCAACAACCACGGCACGATCCAGGCTGTGTTGAACAACTCGGCCTCCGCCGGCGAGGATAGAATCGCCGCCGGCATAGAAATATCGAGTTTTTCAGGCACCATCAACAACACCGGGACCATTTCCGGCGCGGCCCTGGAAGGCGGCGAAGGCTATTCCCTGTTCATCGACAATGGATCGGGCATCGTCAATAACCTGGCAACGGGGCGGCTTACGGGCATGCTGCACACTGGCCAAGACAGCGCCGTCAACAACGCAGGCATTATCGACCTGCCCCTGTATTCGGGGGCGGCCCTGGGGGGTTCATCCGGTGTTGTGGGCACCTTCAATCAAACCGCCACCGGCACACTGCGCATCGCCGCCAAAAGCGCCGATGCCGGCGGATACAGCCAGCTTCGGGCCCTACGCGGCGCCGACATTGCAGGCAATGCCTATGTGGACGTTATGGCGGTCAACACGCTGGCCGAAGGGCAGACGCTGAAAAAAGTCGTTTATGTGGACCACGGCTATTCCCTTAACGGAAACTTCTCCAGCGTCGGCGACAACAGCGCGTTGTTCGATTTCACCAGCATCGCCACCACGGGCGAAGACGGGCATATCGATTTCAAGATCACGCAAGCCAAGCAGATCGCCCAGATCGTCAGCGCCACCGGCAATCCCGCCGCCCTGGGCGCGGCCCAGGCCTTCGACTCCATCATCGCCCAGGGCGCCGGCAACGCGGACATGCAATCCGTAATCGATGCGCTGGGCAAACTGGGCACGGACCAGGAAGTGTCCAACGCCGTCAGCCAGACGGCGCCCACGCTCAACAACAGCCAGACCACGGCCGTGCAGAATACGATGGCCGGCACCGGGCGCATCATCCAGGCACGCCAGGACAGCAATCGCGGCATGTCTTCCGGCGATGAGTTCGCCGGCGGCAAGCGCGTGTGGGCCAAGGCCTTCGGCAGCCGCGCCGACCAGAATGACCGCGGCGGCATAGCGGGCTTCTCGGCGGATACCTACGGCATGGTCGTGGGCGGCGACGCCGATGTTTCCGCCACCACGAACCTGGGCGCGGCCTTCGCCTACAGCCATACCGACATCACCGGCAACTCGTCCATCGCGCGCAATCGCGGCAAAGTGGACAGCTATCAGTTGATCGGCTATGGCAGCCATGCGCTGGACGAGCGCAGCGAGATCAACTGGCAGGCCGACGTGGGCCAGCATCGGACCGATGGGCGGCGCAATATCGAATTCGGTGAAATCAGCCGGCAGGCCACGGCCAGCTACGACAGCTGGAGCGCCCACCTGGGCGCCGGGCTCACGCGCAACTACAGTGTCGGCGAACAGACCAAGATCGCCCCCTATGTCCGCGCCGACTATACATGGATACGCGATCGCGGCTATACCGAGAAAGGCGCGGATGCGCTGAATCTGAAGGTCGATGCGCGCGACACGGATGCGCTGGTCTTCATGGCCGGCGGCAAGCTGATGCACGAGATCAACGACTCCATCGGCCTGCGCGCCGACGCCGGCGTGGGCTACGACGCCCTGGCCAAGCGGCGCAACATCGTCTCGTCGTTCGCGGGCGGCGGCCCGGCCTTTACCACGACCGGCCGGGACGCCACGCCATGGCTGGCCCGCGCCGGGCTCGGCCTGGTCGCCACGACACAATCGGGCGTGGAAATAAGCATGCGCTACGACATCGAAGGCCGCAGCGGCTTCACCAACCAAACGGCTTCGGCCAAGCTGCGCGTGGCGTTCTGACCCAATGGCAAGCGGCTCGAGCCCGGCTGGATTCCATCACGGACTGAGCCAGCCCGATCAAGCCCTGACCATACGGCTTGCCCACTGCCCCGCCGGAGCCGACTGGACGCCGGTCGACCACTGGCTGAGCGCGAAGCTTGGCCTTCCCATCCAGCCGCGCTCCGGCAGCGGCGGCTCGACAGACGATGCGGCGGAAACGATATGGCGCATCCTGCAGCTTGCGGCGGAACTCCAGCGCGCCGCCCGCCTGCCTGTTTTCGAGCCCGGCCGCGTTCTGTCCCGCATGCCCGACGAGTCCATGCCGGGCGCCTGGCTGTTTACGGTAGCCGTGCCGCAGCTGGACCATATGCCGGCCCCATCCCTGCATGCCGTCTATAACGCGGCGACCGCGCTGATTCTGGGCTTGGCGGGCGATCCGGCCAGCTTTGCCGAGCCCGAGCGGCTGTATGCCGAAGTGGAAAGCCAGGTTCTCCAGCCCTTGCGGCAAGCGCTCCCCCTGGGAAAATCGTCCATTCATCTATTACGCACCGCGCATGAGCTGGACATGCCCTGGCGCCATCTGGGCAATGGCCTGTTCCAGCTGGGCTGGGGCCGCCATTCCCACAGGGTCAGGCACAGCAAATCGGAGTCCGATTCCTCGCTGGGCGTGGACGCGGCCCAGCACAAGTACGTGGCTGCCGAATGGCTGCGGCAGTTCGGCCTGCCCGCCCCCACACACACGCTGCTAGCCGAAGAAGGCCAGGCGATGCAGGCCGCCGCGGCCATCGGCTGGCCCGTGGTCGTCAAGCCCGCGGACCGCGACCGGGGCGAGGGCGTGACGGTGGGCGTGGAGTCGGAGGAATCACTGCGCGCCGCTTTTCAACATGCGTCGCGCTTCTCCAAGCAGGTGCTGGTCGAACGCATGGTGCCGGGCACCTGTCACCGCTTGCTGGTCGTGCGGGGCCGGGTGCTGTATGCCGTAAGGCGCCATCCTATTGGAGTCGAGGGCGATGGACGCAGCACCATCGCCGAGCGCATACAGGTCGCCAATGCCCGGCGCATGGCCCTGCCCGCCTGGAACAGGCCGCCGCCCTACCCCGCCGACGACCTGGCGCGCCAGGAACTGGACCGCGCCGGCTTGACCCTGGACAGCATTCTTGCGCCGGGCGCATGGGCTCCGTTGCGCCGCATCGAATCCACCGATTGGGGCGGAGTGGATGAAGACTTCTCAACGACGCTGCATCCGGACAACGCGGCCATCGCCATACAGGCGGCCGAGCTTTTCGGGCTGGACATCGCCGGCGTGGACATCATTTCACCGGACATCACCCATCCCTGGCACGAGAATGGGGCCGTCATCAACGAGGTCAACTCGTCGCCGCTGCTGGGCGCGAGTCAAAGTTCTTTGGACAGCCTGCCGGCCTTGATGGCGCGGCTGGTGCCTGGCGATGGGCGCATCCCCATCGAAGCGGTCGCAGGCGGAGATGACGCGCTGCGCGTCGCCCGCGCGCGCCAGCGATATTGGGCGGACCGAGGCTTGGCCTGCTATGTGGCCAGCCATGCCCTTACCGAAGATCCATCGGGCCATGCCGTTCCCATGGCGGCGCAAGGCCTGTTCGCGCGCTGCACGGCCTTGCTGATGAACAAGCATGTGGACGCCATCGTAATGGCCGTGCAAACGGATGAGCTGCTGGAAACAGGCCTGCCCGTGGACAGGCTGAATCGGGTCGAACGGGTTGCGGGCAAGGTGGCGGCGTGGAACGCCGGCGCCATCACGCAAGCAGCCGGCGAAACGGAAAAGACGCTTGCGCTTTTACTGGCACACTCATCGCCGCTACACTCCCGCGCCTAGCCTGCCTGCCCATTACCAGCCGATTCGGCTTCCTTTCCAGCGCCGACGAGCCCTAGCGCACGGTAGACCAAGCCCCGTAGAGGCCCACAGCCTTCTCATCAAAGCCAAAACCCAGCCCCGGCTCTTGATGCAGGATGACCCGGCCGTCCTTCTGCGCAAGCTGCCGGTCGACCAGGCGCCGGAAGTTCAGCACCTGGTCGTCCCAGAAGAACTCCACGTAACGCGCATTGGGCGTGGCAGCCACCAGTGGCGCGTGCAAGTCGTGGAACCAGTGCGGGCAGACCACCACGCCATAGCTGGCCGCCGTGGCGGCAATGCGCTTCCATTCGGTGATTCCGCCGCACACCGCGGCATCGGTCTGAAGAATGGATGCCGCCTGCTTGTCCAGCAACTCCTTGTGATACCACCGGCCATAGCCGATTTCGGCGGTGGCGATAGGCAGGTGCGTCAGCCGCGCCAGCTTGGCATGGCTGTCCACATCGTCGGGGCCGAAGGGCTCTTCGATGAAGTAGGGTTCATATTGTTCGAAACGGCGAATGTACTGCATGGCCTGGGTCACATCCTGCCAGGCGTTATTGCAATCCATCATCAGCTCTACATCGGGGCCGACCGCATCACGCGCAGCCTTCAGGCGCGCCTCTTCCTCTTTGGGCGAGTGGCGCCCGGTTTTCATCTTAACGGCCTTGAAGCCCAGCGCCACATAGCCGGCCATTTCCTCGCCCAGCTTCTCGGGCGTCTTTCCGTCCAGGTAGTACCCGCCGCTGGCATAGGCCGGCACGCTTTCCAGCTCCACCGCGCCAAGATACTTATGCAGCGGCAGGCCGGCCGCCTTTGAATTCATGTCCCAGATGGCCGTGTCCAGCGCGCTGATGGCCCGCATGACCGTACCCTGACGGCCTTGCAGCAACGCCTCCTGGTACATGGACTGCCATAGGCCTTCCACGCCATGGGAGTCTTTTCCGATCAGGACGCCGCCAAGCAGGTGCTCGACGGCCGCCGTGAAAACGGGCCCGCCGGCGCTGCCGATATAACAAAAGCCGATGCCTTCGATTCCTTCTCTGGACCGGATCTTGACCAATCCGTAGTAGCGTGTGCTGACCGTACGGTTGGAGAAGGAAGTGACACGGTCCAGCGGCACTGCAACAGCACAAACGTCAATCGATTCAATGATAGGCACGATAAATACTCCAGAATGAAATGTTGACCGTATTTACTGCGATGAAGGATGCGTATCGGGAAAGAAGCGTGCCCGCATGCGGGCGGACACTGGCGGGCCGCTTCAGCCTGTCATCATACAAGCGGACAGCTATAATGGGCCATCGAGCATTCTTTTCGCGCGGCCATGGCCTCATTGATCCGTCCCTCCCTCTCTCTACAGCGGCCCAAAAGCCTGGCTGCGCAGTTGGCCAAGGACTTGAGCGACCGCATCGCCCGCGGCGACCTGAAGCCCGGCGACAAGCTGCCCAGCGAACATGACATGGTCGCTTCCTATGGCGTGAGCCGGACCGTGGTGCGCGAGGCCGTTTCCAGCCTCAAAAGCGCCGGTCTGGCATCAGCCCGCCAGGGCGTCGGCGTATTCGTCCTGGATGCCTCATCCACAGCACCGTTTCGCATCGATCCCGGCGAGCTGGACACCGTCAAGGAAGTCATCAGCCTGCTCGAACTGCGCACCAGCCTGGAGTCCGAGGCGGCGGCGCTGGCGGCCGAACGCCGCAGCCCGGCTCAGTTGGCACGCCTGCGCCAGGCTCTGGAACAAATGGGCCGGGTCGTGGATACACAAGAGGATGGCGTCGACGCCGACTTCAGCTTCCATCAGGAAATCGCCCAGGCCACCAACAACCGCTATTTCATCGAATTGTTCGCTTATCTGGGCATGATGGCCATTCCGCGCTCGCGCATCGGCATGTACAAGAGCGATTCCGCCGCGCGAAACGCCTACCTGAAAAAAGTGGACCTGGAACATCAGGCCATTTTCCAGGCGATCGCCGACAAGGACGCCGAGGGCGCTCGTTCCGCCATGCACCGGCATCTGAGCAACAGCCGCGACCGGCTCAAGCGCGCGTCCGAAACGGCCGGGGCCCCGCCCGATTCATCATAAAAAGCAGGAAAAGAAAAAATATCCGGTAAAAATCGATAATTCTTCTTGTCCGACAACTGACAAGTAGCTATGATAATCCCCGCGTAATAAAAATTCGATCACCAACCAAAGCATGTGGCGCCACAAGCGCCGCCGAGGAGATTTCATGAAGACATTCGTCAAAACAGCAATCGCGGCCTGCTGCATCGCCGTAGCCGGCGCGCCCGCGCTGGCCCAATCCGATGCCGCCAATTATCCCGACAAGCCCATCAAGCTGATCGTGCCCTTCCCCGCGGGCGGCACCTCGGATGTGCTGGGCCGGCTGGTGGGCGACAAGCTGGGCCAGGCACTGGGACAAACCGTCGTGGTGGAAAATCGTGCCGGCGCCAACGGCAATATAGGCGCGGACTATGTCGTGCGGTCGCAGCCCGACGGCTACACCTTGCTGCTGCTGGACCTGGGCAACCTGAGCATCAGCCCCAGTGTCTACCCCAATATGCCGTTCGATCCCATTAAAGACCTGGCACCGGTTTCCATGCTGGCCTATTCGCCTCACCTGCTGGTGACCACGAACTCCCTGCCGGTCAAGACCCAGGAAGAGCTCGTCGCCTATGCCAAGGAAAAGAAGGGCGCGATGAACTTCGCCGCCGCGGCCGGCATGGGCAGCGCACCGCATATGGCCGGCGTCCTGTTCGCCCAGAAAACCGGCGTCGAATGGGGCTACATTCCTTACAAGGGCGGCGCGCAAGCACTGACCGACCTGATCGGCGGCCAGGTCGACGCCACCACCAATGGCATGGTCGCCACCTACCCCCACGTCAAGAGCGGCAAGATCAGGCTGCTGGCCGTCACCAGCGAGAAGCGGCTGCCCCAGCTTCCGGACGTGCCCACCGTCAGCGAGATGATCCCGGGCTTCGTCACGGGCAGTTGGCAAGGCGTACTCGCTCCCGCGGGAACACCCAAGCCCATCGTGGACAAGCTGAACGCCGAAATGGCCAAGATCATCCAGATGCCCGACGTGCAGGCGAAACTTGAAACACTGGGCGCCCAGCCCATCCAGATGACGCCGGACGAGTTCGGCGGCTGGCTGAAGACGCAGGTGGCCAACTGGGCCAAGGTCGTGAAGGAGGCCGGCATCAAGCTGGAATAGGCTGGAACGGCAGGCCCGCCGGCTGCCATCGGCCGGCGGGTTGGCAATACCTTAGCGGGGCGGATCATTCCGCCCCGCGTTGCGTGAGGGCCGCGCATTTGACACAAAACCATTACAAAACCGCCCGGCGGGACGGTAGATATTTCAATGGGCTGCAAACGCCCGCCTGGCCCTTGTTTGCATGAAAACGCATGGCTACTCTGGCTTCGTCAACAACAGACAGGAGTACGCCATGACACTGCAACGCACTATCGTACGCATCGCCGCCATAGGCCTGATGTCGCTGGCCGCGGCCGGCTGCGCCACTCACGACCGAAAATCCAGCAATACGCTGCTGGGCGCGGGGCTGGGCGCCGCCACCGGCGCCGTGTTCTCCGGCGGCGATCCCCTTTACACCCTGGGCGGCGCGGCCGCGGGCGGCGTGCTCGGCAATGTCCTGACGGAAGACCGCGACAAACGCCGCGGACGAAACTGGAACAGCGGGCAGAACCGGCCTTCATACGACCGGGGCAAGGGGCGCGGCCATGACCGCCATGATCGCCGGCGCCGCTGATTTCATGTGTGGGGCTTCATGAAGCTAGCCCTTGGCCGGCCTTCCGCCATGTTCATCTATGCGCTCGGCGTCCATGCGCCCAGCGCGCCTTGGCAAGACAGGCCGCCCAGGTGCTGGGCAGCCTGTCGGCGCCTCCGGCAGAGGCATCGAAAACCGGAGCAGCGTCAAAGGCATCACAATGAAAAGGCGTTAGAAAAAATGCCACGCTCCCGTTTCGCTATTGCGCGTACCCCTCCTGATATTACCGTTCCACTTCAGAGTTTTCGATGAAGTAGGAAGGAACTTTCGGTCCCCATAGGTAAAGGGAGTTCTCAGGCGGATGATCACGCCCCGCCCATTGATAACCAGCTTCTATATAGTCTATGTGAGCCGAGTACTCCGCGAACGAACCCCACGGGTCGCGCACATAATGGAAGTAATTCGACCCGAGCACATGACGTCCCGTTCCCCATCCTTCTGTGTAACCTGCTATCGCCATTTGCTCCGCTCCCAACCCCACCTCGTCAACGCCATCGACATCCCAGGAAGAATGATGCCAACCGCGCACCGAGCTCTTGGCGAACGCAACCAAATGGTGATCACAACCATGAGGTGCATGCAGAAATGCCACTATATCTTGCGACCTATCGGAAAGCCGCAATCCGAGTCCTCGACAATAAAAATCGATACTGCGAGAAACATCGGACGAAAACAGCAAGACGTGAGACAGTCGGCGAGGCCGCACCTTTGCCATATCTCCGCGCCTTGGCGCCCCCCGCTCATTCGCAGCGATGTTTACGCATGGATTGGGGGCCTTGGTATCGGGAGATGTTTTAGGTCCGGCCTGTACATGCAGCAAATTGCCGTCAGGGTCATAAAACCAGTAATCAGTCGAACCGGTTAAATCCAGAGACTCCGCGTCGCGTGCACCCGCCGTTTTCAATTGTTTGCGAAGCAAAGGCAGGTCGGCTTCGAAGCAGTTGAAACTCAGGTACTTTAGCGCTTTGCGCCGGCCTTGCTCGACCATGCCCCAGGCATGGCCATCTGCTGCCTTGATGATCAGCTTGCCGCCTTCATTCGACACATCGAGACCGAAGGCCGTATAAAAATGCACCGCGGCCTTCAAGTCGGGCACAGTCAGGACAAACCGATCGATTGAATGTACGCTGACATCAGCCAAGCCGGCGCTATTGTTTATGGAACTCATAATCTGCTCCTCTCCTTGCTGGGATACTCAATAGGAATCTCAATAGGAATCCGCTCCCTTATCGCTCGTTCTCGATTGAGTTCCGCAAGGTGCCTATTTGTGAGATCGACACCTCGCAGATGTCGCCTTCGCGCATCAACAATCGGGGATCCCGAGCCCAGCCTATGCCCGATGGTGTTCCGGTAACAATGACATCGCCCGCCTCAAGAGAAATGGCTTCGCTGAGAATGGAAATAAGCGTGGCTACATCGAACAGCATGTCGTCGGTTGAAGCACTTTGTACCACCACGCCATTCAGGCGAGTCTCCAATATCAATCCACGCCCTCCTGGAGGTAGCTCGTCAGCCGTGACCAGGTCCGGACCAAAGGCGCCCGTATTGTCAAAATTCTTGCCTATCGTCCATTGCGGCGATTTGAATTGATACTCCCTTACCGATCCATCGTTGAATACCGAGTAACCCGCCACCCATCGCAGAGCATCCTCTTTGGCAATATGCCGTCCACCACCGGTAAGAACCACTGCCATTTCCCCCTCGAAGTCCAGTGAATCCGAGGCCAGTGGCCGAACAATGGGTTCTTGATGAGCAACCAGACTGCTGTGGTAGCGCGGAAAAATCGTGGGATAGTCGGGCTGTTCGTAATCACTCTCCTTGGTATGGTCCGCATAGTTCAAGCCTACGCAGAAGATCTTGGGAGGTCGAACCAGGGGCGGAAGGAATTCCTTTACCTGTGCCTCATCCAGCGTAGCCGCATAAGGCTGATTTCGTCCGTACTCCGCCAGGTCCGCTCCTCTTGCAAGCAAGGAATCAAGCAATTCATTGCCGAGTATATGAATCTTCTTCCCCTCCCTGATACCCAATACAGCCTGACCTTCGTGAATAAAACTGATGTAGCGCATACATGTCTCCTTTGAGCGATAGAAGCCGTCCCAGTCATTGAGTTTCAAATCATGCTTGACGGAAAATAATTAGATCACTAATATTATACTTAGATATCTAATTATATGTACAGCTGATGATTTATCTGTGGAGACCTGATCCGCAGAATCGGCGTCATGCAACATAGCAAGGGCAAGGAGAAAGTACGGTGTTGACCCACGAAGAAAATGAACTGCTGTGCCGAGTCGAAGGCGACGCGGCGATGGGGCAGATAATGAGGCGCCATTGGCTACCAGCCTGTTTGGTGGAAGAGGTACCCGAGGCTGACGGCAATCCCGTACGAGTACGCATACTGGGCGAAAACCTGGTTGCGTTCCGGGATAGCGATGGCCGTGTCGGACTACTCGACGAGTTCTGCCCGCACCGGCGCGCCTCTCTGGTGTATGGCCGTAACGAGGAATGTGGACTACGGTGCCTCTATCATGGCTGGAAGATGGACGTGGACGGCAATGTGGTCGATATGCCCTCCGAGCCCGACGGCAGTGCGCTGGCGGAAAAGGTCAAACATAAATCCTACCCCGTGCGCGAAGCCAACGGATTGGTATGGGTATATATGGGGCCGCCTGACGCCATGCCCGAATTTGAACGCCCAGGTTTCGCCAATGGCTCAAAAGCCAAAGTAAGCATCGTCAAGGTGCATGTGGGATGCAATTGGGCCCAGGTGTTGGAAGGAGCCATAGATTCAGCTCACAGCTCTAGCTTGCACTCCACCGATATCCGACCGGCCCGCGTAACAAATGCGGGGATGACCGATGCATACATGACTCGTCCCTCAACGGACAAATCGCCACGCATCCAGGTCCAGCATACCGATTACGGGATGAGCTATGTTGCCATTCGGCGTCCAATCACAAACGCCGATACGCACAACTATTTACGGGTGACCAACTTCATCGCGCCCATTACCGTACAAATTCCGCCAAATAGCCAGTACAGCCTCATCCAGTATACGGTCCCGATCGATGACATCAATACCTTCCTGTACTTCATAGCCTGGAGCGACGATACGACGCCAGGCATTGGCATCGACCAGGAAAGCTGGCGCAAGTTCTGCGGAGCTCAGGTGGGAATAGACCTGGATGAGAAGTTTCACCGTGTACGCTCACGCGACAACGATTATCTTCAGGATCGCAAGGCGATGAAGCTAGGCGACTTCACCGGTCTTCGTGGCATACCCAATCAGGATATTGCAATGTGGGAAACCATGGGGAGAATCGCTAACCGATCCGACGACAGGCTAGGCGCGAGCGATATCGCCATCGTCGAGTTCCGCCGAATCATGGTCGAAGCGGCACAAGGCATCCTGGAAGGCAAACCCGCAATCGGCACGATTGGCCGCAGCACCCCGTTCGCAGATATCCGTTCCTACGAAGGAATCGCCGAAAAGGAAACGGATTGGCGCACGCTGATCACGGGCTTGCCCCTCAATCGCAGCAAGGAAACCGAAAGCGCCACATAAGGCAAAGCCGGGCTCGATGCAGACATGATCCATCCGCGTCGACCTTACTTTATAAAAAAACTTGCTTGTGCATTGACCTATGCAGGAGAAAGCCGTGAAAAAATTGCCCATCACCCTGGCCTGCGGTGATTATGATCGCGTTCAAGCGATATGTGATGGCCGCGTTCTTATTGAAGGCTGCGACCTGAACTTCATGACCATGGAGCCGGAGGAGCTTTTCTTCCGCGCATACCGGAACCAAGAGTTCGATGTCTGCGAACTGTCGCTCAGTTCATATATTCTAAACCTTAGCCGCGGCGTAGAAATGCCCTACGTTGCGATACCGGTTTTCATTTCTCGCACCTTCCGCCATTCGGCTATTTATATACGCACAGATCGCGGCATCGACTCCCCGGTAGACCTCAAGGGGAAACGCGTAGGAGTTCCCGAATACCAAATTACCGCAGCCTTGTGGGCACGCGCACTCCTGTCCCAGGATTACGGCGTGGAGCCGTGGGATTTCGAATGGTTCCAGGGCGGACTCGAACAACCCGGCCGTGTGGAAAAGCTCGCACTCAATCTGCCGCCCGCTATACAAGTCTCCTCCATTTCATCAGATGCAACTCTGGACTCCTGGCTGCGAGAGGGGAAGCTGGACGCTCTGATCGCAATGCGCCCTCCCCGTTGCTTCAATGAAGGCGTGCCCATGGTTAAAAGGCTATTTCCGGATTACCAAGCCGCCGAGGCCGAGTATTTCGCGCGCACAGGGATATTTCCCATAATGCATGTCATCGGTATCCGGCGAGAGCTGGTGCATGCTCATCCCTGGCTGGCGAACTCAGTCTACACAGCATTCATCAAGGCCAAGGAAATAGCGGTAGCAGCGCTGGAGAACATTGCCGCATTGCCTATTACCTTCCCCTGGCTCGGCCCCTGGATGGAGCAAACTCGATCCCAGATGGGAGCCGACTACTGGCCATACGGAGTGGCCGAAAACCAGAAGGCATTGAGCGCAGTCGTGCAGTATGCGCACAAGCATGGCACAGCAGAGCGGCTTCTCAAGATAGAAGAGCTCTTCGCACCTGGAACACTTGAGCGCCATAAGGTCTAGCGAGAAAAACGCCTGTCGATAGCCTGGAACCCGTCCCCCCGGGTTTCAAACAGAGAAATCATCATGTCTGAAGCAAAACAAATCGCAAATATGCCGCTGCTTGTTACCGCCGCCAACAAGATTGCGAACGATACCATGAGCTTTCAGTTGCAGCGGCCGGACGGCGGCGAGCTCCCCATCTTCCTTGCGGGCTCTCATATATTCGTGGAGACCCCGAATGAGTTGTTGCGTCAATACTCGCTGTGCAATGCGCCAACCGAGCGTAATCGCTATGTCATAGCCGTAAAGCGGGATGCCGCTGGACGGGGAGGCTCGAAGAGTATGGTCGACACCCTGAAAGTAGGCGACACCATACTCGCCTCCGAACCGCGAAACGCTTTCCCGCTCGTTCCGGACGCCGCCCGATACCTGTTCATCGCCGGCGGAATTGGCATTACACCAATACGCTCAATGCTGCTGGCCTTGTCTGCCGCAGGAAGCAAATCATTCAAGCTCTATTACTGCACGCGTTCTTTGCAAGAAACTTCATTCATGGAAGATTGGGAAAAACCGGAGTTCAAAGGGAAGGTCGTCATTCACCACGACGAAGGCAAGCCCGATCGCCGCCTGGACTTGTGGCCCATGCTGGAAAAGCCGGATCGCACCCATTTATATTGCTGCGGGCCGAGCCCGCTTATGCAAGCCGTACGCGATATGGCAGGACATTGGCCTTCGTCAAGCGTGCACTTTGAGGATTTTTGCGCGCTCAAACCCAAACCTCGGCCTGATGATCAGGCATTCACCGTGCGCTTGGCCAAGTCTGGAATGAAACTTACCGTGCCGGCCCAGGACACCCTGCTACAGACCTTACGCAATGCGGGAGTTCACATCGCCAGTTCTTGCGAGAGTGGCAGCTGTGGATCTTGTCAGGTGGGCTTGCTGGAAGGCGAAGCCGATCACCGCGATTTCGTATTGTCTGAAAGCGAGCAACACGATCGGATCATAAGCTGCGTGTCCCGGGCATGCTCGCCAGAACTTGTCCTGGATATTTGAAATCACGCCCCCGATTTTTTCCACGCCACAGACATCCGAATCCAATGGAGGAAGCCGCTTATAAAGTATTAGTAACGCAGCAACGGAAACATAAGAAATAACAAGCAGTAGATAACCGCCTTCTTTCGATAGAGCGGGCAACACCATCATCCCAAAGGAGAGAAAATGTTAACTTTTTCAAAGAATATCGCAGTAGGCCTGCTAAGCTTGGCCACGTTCGCGGGCTGTGCGTATGCAGTTCCCGACTATCCCAATCGGCCTGTTAAGGTTCTTGTAGGCTACGCACCGGGCGGAACTCCTGACATCATTGCCCGCACACTTGGCGAGAAGCTGGGCAGCCTGCTGGGTCAATCGTTCGTTATCGACAACCGCCCTGGCGCTGGCGGCACGCTTGCGACCAGGCAACTTGCGAACTCCTCCCCCGATGGATACACATTACTGGTTGCGGATATAGGACAGCTGGCTATCGCGCCTTATCTGTTCAAGTCGGTCGGATACGATTCTGTGAAGGACTTTGCACCCATCAGCCTGGCTGGGGTAACGCCCATGTTCATCGCCGCGAATGCAAAGACAACCTCGCTCAAGACAATTCAGGACCTAATCTCCCAGGCCAAGAAAGAACCCGGTTCCATTAACTATGGATCGTCCGGCGTGGGAAGCATCCATCAGATCGCCATGGAGGTGTTCAAGTCCGAAGCAAGTATCAATTTGACGCACATTCCATACAAAGGATCCGGTCAATCCGTTCCGGCCCTTCTTGCCGGTCAAGTCCCTGTTCTGATGACTGCACTGCCCACCGTCGGCCCTTATGCGACAACGGGGCAAGTCAATCTATTGGCCGTTACATCGGCGAAGCGATTTCCAGGAACACCGAATGTGCCGACCCTATCCGAATTATTTCCTGGATACGACTTCCCCTCCGAAGTGGGGGTACTCGCTCCGGCAGGCACCCCGCCGGAAATTCTGGACAAATTATCCAAGGCCATCGAAAAGGCCCTTGATACAAAGGAAATGCGCGATCGTTTTGAAATCCTAGGATCGATTCCCGTCTGGAGCACGCCTGAAGAGTATGCAAAAAACATCCGTGAAAACCTCAGAAAATACGAGGCGGCGGTCAAGCTGTCTGGCGTCGACCCGAACTAGCCAGCAGGGCCGGCCCACTACAGCAAGAGCATGGGCCGGAATATCCAAAAATCCATATCAACATCTGACGGAGCAACGGTTTGAACAGTCCTGCGGATCACGCACAAAGAACTTCCGTGGCAATTGTCGGCGGCGGACCCGTGGGTCTGCTGCTGGCAATGTTTCTTGACCGGCACGGGGTCAACAGCACAGTCTTCAATACGGAATCATCGGCGCGCATGCACCCCAAGGGGAGCACTCATAACTCGCGCACCATGGAACATTACCGCCGCCTGGGTTTCGCCAAACGCATACGGAATCTTGGGCTACCCATGGATCATCCTACCGATGTCGCATACTTTACACGCTTCAACGAATGGGAGCTGGCAAGGCTACCCATGCCTTCCGAAACCGAAAAGCGGCTAAGCGTAGCCGCATCGAGTCCACTGGATCAAGTCCCCGAACCGATACATCGAGCCAACCAGATGTATGTAGAACAGGTCCTCCTGGAGGAGGCAGCCAAAAGGCCTCGCATAACACTGAAGTTCGGCATGAAGGTCATAGGAGTGCAAGAAGAATGCGATGGAGTCCGCCTTGATGCAATCGACGTCTCCACAGAAGCGCAATCAACCTGGAAAGCATCCTACCTTGCCGGTTGCGACGGAGGACGCAGCTTTGTGCGAGGCGTACTGGGAGTCTCCTATGAAGGTTTTGAAAATCTGCGCCAGGCATTTTTTGGAGGGCGTATGGTATCAACCTATTTGCGCGCGCCCACGCTCTACCGCGACCATCTGCATGGCAAGCGAGCCTGGCAATACTGGATTGTCAATCCAACACTGCGCACAGCCTTGGTTCCATTGAATGGCGACGATGAGTTCTTATTGTGGTCCCGCGACGAAACGCCCGGCTCAAACATCGACGAAGCCGCCATTGTCGCGATATTGCGGCAATGCACCGGGGCCGATCTTCCCGTTCAAGTGCTTGCACATGCAAAATGGACCGCTGGCGTTGCACTTGTCGCTGAAAAATTCGCGCAAGGCCGTATCCTATTGGCGGGCGATGCCGTGCATCTGTTTACGCCAACAGGCGGCTTCGGGATGAATACGGGCGTCGATGATGCAGCCAATCTTGCCTGGAAGCTTGCGGCAGCCGTTCAAGAATGGGGAGGCAAAAATCTGCTTGCCTCCTACGAGCTGGAGCGCAAGCCGATCGCACAGCGTAACACGGCGGCAGCACGCGAACTGGCAAGAAATGTCGGTTTAGTGCCGATACCGCCGGAACTGGATAAGGACAGTCCGGAAGGTGCTCATGCACGAGTTGAAACAGGAGCTTTCCTGTCCACATTCGGCGAAGAATATGCCTCACTGGGTGTGCAGTTAGGCGCACGCTACGACAGCTCGCCCATCATTGTTCAAGATGGGCAAGCACCCGATGACGACTTGGCCAATTATGTACCAACCAGCGTTCCAGGCGGCCGCGCCCCGCACTTCTGGCTGGATAAGGGCCGAGAAGAAGGGAGTTCGCTATACGATCACTTGGGAGTAGGCTTTACGCTGCTTTGCCTGAACAACGTGGGGTTTGATGTGGATGCTTTGAAGCGGGCGGCAAAGGCACGCGGCATACCGCTAAAAGTGCTGCATATCGACAATAGCCAAGCTCTGGAAATGTATGGTGTGGGTAAAGCGCTCATACGTCCCGATCAGCATATCTGCTGGCGCGGCGACACGGTACCCGAAGACGTCGGGGCCTTGCTGGATACCGTAACTGGAGCACGCTAGTGAGCGCCGATTTCCCGTCGCATGCGGCCGCCTCCACGAGGACGGAAGAGCCCCGGCGTAAGCTGAAGCTCGGCATCGCAGGGATGGGCCGCGGGTTTCTTGTAATGCAGCCCACCTTGGCCTTGCATCCCGATATTCATGTAGTAGCGGGCATGGACCCGCGTGCCGAGGCTCGCCAACGCTTTGTGCGGGATTTCGGTGCGTACTCATATGAGTCGTTTGAGGCGCTTTGCGCCGATGCCGATGTCGATGCTGTCTATATTGCCTCCCCACACCAATTTCATCGCGAGCAGGTTCAGATAGCGGCTCGGTATGGTAGACACATGCTAGTCGAGAAACCGATGGCATTGACCCTGGATGATTGCCGTGCAATGACCGACGCGGCAAACGCAGCTGGCGTATGCTTGATCGTCGGACATAGCCATGGTTTCGATACGCCCGTTCGACGAACCCGGCAACTGATTCAAAGCGGTGCCTTCGGACGGTTGCGAATGATCTCGGCATTGAATTACACCGACTTCCTTTATCGTCCTCGTCGTCGCGAAGAACTGCAAACACAGCTAGGCGGCGGAGTGATATTCAGCCAAGGCTCGCATCAAATAGACGTGGTACGAACTATCGCCGGAGGACGGGCGGCAAGCGTCCGGGCCTATTCTGGAATCTGGGATCCTCAGCGGGCGGCCGAATCAGCCTATTCGGCGCTGCTCACGTTTGAAGATGGAGCCGCTGCATCGATGGTCTACAGCGGCAACGCTCATTTTGATAGCGATGAGTTTTGCGGCTGGGTCGGCGAGACGGGGAAACGTAAAGATCAGCGCAACTACGGTGCCGCCAGACGGCTATTGAACAGCATGGCTCCTGGCGAAGAAGATGCTTTGAAGCGAGATCGAGGCTACGGTGGGCCGAACTACATACAACCCAACTTGGCATCTTCCAGCAATGCTCCAAGGGTGCACCATGAGCATTTCGGCCTTCTAATTGCCTCTTGCGACCGTGCCGACCTGCGTCCGGGGCCTCGCGGAATAGCAATATATGATGACGAAGGCGTACGCTTCGATCCACTTGAAGACCCGACAGTACCAAGAAGCGAGGTCATCGACGAACTCTACGCTGCCGTTATCGAAGGAAAAAAGCCCATACACTCTGGAGAATGGGGCACAGCCAACTTGGAAATTTGCTTGGCAATATTGCAATCCAGCCGCGAAAATCGAGAAATCCCACTTTTGCACCAGATCAATGCAATCTAAGCATAAGTGGTGGTATAACCGTTCGATCATCTCTAATCGAACAGCGCTTCCATGCCTAAATCAAAGTTTGAAGCCCAATATGGATCATCTCATGCGGTACTGCGCCATTGGCGTGAAGCTGTGCCCAACGACCGCCTTGCCCATCTAATCAAAGATGCCATGCGAGGAGTGTCGCGAGCCCTTCAGATGCGCCTTATGGAACACTCCGTATCGTTCGGCCATTGGACTTTCCTGCGTATACTTTGGGAGAACGATGGATTGACCCAGCGCCAGCTAAGCGAAGAGGCTGGCTTGATGGATCCCACCACACATTCGGCGCTTCGCGCAATGGAGAAGCTGGGATATATTTCTCGACGCAAGCTTCCGAACAATAATAAAAATATCCATATTTATTTAACGCCCAAAGGGCGTGCCTTGAAAAAAGTTCTGGTTCCGATTGCAGAAGAAGTAAACAACATAGCTGTAAATGGTGTGTCTGAGTCTGCCATCCAGACAACTCGTAAAACACTGCTCGCTATAATTGAAAACCTTGCCTTGGACGAACAGGAATCACTTCAGAACAAACGCCATCAACCCTCTACGCGCGATCTATCGGACCTTATAAACATAGCGGATGCAGCCGAAGACGTGCGTTAACACTCATACAGCAACGCAACCCGGCGTCAGCGCAATAAGCGATTCCTTGATATCCGTCATGTTTTTCCGGGGTATACCCGAGTAGGATACTCGGGTATACCCTTAGAACTCAATTCGCATTGAGGCCCGAACATGGCCAAGAAATTTCCGCTGAATCCCAAGCATCCCGAGCGTATCTGCTGGGGCTGCGATAAATACTGCCCCGCCGATTCCATGCTGTGCGGCAACGGTTCCAGCCGCACCCAGCACCCGTCGGAATCCATGGGCGAGGACTGGTACGAGTTCGGCGACTGGGGCCTGGATCTGGAAGTGCCATCCGACCGCCCCACGCTGCGGCCCGCGTGAGCCCGGCCGACACACCGCAACCGATGAAAACACTGGCTGGCAGCCCCCCCCCGCCAGCCAGGAGAGGGGTGACGTCAACCTGACATTATCGGAACGTGTCAGGCTGTGTCGAGTGCGGGTTCGGGCCGGGCTTGCCCGGCGCGCAGGCCACGGAGCTCCTCTCCCAGGTATCGGGCAATAGCCTGCATCCCATACAACCCGGCCGCCGCTTCGGCGTCGCTGTTGTAGTTGGTGTTGGTATTGACGTCATAGGTGTAGATCTGGCCGTTTTCGTCGGTGATGAATTCGATGCCCGAAATCCCTATGCCATTGGCCGCGATGAAGCGCTGGTAGCGCTCGATGATGGGGTTGTCGAAACCCTGAACGATCTGGAAGCGGGGAGCGGGCGCCGCCGGCGCCTCTTGGCCTACCGGGCAGAACGCATCGCCCGCCTGGCAGACATCGGCCGGGCAAAGCTCGAAGCCCAGCGACGTATCCACACGCACCGCATACAGGAACCTGCCGCCCACGAATTCCACGCGCGTGATGTAGGGCTCCGGCGCCCGGATGTATTCCTGTATAAGGGTGATGCCGTCGATGGACGGCTCGAAGGCCTCGCCGCTGACGTAGTCTTCCAGCGCCTTGACGCTATGGAACAGCCGCACGCCCAGGCCTTTGCCCGCGCGGTTGTGCTTGGTGATGAACGAGCCGGGCATCGTGCCCGCCGCCTCGACGATATGGCGCTTGCCCACGGCCGCGATGCTGCGAGGCGTGCGTATGCCGTAATTGGACAGCGCGGCATATTGCGCCACCTTGCTGATTTCCAGCTGCAAGGCGCGGCCGTTGTTGATGACGCGCCGCCCATGCGATTCCAGCCAGGCCAGCACCGCAGCCGTGTATTCCGGCGCATAGCGGTGATTCCGGGTGTGCGACGACGCACTCATCCGGTTGTAGAACACCCCTTGCGGCGGCGCTTGGGCAAGATCCAGCGCGCCTTCGTCCAGGAACCACTCTTCGTAGGGCAGCCCCTGTTCCGCAAATGCGGCCCTGAGAGGCTCGACCCATGCCGAGTTTTCGTGGATCACATAGATTTTGGACATAAGAGCCCTTCCGATACGGATATTTCAGCGAAACAAGCCGGAAGCCAGATACCCATGGCTATCAGATAGCGTAAACAGAATGGACTCGAACAAGAACGACTAAATAATTATTTTTCCATTACTTATCGTTATAAGGCTGCGACAGCCAGGCCTGGGCGAGCCTTATCCAATAGCTGGCGCCCAGGGGAATCAGATGGTCGTTGAAGTCGTAGGCGGGGTTGTGCAGCATGCAGGGGCCTTCGCCATGGCCCGGCATGCGATGATCGCCCTGTCCGTTGCCTATCCATATATAGCAGCCCGGCCGCTCCTGCAGCATCAGGGCGAAATCCTCGCCCGCCATCGACGGCTGTACAGCGGCGTCGACATTGGCGGCGCCCACAAGTCCTTCAAGGACCTGGACGCTGAAGGCGGTTTCACGGGGATGGTTGTAGGTGGGCGGATACTTGCGGTCGAAGACGAAGTCGGCCGTGCAGCCAAACCCCTCGCTGATCCGCTCCGCCAGTTCGCCGATGCGCTTGTCGATCAGGTCGACCGTCTCGCGCGTGAAAGCGCGCACCGTCCCGCGCAGCTCGGCCCTGTCCGGAATGGCATTGTCCGCCGAGCCGGCATGGATCTGGGTAACGCTGAGCACGGCCGGATCATAAGGATTGCGATTGCGGGTCACAATGGTTTGCAGCGCCTGGGCCAGATGGGTGGCCGCCATGATGGGATCGCAACCCAGGTGAGGCATGGCGGCATGCGCCCCCTTGCCCATGATGGATATCGTAAAGTAATTGCTCGATGCCATGATGGGCCCCGCGCAGACGCCGAAGCGCCCCACTTCCATTCCGGGCCAGTTGTGCATGCCGAAAACCGCCTCGGCGGGAAACCGCGTGAACAAGCCGTCTTCGATCATCTTCTTGGCGCCCAGCCGCCCCTCTTCGGCCGGTTGGAATATGACATACACCGTGCCGTCGAAATCGCGGTGCTGCGCAAGGTAGCGCGATGCGGCCAGCAACATGGCCGTGTGGCCGTCGTGGCCGCAGGCATGCATTTTTCCAGGGTGCTTGCTGGCATGCTCGAACGTGTTGAGTTCCTGTATGGGCAGGGCGTCCATGTCGGCGCGCAAGCCGATGGACCTTCCGCTGTCCGTTTTGCCCCGTATGACACCCACCAGCCCCGTGATGCCCAGGCCGCGATGCACTTCCACGCCCCATGACTCCAGCTGCCCGGCTACCAGATCGGAGCTGCGGACCTCTTGATAGGCGAGCTCGGGATGCGCATGGATATCGCGGCGAATGGCGATGATCTCGTCCTGCCACTCGAGTATGGGTTCGACCAGTTTCATGATGGGGAACTCCTGTTATGCGCGCGACCCGGCGATCCGGCGATCCGGCGATCCGGCGATCCGGCGACCCGGCGGCCCGGCGCTGCGGCGAAGCCTGAAACCCTCGGCAACAGCCCATGATAATACCGGTCGGGGCGCTGCGGATACTGCCCATCCGCCTCCGGAACCGCGAGCCGGCCCGTCATTCCCCATCGCGGAGCGTATACAGGAATGCGGCAATATCCTGCGCATCCTGTTCGCTCACGCCCAGATCGGGCATCGCCGACAATGGATCCACCTTCGTCGGATCGCGCAGCCAGCGCAGCATGTTGGCGGGCGTATTGGGAAGCACGCCGGCAATGTACTGCCTGTCCGCAATGCCGGCCAACGGCGGCCCGACGTGCTTGTTCGCGCCGACGATGCCCGGGATCGCATGGCATGTGACGCACACGTATTGTTGCAGCGCCTTTCGGCCGGCCGCGGCGTCGCCCAGGCGCGGTTCCGGGGCGGATGCCGGCGGTGTTTCGTCCCTTGCAGGCAAGGGCGCGTGCTCATCGCTCCACATCGCATAGTCCGCTGGCGACAATGCCGGCAAGACCTTCATGAACGCCACGACATCCCATATCTCGTCGTCGCTCAGGCGGTACTGCCAGGCGGGCATGCCGCTCATCTTGATGCCATTCCGGACGATCCAGTAAACCTCGGCGGCCGGCCAGTGCCGGGCGGCGTCGACCAGCGACGCGGGTGCGGGCGTCAGACCCAGCGCGAAAGGCTGGGGCGCGACGCCCGGAGCGCCATGGCACTGCACACACTGCGCACGAAAGTGCCTGAAGCCATTGATGATGCGATCCCGGTCGTCAAGGGCGGGCACCTCCATGCCGGAGGTGCGCAGCTTGACGGAACGCCGCAATGACGTTTCAAGCAGGTGGTAGACGAACGCCGTATGCTGGCTTGTGGCACTGACGTCATATACGCCGATGTATACGGCAGCGCCCCCCAGCAGTGCGGCGGCGGCGGCGGATGCCGCCAGGGTGATGCCCGCAACTCGTTTCCATGTCGTCATCTTCAGGCGTCCGTGGCGTCAGTGCAGGGTAAGAAGATAGGCGGCGATGTCCCGTGCATCCGCTGTGCTCAGCCCCAGATCAGGCATGGCGGTGCGCGGGTCGATCGCCGGGGGGTCAAGCAGCCATTGCACCAGATTTTCGGGCGTATTCGGAAGCACGCCGCCCACGTAGGCGCGCATAGCCATGCCGTCCAGCGGAGGACCAACCCTGGATACCGGTCCCTTGATGCCTTCTATGGTGTGACAGGCAACGCAGCCATAGTCGGCAATGAGTTGCCGGCCCCTGGCCGTATCGGCGCCGACCAGCTGACCGGCCTGCCCCGGCGGCGCAAGCGGCGGGCGCTTTTCTCCACAGCCTGCCAGCAGCAAGAGGGCGATCATCCCGAGCAGCAGCATCGGGACTCGGCGGGCGATAGGACTGGGCATTTGCGCATTTCACTATTCCTGGATTCAGGTCGGTACAGCAAATTCTTTGCCGCCGGCGGCTGCGGGAGAGCATGCCTCGGGCGAGGCCAGTATGGGGAGGTTTGCCGAATGCGTGTAAATTTTTCAAAACAAGCCCAAAACATGCCGAGGGGCATGGCGGCGCAGTTGGCAATTTGCCGTTTCATCAGGCGGATGCAGGATGACACTCCGCTTGGTACGGCATGTGCTGCATGCAAATCCAGTACCGCAGTGGCACTTTCCAGCCGCGCGCCTCTCCGACAGCTCCAATAACCGGCCTCTGCATGCTCCATTTGCGCTCAACCGTACTGCTCGCCATACTGCCGATACAGGCGTCGGCCGACGTGCAATCGGTTCTCCGCCCCCACGGAGAAGACGCCAGCCGAATCGCGGAAATCAGCTGGGTGATGTTCATCGGCGCGGGCGTCATCTTTCTTCTTGTCATGATCTTGCTGGCTGTGGCGCTATACGGCAAGCCGCAAGCCAGGACGCTGCTGGGCAGGCGCTCGCTGATCGTGGCGGGAGGCCTTGCTTTTCCTATAGCCGTGCTGAGCGCGCTGCTTGCCTACAACCTGAAGGCGGCCTCCTCTTCGGCCATGGCCGATACGGCGCCGGCGGTCCGCATCGAGGTCGTCGGCGAAATGTGGTGGTGGCGGGTCCGGTACCTGGCCGCCAACGGCCAGCCGCTTTTCGAGACGGCCAACGACATACGCATCCCCTATGGGCAGCCCGTGGAATTCGTGCTCAAGTCCGATAATGTGATCCATAGCTTCTGGGTGCCCGAGCTGGCGGGCAAGCTGGACATGGTGCCGGGCCATGTCAATCGCCTGCGCGTCCAGGCAAAGAATGCGGGGGTGTTCCGGGGCCAGTGCGCGGAATATTGCGGAGCCCAGCACGCGAAAATGATGTTCGACGTGCAGGCGCTTGACCCGGGCGACTTCCAGCAATGGGTGGCGGCGCAGCGCGAGCCCGCGCGGAAGCCGGCCGATGACACGCTGCGCGCGGGACAGCGGCACTTCCTGCAGGCCTGCGCGCAATGCCATGCAATCCGCGGAACCGCGGCGGCCGGTACGCTGGGACCGGATCTCACGCATATCGGCAGTCGCCGTTCGCTGGCGGCGGGCGTGTTGCCCAACAACGTCGGCACACTGGCCGGCTGGATCGCCGGCGGCCAGCATATCAAGCCGGACAACGCCATGCCCTCCTTCAACCGCCTGTCCAGCCAGGATCTGCGCGCCGTTGCGCAATACCTGGAAAGTCTCGAATGATGGCGGACGAATCCATGGCCGACGTGGCGCCCTCGCCGCCCAATACGCTTCCTCGTCCGGACGGCGAGCTGGAGCAGTTGCAACGTGTCTGGAAGCGCCCCACTGGCTGGCGGGCCCTTACCGTCGTCAACAACAATCATGTCGGCCTGCTCTATATCGGCACGGCCTTGCTCTTCTTCCTGCTTGCCGGCGTGTTGGCGCTGCTGATGCGCACCCAACTGGCCGTGCCCGACAACGATCTGATCGGGCATGAGCTGTACAACCAGTTGTTCACCATGCACGGCACGGTGATGATGTTCCTGTTCGCGGTGCCCGCGGTCGAAGCCATGGCCGTACTTCTCCTGCCGAATATGCTGGGAGCGCGAGACCTGCCCTTCCCGCGCCTGTCCGCCTATGCATACTGGGCCTATGCCGTGGGCGGCCTCATATTCTTTTGCAGCATCTTCGTCGGGCTGGCCCCGGATGGCGGCTGGTTCATGTATCCGCCCCTGAGCAGCTCCGCCTATTCGCCGGAGCTCAACGCGGACCTCTGGCTGCTTGGCATCGGCTTCATCGAAATATCGGCCATCGCCGGCGCCATTGAACTGGCGGTCGGCATCCTGCGCACGCGCGCCCCGGGCATGACCCTGGACCGCATGCCTATTTTTGCCTGGGTAATGCTGGTGTTTTCCGGCATGGTGATCGTCGCGTTCCCGGCGGTTATCGTGGGTACCGCGCTGCTTGAACTGGAACGGGCCTTCGGCATGCCTTTCTTCATCGCCCAGAAAGGCGGCGACCCGCTATTGTGGCAGCATCTATTCTGGTTCTTCGGCCATCCCGAGGTCTATATTATTTTCCTGCCGGCGGCCGGCATGGTATCGATGATCATCCCCGCCATGACCGGCACCTCGCTGATCGGCTACCGGCTCGTCGTACTGGCGGTCGTGGCAACCGGCTTTCTGAGCTTCGGCTTGTGGGTGCATCATATGTTTGCCACCGGCATTCCGCAGCTTTCGCTCAGCTTCGCGTCGGCCGCCAGCATGGCGGTGTCGGTGCCGACAGGCATACAGATATTCGCCTGGATCGCCACCATTGCCGCCGCGGCACGATTGCGACCGTTCAAATTGCCCATGCTGTTCATCCTGGGCTTCTTCTTCATCTTCGTCCTGGGCGGACTGACCGGGGTGATGGTCGCCGTGATCCCCTTCGACCTGCAGGCCCATGACAGCTACTTCATCGTCGCCCACCTCCACTATGTATTGTTCGGCGGCATGGTCTTTCCGCTATTCGCCGCGTTCTACTATTGGGCCCCGTTCGTCAGTGCGCGCGCGCTGTCCGAAAAGCTGGGCCGCTGGGCCTTCTGGCTGATGTTCATCGGCTTCAACGTCAGCTTCTTCCCCATGCACCTGACCGGCCTGGCGGGCATGCCGCGTCGGGTCTACACCTATGCGGACAGCTATGGCTGGGGCCCTCTGAACATGGCCTCGACCCTTGGAGCCTATATGATCGCCGCCGGTGTCCTGGCCTTCCTGATCGATCTGGCACGCAACTTCCGGCCGGTCGGCGATGCCAACGCCGGCAACATATGGGACGCCGGCACCCTGGAGTGGCTGCCCAGCCGGTCTTACGGATCCCGCAGCATCCCGTTCGTGACAAGCCGCGAACCGCTGTGGAATCAACCCGGCCTGGCCCGGGACGTGGACGCCGGGCGCTATTACCTGCCGAACGCCCCAACGGGCCGGCGCTCGACGCTGGTCACAAGCCCTGTGCAGGCCAGGCCCGAGTACGTGCTGGAGCTGCCCGGGCCGGGATGGTCGCCCCTTCTTGCCGCGCTGGGCACCGCCGGCTTCTTCCTGCTTCTTACCTTCAAGCTGGAGGCGCTGGCGGGAGCCTGCGGCGTCCTGGCGGTGGCAATGATATGGCGCTGGCTGTGGGACGCCGACGCGAATCCCGTCCGCCCCCCCGTCGATATCGGCGGCGGCCTGCGCCTGCCGGTATCGTGCGGCGGCAGCGCCTCCCATTCCTGGTGGGCCATGGTCATCCTGCTCATGGTCTGCGCCAGCATCTTCGGTTCGCTGCTGTTCGCATATCTGTTTCTGTGGGTCACATCCCCGGAAACCTGGCCGCCTCTTGCGCGATTGCCCTCCATGGGCTTGCCGTTGACATCCACCGGCCTGTTGCTTGGCACCAGCGTACTGCTGGCGTGGCTGAGCCGCGCCCTGGAGCGGGAAAGACAGGTAGCGGTCCGCTTGGGGCTTCCGGCCGCCATGCTGATGATCGCGGCGGCAATCGGCCTGGAGGCTCATGGGCAGTGGCAGGCCGGACTGCGGCCGCAAGATAGCGGCTATGCCGCCGCCGTCTACGCCCTGATCGGGCTTCAGGCAGTATTTGTGACCACACTGTGCTTCATGGCCGCCTTTACGGTGGCTCGATCCCTGGCCGGACGGCTGGGGCCCGCCCGGCGCGCCAGCTTCGACAGCACGATGCTCTTCTGGCACTACACGGTCGCCCAGGGTCTGCTGGGCCTCTGCGCGATCCACGGCTTTCCACGTTTGCTGGAGTGAACGCCATGCCAGGCAGCTTTCCGCGCACATTCCTGTTCATGCTCTCCGGCCCGATCATCTGGGCCGTGCACTTCCTGTTCGTCTACACCGTGAACGGCATCAACTGCGCACGGCCGGCCTTGGACGGCGTGTGGATGGGCTTGCCGGCGCCGCTGTGGATCATCGTCGCGGCAAGTCTGCTGGCGCTGCTGGCAATGGCAGCCATCTTTCTGCGTCTGCGCTCGCGCATGCCGCGCACGGCCTGCCCCGGCTTCATCCCATGGCTGGCCGGCGCGCTGAGCCTGCTGTCGGCCGTGGCCATTGTCTGGGAGACGCTACCGGTGCTGCTGGTGCCGGCTTGCGCTTAGGGCACTCTAACCCAACGCCCGATCAATCGACCGACGCGCCGGATTGCTTGACAGCCTTGCCCCATTTGGCGATTTCAGTCACGATGAAATGCTTGCCTTCCTCGGGCGTGTATATCAAGGGCTGCGCCCCGCGATCCGTCAGTGTTTTTGCCGCTTCAGGCGATTTGAGAATCCCGTTGATTTTTTCGTTCAGGAACTTTACGACTTCCGGTGGCGTTGCCCCAGGCGCAAAAATGGCCGCCCAGCCCACGGCTTCGAAGCCCGGGTAGCCTGACTCTGCCACGGTAGGCACTTGCGGCAACTGCGGCACACGCTCGCGTGTCGTCACTGCCAAGGGAATGGCCGACTTGGACTGCACATGCGGAAGGGCGGCGGTCACCGAGTCCACCATAAGCGGTACATGGTTGCCCAGGAAATCGGCCTGCGCCGGACCGCTACCCTTGTAGGGAATATGACGCAGCTCGATCTTGGCATCGGCCTTGAACATTTCAGCCGACAAATGCTGGGTGCCGCCTATGCCGGCGCTGGCATAGGCCAGATCGTCGGGGTTGGCGCGGGCCCGCTCGACCAGTTGAGAGAGCGAAGTGATGCCGCTTTTCGGATTGGCCAGGAAAACCAGCGGGACCGTGAAAATACCACCCACCGGAACAAAATCGGATTTCAGCGAATAGCCCGGGTTGCTGTAGAGCGTCTGGTTGACGGCGCCGGCGCTGCCGCCCACGGCAAGAGTGTAGCCATCGGGCTTTGCCCGCGCCACGAATTGCATGCCGATATTGCTGCCGGCGCCCGCCTTGTTCTCCACGATGACGGGCTGGCCCACTTCGGCGGAAAGCTTTTCGGCTATCACACGTGCAAAGATATCGGTCGCCTGCCCCGGCGGAAAGGGCACGATCATGGTGATGGGGCGGTCGGGATAGGCGGCGTGCGCCATGCCGGCGGCGCCGATCAGCGCGCAGGCCAGGATGGCCTTGGAAAACGGTAAACGGTTTGTCATATGCGTATCTGGTAAGGGTTCCACAAAACAGCGTGGCCGATATCCCGTGATGGACATCGGCCGCCGTACCCGAACAATATACTATGAGAGCCGCAAGCCAATTCTAGTTGGCGACAATACCCGCCGATCGTATGACCGTTGACCAGTGCTCGGTATCCGCCCTGACGGTTTTGCCAAGCGCCTCGGGCGATTGATAGCGTGCTTCTATACCGGCGGCGCGTGCCTTCTGTATGGTTTCAGGTGTCGCCAAACCGGCCTCCAGGGCCTGTGAAATTCGCTTGATCGCATCCGGTGGTGTGCCGGCCGGAGCGAACAGGGATACCCAGGCGTCCAGTTCGAAATCGGGAAAGCCCTGCTCAACCGAAGTCGGCACGTCGGGCAGCATGGGATGGCGCGATCCGCTGGCTACGGCAATGGCGCGCAGCTTGCCCTGCTGGACGTGGCCGATGATGGAAGGCGGCGTCGTGATGAACAGCTGCACACGGCCCGACAGCACATCCTGAATGGCGGGTCCCGAACCTTTGTAAGGCACATGGACCATGTCGGTCGACGTCATCTGCTTGAGGAGCTCGGTGCCGACGTGCGGCACCGAGCCGCTGCCCTGGGAGGCGTAATTGATTTCGCCTGGATGCGCCTTGGCGTAGGCGATCAGTTCTTTCAGCGTATGAACAGGCAGAGAGGGATGAACCACCACGACATGCGGCGCCACGGCCAGCATGGCGACGGGCGTGAAGGACTCGGCGTTCCAGCGCAAGTCGGAGAACAGGGAAGGATTGCCGGCGTGATACATGGAGTACGACGCCAGCAGCGTGTAGCCGTCGGGCGCCGCCTGGGCCACGTAGCCATAGGCGATGTTACCGCTTGCGCCGGCACGGTTGTCGACGACGACCGATTGATTCAATGCCTGGGTCAAGGGCTCGCTGGCCAGGCGCGCCGCCATATCCACAATGCCGCCGGGGGGCACGGGAACGACGATCGTGATGGGCCGAGTGGGGAAGTCTTGCGCTGCCGCACCCTGCATGAAAAAGGCCGACAGGGCAATTACAAGAAGTTTGATCATGGTGCGAAATCCAAAGGGTCCGGCAATGGCGGAGAACATCAGCGGGAAAGCTCGTTTCGGACAATGCGGGCGCCATCGGCCATGGCTTTCATCTTGCCGTAGGCAATATGATGCGGCAGGTACTTCAGGCCGCAATCGGGCGCGATCACCAAACGCTCCGCCGGCACGTGAGGCAAGGCGCGGCGGATGCGCTGGGCCACGGTTTCAGGCGTTTCTATCTCGGGCGTCGATAAGTCCAGGACACCGAGCATGATGGTCTTCGACGGCAGCTGTTCCAGAATTGCGCAGTCGAGATTGGACTGGGCGGTTTCCACCGATATCTGGTCGGCCAGGCAGTTCTCCAGTTCGGCCAGGAAAGAGTATCCGGCGGGGCGCTCGTGGATGATGGCGGCGTAGCCGAAGCAGATATGCACCGCAGTGGTGCCGGTGACGCCCTCCAGTGCGCGGTTCAGCGTGCGCACGCCATAGTCCCGCGCTTTTTCGGACCGGGCCTGCAGATACGGCTCGTCTATCTGCACGACATCGGCTCCCGCCGCAAACAGATCCTTGATTTCCTCATTGACGGCCACGGCGTAGTCGTAGGCCATCTCCTCTTCCGATTTGTAGAAATCGTTCTGCGCCTGCTGAGTCATGGTGAAGGGGCCCGGCACCGTGATCTTGATCCGGCGATCCGTATTGGCGCGCAGAAACTCGACATCGCGCACCTGCACGGAGTGCTTGCGCCGGATCTTTCCGACGACGCGCGGCACAGGATTGGGGTGCCCGCTGCGGTCGAGCGCCACGCCGGGATTGTCGATGTCGACACCCTCGAGAGCGGTTGCAAAACGGTTGGAATAGCTTTCCCGCCGCATTTCACCGTCGGTCAGTATGTCCAGGCCGGCATTTTCCTGAGCGCGAATGGCAAGCAGCGTTGCATCGTCCTGCGCCTGCTCCAGCCAATCGGACTCAACGCGCCATAGCTCCTGGGCACGGACCCGCGGAGGAAAACGGCCGCCCAGTTTGGCCCTGTCAATCAGCCAGTCGGGCTGCGCGTATGAGCCAACCAGAGTCGTAGGTAAAAGTGTAGGCATGATACAAATCCAGTAAACGATGGGGCCGCAGCCATGCGCCATATGCCCATCGAGAAAAATGAGGTGCGCCGATGATACCCACTCTCCCCGGCATTTTTGCCGGAGAAGCGAAATTACTCTTCAACAAGCCGAATTTATGCTCGAATTTCCCCTCAACATGAGGCCTTCTCATTCAAACAATGAGCAGAATGAAGGTGAAATCCCTAGCCGCCTCGGACTGGAAGCCGACCGGGGCGGACACCATGGGCGGTCCATTTGCCTGCGGCCCTGGAACCGGCTTCGAACTTCCAGGCGCTATCTTGCATAGCAGCGGATCAGAATGCAATAGACGGCGCCGGCGGCGAAGCTGGTGTGGCCGCTGTATATGACAAGCCCAAGTCCCCACCCCTGCCCGGCCAGCACCACGGCCAATGCCGCCAACAGTGCGCACGTACCCGCCATGCGCAATCTCTTCGTGATCGGGCCAGGCAAAGCATGGCCAAAGATATCTTGCTGCTGCCGCTCCATGGCGCATGCCAGCGCGGTGAACCCGGCCAGGCACAGCAGGATGGACATCAGATGAATCATGGTTTATTCAGCGCGGCGGCTTGCCGCCTGTTTGCCGGAAATTTCGATCCGGCCACTTTCGGCGTATGCCGCGCCGTATGCCAGGCCAGCTTCGCATGCAGCAGCGCCAGGGCCCAGCACATCAGGTCCATACCGACGAATACCCAGTCGCCATCGGCCAGGCTGCTCCACAACGGTCGAGAGGTAGTAAAGGCGTTCAACACAGGCAACAAGGCCAGAAGCGCCGCCGCCAGCCCCAGTTGCTCGATCCAGGCCGACTTGGACGGGCGCAACACAGCATGCACCAATGCGGCCGCCCACACCATGAAGAACACCTGGATTTCGCTTGCCGCCCTTGCGGGCAGATCGGCCGGAAGCAGCCGGTTCGCCCACAGGAAGGATGTCATGGCCAGAGACAGGCCGGCAATGCTCGCGATGTTCAGCCGCTCGACGACGCGTAAACCGAAACCCGGCCGATCGGCGCCGGACTGCTTCTGTCTTCGCTTGACTGTCCACAACACCAGGCCGCTGCCCACCATGGCTGTGCCCGCCAGACTGACCAGAAAGTACAACCAGCGCGTCACGGCATCGCTGAAACGCCCCAGATGAAGGGCATAGAGCACCCCGCGTGCCTCCGCCGCCGGCCCCACCTGCTCGCGGACTTCAAGCAGCTTGCCGCTGCTGCCTTCGAACAGCAGATACTGAGGGCTTTTTGAGACCCGGCCGGAATCGCCACGGGCGATGCTCACGCGCGCGGCGGTATCGCCGGGATGAACGACGGTGACATTGCCGACCTTGTCGTGCCCCCAGCGCGCCTGAGCCTGCCGCACCATGTTCTCGATGGATGCCAGGGCATGCGCTTCCCCATCGGCTTTCCCCGGCCGAAGAAAAGCGCTCAGTTCAGCGCTGAGTTCCTGCCGCTCGGCGGGAGTCTGGATGGCCGCCTGCTGGCCCCAGGGCATGTAGAGCGCCATCAGGGTCACCAGTCCCGTGTAGGTGATCATGAGATGGAAGGGCAGGCCGAATACCGACAGCGCATTGTGGGCGTCCAGCCATGAGCGCTGCGCCTTGCCCCGGCGGAACGTGAAGAAATCGATAAAGATCTTTTTATGCGTGATGACGCCGCTGATGATCGCCACCAGCATGAACATCGCGGCCAGGCCCGCAAGCCAACGTCCCCATAGCACGGGCATGTAATGGAACTGGAAATGGAAGCGATAGAAGAAATCGCCGCCCATGGTTTCGCGCGCGGCGATGGCCTTGCCGGTGGCAGGATCGAAGTGGCCTTCGGCAAAACCGCCGCGACCATTGCCTTGCTTGCGCCAGAAGGCATAGACGCTGTTGTTGCGTTCGTCGGGCAGGCGCATGCTCCACTGCGTGCTGCCGGGCGCGATGATCTTGAGCTCGTCCGCGATCCGTTGAGCGGTCGCGGCGGGATCGGGCACATGGCTTTGATGCGCCAGTTCGGGGCGCATCCACTGCGAAAGCTCGTCCTTGAAGTAGGCCACCGTGCCCGTCAGGAACATGGCATACAGCACCCAGCCCAGCAACAGGCCGACCCATGTGTGCAGACCGGACATGTTCTGGCGCAGGGTTGGCGCTGCGCGGCGTACTCGGCCGTCTTGCTTCACAACAGGCTTCCTTGAAACCAGACGGGCCAGGCGGCCGCCAGCAGCGGCACGGCCACTGCCAGCAATCCGGCCCAGGCCCGCAGGGCGCTGCGCGCCGCGAAGACCCAAATCACGGCGCAGGCATAAATGACGAAGCTGGCCAGCATGCCGGCCAGCACCGCCTGCGGCTTGCTCATGGGCAAGGCCAGCGTTGCCACACTGGCCAGCGCGGCCAGTACGTAGCCGCCGAAAAGGGCGGCCACGATACGGGAGACGAGCGGGGCGATGTGGCGCGCCCTGCGCATCAATGCGTTCATGCCAGGCCGCGCCTTTCGTTTTGCCGTTTAGAAGTCCACCGAGGCGGACAGCATGACCGTACGGCCTGCGGCGTTGGTTGCATAGGCCCCCCTGACGGTGCTGACCAGCCAATACTTCTTGTCTGTGAGATTATCGATGTCAGCTCGCAATACGACTGACTTACCTGCTACCTTGGTGCGGTAGCGCGCGCCCACACCAAAGGTTGTGATGCTGGGAAGCTTCAGCGTATTGGCATCGCTGATGTACGTAGAGGAAGTATGGGCAACACGTCCATTCAGGCTCAGCCCTTGCACCCACGGAGTATCCCAGTCCAGACCCACATTGAATGTTCGGTTGGGCACACCCGGTGCCGCATTGCCCTCGTTCAAACCATCGCGGGTTTTCGTCAGCTTACCTTGAACGAAAGCAGCGCTGGCCATCATACGCAAGCCGGGCTGCAATTCGCCGTAGACGCTGAGTTCCAAGCCCCGATTACGCTGCTCACCATAATAACCGTAGTTTTTCTCACTATTGGGTGCGCTCACAGGCCCATCAGCGAAAGCGGTGGGGCGCGCCAACTGATAGACCGCAGCAGTAGTGGTCACCCGTCCCCAATCCACCTTTATACCGGCTTCATATTGCTTGGATTTGTACGGCTTAAGAACTTCGCCCCTATTTTTATAGTCAGGCCCTACGACGGAGCCCGCCGTTAGCCCTTCCGTAAAATTGCCGTAGACCGATACATTGCTTAACGGCTTGATTACGATACCTGCAACAGGCGAAATTTCGTCAGCCTTGTAGCTCCCTGTTTTTGCGCCGGTAGTCGTGCTGTAACTATCAGTTTTCACTGTCTGTTTTCTTGCGCCCACGGTGAGTAACACCGTATCTTGAGCAAACGACAAAGTATCGGCAATTGCGATACTGTCCAGCGTAGTTTCACCGGACCGCTGCGTCGCAATACGAGTCGCGGGAAGGGCAGGCAACGGCGCAGGATCGTAGATATTCGACGGAGCCCTAGATGTGCCCGGTGAATAGCCATTACCGATTTCCTGTTCCAAGCGCGTGGCACCTAAGGTCAATGAGTGGCCGACGCCCCAAGTATCAAAATGGGCTCTTATACCAATATCACCACTCAATGTTTTAGAGTAGGAGTCGTAGTAGTTATTTCCCACTTCGAAATTGCCATTGGCATCGATGCCGCCACTGGTGTTAGCCGGGAAAATCTGTTTTATCTTATTGTCGCGGTACCCCACTCCAGCGTAGGCCGTCAGGCTATCGGTAAGGTCATATTCCAGCCGCGACGCAATGGTCCGATCCTCTTGCGTTAGATCTGTGCCGGGATAAAAGGTAATTCGCCCATCCGGCGCTTCCGGGATCGCAGTGATATCGGGCCGGAAAGCGATCTGCCCTCGGAAGTCGTCCATCTTATCATCCGAATAGATAGCGTCCAATGACCAGCGTAGACGTGCTCCCCGGTAGTCTAGGGCAAGCGCTCCCAAACCCAGGTTCTGCTTGCCGTCGTTGATGGACGCCTCACCGCCCCGTAGCACGCCGTTAAAGCGTATGCCCCAAGCATTATCCTCACCAAAACGACGGCCCACATCCAGATGTGTGCCAAAGTTGGCCTTGCTGGTGTAGCTGGTGGTCAGGCGAGTAAGCGGCTCGTCTTGGGCGCGCTTGGTCACGACGTTGATGCTGCCGCCTATGCCGCCATTGGGAGGAATGCCGCGCATGAGTGTGCCGGGCCCTTTCAGCAATTCGACACGTTCAACGATTTCAATTGGTACTCGATTGGCGGACAGCAAGCCGTATAAGCCATTCATACCCGTGTCGCCCGATCCGATGGTAAATCCCCGAATCATGAAGTCTTCACTGAAGCCAGCAGCGGAGGTCGTCGTGCGGACCGAGGCATCCTGAGTGACCACATCAGCCAGCGTCTTGGCCTGCTGGTCCTCGATCAATTCCGAGGTGTAGTTGACCGTGCTGAAAGGCGTGTCCATGACATCGCCCGTTCCCAGCAGGCCCAGGCTGCCGCCCCGCGCCACCTGCCCGCCCGCGTAGGACGGCTCCAGGCCGCCGTCGCGACTGCCTTGCACGGTGACTGCCGGCAACTCTGTGGCGGGCGCCGACGTCTGCGCCATCGCTCCGGTGGAAGCGACCAGAAGGCCGGCAGCGGCCAGATGCCGCAGCAGGGGTGGATGGAGCAAGGGTCGTTGTGGCATGGGATCACTCTTTAAAAAGCAGGCAAGAAAAAAAGATCCGGGAGCAGCCCGCTCGCCCATTCATGGGGCGGCTTGATTGATCGCGGAGTAAAGTCGGTGAAATGATGAAAACGCGTAACTATAGCAATACAATTGAAACATAACAAGAATCAGTTGCATTAACATTGCCCTTATCAGAATTCTTGATGGGCTTGCATAGCCCGTACAAACGCGGTCGCCAGGCTGCATGCCCCCCTACCCGTCCTGTGTATAATCCCCCGACCCTATGATGGCAATCGTTATCAATATCATTACCAATAATTTCGACGCCAGCATATACAGGCTGGCTTACGCACATGGAATTCCTCATGGCCAGTAAAACTCCCCCCTTCCTCGCGCCCCTTCATGAACCGGCTTGCGCGGGCCGATCCATGCCTTCGATCTTGGGCGGATTCTGACCATGCTGTCTCCCGTAGCGCTGCGCGGCTGGTCCTGGGTGCACAAATGGACCAGCCTGATTTGCACGATTTTCATGCTGATGCTGTGCCTGACCGGCCTGCCGCTTGTCTTCGAACACGAGATCGAGCATTGGCTGGACGACGGCGCCCAGCACACCACGGCCGCCAGCGGCCTGCCCATGGCCAATATGGACGACGTCCTGGCGGCGGCCCAGGCACAGGCCCCGGGCAAAGCCGTCATGTATGTGGGCGACTTTACCGATGACGGGTTCTGGTACGTCAACCTTGCCGACACCGTCGCGGGCGAAGGCGCGCGCAAGACAGTGACCGTGGACTATTACACGGCTCAGGTACTGGACGCGTCGGCGCAGCGCAGCGGATTCATGGCATTCATGCTGCAGCTGCACACCGATATGTTTCTTGGCTTGCCCGGCAAGCTGTTCCTTGGGCTGATGGCGTTGTTGCTGCTGATAGCCATCGTATCCGGCGTGGTGCTGTACGCGCCCTTCATGCGGCGGCTGCGTTTCGGCGAAGTGCGCCGCGATCGCACTTCCCGCCTGAAATGGCTGGACCTGCACAATCTGCTGGGCATCGTCACCCTGGTATGGGTCGTTACGGTCGGCGCGACCGGAATGATCAATACCTGGGCGGAACTGATCGTGAGCGCGTGGCGGTCCGACCAGATGGCCGAGATGATCGCACCCTATGCGGGCCAGCCGCCCGTGACACAACCCGGCTCGCTCGAACAGGCGCTGCGGGCGGCCCAAGGGCTGGAGCCGAACATGCAGCTGGGCTTCGTGGCTTTTCCCGGCTCGGCGCTGTCCAGCCCGCATCACTATGCGGTATTCATGCGCGGGACCGAACCGCTGACCGCGCGCCTGCTGAAGCCTGTGCTGGTGGATGCGCAAACGCTGCAAGTCACGGACAACCGTCCCCCTCCCTGGTACATGACCGCACTGCTTCTTTCGGAGCCGCTGCACTTCGGCGACTATGGCGGTCTGCCTCTGAAGATACTCTGGGCGGTCCTCGATGTCATCACCATCATCGTGCTGGGCAGCGGCCTGTACCTCTGGCTGGTCCGCGGCCGCAATGCCGCCACGCAGGAGGACCGGTCCACGGGAAGTGCGCGCTCCGCCCGCTCCTCCAAGGGCGGCCGCAGGGGATTGCCAAGCACCATGCGGGAAACCTGGCAAGCGCCTTTCTTCGTTGCGTTGATCACGCTGGTCGGGCTGATCGCCGCGCTGGTGGGGGATGGCTGGCACGATGTCCTGTCATGGACGGCGCTTACCGTGCCGGTCGCGCTGATCGCATGGAAATGGGGAAGGCGCTAGGCAGCACACCCGTCAGCGAGCAGAGGAGCCCGCCGCGGCGCGGCATTTGATGCGCATCAGGCAACGCCGTGAGTCCGTCGGCATATCTACCGCCGCGCGCTGCCGCTCTTTACGATGGCGACATATGGTCAGTCATCCGGCTGGCCCCCGGGCCCGGGAGATCGGGCTCACCTCTTCGGGGTTCCACTATGTCCAGCCTGAAACAAGCCGCCCTCATCCTCTTCATGATTGCAAGCCTGCCGCTGGGCGCCGCCCACGCGGCGCCGCCCGAAGCGATCGTCAAACAAGTCATGTCCAGGCCCCTGGACGATTATCCCGGCAAAGAAGCGCTCATGATCACGGTGGACTATCCCCCCGGAGCCGTGGATCCGGTGCATCGCCACAATGCACACAGCTTCGTCTATGTGCTGGAAGGCTCGATCGTCATGCAGGTTCAGGGCGGCGCAGCCGTGACATTGAAGCCGGGACAAAGCTTTTATGAAGGGCCGAACGACCTTCACACCGTCGGGCGCAATGCGAGCCAGACCGAACCGGCGAAGTTCCTGGTTGTGTTGCTGAAAGAACGGAACATGCCGTTTTTCATTCCCGAGCACTGACTTCCTGGCAGAAATATTTAGCAACAAAAATTTCGGCTGGCGCTGTCACATCCCGCGATCCCCATACGTCTAGCGGGTATGGACAACAAAACCAGCCCTCTTTCACGCCCCGAGCACGCGCGCCATTCCGCAACCGGGACGGCGGACCCGCTTGCGGGAAGCTTCGTCACCAGCTACGCGGGTGTAGTCGCCTTTTTGGCCGTGGCCGACGAAGGCAGTTTTTCACGTGCCAGCGATCGTCTGGGCATAGGCCGCTCGGCGGTCAGCCGGAGCGTGCAGAAACTCGAGGCGCAACTCGATGCCCGCCTGTTTCATCGGACGACCCGGAGCACATCGCTGACCCGCGAAGGCGAACTGTTCTACGAAAACTGCCAGCCCGGCGTGGCGCGTATCGTCCAGGCGCTGGAAGACATGCGCGAATTGCGCAACGGCCCCCCGCAAGGCCATCTGCGCATCCAGTCGACCCCCGGCTTTGGACGCAAGGTGATCGCCCCGCTGCTGCAGGACTTTCATGCGCACTATCCCGATATAACGCTGGAGCTGCTGCTGGACGACCGTCCCGCTGACTTCACCGCGGATCGCATCGACGTGTCCTTTCGAGACGGCCGGATGGAAGACAGCGACATCGTGGCGCGACAACTGATTCCCATGCAGATGGTCGTATGCGCTTCGCCCGTATATGCGAAATCGCATGGCCTCCCGCGCCATGTCGACGACCTGGCCCGCCATCGTTGCATCAACTTTCGCACGGCCTCGGGCCGCGCCCGGGAGTGGGAGTTCAAGGTCGATGGCTTTGCGCAGAGGCGCCTGCATCCCGCCCGGCATACATACAACGATCTGGATTTGATCTTGCAGGCGGTGCTGCGGGACCAAGGCATTGCGCAGCTTCCCGCCTATCTGGTGTGCGATTTGCTGCGCGAGCGGAAACTGGTCGCCTGCCTCGCGCAGCATGCGCCCGACGACGGCGGCCACTATCTTTGCTATCTGAGCCGCAAACAGCTTCCCGCCAGGATCCGCGTGTTCGCCGAGTACATCACCGAGCACGTTCGCTCGCTCGATCTTCAATGCCCGGCCATCCTGACGAGCACCGCCGCGGCCTGAACGCCGCTCCATTGGTGCTCCTGATGCAACACCATGAGGTCTCGCGCGGCGCTACCGCCGCGGCGGTCTCGGATTATGCAATCGGCGAACCCCGCAATGGCATCGTCGAGATCGCCGGACCCGAGCGGGTAAAGTGGCCCGCAAGGGAATCGTGAATAGCGTGGCGCTCGCGCCGGCGAGCGAGGGCCCTTAGCCGCCGGCATGCCGCGCGGCAAGGCGCCCGCCACTGCAATGCCGCGGCATGGTCCCTGGAGCGGTTCAATCGCCGCGCCCCTGCACCGCCGGAACCCGCCTGTTATTGAACGAAGCGAATGCCAGCGCAAGCACCGCCAGGGCGAGCGGTGCGAACGAGACCCAAAGCACCATATCCCAGTCATAGGCCGCCAGCAACCCGCCCGAGGCGAAGGAACCCATGGCCATCGTGCCAAAGACGATGAAGTCATTGAATGACTGGACACGCGTTTTTTCTTCGGGGCGGTGGCACTCCAGCACCAGTGCGGATGCGCCGATGAACCCGAAATTCCAGCCGACGCCGAGCAGGATCAGTGTGAGCCAGAAGTGGGCGACATCGATCCCCGTCAGGCCCACGGCGGCCGACAGGCCGGTAAGCATCAGTCCGGCCGTCACCACCCGCCCGGCGCCGAAGCGCGTGATGAGCCGGCCCGTAAAGAAGCTGGGCGCATACATGGCGATCACGTGCCACTGCAGCCCCAGATTGGAGTTCTCCTGCGAATGGCCGCACAGCTGCATTGCCAGGGGCGCGGCGGTCATCAGGAAATTCATGAGCATGTAGGAAACCGCGCCGCAAATCACCGCGGTGACAAAGAGAGGCTGGCGCACGATGACGCCTAGCGGCCTGCCTCCCGCGATCTCGGCCGCGCTGGGCTTGGGCAGCTTCACGCCAAGCAGGACGATGGCGGACAACGCGGCCACGGCCGCCTGCGCGATAAACGTGGCCACGAACATGTGCGCCGGCCACAGGTACATGGTGTAGGTGACCAGTTGCGGCCCCACCACGCCCGCCACGACGCCGCCGCCCATCACGAACGACAAGGCGCGTGGCCGCATCGCCGGGCTGACGCCATCGGCGGCGGCAAAGCGGAAGGTGAGCACCACGGCGGCGTAGGCTCCGCCGAAGAAGGTCGCCAGGCAGAACAGCCAGAACGAGCCGATCATGACTGCAAGCGCCGCCAGCAGACCGACCAGGACGCCGCAACCGGCCCCCGCCAGAAATGCCATGCGTCGGCCATACCGGCGCGCGATCGTGCCGGCCGGGAGGATGCAGGCGGCCATGCCCACCACGAAAATGGATATCGGCAAGGTCGCCAGCGTTTTATCCGGCGCAAGCGTGTGGCCGATGATGGCGCCGGTGGCGTAGACGACCACGGAGTTCGCCCCCGCCAGCGCCTGGGCTATCGTAAGACGTGCGATATTGCCGCGTTGTTCTCGTCCAGACAATGTGGGGACTTCTGCTGATTCGTGGAGTGTTGCGGTGTCCGGCAAGATATATCTCGATTCGAAATAAGCTTATGGTATTTAGTTATATTAACCCAGACCTGTTTTCCGCTGCCAAGAATAAACCGAGCGAATGTGGAACAATAGCAAGCTTAACCAACCTAGAGAGATTTTCATGGGCAACAAAATCGTTACTGAAGCCGATCGCAAGCGCACTCCCCGTCCCGCCGCTCCCAAGGGCGTGACCGTTACACAAATCCGCGGCCAACGTGTGAGCCAGGAGCGTGGCTCGCATACCCACCACAAGAAAAATCCCGGCAAGCGCGCCCACTCGGGTTAATTCCTGGTGGCAGTTCGCCACCAGCATCCTTCTGCCTGCCTAGTGACGACGCTGACCCTGGGTCCTCGCGCTTGTAAAATCGGCGGCGTCCAGCATCTCCTCCCCCTCATACCGGGGGCAACCGCGTCTTGAAGTTGATACCTGGAATCTTAGGACGGGGGATTCGACAGCCGGATGGCTCCCTTCTCTGTAAATGATTCAAAATGCAACAACCCATCTCCCCCCTCTTGAAGATCCCGACATCGTCCTTATAATTAGCACTCGAAGGGGTTGAGTGCTAACATCGCCCCTCTGCCTATTGATTAATCATTTATTGAACAGGAGTTCCTCCATGGCACTGCGTCCTTTGCACGATCGCGTGATCGTCAAGCGTCTGGACAACGAGCGCACAACTGCCTCGGGTATCGTCATCCCTGAAAGCGCCGCTGAAAAGCCCGACCAGGGTGAAGTCATTGCTGTTGGTCCCGGCAAACGGTCCGACGACGGCAAAGTTCAGCCTGTTGACCTGAAAGTGGGCGACAAGGTTCTGTTCGGCAAATACGCCGGCCAAACGGTCAAGGTCGATGGCGAAGAAGTCCTCGTCATCCGCGAGGAAGAAATCCTCGCCGTGGTTCTGTAATCGCACCCGAATCAATCAAGGAATTTTACAATGGCTGCTAAGCAAGTTTTATTTGGCGACGACGCACGTGTGCGCATCGTCCGTGGCGTAAACATCCTCGCCAACGCCGTCAAGACCACCCTGGGCCCCAAAGGCCGCAACGTCGTTCTTGACCGCTCCTTCGGCGCCCCCACCGTCACCAAGGACGGCGTGTCGGTTGCCAAGGAAATCGAACTGAAAGACAAATTCGAAAACATCGGCGCCCAGTTGGTCAAGGAAGTCGCTTCCAAGACCTCCGACAATGCTGGCGACGGCACCACCACCGCTACCGTCCTGGCTCAGTCCATCGTTGAAGAAGGCCTGAAGTACGTTGCCGCCGGCATCAATCCCATGGACCTGAAGCGCGGCATCGACAAGGCTGTCGCCGTTGCCGTGGACGAGCTGAAGAAGCTGTCCAAGCCTTGCACCACCAGCAAGGAAATCGCCCAGGTCGGCTCCATTTCGGCCAACAGCGACTCCTCGATCGGCGAAATCATCGCCAACGCCATGGACAAGGTCGGCAAGGAAGGCGTCATCACCGTTGAAGACGGCAAGTCGCTGGACAACGAGCTGGACGTCGTCGAAGGCATGCAATTCGACCGCGGCTACCTGTCGCCCTACTTCATCAACAACCCCGACAAGCAAGTTTCCGTGCTGGACGATCCCTATGTCCTGATTTTCGACAAGAAGATCAGCAACATCCGCGATCTGCTGCCCGTGCTGGAGCAAGTCGCCAAGTCCAGCCGCCCGCTGCTGATCGTGGCTGAAGACGTCGAAGGCGAAGCCCTGGCCACCCTGGTTGTCAACAACATCCGCGGCATCCTGAAGACCACCGCCGTCAAGGCCCCCGGCTTTGGCGACCGTCGCAAGGCCATGCTGGAAGACATCGCCATCCTGACCGGCGGCGTCGTGATCTCGGAAGAAACCGGCATGTCGCTTGAAAAAGCCACGCTGGAAGACCTGGGCCAGGCCAAGCGCATCGAAGTCGGCAAGGAAAACACCATCGTTATCGACGGCGCTGGCGACAGCAAGTCCATCGAAGCACGCGTCAAGCAAATCCGTGTGCAGATCGACGAAGCCACGTCCGACTACGACCGTGAAAAACTGCAAGAGCGCGTTGCCAAGCTGGCAGGCGGCGTTGCCGTGATTCGCGTCGGTGCGGCCACCGAAGTCGAAATGAAGGAAAAGAAAGCCCGCGTGGAAGATGCACTGCACGCCACCCGCGCTGCCGTCGAAGAAGGCATCGTTCCCGGCGGCGGCGTGGCGCTCATCCGCGCCAAGGCTGCCATTGCCAACCTGAAGGGCGACAACGTCGATCAGGAAGCCGGCATCAAGCTGGTCCTGCGCGCCGTCGAAGCTCCGCTGCGCACCATCGTTGCCAACGCCGGCGACGAGCCCAGCGTTGTGGTCAACAACGTGGCCAACGGCAAGGGCAACTACGGCTACAACGCCGCTAGCGGCGAGTACGGCGACCTGGTCGAGCAGGGCGTGCTGGACCCCACCAAGGTCACCCGCACCGCGCTGCAGAACGCGGCATCGGTTGCCAGCCTGCTGCTCACGACCGAAGCCGCCGTGGCTGAAATCGTGGAAGACAAGCCCGCCCCCGCAATGCCCGACATGGGCGGCATGGGTGGTATGGGCGGCATGGGCGGCTTCTAAGCCACTGCCCTTGCCTTCCCGGCCCGGGCCATGCGCCCGGGCATGCAGTCCAAAGCCTCCGATTCGTCGGGGGCTTTTTCATTTGCGCGCCCTGCGCAAAGCCGAAACAACAAAAAACCTATAATGCAGCGTCGACTTCCAACGCGGCCCCGCTGCGCAACCCTGGCCCTCATGACTTCGAACCAATCACCGTACAAAAGCAAAGGCGGCCTGGGCCGCCTGGTCAATGCCCTGCGCTATTCCGCCCAGGGGCTGGGCGCGGCGTTCCGGCATGAAGCCGCCTTCCGGCAGGAACTGCTGCTGGTGGCCGTACTCGCGCCTGTCGCGATCTGGCTGGGCCGCAGCCTGGGTGAAGTGCTCATGCTGCTGGGCACCTTGTTCTTCGTGCTGATCGTGGAACTGCTGAACTCGGGGTTGGAGGCGCTGGCCGACACCATCACGCTGGACAGCCATCCCCTGATCGGCCGCGCCAAAGACCTGGGCAGCGCCGCCGTCATGCTGTCCATCGTATTCGGCACGCTTGTGTGGCTGGCGGTGATCGCTTCGCACTTCCTGGCAACCCAGGCCGCCTAGGCCGCCGCCTATAATCACAAGCCGCATTCCAACAGGCACACACTCAAAGCTACTCATGACCTTCACGCAAAAACTCGATCAGGCCTGGGCCGCAAGCGGCTCGATGCTGACCGTGGGGCTGGATCCCGACCCCGCCCGCTTCCCCGCCGAATTGCAGGGCCGCCCCGATGCCATCTACGAGTTCTGCCGCGCCATCGTCGATGTGACCGCGCAGTATGCCTGTGCGATAAAACCGCAGATCGCCTATTTTTCGGCGCAGCGCGCCGAAGACCAGCTGGAGGCCTTGTGCGCCTATGTCCACGAACAGCATCCCGGCCTGCCCATCGTCCTGGATGCCAAGCGGGGCGACATCGGTTCCACCGCCGAGCAGTACGCCCTGGAGGCCTTCGAGCGCTACCAGGCCGACGCCGTCACGGTCAATCCCTATATGGGCTTCGATTCGCTCGAACCCTATCTGGCCTGGGACGACAAGGGCGTGATCATTCTGTGCCGCACGTCGAACAAGGGCGGCTCCGATCTGCAGTTCGTGACCGCCGGCGACGGCACCCCCTTGTACCTGCACGTGGCCAGCCTGGCCGCCGAGCGCTGGAACACCAACGGCCAGTGCGCACTGGTCGTGGGCGCCACCTTTCCCGAGGAAATCGCGAAGGTCCGCGAGCGTGTCGGCGACATGCCATTGCTGGTTCCAGGCATAGGAGCCCAGGGCGGCGACATTCCCGCCACCGTGAAGGCGGGACGCGACAGCCGGGGAACGGGAATGATGATCAACTCGTCGCGCGCCATCCTGTATGCCAGCGGCGGCGACGACTGGCGCGTGGCGGCGGCGGCGGCGGCACGCGCCACCCGCGACGCGATCAACGCGGCTCGATAAGCCCTATCGCCGTACTTAGAGCGAAATCCACGGCGGCGCGCCGGATCTGCGCGCGGTCGCCCTCGAATATCCTGGTCATCGCGCGGGTGACCACGCCTTGCGAAGCGCGCTGCGCAAAACCGAAGCAGACCATGCCCACGGGCTTGCCGGGCGTTCCGCCGTCGGGCCCGGCAATGCCGGTGGTCGAGATGGCCAGCTGCGACAGGCCGGCGGCGGCCAGCACGCCGGCCGCCATCTCCATCGCGGTTTCTTCGCTGACCGCGCCGAAGCGTTCCAGCGTATCCACATTGACCAGCAGCTGCTCCACCTTGGCCGCATTGCTGTAGGTGACGAAACCCCGATCGAACCACTGGCTGGACCCCGGGGTGTCCGTCATGGCGGCGGACAGCAGGCCGCCCGTGCAGGATTCGGCGCAGGCGAACATCCAGCCGCGGTCGATCAATAATTGGCCCAATTGCGGAGCATAGTCCGGCGATACGCTGACACTCATAGGAATACCTCGAGTCTGACCAAGATGGCGATAAGCAGCAAGCTATATGCCGCCGCCAGGATATCGTCCCACATGACGCCGAAGCCGTTCTTGAAGCGGCGGTCGAAAAAGTGGATGGGCGGCGGCTTGACGATGTCGAAAAATCGGAACACCAGGAAAGCCAGCAGCTGGGCGCCGAAGGTATCGGGCGTCAGCCACAGGACCAGCCAGAAGGCCACGACTTCGTCCCAGACCATGCCTCCGTGATCGGGTCGCCCCATTTCCTTGCCCACCCGGTGGCAGGTCCAGCAGCCCAACGCAAACGACGCCAGCAGCACCGCGGCGATGAACGGATCGGACAGGCGTGAAATCGCCGCCGCCCACAACAGCCAGGCCAGCAGGGTGCCCCAGGTGCCGGGGGCCGGACGTATCAGGCCGCTGCCGAATCCGAAGGAAAGGATGCGCGGAAAAGAACGGAATACCCAGGCGATCGTTGGAATGGGCGCTTCGCGGGTGTCGGAGGGATGGTCGGAGGACGGCATGCGATATCTTAGCTTGTCGGCGGCAAAACTCATGAAAAATGATCGAAACCGCCCGTGGCCACGGTAATGGGACGGCCTTGCGCATCGTGGATGGCCAGGCCGGGCCGCGCTGTTATGCGGCCTACCCGCGTGGCCCGCACGGAAGCCTGGCCGGCCAGTTCCTGGATGCGCCCGCGCTGATCGCGGGCAGCAGTGAAGCACAGCTGATAGACATCGCCGCCGGCCAGGACGGCCGTGCGCAGCAGCGCATCGTCCAGCCCGCGCAGGGCCGGATCGACAGGCAGCGCATCGTAGTCGAGCTCCGCCCCGCAGCCGCTGGCCTTCAGGATGTGGCTCAGGTCTTGCACCAGGCCGTCCGAGATATCCAGGGCCGAATGCGCGACACCCGCCAGGCTGCGCCCGAAATGCCAGGGCGGCAGCGGCCGCTCCAGGGCGGGCCGGGTCGCGGCCAGCAAGGCGGGATCGCCGGGCAGGGAGTTATTCAGCAGACGCAAGGCGACGTCGGCCGCGCCCAGTGTCCCGGTGATCCAGATGTCGTCGTCCGCCTTGGCGCCCGAGCGCAGCAAGGCTGTCTCCAGCCTGACCTGTCCCATGATGGTCACGTTGATGACGATGCCCGCGGGGCTGCGTGTGGTGTCGCCGCCGATCAAAGGACACTGCGCCCGCTCGGCCAGCGCATGAAAGCCGCCGGCGAACGCGGCAAGCCAATCGTGATCGACGGCCGGCAAGGACAGGCTGAGCAGGCAGCCCAAGGGCTGGGCGCCCATGGCGGCCAGATCGGATACGTTGACCGCCAGGGCCTTGTGGCCCAGCGCCGCCGGATCGACATCGGAAAAAAAATGCCGGCCTTCGATCAGCAGGTCGGTGCTGCATGCCAATTGATGGCCGGGCGCGACCGCCAGCAGCGCGCAATCGTCGCCGACCCCCAGGATGCCCGGGGGCGCGGGACGTGAGAAATAACGCGCAATGAGATCGAACTCGTTGTTCAACACGCTCAGGCCCGGGGGCCCCGATGGGCGGCTAGTTGCGTACTCATGCGGCTTGCCCTTTAGCGTCGTCAAGCCCTAGCGGCGCGCGGCAGCCTGGACTTCGGTAGGCCGGACGTCGGCCGCCATCTTGTCAAGCACCCCGTTGACGAATTTGAATCCGTCGGTGCCGCCAAATGACTTGGCGAGTTCGACCGCTTCATTGATGGCCACTTTGTAGGGGACTTCGATGTGATGGATGAGCTCGAAGCTGCCGATCAGCAAAATGCCGTGCTCGATGGGCGACAGATCTTCAATGGGCCGGTCCACATAGGGCATGAATCGTTCGCGCAGGGCGGGCGCCTCGCGCAGCACGCCATGCAGCAGCGTCTTGAACCAGGTGGCGTCGGCTTCCTGGAATTCGTCGTCGTCGCGGATGTGCGCGTCGATTTCGCCGGCTTCCTGCAGGCCGGCATCGCCGCGCAGCAGCCAGGCGTAAACGCCCTGCAAGGCGAACTCGCGCGCGCGCCGGCGCGCACTGCGGCCATTGCCCCGGGCGGATGCGCCCGAAGGCGCAGCCGGTGTTCTACTTGTCGTCAAAATCGTCATCCTCGTCGTCATCGTCCTCGTCATCGTCGTAGCCTTCGTCGTCATCGGACTCGGGCTCGAGAGCCGCCACCAGATTGGCCATTTCGACGGCGCTGCGCGCGCAATCCCGGCCCTTCTCGGCGGCGCGCTCCTGCGCCTGCTCGTCGGTGTCGGTGGTCAGCACGCCGTTGGCCACGGGAATGCCCGTTTCGAGCGCCACGCGGCTGATGGCCGATGCGCTTTCATTGCTGACGATTTCGAAGTGATAGGTTTCGCCGCGTATGACGGCCCCCAGGGCGATCAGCGCGTCGAATTCGAATGTCTCGGCCATTTGGGCCAGCGTGACACCCAGTTCCAGGGCGCCCGGCACGGTCACCACCATGACGTCGCGCTCGTCCACGCCCAGTTCGGCCAATTCGGCCAGGCAGGACTCAAGCTCGGCCTGGCCGATTTCTTCGTTGAAACGGGACTGGACAATCCCTATATGCAGACCTTCCCCGTTCAGGTCGGGGGACAGAGTGTAAGGATTCATAGTCAGTAGTTCCTGTTAGGGAGTGGCAAGAGGTTCACTATCGTAACCCGTTATCGTCAGGGAAAAACCCGCCATGCTGGGCATTTTTCGTGGGCGGGCCAAAAGGCGCGCCTTTCCGACATTCAGATCGCGCATGATCTGCGCGCCGATGCCGTAGGTGCGCAAGCCGTAGCGGCTCTCGCGGTCGGAGGCCGGCGTCTCGGGCGCCGATTCCTGATTCCAGGCATCGAACTGGCTGAACAGCAATTCGGAATCGCCCTGGCAGTTCATGAGAATGAGCACCCCGGAAGGCGCCGCGGCGATCGCCTTGAGCGCATTGGGCACGCTCCAGCTATGCGAGGTGGCGCCCTCGAACAGGACATCGACCAGGCTGGTGGGCTCGTGCACCCGTACCAGGGTTTCGGCTTCGGGCGTGATGGAGCCATGCGCCAGGGCCAGATGCAGGGCGCCCGAGGCCAGGTCGCGGTAGGCGACGGCCTGGAATTCGCCCCAGGCTGTCTGCACCTGGCGGCTGGCCAGGCGCTCGACCATGGATTCGTGTTCGCTGCGGTATTGGATGAGATCGGCGATGGTGCCGATCTTCAGGCCGTGCTCTTGCGCAAAAACCTTCAGGTCGGGCAGGCGCGCCATGGTGCCGTCGGGCTTCAGGATTTCGCAGATGACCGCAGCGGGCGTCAGGCCCGCCAGCGCCGTCAGATCGCAGCCGGCCTCGGTGTGGCCGGCGCGCACCAGCACGCCGCCGCGCACCGCCTGCACCGGGAAGATATGGCCCGGCTGGACCAGGTCGGCCGGCTTGGCCTCGCGCGCCACCGCCACCTGGATGGTGCGTGCGCGGTCCGCGGCGGAAATCCCGGTGTCCACGCCTTCGGCGGCCTCGATCGACATGGTGAAGTTGGTGCCGAAGCGGGTGCCGTTGCGGCTGGCCATGAGGGGCAGGTCCAGCTGCCGGCAGCGCTCTTCGGTCAGTGTCAGGCACACCAGGCCGCGCGCATGGGTGACCATGAAATTGATGGCCTCGGGCGTGACGAACTCAGCCGCCATCACCAGGTCGCCTTCGTTTTCGCGGTCTTCCTCATCGACCAGTATCACCAGCCGGCCGGCACGCAGCTCGGCGACGATTTCGGGTACGGGCGATATGTCGAAGGACTGGACGGGGCTCAGGTCCGCATCGGAGGTGTTGCTCATGGTATTAGGGGCTCGGTAGAAAGTTGGCTCATTTTAACGCCTGAATCAGGCTCGGCGCCCCATTGTCGCCCGAAGCGGCGGGCCGCGCAGGCCGCCTCCCTGCAGGCCCCCGCCGTGAGCGCCCGCCGGCACGCCCAAAGCCGGGTAATATCGCCCCTAATGCACTAAGGCAATGCAATCATGCCAGGAAATAAAAATACCGCCAGCCCGCAAGACGGGCGCCGCAGCATCCAGTCCGTCGAAACCGGCTTCCCCCTGCTGGCCGCGCTGGTCGACGCGGGCGTGCCGCTTACGCTGCGCGACCTGGCCTCGCGCGCCGGGATGACGTCGGCCAAAGCCCATCCCTATCTGGTCAGCTTCACCCGCGTGGGCCTGGTCCAGCAGGACGCCTCCACAGGCCAGTACGAACTGGGGCCTTTTGCCCTGCAAATGGGCCTGGTCAGTCTTCAGCGCCTGGATCCGGTTCGCGTCGCCCTGCCCCACGCCAGCCAGCTGGCCGGCAAAATAGGCCATACCCTGGCCATCGCGGCGCTGGGCTCGCACGGCCCGACCATGATACATATCTCGCAGGCCAGTTATCCGGTGCACGTCAATATGCGCAACGGCACCGTCATGTCCATGCTGCACACGGCGACCGGCCATGTTTTCGCCGCCTGGCTGCCTCCGAAAATCGCCCAGCATTACATAGAGCGCGAAATCGGCGACCAGGCCGTCGTGACCAGCATCAGCCCATTGCTGCCCGACCCCGACGCTCTGCAAGCCCTGCTGGACGATGTACGGCGCGCCGGCATGGCGCGCGCGCTGGGCAATCCGCTCCCGGGCATCGATGCGCTGTCGGTGCCCGTTTTCGACCATTCGGGCAATATCGCGCTGGCGCTGACCAGCCTGGGCCCCAGCTCCCTGTTCGACGCCAGCGAAAACGGCCCCATCGCCCTGGCTCTGCGGGAGTGCGCCGCGGAGATCTCCCGACAACTGGGCTACCGGCCGGCGCCCCCCTGACGGCGTGACGGCGGATACGCGCCTTTGTCATATACCCGTCATCAAAAACGGCGCCAAAGCGGGTATCATGCGCCCAGTCTATCTGGGGCTCCCGATGCTTGAACGCGAACTCAAACTCCATGTGCCCGCAGCCGGCCAGGCGCGCGTGGAGGAAGAATTAAAACGACTGGGCGCCACCGGGATCGCCCTGCATGCCTGCTATTTCGACACCGAAAACCGCGACCTGGCCATGGCGGGCGTCGCCCTGCGCCTGCGCCAGGAGGGGGACCGCTGGGTGCAAACCATCAAAGCGCCCGGCCCGGATGAGCTGTCACGCATTGAAACCAACCACGAACGCCCCGGCCCCGAGCTGGATTTGTCCGTGTATCGCGACACGCCCCTGGAGCCCCTGCTGGCTCCCTGGAACGATACGCTGGCGCTGCGCTACGAAACCCAGATCAGCCGGCTGGCGGTTCGGCACGATACCGGCCAGGGCATCATCGAACTGGCCTATGACCGGGGATGGATCAAGGCAGGCGGCCTGCGGCTTGCGGTGCACGAACTGGAACTGGAACAGATATCGGGCGACACCGCCAATCTGTTCATGCTGGGCCGCGAATGGCTGAACAAGCACGGTTTGCTCATCGACCTGCGCAGCAAGGCCGAGCGCGGCGACGCCCTGGCCCAGGCCGTCCGGACCTTCCGCGACGCCATCCCGCCCAAGGCATCGAGACAGCTTCCAGAGCCGGTGCTGGCCCAATTGCTGAAAGCGCGGCGAGCGGAGCCCGTCACACTGGACCCGTCGGCCAGCGTGGAGCAGGCCTACCAACGATGCGCCAATGAATGCCTGAACCAGATCATTCGCAATGCCGCCTTCCTGGCCGGCGTTGACAGCCGCCCTCGCGCCGGGCCCGACCTGCGCGTGGCTTACGTGCATCAGTTGCGCGTGGGCATGCGGCGCTTGCGCTCATGCTGGAAATTCTTCGGCAAGTGGCTGCGGCTGGACGAGGCCTTGCCGCTGGACGAACTGCGCCGCTACTTTTCCCTGCTGGGCCAGACGCGCGACCACGATGTCGTCCAGCTGTCCATTGCGCCGCGCCTGGCCAAGGCGGGCATGCCCGCGCTGCCCGAAACCGCGGCGACGCACAGCAAGAAGGCTGCCCAGGACATGCGCGCGCTGGCGGCCAGCAGCCCGTTCCAGTCATTCCTGCTGGACCTGCTCGAGCGCCTGCTCGAATGCGGCGCCGAGAGCGGCGCACGGGCCCGTCCCAAACATGTCCGCTCGCCCGGCAAGCAGCTTTCCAGCCGGTTGAACAAATGGCTGAGACAGGCTTGCGACGCCGGCGAACACTTTCGGCAATTGCCGGCCGAAGCGCAGCACGACTTGCGCAAAGACGTGAAGCGCCTGCGCTACAGCCTGGATTTTTCAGCCAGCCTGATGAAGGGCAAACGACTGCTTGCGATCCGCAGCGCGCTGGCGCTGGCGCAGGAAACGCTGGGCGAACTGAACGATTTGTACGTGGCCCAGGCGCACTACGCGCCCCTGGCGGCCTCGCAGCCCAACGCGCTGTTTGCGCTGGGCTGGCTCAAGGCCGCCCAGGAACACAAGCAGACGGAAGCGCAGGCCGCCTTCAAGCAACTGGCCAAGGCCGGCCCGCTGAAGGCGCGCTAATCGCCCAGCAGGGCCGACGCGAACTCGCGGGCCACGAAGGGCTGCAGGTCGTTCAGGCCTTCGCCCACCCCTATCCAATACACCGGCACCGGCCGCACGCCCTGGCTGCCCGCGGCGACCGCGGCCAGGGTTCCGCCCTTGGCCGTGCCGTCCAGCTTGGTCACGACCAGGCCGGTCAGGGTGATGGCGGCGTCGAAGGCCCGTATCTGGGCAATGGCGTTCTGCCCCGTGTTGCCGTCGATGACCAGCAGTACTTCGTGGGGCGCCGCGCCATCGGCCTTGCCGATGACCCGCTTGATCTTCCTGAGCTCTTCCATCAGGTGCAATTGCGTCGGCAGGCGGCCGGCGGTGTCTATCATGACGACGCCGGCATCGCGCGCCCTGCCCGCGTTCACCGCGTCGAAGGCGACCGCCGCGGGATCGCCGCCGTCCTGCGCAATGACGGTCACGTTGTTGCGCGCGCCCCATTCCATCAACTGCTCGCGGGCCGCCGCCCGGAAGGTATCGCCCGCCGCCAGCAGGACCTTGGCGCCCCGGGCCTGAAAATGATTGGCCAGCTTGCCGATGGATGTCGTCTTGCCCGCCCCGTTCACGCCCGCGATCATCACGACCAAAGGCTGGGCCTGCCCCAGGGGAAAGGCCTTCTCCAGCGGCGCCAGGTGATCGGTCAATATGTCGCACAGCGCCGCCTTGACCGCCGCGGCATCGTCCAGACGTTCTTTTCGCACATGGGCGCGCAAGGCCGTCAACAGCTTCTGGGTGGCTTCCACGCCCGCGTCCGCCATGATGAGGGCCGTTTCAAGCTCCTCGAAAAGGTCTTCATCGACCTTGACGCCGACGAAAAGGCCGCCGATGCTCTGCCCCGTGCGCGACAGGCCTTTCTTCAAGCGTGTCAGCCAGGATGACTTCCCGGCGGCTGGCGCGAGCGCCGGCATGACGGTCGGCGGCGATTCAGGCGCCGGGGGTTCGGCTTCCGGCTCGGGCCGAAGTTCGGCGGCCTGAGCCGGCTCTGGCGTCGGCACGACGGGAGCGGGGACGGAGGTCTCGGAGACGGGAACGGCGCTGGGCACCGCAGTCGACTCGGGCTCGGGATCGCGGCCAGCCGGCTCGTTTCCGGCGGCATCGGACGAGAGTGGCGCAGCCTCGGCCGACGCGGCTTCGTCCGCCGGTGGCGGGATCGCGTCCGGCGAGGTGTCCCGCGGCGCGTCCAGCCCGGCATCCGCGCCCTGTGCCGGCCCCTGCCCAGCGCCTTCAGCGGGACCCGGCTTCTTTCTTTTAAAAATACTGAACATACGTTTTACACTACCTGAATAGTTTTAATCCAAACCCCGACGATCCCTGGCCACGCATGAAGAAGCATGTAGTACGTATTGTAGGCGGTGATTACCGCAAGACGCCCATTCCCGTGGTGGAGGCGGCCGGGCTGCGCCCGACCCCCGATCGCGTGCGCGAAACGCTGTTCAACTGGCTGCATCATTTCTGGGGCGGCGACTATGCCGACAAGCAGATACTGGATCTGTTCGCGGGAACGGGCGCGCTGGGATTCGAGGCGGCCTCACGCGGCGTCGCGCATGTCCAGATGGTCGAGGTCAACCCGTCGGCGATCGCCGCATTGCGAGCCCTGCGAGGCCGCCTGAAGGCGGAAAACGTGCGCATCCATGCGGGCGATGCCCTGGCGGTGCTGGACCGGCTGGATCGCGCCTCCTTCGACCTGATCATGCTGGATCCGCCCTTCGACCAGGGATGGCTGGACCGCGTCTACCCGCGGCTTCCCGATGTTCTCAGGCCCGATGGCTTGCTGTATATTGAAGCCGGGACGCCGCTGGCGCCGCCCGCCGGCTTCCAGCTTCTGCGCCAGTCCCGGGCGGGGCAGGTGCACTTCCATCTGCTTCGATTTGCTGCAACGCAAAAAACAGACAATAATCCCGCAATAAGCTGAAAAATACAGACCTGATTCATTGGCCGGGTGTTTGCCTTCCGGCCCCGCCATCCCGGCGCACACCCATTTTTCAAAACTCGGAATTTGCATGATTACTGCAGTCTACCCCGGAACGTTCGACCCCCTGACCCGCGGTCACGAAGACCTGGTGCGTCGCGCTGCCGGCCTGTTTGACCATGTCGTCGTGGGCGTGGCCCACAGCCAGGCCAAGAAGCCGTTTTTTTCCGTGGAAGAACGGGTCGAAATCGCGCAAGAGGTGCTGGGCCACTACCCCAACGTCGAAGTCAAGAGCTTTGCGGGCCTGCTCAAGGATTTCGTGCGCGAACAGAATGGCCGCGTCATCGTCCGCGGCCTGCGCGCGGTTTCCGACTTCGAATACGAATTCCAGATGGCCGGCATGAACCGCCATTTGCTCCCCGAGGTCGAAACCCTGTTCATGACGCCTTCGGACCAATATCAGTTCATTTCCGGCACCATCGTCCGCGAGATCGCCATTCTGGGCGGCGACGTCAGCAAGTTCGTCTTCCCCTCGGTCGAACGATGGCTGCACAGCAAGGCCAAAGAGCGCCGCGACCAGCAGGAACAAGGCAAGCAGGGGTAATCGCCTGCCGCCGGGCAAACCGCCTTACACTGCTGAAAAGGCCTGTCCTTGCGGGGCGGCCTGTTTATGGATCAGTTTGTCTTTGCAGGAATAATCATGGCGCTGCGCATTACCGACGAATGCATCAATTGCGATGTCTGCGAGCCGCAATGCCCCAATAACGCAATCTCGATGGGCGCGGAAATCTACGAAATCGAACCTTCCCGGTGCACCGAGTGCGTGGGGCATTTCGACGAGCCCCAATGCCAGGTGGTCTGTCCGGTCGAGTGCATCGTGTTCGACCTGGACCATCCGGAAGACCAGGATGCCCTGCTGGCCAAATACCGGCAGCTTACAGCCGCCGCTGAATGACGGGCTGAATGCCAGGCGGGGCAACCGCCTCTTGCGCGGTCAAAGCTCGGGCCAAAGCACCCGGCCCGCGTCCGGATGTATCTTCACCAGGCGGCAGGGCTGTCCCAGAAACCTGGAAAACCATGCGGCGGCCAGCTCGCCCTCGTCGATCACGTCGATATGCTGGCTGCCGATGGCGGCCTGCCGCCGCACGCTGTCGTCGTCCTCGATCACATCCAGCGGTATGTCAAGGCGCAGCATGCCGGGCGCTTTCATGACCAGATACCCCAGGCTGACCTCGACTTTGATTTCGCCCAGCTTTTCACAATGGCTGGGCGTCAGCCATGCGCCGGCTTCATCGATGACCAGCCAGCGCTTGTCGTAGGGCGCCGCGTCGGGGTTGCCGAGTCCGCCGCAGGCGGCGATGGGAAAATAGAGCGGTGTCGTCATTGTCCGAGTAATCCTTTTAATGCCTCGCCTATGCTCTTGACGGGGTCGACCGGTTTCTTGGGCGGCGCCTGTGGAGCATTGGGCGGCGCCGCGCCCTCGCCCGGCTTGCCGACCTGATTGGACAGCATGTCGATAAGGCCGCCCTTCACGGCCTCCTTGACCGCTTTGCTGCCGATCTCTTTCCATTGCACCTGGTAGCCCAGCTTGTCGAAAGGCCCCGAAACCCGGATGGGAACGGCCACCCCTTGCAGTTCGGATAGCTCTTTTCCATCTTGCCCGGTCTTGGTGTTCACCACCCGCACGTTCATCACCAGGTCCAGCTGGTCGTTGACCAGATCCACCGACGCCGGCGTCCCTTGCGAGATGCGCAGCAAGGGCGCCGCAAGGTTCAATTTCCGGACGGTTCCCTGGCCGTGATCGAAGTCGATGTCCGCATCCAGCGAAGTGAAGTCGGTCTGACGGCCCGTATCGAACTGCGTGGCGACGTCGGGCAACTGGCCGCTGAAGACATTGCGCACGACCTCGTTGGCTTCGCGCAGGGTCTGCGCCACGTTGATGCCCCTGATGGCGCCGTCGCGAACCCTTGCCTGAACCGCTCCGGTCAGGCCGGCCTCCAGCGCAGCCATCGTCTGGCCCTGGCTGCTCAGCTTGAGCTTGATCGAGCCCTGCCCAAGCAGGCGCCCCTCTTGCGCGACGTCGCGCAGCAGCGGCTCCAGCGCAACCTTCTCCAGCGCCATGTCCAGCGCCACCGAGTTGGCGGAATCGGCTTTCAGCGTACCGGCCAGCTTGCCTCCGTAGAGGTCCGCCTTGATGCCATCGATGGAAAGCTTGCCTTCGGCCGCCCGCAGCGACGCGGCGAACTTGTCGGCCTTGACGTCCTGGACCTTGAGGCTTCCGATGGCGATGTCGCCGGTGAGGTCGACGGAATTGAGGAAGGACAGATCCAGCGCGGGGGAAGCGGCCGGCGCAGCAGGCTTGGGCGCCGGGGCCGGCGCGGCCTCGGCGGGCGTATCGCTACCCTCTTTGGCCGTCTTTGCGGGCGCTTCCTTGGGCGCCACCGGCGGAAACAAGGTATTGAAATCGAGTTTGTCGGCGGCCAGCCCGAACTTTACCTTGGGGCTCTTGAGCTGGGTCGCCTTGACCTTGAAATCCAGCTTGCTGCCGCTGAGCACCGCGTTGATCTCGCTGATTAGCTCATCCTGAACCAGGTCGGCCTGCATGCTGCCGATGAACGGGAATTCGAAGCTGCCTCCGGGAAGAGCGGCGTCTTCGATCCGGATATCGCCCTTCATGGCGGATAAACCGCCTTTTTCCTCGAAGACGTCCCAATTGGCGGGCGAGGTCATTTTCAGCTGCACCAGCCGGTCGCCCTCTTTGAGGCCGCCATCGATCTTCAGTTCCTTCAATGTCAGCTTGCGCGCGTCGCCCCCCAGGCCGCTCATGCCCAGCGCGACACCCAGCGTACTATCCTTGCCGCTGAATTTGATGGTGCCCGATACCGGCTCTCCTTTCGCGGCATCGGGCGAAATGGCCAGGCGCGGCGCGTCGAAGGCGATATCGAAAGATTGGCCGACCTGATTGCCCCTGGCGCGGTAGGCCAGCTTCTCGACCTGGAGCTCGGCCTGGCTGCGATCCACTTTCAGCTGCGGCACGGTCAGGCTACTATCCAGGCCCTTGATGGGATTGGGCCCGTCGACGTCGCCCTGCATCACGAGCTCGACGCCGCTGGCGCTGAACATTTCAGAATAGGCGCTATAGGCCAGGTTGCCCCGCAAGGTGACCGCCTTGGCCTGCAAGGGACCCAGCTTGCCGGCCACCACGAGATTCAGCTTCTGGGCGGAATAGGTCTGCTGTTCGGGATTGAATTTGATGAGCGCCTGGCCATCGACGTTGGCATCGGCCGCCGGAAATTCACCGATGAGCTTGCCCTTCAAGGCGACGTCGAACGCCTGGTTGAATGTCATGCGTCCGGTGTTGACGTCAAGCTTCACAACGCGCCCGACCGCGCCCGTGACTTGGTCGTACAGGTGGATTTCCCCGTTCTTCAAGTCCAGGCCCGCTATATCTATCTGGAAATCGGCGCCCGCGGCGGCGCCTACGCTATAGGCCGCCGGCGCGGCCAGGGCGGACTGGCCTTCCGCATGCGCCTCGGCCATGGGCAGCGTAGGCACGGCAAGCACGGGCCCCATCGATCCCAGCACCGCGGAGCGCTGCATCAGATCGTGAAAATTGTAGTTGCCATCGCCGTCGCGCGTTATCCAGGCCTTGAACCCCGTTACCGCAACATGGTCCACAACCAGGCGATTGAACATCAAGGGCCAGATCGCGACCGCGAAACGGGCGCTGTCTATGGACGCGAACGCCTCCGTGCTATTCCTGTTCGATAGCGAGACATCCTGGACGGACAAGCCTATGCGTGGAAAGAGCGATAGCTGAATATCGCCATTGATGGCCAGGGTGCGCTGGTAGCGGTTGTAGACAATTTCCTCGAGCTTGCTTTTATACGCGTTCGGATCGAACGTCAGGAGAAAAATGGCGATGCCCACCAGCGCAACAATAACCACGACCACGAGACTGATCAGTACCCGTTTCAACCAAACTTTCATTTACGGCCTCAAAAACCACGGAAGAGCCCCCGTGCGGCTCACGGCGATACGTAGAATGCTAACCCAAGTCGCTCATGATGTTCAGGCAAGCCGGGCTGCCGGACGCACCGGGCTTACAAAACGTAAAGGGTGGCATACGTGTCGACATTTTATTACTATGCCCACAGATGAAATCGGGCAAATGCCCGACGGCGGCGAATCTGCCCGCCCCGATCGACGCCTTTCCTATTCCCACCCCTTAAAACAACTTACACGGCGACACATATGAAATTCGAGACATTGGCCATCCATGCGGGCTACCAGCCCGACCCCACCACCAAATCCGTGGCGGTGCCCATCTACCAGACCACGTCCTATGCGTTCGACAGCACCCAGCATGGCGCGGACCTGTTCGACCTGAAGGTGCCCGGCAATATTTATACCCGCATCATGAACCCGACCAATGCCGTGCTCGAAGAACGCGTCGCCGCCCTGGAGGGCGGCATCGCGGCCCTGGCCGTCGCGTCGGGCATGGCCGCCGTAACGTACGCCATCCAGGCCATCGCGCAGGCCGGCGACAACATCGTGTCGGTCGCCAAGCTGTACGGCGGCACCTACAACCTTTTCGCACATACTTTCCCACGCCAGGGCATCACGGTAAAGTTCGCCCCGCACGACGACGTGGCCGCCCTGGAAGCACTGATCGACGAAAACACCAAAGCCGTATTCTGCGAAACCATAGGCAACCCGGCGGGCAACGTGGTGGACATCCAGGCGATCGCGGATGCCGCCCACCGCCATGGCGTACCGCTCATTGTAGATAATACAGTGGCTTCGCCCGCGCTATGCCGGCCTTTCGAGCACGGCGCCGACATCATCGTTCACGCATTGACTAAATACATGGGCGGACATGGCACGACCATCGCCGGCGCCATCGTCGATTCCGGCAAGTTCCCGTGGGCCGAGCACAAGCAGCGCTTCCCCATGCTCAACGAACCGGATCCGTCGTATCACGGCGTGGTCTATACCGAGGCATTCGGTCCCGCCGCCTTCATCGGACGCTGCCGCGTCGTGCCGTTGCGCAACACCGGGGCGGCCCTGTCGCCCTTCAATGCCTTCCTGGTGCTGCAAGGCATCGAAACCCTGCCCCTGCGCATGGAACGCCACACCGAGAACGCCCTGAAGGTCGCCCAGTACCTGAAGCAGCACGCGCACGTGTCATGGGTGCAGTACGCCGGCTTGCCGGATCACCCTGAACATGCGCTTGCCAAAAAATACCTGGGCGGCAAGCCGGCCAGCATCCTGTCTTTCGGCATCAAGGGCGGCAGCGCCGCGGGCGCAAAGTTCATCGACGCGCTCGGGCTCATCCTGCGGCTGGTGAATATCGGCGACGCCAAGTCGCTGGCCTGCCATCCCGCCTCGACAACGCACCGCCAATTGAGCCCCGAAGAGCTTGCTTCGGCCGGCGTCGGCGAAGACATGGTCAGGCTCTCGATAGGGCTGGAACACATCGACGACATCCTGGCCGACCTGGCCCAGGCCCTGGACGCCAGCCAGGCCTGATGCCTTCGACGGGCGGCGCCTCTTCCTGGAAACGGGCCGCGCCGCCTGAGAACGCGCCCTAGCGCTTGCCCAGCATGCCGGCCAGCGAACCCAGCATCGAAGCGCCGGCACCCTGCTCGGCCTGGCCGCCGGGCGTCAGTTGGTCGACCAGGCTGGGCAGCATGATGCTCAGGTTGTTCAGCACCGAGTCGGCGTCCAGGCCCGAGCCTTGGGCCAGCCTGCCGACAAGGTCTTCGCCAAGGACCGGGCGCAACTGTTCCGGCGTAACGGGCAGGTTCTGTTGTGTGCTTATCCACGATGCGATGACTTCGCCCAGGCCGCCCTGCTGAAACCGCTCCACCAGCCCGGGCAGGCCGCCCGGATACGCCTTGACCTGCTCGACCAGAGCGGGAAGCAGCGCCGCCTGTTCGGCAGCCTGCGGATTCTGCGCACCCATGGCAGAAACTATCGAATCCAAAAGTCCCATGTATCACCTCGTAAAACCGGACAGCGCTTCCAGTCTAAAGGATTTCAGGCGCATGGATTGCAAATAACTGTGATGACTTCGGGTATAGTAATCCCCAGCAAAAAATAACCCCGGTGGTGGAGGAGCTACATGATCATAGGAATTCCCCGTGAAAGCGCGGAGGGCGAGACGCGGGTGGCCGCAACGCCCGAGACCGTCAAGAAGTACGTGGCGGCCGGGCATACGGTCATTGTCCAGAACGATGCCGGCGGGCGAGCCCATTTTCCCGACGACGCCTATGCCCAGGCGGGCGCCCAGCTGGCCAACGACGCGCAGGCGCTGGCCGCCGACATCGTCCTGAAGGTACGTTCGCCCAATGCGCAAGAGCGCTCGCGCATGAAGTCCGGAGCCGTCCTCATCGGCATGCTCGATCCCTTCAACGCCGCCGGCCTGGCCGAACTGGCCCAGGCCGGCCTGACCGCCTTCGCCCTGGAAGCCGCCCCGCGCATCACGCGCGCGCAAAGCCTGGACGTGCTGTCTTCCCAGGCCAACCTGGCCGGCTACAAGGCGGTGCTGCTGGCGGCCAATCAGTACGGTCGCCTCTTCCCCATGATGATGACGGCGGCCGGCACGCTCAAGGCCGCGCGCGTCGTGGTGCTGGGCGCCGGCGTCGCCGGCTTGCAGGCCATCGCCACGGCCAAGCGCCTGGGCGCCGTGGTCGAGGCGTCCGACGTCCGTCCCGCCGCCAAAGAGCAGATCGAATCATTGGGCGCCAAGTTCATCGACGTTCCCTTCGAAACCGATGAAGAGCGCGAGGTCGCCCAAGGCGTGGGTGGCTATGCGCGGCCCATGCCGGCCGCGTGGATGGCGCGCCAGGCGGCCCTGGTGGCCGAGCGCTGCAAGCAGGCCGACATCGTCATCAGCACGGCGCTGATCCCCGGACGCCCGGCGCCCGAGCTGATCAGCGCGGAAACCGTCCAGGGCATGAAACCGGGATCCGTCATCGTCGACCTGGCGGTCGAGCGCGGCGGCAATTGCCCGCTGTCCGAAAAGGACAAGGTCGTGGAAAAACACGGGGTCGCGCTGATCGGCTACAGCAATCTCGCCGCGCTGGTGCCGCATGACGCCTCGGCGCTCTACGCCCGCAATGTCCTGGACTTCATGAAACTGGTCACGGGCCCCGAGGGCCGGTTGGCCATACAGGATGAAGACGAAATCATTACCGCCTGCCTGATGTGCAAGGACGGCAAGGTCCTAAGGAGCGCCTGATGGAAGCAGTCAGCCCTACCCTGATCAACTTCATTATTTTCGTGCTGGCGGTCTACGTCGGTTTCCATGTGGTGTGGAACGTGACTCCCGCGCTGCATACGCCGCTCATGGCGGTCACCAACGCCATCTCGGCCATTGTCATCGTGGGCGCCATGCTGGCCGCCGCACTGACCGAAAGCAGCCTGGCGCGCTACATGGGCGTGTTCGCCGTGGCGCTGGCCGCCGTCAATGTCTTCGGCGGCTTCCTGGTTACCCGGCGCATGCTGGAAATGTTCAAGAAAAAAGATAAAAAACCAAGCCCGGGAGGCAAGGCATGATATCCACCGATCTGGTTACGCTGTTCTATCTTGTTGCGTCGGTGTGCTTCATCCAGGCACTCAAGGGCCTGTCGCATCCCACCACCTCGCGGCGCGGCAATGCGTTCGGCATGGTCGGCATGGCGATCGCCGTGCTGACCACCGCCGCGCTCATCGTCAGCCTGGCCGCCGACGGCGCGGCCGGCATCGGCCTGGGCTGGGTGTTGCTGGGCCTGCTGGTGGGCGGAAGCGTGGGCACGCTGATGGCCAAGCGCGTCGAGATGACCAAGATGCCCGAGCTGGTCGCCTTCATGCACAGCATGATCGGCCTGGCCGCTGTCGCCATCGCCGTGGCGGTCGTCGCCGAGCCCCATGCGTTCAACATCGCCGCGGCCGGAGCCCCCATTCCCGTGGGCAACCGCCTGGAGCTCTTCATCGGCACCTTCGTGGGCGCCATCACCTTCTCCGGTTCGGTCATCGCCTTCGGCAAGCTTTCGGGCAAATACAAGTTCCGGCTGTTCCAGGGCGCCCCCGTGGTGTTTTCCGGCCAGCACATGGTCAACCTGGTGCTGGCCCTGGCCATGCTGGGCTGCGGCCTGTGGTTCATGGCCACGCAGGCCTGGCTGCCCTTCATCGTCATGACCATCCTGGCCTTCGTGCTGGGGGTGCTCATCATCATTCCCATCGGCGGCGCCGACATGCCGGTGGTGGTGTCCATGCTCAACAGCTATTCGGGCTGGGCGGCGGCGGGCATCGGGTTTTCGCTGAACAACCCCATGCTCATCATCGCGGGCTCGCTGGTGGGTTCGTCCGGCGCCATCCTGTCCTACATCATGTGCAAGGCCATGAACCGGTCTTTCTTCAACGTGATTCTGGGCGGCTTCGGCGCCGAGCCGGGCGCGGCGGCGGCCGGCGGCCAGGTGCAGCGCAACGTCAAGTCGGGCAGTCCCGACGACGCCGCCTTCCTCATGGGCAATGCGGAATCGGTCACCATCGTGCCCGGCTACGGACTGGCCGTCGCGCGCGCTCAGCACGCCCTTAAAGAGCTGGCCGAAAAGCTCACCGAGAAGGGCGTCACCGTCAAATACGCCATCCACCCGGTGGCGGGCCGCATGCCCGGCCATATGAACGTCCTGCTGGCCGAGGCCGAAGTGCCCTACGACCAGGTTTTCGAGATGGACGACATCAACAGCGAATTCGCGCAAACCGACGTGGTGCTGGTGCTGGGCGCCAACGACGTGGTCAACCCGGCCGCCAAGAACGACCCGCAGTCGCCCATTGCGGGCATGCCCATCCTCGAGGCCTACAAGGCGCGCACCGTCATCGTCAACAAGCGCTCGATGGCGGCGGGCTACGCCGGCCTGGACAATGAATTGTTCTATATGGACAAAACCATGATGGTCTTCGGCGACGCCAAGAAAGTCATCGAGGACATGGTCAAGGCGGTGGAGTAGGACCGCCCATGATCCAGCCAGCCATCAATGCCGTCCGGCCGCCGGCCGTCTTCGATGCCGCGCAAACCGCCGGGCTGCTCGACTTTCACGATATGGTCGACGCCCTGGCCGTGGCGGCGGACGATTACGCGGCGGGCCGCATCCACGCGCCCGAGCGGCAGGTGGTTCCGTTTCCGCAAGGCGGGGTGATGCTGTCCATGCCCGCCACGGCGCAGGACATCGGCATACACAAGCTGGTCAACGTGGCGCCCGGCAACAAGTCGCTGGGCCTGCCCACCATCAACGGCGTGGTGTCCGTCTACGACGGCCGCACGGGTCAGGCGCTTGCCGTGCTGGACGGCCCCACCGTGACGGCGCGGCGCACCGCCGCCGTATCCATGCTGGGCATACGCAGCTTCATGGCCGCTGCGCCCCGGTGCGTTGCGCTGATAGGCTGCGGCACGCAATCGGCCGGCCATGCCCAGGCCCTGGCCGCGCTGCATCCCGGCGTGCGCACCGTGGTCGTGGGCCGCGACCCGGCCGGCGCCCGGGCCTTCGTGAAAACGCATCGGGATCTGGACCTGGCGCTCGAAGCCGCCGGATCCGTTCCCGCCGAGGCCGATGTGGTGATCACACTGACCACAAGCTCCATTCCGGTTTATACGGAGCCGGCCCGTGCCGGGCGGCTGCTGATCGGCGTCGGCGCATTCAAGCCCGAACTGGCCGAAATCGGCCCCGATACCCTGCGCGCCAGCCTGGTGTATGTGGACGACCCGGCCGGCGCGCGCCACGAGGCCGGCGATCTCATCCAGGCCGGCATCGATTGGAGCCGGGTCGAATCCCTTTCCGCGGCATTGAGCCAGGGCGTTCCGCCCGGAAAACCCATTGTTTTCAAGACGGTCGGATGCGCTGCCTGGGACCTCGCAGCGGCCCGATGCGCCCTTCGAAAAAAAGAGTTTCCACAGGCCGTCAAGTAGGGGTAATTGTCATAGAAAAAGCACAATAAACGGGGTAGACTTGGAACAAGCGTCACTTCACCCAACTGTTCATCGCTTATCTGAGTGCACACGGTCCATGTCCATCGCCACCTACGCAATCCCCAGAACCGAAGACGATGCCCAAGTCGTTGCCTCCCGGCTTGAAATCGCCAAGCTTTTGCGTTCCGTCGAAGAAAAAAAATCGCTGATGAAAATATATGTCCAGCAACGCGCGGTCGCCGTCTCGGCAACCATTCTGGACGTCGACCTTGAAAACAATGCCATCATCCTGGACGATTCCTCCGAAAGCGAATTCAAGCACTTCCACGAAAACGAAGACGTTTCCTACGAGATCACGCTCGAATCCGCGCGCATCCTGTTTTCGTCGCAGGAAGTCGAGCCTTGCGAACACGACAAGCGCCCGGCGCTGCGACTGAGCCTGCCCAAATCCGTGACGCGCATACAGCGCCGCGAGTCCTATCGCCTGGATGTCCCCGTCACCGATCCGGCCACCTGCCGCATTATCCTGCCCGGCGGCGCCGGCGCCATCTCGCTGCAAGTCAAAGACATCAGCACCGGCGGCGTCTCTCTGGTCGACAACCAGCAGCAACTGGGTTCGTCCGCCGGCACCCTGTATACCTCATGCCAGCTCGACCTGCCCGGCACCGGCACGCTGTCCGTCAAGCTGCAGGTCATGCGCTTCATGAACGAAGCCCTGCCTTTCGAACAGGAAAGCCGCCACGTGGGCTGCAAATTCGTCGACCTACACAACTCCACCGAAATCCAGGTGCAGAACTACATCAGCTCGCTCGAACGCGCCATCAACGCCAAGCGCCGGGGCTTCGACTGATGCGTTCCCGCATCCCAGCCGACCATACACATAGATGAAAGCCGATTTCTGGCTGGAGCGCTGGCGCGAGGGCCAGACCCACTTCCATCAAAGCCGCATCACTCCCTTGCTGCAAAAATACTGGCCTGCCCTGGAGCTGCCGCCGGACAGCCGGGTATTGGTGCCTTTGTGCGGCAAAACACTGGATATGATCTGGCTGGCCGAACAAGGCCATTCCGTATTGGGCGTGGAACTCTCGCCCCTGGCGGTGGAGCAGTTCTTTTCCGAGAACGGATTGCGGCCGGACACGCATGCATCCGGCGCCGTAACGCACTATATCGCCGGAAACATCGAAATCATCTGCGGCGATATCTTCGCACTGGACGCGGGCACCCTGGCCGCCTGTTCGGCTGCCTACGACCGCGCCGCCCTGGTTGCCCTGCCGGAACCCATGCGCGCCCGCTATGTCGACCATGTGTACGGGCAACTCTCCCGCCGGTACCGCGGCCTGCTGCTGACGCTGGACTACCCGCAGGAAGAAATGGACGGCCCGCCGTTTTCGCTTGGCGACGCCGAAGTCCAGTCCTTGTATGCGGCACACTCGAATGCTGAAATCATCGACAGGCGCGGCATCCTGGACAAGGAACCCAAGTTCGCCGCGCGCGGGCTGACCCGGCTGGACACGGTGGTTTACCGGCTGAGCGCCCGGCAAGGCTAGCCCTCGCCCGCCCACCTCCAGCAACTGAGCCTTCCCGCGGATCAGCCGGCGACAATCGCCGATACGTCGATCTCGTACATCTGCCGCTCGTTCTCATGCACCGAATCGATGCATACACGGCTTCCGTCGCGGTTCCAGCGGGGATGCAGGTCGCAGCGGTTTTCCTTCTTCAAGCCCGGATCGGCATAGAAGCTGCCCAGATCGATCTTGCGCTTGTCCGCCACATTGAACAGGAACAGTATCCGCTCGTGCGTGGCCGAATCCGGATAAGTGTCGCTGAGCAGCCAGCGCTTGTCGGTGGGAGAAAAGCTCATGTGCCCGTTCTCGGTCAGTATCCCGTCGCCTACCACCTGTACCGCCCCGCCCTCGCGATCTTCGTACAGATGGTAGTGTATGGAGCCCGCGTGCGGCCCCCACACGATGATGCGTTCATCGTCGCACCACAGCGGGTGGGATATCTGGTATTCCGACTTCTCATAATCGAAGGTGCCCACCGAATCCGGATCGAAATCGTCGGCCAGCTGCGGCAGCGGATGATCGGAGCATTCCAGCAAGCGCATGCCGGAGCCGTCCGGATTGATGGTGATCAGGCGGTGCAGGAAGCAGGTTTCATCTTCGACCCGCTCGGTCCAGCGGTGCAGGAAAAGAATGCGCGAAGACGCCGGATTGATCTCGATATGGCTGACCCAATGAATCGCCTTGTCCATCGACGCCCGATGGTGAAACTGCTTGAGCGCATCGTAGCTGACCAGCATGCGGTGCGCGCCCGTGTCCAGGTCCATGATGCGGATGCCGTCGTCGGCGGGGCACAGGTCGACCTTGAACGGGCCGCCGTGTTCGCTATAGCCTATCGTCTCGTGGGTAATATAGAGGCGACGGTAATCGACGCTTAGCGCATACTTGCCATTGGGCGCCACCACATAGACCGGCAGGGGCAGTTCGCGGATCTGGCCCGAGTGGATGTCGCGGATGCGGCTGCCGAATCCCGCATAGACGGCGGCCGGGTCGTCGCTGCGCACGTTGTAGATGATCCTGGAATCCGAGATGCCGTCGAGCCATTGCAGCTGCGCGCCCATCTGCCAGTTCCAGGCGCGGGTCCTGTCCACGACATGGAAGGCATCGCCCTGCGCCGTATCGAAATAGCCGACCTCGGCCTCGAGCTCCGGCGTCAGGCGCGCGTCCATCACGGGAACCTGAAGGGCCAGCACCCGGCGGTTGGCCCGGTCCCAGGTCGACTTGTTGTAATAGCCAAAAAAGTGATGCTTGTCCTTGCCGCCGAACCGGCGGCAAGATGGATAAGTTGCTGCGGTCATACTCTTTACGAACCCACGGTAATCTTGGCGGTGTTGATGACTTTGTCCCAACGGGCCTTCTCTTTATTGATATAGGCCCGGGCTTCGGACGGCGAATTGCCAACGGGGGTCATGCCCAGGTTCTCCAGTCCCTTGCGGAACTCCGGATTGGCATAGACCTTCTGCAGGTCTTTGTTGATTTTCTCGACCAACGCGTCGGGCACGTCCTTGCTGGCCACAAGGGTGGTGAAGGACATGACTTCCAGGCCGGGCAATCCGGCCTCCTTGGCCGTGGGAACATCGGGAAGCTGGGGGGCGCGCTTGTCGCCGGTGATGGCCAGCGCCTTGAGCTTGCCCGTTTGCACATACGAGATCACCGTCGGGATGTTCTCGAACAACAGATGGATCTGCTCGCCCATAAGATCGTTCAAGGCCGCCGAACTGCCCTTGTAGGGAATGTGCGTGATGGGCGCGCCCGATTCCATCTTGTAGAGCTCGCCTATCATGTGCACCGAAGATCCGACGCCCGCGGAGCCGAAATAAATCGAGTCGGGCTTGGCCTTGGCCAGCGCGGTCAGCTCGGCCAGCGTATTGGCGGGCAGGCTGGGCGTGGCCACCACCACATGGGGCATCTGCGCCACGATGGTAATGGGCTTCAGGTCTTCGCCGGGCTTGTAGTTCAGGGCGGGATACACGCCGTAGGTTGCGTGCAGGCCGATCGACCCCAGCAGCAAAGTGTAGCCGTCGGCGCCGGAATCCGACACCAGTCGGCCGCCTATGTGGCCGCCGGCGCCAGGCCTGTTTTCCACGACAACGGATTTGCCGTAGAGCTTGCCCAGATAATCGGCGATAAGACGGCCCTGGATGTCGGAGCTGCCCCCGGGCGAGAAGGGAACCACGATGCGGATCGGCTTGGAGGGATAGTCTTCCTGTGCGTTGGAGACCGGCGCCACCGCGCAAATGGAAGCTGCAAGAACTGCCTGGCTGGCCGCTTTGGCCCATGTCGAGAATAATTTCATCGGATTGCCTTTTATGATTATTCAAGGAAAGAAGCTGCGTCATCAGGCCAACATGCCGCCGGATTCAACAAAAGTGTAAAGAAGGCATCCAATTCGGGAAAATGCTATTTTGGCCACCACCTATGCAAAATTGATATAGCATTATCTTTTCCTCGCCATTGTCGCTTTTTTCAGCGGCCGGCTTGCCGCCACCACCCAGCCCCCCCATGAGCCGTCCCCTAAACTTCCGCCAGATCGAAGCCTTCCGCGCCGTCATGCTGACGGGCACGACCACCGGTGCCGCGCGCATGCTGCATACCACGCAACCCTCGGTCAGCCGGCTGATCGGCCAGATCCAGTCGGCCACCGGCATCGCGCTGTTCGACATGCAGCACGGCCGACTGAGGCCCACGGCCGAGGCCAACGAGTTGTTCGACACCATACAGCGCCACTTCCTGGGCCTGGAAGGCATCGAAGCGCGCGTCGAGGCCATGCGCCGCTCGGGCAGCGGCATGCTGCGCATCGCCTGCACACCGTCGCTGGGCCTGGGCGTGGTGCCCGCGGCGATCAGCGAATTCTCCCTGGCCTATCCGGACGTACAGGTCAATATACAAACGCTGGGCAGCCACTACCTGCGCGACGGCCTGCAGCATGGCTTGTTCGACCTGGTGCTGAGCACGGCCGCCTTCGGCGCCACGTCGTTTGACGAGGAAAGAATCCATCAAAGCGATGCCGTATGCGTCGTCCGCCCCGGCCACGCGCTGGCGGGCAAAAAAAGAATCCATGTGCGCGACTTGCAGGGTATGCTGTTGTTGTCGCTGAATGCCAACGATGAGCTGGCCGTTTCGCTGGACGAACTGATGTCCAGGCATCAGGTGGCGCCGTCCGGCAAGATCGAGACCACCTATTCATCGACCATCTGCTCGATGACGACGCGCACCGATGGCGTGGGCGTCGTCAATGAATACGTGGCCGATGTTTTCGCCGAGAAGCTGGCCATACTTCCCTTCTTTCCGCGCATTCCTGTCGATATGTACCTGGCCTACCCGCCGCAGCGGGCTCCTTCCCGGCTGGCGAAGGTGTTTGCGGACATGGTCAGGTCGCAGCTTTAGAAGCTTGATACGGAGGAGCAGATGAAGCCGTCCAACTCCAACAGGCCAGGCAGCCGCCGCTCCCGCTACGCCGCCGTGCTGGGCTGCGCCCTTGCGGCATGCGCGGCCGTGCTGGCCACCTATTCCCTGAGTATGGCGTCAGGCCCCCGCCTTATCCATACCGAGCCCTCCCGGTTCGCACCGGTGCTGGTCATAGAGGAATACGGCGAACGGTGCCTGAATTTCACCGAAATCCAGGGCAACGGACGGCAGACCTGCTTCGATCTGGATGAGCCTGACAAAATGGTGTTTGCCTACACCCGCATGATGACGAGTGCGCTGTTTCTGAAGCCCGAGCCCAGAAACGTCCTGATCGTCGGCCTGGGCGGGGCCACCATACCGATGGCCCTGGAGAAGATCCTGCCCGACGCCGTCATCGACACCGTCGAAATCGACCCCAGCGTTGTCCGCGTGGCCGAGCGCTACTTCGGATACAGGCAGGGCCCGCGGCAGCGGTTGTTTGTGGATGATGGCCGCGCCTTTGTCGAGCGCGCGCACGGCGAAGGCCGGCAATACGACATGGTGATGCTGGACGCTTTCGACGTCGACTACATTCCGGCCCACCTGCTCACCCGCGAATTCCTTCAGCATGTGCGCGCCATCCTCTCGCCCGACGGCATACTGGTGGCCAATACCTTCACCAACAGCCGCATGTACGATCAGGAATCGACCACTTACGCCGCCGTCTTCGGCGACTTCTTCAATCTGCGCTCCGGAAACCGCGTGATCATCGCCGCCAAGGGCCGGTTGCCCGACGACGAAACCCTTGAGCGGAACGCGGCCTCGTTCGCCGACACGCTGACGCCGTTTGGAATGGACGTCAAGCAGGCCCTCGGGCGTTTTTCGCGAGAGCGCGACTGGGACGAGAATGCACAGGTCCTGACCGATGCCGACTGAACAGCCCCAGGCGCCTGGCATACACTTGCTGTTTATTCATCATCGCCCCCAAAAGGCTGCATACGATGTCAAAACAAGGAAATCGACTCGGCGGCAGTGCTCTGGTCTACTCGACGGAATCAGGCCGCATGTGCCCCGCATGCCGCCACCCAATGGCGGGCTGCGTCTGCCAAGCCGCCAGGAATGTTTCATCCTCTGACGGCATCGTGCGCGTATCGCTTGAAACCAAGGGGCGGCGAGGCAAGGGCGTGACGGTGATCAAGGGCGTTCCGCTGGATGCCGCCGCATTGGCCGAACTGGCAAAGCGGCTTAAAGCGGCATGCGGTTCGGGCGGCACGGTCAAAGAAGGCGTTATCGAAATTCAAGGCGATCATCGCGATGCCTTGATCCCGAAATTGACGCCGCGCTGGGTCGTCAAGCGAGCGGGCGGCTAGCCCGTATATTGGGTATTATTCGCGCGTATGCGGTGCCGCGCTTGAAAACAAGCAAGGCATGCCGAATTGGCACAAGCTCGACCAAAGGAAGAAACATGGGAAAGAAGAAAGGCGCTGCCGACCCGGACGAAGTCGCGCTGATTGAATGGTGTATAGAAGTCGAGGGCTTGCTGGTGGCCGCCGGTGCGACACCGCACCAGGCGCAGGAGTACATCGAAGAAGAAGCCGAGTGGTTTACCGACCTGTTTTATAACGGCTTGACCCCAGAAGAAGCCGCCAAGGAAGCGCTGAACTGAAGCAGGCCTTGGCCACGGCATGGCCATCACCCGCCTGAATGGCCGGCCGGCCCTTTGGTCAGCACCGCTTGCCCGGGCCGGCTTCTATGCGGCCTTTCCTTGACCAAGTCGTCTTCCAGCATCCGGCCGGCCCGGTGCACGATGCGATCCAGCATGGACCCCAGCGCCCGCAGTTCGTCCGCATCCAGATCCTGGAAGATCACGTCATTCAACGATGCCACCACCGGCATGATTTTCCGGTACAACTGCAGGCCTTGTTGCGTTACCGACACATGCACCGTCCGGGCGTCGCCGGGATCGCGGCTGCGCTCCAGCAGGCCCTTGCCGCAAAGCGATCCCACCGCACGCGACGTGCGCGGAGCATCCAGGGCAGCCGCATGGGCCAACTGGGTGGAGGTCAGGCTGTCGTGCTGGACCGCAATCGCCAGCAGCCGCCATTCGCGGCGGGTGATATTGAAGCGGCCCTCGCATAAGCGCGTGAATATGGGATTGCCCGCCGACCATGCGCGGTACAGCCTGAACATCATCATATCGCCCAGCGTGGGCAGACGATCCGCCGCCTTGGCTGCCAAGGCCGGCTTCCGCCCGGAGCCAGTGGTTTTGGTGTCCATGGATAGAGACTTCCCCGACTGTCGGATACTTGATTAGAACAATTAATACACAGCTTGGTAAGCTGCCATCCAATATTAAGACAAATCAAGTTCGAGGAGACCAGCCATGATCAAGAACACCCTTCGGGCCGCCCTGCTGTCCTGCATTCTTTTCGCCGCCAGCACCGCCGGCGCCGCGCAGGACAATACCGCTAAATTGAGCTCTCCCCTGACCATAGTCGTGGGCTATGCGCCCGGCGGGGCCACCGACCGCGCCGCGCGCATCGTGGCCACCCGCTTGCAGGCCGAACTGGGCGTGCCGGTCGTCGTCGAGAACAAGACGGGCGCGGGCGGCCGCATCGCCGCGCAGCATGTCAAGAATGCCGGGCCAAATGAAAACATGCTGCTGCTTGGCAACCCGGCGGTCATGGTGGTGGCGCCGCTGGTATTCGAAAGCCTGGCCTACGATGCCGTGAAAGACTTCCAGCCCGTCTCCATGGTGACGGAGTACGGCTTTGGCGTCGCCGTCTCGGCCGATAGCCCGATCAAGGACATGCAGGGCTTGATCGAATGGGCCAAGTCCAATCCGGACAAGTTCAACATCGGCGTGCCCGCAACAGGCAGCCTTCCGCACTTCTTCGGCCTGATGCTCTCCAAGCAGATCGGCGCCGAAGGCCAGATTATCGGCTATCGCGGCTCCGCGCCCGTCATCACCGACCTGATCGGCGGCGCCGTCCCGGTGGCCATCGACACGCTCGATGTCCTGACCCGCCAGCACCAGGGCAAGCGCATCCGCATCCTGGCCACATCGGGCCAGGAGCGTGAAGCCGCCTTGCCGGACGTGCCGACGTTCAAGCAGACCGGCGTCGACCTGCAGGCCTCGGGCTGGAACACCTTCTTCGCCTCGTCCGCCATGCCTAAGGACAAGGCGGACATGCTGGGCGAAGCCGTCAAGTCGGTAACGGCAGACGCTTCGGTGCGCAAGACCCTGCAAGAGAACGATCTGATCCCGGTATCCGCCAATGCGCAGGAAACCGGCAAGCTGGTCGAGGCGTTCCGCGCGCAGTGGGCGCCCGTCGTCAAGGCATCGGGCTTCGTCGTCACCAAATAGATGCACAGCAGGCAACACCGATGAACCAGCCCAGGAATGTTCTTTTCATTATGGCGGACCAGCTGCGCGCCGACCATCTGGCGTGCTATGGCCATCCATTCATCCGCACGCCGAATATCGACGCGCTGGCCAGACGGGGGGTACGGTTTGATCGCGCCTTTGTGAACTCGGGCGTGTGCGGGCCATCGCGCATGAGCTACTACACCGGACGCTACCCTTCCACGCACGGGGCGACCTGGAACCGGGTGCCCTTGTCCGTAGGCGAAATCACACTGGGCGAATACCTGCGCGCCAGCGGCCGCAAGCTGGTGCTGGCGGGCAAGACCCATGTCATGGTGGACCATGCCGGCCTGGAACGCCTGGCGCTGGACGGCGGCAGCGAGCTGGGCCGCCTGCTGAGCACGGGCGGCTTCGAGGAAATCGACCGCTACGACGGCCACCACGAGCCGGGCGAAGAAAGCGGATATCCGGCCTACCTGCGCCGCCACGGCTATGTATCGGACGACCCCTGGACGGACTTCGTCATTTCCGCGAAAGGCCCCGACGGCAAGCCCGCCAGCGGCTGGCACATGCGCAATGCGCAGTATCCGTCCCTGGTGCGGGAAGAGCACTCGGAGACCGCCTACATGACCGACCAGGCGCTGCGTTTCATGCGGCAGCAGGGCGATCAGCCCTGGGTCATGCACCTGAGCTACGTAAAACCCCATTGGCCCTATATCGCGCCCGATCCCTACCATGCGATGTACAGCCCGGACCAATGCCTGCCCGTGGTGCGCAAGGACGCCGAACGGCACAATGCCCATCCTGTACTGGCGGCCTATCGCCAGCATGAGGAAAGCATCAGTTTTTCCATGGACGAATGCATACGCACGGTGCGGCCCGCCTACCAGGGCCTGATCACGCAGCTGGATGATCACCTGGGCCGGCTCTTCGATTACATGGAACGCGCGGGGCTCATGGACAATACCTTGATCGTCTTTACGGCCGATCATGGGGATTTCCTGGGGGATCATTGGCTGGGCGAGAAGGAGCTGTTCTACGACACCGTGCAGCGCGTGCCGATGATCGTGTTCGATCCTTCCGCAGCGGCGGATGCGACGCGCGGCACGGTTGAATCGAGAATGGTGGAGTCCGTGGATGTGCTGCCCACCATCCTGGAATGGCTGGGGCTTCCTTTACCCATGCACCGCCTGGAGGGTCGCAGCCTGCTGCCCATTCTGCACGGACAGCAAGTCGAATGGCGGGATTGCGTCTTTTCCGAGCTGGACTACAGCTATCGGCTCTCGCGGCTGCTGGTCGACAAGACGCCGCAAAACGCGCGCGCCTGGTCCGTTCGTACTGACCGATGGCGCTATGTGTACTGGATGGATGAGCCCGAGCAACTTTACGATTTGCATGCAGATCCAGATCAATTCCACGACCTGGGCCGGGATCCCGCCTATGCCCAGGTTCGGACCGAATGCCGCGAGCGGCTGCTGGCCTGGTTTGCGGGCCTGAAGCGGCGCACCACCGTAAGCCACGAAGCCGTCGAGAAGGGAACCAACGCCTATAAGAAGGCGGGGGTGTTTTTTGGGCAGTGGTGATCGAATCAGGGGCCGCTTCAAGGCGGCTGCATCAGGCCTGGCGCCGCTGTCGCGGGCGCAAATGCCACTAGGGTTTATCCCAACATAGCTTTCGCCTAATCATCTATCAATAAACAGTATTTGATGCACCCGAGTGTCGATCTATACACTCGTTCGCATCAAACGTGTAGCCCACACATACTGAGGTAGATCGACATGCCCGAAAGCACCAAAACTATTTTCATCAACGGCAAATGGACGGAGTCCCACAGCCGGGACACAATAGACGTGGTATCGCCCAGCAACGGCGAATCGATAGGCAAGATATCCCGCGGCGTTCAAGAGGACATCGACACGGCAGTGGCCGCGGCTCGCCAGGCATTCGAAGGAATCTGGGGCGCGACACCGGCGGTGGAGCGCGGCCGGCTGCTGTCCAGGCTCGGACTGAAAATTGCGGAACATGCCGAGGAGCTGGCCCAACTGGAAGCGCGGGATACCGGCAAGGCCATGAAGCTGGCCCGCAGCGACGTCGCCGCGACAGCGAGGTACTTCGAATACTACGGAGGCGCGGCCGACAAACTACACGGCGACACCATTCCGTTCCTGGAAGGCTATCAGGTCCTTATCATCCGCGAGCCTCGGGGCGTTGCCGGCCATATCATTCCCTGGAACTATCCCGCGCAGATGTTTGGCCGCACAATTGCCGCCGCATTGGCCGCGGGCAATACAACCGTACTCAAGCCGGCCGAGGAAGCCTGCCTGAGCATCATACGCCTGACGGAACTTGCCGCGGAAGTGGGCATCCCCGCCGGGGTGTTGAACGTGGTTACCGGCCTGGGCGAAGAAGCAGGCGCGGCACTGTCTTCACACAAGGAAATCGACTTCCTTTCATTCACCGGCTCGCCGGAAGTGGGAACCTTGATCCAGAAGGCGGCCGCGGACAATCACGTGCCCTGCGTACTCGAGCTTGGCGGGAAATCACCCCAGATCGTATTTGACGATGCCGACATCGAAAAGGCGCTGCCCGTCATCGTGGGTGCCATCATCCAGAACACAGGCCAGACGTGTTCCGCCGGCAGCCGCGTGCTGATCCAGCGCTCGATCTACGAAGAGTTCGTCGCCGCCCTGGCCAAGCGCATCAATGCCGTGCGGGTCGGCTCACATACCGCCGACCTGGACTGCGGCCCGGTCATCAGTGCCGTGCAATGCGAGCGGGTCAAGGGCTTTCTGGAGCGTGCCCGAGCCGATGGCATCAGTGTGATCGGCGAAGGCAAGCTCGATTCCAGCGCAGTGGATGGCGGATTCTATGTCAAGCCAACGCTGCTCGGCCCCGTGGACGAAACCCATGAGCTGGCACAGGACGAGGTCTTTGGGCCAGTACTGGTCGCCATTCCTTTTGACGACGAGGAGGATGCCATCCGCATCGCCAACGGCACGGATTTCGGGCTGATTGCAGGGGTGTGGTCCGAAAATGGCGCGCGCCAAATGCGCCTGGCCAAGAAGCTGCGCGTAGGCCAGGTCTACATCAACGGGTATGGCGCGGGCGGCGGCATCGAACTGCCCTTCGGCGGTTTCAAACGTAGCGGCCACGGCCGCGAAAAGGGGTTTGAAGCCCTGCGTGAGTACACCGTGGCCAAAACAATCGTAATCAACCATAAATAAACCTGATCAGGAGACAAAAACCATGTTCAACAATCTAAAAAAATCGACGCTTTCCACGCTGCTTGGCGCGGCCACGGTAATGATGGCACTGACTTCCCCGTCGAGCGCCGCGACGATGAAGCTGCGCCTGGGCCACGTATTCGCCATCAACAGTCCCGTCGACCAGGCCAGCCAGGACTTTGCCAAGCTGGTCAAGGAGCGCAGCAACGGGGAAATCGAAATCACCGTTTTTCCAAACAGCCAGATAGGCGGCGACGAATCGCTGGCGCGTGACCTGTCGCGAGGCTCGCTCGACCTGGCCTTCATCAATCCGGGTTCTCTCTCGGGCCTGGACCCGCTGCTGGACATCCACTATCTACCCTACATCGCGACCAGCTTCGAAGAGGCCGACAAGATCTTCTACAACCCGAACGGCATACTGCAGAAAACCTTGAGCGAAACATTGGCCAAGCACCGTATGCAGGCCTTGGGGTACTTCGAGCTGGAGTTCCGGGCGGTGACTAACTCCAAGCATGCGGTCGAGAAGCCTGCCGACCTTCAAGGGCTGAAATTGCGCGTACCGGGTTCCGCGGGCATACGCGACTTCTTCATCGCGGCCGGAGCCCAGGCCGTTGCGATGCCATTCCCGGAACTGTTCACGGCGCTGCAACAGGGCACGGTGGACGGGCAGGACAATGGCGCCAGCATTACGTATAACTCGCGCCTGTTTGAAGCGCAGAAGTTCATGACCGAGACCAATCATGTCTATGCAATGGGGGCCATTGCCTCCAGCCAGCGGCTGTGGGGGAAGCTGAGCGATAGCCAGAAGAAGATCCTCAAAGACACAGCTCATGAGGTGGCGACCAAAGAGATCGCCGCCAACCGTGCTCTGCACGACGACTACATGAAGAAGATCGCCGCTGCCGGGGTCACCGTAACCACACTCTCGCCGGAAGCGCTGGCTGAATTCCGCAAGATTGCGGACGGTGTCTGGACCAGCCTTGAGCCGGTCTATGGCAAGGAACGAGTGGCTGCCCTTCGCCAGGAAGTCAAAGCCCTGCGCAAGTAAGCGGCGCCGAACGTACAGCGCAGGAGAAATGCATGGCCGTCTGGGCAAACACATTCGAAAACCGTCTCTACTCATTAGAAAACTTTCTATGCTCCATAAGTCTTCTAGTGATGCTCGCCACAGTGGCGTTCGGCGTCTGCATTCGATTCTTCGATCTGCCGATACCCAATGTGGCCGAATGGGCGATCGTGGCAATGTCGCCCCTGACGTTCGTCGGATCGGCCATGTGTTCACGCATGCAAATGCACATCTCGGTGGACTTCATTGAACAAGCTCCATCCGAGCTGGTAAAACGCGCCACGCACCTGGTGGTGGCGATTCTCATGCTGATATTTTCAGCGATCTACGCGTGGCTGGGCTGGAGCCTGTTCGAAGATGCGATCCTGACTGGCGAACGCCTGCTGGACATGGGCACACCGCTGTACGTGCCGGTATGTTTCTTCTTCGTCGGCATGGTCTTGATGGCAATTCATAGTGTTCTGGACCTGGCCCGCTTCGTTTTCTTCAGGCGGGCTGCGGCTCGGGTCGTAGAGGTGGCGCGATGATTGTTTCTTCCCTATTGCTTTTACTGGTGCTGGGCGTACCGATTGCCGTCGCCTTTGCACTGGTTGTCATTGCCAACGCCGAGGCGTGGAATATCGACCCATTCTCTCTGGCCGCCATGCCGTTCGATACGGTATCGAACTTCTCGCTGTTGGCCATCCCGCTGTTTTTACTGGTGGGCGAACTCATGAACCGTGGGGGGCTGGTCAAGCAGCTGACGGCGGTGTGCGACCTGTTCATGTCCCGCATCCGGGCGCCGATGGGCCACATCATGGTGATGGCCAGCGCCCTGATGGGGGCCATCACGGGTTCGTCGGTCGCCACCGTGGCCGCCATAGGCGGCACCGTGGGCGTGGAAATGCGCCAGCGCGGCTATTCCAAAGGCTACACCGCGGCGCTCAATGCCGCGTCGGGCTTGCTTGGCGTACTGATTCCGCCTTCGATTCCCCTGATCCTGTATGGGGCCATCGTAGGCGTATCCATCACCAATCTTTTCATTGCGTCCATCGTTCCGGGCATCCTGACGATACTTGTTTTCTCATTCATTCATTCCATTCTTTCCAGGCGCGTACTGCCTGACGGAAAGGAAACGCTTCCTGCTTCGATGGCGCAGGAGAGAAATGACAAGACTGTCAACAAGGGTTCTGTGCTGGTTCGCGCGCTGCCTGCGCTGATGCTGCCGATACTGGTTCTGGGAGGCATCTACTCGGGCGTGTTCACGGCCACCGAAGCAGCAGCCATCGCAGGCGTTTATGCGCTGGCGGTTACCGTACTCACCCGCCAGGCATCGGCGGGGGACCTAAAAAAAATACTGGAGCACGCCGCACTGGCCTCGGCCGCGATCCTGGCCATTATCGCCTTCACCAGCATCTTCAACCGGGCGATGATCCTGGAGCAGGTGCCCCAGTCGATCACCGAGATCGCCACAAGCTTCACCGGAAATCCCATTCTGTTTCTACTGGCCATCAATGCGGCACTGCTGCTGATCGGCATGTTCATGGAAACCAATGCAGCCACCCTGCTGATGGGCCCGCTCCTGGCGCCGGCCGCCGTGAACTACGGCATAGACCCGGTCCATTTCGGCGTCCTGCTGGTCACCAACATCGAGATCGGTCTGCTGACTCCGCCATTGGCGGCAAATCTGTATGTCGCCCAGCGCACCAACGAAGCCCGACTGACCGAGATGTTCGGGTATGTCATGTGGTTCCTGCTTGGTTCGCTGCTTGTATTGGGCATGATTACGTTCGTACCCGCCTTGACGACGTGGTATCAATTTCTTTGAAATAGGTTGAATAAATGTCTGCTATACCTGAGTTTGCACGCGCCGCCGTCCTGAGGAACTTCAAGGATCAATTAAGAATCGAAGATGTGCCCGTACCTCGGCACATAGAGCCTCGCGCCGCGCTGGTAAAGATGGAGGCGTGCTCGATTTGCGGTACCGACATCCACCTGTGGCAGGGCTCCCTGTCCCTGAAAGTCGACCTTCCGGTGATCATCGGCCACGAGATGGTGGGACGTATCGTATCGCTGGGCGAAGGCGTGCGCAGCGACTCGGTCGGCCAGGACCTGGCGGTCGGCGACCGTATCGTCTATACGCATACATCCTGCGGCAGCTGCTTCTTCTGCACCACCGCGCGCCAGCCCACACTGTGCTCGCATCGCCGCGCCTACATGTATGAAACCATGGAAAAGGCGCCCTACCTGTTGGGCGGGTTTTCGGAGTACGGCTATGTCCTGCCCGAGTCGGGCCGCCTGAAGGTGCCCGACAGCGTCTCCAGCGAGCTGGCCAGCCTGTCCAGTTGCGCGCTGCGCTCGGTCATGAACGCCATGTCGCAGATCGGCAAGATCGAACCGTACGAAACCGTGGTCGTCCAGGGCGCCGGCCCCCTGGGCCTGCTCGCCACCGCCAACGCCAAGGTGCGCGGGGCGCGCAAGGTGATCGTCATCGGCTCCCCTGCCGCCCGTCTTGAATTGGCACGTGAGTTTGGCGCCGATGAATGCATACCGGTGGAAGGGACCACCGCTGCCGATCGCCTGGATCGTGTGCTTTCCCTGACTGAGGGTCGTGGCGCGGACATTGTCATGGAATTCACCGGCGTCCCCGCCGCCTTCAACGAAGGCTTGCAACTGGCGCGCAAGGGTGCGAAGTACCTGATCGTCGGCCAATTGGGCGAAGGCACGACGGAAATGCAGCCGTCCATGATCGTAAAGAAAAACATCAACGTCATCGGCTCCTTCTCGGGTGATGCGCGCAGCTATTCGCTTGCCCTGCAGTTCATCGATAAGCACCAGAAAACCTTCCCGTTCGAGAAGATGATCACCGGGCGCTACAAACTTGATGAAGTGAATACGGCCATGGAGCGCATGAAAGCCTATCAGGAAATCAAGCCCGTCATCACGTTTTAGCTTTCAATCGTATCAAGAGTGCCCATGAAGAAATTTGACCCGAAGCAGGACGGTCCGCTCAAGGACGTCCGCGTGCTGGACTTATCGCGCCTGGTGGCAGGCAATATGCTGACCTTGTTCCTGGCCGACTTTGGCGCGGACGTCATCAAGATAGAACGGGAGGGAAAGGGAGACGATCTGCGCAACTGGCGTGAAGCCGATGAACCGATATATTGGAAGGTGTACGGGCGCAACAAGCGTTCCGCCGTGCTGGACTTGAAGTCCGACGACGGCCTCCTGGCGTTGAAGCGTCTGGTTCGCCATTCCGATGTATTTGTCGAGAATTTTGTGCCGGGCGGGCTGGAAAAGATGGGGCTCGCTCCCGACCTGCTTCTGGAGCTGAATCCGAAGCTGGTCGTTGTGAGGGTATCCGGGTGGGGCCAGACCGGGCCCTACAGCCACAAGCCGGGTTTTGGCACCTTGGTCGAAGCCATGTCCGGCTTTGCCTACCTCAACGGCTATGCCGACAAGCCTCCCGTCCTGCCGCCCCTTGCTCTCGCGGACATGATCGCCGGCGTCTATGGCGCCGCCGGCGTCATGACGGCCCTGCGGGTCGCCGAGCGGGAGGGCAAGGGTCAGGTCATCGATCTATCCTTGTTCGAGCCTATTTTTTCCTTTATTTCGTCCGAAGCCTTGAAGTACCAGCTCGTGGGCGAACCCACCCTGCGCTCCGGCAACCAGTCCGCTCACACCGCCCCCCGCAATGTCTACGCATGCAGCGACGGCAAGTATGTGGCCATGTCGGGATCCATGCAATCGATGGCCATGCGTATCCTCGACACCATCGGACGGCCCGACCTGAAAACCAGCGAGAAGTTCTGCGACAACGATGCACGGGTCAGGCACAAGGATGAACTGGACGAGATCATTGGCGCATTCATTGCGCAGCGAACCCAACAAGAGAATCTGGACATATTCGAGGCCGCCTCGGTAACCGTAGGACCGGTTTGCTCGGTGGCCGACCTGATCGACCATCCCTATGTCACCGGCCGGGAAGCCATGGTGTCGCTGGAAGATGCCGATCTCGGACATATCACTACACACAACATCATCCCGCGCCTGAACACCACTCCTGGCGGATTCAGGCGGCCCGCGCCCGCATTAGGCGAACATACCGAGCAGGTCCTAAAGGAACTTGCCCAACTGGAAGCGGAAGCATTACGTGAAAACGAGAGAACACATGCCTGATATACACCTTTGGCGATCCATACTTTTCGTACCCGCCACCAGCGACCGTTTCATCGAAAGCGCACTGCACCGGCCCGCCGACGTGCTGCAGATCGACCTGGAGGACAGCGTCGCACCCGACGACAAGGAACTCGCCCGCAGCCGCGTACAGGAAATTTCCCGCAGATTCGCCGCCGCCGGCTATGACGTGACGGTACGCATCAACCGGCCCTGGCGCATGGCACTGCCGGATATCGAGCAATCGGTCGGTGCGGACGTCGCGGCGTTGACCTTGCCCAAGGTGCCCGATGCGTCCTACATACGCTTCATCGGCGAGATCCTGGATGAGTTGGAGATGGAGAAGGATCTTTCCGCCGGCCATACCAGGCTGATCGCCATGGTGGAAGACGCGCAGGGGCTGGAAAACATGGCGGAAATCGCCGCGGCCAGCCCACGCGTCTGCGGCTTGATCGTTGGCGCCGAAGACCTTGCGGCCAACATGCGCATGGCCGTCACCGACGATGCGCTGTACATTCCCAACGCCATGGCGGTGGCATCGTGCCGGCGCGCGGGCATCGTGCCCATAGGCTTCGTGGGCTCGGTGGCGGACTTCAATGATCCGGACGAGTTTCGGCGCAAGATCAAGCGCGCCCGCGGACTGGGCTTCGACGCGGCCTTCTGCATCCACCCCAGGCAGGTCGAGATCGTGAACGAGGAGTTCTCTCCGCAATCCTCCGATGTCGACGTCGCCAAAGCGTTGATCAAGGAATTCGAACTGCAGAAGGCGCAGGGCAAGGCGGCCTGCACCTTCAATGGCCGCATGGTCGACCTGCCGGTAGTGCTGCAGGCGCGCCAGCTGGTCGAGCGGGACGAGGCATTTCGACAGCGAAAAATACAGCTTTGAATGCAAGCAGGCGCGGCGGCTTGCCATCCGGCAGCCCACCGCGATCCAGCTTGGCTAGAATAACCTTTTAATGCGGCAAAAAGCATGAATCTGCGCCAGCTTTCGTACTTCATCGCAGTCGCGGAACAGCGCTCCATCATCAAGGCCGCGCAGCTGCTGCATATCTCGCAACCCGCAGTCAGCACACAGATCAAACTCCTGGAAGAAGAGCTCGAAGTACAGCTGTTCGAACGCCGCCAGGACGGCACTATCCTCACCCCGGAAGGCAAGGAGTTCCTCAGCTATGCACGGGTGGCCCTCGATACCCTGGACGCCGCCAAGGCCAGCCTGCGCGCCCATCAGGTGACCGAAGTCGGCACGGTCACCGTCGGCATCCCGGGCTCCCTGAGCCCCCTGCTGACCCTATCTCTGATCGAACAAGTGCGCCAGCAGTGCCCCGGCATCAAGATCAAGGTCGTCACTGGCCTGTCCGGACATCTCGCCAGATGGATCATGGACGGCACGATAGATTTCGGCCTTGTGTACGACAGCGCCACCCAGAGCGGGCTGGATTTCGAGCTGCTGATGAAGGAGCATCTGTTTTTGGCTATGGACAACAGCAACGCGGACGCGATCAAGGAGATGTGCGTCCACAGCAATGACAGCATCGCCTTCGCCAATCTGCGCCATGTGCCTCTGGTCATGCCCAGCCGCGAGCACGGCCTGCGCGCGCTGGTGGAGAAAGCATCGGCCGCTGCGGGAATAAAGCTGGATGTGCGGACCGAACTGGACGCCCATGAACTATTGCTGGAGCGCGTATTGCGCAGTACCGAGGCAACCATCCTGTCCCTGGCGGCGCTGAAGAATATACGCATCCCCCACAAGGAGCTATTTACCGCGCATATTGTCGACCCGGTCATCGAACGTCGAGTCTGCGTTGCCTATGCATCCGATCGGCCTTTGACACGGACCGCTCGCCGCGTCGAAGTCATACTGCGCGATCTTCTGAAGACTGAATTCGATGCCGGCTGGTGGCGCTTTGCGACGATGAACGAATAAGTCCAGCAAGCCCTAACACACGCATGCATGACCGATGCGTTTTAACTGTCAAATCTACAATATGCCCGCCTTGCCTGCCAGATGTCGAATTCCGGCATATCAAGCCACCATGTAGCCGCTGTCTATGGGCAGGACGGCGCAGTCATGAAGGCGGACGGCGCGATGCGCCACGTCCACGGCAAACATGTGCTGGTCGGAACCCGAAGCCGCGCCCATCGTTTGAGCTCGGGCATGGAAATTGCATGCGCATCCTGCCTAGGAGTCAGTTCTCACTTCCACTTGGGAGAAAAAACCGTGAAAAGAAAAATGTCCATAAAGCCACACAGCGTTCTCGCCGCCCTGGCCATAGCTACGGCCACGTTGGCGTTGGCAGCCTGCACGACCACCTTGCCGCGCGAACAGCAAACCGGCGTAGAACGTCGAGACAATATCAATACTCGTGCCGATGCGGCCTTGAGTCGGCTCTATGAGGTTGCGCCCAATTCCCGGCAACTGGTTTCGAATGCTGCCGGCGTGTTGATATTCCCCCGGGTCATCGGCGCAAGCGTGGTCGTCGGCGCAGAGCATGGCGACGGGGTGCTAAGGGTCAAGGGCCAGAACAAGGGCTACTACAGCACATCCAGCGGATCTTTCGGCTTGCAGCTGGGCGCGCAGTCGAAAGCCATCATCTTCGTCTTCAAGACCCAGGAAGCCCTGGACCATTTCCTTGCCAGCAGCGGATGGACCGCCGGTATCGATGCGACAGTCGCCGTCGCCAACCTCAGCGCCAACGGTTCCGTCGATTTGAACACTCTGCGCGAACCGGTGGTCGGCTTCGTAATGACGAACGCCGGTTTAATGGCGGGCGTCTCACTGGAAGGCACGAAGGTCAACCGGATCGACGACGGCGGCGCTACGGGGCAAAAATAACGTCGCATTGCGCTCTCGCTGGCATGCGAAGAGGCCTTCGGAAATCAGGCCACCATATACCCCCCATCTATGGGTAAGATGACGCCGGTCATGAACGACGCTGCCGGCGTACACAAGAATACGGCCCCCTCGGCGACATCCTCGGGCCTGCCCCAGCGCCCCAGCGGGGTACGCGCCAGAATGGGTGCCGAACGCGCAGGATCGTCCTGCAAAGCCTGTGTCAACGGCGTGGCGATCCAGCCTGGCGCGATGGCATTCACGCGTATGCCATCGGCGGCATAGGCCAATGCCAGCGACTTGGTCAGCTGCGCGACACCGCCCTTGCTGGCCGCATAGCCCGGCACGAGCGAACCGCCGAAGAAGCTGAGCATCGAAGCGGTATTGACGATGCAGCCGCCCCGCCGGGCAAGGCGCTCTCGGGCGGCGCTGCAAACGCGCATGGTTCCCGTAAGATTGACCGCAAGCACTTGCTCGAACACCGCCGGATCATGCTCATCGCCGCGACGGATGATGCCGGCGCAATTGATCACGATATCCAGCTCGTCCAGATTGGCCAGCAGGCGGTCCACGTCTTCCTGCTTGCTGACGTCTCCGACGCGCACTTCGATTCCCGGATCCAGCACATCCGTCCGGTCGCCCAGGCCCGCCGCAATGGTGCGCGCCCCCAGGGATGCGAGCCTGTTGGCGATCACGGCGCCTATGCCTTGGGTTGCACCCGTCACCAGTGCCGTTTTTCCTGCGAATATATTTGATTGATAAGTCATGGTTTATTTAATCGGGGTGTTTGCGGCACAGTCGCGGCGGGGCGCCCTGCGGTCCTTATGTTTTGCCTGGCCTGTTTCCGGCCCTACCGTATGAATTGGCGCACATAATCTTCACCCAGGCCCGCCTCGGCAAAGTGTTTGCGGCACATGTCTATTTTCGTGAAAACATCTTCGTAACCCGTTCCCTGCCCCCAGGGATCGCAGTAGTACATGACTCCGTTGACCTGGAAATAGGTGATCATTTCCTCTACGTCGGGCGGTACATACAGCGTATGGGTTTCGCCGGGCGGTTCGAACACATAGCTGCCTTCCGTTGCCTCCCAATCATGCTCCAGATACCGCCAGCGGCCTTTGAGCACAAAACCATGGACGGCCTGCGGATGCCGATGCCGGCTAAGCACGCCGGATTTGCGCACCCGCAATAAATTCATCCAGTAGCCCTGGCTGACGTTCAAACAGAGAGGCCTGAACCAGACGTTCTCGCCTTGCGGCACCCACAGCCTTTCATCGGTGGGAATGGCGTTTGGAACAACCAGCTCAGGCAGGGCCTCGGGCGGGTTGGGATACTGGTACGGCATCATCTTGTCGCTATCGGGCCGACTTGCAGGCATCTCTATCTCCCCACTGGTTTATGAATACGTGGTTAGTATAGAGACAAATTATTCAGTAGACATAGGCCCCGGCATCCGGGGCTTGCGTGCCGGGTTTCGTATAGAACTAGCAATGCGAAGTTGGGATGGTGTGAGCAGCCCTTGGCGACGAATCCCCCCTGCCCATGAATGGTGGAACATGCACTCTCTCAATTGGCCTAGCGCTCATAGCAGGTATGGAACTTGCGAAGCAAAATGCTGTCATATATGCTATCAGACATGACGGTCATTGTCTTGGATACCAACGTATTTGTTTCCGCCCTTCGATCGGAAGGCGGCGCTGCACGTGAAGTACTGCGTCGCATTCTGCGCGGCAAATATTTGCCACTATTCGGCAATGCCTTATGGCTAGAGTACGAAGACCTGCTTGATCGCCCCGTCTGGACGGACATAACCACCTCCCAGGAGCGTCAAGAAATTCTGGCGGCGCTCGCCCAAGCTGGGCGCTGGGTATCAGTCTATTACGGCTGGCGGCCAAATCTTCCCGATGAAGGCGATAATCATCTTATTGAGTTGGCCATTGCCGGCGGAGCGCAGGCCATTATTACGCACAATGTCCGCGATGTAGCACGCGGAGAGTTGACCTGGAAGCATCTGCGGGTACTAACACCCGCGCAGTGTTTGGAGAATCTGTGATGAGCACACTGACCATACGTTTGCCGGACGACACCACCCAGCGCCTTAAGACCTTAGCGCAATCGCGAGGCCTTAGCGTCAACAAGCTAGTCGAAGAAATGAGCGCCCAAGCCATTGCGGCATTCGATGTGGAAATGCGCTTCAAGACGCTAGCAGCCGGTGCTGATCGCGAGAAAGCCCTTGCGATCCTTGATCGGCTAGACGGCGCGAAGTAAGGAATTAGTTGAAGGGTCGAAGAACCGAACTGAATTGGTGGGCGGTACTGGGTTCGAACCAGTGACCCCTGCCGTGTGAAGGCATATTAATTAATCCAAATAATGGCTTAAACAAACAGTTTTAGTATAATTCACTCATTTATTGGGACACATTTGGGACAATGAATGGGCACGATCACCAAACGAGGGGAGCTTCAATGGCAGGCCAAGGTACGGCGCAAAGGCTTTCCGTCCCAGTCCCGCACTTTCATGTACAAGGAGGATGCGGAGAAGTGGGTGCGCACCATCGAGCGGGAGCTGGAGACATCCGGCTTTGTTGACCGCAGGGAGGCGGACAAGACGTCTCTCGCCAGCGTCCTGAAGGTAACGGCCCGCCCTGTACCGTCTAGAAGTCTCGGTTAAATCTCATCAAGATACGTGTCCATGTATTTTTTCAGATGTACACGTATTTCAATGAGCGATTCTCTTTCGGTAATGAGTTCTTCTGCGAGCCCTCGGCGCCGCTATCCGGTCGGATACAAACGTCAGGTGGTGCAGGAATCGATGGCGGGTGGTGCGTCCATTGCACGGGTTGCGCTGGCGCACGGCATCAATGCCAACCAATTGCACAATTGGCGCTGGCAGTATCGGCGTGGCGACTTCGGGCCAATTAGCCAAGGGCCGTTGCTGCTGCCGGTGCAGATAGCGGCGCCACCGGTATCCGCACCGCGCCAACCGGCCAAGATAATTGACGGGCAAGATAGGCCGGCGATCTCTGGCGTCGAACTGATCTTCCCAGCCGCGCGTGTCGTGATCCATGGCGCAGCGGACTTGTCTACGTTACGCTGCCTCATTCAGGCGCTACGAGAATGATCGGCTTACCGGCAGGAACCCGGGTCTGGCTGGCAGCCGGTGCGACCGATATGCGTCGTGGCTTCGATGGCCTGGCGACAACGGTCCAGGCCACGCTGCTTGAAGACCCCTTCAGCGGCCACGTATTTGTCTTTCGTGGGCGCAAGGGCGATCGCATCAAGGTGCTGTGGTGGAGTGGCGACGGCATGTGTCTGCTGGCAAAGCGCTTGGAACACGGTCATTTCGTGTGGCCCAGCGCCGAATCAGGGGCCGTGCATCTGACCTCCGCGCAGCTATCGATGCTGCTCGAGGGGATCGACTGGCGTCGGCCCGCTCGCACGCATAAACCGACTCAGGCCTAGCGTTAATAAAACGCTTGAGAGCCGCATTTTTATTGGTCTTTCAGCCTTTTATTCATAGAGAAAATAGTCGTTATTTAGTATAATAACGGCCATGTTCAACCGCGCCCAACTGCCCGACAATATCGATGCCCTGAAGGCGTTGCTGTCGGCCAAATCTGCCCAGATCGATGCCTTCGAGCAAGAGCGCGCGGCGTGGCAGGAAGAGCGCGAAGCCCTGCGTCAGGATAAGCAGGGCGATAAGCAAGAAATTGCTCGTCTGACCCTGTTGCTCGATAAACTACGGCGCGCGCTGTTCGGCCAGAAGTCCGAGAAGCTCAGTGCGCAGATCGATCAATTGCAGCTTGAGCTCGAAGAGTTGCACATCAACCAGGGCGAACGCGCGCAAAGGGTCGAATCGGCCCAGGCACCTGCCTCGCGCCCGGCCCCGCAGCGTCGGCCATTACCCGAGCACTTGCCGTGCGACGTGCACGAACATCTTCCGAGCGAGCCAGCCTGCCCCGATTGCGGCGGCGCGTGGACACGCTTGGGCGAGGACGTGAGCAACGTGCTGGAGCACGTGCCGGCCAGCTTTAGAATCATTCGCCATGTGCGCCCACGCCTGGCGTGCAGCTGTTGCGAGCGGATGGCGCAAGCGCCCGCGCCCAGCCGCCCCCTTGTCCGCAGCTTCGCGGGGCCGGGGCTACTGAGCCATGTCATGGTCAGCAAATATCTGGACCATCAGCCGCTATATCGCCAGTGCCAGATCTACGAGCGCGAGAACGTGAGTTTAAGTGAGAGCACTGTCGGTGACTGGGTCGGTGGGGTGCACCAATTGCTGCGCCCCTTACTGGAGGCGCTACGGCGCCACATCTTTAGTGCCGACAAACTGCATACTGACGATACGCCGATCAACGTACTTGCGCCGGGAACCGGTAAGACACGTCAGGCGCGCCTGTGGGTCTATGCCCGCGATGATCGTCCCAGTGGCGACACGACGGCGCCGGCCATGTGGATACGTTACTCGCCTGATCGGCGCGGCATCCACCCGCAAACGCACCTGAAGGATTATATCGGTATCCTACAGGCCGATGCGTTTGCCGGATACGACAAGATTTATGAAACAGGCCGTGTGCTAGAGGCCGGATGCTGGGCGCACGCCCGACGTAAGTTCTACGACATCCACGTTAAAAGTGCCACGCCCATTACGACGCACGTGCTTGATCGGATCGCCGCACTCTACAAGATTGAGTCCAGCATCCGCGGTAGCCCAGCGGACGTACGGCGAAGGGCTCGCCAGGAACACGCCAAACCCATCGTCTTCGCGCTGCATGACTGGTTGCGCGAGCAGTTGGCGACCCTCTCACGCAAATCGAATACGGCTGACGCCATCACTTATGCCATGAACCAGTGGCAGGCACTGGTGCGTTATCTGGACGATGGCCGCATCGAGATTGATAACAACACCGCCGAGCGGGCGCTGCGCGGGGTAGCCCTGGGCAGGAAAAACTACCTGTTCCTGGGATCCGACGCGGGCGGTGAACGCGCCGCCACCATGTACAGCCTACTTGGCACAGCCAAGTTAAACGACATCAATCCCCAGGCGTATCTGCGTCATGTCTTGACCGTGATTGCTGACCATCCGGTCAATCAAGTCGACGAATTGTTGCCCTGGAATGTGAACCTGCCCAGCGCCTCAACGCAATAGATCAGTCCCACGACTCGTGTTCAAGAGGGTCTGTCGACAAATCCCAAATCGTCGAGTGGTATTGCACCTCAAACCATTCCTTGAACATTTTACGGGTTCGGCGCTTAGGCCATAGCGAATCGTCAGTAAACCAACCGTGCAAAAACGTAGCGAACAGATTGCTAAAGCGCTGCAACGCCCACTGTTCGGCTTGCTCTGGGGTGTTGACCGTTCCACCTGCTAACAAATAGACCTCTTGCTCCTGGCGCAATTCCTCCAGCGTCAGTCCTTGAATCGGTTGCGGATCAACGCTTATGATCCAGTCTAACGCCGGTTGCTTGGGCAAAATGATAATTAAATTGCGATTGATGGTCTCATGATCCATATCAGGCCTAAATGTCGGTAAGAGGTGAAGGCCGATTTTAATTGTGAATGGATTGTTGAGCCCGCGCGGTCAAGACGGTACAGGCCGGAGCATTACTCCTGAAGCGCTACCAGAAGGAAGTCACTCCAAGCAAGAAATCAGCCGAGATCGAGTCCATCAAGATCAACGTCCTGCTACGCGATAAGACCCTTGCCTCGCTCAAGATGACAGCGGTCAGCAGTACCGAGATTGCAAAATGGCGGGATCGCCGCCTGAAAGAAGTCACCGGCGCAACGGTCAACCGGGAAATCAACCTGCTTTCCGCAGTGCTGAATCACGCTCGGCGCGAATGGGGCATCCACGTTGAAAACCCCTTCCCCTACGTCAAGCGACCAGAACACTCTCGGTCCCGAGAACGTAGGCTTTCCTCCGATGAACAGCGCTACCTGTTCGCCGCCTTAACTTGTGGTGAAGAAAGAAACCCCAACGGCACCTTGGCAGCAGGCATCCGCAACCCATGGATCCTGCCTCTAGTACAGCTTGCCTTGGAGACCGCAATGCGACGCGGGGAGCTGCTGTCGTTGCAATGGGAGCACATCGATTTGGATCGTCAGACGGCTTACCTGCCCGACACCAAGAACGGCGACTCTCGCACGGTTCCTCTTTCAACCCGTGCCGTAGAGATTCTGAAAGAGGTGCCGTCCTATCCAAAAGTAGAGCCAAGCATGCCCAGACCATCGACATCTGGTCTCGTTTTCGCCACCACTGCCGCCGCATTGAAGAAGGGTTATGCCAGATCCATCGAACGGGCGAAAGAGAAATATCTGTCGGACTGCCAAAGTACTAGGACTCCGCCTCTCCCAGGCTTTCTTGACGATCTGCATTTCCATGATATGCGCCATGAGGCCGCGTCTCGTTTGGCCGACAAGCTGCCGAATGTACTGGAGCTGTCAGCAGTGACTGGGCACCGTGATCTCAGAATGTTGAAGCGCTACTATCACCCAAGAGCTGAGGATTTGGCAAAAAAACTGGGCTAAGGTCATTGATCATCCCAGGAGTTAGTCAGCTGAGATTCCCAGAGCACCCACGATATTGGCATTCGCCATTCGGTTATATCGTCCATCTGCTGCCGTCCACCTGTGGCGAAAGGCATAACTGTCTCGGCACTCATGTGTCGAGCATATCCCACTCATCGCCGAGGACCCAGCGAATAGCAGATAGCTTGCCATTGATCATTCCCCACTCGAAGTCAGTCCAAGGCCCCAGCTCTTCGGTGCCGAGATCCTCTTCGGCCCTCTTCATTGCAGCAAGCATCCCTTCCCAAATCGTATCCACCATTAGGTTTCGTCGTCCTTCCGGAGTGGCTTGGTCCCAAACCTCTTTAGGCACCAGCTTTTCTTCACCGTTCTCGACGCGAGCGATGATGTTCCATTTCCTGTTGTACCAAACCTGCATTGTCAGCTTGCCCTCCACCTCAAGCAGCTCAGAGAGCTGCCTAGAGTCTTGGCTGTATTCGCGCTCGAATCTGGTCTCTTCGATCAGATCACTCGCGAACTCGCTGAGCAGTGCACTAAGGTTGGTTTCGTATCGTGATCTCACACCATCAAAGAGCGGCGCCAAATCGGGGTGAGGGATACGCGTATCAGCCCCTTTCTCGCTGAAATCGTGGATGTTGTGGGTCACGAAGGCAAACACGTCCTCGTCTCTGCGCGCGGCTAGTGCATCAATGTAGGTCTCGATAATGATGGCATCGCCAATCCCGTTCATTTGCCGATGAAACGGTGCAACCTTGGCAATAGCTCGATCCGCAGCGCGCACCTTAATGTTATCGCTGACCGGCACTGGCGTAGTTTTCCCGAGCAACTGCTCGATCAAGTCCACCGCCTCGTTCACAGCCTCCCCGCCAGTTGCTACCCGGTGATCGACCTCATTTAGCTGCTTCAGCGTAGAATCTCGCGCATCTTCAGGGGCGAATTGTATAATCGCTTCCCTAACGCGCTTAAAGTGACTGGACAGACTGGCCCGGCTCGCAGCCATCACTCGGTCGCGATTTCGAGCAAATTCCTCGACGATTATCTGAGGCATGATAAGAGCCACCTCACCTGCATCGGTCATCGCAGACAGGGCATCCAGCAGTGGAAGTTGGCGGTGATCCTTTGTAAGGTCAAGCCACACCGATGTATCAATCAACAGTCTCAAGGTCATGGACAGCACCAGTCAACAATCATGGTAATCTTGCAGCTCCTTGACGCTGCCGTAGAGTGTCTGCCCAAGTAGCTAGAGCATCGATCTCGGCTGATAGTGCGTCCGGCCTCGGCAGAGGGCGGTTCAAAGCAGAAGCTGCACTGTGCAGCAGTCCAGAGCAGCGTCCGAACGCGTCCCGCATCGCCTCGCAGTCGGGAACCGTGATCGCGGTGAGCTTGACCAAACCAGGCGTCTTCACTTCGTTGGATAGTCGACGGATGACGTGCCCGACAACCTCTTCAACGGCAATTTCCCATGTATCGCGCAATGTCGCCGCGATGGATTTGACTGACCTGCGCCACGCGTCTTCATTGCCTTGCTCGAAATGATAGCGCTCACCGGCAAGCTGATTGCTCAGACTTGTTGTGATGTCACTGACCCGACGTGCCTTGAATGGCGGCTCGCTGCGGCAAAAGCCTGCCTTGTCACCCCCCCGGCTAATGGAGCTAATCGCAACCTGGGGCTTAGGCTGCGCATCGTCAGCCGCGCGATTCAACTCGAACAGGAACGCTAGGTCATGCGTGAAGACGATGACCTGGCGATGAGCTGCCTCAGCAACCAGACATTTAGCTACGGCCTCCCTGTGCATATGGTCGAGGGAGGACACGGGATCGTCAAAGACGATGCCGGACTTGTTTTCGGTCGTGGCGAGCTCAGCCATGAACGCGGCCAAGGCAACGCAGCGATGCTCTCCTTCGCTCAGAACCTGTCCTACCGCAGCGGCGGGCTTTCGTGTAAAGGCGACCTTGAACCGGGGAATGCCCTGGACGCTATTTTGCTGGCGAAGCTCCACAGCAAGGCCAGCAATCTCGAAGCTCGCTACCTCGCGGGCAAACTGCGCGCGAAGTGCATCCGTCACAAGGGCTTGTGCGATCTCCGTGCTCTTCGTAGTAGTGCGATTGGTGGTGGTGTCCCGTTGGGCTGTCTCAAGCCTTGCAACTTGTTTAAGGCGTTCGATTTCAGCAAGAACATCGGCTTTGATGCCGCCAAGCCATTGCCGATCCGAAAGCTCTGACTTTTCAGCAAGTAAGGCGGCACGAGCTGGAGAGTCAGCCTCTGCGGCAAGGGCGTTCGCCCGATTCTCAATGCCTGCTGCTTGATCGACCAGCGCCTGATGAGGATATTCTGCAACGGGCACGTCAATAGCAGCGCTTGGATTTGTGTGGCGTCGCCTGATCTGACGATGACGCCACAGGGCGCGAAGAATCGCGCTCCTAGTTTCCATCGCCAAGGCATCCTGGCGCAGTTCGTCACGAATGGTTGCCACAATATCCGCAAGCTCCGCCAACGAAATGACCTCCCCCTTAAACGATGCCAGCGCCCTATCGTATGCAACGCGCGCAGCGTCGGCACGTTGCTGGCTGTCGTCGCGCACAAAAGCCTCGAAACGATTGAAGCGATCAACAGCGACGGGCGTCAATTCCTGCTGGCAAAGCACGCATACGCTACCAGGGTCTGTGACGGGGAAACGCTGTTCGGGATAGGCCTCATCGTCCGAAAATGCCCGTGCACTCGCCCATAGCGCCTGCCAAACCTCCGACCCGATCTGCGGCAACGGTTCGTCGCGAAAAAGCGCGCTGGAGGCAGCTTCTGCTGCCTGGCGTGCGGCATCGCTATCAGCGGCAAGCCGATACAGGTTGTTGGCGGTATCGTCACTGATTGAAGCAAATAACCGACCCAGGCGCACAATGTGTCCGTCAACCTTGGTCTTCAACGCTACAAGCTGGCGCGCCGCGCGAGCCGGATCACCTGTCAGATCTGCCGTGAGCTGCGCCAATCGGTCTTGCTCTGCTTGCGTGAGGATGGCCAACGCATCGACCGTCTCCGGCACAGTGTTGGCAGTGAGCCCGAGCATGAGCTTGCCGACCGCTGTGTCCCTGCTGCATGCCGGCGCCCTGATCGCTTCGGGCGTTTGCGTCTTTATCTGCGCAATCTCGGCTGCCAACTTGTCCTTGACCGACTTGCAGAGCTGTGCCAGCCCACTCAGCAGCTTGAGCGGAAACGGCGTGTAAGCCACGTCATTCGTATCGTCCACGTGAACGTTCGCGGTGCGGGAATCGAACACGCTGATGCCTGAAAGCGCGTTATCGGCAGCCTGACCTAGCTGCCAAGCGCAGGTGCGGTTCTGGCCGCCGATTGCGTATTCAATCATGGCGCTCGGCGTGCCTGGTGCAGCGTCATAGATGTTGGGGCCAATTTCCTCGGCCCGACCAGACATACGGGCGCGGCATACCTTCTTGAGAATCCGCGCGTAGCCGGATTTTCCCGATCCGTTGTCGCCATAGATGATCGTCAAACCGACACGGTGAAACGTCAGCCGTTGGTCGGGAGCCAGAGCATTGACATGCCGGACTCCATGCACTTGCCGCAGATAGACTTCCTCCCGATCGCGGTTCGGGCCGCGAAGGTGCCCCGCTTCCAACGGGACGGCTGGGCTATCGCCCTTGCAGATGGAGGCCAGCTCGTCGATCTCGGCTGGATCCAGGGCCTCTTGCATTGCAAGCCTGCGCAGTGCGTCCCGTTGCCAGGCGGGACTATCAGCAGACCACGCAAAAATATTGGCGAGCGCTTCTGCTTCCGTTGTCATAAGCCTTCGCCTCTCGGCTCGCACCCGCTAGCTGTACCAGCCATCATCAGGTGTCTGCTCACGGGCTCGGACAGAGTCTCGCCGGGCTGCCAGCCGAACAGCTCGCGGATGCGCGCCGTTCGCGCGTGGCCCGGCAGCACGAACGCGTAGCCAGCGGCGATCAGCTCTGCCTCGATCTCCTCCGTGATGAAGAAAGGCTCAATTTCATTGTATGGTTTCATACGCCGTGGCACCAATGGTAGTTGAACTGATTTAGCCAATCGCAGTTGCGAGATTACTGGTAGTCATTTGCAAGCCCACTACTGAACAGCCCTTCCGCATCGTCGGCGGCGGCAATCGCATCCTGCACTTCCTGCCGTTTCAAGTCGAGCACGCGCAGCTTGTCACTGCCCTTCACCCGGGCAATGGACTCTATCCGACGATACGCATCAGCATGGTTGGCAGCGTACAGGGCCAAGCCTTGCAGCTTGGCAAGCGCGTCACTCAAGTGCAAACCGTGCGGGTCAACCAGATCGACTACGAGCGTGCCATCCTGCTCGGCGAAGAACAGGAAGTCTGGGCGGACGATTCCATACTGCTCGGCCTTTTCATAGGCGATACCCAGCGACGATTGCCCTGGCTGCTGGGGGTTGCGATACCAGAAAGAGAACCCCGGCTTGGCCGACTCAGTCTCGACCACCGTCCGCTCCCAGTCATTCAGTTCAGCGGGGTACTTGCCATCATCGTTGCACAGCAAGTGGTTATCCCAGACCGGGAGCACTTTTATCTTTCCGTTTTCGTTTGCCTTGGTCGCCTCATAACGGGCCTCAGGCTTGAGCAAGCCCACGTCCTGCGGCTCCGTGCTCATTTCAATGATCTGCCTATAGGACTCCCGCCGATCATCGCTGAGCGCTTTGATCTGCGCCCCATACTTGACCAACCAGTCCTTCGCCAGTCTGTCGGACTCAGCATCAAAATATGCCTGCGCCTCCATCACCAGCCCCAAACCTGCAACGGTTACACGGGCCTCCATGATGGCCTCAAGGAAGCCCTCCGGGTCTTCGTCGCGATCGGCTTCCTGACTCGCCAGATGGTCAACATACGAATGGGCAATCGCCGGGCTAAAGATGCGCGCCGCCCGGCGGTACGCATCGTCGATGACTGCCACATCGGCGTCTTCCCAGAATTTCTCCAGACTCCGGCCCTGGCCCAGCATGTCTGCTTTCACGGTCTTGCCGTCCACAACCAGCACGGACTGCCGCTTGGCCTTGATCTTGGCGTCGTTGTCGGCCTGAAACGCATCCAAGGCGGCGTGCATCTCGGCGTGTGCCATTCTGCCCGCGCCGGACAGAATATCGTCGGACGCCAATTCGTGCGCCAACGCGGTCAGCCTGACCGCTGGCCTGGCACCATGTTGCGGCCGCGTTTGTGACGGTAACGCTTCGAATGCATCCCACACAACAGGCGCAGCAGCAGGGTTCGGCCGCACCTCGATGTAGTCAATCAACACGCGCCCTGGCGTTGCCGCCTCGTTGCCGGTTGTCAGTTCATCGACTACCTGCTCCACGGCCTTGCGATTGAATTTCGGCAGCAAACAGCCCACCGCATTCAGGCGATCATTACCAGGAATACGGCGGGCCAGCGGCGAACGCACCAGACGGCCCAGCAACTGCGTGATGTGCGTTTTGTCGCTGGCTGCACGAAACGACACCATGACCTCGGCACGCGGGCAATCCCAGCCGGTGCTGATGGCATCCTTGGCAATCAACACCCGCACCCAGGTCGATTCCTGAACCCGCTGCGGCTCGATGTAGGGCACGTCGCGTTTACCGAAGCGCTGCGTGGTGTGATCCCCGAAAACGTGTGCCACGCTGGCAGACGGCAGCTCAGGGTAGCGCTCAAAAATAGTATCCAGCGCCCGCCCGATTTCATCAGGATCAGGCGAATTGGGCACCTGTAAAACCATCAACGGCACGACAACATGGGCTTCCTGTTGTTGCTTGGAGTAAGCGCCCCAGGCAAGACTGGATTCCTTCAATTTATCGGTTGCACGCCGCACCAGCACGGTATCGAAATCGCCAACATTGTCCGGAATATCCAGCAGGATGGTGTCCTTGATCAGGCCGGACTCCTGTACCTTGGACGCATCAACCTCCACATTGGGCAGCTTGATGTGCTTGCCTGCCGACTCAATCGCCTTGTTGAACCGTTCCACCGTGGCCGAAATACCCCAAACCGCCGGGATACCGGGCACGCTGCCCACGCCATTGATCAGCCGCTGGACAATAGTGCTCTTGGCGTTCTGACTGGCTGCTGTCTGTGCGCCCATGCCACGGTGCGCCTCATCCAGTACCAGATAAAGTGTCAAATCCGGGTCTTCAATGGTGTTCTGGATGGTGTCCCAAATCGTGTATGCCCGCAGGTCAGGCCGCATGTCCGGGAAGGTGCCGTTCAGCTTGGTTGCCATCTCCTCAGGGTCATGCCCACGCACCAGCAAGCTGTTCTTGCTGAGCTTCTGTGTGTTGAGAAAATAGATTTTCCCCGCCTGGAATTTCGGTCTGTTGAAGGTGTTTTCCACCACCACCAGGTCGGTGTAATTGATGCGATCACTGGCCTCGATAAAGCGGAAGCGGGTCTGCTCGTTCAACGAAGGATCGTCGCTGAACCAGATCACCACTGCGCCGGGGTCGGCATCGAAGCTGAACTCATCATCACCGTGAAATAGCGCCTCGAACGTGGCAGCAGCCATCACGGTCTTACCCGCACCGGTTACCGCAGTGAGGGAGAACGCCGTCCGATCATTCTCGCTATGCCATAGGCGGCGAGCCTTGCCCAGGTTATTCAAGGAGTCGCGGACGGCGTCGCGCTGATAGTCTTTGAGCGTGAACTTCATCCGTTACTCTCCGTTGGCGAAGCTGAAATTGGTCAGATACGACTCGTACAAGCGCACAGGCTCGACGCCATCGGGCAGGCGCTTGGCAATAGCTTGAAAGCGGCGGTCGTCATCGGTGACTATATAGGCAATGCGGATTTCAGCGGGCTTGGCTAGCGCCTGGATAAAGGGTGTGGCCGCATCCACATTGCTGAGCAAGCCATAGGCATCTGCCACCGCCCAGCCATCGCCGGGCAGCTTGTCTATGCGACTGCCCCGCGCTCCGGCTCGCAGCCACAGCAACGGCGCAATCCGGTTGAACGCCAGGTTGTAATTGACCGATACCGGCGTCTCATAGGTCAGCGTAAAGAACTCGGAGTTTTCCTCGAAGCCATCAGCCATCGGGAATTCATCGGTGAACTTGTAGTCACCCTTGATCGGCTCGCCGTCTGGTGTTTTGCCGGTAAGGGCGGCCGCAACACGGGGTTTGGTGATGTAGTCACAGATGCCAATTTTTTCCCACTCGGTATCTCCGGGGCGCAAGCCTGCTTCGCGCAACTTTTTTTGTTCGTCGGCGGCGACTTCGTTATTGGTGACGCTGATACATTGGCGCCGACCGCCGTCCTGTTTATTGAGGCGCATCACTGCGTGCGCAGTTGTCCCGGAGCCTGAAAAGAAGTCCAAAATAACGGCCTCAGGCTTGTCCTTCACGAAGAAACGGAGAGCATCCTCGACGGCGTAGAGCGACTTAGGGAAAGGAAAACGCCGCCCGGGAAGCAAAGCACGGATTATGTTCGTTCCATGACTTCCAGCATCGTGAGAAGTCATGTTCCATATGGTTTTTGGCGCGGTGGAACGGCTCCCCTCCGCGTAAGAAATTTCTAGCGTTCCATCATCCCTGCGGCCACTGACGATGATGTCGCCGGCTTCAATCTGCTCAAGCTGATTGAAGGACAAATAATAGATTGGAACCGAATTACGGGACAAATCGACCCGACCGATCCGCACTGCTCCCCTAGACATTAATGCGCGCAATGTGTCTGGAACCACAGACCAGCTGTATTGCTGCCCGTCACTAGATGGTGGCCACACCGCAATCGTTCCTTGCGGCGCATCCACAGGATCATCGGTGCCGAGTGGCACGGTATTACCAACGGAGTGAATGCCACTTCCATCGCTTTTTACGTAAATCGGATACCAAGAGCCAGGATTATGCGGCCGCAAACCTTTCCGTCCCGTGCGCGCAAGGCCGCGCCACCGAACATCAGCATCTTGCGAATAATCGCGTTCGGTCAGCATATCCCGACTCCAGCGCGTTAACTTCGCTACACCAAAAGAGGCAAAGAAGATATATTCATCTATCCGGGAAAACTCATTGGCCCGTGCCGTGCCTTTCGGGTTGATGACGGATGCCACCATCTGAACTTGAGCCTCTGGAAACAACTGTTCCAACAACAACCCCAGCCGCAGATATTCCTTCTCGTCAATGGTAACGATCAACACGGAGTCTGCCGGGTTTAGCAGTTCCTTGGCTACCAGTAAGCGCCGCTCCATCATTGCCAGCCACTTACTGTGCCGGTACAGGTCATCGCCTTCCACGTAATCGTTGTTGTACTTCCAGTCCTTCGCTCCACTGTTGTACGGCGGATCAATGTAGATGGCGTCTACCTTGCCCCGATGGGTGTACGTCAGTGCCTTCAAGACGTGGTAGTTCTCTCCATTGATGACCGTATGGCACGGCTTGTCGCTAGCGCGCTGCACCTTACCTGTGCTGACCAAGCCGGGATAGATGGTGTCGCGGAACTCAGCCACCACCACCAAATCATCCAGCGCCACGGTCTGTGTTTCGACCTCTGTGGCACCCAACAGCTCCAAGTCAGCCGTCTTCTTCACCTTGTAGACGGTTTTCACCTGCCATAGTCGCTGATCACCCTTTCGGGTTGTGCCGCGTTGCGGCAACACACGCACCTTGTCGCCCTTGCGTATGGGGCGCAGCGGTAGTTCTACCGCTTCGGGGCTATGTCGTTCGAAGTTCAAACCAAAGGGAAGGCGCGAGGAGAGAATCTTAAATTCTCGATCCAATTCAGCCCCTAAAGCCGAATCTTTGGCTTTTGCCTTGGCAATCAAATCAGTAAGTCTGGACACGAAAATTCTTTCTCTCTTCTGTCTTCGCTATTGATGACGCGGTTGTACGACGCCGCAATGCTTGTAAATCGTGGTTCGAGATACGCCATAGCGACGGGCCACGTCCGCAACCTGAACACCTGGATCGCGCAGCAGAGCTTTGATATCTCTAATCTGTTGCTCGTCCAGCTTCGGTTTTCGGCCACCTAATCGGCCACGTGCACGCGCTGCGGCCAAGCCGGCTTGCGTCCGCTCCCGGATCAAGCCACGTTCAAATTCAGCCAACGCTGCGAATATATGAAAAATCAGCTTGCCCGCCGCGCTGCCGGTTTCGATCTTTTCTGTCAAACTTTCAAACCCAACGCCACGCTGCTGAAGATCGGTCACGATCTGCACTAGGTCGGGCAAGCTCCGGCCAAGGCGATCCAGCCGCCAGACGACCAGGATGTCCCCTGCCCGCAGCGCCTTTCGGCATTGCTCAAGCTCGGGGCGAGCCGCATTCTTGCCGCTGGCCGCTTCCTCGTAGATCGCGCCGCACCCAGCTCGCTGGAGCGCGTCACGCTGCAAGTCAAGGTGCTGATCATCGGTCGATACGCGGGCGTAGCCTATGCGTTGATTCATGGACACATCCGGGACATTGAAAACTTGACGCCGATATTAACACCAGATGGGCTGTTTTCACGAAGGTAAAGTGCGCCACTTTGGCCTGTTCAGAAAACTACCGTTTTTTGAACAGCACAGAACCATACAACCGAAGATGTTTCGCCCACAGCGAAACTTTAGTATAATTCACCCTGAGGCTGACAGAGATAACTGTCGATACAGAGGAGTGCTTCGGCGCTCTGTGAAGTCATAAGACTTCAACAACTCGCCTGGCTCACTGGTCGCCGGGTACGCCGCCTGCCGGATACCCACAGCCATGTGCCGTTAGTGCGAGCCTGTCCGGGACGACACCCGGACAGGCGTTAGAGAAGTGAAGGGGTAAAGCCGTCGTTTGCTCTGCTTGGTTACGGACGACAGCCACGGCACCACACAACCTTGTGTGAGTGTCGGTTGGTGTAGCCAAGGAGAACAGTCATGCAAATTGACGTTCAAAAGCCTCCCAAGCGGCGAGCGCTGAAGAGCCAATGGTCATGGCTGACGCGTCCCGGCACTATTCGACTTGCGTTCGCGCTGGTTCGACTGGTATCCGAGATCGCGAAGGTCATAGGCAAGTTTTAATGCTCTTCGGCACCCCTTCTCTTTCAAATCAGGGCATTGGAATTGGACATGTTGAATCGGGCGCTCAGGCTGCTAAGAACGTATCACCAACTGACACAAGTCGAGTTGGCCAAACGCCTTGGCATCTCCAACTCGTATCTCAGTGAAATCGAGAGCGGCGACAAGACACCGCAGTTAGACTTGCTGGAAAAATATTCGGAAATCTTCAAGATGCCCACATCATCCATCCTTCTGTTCTCCGAGTCGATGGACACAGAGAGACCGCATGGCAGCAAGCTGCGGATAGGGGCAGCAAACAAGATTCTTCGCCTACTGGAATGGCTGGAGGAGCGCGATGCAATCCACAAGCAAACCTAAGCGCTATCCGCTCGGACGGTCTCCGCTCTACCGTCTACGAGGCAAGGGAAAGTTCGAGACTGTTCTCGGCGTGCAATGGGATGCAATGTACAAGCTACTTGACGTCAAGTATTACCGCGTCTGGACAAATGACAAAGGGCGCCAAATTCAAGCGCCCCATGGGTGGCTGGCCCAAGTTCATAAACGCATAGGAGTGCTACTTTCCAGAATTCAGCTTCCGGACTATGTTTATTCACAGAAAGGACGTTCCTACGCCGATAACGCCCGCGCCCATCGAGGCGAAACCCCACTAATCAAAACCGACATAAGCCGCTTCTACCCCAGCGTGACCCGCCAAGCGGTCTTCCGCATGTTCATGGACGATTTCGAGTGCGCGGTTGATGTAGCCCACAGGCTAGCCGACATTTGTTGCTACAAGCAGGCACATCTTCCTACGGGAAGCCCCCTGAGCGGACGGGTGGCTTTTTTTGCAAAGCGCCACATGTTCGACGAAATCGCGGACTCGGCGCAAAGTGTCGGCTGCAAAATGACTGCCTATGTAGACGATGTGACAGTATCCGGCACAAAGGCCACGAAAGAACTACTGGGCGCAATACGCCAAACCATCGGGCGTCACGGGCTGCGCACTCAAGGGCGTAAATCTAAAACCTACGCCAGTGGCGCGGCCAAAATCGTGACAGGGGTCGTAGTGGTGCGCGACGAGGTTCGATTGCCGAACTCTCGACACCTGAATATCCACCGAGCCCGGCAGGCGGTACAAACTGCTGCTCCCGCAGAATTAGAACACGCACAAAGGGTTTTAGCCGGACGGTTGCTGGAGGCTTCGCAGGTTTTAAAACCAGCCTCCCTAGCAGACCAAGCGCCGCCAGCGTAGGTATCGGGCCATGAAACTGACGCACTTGGAGCAGCAACAGATCCTGAACCTTGTGAATACAGGCCAGATTTACGAGGCTTGGCTGGCCACAGGCCGAGACACTCTCGCCTTAAATCTCCGGCGCCATGCGTCCAGAAACCGCCGGATAGGTCTCGGAACCATACCGCCTCAAACCGCACACGACCTGCGACAAATAGCACGGGAGCGACCAGAAGCGGCCACAATCAGCTATCACGCACTGTACGCCTATGCGATGCTGACGGCTGCACAACTTGCACCGCTGAACCGCGCCCAGCCAATCAAGGCAATTACCTGCCACGCCGCACATCCCGTCGTCTGCATCGATCAGGCCGGGTTCGCAGTGATGATGCGTGTACTCGATCCCATCGAATACCTGACTTACGCAGACCAGACAAGCGCTCAGGCCATCAGAACCATGCTGCATGATGGATTACTACCCACCAGGCTTTCCCCTCGGATTAGGAGCTGAGCCTTTTCTGCTCATCAAAACAGGCAGACATCGATTCCGCAAATAGTCCTGCACATCGAACAATCATTACGTTTCGACCGTGCGCAAATGATGGTGTACTAGACAAACACAGTGGTAAAACTGAGGCTGAATGATGTACGCATCGTGGCCTGTATGTGGTCACACAGCGGCATGATTGTGGCTCAATAATGCTTTATAGCGGAACACTACCATGTAGCCAGATAGATTACACATAGATGGCACTCAATCGCCATGACCTACGACACGTATCTCATACTATCCTACGTCCGGCCTTTCTAGCTCATGACCGTCGTCATCCTTACGCTGTTCCTCGGCTTCGATCTCCCGCAGTGATCGCTGAAACTCGGCCTCAATGCGCTCTAGGTGCGCCCGATACTCGGGCGACCAGGACGCCTCTTGCTGGGCCTTCACCTTTGCGGCCTTCTCCCGGCGCAGACTCCGCGCCCGGTCTATGACCTCAGCCTGTTCCGAGCCATCCAGCCCGTCCATAAAAACCTGCTGATACAAGGCCGCATCCTTCTGTGCTGCGTTGGCCTTGGCCTCTGCCGCCGCTAGCCTTGCTCGCAGGCTCTCGACCTCCTGGCTGCGTTCATCGGCCAGCCGCTGCATGGCATCGGCCCGATTCTGGCTACTGGCCACCAGCGCCGCCGCTTTCGTTGCCGGGGCGTACTTCTCGCGGGCTAGCGCATCGAGCCGTTCGGCCAGTTCCTGGCCGGTCTCGTATTCCTTGAAGAATCCCGCCTTGGTCACGCGCTTTTGCACCTGATCGGGCGTTATCACTGGCCCCACCGCCTGGCGGGCCTTGGCATCAGCCCGCAGACGCGCTTTGCGGGCCTGCCACTCGGCGCGGGACAGGCGTTCACGTTTCGGGCCAGTCCTGGCCAGCCCGAAAGAGGCCGACACCTTCGCATGGAAATCATCTTGCCACGTCTGCATAGCCGCCTTGTAGGCCGCATTTTGAGCGCCCTTGGCCTCGCCCTCCTGTGCGGCCCGGGCGGCGGCTTGGCGACCGACGTGCAGCGCTTCGAAGCGCTCGCCATCGAGCGGCACAGCGTAGAAGTGCAAATGCGGGTGCTCCTCATCAATGTGCTCGACCACAGAGCGCAGCCGCTTGCCATACTGTTCGCGCAGGAAGTCCACCGCCGCCGCCCGGTATTGCGGCCAGTCGTCGGCTCGATCAGCGGGCAGGCTGACCACACCAGCGGCGACGCACAGGCCGTCAGCGCGTAGCTTGCGGCCCTGGGCGTCCTGGACAGTCGCCGCGTACGCTTCGGCCAGCGCCTCCAACTGCGACGGCATGGCGCCATGCAGCAACTTCGGTGGTTGTGGTTCGCACACATGCGGACAGGCGCCTGGCTCCCTCATCGCTTCGGCGACGATGTCCCGGATACTCCACTTGCGTGGCTGCATCTTGCCGTTTTTACGTTGTTGACTGCCCTTGCGGGCGTAGCCCTCGATGTGTGCAAACTGGTAGCCCATAGGGGCCATTCTAAATCGACTTTTTTGGTATGCATAGAGACCGACTATGCTTATTCATCACCCCTGGCGGAGTTCTTCATAAGCGCGGCCCTGCCGGGGGCTACTATACATGTGATCATAATCATTACATTCATGATCGCCCAGGTCTCCGGCATCAAGCATTGTGCGCACCGTACTAGCGCTCATCTCATCAGCAAGCGCCAGGTACTCAGAGGGCGCGAGCACAGGCACCATCACCGCGAACCCTTCCCGGTCCACACACGCAACGAGACGAGGCGCTCGGCAACGAACTGTTGCGATAGCCTGGGCGGAGTCCAGCGGGGCAAGCTGCGCAGCAGCCAAAGTAGCATAGGCATACAAGGCGTGGCTGCTGACTACAGCCATATCCGGCTGATCCCGCACTATCTGCCGTAGCTCACACGCAATCCGAGGCGGCATGGTCCCAAGGGCCACTCGGCGGTTTCTGGACGCCTGACGCCGCAAGCACACGCTGAGATCGTCCCTACGCTGACATAGCCATGCCTGGTAAAGCTGAGTCGTATTCACAAGGTGTAAGCACTGTAAAAGTGTCAGCTTGGTAATCATCACGAGATCCGAAATTAACTACCCACTTGGACACCACATCCAGCACATGCAACTATTGTGGCACGGCAAACCGCCTTCGGCGACCCTGCCGGGGGCCACTCGCCGCGTGGCAGGCGGTCAGGGGGAAAGCACCCCTGACCACCAGCTCGGAAGCGTGTAGGACATTCCAAGGCATCAAGGGGTATTCATAAAGCCCTGTAAGCGCCCGTACCGGGCTCAGGCCTTTACAAAGCTTCCCCTTGACCCCTTTCCATGCCCAGACCGTCAAAAGGCCTTAATTCGCCTTAAAAACAATCCTGCACCTTCCTTTACTGCTGAACCGGGCCGCGTAGCGGCAAGTTGCGAGGGGGGGGCCGCCGCGCAGCGGTGGGGGGCAGGCTACTGCCACCGGGGGGCGACGGGGCGAGCCGTAGGCGAGGATGGGGGGCGGCAGCCCCGCCCCGTAGGGGCCTGCCCTTCCCCGCCCGAAGGGTGGGGACTCTTGTCATACCTCTCACTGCGCTTAGGTTTTCCACAGAAACCAGCCTCTTATTACCAGATAAATTAAAGGAAAAGATTAAAGGATTCCTGTGCGGTATGGAGCCCAAGCTGCAGGCGGCAGGCAGCCAACGCATGCATCTGCTTACGCAGCGCGGTAAGCGAGCCGGTGCGGCCCCCTGTTGCAGTCTTGCCCAACATCCGTAGAAACTCACTCGCACTGTTCCCGATCGTTATTTCCCGGCTTTTTTCACGGACGGCCTGTGTCGAGATCCAGGCCAACGCCAGGCGCGGCAGGGGGCCATACGGGATAGACTGCTGCACAGGCCCCCTCCCTTCATCGAGGTATCCGGCCTGAACGTTCACCCAGGCCGCGCCTGATTGGCGCATGAACTCGCGCCCCTCGAATTTTGAGCGTGGTAGCCCGACCTGACACAGAACAGCATGCGTGAAGGCCATGTTTTCACCCTCAGCCGGGGCTCCCATGATTTTTGCCGATGCGTCGATAAGCTTTCCGTCGGCTTTGGTCAGCTCACCAGGTTGCCTGTGAATGGTATCCATGAGCTAAGCTCTGGACTGTCGCTGATTTCCCTCCCAGCGCTCACGCGCCAGTTGCTCAGCCTTGGTCGGCCTCCCCCGTGGCCGACGAGGCGCAGGTGGCTCTGCTGGTCGATGAGAATCAATCCACGCCAGTACTTCATGCTCATACCAGCAGAGCCGCCTGCTGTTCGGCATCTTGAAAGGCCGTGGGATCAGGTGCGCATATTTTTGATTGGTTGCGCAGGTACGGATCGTTGTCGCCGTCTTGCCGATCAAGGCAGATAGCTGTTCGATGAAAAGTATTTTGGGCAAGCTGTCAGAGCTGGCCAGCGGGTGCATTGTTTGCATGCGTGCCTCACAAGCGAACGCGCTTGTGAGAGCCGATGCTGTTGGTACGGCGCATCAAGCTACTTTGTCAGCCTGACGGTTTATCGCCGCACCTCACGGTGCTTCCTTCACTTGGGCTTGATGAGTGATGGCGGTTGCGCTTGCGCATCATCATCGACACCCCGGCGGGTACACGCCGAGCGTTGAATTGCTCTCTTGATCCGGCTATCTCTCGTTCGCTCGGATCTCACCTGCCGTATCGCGGCACACAGCGTTTATGAGGGTGTCTGGCAGGTCCGCCGTGTGCGCTCACCCATGCATAACAGTTTAGAGTGACTACCCGCCGCTGTCAACGAGTCTTGGGACACTCTCGGGACACTGAATAGGTGGATTTACTCTAAATCGACATGCATAACGAATAAGAGCCATATCAGCTAAATGCTTGATATGACTCTAGAATTCTGGTGGGCGGTACTGGGTTCGAACCAGTGACCCCTGCCGTGTGAAGGCAGTGCTCTACCACTGAGCTAACCGCCCCAAGGACGCAGCGCCGGCCAGCTGAAGGTGTCGGCTAGGCGCAAACGGTTGGGAAGGCCGTAATTGTACACTAAAGATCAGGACTCGATGGCGCGCCACACGCTGGGCTTGCCGGCGGCCTTGTCCAGCGCGGCCAGATAGGCCTCGTGCGCCTCCTGCTCCGCAGGGTTGGCCAGCACGATTTTAAGCATTGAGGCGTCGAACTTCTCCAGCCGGATGCCGTTCGAGCCGGCGCCGCCCTCTTCCTCGAAATCCATGAGCAGGGCATCTTGCCCCCGCGTCATGGCCAGCCATACGTCGGCCAGGAGCTCCGAATCCAGCAAAGCCCCATGCAGCGTGCGGTGAGCGTTCGATATGCCGTAGCGCTCGCACAAGGCGTCCAGCGAATTGCGCTTGCCGGGATGCAGTTCCCGCGCGTGCAGCAGCGAATCGGTAACCTTCACGCACATGCTGTCGAACCTGGGCAGGCCTATGCGCGTCAATTCGGCATTCAGGAACTTGACGTCGAAGGCGGCGTTGTGAATGATGACTTCGGCATCTTTCACGTATTCCACCAACTGATGCGCGACCTCTTCGAAGCGTGGATGGCCGGACAGGAACTCGGTGGTCAGGCCGTGCACGGCCAGTGCCTCGGGGTCGCTGTCGCGGTCGGGATTCAGATACAGGTGCAGATGCCGGCCGGTCAGGCAGCGGTTTTCCATCTCGACGCAGGCCAGTTCGACGACGCGATGGCCTTGCGCGGGATCCAGCCCGGTCGTTTCCGTATCCAACACTATTTGACGCATAAGATTCCTGTTGCTTTCAAGCTATTGCGCCTGCTGGGGCGCCGTGTGTTCGGGGACGGCCGTGGAGGCCGTGGTGGCGGCCTTCAGTTTGACCTTGCCGGCGATCAGGGTGTAGGCCACCGGCACGACGAACAGGGTAAGCACCGTACCCAGGCTCAGGCCGCCGACCAGCACCCAGCCTATCTGCTGGCGCGATTCGGCGCCGGCGCCCGTGGCATAGGCCAGCGGCAGGACGCCCAGCACCATGGCGCCGGTCGTCATAAGTATAGGCCTTAAGCGCAATACGCTGGCTTGCACGACGGCCTCGAATTTCTCGACGCCTTCGGCGCGCAGCTGATTGGTGAATTCGACGATGAGAATCCCGTGTTTGGTAATCAGGCCCACCAGGGTGATCAGGCCGATCTGGCTGTAGATGGACAGGGTGCCGCCCGACAGCCAAAGGGCCAGGAGCGCGCCCGTCATGGACAAGGGCACCGAGAACATGATGATCAGCGGGTTGCGCCAGCTTTCGAATTGAGCAGCCAGCACCAGGTAGATGAAGGCCAGCGCCATCATGAAAACCAGGTAGATGCCGCCGGAGGAATCGCGGAACTCGCGCGACTGCCCGTCCAGGTCGATCTGCACCGTCGGCGGCAGGACCTCGCGCGCCACGGTATTCATGTGCTCCAGCACTTCACCCAAGGCATAGCCGGGGGCGATCGATGCCTGCACCTTGACCGCGCGCAGGCGGTTGAAGTGGTTGAGCGATTGCGGCGAAACGCTTTCGGAGACGCTCAGGAAATTGGACAGCTGCACCATGCCGCCCGCGCCGGTCCGTACGTAGATGTCGGAGATATCCGAGGGATCGGCCCTGTCCTGTTTCTTGACCTGGACGATCACGTCGTACTGCTCGCCGCTATCGCGGAAACGGGTCACCTGCCGTCCGCCCAGCATGGATTCCAGCGTGCGCCCGACGTCGCCGACATCGATCCCCACGTCGGCCAGCTTGTCGCGCTGGACGACCACCTGCAATTCGGGCGTATTCAGCCGCAGGTCGGTGTCGATATTTTCCAGGCCCGGGTAGTCTTTCAGCTTGTCCAGGAAGCTGTTGACCAGCTTGTCCATTTCGGGGTAGCTCACCTGGCTCATGATGACGAAATCGATGGGCTTGGAGGTGGCCCGCTGCCCCAGCGAAGGCGGATTGGTGGGGAAGGCGCGCACCCCGGGCAATGCGGCGAACTCGGGCTGCAAAGAACTGGCGATGCTCTGCTGCGAACGATCCCGCTCGCTCCAGGGCTTGAGACGCAGGATGGCGAAGGAATCAACCACGGTGGGATAGCCGATAATCGACTGGTTGCCCGCAGACTCGGGTATGTCGGCATACAGGCGCTCGATCTGCTTGACGCTCTGCAAGGTGTAATCCAGGGTCGAGCCCTCTGGCCCGCTGACCACGCCGAACACTACACCGCGGTCCTCGATGGGGGCAAGTTCGCTTTTGACGGTCTTGAACAACACCACGCTGCCCAGCGCCACAGCCAGGCCCAGCAGCAGCACGATGACGCGATGGCGCAGGGCGCGCGCCAGGCCATTGCGATAGCGATCCGTGAGGGAAACCAGCAAGCCTTCGATGAAGACGTAGATCCGCCCATGGCCCGCCTGGTGCCTGAGCAAGGTGGAGCACATCATGGGGGTCAGCGTCAGGGCGACGAAGCCCGACACCAGCACGGCGCCCGCCAGGGTCAGGGCGAACTCGATGAACAGGCGGCCGGTGCGGCCCGTGGCGAAGGCCAGCGGCGCGTAGACGGTGACCAGGGTCAAGGTCATGGCGATCACGGCGAAGCCGATTTCCTTGGCTCCCAGGAAGGCGGCTTCTATCCGTGTCTTGCCTTCTTCGATATGCCGGAAGATGTTCTCCAGCACCACGATGGCGTCGTCCACGACCAGGCCGATGGCCAGCACCATGGCCAGCAAGGTCAGCGTATTGATCGAGAAACCGAAGAAATACATGATTCCGAAGGCGCCGACCAGGGAAACCGGTATGGTCACGATGGGAATCAGGCTGGCGCGCAGGCTGCGCAGGAAAAAGAAAATAACCAGGACGACCAGAATGATGGCCTCGGCCACCGTGTGATACACCGAATTGATCGACTCCTGGATGAAAACGGAGGTGTCGTAGGAAATATTCAACTTCATGCCGGCCGGCAGGTTTTCGTTGATCAGTGCGACTTCCTTGCGCGCCTCTTTGGATAAATCCAGCGGATTGGCCGTGGATTGCTTGGTGATGCCTATGGTCAGGCTGGGCTGCCCGTTGAAACGCGCCAGCACCCTGTCGTCCAGCGGGGCGATCTGCACGTCGGCCACGTCGCCGATGCGCACCGGATAGCCTTTGACGCTGGCGACCACCACATTGCGGAACTGCTCCACCGTTTGCAGATCGGTGGACGAAACCACCGAGAACTCGCGCTTCTGCGATTCGATGCGACCGGCCGGAATAAGCACGTTCTGCTGGCGCAGTGCCTCCTCGACGTCCTGAACGATGAGGCCGTAGGCGGCAAGCTTGCCGCGGTCGATGAATATCCGCATCGAAGGCAGGCGCTCGCCGTAAACACGCACCTCAGCCGCTCCGGGGAGCACCGACAGGCGCGTCTTGACGTAGCGATTGACGTAGTCGGACGCCTCCATATGCGAATAGCTGCCGGTCGATACGCCGATGTAGATGATGGGAGTCGAATCGGCCTCGACCTTGCTGATGATGGGCTCGTCGATTTCGTCGGGCAGGTAGCGCCGCGCCCGCGAGACCTTGTCCCGGACGTCGGCGGCGGCCGCGTCGGGATCGCGCGCCAGGTTGAACTTGATGTTGATCAGGCTGCGCTCCGAACGGCTGCGCGAGGTCATGACGTCGACGCCTTCCATGCCCGCCAGCTGATCCTCGAGCGGCTTGGTGACCTGCGATTCGACCACTTCGGGCGAGGCGCCCTTGTAGCCGGTGATCACCGAGACCACCGGCTCGTCGATGGCCGGATACTCGCGCACCGTAAGCCTGTCGTAGGAAATCAGGCCGATCAGCACGATGACCAGCGACAACACGGTGGCGAACACCGGGCGCTTGATGCAGATTTCGGAAAGAACCATGTCTGTGCTCGCTGCTATGAGACGGCAGCGTTTTGGGGCGTGGACAGCACCTGGACCGGATCGCCGTCACGTACTTTTTGCAAGCCTGCAGTGACGACCCGGTCGCCGGGGCGCAGCCCCGTCACGATTTCGACCCGGCCGCCGCGGCGCTGGCCCAGCTGGACGACGACACGCTCGGCGTGTCCGTCGGCGATGCGGAAAACATACTGCTCTTCGCCCGACGGCACCAGCGCCGTCTCGGGCACCACCAGCGCCAGGTCGTCGGCGAACTGCAGGCGCACGCGGGCGAACATGCCGGGGCGCAATGAGCCATCGGCGTTCGGCACATTAGCTCGCAGCAGTATGGAGCGGCCGCCGACGTCGACCAGCGGACTGATGGCGCCCACCTCGCCTTCGCGGCTTTGCCCCGGCAAGGCATCGAAGCTGAGCGCCAGCTTGATGCCTTCGCGCACCTCGCCCAGGAACTGTTCGGGAATGCGGAAGTCGACTTTCAGCGGATCGATGGATTCGATGGGCACAAGATCTATGCCCGGGCTGACGTAATCGCCCACCGAGACGTTGCGCAGTCCGATCAGGCCGTCGAAGGGCGCCAGGATGGCGGTCTTGTCCAGGTTGGCCTTGGCCAGCGCCTGGGCGGCCTGCTGCACCTTGAGCTGGCTGCCGGCCTCGTCGCGCGCCTGCTTGCTGATGAAGCCCTGCTTGCCCAACTCCACCGCGCGCCGGTACTGGCTGTCCGCCAGGCTGAGGTTGGCCTGGGCCTGCTGCAGCTGGGCCTTGGCCACGCTGTCGTCCAGGCGCAGCAGCACCTGGCCCTTCCTGACCTTGCCGCCCTCGTTGAAGTTTATTTCAGCGATGCGCCCGGCGATTTCCGGACGCAGCATGACGGAGTTCTCGGAGCGCAGGCTGCCCACCGCCGATACGCCGCGCGGCATGGCAAGCTGCTCTACCGGCGCCACTTCGACCGCCACCTTCTTTTGAGCGTCGGCGGCCTGTGCCGGAGCCTGCGGCTTGGCCGCGCCGTTGGCTCCACGCCCCGCCCACCAGCCGGCGCCGCCCGCGCCCAACGCAATGCCCACCGCGAGCACCAGAAAAAGTCCGATAGGGGAGTGTTTCATGAGAATAGGATAGAAAAAGGGATAGCGACACAATTTGTGACTTTAGCATTGCTTTGCTTTTAATTACATGCTTTTATTCGCCAAGTCCGCGCGTGCCCGCTCCACCCCCAGATTGGCCAATTGATCGGCCCTTTCGTTGCCGGGGTCGCCGGCGTGGCCGCGCACCCATTTCCAGGTCAGGACATGCTCCTGCACCAGGGCGTCCAGCTCTTGCCACAGGTCGGCATTCTTGACCGGTTTCTTGTCGGCGGTCATCCAGCCCCGGCGCTTCCAGTTTGCCAGCCATTCGTTCATGCCCTTCTGCACATATTGGGAATCGGTGTGCACGACCACGTCGCAGCGGCGCTTCAGGGCCTTGAGCGCCTGGATCACGGCCATCAGCTCCATGCGGTTGTTGGTGGTGTGGGGCTCCCCGCCGCACAAGGCCTTTTCATGGCGGCCCTGGCGCAGCAGCGCGCCCCAGCCTCCCATTCCGGGATTGCCCTTGCAGGCGCCGTCGGTCCAGATTTCAACTTGACTGCTATTTAGTGCCATGGATGTATTGCGTGAATCGCTTGCTGAGTTATTACGAGGGTGCCCGGCGGCCGAGGCTACAGCACGGAATCGGAATGGCGCCCCGTGACGACCGCCTGCCGCTGGACGCGCTTCCTGGCCTTCTTCCATTTCGGCTCCACCAGCGTCATGGCCGTAACGCGCTTGACGGCCGACACGACATAGACTGCGCCGCATACCGGCCACCACCGGTCGCCCGCCGCGTCCATGAAGGCCCAGCGATCCAGCCAGGCCTGGCTGGTGCATGGCGGGGCGTAGCAGCCGAAACGCCCCCTGTCCAGCTCGAAGGACAACAGCTTGAACCAGTCCTTCAGGCGCGGCAGCGACACCTGCAGATGCGCCGGAACCGGCAGCAAGGGGTCCAGTCCGGGAATGCGGTCGCTGGCGCCCCACAGGCTCCAGGGATTGAACCCGGAAATCACGACGCGGCCCTCGGGCATCAGCACCCGCTCGGCCTCGCGCAGTATCTGGTGCGGCCTTGCCGAGGTTTCCAGCACATGGGGCAGCACCAGCAAATCGATGCTTTGCGTATCGAACGGCAGGTTCTCCGGGTCGGCCACGACCACCTCGCCGGCATGGGCGTCCGTGTCGAAAAGCACCCGTGTCCTGCCCTTGTAGGGTATGCGGTTGGCACGCAGCAGGTCCCAATGCGGCAGGCCGATTTGTATGGCATGATAGCCGAATACATTGCCGACCATGGCATCGATCTGCTTCTGTTCCCAAGCTTGCACATACCGCCCCGGCGGGGTGTCAAGCCACTCTGCAAGCTCTAATATAAGAGGTTGTTCCACCGCTACGATAACTCCCCGCTTTGCGTTATGACTATGGCAAATACCCAGTTGATCCCGCTGCCCGCCTTTACCGACAACTATATCTGGATGCTATGCAAGAACGGCCGGGCCGTTGTGGTGGATCCAGGCCAATCGGCCCCCGTAGAGCAGGCGCTGGAACAGCACGGGCTGACGCTGGATTCCATTTTACTTACCCACCATCACCACGACCACGTGGGCGGCGTGCTGGCATTACAACAGCGAACAGGGGCTGTCGTCTATGGCCCCGCGTCCGAAACCCTGCCGGCCTGCGATCATCGGCTGCGCGAAGGAGATACGGTACAATTGCCCGCCGTCGACCTGCAGCTCACTGTATTCGATATTCCGGGCCATACCGCCGGCCATATCGCCTACTACGGCCAGCTCGATACGGGAATACCCTTGGTTTTTTGCGGCGACACCCTGTTTGCAGGAGGTTGCGGACGCCTGTTCGAGGGTACCCCCGTCCAGATGGTGAATTCTCTGGGTAAACTAGGCGCTTTGCCGCCTAGTACGTTAGTATGTTGCGCCCACGAATATACCCTGGCAAATTTACGTTGGGCGTTGCATGTCGAGCCCGACAACGCCGTTTTGCGGCAGCGATGGGAAGCCGCCACGCGGCTTCGATCGCTTGGACAGCCGACGTTGCCGTCCACGATACAGGCGGAACTGGACAGCAACCCTTTTCTGCGCGCTTCGCAGGCCTCGGTGGCCAAGGCGGCCAGCGCTTATGCAGGAAGCCAGCTGAAATCAGAAGTGGACGTATTTACCGGCTTACGCGAATGGAAGAACAACTTCAAATGAATTGCCAATGAACTGCTTGCGACTATTCATTCTGCTTCTCGTAGCAGTGCTGGCCGGTTGCGCCACCCATAACACGCAAAATCCCTACGCCTCCGCCAAGAAAACCTACACGGCGGCTGAAACCTCGCGCACCATAGACCTGACCCACCCGCCGCGCGACATGTGGGACCGGATACGGCGCGGCTTCGCGATTCCCAATCTTCATGGCGAACTGACCGAGCGCTGGACCAGCTACTACGCCTCTCATCCCGAATCCGTGCTGCTCATGAGCCAGCGCGCCGGCAAGTATCTGTATTACATCGTCGACGAGCTCGATCGCCGCGGCCTGCCCACCGAACTGGCCCTGCTGCCTTTCGTCGAAAGCGCCTACAACCCCACCGCCTACTCGCGCGCGCATGCGTCCGGGCTGTGGCAGTTCATTCCCAGCACCGGCAAGCACTACAACCTGGAGCAGGACTGGTGGCGCGACCAGCGCCGCGACCCCATCGCCTCGACCAACGCGGCGCTGGACTACCTGTCCTATCTATACGATTTCCAGGGAGACTGGTATCTGGCGCTGGCCTCGTACAACTGGGGTGAAGGGTCGGTGAAGCGGGCCATGGAAAAAAACGCCAAGGTCGGCCAGCCCGCCGACTACGCCGCGCTGAACATGCCCGACGAGACGCGCAACTACGTGCCCAAGCTCCAGGCCATCAAGAACATCATCGCCAATCCCAAGAAATTCGGCATCACGCTGCCGGAAGTCAGCAACACCCCCTATTTCACCACCGTGCAGAAGCGCGACATCGACATCGACATCGAAGTCGCGGCCAAGCTGGCGGAGATGTCGGTCGAGGAATTCAAGCTGCTCAACGCCTCGTTCAACCGGCCCATCATTCTTGGCGAGCATAAGCCCACCCTGCTCCTGCCCACCAATCGCGTCGACATCTTCAATGCCAATCTGCAGGCCTACCAGGGCCGGCTCAGTTCCTGGGATACCTACAGAAGCAAGAAAGGCGAGTCCTATGCGGCCATTGCCAAGCAGCACGGCATCAGCCTGGGGCGGCTGCGGGCGGTCAATGGCCTGAGCAAGAAGCAAAGCCGCGCGGTGGCGCAGACCTTATTGGTCCCGGCCAAGGGCGCTCGCGGCTCGATCCAGCTGGCATCGCTGGAAGTGCCCAAGGGCGACGCCACGCTCGGGCGCGGCAGCGCCGACGGCAGTAAAGACATCGTCGTCCTGCAGCGCAAGGCCAACGTCCGGACTCATACGGTCAAAGGCGGCGACACGCTGTATTCTTTGGCCAAACGCTACAACACCTCGGTCAACGAGTTGCGCAAGCTCAACAACCTCAAGAACGACAGGCTGGCCAAGGGCAAGCGCTTGCGCGTTCCCGGCACGAGCATACGCGGCTAGTTCTCATACATAAAAAAGGATCATCACATGGGTTTCCTGAACGGTAAGCGCATCCTGGTTACGGGCGTGCTGTCCAATCGCTCCATCGCGTACGGCATCGCGCGCGCCTGCAGGCAGCAGGGCGCGGAACTGGCATTCACCTATGTCGGCGATCGCTTCAAAGAGCGCGTCACGGAGTTCGCCAAGGAACTGGACAGCAGCATCGTGATTTCCTGCGATGTCTCCGAAGACGAGCAGATCGACAACGCCTTCAAGGAACTTCAGGGCCACTGGGACGGCCTGGACGGACTGGTGCATTCCATCGGCTTCGCGCCCCGTGAAGCGATTTCCGGCGACTTCCTGGAAGGCATGACGCGCGAGGGCTTCCGCGTGGCCCACGACATCTCGGCCTACAGCTTTCCCGCCATGACCAAGGCCGCCCTGCCCCTGCTCAAGGGCCGCAACGGCTCGGTGCTGACGCTGACTTACCTCGGCGCCGAAAAGGCCATACCCAACTACAACACCATGGGCCTGGCCAAGGCGTCGCTGGAGGCCAGCGTGCGCTATATGGCGGCCTCGCTGGGCCCGCTGGGCATACGCGCCAACGGCATCTCCGCCGGCCCCATCAAGACACTCGCCGCGAGCGGCATCAAGGACTTCTCCACCATACTCAAGTATGTGGAAACCCATGCGCCTCTGCGCCGCAACGTCACCATTGAAGACGTCGGCAATGTGGCCGCCTTCCTGATGTCGGACCTGGCGGCGGGCGTCACCGGCGAGATTACGCATGTGGACGGCGGCTTTTCCACCGTCGTTCCCGGCATGGAATAAGTTCCTGCGCGTATCGGTTTTTTGGGGCGGCCGCGAGCCGCCCCTCCCGTTTCCGGGCCGCGGCGGAACATGAAGATCCAGGCTACGGAAAACGCGTAGGCGGATCGCCGTCCTTCCATGGCGGGTACCTGGCCATGACGGCCTGGAACAGTTCGCTTTCCTTCCAATCCGACAGCCACCGCCGCAGGCGCGGCCAGGGCTGTGCCTGGAACCAGTCCGCTTCCACATGGGCGAACTGCCGAACGAAGGGCGCAATGGCCATGTCGGCCAGCGCGGGCCGGTCGCCGAACAAAAAAGACCCGTCGTCCAGCCGACTGTCCAGGGATGACAGCCAGGCCATGGATGCGTCGCGGAAGCGCTCGCCGCTTGCCTCCTGGTAGCGCTGCGGATACTTGTAGCGGTCCAGCTGCTGCTTGAACGGGCCGTCGCATTCGGCGACAAGCGCCAGCATGGCCGTCATGCCGCCCCGGGCGGGCTCCAGCCAGCGGCCGGGATCCTTGCGCCGCAAGGCCCACAGCATGATGTCCAGGCTCTGGTCCACGATGCGCCCGTCGGTATCGACCAGCACCGGCACGGTTGCCTTGGGCGAGGCATCGAGCAGCGCCTGAGGCTTGACCCGGAGCACAACCTCGCGCAGTTCGCAAAGCTGGCCGCTGGCGGCAATCGCTAGGCGCGCCCGCATGGCATAGGGGCAACGGCGAAAAGAATACAGAATGGGAAGGGAAAGGCCAGGCTGAGTACTCATATCCAAGGGTTATACCCCAGGCCGGCGCTTCCCGTAGCGGGGATCGGGGCTATTTGTCGCGTTTTCTGCCGTAACGCTCGTTTCCGACGCTGGCCATGCAGATGATCTGCTTGGTCGAAGCCTGTTTCGCGCGTTCCTGGTTGATACGCTGCTGGGCTCCCGTTTGCAGGGGACGAAACGGCGTGGGAGTACGGGGTTTTACAAGCATGACAGCCTCACGGTAGAGCTTCATGCCGCCATCGGAAGCGGATGAAGACGGTAAAAACTGCTAACACGCTATTACCATACTCCGTTTTGACTGCACGCGTATGAAATGTGCTATTTCATACGCACGCCGATGTGGCGCTGATGCCGCTCGCGGGCCAGTTCGACCTGCTTCTGGCGCTCCCTGAAGCGCTGCTGCTGCTCTTCGCTGTGCGTGCCATGGCAATGGGGGCAACTGACACCCTCTTCGTAGTGCTCCGAGGCCTTGTCCTGGGCATCCAGCGGCAGGCGGCAGGCGCGGCATAGTTCGTAATGGCCCGGCGCCAGGCCATGCTGCACCGAAACCCGTTCATCGAAGACGAAACATTCGCCCTTCCAGCGGCTTTCTTCCTCGGGCACGGTTTCCAGGTATTTGAGTATGCCGCCCTCCAGGTGGTAGACATCGTCGAAGCCCTGGGAGCGCAAGTACGCCGTGGATTTCTCGCATCGTATGCCGCCGGTGCAGAACATGGCGACTTTGCCGCCATGGGCCAGTACTCCGCCTTCGCGCGATTGCTCCGCCACCCACTGCGGAAATTCGGAGAAGCTGGTCGTATGGGGATTGACCGCCCGGTCGAACGAACCGATGGAGACTTCGTAATCGTTGCGCACATCCACCACCACGACGTCCGGATCGTCGATCAGGGCATTCCATTGGGCCGGCTTCACATACGTGCCCGCCATGGTGCGTGCATGCACATTGGGGACGCCCATGGTCACGATCTCGCGCTTGAGCTTGACCTTCATGCGGTAGAACGGCATTTCTTCGGCCCATGACTCTTTATGCTCCAGCCCCGCCAGGCGCGAGTCCGCCCGCAGATAATCCAGGACCGCCCCGATGCCCTCCTGGCTTCCGGCGATGGTGCCGTTGATGCCTTCTTCGGCCAGCAGCAAGGTGCCCTTGACCCCCCGGGCTTCGCAGAACTCGAATAAAGGCTGCTGCAACTGCCGATAGTCGGAAAGCTCGACAAACTTATAAAGGGCCGCAACGAGAAAATTAGCCATAAACCTGAACAATGAAAAAGGCCGGCCCGTCCCGGCCCGCCATCGGCGTTATTTTACCGTCATCGGTCCGCGCGGTTTCCAGTATCATTAATACGCGACAACGTACCTGGAGGAATGCTCATGACAAGGAAACTGATGCCCGGCGCCGTGGCGGCGCTTGCCCTGCTTGCGGGCTGCGCGGCGAATCCCTCCGGCCCTTCCGGCGGCGCAGGCCCCGACACCTCGGCGCCGCCGCAGGCATGCAATGCCGACAAGGCGGAATCCGCCGTTGGCAAAAAGGTAAGCCCTGAGCTCGTGGAAGAATATCGCAAGCAATCGGGCTCCGAAACGGCCAGGGCGCTGCGGCCCAACGACGTCATGACCCTGGAATACAACCCCCAACGGCTCAATCTGCGTACCGACGACCAGGACATCGTCATCAGCGTCAACTGCGGCTGACACACGCAGGCAATGGATTCCCTTACCCAGGCCGTGCTTGGCGCCGGCATCCAGGGCGCCATGCTGGGCCGCCACCAGGGCCGCAAGGCGCTGGCGGCAGGCGCCCTGCTGGCCACGCTGCCCGACCTGGACGTGCTGATCGACTACGGCGATCCCGTGTCCGGCATGATCAATCACCGCGGTTTTTCCCACTCGGTATTCGTCTTGACCGCACTGGCGCTGGCCCTTACGGCGTTGTTCCGGTACTGGCGGCCATCGCCCCACTACAGCGCCCGGCGGCTTTTCCTGACCCTGTGGCTGGTACTGATCACGCATCCCTTGCTGGATGCCTTCACCAGCTACGGCACGCAATTGTGGTGGCCGTTGCGGCCCACGCCCACAAGCTGGTCCAGCATTTTCATCATCGATCCGTTCTTTACCTTGCCGCTGTTCGCCACGGTGGCGGCCGCCGCCATCGTGGGCCTGCCCCGGAAGGCGCGCGGCGCGCTGTGCTGGACCCTGGGTTGGTGCGCGGCCTACCTGGCCTTGTCCGTGGGCGCCAAATCGGCCGTCGAAGCCAAGGCCAGGCAGGACATGGACCGCGACGGCATTGCCGTGAGCGCCATGTTTTCCACTCCCGAGCCGTTCAACATCGTGCTATGGCGGGTCGTGGCCAAGGCCGATGACGACAGCTACATAGAGACCGTGCGCAGCGTGTTCGACACAGGCCCGTCGGAAAGCATACGGCGGCCGCTCAACACCGCGCTGGCGGACCTGCTGCCCGAGTCCAGCCGGCTTGCGGGCCTGCGGTGGTTTACCGACAACTGGCTGCGCTACGACGATATCGACGGCCGGCTGGTGGTCAGCGACCTGCGCATGGGCCTGGGCGGCGGCTATTACTCCTTTCGGTTCGAGATGGCGCGGCGCACCGGCCCGGAAGGACGCTGGGCCGCCATAAGCCCCGTCTACTGGCCCGGCCAGCGGGGAACCGAGCACCTGTCCGCCGTCTTGAGGCGGGCATGGCAGTCGACGCCCCCATTGCCGCTGGCCCAGTGGGAACGGAACATGACGCAGCCGCCGGCGCCGGCCGCGCTGCCCTGAGCTAGCCGGACAGCGGCCCGCCGCGCCTGTATACCAGCAAACGGCCCTTATAGGCATCGAGCTTCGCGTCGCCGCCATGGCTGGCCGGGGCCGGATCGGGCAGGCGTTGGTCCCGCTGCATCCGGAAGCCGTGGGCGGCCATGTGGCGATTGAAAGCGGGCCGGTGGCCCCGGTTGGGATCGACCATCCAGATCTCGGCCTTGTCGGCGGCGTGGCGGTCGATGAACTCCGCCAGGCTTCGGGGCGCATCGCGCTCGTACAGCAGATCGCTGCCTATGATCAGGTCGTAGCGCCCCCGCAATGCCGATTCGGAAACGCCTGGGCCAGACGGCATGCTGCCGGCGCCCCATTGGCCATACCGATAGTCCAGCAAGGGCAGTTCATTGAGGCGTGCATTCTCGTCAAGAAACTTCTCGGTCAGCGGATGGCAATCGCTTGCGGTGACACGGGCGCCCCGCCGCTGCCCGACCAGGCTGGCCAAGCCCAGGCCGCAGCCGATTTCCAATATGCGTTCGTTCCGGCAAACAGGCCGCAGCGCCAATTGAATGGCCAACTGAACGCCCGACGGCCATAGCAAGCCGAACAAGGGCCATGTGGCGGAACTGATGCCGCGACGCTGTGCGACGCCGCAAGGGTCGTGGAATTGCTGGCGATCCAGCAAGGAGCGGATGACAAGATCATCGACACCCGCTATGGCGATACTTTCCAGCTTGGTTTTATAGCCGGGTATCGTCATGGCAACACCATAAGGCAAAGACTCTCTTACTGACACAGGGCACCCAGTATCACATATATAAGAGCAGTTGGCCAATTTTCGCTGTAATTTAAATGAATTTAGCGACAGAAAAGGATATTTCTTCAGAATTGCTGGGACGCCTGCAAGGACGCGCATCCGTAGTATGCTGTCCACCTGTCGCACACCGCCCATACCTATGACCCGTATAAATTGCATCCCCGTCGAGGAACTAAGCGGCCCGCATCTGGTTGCGGAATACCGGGAATTGCCCCGGGTATTCGCGCTGGCCGAGAAGGCTGCCAGGCGGCCGAGCCTGAGCCAGCCCGACGGCTATACGTTGGGCAAGGGCCATCTTATATTTTTCTACACGCGCCTGGGCTATCTGGCCCGCCGCCATGCCGAACTGGTAAGCGAAATGAGAAGGCGCGGCTACAAGCCCTCGTTCGACGGCGTCCGGCGCGAGGATTTTCAGGGTATTCCGGATGCTTTCTGGAACGACTGGACGCCCACGGCGCAGGCCTTGCGGCTGAATCGAGAACGGATCCAGGAAAGAAGCGGTGGCGCAATCGCCCATGCGTCTGCCATGCCGGGCAACGGGCCACGCAATTCCGGCCCCCGGTAAAAGGCAAATAAAAACCCGCCAAAATCAAATTCCTACATGATTTATGGCGGGTTTCGCGGTATACCTTACCGGACGATATTCTTGGCGGACAGAGGGGGATTCGAACCCCCGATACGCTATTCACGTATACACGCTTTCCAGGCGTGCGCCTTCAACCACTCGGCCACCTGTCCTTGTCGCTTCGATATTCACGCAAAGCGAAGTCCGCTATTCTAACAGAATCAAGCGGTTTTGGTTTGGGTCACCATGCGCTCGACATAGCGCGCGATCATGTCGATCTCAAGGTTGACCAGCGCGCCGGCCGTGAGGTCCTTCAGCGTGGTGACCTGCACCGTATGCGGTATCAGGTTGATGCGAATCTCGCAGCCGCTGATATCGTCGTCCACCTCGTTGACGGTAAGGCTGACCCCATTGACGGTGACGGACCCCTTGTAGGCCAGGAAGCGCGCCATGTTCTGCGGCACGCGGATGCGCAGGTCCCATGATTCGCCCACGGGCTCGAAATGACTGACTTCGCCCAGCCCGTCCACGTGGCCCGATACCAGGTGGCCATCCAGCGAATCTCCCATGCGCAGGGCGTGTTCGAGATTGACGTCGCCTTCGGCGTCCAGGCCCGCCGTACGGTTCAGGCTTTCCCGCGAAACATCGACGCTGAAGCTGTCGGCATCCAGCTCGACCACGGTCATGCATGCGCCCTGCACCGCGATGGAATCGCCCAGCTTGGTGGTATCGCGCAAAAAGCCAGGCGCCTGTATCCTCAAATGCACGCCGGCATCTTCCAGACCGTCATTGAACGGAGAGACTTCGATGATCCTGCCGACAGCAGCGACGATACCCGTAAACATCTTTTGATTCCCTTATAGCCGCAATACATGCAGCAAAGCGTTCCAACGATCCATGTGCCTCGCGCGTATGCGCAGATCCGGCGACACGTTTTTTGTGTCCAGGAATTCGAACCGCTGAGCCTGCGCCAGGCTCTGCAGCGTCCCCATGCGCACCATGCCCATGCCCTCGCCCAGCAGCACGGGGGCCATGTACAGCAGCAGCTCGTCCACGCACTGGGCCTGCAGCAGCGCCCCGCTCAGCTTTGCGCCCGCCTCGACGTGCACCTCGTTGACGTCGTGCTCGCCCAGCCAGCGCAACATGGCCTGAAGGTCGACCCGGCCGCCGGCGGACGGCAATTGCACCACCCGGACATTCTTTCCGGCCAGCCGCGAGGCCTTCTCCGGATTGGAGGCGCAGGTGAAGATCCAGGCGGACGTCCCGTCGAATATCCGTGCATTTTCGTCGACCTCGAAGCGTGTATCAACAATGGCCTTGATGGGTGTACGGGTTGTCTCCACATGCCGGACGTTCAGCTGGGGATTATCCGCCATCACCGTACCCGATCCCGTCAGCACGACACAGCTGCGCGCCCGCCAGTGGTGGCCGTCCGCCCGCGCGGCCGGGCCGGTTATCCATTGGGACTGCCCGTCGGGCAAGGCAATGCGCCCATCGAGCGAGGCCGCCAGCTTCAACCATAGCCAGGGCGTCTTGCGGGTCATGCGAGCCACGAAGCCGGGATTGACGGACAAGGCCTCCTGGGCGCAAACCCCGGTGGCGACGGCAATGCCCGCGGCCTTCAGGCGGGCGATGCCCTGGCCCGCCACCAGGGGATTGGGATCGCTCATGGCGATCACCACCCGCGCGGGGCGTGCCGCGATCAGGGCATCCACGCAGGGGGGCGTGCGGCCGAAGTGGCTGCAAGGCTCCAGGGTGACGTAAACGGTGGCGCCGGCAACGTCGACGCCTTGCCCGGCCGCCTGGCGCAGGGCCACGACTTCGGCGTGAGGCCCGCCCGCGGGCTGCGTGGCGCCCGACGCAAGCACCTGGCCGCCGCGTACGATCAGACAGGCGACCCGGGGGTTGGGCGCCGTAATATACATGACGCTTTCCGCCAGCCGCAGGGCCTCGCGCATCCAGCGCTCGTCGTCGACTACCTGGCCGGTGTTCACGTTTTCGGGGGCACCTGGATTTCGTCTATGGCCTTGACGAATTCACCGATGTCTTCGAAGCTTTTGTAAACCGATGCAAAGCGCACGTAGGCGACCTGGTCGAGCTTCTTGAGCTCGTTCATGACCAACTCGCCCACGTAGTCGGACTTGACCTCGCGCAAGCCGCTTACCAGCAGGCTTTCCTCGATGCGCGCCACCGCGGCGTCGACGTCTTCGGTGTTGACCGGCCGCTTGCGCAAGGCGAGATTCAGGCTGGCCCGCAGCTTGTTGACGTCGAATTCGGCCCTCGTGCCATTGCGCTTGACCAAGGCCGGCATGACCAGCTCAACCCGTTCATAGGTGGTGAAGCGGCGCTCGCATGCCGTGCAGCGGCGGCGCCGGCGTATGGTGTCCCCCTCTTCCGAGACACGAGAGTCAATCACTTGCGTATCGAAACTACCGCAGAACGGGCATTTCATGGCTGGCTGGCCCCGGACGAATCCGGGTCCGTCCCCGCGTTAACGGTACACCGGCAAACGCGCCGTCAGTTCGTTGACGCGCGCCCGCACATCCGCGATGGCCTCTGCGTTGCGCGGATTGTCCAGGACGTCGGCGATCAGGTGGCCGGTGAGCTCGGCTTCGGCTTCCTTGAAGCCGCGCGTGGTCATGGCCGGGGTGCCCAGGCGTATGCCGCTGGTGACGAAGGGCTTTTCGGGATCGTTGGGGATGGCGTTCTTGTTGACCGTGATGTGGGCTTCGCCCAGGACCGCTTCGGCTTCCTTGCCGGTGATGCCCTTGGCGCGCAGGTCGACCAGCATGACGTGGCTCTCGGTGCGGCCGGACACGATGCGCAGGCCGCGCTGCACCAGCGTACGGGCTAGGACGTCGGCGTTCTTGACCACTTGCGCGGCGTAGTCCTTGAATTCGGGCGACAGCGCTTCCTTGAAGGCCACGGCCTTGGCGGCGATGACATGCATCAGCGGACCGCCCTGGATCCCAGGGAAAATCGCCGAATTGACGGCTTTTTCGAATTGGGATTTCATCATGATGACGCCGCCGCGCGGACCACGCAGCGATTTATGCGTGGTCGAGGTGACGAAATCGGCGTGCGGCACGGGATTGGGATAGGCGCCGCCGGCCACCAGGCCTGCGTAATGGGCGATATCGACCATGAAGAGCGCGCCGTTATCGTGAGCGATGCGGGCCATGCGCTCGAAATCGATGCGCAGGGAATACGCGGAGGCGCCGCCCACGATGAGCTTGGGCTTGTGTTCCCTGGCCAGCTTTTCAAGCTGATCGTAGTCGAGTTCTTCGTTGGCATCCAGGCCATAGGAGACGAAGTCGTACAGCTTGCCCGACGCATTGACCGGCGAGCCATGCGTCAGGTGGCCGCCTTCGGCCAGGCTCATGCCCAATACCTTGTCGCCGGGCTTGAGCACCGCCATGTAGACGCCCTGGTTGGCCTGCGAACCCGAATTGGGCTGGACGTTGGCCGCCTCGGCGCCGAAGATTTCCTTCAGCCGGTCGATGGCCAGTTGCTCGACGATGTCCACGTACTCGCAGCCGCCATAGTAGCGTTTGCCCGGATAGCCTTCGGCGTATTTGTTCGTCAACTGCGTGCCCTGGGCCTGCATGACCGCGGGACTGGTGTAGTTTTCGGAGGCGATGAGCTCGATGTGCTGCTCTTGGCGGACGTTTTCTTTCTGGACGGCGGCCCAGACGTCGGCATCGACTTGATCGAGAGTGCGGGAACGGTCAAACATTGGATATCCTGGTGTGGTGTGGCGGCTAGCGGAAGAACAAAGAACTTATTTTAGCCCGAATGGCTCTTAATTTGACGTAAACCGCAGGCAATGCCCCGTTGAACCGCGGTTTTGGAGGCGCCCGGCCCCCTATGCCGGGCGCATCGCTCAATCTGGCTTGAGCGTCGTTCATGCAAGGCGGAACACGCAGAATCAGCGCTTGCCGGCCAGGCGGGGATTGAGCGTATAGAGGCCCGTTATGGATGCCTGGGCCAGTATATGGCCTTGTATGGCCTTGATGACATCTCCGCCCGTAAAACGGCCCTCGAAGGGAAGCTCGGCGATGTCCAGCGCATATACGGTGAATACGTAGCGATGCGCAATGGAATCGTTCCATGGCGGGCAAGGGCCGTCATAGCCGAAGTAATCGCCGTTCATATCGCGATCGGCGGCGAACCAAGTGGTGAAATCGTTGACGCCCTGGCGCGTGCCGTCCAGCGCCAGAGGGCCCGCCTTGCCACGCGGCGTGATGCCGTCCGAATAGGCCGCCTCGGCGATCTGGGACACCCCGGCCGGAATATCGATGAGCGCCCAATGATAGAAATCGACGCGCGGCAAAGTGCCTGGAATCTCGCGGTCTTCCTGGTTGACGTCGTCGGGCTTGCTGGGAACGTCGGGGTCGTGGCAGATGATCGCGAAGGACTGGGTCCCATCGGGCGCATCGGACCAGGCCAGATGCGGATTGGCATTGCCAGCCAGCGCAACGTGATTCTGCCCGTCGATCTTGCCGAAGGCATTGCGCTCGGGGATGGTTCCCTGATCTGTAAAAGATTCACTGGTCAGCTTCATGTCATGCTCCTGGTATAAAGGCCGTCAGCCGGTTAATGTGACACGGGCAAACTTGCGCTTGCCCACCTGTACGACATAGGTGCCCGCGGAAAGCTGCAGGGCCTTGTCCTCGACGCGTGCGCCGTCGACGCGCACGCCGCCCTGCTCCACATTGCGCTGCGCTTCGGCTCCCGAGGCCACAAGGCCGGCTTCGCGCAGCACCTTCAGGATGCCCAGGGGGCCGGCGCCAACCTGGACTTCGGGCATTTCATCGGGAATCGCCCCATCGCGGAAGCGCGCCTCGAAACTGGCCAGCGCATCGCCGGCCGCCTTGGCCGAATGAAAGCGGGCCACGATTTCCTGGGCCAGCGCCACTTTAGTATCGCGCGGATTCATGCCCTCTTTTACTTGTTTTTGTAACTGGGCAATATCGTCCATTGAACGGAAGGACAGCAGCTCGAAATACTTCCACATGAGGGTATCGGAAATGGACATCAGTTTGCCGAACATGGACTCGGGTGCTTCAGTGATGCCGATGTAGTTGCCCTTGGACTTGGACATCTTGTCGACCCCGTCGGTGCCCTCCAGCAGCGGCATGGTCAGAATGCACTGGGGCTCCTGTCCGTATTCCTTTTGCAGTTCGCGCCCGACCAGCAAATTGAACTTCTGATCGGTGCCGCCCAATTCGAGATCGGCTTTCAGGGCCACGGAATCGTAGCCCTGCATCAACGGGTACAGGAACTCGTGCACGGAAATGGGAATGCCGCCCTTGAAGCGCCGGGTGAAGTCTTCGCGTTCCATCATGCGCGCCACGGTGTAGCGCGATGCAAGCTTGATCAGCCCGCGCGCGCCCAGGGGATCGCACCACTCGGAGTTGTAGCGGATCTCGGTCCTGGCCGGGTCCAGGACCAGGCTGGCCTGCGCGTAATAGGTCTTGGCGTTCTCGTGTATTTGCTCGGCGGTGAGGGGTGGCCGGGTGGCGTTGCGCCCGCTGGGATCGCCGATCATGGAAGTGAAATCGCCGATCAGGAAGATGACGGTATGGCCCATATCTTGCAGCTGGCGCATCTTGTTGAGAACAACCGTGTGGCCCAGATGGATGTCGGGCGCGGTGGGGTCCAGCCCCAGCTTGATCCGCAACGGCTTGCCGCTGGCATGGCTGCGCGCCAGCTTGCGGGCGAATTCGGACTCCACCAGAAGCTCGTCGCAGCCTCGCTTGGCGATGCGCAGGTATTCTTCGACTTCGGGGCTGATTGGGGCTTCGGTGGACGGCATATAAAATGGCTTTATCAGAAAAAATACAAAAAAACGCTCGAAAAATCGCGCCTAATACGCTAGCATAACGTGCGAGCGCGGTCCCGGTACTGCACTGGATGGATACAGCATCGGCGCATGGCGTCATCTTATCAGAGCGCTTGGCCCCTAAAAAAGGGGCGTGTTCACCGGCCTTTGCACTATTAGTATTCCAAGCGGCCGGCCACATCTTCCAATCGCAGCGCATTACTAGGTCTTTGCTTTATGTTCAAGAAAGGGAAAACTGGCACTCCCTCCTATCGTGACACCCTTCGGGCACATCGAACACATCATTTTCTGCGCAACGGCCTTGTGCTGGTCGCATTGGGCCTGTTCGCCGGCGCCGCGGCGCTGGCCGTGGTGAAGCCGCCCGAAACGCCTCCCGTCTACCAAGCCAGCCAGAATCTGGCACTTCCGAATCCCTTCCCCCAGCCCCTGGGGGATTTTTCCTCTCCCTTCATCAGCGAAACGCATATCCGCCGCGGCGACACCCTGGCGGCGCTCTTGCAGCGGCTGCGCGTGCAAGAGCGGGGCTTGCAGCCCTTCCTCGTGCAGAGCAAAGACGCCCGCTCCATCTACAAGCTGTACCCCGGCCGCAGCGTACAGGCCGCCCTGGACAAGGACGGCAATCTTGTCTGGTTGCGCTACAACCATACGCCGGGCGCCAACGACAATGGCAAGTACGTGTCGCGCTGGCTGGAAATCACCCCCGACGGCAAGGGCGGCTTCAACGCCGCAGAACATAGCCAGGCGGCCAAGCAGCAGATACGGATCGCCGAAAGCGAGATCACCAGTTCCCTGTTTGCCGCCACGGACGAGGCCGATATCCCCGATGCCGTCACCATGCAGATCGCCGACATCCTGGGAAGCAAGATCGACTTCATACGCGATCTGCGCAAGGGGGACCGCTTCCGCATCGTTTACGAATCCTATTCCCACGACGGCCGGGAGATCGGCGTCGGCCGCGTCCTGGCGCTGGAGTTCATCAATAACAAGAAGGCCTACGAGGCGGTATGGTTCGCGCCCGACGGTGGCTCGGGCAGCTATTACGATTTCGACGGCCGCAGCCTGAAAGGCGCTTTCCTGCGCACCGCGCTGAAGTTCTCGCGCATCAGCTCCACCTTCGGCATGCGCAAGCATCCCGTGCATGGCGGTTGGCGCGGGCACAAAGGCGTCGATTATGCGGCACCCACCGGCACACCCATCCACGCCACGGCCGACGGCGTCGTGGAATTCAAGGGCCAGCAGAACGGCTACGGAAACACCATCATCCTGAAGCACCACGGCGGCTACAGCACGCTGTACGCGCATCAAAGCCGATTCGCCGCCGGCCTGAAAAAGGGCGATTCCGTCAGCCAGGGCCAGCTTATCGGCTATGTCGGGTCCACCGGCTGGGCAACCGGGCCGCACCTGCATTATGAATTCCGCGTGAACAAGAAGCCCGTCGACCCGCTGGCGATCGACCTGCCCGTGGCCCGCACGCTGGATAAATCGCAGCGCAAGGCCTTCGAGCACACCGTGGCGCAATACCAGGAACACATCCATTTCCTGACGACGCTTCAGGGCGAGGGCACGCAAGTGGCGAAGCGCTAACAAGCGCCGCGCTGCCCCGCCCCTATGGCATCCTCTCTTTTCATTGGCCTGATGTCGGGCACCAGCACCGACGGCGTTGACGGCGTGCTGGCCGATTTTTCCTCCGCGGGCCGCCCTCACAGCCTGGCGTCGGTATCGCTGCCCATGCCGGCCGGCCTGCGCGAAGAATTCCTTGCCCTGAACCTGACCGGCACGAACGAATTGGCCAGGGCGGCGCTGGCGGGCAACGCACTGGCCGAGCTCTACGCAGATGCCGTCCAGGCGCTGCTGTCGCAGGCCGATGTGGACGCCGCCGGGATTTGCGCCATCGGGGCGCACGGCCAGACGGTGCGCCACGACCCAGCCGCTGGCTACACCATACAGATCAATGCGCCCGCCGTGCTGGCCGAGCGCAGCCGAATCGCCGTCATTGCCGATTTCCGCAGCCGGGACATCGCCGCCGGCGGCCAGGGAGCTCCCCTGGTGCCGGCATTCCACCACGCCCTGTTCGCCGGCGCCGAGCCGCTTGCGGTACTGAACCTGGGCGGCATCGCCAACCTCACCCTGCTGGATGCCGACGGCGGCATCCGCGGCTTCGATACCGGACCGGCCAACGTCCTGATGGATTTATGGGCGCAAGCCGGGATCGGCCAGGCCTACGACACTGACGGCGCCTGGGCCGCCAGCGGCCGGGCCAGTGCCGAACTGCTGGATCTGCTGATTCGCGACGAACCCTGGTTCGAGCTTGCGCCGCCCAAGTCGACCGGGCGCGATCTGTTCAACCAGGCTTGGCTGAGCCGGCGGATCGAGCGGTTCCAGGCCGGCCCGGGCAGACTGGCCGATAACGACATACAGGCGACCCTGCAGCAGCTTACCGCCGCCACTGTCGCGCAGGCCCTGGCCCGGCATGCCCCCGGGATCCGGGAAGTCCTGGTCTGCGGCGGCGGGGCGCTGAACGGCGGGCTGATGCGCGATCTGCGCAGCGCCCTGCCCTGCCCGGTTCGCCCCACGTCGGATCTGGGCGTACCGGTGCAAATGGTCGAAGCCCTGGCCTTCGCGTGGCTGGCCTGGGCGCATGAACATGGCCGGGCCGCGGGCCTGCCCTCGGTTACCGGCGCGCGCGGCGCGCGGGTGCTGGGATGCAAATACCCCGCCTGACGGCAAGCGCCTGGGCGGGGTAGCTTATTTGATGAAAGGCCGCTTGATAAAGACGGCTGGCGGCCTTTGCGCCGCCATGAATCAAGGCGAGAAGGACGAACCGCAGCCGCAGGTGGAATTGGCGTTGGGATTGCGGATGACGAATTGGGCACCCTCGAGATCGTCTTTATAGTCGATTTCGGCGCCGACAAGATACTGGAAGCTCATGGGATCGACCAGCAGCTGCACACCTTCCTTGTCGATGGTGGTGTCGTCATCGTTGATGGTTTCATCGAAGGTGAAGCCATACTGGAAGCCCGAGCAGCCGCCGCCCTGCACGAACACGCGCAGCTTGAGTTCGGGATTGCCTTCCTCGGCCAGCAAGTCCTTGACTTTGGACGCGGCGGCATCGGTGAAGATCAGCGGCGAGGGCGGAGCCTGCAGATCGATGGATTCGGTGTGGGTATTCATTAGGCACTCCTGGCAGCCGTGTCGGGCTGCGCAATCAAGAAACTACTATAACATTCGCGGACTACTCGGGGGCCGGCAGATTGACCTTGCGGGAAACCCGCAATGCGCCGCCTTCAAGAATATTGAGCGTGACGGCCTGCGGCGTGAAGTCTTCGGGAACGCTCAGCAAGCCGCCGCTGCGCAGGAACTGGTCGAAGACCAGATCCTGGCCTTCGGCACCGCCCGCGGCGGCGGGGTCGGCGCTGCCGGGAGCCAGGGCGGGCTGCAGCGTTATTTTAACCGCTTTACCCTGCTGGACACCCGAGGCCACAAACTGCATGTGGCCTTTGAACGGCCTGTCGTCCTGGGCATTGCGCATCAACAGCACCTTGTATTGCAAGGTGGGGCCCAATCGCTCGATATCAAGGGCCCGGATGCTGATGGCCCCCTTGGGGCCGGGCGGCAGCAACTGGTCGAAAAAAGCCAGCTGGTCTCTGGCCTGCCCCAGTTCCGATTGGGTCGCCTGCAATGTGGCTTCCAGTCCCTTGCGCGTGCTTTCCTCGACGACCAGGCGTCCCGTCAGCGCATCCAGCTGCGCCCGCATTCCGGCCAATTCGGCTTGATGGGAAACCAGTTCCGCCCGGAGTTGCCGCGCCTGCGTTTCGGCCTGCTGATCGCTGGCGCTTCCCGCCCAATACAGGGCGGCCGCCGCGCCAAGCACCATGCCCGCAAGCAGCGCCGGGATCTCCAGGCTGAGGCCTTTGGACTTGCGGGGCGCGGGTGCCGATGGCCGCACGCCGGCGTGTTCGCCAGGGCCTGGATCCGGTGTTTTCTGTTTCATAGCAGAACAGACCCGCCGCGCGCGATTCAGTTCCGGGGCAAGCGGTGCGCAGATGTTACGGCAGCACCGCCACCTGCGTGAGCCCGGCGGATTCCGGCAGGCCGAACATGAGGTTCATGTTCTGCACGGCCTGGCCCGAAGCGCCCTTGACCAGGTTGTCTTGCGTAACCAGGATGACAAGCTGGTCGCCGCCGCCCGGCCGGTGCAGCGCAATGCGCAGATGGTTGGACGCACGCACCGAGCGGGTTTCGGGCATGCTGCCCGCCGGCATGACGTCGACGAATTCCTCGGCGCCGTAGCGTTGCTCGTACAGAGCCTGGAAATCGGTATCCAGGGCCTCGGGCAGGATGCGCGCGTAAATCGTGGAGAACATGCCGCGTATCATGGGAACCAGATGCGGCACGAATGTCAGCCCCACCGGCCCGCCGGCCAGGATCTGCAACTGCTCGCTGACTTCAGGATGGTGGCGGTGGCCCGCCACGCCGTAAGCCTTGAAGTTGTCGCTGGCTTCGGAAAACAGGGTGCTGACCTCGGCCTTGCGGCCGGCGCCCGAAACACCCGATTTGCAGTCGGCGATGATGTGCGCGGTATCCACCAGCTTGCGCCCGCCTTCGAGCAAGGGAGCCAGGCCCAGCAGCATGGTGGTCGGATAGCAGCCCGGATTGCCGACCACTTGCGCGCCGGCGATTTTCTGGCGGTTGAGCTCGACCAGGCCATAGACCGACTGCTTCAGGATACCGGGGCAGGCATGCGGCATTTTGTACCATTGCTCGAATACCCGGGTATCCTGCAAGCGGAAATCGGCCGCCAGGTCGATGATGCGGACGCCATGCTCGAGCAGGCCTTGGGCCTGGCTCATGGCCACGCCGTGGGGCGTGGCGAAGAACACCACATCGCATTGCTCGAGCCCGGCGGTTTCGGGAGTCTGGAAGCGCAGGTCGACGCGGCCCCGCAAATTGGGGAACATGTCGGCGACGGGCATGCCGTCTTCCTTGCGCGAGGTAATGGCGGTTAGCTGGGCATTCGGATGCTGGGACAGCAAGCGCAGCAATTCTACGCCCGTATAGCCTGTACCGCCCACAATGCCGACCTTGATCCGTGGTGCTGCCGAAGTCATAACTATTCCCAAAAAACGGTCATCAACATCATGATTATGCAACAAGCTTGCCGATGACGATATGCCGGCCATGACAAAACCGGCCGATAAAAGACAAAACCCCCAGCATCGGCCGGGGGTTTTGTGTCGCAGGGCCCAGGGGCCCGCAGTACAGCCGATTAACGCTTGCTGAACTGTTTGCGACGACGCGCCTTGTGGAAGCCGACTTTCTTGCGTTCGACTTCGCGGGCGTCGCGAGTGACAAAACCGGCTTGCTTCAACGGCGCCTTGAGCGTTTCATCGTAGTCGATGAGCGCGCGGGTGATGCCGTGGCGCACCGCGCCGGCCTGGCCGCTTTCGCCGCCACCATGAACGTTGATGTGAAAATCGAACGATTCCAGGTGGTTGGTCAGTTCCAGGGGCTGACGCACGACCATGCGGCCGGTTTCACGAGCGAAGTACTCGTCCACGGGCTTGCCGTTGACGACGATCTTGCCCGAACCTTTTTTCAAGAACACGCGAGCCACCGACGTTTTGCGGCGGCCTGTTCCATAGTTCCAATTACCGATCATGACCTATCCTTAGAATTCCAGCGGTTTGGGCTGCTGAGCAGAGTGCGGATGCTCGGCGCCGGCATAAACCTTGAGCTTCTTGGCCATGGCGTAACCCAAAGGCCCCTTGGGCAGCATGCCCTTGACGGCTTTCTGGATGGCGCGGCCAGGAAAACGCTCTTGCATTTTCTGAAAGTTGGTCTCGGTGATGCCACCCGGGTAGGTCGAGTGACGGTAGTACTTCTTGTCTTGCGACTTGTTACCGGTAACAACGATCTCGGCTGCATTGATAATGACAATGTAATCGCCGGTGTCAACGTGAGGCGTGAATTCTGGCTTGTGCTTGCCGCGCAAACGGCGTGCGACTTCGCTGGCCACACGACCGAGGACTTTGCCCTTGGCGTCAATCACGTACCAGTCACGTTTGACTTCATGCGGCTTGGCCACAAAGGTCTTCATGATGGTTCCTAAATATTCAAGATAAGCCCCCGCGGACATCCGCGAAGGGGTCTTTTCCCAGCCAGCCGCAAGCGCCAAAACGTTGTGTTTCGCCCGTGCGCAAGGCGCGTTTGGCAAGAAAAGCTCATCATCATAGCATATTCGCGGAAAATTTCTCTGTAAATTCAATAGCCAGGGCTCGGCGTGCCGCCTCTGGACAACAAAACAGCCGCCCGAAGGCGGCTGCGTTGCGTACGGCGAAAGGCGTATTACTTCTTCTGGTTGGCCAGAGCCAGGCCCAGATAGTTGTCGTAGGAGCCTTCGGCCACGCGGAACCAGGGCACGATGCCGTCGCGGAAGGCCATGTAGTTGTCGAAGATCTTCTTGAAGCCCGCGTTCTTGTCGCAGAATTCTTTGTAGACTTCGTTGGAGGCCTTGAAAGAGGCGTCCATGACGTCGCGCGGGAAGGCCCGGAGCACGGCGCCGCTGGCAATCAGACGGCGCAGGGCGGCGGGATTGTGGGCATCGTAATCGCCGATCATCTTGCCGCCGGCAGCGCGCGAGGCAATGTCGATAAGCGACTGGTATTGCTTGGGCAGTTCGTTGTAGGCGGCGTCATTGACGTACAGCGAGACCTGGGCGGAACCTTCCCACCAGCCCGGATAGTAGTAGTACTTGGCCACTTTCTGGAAGCCGAGCTTTTCGTCGTCGACGGGGCCGACGAACTCGACGGCGTCCAGCGTGCCTTTTTCAAGCGAAGGATAGATATCGCCGGGAGGAATCTGCTGAGGCACCACGCCCATGCGCGACAGGACTTCGCCCGCGAAGCCGGCGGTGCGCATCTTCAGGCCCTGAAGATCGGCGACGGACTTGATTTCCTTGCGGTACCAGCCGCCCATCTGCGTGCCGGTGTTGCCCAGCGGGAAGTTGATGATGTTGCGCGGGGCGAAAAGCTCGCGCATCAGCTTCAGGCCGTCGCCCTCGTACATCCAGGAATACATCTGGCGCGCGTTCAGGCCGAACGGAACAGCGGTATCGAAGCAGAAGGAGGGATCTTTGCCATAGTAGTAGTAGGAAGCCGTCTGGCCGCACTCGACCGTGCGATTGCCGACCGCGTCCATGACGCCGAAGCCCGGAACGATCTCGCCGGCGGGATACAGGCGGATCGAAAAATTGCCGTCGGACGCTTCTTCGACCATCTTGCAGAAAGTCGCCGCCGTGGAGTAAAGGGGGGGAAGCGAAGGCCCATAGGTGGAAGTCATCTTCCAGCTGATCTTGGGGTTGCTTTGCGCAAATACCGGGGCGGCCACCGCGGCGGATCCCGCCACAGCCCCTAAACCTGCTTTCTTGAGAAATGAACGACGCTGCATTAAAAGCTCTCCTTTCGGCATTCAATATTTTTTACAGTTGCACTGCCAAGCCAGATATTACACCGTGTAGCACACCTTGTAACGAGGTAATTCCTACTGCCCCGCTATGGCCATCTGCTCGATCAGCACCGAGCCGGTCGTTTTTGATCCGCGTGTAATGGCGTCGGCGCCCACCGCCACGATCTGGCGAAACATGTCGGCCAGATTGCCGGCAATGGTCACTTCCTGAACGGCATGGCGGATTTCGCCATTCTCGACCCAATAGCCGAACGCCCCGCGCGAATAATCGCCGGTCACATAGTTGACGCCCTGGCCGATGAGTTCGGTGACCAGGAAGCCGGTGCCCATTTTCTTGAGCATGGCGGGGAAGTCGTCGTCCGGCTGGCCCAGCCGTGAGCTCAGGCGCAGGTTATGCGAACCGCCCGCGTTGCCCGTGGTTTGCATGCCCAGCTTGCGCGCCGTATAGGTGGACAGGAAATAACCGTTGAGCACGCCGCCCGTCACCAGCTGCCGGGCCTCGGTGCGCACGCCTTCGCCATCGAAGGGGGAGCTGCCCATGGCCCCTGCCACATGCGGATCCTCGAAGACGTCAAGGTGATCGGCCAGCACCGGCTTGCCCAGCGTGTCCAGCAGAAAACTGGCCTTGCGGTACAGGGCGCCGCCGCTGGCGGCCTGCACCAGCGCGCCAAGCAGGCCGACGGCCAAGGGCGCCTCGAACAGAACGGGGAACCGCCCGGTCTTGACGCGGCGCGCCGAAAGCCGGGCCAGCGTGCGCTGGGCGGCGTAGCGCCCGACCGCCACGGGGTCGGCCAGGTCGCCGGCGGCCCGCGCCGTGGAATACCAGTAGTCGCGCTGCATGCCGGCGCCGCGCCCGGCAATGGGCGCGACCGACAGGCTATGGCGCGAATAGGGATAGCCCCCCATGAATCCGCGGCTGTTGCCCAGCACGAAATGGCCTTCGTAGGTATCGACCGATGCGCCATCGGTGTTGGTGATCAGCGGGCTGACGTCGCGGGCGGCGGCTTCGGCCCGTATGGCCAGGGCCGCCGCGTCCTCGGCGGAGACATTCCAGGGATGGTGCAGCTTCAGGTCGGGATAGCGGGTCGCCAGCAGATCGGCGTCGGGCAGGCCGGCGGCGGGGTCGGCCGCGGTATAGCGCGCAATGTGCCAGGCGGCTTCCACGGTTTCACGCAGGGCCTGGGCGGAGAAGTCGGACGTGGAGGCCGAACCGCGCCGCGTGCCGGCGAAAACCGTGACATCGAGCGACCGGTCGCGGGTCTGCTCGACCGTTTCCAAGTCTTGATTGCGTACGGAAACAGACAGGCCGCGGCTTTCGGAGACCTCGGCGGCGGCATCGGAAGCCCCCAGCGATTTGGCGTGTTTCAGCGCATCGCCCACCAGCTCGCGAAAGCGGCCCTGGTTCTCGGCGATGGGTAGATAAGAAGTGGGTTGATTGCTCATTGATGCTCTTTCAGTTTAGGCGGTTATGATAGCCAATTAAAGAATGCTTTATCCATCTTTCATGCCAAATACTTTCACCGATACGCCGGAATCGTCCGACCATGGCTACGACCGCCCCAGCAAGTCGCAGGTAAAGCGGGAAATGCTGGCGCTGCTCGACCTGGGCAAGCAACTGGTCGATCTGTCCCCCGAACGGCTCAAGCAGCTGCCCCTGGCGGAGAAGCTCTACGATGCCGTAAGGCTGGCGCAGCGCACCACCAGCCGCGAGGGGCGCCGCAGGCAGATCCATTTTGTGGGCAAGCTGATGCGCGACGCCGACGCCGAAGCGATCCGCGCCCAGATGGACATCTGGGAAAACGGCTCGCGCGAGCAGACGCTGGCCATGCACCGGCTGGAAACGCTGCGCGACCTGCTGCTGCGCGACGACGACGCCCTGACCGGCCTGCTCAACGAGTATCCGGGCGCCGATGCCCAGCGCCTGCGCACCCTGATCCGGGAAGGACGCAAGGAAGCCCAGGCCAACGAACGGCTTCAGGCCGGCCAGGATCCCCAACGCAAACACTACCGGGCCTTGTTCCAGGCCCTTAAATCGCTTGACGACACGGAGCAGGCATGAGCGCCACCTTGCTGGAAGCAATCGAAATAGAAACCGGCCCCGAGCCCCGGCACGCGGTCATCTGGATGCACGGCCTGGGCGCCGATGGCAACGATTTCGCGGCCATCGTTCCCGAACTCAGGCTGCGCGACGGCCTGGCCCTGCGCTTCGTGTTCCCGCATGCACCGATACGCCCCGTGACGATCAACAATGGCATGGCCATGCGCGCCTGGTACGACATCTTCCATCCAGACCTGGTGCGCCGTGAAGACGAAACGGGCCTGCGCGCTTCCCAGCAAGCCATCGAGGCCCTGATCGCGCGCGAAAACGAGCGCGGGATTCCATCCGAAAACATCGTCCTGGCGGGATTTTCGCAAGGCTGCGCCATGGCTTTGCAGGCCGGCTTGCGCCACCACGGCAAGCTGGCCGGCCTGATGGGTCTTTCGGGCTACCTGCCCCTGGCCTCGACGGCGGCCGCCGAACGCCATCCGTCCAACCAGGACACGCCCATATTCCTGGCGCACGGAACCATGGATCCGGTCGTCGTCCTTCCGCGGGCGGAAGCATCCCGCCAGGCGCTGACGGACCTGGGCTACCAGGTCAGCTGGAAGACCTACCCCATGCCCCATTCGGTCTGCCCCGACGAGGTGGCGGACATTTCGGCATTCCTGAACAAAGTCCTGGTCTAGGTCCGCCACTTCAGGCGGCCACATATCTTCCCGCCCGGCGCCGGATCAGCGCCGGCGCGTTTCACCCAGGTCCAGCCAGACGCGCCGCATGGTGGGGTCGTCCTCGGCCGCGTCGTTGCGAAAACCCAGGTGCGTCATCAGGCTGAGCATGGGACGGTTCGTTGCCAGCACCAGGCCGTCTATATAGGTCAGGCCCTGCTCCTGGGCCGCATCGATCAGCCCCCCCATCAGTTGGGCGCCCAATCCGCGCCGCTGCCAGGCATCGCCGATGACCAGGGCGTATTCGGCGCCACGGCCGTCGGCGTTGCGCAGATAGTGGGCAAAACCGATGATCTGTTCGCGCGGGTGGCCCCGGTGCTCGGGATTGGGCACCTGCACGGTCGCCACCAGCGCCAGTTCGCGATCGTAGTCGATGCGCGTGTAGCGCGCCAGCATGCGCGGAGTCAGCTCGCGCAGCATGGATACGAAGCGCATGTACCGGGATTCGTCCGACAGGCCGCGCACGAATTCCTGCAAGGGCTCGGCATCTTCGGGACGTATGGGGCGCAGCATCCAGGGCTTGCCGTCCTTGAACGTCCGCGCCTGCACCAGGCGGCGCGGATACGGATGGATGGCCATGTGCCCGTAGCCGGTCGTCTCGGGCAGCACCAGCATGGATTCGCTGCGCAGCTTTATCTGAATGGCGTGGGCGACCAGATGCATGTCGTCCGCAAACAGCGGATCGATCGCCAGCGAGTCGAGACCGGGCAGTTCGCTGCAAAGCTGCGAGATGCGCTCCAGCGCGTCCAGCAGGGTCTCGAATGCGCCGGGCGTCATCTGGCGCGACAGCGCGCGATGCCACAAGCTGCTGCGCTGAACCAGCTTGCGCGCCAGGTAGCGGTTCAGCGGCGGCAGCTCGACGGCGCGATACGAGGCCGAGATCAGGGCGTCCTGCCCGCCCGAGCCGAACAGGATGCAGGGGCCGAACTTGGCGTCCCGATGAACGCGTATGGCCATGGGCAGGCTGTCCTCCGGCGGCTCTGCGCCCTGCGCCTCGCGCACAGGCACATGAAAGCAGGCCAGCAACTGCCGGCATTCATCGGCGCCGAGATTCTGGCGGCGCTCATTCTGCGCGCGCCGCACCAGTTCGCGCGCCTCGTCCAGCCGGGGCGGCTTGCCCAGCGGTTCGGGCGGCAGGGTCTGCTGGGACAGGGTCTGGTTGTAGTGATAGGAACCCAGAATGCCGAAGGCGTTGGCCGCCGATTCGGGAGTGCGGAAGGCGGGCGTGCCCACGCTGTCCAGGATATGCCGCAAGGGCCGCATGCCCGCATCGCCCAGGAAGCAGGTGATGAGGGGCTTGCGCGCATCGGCCGCCATGGCGGCCAGTTGCCGCGCCACGCCGTGCAGATCGGACAGGGGGTCCGGCGAAAGCAGTACCAGCACGCCGTCCACCCCCTGGTCCCCGGCCAGGATGCCCACCATGCGCTGGACTGTTTCAGGGGTAAGCGGCGCATGCGTGACCACCGGATTGCGGGCCATGGCTCCCGGCTCCAGCAACTCGTTCAGCGCCTTCATGGTGGCCAGCGACAACTCGGCCGGAAACACCGACTCGCTGTCGTCCATGACGTCCAGCGCGAGTTGTGCGGCGCCATTGCCGTTGGAAAACAGGGCGATCTTGCGTCCGCGCGTGCGGCGCGTATGCACAAGCACCTTGAGCGCCGAGAACAGCTGGACGAAATAACGGATGCGGACCGCGCCCGCCCGCCGCAGCAAGGCGTCGAACACCGCGTCCTCGGCCGGTGAATCGCCCTTGCGCCCGGCCTTGAGCACCACGACGGGCTTGACGCTGGCGGCCGCGCGCAAGGCGCTGGTAAAGCGCCGCGACGACGAGGCCTCTTCGAGATACAGGGCAATGCTGTCGGTGCGCCGGTCCATCGCCAGGTAGTCCAGGACAGCGGGGATATCGACGTCGGACTCGTCGCCCACCGACACCACGGCCGAGAAGCCAAGGCTGATGTCTTCGGCCCAGTCAAGCACGGCCGAGGCAATGGAGCGCGATTGTGCGACCAGCGCCACCCTGCCCCCCAGCGAGGTCTTGGCCTGCAAGCCGAGGTTCAGCCCCAAGTGCGGCCTCTGGACGCCAAAGGCGCGCGGACCCAGTATCGCGCAATCGTTGAGCGCCCCCCACGAGCGGCAGTAGATCATGTCCTCGACGGGGTCGGCGGAAGGCTGGCTGTGAGGCAAGAGGATCAGGCTTCTGGGCCTGCACGCCTTCAGCGCCTGCAAGGCCTCGGGCAAGCGTTGCGGCGCCACGCACACCAAGGCCAGATCCAGCCGCATTTCCGCCCCCACTCCCGCCAGCGTATCGGGCGGAACGATGGGCTGGCCTTGCTGGACCTGGACGAAGGTCAGTGCGCTTTGCAGCCAGCGCGGCGTGTCCCGGACCAGCGGCGGCGGCTCGTCGGCCAGCACGAGAACCGTGCGCGGCTCAAACAATGCGGCCAGGTGGTGTCGCGGCATCATGGGGGCCAGTTCTCAACAAGAATTGATGTGTACTCTAAAATAGCGGATCGCTCCATATCCGATGCGTGACTATCATCCAGCGCATTCTAAAGCCTAACGACTCACCATGACCACTTCCAGCCCTTCCGTTGTCCGCACACGTTTCGCGCCGTCTCCCACCGGCTATCTTCATCTGGGCGGCGCCCGTACAGCCCTTTTTTCCTGGGCCTTCGCACGCCACCACAAGGGCGTGTTCGTGCTGCGCATCGAAGACACCGACCTGGAACGCTCGACCCCGGAAGCGGTGCAGGCCATCCTGGACAGCATGCAATGGCTGGGCATGCAGCCGGACGAGGGCCCGTTCTACCAGATGCAGCGCATGGACCGCTACCGCGAAGTCATCGCCAAAATGCTGGCCGACGGCACGGCATACCATTGCTACAGCAGCCCCGAAGAAGTCGAGGCCATGCGCGAAAAAGCGCGCGCGGCCGGCTTGAAGCCGCGCTACGACGGCACCTGGCGGCCTGAAGCCGGCAAAACGCTGCCCGCCCCGCCGGCGGACCGCAAGCCGGTGGTCCGCTTCAAGAATCCGCAGGACGGCGCCACGGGCTGGAACGACCTGATCAAGGGCCCCATCAGTTTCGACAACAGCGAGCTGGACGACCTGATCATCGCGCGACCCGACGGCACGCCGACCTACAATTTCTGCGTGGTGGTCGATGACTGGGACATGAAGATCACCCACGTGCTGCGCGGCGACGATCACGTCAACAACACGCCAAGGCAAATCAACATCCTGCGCGCCCTGGGCGCCGCGCTGCCTGAATACGGCCACGTGCCCATGATCCTGGGGCCGGATGGCGAAAAGCTCTCCAAGCGCCACGGCGCGGTCAACGTCATGGAATACGACAAGGACGGCTATCTGCCCGAGGCCATGATCAACTACCTGGCGCGGCTGGGCTGGAGCCACGGCAACGACGAGCTCTTCACCCGCGAGCAACTGGTGGAATGGTTCGACACGCGCAACCTGACGAAATCGGCCGCGCAGTGGGACCCGAAGAAACTGAACTGGGTGAACGCGCACTACATCAAGCACAGCGACGACGCCGATCTGGCCGAGCGCGTCGCGCCGCGCATACGCGAACGCCAGGGCGACCCCAAGGCCGTCGACCTGGTCGCCGTCATGGGCTTGCTCAAGGACCGGGCCGAAACCCTGAATCAACTGACCGATGGCGCCATGCTGTTCTGTGGCCCCTATGTGCCCGCCAGCTCCGAACTGGCGGCGGAGCATCTGGACGATGCCGCCAGGGCGCTGCTGGCCGACTTCGCCCGGAAGGCGCAAGCCTTGCCCGACTGGTCCACCGAAGCCCTGGACGCCTTGATCAAGGCCTTGCTGGCCGAGCATGGCGTGAAGATGCCCAAGCTGGGCATTCCGCTGCGCCTGGCTGTGACGGGCCAGAAGCAGACTCCGGCCATCGGCGCGGTGCTGGCCATACTGGGCCGCGAACGGGTGCTGGAAAGGCTGGCCGCGCTGTAAGGCCGACGGGCCGCTACGAGGCGGCCGGATAGGCCCAGGGGCGGGCCAGCCTGTCCCGCCGCTCGAAATCGTCGATCTCGCCCTCGATCGCCAGCGTCTGCTGGATGTCGTCCTGCCCCAGCAGCAAGGCCTGCCGGGGTATTTCGGGAAAGCTGAAGGCGATGTCTCCGGTGGCGGCGGTCGAGATGACGCAAGCCTGCAAATCCACTTTCACCATCTGGCCGGCCAGGGACGCCTTGGCCAGCTCTTCGATCCTGGCTCGGTCCAGGGTGATCGGCAGCAGGCCGTTTTGCAGGCAGTTGTTGAAAAAGATGTCGCCATAGCTTTCCGCGACGATGCAGCGCAAACCGAACTCCTCCAGGGCCCACACCGCCATCTCCCGCGAGCTGCCGCAGCCGAAATTGGCGCCGCTGATCAGTATGCGGGCCTGCCGGAAGGGTTCCCGGTTCAGGATGAAATCGGCGTTCTCCGAGCCATCGGGCAGATAGCGCCAGGTCTCGAAGGCCCAGGGCGCGAACTGGCCGCGCTTCAGTTGCGCGATGCGCTCGATGCGGACAATGACATCGGTATCGATGTTGTCGCGGACGATGGCCGCGGCGTTTGCCTCGCATACGGTAAATGGCTTCACGGCCTGTCCTCCATCATCGCCGGCGAGGCGATCCTGCCCAGGACCGCGCTGGCGGCGGCCACCGAAGGGCTGGCCAGGTGCGTCATCGCGCCGGGCCCCTGGCGGCCCATGAAATTCCTGTTCGAGGTGGAAACACAGCGCTGGCCTGGCGGCACCATGTCGCCGTTCGCGCCCACGCACATGGAGCAGCCCGGCTCGCGCCATTGGCAGCCCGCGTCCAGGAAGACCCGGTCCAGGCCCAGGCTTTCGGCCTGCCGCTTCACCTGCAGCGAGCCCGGCACCACCCAGGCGGTGACACCGGCCGCCACATGCCTGCCGCGCAGTATCCGGGCCGCTTCCTGCAGATCGGACAGGCGGCCGTTGGTACAGGACCCGATGAAGACGCGATCGATGCTCACCTGGTCGATGCGCTGCCCGGCCCGCAAGTGCATGTACTCCAGCGCGGCCGAGTAGGCCTTGCGCCGCTGGGGATCGCGTTCCCGATCCGGATCGGGAACGACGCCGCCGATGGAGATCACGTGTTCGGGGCTGGTGCCCCAGGTGACTTGCGGACCGATTCCACCGATATCCAGCTCGACCTCTCTGTCGTAGACGGCGTCCGGCCCCGACGGCAGGCTGCGCCAGTAGGCCACCGCCCGGTCGAAGGCCGGTCCCTGAGGCGCGAACTCGCGCCCCCGTATATAGTCGAAGGTGACGTCATCGGGCGCGACCATGCCTATCTTGGCGCCCATTTCGATGGACAGATTGCACAGCGTCATGCGCGCCTCCATGTCCAGGCCGCGAACGGCCGGTCCGGCGAATTCGACCGCATGGCCGGTGCCGGCCGCGGCGCCCAGCTCGCCAATCACGTGCAGGATGATGTCCTTGGCGGTGACGCCCGGCGCCGGAACGCCGGCAAGCGTAATGCGCATGGTCTTGGGGCGGCGCTGGCGCATGGTCTGCGACGCCAGGACGTGCACCAGTTCCGACGAGCCTATGCCCCAGGCAATGGCGCCGAAGGCGCCGTGCGTGCAGGTGTGGCTGTCGGCGCACACTATCGTCAGCCCGGGCAAGGTCAGGCCCAGTTCGGGGCCGATGACATGCACGATGCCCTTGCGGCCGTCATCGATGTCGAACAGCCGTATGCCCCGCTCGGCCGTTTCCTGCCGCATGGCCTCCACCATTTCGGTGCTCCAGGGCTCGTCCCCGGCGCGGCTGCCGGGCTCGGTGGAGCTGACGTGGTCCAGCGTGGCGAAGGTCAGGTCAGGACTGCGCACCGGCAGCCCACGGTCATCCAGCCTTTTCATGGCATCCACCCCGGTCAGTTCGTGCATCAGGTGGCGGTCCACATGCAGCAGGCTGATGTCGCCCGGCAGGCGGGACACTTCGTGCGCATCCCATATCTTGTCGAAAAGCGTGGCGCTCATGTCACTCGTCCTTGGCGTCCCCGACGGCGTGGCGGCGCTCGAAATCCCATACGTCCGGAAAGCCGACCAGCTTGTGCAGCTGATCCATGGAATAGGACGGCACCGGCAGGTTCATGGTGTGCCCCTGCGTTTCCAGATACTTGTACCCGGCCGCCAACGCCGCCGTCGCCACGCCCATGCCCAGCGCGGGATAGATGGCGATGTTGAAGCCCCATTCGCGCAGCGTCTCGCCCAGCACCTCCGGAGAGCGGCCCGTGGGCACGATGTTGGCCAGCAGCCAGCCGTCGATCTCCCCGCCTATGCGGCGGAATTCCTCTTCCGATTCGGGCGATTCGACGAAGATGATGTCGGCGCCCGCCTTGAGGAATTCCTGCCCGCGCCGGATGGCCTCGTCCAGCCCCAGGCCGGTCCGGGCGTCGGTGCGCGCGATGATCAGGGTGTCGTCGCTGCGCCGCGACTCCACGGCGACCTCGATCTTCTTGAGCATCTCCGGCAGGGGTATGACCCGGCGGCTGGGCGTATGCCCGCATTTCTTGGGCATTTCTTGGTCTTCGAACTGGATGGCCTGCACGCCCGCCGCCTCGTAGCCGCGTATGGTGTGGCGCAGGTTGATCAGCCCGCCGAAGCCGGTGTCGGCATCGGCGATCAACGGCTTCGTGGTGCCTTGCGCAATGACCGTCGCCCGGCCCACCATGTCGGTGTAGGTGACCAGGCCCGCATCCGCCAGGCCAAGATACGAAGCGGAGATACCGTATCCGGTCATGTACAGCGCCTTGAAATCGAGTTCGTTGGCGATCATGGCGGAGAACATATCGAATACGCCGGGGGCCGCCACGAATTCACCGGCGGCCAGGATGGTTTTAAGTTTTTGCTCGCTAGTCATGCTCATCTCTAAGATTGCGTTCCACGCCGTAAATGGCGGTCCCACTGCAGCAAGCCGACGCTGACCACAGTGGCGAATGTAAATAGCATCAAGGCCAGCGCCATGATGGTCGGAGGATTGTTGCGATCGATGGCCAGCATCAGCAAATGGCCTATGCCGCGTTGCGAGGCGAACATTTCGCCCAGCAAGGTGCCCAGCAGGGTCAGGGCGAAGCCTATGCGCAGCCCGGCTACGATTTCGGGCACGGTGGCCGGTATCAGCACGTGCAAGGCGCCCTGCCAGGGGCTAAGCCGATGGCAGCGTATGGAGCGCAGATAGACCGGCTTGATGTTGCGCACCGCCGTCATGGTGAAGATCACGATGGGGATGATGCCGTGTATCACGCCGAAGGCGATCTTGGCCGACAGGCCCAGTCCGAACATCAGCAGGATGATGGGATACAGCGATATCTTGGGTATGGAGTACAAGGCGATCAGTATGGGTTCCATGACGTCGCCCGCCAGCCGGCGCACGCCCAGGACCAGCCCCAGGCAGGTGCCGGCCAGCACGGCGATCAGCAGCGCGGTAAAGAAGGCCTTGCTGGTTTCGATCAGGTGCTGCGGAAAATCCGGCTCGGCGATTTCACGCTGCAACTGCGTCAGGGTGCGGATTGGCCCCGGCAGCACCTCGGTGCCCAGGCCCCAGCTTGCGCCCTGCCATAAAAGCAGTATTCCGGCGACGAGCAGCAGCCCGTCCAGCCAGCGGGTGGGCGGCGCGGCCCCAAGCCTGACGTCCGGATTCATGCCGTCTCCTTCAATACGCGGCGCTGATAAAGCCGCTGCTCGGCCGCATGCAGGATGAGATTGACCATGCCCACGAATATCAGCAACAGCAGCATCAGTCCATACATCGTCTGGTTGTCGAAGTTGTTGTAGGCGAAGGCGATCTGGTAGCCGAAGCCGGTGCCCGACAGCAGGAACTCCCCGCCGATGACGGCAATGAAGGAGTAAACGATGGACAGCTTGATGCCGGTGAATACAAAGGGAAGGCTGGCCGGCAGCTTGATCAGCCATACTTCCTGCACCCGCCCCATGCGCAGCACCCGGGCGGTGCGCAGCAGGACCGGCGGAATGCGCTCCAGCCCGTTCAGGGTGTTCACCGCCATGGCCACCACGGCGAACAGGAAGCCCAGCATGATCAAGGGCCATCTGTTCAAGCCGAACAGGACGATGAGCATGGGGTACAAGACGAAGATCGGCACCGCATAGTACGAAAGCAGCAAAGGGTCCAGCACGCGGCGCAACCTGGGCAGCTTGTACAGCATCAAGCCGAACAGGAAGCCGGTGGAGGTCGCCAGCAGCACCGCCAGCGCGGCCGAGGACAGCGTCATCAGCATGTCGTCCCGGTAGGCTCCATCGAGCAGCAGCTTCCATGCGCTGAGCGCCATTTCAGACGGCGGGATGAAGGAGACAGGATCTATCCATGCCAGGCGGCTGGCCAGCTCAAGCAAAGCCACGGCGACGACGACGAACAGGCAGCGCAGAAGAACGACGCGATGCCTGCGGGCGGCGCCCGCCAAACCCGCACGCCACACCTCGGGCGCGGCCACGGCCGCGGCGCTCATGCCCCCACCCCCAAGGCCTTGAGCGACTCGTTGCGCAGCATGCCCCATATTTGCGATTGCAAGGCGCCGTAGCGCGGATCCATGGCGGTTTCGCTGCCCCGCTCACGGCTCCAGCCCGTTTCGACGATGTCGATGAAGGTGCCGGGGCGCGCCGACATCGTTCCTATGCGATCGGACAGCAATACGGCCTCGTCGATGGAGTGGGTGATCAGCATCACCGTGGAGCCCGTCTCGCGCCAGAGCTTGAGCGTCTCTTCGCCCATCAGCAAGCGGGTCTGCTGATCCAGCGCGCCGAACGGTTCGTCCAGCAGCATCAGGCGCGGACGCAACACCATGGCCCGGGCGATGCATACGCGCTGCCGCATGCCCCCGGACAGCTGCGCCGGGTAGGACCTTGCAAAACCGGCCAGGCCCATGAAGGCCAGCGCATGGTCCACCCTTTCCTTGATTTCATTCTCCGGCAAGCCGTTGTGGCGGGCTCCGAAGGCGGCGTTGTCGAACACGTTCAGCCAGGGGAAGCTGGCATCCTCCTGGAACACCACCGCAACGCCTTCCGGCACCTGCCCCCTGACTTCAGCGCCTTCGAAGTGGACCCGACCTTCGGTGGGCAAACTGAGTCCGGCGACCAGATCAAGCAAGGTCGACTTGCCGCAGCCCGAAGGCCCGACGACGGAGAAGAATTCCCCCCGGCGCAGTTCGAAGGTTACGGGGCCCAGCGCGTGGACGGGCGGCCTGCCGTCGGGTGGGGTGAATACCTTGGTCGCGCCCTCGACGGCGACGTGCGCGTCGGCGCATGTCGCCGGCTCGGACGCGCGGCGGTTCTGTTCCGTCAATGCCATGGTCCCGCCGCCTATTTTTTGCTGCGCTGGTCGGCGGGTAGCAGGCTTTCATCCACGATAGCCGCCCAATCGAACGGCCCCGCTTCGACCGCCTTGACCAGGACCAGGCCCTTGAGCATGCCGTCCATGCCTTCGTAGTCCAGCTTGCCGGTGCTCCAGTAAGTGCCCTTCGCCGACAGGATGTCGTTGATGGCCGACTTGGTGATCTTGGGATCCATCTTGTATTGACGGGCCAGGATGTCGCCCGCCTCGTCCGGGTGCTTCATCAGGTACTCCACCCCTTTGCGGCGCCCTTCGATGATGGACTGGATGACCTTGGGGTTCTTCTTCAGGTAATCGCTGCGGACGACGCCCACCGTCTGCGTCATGTGGGGGATCTCATCCTGAGACCTGAAGACGATCTTGATGTTGTCCTTTTCGCGGCTCAGCACCGGCTCGGTCATGTAGATGACGTCCACGCCGCCTTCGCGCAGGGCGGTATAGGCGGAGCTCAGGCTGCCCACCGTCTTGCGTTCCACGCTGTCCAGCATGCCCCGGTTGGTCAGGGCGATGGTCGACACCATGTCGGTCACCGATTTCGGGCTGCTGTAGCCCAGACGCTTGCCTTTCAGATCCTGAATGGACGACAGCGGCGAATCCTTCATGGCCACCCATACGTTGTCGGCCAGGCTGAGCACTCCGCCATGGACGATGGTCAGCTTGACCCCTTGCTTGATGGCGGCGATGGCCGCCGACAAGGCGACCTCGCCATACGGAATGTCGGATGCCATGGCGTTGCGCACCGTGGTGCCGCCGCCTTGCGAGGTGATGAAACCCGTGACGTCGATGCCGGCGTCCTTGAAAAAACCTTTTTCCATGGCCACGGCAAAGGGCGCGCCATACATGCCGTCCGCCCAGTGGGTGACCGTCAGGTTCACGGCTCCGGCCTGCCCGCCGGCCAGCAGGCCGGCAAGCAGCAGGCCGTTCGCTGCCAATTTCAATAGAGGCTTGAATATCATGTTTGTCTCCTGTTTTATAGGTGTCGTGTATTTTTGTCCTACACTTTTAGATTAAACTATATCCCTATATTTGTCATTAAAATGACCGCGCAATGCAAAACAAAATGAAACCTTCCCGGGCCGCCCCGCCGGAACCCGTGCCGCGCAGCGGCGACACGGTCGAGCGCGTCGCCGCCATCCTGAAAGAACAGATTCTTGAAGGCAGCCTGGCTCCCGGCCAGCGCCTCATTTCGCGGGATCTCATCGAAGAGCTGGGCATCAGCCGCGGCCCGCTGCGCGAAGCCTTCCGCCGCCTGGCCGCCGACAGGCTGATCGAGCTGATCCCGAATCGCGGTGCCGTCGTTCGCCGGCTGTCGCGCACCGAGATCATCCATCTCTTCCAGATACGCGAAGCGCTGGAAGGACAGGCCGCGCGGCTGGCGGCCGAACGCATCGACATCGGCGATAACCGGGCCTATTTCAGCGCCATAGTGAAGCAGGGCCGGCAACATAAAACCCGGCTGGCGATGCAGTCATTCATCGTGCACAACCGGGAGTTCCATCAAGCCATCGTCAAGATGAGCGACAACCTGGAGCTGGCCGAACTGATCGACAGGTATCAACTGGCCGTCTTCATGACGCTGCTGCGCCAGGCGTTGGGCGCCGAGCAGATCATCCGGAGCTCAATAGAGCAGCACGAAGCGATTGCGGCGGCGATCCTGGCCGGCGACGCCGACCAGGCCTATGCCGCCATGCGGCATCACCTGTGGCACTCGGCCAACGGCATGCTGGAGCGCGACGAGCTGAAATCGGCCAGTGCAATCCATGGCAAGGCCGCGGCGCCCCGCAAATCACACCGAGCGGCGGGCTAGAACGGCAGCCGGTATCCGGGCGACATGAGCCGGGCCTTGATGGGAGTGCCGTCGGCGTGGCGCATGGACAGCGACTTGCCGCCCAGGGACGAAACCACATAGCGGTTGGTGTAGATGGGGTCCTTGGTGTCGACCGGAGCGCCATTGGATTGCAGCGTCAGCAGGACCAGCGACTGCCCGCTGTGCGTCCAGCACCCGGTCTCGGACAGGCCCTGCGACGGCTTGCTGCCGCGCTTGAGCTGCTCGGTATAGGCCATGGTGCCGTCGGGATGCAGGGTGAACAAGGTGCGCAATTCGCCCGCCACGCCCTTTTCCTTGCGCACGCTAAGCCAGTTTCCGATCAGGACATCGCCCTGGGCGGCCGCCTGGCAGGCGGGCTGCGGTTCTTCAGGAGGAGGCGGCTTGCTGGGCGCCGCGCAGGCCGCAAGCAATACCGCCGTTGACAAGCCGGCCATGGTGTGCCGGCGGAACAGGAATTCAACCATCTGGACGTCCTTGCAAAACCACAAGCTGCGTGGGGTATCGGCCGCCGCCACGACACCGGCGACCTACAATCGGATCGTTTGGAAGCGGCCGGCATCCGCATCGGATGCCGGCCTTCCACAAAAAAATATTCTACCCGAACCGCCGCCCCGGCCACCCGCCGGCGCTCGTGTAGCCGTGGAGCGCCACCGCCATGAATTACGTCGTCCTGATCACGCTGCATTTATTCGCCGCCTTCATCTTCGTGGGCACCGTATTCTTCGAAGTGCTGATGTTGGAAGGCGTGCGCAAGCATGTACCGCATGAAGCCATGCGCGCCGTCGAAAAGGCGATAGGCCGGCGGGCGCGCCGCATCATGCCCTGGACGCTGCTGGTGCTTTATGGGGCTGGCATCGGCATGGCCTGGCATTACAGGACGGTGCTGGCGCACCCGCTGGACAGCACCTTTGCCACGCTGCTGACGATAAAGATAATCCTGGCGCTGAGCGTGCTGGGCCACTTCATCACCGCCATGGTCCTGGGCGGCAAAGGCCTGCTCAAGACCCGCTACGTACAGCGCATACACATCAGCGTGTTCACGCACATGGTGGGCATCATCCTGCTGGCCAAGACCATGCTCTATCTTTAAGAAGCTCCAGGAAGGCGTCGGCGCGCATGCTTGCCTACAGGGGCAGCCTGATATCGTGCTTGATCTCGCGCAGGGCCACGATGGTCCGGGTCTGGCGCACGCCGGGAAGGTTGAACAGGAAGCGGTGCAGAAAGCTGTCGTAGGCCTCCGGGCTGGGCACGACTATCTTCAGCAGGAAGTCGGCGTCGCCCGTAACGGCATAGCACTCCAGGATTTCGGGCGCGTCGCGCACCGATCGCTCGAAGTTCTCGACGATCTCCGCCGAATGCCGCTCCAGGCTGATCTGCGTGAACATGCAGCCCTGAAGGCCCACTTTGTTGCGATCGACCCGGGCGTAATAGCCCTGGATGACCTGCGCGGCTTCCAGGGCCTTGACCCTGCGCCACACCGGCGCGGCGGACAGCCCCACATGCTCGGACAACTGCTGGGCCGACGATCGCCCCTCGTTTTGCAGCTGCTTCAGGATTTTGATATCGGTTTTATCCATAATCGCCCTATTTTGAAATATTCATTTCAATTACTAGGGATTTTACGCGATGAAATAGCAATAAAAACAGCGGCGGGGCTCTCTATCATGGGTGGGAACAATGGAGTTTTCTATGTCTTCGCCCTCTATCGATACCCAGTACCGCCTGGACGAAAACCTGACCGCGGAATCGGGCCGGATCTTCCTTACCGGCACCCAGGCGCTGGTGCGCCTGCTGCTGTCCCAGCGCCGCGCCGACCGGGCCCGTGGCGTGAATACCGCCGGCTTCGTCACCGGCTATCGCGGCTCTCCGCTGGCCGGCGTCGACTTGGCCATGTGGCGCGCCAAGAAGCCGCTGGACGAGCACCAGATCAGCTTCCTGCCCTCCATCAATGAAGACCTGGGCGCCACCATCGTCATGGGCACGCAGCAGGCCGGGGTGCGTGAGGACAAGACCGTGGATGGCGTGTTCGCCATGTGGTACGGCAAGGGCCCCGGCGTGGATCGCGCCGGCGATGCATTGCACCACGGCAATGCGGCCGGCGCCTCGAAAGATGGCGGCGTGCTGCTGATCGTGGGCGACGACCACACCGCCGCCTCCTCGTCCATTCCGCATGCCAGCGAAAACTCGCTGCTGGCCTGGGGCATACCCATCGTGCATCCCGCCTCGGTCGAGGAATATGAGCTGTTCGGCCGGTGGGGCTGGGCGTTGTCGCGCTATAGCGGCGCCTGGGTCGCCTTCAAGGCCGTGACCGAAACCGTGGAGAGCGGCCGCTCGTTCACGCTGCAGCCCATGCCGGATTTCAGCGTGCCCGACGGCGACCCGCAGCAAGGCGCCCTGGAATACAGTGCGCGGGAATTCCTGACGCCGGGTATTGAAAACCGTATCGCCGCCCGCCTGGAGTCGGTCAAGGCGTTCTCGCGCCTGCATTCCCTGGACCGGCTGGCGGATCCGGCTCCCGGCGCCCGGCTGGGCATCGTCACCACGGGCAAAGCCTACCTGGATACGCAGGATGCGCTTGCGCATCTGGCCCGGTCCGGCCATGCCCTGCCCGCATTGCGCCACTACAAGATAGGCCTTAGCTGGCCCATGGACGAGCCGGGCTTCCTGCGGTTCGCACAAGGGCTGGATCACATCCTGGTCATCGAGGAAAAGGCGCCGGTCATCGAGAACCAGATCAAGGATATGCTGTTCAACCAGGCGGTCCGCCCCAGCGTCGCCGGCAAGCGCGACCTGGAAAACGAAGCGCTGGTGCCCAAAGAGGGGCAGTTGCGCCCCGCTCTGGTCGCCGGCGCGCTGCGACGCTGGCTGCGCCAGGCGGCCGGTCTGCGCATGCCCGAGGCGGCGGGTTGCGCGCTGGAGGCCGACATCGGCGCCATGCCCGCGACGTTGACGCGGCGCCCCTATTTCTGTTCGGGCTGTCCGCACAATACCTCGACCAAGGTGCCCGAGGGCAGCCAGGCGCTGGCCGGTGTCGGCTGCCACTACATGGCGACCTGGATGGACCGCGAAACCAGCGGACTGACGCAGATGGGCGGCGAAGGCAGCGACTGGATCGGCCTGTCGCGCTACACACGCATGCCGCATGTGTTCCAGAACATGGGCGAAGGCACGTATTTTCATTCGGGCTACCTGGCCATCCGGCAAGCGGTCGCGGCCAAGGCCAACATCACCTACAAGATCCTGTTCAACGACGCGGTGGCCATGACCGGAGGCCAGCCGGTCGACGGCACGCTTTCCGTTCCGCAAATCTGCCAGCAGATGCTGGGCGAGGGCGTGAAACGCGTCGTCGTCACCACCGACGAACCGGAAAAATACCGCGGCGTGCGCCTGGCCGAAGGCGTGACCGTGCACGACAGGCACGAGCTGGACGCCCTGCAGCGCGAGCTGCGTGAAATCCCGGGCGTGACCGTGCTCATCCACGACCAGGCCTGCGCCGCTGAAAAACGCAGGCGCCGCAAGAAAAACGCCCTTCCCGACCCGGCACGCCGCCTGTTCATCAACACCGCCGTGTGTGAAGGCTGCGGCGACTGCGGCACCCAGTCCAACTGCCTGTCGCTGACGCCGGTGGAAACCCCTTTCGGCCGCAAGCGGGCCATCGACCAGTCCAGCTGCAACAAGGACTATTCCTGCGTCGACGGCTTCTGCCCCAGCTTTGTCTCGGTGCTGGGCGGGACGCCGCGCAAGGCGGCGAACACGGCGCCGGCCGATAGGCAGCGCCTGCGGGAACTGATCGCTCAATTGCCCGCGCCGGCTTTCACGGAGCGCAAAGGCGACTGCAATATATTGGTGGCCGGCATAGGCGGCACGGGGGTGGTCACCGTCGGCGCCATCCTGGCTATGGCCGCCCACCTGGAAGGCCGCGCGGCCTCGGTGCTGGAAATCACTGGCCTGGCGCAAAAGGGCGGCGCGGTGATCAGCCACATACGGCTGTCCGACAGCGCGGAGCCCACCGGCGCCGTGCGTATCGATGCCGGGCAGGCCGACGTGGCCATCCTGTGCGATACCGTCGCCGCGGCCAAACCTGAAACCCTGCAGGCCCTGCGCCACGGCCATAGCCGGGCCATCGTCAACACCTACCTGGCGCCGACGTCGGAATTCACCCGGGATCCGCAGGTGGACCTGGACCCGCGCCCGCTGGTCGACGCCCTGCGCGCCGCCGCCGGCGCATCGAACACCCGGGAACTGGATGCCCATGCCCTGGCCACCCGCTATTTCGGCGACAGCATTCTGGCCAACATGCTGATGCTGGGTTACGCCTGGCAAGGCGGCGGCATCCCGCTGGACGAGGAAGCCATCCTGCATGCGCTCGGCCTGAACGGGGTGGCGGTGCAGGCCAACCAGGAAGCCTTCCGCCTGGGCCGGCTTGCCGCCGCCCAGCCGCAGGCGCTGCAGCCGGCCCGGGCGGAGAAGCCGGTGGTCATCCACATGCCCGAATCGCTGGACGCGGTCGTGGAACGCTGCCGCGCATCGCTGGCCGCCTATCAGGATGAGCGCTACGCCCGCCGATACACCCAGCTGGTGGACAAGGTGCTGGCCGCGGAACGCGCCCTGCATCCGGATGGCCGGCCGCGCCTGGCCATCCGGGTCGCCCGCTCCCTGCACAAGCTCATGGCCTACAAGGATGAATACGAGGTGGCCCGCCTGTACACCAACGGCGACTTCCGCAAGGAACTGGCCGAGAAGTTCGAGGGCGACTACACCCTGCAATTCCACCTGGCCCCCCCGCTGCTGGCACGGCGCGATCCTCGGACAGGCATTCCGCGCAAGATGACCTTCGGCCCCGGTATGGAAACGGCGTTCCGCCTGCTGGCCCGCTGCCGGAAAGTGCGGGGCACCTGGCTGGATGTATTTTCGTACAGCGGCGAGCGCAAAATGGAGCGACGGCTCATAGAAGAGTACCGGCAGGCCGTCCTGTCCATGCTGGAAAACCTGAACGAGGACAACTTCCACGCAGCGCTGGAACTGGCCGAACTGCCGCAGACGATACGGGGCTTCGGACACGTGAAGCTGGCCAACGTCCACGCGTATCGGGAAAGGCTGGAACAGTTGCAAACGGCGCCCGGCCGCCCTGTCATGAAAGTTAACAATATTTTTTTCCGGGCGCACGCCTGATCGGCAAACCGGCGCTACGCCAAGCCGGCCGGGGCCTCGCATGGCGGGGCCCCGGCCTTTTGGGTGAAGCAAGCATAAAAAATTAAAAATACAAGCCCTTGCCTACCCCTTGTTCGCTCACTACAATTAGTGCTCGATAAAAACAAGACCACAACATATTGTGGTTTAATCGCCCCGAAACGATTTTCACCACATACCGCGCCCTGACGCGCGGCGTGCAGTCCACCCACATAGAAAACGCTGTTCAACGTGCATCAAACCGTACGTTTTTCTTGTCCCAGGAGCATTCATGCAAACCACACAGATCGCTGATTCCAGGCCCGACGCCGCCCCTCGCGGCGCCCCTGTTTCCGCCACGCCCGATAGCGGCAGCCAATGGGAAAACTTTCACATCATCCGGCGCAACGGCGCGGTCGTGGGCTTCGAGCCCAGCAAGATCGCCATCGCCATGACGAAGGCCTTCCTGGCCGTCAATGGCGGCCAGGGCGCCGCGTCGGCACGAATCCGCGAGCTGGTCGAAACCCTGACCGCCCAGGCCGTCAATGCCCTGGTGCGCAACCGTCCCAGCGGCGGCACTTTCCATATAGAAGAAATCCAGGACCAGGTCGAACTGGCGCTGATGCGCTCCGGCGAACACGACGTCGCCCGAGCCTATGTGCTGTATCGCGAAAAACGCTCGCAAGAACGCGCCCGCAGCGTGCCGGCCCAGCCCGCCGCCGAGCAGAGCAGCCTTAACGTGACCGACAACGGCATCAAGCGCCCCCTGGACCTGGCCAAGCTGCGCGCCACCATCGCCGAGGCCGGCCAGAACCTGCCTCAGGCCATCGACGTCGACGCCATCCTGAAGGAAACGGTCAAGAACATCTACGACGGCATCCCCGTCGACGAAGTCTTCAAGTCCGCCATCCTGTCGGCCCGCGCCATGGTCGAGACCGATCCTTCGTACAGCCAGGTCACCGCCAGGCTGCTGCTGCATACGATCCGCAAGGAAGTCCTGGGCGAGGAAGTCTCCCAAACCGAGATGAGCACCCGCTACGGCGAGTACTTTCCCCTCTTCATCAAGACCGGCATCGAAGGCGGCCTGCTCGACGAAAAGCTTTCCCAGTTCGACCTGCCCAAGCTGGGCGCCGCGCTGAAGGCCGATCGCGACCAGCAGTTCAACTACCTGGGCCTGCAAACCCTGTACGACCGCTACTTCCTGCACCTGCGCGGCCGCCGCATCGAGCTGCCGCAGGTATTCTTCATGCGCGTGGCCATGGGCCTGGCGCTCAATGAAATCGACCGCGAAGCACGCGCCATCGAGTTCTACGAAGTGCTGTCCTCCTTCGACTTCATGAGCTCGACCCCCACCCTGTTCAACTCGGGCACCCTGCACTCGCAACTGTCGTCCTGCTACCTCACGACCGTATCCGACGACCTGGCCGGAATCTACGACGCCATCAAGGAAAACGCGCTGCTGGCCAAGTACGCCGGCGGCCTGGGCAACGACTGGACGCCCGTGCGCGCCCTGCGCAGCCACATCAAGGGCACCAACGGCGAGAGCCAGGGCGTCGTCCCCTTCCTCAAAGTGGTCAACGACACCGCCGTCGCGGTCAACCAGGGCGGCAAGCGCAAGGGCGCGGTATGCGCCTACCTGGAAAGCTGGCACCTGGACATCGAGGAATTCCTGGAACTGCGCAAGAACACCGGCGACGAGCGCCGCCGCACGCACGACATGAACACGGCCAACTGGATTCCCGATCTGTTCATGAAGCGCGTCATGGAGAACGGCGAATGGACCCTGTTCTCGCCCTCCGACGCGCCCGACCTGCACGACAAGTACGGCCGCGATTTCGAAGCCGCCTACCTGGGCTACGAAGACAAGGTGGCGCGCGGCGAAATGCCCCTGTACAAGAAGATTCCCGCCATGTCGCTGTGGCGCAAGATGCTGTCCATGCTGTTCGAAACCGGCCACCCCTGGATCACCTTCAAGGATCCTTGCAACATCCGTTCGCCGCAGCAGCATGTGGGCGTCGTGCACAGCTCCAACCTGTGCACCGAGATCACGCTCAATACCAACGACTCCGAGATCGCCGTCTGCAACCTGGGTTCGGTCAACCTGGCCGCCCACCTGAAGCAGGACGCCAATGGCCGGTACGTGCTCGATCACGAAAAGCTCGAGCGCACCATTACCATCGCCATGCGCATGCTCGACAACGTCATCGACATCAACTACTACGCCGTGCCCAAGGCGCGCAATTCCAACGTGCGCCACCGCCCGGTCGGCATGGGCGTGATGGGGTTCCAGGACTGCCTGCACATGATGCGCGTGCCGTTCGCCTCTGATGCCGCCATCGAATTCTCCGACCGCTCCATGGAGGCCACCTGCTACTACGCCTACTGGGCGTCCAGCAAGCTGGCGGCCGAGCGCGGCCATTACGCCAGCTTCAAGGGTTCGCTGTGGGATCGCGGCATCCTGCCGCAAGACACGCTGGCCTTGCTGCGCGAAGAGCGCGGCGGCTATGTCGAGGTGGACGACAGCAGCACGCTGGACTGGGATTCGCTGCGCGCCCACATCGCCCAGTACGGCATGCGCAACTCCAATTGCGTGGCCATCGCCCCCACGGCCACCATCTCGAACATCATCGGCGTCTCGCCGTGCATCGAGCCCAACTACCGCAACCTGTACGTGAAGTCCAACCTGTCGGGCGAGTTCACCGTGGTCAACGACCACCTGGTGCGCGACCTGAAGGAACGCAATCTGTGGGACGAAGTCATGGTCGCCGACCTGAAATACTTCGACGGCAGCCTGGCGCGCATCGACCGCATCCCCGACGACCTGCGCAAGCTTTATGCCACCGCCTTCGAAGTCGATCCGACCTGGGTGGTCGAATGCGCGGCGCGGCGCTCCAAATGGATAGACCAGGCGCAATCGCTCAACATCTTCATGTCCGGCGTTTCGGGCAAGAAGCTGGACGACATCTACAAGCTGGCCTGGGTGCGCGGGCTGAAGACCACGTACTACCTGCGCTCCATCGGCGCGACCAACGCCGAGAAATCCACCGGCCGAGGCGGCGAACTCAATGCCGTTTCCATGAGCGAATCCGCCCCCGTTGCCGCCGCGGCGGCAGCCCCCGCAGTCGCGGCGCTGCCCGAAGCGGAAATCGTGGGTGCCGTATGCACCATGCGCCCCGGCGACGAAGGCTTCGAAGAATGCGAAGCCTGCCAATAACCAGATACAGGGAACCACTATGCTGAATTGGGAAGACACTCCGGCCACGCCGGCCGGCAACACAGCCTCCGACAACGCCGGCACCGGCGCCCCGCGCGCCGCCGCGCAAAGCCAGGCCGACAATGCCATGGCGGCGCCCGCCGCGTCCTCCGCCGCGGCCGATACGGGCGGACGCGTGCGCGCCGCCGACAAGCGCATCATCAACGGCAAGACCGACGTCAACCAGCTGGTGCCGTTCAAGTACAAGTGGGCCTGGGAAAAATACCTGGCCACTTGCGCGAACCACTGGATGCCGCAGGAAATCAACATGTCGCGCGACATCTCGCTCTGGAAGAACCCCAATGGCCTGACCGAGGACGAGCGCCGCATCGTCAAGCGCAACCTGGGCTTCTTCGTGACCGCCGATTCGCTTGCCGCCAACAACATCGTGCTGGGCACATACCGGCATATCACTGCGCCGGAATGCCGCCAGTTCCTGCTGCGCCAGGCCTTCGAAGAAGCCATACACACCCACGCCTATCAGTACATCGTCGAAAGCCTGGACCTGGATGAGGCCGAGATCTTCAACGCCTACAACGAAGTTCCATCCATACGCGCAAAAGACGAATTTCTGATTCCCTTCATCGATGCGATCGCCGATCCCAACTTCCAGACAGGCACACCGCAAGCGGATCAGACGCTGCTCAAATCGCTCATCGTTTTCGCCTGCCTGATGGAAGGTCTGTTCTTTTATGTTGGTTTTACGCAAATACTTGCATTGGGTCGCCAAAATAAAATGACGGGCGCCGCCGAGCAGTACATGTACATCTTGCGCGACGAATCCATGCACTGCAATTTCGGCATCGACCTGATCAACACGATCAAACTCGAGAACCCGCATTTGTGGACGGCCGAGTTCCGCGAAGAGCTGCGCGAATTGTTCCGACAGGCTGTAGACCTTGAATATGCTTACGCTGAGGACACCATGCCGCGCGGCGTGCTCGGTTTGAACGCGTCGATGTTCAAGTCATATTTGCGTTTCATCGCCAATCGGCGCTGCCAGCAAATCGGTCTTGAACCGCTGTTCGCGCAAGAAGAAAATCCATTCCCATGGATGGCCGAGATGATCGACTTGAAGAAAGAACGCAACTTTTTTGAGACACGAGTCATCGAATATCAGACCGGCGGAGCATTAAGCTGGGAATAATGCTTGGAAGACAGAGGAAGCTTACGTTAGACTCTAGGCGTGCAAGTACCTAGTGCTTGCACGCTTGCGCCATTTGAGATGGGTCGCACCCTTTTAGTGGGGGCCATATCAAATGGGTGGACGTTCTCTTCGACTCGATCTCAAGGAGCATTACTATGGCAACAGCCAAAAAGGCCGCAAAGAAAGCGGCTACCAAAAAAGCTGCACCCGCCAAGAAGGCAACACCCGCTAAAAAAGTCGCTGTAAAGAAACCCGTAACCGCTAAAAAAGCAGCACCCGCCAAAAAGGCTGTCGCTAAAAAGGCTGTCGCCAAAAAAACCGTAGCCAAGAAAGCAGCGCCCGCCAAAAAGGCAGCAAGCAAAACCGCCGTCAAAAAGACGGTCGCAAAAAAAGCCGTAGCCAAGAAGGCAGTCGCCAAGAAAGCCGTTGCTAAAAAAGCAGTGGCCAAAAAGACCGTAGCGAAGAAAGCCGTCGCCAAAAAAGCGCCCGCCAAGAAAGTCGCCGCCAAGAAGACGGTAGCCAAAAAGGCTGTCGCCAAGAAAGCGGTAGCAAAGAAGGCGCCCGCCAAGAAGGCCGTGGCAAAGAAAGCAGTCGCCAAGAAAGCAGCCGCTAAAAAAGCGCCCGCCAAGAAAGCGGCGCCTGCCAAAAAGGCCGCAAGCAAGGCTCCCGCAAAAAAAGCGCCCGCTAAAAAAGCAGCGCCCAAAAAAGCCAGCGTGAAGACAGCGGCCCAAGCCGCCAAGGCGGCAACGCCGGCGCCGGCCGCCAAGAAAACCGTCAACCCGGCCGCATCGTGGCCCTTCCCTACCGGCGGCCGTCCTTAAGGCTGCCCTTGCCGTCCGCCCGCGCGGACGGCATAGGGATGCGTTGTCAGTAGCATCGCAGTACCCGGCTGCCCGACTCGTTCGGGCAGTTTTCATGTCCGCTGCGCTTTCGTTTCGGGGCATCTTCCGCCGGCAAGCCCAGCGTGCGACAATGGCGCTTCTGAAATCACACGTAGCCCCGCCATGTTCAGCGAAGCCCTGCATTTCATCATCAATATCGTCTTTTCACTCTTCGGTATTGCACTGATCATCCGCGCGTGGATCCACGCCATACGCCTGCACCCCTTCAATCCTTATTCCCAGGCCGTGCTGCGCGTCACCGACTGGCTGGTTCAACCCATACGCAAAGTGGTGTCGCCGGGCAACCGCATCGACTGGCCCAGCCTGATCGCCTGCTGGCTGACCGCCCTCGTCTTCCTGCTTCTGACATGGTGGGTGCTCACGGGGCAGTTGCCGCTGATCGAAAGCCTGCTGCCGGCCTTGCTGGCGGCCGTGTTCACCGTCCTCAAGTGGGCGTTCAACGTCATACTATGGATCACGCTCATACAGGCGGTCCTTTCGTGGGTGAATCCGCTGGCGCCCATCATGCCGGTGCTGCACACCCTTACCGCTCCCCTGCTCGATCCCATACGGCGCGTTCTTCCCCATCTTGGCGGCCTGGATCTCTCGCCGCTGGTGCTGCTGGTCATCGCGCAGGTGGCCATGATGTTCCTGCAGCATTTTGCCTTCAGGCTGTTCGGCGTCTGACGGGGATGCATGAAAAAAAGGGGCCGATACGCAGGTATCGGCCCCTTTGCTTTTGTTCGTGCCGCGCGGTGTCGCGGCGCGAACGGCATTACATGGGAACGACGCGTGTGGGGCCGTTGCCACTGATGAGGCGAACCCGCTGCCCCGCCGAAATGGCGACGTCGGCCGCCTGGGCGATGACCCGGGTTTCGCCGTTGTCCAGGCGGACCGTGATTTCCAGGCCATTGGTTTTCCCGACCTGGTTTTCGACCGCATTGCCGGCCACTGCGCCGAGTATGCCACCGCCTATGGTAGCCAGCACATTGCCCCTGCCTCCGCCTATGGCGCTGCCCGCCACGCCGCCCAGGGCGCCGCCGGCCAGCACGCCGGCGCCGCTGCTGCGATCTTTCTGGATGGTGACGCTGCGGACGGACTCGACGGTTCCGGTGCGCACGACTTGCTCGCGCTGTGCCTGACCGTAGCTGTATACCGACGACGATGCGCTATCGTTGGCGCAACCGGCCAACACGGCCAGCGAGCCCAGCAGAGCGACGGCGGCCAGGGTACGGACCGAACGCGTGCCTGGGAACTGTGTATGAACTGAACTCATGGAATAACTCCTTTAAAACAGGGTGCCGGACCTTGGGCGACAAGGATTTGACAGCCATTCAACCCAACAGGTTCACGCCATAGCGCCGATCGAGGACGGCGCCGATCTCGGCACGGGTCGGGCGATGATTCTGGGGGCCCCTTGAACCGATTTTAAAGCTCCCCATCACGTTCGCCAAGCGGCATGCATCCACCAGCGTCCATTTCTGGGTGAGCCCATACAGCAGGCCGGCGCGATGCGCGTCGCCGCAACCGGTGGGGTCGACCACGTGTTCGGCCTTGACGGGCTCGATATGGGTTTCCTCGCCATCGGCGTACAGCGTCGCGCCTTCCGCGCCGCGCGTCACGACGACGGCCTGCATGGACTGCGCGATATCATGCATGCTGCGCCCGGTGCGCTGCTCGACGATGCTGGCCTCGTAGTCGTTGGCCGTCAGCACCTTGGCCAGTTTCAGCATTTCGTTGATGTCGTCGCCCGAGAACAGCGGCATGGCCTGGCCCAGGTCGAAGATGAATGGAATGCCTTGCGCATGCAGGCGGCGGGCATGGGCGAACATGCCGTCCTTGGCGTCGGGCGCCACGATGGCCCATGCCGCCTCGCGGCCGCTCAAGTCGTTCTCGGCCGAGCGCATCATGGCGCCGGGGTGAAACGATGCGATCTGGTTGTTGTCCAGGTCGGTGGTAATGAAGCACTGCGGGGTGTACGTATCGGCCAGCACGCGTATCAGGCTGGTGTCTATGCCCAGCTGCTGCATATAGACGATGTAGTCGGCCGCATCGGCGCCGACCGTGCCCACCGGCACCGGATTGCCGCCCAGCAGGCGCAGGTTATAAGCGATATTGCCCGCGCAGCCGCCATACTCCTTGCGCATCGTGGGTACAAAAAAGGACACGCTGAGCGATTGAATGTTGTCGGCCAGGATATGGTCCTTGAAATGCCCTTCGAACACAGCGATGGTGTCGAAGGCCACCGATCCGCAAATCAAAACCTTGTCAGACATTGCAATCCCTATTGAAAAAATTTGTCTAATTTATACCCATTGATCTTCAGGCCATTGAGCGCGATGGGAACGCTTATGGACGCTTCGCTGCCCCCCGGAAAGGGCTGGCCAAGCACATCAGGCGCCAGATAGCTTTCCGGCGTCAGGTTCTTGCGCACGATCAGTGTGCCCGAAAAATCCGTCAGGTCCAGCACCAGGGTCGGCCACTCCTGGGCCTTGTCGTAGGTGTTGCGCAACGTGACCTGCAAGACCATGCTGTCCGGGTTCTTCGCATTGCCGGCGACGGCGGCGCCATCGGCGGCGGCGCCATCGGCGGCGGCGGCCGAACCCGAGCGCAAGGACGAGCTCATGATCGAAATCGCATCGATCCGCCGCGCGTAGGGGACCTTGCAGTTCCATGACGCGCAAGCACGCTCCAGGACGGGCCGGAGGAAAGCGGCCTGATTGGCGACCTGCGCCCGATAGACATAGGCCAGCTGGGCCAGCAACAGGACCAACCCGGCGACGAGCAGCGTGGCCCATATGATGCGGCCCAGGCGGCCGGGCGACATATCGTCGTCCAGGAAGGCCGGCGGCGCCGGCTCCAGGCCCGATGCCGGGTGGCGGGGCTCGACATAGATCTGCGCGGCGAGCCCGTCGTCGCGCCGCCGTATCGGCGGCAGATCCACGGCCGTTTCCGTGACCGGACTCGCCGGGGCCTGTGCCCGGCCGATCACCGGCTCGGCTTTGGGCGCGGAGGGAGCCAGGGGTTCGCCGACGCGAAAGACGGGATCCTGGCGCGCCGGACCGCGGCCCGCGTCGCGACCGGCGGAAATCGTGAACGGGTCGCCGGTCCGGCTGCGTGGAACGGGCGCATCGACCGATACGGTATGGCCCGGCGCGTGTGCGGGCAAGATCGGCTCCGGCACGTCAGGCTCGGGCCCACTTGGGGCGGGCATGCTCGGGACGGGCGCCGGGCGCTGCCGGATGACATGGGGTGCAGCCGCTTCCTGTTGCGTCTGCGCGGGAGAAGCCGGCGATACCACGGCTTCGTAGCCGTCGAAGATATGGGCGCAATTGACGCAGCGAATATAGCCCTTGCGCAGCTGCAGCTGCTGCAGGCTAGCCGAAAACGTTGTGCCGCATTGCGGGCAGCGCGTGGTCAAATCCATATGCGTAAAATCGTTCCAGGCCGCTAGGCGGGACGTTGGCCATGCAGGCAGACCCAGCCTTCACGGGCTTGCCACACCTTCATTTCGATCCAGGGAGCATAGGCTCCGGCAACCTCTTGTGCCTGGCGCTCCAGCACGCCCGACAAGACCAGGTGCCCGCCCGGAGCCACCCGATTGGCCAGCATGGGCGCGAGCACCTTCAGGGGATTCGACAGAATGTTGGCCACCACCAGCTGGAACTGCCCATCGGGAAGCCCGTCGGGCAGCATGGCTTCCAGTTCCACCCCATTGACCCTGGCATTGTAGCGGGTCGATTGCACCGCCTGCTCGTCGATGTCCACGGCCAGAGTAGCACCGGCTCCAAGCATCCTGGCGGCAATGGCCAAAATACCCGATCCGCAACCGTAGTCCAGCACCGTCTTCGCGCCTTCCACATGGGCGTCCAGCCATTGCAGGCACAGATGCGTGGTGGGATGGCTGCCGGTGCCGAAGGCCAGGCCGGGATCCAGTTCGATGCGGACCAGCCCGTCGGCCGCCCCCTTATGCGCAACGGGCACATCGGGATTGCCGCGATGCCAGCTGGGCACGATCCAGATCCGTCCGCCCACCTGTATGGGCTGGAACTGCGCCTGGGTCAGGCGCACCCAGTCGGCATCGGGAACATCGCGCAGCGTCCAATCCCCATCGCGATAATCGGCGGTGCCCGATTCCCGCAGTTGCTCCATAATCTGTCCGGGGTCCAGGCCGTCGGGCAGCAGCGCCACGACGCGGTTGTTGTGCCATGCCTGCACATCGGGTTCAAGTCCTGGTTCGCCGAAAAGAGGCCGCTCGGCGTCAGTGTCGCCATCGGCGTCCTCGACCGACACCGACAATACGCCCGCTTCGATCAAGGCGTCCGACAGCGCCTCGGCCTGTGCCTCGGGGCAGATGAGCACGAGTTCGCGCATAGTTCATTCCATTGGTAAAACAGGGGCAGCGCCCCTGTTCGTCGAGCAGGCGGCCGCGCGGCCTAGGGCCGTTGCGACAGCTTGTGTTCCAGGTAATGGATGCTGGTGCCGCCTTCGACGAAGCGCGCATCCTGCATCAGTTCGCGATGCAGCGGGATATTGGTCTGCACGCCTTCGACGATCATTTCCGACAGGGCGATTTCCATGCGCGCAATCGCCTGCTGGCGCGTGTCGCCATAGGTGATGAGCTTGGCGATCATGGAATCGTAGTTGGGCGGCACGGTATAGCCTGCGAACACGTGCGAGTCCATGCGCACGCCTGGGCCGCCGGGTGTGTGCCAGTTGGTGATGCGGCCCGGGCTGGGCGTGAACTTGAACGGGTCTTCGGCGTTGATCCGGCATTCGATCGAATGGCCCTTGAGCTGCACGTCGCGCTGGCGCAGCGTGAACTTCTCGCCGGCGGCGATCAGGATCTGCTGCTGCACCAGGTCGATGCCGGTGATCATTTCGGTGATGGTGTGCTCGACCTGGATGCGGGTGTTCATCTCGATGAAGAAGAACTCGCCGTTTTCGTACAGGAATTCGAAGGTGCCGGCGCCGCGGTAATTCATCTTGCGGCAGGCTTCCGCGCAGCGCTCGCCGATGCGTTCGATCAGGCGGCGCGCAATGCCCGGCGCGGGGGCTTCTTCGATGACTTTCTGGTGGCGCCGCTGCATGGAGCAATCGCGCTCGCCCAGCCAGATGGCATTGCGTCCGCCGTCGGCCAGCACCTGGATCTCGATATGGCGGGGATTCTCCAGGAATTTTTCCAGGTAGACTTCCGGATTGTTGAACGCCGCGCCCGCCTCGTTGCGGGTCATGGCGACCGCGTTCAGCAATGCCGCTTCGGTATACACCACGCGCATGCCGCGCCCGCCGCCGCCGCCGGCCGCCTTGATGATGACGGGATAGCCCACTTCGCGCGCAATGCGCATGATTTCCTGGGGGTCCTCGGGCAGCGCGCCTTCGGAGCCCGGCACCACGGGCACGCCGGCCTCGATCATGGCCTGCTTGGCGCACACCTTGTCGCCCATGGTGCGAATGGATTCCGGACGGGGGCCGATGAAGACGAAGCCGCTTTTCTCGACCCGCTCGGCGAAGTCCGCGTTTTCAGCCAGGAAGCCGTATCCGGGATGTATGGCTTCGGAGTCGGTGACTTCGGCGGCCGAAATGAGCGCGGGCATGTTCAGGTAGCTGTCGCGTGCCGGCGCCGGTCCGATGCAGACCGATTCGTCGGACAGGCGGACGTACTTGGCGTCGCGGTCGGCTTCGGAATGCACCACCACGGTCTTGATGCCAAGCTCGCGGCATGCGCGCTGGATGCGCAGAGCGATCTCGCCCCGGTTGGCAATGAGGATTTTTTCGAACATGGATTAGCCGATGATAAACAAGGGTTGACCGTATTCGACGGGCTCGCCGTTCTCGACCAGGATTTCCTTGATGACGCCGGACTTGTCGGCCTCGATCTCGTTAAGGAGCTTCATGGCTTCGATGATGCACAGCGGCTCGCCTTCCTTGACCGACTGGCCGACTTCCACAAAGGGAGACGCGCCCGGATTGGGCGAACGATAGAAGGTGCCCACCATGGGCGCCTTCACCGCATGGCCCGCCGGCGCCGCGGGAGCGGCGGCGGGAGCCGCGGCCGGGGCGGCGACTTCGGCCGCGGGAGCCGGAGGGGCGGCGTAGGCGACGGGTTGCACGGTTTGCGAGAATTTGACGATTCTGACCTTGCCCTCGCCTTCGGTGATCTCGAGTTCGGCGATGCCCGACTCGGCAACGAGGTCGATCAGAGTTTTCAGTTTTCTTAGGTCCATACCAACTTCCCGTGCATTACCCCGCTGCCATTGCACAGGGTGAACGCAAATGATTAAAGGTTAAAAAAAGAGCGTGTGCGGCTCTTAACTGGCTAAAGCATAACGCAGGGCGGCTTCGTAACCGAAAATGCCCAGCCCCGCTATCACCCCTTGCGCCTTGTCGGCCAGGTAGGAATGATGGCGGAAGCTCTCCCGCTGATGCACATTGGATAAATGCACTTCGACAAATGGAATTTCGACGGCGCACAGCGCATCGCGCAGCGCCACGCTGGTGTGCGTGTAGGCCGCGGCATTGACAATGATGAAATCGGTCTGGTCCTGGCGCGCGGCCTGTATGCGATCGACCAGTTCGCCTTCGTGATTGCTTTGGAATGCAACGCAGCGCGCCCCGCTTTCCGTTGCCAGCTGCGCCAGACGCTGATTGATGTCTGCCAAGGTATGCCGCCCGTAGACCTCGGGCTCGCGCGTGCCGAGCAGATTCAGGTTGGGGCCGTGCAAGACTAGGATGTGCTGCGCCATTGCGAATGTTTTGTTAAGACAGACCGCCTTTTTACGCTAAAAAGTGGTCTTTGTCCATTAAAAAGCCAGCGCCGGCGCGTCCCTGAGCCGTGATCCGGCGGCCCTTGCTCAGGCCAGCTCGCCGATGAGGCGCTCCAGTTCCGCGGGCTTCACCTGGCCGAGTATCTGGCGGGAAATGCGTCCATCTTTATCGAAAACAACCGTAAAGGGCAGGCCGCCGTTCTTGTTGCCCAGATCGCGCATCAGCTTGATGCCGCCGTGGCCGGCGACCAGCAAGGGATACGACACCTGTACCTTTTCGCCGAACTTGCGGACATTGGCCGCCGTGTCGACGGCCAGGCCCACGAACTGCACATCGCGATGCTTCTGGTGCAGGGCCTCCAGGTCGGGCATCTCTTTCACGCAAGGCGGACACCAGGTAGCCCAGAAATTCAGGACCAGTGGCTTGCCCAGGTAGCGATCCAGGCCGACCTGTCTGTCGTCGAGGCCGGGAAACGTATTGGCGTAGAAAGGATCCGGGGGCAAGGCGGCGGCCCGCGCCGACCAGAACGGCCCCGACAGGCCCGCGCAACCGGCGGCCGCCAGCGCGGCCTGGCGTAGAAAGTCTCGCCGTTTCATAGCAACAATCCGAAGAGGTACTGTAAACCCTTCCATCATAGCACCGCGATCACGGGCCTCTCCTGACTACAATACGCCACGGAGGATAGAAATGCACTTACATATTCTTGGCATCTGCGGCACGTTCATGGGCGGACTGGCGCTGATCGCGCGCTCGGCCGGACACACCGTCACCGGCTGCGACGCCGGCGTCTACCCGCCCATGAGCACGCAGCTGCAAGAGCAGGGCATAGTCCTGGTCGAAGGCTTCGAGGCCGACCAACTGAGCCTGAAGCCCGACCTGTACGTCGTGGGCAATGTGGTGACGCGCGGCAATCCGCTGATGGAAGCCATACTGGACCAGGGGCTGCCCTATGTGTCGGGCCCCCAATGGCTGGGCGAGCAGGTGCTGCAGGGCCAGCACGTGCTGGCCGTGGCGGGCACGCATGGCAAGACGACGACCAGCTCGATACTGGCCTGGATACTGGAGCATGCCGGCCACAAGCCGAATTTCCTGATCGGCGGAATCGCCGCGGGCCTGCAGGTTTCCGCGCGCTACGAAGCCGCCCGCCGGCTGTTCGTGATCGAAGCCGATGAATACGACACGGCCTTCTTCGACAAGCGCTCCAAATTCGTGCATTACCGGCCGCGAACCGCCATATTGAACAATCTCGAGTACGACCACGCCGATATCTTCCCCGACCTGGCCGCCATAGAAACCCAGTTCCACCATCTGGTGCGCACCGTCCCCGCGCAGGGCCTTCTGGTCCGTCCCGCCGCCTGCGATGCCCTGGACCGCGTCCTGCAGCGCGGATGCTGGACCCCGGTGCAGACATTCGGCCCTGGCGGCCGCTGGCGCGCGCGGGCCGGCAGTCATGCCTCGCATTTCGAGGTCTGGGACGGCGACCGCCCCCTGGGCACGGTCCAATGGACCTTGACCGGCGAACACAACGCGATGAACGCCCTGGCCGCCCTGGCGGCGGCGGCGCACCTGGGCGTCGCCCCGCAAGCGGGCATCGAAGCGCTGTCGGCCTTCCAGGGCGTCAAGCGGCGCATGGAACTGCGCGGCACCGTGCGCGCCATCGATGTCTACGACGATTTCGCCCATCATCCCACCGCCATCGCCACCACGCTGGCCGGCCTGCGCAAACAATTGGGATCCAAGCGCATCCTGGCCGTGCTGGAACCGCGCTCCAACACCATGAAGCTGGGCGCCATGGCGGCGCGCCTGCCCGAGGCGCTGGCCCAGGCGGACCTGGTCTTCTGCTATGGCGCCACCGAAGGCAAGCATGCGCTGGGATGGGACCCGGCCGCCGTGCTGGCGCCATTGGGCGAACGCGCCACGGCCTACTCCGATCTGGATAAAATGGCCGAAGCCATATGCCGGGCGGCGCAGCCCGGCGACTCGATTCTTGTAATGAGCAACGGCGGATTCGGAGGCCTGCACCAGAAGCTTCTGGATCGCCTATAGGCTCGAACCGCAAAGGCAGGCGCGCCATGATTCTTTATCTGCACGGCTTCCGGTCGTCGCCCAAATCGCACAAGGCCACGCTGCTGGCCGGGGCGCTGCGCGAACGCGGCCTGGAAGGCGAATGGATCGCCCCTCAGCTGCCCGCAAGCCCCAGGCGGGCCATCGAACTGGCCGATTACCTGATCGAGCAGGCCAGGACGACGCGCGGCATGGAACCCGGCAGGGACCTGGCGATCATGGGTTCCTCGCTGGGCGGCTATTACGCCACCTGCCTGGCCGAGCGCTGGAAATGCCGTGCTATCGTCCTGAACCCGGTGGTCTATGCCGCAAGGGATTTGGCGACCCAGGTGGGCGAGCACACCATGTACCACTCCGATGACCCCTTCGTTTTCCTGCCAGAGTATGTGGACGAACTGGCGGAGATGGCGGTGGGCAGGCCCGCCCACCCCGAGCGCTACTACCTGCTGGCGGCAAAAGGCGACGAAGTGCTGGATTGGCGCGAAATGGCCGACTGGTTCTCGGGCTGCCAGGGCCGCATCCTTGAAGGCGGGGACCACGGCCTTTCGGACTTTGAACAATGGCTGCCCGAGGTCCTGGCGTTCGCGCTGCCGGCAAGCTGACACTTTAAACACCACCCCATGCGCATCCGCGCATCCCGACGGATCATTATGTACGTTCTTTACGAAGACAGCGGAAATTTCAAGGCGGAAAAGGTTTTTTCGCAAAGCGACTCGACCATGCAGGTCGAATCCGAGTCAGGCAAGCGCAGCAAGATCAAGAACGCCAGCGTATTGTTCAGTTTCGAGCAGCCGGCCCCGGCGGCCTTGCTGGAACAGGGGCAGGCGCTTGCCCAGACCCTTGAAATCGATTTCCTTTGGGAATGCGCTCCGCAGGAGGAGTTCGACGCGGCCACATTCGCGCAGGATTATTTCGGCCACCCGCCCAGCGCGGTCGAAAAGGCCGCCGTCATTTTTGCGCTGAACAGCGCGCCCGCCTATTTTCACCGGCGCGGCAAGGGCTGCTACCGCCCCGCCCCGCCCGACATTCTTGCCGCGGCCCTGGCGGCGATCGAGAAGAAACAGAAGCAGGCCGCCCTGCAGCAGGCGTGGACCGACCAGATGGTCGCCGGCACGCTGCCGCCGGAGATCGCGGCGGTCGCCCAGTCGCTGCTGGCCCGGCCGGACAAGAACTCCATGGAATGGAAGGCTTTCGACGCGGCCGTAGGCGCGCTGGGCACCAGCCCCGAGAAGCTGCTGCTGTCGCTGGGCGCCTGGCCGCATGCCCTGGCGCTGCACCAGCACCGCTTCATGTCCGCCTATTTCCCCAAGGGAGCGCAGTTCCCGCCGGTGGAGTTCGGCGGCGTGGGCGCGGACTTGCCGCTGGCCGATGTCACGGCCTATTCCGTGGACGACAGCAGCACCATCGAGGTCGACGATGCGCTGTCCGTGTCGGCGCAGGACGGCGACCTCGCCACGATAGGCATACACATTGCCGCGCCCGGACTGGCCGTTACCCGCGACAGCGAATTCGACAAGCTGGCCCGTGCCCGCATGTCCACGGTCTACATTCCCGGCCTGAAGATACCCATGCTGCCGACAGAGCTCATCGGCGCTTTTTCGCTGGACGCCGGCCAGCCCAGACCCGCGCTGTCGCTGTATGTAAGAGCCAATCTCGCCACCGGCGAACTGCTTTCCTGGGAGACGCGCCTGGAACGCATACAGGTGCGCGAGAACCTGCGCCACGACACACTGGACGAGGCGGTGACCGAAGAAGCCCTGAGCGATCCCGGAAGCGCCTTGCCCTACGGCGAATGGCTGCGCCCTTTATGGCGCCTGGCCCAACACCTGTCGGCCCAGCGCGAACAGCTGCGGGGCAAGCCCGAGAACAACAACCGCATCGAGTACTCGTTTGCGCTGGATGGCCCCTACGACGATCCCGATACGCCCGTGCGCCTGATTCCCCGGCGGCGCAATGCGCCGCTGGACCGCCTGGTCGCCGAATACATGATCCTGACCAATAACCTTTGGGGCGGTCTGCTGGCCAAGCACGGCGTACCGGGCATCTACCGCTCGCAGCAGGCCGGCCGGGTGCGCATGTCCACCCACGCCCTGCCGCACGAGGCCATAGGTGTGCCCCAGTATGCCTGGTCCACCTCGCCCCTGCGGCGCTACGTCGACCTGGTCAACCAATGGCAGATACTGGCGACGGCCGAGCATGGCGTCTCGGCCCGCCTGGTGGCGCCCTTCAAGCCCAAGGACGCCGACCTGTTCGCCATCATCGGCGCCTTCGATTCCCAGTATGCGGCCTGGGGCGACTATCAATCCTCCATGGAGCGCTATTGGTGCATGCGCTGGCTGGAGCAACAGGGTATGCGGACCGTCCAGGCCACTGTGCTGCGCGACGACCTCGTGCGCCTGGATTGCGCGCCGCTGGTGACCCGGGTTCCCGCACTGCCCGAACTCGAGCGCGGCCAGATAGTGACTTTGGATATTCTTGGATTCGACGAACTTGCCCTTGAACTGGATTGCAGGCTGCGCGAAGTCGCCGCCGCCTGAGCCATCGAGCCGGCCCTAGGGCCTTTCCACGTTAACAGGCCCCAGGCCAAACGAACATGCCCATGCCTTCCGTCCCGCCGGGGCTGCATGCGCCCCGCAACGATTACCTGCGCATCGCGCTGGTCTTGTCGCTGGCCATCCACGCCGCCGCGCTGACGGTGCACTTCGTCGCGCCTCCGGCGCCCCCGCCCCAGTCCTCCACCCTGGAGGTGACGCTGGTCAATGCCCGCAGCGAGGCCGCGCCGATACAGCCCAGGATGCTGGCGCAGAATGCGCTGAACGGCGGAGGCGAAGCCGCGGTGGGCCAGGCTGCTTCGCCCTTGCCGCGCACGGCGGCCGAGTCGGCCGATGAAGTGGTGCTGGCCGCCTTGCGCAAGCGGCAGGAAGAGCTGGAGGCCGAACAGGAGCGCCTGTTCACGCAGTTGATGTCCGAACAGAAGACCCGGCCGGAGCGCAAGCAGCCCGATTTGTTCGAGCAGTCCAACGATCCCGGCGCCGACTCCCGTCATCAGGAAAGCCTGATACTGAATGCACAGATCAGCGCGCTGAAGGAACGCATAGAGCGATACAACGCCCAGCCCCGTCGGCAGTTCACCGGGCCATCCACCAAGGCGGTGGACTATGCCGAGTATGTCGAAGCCTGGCGCAAGAAGATAGAGCTGCTGGGCACCGAGCACTATCCCGACCAGGCGCGCGGCAAGGTGTACGGCAGCCTGCAATTGACGGTGTACATCCGCCGGGACGGCTCGCTGGAGCGCATCGAAATCGACCGGCCGTCCAGCCATGCCGTGCTCAATCTGGCCGCCTCGCGCATTGTGCAGTTGGCCGCTCCCTTTCCGCCGCTGCCCGCGGCCATTGCCGCCAGGACCGACGTGCTTGCCATCACGCGTACCTGGAATTTCGTCAACCAGAAACTGGAAACCGCCACTCCATGAGTTCTTCCGGGACACCGAAACGCTACGGCGTCGTGGGCCATCCCATCGCCCAAAGCCGATCCCCCTTCATTCACCAGACGTTCGGGCGTCAGGCAGCCATCGACCTGACGTACGAGAAGATCCTGGCTCCCCTGGACGGCTTCGCCCAGACCGTGCACGAGTTCTTCGGCCAGGGCGGCGCGGGCTTGAACATAACCGTGCCTTTCAAAGAGCAGGCCTTCGAGCTGGCCCGCGCCCATCTGTCGGAACGCGCCCGCCTGGCCGGCGCCGTGAATACGCTGTGGATGCGGGACGGCCGATTGCACGGGTGCAATACCGACGGCGTGGGCCTGCTGACGGATCTGGAACGGCTGGGCCATGGCCCAAAAGGGAAAAGTGTGCTGCTGGTCGGGGCCGGAGGCGCCGCCAAGGGTGTGGTGCTGCCGCTGATGGACGCGGGCTGCGCCCGGCTGCGCGTCGTGAACCGCACGGCGGCGCGCGCCCACGGCCTGCGCGCCCATGCCGTGGAGCAACTGCCCGCGCTGGCGGACAGGCTCGGCGCCGGCGGCCTGGATGAGGCGGGCGGCCAATGGGATATCGTCATCAACGCCACGTCCGGCAGCCTGCACGACACGCCGCCCGAACTGCCCCCCGGCCTGTATGCCCAAGGGGCCTTGGCCTACGACATGGTGTATGCCGCCGCGCCCACCGCCTTCCTGCGGCAGGCCCGCGACCAGGGCGCCGCGCATGCGGCGGACGGCCTGGGCATGCTGGTCGGCCAGGCCGCCGCCGCCTTCCGTATATGGCATGGCCTGATGCCCGACGTGCAGCCGGTACTGGAGGCCCTGCGCCGCGAGCTTCACTATACTTGAGCCATGACCGCCAGAAAAATAAACAAGGCCAAGCTGATAGTCGCCACTCTGCTGCTGGGCTTCGCGGCGCTGCTGCTCTACCAGTTCGGCCTGCTCGTCATGGTGATATGGCTAAGCATGCGCAATCCCGGGAGCAGTGCTTTCATGAACGCCACGCTGAACCAATTGCGGGCATCGGATCCGCGGGCCGAACTCGAATATCGCTGGGTGCCTTACGAGGGCATCAGCAAGAACCTGAAGCGCGCCGTGGTGGCCTCGGAAGACGCCAATTTCACGGATCACGAAGGCGTGGAATGGGATGCCATACGCAAGGCCTGGGAATACAACCGGAAACAGGCGGACCGGGGGGGCAGCAAGAGGCGGGGCGGATCCACCATTACGCAGCAGCTGGCGAAGAACCTCTTCCTGTCCAGTTCGCGCTCGTACTGGCGCAAAGGCCAGGAACTCGTCCTGACCTACATGATCGAGTTCGTCATGAGCAAGGAGCGCATACTGGAACTGTATCTGAACGTGGCCCAGTGGGGCACCAACGTGTTCGGCGCGCAGGCCGCCGCCCGCCACTACTACAAGACGGACGCGGCTCGCCTGAGCCAGTACCAGGCCGCCACGCTGGCCGCCATGCTGCCCAACCCGGCCTATTACGACGCGCACCGCGGCACACGCTACCTGCGCTCGCGCGCCGCCACCATACAAAAACGCATGCACATGGTGGAAATCCCGAAGTAAAACGGCCGCCGCGCCGTCCGCAAATGTTAAGCTTGCATTTTCCATTCGCCGTTTGATTCAGGCCTCAAGCATATCGATGCGCACCGCCCGCCGCTACCTCGCCCGCGAAATCTACCGCTCCAGCGCCGTCGTCCTGCTGGCGCTGATCGGGCTCTTCACGTTCTTCGCCCTCATCGAGGAACTGGACAACGTCGGCACGAAATTCACGCTGCTCAACCTTTTCTACATGCAGGCGCTGGCCCTGCCCACCCGCCTGTACGACCTGCTGCCCATAGGCCTGCTGATCGGCGCCATCCTTGCGCTGGCGGGGCTGGCGCAGCGCAATGAACTGGTCATCCTGCGCGTATCGGGGGTCAGCGGCATGAAGCTGATGGCCATGCTGTGGCTGGTCACCATCCCTTTGGTCGTGGGCGCGTTTTTCCTGTCCGAGATCGTCACGCCCGCGGCCGAAATCAAAAGCAGCGAGGCCAGCCTGTCCTTGCTGGGCAGGTCGGGAGGCAGCCGGCTGAACAGCGGCTACTGGTTCAAAGAGGCCGATGCCGGCGGCGGCACCCGCATCATCAATATCGCCGAACTGAAATCCAGCGGCGGCGTGGCGGGCATCACCCTGTACGAGTTCCATGCGGGGCAGGAACTGGCGTCGGTGTCGCAGGCCCGTGAAGGCCATTTCACCAAAGGCACCCTGGTGCTGGACGGGGTAACCCAGACCCATATCGACGCGGGATCGGTGTCCGCCCTGGCCAATGCCCAGAAGCCGGATGCGCCCCTTACGCGCATCGAAACCCAGGAAAGCCGCGTCCTGAACACCACGTTGACGCCGGAGCGGCTCATCGCGCGCATCCTGACGCCCGAACGGATGTCGATACTCGACCTGGTGGACTACATCGGCTATCTGGAAAGCAACCAGCTGCAGACCGAACGGCAGGTCGTGGCCCTTTGGCGCAAGATGGCCTATCCCTTCACCTTGCTGGTCATGATCACCATTGCCGCTCCCATCGGCTTCATGCAGACGCGGCGCGGCGGCGTGGGCAGCAAGGTGTTCATCGGCATTCTGCTGGGCGTGGGCTTTTTCATGCTGAACCAGCTTGCCCTGAATGTGGGCATGCTCAGCAAATGGGCGCCCTGGGTGACCGCCCTGGTTCCCAACCTGGGCGCGCTGGGCATCGCCCTGGGCGCCCTCATTCTCATGGAAAATCAGCATAACGTCCGGCGATTCAACCAGACTCGCTGGCCCTGGAGCAAATCGGCAGCATGACATCGGTACCCGGCATCTGGATGATAGGCGACCTGCAAGGCTGCCGCGAGCCGCTGCAAGCGCTGCTTGCACACCCCGAAATCGCCCGCGATCCGCAAGCCCGCTTCTGGTTTGCGGGCGACCTGATCAACCGCGGCCCCGACTCCCTGGGCACATTGAAGACCGTCATGGAGCTGGGCGACCGCGCCATCTCCGTCCTGGGCAATCACGACCTGCATTTGCTGGCCGTGGCGGCCGGCGTCAAGAAACCGGGAAAATCCGACACCATCGACGACATCTTGCGGGCGCCCGATGCCCAGGAGCTCATCGACTGGCTGCGCCACTGCCCTCTTGCGCACTACGAGCAAGGCCATCTGCTGGTCCATGCCGGGGTTCTGGCCAAATGGGACGTGAACAAAACGCTGGAACTGGCCGCCGAAGTGGAGTCGGCCCTGCGCGGCCCCGACTGGAAAAAAATGCTGCACAGCATGTATGGCAACGACCCCTCGCACTGGAAGGATGATCTCAGCGGCGGCAAGCGCCTGCGCGTCATCATCAACGCCTTGACGCGAATGCGCATGTGCGACGGGCATGGGCATATGGAGTTCTCGCACAAGGGCGCCCCATCGCACGGCGACGACGGGCTCATGCCCTGGTTCGACGTGCCCGGCCGCGCCATCCAGGACGAGACCGTGGTCTTCGGACACTGGTCGACGCTGGGCCTGCTGATCCGCCCCGACGTCATCTGCCTTGATACAGGCTGCGTCTGGGGCCGCCAGCTGACGGCCTTGCGCCTGCATGACCAGCTATTGGTTCAGATACCCTGCGCCCAGTATCAGGCGCAGCATTAAGCGCCCCGGCGCTGGAAGCCCCTGGATCAGGCGGGATCCGTGACGGCGCTGCGTATGGCGTGGTGCGCCGCGGACGCCACCTTGGCGCGCCCCTCGTCTTCACAATGCCGGCTGTCCATGACCGGCAGGAAGACCAATTCGACCGCGACACCGGTCGTTCCCAGCAGGCACCACAGATTCTGCATCAGGTTCTGTTCGCCCACGAAGGCGGCATAGTCGCTGCGCCTGCCGCGATGCGTGAAGCGCAGGGCCACCGGCTGGATATCGACATGGGCCCGGATGGCCGCGTCGAACAGGCTGGAATGGAATGGAGCGACATCGAAGCCGCTGGACGTGGTGCCTTCGGGAAACAGGCCCACGACTTCACCCTGACCGAAGCGCGCCTTCATCTGGTGGCCCACCGCCCGGACCGCATGGCGATGCCCCCGCTCGATGAACACCGTGCCGGCGCCGGCCACCAGCCAGCCCAGCACCGGCCAGCGCCGTATGTCGCTCTTGGCCACGAAGGAGGTGGGACGCACGCTGTTCAGCACGAAGATATCGACCCAGGACACGTGATTGGCCACCCATAGCACGGGCCCGGCGCGCCTAGGTTCGCCCCGGATGCACAGCGCGACCCCGCACAAACGCATCAGCATGCGCGACCAGTGCAGGGTCATGCATGAACGGATGTGCAAGGAAGCCAGGGGAAAGACGATGCTGACGGACAATAAGCCCAGGATGATCCAAAGCGCCACAAGGACGGCGCGCAATGAAAAACGCAGTACGCTCAAATCATTCTCTCTGTGAAGAATTTCCGGATCGGGCCAGCGCGTCCAGGTAGCGCTGCAATATCACCATGGCGGCCATGGCATCGTCGGCCGCATGCGTGCCCAGCATCTGCTGCGCCTCCATGCTGGATCCGCGCTCGTCGACCAGCTCGACCTGCACGCCGAAGCGGCCGCGCAATTGATTGGCGAAGCGGCGGCACCGCAAGCTGGCGTATTGTTCGCCGCCGTCGGACGCCAGGGGAAGGCCGACGATGACCTTGTCCGGCTGCCACGCGGCAAGTAGTTGTTCGATGTCGGCAAAGCGCCGGTCGCGCTGCACGGACGTCAGGATTTCCAGGGGCCGGGCCTGTCCGGTCAATGTATTGCCTATGGCCACGCCTATCTTTTTCGTTCCGTAGTCGAACGCCAGCAGGGTCTGCTCAGGCATGGCCCGCATCGCCCGTCAGCATGAGCGGATCGATGCCCAGTTGGCTAAGCGCCATCCCGTAGCGGTCTTCAAAAGGCGTCTCGAACAGGATGTCGTTGCTGGCCGCCACATTCAGCCAGGCGTTCTGGGACATCTCGCTTTCCAGCTGGCCCGCGCCCCATCCGGCGTAGCCCAGGGTGACAAGCAGCTGGGCCGGCCCCTTGCCCTTTGCGACGTCCTGCAGGATATCGCGCGAGGTGGTCAGGGCCACGTCGCCCAACTGGATGCTGGAACTGTATCCACCCACCGGCGCATGCAGGACGAACCCCCTGTCCGTCTGCACCGGGCCGCCGAAGAACACCGGAAAGTCCTGGACGGGACCGGTTTCCAGGGAAAGGTCCAGGTCGATGCGCTTCAGGAGATCGCCCACGGTGATATCGGTAGGCCTGTTGATGACCAGGCCCAGCGCCCCATGCCCCGTGTGTTCGCAGACGTAAATGACAGTGTTGGCCAGATTGCCGGAGACCTTGCCGGGCATGGCCAGCAAAAGCTGCTGGGACAGATCGGCGCTCGATTCCGTTTCGGGACGCTTGGCGGATGTGTTCATGGCTCGGCCTCCTGGATCCAAAAATTGCAGCATCGGCGCCTGTGGGCTTATACCTCGATCAGCTCGAAATCTTCCTTGCGGGCGCCGCATTCGGGGCAGACCCAGTTGGGAGGCACATCTTCCCAGCGGGTGCCGGGGGCAATTCCCTCTTCGGGCAATCCTGCCTCTTCATCATATATCCAACCGCAAATCAAACACATCCAGGTACGCATTTTTTCTTACTCACTGAAATTTACAAATCCGGAATCCGACGAACTCCGAACGCTTCCATTAGAATGGGGTCAATGTTACTAAACCCAATAGCCCCGCACTCGACGCCAGGCTGAAACAGTGCAGACTTTAACCGATCGCTGATACGTGCAAGCTCCAAACCCGCCACTGATACTTATTTTCGGCCCTTTCGATCCCAGCGGATCGAGTAGCCTGCCTGCCGACACGGTTACCTGTGCCGCCATGGGTTGCCATGCCCTGGGCACGCTGACCGCCATCCTGGTGCGGGACACGGCCAGCACCGAGGAAATCCAGCCCGTGTCGCCCGAGCTCATCGACGACCAGGCGCGCTGCCTGCTCGAAGACATGACCGTGCACGCGATCAAGGTCGGGCCACTTTATACAACGGAATCGGTAAGTGTACTCGCTCAGATAGCGGCCGATTACAGCCATGTTCCCCTGGTCCTGCACCTGGGGCCCGCGCCCGACGAGTCGCTGCTGGAGGGCGGAGACGCCGAAGATGTGCAGCTGGCCCTGTTCGAACTGCTGCTGCCGCAAACCGATGTGGCGGTCGTCGACCATAAGCTGCTGGAGCAGTGGCAATCGGAAGGCATGTTTTCGGGCATGGACGCCGATACGCCCGCTCAGGCTCTTCTGGATTATGGGGCCAAATGGGTGCTGAGCACCGGCGCGCCCCTGCGCCCCGGCCTTGGCAGCCACTTGCTTCAGGGCCGGCACAGCGAGACCGGCAGTTGGAACCGGCAGGCGCCCGCCGCGCGGCTGGCCGATGCCGACGGCCCCCTGGCTTGCGCCATCACAGCCCAGCTGGCCAGGGGCCTGGACGTCCCCGCAGCGGTCGATGCCGCCATCGCGCTGGCTGAGCCGCTGGCCGGGCGGACCTTCCAGCCCGGCATGGGCCATCTTCTGATCAACAGGTCTTCGCCATGAGCCATCCATTACGATTTCCCAAGGGCCTGTATGGCGTCACGCCCGAATGGGACGACACCGACAGGCTGCTGGAGGCCATACGCGCCGCCGCGCTGGGCGGCATGTCGGCCTTGCAATGGCGCCGCAAAACCGCAACGGCGCAAGATGGGCTGGCGCAGGTCCGCCGCGTGGCCGCCCTATGCCGCGAGCTGGACGTGGCCTGCATCGTCAATGACGATTGGCGGCTGGCCGCGCTGATAGACGCCGACGGCGTGCACCTGGGCCGCGAGGACGGCGGCATGGCGCAGGCCCGCCTGGCGCTGGGCCCCGAAAAAATCATCGGCGCATCCTGCTATAACGAACCAGCGCTGGCTGCCCTGGCCCTCGATGCCGGCGCCGACTATGTCGCCTTCGGCGCCGTATACCCTTCCAGCGTGAAGCCGCAAGCCGTGCGCGCGACGCTGGAGCACATCGAGCAGGGCCGCATGCTGGCCGAAAGCCGGCCGGCCCGGCCCCGCCCGGCCGTGGTCGCCATAGGAGGCATCACGGCCGAAAACGCCGCCCCCGTCGTCCATGCCGGCGCCGACAGCATTGCGCTGATCAGCGGCCTGTTCGAAAGCGAGGACATCCAGGCGACCGCGTCGCGCTGCGCGGCCCTGTTCACCTAGCGCACAGTGCAAGCAGGCCGGACGCCTGAACACGAGCGCTTAATGTCCTATAGTCTGTATTTCCCTTTTTCCGCAAGAATCCAGAATCATGTCCCGCAATACTCAATTATTCGACCGCGCCTGCCAGACGATACCCGGCGGCGTCAACTCGCCCGTCCGGGCATTCCGATCGGTGGGCGGCGCGCCGCGCTTCATCAAGCGGGCACAGGGCCCGTATATGTGGGACGCGGACGACACGCGCTATATCGACTACGTCGGTTCCTGGGGTCCGGCCATTCTGGGGCATGCGCATCCCGAGGTCATACGCGCCGTCCAGGAGGCGGCCAAGGACGGGCTGTCTTTCGGGGCGCCCACCGAAGCCGAGATCGAGATCGCCGAAGCGATTGCCGCCCGCATGCCCTCGATTGAAAAAGTCCGCCTGGTCAGCTCGGGCACCGAAGCGACGATGACCGCCATCCGCCTGGCGCGCGGCGTCACCGGCCGCCCGAAGATCATCAAGTTCGAGGGCTGCTACCACGGCCACGCCGACAGCCTGCTGGTCAAGGCCGGCTCTGGACTGCTGACCTTCGGCAACCCCACCTCGGCCGGCGTACCGCCCGAGTTCATACAGCACACGCTGGTCCTGGACTTCAACAAGCTGGAATCCGTCGAAGCCGCCTTCCAGCAGTACGGCGCCGAGATCGCCTGCGTGATCGTGGAACCCATCGCGGGCAACATGAACCTGGTCAAGCCGGCCCCCGGTTTCCTGGAAGGCCTGCGCGCGCTGTGCACGCGGCACGGCGCCCTGCTGATTTTCGACGAAGTGATGACCGGCTTCCGCGCCGGGCCGCAAGGCGTGCAAGGCCTGACCGGCGTGACCCCCGACCTGACCACGCTGGCCAAGGTCATAGGCGGCGGCATGCCGGTGGGCGCGTTCGGCGGCCGCGCCGACATCATGGAGCACATCGCCCCCCTGGGCGGCGTATATCAGGCCGGCACGCTATCGGGCAACCCCGTGGCGGTTGCGGCGGGCCTGACCACCCTGAAGCTGCTGGCCGAGCCCGGATTCTACGAGCGCCTGGACATACAGACGCGCAAGCTGGCCGAAGGCCTGGCCCAGCGCGCCGCCGCGGCCGGCATCCCGATGTGCAGCGACCACGTCGGCGGCATGTTCGGCATCTACTTCCGCGAGACCGTGCCCACCACCTTCGACGAAGTGGCGCAAAGCGACGTGGAGCGCTTCAAGCGATTCTTTCACGCCATGCTGGTCAAGGGCGTGTACTTCGCCCCGTCGGCGTTCGAGGCCGGATTCGTTTCCGCCGCGCACGACGATGCAACCATCCAGGCGACGCTGGATGCGGCCGAGGAAGTCTTCGCCAAGCTTTAAGATCGGCTCCGTCGGGCGGATGCAGCCGGGTTTCCGGTGCCCCGCCCCCGGGGAAGGCTCCGGGGCGGTCAATCCGGCGGCGGAACGACGGCGGTGACCTCGATTTCGACGCGGGCCCGGTCTTCGACCAGGTCGGCCACCTGCACGGCCGTCATGGCCGGAAAATGGCGGCCTATGATGTCGCGGTAGTGCTGGCCGACTTGCCGCAAGGCCGCAACGTACTCCCGCTTGTCGCACACATACCAGGTCATGCGCGTGATGTGCTGCGGGCCGGCGCCGCCCTCTTTCAGAATGGCGACGATGTTCTTCAGGGCCTGGCCCACCTGTTCGGCGAAGTCGTCGGTTTCGAACTCCTGCCGCTCATTCCAGCCGACCTGGCCGCCCACGAATAGCAGGCGGCTGCCCACCTTCATCTCCGTCATGATGCCGTTGGCGTAGCCGCGGGGCTCCAGCCAGCCTGGGGGATGCAGAAACTCCATGCCGTTTTCCTTATTGGGTTGATCTGTTGCGCAGGACGAAGCGCTGCAATTTGCCGGTTTCGGTCCGGGGCAGGCTATCCATGAACTCAATGGACCGGGGATACTTATAGGGCGCGATGGCGGCCTTGACGTGCTCCTGCAAGGCCTTGACCATGGCGGCATCGCCCACGAAGCCGGGCTTGAGCACCACATAGGCCTTGACGATATTGCCGCGCTCGGCATCGGGCTGGCCCACCACGCCGCATTCGGCCACGGCCTCGTGCCGCAGCAAAGTCCCTTCGACCTCGGGGCCCGCGATGTTGTAGCCTGCGGAAATGATCATGTCGTCATTGCGCGCCTGGTAATACAGGTAGCCGTCGTCGTCCATGATGAAGGTATCGCCGGGCAGGTTCCAACCCTGCTGAACGAAGACGCGCTGGCGCTCGTCGTCCAGATAGCGGCAGCCCGTCGGGCCTTTCACCGCCAGCCGGCCGGCCACGCCGCTGGCCACGGGCCGCAGATCCTCATCGACCACCCGGGCCACGTAGCCGGGCACCGCCTTGCCGATGGCGCCGGCGCGCACCTGGCTGCCGGAGCTCGACACGTACACATGGATCATCTCCGTGCCGCCGATGCCGTCTATCATTTCGATGCCTGTGCATTGCTTCCAGAGCTGCCGCGTCGCATCGGGCAGGGCCTCGCCCGCCGACACCGAATTCTTGAGCGAGGAAAGATCGTACTTCCCCGCCTGGCCCGCCATCTGGCGATAGAAGGTTGGCGCGGTGAAGGTCATGGTGGCGCCGAAATCCTGCACCGTCTGCAGCAGCTCGTCGGGCGTCAGCCTTTCGCTCAGCACCGTGGAGGCGCCGACGCGCAGCGGGAAGCACAGCAGCCCTCCCAGGCCGAAGGTGAAAGCCAGGGGCGGCGTGCCGCAGACGATGTCCTGGGCGCGCATGCCCAGCGTGTGGCGCGAGAAGGTGTCGCACATGGCCAGCACGTCGCGATGAAAATGCATGCAGCCCTTGGGCTTGCCCGTGGTGCCGCTGGTAAACGCAATCAGGCAGATATCGTCGCCGGCGGTGTCGCAAGGCGTGAAATCGGCGGGCTTGCCGGCGGCCAGCGCCTCGATGCCCTCGGGGCCGTCCTTATGGAAATAGCGTATCTGGCGCAGGTCGGGGCAATGGCTGGGGTGGGCCGGGTCGGCGCAGTGCATGATCTCGGCGCACAGGCGCTCGTCGCACAGAACCGCCTGGACCTTCGCCTTGCTGATGACTTTCTGCAATTCGACGGCCCGCAGCAAGGGCATGGTGGGGACCGTCACCAGCCCCGCCTTGACGGCGGCAAGCCAGCACGCGGCCATCATGGGGTTGTTCGGCCCGCGCAGCAGAACCCGGTTGCCGGGCTGCAGGCCCATGTCGTCCACCAGTACATGCGCAATGCGGTTGGTCAGCGCCATCAGTTCGCGGTAGCTCATCGCGCGCTGTTCCGCGCCCTCGCGCCAGCGCAGGGCCACGCGTTCGCCATGCCCCTGCTCCACCAGGTCGTCGACCAGGACGCAGGCGCAATTGAACCGCGCCGGATAGGCCACGTCGGGGTTGCCATCCAGCAGCAGCTCGGGCCATTCCCGGGGCGGCGGAAGATGATCCCGCGCAAAGGTATCGATGTGAGCGGATGCTTCCATTGTCGTCTCCTGTCTTCTTGTGCATGCGCCGGCGTCGCTTGCAGCGCGCCGGAACCTAGCCGCCCTTCAGCAGCTCCCTTGCGATGATCAGCTTCTGAACCTCGGTGGCGCCTTCATAGATGCGCAGCGCCCGGATCTCCCGGTACAGTTTTTCGACGGGCGCGCCCGACACCACCCCCGCGCCGCCGAACATCTGGACGGCGCGGTCGATGACGCGTTGCGCAGACTCGGTCGCCGCCATCTTGGCCATGGCCGCCTCACGCGTGGTGCGCACGCCCTTGACGTCGCGCAGCCAGGCCGCGCGGTAGGTCAGCAAGGCGGCGGCATCGATTTCGCAGGCCATGTCGCCCAGCGCCGCCTGAGTCAGTTGCAGATCGGCCAGGGCCTGGCCGAACATGCGCCGCGACTTGGCGCGCGCCACCGCCTCGTCCAGGGCGCGGCGGGCAAAGCCCAGGGCCGCCGCCGCCACCGATGCCCGGAAGATATCCAGGGTCATCATGGCGATCTTGAATCCCTGCCCCGCCGCGCCCAGCCTGTTGCCGGCCTTTACACGGCAATCCTCGAAGCGCAAGGTCGCCAGCGGATGGGGTGCAATGACATCGATGCGCCCCGAGATGTTCAGGCCGGGGGCGTCCGCGTCGACCACGAACGCGCTGATGCCGCGCGCGCCCGGCGCCTCGCCGGTCCGGGCGAAGACGCAATAGAAGTCGGCGATGCCGCCATTCGATATCCAGGTTTTCTCGCCATTCAGGATATAGTCTTCGCCCTCTTGAACCGCGGAGCACGACATGGCGGCAACGTCCGACCCCGCCTCCGGTTCCGATAGCGCAAAAGCGGCAATGGCGCGGCCGGCGGCGACCTCGGGCAGATAGCGGCGGCGCAGGGCCTCGCTGCCCGCAAGTGAAATGGCGCCGCTGCCCAGACCCTGCATGGCGAAGGCGAAGTCGGCCAGGCCGTCATGGCGGGCCAGCGTTTCCCGCAGTATGCACAAAGACCGTGAATCGATTTCCGGCCAGCGCCCTCCCCAGGCGCCTTCCGGCCCTTGCGGCACGGCAAATCGCAGCCAGCCGGTCTGGCCCAGCTGCGCGACCAGCCCGCGGCAGGCCGCATCGGTGTCCGCATGGTCGATGTCTTGCAGGCCCTCCCGGCACCAGCTCTCCAGGCCCGAGGCCAGTTGCTGGTGGCGGGCGTCGAAGAAAGGCCAGTCGAGCCAGCTCATATCGCTCATTCAATCACCCTCGAACACAGGCTTGCGCTTGGCCACGAAGGCATCGTAGGCGCGGCGGAAATCGCGGGTCTGCATGCAGATGGCCTGGGCCTGCGCCTCGGCCTCGATGGCTTCGTCCACGCCCATGTTCCACTCCTGGTGCAGCAGCTTCTTGGTCATGCCATGCGCAAAAGTGGGCCCGTCCGCCAACTGGCGCGCCAGCGCCTGCGCCGCGTCCAGCACCTGGCCGGATTCGTGCAGGCTGTTGAAGAAGCCCCATTCAACCCCTTCTTGCGCGCTCATGGAGCGGCCGGTGTACAGCAGCTCCGACGCGCGCCCCTGCCCTATCATGCGCGGCAAAAGCGTGCAGGCGCCCATGTCGGCGCCCGCCAGGCCCACGCGCGTGAACAGAAAGGCGGTGCGCGCCTGCGGCGTTCCCAGCCGCAGGTCGGAAGCCAGGGCGATCATGGCCCCCGCGCCGGCGCAGATGCCGTCCACGGCCGAGATGACAGGCGCAGGGCAGGCCCGCATGGCCTTGACCAGGTCGCCCGTCATGCGGGTGAAGTCCAGCAGTTCGGGCGCGCTCATTTGCGTCAGCGGGCCGATGATTTCATGCACGTCGCCGCCGGAGCAGAAGTTCCCGCCCGCGCCCGTTACGACGACGGTCTTGATGTCGGTGGCGTAGACGAGCGCCCGGAACAGGTCGCGCAGTTCGGCATAGGAATCGAAGGTCAGGGGGTTCTTGCGTTCCGGTCGGTTCAGGGTGATGGTGGCCACCTTGCCGTCCTCCGAGGCGGTCCACAGGAAGTTCCTGGCCTGGTAGCCCGCACAGGGACGCTTGTGTCCCGCCATGGTGTGTTCTGTTTCCCGCATGCTGTTTCCTTTTTCCCCTAGGGCCTGTTAACGCTAAAAGGCAAGCCGCCGCCGGCCGGCGGCGATCAACCCGCCATGACCTCGCCGCCGTCCACGGGGATGGCTTGCCCGTTGATGGACCCGGCGTCCGGCAGGCATAGCCACGCCACGGCGCGGGCCACCTCGTCGGGCTGTACCAGCCTGCCCTGCGGATTGCGCTCGGCCAGCGTGGCCCGGGCCTGGTCGGGCGACACGCCCGTCCTGTTTACGATGTTCTCGACGGCGCCATGGACGATGTCGGTTTCGGTGTAGCCCGGGCACACCGCGTTGACCGTGATTCCCTTGCGGGCGACCTCAAGGGCCAGCGCCCGGGTCAAGCCGATCACGCCGTGCTTGGCGGCGCAGTAGGCGCTGACATAGGCGTAGCCGATCAGGCCCGCCGTGCTGGCGACATTGACGATGCGGCCCCATTTGCGTTCCAGCATGTCGGGCAGCGCGGCCTGCATGCAGTGGAAGGTCCCGCTTAGATTGACGGCGATCATGCGCTGCCATGTTTCTTCATCGACACGGTCGAAACGCTGGCTTTCCGCCTGGCCCGCGTTGTTGACCAGGATGTCTATGGAGCCGAAGGCCTCCCTGGCCTGCGCGAAGGCCTGCAGGACCTGGCCGCGCTGCGCGATGTCGCCACGCACGAAGCCCACGCGCGCCTGTCCGGAAAGGCGGCCGGCCGCCTCGTCCAGCGCGGCGGCATCCCGTCCCATAAGGGTTATGCGGGCGCCAAGGCCGGCCAGCTGCTGCGCGACGGCAAAGCCTATTCCGCGCGACCCGCCGGTGACCAGGGCATGCCGCCCGTTCAATGGTTGAGCTGATTTCATTTTGCCAACGGCTGCGCGTAGGCGGCCGCCCGTTCGAAGTTGGTTTCCAGTTGCCGCTTGGCGGGAAAGTACTGGCGCGGCCAGCTGACATCGGTGTAGCCGATGCGCGCGGACTCGCGCAGGGTCCAGGCGGCATCGGCAAGGTGGGGCCGCGCCAGCGCGCATAGGTCGGCGCGCCCGGACGCGATGATGCTGTTGACGTGGTCGGCCTCGAAGATCGCGCCCACCGCTATCGTCGGCACGCCCGCTTCATTGCGGATGCGGTCCGAGAACGGAGTCTGGTACATGCGTCCGTATACCGGCTGCTCCGCCTTGCTGACCTGCCCCGAGGAGCAGTCCAGCATGTCGGCGCCGGCCTGCTTGAAACGCAAGGCGATCTGTATGGCGTCGTCGGCCGTGATCCCGCCATCGACCCAGTCGTGCGCCGAGATCCGCACCGACATCGGCAGATCCTCGGGCCATGCCGCCCTTACGGCGTCGAAGACTTCCAGCGGATAGCGCAGGCGGTTGTCCAGAGAGCCGCCATATTCATCGTCGCGCTGGTTGGTCAGCGGCGAAATGAAGCTGGAAAGCAGGTAGCCGTGGGCGCAATGCAGTTCCAGCCAATCGAAGCCCGCCTGGGCCGCGCGGCGGGCCGCCGCCGCGAACTGGTCGCGGACCGCGTCCATCTGCTCGCGCGTCATGGCCTGGGGCACCTGCGATACCCCCGCTATATACGGCAGTGCCGATGCGGACACCAGCGGCCAGTTGCCTTCGGGCAGCGGCATGTCGGTGCCTTCCCAACTGACGCGGGTGGACCCCTTGCGGCCCGCATGCCCCAGCTGTATGCCGATGCGCGCGTCGCTGTTCCGATGGACGAAATCCACGATGCGCCTGAACGCCTGCATCTGTTCATCCGTCCAAAGGCCCGGGCACCCCGGGGTTATTCGGGCCTGTGGCGATACGCAGGTCATTTCGACCATGACCAGCCCCGCACCGCCCATGGCGCGCCCGCCCAGGTGCACCAGATGGAAGTCGCCCGGCACGCCGTCCACGCTGGAGTACATCGCCATGGGCGAGACGACGATGCGATTCTTCAATGTGACGCCGCGTGCCTTGTAGGGCGTGAGCATGGGCGGAACCGGATGCCCCGCGCCATTCGCATTCAGTCCGGCCTTGCCGGCCAGCCAGTGCTCATAGCCCTCCAGCCATTGGGCATCGCGCAGGCGCAGGTTCTCATGGGATATGCGTTGCGATCGCGTCAACAGCGAATAGGCGAACTGCCTGGGCTCGAAGCCCGCGTAGCGCGCAACGTTCTCGAACCATTCCGTCGAATTGCGTGCCGCGTTCTGTATCTTCAGCACCTCGATGCTGCGCACGTCCTGGTAGTGGCGCAGCGCCGCCCGCAAGTCGCCGCCGTGCGAGAGTATGGACCGGTGCAGCTCGATGGCGTCTTCCAGCGCCAGCTTGGTGCCCGAACCGATGGAAAAGTGCGCCGTATGCGCGGCGTCGCCCATCAGCACCACGGGAACGCTGCGTCCGCCGGGCAGCGCCTGCTCGTGTATCCAGGTGTCGCAGATGACGCGCGGGAACCGTATCCAGATGGCCGACCCGCGCAGGTGGCCCGCATTCGAAACCAGGGCATGCCCGCCCAGCCAGGGCGCGAACAGCTTTTCGCAATAGGCGATGCCGTCTTCCTGGGTCATGGCATCGAGCCCGGCCGCCTTCCAGGTTTCATCCAGCGTTTCGACGATGAAGGTGGACATGCCCGGCTCGAACTGATAGGCATGCGCCTGGAACCAGCCGTGCTCGGTCTGCACGAAGGCGAAGGTGAACGCGTCGAAGGTCTGTTCGGTGCCCAGCCAGACGAAGCGGCACAGGCGGGTATCGATGTCGGGCTTATAAGTGGCTGCGTAGCGGGTGCGCACCCGGCTGTTCAGGCCATCGGCGGCGATCACCAGGTCGGCCTGGTATTTCTCGGCAATGGCCTGGTCATCGCCGACATCGGTTTCGAACACCAGGTTCACGCCCAGTTCCTCGCAGCGGGCCTGCAGGATATTGAGCAGCTTCTTTCGGCCTATGCCGATGAAGCCATGGCCGCTGCTGCGCATGCTTTGGCCCTTGTAGTGGATTTCGATGTCGTCCCAGTGATTGAACGCGGCGCTGATCTGCTCCGCCGAAACGGGGTCGGCCTCTTTCAGGTTGTCCAGCGTGGCATCGGAAAACACCACGCCCCACCCGAAGGTGTCGTAAGGGCGGTTGCGCTCTATGACGGCGACCTCGTGCCCGGCATCGGCCAGCTTCATCAGCAAACCGAAATACAGCCCCGCCGGCCCTCCGCCTATGCATGCGATTTTCATGGTTGCTCCGAATCGGTCTCCGCCAGGGCCTCGATACCGCCACCCGGCATTATTAGTTTAAGCTTAAACTATATAGCCAAAAAAAAACGCCCGCAAGAAATTTCTGCAGCCCTCGCAGGGCTGCGCCTTGCTTGCGGACGGCCGGGGCTCGCCGAGGGTTGCCGATCAGGCGCTCTCGCCCGACAGGCCGTAGATGGCCTGCAGCAGGTTCACCCGGGACTGCGCCACCACGGCGCCGCGCCAATCGTCGTGATCCGGATAGAAGGCCGCCCGGTGCGCCGCCTTCATGGCACTGCGCCGGGCCGCATCGACGTCGTCGCGGCCGGCCAGCCAGCGATCCCCGCGCAAGGCCATGAAGACCTCGTTCATGGGCACGGTGCCGTATTCCAGCGCCATGAAGGTCAGCTCGGGAACGTGGCCGCATTCTTCCAGCAGCGCCTGCAAGCCGGTTCCGACGATGTCCACCGTGCTCGAGTCGGGATCGGTGACGCTGACCACATCGCTGCCCCACCAGGATTTTGCCCGCAGATATTCCGGGCGTCCCTTCTGCACGAAGATCTTCTCGGCGTGCCCATAAGGCCCCAGGCCGGTGTGATAGTCGATCCAGACCATGCGGTCGCGGTTCCGGCCGTACCGCGCCAGCACCTGGCGCAGGATGCGATTGCTCCAGCTGGCTTCCCTGCCGCCATAGAACAGGCCCTCCGGATGGCTGTATTGCCCCAGCATCACGCCTTCGCGATAGGCCTGTTCGCCTTCGGTGTCCCTGAACGCCTGGATGGCGGCCTCGTTCTCCGCCGAGGGCGGCCAGCTTTGCGGAACCAGGAGATCATGCAGGCGGCCGTAGTGCGGATTCGCGGGCAGGGGCTTGCTGAAGTCGCAGAAATTACGGTTCAGGTCGATGTTGTCTTCATTGGTGCGATGGCCCCATGAAAAACCATAGGCATTGACCGCATGGATCAGCAGGATGCCTATGCCGGCGGCCTGGGCCTTGTCCAGCAAGGCCTGGTCGTCCAGAAGCGCCACCTGGCATCCCGAACCGCAGTAGCCCTCCTCCCCATGCATGGCCGATGTCAGCACCAGTACGGCGCGGGCGTCGGCGGCGCCGAAGTAAGCCGTGTCCATCGCCAGCTCCTCGCCCTGGGCGCCCGGGCCCGCCGGGTTCACATGCGATTCCAGGCTGCATTGCCGCCGGCGCGCGGCCGCCAGGAAGCGGGCGCGCGCGTCCGCATAGCTACTGCCAAAATACTTCTCGAACATGGTTCAGGTCTCCAGCAATTGTTATCCGACAAACTGCGGCATATCAAAGACGGGGCCGAGGCAACTGGATAAACTTCCCGCTTGCGGCCGCACTGCGGAATTTACCACTGCCATGTGATTGAAGATTAAAATATCCCGGCTTCGGCCCCGATGTCCCGCAACAACCTGCCATTTGACGCGCCATTTTTCCTGTAAAGAAGCCATGCCCGACACGCCCGACCTGGAAAGCCGCACCGTTCCCGAAGACCATCGCGATCTGCGGCTATGGCTGCGCATGCTGACCTGCTGCAACCTGATCGAAAGCGAGATCCGCGGCCGCCTGCGCACGGAATACGAGACCACTCTGCCGCGCTTCGACCTGATGGCGCAGCTGCTGCGCACGCCGGCCGGAATGAAAATGAGCGAGCTTTCGCGCCACATGATGGTCACCAACGGCAATATCACGGGGATTACCGACCAGCTCGAAAAAGAAGGCCTGGTCGAACGCGTCAAGGTGGCCACCGACCGGCGCAGCTCGCTGATCAAACTTACCGGCAAGGGCAAGCGCAGCTTCCGCAAGATGGCGCAGGCGCACGAAGAATGGGTCCAATCCATCTTCGGCGGCCTGTCCGAGAAAAGCCGGAACACCCTTTTCGACGCACTGGGCGAATTGAAGCTGCAGATCCGCCCCCAGTCACCGAACCGGAACTGAATGCTGCGATAGAATTACTCGTTCCCGCATCCCTTGCCGAGCACAGCCATGGCCGTAAACCTGTACATCCCACCGGAATCCAGCATTTTCCCCGTCGCGGGCGTAGAAATCGGCATTGCCGAGGCCGGCATACGCAAGGCCAACCGGCGCGACCTGACCGTGTTCCGCCTGGCAGAGGGCAGCAGCGTTGCCGGGGTCTTCACGCGCAACCGCTTCCGGGCGGCGCCGGTGCAGGTTTGCGAAGCGCATCTGGCGGGCGGGCGTGGCATACGCGCCCTGGTCGTCAACACGGGCAACGCCAATGCCGGCACAGGCCCCAGCGGCCTGCAAGCCGCCGAGCAGACCTGCGTGGCGCTGGCGGACCTGCTCGGCCTGGAGGCGCAGCAAGTGCTGCCCTTTTCCACCGGAGTCATCCTCGAGCCCCTGCCGCTGGACCGCCTGGTCGCCGCCCTGCCGGCCGCCGTGGACAATCTGTCCGCCGGCAACTGGTTCGCGGCGGCCCACAGCATCATGACCACCGACACCCAGCCCAAGATCGTCTCCAGGCGGGTGGCGCTGGGCAACGCCACCGTCACCCTGACCGGCATCAGCAAGGGCGCCGGCATGATACGGCCCAATATGGCGACCATGCTGGGCTACCTGGCGACCGACGCCGGCATCGCCCCCGAACTGCTCAAGGACATGGCGCGCGGCATCGCCGACCGCTCCTTCAACCGCATTACCGTCGACGGCGACACCTCGACCAACGATTCCTTCATCATCATGGCCACGGGCCAAAGCGGCGTCCGGGTCGATTCCGCCTCCGACCCCCTTTATGCGCCGCTGTATCAAGCGCTGGCCGATGCCGCCGCCGAACTGGCACAGAAGATCGTCCGCGACGCGGAAGGCGCGACCAAGTTCATGACCATACAGGTGGAGCAGGCCAGGTCCGGCGAAGAAGCCCTGAAAGTGGCTTACGCCGTGGCGCAGTCGCCCCTGGTCAAGACCGCCTTTTTCGCCTCCGACCCCAATCTGGGCCGCATCCTGTGCGCCATCGGCTACGCGGGCATCGACGACCTGGACGTCAGGACCACCCGGCTGTGGCTGGGCGACGTGCTGGTGGCCAGCCAGGGCGAGCGCCACCCCGACTACAAGGAAGAAGACGGCCAGCGCGTCATGAAGGAAGCCGAGATCGTCGTTCGCATCGCCCTGGGCCGCGGCACGGCGGCCGACACGGTGTATACCTGCGATTTCTCGCATGAATACGTCAGCATCAATGCGGATTACCGCTCGTAAACGGGTAAGCCCTTGACTTAATGCGTCATTTTCACGACGCAACTTGACTTGGCCAGATGCCTCAGGCTAGAATCATGAGCTTGGCATTTGGCCAAGGGTATGTAAATTTAAAACTTTCAGGAATTCCCACATGTACGCGGTCATAAAAACCGGCGGCAAACAGTATCGTGTTGCTGCAGGTCAAAAACTAAAGATAGAACAGATACCGGCAGACATTGGGCAAGAAATCACGCTAGACCAGGTGTTATCGGTTGGCGAAGGCGATCAATTGAAGATTGGCGCGCCTTTGGTTACCGGCGCTGTGGTCAAGGCTACCGTTCTTGCGCAAGGCCGCCACGACAAGGTAAAGATTTTCAAGATGCGCCGGCGCAAGCACTACCAGAAGCGCCAGGGCCATCGTCAAAACTACACCGAACTCCGTATCGAAGCCATTTCGGCCTAACGATGCATTCAACGGTTTTGTATAGCAGGAGCTAAACATGGCACAGAAAAAAGGCGGCGGCTCTACGCGTAACGGTCGCGACTCGGAATCGAAACGACTTGGTGTGAAAACCTATGGCGGCCAGCAGATCTCGGCGGGTTCCATCATCGTTCGCCAGCGCGGCACCCAGTTCCACCCCGGCGTCAACGTTGGCATCGGCAAGGACCACACGCTGTTCTCGCTGGTCGACGGCAAGGTCCAGTTCGCCATCAAGGGCGCACTGAACAAACGCACCGTCTCGGTCATTGCCGCCGAATAATCAGCGGCTCGCAGACCCTGAAAAGCCCTGCCGTCAAGGCGGGGCTTTTTGTTTCAGGCCCGGGCGATAGCGGCGACGCCGGCATCGTCCGCCGCATCGCGACGTCCCGTCCGGCCTCGCGCCGGCATCCGTCCGTAAAATACGAACTACAATAGCGCGTCCAGGGCGCGCGCCCTTTTCTAAGCGCAAAACCATGAAATTCGTAGACGAAGCAACCATCGAAGTCATTGCCGGCAAAGGCGGCAATGGCGCGGCGAGCTTTCGCCGCGAAAAATTCATTCCCAAGGGCGGGCCCGATGGCGGCGATGGCGGACGCGGCGGCAGCATCTATGCCATCGCCGACCGCAACATCAACACCCTGATCGACTTCCGCTATGCACGCCTGCATCGCGCCAAGAACGGCGAGAACGGCCGCGGCTCCGACCAGTACGGCGCAGCCGCCCCCGACATCACCCTGCGCGTTCCGGTGGGCACCACCATCCTGGACGCCGAGACCGGCGAACAACTGTTCGACCTGGATCGCCACAACGAAAAAGTCACCCTGGCGGCCGGCGGATCGGGCGGCCTGGGCAATCTGCACTTCAAGTCCAGCACGAATCGCGCCCCGCGCCAATCCACGCCTGGCAAGGAAGGCGAACAGCGCAAGCTGCGCCTGGAACTCAAGGTGCTGGCCGACGTCGGCCTGCTGGGCTTGCCCAACGCCGGCAAGTCGACCCTGATCAGCAAGGTGTCCAATGCCCGTCCCAAGGTCGCCGACTACCCCTTCACCACCCTGCATCCCAATCTGGGCGTGGTGCGCACCTCGCCTTCGCACAGCTTCGTCATCGCCGATATTCCGGGCCTGATCGAAGGCGCCTCCGAAGGCGCGGGACTGGGCCATCTGTTCCTGCGCCACCTGTCGCGCACCCGCGTGCTGCTGCACCTGGTCGACGTGTCGTCGCCCGACCCCGACGCCGACCTGATCGGGCAGGCCGCCAAAGACGCCCGGGCCATCGTCGAGGAACTGCGTCTGTACGACGCCGCCCTGTACGAGAAGCCGCGCTGGCTGGTCCTGAACAAGCTGGACATGGTTCCCGATCCCGAGCAGGTCAAGCAGCAGCTGTGCGAAGCGCTGGGCTGGACCGGCCCGGTGTTCAGCATCTCGGCGCTGACCGGCGAGGGCACGCAGGAACTGGCCTGGCACCTCCAGGAATGGCTGGATGCCGAACGCGAGAAGGCCAATATTGCCCAGGACAAGGCCGACGGCAGCTACGTGGCCGAAGATCCCCGTTTCGACGACACGCGTTCCGACGCAAGCTGAATCCACTTTTTGCCTTTCGCTTCATGACCGCCACCCAACTTTCGCCGTCCGCCGTTTCCCATGCCAAGCGCCTGGTCGTCAAGGTCGGATCCTCGCTTGTCACCAACGAGGGCAAGGGCATAGACGAAGGCGCCGTCGCGCAGTGGGCGGCGCAGATCGCCAGCCTGCACGCGCAAGGCAAGCAGATGGTGCTGGTATCCAGCGGCGCCATCGCCGAAGGCATGGCCCGGCTGGGCTGGCCGCGCCGGCCCAACGCCATGCACGAACTGCAGGCCGCGGCCGCCGTCGGCCAGATGGGCCTGATACAAGCCTACGAAGTGGCCTTCGCCCGCCACGGCATACGCACCGCCCAGATCCTGCTTACCCATGAAGACCTGGCCGACCGGCGGCGCTACCTGAATGCGCGCAGCACCCTGTATACCTTGCTGGGCCTGGGCGTCGTGCCCATTGTCAATGAGAACGACACCGTGGTCACCGATGAAATCCGCCTGGGCGACAACGACACCCTGGGCGCGCTGGTCACCAACCTGATCGAGGCGGAAGCCCTGGTCATTCTTACGGATCAGTCCGGGCTGTACAGCGCCGACCCGCGCAAGCACCCCGACGCCCGCTTCATCTCCGTGGGCCGCGCCGGCGATCCCGCCCTGGAAGCCATGGCGGGCGGATCGGGCAGCAGCATCGGCACCGGCGGCATGCTCACCAAGGTGCTGGCGGCCAAGCGTGCCGCGAACAGCGGCGGCCATACCGTGATCGCTTCGGGCCGCGAAGCGGATGTCCTGCTGCGGCTGGCACAGGGCGAATCCATAGGCACCGAGCTGCGCGCCATCCTGCCCGTGCGTTCCGCGCGGCAGCGCTGGCTGGCCAACCATCTGCGCCTGCGAGGCCGCATCACCCTGGACGCCGGCGCCGTGCGCGCCCTGATGCAGGGGCATAAAAGCCTGCTCGCCATCGGCGTGATCGCCGTCGAGGGCGAGTTCGAACGCGGCGACGTCGTCGCCTGCGTGGACCAGCATGGCGTGGAATGCGGGCGGGGCCTGATCAATTATTCAGCCTCCGACACCCGTCGCATCATGCGCCAGCCCAGCAGCCGCATCGCCGACATACTGGGCAGCATGTCGGATCCTGAACTCATGCACCGCGACAACATGGTCTTTGTCCGGGCGGCCGCCCTGGATCCCGAGCCGGCCGCTATTTCTGAGCGGCAATGAACAGGGTTTCCTTCACTTCCTCCATGACGACGCAGCTTTTGGTCTGCGTGACGCCCGGCAGGCGCAAGAGGATGTCGCCCAGCAGGCTGCGGTACTGCCCGATCTCCTTGATGCGCGCCTTGACCAGATAGTCGAAATCGCCGGACACCAGATGGCACTCCTGAACCTGGGGAATGCAAAGGATCTCGCGGCGAAAATCATCGAAGGTCCGGTCCGATTTGCTGGACATGGAAATCTCCACGAACACCAGCAGGCCCGCATCCAGCGCGGACGGAGCGACCCGGGCGTAATAGCCGGTAATGACGCCATCCCGTTCCAGGCGCTTTACCCTGTCTATGCATGGCGTCACCGTCAAGCCCACCCGCTCAGCCAACTCCGTCATCGACATGCGGCCATCGTTCTGCAATAGATCCAGAATATGCCGGTCAAGCTTGTCGAGTGCAAAAGTGGGGGTTCGCTGTATGCGCATCGCCTTTTTTCCTTGAAATCTTCCCGGCGCATGGCGCTTTTGGGGCCCTTTTTGCCGTAACAGCGATTATTGCTGAAAAGCGGCGGGTTCAAGTTCTTTTCAGGAAAAATTAATGCAAACATGATTTCTTCAGAAAAAATCCCTGGTGAAGCTCGCCTATCATCCTAGAAATTAGAGCTCAAATTTGGGATCAAATGAAAATCATTGTTCTGGGAGCCGGCGCCATCGGAGTCGCCAGCGCCTATTACCTCGCACGCCAGGGGCATGAAGTGACCGTGCTCGAGCGCCATGCCGGCCCCGCGCTCGAAACCAGCTTCGCCAACGCGGGTCAGATTTCCTATGGCTATTCCTCCCCCTGGGCGGCGCCCGGTGTGCCGCTCAAGGCCATCAAGTGGATGTTCGCCCAGCATCCTCCGCTGACCATACGGCCGGATGGCACGCTGTTCCAGCTGCAATGGCTCTACCAGATGTGGCGCAACTGCAATGCCGGCCGCTACGCCGTCAACAAGGAACGCATGGTCAGGCTGTCGTCCTACAGCCGCGCCTGCCTGGAATCCTTGCGCCAGGAGATCGGCATCCAGTACGAAGGGCGCAGCCGGGGTACCCTGCAGCTGTTCCGCAGCCAGCAGCAGCTCGATAGCGTCGGACAGGACATCGAAGTGCTGCGCGAGGCCGGTATCGATTATCAGTTGCTCGGCCGGAAGGAACTTCACCAGGCGGAACCCGCCCTGGCACGCAGCGAAGAGAAGCTGGCGGGCGGGCTACGCTTGCCCAACGACGAAACAGGCGATTGCCGGTTGTTCACCACCCGCCTGGCGGCCGAGGCGCAGAAGCTGGGCGTGGAGTTTCGCTACGGCATCGACATCCAGCGCATCGCGCTGGCCGGCGGCAGGGTCGCGGGCGTACAGTGCGCGGACCGGCTTCTTGCCGCGGACGCCTATGTGATGGCCTTGGGCGCTTGGTCCACGCGGCTGCTCAAGAACGTCGTGAAGCTGCCGGTGTATCCGCTGAAGGGCTATTCGATTACCGTGCCGGTGGCCCGCGAGGACTATGCTCCGGCATCGACCCTGCTGGATGAAACCTACAAGATCGCCATCACCCGTTTCGACCAGCGCATACGCGTGGGCGGCATGGCCGAGATCGTTGGCTTCGACAAGACCCTGGACGACAGGCGCCGGCGTACGTTGCAGATGGTGCTTGACGATCTCTTCCCGGACAGCTACGCCAAGGGGGATCTGTCGTTCTGGACGGGATTGCGTCCGAAGACCCCGGACAGCACCCCTATTGTGGGCGCCACCGCGCTGCCCAACCTGTTCCTGAACACCGGCCACGGCACGCTGGGCTGGACCATGGCCTGCGGCAGCGGCCAGTTGCTGGCCGACATTGTTTCGGGACGGCCCACCGCCATACGCAGCGATGACTTGTCGGTGCGGCGCTATGGTTCGGGCTCGGGCACCGGTCTTGACGCCACGCGCTATACCGGACCGGTAAACATATAGCCCCAGTTGTGCACCGACTTGAGCGGTATATCGATACCGTTGTCGGTGAACTTGCGGCGCAGGCGGCTGACCAGCACACCCAACCGGCCCTGGTTGGCCTGGGGGTCGTCCAGCGCATGGCTGGCATTGATGGCGTCGATGAGTTGCGTGTGCGTGGCGCGCAGGTCGGGCATGGCGAGCAGTGTCGAAAGAAAGGCGCGTTCGCCGGTGGTCAGGCCGATGCGCAGGCCTTGCGGCGTAACCAGCACCCATCCCTGTTCCTGCAGGCTCCAGGTTTCGGGCCGCGCGTCGCCGTCGGGTTGCGGGGCGAGCGGCGCCTGGAAGTTTCCCGCCCTGTGAAACAGACGCAGCAGCATGGCGACCAGCAAGCGGGTGGACCCCGTTTGCGGGCAGCAGTTGTCGGCCCCCACCTGCAATGCCTGGATTACCGCTGTCTCGCTGTCGGGCTCGACCATGGACACGATGCCGGCGCCTGAATGCAAGGCCCTGAAGCTGGCTGCGGCGGCGCAGTTTTCATCGTGTGTGCCGTCCAGCACCACCATGGCCAGGCGATCGGGAGAGAACCGGGCCTGCGCCACACGGTAGAGCTCCGGCATATCGTTGCAGCGCAAGACGTCGAAGCCATGGGCGCGAAGCTCGGCGGCCCGGTTTGCCCGCTGGCGACCTGCGGGGCCTTCCGCCTTGGGGGCGAACAGCATGACGACGGGATCGAGCCTCATGCGGTGAGAAGGAAAAAGGCAATCATTGAGACCTCCGCCCCAGTTTGGATCGAACGCCTGATCTATAGGCGCATTTTGCGCCCATACTCTGAAAAGCATTTAATTTTATGAATATTTTTTTACTTTAATTTACATTAAAGAATCACGTTTGTAATCGGCATTATTACCAATGTGATTGAGTTAAATCGTTCAATCACAAACGTGAACGACCATTTTGCCGATCGCCTTCGTCGAGCCCGTATCCTGCGCGGAATGAGCCAATCCGCGCTTGCGCGGGCCTGCGGCCTGTCGCAGGGCGCCATTGCCAATTACGAAAACAAGACGCGCCAGACGGCGAAGGGAATATTCCGGCTGGCGGAAGCGCTGCGGGTCAACCCCGCCTGGCTGGCCCAGGGCATAGGTCCGATGGAAACGGGCCAAGCTGAAGACGCAACACATTCGACATACCAGCTTGCCGATCCCGCTCAGGCCGGGCGGCAAGGACTGTGGCCATTCACGACTATTTCACCGGACGTCTATTGGGCGCTGTCCCACGAAGACCGCAGCATCGTCGAGGCCACGCTGGCCAGCATGATCAGGTCTTTCCAGGAAAAGCCCGCCCGCTCCTGATGCCGAGCAGGCACGGCTTGCGCCCTTCCCGAGCCGTTGTCATTGTCATTGTCCGGGAAGGACGCCGGCCGGCGGACGGCGCTGCCGCCTCGCGCCGGCCCGCCGCAGGTCAAGCGTCGAGCATCATGGCTGCTTCACTGCGTACAGGTACAGCTCAACACGGCGGTTCATCGCCCGGCCTTCGGCCGTCGCATTATCGCCTATGGGGTTCTGCGGCCCCCTGCCCTCGGCCGTCAGGTTGCCCACCGGCACGCCTTTGTCCGTCAGATAGTTCGCAACCGCCCGGGCCCGATTGACCGACAGCGTCTGGTTGGTGGCCGCCGAGCCCGTGCTGTCGGTATAGCCGATGGATTTGGCCCGCAGCTCGGGATGCTGCACCAAGGCGCGCGCAACGCTGTCCAACACCGGCAGCAAGGCCGGCTTCAAGGCATACTTGCCGGTGTCGAAGGACACATTGCTGGGTATGTTGACCCGGAGCGTGCCGTCCGGCATCTCGGTCACGTCCACGCCCAGGCTGCTGGCACCTGATTTCTCGACGTCATTCTTCACGCCCGACCAGTTGTAGCCGGCGATGCCGCCCGCAACCGCGCCGATGCCGGCGCCGATGGCCGCCGCCTTGCTGCTGTCGCCAATCAGGGCGCCCAGCCCGGCACCCACCGCGGCGCCCGCGCCCGCTCCGACGGCGGTCTTGCCGCCCGTGCCCATATCGTTCATGTTGGCGCATCCGGCCACCATCGCGACGGCCCCGATGCAGGCGGCAACCCGACCGGCTCGCATAGATATCTTCATGTCATTCTCCTTGTTCCATGTGTTGGCAGCGCCAAAGCTGTCGCCGCTAATGCTAGCAAGCGCGTATCGGCCAGGGTGTTACAGTTTGGATCAGGAGGGACTTTTTGACCTTTGTTGACATTGGCAAAACAAAACCCCCGCAGGCGCAGCACCTGCGGGGGTTTTGCCGTGTCGCCACCGGCGCTGGAATGCGCCGGCTGTCCCGGGTGCCTTAGAACAGCTTGGCGCCGGAAACCTCGACGATTTCCTTGTACTTGGCCAGGTCGTGCTTGACCAGCTCGCCGAACTCATCGGACGTCGTCGGCTTGGCGTCGGAGCCCATGGTCAGCAGGTTCTTGCGCACGGCGGGATCCTGCAAGGCTTTGACGTAGGCGGCATTGAGCTTGTCGACGACGGCCTTGGGCGTGCCGCCCGTCGTGAAGACGCCGAACCAGGTGCCCAGATCGAAGTTCTGGATACCCTCTTGCTGCATGGTGGGCACTTGCGGGAAGGCGGAGGAGCGCTCGGTGGTGGTAACCGCCAGGGCCTTGACCTTGTTTTCGGTAATCAGGCTGGAGGCGGATGCCAGGTTGTCGAACATGAAATTGATCTGGCCGGCCAGCAGGGCCAGCTTGGCGGGCGCCGCGCCGGCGTACGGCACGTGCACCGTCTTCACGTCGGCCCGCACATTGAGCAGTTCGCCCGCCAGGTGTCCGGCGCTGCCATTGCCGCCCGAGCCGAAATTCAGGATGTTCGGATTCTTCTTGGCATAGGCGACAAGATCCTTGACCGAATTGATCTTGTTGGCCGTTGCGAACTCATTGTTCACGATAAGGATGTTGGGGACCGAGGCAACCAGCGTTACGGGCTCGAAGCTCTTTACCGGATCAAAGGGCAGCTTCTCGTACAGCCAGGGATTGATGGCATTGATGGCGACCGCGCCCATGACCAGCGTATAGCCGTCCGGCTTGGCCTTGGCGGCGATGCTGGCGCCGATGTTTCCGCCGGCGCCGGGTTTGTTCTCCACGACGATGGTGCCCAGGTCGGGCTTGACCTTCTCGGCCAGCAAACGCGCCATGCCATCGAGCGGGCCACCCGCCGAATACGGCACGATGAACTGGATGGGTTTGGACGGAAAGTCTTCCGCCGCGGCGGGCGCCGCAAAGGCCGTCAGTGCGAAGCAGGCGGCAACCGCAACGGATGATATGGTTTTAAGGCCGGACAACATACGTAATCCCTTGTCATAAATAATAAGAAGGCATTACCGTACACGAATAATGCCTTTGATGCGAGAAAAGTGTCCGCCCTGCGCAACAGAGGCGGGCCGGCTTATCCCGCCGCCGGAGTGGCCGCTTTCCGGACGTCGGCGGGCGCTAGTGCAGTATCTGGCTGAGGAAAAGTTTGGTGCGTTCGTTCTGGGGGTTGTCGAAGAACGCGTCGGGCGTGTTTTCTTCGATGATTTCGCCCTGATCCATGAAAATGACCCGGTCGGCGACTTTGCGCGCAAAACCCATTTCGTGGGTAACGCAGAGCATGGTCATGCCGCTTTCCTCGGCCAGGCCCACCATGACATCCAGCACCTCCTTGACCATTTCGGGGTCCAGCGCCGAAGTGGGCTCGTCGAACAGCATGATCTTGGGGCTCATGCACAAGGACCGGGCGATGGCCACGCGCTGCTGCTGTCCGCCCGACAACTGGCCGGGATACTTCAGCGCCTGGTCCGGGATGCGCACGCGCTCGAGGTATTTCATGGCGGTGGCCTCGGCCTCGGCCTTGGATTTCTTCAGCACCCATACCGGGCCCAGCGTCAGGTTCTCCAGCACGGTGAGGTGGGGAAAAAGATTGAAATGCTGGAACACCATGCCGACGTCGCGGCGTATGGTTTCGATCTGCTTCAGGTCGTTGGTAAGTTCGGTGCCGTCGACGACGATGCTGCCCTGCTGATGCTCTTCCAGGCGATTGATGCAACGTATCATGGTGGACTTGCCCGATCCGGAGGGGCCGCAAATGACGATGCGCTCGCTGGGCGCGACATTCAGGTTGATATTGCGCAGCACATGGAACTGCCCATACCACTTGTTGACATCTGCCAGGCGGATGATGGCCTCAGACATGTCTGTACTCCTTTGTATCTGCCCGCGATGCCGCGGGCGTCGTGTTGATCAGCGTTGATGTCCCGTCTGCAAATGCCGCTCGAGCGACTGGCTGTAACGGGAGATCGAAAAGCAGAAAATAAAATAGATGAAGGCGATGAACAGGTAGGCTTCGGTGCTGAAGCCCCGCCAGGCGGCATCGGCCACGGCCGTCTTGGCCGCCTGCGTCAGGTCGAAGATGCCGATGATGACGACCAGCGAGGTATCCTTGAACAGGGCGATGAAAATGCCGACCAGAGGCGGAATGACCACCTTCAGCGCCTGCGGCAATATGATTTTACGCATCTGCTGCCAATAGCTCAGGCCGATGGAATCCGCGCCCTCGTACTGGCCCTTGGGTATGGCCTGCAAACCGCCGCGCACCGTTTCGGCGATGTACGCCGCGGCAAACAGGATGATGGCTATCTGCGCACGCAAGAGCTTGTCGATGCTGAAGCCCTCCGGCAGGAACAGCGGCAGCATGACCGACGACATGAACAGCAGGCTGATCAGGGGCACACCGCGTATGAGTTCGATGTAGACGACGCACAGGGCCTTGATGGCCGGCATGTGCGACCGCCTGCCCAGCGCCAGCAGCAGGCCGAAGGGAAATGCGAAGGCAATGCCGAAGGTGGCCAGGATGAGCGTCAGCGGCAGGCCGCCCCAGCGGTCGTTCTCGACATAGCTGAGCCCGAATACCCCGCCCCACATCAGGACCGCGACGGCGACCAGCGCCACGATCCAGATCAGGCCCAAAAAGGGCTTCCAGAACCAGCGTATGCAGCTGCATACGATGACGGCGACAAGAATGACGCTGGCCAGCAGGGGCCGCCACTGTTCGTCGTAGGGATAGACGCCGAACAGGATCAGGCGGTGCTTTTCGGCGATGAAGGCCCAGCAGGCGCCGCCCGAAGCACGGCACTCCTGCGCGTTGGTGGCGTCGAAATTGGCCCGGATGAACAGCCATTCGACCATGGCCGGAATGGACATCAGCAAGAGCCAGGCGACCAGCACCGTAAGCAGGGTATTGAGCGGAGACGAAAAAAGGCTGGCGCGCATCCACCCTATGGCTCCCTGCTGCAGGCGGGGCGGAGGCAGGCTGGACGCGGTCGGAGTGTGCGTGCTCATTAGCGCTCCACCAGCGCGATGCGCTTGTTATACCAGTTCATGAATACGGAAATCGACAAGCTGACGGTCAGGTAGGCCGCCATGATGATGAGAATGCCCTCGATGGCCTGGCCGGTTTGATTGAGCGTGGTGTTGACCACCGACACGATGTCCGGGTAGCCGATGGCGACGGCAAGAGAACTGTTCTTGGTCAGGTTCAGGTATTGGCTGGTCATGGGCGGCACGATGACGCGCAGGGCCTGGGGCAATATGACCAGGCGCAGCAGGCGCGAGCGTGGCAGGCCTATGGCTTCGGCCGCCTCCCATTGGCCGCGGTTGACCGACTGTATGCCCGAGCGCACGACCTCGGCCACGAATGCCGACGTATAGATGATGAGGCCGGCCAGCAGTGCCGCGAATTCGGGCGACAGGGTTATGCCGCCGGAAAAGTTGAAGCCCTTCAGGACGGGCATTTCGAGCGTCAGCGACGCGCCGCTGATCAGCCAGCCCGCCACGGGAAAGGCGATGAGCAGCGCCACCGCCGCGCGGCCCAGCGGGAAGATGCTGCCGGTGGCGTCCTGGCGCTTCTTGGCCCAATGGCCCAGCACGACAATCGCGACGATGGCCAGAGCCAGTCCGGCCATGATCCAGTCCAGCGCATCGCCCTGCACGGAAGGCAGTTTCAGGCCGCGGTTGGAAATGAAGACGCCCGGCACCGGATGCAGCGCATCGCGGGGGCCCGGCATGATCTCGGTGATGATGGCATACCAGAAGAACAGCTGCAGCAACAAGGGTATGTTGCGCATGATCTCGATGTAGGCGCTGGCCACGCGGGAAACCAGCCAGTTCTTTGAAAGCCGGGCAATGCCCAGCAGCGTGCCGAACAGGGTCGCGGCAATAATGCCGGCCACCGATACGCGCAAGGTATTCAGGATACCGACCCAGATGGCGCGCCCGTAGGTGTCCGCCGGCGTGTAGTCGACCATGGACTCGCCAATGGCGAAGCCGGCCTCGCGGCCAAGAAACCCGAAGCCCGTGGAAATGTTGCGCACCGCAAGATTGTGCAGGGTGTTTGTGACCAGGTACCAGACGCCAAGCCCGACTATGCCCAGCACCAGCACTTGGTAGATAAGCGACCGCAGGCCGGGGTCGTTCCAGGATAGACGCCGCTTGGGAGACCGGGACAAAGGTTTTTTATTCGTCATAGAAGTTAAATCGTTTGGAGGCTCTGACGCAGCCCCCTTTGCTTGAAGGCCGGAGGCGCCAAGCCTCCGGCCTTCCTACCTTATCGGCCCTGCAGGCTTAGCGGATGGGCCAGCCGTACATCAGGCCGCCGTCTTTCCATTGGGCGTTCAGGCCGCGCTCCAGCTTCATGGCCGAGCTCATGCCGATGTTGCGCTCGAACGATTCGCCGTAGTTTCCGACCTGCTTGATGATGTTGTAGGCCCATTTGTTGTCCAGGCCCAGGCCCTTGCCCATTTCGCCGGTCACGCCCAGGATGCGCTGGATGTTGGGGTTGGCGCTTTTGGTCATTTCGTCCACGTTCTTGGAGGTGATGCCGTACTCTTCGGCCTCGAGCATGGTGTTGAGCGTCCAGCGCACCACCATGAACCAGGGGTCGTCGCCCTGGCGCACCATGGGACCCAGCGGCTCTTTGGAGAAGTCCTCGGGCAGAATGATGTGATCGTCGGGGTTGGCCAGCGTGGAACGGATGGTGGCCAGGCCGGACTTGTCGGTCGTGTAGGCATCGCAGCGGCCTGCTACGTACGAGCGCATGGCTTCGTCGGGGCTGTTGATGACGACGGGCTTGAATTCCAGCTTGTTGGCGCGGAACCAGTCGGCCAGGTTGAGCTCGGTGGTGGTGCCGGGCTGCACGCACACGGCCGCGCCGCCCAGTTCCTTGGCGCTTTTCACGCCCAGGCTCTTGCTGACCATGATGCCCTGGCTATCGTAGTAGTTGATGCCGGGGGACATGAGGCCCAGCGTGGTGTCGCGGGTCATGGTTGCCGTGGTGTTGCGGGTCAGGACGTCGATTTCACCCGACTGCAATGCCGTGAAGCGCTGCTGCGTCGTCACGGGCGTGGTCTTGTATTTGGTGGCGTCGCCGAACATCATCGCCGCGATGCCGCGGCAGACGTCCACGTCGATACCGCTCCATTGACCCTTGCTGTCGGCAATGGAAAAACCAGGCAGGCCGGTATGCACGCCGCACTGAACAAAACCCTTTTTCTTCACGGCGTCGAATGTTTCGCCGGCGTGAGACGCCGCGGCGATAAAGAACAGCGAGGCTCCCAGAGCAGCCGCCTTGATGAGTTTCATGATTGGTCCCTTCCGTATCGATTCGAGTTTATAAACACGGCATACAATCTCTATTGAGCCGTCAGGTGTCGAATCGTAGCTGCTGGAGAGCATTAAAAACATGGGGGATATCCCTTGAGACATTCTTTGTAACACCCACGCAGGACCGCGGCCGCATTCCGCCGTTTACCATGTGTAGCGTCCAGGGATGCCTTCCGCCATTTATCATTCGGGTATCAACTTCATTGTCGCTATGATCGAATTCCAGCATGTCTTCAAATCATATGGGCGCGGGCGCAATATCCTGGCCGATATCAATTTCCGGGTGGAGCCCGGCGAGTTCGTATTCGTCTCGGGGCCGTCCGGGGCCGGCAAGTCGACACTGCTCAAGCTGATCGGCGGGCTGGAGCCCCCCAGCCGAGGCTCCGTCCATGTCAACGGGCATCGCATCGACAAGATGCCGGGCCGCGCCCGCCCCTACCTGAGGCGTGCGGTGGGCGTCATACTCCAGGACACCCACCTTCTGTACGACCGCAACGCCATCAACAACGTAGTGCTGCCGCTGGCCGTCATGGGGCTGGAAACGCGCCAGGCGGGCACGCGCGCGCGCGCCGCCATGGAGAAGGTCGGCCTGTCGGGCAAGGAAGACCTGAATCCGGTCGAAATGTCGGGCGGCGAACAGCAGCGCCTGGCCATCGCCCGCGCCATCGTCAACCGGCCGGCCATACTCATCGCCGACGAGCCCACCGCCAACCTGGACGAAGTCAGCGCCAACAAGATCATGGAAGTCTTCCGCGACTTCAACCGGGTCGGCGTCACCACCCTGATTGCTTCGCATGACCGCGCCCTCATGGCTTCTTACGCCTCACGCACGCTGCGCATCGACGCCGGCCGCTTTTTCGATATCCAAGGAGTCGCCCCGTGAAGCGCTGGCTGCGGCAACACCGTTATGCATTGCTGGTTTCAGTGCGCCGCCTGCTGGCGCAACCATTCTCGTCCCTGTCCAATATTCTTGTGATCGGCCTGACGCTGGCCATTCCCATCATCGCGGCATCGGTGCTGGCCTCGGCCCAGCCCGTCGTCAGGCAGATACCGGTCTCCCCCGAACTGACCCTTTTCCTGAACCCCTCCGCCACGGCCGACGAGGCGCGGCGGCTGGCCGACGAACTCCAGGAAAAGCACGCCCCTGAAATCGCCAGCGTCAAGGTGGTCACGCGCGAGCAGGCGCTGGAGGACCTGAAGGCCAACCCATCCTGGAGCGATGCGCTGGCGGTCCTGCCCGGCAATCCGCTGCCCGACGCCATTATCGTGACCCTGCGCGAGTCGCCCGAACTGGCCCGGCATGCCAATGCCCTGGCGGGAGAGTGGCGCGCGCTGGATCAGGTCGATTCAGTGCAGCTGGACAGCGACTGGGTCAGGCGCCTGGAATCCATACTCGGCTTCGTGCGCATCGGCCTGGGCATGCTGGCCGCCTGCGTGGCGCTGGTCGTGCCGGCCACCGTGTTCAACACCGTGCGCATGCAGGCGCTTACGCAGCGCGAGGAGATCGCGGTCGCACGCCTGGTGGGCGCCACGGAATCGTTCGTGCGCCGCCCCTTCCTGTACCAGGGGGCGCTTACCGGCATAGTGGCCAGCGCCGTGGCGCTCGCTCTGGCCGCGCTGATCCTGTACCCCCTGAATGCCGCGCTGGGCCGCCTGGCCAGCAGCTACGGTGCCCATATGACGCTGCAACTGCCCGACACCCTGAGCCTGCTGCTGGCTTTCCTGCTGGTCGCGATACTGGCCGCCCTGTCGGCACGGTGGTCCGTTACCCGCAATACCCGATTCTGATGCTGCTGAATACAGACCCCCGCCTGGATGCGTTCGCCGGCACCATCGTTGATTGGCAAAAACGGCACGGCCGCCATCACCTGCCCTGGCAGGGCACCCGCGATCCATACAAAATATGGCTATCGGAGATCATGCTGCAGCAAACCCAGGTGGCCACCGTCATCGGGTATTACGAACGCTTTCTTTCGCGCTTTCCCGACATCGCCAGCCTGGCCGCCGCCAGCCAGGAAGATGTCATGCCGTATTGGGCCGGGCTGGGCTATTACGCCCGGGCGCGCAATCTGCATCGCTGCGCGCAGGTGCTGTGCCGGGACTGGGGCGGCGCATTTCCCGAGAGTTCGGCCGACATCGCCACCCTGCCCGGGATAGGCCGCTCCACCGCCGCGGCCATCGCCGCCTTCGCCCACGGCGAGCGCAGCCCCATCATGGACGGCAACGTCAAGCGCGTCTTCACCCGCTATTTCGGGATAGAAGGCGTCACCAGCGAGCGGGTCACCGAACAACTGCTCTGGCGCACCGCCGAGGCGGCCCTGGCCGATGCCGACGCCGCCCTCGACATGGCGGCCTATACGCAAGGCCTGATGGACCTGGGCTCGCAGCGCTGCACCCGCAGCAGCCCCGATTGCCCGCTTTGCCCGCTGCAAGCCCATTGCTATGCCCATGCGCACTCCAGGCAGGGCGAGCTTCCGGCGCCCCGCAAGAAGAAAGCCAGCCCCGAGCGCCAGTGCAAGATGCTCATCCTGGCATCGTCGGACGCCATCCTGCTGGAACAGCGTCCCCCGTCCGGGATATGGGGCGGCCTGTGGAGCCTGCCGGAATACGAGGATGAGCGGGCGCTGGCAACGGCCTGTTCGAACTGGGGGCTGAGCCCCGAAGAGGCGCGCAAGATGGCCGGCCTGGTGCACGTGTTTTCCCACTTCAGGCTGCATATAGAGCCCTGGTATCTGCGGGCCGGCGCCCCCGTCGTTGCCGAACCGGCGCCTGGCCAGGCCTGGATACCGATCAACGAACTGTCCGCCACCGCCCTGCCGGCGCCCGTGAAGAAAATACTGGACGGACTCTACTGCCTGACCGGCCGGTAGTGGCCGATGCTCATGAGTATCCCGCAGGCGATGCCCAGGGTCAGCAGCGCGGTGCCGCCATAGCTCATGAAAGGCAATGGCACTCCCACGACGGGCAGGATGCCGGTCACCATGCCTACATTGACGAAGACATAGACAAAGAACATCATCGACATGGAGCCGGCCAGCAGCCGGCCGAATTGCGTATGCGCCCGCGCGGCGATCGTCAGCCCGCGCACGATCAAAAGGCCGTACAGGACCAGCAGCATTACGCCGCCGTACAGGCCGAATTCCTCGGCATAGACCGCGAAGATGAAGTCCGTGGTGCGTTCCGGGATGAAATCCAGATGCGCCTGCGTGCCCATCATGTAGCCCTTGCCGTAGACTCCGCCCGAACCGACCGCGATCATCGACTGTATGGTATGAAAGCCCTTGCCCAGCGGATCCGAACTGGGATCCAGCAAAGTGCATACGCGGTATTTCTGGTATTCATGCAAGACCACCCAGTCGACGTCGGGCTGGCAGATGTCCGCTTCGTAATACACCAGGGTGCCCAGGCCGACCACGACCACGACCGCTATCGGCGCCAGCAGCTTGAACGACAACCCGCCGAAATAAATGACGCAAAAGCCCGACGCGAATACCAGCAGGGCCGTGCCCAAGTCGGGCTGCATCACGATCAGCGAAAATGGAATCGCCAGCAGGATGCCGGCCACCAGGAAATCCAGCACCCGCAGGTTGCCCTGGTTCCGATGGAAATACCAGGCCAGCATCATCGGCACGGAAATCTTCAGCATCTCGGACGGCTGGATACGCACTATCCCCAGATTGAGCCAGCGCGTCGCCCCTTTGCTGGTTTCCCCGAAGAACTCGACGCCCAGCAGCAGGATGACGCCCATTACATAAAAATACGGGGCCAGGCGCATGAGGAGCGGCGGCGGCACCATGGCCGCGGCCCACATGAAGATGAAGGCGATCAGGAAATTGCGGGACTGGTCGGCGAAGCGCCAGTCGGTGCCGCCGACCGCGGAGTGCATCACCGTCATGCCCAGAATGGTCATCAGCACCAGAAGTATCAGCAAGGGCCAGTCGAACGCCGTCACGGCCCGGATCACCCACTGCATGATGCGTTTCATCGGACACCTCGCGAGGGAAGGCGCGGGCCGGGCGCGGCCAGCGGGGATTCGTGCCCGTCGCCGGGTTCGTCTTCGTCGGTGGCCGGCAGGTCTTCGGGGCGCACCATGGCATCCTGCGATTCGCCGCTGGCTCCCTCCTCTTCCATTGGAGGCATGTCGGCCGGCGGCCTGGGCTTGGCGATGGCATCGGCCCGCTGGCCCTGGCCTTTGCGCTTGGGCGAAAGCCAGTAGTCGAACACCTTGCGCGCGACGGGAGCGGCAACGGTGGCGCCCCAGCCGCCGTTCTCGACAATCAGCGCCACCGCGATCTTGGGGTCTTCCATCGGCGCATAGGCCATGAAAAGGGCGTGGTCGCGCAGACGCTCGTCCACGGCGCTGGCCTTGTACTTGGCGCCTCTCAGGCTATAGACCTGCGCGGTCCCGGTCTTGCCCGCGGCCTGGTAGGGAGCGCCTGCAAACGAGCGCCGCGCGGTGCCCGAGCGCATCACGTCGGCCATGGCATTGCGTATGACGGCCAGATTTTCAGGCTTCAGCGGAATCGTGTACGAAGGCTTGGTGACGGTGCGCGCCTGCTGGCCGGTCTGTGGATTCTCGACCAGGCTGACCAGGTGCGGCTTCATGTAGGTGCCGTTATTGGCCAGCACCGACGTCGCCTGGGCCAGCTGCAGCAGCGTGAAAGCGTTATAGCCCTGCCCCACCGCCACCGAAACCGTTTCCCCGGCATACCAGCGCTGCTGCGCCGGCTTCTTGTAGGCCTTGCGCTTCCATTCCGTGGACGGCAGCACGCCGCGCCGCTCGCCGTCCAGGTCGATGCCGGTAATCTGGCCGAATCCGAACTGCTTGCTGAAATCGTGAAGCGCGTTCACGCCGATCTCCGGCCCCAGCGAAAAGAAATAGGTATCGGACGACACCACGATGGCGCGATGCATGTCGGTGGGGCCGTAGGCGGCGCCGCCCGCGTTGCGGAAACGCTGGCCGCCGAACTCGAAGTAGCCGGGATCCGAAATGCGCTGGGTCGCGGTACGCTTGCCCAGTTCCAGGGCGGCAAGCCCCACGAACGGCTTGTAGGTCGAACCGATGGGATAGGTGCCATACAAAGGACGGTTGATCAAGGGATGATCGGGCGATTCGTTGAGCTTGCGCCAGTTCTCGACGTCGATGCCGTCGATGAACAGGTTGGGATCGAACGAGGGCGCGGACACAAAGGCCAGCACATCGCCGGTCTTGGGCTCGATGGCCACCAGCGCTCCACGCCGGCCCTTGAACTGCTCTTCGGCCACCTTTTGCAGGCCGATGTCCAGCGACAGGATGAGGTCGGAGCCGGGCACCGGATCGACGCGGCTAAGGGTGCGCACCGGACGGCCCGTGGCGGTGACCTCGACTTCTTCGACGCCCGTGCGCCCGTGCAGCGCCTCTTCCCAGGTTTTCTCTATGCCCTTCTTTCCGATGATATTGCTGCCGCGATAGTTGCCCCAGCGGCCTTCCTCTTCCAGCCTGGCGACATCCTGCTCCGAGATGCGCCCCACGTAGCCCAGGACATGCGCCGCCGACTCGCCCTCGGGGTATTCGCGCACCCAGCGGGCGCTCAGTTCGACGCCCGGAAACTTGAAGGCATGCGCCGCGAACCACGACGCCTCGGTATCGTTCAGGTTGTTGCGCAGCAGGACGGGGTTGTAGCGGCCGCTCTGATTCAGGTTCTGAAGGAATCGGCGCCGGTCCGAATGGCTCAGGTACACCAGGCGCCCGAGGTCGTCGAGCAGCTCCTTCATGTCGCCCTTCACGTTGGCGGGCACGACCGAAAGCGTGTAGTCCCGGTAGTTGCGCGCCAGCACGACGCCGTTCCGGTCCAGGATCTCGCCCCGGCGCGGAGGTATGGGCACCACCGCGATGCGGTTCTGGTCGGCGCGGGCGGCCAGGCCGTCGTAGCGCACCACCTGCAGATACCAAAGCCGGCCGACCAGGCCCATGAAGCACAGCAAGGCCAGCACGCCCGCCACCGCCACGCGCAGAAGCATGCGCCGCTTCTGGTGGTGAGTGGTCTTCTTGAATTCGAACATGGGCCGGCCCTAGACCGAGCCGGCGTCGGCTTCGTCGAGCCGGCGTTGCGGCAGATGCAGCAGGATATCGGCCAGCGGCCACAGGGCCACTGTGAACAGGGAGGACCACAGCCATCCCCAGCCGGCCCATTGCCCGGAGAGCCAGGCGCAAATGAACTGGGTAATGGCGTTGGCCACGACGAATATGGGCAGCAGATGGATGGCCTGCACAATGGCATTGAAACGCAACAGGCGCCGGCGCAGCACGATGGCGCCGTAGGCCGTGAGCGTAAAGGTAAGCGCCTGGCCCCCGAGCAGCGCGGCGTCGTGCACGTCCATGAACAGGCCGAACACGAAGGCGGCCAGCATGGTTACGCGCTGCGGCTCATTCAGGCACCAGAAGGCAATGACCAGCAACAGCAGGTCGGGGGCCGGCTGCCACAGGCGCCATGGCAACAGCGAAATCAGCCAGACCAGCAGCACCGTGGCCCAGATGAACAGCAGGCTGGACGGCTTCTTGAACGGAGATGTATCGATGGGCTGCAGCGAACTCAGGCCGGATCGCCCCAGCCCCGCCATCGGCACGCTATTGTCCGGCTTGCGTGGCATCGGGCACGTCCTCCTGCTTGAACTCCTGCGCCGACACATCGACCCGCAGAACCAGAAAATGGCGGTGGCGCTCGGGATGGGACAGAGGCGTTGCGACGGCCAGGGCAAAGCCCGTGGCCACGTCCCGCTCGACCCGGTCGACCGTGGCGACCGAAAGACCGGCGGGGAACAGGCCGCCGATACCGCTGGTGATCAGCGTGTCGCCGGGCGCCAGGTCCACATTGGCCGTCAGGTAGCGCACCTCGACCTTGCCCGAGACATTGCCGCCGAACGCGATGAGGCGCAAGCCATTGCGCAGCACCTGCACGGGGATGGAAACCTTGTCGTCGGTGAGCAGCGCCGCCTCGGAGGTGAAGGGGGTGACCCTGACGATCTGCCCGACGATGCCGCCTTCGTCGATCACGGGCATGCCTGGCTGGATGCCGCTGGACGACCCTTTGTTGAAGATCAGATGATGCGAAAACGCATTGGGCGGTTCATACAGGACTTCGACCGCCACCGAGGGCTGGACCACGGCGTCGGCCACGTCCAGCAGGCGGCGCAATTGTTCGTTTTCAGCGGCCAGCTGGGCGGCATGCGTCGAGATCTGCGCCAGTTCGATGCGCTGGCGCTGCAAGGCTTCTTTCTCGCGGCGGGCCAGCGCCGCGGCCTCGGTCCAGTTGTCGATATGCTCCAGCGCCTCGCGCGGAGCCATCATGAGTCGCTGGAAGGGATAGATGACGACGGAGATGGCCTGCCGCGCGGGGTCCAGCACCTGCCAGCGGGCGTCCACCACCAGCAGGCTCAGCGACAGCAGGACGAACACGAACAGCCTGAACTCAGCGGTTGGACCGCGCTTGAACAGCCTGATCGTGCCGGATTCTTGCATGGGATAGTCGTGCCTGCGCCGTGGAGCCCGGCGCACACGAAGGGGGCACCCGACCCTTTAAGAAACCAAAATCAATCGTAAATGAATACCGAGCCCAGCCGCTCCAGGTGTTCAAGCGCTTCGCCGCAGCCGCGTACGACGCAGGTGAGCGGGTCTTCGGCCACCACCACGGGCAGGCCGGTTTCTTCCTGGAGCAGGCGATCCAGATCGTGCAGCAATGCGCCGCCGCCCGTCAGGGCGATGCCCTTGTCGGTGATGTCGGCGCCCAGCTCCGGAGGCGTCTGCTCGAGCGCCGTCTTGACGGCGGATACGATCTGATTCAAAGGATCGGTAAGGGATTCAAGTATCTCGTTGGACGAGACCGTGAAACTGCGGGGAACGCCCTCGGACAGGTTGCGGCCCTTGACTTCGATTTCGCGGATCTCGGAGCCCGGGAAGGCCGAACCGATTTCCTTCTTGATGAGCTCGGCGGTGGGTTCGCCGATCAGCATGCCGTAGTTGCGGCGGATGTAGTTGATGATGGCTTCGTCGAATTTGTCGCCGCCGACACGCACCGAACCCTTGTACACCATGCCGCCCAGCGAAATGATGGCGACCTCCGTGGTGCCGCCCCCGATATCCACCACCATGGAGCCGCTGGCGTCGGACACGGCCAGACCGGCGCCGATGGCCGCGGCCATGGGCTCTTCGATGAGATAGACCTGGCTTGCGCCGGCGCCCAGGGCCGATTCGCGGATGGCACGGCGCTCGACCTGGGTGGAGCCGCAGGGCACGCACACGATGATGCGGGGGCTGGGCGCGAACATGCTGCGCGGATGCACCATGCGGATGAACTGCTTGAGCATCTGCTCGGTCACGGTGAAATCGGCGATGACCCCGTCTTTCATGGGGCGGATGGCTTCGATGTTGCCCGGCACCCGGCCCAGCATCTGCTTGGCCTCGCGGCCGACGGCCTGGATGATTTTCTTGCCGCTGGGGCCGCCGTCGTGGCGGATGGCGACGACCGAGGGCTCGTCCAGCACGATTCCCTTGCCGCGAACATAGATAAGGGTATTGGCGGTTCCCAGATCGATCGCCATATCGCTGGAGAAGTAACTACGAAGGAATCCGAACATGGGCGTCCAGTGAGATCAATGATTTAAAAAAGTTCGCCGGATCGGTGCTGCCATCAAGCGCAAACGCGAGGCGCCGGAATTCACCAACGAATTAAACCGACAATGATAACTTATAATTGATTCTCGATAAGGTCGAATAACGGCAAATTATTTTCTGTAACCAGCCGCTTGCACCACGCGTTACACGCTAATACATTACCGGCCGCAACCCTCTTCCAGTAAAGACATCCATGGCAATCACCGAACATGATGTGGCCCGCATAGCCAAGCTCGCCCGCATCGAGCTTGCGCCGGACGAAAGCGCCCGGGCCCAGAACGAACTGAACGGCATCCTGAGCCTGATCCAGCAGTTGCAGGCCGTAGACACGGCGGGCATCGAACCCATGGCCCATCCGCTGGCCGCCCACCAGGACATCGCGCTGCGCCTGCGGCCCGACACGGCCTCGGCCACCCGCACGCTCGAAGAACGCGCGGCCCTCATGGCCAATACTCCCGCCGAGGACAACGGCCTGTTCCTGGTTCCCACGGTCATCGAGTAAGCCATGCCCAGCACCCCATTGCATACACAATTCGACAGCATCGCCGCGCTGCGCCAGGCGCTGCAATCGCGCCAGGTCAGCGCCCGCGAGCTGGCCGGCAGCGCGCTTGACGCCGCGCTGGACAGCAGCGGCCTGAATGCCTTCCTGCATATCGACCGCGAGCTCACCCTGGCCCAGGCCGACGCCGCCGACAAGCAGTTGTCCGACGGCCTGGCCGGCCCGCTGGCCGGCGTGCCCATCGCCCACAAAGACGTGTTCGTCACCCAGGGCTGGCGCAGCACCGCGGCCAGCAAAATGCTGGAACACTACACCAGCCCCTTCGACGCCACCGTGGTCCAGCGGCTGAAGCAGGCTGGCGCCGTCTCCATCGGCAAGCTCAACTGCGACGAATTCGCCATGGGTTCGGGCAACGAGAATTCCGCATTCGGTCCCACCCTCAATCCCTGGGACGGCGCTGCCGTGCCCGGCGGCTCGTCGGGCGGGTCGGCGGCGGCCGTTGCGGCGGGCCTGGTCATGGCCGCCACCGGCACCGATACCGGCGGGTCGGTCCGGCAGCCGGCCGCCCTGTGCGGCGTCAGCGGCATCAAGCCCACCTATGGCACGGTGTCGCGCTTCGGCATGATCGCCTACGGATCAAGCCTGGACCAGGCCGGCCCCATAGCGCGCCACGCCCGTGACCTGGTCGAGCTGCTCGACCCCATGAGCGGCTTCGATCCGCGCGATTCGACCAGCCTGGAACAATGCGACGGCGTCCCGAACGCGCCGGGCCGCATCCGCGCTGACTTCGATGCCGCGCTCGCCGGCCAGCAAGCGGCGGGCAGCCAGCCCCTGAAAGGCCTGCGCATCGGCGTGCCTTCGGAATTCTTCAATGCCGGCCTGGCCCCGGACGTAGCCGCCGCCGTCGAATCCGCCCTGCAAGCCTTCGAGTCGCTGGGCGCGGTGCGCGTGGGCATATCCCTGCCCCGCACCGAACTTTCGATTCCCACCTACTACGTCATCGCGCCGGCCGAGGCGTCCAGCAACCTGTCTCGCTACGACGGCGTCCGCTACGGCCACCGCGCCGCGCAATACCGCGACCTGGCCGAGATGACCAGCCGTTCGCGCACCGAGGGCTTCGGCCCCGAAGTCCTGCGGCGCATCATGGTCGGCACTTACGTGCTGTCCCACGGCTACTACGACGCCTACTACCTGCAGGCGCAACGCGTGCGCCGCATGATCGTCAACGATTTCCAGCAGGCTTTTTCCAGCCACTGCGACGTCATCATGGGTCCCGTCACGCCCTCCGTCGCCAAGCACATCGGCGACAACCGCGAAGATCCCATCGCCGACTGGCTGGCCGATATCTACACGCTGGGCGTCAGCCTGGCCGGCCTGCCCGCCATGTCGGTGCCCTGCGGCTTCGGCGGCGCCGGGCGCCCCCTGCCCATCGGGCTGCAGATCATCGGCAATTACTTCAGCGAGGGCCGCCTGCTCGCCGTGGCCGACCGCTACCAGCAAGCCACCGACTGGCACCAACGCAAACCGGAACAACGATAATGGAATGGGAAATCGTCATCGGCCTGGAAACGCACGCTCAGCTTTCCACCGAGTCCAAGATATTTTCTGACAGCAGCACGCGCTTTGGCGCCGCACCCAACACGCAGGCCAACGAAGTCGACATGGCCCTGCCCGGCAGCCTGCCCGTCATGAACAAGGGCGCGGTCGAACGCGCCATCCAGTTCGGCCTGGCGGTGGGCGCCCATATCGCGCCGCGTTCGATTTTCGCGCGGAAAAACTATTTCTATCCCGACCTGCCCAAGAACTACCAGATCAGCCAGTTCGAGATCCCCGTGGTCCAGGGCGGATCCATCAGCTTTTTCGTCGGCGACCAGGAAAGAACCATCAATCTCACCCGCGCCCACCTGGAAGAGGACGCGGGCAAGTCCCTGCACGAGGACTTCACCGGGCCGCACGGCGAATCGTCCACCGGCATCGACCTGAACCGGGCCGGCACCCCTTTGCTGGAAATCGTGTCCGAGCCCGAGATGCGCTCGGCCGCCGAAGCGGTGGCCTATGCCCGCGCGCTGCACGGGCTGGTGGTATGGCTGGGCATTTGTGACGGCAACATGCAGGAAGGCTCCTTCCGCTGCGACGCCAACGTCTCGGTCCGCCCCAAGGGCCAGGCCGAACTGGGCACACGCAGCGAAATCAAGAACGTCAACTCCTTCCGCTTCCTCGAGCGCGCCATTCTCTACGAGGCCCGCCGACAGATCGAATTGATCGAAGACGGCGGCAAGGTCGTTCAGGAAACCCGCCTGTACGATTCCGACCGGGACGAAACACGCAGCATGCGCAGCAAGGAAGACGCGCACGACTATCGCTATTTTCCCGATCCCGACCTGCCTCCCCTTGTCATCGCTCCCGACTGGATACGGCGCGTGCGGGAAGCCATGCCCGAGCTGCCCGCGCAGAAGCGAGCCCGCTTCGAATCCGAACTGGGGCTGAGCGGCTACGATGCGGCGCAATTGACCATGGCCCGCTCCAGTTCCGATTATTTCGAAGAAACCGCCGCCCTATTGCCCGAAGGGCAGGCCAAGCTGGCCGCCAACTGGGTCCTGGGCGAGCTTTCCGCCGCGCTGAACCGCGACGAGATCGACATCGCGCAAAGCCCGGTGCGCCCCGCCGCCCTGGCCGCGCTGATCGCGCGCATCATCGACGGCACCATCTCCAACAAGATGGCGCGCGACGTATTCGCCGCCATGTGGACGGGCGAGAACAACGGCGACCCCGATGCCATCATCGAAGCGCGCGGCTTGAAACAGATCAGCGACAGCGGCGCCATCGGCGCCATGATCGATCAGGTGCTGGCCGACAATCCCGCCATCGTCGAGGAATTCCGCGCCGGCAAGCAAAAAGCCTTCAATTCCCTGGTCGGCCAGGTCATGAAGGCCGCCAGGGGCAAGGCCAATCCGCAGCAGGTCAACGACCTGCTCAAGGAAAAGCTGGGTTAAGCCCCGGCATCCGGGGCCCGGGCCCGCGACGGGCTCCGGGCCTTACACGCCATAGCGGGCCCGGTAGGCCGCCACGGCCGCGCGATGCTCGCCCAGGCGGGCGTCGCCGTCAAGCAGCGCCATGATGTCGGCCAGCGACGCGATGCTGACAACGGGCATGCCGTAGGTCGCCGCAACGTCCTGCACCGCCGAATGAGCCGACAGCGCATCATCGGGCCCCGCGCGCTCCATGCGGTCCAGGGCGATCAGCACGGCGGCGGGCTCGGCGCCGGCCTGCCTGATGATTTCCACCGACTCGCGCACCGACGTGCCGGCGGTGATGACGTCGTCGATGATCACCACCTTGCCCTGCAAGGGCGCACCCACCAGCATCCCGCCTTCGCCGTGATCCTTGGCTTCCTTGCGATTGAAGGCGAAGGGTATATCGCGGCCCGCCAGCGACGGATGGCCGGCCAGGGCGACCGAGGTCGCCGTGGAGAGCGGGATGCCCTTGTAGGCGGGGCCGAACAGCATGTCGAAATCCAGGCCGGAATCCACCAGGGCCTGCGCGTAGAACTGCGCCAGCCGCCCTATCGAGCGGCCCGTATTGAAGAGGCCGGCGTTGAAAAAATAAGGGCTGATCCGCCCCGACTTGACCTTGAATTGCCCAAAACGCAAGACGCCCTGATCCAGGGAGAAACGCACGAAATCCGTGCGGTTGGAAGAGTCAGCCATCATTCAGCCAGAAAGGGGAAAACCGGTATTATCGGTCATAAAGAGCCGTTGCCCAACGACACGGCCAGGAAATCGATGAACGATCGCACTTTCGACGTCAGGTACTTGCGGCTGATATAGCTGGCGTAAAGCTCGTAGGGCAACTGGCGGTACTGCGGCAAGATCTGCACCAGCGCGCCGGACTTCAGATCGTCCTCGACCAGCCAGCCCGGTAGGAAGCCTATCCCCACCCCCGCGCGAACCGCATGGTATGAAAACGTGGAATCGTCGGACTTCATCGCCGCATCCAGCCGTATCCGCACCTTGCCCTTGGGGCCCTCGAACTCGAATGCATCGGTATTCAGGTAGTTGGGCACGATGCCCTGGTAGGCGGACAGGTCGGAAATGGCGGCCGGCGTTCCGGCCGTCAGATAGCTGGGCGCAGCCACGAGATAGAAACGTATCCCGCAAATACGCCGCACGATCAGTTGCGGCGACGGATCCCGGGTAACGCGCAGGGCCAGGTCGTAGCCTTCGGCCGCCAGGTCCACCTTGCGATTCGTAAAACGCAGATCCAGCACGACTTCGGGGTGCTTGCGCCGATAATCGGCCATGACATGCACGATGCGCGGATTGGCGAACCAGACCGGCGCCGTCACCTTCAGCGTCCCGCGCGGGGCTTCGACGCCGGTGCCCACCGCGACAGCCGCCAGCTCGAGCGTTTCAAGGGCATTGCGGCATTGCTCGTAGTAAAGGGCGCCGGCTTCGGTCAGGCTGACTTTGCGGCTGCTGCGGTTGAGCAGGCGCACGCCCAGCTCACGCTCCAGGTGAGCCATATGCTTGCTGGCCATGGGCGCCGACATGGAAAGGCGCTCGGCGGCCGCCACAAAACTGCCCGCGTCGGCGATTTCCCGAAACACCCGCAAACTGACCAAGGTATCCATCGTTTCCTTACAGGAAAGTAATCAATAATAAATCGGCTATATATTTCCTATTATTATTCTATTAAACTTTCTTGGCGTAAATCATGGACATAAGGGATTTTCAAGGAAAACCTTTTAACCGGCCGGCTGCAGGCCATTGCAAGCAGCATCACTTCAACGCGGCACCTTCAAACCTAACGGGGATTAATTATGACGACCAATTCATGCACGATCTGGGCTCCACGCGTATTGAGCATTTTGCGTATCGTGGCCGGCTATTGCCTGCTGTGGCACGGAACCTCCAAGTATTTCGGTACGCCCGGCAATGCCATCGAAGGCCTGCAGATTTTCTCGATGATGGGCATTGCGGGACTCATTGAACTGGTCGCCGGCGTCCTGCTCATCATCGGTCTTTTCACACGCAGCGCCGCATTCATCGCTTCCGGCTTCACGGCCGCCGCCTACTTCATCGGCCACGTCGCCGGCAAAGGCATGCTGCTCTTCCCCAACATGAACGGCGGCGAAGCGGCCGTCCTGTTCTGCTTCATCTTCTTCTATCTCATCTTCGCCGGCCCCGGTCCGTGGAGCATCGACGCACTGCGCGGCAAATCGGAATAAGCCCCGCGCGCCTGCGCCAAGGCATCGTTCCCGGCCCAGGCCGGGAACGATATGGATTCGATCATGAAACTGCCCACTTACTTCATCTCTCACGGCGGCGGCCCCTGGCCCTATATGCCCGAAATGCAGGCCAGCAACACCGCGCTCGCCGCTTCGCTGGCCGGCATTCCGGCGCAGATCGGCCGCAAGCCCGAAGCCATACTGATGGTATCCGCGCACTGGGAAACTGCCGGTACGTTCAAGGTCATGTCGGCCTCCAAGCCCGGCATGGTCTATGACTACCACGGATTTCCGGCGCACACTTACGAGGTCCGGTATCCTGCTCCCGGCGCACCCGGCCTGGCCGATCGCGTCCTCCAGCTGCTTCGGGCCGCGGATCTGCCCGTGCAAAAAGACAGCCAGCGCGGTTTCGACCATGGCGCTTTCGTTCCGGCCTTCGTCATGTACCCTGACGCCGATGTGCCCATGGTCCAGCTGTCCATCGATGCGCAGTACGACCCCGAAAGGCACCTGGCCCTGGGCCGCGCCCTCGCGCCCTTGCGCAACGAAGGCGTGCTCATCGTCGGCAGCGGCCTCAGCTACCACAACCTGCGCCGGATTTATGGCGGGGGTGCCGCCGCGTCGGCGCAATTCGATGCCTGGCTGCAGCAAACCCTGCTGCACAGCCCCGTCGAACAACGCGGCCAGCTGCTGCGCAATTGGGAAAACGCGCCCGCCGCCCGGCTCGCCCACCCCCGGGAAGACCACCTGATCCCGCTCATGGTCGCGGCAGGCGCCGCCGAGAACGAAGCCGCCGCCTGCGTGTACCACGAAGCCCTGGCGTTCGCCGGCATCACCGCGTCCAGCTTCCGCTTCGGGCCGGCCGCATAAGCCGCCCCGCCGCACAAGAAACCCCTCATCCATAGCGCCGTATCGGTTAAAGTCTATGCTTTGACCGATACCGGGACGCTATACGATGCTTCGTGTGATATCCGCCAACCTCAATGGCATCCGCTCCGCCGTCAGCAAGGGCTTCCTCGAATGGCTGGCCGTGCAGGACGCCGATTTCATCTGCCTGCAGGAACTGAAGGCCCAGGCCGACAACATGACGGCCGACATGCTCAATCCCCCCGGCTATTACGGCTACTTCCATTATGCCGAGAAAAAAGGCTATAGCGGCGTGGGCGTGTATGCGCGCCGCCAGCCGCTGCAGATCATCGAGGGCCTGGGCGTGCCTGAAATCGACGCCGAAGGCCGCTATCTGGAACTCGTCTACGATACGCTTTCCATCATATCGGTCTATCTGCCCTCGGGCTCCAGCGGCGATCATCGGCAAGCGGCCAAGTTCGTGTTCATGGAGCACTTCTTTGCCCACCTGGCCAATCTGGTCAAATGCGGACGCCAGGTCATCCTGTGCGGCGACTGGAACATCGCCCACAAGGAAATCGACCTGAAGAACTGGAAAGGCAACCTGAAGAACAGCGGATTCCTGCCCGAGGAACGCGCCTGGCTGACACGCGTATTCGACGAAATCGGCTGGGTGGACGTGTATCGCCGCCTGCACCCCGAGGCCACGGGGGACGCCTATACCTGGTGGAGCAATCGCGGCCAGGCCTGGGCCAAGAACGTGGGCTGGCGCATCGACTACCAGATCGCCTCGCCTGAAATCGCCGCCACGGCCACGACTGCGTCCATCTACAAAGAGCAGCGCTTCAGCGACCATGCGCCGCTGACCATCGACTACGAAACGGCGCTGTAGCGCGCATCAAGCGGCCGCGGAGTGCCCCGCAGCCGCTTCCGCCTGCCCGGCCGGCCGGCTCAGCAGCGTGCGAAGCACGTCGTACAAGCGTGCGTCGCCCGACTGCGCCACATTGAAACGCAAGAACGACCCGGCCGATTTGGACAGGCTGAATACGTTTCCAGGAGCCAGCACAACGCCCTGTTCCAGCGCCCGGCGGCTGAGTTCGACCGCATCGACCCCGCCCGGCAGGCCGCACCACAAGAACATTCCACCGCGGGGCCGCATCCACGGCTGTATGCCCAAAGCGGCAAGCCTGTCGGCCACGGGCCCCATGGCATGGGCCAGGCGCAGGCGCAATCCCTCGGTATGCCGGCGATAGCTGCCTTCCTTGAGCATCCGGTAAACGAGTTCGGCCGACAGCCGGCTGCCGCCGAATGTGGTGGCTATTTTCAGGTCGGCCAGGGCGTCCACCCATTCGGGCCGGGCGGCAATGTAGCCGCAGCGCACCGAGGCCGAAAGCGTCTTCGAGAAGCTGCCCACATGCACCACCCTGTTCAGGCCGTCGAAGGCGGCCAGGCGCGGCGACGGCTCGGGCTCGAAATCGGCGAAGATGTCGTCCTCGACTATCGTCAGTTCATAATGCTCCGCCAGCTTGAGCACGCGATGGGCCGTCAGGGGCGACAGCGCCGCGCCCGTGGGATTGTGCAAGGCCGAGTTGGTCAGGTACAGGCGCGGCCGATGCTCGGCAAGCGCCTGCTCGAAACGCTGAAGGTCCGGGCCTGACGGGGTATAAGGCACGCCTACGACCTTCGCATGATGGGCCCGCAGCAAGGCATGGAAATTGAAATAGCAAGGATCGTCGACCAGTACGGCATCGCCCGACTCGAGCAGGAACCGGCACAGCAGGTCCAGTGCCTGCGTGCCGCAATCGGCCAATAGTATCTGGTCGGGCGCGGCATCGATGGCGCTGTCATGAAGCCGGCGGGCCAGCAGTTGCCTTAGCGGCGCGAATCCCAAAGGCGTGTCGTAGCTGGACAAGGCTTCTGAGTCCGCCTTGGCGAGCGAACGCAAGGCGCGGCGCATGCTGTCCTGAGGCAGCCACGATGGCGGCAGCCAGCCGCAACCCGGCTTGAGCAGCTCGCCTTGCGTATCCAGCGCCTGGCGCGCAACCCATAACGGGTCGATCTCGCGATCCAGCCGGGGGCCGATGTCCACCAGCGACAAGGGAGGCATGGGCGCCGCCACGTAGAAGCCCGATCCCCTTCTGGCAAAGATCGTTCCCTCCGCCGCCAGGCGGTCGTAGGCTTCGACCACCGTGGACTTGGACACGCCCATGTATCCGGCCAAAGCCCTTATGGACGGCAGCCTGGCGCCCGTGATCAATTGGCGCCCCGCAATCCGTTGCTGGATTTCGCGCATCACCTGCGCCGTCAATGTCCCTGTTTCCATGAGATCGTTCCCTTATGCGCATCGCCGACCCTTCTGTACCCATATACGTACCAGTACAGATTTTTATGATTGTACCTATGTGTCTCTGGCGGCGGCAGGCCGCGGGAATCATCATTCCAGGCATTGCATGGACACAAGGAAAATAATGGGCGAAGTATCCAAAGGCTGGTTGAACGGACTGGCGGGCGTGGCCATTTTCAGCGGATCGCTGCCGGCCACCCGCGTGGCGATAGCCGGCTTCGACCCGGTATTCCTGACGGCGGCGCGGGCCGCCATCGCGGGCATTCTGGCCCTGATCCTGCTGGGCATGCAACGCAGCGGGCGGCCATCCTCGCGGGACATGGCCAGCCTTTCGACGGTGGCGCTGGGCGTGGTGGTCGGCTTCCCCCTCCTGTCGGCGCTGGCGCTGCAGTACATCACCGCGGCGCGCTCCCTGGTCTTCATCGGCCTGCTGCCCTTGTCCACCGCCATTTTCGGCGTCATACGCGGCAGGGAAAGGCCCCGCCCCGCTTTCTGGCTGTTCGCGCTCCTGGGCAGCGCCTGCGTGGCGGGCTTTGCCCTGGCGCAGGATGCCGACGCCTCCTGGCGCGGCGACGTGCTGATGCTCGGCGCCATCCTGACCTGCGGCTACGGCTACGCGGAAGGGGGGCGCCTGTCGCGGCACATGGGCGGCTGGGAGGTCATTTCCTGGGCGCTGGTGCTATCGCTGCCCTTCATGGCGGTCATTTCCATCGTCACGCACCCGCAGTCATGGCAGCAGATCGGCCTGCCCGCCTGGATAGGCCTGGGGTATGTATCCCTCTTCAGCATGCTGATCGGCTTTTTCTTCTGGTACCGGGGTTTGGCGCAAGGGGGAATCGCCGCCGTGGGCCAGCTGCAGCTGCTTCAACCTTTCATGGGTTTGGCCCTGGCCGCCGCCCTGCTGGGAGAAAGCGTCAGCGGGGCCATGATGGCCGCGACGATCGCAGTGGTGGCTTGCGTGGCGGGAGCGCGCATCTTCGCCAGGAAATGATGCAGCCTGAAAACAAAACGGCGCAAGGATATGCTTGCGCCGTGTATTCGGATGACCGGACGTCCGCGGAGAGAACGCCCGGATGAATCGAGCCAGTGGAAACTAAGCCGTTACGTGCAATTGCGTTCCCACGGGGCCAAAGGTGGCCAGCTTGGGCATGGAATCCATGATGCTGGCAATGGTCTGTGCCTGGCTGTCGAGTACTTTGCGCAGCAGGACGTTTTGCTGCTCTTGCGCGGCGTTGTAGCCTTGAAGGCTGATCGCGACACTGACGGCGCTTTCAACGGACATGTCCATGGCGGCTCCAGATTGAATGAAAAACCAGCTGCCAGCATAACGGAGGCCAAAGGCATTGTCTAGCGGTTTATACCGGCACCGTCGCCGGGCTGCCGGCCATGTCGCCGCTGGCCTCACCGAAAACGCATATCCGCGAGCGGCCTGTCCGCTTGGCTTGATACATGGCCATATCGGCCCGCGTCATCAGTTGCGACCCCGACACCGGTTCTCCCGTATACAGGGCGACGCCTATCGATACGCTCAGCGTGAACCGGTGGTCGCCCACACTATAGGGAGCGCAGATCGAAATCATGTATTCACGGGCCAGCCGCTCGGCATCCAGGCGCGGATCGGTCAGATTGGTCAGCAGCACGACGAATTCGTCCCCGCCCAGGCGCGCCACCGTGTCGGAGCTTCTGCGCCCCCGCAGGAAACGCTGCGCGACCTGGACCAGCACGGCATCGCCCATGGAGTGCCCGAACTCGTCGTTGATGGGCTTGAAACGGTCAAGGTCGCAAAACAGCAAGGCGAAGCTCGTGCCATTGCGCCTTGCCAGGTCCAGCGCGTAGTCCAGGCGGCTTTCCAGCATCTGCCGGTTATACAAGCCCGTCAAGGTGTCGTGGTGCGCCAGGAAGGACAGGCGCTCTTCGCTTTCCTTGAGCACGGCCTCGTTCTCGCGCAGTTTGGCCAACAGGTAATTGAAGCCCTGCACCAGGCCGCCCACTTCATCGTCGCGTTCAACGGGCAGGGCTTCCAGCTTGCGCTTCCCGTCAGCCATTTCCCGCATGGCCTGCGCGCTCTCGGTAAGAGGCCGCAGTATGCGAGGCAGCAACAACAGCAAAAGCAGCATGACCGCCGCTACGGCCACTGCCGTGCTTTGCGCGATCAATGCCTTGAGCGCATTCACTGGACGAAATGCTTCCTGCGTGGGTATGCGCGCTACGACGAACCATCCGGTGCCTGGAACGCTGGCCATGGCGGAAAGCTCTTTGACCCCTTGGGCATTGACGGTTACGCCGGTGCCGCGATAGCCGGCCATCGCACGGTCATGCAGCAGGTTCACCCCTGGCGGCGGCGTGGGCTTGAGGATCATTTCTGGCACGCTGGAACCGATGAAAACCTGGTCCTGCGGTGAAATCAGCAAGAAGCCGCCGCGATGGCCGAACTGGTTCTCCTGCATGTCGCGCAGGAAGCCATCCGCGCTAAGATCGGCCACCCCGCCCAACACCGCGACCGGCTGCCGGTCAGCGTCTCGAATCGCCGCAGCCATGACGATGATGGGCTTGCCGCTGGTGGAAGAGCGCTCGGGCCTGCCGATCACCGACACCTCGGCCGCCAGCGCGGCCTGGAACCAGGCGCTATCGGAAAAATCCCGCTTGCTGTCCGGGTTCCCGGCCTCGCCGTCGAACGCTATTCTTTTGCCTTGCGGATCGATCAGCAGCATCCCTTCGGCGAACAGGGGATGCAGGCGACGGCGCTCTTCCAGCCACTCGCCCAGCTCTTTGGGCCGGTCAAGCAGCGCCGCCGGCAAGCTGCGCGCCAACTGGTCGACCAGAGTGCGCCGGCTTTCGACGTTATGCTCGATGTCGCGCGCGATGTAAGAGGCAATGGAAAGCTGCTGATCGTCGACCAGGCGGTGCAGCGTATCCTGCGCGAACGGAAGCGCCACGACAAACCGGAAAATGATGTTCGCAATCATCAGCCCTGCGCCCAGGGCCAGTATGCGAAATTTGATGGTCTTGAAATTCATCGCGCCATCGTCGCGGGGACAGAGGAGGCCATCGCATATACCCGACGAAATAATCCGACATATATGAACACAAGTCCGGCGGATTTGCCACCCGAGAAACCGCTAGGAGCCGCCCCCCGCATGGGGGGCGTCGTGCCGCTTAGACGGCGTCGCGTGCGGCAAGGCGGCATTGCGGCCCGCGACGGGGGAAGAGGCATCGCGCCAGGCCGCCTGCTTGCGGGCGCGGCGCTTGCGTGCCCAGATCACGATGCCGGTAATGGACAACATGGCCACCACCAGGCCCATCAGCGACATCATGACGCGGCCGGGGAAACCCAGGATGCGGCCGGAGTGCAGGGGAAACTGCAACTGGACGAAGATATCCGCCGCCGTGCCCTTCCAGGGCAGGTAATCGCCCAGGTAGCGGCCGTCCGAGCCGTCGAAATACATGTTCGCTATCGCCATGCCGCCACTGCCATGATCCGCTCCAGGATGGAAGAAGGCAGTGCTATAGAAGCCCAGGTTGCGCGCATAGAAGATTCCTCCGGGCGGCCGCTCCCAATTTTGCCGGCCGGCCTGCTCGCGGGATAGCTCCAGCGCCTGTCCGAACCCGATACGCGGCTCGATGGGTTGATTCAGCGGCGACCTGGGCCGCGTTTCGAAGGGTCCCGGCGTCACCTGCGACACCAGCGACATCGCCGGGAAGAACACCTCGCGATACAGGTTCAGCGAAAACGAGGTGAAGGCAATGACGAGAATGACGCCCCACACCCACAATCCCGCGGCCCGATGCAGGTCGAAATTAAGCTTGTAGCCGCCCGCCCCCCAGCGTATCCGCCAGGAAGGCTTCCAGCGTTGCCACCAGTTGCGCCCATTGGATGGCGCGGGGCCGTCGCCGTCCGCTGCGCCGCCACTGGCGGCCCCCGCCTGCCGGCGACGAAGCGGCAAAGTCAGGTACAGGGCCACGAAGCTGTCCAGCAACCAGACCAGGGCGACGATGCCCATGAACTGATAGCCCCAGCGGTCCGAGCCCCAGAACGCGGGGACATGCAGGCTTTCATGCAGATCGCGCAGGAAAGGCATGAGCGCCCGCCTGGAGAGCGACACTTCGCCGGCATCGCGCTTGCCGACGATGGCGGCAGTGACCGGGTCGATGAACACTTGCGTGTAGTCCAGCGGATAAGGCTTGCCCGTGGCCGGGTCGATGCGCGGCTGGACCAGATAGGTGGCGGCGTGCCCCTCCTCGAAATGCAGGGGCACGTACACCACCTGGGCATGGGGGTCGTCGGCCTCGACCACCTTGATCAGGTCGATGGGCGAGCGAAACTCGCCCTGGCTTTCGATCTTGTACAGATCGCTGTTCAGCCATTCATCGATCTCGTGATCCCAGGAGATCACCGCCCCGGTCAGGCCCGAGACGACCAGGAACAAAGCAATGAACAGTCCGGCCCAGCGGTGTATCAGTGTTGCAAACAGCCTCATGAAAATACCGATCAGTATTGCAGCGTGGCGGAAAGCATGACGGTGCGCGGCGCGCCCAGGACCAGATAGCCGGCGCCGGGATAGCCGCCCGCGGACGCCCAGTAATTCTTGTTGGCGACGTTGATGACGTTGGCGCGCAGGGTCAGCAGGTGGCCGTCAATCTCGGTCAGGTAGCGCGCGCCCAGGTCGAAGCGCGTCCAGGCCGGCAGTTCCTGCTTGTTGGCGGCGTCGGCGTACTGCGACGAGGTATACACCGCCTGGCCGGTCAGCGTCAGGCCGCCTGTACCCGGAACATCCCATTCCAAGCCGAGGTTCGCCATGGTCCTGGGCACGCCGATGGCGCGATTGCCATCATTGGCGCCACCCACCGTGGTGACTTGCTTGGCGTCCAGCAGCGTCACCCCGCCCAGCACCCGCAAGCCGCGCACAGGCTCGCCGTAGACGCTCAGCTCCGCGCCGCGGTTGCGCTGCTTGCCGTAGACGCCGTATACCAGGGAGTCCGGATCGACATAGGCGGAGGGCTGGTCAGAGGTGAACAGCGCCAGGCTGGCGCCGATTTTTCCACCGTCGTACTTGATGCCGACTTCCTTCTGCTTGGTTTGAACTGGATCGAAGGTGGCCCCAACGTTAACAACTGGTCGCCTGGGGCTACTGCCAAACGTAGCGGGCGCGGCGCCGATCTGGGACAGCCCTTCAATATAGTTGGCATACAGTGAAATCTGATCGGTCGCCTTGATGACCAGACCGGCCACAGGCGTTATACGGCTGGCACTGTTGGCGGGGCCGTTCGACTCACCCGTATTGTAGTTGTAGCTGCGGCTGGAAATCTTTTGATGACGCAGGCCCGCCGTGAACAACACCTTGTTGTCCAGCAGGGACATGGTATCTGCGATGGCGAAACTGGTGGTCCGTATACTCTCGGTCAACAACGGATCGTGTATATCGCCGCCCGATCCTCCGACGGCTTGCGGACGTGCGACACGCACGGGGCTGTACAAGTTGGAATGCCCAACTCCCGCAAAGGAAATGTAGGCATTCCGGCTATCCCATCGGTAATGATTGGCGGATATATTGACAGTGTGGCCGACGCTGCCAGTATCGAACTTGGCCCTTAAGCCAACTTCACCCGTTTTGACACTATCCTTGCGCGTAACGGTCATGCCGGACATAGTCATGTCGCCCGCCAGGTTTATGACTTTTGGCGTGGTCGTAAAAGAAGACTCGTCGCTGCTGCGCCCGCCCACCGCCGCCCAGGCCGTCATCTTGTCGGTGATATCGAACTCACCCCGAATGGTCCCGAACAGGTCGCGCTCGTTGGAATGGATATAGCCCGGCCCCAGATTGGTGCTGGCATTGGGCGCGGACGGTATGGGCAGGCCCGCATCGACGTTGATGCTGGGCTGGGGATCCTGCAAGCGGTGATCCTGCCATCCCAAATCCGCCGACAGCCGCGCACGCTCGCCGCGCCAGTCCAGGCCCAATCCGAAGGCACTCAATTCGCGCTTTTCGTCGTCCACGGCCGTGCCGCCGTCGCGACGCACGGCATTCAAACGGATACCGGTGCTGTCATCGGGACCGAAGCGCCTGGCCAGATCAAGCGCCGCATAACCCTGGTTGCCGCTTTCCCAGCCCAATGTCACTTCGGACAAGGGCTCGTTGGGCGCCCGCTTCGGGACCACGTTGATCGAGCCGCCCAGTCCGGAATTGCCTGGAGCCGCGCCGTTCAAAAAGGCGTTTGCCCCACGGAACACGTCCAGGCGTTCGATGAACTCGCTGGCCAGGTACTGGCGCGGCAGCAGACCGTACAGGCCGTTGTAGGTGATGTCGTCCGAGAACAACGGGAACCCTCGAACCATATAGACCTGCTGGAAGTTGCCGAAGCCCCGCGCATTGCGCACACCGGGATCATTCTGCAGGATGTCCGCCACGCTGGCCGCCTGCTGATCCTTGATCAATTGGTTGGTGTATTGCGTGCTGTTGAATGGGCTGTCCATGGTGTCCAGATTGCCCAGCAGGCCCATGCGCCCGCCGCGCGACACCTGCCCGCCGGCATACGCCGGCAGCAGGCCCCCGGCCGACGCGTCGGCGCTGGACTGCACGGTAACCGGCGCCAGGGTTTCAACGGAAGAGTCTGAGGAAGTGGTCTGCGCATAAACCGGTGCGCCCGCAAAGGCGGCGACGATCGCCGCGTGCAGGAAGAGGCGTGTAGGCATGATGGATCCGGATGGAATTGACATTGAGAATGAATCGCATTATTGCTCATATCAATTCTGCAGGTCAATTACGCCGGCTTCCGGCACGAGCGGCCGGCAAGCACGGTATGCCCGCCTACCGCCATTCGTCCCGGTAAACGAACTTGGGCATCTGCCAGTTGAAGCGCAGCGCAAGCATGCGCAGGGCCAGCCCCGCCGACATGGATGCAATCATGGACATATTCAGGCCCACGCCCAGGTGTTGCGCGCCGAGGAACAAGGCGCCCGTCAGCACGGAAACGCTGGCGTACAGCTCCTTGCGCAAGAGCAGTGGAATGTCGTTGCACAGAATGTCGCGCAACATGCCGCCGGCGCAGCCGGTGATCATGCCGCTGATGAGCACGACCGTAATGGGCAGCTCCATGCGCAAGGCGATCTGGCAGCCGATGACGGTAAAGACCACCAGCCCCAAGGCGTCCAGCCAAAGGAAAAGGCTGTGCAGGCGCCGCATGACGGGCGCGATCAGGGCGGTGACCAGGGCGGCCCCCGCCGTTATCCATAGATATTCGGGATGCAGCACCCAGGTGACCGGGTAGTGACCGAGCACCACATCGCGCAAGGTTCCGCCGCCCAGCGCCGTGACGCAGGCGATGATGCAGACCCCTATCCAGTCCATATCCCGCCGGCCCGCCGCCAGGGCCGCGGTCATGGCTTCAGCCGTAATGGCGATCAGGTACAGGGCCAGCAGCATGTCAGGGGGCCGTATCCAGGCCTTCGATCTCGGCCCTGCGCAGGCGCAGCAGGATCAGGCCCGGCAAGGCGATCAGCACGGTGATCACGAAAAAGCCGGGCCAGCCTATCGATTCGACCAAGGGCGGCGTCAAGGGACCGGCCAGGTAAGTGCGTCCGACCGCCGACAAGGCCGATAGCAGGGCGAACTGGGTCGCCGAGAACTCCTGCTTGCACAAGGCCATCAGCAAGGCGACGAAAGCGGCCGTGCCCAACCCTCCGCACAAGTTCTCCACCGCCACGACCAACGCCATGGAATAGACCTGGGGCGGCGTCACGGCCAGCACCCAGTAGCCGAAATTGGAGATCGCCTGCAACAGGCCGAACAGCATCAGCGACCGGTACAGGCCCAGCCGCGACATGATGGAGCCGCCCGCAAGCGCCCCCACAATGGTGGCCGCCAGGCCGAATACCTTGTTGATGGTGCCCACTTCGGACACGCTGAAGCCCGCGCCGCGCAAAAGGAAGGTGGTCGACAGCGCGCCGGCGAACGCATCGCCCAGCTTGTAAAGCACGATGAGCAGCAAGATGGTGATGGCGCCGCGCCGCTTGAAAAACTCCACCAGCGGCTCGACCACGGCGACCGCAAGCGATCGCGGCGCGCGCGCGACCACCTCGGGTTCGGGAGCCAGGACGGTGGCGATGGCGCACACCGCCATGAAACCGCCCATCAGGAAGTAGGTGTTCCGCCAGCCCAGCCACTGATCGGCCAGCACCAGCGCCAGCCCACCCGACACGATCATGGCCAGGCGGTATCCCAGCACCTTGACCGCCGCCCCCGCCGCCCGCTCTTCCTTGCGCAGCACATCGGTGCTGTAGGCATCGAAGGCGATGTCCTGGGTCGCCGACAGAAAGGCCACCAGCACCGCCAGCGCGGCAAGCAGGCCCAGATGATTGCCGGGGGAAAACAGGCCCATGCCGGCGATGGCCGCCGCCAGCATGAGCTGCGTAAAGAATATCCAGCTGCGCCGACGCCCCAGGATGGGCGGCGCATACCTGTCGACCAGCGGCGCCCAAAGGAACTTGAGCGTGTACGCCGTGCCGATCAGGGTCAGAAAGCCTATGTTCTGCAGCGATACATTATCGACGGTGGCCCAGGCCTGCAGCGTTCCGCTGGTCAGGGCGAGCGGCAGGCCGCTTGCGAATCCGAGCACCAGCAGGGGAATGACGCGTGGGCTGGCATAGACGCTGGTAAATGTAGCGATGACGAACCTCTTTATCGGTTGGGGGACTCGAAGCGGTACACCGCCAGGGTGCTGCGCCAGCCGGGCAATAGCTTGATTTCCTTGTTGCCGTTGAAGGTGGCCAGATGCGTGATGCGCAGCTGCAAGGCCGCGGCCAGCGCTTCAAAGTCCTTCAGCGTGCATAAGTGGATGTTCGGCGTATCGAACCACTGGTAAGGCATTTCGCCGGTGACCGGCATGCGCCCCCGCAATATCGACCAGCCGTGCGGCCAGTAGCCGAAATTCGGGAAGGACACGATGCCGTAGCGGGCCACCCTCGCCATCTCGCGCAGGATATGCTCGGTATGGTGCATGGACTGCAAGGTCTGCGAAAGCACGACGGTGTCGAACTGCTGGTCGTCGAACAGCGCCAGGCCCTCTTCGAGGTTCTGCTGTATGACCTGCACGCCCCGGCGCACCGAGGCGATCACGTGTTCGTCGTTCAGCTCGACACCCGCGCCGACCACATTCTTGTTGGTCTGCAGATAAGCCAGCAAGGTGCCGTCGCCGCAGCCCAGGTCCAGGACGCGGCTGTCGGGTTCTATCCAGCCGGCAATGCGCCGCAGGTCGGCGCGCACATGCCGGGGCGCCACGGTAGACTGGCTCACGCTAGCACTCCTGTTGTCCGGGCACGCTCGGCCAGGCCCAGCTTGGCGGCGATCCGGTCGTAATAGCCTTGCACGACGGCATGGTAGCGGGCATCGTCCAGCAGGAAAGCGTCGTGGCCATGGGGCGCGTCGATTTCCGCGTACGTTACGGGCCGCTTGTTTTTCAGCAGGGCGCGCACCATATCGCGTGAACGGGCCGGGGGAAAACGCCAGTCAGTGCTGAAGGACACCAGCAGGAAGTCGGCTTGCACGCCTTGAAGGGCGCGCGCCAGATCCCCGCCGTGATTGCGCGAGGGATCGAAGTAATCCAGCGCGCGAGTAATCAGCAAATAGGTATTGGCGTCGAAATAAGTGGAGAATTTCTCGCCCTGATAGCGCAGATAGGACTCCACCTCGAACTCCACGTCGTAGCCATAGTGGAACTCGCCGTTGTCGGCCGGCGCGCGCTGCGTGCGGCCGAACTTCGTCGCCATGTCGTCGTCCGACAGATACGTGATGTGCCCCACCATCCGGGCCACCGACAGACCGTGTTTCGGCACCTTGTCGTGGGTGTAGTAATCGCCGCCATGGAAATCCGGGTCGCTGATGATGGAGCGCCGCGCGACTTCATTGAAGCCGATGTTCTGCGCCGACAGGCGCGGCGTGCTGGCGATCACGACGCAGTGGCCTATGCGCTCGGGGCAAGTGATGGCCCAGCTCAAGGCCTGCATTCCGCCCAACGACCCGCCCATGACCGCCGCGAATTTTTCAATGCCGAAGTGGTCGGCGAGCCGCGCCTGGGCGCGCACCCAGTCTTCCACCGTCAGCATGGGAAAGGCCGCGCCCCAGGGCTTGCCGGTGGCCGGATTGATGCTGGCCGGACCGGTCGAGCCGAAGCATGAGCCGATATTGTTGACGCCGATCACAAAAAAGCGATCGGTATCCACGGCCTTGCCCGGGCCCACCATATTGTCCCACCAGCCGACATCCTTGGGATTGTCGGCGGCGATGCCGGCCACATGATGCGATGCGTTCAAGGCGTGGCAGACCAATACCGCATTGCTGCGCTGCTGGTTCAGGACGCCATAGGTTTCCACCGCAAGCTCGTAGCCCGGCAGGACCTGGCCGCTGGTCAGGGCAAGCGGCTCGGTGAATGAAATGTATTGGGGGGATACGATACCCACCGATCCGGCTGGCGCCGCGGGCGGGATTGCCGAAGCAGGGGTTGGAAGGGTCGGGGAAATAACGGTTGCGGAAAATTCGGCCATATGGACCTCTTTAGCTGGATTTATGAGGCGCCCGCAAGCAGATCAAGCAAATCGGCGCTGTTTCGGGTGCCATTTTATCACTCCTGCCAAAGGCGGCTTGCGCGGGAGCCGCCCGCCGGCTGCTGCGCATTTGTCCGTATCGGTTTTACCTTAGTGATAAAACTTGATACATTCCATCAATAAATGTAAATAATACCGGGGACAAGGAGGAGTAGCCCATGAAGCCGCTCACGCAACGGGAACTGTCATGCCTGCAATGGGCGGCGCTCGGCAAGACCAGTTGGGAAATGGGGATGATCCTGGGCCTGACCGAAAGAACCGTCAATTTCCATATTCATAATGCGTGCCGAAAGCTCGGTGTCCATGGACGGCAGGCCGCCATCACCGCCGCCTTGCAGGCGGGCTTGCTGCCGGGACTTATCGGCTCGGTTCCACGCCATGCAAAAATTCGGCCGCCTGCGGCTCGGGAAAGCGGTCCCGCGCGGCGGTGACGATGCCCTCCACCAAACCTTGTCCGGTCAACCAGGCCCGGGCCTGCAGCGTAATGGCGCCGTCGGGCGATTCGCCCTCGATGGTGAACGATTCCCCCGATACCGGTATCGTTTGCGGCGGTTCCTGACCCAGGTTCCTGTATAGGGAGCCCACCACGGCGGCGGCGAATTCCTTGCGGACGGCCTCGTCCGCCCGCAAGGCTTCGGGCAGCGCCGCATAGGCCACCGTGAACAGGGCGCCGTCCACCGTTGCGCTCGTCATGCTGAACGCAATGGCATGCCCGGAAAAGGGCAGGCTGCGTTCTTGAGTCACCGGCTTGTCGGGAAAAAAAGCTGTCACGGCGCCGCCCGCCACGGTAAGCTGGCGCCAGTTATATTGGGGCGAACAGGCCGCCAACAGACTGGACAGCAGCATAATCAAACCTATACGTATCACGGCCACACCTCAGGTAAAATCGCCTGCGACAAAGACTTCTTTAAAGATACCCTGAATGACTTCAAGTAACCAACGCCTTGCCGTGCTGGGCTCACACCTGCCGGTGCTGCAAGGCATATTGCGCGGTATTGAAAAAGAAGGACTGCGCGTCACAGGGCAAGGCATGCTGGCGGCGACGCCCCATCCCAAAGCCCTCGGTTCGGCGCTGACCAACTCGCGCATCACCACCGATTACTCGGAAGCCCTGCTCGAACTGATCACGGAAACGCACGATTCTACCGAAAGCCTCGTGCAGGAGCTGGAACAGACGCATCGCTACGTCGCGCAGCAATTGACCGACGAGCTGATATGGAATCAGTCCATGCCGGCGCAGCTGCCGCCCGAGCCCGAAATTCCCATCGCATGGTATGGCACGTCCAATACCGGCATGCTCAAGCATGTATACCGGCGCGGGCTGGCCGAACGCTACGGCAAAGCCATGCAGTGCATTGCCGGCGTGCACTACAACTTCTCCCTGCCCGATGCCTTCTGGGACCTGATGGACATACCGGGCGCAAGCAAAAGCGAACAGCGCTCCAAAGGCTACCTGGCGCTCATCCGGAACTTCACCCGCTATTCATGGCTGCTGATGTATTTGTTCGGCGCCTCTCCCGCCGTATCGAAGAGCTTCATGCGCGGCCTGCCCCATCCCTTGCAGGAGCTGGACGCCGACACGCTGTACCTGCCCTATGCCACCAGCCTGCGCATGAGCGACCTGGGCTATCAGAATAAAGCGCAATCCGACCTGCAGCTTTGCTACAACGACCTGGAGACATTCCTGACGCGCATGCTGACCGCGGTCACCACGCCCTGGCCGGCGTACGAGGCCATCGGCACGCACCGCAACGGCGAATGGATACAACTGAACACCAACATCCTGCAGATCGAGAACGAGTACTACTCGAACATTCGCCCAAAGCGCGCCACCGGCCGGTGTGAGCGGCCCGCCACGGCTCTTGCCGAGCGCGGCGTGCAATACATCGAGGTCCGTTGCCTGGATATCGACCCCGAATCGCCCATAGGCATCTCCGCCGCCACCAGCCGCTTCATGGACGCCTTCCTGCTGTTCTGTGCCGCCGAGCAAAGCAAGCTGTTTCCCAACAACGGTTTCTGCATGGACAGCCACGACAACTTCAGCCTGGTCGTCAAGGAAGGCCGCAAGCCCGGCCTGGAACTGATCAACCAGAACATGCCCACCACCCGCGAAGAATGGGGCGCCGAACTCATCGAAGGCATCGCTCCCTATGCTCAGTTGTTGGACCAGGCCAAAGGCGGCGATCTATATGCCCAGGCATTGGCCATCCAGGCGGAAAAGGTGCGCGACAGCGGCAAAACGCCTTCCGCCCGCCTGTTGCAGGCCTTGCGCGACCAGAACCTTAGCCTGCACGATTATTCGCTCAAGCGCAGCATCGAACACCGCGACGCCCTGCGCGCGCAAGCGCTGGAACCGGCTGTGCAGGATGAGTATGAAACAATCGCCCGGGAATCGATCGCCGAGCAGAAAAGGCTGGAAGACGGCGACACCGAGGACTTCGACAGCTATGTGGCGCGCTACCACGGCGCGCTCAAGAAACCGGTAAAAGTCTGATCTCAAGGGCTGCGCCGGCAGCCCTTGCCTTCGCCTCTTCGATCAAAGCATCATGCCGCCCGACACTTCGATGCGCTGGCCGGTGACCCAGCTGTTGCCGTCGGAGAGCAGCGCCGCCACGGCGCCGCCCACGTCGTCCGGCAGGCCGACGCGGCCCAGGGTCGTGACGCTGGCGATCTGCGCATTCACCTGTGCGTTGTCGCGCACCACGCCGCCGCCGAAATCCGTCTCGATGGCGCCGGGCGCAATCGTGTTGACGGCAATGCCGCGCGGCCCCAGTTCCTTGGCCATATAGCGGGTCAATACTTCTACGCCACCCTTCATCGCGGCATACGCCGCATAGCCGGGAAAGGTGAAGCGCGCCAGGCCGGATGACGTGTTCACGATACGCCCGCCATCCTCGATCAGCGGCAGGAGCTTCTGAGTCAGGAAGAAGGTGCCCTTCAGATGGATGTCGACGAGCAGATCGAACTGATCTTCCGTCGTTTCGGCAAAGGACGCCTGAACGCCAGCCCCCGCATTGTTGACCAGGTAATCGAATCGATCGCGCCGCCAGGTTTCGGACAGGGCGCTTTCCACGCGCTGCGCGAACGCCTCGAAGCCTTTGCTGTCAGCCATATCCAGCCGGAGCGCCACGGCACGGCGGCCCAGCTTTCCGATCTGTTCCAGGACCTCTTGCGCTTTCGCTTCATTGTCCTTGTAGGTCAGGATCAGATCGACCCCTTTTTCGGCGAGTTTCAGGGCCGCGCTGCGGCCCAGGCCCCGGCTGGCTCCCGTGACGAGCGCAATGCGAGTGCTGGATTCGGTCATGGTGTTCTCCTTGGATTGAATGAGTGGTGCTTCAAGTCGTTCCAGGAAACTTTAGTCGTTCTCCCAAAAAGGATAAACAGCTTGAACGACACCAAACTGTTCTCCTGAAACGTACAATGTACGAATGGATCTGAACAGTTTGCGCATATTCGCCCGGGTCGCCGAGCTCGGCAGCTTTACGCAGGCCGCCGACCAGCTGGGCTTGGCAAAAGGCCGCGTTTCCATGGCCGTGCGGCGTCTGGAGGCGCATGTGGGGGCACGGCTTCTGCATCGCAGCACCCGCCATGTCAGGCTCACCACCGACGGAGAGCAGTTCCTTGCGGGGTGCAAAGACCTGATCGCCGATGCCGAGCAACTGCAAGCCATGTTCCAGCCGGCGCATAGCGGTTTGCAGGGCCGCCTGCGCATCGACCTGCCCAATACCCTGGCCCGCGACCTGATCATCCCCAGGCTGCCGGAGTTTCTGTCCGCCCATCCCTTGCTGGAAATAGGAATCAGCACCACGGATCGCCATGTCGATGTGGTGCAGGAAGGATTCGATTGCGTGTTGCGGGTCGGCCCGCTGGCCAGCACCGACCTGATCGCCCGCCCGCTTGGCGCCATGGCCATGTGCAATCTGGCGAGTCCCTCCTATCTGCAGGCGCACGGGACGCCCAGCACCCTGTCCGACCTGTCGCGGCACCGGCTCATTCACTATGCCGCCACGCTCGGGGCGCAAGGGGCCGGCTGGGAATGGCAAGACGGGGACGCCGTGCGCGTACATCCCATGCGAAGCACTCTTGTCGTCAATGGCACGGACGCCTACCAAGCCGCCTGCCTGGCCGGCCTTGGGCTTATCCAGGCGCCTGTTCTGGGAGCCCTGCGCCTGCTGGCTGACGGCTCACTGGTAAAGGTCATGCCCGGATTCACCGCCCCGGCCATGCCGGTGTCGCTGCTGTATCCGCAGCGGCGCCAGCTGGCGCCTCGTGTAAAAGCCATCCTGGATTGGCTGGCGCACGTGGTCGAGCCTTATCTGGCACAATCGGCGGCGGCCGGTTGAATCCCCGCTACTTCTTCATGCCGGACTCGTCCGCCGTATTTCCATCGTCCGGATCCACAGGGTGTTTTGCCCGCTCGACATCCGGCGCATCCGCCGTACCCTCCGCCTGTGTGGCGGCGTAGTCGCCCTGGCCGGGGCGCTGCCCGCTGCGGGCGTCCCGGTCGGCCGCCGCCGTGCCGCGATCGAAAGCAGGCCGCTCTCCCGATTGCCTGGACGGAGGACGATCCATATCGGGCTTGCGTTCCTTGTCGGCCGACTCATTCCGCGGGCGCGGCGCTTTGGCATTCGGATCGGGTGTATTCGGATCAAGTGCAGTCATTGCAAGGACCTCCATGTTGGCAACGCTGCCGGCCACGCAGCACATTGCATACCCGCCCCCCGGAATCCCCCGCCTTCAGCCCTGGCCGGGCTTGAGCACCACTTTGATGCAGCCGTCCTCTTTGTCCCGGAACGTCTTGTACATCTCGGGCCCCTGCCGCAGGCCCACATTGTGGGTGATGACGAACGATGGGTCTATCTGCCCCTCGACGATGCGTTGCGCCAGGTCATCGGCCCAGCGATTCACGTCGGTCTGCCCCATGCGCCAGGTCAGCCCCTTGTTCATCGAGGCGCCGAAGGGAATCTTGTCTATCAGTCCGCCGTATACTCCGGGAATCGACAATATGCCTCCGGGCCGGCATACGTAGATCATTTCCCTGAGCACATGGGGCCGGTCCGTCTCGAGCATCATGGCCTGCTTGACGCGGTCGTAAATGGCGTCGAACGACCGCGTTACATGCGATTCCATGCCCACCGCGTCAATGCATTTCTCCGGGCCATGGCCGGAGGTCAGTTCGCCCAGGCGGTCGAGCACGCTTTCTTCGTCGAAGTTGATCGGGATGGCGCCACCCTCCTGCGCCATGGCCAGGCGCTCTGGAACACGGTCTATCGCAATGACTTGCCTGGCACCCATGATGACGGCGCTGCGTATCGCCATCTGCCCGACCGGCCCGGCGCCCCACACCGCCACGGTATCCGTTGGCAGGATGTCGCATTGGGCGGCTGCCTGCCAGCCAGTCGGCAGGATGTCGCCCAGGAATAGCGCTTTTTCATCAGACAGGCCTTCGGGCACCTTGATATGCGTCGTGTCTGCGAAAGGCACTCTTACGTACTCGGCCTGGCCGCCCGGGTATCCGCCCGTCAGATGGGTATAGCCGAAGAGGCCCGCGCAGGTGTGGCCAAAGAGCTTGGCCGCCGCCTCGGCGTTGCGGTTGCTGCGCTCGCAAAGAGAATAATGGCCTCGCCGGCACTGGAAGCACTCTCCGCAGAAGATCGTAAAGGGTATCACCACCCTATCGCCGGGGCGCAGCGCCTTGTTCTCCTTGCCCACCTCCATCACCTCGCCCATGAACTCGTGCCCCATGACGTCGCCCGATTTCATGCCGGGCATGAAACCATCGAACAGATGCAGGTCGGAGCCGCAGATCGCGCAGGACGACACTTTAAGAATGGCATCCCGTGGATGCTCGATGACGGGATCCGGCGCCGTGTCGTACCGTATATCCCGCTTGCCTTGCCATTGAAGCGCTTTCATTGCCGGGGCTCCTTTCAAAGTAAGCTGCCGGCGGCGTGCAGCAAGCAAGGTGCCCAGGGCGCTTTGGACCTCAGGAACAGGAAAGCAGCCTTGCGGCTGCTTCCACGCGCATGCTGCGGCTTACTGGGCTTTGATGCCATTGGCGATTATTACTCTTCGCCATTTTTCGATTTCAGCGTTGATCAGGCTGCCCATTGCCTCGGGCGTGCTCCCGGCCAGATCCGCACCCAGTATCGACAGCCGCTTGCGTAGATCAGGGTCTTGCATGACCTTCACTATTGCGTCGTTCAGGCGTTTTACGACGTCCTTGGGCAAGTCTGCCGGGCCGATGAATCCAAACCAGGCGGTGACGTCGAATCCCGGCACTCCACTTTCCGCGATGCTCGGCACTCCTGGCAACGCCGGGTGGCTGGTCGGCGTACTGACCGCCAGAATACGCAGCTTGCCGCTTTTCACATAAGGATCGAGAGGTGGCGCGCCGCTGCAAAGTACCGATACGCGGCCGGCGACCAGATCGGCGGCGGCGGGCGCTCCGCCCTTGTAGGGCACATGCGTCATTTCCAGTTTCGCCATGTCGACCAGCATGGCGCCGCAAAGATGCTGGATCGAGCCGTTGCCGGCCGAAGCGTAATTGAGCTGGCCTGGTTTGGCCCGTGCTCGCGAGATCAGGTCGGATACCGACTTTATGCCCTGCTCGCTGTTGGCGGCCAGCACCAGGGGATAAGTGGCGATCAGGCTGATTGGGGTGAAGTCCTTCGGAGTTTCGTAAGGCAGCTCCGGCTGCAAGCTTGGATTGATGGTGAAGTCCGGCGTAGCCAGCATGATGGTATAGCCATCCGAAGGGGCTCTGGCCAGCACCCCCGTCCCGATGATGGTGCCGGCGCCGCCACGGCTCTCGATGACGATAGGCTGCCCCAGAATTTCACCAAGCTTCTCTCCGATCACACGGCCGACGAAATCGGTCGTGCCTCCCGCCGCGAATGGAATTATCATCCTGATGGGCTGGTTCGGGTAGCTTTGGGCCGCCGCGATGCCGGTCAGGCAAAGCGAGGCGGCCATAAGCGCGGTGGATAGTATTTTTTTCATTGAAGTCTCCTCAACATTGACAGCCTGCGGCGCCCGGCGACATGCCGGACCCCGGCTGCCTGGTTCAGTTAACGGGTGTCACCTTGTCCGCTCCCAGCAGTTCGGCGAGCGCAGCGCGCGCGTTGTGTTGCTGCTCTGCCGATGCCGGCGCAAGCGGAGAGCGAGGTTTGCCGACCGGGATGCCCTGAAGCGAAAGCACGTGCTTGGTGACAGCCAATCGGTTGTCCGCCGAGATGGCATTCCAGACCTTCAGCAGGCGGTTGTGCAGTTCACGGGCGCGCTCATGCTCGCCTTGCTGCACCAGGTTCCACATTTCCACGCAAGGGCCCGGTACCGCCGCCAGTATCTGCGATATCGAACCATGCGCTCCCATCGCAAGGGTCGGATATAGCAGCGCGTCGATCGCAGCGTAGATTCGCATCTCGGGCTCCGCCATCAGAAGCAGATCGGCCATCGATTTCACGTCGCTGGCGCTTTGCTTGACGCCAAAGATTCCCGGGACTTCGCGCATGAGCCTCAGTAGCAACGTCACCGAAAGGTAGTTCCAGGGGATGACGTTATAGATGATGATGGGGATATCCACCGCGTCCCGGATGGCGGCGAAGTGCCGGATCATGGACGCATCGTCATTCTTGTAGATGTAGTGCACAGGGGTGATCTGCAGCGCTGAAACCCCCAGATCCGATACCGCTTTGGCCTTCTGTATGGCTTCCCGCGTGCTATTGGCGATGATTCCGGCGATAACCGGCACTCGTCCGTTGGCCTCTTCGCAGGTGATGCCGACGACCCGCCGTACTTCTTCAGTGGAGAGCGCGTTGCCTTCGCCCGCGCTCCCGCCCGGAACCAGACCGTGCACGCCTTGGGCAAGCATGAAGCGCACCTCGTCGCGCAGGACGGATTCCACGATCTCTTCCTTCTCGTCAAAAGGAGTCAGCAATGGAGGAAGAATGCCGACGATGTCTTGCGGGGCGTAGCGTTTTGGGGATGCCATTTGGATGTCCTTCAAAAGAATGGTGATCTGAACCAGCCACGTCGAAGTGCGGTGGCTGCTTGACATGTTCATATACATGAACTATAGTATATGTTCATAAACATTATAGAGACAGGGCATCCCTTTCGCAATGGGTGTCCATTGCCATGAACGATCGTGTCAAATCCGCTACCCGCGTGCTCGACCTGCTGGAATTGTTTTCCGCCGCAACAGAACCGATGGGCGTCACCGAAGTGGCACGCAAAATGGATATCCCCAAAAGCAGCGCGCAGGCCTTATTGCTGACATTGACTGGACGGGGCTATCTTCTGCGCGACGAAGCCGGCTATCTGCTTCCGCTCGAACTTCGGGGGGGATGGGTAGGCGGACTGCGCACCAGGCTATTGGGTATTGCCGCCCCCATCCTCGCCAGCATGTCGCAAGAGAGCCGGGAATCCGCCTTCATCGGCAGCTTGACGGGAGAAGGAAAAATACAGTACCTGGCCAAAGCGGTAAGCCCCAACGAAGTCAGGTATGACGCCTCGCTCGAGCATCCGCGACTGATTCATTGCACGTCGATGGGGCTGGCCATCATGGCCCACTCCCTCGAACACGATCTGGCGCGGTGGCTGCAACCGAAGCACCTGACCAAGGTTACGGCACATACGCAGACCGACCCGGCACTCATCCGGCAGTCGCTGGCCAAGATACGTCAGCAAGGTTACGCTGAAGTCATGGATGCAAATGTCGAAGGCGCTTCGGGGGTTTCGGCACCGATATTCGGCCCCAACGGAAGGGTCATAGGCGCTCTCAACCTGGGTGCGCCCACATGGCGCTACGAACAAGGCCGCCGCATGTTGATCAAGATCGTGTGCCGAGAGGCTGCAAGCATCTCGCGTATCTTGGCGGGCGACGATATCCAGAAGGAAGAGCCGGAAAGAGTAAAGCCGTCGATCAACCCGGCGACACAGAAGTCAGGAGCGCGCCCATGAAGCGGCTGGCGTTGGCCGGCGTTCATCTGGGCGATCCGGATCGGCATTGGCGCGCCCGACAGGAATCGAACCTGTATCAAGAGCTTCGGAAACTCTCATTCTATCCATTGAACTACGGGCGCAGGGTCGTCATTGTAGCGTGTTTGCGGGAAAACTTTTCAAAGCCGGAAAACAAGCGCGGCAACACGGTGCCGCGGCCGCCGCGCACCCATCCATGCATTGAAACAGTAGTCTAGTTATAATCGTTTATTCAGGAGCTTCCGGAAACCCCGCGTGCAAGCGCAAAGTCCAGTCTCCTGTAGACAGACCATCACAGAATTCAGGCCTTGGCGCCCTCAGACTAGGAACACGCAGGATTCGATTATGAACAATACGGAAGAACACGTCGAAGAGACCATCGAGGAGCACGAAGGTCTCATCAAAACGCCTAAGCAACTGATCGTAACCGTGGTTCTGGCCTTCATTGTGCCGATTTTCATCATCATGCTGCTGGTCAACCTGGTCGCCGCCAGCTCCCAGATGGGCACCGGCTCCGACGCCCAGACGGACGAAGCCATCGCCCAACGCATCAAGCCCGTCGCCGGCTTCAGCCTGGTCGACGCCAACGCACCCAAGGTTTTCAAGACCGGCCAGCAGGTGTTCGAATCCACCTGTACCGCGTGCCATACCGCCGGCGTGGCCGGCGCGCCCAAGATCGGCGATGCCGCCGCCTGGGCCCCCTTCGTCAAGGCCGGCTACGAAGACATGGTCAAGAACGCCATCCATGGCATCGGCGCCATGCCTCCCAAGGGTGGAAACCCCTCGCTAAGCGACTTTGAAGTGGCTCGCGCCGTCGTCTACATCGCCAACAAGTCCGGGGCTTCGTTCGACGAACCCAAGGAACCGGCCGCCGAAGGCAAGGCCGAAGAAGCCGCCAAACCGGCCGCCGCCGCTCCAGCCGCGGCTCCGGCGCCCAAGGCCGAGGCGGCTCCCGCCGCGCCGGCCGCGGCCCCCGCCGCCAAGGCCGAAGCGCCCGCCGCACCCGCCGCTCAAGCAGCCGCCATCGATCCCGCCGGCGAAAAACTGTACAAGGCCGTCTGTTTCGCCTGCCACGCCAGCGGCGTAGCCGGCGCTCCCAAGTTCGGCGACAAGGCCGCCTGGGCCAAGTATGTCGAGACCGGCATGGACGCCATGGTGCAGAACGCCATTCACGGTGTTGGCGCCATGCCTCCCCGCGGCGGCTCGCAAGCTTCCGACGCCGAAGTCAAGGCCGCTGTCGAATACATGGTGCACGCCGCCCAATAACCGGCATCGGCATCCACGGCAAAAAGCCGCAGCATGAAAATGCTGCGGCTTTTTTGCTTCAGCGGCCCTGGAACTGATGGAATGGCCTGCCGAATCCGGCCAGTCAACAAGAAAGCAAGGAAGGCCCCGTGGAAACAGGGCCTCTTGCGCACGTCAACGAGCGATGCAGGCGGGCTCGGCCCGCAAGGGCAGGCCCAGCTGCACGCGGCGCTGGAGCCAGGGGCTGGGCCGGTAGCGCATGTCGCCGGTCACGCGCTGCATGGCCCGAAGTATCTCCAGCACATGGGCGGCGCCCAGGGCGTCTCCCATGGACAGCGGCCCGCCCTTCGGATAGCCCAGGCCCAGCGATACCGCCAGGTCGATATCGGAAGGCGTTGCGATGGACTGCTGGGCAATGTCGCTGGCCACGTTCACGATGGCCGCAACGATGCGCTGCGCAACGAAACCGGCCGAATCGTCGATGACTGAAACGGGGCTGCCGTCACCGGCGAACAGGGCATGGGCCGCGTCGCGCCATTTCGGCTGCGTGGCCACCGAACACATCAACACCCGGCGGCGGCTCTGGTCCAGGCCGAAAAAGGTATCCAGCGCGACCGTGCGCTCCCCGTCCAGTTGGTGTTCTCCGACCACGGTGGCCGTGTCTTCGCCATAGGGCGTTACGATGATCAGCGCGTCGGCGGGCGGCGCCTCGGCCGCAACGACGCTGGCGCCCAGGCTCTTCAGCAAGGCCGCCGCGCGCTTGTGCCCTATCGAATGATACGGAGCCAGCCAAACCTTCAGGCCCTGTGGCAAGGCGGGGACGGGCGGTTCCGCGGGCACTTGCTTCTGGCCCTCGGGGTAGGCGTAGAAGCCCTCGCCGGTTTTTCGGCCCAGCAGCTTTCCGGCCGTGCGCACCGCCGCGATCGGCGACGGCCGAAAACGCGGCTCGTCGTAGAACTGCCGGTAGATGGATTCCATCACCGGGTGGGACACGTCCAGCGCCGTCAGGTCCATGAGCTCAAAGGGCCCCATGCGGAAACCCGCCTGCTCACGCATGATCGCGTCGACCTGGTAGTACGGGGCGACCGACTCCTGGGCCGTCTTCAGACCTTCGATATTCATGCCGCGCCCGGCATGGTTCACGATGAATCCCGGCATGTCCTTCGCCCGCACAGGCGTATGGCCCATCAGGCGCGCCAGGTCCATCAGTGCGTCGCCGGCCCGAGGGTCGCTGCGCAAGCCATCGATGACCTCGACCACCTTCATCAGCGGCACGGGGTTGAAAAAATGGTAGCCCAGGACGCGCTGCGGGCGCTCGCAGGCCTGTGCAATCGCGGTAATGGACAAGGACGAGGTATTCGATGCCAGGATGCAGTCGGGCGCGACAATGCCTTCCAACTGCCGGAAGAGATCGCACTTCACGTCCAGTCGCTCGACAACGGCTTCGATGACCAGGTCAGCGCCGGCCATGGCCGGCAGATCGTTGCAGGCTGCAATGCGGGCCAGCGATTCCGCCGCCAGCTGTTCCGACAGCTTTCCCTTGGCGACCAGCTTGCCCCACATTTGCCGCAGATTTTCCCTGGCGGCCTCGATCGCCTGGAGGTTCAGGTCGAACAACAGCACATCCAGGCCCGCCTGCGCCGCGATCTGCGCAATTCCGCGCCCCATCGCGCCCGCGCCCACTATGCCTACCGTCTTGATGCTTTTCATTTCGTCTGCTCCTGATTCTTTATTGCGCGCCGCGCGGATTCGCTTAAAAGGCCACTTAAGAGGTCACTTCGCGGATTTCTTCATCCGAAAGCCCCAGCCGTTCGCGCAGCACCTTTTCGGTGTGTTCGCCCAGCAGCGGAGCCGCATGCCGATAATTGACCGGACTGTCGGAAAACCTTAAGGGGCTGGCGCCCACGGGCGCCTGTCCCGCGGCCGCGTGAGGCAATGTCCGCATCATGTCGCGCGCACGCACCTGCGGGTTGTCGTATACCTGGTCTATCGTGTTGATGGGCCCGGCCGGCACACCCGCGCTCTCCAGGGCTTGCAGCCAATGATCGCGCGCCTGGGCCTTCATCGCCTCGGCCAGCATGGGCACCAGCACCTCGCGATTGATGACGCGGTTCGAGTTGGTCCTGAACCGGGGGTCATCGGACAGCCCCGGCCGGTCGATGACCCGGCAATAGGCCTGAAACTGCGTATCGTTGCCCACGGCGACGATCAGGTGGCCGTCGGCGGCGGCGAACACCTGATACGGAACCAGGTTCTGATGCGCATTGCCGGCCCTCTTGGGCGCGGTACCGGTGGTCATGTAGTTCAGGTTCTGATTCGCCAGCATGGCGACCTGGCAATCGAGGAGCGCCATGTCGATGTGCTGGCCCAGGCCGCTGCGGCTGCGCTCATGCAGCGCGGCCAGTATCCCGACGGTCGAATACATGCCCGTCATCAGGTCGGCCACGGCCACGCCCGCTTTCTGGGGGCCGCCGCCGGGCAGGTCGTCGCGTTCGCCGGTGATGCTCATCAACCCGCCCATGCCCTGGATCATGAAGTCGTAGCCCGGGCGGCTGGCATAAGGGCCGGTCTGGCCGAAACCGGTGATCGAGCAATAGATCAGCGCCGGATTGATCGCCTTGATGCTTTCGTAATCCAGGCCGTACTTGCGCAAGCCGCCGACCTTGAAGTTCTCGACGAGAATATCGCACTGCCGGGCCAGATCGCGCACCAGTTCAGCCCCGCGCTTGCTGGAGATGTCCAGCGCCACCGATTGCTTGTTGCGGTTTGCCGACGCATAGTAGGCGGCTTCGGTGGTATCGCGGCCCTGAGCGTCCTTGATATAGGGCGGCCCCCAGCCGCGGGTGTCGTCGCCCGCGCCCGGGCGTTCTATCTTGATGACCTCGGCGCCCAGGTCGGCCAGGTTCTGGGTGCACCAGGGCCCTGCCAGCACACGCGTCAAATCGAGAACCCGGATTCCGGTCAATGGTGCTGGACGTAAAGACATGGCGACTGCGTGCTCGAAAAGTAAAACTGGTATTTTGCCTCATCTGGCGCGGACATGTTTCAAGCCCATCGGGCACACGCCCGGCCGCAGCGTGATTTGGCCCTAGAATACGACTGGACAATACGCCGACAGGCGACCATACCAAGGAGATACCCAGCATGCCACGCAGCACGGTTCAGGAGCTTTACCGCCATCTTGCGCTACCCGTCATCTCGGCGCCCATGTTCATCGTTTCGGGGCCTGAACTCGTCATCGCGCAGTGCGCCAGCGGCATCATCGGGTCCATGCCGGCGCTGAACGCCCGCCCCCAGGGCGTCCTGACCGAGTGGCTTACGCAGATAGAAACCGCGCTGGCCCGGTTGAAGGCGCAAGACCCGCAACGGGCCATCGCGCCCTATGCCATCAACCACATCATTCACAAGTCCAACGACAGGCTGGCCCAGGACCTGGACGTATGCGCGCATCACAAAGTACCGCTTATCATTACCAGCCTGCGCGCGCCCGGTGACGTGGTCGATACCGTGCACGGCTGGGGCGGCAAGGTTTTCCATGACGTGACGACCCTGCGCCACGCCCGCAAGGCATTGGATGCCGGCGTGGACGGGCTCATCCTGGTGTGTTCCGGGGCCGGCGGCCACGCGGGCACGCTCAGCCCCTTCGCCCTGCTGGCGGAGGTGCGGAAAATATACGACGGCCCCATCGCCCTGTCGGGATCCATCGCGCGCGGACAGGACATCCTGGCTGCGCGAGCCATGGGCGCCGACTTCGCCTATATGGGAACACGTTTGATCGCCAGCCATGAAGCCCGGGCCGACGAGGCCTACAAGCAGATGCTGGTCCAGTCGCAGGCCAACGACATCGTCTACACGCCCTTCTTTACCGGGATTCCCGGCAATTACCTGAAGCCCAGCATTGCCGCGGCGGGGCTGGATCCCGACAACCTGCCGGCTCCTGGCGCCGAGCACACCAATTTCGGCACCAGCCGCAGCAAGCCTTGGCGCGACATCTGGGGCGCGGGCCACGGCGTGGGCAGCATAGACAGCATCCTTCCCGTGCAGGAAATCGTGGAAAACCTCAAGGCCGAGTACCGCCAGGCCCACGCCCAGCTGGACGACCGTTTCCAGGGCGGCCAGGCATGATCCGCGTCATTCCCGGCCCCGCCTGCGTCACGCTGGTCATCGATCGCCCCGAGCGGCGCAACGCGCTCACCAATGCCATGTATGCGGATCTCGATCTGGCGTTGCAGGCGGCGCAGAAGGATCCGGACTGCAATGCGGTCATCCTGACCGGCTCGGACGGCCATTTCACGGCCGGCAACGACTTGTCCGAATTCCAGTCCCCGCGCGGCGATGGGGACAGCCCCGCCCTTGCCTTTCTGCGCCGGCTGGCCGGCATCGACGTGCCCGTCATCGCGGCGGTGGAAGGCCGGGCCGTCGGCGTGGGGGTGACACTGCTCCAGCATTGCGACTTTGTCTATGCCGCACAGGACGCCCTGTTCAGCCTGCCCTTCGTTTCGCTGGGCCTTTGCCCGGAAGGCGGCTCCAGCTTGTTGATGGCGCAGATGGCCGGCCCGCGCCGGACGGCGGAATGGCTGTTGCTGGGCAAGCCGTTTACCGCCGGCCAGGCCTGCGACAGCGGCTTCATTACCGCCGTGACGCCGCCGGGACAGGCGCTGGAGCGCGCCCGGCAAACCGCCGAGGAATTGGCCACCCAGCCGGGACAGGCCTTGCGCGGTTCCAAGCGGCTGCTGCGCCGGGCGGGCCGGATCGCGCTTGAACAGGCCTTTGATGCGGAAAGAGACCTCTTTGCGGAAAGGCTGCGCTCGGACGAGGCTCAAGCAGCCTTCCAGCGGTTTTTCGACAAAAGAAAGTAGGCGCCGGATGGGTCGGCTCCGCTCAAGGACAAGGAAAATGTCTGAAATCCGGGACTTTCGCTCCCAAGTGATACCTATAAACCACACTTCCCGATAAATTAGGGTTTACCCCTAGCTTTTACCTAGGGTTAACCCTATAATTACTTCTGTCAGCACATAACATTCTGTTCTGTCAGCACACAACCTGAATAGGTGAGGTAATTATGTCGGATCTTTCTTTCAACCAGTACAGCCGTTTGAGTGACTCTCTCGAGCGCGACTTGATGCGCAAAGCATTGACTGATGGAGAGTCTATTTCGATCGTTACCGCGGGCAAGAAGGCGCTGGCGTCCGTGAAGAAGTTTGTAATAGCCATGTCCAACTACATGATCGCTGTTACACAGGCCATGGACGAGGCCCGTGCCAAAGATGCTCGTTTTTCCCGGGCGCAGTGGTAAACCCAGGAATCTCGATCGAGCGCTGATCCTGGCGCTGTAGGCGAAAAGCCTGCCCATCTGGGTAGGCTTTTGTTTTTTGGGCGACCGAGTCCTGGTCAGGACTTGTTCAGCATGGCCTTCAACATGTCCAGCCGCTCTTTGGGGCTCAAGGCCTGAGTGGCGGGATCTTCCGTCACGGCAGCGTCGCCCAATCCCATTTCCTCGATGAAGCGCGAGCGCTCGCGTACGACATATTCGCGGGCGCGGCGGCGCTTCTTGCACCAGGTCAGGTGCAGGCTGCGCTGGGCGCGCGTAATGCCCACATACATCAGGCGGCGCTCTTCCTGCACACGCAAGACCAGCGCCTCGGCCGCCGTCGCCGGGTCCAGATCTTCCTCTTCGCGGCCCAGATGGGGCAGCAAGCCCTCTTCGACCCCCACCAGATAGACGTGGGGATACTCCAGGCCTTTTGAGGCGTGCAGGGTCGACAGCTTCACCGCATCGGGCTCGTCGTCGTCGCCCCGTTCCAGCATGGTCACCAGGGCGACGTGCTGGACCAGCTCCAGCAGGCCCATATCGTCTTCATCGGCCTTGCGCTTCAGCCAGCCGACAAATTCCAGCACATTCTGCCAGCGATTCTGGGCCGGACGCTCTTCGAGCGTGTCGTACAGATAGCGTTCGTACTGGATGGTGTTCAGCAAATCGTCCAGGATGGCGCCGGCGGAATCCTGGACCGCACCGTCCACGCCGGTCGCACCGGAGTCGTCGGAGCCTCCGGCGATCAGGCTGGCCTGGGCGGGACGCAGCAGCACCGCCCCCGCCTTGCGCCCGGCGCGTGCCTGTACGCGCTGTATGAATTCGGCAAACACAAGCAAGGGCTCCAGCTGCTTGCCGGCCAGCTTCTCCGCCGCGTCGATCTCGAAAACCGCCTCGAACAGGGATAGCTGCCGCTCGGCGGCGAACTGCCCCAGGGCCTGCAAAGTGGCCTGCCCTATTCCGCGCCGCGGCGTCGTGGCCGCGCGGATAAAGGCCGGGTCGTCGTTATCGTTGGCAATGAGGCGAAGATACGCCAGGATATCGCGTATTTCGGCTTTCTCGAAGAAGCTCTGGCCGCCGGATATCGTGTAGGGAATACGCAGGTTGCGCAAGGCCTGCTCCAGGATGCGCGCCTGGTGATTGCTGCGGTACAGGACGGCGAAGTCGCGCCATTCGGCCTGCCGCTCGAAGCGGGCGGCCGACAGACGCACCGCCACCGCTTCGGCCTCGACCTCCTCGTCGTCCATGGGCGTGACCTGTATGGCTTCGCCCACCCCCAGGTCGGACCACAGCTTCTTGCCGAACAGGTTGGGATTCTTGCTGATGACCTGATTCGCCGCGGACAATATTCTTTGCACCGACCGGTAATTTTGCTCCAGCTTGATCACCTGCAAGCCCGGGTAGTCGGTCGTCAGGTTGGCCAGGTTCTCGACCGTTGCGCCGCGCCAGGCATAAATGGCCTGATCGTCGTCGCCCACCGCCGTGAACATGGCGCGCTGCCCGGTCAGCCACTGCACCAGCCGGTACTGGCAGACGTTGGTGTCCTGGTATTCGTCCACCAGCAGGTAATGCACACGAGCCTGCCAGCGCCGCCTGACCTCTTCGTTGCGCTCCAGCAGCATGGCCGGCAAACGGATCAGGTCGTCGAAATCGACCGACTGATAGGCCGCCAGGGTCGCGCTGTAGCTGCGATAGACTTTGGCCGCCTCCACTTCGCTGGGCGACGATGCGCTGCGCTCCGCCGCGTCGGGATCCATGAGCGCGTTCTTCCACAAGGAGATGTTCTGCTGGACGGCGCGCAGCCGGGCCTTGTCGGTCGTGGCCAGAAGCTCCTGGATGATGGCCAGGGCATCGTTGGAATCCAGAATCGAAAAACTGGGCTTGAGCCCGGCATGGGCCGCTTCTTCACGCAAAAAACGCAAGCCCAGAGAGTGAAAGGTGCTGACCGTCAGCCCCTTCGCCAGCTTGGAATCGACCAGCAGCTTGACCCGTTCGCTCATTTCGCGCGCGGCCTTGTTGGTGAAGGTAAGCGCCACCACCTGCCTGGCCTGGTAGCCGCATTCGCGCAGCAGATAGGCGATCTTCTGGGTGATCACGCGTGTCTTGCCGCTGCCCGCGCCGGCCAGGACCAGGCAGGGCCCGTCCAGGTACAGCACCGCCTGGCGCTGCGCGGCATTCAGGTCGGGAGCAACGGTGTGGCCTCGCGAGGTGTTCAATGGCGGCCTTCCTATATTTCCAGCGGATCGACTTCAAGATTGCAGCGCACGCGGTGCGCGCGCGCCAGGTCGGCCACCGCGGGAGCCCACGTCGACAGAAACGCCTGCAAAGCCGGCCGGTTGGCGCTTTCCACCAGCAGTTGGGCGCGCTCCACATTGGCCACCCGGACAACACGCAGTGGTACCGGATCGTAAAGCGTAAGGGAGGGCGCCGTGGGATAGCCGGCGGCGTCTTCCTGCGGCAAGGCGCGGGCGCGCGCCAGGAATTCCAGCGCGTCCGCCAGCTTCCGGGACTCCGAGGTCAGCAAAGCCTGGTGGGCGTAGGGCGGCAGCCCGATGGCTTCGCGCTCATCCAGGGCATAACGGGCAAAGCCCTGATAGTCGTGCCGTATCAGGGCCTGGTACACAGCCTGTTCGGGATAATCGGTCTGGATGATGACCTCGCCGCCCTTTACATGGCGGCCGGCCCGCCCGGCCACCTGCATCAGTTGGGCGAACAGCCTTTCCGGCGCCCGGAAATCCTGCGCAAAAAGCATGGCGTCGGCATTCAGCACGCCCACCAGGCCCAGATTCGTGAAGTCGTGTCCCTTCGCGACCATTTGGGTGCCCACCAGCAGATCGACTTCGCCCGCGTGGACCTTGGCGAACAAGGCGGCCGCGCTGCCCTTCAGCCGGGTGCTGTCGGCATCGATGCGCGCGATGCGCGCCTGGGGGAAAAGCTCGGCCAGGTGCTCCTCGATGCGCTGCGTGCCGCGGCCCATGGGCTTCAAGTCCTGGTCGCCGCAGTCGGGGCAGGCATGCGGCACGCGTGCCTGATGGCCGCAATGATGGCATTGAAGATAATTGCGCCGGCCCGAGCCGCGATGCAAGACCGTATAGGCGGTGCAGCGGGGGCACTGGCTTACCCAGCCGCATGAGGCGCAATTCAGGACGGGGGCATAGCCGCGCCGGTTCAGGAAGATCAGCGATTGCTGCCCGCTGTCCAGCCGTTGACCCAGGGCTTCGATCAGCTGAGGCGAAAATCCCTGCTGCATCGCGAGGCGGCGGGTATCGACCAGACGTACCGAGGGCAGTTCCACGTCGCGTGCGCGTTGCGCCAGGGTATGGCGCAGGTAGTGGCCTTTGTCGGCGTGCTTCCAGCTTTCGAGCGAGGGCGTGGCCGAACCCAGGACCACGGGAATATCCAGGTCGCGGCCGCGCCAGACGGCCAGGTCGCGGGCCGAATAGCGCAAGCCATCCTGCTGCTTATAGGATGTGTCGTGCTCCTCGTCGACAATGATCAAGCCCAGATCGGGTACGGGAGCAAAAATGGACAGGCGGGTGCCCAGCAACACCCGGGCCTGCCCGCGCTGTATGCGCAACCAGGCCTGCAGGCGCTCGCCGTCGGCAAGGCCGCTATGCATCACGGCCAGCGCATCGGCCCCCGCCAGGCCGGCCAGCCTGGCCCTTAGGGATTGCTCAAGCTGCGGGGTCAGGTTGATCTCGGGCACCATGAACAGAACCCGCCGCCCGCGCCCGAGCACCGCCTGGATGGCATGCAGGTAGACCTCGGTTTTCCCGCTGCCGGTCACGCCGTGCAGGAGCACGGTCTTGTGGGTATGCAGCGCCGCAATCGCCTGGGCGGCGGCGGCCTGTTCGGCGTTCAGCTCAGGGGCCCGATCAGCCGCCACGGCGGCCGCCGGCGCGGGCTTGCGGCGGTCGAGCCGCTGGACCGGGCCGCCGGCGGAGCGCTTTCCCTGGTAGGCGGCAACCTTGCGCAAGCTCGGCGGCAATGCGGGCAGTATGACTTCGCCCAGGGGACGCTGGTAATACTGCGCGGCGAAGGACGCCAGGCGCAGCCAATCGGCGGGCAAAGGCGGCGTATCGTCCAGTAGCTGGTCGATCTCCTTGACCTGAGCGGGATCGAATGCGGGCTGGGGCGGCAGTCCCACCACCACCCCCACCAGCTTGCGACGTCCGAACGGCACGATGACCCGGGTGCCCACAGCGACCTGCGCGCCGGCCCGATAGTCGAATACCCCTTGCAAGGGAACATCCAGCGCCACCTGGATCCAGAACGCCGGCCGGTCGCCGATGTCGGCGGACGGCGAGGTCAGGGGTTCAGATGGGCTGGATGTAGGCATCAGTACTTAAAGTGAATTCTTGTTTAGCGTCTTAAATACCTGTCGCCGCGAGATTTCGATATCCCGCCAAGCAGGCTGTGGATAACTTTGGGGAAAATGCGGATGACAACTTTCAAAAAGTCAACGGCCGGAACAGAAAATTCTTGGAACCGGGTGGCACACAAAGATAATATTCTATTTAAAACAATAGCTTGCTTCTAAAACACAGGCGTCTGAAAGCCTGCCCAAGGGCCATGTTGCACAGCATCGTAAACTGTGAACAACCTGTATGCTCGGGCAGGAAAAATAAGGGTTTTACCCATTGTCTGCAAGCAGATTTAGTGCTTGGAACGGCTGTAGGTATGAACCTCGTCGACCAGGGCCTGGACGGCTGCCGGGGGAGTGAAACGCGAAATTCCATGACCCAGATTGAAGACGTGGCCGCCCTTTCCGACCATCCCGTAATCGTCGATGACCTTGCGGGCCTGGGCACGGATGGCGGCTTCGCCGCCGAACAAGGCCATGGGGTCCAGGTTGCCTTGCAGTGCAACAGAATCGCCCAGGCGCTGCCGGGCCTGGGCAAGGTTGGCCGTCCAATCCAGCCCGATGGCGTCGCAACCGCTGGCGGCGATGCCTTCCATCCATTGCGCGCCGCCCTTGGTGAATACGATGGCCGGCACGGCTCGCCCTTCGTGATGCCGGATCAGGCCTTGAACCACTTTTTGCGTATAGGCCAGGGAAAACTCCTGGAACAGGCCGTCGGACAGCACGCCTCCCCAACTGTCGAAGATCATGACGGCTTGCGCGCCGGCCTGGATCTGCGCATTCAGGTAATTCCGGGTCGTTTGCGCGTTGATCTCAAGAATGTGGTGCAGCAGGTCGGGCCGGCTGTAGAGCATGGTCTTGATCAGACGGTAATCGCTGGACCCCTGCCCTTCGACCATGTAGCATCCCACCGTCCAGGGACTACCGGCGAAACCGATCAGGGGTACTTTGCCGTCGAGCTCCTTGCGGATGAGCGATACGGCGTCAAAGACATACTGCAAGCGGGAGAGATCGGGCACCGTCAGCTTCCTGATGTCGTCCTCGTTGCGCAGGGGATGCGCGAACTTCGGGCCTTCACCGGCCAGGAAGTCCAGGCCCAGCCCCATGGCGTCGGGAACGGTCAGAATGTCGGAAAACAGAATGGCGGCATCCAGATCGAAGCGCAGCAAGGGCTGCAGCGTGACTTCACAAGCGTACTCGCGATTTTTCGCCAGCCCCATGAATGAGCCGGCGCGCGCCCGGGTTTCGTTGTATTCGGGCAGATAGCGGCCCGCCTGACGCATCAGCCAGATGGGCGTGTAGGGAACCGGCTCGCGCATGAGGGCGCGCAAGAAGACATCGTTCTTTAAAGTGGGTGCAGTCACGTCTATCCTTATTCAAGACTATTGATTTTACCCGTCTCTGGGGTGAGAGGGGGTCGGTTCGCGGCGGAAGGGAGCCGCATCGATTTCGTGCTTGCGCATGAGCGCCCAGAAAGCGCGCCGGTGCTTCTGGGCCGCCCTGGCGGCCATGGCGATATTGCCGGAATGGCGCCCCAGCGCCGCGGTGATGTAGGCGCGTTCGAAACGCTCGATGACCTGGCTTTTGGCCGCCCGGAAGGATTCGCGCGACGTGGCGCAGCGGGAAGCCGACGCAATGGCAAACGCTTCGAGCTCCATGCCGCTGCGCTGGAGTATGGTGTCGCACAAGGCGTCCTGCCCCGACCTGACCACGCCGCCCGCGACGATTCCATAGCCGGCTTCGCTTTCGGACAAGGCTCTTGCCCCGGCCGGCTGCGAGCTGAAGTAGCGCCGGGTGTCGAGCAGCCGCTCGATGCGGGCGCGAAGTTCTTCGATACACACCGGTTCACGCATGAAGTCGGCCAGCCCCAGGGAGTAGAGGTCGTTCAGGGCGGCAGCCTTCAGCCCCCGGACCAAGGCCATGAGCGGAGTCTGGACAATGCCCCCGGCGGTGGAAAGCGTGGTGCGCACCCAGGGCAGGCTGGATTCGGTCACGGGAATCAGGCAGGCGTCGAAACGCCGTAAGCGCATGGACAGATCGGCAAGCGCCCGCGCGGAGCCGGGCGCGCCTACATCGGCGCTGCAGTCGCCCAGTGCCTGCAAGTGCAGTCTGCCGCCGGCATGGGACCCCAGCCACGGCGCTACCCATTCGTCGCTGCATTCCGTGCGCAGGATGGCGCAATCCAAACGTTCTCTCATGGTGTGCTCCAGGTTATCGGACAGATAGCGCAAGAGTAGTGAGACGCCGGAACGGCAACAATCCGGAGTTCTCTTAACTCGGAAATTACCTAGGCGCCCAAGCCATGCGGCGGACAATAAAAAGGGTGCCCACAAAAGGGCACCCTTGGGGCGAGACCGGCCGGAGCCGGCCTGATGTCAGTGCGACCGGCGCGTCTGGCTGAGCTTGCGCGCAGCGGCGGCCTGGGCCGCCAGCATCGCGAGTTCGGCTTCGACCACGGCGATATCGGCCTTGTCCTTGGTATTGCGCAAGGCCTCTTCGGCTTGCTTGCGCGCCTCGAGGGCCTTGGCCTCGTCGAGGTCCTCGGCACGGATGGCGGTATCGGACAATACCGTGACCGCGCCAGGCTGGACTTCGAGTATGCCGCCGGCAACGAAAATGCTGACCTCGGAATCGTCAGCCAGGACGACCTTGACGGTCCCGGGCCGGATGCGCGAAATAAGCGGCGTGTGGCCGGGCAATATGCCCAGCTCGCCCGACTCGCCAGGCAGGGTCACGAACTTTGCCTCACCGGCAAAGATCGATTCTTCCGCGCTGACGACGTCAACATGCAAGTTGGCCATGTTGGTTCCTTATTGGATTTTCTTGGCTTTTTCGAAGGCTTCATCGATGGAGCCGACCATGTAGAAGGCCTGCTCGGGCAAGGCATCGCATTCGCCTTCGACGATCATCTTGAAGCCGCGCAGGGTTTCAGTCAAGGGCACGTACTTGCCGGGCGAGCCGGTAAAGACTTCGGCCACGTGGAAGGGCTGCGACAGGAAGCGCTGGATCTTGCGGGCGCGGGCAACGGCCTGCTTGTCTTCGGGAGAGAGCTCGTCCATGCCCAGAATGGCGATGATGTCGCGCAATTCCTTGTAGCGCTGCAGCGTTTGCTGCACACCACGGGCCACGGCATAGTGCTCTTCGCCCACGACTTGCGGGTCGAGCTGGCGGCTGGTGGAGTCGAGCGGATCGACGGCGGGATAAATACCCAGGGCGGCGATGTCACGCGACAACACCACGGTGGAGTCCAAGTGCTGGAAAGTCGTGGCGGGCGAAGGATCGGTCAAGTCATCGGCAGGAACGTAAACGGCCTGGATGGACGTGATGGAACCGGTCTTGGTCGAGGTAATGCGCTCTTGCAGCTTGCCCATTTCTTCGGCCAGCGTAGGCTGATAACCCACGGCGGAAGGCATACGACCCAGCAAAGCCGAAACTTCCGTACCGGCCAGGGTGTAGCGATAAATGTTGTCGACGAAGAACAGGATGTCGCGGCCTTCGTCGCGGAATTTCTCGGCCATGGTCAGGCCGGACAATGCCACGCGCAGACGGTTGCCGGGAGGCTCGTTCATCTGACCGAACACCATGGCCACTTTGGACTCTTTCAGGTTGTCCATCTGGATGACGCCGGCTTCAGCCATTTCATGGTAGAAGTCGTTGCCTTCGCGAGTACGCTCACCCACGCCGGCAAACACGGACAAGCCGCTGTGCGCCTTGGCGATGTTGTTGATCAGTTCCAGCATGTTCACGGTCTTGCCCACGCCGGCGCCGCCGAACAGGCCAACCTTGCCGCCTTTGGCAAACGGGCAGACCAGGTCGATAACCTTGATGCCGGTTTCCAGCAGTTCGACCGAAGGCGAGAGCTCGTCGAACTTGGGCGCGTCCTGGTGGATGGCGCGCACTTCTTCGCTCTGGATGGGACCGCGCTCGTCGATGGGGCGACCGAGTACGTCCATGATGCGTCCCAGTGTGCCTTCACCGACGGGCACCGAGATGGGCGCGCCCGAGTTGGCCACTTCCATGCCGCGGCGCAGGCCGTCGGAGGAACCCATGGCAATGGTGCGCACCACGCCGTCGCCCAGCTGCTGCTGCACTTCGAAGGTGAGTCCGGCTTCGGCGAAGTCCGAGCTGGTGTCGACGAGCTTGAGCGCGTCGTAGATTTTTGGAATGCGGTCGCGGGGGAACTGAATATCCACCACGGCGCCGATGCACTGAACGATGGTACCGTTGCTCATGTTTAGTCCTTGCTAAATATCTTTGACGGGATGCCTTTCTGTTAAACCTTAAACAGCGGCAGCGCCCCCCACGATTTCTGAAATTTCTTTGGTAATGGCGGCTTGGCGGGTCTTGTTGTAGACCAGCTCAAGGTCGCCGATGACTTTCTTGGCGTTGTCGGATGCCGCTTTCATGGCGACCATCCGGGCGGACTGCTCGGACGCCATGTTTTCCGCCACCGCCTGATACACCAGGCCTTCCACATAGCGCATCAAGAGTTCGTCGATGACGGTCTTGGAATCGGGCTCGTAGATGTAGTCCCAGCCATAGTTCGACTTGGGCGCATCCTGGCCTTCCGTGCTGTCGCCAGCCTGGAACGGATCGGCCAGGCCGCTGGGCAAGGGCAGCAAGCGGATGAAGCTGGGATCCTGCTTCATGGTGTTCACGAAGCGGTTCGTGGCCAGGTAGATGGCATCGATCTTGCCATCGATGAAGTCGTCGATCTGGACCTTGATGGCGCCGATGAGGCGTTCGAGGTTGGGCTTGTCGCCCAGCTGGACTTCCTGCGAAACCAGGTTGGCGCCGATGCGCGACAACACGCCGGCACCCTTGTTGCCCAGGGCGGTGGCCTGCACCTTGATGCCCTTCTGCTCGAACTCTTTGAGACGAGCCAGCACCAGACGCATGATGTTGGTGTTCAAGCCGCCGCACAGGCCCTTGTCGGTCGAGACGACGACAATGCCGACCGCACGCACGTTGCTGCGTTCGATCATGTAGGGATGCGAATAATCGGGATGCGCCTGCATCAGATTGGCGGCGATCTCGCGCACCTTCGTTGCATAGGGGCGGCCTGCACGCATCCTGTCCTGCGCCTTGCGCATTTTGGATGCCGCGACCATCTCCATGGCTTTGGTGATCTTGCGCGTGTTCTGCACGCTCTTGATCTTGGTTCGAATTTCCTTAATTCCGGCCATCGCTCTTTCCTGAAAGGGCGTTATAGCGGGGCTGCTTGCGCCAGCCCCACCGTACGTTTGGATACTGAAGCTGCCGCTTCATCACCCTCGCCAGTCAAACTTAAAAAGCACCGTGCTTTTTGAACTCTTGTATGGCTGCAACCAGTTCCGCTTCGTCGTCCTTGGACAGCTCTTTGGTCTCTTCGATACGCGTGATCACCCCTTCGTGCTTGGACTTCAGGTGATCCTTGAGCGCTTTTTCGAATGCCAGGATCTGGTCGACTTCCAGGTCGTCCAGGTAGCCGTTGTTGACCGAGAACAAGGTCACGGCCAGTTCCCAGACCTGCAAGGGCTGGTACTGCGGCTGCTTGAGCAGTTCGACGACGCGCTTGCCGCGCTCCAGCTGACGGCGCGTTGCGTCGTCGAGGTCAGAGGCAAACTGGGCAAAGGCGGCCAATTCGCGATACTGGGCCAAGTCGGTACGGATACCGCCCGACAGTTTCTTGACGACCTTGGTCTGTGCGGCGCCACCGACACGCGACACCGAAATACCGGCGTTGATGGCGGGACGGACACCGGCGTTGAACAAGTCGGTTTCCAGGAAGATCTGGCCGTCGGTAATCGAAATGACGTTGGTCGGAACGAAGGCGGACACGTCGCCGGCCTGGGTTTCGATGATGGGCAGCGCGGTCAGCGAACCGGTCTTGCCCTTGATTTCGCCATTGGTGAATTTCTCGACGTACTCTTCGTTCACGCGGGCGGCGCGTTCGAGCAGGCGCGAGTGCAGGTAGAACACGTCGCCGGGGTAGGCTTCGCGGCCGGGCGGGCGGCGCAGCAACAGGGAAACCTGGCGATAGGCCCAGGCCTGCTTGGTGAGATCGTCGTAAATGATCAGGGCGTCTTCGCCGCGATCGCGGAAGTATTCGCCCATGGTGCAGCCCGAGTAGGCCGACAGGTACTGCATGGCGGCGGAATCGGATGCGGCGGCGGCGACGATGATGGTGTATTCAAGCGCGCCGTGCTCTTCGAGCTTGCGGACCACGTTGTTGATCGTGGACGCCTTCTGGCCGATGGCGACGTAAACGCAGGTTACGTTCTTGCCCTTCTGGCTGATGATGGTGTCGACGGCCACGGCGGTCTTGCCGGTCTGGCGGTCGCCGATGATCAGCTCGCGCTGGCCGCGGCCGATGGGGACCATTGAGTCGATGGCCTTGATGCCGGTTTGCAGGGGCTGCGACACCGATTTACGCGCAATGACGCCGGGCGCCACTTTTTCGATGATGTCGGTGGCCTTGGCATTGATGGGACCCTTGCCGTCGATGGGCGCACCCAGCGCATCGACCACGCGTCCGCGCAGCTCGGGACCGACGGGCACTTCGAGAATGCGGCCGGTGGTCTTGACCGGATCGCCTTCCGAAACGCCGGTGTAGTCGCCCAGAATAACCGCGCCGACGGAGTCGCGCTCGAGGTTGAGCGCAAGTCCGAACACGTTATTCGGGAATTCAAGCATTTCGCCTTGCATCACATCGGACAGGCCGTGGATGCGGGTAATACCGTCGGTCACGGAAACGACCGTGCCCTGCGTACGTACGTCGGTGGACGCGCCCAGGCCTTCAATGCGGCTCTTGAGCAGTTCGCTGATCTCTGACGGGTTAAGTTGCATGTTCAGACTCCTGGAATCCTGTTATCTGGCGCGCGTCAGGCGGCCAGAGTGTCGCGCATGCGGGCCAACTGGGCCTGCACAGAAGTATCAAGTACTTGGTCGCCAACGATCACGCGCACGCCGCCGATAAGATCGGCATCCACCGTGACAGCCGGCTTCAATTTGAGGCCAAACTTTTTTTCCAGCCCGGACACGAGCTGCTGAACCTGATCGTCGGCCAGCGGATAGGCGCTGATGATCTGGGCCAACGCCGTACCTTCCTGCTGGTTCTTCAGCTGCTCGAACTGCTCGGCGATTTGCGGCAACACCAGAATGCGGTTGTTGCTGACGAGCAGTTCGATGAAATTGCCTGCCTGCGCTGAAAGCGGGGATTTGATCAAACCCGTAAACAGCTCGGTGCGCTGAGCGGTGTTCAGCCTTGGGTCGGTCAGCGCCTCGCGCACGTCGTCCTGGCTTGCCACCTGGGCAAGCTCGGACACCAGATCCGACCACGACGCCAGGCCAGCCTGGTCGTTGCGCGCCGTCGCAAACAGCGCCTCGGCGTAGGGTCTGGCGATAGTCGATAGTTCAGCCATGGCTTGCCCTGAGTTTAAAGTTGAGCCTTGAGCTGGTTAAGCAGCTCGGCGTGTGCCTGTGCGTCAACTTCTCGTTTGAGAATCTGCTCTGCACCCTTGACCGCCAGAACGGCGACATCGGCACGCAAGCTTTCGCGCGCACGCTGAACCTCTTGGGCCGCGTCCTGCTGGGCTTGTGCGACGATACGCGCTTTCTCGGCCTCGCCTTCGCGACGAGCCTGGTCGATAAGAGCCGCAGCCTGTTTCTCGGCCTCGACCATGCGAGCATGGTTTTCCGTTTTTGCAGACGCCTCGATCAGGCTGATCCGCGCCTGGGCCTGGGCCAGGTCGGCCTTGCCCTTGTCGGCGGCCGCCAGGCCGTCGGCGATTTTCTGACGGCGGTCATCCATTGCTTTCGTGAGGGGCGGCCATACGAATTTCATCGTAAACCAGCCCAGCACGAAAAACACGATCATCTGAAAAAAGAGAGTCGCGTTTAAATTCACGGTCGTTTCCCTTTAATACCACTCGTGCCAGGCGGCCTGGCCGCATGACACCTAATGTCCATGCCGCAGGCCGGCGCCATACGGCCGACTGCGGCTGCTTGACCCGCCATGCGGCAGGCTGCACTGCTTACCCGACGAAGGGGTTGGCGAATGCGAACAACATGGCGATACCAACACCGATCAGGAACGCAGCATCGATAAGACCGGCCAGCAGGAACATTTTGGTCTGCAAAGCGTTCATCAGTTCGGGCTGACGAGCCGAAGCTTCCAGATATTTGCCACCCATCAGAGCAATACCAATGCAAGCACCGATAGCGCCCAGACCAATAATAAGACCGCAAGCTAGAGCAACGAAAGCAACGTTGGTCATGACAACTCCTTGGTTAATAACCGTGTAATCAAAAAGTCAAAAAAACTGCTTTACAAGAAAAGCCTTGTACCCCGGCCGGACCTGACGGCCCGAGCCGAAAACTATTAATGGCCTTCGTGAGCCTGCCCCACATACACCAGGGTCAGCATCATGAAGATAAAGGCCTGCAACAGCACGATCAGGATGTGGAAGATTGCCCACACCGACCCCGCCAGGACATGCCCGACACCCAAGCCTAGGCTTGCGCCATTAAATCCGGTCCATGCTCCGCCCAGCAGGGCGATCAGCATGAAAATGAGTTCGCCGGCAAACATGTTGCCGAACAGCCGCATGCCCAGGGACACCGACTTGGCGGCGTATTCGATGCAGTTCAGGAGGAAATTGAACGGAGCAAGAACCAGGCCGGCAAGGCCGTGCGCATGGAAGGGCGCGGTGAACAGTTCCTTGACGAAACCGCCCGGGTGCTTGATCTTGATACCGTAATAGAACATGAGCAGCAGCACGCCCAGCGACATGCCCATGGGCACGTTCAGGTCGGCCGTGGGCAGAATGCGGTGGTAATACAGCGGATCGCCGTGCTCGGCGCCCAGACCGGTAAGCTTGAAGACCCATGCAAGGAAATCGACCGGCACCAGATCGAGCACGTTCATGAGGATGATCCACAGGAACACCGTCAGGGCCAGGGGCGAGACGAAACGGCGCGAGACCTCGCTGGGGATGATGCTCTTGGCCTGTTCCTCGACCATGTCGACCATCATTTCGACGAAAGCCTGGAAGCGGCCCGGAACGCCGGCGCTGGCCAGCTTGGCGGCGCGCCACAACATGAAGACGACCACCAGGCCCATGAGTATGGACCAGAAGAGGGAATCGTAGTTGACGACGCTGAAGTTGGCGATGGCCGACTGCTTGGCACCAACGTTATTCAGGTGAACCAAGTGATGCTGAATATACTCAGACTGTGGCGAAATATCACTAGCAGCCATCTGAACCCTTATCCTGTTGACGAGCGTGCAAAGCCCATGAAATTAACATACAAAAAAACTATGGCAGCCTGCGAAACACCAGCAACAGCACATAGCCTTTTAAAACACATACCAGGCCAAAAAGCATGGCGGGCCACACCAGCCAGCTACGCCCCAGCCATGCGGCCAGACCCATTACCAGAATGGCCGACCCCAGCTTGAAGGCCTCGCCCACAAAAAAAGTAAGCGGGCTGGATTTTACCGGACCCCAAAGGCCCAGCAGCAAACGTAAAGCGAACAACGCATTGGGTACAAAATAGGCCGCGGCGCCAATCAGGGCGGAAACCGCAGCCGCTGCGCCGGAAACCAGCCAGGACGCAAGCACCGCCACAAGCAGCATGACCGCCTGCGCGGCAAGCGTACGGACGATTCCACCGCTTGCACGCCGGTTCATCGCTGCGCGATCCCGATCCGTAAGCACGAGTTGCACCTGATCTTGATTCATAGTCTTGATTCGTTGCATACCCGGTAACTGCAAACATGCGGCCGGCGAACCTGCTATGCCATCCCCCGCCCGACGTCCGTAGATCACTGTCCGTAGACCATTGCCCGAAGATGAATTACCCACGTGGCGTCAAACTCATAGAGTATAGCTTTATTTTTTATATGTAAGCAAGTTGTCAGGGGCTTTTTTTTGGGCGGCCAATGGCAAAAAACGCGTGCAGCCAAGCCGTGGCGGGGGATTCGGGCCAGCGCAAGTTTTTCTATGCAATAGCGTGAATATTTCTGCCTTGCGACCCGACAAAGCTGAACGATAAACTGGCCCGACAACAATGTGCCAGCGGAACTTTATCACTCCCGGCACATAAAAACAGACGCCCGGAGACACCCAAACTGCGCGATCTGCCCCACAACGACCTGACGTCACCCTCGAACGGCTCGCTGTGTATATCCAAACGCATACATGTCATGCGGCAAGGCTGCCATCGAGCCTGCTTGCCATGCCCGTCCCGTGCCCGCGGCACGTCGGCGATTGGCCTGCGGCACCCCGGGCATTTGCCGCCCATACACAAACAAAGGAGGTTTGGAGGCCTCAGCCTCCTCAAGACAATCATGATCAAACACTATTTCGCAACCGCATTGCTGGCGATCGCGTCCTTGGGCAGCGCTGCCGCCATGGCCCAGGAAAAACCCGTCACCTTCCGCTTCGGGCACACCCATCCAGCCACCGACTCGCAACACGTGGCCGCCCAGGAGTTCGCCAAACGCGTCGAAGAACGCAGCAACGGCAAAATCAAGATCCGCGTATTCGCCAATGGCGCACTGGGCAATGACAACACACTGGTCACCGGTGTACGCAGCGGGACCATCGATATCGGCGTTACGGGCAATCCCTTCCTGACCGGCATTTCGCCCAATCTCAACGTGCTGGACCTGCCCTATCTGTTCAACGATGAAAAGCATGCCTTTCAGGTGCTGGACGGCCCGATCGGCCGCGGCTTGCTGGACGACCTGGACAATTACGGGCTCAAGGGCCTGGCCTTCTGGGACATCGGCTTCCGCAACATCACCAACAACAAGCATCCGATCCAAACGGCAGCTGACATCTCGGGCCTGAAGATCCGTACGACTCCCAATCCGGCACATATCAAAGCCTTCGAGTTGCTGGGCGCGAATCCCCAACCCATGGCGTTCACCGAGGTATATACGGCCCTGGAATCGGGCGCCCTGGACGGCCAGGAGAATCCCGCCACGCTGATCCTGTCCTCGAAGATGTATGAGGTTCAAAAATACCTTTCGATGACCCGTCACGCCTATACCGCCGCCCTGCTCTTCATGAACAAGCGCAAGTTCGACAAGCTCTCGCCCGAGAACCAGAAAATGCTGCTTGAAGAAGCCCTGACTGCCGCCAACCATGAACGCGACCTGAATGCCAAGCACCAGGAAACGGCATTGAAGGAGCTGAGGGAACATGGGGTCGAAGTCAATGAAAACCCGGATGTCGAAAGCATACGCAAAATCGCAAAAGGCCCCGTCCATGCGGAGTTTGCCAAAAAGCAGGGCGACAAGATCTTGAACGCGATCGTTGCTGCGCAGCAATAACATCCTTATCAGCCACAAACCATGAGCACGAACATCCCCGACGTCATCATCGATGCACACCACCACTTCTGGCACTTGAACGAGGGGCATTTCCCCTGGCTTCAAGAGGCGTACGACCCCAATGAGTTCTTCCTGGGCGATTACTCCGCCATGTGCTCGGATTTCGATCCCGACGTCTACAAGCAGCGCACCGCCGGCTACCCGGTAAAAGCCACCGTCCACGTCGAAGCGGAGCGGGCCCGCGACGAAGCCGAAGACGAAGTTCGGTGGCTGCATGAACTGCATGCGAAGGACAGCGGCTTTCCGGCCGCTGTGGTGTCCTACGTCGACTTCGGATCACCCGACGTCGGGGAAGCCCTGGCCCGGCACGCCGCCTACCCCTTGCTGCGCGGAATACGGTGCAAGCCGCGCACCAGTCACAGTCCGGACGTCAGCATTCACGGCCAGGCGGGCACCATGCAGGACGACAAATGGCTGCGGGGCCTGTCCGAACTGGGCCGCCACGGCTTGTCGTGGGATCTTCGGGTGCCGTTCTGGCATCTCGAAGAGGCCGCCACGGTCGCGGCGATGTTTCCCGACACGCCCATCGTGCTCAACCACATCGGCCTGCCCTGGGATCGCAGCGTAGCGGGCCTGAATCACTGGCGCCGCGGCATGGCCGCGCTGGCCAAGTGCGATCAGGTGTACGTCAAGCTGTCCGAGCTGGGCCTGCGCGATGCGGACTGGAACATCCAGGAAAATGCCTCGCTCCTGCGTGAAACCATAGACATCTTCGGCTGGCAACGCTGCATGTTCGCCAGCAATCTGCCGGTCTCGGGTCTCAATGTGGATTTTCCGACGCTGATCGACACCATCCAGCTCGGCGCACGCGGCCTGCCATCCGAGGCCCTGACGGCCATCTGGTCCGGCAACGCCGCCCGCTTCTACCGGATTTTGCTGTAGACCGGCACATCCCACAGTCAACCAAGGAGCACCCAGCTTGAATCGGCTTTTCGTCAAATTATCCGAGTATTTTCTTGTCTTGCTGTTTACCCTGATGATCGTTCTGGTGTTCGGCAACGTCGTGCTGCGCTATGCGTTCAATTCCGGGTTCGTATCGTCGGAAGAGCTTTCCCGCTTTCTCTTCATGTGGCTGACCCTGATCGGCGCCCTGGTGGTCATGCGCGAGAACGCACACCTGGGCATGAATCTGGTCGTCAGGCTTCTGGGCGTGCGCGGCCAGCGCATCTGCCGCTTCCTCAGCGACGGCATCGCGCTGGCATGTTGCGTCCTGCTTGCGCAGGGAACCTGGAGCCTGGTGGGGATTGCCATGGACAACCGGGCTCCCGTAACCGGCATCCCCATGGGGATCGTCTATCTGTCGCTGCTGATCTGCAGCGTGGGCATGGCCCTGATGTTCGCGCATTCTCTTTACCGTCAACTGACCGGCCGCATGAGCGCCCAAGAGCTGGTCCCCCAAGATTCTTCTCTTGGCGAGTAGGAAACAATCTGAATGACAATCCTCGTATTCACCCTTTCGCTGCTGGGGGCCATGGCCCTGGGCATGCCTATCGCATTTGCCTTGCTGGTATGCGGCGTATCCCTTATGTGGCATCTGGACAATTTCGATTCCCAGATACTGGCTCAAAGCCTGCTGGAAGGCGTCAACAACTTTCCATTGATGGCCGTGCCCTTCTTCATTCTAGCCGGCGCCCTGATGAGCGCCGGTGGGCTGTCGTCCCGCATCGTGCGCGTCGCAACCGCGCTGGTGGGCCACGTGCGCGGCGGCCTGGGCTATGTGGCCATTCTGGCCGCCACCTTCATCGCCAGCCTGTCGGGCTCCGCCGTCGCCGACTCCGCGGCCGTTGCCGCATTGCTGATCCCCATGATGCGCGATGCCGGCTACCGGGTCCCACGAGCCGCCGGCCTGATTGCGTCGGGCGGCGTCATCGCCCCCGTGATCCCGCCATCCATTGCAGTCATTATCTTCGGCGTGACCGCGCAAGTTTCCATTACCAAGCTCTTTCTGGCGGGGATCGCGCCCGGCCTGATGATGGCCGTCGTACTGACGGTCACCTGGGCCATTTGCGCCAAGAAAGAAACAGCGGTCACCGTGGGGCGATTCAGCAAGACGGAGCTGTTTGCCGCGCTGGCCGACGGCATCTGGGCGTTGCTGCTGCCCATCGTCATCATCGGCGGCATGCGTTTCGGCTTTTTCACGCCTACGGAAGCCGCGGTCGTGGCCGTGATCTACGCACTGGTCACGGGCATGCTCGTGCACCGCGAACTGACGCTGAGCGCGCTTTACAAGGCCATGCTCGACAGCGCCAAGACCTCCAGCGCCGTGCTCTTCCTGATGGCTTGCTCGCTGGCTTCGGCATGGCTGATCACCATCGCGGAAATTCCGGACCAGGTCACCCACCTGCTGTCGCCATTCATGGACAGCCCCATCCTGCTGATGTTCATCATCATGCTGCTGATCGTGGTCGTGGGCACCGCCCTGGACCTTATACCGACCATCATGATCATGACGCCGGTGCTGATGCCCACCGTCATTGCGGCGGGCATCGATCCCGTCTACTTCGGCGTCATGTTCATCATGAACAATGCCATCGGGCTGCTGACCCCGCCAGTGGGCACCGTATTGAACGTGGTGGCGGGTGTGTCGAAGCAGACCCTGGACCAGGTCATTGTCGGCGTCTGGCCCTTCCTTTTGGCCTTCATCCTGTTGCTGACGGCATTCGTCTTTGTGCCGCAATTGATCACCGTGCCGGCCCGCTGGCTGTATTGAGGCGCACCGGCACCTGACCGCAGCACCCGACAAAGCCCCTGGCTGGACCGAACATCCGGCCAGGGGCTGTCGCTTTGTAGGATCGCGGCAGCGCCGCCACCCTATTTATGCTTGAAGTCGGGCTTGCGCTTCTCGACGAAGGCCTTCATGCCTTCCTTCTGGTCTTCGGTGGCGAACAGGGCATGGAAATTGCGCCGCTCGAACATCAGCGTATCGTTCAGCGTACCTTCGTAAGCCATGTTGACGCACTCCTTGGCCATGATGACCGACGGCAGCGACATGGAGGCGATGATGGTGGCCGCCTCCATGGCTTCGTCCATCAGGCGCTCCAGCGGCACCACGCGCGAGACCAGTCCGGCGCGTTCGGCCTCGTTTGCATCCATCATGCGGGCGGTCAGCACCAGGTCCATGGCCTTGGACTTGCTGACCGCGCGCGGCAGGCGCTGCGTGCCGCCATAGCCCGGAATGACGCCCAGCTTGATTTCGGGCTGGCCGAAGCGTGCGTTCTCGGCCGCGATGATGAAATCGCACAGCATGGCCAATTCGCATCCGCCGCCCAGCGCATAGCCGGCCACCGCCGCGATGACGGGCTTGCGTATGCGCTTGAGCGACTCCCAGTTGCCGCCCAGGTAGTCCTGCTTGTACACGTCCATGTAGGACCAGCCCTGCATGGCGCCGATGTCCGCGCCGGCGGCAAACGCCTTCTCGCTTCCGGTCAGCACGATGGCCCCGATGCCGTCGTCGGCATCGAATGCCCTCATGGCTTCAGCCAGCTGGTCGATGACTTCGTTGCTGAGCGCGTTCAATGCCTTGGGCCGGTCCAGCGTCAGTACGCCAACGCGGCCATGAACCTCTACTTTAACCAATGGGGCTTCCATGCCGTCTCCTTGTTGCACAGTAATATAGTGGAATGAAAAAAGAACCCTTACTTTATAGCGTAACGCCTTTCGATCTTTCCGGTCACCGAGTCCGGGTCCGCCTGACCCTGCGCAATCCCGACCCCGGCGGGCAGTCCTTTTCCCTGCCTGCCTGGATTCCAGGCAGTTATCTTATTCGAGATTTCTCGCGGCAGATAGAAACCATACAGGCATCCAGCCGCGGCAAGCCGGTCGGCATCAGGAAGACCGCCAATCACACATGGCTGTGCGAACCCTGCAAGGCCGAACTCGACATCGACTACACCGTATACGCCTGGGATCTGTCCGTGCGCGGCGCACATGTCGACGAGACACATGCTTTCCTGAACGGGACCAGCATCTTCCTGTGCCCCGACGGAAGAAGCCAGGAGCCTTGCCATGTGGAGCTCTGCCCTCCCCCGCAGGCCCGGAACTGGAAGGTGTACACCAGTCTTCCGGAAGCCGCCGGCCACCCTCGCTGCGCCCGGCGCCATGGCTACGGCATGTATATCGCCCCCGATTACGATGCGCTGATCGACCACCCGATTGAAATGGGCACGCCGCAGGTCGTGCGTTTCAAGGCGCATGGCGCCGAGCATGAAATGGTGTTTACCGGCGTGGCGCCCAATCTGGACCTGAAGCGCATCGCCGCCGACGTGCAGAAGATATGCGCCGCGCAAATCGCCCTGTTCGAGCCCCGGACCCGGCGCGCGCCCTTCCTGGACAGCGCCGGCCGCTACGTCTTCATGACCATGGTCACGGGCGACGGATACGGAGGCCTGGAGCACCGGGCATCGACCGCCTTGATGACCTCGCGCCGCGACCTGCCCGTGCTGGGCCGCGACAATGCGGGCGAGGGCTACCAGACCTTCCTGGGCCTGGTCAGCCATGAATACTTCCACACCTGGAACGTAAAGCGCATCAAGCCGGCCGCGTTTGCCCCTTATGACCTGGGGCGCGAGAACCACACCCGCCTGCTCTGGGTATTCGAAGGCTTTACTTCGTATTACGACGATCTGATGCTGCTGCGCTCGGGCGTCATCGACGAGGCCGACTACCTGCGCATGCTGGCCAAGACCATAAGCGGCGTGCAGCGTGCCGGCGGGCGATTCAAGCAAAGCGTGGCGGAAAGCTCGTTCGACGCCTGGACGCGCTACTACAAGCAGGACGAGAACTCGCCCAATGCGCTGGTCAGCTACTACACCAAGGGCTCGCTGGTCGCTCTGGGCCTGGACATCACGATACGCCATGCCAGTGCCGGCAGGCGTTCGCTGGACGATGTCATGCGGCTGATGTGGGAACGCTACGGCCGCGACTTCTATACCGGAGCGGGAACGGGCGTGCCCGAAGACGCGATGGCGGACCTGATACGGGAAGCGACCGGCGTGGATACGCGGGACTTCATCGAGCGGCATGCCTACGGCCGGGAAGACGTGCCGCTGGAAAGCCTGCTGCCCCTGCTGGGCATTGCCTTGAACTGGAAGCCGGCATCGGGCGGACCGACGCTGGACCTGCGGCTGCGCGACAGCCATGGCGAAACACAGATTGCCACAGTTTACGAAGGCGGCTCCGCCCATCGCGGCGGCTTGTCCGCCGGCGACGCGCTGGTGGCCATCGACGGCCTGAAGGTAAACGGCGCCGCCGGAGTGGACCGCTTGCTGGCCGCCTACCAGCCGGGCGACACCGTGGCCGTCCATGTATTCCGGCGCGACGAACTGCGCGCCTTCCAGCTTGTGCTGAATGCTCCGGGCGCTACGGAATGCGTGCTGGAGCGCCCGGCGGCGGCCGGATGAGGCGCGGCCAGGTCACCGGGCCCGGGCTTCTATCCTGGCCTGGATCGCCTTGGCCGCCGCCACCCCGTCGGCCAGGGCCGTGACCACGCAGGGATGCTGGCGCTGCGCGACTTCGCCTATGGCATAGACGCCCGGGCATCCGGTTTGCGCCGTCCGCATGTCGGTCGCGATGAAGCCCTGGGCGCTGCGCTGCAGCCCCAGCGCATCGGCGAAGTCCACGCAAGGCTCCCATCCGTAAAACACCATGATCAGGTCGTAGTCCCGGCCGTCGACCGTGCGCGCCCGCGCATCCACCGAATAAGGCCCCAGGGTGACGCAGTCCCCAGGCAGCTTGCTGACGAATTGCTGCTGGGCCCGCACATTGCGGGCATATAGCCGGACACTGGCTGCTCCTTTTTCCAGCGCATACAGGGCGTTCTCGAAGGCGTTGTCGCCGCCGCCCAGCACCGCCACCCGCTTGCCGCGGAAGTCCTGCGCCACGACATGCTCGCCCGGACCGGTCAGCACCCCTTCGGTCCACCGTCCCGCCGCCGCGGCGGCATCCCCCGACGGGACGCCGTCCATGCCGGGAGCCAGCGGACGCGCCCGCACACCGGTCGCCAGCACAAGGTGGCTCGCCCACAGCGGTTCGGCCAGGCCCGATCCGGTCAAGGCAAAGCCTCCGTCCGCCGCCTCGACATGCTTAACCGTGCAGGAGAGGTATACGGGCACGCCGGCACGCCGCAGGCTGAGCGCCAGGTTATCGGCCACCTGCGCACCGGTCATGCCGGGCAGCGAGGCGTTCCATTCGTCCAGGAAGGGATTGACGCGGCACAGGCCGCCCAGCACATCCCTGCCTTCGAGCAGCACCGGCGAAAACCCCAGCCGCGCCAGCCATACGGCACAGGAGGCGCCGGCCGGCCCCCCGCCGATGATCGCGGCGTCGTAGTTCGGGCCGCCGGCGCGGACCGGTTTCGGGAAATTCGTCATCAGTTCCATACCTGCCATGCTAAAGCACTACAATTCCAACAATTCTACAAGGCCATCATTATGCCCACCCGACGCATATTCTTTAATCAACTGGCGCTGGACGCGCGCATAGGCATCCTGGAACACGAACTGCGGGCCACCCAGCCGCTGCACATCGATGCCGAGTTCGACGTGGACATTGCCCAGGAAGTGCACGACCAGAATATTGCGACCGTCCTTGACTACCGCATGCTGCGCAGCGCCATCGTGGACGAATGCACCCGGGCTCATGTGAATTTGCTGGAAACGCTCAGCGAGCGCGTGATCGACCGCATCCTGCGGGAGTTCCCCGAAGTGATGTCCGCACGCATCCGCATCAGCAAGCCATCGGCATTTTCCGATTGCGCCGCCGTGGGCATCGAACTGCAACGCAGCCGCTGAACCTGTCTACCCCTACCATGCAAACCGACACCATCCGCCCCGAAACCCTGGAACACGACCCCGACCCGGACAGCCGCCGCGCGCAGAAGCAGCGCGTCAATGAGAACAAGCTGGCCAAACGCCTTGTGCGCGAAACGGGCCGGGCCATTACCGACTTCAACATGATCGAGGATGGCGACAAGGTCATGGTGTGCCTGTCGGGCGGCAAGGATTCCTATGGCATGCTGGACATCCTGCTGACGCTGAAAGCGCGCGCGCCCATCGACTTCGACATTGTCGCGGTCAACCTGGACCAGAAACAGCCAGGCTTTCCCGACCACGTGCTGCCCGACTACCTGCGCTCGCTGAACGTGCCCTTCCATATCGAGACGCAGGACACCTATTCCATCGTCACCCGGGTCATACCGGAAGGCAAGACCATGTGCTCGCTCTGCTCCCGGTTGCGCCGGGGCATTCTGTATCGCGTCGCCAGCGAGCTGGGCGCCACCAAGATCGCGCTGGGCCACCATCGCGACGACATCCTGGGCACCTTTTTCCTGAACCTGTTCTACGGCGGGCGCATGAAGGCCATGCCGCCCAAGCTCATGTCCGACGACGGCAAGCACATCGTGATCCGCCCGCTGGCCTATGTGCCCGAGAAAGACCTGATCGCCTATGCCCAGCTGAAGCAATTTCCGATCATTCCCTGCAATCTGTGCGGGTCCCAGGAGAACCTGAAGCGCAAGGAAGTCGGCCGCATGATCGCCGAATGGGACAAGCACTTCCCGGGGCGCTCATGGAATGTATTCGGCGCCCTGTCGCGCGTGGTGCCCACGCACCTGATGGACAAGGACCTGTTCGACTTTGCGGGCCTTGTCGCCACGGGCCACGCCGACGACAATGGCGACAAGGCTTTCGATGAAGAACCGCTTGAACCGCCCATCGGCCTGCATCCCGATCTGGACCATACCCCAACCGTAAGGCGCGGCATCGCGCCGCCCACTGCCTGCAAGGAGTCTGCCTAGTGGCGCCAAGAAACAGACACTCTTTCATCCATCACGTTTTCTTCTCTTCTTTTTACGCTGTATTGATCTTGCTGGCCGCTGCGGTGTTCACCACCCGCGCCGTCGCCCAGACCGGCCCGGCCACAGCGCCGGCGGACAACACCCCCTCTTATGCCGCGCTGGCCGACCTGCTCGAGAACGACAAGGCGCGCGACAAGCTCATTGAACAGCTGCGCAGCCTGGCGCCGGAAGGCGCACAAGCCCCGGCGGCCGGCGTCGCCCAGCCGACCCGGGCCGAGCCCAGCCGGGATCCCGCCGGCCTGCCCCTGTCGCAACGCCTGGCCATAGACCTGCAGACCTTTACGGCCGGCCTGTTGCACGACACGGCCGCGACCATGACGGCCGTGCGCGCCGCCCTCAGCGGCGAACCCGTTCCCGGCAACCGCCTGCGCGCATCCCTGCCGGCCCTGAGCGTGCTGCTGTTCACCATAGTGGGCACGCTGCTGGCCTATGCCGCCTTTCGCGTGCTGGCCGGCTTCGGCTTTGCCCGCCTGAATGCCTGGATCCTTGACGACAGCAAGGGAAAGGTCGGCCCGCAGCCCGATCCGGGACCGGCCGCCAAGCGCTACCGCTATGCCTCGCTAACACTGAGCCGCAAGCTGCTTGGCGTGCTTGCCGCCTTCCTGATCGATGTGGCGGCCAGCCTGTCGGCGGCGCTGGCCGGCTATGTCTTGTCCACGATCCTGGCGGACGGCACCGGCGGCAAAACCCTGTTCGCACTGCAATTCCTGACCGCCTTTGTCATGATCGAAATCGCCAAGGCGGTCTCGCGAGGCGTATTCGCCACCCGCTACGATCAGCTGCGGCTGCTGCCCCTGTCGCCCGAGGCGGCCGCCTACTGGAACCATTGGCTTACGCTGCTGATCGGCCTGACCGGCTACGGGCTGATGGTGGCCGTGCCGGTCGCCGAAGCGGTCTTCCTGCCCGCGGCCGCCAAGGTGCTTGGCCTGATCATCATGCTGGGGGTCTACATCTATGGCGTCCGCGTGGTCTGGAAGAACCGCCATGCGGTGCGGGCGGGATTGGTGCGGCGGGCCGAACAATCAAGCACCGCCGTATTCGGCACCCTGCTTCGCGTCCTGGGCCGGATCTGGCACCTGATAGCGCTGGCCTATTTCACGATGCTGCTGGCGGTCAGCCAGGCGGACCAGGACCAGGCCTTGGTTTTCATGACGCGCGCCACGATACAAACCGTTGCCGCCGTGGTGATCGGACTGGCCCTGGCGGCGACACTGTCATCCCTGCTGTCGCGCCGCATCCAGTTGCCCGACGACTGGCGCCGCGCCCTGCCCCTGCTGGAATCCCGCATCAACGCTTATGTGCCCGCCACCCTGAAAGCCCTGCGCCTGTTGATCCTGATCACGGTGTCGCTGGTCGTCCTGGATGCCTGGCGCGCCTTCGATCTGCTTGCCTGGCTGGAATCGGCCAACGGCCGCGCCACCGTCGCGCTGGTTTTCCGGGTAGGGATCATTCTGGCCATGGCCGCGCTGAGCTGGACCGTGCTGGCCAGCCTCATCGAACATCGCCTGAGCCTGTCCGGCGGCATCCATCGTCCCAGCGAGCGCGAGAAAACACTGCTCATGCTGTTCCGCAACGCGGCGGCGGTGGTCATCGCCACCATGACGGCGCTGATCGTGCTGTCGCAAATCGGCATCGACATCGGTCCGCTGATCGCCGGGGCGGGCGTGGCCGGCCTGGCCATCGGCTTCGGCGCCCAGAAGCTGGTCCAGGACGTGATTACCGGCGTGTTCATCCAGCTTGAAAACGGCATGAACCAGAACGACGTGGTCGAGCTGGCCGGCATTTTCGGCACGGTGGAAAAGATAACCATCCGCTCGGTCGTGATCCGCACCCTGGACGGGGGCTATCACCTGATCCCCTTCTCGACCATCGACAAGCTGACCAATCACACGCGCGACTTCGGCTACCACTATGGCGAATACAACATCGCGCACCGGGAGAACGTCGACGAGGCCATTGCGCAGCTGGAGCTGGCCTTCAAGGATCTGATGCAGGACCCGGAACTGTCGCGCGAAGTGCTGGAAGACATCTCCATACCGGGTGTGACCGGCCTGACCGAGCGCGGCTTCACCATACGGGTACTGATCAAGACCACTCCCGGCAACCAATGGGCCATACAGCGCGGCTTCAACCGGCTGGTCAAGCAGCGCTTCGACGCCGCGGGCATCGAGCTGCCGTACCCGCAAACCGTGCTGCATTTCGGACGCGACAAACTGGGCTATGCCGCGCCGGTGGACGTAAGGGGGGTCGATGCCCTGAAGCATTCGGCGGGCACGACACCCGCGCCCGGGCAGACCATGCGGCCGGCCCTGGACGAAGGCAACTGACTGAGGCGGCAGACCGGAGCGGCCAGGCCGTAGGCCTGGCGGTTCCATCTATTCGGAGGCGGCCTTCCCCCCCGATTCAGGCGCAATGCCGTCCCACCGGGGCCCAGGAACATGGATATCGAACAGCTCGAGCACGCGAGCCACGGTGTGATCGACCATATCATCCAGCGTCTTGGGATGATGGTAGAAGGCCGGCAGCGGCGGGAAGATGACGCCGCCCATTTCGGTCACGGCCGTCATATTGCGCAGGTGCGCCAGATTCAGCGGCGTCTCGCGCACCATCATGACCAGGCGCCGGCGTTCCTTGAGCGTGACGTCGGCCGCGCGGGTGATCAGGTTATCCGACAGGCCGTGGGCCACGGCGGCCAGCGTGCGCATGGAACACGGCACCACCACCATGCCCGCGGTGGCAAAGCCGCCGCTGGACAGCGTGGCGCCCACGTCGCGGAAGCTGTAGACCCGATCCGCCAAAGCATGGACGTCCTGGCGGGTCTGGTTCAGCTCGTACTTGATATTGAGCACACCCGGCGGGGACACCACCAAGTGCGTTTCAACATCGGGAACAGCCTGCAGCGCCTGCAGCATGCGCACGGCGTAAATGGCGCCCGTGGCGCCCGTTACCCCGACGACCAGCCGGCGTTTCGGGATCACGCAAGCGCCCCGGCCTCTTTCAGCACGGTGACCAGTTCGCCGTTTTCATACATTTCGGCAATGATGTCGGAACCGCCGACGAATTCGCCCGACACGTACAGCTGCGGGATGGTCGGCCAGTTGGAGTAGTCCTTGATGCCCTGGCGCACCAGGTCGTCGTCCAGCACATTGACCGTAACCAGCTTGGTCACGCCCGATGCCTTCAACACTTGTATGGCACGGCCCGAGAAGCCGCACTGAGGAAACTGGGCCGTGCCCTTCATAAACAGCACAACGGGGTTGGCCGTGACGGTTTCACGAATAAAATCTTGAACTTCGCTCATGGTGCTCTCGTCTTCAGAAAAAAAGTTGCGGACAGCCTGGATGGCTATCCTTCATTATAGATACCGCCTGTCACCCTTTCCACGCCGGCCAGGTCGGGCAGGCTGGTCACCCGGCCGAAGCCGGACGACTCCATTATTCCACGTACCGCCGCCGCCTGGTCCCAGCCATGCTCCATGAGCAGCGCGCCCTGCGGCGCCAGCCATTGCCCGGCTCCCTGCGCGATCTCGCGCAAGGCGGCCAGCCCATCGCCATGGTCGGTCAGCGCCGAAGCCGGCTCGAAACGCAAATCGCCTTGCTTCAGGTGCGGATCGGACGCTGCAATATACGGCGGATTCGAGACGATCAGGTCAAAGCCCCCAATGGCCGGCAGGGCATCGTACCAACTGCCATGGAAAAAATCGACCGCGGCGCCCAGGGTTTGCGCATTGCGTTTGGCCACGTCAAGCGCCTGGGCGCTTGAATCGGATCCCGCCACCCGCGCATCGGGACGGTCCAGGGCGATGCAGATGGCGATGGCGCCGGTCCCCGTGCCCAGATCCAGCACTCGCGGCGACTTCAGCCCCTCGAGGTGGCGCAAGCCGGCCTCCACCAGCAATTCGGTCTCGGGACGGGGTATGAGGACGGCGGGCGAAACGTGAAAATCCCGGCCCATGAATTCGCGGACGCCCAGGATATACGCCATGGGCTCGCCGGCCAGGCGGCGCGCCTGGAGTTCGCGGAAGCGGGCCGCCTTTGCCGGATCGACCGGGTCGCCGTCGTGGGCGATCAGCCAGACGCGCGGCACCTGGAGCACATGCTGCCACAGCATCTGGAACTCGAGCCGAGGCAGCGCGCTGTCCCGCGACAGGCTGCGCAGGCTTTCCATGGCGGCTAGTCCTGTCCCAGGGACGCCAGCAGCTCGGCCTGGTGCTCGGCCAGCAGTGCCCCCGTCAGCTCGTCCAGGTCGCCCTCCATGATGCCGCCCAGCTTGTACAGCGTCAGGTTGATCCGGTGGTCCGTTACGCGGCCCTGCGGATAGTTGTAGGTGCGTATGCGCTCGGAGCGGTCCCCCGTGCCCACCAGGCTCTTGCGTTGCGCCGCCTCTTTGTCGTGCTGCTCCTGCTGCTGCTTGTCTTTCAGCCGGGCCGCCAGCACCTGCATGGCCTTGTCCTTGTTGCGGTGCTGCGAGCGGTCGTCCTGGCATTCCACAACCAGGCCGGTCGGCAAGTGGGTGATGCGCACCGCCGAATCGGTCTTGTTGATGTGCTGCCCGCCGGCGCCGCTGGCGCGGAAGGTATCGATGCGCAGGTCCGACGGATTGATCACGATGTCGCTTTGGGCATCGGCCTCGGGCAGCACGGCGACCGTGCAGGCCGAGGTATGGATGCGCCCCTGGGTTTCCGTTTCGGGCACGCGCTGCACGCGGTGCGCTCCCGACTCGAACTTCAGGCGGCCATACACCCCATCGCCATCCACCCGGGCAATCACTTCCTTGTAGCCGCCTATCTCGGATTCGCTGGTCGACATGAGCTCCACTTTCCAGCCATTGTGCTCCGCATAGCGGCTGTACATGCGCAGCAGGTCGCCGACGAACAGCGCGCTTTCGTCGCCGCCCGTTCCCGCCCGGATTTCCAGGAATACGCTGCGGCCATCGTCCGGATCGCGGGGCAACAGCAGTACCTGCAGCTCATCGGCCAGGGTGTCGAGCCGGGCCTTGCCCAGCTTCAGTTCCTCTTCGGCCATGGCGCGCATTTCCGGATCGGAAACCATGTCCTGCGCGGCCTGTATGTCCTCTTCCGTGGCGGTGTAGGCATTGAATACCGACACCACCGGATCCAGCTCGGCCCGCTCGCGCGATATCTTGCGGTAGCGGTCCATATCGCCGGCGATCTCGGGCTCGGCCAACAAAGCATCGACCTCGATTAATCGGTGGGCAAGCTGCTCCAGCCGATTGCGCATGGATGTTTTCATAGAAAAAAGAAAATCAGGCAGTTGAAGAAAGCGGACGCGGCAAGACAGTCGGGCGAAGCCCGAAAGAGAGCGTCGCTAACGGCGGCGGTCCACCGTGGGCAGCAGACGCGGCAGCAAGGCCAGCAATTGCTGGCGGTCGTCGCTTTCGCTGCGATTGAGCGCGGCCAGCGGACCGTGCATGTACTTTTGCGTCAGGCCGTGGGCCAGTTGTTCGAGAACCTGTTCGGGAGACTCGCCTCGAGCCAGCATGCGGCGCGCGCGTTCCAGTTCGTTGCGGCGGACCTGATCGGCCGCCTGCTGGAAGTCCATGATGGCCGGTATGATTTCGCGGCTTTGCAGCCAGTGCATGAAATTCTGCACACGCGTCTCGATGATGGCTTCGGCCTGCACCACCGCGGCGCGACGCGCATCGGTGCCGCTTTGAACCATGCGGCCCAGATCGTCGACGGTATACAGGTAGACGTCGGCCAACCGTCCGACCTCGGTCTCGATGTCGCGCGGCACGGCCAGGTCTATCATGACCATGGGACGATGGCGCCGCGAGCGCGTAGCCCTTTCGACCATCCCTAATCCAAGGATGGGCAAGGAGCTGGCCGTACAGGAAACGATGACGTCGAATTCCGCCAGCTTGTCGGGAATGTCGGACAGCTTCATGGTCTTGGCCACAAAGCGCGAGGCCAGCAGCTCGGCGCGCTCCAGCGTGCGGTTGGCCACCACAACGTGCTTGGGATTCAGGGCGGCGAAGTGCGTGGCACAGAGTTCGATCATCTCGCCCGCGCCGATGAACAGCACATTGGCTTGGGACAGGTCGTCAAACACACGTTCGGCCAGGCGCACGGCCGCCGCCGCCATGGACACCGAATGCGCCCCGATGGCGGTCTGCGAGCGGACTTCCTTGGCGACCGAGAACGTGCGCTGGAAAAGCTGATGCAGCAGGGTACCCAACGCCCCGGCCTGCTCGGCCGCGCGCACCGCGTCTTTCATCTGCCCCAGGATCTGCGGCTCGCCCAGCACCATGGAATCGAGACCGCTGGCCACGCGAAAGGTGTGGCGGACGGCATCGTTCTGCTGATACTGATACAGGTGAGGCTGCAGGCTGCCGGCTTCCAGGCGATTGAACTCCGCCAGCCAGGCCGGCAGATGCTCGGATACCTGCGGCTCGGCCGCACAGTAGATTTCGGTGCGATTACAGGTGGACAGGATGGCGGCTTCCTTGACCGACGCACCGAAGGCGGAACGCAGTCCGTCCAGCGCGGGCCTGAGGACATCGATCGGGAACGACACGCGTTCCCGCACCGAAACCGGGGCGGAGACGTGGTTCAAGCCGAAGGTCAAGACGTCGACAGACATGTATCGTTCAAAAGTCGGAAGCTGTGCATATGCAAACAGGATTATAGTCGCCCCTGAACTTTTCCTGAAATTTCAGTTTGCTTTGGCGCAAACTTGTGCAAGAATAGCGGGCTTGCGTGGCGGAAAGCACACATTTTGTTTTTCGTGTATGATTTCGCCTTCTTGATGGCCTGGTAGCTCAGTCGGTAGAGCAGAGGATTGAAAATCCTTGTGTCGGTGGTTCGATTCCGCCCCAGGCCACCATAGAACCCTCTTGAAAATCAAAGACCTATCTTAATTGATTGGTCTTTTTTTTCGCCTATTTTTTTGCCAGTGTCAACGCAGCCAGATCGTCACCGCCATAGAGAGCCAGCGCATGCGGACCTGGCTCCAGCACATGGCGGAATACGATCAACTGACCCAGGCAAAACACATGGTCGCAAGACTCGATCCCGATCCCGACAATACCTGCACGGCCATTGCCCGCGTACTCGCCGGCAGCTTGCAGGTACTGATGTTTCCTAGCGCCAGCCACGTTTACAACCCGCTGACCTATATGTGGGAAGCGCATCGTGAGTACTTGCAGCGCTACGGCAGCCGGAACAACCGCATCTTGCTGCTTGGCATGAACCCCGGCCCATGGGGCATGGCCCAGACCGGGGTCCCCTTTGGCGAGGTTTCCGCTGCACGAGACTGGCTGAAGATCGAAAAGCCCCTGGGCGGCCCGTTGCCAGACCAACACCAGAAGTATCCGATAGCCGGCTTTGCCTGCCACCGTAGCGAAGGCAGCGGCGATCGCTTCTGGGGCTGGGCGCGGCAGCGCTTCGGTAGCCCGGAACAGTTTTTCCAGGATATCTTCGTCTGGAACTACTGCCCCTTGCTATTCCTGCGCAACAACCGCAATCTGATCCCCGAGCAGCTGCACAAGGCCGAACGCGAGCCTTTATTCGGCATCTGCGACGCAGCACTGAGCGCCGTAGTCCATGCGATCAACCCACGCGTGGTGGTCGGTATCGGGCGCTTTGCCCATGGCCGCGCGCAGATCATCACAGCCCACAATACACCGACTGCCTACCTGCTGCACCCCAGCCCTGCCAACCCCACGGCCAACCAAGGCTGGGCCGATATCGCCGACGAGACCTTGGCCCCTTGGCTATAACGGGGCGAGCTCATTAAAAGCAATGGTCCCCGCATGCCGCAGAGCTACTGCTGCCTTCCCCGGCCGATCGCTCAATCGCGCCGCAGCAGCACGGCACTGATGGCCACCACCACGCATACAATAGCCAGGCCGTCTTGCCAGCTTGGCCACTCGCCGATAAAGATGCTGCCCAGTACCCCTACGATGGGCACCGCGGTGACACTCATGGCGCTCGTTGACGGCGGCAATGCACGCGCCAGGGAGAACCAGATGACCTGGGCCACGCCATAGTTCAACAGCACCGACCAGAAAAGCACGGCCCAGGTGGTTGCACTGAAAGGCCAGGACGGCACCGGCTCAGTAGCATTGGCCACCAGGCCCAAGCCCAGCGACGCCACCATCAGCATCCAGATCACCAGGGTTTCGGGCGCCAGCGTCAGCTTCGCACGCTGCATCCAGACAGTGCCCAAAGCCCAGCAAAAAGCGGCGGCCTGCATCCAGGCAATACCCACCGGGCTACCCGCCAAGGCATGAAGCTCGTTCCAAAGCAGCAGCGCGATGGCAATCAGTACGGCGGTGACCGCCAGCGCCAGCCGCGCGGTGAAACGCTCGCCATAAAACAGCACCGTCAGCAAGACCGTGAAAACCGGCATGGTGAAGCCCAGGATGGCGGCGCGGCCGGCCGGAAGATGGGCAACCCCGATGATGGACAGGCCATGCCAGCCCATCATATTGGGCAAGGCCAGCACGAGGATGCTGCGCCACTGCTTGACGCCACGCGGCAACACGGAGATCCCTTGCGACCTGTAGTAGGCCAGCAGCACCAAGGCGCCACCGGCCATGGTGACGGCGCGGAACCACAATGGGCTCCATTCGCGCAGCCCCAGCTTCATCACTGGCCAGTTCACGCCCCACATCAGCGTAAGCAGGACTAGGCCAAGCAGTTGGCGGGCATTCAAAGCGGATACCGGTATAAGAATGGGGGATAAGAAAGGGTTAGCCGAATCTTAGCATTTGAAACCCTTGTGCCAATGGCTGGAGGTTTCTTCTGATATAAGGAGACAATAATGACCAAAACGGTAAAAGTGCTGCTGCACGCCATGCTGCTGGCCTCTTGTTCCTTCGCCGGAATGGCTGCGAAAGCGGCAAGCTACCCAAGCAAACCCATCACCTTCATCGTTCCCTTCCCTCCCGGCGCCGGGGTCGATATCGTGACGCGCCTGGTCACCACCAAACTATCTGCCGCATTGAGCCAGCCCTTCGTGATTGCAAACCGCTCCGGGGCGGGCGGCACCGTCGGCGCGGCCGAAGCGGCGCGTGCGACGCCCGACGGCTACACCCTGCTGGCAGCGCCTTCCTCCATCGCCGTCAGCCAATCGCTGTACAAAAACCTGTCTTTCAATCTGGACAAAGACTTCAGGGCGGTGGGCCTGATGGCCTCAGTGCCTTTCGCCCCACCTTAGCGCCGAGATGTTCCAGATGGATGCCGACAACAAACTGCGCCACAGGACTTGGAAGAAAAATTCCGCGGGCTGGTCCAGCCGATATTGCCCGACGACCAAGCCAGCGCGCTGATCCAGGCATGCTGGGACTTGCCGCAGCTTGGCGATGCGGGAGCGATCGCGCGGCTGGCCGCCACGGAGTGACCCCTGCGGGGACATTATCGCCGTCCGCGACGCCAATCAGGCGTCCGGCTCGCCGATGTCCTCGTTCCAAAGGCGGGGTTTGGCGGCAATGAACTCCCGCATCAGCGCGATGCAGCCAGGGTCCTGCAAGACCTCGACCTGGACACCGCGCGAACGCAGCAATTCTTCCTCGCCCATAAAGGTCAGGTTCTCGCCGACGATGATGCGCGGGATACCGTACAGCAGTATGGCGCCGCTGCACATGGAACAGGGCGACAGTGTGGTGTACAGCACGCACTCGCGATAGACCTGCGCGCTTTGACGGCCGGCGTTCTCGAAAGCATCCATCTCGCCATGCAGGATGGCACTGCCCTGCTGCACCCGCCGGTTGTGGCCGCGACCCAGAATTCGGCCCTCGTGCACAATGACCGAGCCGATGGGAATGCCACCCTCCTGGAAACCGAGCCGCGCCTCTTCCAGCGCGGCCTGCATGAACAGATCCATGATGCCTCTCGCAGTCAACGATAAAAAATCAGCGGCGCAAAGGCCGCACATGCTCGCGCCGGAACCCTTGTCCCAGGATACGGGCGGGGATCGAGCGGATGAAGGAAGACTTTAGCAGCCATCGTACGATTCCAGGCAGCTCGACCGGCTTGTCGCTGTCCTGCCTGGCCAGCGCCGGCGCGATCACACGCCGCTGGATAAACACCTGAAGACCCTGAATGATCTTTGTTGGCAGCAAGCGCCGTTGCTGCACGGCAGCCAGGACGGATTCATCGGGCACGCCTGAAGCCAGCAAGGCTGGAGCCAAAATGTTGCCGGCCGCCACCGCGTCCTGTATGGCCAGGTTGATTCCCACGCCGCCTATGGGCGACATGGCATGGGCCGCATCGCCTATCAGGAGCAGGCCGGGCCGGTGCCATCGCTCCAGGCGATCCACCCGCACTTCCAGCAGCTTGACGTTATCCCACGAAGCAATGCCATGGACACGATCGGCCAGGAAGCCCACCTTTCCAGCCACCCTGGCCTGGAAATCCCCGATCGGACGCTGGCGCCACCGGTCTGCATCTCCCTTGGCGATCACGCTGGCGATCTGCCAGTACTCATTGCGGTTCAGCATGACCAGGAAATTGCCATAGCCTGGCGCTCCGAACGTGCCCGGAGGGTCGGTGGGCAGGCGCGGAAGGCGGAACCACATCACGTCCATGGGTGCGCCCAGATTCTTCGTTTGCAGGCCCGCGGCGGAACGGAGCAAGGAATGCCGGCCATCGCACCCGACAACAAGATCGGCATTGACCTGGACCATGCCATCGGGCGACCGGGCCATTACGCCGGCCACCCTTCCGTCCGGGCCGCGCAACAGCTCTGTCGCCTCGTGGCTCATGCACAGCCGGAATCCGCTTTGGCGCTTCGCTTCGGCGGCCAGCAGATCGAGAAGATCCCATTGCGGGACCAGCGCCATGTAGGGGAAGGGCCGCAGGCTGCGGAAGTCGCCCAGGGCGTGCATGCCGTCGGCGAACATGCCGTCCAATTGCTCAACCCGGTGCTGCGGCAAGGCATCGAACCGCTCTTTGAGCCCCAGCTCAGCCAGGATTTCCAGGGTGGATGGGTGCACCGTGTCGCCCCGGAAATCCCGCAGGAAATCGGCGTGCTTTTCGAGCACGATGGCGGCAATGCCGGCGCGCGCCAGCAGCAGCCCCAGCATCATGCCGGCCGGGCCGCCACCGACGATGCAACAGCGGGCATTCATGCCTGGAGCGGAATTTTCCATGCGCCAAGTCTGCATGCGGCGCGCCGGATCGTCAAGGGGATGCGCCTTCGGACGCCGATCCAAGCGATTCATGGACTCCCGATATGGGTATGAGGCTTGCTGCCGGATTTCGATGCCACGCAAGAGGAACGAGACATGCGCATACATCATTTGAATTGCATTTCGTCCTGCCCATTGGGAGGCCGGCTGATGGATGCGGGGCCCGAGGGCGTGTTTACGCGGGGAACGCTGGCCTGCCATTGCCTCTTGCTTGAGACCAGCTCCGGACTGGTCCTGTGCGACACGGGCTTCGGCCTGCGGGATGTCGCCAACCCCAGAAGCCGGCTAAGCCTGTTTTTTCTCGCCTTGCTGAGCCCCGATTTTCGCGAGGAGATGACCGCCTTGCGCCAGATAGAACGGCTGGGGTTCAGTGCAAAAGACGTCCGACATATTGTCCTGACTCATCTGGATTTTGACCACGCCGGCGGACTCGATGATTTCCCCGAAGCCAAGATCCACATGCTGGCTCAAGAGCGCGACGCAGCCCTGCTGCAGAAGACCTGGCTGGACAGGCAGCGGTTTCGCCCCCAACAGTGGTCGAGCATGAAGCACTGGAAAATTTACGATGCCCATACGGGAGAGCCGTGGAATGGCTTTGACCGTGCCGGCCCCCTTGAAGGCCTGCCCCCGGAAATTCTGTTCGTGCCCCTCATCGGCCATACGTACGGCCATGCCGGGATCGCGATCGACCGGGGCGACAAGTGGCTGCTGCTGGCTGGCGATGCCTATTTTTTCCATGGCGAAATGGACCCGGTCCGGCCGTGTTGCACGCCAGGCTTGCGCTTCTATCAGTGGATGATGGACAAGGACAGGAGCCAACGCGTGCATAACCAGCAAAGGCTGCGCGAGCTCGTCCGGCAAGGCGATACGGATGTGCAGCTGTTCTGCAGCCACGACATGCGGGAATTCGAGCGGCTGTCGGGGCGGCACGCCAGCATTCCGCTTGCGGAAAATATCGCCGCAGGATGCGCCTCCGACGGGATGTAGCCGCCAGGTCAGGTACGAGCCTTGCCGACAGGGTTGAATGCGGGCCTTCGTGCCCGCCAATTCCCAGGAGGAACTATGAAAAAAGCTCATACCGCCTTTGCCCTTGCATTGGGCTTCGCACTGGCTGCCTTGGGTGCGCATGCCCAGACCACCGTGGATGGCCAGCCGTCCCAGCAGTCCCGGACACAGCAGCCTGGCGCCCAGCAAGCCGCACCGGCTGCAAACCAGGCCGGGCAGCCCTCGGAACTCAGCGGAGACGATCGGCGCTTTCTCGAGAACGCCGTTCAAGGCAGCTTTGCCGAGATACAGGGCAGCCAATTGGCCCTGGAGAAGACGAAGAGTCAGGATGTGAAGGACTTTGCCCAAATGATGGTCCAGGACCATGAAAAAATGGCCAAGGAAGCGGCGAAACTTGCAAGCGACAAGGGGGTGACGCCGCCCACCGGGCCGTCCGCCATGCAGGTGACCGAAATCACCGCCTTGAAGGCGCTTTCCGGCGGCGCCTTCGACGCGATGTATGTGAACCGCATCGGCGTCGCGGCGCACGAATCCACCGTCCAGATGTTCGAGGAGGCCAGCCGGGAAGCGGACGATCCCGACGTCAAGGCCCTGGCCACCGAAGCCCTGCCCAAGCTGCGGGAACATTTGAAGATGGCCAACACGCTGAACCAGAAGCAGGACAGCAAGTGAATCGGACGTCAAGTCATGGATTCGCCGTCGGCCGTGACCTGCCGCCTATTTATGTCGCTTCCTGCAGCGCCACCTTGCTCAATCACTGCCTGATCATGGTCTCGTGCTCATCAGGCTCGCATCTTCGGTGCTGCCGTCGAACAGCATGTGCAGGGCGAAATCCTCGTCCGCCTATGCGCTGGCGCGTTGCGAGCCTGACTGGGCCTGCCAGAGCGAACTGAACATCCCCGGATGTTCAAGCAGTTCATGAGGAGAGCCGTCCTCCACAATCCTGCCCGCGGCCAGCATCACGATACGGTCGAATCCGCTGAGCGTCGATAGGCGATGCGCAACGGCAATGACGGTGCGTCCTTGAATCAGGTCGCTCAATGCCTGCTGCACCGCCCGCTCGGATCGCGTGTCGAGCGCGGAGGTGGCTTCATCCAGCAGCAGTACGGGCGCGTCCTTGAGGAAAGCGCGGGCAATGGCCAGGCGCTGGCGCTGCCCGCCCGAAAGCGTGGCGCCCCGCTCGCCGATCACGGTATCGTATCCGTGCCGCATCTGGCGTATGAAGCCGTCGCAGAGCGCGTAGCGCGCGGCAACGTGTACTTCCTCGTCACTGGCATCGGGACGGCTGTAGCGGATGTTCTCCATGATGGAGCGGCGGAACAGGCTGATGTCCTGGGGCACCACGGCAATGCCCTCCCGCAGGCAGTCCTGCGCCATTTCGTTGATGGGTGTCCCGTCTATCCGTATCTGCCCGTGCTGCGGCTCGTCCAGGCGTTGTATCAGGGCCAGCAGGGTCGACTTTCCGCCGCCTGAAGGCCCCGCCAGCCCCAGCTTCTGGCCCGGCGGTATCGCGAGGTTCAGGTGCTTGAAGACGGCGTGTCCGTCCGGATAGTGGAAGGATACGTCGTGGAATTCGATACGGCCTTCGCGCGGCCGTATGGGCAGGGCGCCAGGACTGTCTGAAAAGGAATGGCGCTCGCCTATCACCTCCAGCATCTCTGCGATCACACCGTATTCCTGCGACATTTCGACAAGCGCCAGCGCCAGGTCGCGCGAACCGTGCAGTATGCGGAAGGTCAAGGCGCTGACCAGGACCACGTCTCCCGGCGAAATGGCTTCCAGGCGCCAGGCCTGTATCGCCCAGGTGAGCATGGTGCCGGCCATGATCCAAAGGAAAAAATCATGGATGACGCGGGCTTTTTCAAGATACATCCAGCTCTTGCGCTGGGCCATGGCCTCCACGCCGATTGCGCCTTCCAGGCGGGCGCGCTCGCGGGCCCGCGCCGAGAACGCCTTGATCGTCCATACGTTGGAAACGGTGTCGACCAGTTCTCCGCCCACGGACGCCGCCTGCTTGCCGTATGCGCGGTGCAGCGACCGCCCCCGTACGCCAAAGCTGGTAATGATGGCGGCCACCACGGCCACGAAGGCGATGAGAGCCATGGCCATCCGGTAGTCGACGAGGCTGAGCACCACTACCGCCCCCAGGAAATCCACCGCGGGCGGAGCGATATTCCAGGTCAGCCGGCTCAGTATTGCGCCGGTCGAGCCGGCCGTTGCGGTTATCCGGCTGCTGAGGGAGCCGGCCATATGCTTCGTGAAATACCGCATCGGATGGCCGATAAGGTGTTCGAACAGGTCCACCCGGATGTCCGCGCCTGTGGCGACGATGGCCCGGCAGCCCAGCCATCCGCTGCAACGCCACAGCACGTTCTCCAGCGCGATCAGGCTCAGGAAAAGCAACAGGGGCTGCCATACGGCGGCGGCCAGCCTGTCAGCCGCGACCATGGCGTCGACGATCATCTTCATGCCGTACTGGACCGCTACGGCGCACGAGCCCGCGCCTGTCACCAGCAAGGCCAGCCCCGCGAACTGCCAGCGCCGCGCGCCTATGTATTTGAGCAAGAACGGCCAGGGCCTGTCGGGAATTCGCGTCGGGCTCATGAGGCGCCTGCTCCAAGCGCGCCGCCGGCGCCCGCTGCAACCCCCCTGTCGATCCCCGGCGCGCGGCAGCCTGCCTCCTGCGCTTGGCGGAACCGCTCTTGCTGTAAAGAAAGCTCCTCCGCCAGCGGACCGTACGTAGTCCGGCTGCCCTGGTCATCGGGCATTCCGAGCAGACCGCAGTCGCAGTGGCGTTCGTCCGCCCAACCAGCGTAATCCGTGACCGGGTACAGGCAGATGCCGCCCAAAGGAACGCCGTCCAGGCCGGCAGCAAAGACCTCGTCGCATACATAGCGGAACCAGGGCCGGCGCAGGTCGCCTTCCGCTCCCGTTTCCGCGACGAAAAGCGGACGCTGGTAGCGCCGATGGACTTCCGCCAGGATGTCCCGGAAGGGCCGGTACAAGGCGTGGTCCCGCTCAATGGTGCCGCCGCGCAGGAACCATTGGTTGTCGGAGTAGTAGTTCACGCCCAGTATGTCCAGGCAGTCGGGACTGCCGCCCAGTTCCGGATGCAGCCTGCCCGTCAACATGTCCCATGCCTCATACTGCGCGGCACGGGCATGCAAGGCGGGGCCCAGGCTGCGGGGCGACTTCGGCACGACATGGATCACGGGATCGACGCTCACGATCCGCGCACGCGGATCCACATCGCGAATCGACCATATGCCCGCTATGGCGGCCTGCACCAACTGGCGCTTGAGCTCCATGCCGCGCCGTGTCGCGAACGGCGCAAACAACCGCATGTCTCCACCCGCCCAGGCCCAGAACGAAATCTCGTTCACGGGACAATAGAATGGCGTCTCCGGCGTCTCGTCGCGGACCACTGCCGCTGCCGCCGCGGCAAATCGGGCAAACCGTCCGGGAAACTCCGGCGACCAGATATCGATGTGGTCGGGCCAGCCATAATGGCACAGGTCCCATATGATCTGCATGCCGGCTTTCCGGGAGGCGCGCAGCATGGGCAAAAAGCTGCTCCAATCGTAGCGGCCGGGTTTTTGCTCGATCAGGTGCCAGCGCAGCCCGTCCCTGGCGGCGGCGATTCCGTGGCTCGCCAGTGCACGGTAGTCCTGACAGGCATGGACATCGTGTCTCGTAGCGCGCAACAGGTCCAGGCGTACGCCGCCCCGGCGGCGATGCGTCGAACACTCGAAGCCGCCCATGAAGTAGCTGCGAAACAGGGTGGGCACCGTCATGGCTTCAGCGCTTCCGGGGCGGCAAGCCTGTCGAGGTCCGGCGGGCCGGCGTTTGTTCTCTCGGCGGCCGCGATCCGTTCGTAGACGGCGAGCGCTTGCGCCACGACCTGGTCCATATTGTAGTAGCGGTATGTGGCCAGGCGGCCCACGAAGGTGACGCCGCTTATCTTATCGGCCAATTCCTGGTATCTGCGGAACAGCCTCATGTTTTCCGGCCGCGGCACAGGATAATAAGGGTCTCCCTCGGCGCTGGGGAATTCGTAGGTCACACTGGTTTTCTCATGCACCTGCCCGGTCAAGTGCTTGTACTCCGTGATGCGGGTGTAAGGGACGTCTTCGGATGGGTAGTTGACCACCGCCACGGGCTGAAACCGGGCCCGGTCCAGGGTGACATGGCGGAATTGCAACGAACGATAAGGCAAGTTGCCGTAACAGTGGCCGAAGAACTCATCGATGGGACCGCAATAGATGGTATGGCCGAAACTGGCGACATGGCGGATTTCGTCATATGACTTGCCCGTCAAGACGGTAATGTTCGGGTGGTCCAGCATCTTTTCGAACATGCGCGTATAGCCATGCAGCGGCATGCATTGAAATTCATCGGTGAAGTAGCGGTCGTCAAGCGACGAGCGCGCAGGGACCCGCGCGGCGACGGACTTGTCCAGCTGGCTGGGATCCAGGCCCCACTGCTTGCGCGTGTAGCCGCGGAAGAACTTCTCGTACAGCTCCCGGCCCACCGTGCTCAGCACGACATCTTCCGACGTCCGGACCGGATCTATCGCTTCGGCACGGGCCGCAAGGAATTCGCCCGCCTGTCCGGGGGTAAAGTCCCTGTCGAACAGCATGCGCAGCGTGGTCAAGTTGATGGGCATGGGCACCAGCTTGCCATCCACATGGGCCAGCACGCGGTGTTCGTACGGCCGCCATTCGGTGAAACGGGAAAGGTAATCCATCACCCGGGCCGAATTGGTATGGAAGATATGCGGCCCGTACTCATGAACCAGGATTCCGGCTTCGTCGCGGTGATCGTAGGCATTGCCGCCAATGTGCGGACGGCGGTCGATAAGCAGGACCCGCTTGTTCATCCCCGCCGCCAGCCGCTCGGCCAGCACACTGCCCGCAAAGCCGGCACCCACGACGAGGTAGTCGTAGTCGTCATTGGCGGCGGCACGCCGCGACATGCCGGGACGCAATGCGCCCGGTAGGATGGACAGTCCCTCCATGGCGAGGCGGCCCTTCGACATCACTTCGGCCATGCGCAACCATATCCCGTCCCAGGACATGCCGGCCAGGATGGCGTCCGCACGCCGGCACAGCGCCGCCCGGTCGGCGCCACCGCTCAGTTCGGCGTCGATGGCGTGCGCAAAGGCTTCCGCCGTATCGGCAATTCTTACCATGCCGCAATCCCCGTAGCTCCGGACCACATCGGCGATAGGCGTGGAAACCACGGCGCGGCCTCCCGCCAGATACTCCGGCGTTTTGGTGGGGCTGATGAAACGCGTGGATTCGTTCCGGGCGAAGGGCATCAGCGCAACGTCCCAGCCGGCCAGGTAGGCTGGCAGGTCCTTGTAATCCTTGCCGCCCAGGTAGTGGATGTTGGACCGCCTGGGCAAGCAGGCGGGGTCGACCTTGACGACGGGCCCGATCAACACCAGATGCCAATCCGGGCGCAGGTCGGCCAGTTGTCCCAGCAGGTCTATGTCCAGGCGCTCGTCCAGCACTCCATGAAACCCCAGGCGGGGATGCGGGATGCCCGCCTGATCCTCCGGATCCGGAAGCGTTTCCCTGGCGCGCGCAAAATGTGAAATATCTACACTGCTCGGAAATGCGTACACGTTCTCGTGCAAGCCGCGCTTTGCCTGGTATAGGCTGTAGCCGCCCGTAAATACCACGTCGGCCAGGGCCAGCAGCTTTTGCTCGCGCGCCACCATCTGCGGCGGTGCGCCCCGGAAGGCGGAAAGCTCGTCCATGCAGTCATAGACGATGTAGCCTGCATGAAGATGGTCCGATATGGCGAGGCTCATGGGCGTGTAATACCAAAGCACCATGCCCCGGCCGCCTGCATCCAGGTCGGCCAGATAGCCGTCCAGCAGAACGCGTTGCGTGTCTTCAGCCTGCTCGCCTTGCTGTCCCGGAAACAAATGCGGAACCAGCACGCGTACGCCGCCCGGCTCATCGCGCGCTTCCAGGCGGGGTCCGTGGGGCGAATCGAACATGGGCTCTTCGACGTAAAGCACGGTATGGGTGCGCGCAAACCGCGACATCAGATGCTGCGGACGCTGGTACACGAAGTTCCAGCGCAGATGTGAGAAACAAAGCAGGATGGGAGGTTCGCTTGCTCGGGCAAGGGGGGGCGTGGCCGGGTTCATGATCAACCTTTGAAGAGAGGAAGGGAGCGTGGTTCCTGCATGAGGGTCATGTGACAGCGGCCCCGCACACCAAGAGGCGACGCCCGTTTGGGGAGCGCAGCCCTTTCAGCATTCCTTGTGCCAGCTAGCCTCCCAAGGTCCTGTCTTGCCGCTCGAACCAGGAAAGCGCCTCGTACAGGTGGTCGGGCTTGAAATCGGGCCAGTACGCGTCGACGACAAAGATGTCGGCATTGATGCGGTATTTGCCGTGCCCGTGGCCGGTCGAACCCAACGCGCAAAGCGGCACGTGGATTGCTGCCGCATATTCCCATCCATACTGCACATCATCCGGAGTCATCATGCCGACCAAAACTTTACAGGACCTCTTTGTCCATATGCTGTCCGACATATACAGCGCCGAGAAACAACTGACCAAGGCTTTGCCAAAGTTGGCGCGAGCTTCCAGCAATAGCGATCTGGTGGCCGCCTTCGAGCAGCATCTGGAGGAAACCCAGGGCCAGGTGGAAAGGATCGACGAAATAGTCGAGACATGCGGGATCAAGCTCAAGCGCATGAAATGCATAGCGATGGAAGGCCTCATCGAAGAGGGCAAGGAGGTCATGGATGAAATTGAAAAAGGCCCCTTGCTGGATGCGGCGCTAATTGCCGCGGCCCAGAAGGTGGAGCACTATGAAATCGCCAGCTATGGCACTTTATGCACGATTGCCAAGCAGCTCGGCCAGACGGACGCCTTGCACCTGCTCAAGGAAACCATGGCGGAAGAGAAAGCCACGGATGAGAAGCTGACCACCATCGCGCAGGCGGGCGCGAACCAGGAGGCCGCCAATGCATGAGTCTGCGGGCGGAACGGCCGGCTGCTCAGGACCGGTATTCGCTCGTGGTTTTTCCCGTCCACCTCTTGAAGGCGCGCCGGAAGTTCGTGGGCTCGGAAAAGCCCAGGAACAAGGCGATATCGTCGGTATTCATTTTGGTCGTCTTGAGGTATTCGACGGCCAGTGAACACCGGATGTCGTCCAGGATCGCGGCAAAAGAGCTGTTTTCCGCTTGCAGGCGGCGCCGCAGGTTGCGGGGTGTCATGTCCAGCTGCTGCGCGATGATTTCCATGCTGGGAAATTCGCCCGGCCTTCTGAGCAGCCGCTGATACACCTCGCCCGAAATTCCGGACGACACCTTCGCCTGTCCGATCAGGCGCTCGCAGGTTTGCTGCAGGACGGCGGCGGTAAGCCTGTGGGCCAGATGCGGTTTCTGGTCCAGGATGACGCCGTCGTAATGCAGTTCGCATTGCTCGTGATCGAAGACGCAAGGACACCCCAGGTACTTGGAATAAAGATCCGCATGCGCGGGCGCGGAATAGGAGAAATACGCCTTGAGCGGCGGGCAGGGCTTGCCGAAAACGTCCTGCAGATGCGTGACATGCTGCGTGTATTGCTGCTCGATCAGGAAGCGCCGGATTTCCCTGGACTCGTTGAAGAGCAGCGCATCGGGAAAAGTCCATACCGCCTTCCCATCGTGTTCCGACCACTCGATGGTCAAGGTCGGCGTCGCCAGCGTATGGTATTTCACGCCCAGCCTGAAATAATCCCGCATCGTAAGGCAGGACATCAGCGCATAGCCGTACATGCCGTAGGCCGACAGATGCAGCCGCGCCCCCGTCTCGAAAGGAGTCGACGGATGAGCGCCAAGCGCTATCGCGTTATTGCAAACGGCCACGTATTGACGAACGGACGTGAGCGCCGTGGCATCGTAGATGCGGTCCTCTTCGACGCCGCTGCCCGCAAGGCTGGATGACGGCGAAATTCCCTGCTCGCTCAAGACCTCTACCAAGGCGGCGATTTTATAGGGAGCATAGATGGGCTCATTAAACAGTGGTGCTTTATTTCGCATGGCATCGAGTCCTGTAATCGCCGATAAAGATATGCTCATGTCCCTTAATGATCTTATCATCAATTTGAAACTTCGTTAAGCTCACGCTACATCACCTGGCGTCCTGGCGCATCCTGCCCTCGATGCCCTTGATTTGCTCTTCCAACAGCGGTGGATTTATGAGACTAAAAGGAAAAATCGCGATCGTTACCGGCGCAGGCCAGGGTATCGGAGAAGCGACGGCACTGAAATTTTCCGGCGAAGGCGCAACCGTGGTGGCATGCGACCTGAACGAGGACGCGGTGAACAAGACAGTGGCCGCCTGCAAGGAAGCCGGCGCGGACGCAATTGGATTTTCATTGGATGTCGCCGACCGGCCCGCTGTCGACGAGATGGTTGCACAAACATTGAGCCGCTACAAGAGAATAGATGCCCTGGTGAACAACGCGGGAATCACGCGGGACGCACGCCTTGAAAAGATGAGCAGCGAACAATTCGATGCGGTCATCGACATCAATCTGAAGGGCGTCTTCAATGTTGCCCAAGCCGTCGTCGGCACGATGATCGCCCAGGGCGGCGGCGTGATCCTCAACGCCAGCTCCGTGGTCGGCGTCTACGGCAACTATGGGCAGACCAATTATGCCGCGGCGAAATTCGGCGTGATAGGGTTCACCAAGACCTGGTGCCGCGAACTGGGTCCCAAGGGCATACGGGTCAACGCCGTGGCGCCGGGCTTCATCCAGACGCCCATGCTTTCCAGCGTCCCGGACGCCGTGTTGGACAAGATGTGCGAACAGGTGCCCTTGAGGCGGCTGGGCAGGCCCGAGGAAATTGCGAACATCTACGCGTTCCTGGCCAGCGACGAGGCCAGCTACATCAACGGCGCGGTGATCGAGGCCAGCGGAGGCCTTACCCTTTAAGGAAGTCCAGCGCTTCCCTCACATACAGAGACAACCATGAAGATTACCGACTTATTGAAGGTGCCCCCGGGGCTGAAGGTGCTGATCACAGGAGGAGCAGCGGGCATAGGCGCCACGATCGCCGGCGGCTTCCATGAGGCGGGAGCGCGGGTCTTCATCTGCGATATCGACGCGGACGCCATCACCCGCATGCTGCGCGACTACCCAGGCATGCACGGCGCCGCCGCGGACGTCGGTGTTCAGGCCGATGTCGATCGCGTCATGGACCAGGCCTCGATCGCACTGGAAGGCCTGGATGTCCTGGTCAATAACGCGGGCATCGCGGGCCCCACCGGCGGCATCGATGAACTGGACGCGCCTGCCTGGGAACGTACCGTTTCCACCAACCTGAACAGCCAGTTCTATTTTCTGAGAAAAGCGGTGCCCCTGCTGAGGGCGTCCGAAAGCAACCCCCATGTCATCGCGATGTCATCCGTGGCCGGCCGCCTGGGATACGCCTTCCGTACGCCCTACTCCGCCACCAAATGGGCCATCGTCGGCCTCATGAAAACCCTGGCCAACGAACTGGGGCCCGATAACATCAGGGTGAATGCGATTCTTCCAGGTGTGGTCGCCGGCGAACGCATGAACCGCGTCATGCGCGACCGGGCCAAGGCGCTGGGCATCAGCGACGAGGCCATGCATGCGCAGTACATGGAAAAGATATCGCTGCGCCGGATGGTAAGCATGGAGGACATTGCCGCGATGGCATTGTTCCTGTCCACGCCAGCGGCAATGAACATCACGGGCCAGGCCATCAGTGTCGATGGCAATGTCGAATATCTTTGATCGCGGCCGGGATCTCGGACCCGCGGCCCGCGCGCTTCGGCCATGAATCCCGTCCCGCCCGCTCATTCCGCGTATGCGGATTAAGCGGGCGAAGCGCTAGAAGCCGACGGCGTCGCCGCCTTTCAGGCCCAGCATTGCACGGGCCTCGTCGGGGGTGGCGATATCGAAGGACAGCTCCTCCAGTATCCGCCGGATCTTCAAAACCTGTTCCGCGCTCGACGGCGCCAGTTCGCCTTTGTTCAGGAAAAGGCTGTCTTCAAGCCCCACCCGGACGTTCCCGCCCATGATGGCCGACAGCGTCGAAAGCGGCATCTGGTGCCGGCCGGCGCCCAGGACCGAGAAGCGATAGTTCTCCCTGCCGAACAGGCGATCGGCGGTGGTCCGCATATGAATCAGGTTCTCGGGATCCGGGCCCATGCCGCCCAGCACACCGAACACGCATTGAATGAACAAGGGTCCCTTGATCAGGCCCTCGTTCACGAAGTGGGCCAGGTTGTAGAGATGGCCCAGGTCGTAGCATTCGAATTCGAAACGCGTTCCATGGGCGTCGCCCAGCGTGCGGAGAATATGCTTGATGTCCTTGAAGGTATTGCGGAAGATCAGGTCTTCCATGCCTTCGACATAGGGCTTTTCCCATTCATGCTCCCAGTGCGGGATCTTGCGCGCCACGGGGTGAATGGAAAAATTCATCGAGCCCATGTTCAGCGAGCACATTTCCGGCTTTGCGATCAGGGGATAGGCCAGGCGTTCCTCCAGGCTCATCCGGGTGCTTCCTCCTGTGGTGATATTGATGACCGCATCGGTGGACTGCTTGATCACCGGAACGAACTGCTGAAAGACCGCGGGATCCGGAGTCGGACTGCCGTCGGCCGGATCTCGCGCGTGCAAATGCAGTATGGCGGCGCCCGCCTGGCTGGCGGCGATCGCGTCGGCGGCAATCTGCTCCGGCGTCAATGGAAGATAGGGCGACATGGACGGCGTATGCACGCCGCCCGTCACCGCGCAGGTAATGATTACTTTATCTTTTGTTCGTTTCATCTTGATTTACTCTCGACCTTCAGTTGCCTGCGCCATGCGGCAGGACTTAAACGGCAAGCCACTCGGCAAGAAGCTGGTCGTTGCCGGCCACTTCCTGCGGGGTTCCTTCGTACACGATGCGCCCCTGCCCCATGACGTATATACGCGTGGAGACTTTCAGGGCTATCGCCAGCTTCTGCTCGACCAGAATGACCGAGACGCCCTTTTTATGGATATCCTGGATGCAGTCACCGACTGCGGCCACGATTTTCGGAGCCAGGCCCTCGGTCGGCTCGTCGATCAGGATGGCCTGGGGATTTCCCAGCAGCGACCTGCAGATCGTGAGCATCTGCTGTTCGCCGCCCGACAGGCTGCCCGCCAGCGTGTTCCGCCTTTCCTTGAGCCGGGGAAAATAGTCGAACATCTGGGCCATGGTCCAGCGCTGCGGCCCCTTCACTCCGGGCTGTTCGCCCATGCGCAAGTTCTCGTCGACCGTCAGGTTGGCAAATACCTCGCGTTCCTCGGGAACATAGGCAATGCCCGCGCGGCAGATTTCATAAGGCCTCAATCCGGACATGCGTTTTCCCTGCAGCGTGACGCTGCCGCTGGAAGGAGGCAGCAGGCCCATGATGGCCTTCAGGGTCGTGGAGCGGCCCGATCCATTGCGTCCGATAAGGCTGATCACTTCATTGGCCTGAAGATGCAGCGATACGCCATGCAGGACATGGCTTTTTCCATAGTGCGCGTGCAGATTCTCGACACACAGCAAAGGCTTGTCGGCTGTCATGCCGCGACCTCCTCGCCCAGATAGGCCTCTTTCACGTCCGCGTTGCGCCGGATCTCATCCGGCGTGCCGCTTGCGATCAGCTTCCCATATACCAGCACGCTGATCCTGTCGCCCAGGGAAAAAACCACTTCCATATCGTGCTCGACAATCAGCAGCGACCTCCCCACGGTGACCTCCTTGATCAGTGCCGTCGTGTAGGCGGTCTCTTCCTTGGACATGCCGGCCATGGGTTCATCCAGCAAAATGACTTTGGGGTCGGACGCCAGCGTCATGGCGATTTCCAGCGAGCGCTGTTCCGAATACGACATCTCGCCCGCTATCGTGGCCGCGCGTGGATGCAGCCGGACCCGTTCCAGCAGTTGATCGCTTTGCTGCCTGACTTTCTGGTTGGCATTCACGAAACGCCAGAAGCAGTATTGCAGGCCATGCGCCCGCATCACCGCAAGCCTTATGTTTTCATACACCGTAAGCCGGGGGAATATATTGGTGATCTGGAAAGACCTGGCCAATCCAAGGCGGTTGATGGCTTGAGGCGTTTTCCCCACGATGGAGCGCCCCTCCAGCAGTATCTCGCCGGAGTTCGGGCGAATATTGCCGGAGATCAAATGAAACAGCGTGGACTTTCCCGCCCCGTTGGGCCCGATGATTGCGTGGCGCTCATCGGGCAGAAGCGACAGGCTGACGCCCCGGATGATCTCGGTCGCACCGAAGGACTTCTTCAGATCGTGAAGGCTCAAAACGGGATGCGTCATGCCGGCCTCCGCTGTACGGCGGCGCCGGCGGCACCCGTATGCAGGGCCGCGCCCGCCGCTGCATGGCGCCGCATGCTGCCGCTGGCCAGCCTCCAGCAGGCGATGCCCAGAACCATCAAGGCCAATGGAACCACCCATGTAAGCGGACTGGCGGGAGACCAGCTCCAGCCAAAGAGCAGCACGGAAGGCAGCTCGCCGGAACCTGCCGCCTGCGACAAGGCCTTGTAGTCTTGGGAGAAAACGCGGCCCAGCAGTTCCGTAAGAAAGACAATGGCGGCGGTCAGGCAGGCGAAGGCCGCCAGATACAGGGCGGCTGCGGGAGCGACCGCCCTGATCCCATGCCGCTTCGCGGAAGAGGCCGCCAGGACGGCAAGCCCGCTCAAGCCGGTGGGCATGAACATCATCACCAGGACAAAAAGCAAACCTTGATACAGCAGCCAGGATTGCGTCATGTCCGATACGGCATATCCGAAAAACGTCATGAGCGCGGCCCCCAATGCGGGACCCAGGAACACATTGACTCCTCCGATATAGGTGTTGAGCACGACGGCCGCCGACAGGGAGGGGTCGAAAACAACGTAATTCGCCGCCTCGTTGCTGACGACCTGCAAGGCACCCGCAACGCCCGAGAACATGCCCGAAATGGCGAAGATCAGGACGTTGATGCGATGCACTTCGTAGCCGAGAAAGCTGAGCCTGTGGCTGTTCTCGCGCACGCCCAGCGCAAGGCGTCCAAGCGGGGTACGCGTAATCAGGTACAAGAGCGCCAGGCACAGGGCAACCCATACGAGCGTCAGGTAATAGACCTCGTTGGTCGTTCCGAATGTAAAGCCCCATGCCGGCATGCGCATGGACGACAAGCCCGCCTCGCCGCCGAAAACGCCTTTGAGATGCGGAGCCAGCGCATGGATCAGTTCCGCGATGGCCAGGGTGATCATGGCGAAATAGGTTCCGGTGCGCTGCGTCGCGAACCAGCCCGCTGCCGCGCCGAAGATCAGCCCGCCGGCGGCGCCGGCCAGCGGCATCAAAGGAGTGGGCAGCAGACCGGCCCCGCCCAGCGCATTCATCGCATGGATGGTCGAAAACGCGCCCACGCCGAAATACGCGGAATGCCCGAAGGACAGCATGCCCGCCTGGCCGCATAGAAGGTTGTAGGCGCAAGCGAACAGGGCGGCGATCAGCATGGGGATCGCGGCATTGACCAGCCCCTGCGAAAGCACCACTGGAACCGCCGCCAGCAGGACAAGGCCGATCACGGACCAAAGGAATCGAGTCTTCATGAGTTAGCCCTTGCCTCCCATCAAGCCGTTGGGGCGCAGCAGCAGCACGAGAAGCATCAGCGCAAAGGGAATGGTCGCGGCCAGGCTGGAGACCTTCAGGACGAAGATGCCGCCCATCTGTTCGGCAAGCTCGCGCGCGCCGAACAGCGAAAACAGGTCGGCCAGCGTGGCATCGATGCCGACGGCTATGGATGTCACAATGCCGATCAGCAACGATGCCGCCATGGCGCCGCCCAGCGAACCCAGGCCGCCGACCACCACCACCACGAAGACCATCACGCCCAGTTCCAGCGCCATGTTGGGATTGGTCGTGTAGAACGCGCCCGCGACGGCGCCGGCCAGTCCCGCCAGGGCGGCCCCGACTCCGAATACGCCCATGAACACCAGCGGGACGTTGTGCCCCAGCGCCTCGGCCATCTTGGGGCGATAAAGCGCCGACCTGACCACGATGCCCACCCTTGTGCGGGTCAACAGCTGGTAGATGGCGACGAACATCGAGATGGCGACGATGCCCATGAAGACGCGGTAGGCGGGGTAGTTCAATCCCCCCAGCGTGAAGGCCGAGAAATCCAGATCGCCGGGAACCCGGTAGTTGACCGGGTAGTTGCCAAAGAACAGCTTGACCAGCTCCGCAATGATGAAAGACAGGCCGAAGGTGATCAGCAACTCGTGCGCATGGCCGTGATGATGGACCCGGCGCAGGATGTAGCGTTCCACGGCCACGCCTATCAGCCCGACCAGCACCGGCGAGGCGATGATCGCCCCCCAGAATCCCAGCGGGCCCTGCAAGGCATAGGCGAAATAGGCCCCCAGCATATAGAAGGAAGCATGGGCGAAATTGAGTATGCCCATCATCCCGAATATCAGGGTCAGGCCCGCCGACACCATGAACAGAAGCAGACCGTAGATAACGCCGTTCAGCAGCGAAATGACAAGATGTTCCATAGCAACTCCGACTATTGCGCTAGCTCGGGCGCTTCATCTTGCACGTTGCCTGCGCCGGTGTGGCGGCTTCGTCAGCGCTGAATTTCTTCACGGGCTTGAATCCCAGGTCGGTGCCGTCCGCCTTGTATGCGGCGTCTTTCGAAGCCATGGACACCACCATGGGCATCAATGCCTGATGATCGTCGGCCCGCATGCTTGTTTTCCCCATGGGGGTATCGATAGACGTCTTTTCAAGCTCGTAGGCAAGCTTGTTGACGTTGAGCTTGCCGTCCTCGGGCTTGACCCGTCCCATGGCGTCGGCAACCATCATCAAGCCGAACACGGTTTGCGGCTCGATGAAGGTGGGCGGATGGCCCATCTTGGCGTTGTAGTCCTTGACGAATGCTTCGCCCGCGTCGCCGGCGGCTTCCGGGTTGAATGCCTGCACCACGAAGTGGCCCAGTGCGAGGTCGCCCGCGTTGGCGATATTGCCCGGCTGGTCCAGGTATACGGTGCCGAATCGCGCCTTCAGGCCGGCGGCCTTGGTGGCTTTCATCAATAGCAGCAAGTCATTGGACCAGTTCCCCGTCATCACGGTGTCCGCCTTGCTGGCGGCGATCTTGTTCACATAGGGCGCAAAATCCTGCACTTTGTTGACGTCGTGCAGCGTCTTTTCCACGACCTGGTAACCGCCAGGGGCTGCGTTATCCACGATCGCCTGCTCCATGTCCTGGCCCCAGGAATAATTCTGGTTTATGGAATAGACTCGTGTTCCCAGCGCATTGGCCTGCTTCATGCCGGCGACCAGCGCCTTGGTGCGCACTTGCGCATTGCCGGCGACGCGGAAGTGATAGAACTGGCACTTGTTTCCGGTCAGTTCCAGGGCTTCGGCGCCGACGTTCAGGTAGATGAGTTCTTTTCCGGGATTGCGCAGATTATGCTTGCGCACGTCCTCGGTGATCTGTCCGCCGATCGCGGAAGAGGCGCCCTGGACGACGATCTGCACGCCGTCGGCAATCGCCGCTTTCAGCTTGTCGGCGGCGCCGGCTGGGCCGCCCTGGTTGTCGTATTCAAGAAGCTGGACCTCTTCGCCGTTCCATCCGCCGGCCGCGTTCATCTTGTCCACGGCATAGCGCGCGGCGGCGCGATAGGTCAACCCTGTGGAGGCCTGAGGGCCTGACAGCGTTTCCAGTATGGCAATCTTGACCGGCGCCGCCACCGTCAGCGTGGACGCCAGCAGCAGGCTTGGGGCCAAGGTGAAACTCAGAGTCTGATGCAATTTCATCGCGTGTCTCCTGGGGGTAGTTCGTGATCGGCGTCGATTCGCTTTCCCACAGGATTTCCATGAAATCATAGGGAGCTTTGTGGCTGGCGCTCGACGGCACTTGTAATGGATCGATTGATCAGCCGAATCATAGAAGCCCCTTGCCCTTTCTCATAGATCAATAGAGGACGGCTCGATGTCTATATGGGACATCAAGGATCAGTGCTTACCCTAGGGGCGCGGGCAGCATCGAAATGGATCCATGATGCTCCACCAGGGGTTGACGAGAGAGGGCGGTTCCGACGAGAAACTGCGCTACAGGCTGCTACAGTTTATAGACCCGCGAGGCGGTTCCTGAAAAGAGTGCGGTTTTCTCGGCCTGGCAATAATTGGCGGACAAGCGCTTGAAGGCGTTCCACGTCGTCGCATAGCTATGCATGGCTTTATCGACCGGGAAGTTGCTCTCGAACATGCAGCGGTCGGCACCGAATGCTTCTATCACCGCCTCTACGTAGGGCCGCCAAGACCGGGCAAGCTGATTTGAATCGGGCGGCGTTGCGCGTTCATGAAAGCCGAACCCGAATAGACGCATGCCGAACCCGCCCAGCTTCATATGCATGTTCGGAAGGGCCGCCAGTTTGCGCATCCCGGCCCGCCATTCGGCAAAGACCTCTTGCCGCCGGTTCTCGTAGGGGCCTATGCCTATCGGCCCGCCTATATGGTTCAGGACGATCGTCGTTTCCGGAAACGCAGACGCCAGTTGAAACAGGTCCTGCAATTGCGTGTGATACAGCCACGCATCGAACACCAGTCCGCGCTGCCCCAGGCACGCGAAGCCTTCTTGAAATGAACGGTCCAGCAGCAAATCCGGCGGAGGCATAGCCAGGGAGCCTCGCGCGGCCGGATCAGCGTGCCAGGCAGAGATGTTTCTGATGCCCTTGAAGTGTCCCTTGCCCGCGGCGATATGCGCGTCCAGCGCCTGGCCGACATCCCCCCCTTGCAACAGGTCGGCGTAGCCGATAATTCCTGCGCATATCCGGCTCCCCTGGCGCCCCGCTTGCGCGTGCTCGGCGGCGATGCCCGCTGCAAACTCGGTTTCCCCCACCGGCCGCAATGCCTCCGGGCCGTCCGTACGGTAGCGCGATCCGCACTCTATATAGATGGTAGCGACGACGTTGTGGCCGCTGCCCAGGTCCTGGCGCAGCTCCGGCAATTCGTAGGTTCCATGGGGGCGCGACCAAAGATGATGATGCGCATCGACAATGGGCAGGTCCGGCTCCAGGATGGGCTCGGTATGCAGATCCAGCCATTCTTGCCGGACGACAGGATGTGCATACTGCTTGGGAGACGTGTCTTGCATGTTCATAATCCCGTTCAAAGTAAACCTGTTGCTGGTATGGGTGCCGACACTTGCCCTTCTGGATTGCCCCCGCGCATCAAATGCCTAGTATTGCCCCTCGGTACGCTGGCTCGCCTCCAGAAGCTTCAACGCGCTGAGAATGTTCGCACGGGTGATCGCCGCGGCAAGCGTCGGATCGCGGCTTTCAAAGGCCCGGAGCAGAACCGAATGATCTTCGACAGACCGCTTGATCCGGTCCATCTGCGACAACGTCCGATAGCGCAATCGCAAGGTCGTCAGCGCAAAGGAATCCATCATCCGTTGCAGCATGGGATTGCCGCAAATCTCGGTAGCGGCCTCGTGAAAAGCCATATTGGCATCGAAATAGCTGTATGCATCACCGCTTTCGACAGCAGCCTGCATCGCCTGGAGCTTCTCTCTGAGTAGGGCGATCTCGGCATCGCTGGCCGTTTTGGCCACGAGCTCGGCCACCAGGGCATGCAATGCGGCACGCACCTCGTATATGTGGCGGATCCTATCCAGGCTAAGGCTTTGAACGCGCGCCCGCCGCCGTGGAGGAATCTCGACCAGACCCTGCTTTTCAAGCATTGCCAAAGCCTCCCGGGCAGGCGTCCGGCTGGTTTGAAAACGCTTGGCAATATGCACGGAATTCAGGTCGGCCCCGGGCTTGAGGCGCCCTGCAATGATGTCCAGCCCAAGTTCATAGGCAATCGTCACGACCAGGGAGTCGTGATCTTCGTCCATGGTCAACAGGCGCCTGAGCGTCGCGCCCGCACCGTAAGAGAGACCTGCGGGGCCATTTCGACTGTCCGCCATAGCGCCTGGCAATTGTGCTTTATCTGTTCGATCCATGGACGTGTGCCTGCTTGCGTAAATTTCTAATGGTAACTAAGTCAGGCTCGGATAGCCAATTTCAAAGTGTCGACATTTTAATTATTATATGCCATAATTTTCCATAATTAATGGATATACGCTCCATGTGTCGACACGTAGGGAAAGAGGCATGCTGTTCTCACTTGCGTTCCGACCCGGCCGGCGTCCAAAACCTCCAAGGAAAGAGAGAAGTGAACAGCCTCAAGACAGCGCACCCCGTCCATACAGCAGTTGCGCAAGCCCCATCGGCCTTGAACGGCATCAGGGTGATCGATCTATCGATGTTTCTGGCCGGCCCGTTCGGCACCCAACAGCTTGCGGATCTGGGCGCGGACATCATCAAGATCGAGCCGGAGCACGGCGATTCCACGCGCTTGCTGCCGCCGCACTTTCACAAAGGCGAAAGTCTTTACTTTCTAAGTACCAATCGGTCGAAGCGCGGCATGTCCATCGACCTTCGCCAAGCCGAAGGCCGGGAGATCTTCTACGATCTGGTCCGCTCCGCGGACGTGGTCATCGACAATTTCCGTCCCGGCGTCATCAAAAAGCTGGGCGCCGATTATGAAACGCTTTCCGCACTGAACCCCTCCATCATCTGCTGTTCGATTTCAGGGTTTGGCCAAGACGGTCCTTATGCGAACAGGCCGGCCTACGACATGATCGTACAGGCCATTTCAGGCGGCATGAGCCTGACGGGCGAGCCCGGCCAGCGCGCCGTCAGGGCGGGAGTCCCCATCGGCGATATCTGCGCAGGCCTGCATGCCGTCATCGGCATCCTGGCTGCCCTGCGCGAACGCGAGAAATCAGGCATAGGCCAGGCCATCGATATTTCAATGCTCGACGTTCAGGTATCGATGCTTTCGTACCAGGGGGTCTATCACCTGTTTTCCGGCGAGATCCCCGGCGGCCAGGGAAGAGCCCATGCCTCGATTCCGACCTATGCCTCGTTCCAGGCAAAAGATGGACGCGACGTCCTGATTTGCGCCAACACGGAAAAGATGTGGATTGCCCTGTGCGAGATACTCGATCTGGATTATTTGCCCAAGGATGAAAAATTCCTGACCAACGAGCTGCGCCACACCCATAGAGCCGAGCTGGTGCCCATCCTGAATGACGCATTCCTGAAGCGGTCCAGCGCCGAATGGCTGGAGCGCCTGAACGAAAAAGGCGTCCCCTGCGCGCCGGTCAATACCGTCGCCGAAGCATTGCGGGACCCTCAGGTTCGCCACCGGGAAATGGTGCAAAAGTTCGAGCACGAACTTGGCGGCGACATCGAAGTGCTGGGCAATCCGATCAAGATGTCCAGATCGCCCACCGCGCCGATCAAGAGCCCGCCCCTGCTCGGGCAGCACACCAAGGAAATACTGCGCGAGATCGGCTATTCGGAACAAAAAATCACTTCGTTAATCGAGCATCGTCTGGTCGCTTGAGGCTGTCCGATTGGATGTTTGCATTTGACTTTCCGTGGACGATGTCCACGGATCTTTCCAGTACTACAAGGAACTGAAAATGACCGCATTGAATCCGCCTACCCTGATTCCCGGGGCCAATCCGGGCCTATCGAAAGAATTTCTGCATACGGGCCGGGAAGGCATGGCGCTGATCGGCCAGCGTTGCACCCACTGCAAAACCGTGCTGTTTCCCAAAACCGGCATTTGCCCCTCATGTCAATCCGAGGATCTGAGCGACGAGGTGCTTCCCCGCCAGGGCACTTTATATAGCTGGTCCGTCGTCCACGCTGCACCCAAGCCTTGGGTTACGCCCTACGTCATAGGGTATGTGGATCTCCCCGAGAACGTACGTGTCTTTACCCACATAGGCGGCGATCCGGAGCAATTGCGCATCGACATGCCCGTCGTCCTTGAAGCCGCCGACGTCGGCTTCACCAAGGAAGGCGCACCGCGGCCGTTTTTCCAGTTCGTTCCGGCAGCCGCCTGAAAATCAGTCATAGGAGACCCATCATGCGCAACGTATCCATCATTGGCACCGGTTTACTCAAGTTCGGCAAGTATCCGGATATCGCACTGGCCGACCTGGGCTGGCCCGCCGTCAAGCAGGCGATCAGCGACGCGGGCATACAGCCCGGAGACATAGACGCCCTGTTCTGCGGCACCGGCCTGGGCGGCCCCATGCCGGGACAACGCATACTTGGACGCCTGGGCATGGCGGGAATTCCCATCATCAATGTGGAAAACGCATGCTCCAGCGGTTCATCCGCCCTGAATCTTGGGCAAATGGCGATTGCCAGCGGGCGCCATGACATCGTCATGGTGATCGGCGTCGAGAAACTGACGAAATTCAATGGCGGTCCCATTCCGCTGGAGAAGGAAGACTGGGAAGTCAACAACGGCCTCGTCATGCCGGCGCTGTACGCCATGCGGGCTCGCCGCTACATGCACGAGTTCGGCCTGACGAAAGAACAACTTGCAAGCGTCGTCGTCAAGTCCCGCCGTCATGCCGCGCTGAATCCGGATGCGCAATTGCAGGCCGAAACCACTGTGGAAGAGGTGCTCGGCTCGCGCATGATCGCCGATCCCTTCACCTTGTATCAATGCTGCCCGACCGGCGACGGCGCAGCCGTGCTGATCCTCTGCGCCGAAGAGCTGGCCAGGAAGTACACGGACAAGCCCGTCCGCGTCGCCGCATCGCACATCGTGTCCGGAGAATTCGTAGGCGGCTTCCGCGACATGACCTCGCCCGATATCACGGTTCGCTGCGCGCAACAGACCTACGAGGAAGCCGGCATCGGTCCTGAAGACGTCGACGTGGCTGAAGTGCACGACGCCTTCACAAGCGCCGAACTCATGTACTACGAAGCCTTCGGCTTTTGCGAGCGTGGCGAAGCCATCAGGCTCTTGGAAAGCGGCGATTCCTCACTGGGCGGAAAAATCCCCGTCAACCCCAGCGGCGGCCTCCTGTCCAAAGGGCATCCGGTCGCCGTGACCGGGGCGGCCCAAGTCGTGGAAGTGGTGCGACAGCTGCAAGGGCGTTGCGGCAAACGCCAGGTGGAAGGCGCCAAGGTCGGCCTGACCCATGCGACCGGCGGGGGCATCAGCGGCTTCGACCATGGCGTCTGCGCAATCCATATATTCACTGTCTAGTGAACCCCCATGTCTTTACGCTGCACAACTGAAAAAAGGAATACACATGACACGGAACGCTGACGAGCTGCATTGCCATATACAGGGCGAAAGCGGACCCGAGCTCGTCATCCTCCATCCGGTCGGCCTGGATCATACCTTCATGACCAGCGTCATGGATGCAGCGTCGCAGTCGTACAAGACATTGGGACTGGATCTGCGGGGCCATGGCTCATCCATGGCCTGCCATCCTGAAACGACGCTGGATACCTACGTCAAAGACATTCAAGCCGCCATCCGGCGCCACTGCACGGGCAAGCCCATTGTCCTGGGACTCTCGTTTGGCGGAATGCTTGCGCAGAAACTGGCGCTGGACGAACCCGACGCCGTTGCGGGACTCATCCTGTGCGGATGCGCCGGCGGATTCACCGATCAGGTCCGTCTGGCGCTGCGCGAGCGAGGGCTGAAGGCCCAACGCGAAGGAATGGGCGCCGTGGTCGATGAAACCATAGAGCGCTGGGTCACGCCGGCCTTCAAGGCAAACCCGGCCGTAGAAAAAATTCGCCATACGCTGCAGCACGCGAATGCGGACAATTGGTCTTGCGCCTGGCATGCCATTGCCCAGTTCGACGCCATGTCCAGGCTGGGCGAGATCGCGATTCCCGCCTTGGTCATCGCTGGAGAAAATGATGCAGCGACGCCTCTGGCGACCACCGAGCAACTCGCCGGCGCCATTCCAGGCGCGCAACACGTCAAGCTGGCCGGAGCGCCGCACATGATGCAAATCGAGGCCCCCGATACATTCAACGCAACCGTCCTGGAATTTCTCCGTGCGCACTGGGACCCTGTGCGCCCGACAGGCGGCAATACCGGACACATTCAATAAAAGCCGATATCCATGCGCGAACTGTTGAACTACACGATTCAAAAAATCGATTCAGGCAAACCCGCCCTGCTTTTCATTCATCCGCTGGGCGCCGACCTGCATTTCTGGGATGAATGCATTGCCCTGCTGAGCCCTCACAGGACCTGTATTGCATGCGACCTGAGGTCAGCGGGCGAGTCGATGCGTTCGATCGGCCCCGTTTCGGTCGAGGAATGTGTCGGCGACCTTGAACGATTGCGCAGCACGCTGAACATCGACCGGGTCATACTGGTCGGATGCGCCATCGGCTCCATGGTCGCGACGGCGTATGCCGATCAGCACCCCGGCCGCACGTCTGCGTTGATACTGTCCAATCCTGGCCCCCGCATCGAGCCGGCGGCCGGCGCCGCGCTGGAAGATCGCGCAGCTCGGGTCCAGGCGGGCGGAATGCAAGCCATCCTTCCCGATGCCGTGGACAATGCATTCCATCGGCAACCGAAAGACAAGCGCTACGACGACTATATGGACAGGTTTTCACGCCAGGATGCAGCGGCGTATGCCCAATCCGCACGCGGCTTCGCCGGACTGGACGTCACGCAGGCCTTGCAGCGCGTCGCCTGCCCGACGCTTTTGGTGGCGGCCCGTCACGATCGTCTGTTGCCGCCTGCAGTCGCCAGCCAAACCCGTGAACTGCTCCCCCGGTCGGAATATGCCATCCTGGAGCAAGCGGCGCATTTCGCCCCCTTTCAGCGACCGGTGGAGTTTACGGAACTCATTCTTGATTTCATCGCTGGAAACGGACTTTGAACCGTCCAGGAACCCACCATGCAAAGGAGATTCTCTTGAGCCATACAGATAAAAAGGGCCTGCTTCTGGTTTTGATGCAGTCGCCGCCCACGCTGGAAGACGAGTTCAATGCGTGGTATGACACAGAACATATTCCCGAACGACTGGCCGTACCGGGATTTGAAACCGGGATCCGCTACGTCTGCATCTCGGGCGCACCCAAATATATGGCGATCTATGACGTCGAGAATACCGATGTTCTAAGCTCACCCGACTACCTGCGCGTCTCGTTCGACAATGCCAGCCCCTGGACCAAGCGCGTGACCAGCCGCGTGCAGGTGTATCGTTCCGCAGGGGCGCAGGTGTTTCCAGGGAACCTCATTACACGCCGCGCACCCCGCATTCTGCTGCTCAGGTTCCGCGGGCTACCGGAGTCGGCCGGCTCCATGATTGTGGCCGGGATGCGCAGCAGCTTCGAAAAGCGTCCCGAGACATTGCAAGTCCGCGTGTTCGCACAGGAAGCGGAATCGGGTATCGACTTCCTGGGCATGGTCGAGGCCAGCAGCGACACATCCACCCAATTCGACGCGGCAGCCTTCGGCGATTGCATCCAGGCCCTGGATCTCGTGAACAGCTACGCCGCCTACTGATCCAGCACGCGCGCCATGCGCGAGCCCTGCGGCCTCCGGTGAAACCTGGAGGCCGCAGGGCTTTTTTCTTACACCATCAGGGCAGTGGCGTGATGCGGGGCGCTCCCGCCAAATAGACATTGCCGTGCAAAGGCTCATTGGGCAACGCCGACGCCAGTGTCTTGCGCGCCTCGAACAGCGCGTCCAATGAGATTCCTGTCGTCATCCCCATGCTTTCAACCATGTACACCAGGTCCTCGGTAACGATGTTGCCTGTCGCCCCGGGGGCAAACGGGCAACCGCCCAAGCCGGCCAGCGAGGCATCGAAGCAGCGTATGCCTTCGTCGAGCCCTGCCAGCGCATTGGCCAGGCCCATGCCCAAGGTATCGTGCAGATGCAGCTTATACAGTACCTGGCCGATCTCCTGACGCACTGCGCGTATCGTTGAGCGGACCAGGGCGGGATTGGCATACCCCACCGTATCGGCCAGGACGACCCTGTCGGCCCCTGCCTGGGCCAAGCCATACGCCGTCTGAACCACTTTTTTCTGCGACACTCCGCCTTCCATTGAACAGCCAAACGCGGTGGCGCATCCGACATCCACGCGCATGGCGCGCGGCTGCGACTTGACCCAGTCGACGATGGCGCCCACTTCCTTGACCTGGTCGAGCGTCGTTTTACGCGTATTGGCCATGCTGTGGCTGTCGCTGACGGAAACAGGAATGATGACGACCTCTGCGCCCGCCTCGTAGGCGAATTGGGCGCCTTTCAGATTGGGCACAAGCGCCGCCACGCCGGATCGACCGGCGCGCAGCAAGCTCCGGATGACGGTGTCGGTATCGGCCATTTGCGGCACCAGCCTGGGAGGAACGAAGCTTCCGGCCTCCACTTCCGGCAAGCCGGCATCCAGAAGCTGGTTGATCCATTTCAGTTTCGTCTCGGTCGGCACGACATCCTTGACCATTTGCAGGCCATCGCGCGGGCCCACTTCACATATCTCTACATGCTCGCTCATTTTTCAACTTCCCGATTCTTTGTTTTTTCCAGCCAGATACGCCTATTGGGGAGGCTGCGGCCTCCCCAATATTCACAGCGGCTTGCAAGACCGCTGTTCTCCGGGCATGCCCTGCTCGACCCGACGGACTAGTCCACCTTGATGTGGTTCTTGTCGGCCACTTCCTTCCAGCGCTTGAAGTCGGCTGCCAGGAACTTCTTGAAATCCTCCTGTGGCGTTCCCAGTGCGAAAACACCCATTTTTTCCAGGCTTTCCTTGACGGCAGGCTCATGGACAGCCATCTGGAACTCTTTCGACAGCCGTTGCACGATGGCATCGGGCGTTCCCGCGGGAACATAGGCGCCGGCCCACTCCAGTACCTCGAAGTCTTTGTAGCCCAGTTCTTTCATGGTGGGCACGTCGGGCAGGGAGGGATGGCGTTCGGAAGAGGTGACGGCCAACGGACGCACTCGTTTGCCCTTGATGAAAGGCATGCCCGACCCTGCATTGCCCCAGTAGCAGGTGATCCGGCCTGCGATCAAGTCGTTGTACACGGCCGCGCCACCCTTGTAGGGCACGTGCAGCATGTCCACCTGAGCAACGTTCTTGAAGAGTTCGCCCGTCATGTGCTGGCCCGTTCCGACCCCTGCCGAGCCGAACGTCAGGGCGCCCGGTTGTTTTTTCGCGGCTTCCAGGAAGTCGGCAAACGTCTTGTAGGGCGAGTCCATCGCCACCACCAGGATATTCGGCTGGCTGATGGACAGGGACAGTGGAACGAAGTCTTTTTCGGGGTCGTACGGCAGCTTGCGGATGGCCGGATTCACCGCAAACGAGGCCGAATCATAGAATACGTTGTATCCGTTGGGCGCGGCCTTGGCCGCGATGTTTCCGCCGATCACCCCGCCGGCTCCCGCATAGTTTTCCACGACCACGGACTGGCCCATCGACTTGGCCAATTGCTGGGCGATGATGCGGCCTGATGAGTCGGTGCCGCCGCCCACCGCATTGGCAATGATCATCCGTATCGGCTTATCGGGATAGGTTTCAGCCAAGGCGGCCGCGGGCAATCCTACAGCAATGAAAAGTGCCAGGCACTTGCTCAGTAATTTCGACATTTTTGTCTCCTCGTCTCGGGTGATGTCGTGCGCGGCCACCCTGGCCGCGCCATTGGATGCTTTGCGGTTTTGTACCGCTTAGCTGTTTTTCACTTTGGGGGTCGGGATTTCGGGGCCTTGCCCTTCCCGGAAGATCATCATGGTCCGGAAGAAACTGATCACTTCCACGCCGTCCTGGTTGAAACCGATCGTCCTGACCTTGAGAATGCCGATGTTGGGACGAGAGTTTGAATCGCGCAGTTCAAGGACTTCCGACTGCGAGTAAATGGTGTCGCCCTCGAATACCGGCTTGGGCATCACGACCTTGTCCCAGCCCAGATTCGCGAATACATTCTGCGACAGGTCGGTGACGCTCTGTCCGGTGACCAGCGCCAGCACGAACGTGGAATTCACGATGGGCTTCTTCCACTCGGTCTGGCTGGCGTAATGATGATCGTAATGTATGGGTGCAGGTGCCTGAGTCAGCAGTGTGAACCATGTGTTGTCCGCGGACAGTATGGTTCGCCCCAAGGGATGGCGGTAAACGTCGCCCACTTCAAAATCTTCAAAAAAACGCCCTTTCCAACTTGCCTTCTTGACCATTTCATTCCTTTTGGTGATTAAGTTGCTGAACTCCGGGTGGCTGCGCCTGGGCTACGCCACCGCGTCCTGCTCATAGAACTCCTGGATTTCACTGGGCGTGAAGTCCAGGCATGAAAGAATTTCGGCTGTATGCTCGCCTAAAGCGGGCACCGAGCCCATTTCATATTCGAAATCCGTGAACGTCATCGGCGGCAACAGGGCCCGGATGGTATTGCCTCCGGGGATGCGGACATCCCGCCACCGGTCACGCTCGGCCAGTTGGGTGTGTTCCCACAACTCCTTGGCCGTATTCAGCCTGCCGTTTGCAATGCCGGCCTTATCCAGCAAACGAATCGCCTCCGTCGTGGACAGGCTGGAGAAATGTTGTTCGATGCACCGAGTAAGCGCTTTGGCGTTCTTGATGCGCACGCTGTTGCTTTCGTATTTCTCGTTGGTCGCCAGCTCCGGGGTCCCCATGACGCCGGCACAGAACGAGCGCCATTCCCGCTCGTTCTGAATGCTGAAGATGACGCTGCCGTCTTTCGTGGCATGGGCGCCATACGGCGCAATGTTGGGATTGTTCATGGCCAGGCGCGGAACCATGCCACCCTGATAGGCATAGCGATACATGGGATAGGTCATCCATTCCGCAATGGCATCCAGCATTGCAACCTTTACATTGGCCCCCTGCCCCGTTTGTCCTCGGCGAACCAGTGCGGCCAGCACTGCAGTGTGCGTATAAAGCCCCGTTGCAAGGTCCACGATGGACAAACCCATTCGCGCCGGCACATCTTCGCTGCCGTTGATGCTGATTACGCCTGCTTCGGCCTGGATCAGCATGTCGTATGCTTTTTTATTGACGTAGGAGCCGCCTTCTCCGTACCCGGAAATATCGGCGACGATCAGCCTGGGGTTTTCCTGGCTCAGGGTTTCATAATCCAGCCCGATGCGTTTGGTCGCCCCCGGCGCCAGATTCTGCACCATGACATCCGCCGACCGCATGAGCCGCCTGAGGATGGCGCCCGACCGCTCATGCTTTATGTCGATGGACAAACTGCGCTTTCCCCGGTTCAGCCACACGAAATAATTCGACTGTCCATGGACATGGTCGTCATACCCTCGGGAAAAATCTCCTTCCCCGGGCCGTTCGATTTTTATGACTTCGGCCCCGAGATCGGCCAGATGCCGGGTACACAATGGGCCTGCCAGGGCATGCTCCAAGGTGACGACCCTTATTCCCTTCAGGGGTAAATGACTGTCGCCGTTCTTCGACGAACACTGCATATGCCTCTCCAACTCCGTTTGGCTTAGATTGCCGGAACAATTTTCGATTTACGCTTAGTGTATACACTTTACGAAAAAGATTAGAGACATATTTCTTTGCTGTCAAGAATAAAATTCGCAACAGGACATCGATCCAAATGGAATGACCCACCAGACAGCGCAAACAGCGGCCAAGCTCGAGGGAACCTATTAGACATCATAAGACCATGAATAAACTAATAAATATTCATATTTTCGATTACTAGAAAATTTGAAAAAAGCACCTCCAAGGTCAGTTTGGGATGACCTTAAGCTCCGTCCAAGATTTTCAGGTTTTATTTTTCAGACATTGAAAGGAGAAACGTCTGTTGATCATGTAGACCTTAGTGTATACACTACGAAAAAGAGAGGAGCCTGACAACACAGTAGCCATCGGGTGCAGACGTTCGGATCCTGCACTCGGCCTCTCGCTTCCTTCAGATAGTTGACCAACCTTCAAAGGCTTGAACGAAACGATGAATAAAACCTATGAAACCCTGCTCTTGACCGAACAGGATCACGTCCTGACTGTCGTGCTCAATCGCCCCCAGTCCGGCAATGCCTTGAACACCCAGATGCTGACCGACCTGGTCGATCTGTTTTCAGAGCTGTATGTCGATCCCGCCCAGGTTCGTTGCCTGGTCATGACAGGCGCCGGCGAGAAAATATTTTGCGCGGGGGGCGATTTGAAGGAGCGCCATGGAATGAGCGACGAGGCATGGCGCCGCCAGCACGCACTGACCGAGCAGTTGATGCGTCACATCCAGGATTGCCCCGTTCCCATCATCGCCGCCATCAACGGCGCGGCGTTCGGCGGGGGATGTGAATTGGCGGTGGCAGTGGACTTCGCCTACGCCGCTGAAACCGCCCGATTCGCCTTGACGGAAGTCACCCTGGGGATTATTCCCGGAGCCAGCGGCACGCAGAACCTGCCTCGTGCTTGCGGGGTACGCCGCGCGAAAGAGATCACCCTCACCGGCCTGCCGTTCAATGCGCGCGAAGCCTATGATTGGGGTGTCGTCAACAAGGTATGCGCACCCGATCAGTTGCTGAACGAGACAATGGCGACCGCAAAACGCATCGCGCAGAACGCGCCGATTTCAATCAGGCAAGCCAAGAAGTCACTGACCATGGCGACCCAACTCGACCTTTCCAGCGGTTATCGGTTCGAGCTGGAAGCCTACTATCGCACGATCCCCACGAAGGATCGCCTGGAAGGCGTACGCGCATTCAACGAAAAACGCCCGGCCAACTTCACGGGCGAATAGCAGCCTCCAAAATGGGACTGCGCCCCACCGCCCGGAAGCCGTCCGGGCGATGGAGCGCAGTTCATCCATGGCTCCCAGGCGTCTTGCACTAGCGCACCAGGCAAGGCCTCTTGGAATCGAAGGTCCAGCCCGGCACCAGATACTGCATGGCGATGGCGTCATCGCGAGCGCCCAGGCCGTGCTGCAGATAGAGTTGATGCGCCTTTTCGACTTCGGCCATGTCCAGTTCCACGCCCAGGCCGGGCTTCCTGGGCACCTGAACGTAGCCGTCCACGATCTGCAGCGGCTCCTTGGTCAGGCGCTGGCCATCCTGCCAGATCCAGTGCGTATCGATGGCGGTCACGCGCCCCGGCGCGGCGGCGCCGACGTGGGTGAACATGGCCAGGGACACGTCGAAGTGATTGTTGGAATGAGAGCCCCAGGTCAGGCCGAAGGCCTGGCAGGTTTGGGCGACCCTGACGGAGCCCGACATGGTCCAGAAATGCGGGTCGGCCAGCGGGATGTCCACCGATTGCAGCGACAGCGCATGCGCCATCTCGCGCCAATCGGTCGCCACCATGTTGGTGGCGGTGGGCAGGCCGGTGGCGCGGCGAAACTCGGCCATGACCTCGCGTCCCGAGAAAACGCCTTCCGCGCCGCAAGGGTCTTCGGCATAGGCCAGCACGCCATGCAGGTCCCGGGTAAGGCGCACGGCATCCTTCAGCAGCCAGCCGCCGTTCGGATCCAGCGTGCAGCGCGCCTGCGGGAAGCGTTCGTGCAGCGCGCGGATGGCCTCCACTTCCTCTTCGCCGCGCAACACGCCCCCTTTCAGCTTGAAGTCCTGGAACCCGTAGCGCGCCTGCGCCGCCTCGGCCAGGCGCACGATCGCCTCGGGCGTCAGCGCCTCTTCGTGGCGCAGCCGGGTCCAGTCGTCGGCGGCATCCGGCTCGCTGCGGTAAGGCAGGTCGGTCTTGCGCCGGTCGCCCACATAAAACAGGTAACCCAGCATCTGCACGGCCTCGCGCTGCTGGCCCTCGCCCAGCAAGGCGGCCACGGGCACGCCCAGGTGCTGGCCCAGCAGGTCCAGCATGGCCGATTCCACGGCCGTGACCGCGTGGATGGCCACGCGCAGGTCGAAGGTCTGTTGGCCGCGCCCGCCGCTATCGCGATCGGCGAAGTATTCGCGCATGGCGGTCAGCACGGCGTTATAGGCGCCTATGGGACGGCCCACGGCCAGCGCGGCGGCGTCCTCGAGCGTCTTGCGGATCTTTTCCCCGCCCGGGACCTCACCGACGCCGGTATGCCCGCTGCTGTCCGTAACGATGACCAGGTTCCGGGTGAAGAAAGGCGCGTGCGCGCCGCTGAGATTGAGCAGCATGCCGTCATGCCCCGCGACGGGAATGACGCGCAATGCGGTGACGACGGGTGTGGATGCGGACATCATGATTTACCGGCTTGAGTATGTGATTATTGGGGACCCAGCTTCTCGATCAGGGCTTTCAGCTCTTCGAGTTCGGCGGGTTTCAGGTCCGTCAGGGGCGGACGCACCGGCCCGGCGGAATGCCCCACCAGGCTGGCGCCGGCCTTGACGATGCTGACCGCATAGCCGGCCGAGCGGTTGCGCAGCCTGAGGTAAGGCATGAAGAACTCGCGCAGCAGGCGATGCTGGGTAGCCATGTCGTCGTTCGCCACCGCGTTGTAGAACTGCATGGCGGTCTTCGGTATGAAGTTGAATACGGCGGATGAGTATACGGGCGTCCCCAAGGCCTTGTAGGCGGCGGCATACACTTCCGCCGTCGGCAGCCCGCCCAGGTAAGAGAACCGGTCGCCCATCTTCAGGAAGATGGAGGACATCAGTTCGATGTCGCCGATGCCGTCCTTGAAGCCGATCAGATTGGGACAGCGCTCGGCCAGGATGGCCAGCGAATCGGGAGTCAGCCTGCACACATTGCGGTTGTAGACGATGACGCCGAACTTCACGCTCTTGCACACGGCCTCCACATGTGCGATCAGACCTTCCTGGCTGGCTTCCGTCAGGTAGTGCGGCAGCAGCAGGATGCCATGGGCACCCTGCCGCTCGGCTTCCTGGGCGCACTGGATGGCGAAACGTGTGGGGCCGCCCGCGCCGGCAATGATGGGCACCTTGCCCTTGCAGGTCTGCACCGCCGTCTTGATGACGGCCGCGTACTCGTCGCCGGCCAGCGAAAAGAACTCGCCCGTGCCGCCCGCCGCAAACAGCGCGCTGGCGCCGTGCGGGGCCAGCCATTCCAGACGCGCGGCATAGCCCTTGGCATTGAATTCGCCTTGCGCGTCGAAATCGGTCAGGGGAAACGACAGCAAGCCATGGGACATGATGGCTTTGAGTTCCTGGGGATTCATGAAAGTCCTTTGATTTGGGTGAAGGCGGTGGGATGCGGTTTGGTACCGCTACCATATCGAATATTGAAATGGTAGCGGTACCAAAACACGCCGTCAATCAAAACCATCTAGGGTTTGCACTAGTCTGTGGTTTCGCGCTCAACAATGGAAAACCCCACATCGACGACACGTTGATCGACCGAGCGGTCGTCCGCCCTGTCGATCAGGCAGCGGGCCGCCAGCTTGCCGATGTTGGCCCCGTTGATATGCACGGTGCTGAGCGACGGAACCATATCCGCCACGAATGGCACATCGCCGAAACCCATGATGGCGATCTGGCCTGGAATGGGAATATTGCGGGCCCGCGCCTCGGTCATGACGCCCAGGGCCAGAAGGTCGGAACTGCAGAAGATCGCGTCCACGTCGGGGTCCGCGGCAAGCAGCCTGCCCAGCGCCTCGCGCCCGCTTTTGATGGAGCGCGAGGCGCCCACATTCACGATCGAAACGTCGGCCAGCCCGCTTTGCCCGACCACTTCGGCGAAGGCGCGGGAACGCCGGTTGGCGCGTTCATCGTTGGCTTGCACGATACCCAGGCGGCGCCGGCCTCTTCCTATGAAAAAATGAGCGACCTCGTGGCCGATCTCCAGGTGCGAGAACCCGACCAGCATGTCGATGGGCGTAGGGGTCAGATCCCAGGTTTCCACCACGGGGATGCCCGAAGCCAGCAGGCGTGTCCGGCCCTTGCCCTGCTGCATGATGCCCGTAAGGAAGATGCCATCGGGCCGGCGGCCGATAATGGCTTCCAGCAACAGCTCCTCCCGATGGGGCGAATAACCCGACTGCCCCAGCATCAGCTGGTAGCCCGCGTCGAACAGCGTGCCATTCAGGGCCTCGATGGTTTCCATGAATACCGACATCACGGTGCTGGGCACCACGGCGGCGATCAGGCGGCTGCGCGACGATGCCAGGCCGCCGGCCATCCTGTTGGGCACATAACCGGTGCGCTGAACGGCGTCCAGCACCTTCTGGCGCGTCTCCGCCGCAACCTGGTCGGGCGTATTCAGCGCCCTGGATGCGGTAATGGGCGAGACGCCCGCCAGGCGCGCAACGTCCCTGAGCGTGATGGCCCCGCTGCCGCGCCTGGATCGCTTCGTGATGTCTTTTTCGCTCATGGGATTCAAGATGCGCCCGTGTTGAAGGTATGCATGTCGAAAGGCCGCCGCGGATATCCGGCGGGCTGGCCCTTCGATCCAAAGAGCGAGTATACGTGCGGCCGCTCTGACCGCCAAAGCACCGGCATGAAGCAAATCGCGCATGCCCCGGCAGGCGCATGCGCGATTCCTTCTTCCGGCCGATGCGTGCTGCCCGGCCGCATTGTGCTTGCCGCGTTAGTTGGCGTTGATCTTGCGGGCCTCGATCAGGTCTTTCCAACGCTTGAACTCGGCGGCCTGGAAGCGCGTGAACTCTTCCGGCGTGTTGCCCACGATTTCGAAGCCCAGCTCCAGCAGCTTGGGTTTCACGGCCGGATCGTTCAGGCCTTTGACCATCGCATCGTGCAGCTTGGCCTTTACGTCGGCCGGCAAGCCGTGCGGAGCGGCGATGGCCTGCCACGAGTAGACATTGGCGTCCTTGATGCCGGACTCGGCCAAGGTAGGCACCTCGGGCAGCAAGGGCGAGCGCTTGGCGCTGGTTATCGCCAAGGCCTTCAGCTTTCCGGATTTGATCTGCGGGATGGCGGTGTTGATGTTCATGAACGAGGCATCCACTTGCGAACCCAGCAGCGCCGCCAGGACGGGGCCGCCGCCTTTATAGGGCACGTGAACGCCGCTGGTGCCGGTCTGGCGCCAGAAGAGCTCGGCCGTCAGGTGGTCGCTGCTGCCGCTGCCCGAAGAGCCGAATGTCATGGTATCCGGATTTGCTTTTTCGAATGCAATCACATCGGCAACGGATTTGTGCTTGGACGTTTCCGGTACGACCAGGACGTTGGGCGCCTGCACGGCGACCGTAAGGTAGTCGAAATCCTTGAGCGCGTCATAGGACACCTTGCTGTACAGGTGCGGCGCGATGACGTATGGGCCCAGCGACGATACCAGCAAGGTGTATCCGTCGGGTTTGGAGCGGGCGACATGGGCCGCGCCGATCGTGCCCGTTGCGCCGGCCTTGTTGTCGACCACGAAAGTCTGCCCAAGCTGGGTTTCGAGCTTGGAAGCCAGCAAACGGCCAATCAGGTCTGTGGAGCCGCCCGGCGGGAAGGGAACCACCATCGTTACCGTCTTGTCGGGCCAGGCCGCATGGGCCGACGTCATGGCTAAGGTCGCGGCAAGCGCGCAGAGTATTTTTTTCATGTTGCCTCCTGGGCATATTTTTAAAAAGAATGATGAAGCCGCTCTGGGCCGCGCTAATGAGGCAGCCTTTATGGTATCGCTACCATTCAACAGCAATGGTAGCGATACCAAATATTACCGTCAATAATTTTCTTTAGGTGTTTGCACTAGGTTCAGCGCTAATTCGGGATCTAAAGCCATGACGCAAAAAGGGCTATTCGACGCCTGTATGCTTGATTAAGCATGATAAGAGGCTTGGCGCTGGGCAACGCTGTCGCTGGATGACGATGAGGATATATTGGATTTTTCCATCTGTTAAGGCTTACAATGGTACCGCTACCAATTTACCTTTCAAGCCCAGGAGATAAGGATGCCCGTTGTATCCCGCACAGCCCCTCTGACGATCATGATGCATAGCCACGATAACGTGGCCATCGTGGCCAATGACGGCGGCCTGCCCGCAGGCACCGTGCTGCCATCCGGCCTCGTCCTGCGCAATGGGGTTCCGCAAGGCCACAAGGTGGCGCTGGTCGATATACCCGGCGGCACCGAAGTATTGCGCTACGGCATCCCTATCGGCTATGCCATCGAGACGATCCCGGCCGGCAGCTGGGTAAACGAACGCCTGCTGAAGATGCCCGAAGCCCGTGATCTGGACGGCCTGCCCATGGCCACGGTAAAGCGGCCTGCGCAAGACGCGCTTGCCGGCTATACCTTCGAGGGCTACAGGAATCGGGATGGATCGGTGGGGACGCGCAACATCCTGGCCATTACGCAAACCGTGCAATGCGTCGCCGGCGTCACCGCATTTGCCGTGCAACGCATCAAGACCGAACTGCTGCCCAGCTATCCCAATGTGGACGATGTCGTGGCCCTGGAGCACAGCTACGGCTGCGGGGTGGCCATCGATGCGCCGGACGCCGTCGTCCCGATCCGTACCTTACGCAACATCAGCCTGAACCCCAATTTTGGCGGCGAAGTCATGGTGGTCAGCTTGGGCTGTGAAAAGCTCCAGCCCGAACGCCTTCTGCCTCCCGGCGTCATTCCGCGCGTCGAGGCGGACAAGGTCGTTCCAGACACGGCGGCCGCCGGTGGCGGGCCGGACGTGGTTTGCTTGCAGGACGAGGCCCACGTGGGCTTCATGTCCATGGTCGAGTCCATCATGCGTCAGGCTGAAAGCCACCTTCGACGCCTGAATGCCCGTAAAAGGGAAACCGTGCCGGCCAGCGAACTGGTGGTCGGCGTGCAATGCGGCGGCAGCGATGCTTTCTCCGGCGTCACGGCCAACCCCGCCGTCGGCTTCTGCACGGACCTCCTGGTCCGCGCGGGCGCGAGCGTGGTCTTTTCCGAGACCACCGAGGTGCGCGACGGAATCGCCCAGTTGACCGCCCGGGCGAGCTCGCCGGAAGTGGCCGAGGCCATGATCCGCGAAATGGCCTGGTACGACGCCTACCTGAAGCGGGGCAGCGTGGATAGAAGCGCCAACACCACGCCGGGCAACAAGAAGGGCGGCCTGTCGAATATCGTCGAGAAAGCGATGGGGTCCATCGTCAAGTCGGGCTCGGCGCCGATTTCCGGCGTGCTCGCCCCCGGTGAAAAGCTGAAATCAAAGGGATTGACCTTCGCCGCCACCCCTGCAAGCGATTTCATCTGCGGCACGCTTCAACTTGCCGCGGGCATGAATCTTCATGTATTCACCACGGGACGCGGGACGCCGTACGGCCTGGCGGAATGCCCCGTCATCAAGGTGGCCACGCGCAGCGACCTTGCCCGGCGCTGGCATGACTTGATGGACATCAATGCCGGCCGGATCGCGGATGGCTCCGCCAGCATCGAGGAGGTGGGCTGGGAATTGTTCCGCCTGATGCTGGACGTGGCGAGCGGCCGTAAAAAGACCTGGGCCGAACACTGGAAGCTGGCGAACGCGCTGGTCCTGTTCAATCCGGCCCCGGTAACCTGAGCGGCAGGCCGGATCGCCGCCGGGGCCGCCATTGCGGCATGGATCGTATTTGCGGTGGTTTTTCCATGATCGACGACCGCCTATCTGGCAAGGCGCCGCAGAAAACTCAAGGCGTTTCGGTAAGGGCTGGCGTCCGATCGTCCAGCCAGCGCAGCACGCCCCGGCCCGCCGCCCGGCCGCTGGCGAAGCAGGCCGTCAGCAGATAGCCGCCGGTGGGCGCCTCCCAATCCAGCATTTCGCCCGCGCAAAATACGCCCGGCATAGCGCGCAGCATCGAATCATCGGTCAGGCCGTCGAAGCGGACACCGCCGGCCGTGCTGATGGCTTCATCCAGGGGCCGCATGCCGGTCAGGCGCACGGGCACGCCCTTTATGGCCGCGGCCAACGCCTCGGGGTCATCGAAGGTCTCCTTGGGCAGGCATTCGCGCAGCAATCCGGCCTTGACCCCGCGCAATCCCAAGCGGCTGGCCAGATGGCTGGACCAGGATCGGGAACCGCGCGGCCGGGCGACCTCTTCGCATACCCGCGCCAGGCTGCGGTCGGGCAGCAGGTCGATGCGCAATACGGCGCTTCCTTCGGCCAGCAGGGTCTCGCGCAGTTGCGCGGACCACGCATAGACCAGGCCGCCCTCAAGACCGTCCGAAGTCACCATGCATTCGCCCGCCCGCATATCGAAGTCGCCCGGCGGCGCGGCGGCGACCGCCTTGAGGGGCTCGCCCGCAAAGCGCCCCGAGAAATAATCCCCCCAGCCGGCCAGGAAACCGCCATTGGCCGGCTGGAAAGGCGAAACGCCAATGTCTCGCTGCTCCAGCAAGGCGCGCCAGGCGCCGTCCGAGCCCAGGCGCGCCCAGCTGGCCCCGCCCAGGGCCAGCACCACGGCATCGGCATGCCGCGCCACCGGCCCCTGGGGCGTGTCGAATCGCCAGGCCCCCTCGGCCGTCCAGCCCCGCCATACATGCCGCGCATGCAGCGCCACGCCATCGGATTTCAATCTTTGCAACCACTTGCGCAGCAACGGCGCCGCCTTCATTTCCGCCGGAAAGACGCGGCCTGAAGAACCGACGAAGGTTTCCACGCCAAGCTCGTCCGCCCATTGCCGCAAGGCTTGCGCATCCATAAGGTCCAGCCAGGGCGCGACCCGCCCGGCGCGGGCGCCGAAGCGCGAGCGGAATGCCGGCGCCGGCTCGCTATGCGTCAAATTAAGGCCGCCCCGGCCGGCCAGCAGGAATTTGCGGCCGACGGACGGCATGGCATCGTAGACGTCGACATGCACGCCGGCCCGCGCCAGCGTTTCGGCCGCCATCAGGCCGGCGGGACCACCGCCTATTACGGCTACGGAACAAGAGGACATGAAGTATGAAAGGAATGCAGCCGGAGCCTATTCGGGAAAATCGTAAGGTAGCACAAAGCAGCCATGTCCCAGCACAACTTATTTCCTTGTAAACAGCCGGCCGACCGGCTACCATTTGCCCAAAAATGGCGGGAGCGCGGCTCCGCGCCACCATCAAAAAGGAGACAGCCATGGGTACGATAGATCGTCGGATTTTTCTTAAGTTGGCAGCCGCGTCGGGCCTGGCCCACATGCCGGGCGCCCTGCCCTCGGCTTTCGCGGCGGATCCCTACGCACTGGCCAGGCAGCAGGGCAAGGCGGTGTTCTATGCCAACATCACCGCCGTTTCCCCCATCATGAAGGCCTTCGAGCAGGAAACGGGCGTCAAGGGCGAATACACGCGCACCTCCAGCTCCAAGTTCCTGCCCACCATCCTTACCGAGTTCAATGCGGGCAAGCTGCTGGCCGACGTGGTCCAGGCGCCCTTGCCCATGCTCGAGATCCTGAAGGAAAAAGGCGTGCTCGCCCCCTACCGCTCGCCCTCCACGGCGGGCTATCCGGAATGGGCCACCAAGGACGAGCACATCACGCTGTTCGGCATCGAGTATGTCTCCTACCTGTACAACACCGACCACGTGAAGCCGGCCGATGCGCCGGCGCGCTACGAAGACCTGGCCGATCCCAAGTGGAAGAACAAGATCGTGATGGCCGATCCGGCCACCCACGCCTCGACGATCGCCTGGCTGGTCGGCCTGAAAGAACAGGTGTTCAAATCCGAAGACGACTGGATGCAATTCCTGAAGGCCCTGGCCGCCAACCGGCCCATGTTCGTGGCCTCGTTCGGGCCGACGCCCGCGCCCGTGGAAAGCGGCGAAAAGCTGATCGGCATCTCCATGCCCAAGTACATCATGACCAAAGCGCCCGCGCCGCTGGCATGGGCTCCACAGTCGGGCCAGCCTTTGCTTGGCACGGCGCGGGCCATCGCCATGACGGCCAAGGCCCCGCATCCCGACGCGGCCCGCGCCTTCATCGACTTCTGGCTCTCGAAGCAGGCCATGGGCCTGCTGGCCAACGAGGTGGGCGAATACGTTCTGGCGCAAGGCGTATTCCCGCCGGTTCCGGGCATAGACAAAGCCAAGGTGCAGCCCGTGCGCGATCTGGGCGACGAGGAAATCCAGAAATGGGGTCGCGAGTTCGGCAAGATCTTCGCCGCCAGGTAAGCCATGGAGATCCGCATACAAGGACTCACCAAGCACTACGTCTCCGAGGGAAAAACGGTCAAGGCCCTGGACAGCGTCGACCTGACCATACCCGCCAACACCATCTTCACGCTGCTCGGCCCCAGCGGCTGCGGCAAGACCACGCTGCTGCGCTGCATTGTAGGCCTGGAAACACCCGACGACGGGGAAATCTCCATCGGCGGCGAGGTCGTCTGGTCCAAGGCCCGGGGCATTGCCGTTCCAACCGAGAAACGCGGGCTGGGCATGGTGTTCCAGACCTACGCCATCTGGCCCCACATGAGCGTCTTCGACAATGTGGCCTACCCCTTGCAGATACGCGGCGAACGCAAAGACGATATAAAACGCAAAGTGGCCCAGACCCTGCGTTTCGTCCAGCTGGAAGGCGTCGAGAACCGGTCCGCCACCAAGCTGTCGGGTGGCCAGCAGCAGCGGGTGGCGCTGGCCAGGGCGCTGGTCGCCGAGCCCAAGGTCATCCTGTTCGACGAGCCTCTAAGCAATCTTGACGCGAAGCTGCGCGAGGAAACGCGCAAGGAACTGCGAAGCTTCATGGGCACGCTGGGCATCACGGCGGTCTACGTGACCCACGACCGGGTCGAAGCCCTGGCCCTCTCCGATTCCATCGCCGTGATGCAGGCAGGGCGCATCGTGGAAATCGGTTCGCCCCAGAAAATCTATTTCGACGCCGACCACCGCTACGTGGCCGATTTCATCGGGCGCGCCAACCTGATCGCCGCCCGGGTGGTCGGCCAGGACGGCGAACTGACCCTGATCGAATCCGGCCTGGGGCCCATCGCCTGCCAGCAACGCCCCTTGCCGCCGGGCAGCGAAGCCACCTTGTGCATACGCCCGGAGTTCATACGCGTCGGCGCCGACCGCGCCGGCACGGGGCGCAACGTGATCAGCGGCGACATCGAGTCGCTGGAGTTCATCGGCGAAGTCTACGAAGCCCGGATACGCGTTGGAAACGAGCGCCTGCTGGCCAGGATAGACCCGGACACTCCCGTAAAGGAAGGCGATGCCGTCAGCTTCAGCCTGAATCCCGCCCATTGCCTGCTCGTCTCGGCCTGACCGGAAACATGAATCAATCGCGCCCCAAACTGACCTGGTCGCTGATCGCCATCGTTGGATTCCTGACGCTTTGCCCCGTGCTGATGCTGTTCCTGGGCAGCTTTTCGCAGGGCCTGACGGCCTTCGGAACGTTCACGCTCAGCAAATACGCCGCCGCGTACACCGACCCCTTCCTGCTTGAAGTCTCGGTCAACACGCTCATCTTCGTGCTTGGCTCGTCATTGCTGTCGACCGGCCTGGCGCTTGTGCTGGCCTATCTGAACACGCGTACCGACATTCCCTTCAAGTCGGCATTCACCGTGCTGTCGATCGTCCCGATGATGATCCCCCACCTGCTGTTTTCGGTCAGCTGGGCGCTGCTGCTGAACCCGTCCAACGGGCTGCTCAACACGCTGCTGATGAATGCCTTCGGGCTGGACGAGGCGCCCTTCAACATCTATTCCCTGTGGGGCATGGTATTGGTCGAAGGCTTGCTGAACATGCCCATCGCCTACCTGATCATCGCCCCGGCCATGGCATCCTTCGACGTTGCGCTGGAAGAATCGTCGCGGGTCTTCGGGGCGGGCACCTGGCGCACCCTGCTGCGGGTCACCTTGCCGGTTCTCCGGCCGGCCATCCTGGCCGCCTTCATCCTGGCCATCGTGCGCAGCCTGGCTTCGTACGCCGTGCCCCGCGTGCTGGGCATGCCCGGCCAGGTCGACGTATTGGCCACCTATCTGTACCAGATGGTCGCCACGGGGTTTACCCCGGATTACGGCAAGGCCGCCGCGCTGGGCATGAGCATACTCAGCGCATCCATCGCGCTGATCGTTCTGTACCGCGCGCTCACCGCCGAAAGCGGCAAGTTCGTAACCATATCGGGACGCGGCTACCGTCCCACGGTCATCGAGCTGAAACGCGCCCGGATCCCGCTGTTCATCGGCATCGGCGCGCTGTCCTTCCTGATGGTCGTGCTGCCTGTGGCGGTTCTGCTGTATACCTCTCTGGTGCCCTACTCCATGGTTCCCAGCGTCCGCGCCTTTTCGCTGATGAGCTTCAGGCACTGGATCGAAGTCATCGAAGACCCCTTGTCCTTGCTGGCCCTGAAGAACAGCCTCTTCCTGGCTGTGGCCGGTGCAAGCCTGGGCGTCCTGCTGTCGGCCTTCGTCGCCTACGTCATCGTAAAGATACGGACCCGCGCGTCCGGCCTGCTGGAGTCGCTGAGCTTCCTGTCGTTTTCATTTCCCGGCATCGTCATCGGCATAGGCTTCATGTGGTTCTTCGTGCAGACGCCGCTGTATGCCACGCTGACCGCCTTGCTGCTGGCCTATATCGCGGCTTATCTGCCCTACGGAATACGGCCGCTGGCCAGCGCTTTCGTGCAGGTGCATGCCCATCTTGAAGAGTCGTCGCTGGTTTGCGGAGCCTCCAACCTGACCACCATGCGCCGGATCATCGTGCCGCTGCTCATCCCCGGCGTGGTGTCGGCCTGGATACTGATGGCGACCATGTTCGTGCGCGAGCTGACCGTTTCCGTGGTGCTCTCCCGGCCCGGCAGCGAAGTGCTGGCGGTGCAGATACTGAGCTTCGCCGACGATGGCCTGTGGGGAAAGCTTTCCGCCCTGGGCATCATCATGATCGTCATCTCGACCGGGCTGGTGCTGCTGGCCATGCTGGCGGGCAGGCAATTCAAGAGCATGCAGGGCGGAAACTGAAAGCGCGCGAGGCGGCCGTGCCTCGCGCGCCTTGCTGAATCGGCGCAGGGCTTATTCGTTGACGGTTATCCCTTCCGCCTTGATGACGCCGCCCCATTTCCGGGTGTCTTCGTCGATCAGGTTTTCGAACTCCTGCGGCGATGTGGGAGAGGCTTCCAGTCCGCTCGCCTGCACGTACTTCTGCACGGCGTCGCTGCCCAGGGCCGCCCGCAAGGCCTGGTTCAGCTTATCGATGGTCTCCACCGGTGTGTTCTTGGGCGCGAACATGCCGTACCAGTTGTTGGCGTGTACATTCTTGATGCCCAGTTCGTCGAAAGTGGGAACGTCGGGCAGGACGGCCGAACGCTTCGCCGCCGCGATCGCAATCGGACGCACGCGCTTGTCCTTGATGAAGGCCATCAGGCCCGAGATGTCGCCGAAGAAGCCTCCCACCTGGCCGCCGACCGTATCCTTGATGGCCGGGGCCGCGCCTTTGTAGGGCACATGCAGGATATCCGCCTTGGTGGCGATCTTGAGCAGGGAGATCGCCATGTGCGGCATGCTGCCGATGCCGGAGGAAGACAGGGTCACGCTGCCGGGCTTGCTCCTGGCGGCTTCCAGGAATTCGCCCAGCGACTTGATGTCGCCCGACGCAGGCACCACCAGGACTTCGGGTGTCGAAACCAGCATGGTCACCGGCTGCAGCTCTTTCTTTGGGTTGTAGACCAGCTTGGGATAAAGCGGCGGGTTGATGGCGATGGCGCCGGCCGAACTCAGGAACAGGGTATGCCCGTCGGGCGCGGCGCGTCCGACATAGCTGGCGGCGATGGCGCCGTTGCCGCCGGGCTTGTTCTCGACCACCACGGTGGACTTGAGCGTCGTTTCCAGCTCGGCCGCGATCACCCGGGCCAGCGTGTCGGCGGGCCCGCCTGCCGGAAAGGCCACCACGACCGTCGTGGGCGTACTGGCCGAAGCGCCGGCGCCAGCCACGCTGAGCACGAACGCCAAAGCCAGTTGTTTGAATAGATCATTTTTTAATATGGACATGGATATCTCCTTCAGGCCTCAGCCTCCCGCAATTCCTTGCGTGTTGACGTACAGCGAGTAAATTGACGTACACGACGCCATGAACAGACGATTCCGGTGCTTGCCACCGAAACACACGTTCGCGCAGCGCTCAGGCAGCGCGATTCTTCCCAGCAACTCTCCTTCGGGCGAAAAAACACGCACCCCATCCAGCTCGGGCGTGCCCATGCCCCAGCCGCACCATAAGTTCCCGTGGACATCCACCCGGAAGCCATCCGGCGTGCCCTCTCCCGCGTCGAACAGGACGCGCTGCCCTCGGAGGGATTTCCCATCGGCAGACACATCGAAGGCCAGGATATTGCGCGGCCGCGCCCGCGACTCCACCACATACAGCCTGCTTTCGTCGGGCGAGAATGCCAGGCCGTTCGGACCGTTGACGGAGTCCGCCACGACGGCCAGCTCCCCGCTATCGGGATCCAGGCGATAGACATGAGCGGGCAATTCCTGCTCCGCCTTTTCGCCCTGGTAGTAGCCCACGATCCCAAATGGCGGATCGGTGAACCAGACGGACCCGTCCGACCTGACCACCACGTCGTTGGGCGAATTCAAACGCTTGCCCCGGTAGCGGTCGGCCAGCACGGTAATGCTTCCATCGTGCTCGGTCCGTGTCAGGCGCCGGCCCAGGTGTTCGCAGGTAATCAGCCGCCCTTGCCGATCCCGGGTGTTGCCATTGGCATTATTCGACGGCCCCCGGTATACCTGCGTCTGGCCGGTGATCTCGTCCCAGCGCAGGATGCGGTCGTTGGGCACATCGCTGAACAGCAGGTAGCGCCCGTCGCCGAACCAGACCGGCCCTTCGGCCCAGCGCGCTCCCGTGCCCAGCTTCTCGATGACGGCCAATGGCAGGACCAGCTCATGAAAGCGCGGGTCCAGCGCAATAATGGCGGGATCCGGATAGCGCGAGGAAAGATTAGCCGCAGCGTACACTCATGCCTCCATCGACCAGGATTTCAGTGCCGGTAATGAAACGCGCCTCGTCGGACGCAAGGAACAAGGCCGCGTTGGCCGTGTCGATGCCATCGCCCATGAAGGGCAAGGGAATGCGGGCCTGCCGCTGGGCCAGCAGCTGCTGCACGTCGCCGCCCGCACGCTGCCCGGCCAGCCGCGTCTCGACCATGGGCGTATGCATCTGGCCCGGAATGACCGTATTGCAACGGATGCTCTTCGGCGCGTACTCGACCGCCACCACGCGCGAGAACTGGATGACACCGGCCTTGGCGCTGGCATAGCCCACTTGCGCGGCGCCCGTCCAGCGTATGCCGGACGTCGATGAAACGTTGACGATGGCCCCGCCGCCCTGGCTCTCCATGACGGGCAGCACATGCTTGCAACCCAGGAATACGCTTTTAAGGTTGAAGTCCAACTGCTGGTTCCAGCTCGCCTCGTCCAGTTCGACAGGGCCGCCGCGTTTCGACCCGCCCACGTTGTTGACCAGGATGTCGATCCGGCCATGGGCCTGGACACAGGCGCGTACCATCTCGCGCACCGCGTCGCCGGATGTGACGTCGGCCTGCCAGGTGGCAATCCGGCCGCCCGCCTCTTCCACCTTGCTGACGGTCTCCACCAGCGCCTCCGCGTTCATATCCACCGCGAACACCTGAGCGCCCTCCTGGGCGAAACGGAAGGCGATGGCCCGGCCATTGCCCCACCCCGGGCCAACACTGCCCGCGCCTGTCACGATGGCGACCTTGCCTTGTAAACGTCCAGCCATGGAGTGCTCCTGTCAGATCAGTCTTGATTGAATTGCCGGGGTTCGCCCTCGGGCGGCTGTATGTCGAATACGTTCAGCGTCATGGAGATCAGGGTGTAGTAGCCCGCCAGGCCCACCATATCGACCACCCTGTCCCGGCCCAGCGTCTCCAGCGCGCGCTGGTACAAGGCATCCGGCACGCTCCGCGTCTGGACCAGGGTGTGGACGAATTCGTGAACCACTTCCTCATCCGCGCGGGCGAAGACGGGGCGGACTCCGCGGCGTATGGCTTCCGCCGCCTCGGGCGCCAGGCCCGCCTGGATCGCGATCGGATAGTGCGCCCACCACTCGAACTCGGCGCGCCACAGGGCCGCCATGGTCAGGATGGCCAGCTCGGACAGCAATGGCTCCAGACTGGAGTCGTAGCGGCAATACCGCCCCAGCGCCTGGGCATGTTCGGCCAGCCCGGGGCGATGCAGCCAGACGGCCAGCGGCCCGCGTACGCGCCCGCGCGGGCCGGACATGATGGTGTCGTGGACGCGGCGTTGATGCTCGGACATCTGCGCGGGATCGGGCGGCAATAATTTGGGCATGTCAGGCTTCCTTTTGCGGCGGCACCCGCTTGAACATGGTCCGCTTCGTATTCATGAAGCTGGGGCGTACGCGCGAGCTCCAGTCAGTGGCGCGCACGGCAAGCCAGGGCTCCGATCCGAAGGTCTCCAGGGTTTCCAGATCGTAGGCGGCGTAATACCTGGGCGCGGCGGGCCGGGCCAGGTAGCGGCGGGCCCGAACCGTGCCGGGCACGGCGGCCAGGCCGGGCAAATGCTCGGTGGAATACCAATCGTTGAAATCCTGCTCGGCCCCCGGCTGAATATCGGTTTCGACGATGTAGTGCCAGGACGCCGGCCGGCCCGCGGCCTGGCCCGCCACGTCCTGCGTGCAACTCAGTTCAATGACCTGCGCGGCGGAACAATGCGCAGGCAGATCAGTGTCGAAAACCCGCCGCATGGCGCCCGCCGCCGTCGCGGCCAGGGCTCCCGGAATAGTCAGGTAGGCATAGGTTTCCCTACCCTCCACGGCGTGGAGGACATCCAGCTCAAGCCCGTCGATGCCCAGGGCGGCCGGACCAAGCAGGCTGCGCAATTGTTCGGGGCTCCAGGCCAGGCCGGCCAGTTTCAATAAGAAAGTGCTCATAGTCCAATGCCATTCAAAATCACGGGCTCATGCATCGCCGAACCTGTAAAGGGCTTGCGGGTTCGACACCAGTATTCTTTCCTGCTCGGCGCGGCCGGAGCATATCTCTGTGAAGATATCCACCAGTTCGCCATCGTCCGGCATGTCGCCGCGCACGTTCGGATGGGGCCAGTCGCTGCCCCATAAAAGCTGGTCGGCCATGGATTCGACCAGCGCCTTCACGAAGGGCCGGCCGTCGCTGTAGGGCCGTCTGCCCGACGAGGAAATGCGGTCTATGCCCGAAATCTTTATCCAGGCTCCGCCGCGGCCGCGCAAGGCCAGCAGTTCGCGAAAGGCGCCGCTGTCCACGCCATCGGCGGCGGCCACTCGGCCCATGTGATCCAACACAAAGGGAACTTCCAGACGCTTCAGCAGGGGAAGCAGTTCCGGCAAGGACTGCCGGTCGCTATGTATGCAGATGTGCCAGCCGAATGGGGCGATCAGCCGAGCCATGTCCCGCACTTCGCTCCAGGCCGCACTTTCAAGGTGGGCCACGAAGTTGAAGCGCACACCGCGCACGCCGGCCGCATCCAGCCGCCTGACGTCGGCAGCCGTCGCTGTGGGCGGCAACAGCGCCACGGCCCGGTACCGGCCGTCCCCCTTTTCAAGGGCGTCCAGCACCGCCGACATGTCGTAGCCATGGCAGCCCGGCTGGACGATCACGCCGCGCGAGATGCCCAGCTTGCGATGCAAGGCACGCAAGTCCTGGAACGAGGCATCCGGCGGTGTATACGTCCGGTCCGCCGCATACGGAAAGACCGACGCAGGGCCGAAGATATGGGTATGCGCATCGCAGGCGTGGGCAGGCAGCCGGCTGGCCGGCTGCGCTACGCGCTCCAGCGGCATGGGCGGCGGGCAATCCGCCGATACGGGGATTTCTTGTGTCATCAGCGCATCATGCCCCGCGGCCTCGGCGGGAACAAGAACACTAAGCTGACTTCAGATATAGAAAAATCCTATATCATGCCGATATGAATCTCAAGCAGATCCACTACTTCATCGTCGTGTGCGAGCAGCGCAGCTTTTCGCGGGCGGTGGAGATCCTGGACGTCGCCCAGCCGTCCATCAGCCGGCAGATCCAGCTGCTGGAGGCCGAGTTGCAGCAGCATTTATTGCGGCGCACCGGCCGGGGCGTGGAGCCGACAGAGGCCGGCTTGCGATTCCTGAACCATGCCAAAGCCATCCATGCACTGGCCATTCATGCCAGGCAGGACCTGCTGGCCTTCCGTTCATCGGTACAGGGCAAGGTAAGGCTGGGGATGCCGCCGAGAATCGCCCGCCGGCTGACGCCTCATATCGTCCAGCAGTTCCGCCTGCTGTTCCCCGACTCGTCCATTACCATCGCGGAAGGGCTGAGCACGGAAATGCGCGAATGGCTGATCAAGGACAGGGTCGATCTGGCGCTGCTGTACGAACCGCCTCCGTCCGTGCTCATGGTCTGCGAGACCATCTATCGTGAAGAGCTCGTCCTGGCCTACCCCCGCGGCCTTCGGCCCGCCCCGCCCCGGAAGGTAAAGGTGGCGGACCTGGCCCGCTATCCGCTCGTCCTGCCCAGCGCGCCCAACACCATACGGGCGCTGGTCGACAACACCTGCCGCGACCTGAACGTGGAACTGAATGTGGTGGTCGAGGTGGACGTGGTGCATTCCATACTGGAGACCACCGCCCGCGGAAACGTATTCACCGTCATTCCGCGCTCGGCCATTACCGATCACGCGGGGCATGACGACCTGGCATGTTCCCAGATCGTCGAGCCGACGATACGGAACAACCTGACGCTGGCCTTGCCCACCGACGGCTCGAGTTCCAAGCTGGCCCTCGCCACCGCCGACATCATCCGCGGCCTGAACATTGCGGATCATATGCATTGATCCCCCTGGCGGGCGGATCAATGCGCGAAATACAACTCGTGCAGGCGTTCCATATCGATGTCGGCCGCGCGTCCGGACAACACGACCTTGCCGCTTTGCAGCAGATAGACATGGTCGGCCACGCCGACCGCCCTGTGCGTGCTTTGCTCCACCAGGATGATGGTCCTTCCCTCTTCCTTCAGCCTGGACAGCGTCTGGAACAATTCATTCACGATGACGGGCGCCAGGCCCAGCGACGGTTCATCGATGATCAGCACGCGCGGATCGGCCATGAGGCCGCGCCCCATGGCCAGCATCTGCGCCTCGCCGCCCGAGAGCGTGCCGGCGGGCTGGTTGCGCCGCTCGCGCAATCGCGGGAACATCTCGTAAGCCTTCTCGCATTGGCGGCGCGAGCCGGCGCGATGCTTTTTCGTGAAGGCGCCGAGCATCAGATTCTCTTCTATGGTCATGTCCTTGAAGATCATGCGGCCCTCCGGAATCATGACCACGCCCAGGTCGGGCATTTTCCATGTGGGCGTGCCATCCAGCGCCTGGCCGTCCAGCCGCACCGAGCCCTGAGCCAGAGGCACCAGTCCCATGATGGCGCGCAGCAAGGTGGTTTTGCCGGCGCCATTGGGACCGATGATGGTGGTGAGCTCGCCGGGCCGTATCGACACCGACACATCCCAAAGGATATTGATCGAACCGTATCCGGCGCGTATGCCTTCGACTTCTATCATGCCTGGCCTCCGGTGTAGCTGCGCACCACGTCGGGATCGTTGAATACCTCGTCGGGCGTGCCCAGTGCGATCAGGCGGCCGAAATCCAGGGCGGCAACCCGGTCGCACAGCTGGCTGATCGTTTCGATATCATGCTCGATGATCAATATGCCCACGTCGAACTGCCTGTGCAGCTCCTGCAGCATTTTCATGAAGCGCCGCTTGCCGCTGGTTTCCAGGCCGGCCAGCACCTCGTCCAGCAAGAGCAGTTTCGGATTGGTGCACAAGGCCTTGGCGATCTCCAGCGCCTTCAGCTCGGTAAGGGCCAATTCCGTGGCGGCATTGCGGCCGCCGCGGTCGCCCAGCCTGGTGAAGTCCAGCACCTGCTCGATGCGCTCATCGTCGACGCGGCCTGTGGCGAAGCGCTGGGCCACGACCAGGTTCTCGCGCACCGTCAGTTCGTGCAGCGGCTGCGGTATCTGGAAAGTGCGGCCTATGCCCATGCGCGCCCGCCGATGCAAGGGCATGGAGGCAAGGTCCGCCGAGTCGAAGGCAATGCGGCCGGCCGATGGCCGCACCAGGCCCGACACGGCGTTGAACAAGGTGGTCTTGCCGGCGCCGTTGGGCCCCACCAGGCCAAGTACTTCGTCCCGGCCGGCGCTGAGCGTCACGGCATCGACCGCCGTCAGGCCGCCGAAACGCACCGTCAGTGCATCAAGCTGCAGCATGCTTCCTCCTGGAGGGCCTGCGCAGCAGGGGCAGCAAGCCGCGCGGACTGAAGATGATCATGGCGACGAGCAAGCCGCCCAGAATCAATTGATGGCCGGACGGAATCAGGTTCTTGAACACCAGTTGATCGACCAGGTAGACGGTCAGCGCTCCGGCCACGGGCCCCCACAATGTACGATAGCCGCCGAAGATGGCCGCAATGATGGGCAGCGTCACCCAGATGCCGTTGAAGGCATAGTCGGGCTCGAGGAAGCTGATGTAATGAACGTTGAACGCCCCGACGACGCCGGTCATGAATGCCGACACGAACAGCATCATGGCTTTCAGCAAGGTGCTGTTGACGCCGATGACTCGGGTCGCGTCCTCGCTGTCGTGCATGGCGCGCAGGGCCAGGCCGTAATGGCTGGCGCGTATGGCGCGATAGCACAGCACGAAAACCACCAGGATGGTAAGAATGATCAGGTAGCTGCCCACCTTGCCCGCCAGGTCGACGCCGAACAGCTCGGGAAGACGCGGAATGCTCGACAAGCCCCCCGACCCGCCCGTAACCGATGACCATTCCGTGGCGACGATCTTGAAAATATGGGCATAGGCCAATATGGCCAGCGCGAAGTAAGGGCCGCGCAGCCGCAACACCGGCAGCATGACCACCGATGCCAGCACCGCGCCCAGTCCTCCCAGAAGCAGGCCGGCCATGACCGGCACGCCCGCCTCCATGGTAAGGATGGCCGACACGTAAGCGCCCACGCCGAAGAAGGCCGAGTGGCCGAAACTGACCATGCCGCCCAGATTGCCCAGCAGGGCCCAGGCCAACGCGATCCCGCCGATGACCAGCGCGGCGATGATCAGGCTCATGACATAGTTGTTGCCGCCCAGCAGCAGCGGCACGCCGATATAGGCCAGCAGACCCGCCGCCAGCGCAAGCTTGCCAATTTTCATCCCCGCCTCCCCGCCGCGCCGAACAAACCGTTGGGCAGCACGAACAACACCAGTAGGAACAACAGCATGCCGACCAGTTCCTGCAGGGCGGAGCTGGCCAGGGTGATGGTCAGCGCTTCGGCGACGCCCAGCAGCAGGGCCCCCACCAGCACACCCGGAATCGATCCTATGCCGGCCAGCACCGTGATGATGAACGCCTTGATGGTCAGCACATGGCCCAGCGAGGGCTGGATTACGCCGTAGCTGAATATGGCCACGCCCGCGAACGAGGCCAGGATGCCGGCGATAAGAAAAGAGACCAGTTCGGTGCGGCGCGGATTGATGCCCATGAGCCGGGCCGCATCGCGGTTGCCGGCCACGGCCCGCACCGCCCTTCCGTACCAGCTGCGCGACAGCCACCACCACAGCACGCCCATGAGCAGGACACTGACCAGAAAGAACACCGGTTCGCTGCGCATGCTGTACAAAGGCCCGACCACGATTGCTTCCTGCAGCCAGGCCGACGACGTGGATTTGATGTCGGCCGACCAGATCAGCAGGATGCCGTTGGTCAGGATGACGCCGATGCCGTAGGTCAGGATCAGTGAATTCAGCTCCCGATCGGTCTTGATGAGGTCGACCAGGAAATACATGATCAGCGCCGACAGGCAGACGATGACCAGGGCGACCGGAATGGCGAAGACCGGATTCAGGCCCAGCGACGATTCGACGCTATAGGCAATGTAAGCCGCCAGCAGGACCAGTTCGCCATGCGCCAGGTTGATGACCTTCATCGTCCCGAACACCAGCGCCAGGCCCAGTGCGATCAGGGCGTAGGATCCGCCCTGAAGCACACCCGAATAGAGCGCCTGAAGGATAAGTTCCGTCATGGGTGAACGCCGTCTTTACCAGGGAACGCCCGGGAACTGCATGGGCGCCGTCGCGGCGTCGGCCGGCCAGACGATCTCGATTTTCTCGCCCTGGTGCTGGCCCATGTGATGAACGAAATTGAGATTGTCGCCCTGCGTGAACTGCACGCGGCCTATCAGCGTATTGCGATCGGTCTTGGCCATCTCTTCGGCGATGCCGCCGTTCTTGATGGTGCCCTTGTCGGCTGCGCGCGCGATCGCCTCGAACAGCAGCATGGACTGCACATAGCCGAACTGGCCCAGGTAGTCGGGATCCTTCTTGTACAGCTTCTTGTAGGCGTCGTAGAACACCTTGCCTTCTTCCGTCTTGAAGTTGGTCGGATAGGGCAGCAGCGCCGTGCCGTATACCTTGGGCATCAGGTCGGGAAAGTCGGCCGCCATCTTGGGCGTGGCCAGCGACCATACGCCTATCATCGCCTTGACATCGGGCTTCAGCACCTTGGCCGCGCGCAGGATGCCGACGTAATCATTCTCGTAGCCCACCATGAGGATGACCTCGGACTTGTCGCGCAGGCGCACCTTGTTGACGATGGGTTTGAAGTCCGAGATGCCCGGGTCGAAGGGATGCATGCCGACCTTGAAGCCCTTGGCGGCCAGATCCTTCTGCACGTCCTCGGCCAGGTGCGCGGTGGCCTCCTTGGTGGAATAGATGACGGACGCCGATTTGACCTTCATGTCGCCCAGCACGCCCACCATGGCCTTCTGATAGCCGGCGGTGTTGTTGATGCGGAAGAAGGTCTTGTAGCCGCGCTGGACCAGCCCATTGTCGACGCCGCCGGAAGTGATGTAGGTCAGCCCCAGTTTGTTGGCCGCATCGGATGCCGGTCCGATATTGTTCGAGCCGTAGCCGCCGGTGAATGCCACCACGCCTTGCGAAGCCAGCTTCTCGACGGCGGCGATGGCCTTGGCCGGCGACGATTCGTCGTCTTCCGTCAGCACCTTGATGGTGTGCTTGCCATTGGTCTTGTTGAAGACCTCGACCGCCACGGCGATGCCTTCGTGCATGCCGGTGCCCACGCGGGCCAGCGCGCCGGTCAGGGGCTCCTGCTCGCCCACCAGGAACTCTTCGGCTTGGGCGCTGCCGCTGCTCATGGACAGCGCCAGAACGGCCAGTCCGATACTTCCGTATAGCTTTTTCATTGTCTCTATCCTCCTGGGATTATCTGGACTCCGGATGGAGTTCTTCTTTACGCAACTGCTGCGCCAGCTCTTTGAGCCGGCCCTTCAGAATCTTTCCGGTGGCCGCGGCGGGCATGGCGTCCATCACCACGATGCGGGCCGGCCTTTTATAGGGAGACAGGCGCGGTTCCAGCCAGGCATGCAGCACCGCCGTATCGACCGGGCCCGACGCCGGATCCAGCTCCACAAAGGCGATGACTTCTTCATTGCCGTCCCCAGCCCGGCGGCCCACCACCGCGGACTGCACCACCGCCGGATGCGAGTTCAGCGCGGCCTCGACCTCGACGGGATACACATTGAATCCGGAGCGGATGATCAGTTCTTTCGTGCGTCCAACGAGGAATAGCGCGCCTTCGGCATCCTGGCGGACGATGTCGCCGGTGTTCAGCCAGCCGTCCTTGTCCAGAACCTGGGCCGTCAGCTCCGGATTGCGGTAATAGCCTTTCATGACATTGGGGCCGCGCACCCACAGCTCTCCTGCCTCGCCTTCCTTCAGTCCGGCGCCGGCGGTATCGACGATGCGTAGCTCGACGCCCGGTATCGCCGATCCCACTGAGGTATCGCGGCGCGGCGATTCGATGCGCGTCTGGCTGATCGTGGGCGAGCTCTCGGTCATGCCATAGCCATTGTGCAGGGGGCGCCCGAACAGGCGCTCGACCTGGTCCTTCAGCGTCTGGTCCAGCGGCGAGCCGCCCGCGTAGATGAACCGCAAGCGGCTGTCGGCGGGATTCCAGGCGCCGAAATCGTATTCCAGCAAGCGCGCATACATGGCGGGCACGCCCTGGACGATGGTCAAGCCATCGTCGCGCAATGCATCGACCAGCGCGGCCGGGCTGTAGCGCGGAGCAAGGTACAGGGACGCCCCCGCGTACAGGGTGCCCAATGCGACCGAGGCCAGGCCGAACACATGTGTGATGGGCAGAACGCCGTAGGCGCGGTCGGAAGGCAGCAGGCCCCGCACCTGGCTGGAGGTCGCCGCGATGAACAGCAGGTTGCGGTGGGTCAGCATGACGCCCTTGGGCTGCCCCGTGGTGCCCGTGGTATAGATCAGGGCGGCCACCTGATCCTTGCCGTCGGCCTGCACCGGCTCGGGCAGGCAGGCATCGTCCAGGAGCCCCAGGGCGATGTCGCCCACACCCGGCAAGGAGGCAAGCCGGGCGCCGTGGCGCGACGCATGGGCTTGCGCCTCGGGCGAGACACCCACGGTATAGGCCACCCGGCGCGGCCGGCTGTGCTCGCGTATGGCATCCACCTCGCGGTCCGACAGGCGTGCATTCACATTCACCGCCCAGGCGTCGATGCGCGCGGCGGCAAAGATCAGCACCACCTGGGCGATGCAGTTCTCGGCCAGGATCATCAGCCGGTCGCCGGGGCGCAAGCCGCTCTCGCGCAATTGGGCGGCCGCCTGGTCGACCGCATCCGCCAACTGGCGATAGGTGTAGCGTACGTCGCCCTCGGCCAATGCCACGCTGTCGGGCGCAAGCGCCGCCCACCGCCGCGGGATATCGCTCAGGCGCTGCGGCAGGCTTGCCAGCAGGGCTACACTTTGCGACGGCATCAGTTTCCAGCCTCGCGGATCATGTTCCGTGCGATCACCAGCTGCTGGATCTGCGTGGTGCCTTCGTAAATGCGGAACAGGCGCACGTCGCGGTAAAAGCGCTCGATGGAATAGTCGGAGACATAGCCCGCGCCGCCATGGATCTGCACGGCCCGGTCCGCCACCCGGCCGCACATCTCGGATGCGAACAGCTTGCAGCACGATGCTTCGGTGGACACATCGCCGCCCGCATCGCGGCGCCGCGCGGCGTCCAGCACCATGCAGCGCGCGGCATAGATCTCGGCCCGGCTGTCGGCCAGCATGGCCTGGATCAACTGGAACTGCGCAATCGGCTGGCCGAACTGCCTGCGCTCCATCGCGTAGCGCAAGGCGTCGTCCAGCATGCGCCCGGCCACGCCGACGCAGACGGCCGCGATGTGCAGGCGGCCCTTGTCCAGCACCTTCATGGCGGTCTTGAAGCCCACGCCTTCTTTGCCGCCGATCAGGTTGGCGGCGGGCACGCGGCAATCCTCGAACACCACATCGCAGGTGTGCGCGCCGCGCTGGCCCATCTTCTTGTCCACTTTGCCCAGCGACAGGCCGGGCGTGCCCTTCTCGACGATGAAGGCCGAGATGGCGTTGCCGCCCTTGCCCTTGGGATCGGTGCGCGCCATTACGGTGAAGATATCGGCTTGCGGGGCATTGGTGATGAAGCGCTTGGTGCCGTTCAGCACGTAGTGGTCGCCGTCGCGCACGGCCGTCGTGCGCAGCGAGGCCGCGTCCGAGCCGGATTCCGGCTCGGTCAGGGCGAAGGACCCGATGATCTCGCCCGAGGCCAGGCGGGGAAGGTAGTTGCGCTTCTGCTCCTCGGTGCCGTCGATGACGATGCCTTGCGAACCGATGCCGTTGTTCGTTCCGATCAGGGAACGGAAGGCCGGCGAAGTGCGTGCGATCTCGAAGGCGAACAGCACCTCTTCCTCCATGGTCAGCGCCAGGCCGCCGTATTCCTCGGGTATGCACAGGCCAAACAGGCCCAGTTCGCGCATCTGCTCTACAACCTGCGCGGGCACCCTGTCGGTTTCCGCCAGTTCGTCTTCCAGCGGTATCAATTGCTCGCGCACGAAACGCGATACGCTGTCCAGCAGCAGGCCCAATGTTTCCTCGTCCCTGATCATTTTCTTCCTTTCCTGCGCCGGCCTACGCGCGGCCCATTTGTTTTTCGACATCCCGGACCAGCGCCACCAGGCGCGGCCCCAGGTCGGTCTCCAGCTTGTCGTGCGGCAGCAGATACGCCGGGCCGCCGCAATTGAATGCCATCTGCTTTTCGCCGCGCACACCGACAAGCGGCACGCCCACGGCGCGGATCTCCGGCTGCCATTCGCCCAGGGCAATGCAGAAACCCAGCGTCTCGTAGTCGCGGAATGCCTTCTCGGTATCGGCCTTGATGCGCGGCCAGTTTTCCTTGTCCGCCTTCCGTATTTCGTCCAGCACCGCATCGCGCTCGTCGTCCGGCATGCCGCAGATCAGCGCCTTGCCCATCGAGGTCGTGGCGATGGGAATACGCGACCCCACATCCAGCCTCAGCGTCACCCTGGCGCTGCTGCGGCAGGTTTCCACATAGATCATGCCCAGGCGGTCGCGCACGCCGATGGCGACGGACACACGGGAATATTCGGCCAGTTCCTGCATGGCCGGGCGCGCCAGATTGCGCACATCCAGATTGGCCAGCATGGAATAACCCAGGCCCAGCACGCCCGAAGCAAGCATGTACTTGCCCATGGCTTCGGAATAATCCAGATAGCCCAGCTTCTTGAGGGTATGGGTCAGCCGCGACACGGTCGGCTTCGGCAGGCCGGTGTCGCGCGCCAGATCGGCATTGGTCAGATACGCCTTGCCCGGCTGAAAACAGCGCAAAATCTCCAGCCCGCGCGCAAGCGCGCTGACAAACTGGCGATCCACCGTTTCCTCTTTGCCGGTCATGCGCAGATCATGACTCATCTCCATGTCCTCCCGCCTTGCGGCCGCCCTGTCTGGATGCAGGATTCAAGGCCGGTATGGCTGCGTCATTCTGTCACGGAGAAAATCAGCGGGTCAAATTTTTCGAAACGTCGGTTCGCTATGCGAAACGCGGCGCCCCGTTTGCAGCCGGGGCGCCGGGGTGCGGGCGGGTCAGAAACGGTAGCTGGCGCTTGCGATGATGCTGCGCTGCGCACCGAACCAGCAGTCTCCACGACTCAGGCAGGTGCTGACATAGGTCTTGTTGAGCAGATTGGTGGCGTTCAGGGCATAGCGCCACGACGGGGTGTCGTAAGCCAGCATGGCGTCGACCAGGGTGACGCCAGGGATGCGCGGACCCTGGCCGTCACGGAACGACCCCAGCCAGCGCACGCCGGCGCCGGCCGAGAAGCCGGTGGCCTGCCCGATGGCGAATCGGTACTTGCCCCAAATCGACGCCTGGTGGCGCGGCATGCCTTCCAACTGGTCATCCAGGTCGATGTAGTTGTAGCTGGCCACCATGTCGAACTGGCGGCCGATGGCGGTTTTCAGCTCCAGTTCGAGACCGGTGTTCTTCGTTTCGCCTGCCTGTACGCTGTTGTTGGCATTGGCGGGATCGGGAACCAGGCGGTTCTCTTCCTTCAATGAGTAGACGGCGGCATTGAAGGCCGTGCGGCCGTCCTGCGACTCGTATTTCAGGCCGGCCTCGATCTGCTTGCCGCGCATGGGACGGAAGCGCTGGTTGTAGGCGTCCAGGCCGGTCACCGGCGTAAAGGACTCGCTGTAGCTCAGGTAGGGCGACCAGCCGTTGTCGGCCGCATACATCACGCCCAGGCGCTTGCTGGTGGCCGTGCTGACCGAATCGTCCTCGCCTTCCACGCCATTGACGGAACGGTCGTAACGCAAGCCCGCCACCACGATCCAGTTGGGACCGAACTTCAGTTGGTCCTGAAGGTAGATGCCCGTATCGCGCTGCCGCGCCGTGGGATCGTCGCTCATCGCGGGCGGCGTGAAGTTCCCGTAGACAGGGTTGTAGACGTCGATCAGCGGCACGGTCCCGCCGTCCATGTACACGGGCAGACCCAATCCGGATTCCTTCCTTTCCCGCGCATAGGCGGCATCGAAGCCCACCAGCATATGATGCTTGACGGCGCCGGTATCGAACTTGCCCTCCAGATGCTGGTCCGCCGTCAGCATCGTCACGTTCGTCAGGGTCGCATCGGCGTAGCGGCCGATCAGCCGCTTGTTGATCGGGTCACCGACCCAGCCTTGCGACGCGTTGAACGAATCGCCATACAGGGAACGGTAGTCCACCTTGTTCTTCGCCCAGCGGAAGTTCTGGCGCACCGTCCAGTTGTCGTTGAAGCTGTGCTCGAACAGCCAGCCGAACGACCTGCGCTGGGAATCGTATCGGTCCCAGCCGGGCTCGCCGATGAAGCGCTCAACGGGTATCTGCCCGTTCGGATTGTCCAGCAGCACCCCTTCCCACGGGAAGAATTGCGAGGTCGAGCCAGACTTGTCGTCCTGCCACAAGGCTTGCAGGGTCAGCGACGTGCGCGCGCTGGGGCGCCAGGTCAGCGAGGGCGCGATCAGCATGCGGTCGTCGCGCACATGATCCACCTGGGTATCCGCCTTGCGGCCCACGGCCACCACGCGATACAGCCAGGTTCCGTCCTCGGTCAACGGCCCCGTAAGGTCGGCCTGGATCTGCCTGCGATTGTGCGTGCCGTATGAAATGCCGATTTCACGCTGGGCTTCGGCCAAGGGACGCTTGCTGACCAGGTTCACCACGCCCGCCGTGCTGCCCTGTCCGTACAGCATGGACGCCGGCCCGCGCAGCACTTCGATGCGCTCCAGGGTGTAAGGCTCAACGCGCGTGGTGCTGGTGTACCAGTTGTAGTTCTGGCGCAGGCCGTCGAGGTAGACGGTGGGTTCGGAGCCTCTTACGCGAAATGAATCGGTTCTTGAATCCAGCCCGTACGCGTCCGAGCGGACGCCGGCGGCGTAGTTCAGCGCATCCTGGATGTTCTGCGCGCCCTGGTCCACGATTTCGTCGCGCGTGATGACGGTAACCGCCTGCGGCGTCTCGATCAAGGGCGTGTCGGTCTTGCTGGCCGTGGCCGCCCGCGTGGCGATGTAGCCGGACACCGGCGTGGTCGCCGTCTCGGGCTGGGCGGTCACGGTGATCGTCCCCAGGGTTGCCGGCTTGCCGGCCGAGTCCGTGCCGCCGGAGGCCTCCTGGGCCAGGGCGCTCTGGCCCGACCAGGACCAGGCGGCGAAAATGCTAGCGACAGCCAGGACCAGCGTCCTGATCCGCATCGGGACGGCAGCTTCCATGTTTGTTTCCCTCTCTCTTTTTGAAATCTTCTATTTGCGCGGTGCAATCCAGTAGCGTGCGGCAACCAGGATGGGGATGGACAGGCTCAGCCACGACAAGCCATGCCATACGCCCGTTCCCAGCAATGCGGCCAGCAGGCCGAATGCCGTCAACAGCCCCAACAGGCCCGGGACACCCCATACTTTCAGGAATGGCGCGCGGGCGCTCATGACGGGGCTCCCGCTTCCAGCACCGCGACGGGCGAACGCGCCATGGCTGCAATGCGCGCATCGTTGGCGCGGCGCCGGGCCACCCACAGATACAGGCCGCTGGCCAGCACCACGATGGTCAACAGGTCCAGCAGCGTCCAAAGTATTTTCAGGGGCATGCCGCCGTAATCGCCGAAATGCAGGGGCCGCGAGAGCTCGAGCGCCGTCAGGTACCAGGGCGGATGCGCGATCGTCGTCACTTCACCCGTGCCCGCATCGATCAGCACGGGCGTGAACAGGTGCGAGGTCAGCGGCGTCGAGCCCTTGGTCCAGACCATGTAATGATGGGGCGTGGCAAAGCGGTTGCCCGGGAAATTCATGCTGATGACCGTTCGGCCCGGCACCGCCTTGCCCGCCGCGTCGGCGGCGCCCTGGACGGACGATGGCATTGCAGGCGGCTTGTCGTCCTTGTAGGGCGCGATGATCTGCGCGACTTCCGTCGCCTGCCACAAGCCGAACAGCGGAGTCGCCAGTTCATTGATGACGCCGGTCACGCCGACGACGCCGGCCCAGACCAGGGTGACGATGCCCAGAAGATTATGCAGATCCAGCCACTTCAAGCGCCGCGATCTTTCGGCGCGCACTGTCCCGAACGGCAGCTTTTTCATGAAAGGGCCGTAAAGAACCACGCCCGAGACGATCGCCACAACGAACAGCAGCGCCATCAGGCCAAGGAACAGCTCGCCCGGCAGGCCGGTGAACCAGTCCACATGCAGGGCCAGCATCATGCCCATGAAGGTCAGCTTGTCCTGCGACACGGTGCGACCGTCTTTCAGGAGCTCACCCGTGTGCGCGTCGAACTTGATGTAATGGGCCAGATCCGGGTCCGCGTCGTAGGATGGCGCCATGCCCACCAGAACCTGCGGTTCCTCATCGTCCATGAAAACGAAATCGATGACTTCCTTCGGGTACATGGCCCTGGCCTTGTCCACGATAAGGTCCAGGTCGGCCGGCGCCGTCCCCTCCGGAACCGTCGCATAGGGCTTGCCGTCATCCAGCCAATGCTCGATCTCTTCATGGAACACCAGCGGCAAGCCGGTCAGGCAGATGACCAGCAGGAAGACCGTGCAGACCAGGCTGGACCACTTGTGTATCCAGTACCAGGTTTTCAGTTTGGCGGCGGCCGTCATGCCGTGCGGGTCCCGTGGGCCCGTTCTTTACGGCATTGTCCTGTGGAGCGCATGCTTCCTTTCCTTCAATAGATAATAATCCATATAAGAATCATTCTCATTCTAGAATGATAAAAAATGGAAAGTCAATGTCTCCGAGGGAACAAGTTTGTAAAAAATGAATGGACTGGAGCGCGGCCGCAGACTGGGCGCAGGCGCAAAAAAAGCCCTCGCCGCCAGCAGCGACGAGGGCTTGCGCCGCTGAATCAATTTGCGGTTCTGACGCTGTCGAGCTTTTGCTTCAAGGCGTCCAGCGGCAAGGCGCCGTTCACCCTGCTGCCGTCGGCGAAGATAATGGCCGGCGTGCCCTGCACCATGAGCTTCTTGCCCAGCGCCAGCACGGTTTCAACGGGGGTTTCGCAATCGGCCTCGGGCGGCGCCTTGCCCTCCAGCATCCAGTTGCGCCAGGTTGCGGCCTGATCCTTGGCGCACCAGATATTGCGCGCCTTCACGGTGGAATCCGGCGACAGGATGGGAAACAGGAAGGTATATACGGTGATGTTGTCGACGTCTTTCAGCGTCTGGTGCAGGCGCTTGCAGTATCCGCAATTGGGATCTTCGAACACCGCGATCTGCCGGGAGCCATCGCCCTTGACCTGCTTGATGGCCAGATCCAGCGGCAGGGACGAGAACGACACCCTGGAGAGTTCCTCCAGGCGCTCGGCGGTCAGGTCCGTGCGCGACTTGGCATCGATCAGCGAACCCTGCATCAGGTAATCGACATTGCCATCGGTATACAGCAGGTCCATGCCTATCTGCACCTCGAACAGTCCGGGAAACCGCGTGCGCTTCACCACCACGATATCGATTCCCGGGAAACGCTCCTGGAACGACTTGCGCACCGTCTCGGGCGTGGCGAGATCCTTCGTGGAAATCACGCGCGCCGGCGCCGCGCCTTCATTGCCTTCGGTGGACAGCACATTGGCGGGGGCCGCGCGATCGTTGCCTTGAGTGGACAGGACGCGGGACTGGGCCACTGCCGCCCCGCCCATCGACGACATGCCGACCGCAGCAACAATCGCAAGCCAGGCCATGGAACGCAAACGCATAAAGACTCCTGATCAAACTGTTCGATAACGTGAATGACGCGGGCCGCCCCGAAGCACGGCGCCTATCGGGCCGCCGCGCCGATAAGCAGCTGCTTGACGAAGGGCAGCCGGTCGACCCAGTGCATGCCGGCGTTGCGCGCCCAGGCCACCGGCGCCGCCTGGGCGGCAAAAAGGCGATGCAAGCCGTCGGTGGCCGCGCTCATGGCCAGTATGGCTTCGGCGCGCGCGCGCCGGTAGCGGCGCAATACGCGCATATCGCCGACCGGGCGGTAACCTTCCCTGGCGGCCAGTATACGCAATAGCTCCTCGACGTCCGCCAGGCCCAGGTTCAGGCCCTGTCCAGCCAAGGGGTGCACCCGGTGCGCCGCGTCGCCGACCAGCGCGACGCCCGGCGCGATCATCGCGCTTTTTTCAAGGTATAGCGGGAAGCCGAACAAGGGGCTGCGCACGGTCAGCCGGCCCAGCCGCCCGCCGCTGGTCATGGCCAGCCGGGACTCGAGCCGGGCATTGCGCTCGGCCTCGGGCAGCGCCATGAGCTCATTGGCCAGGGCGTCGGGCATGGACCAGACCATGGAGACCTGGTGCCCATCGGCCGTGTCGGGCAGCGGCAGCAAGGCCAGGATGCTGTCGCCGGTGAACCATTGCAGGGCCGCGTTCTGATGCGGCAGTTCGGCGGTCAGGTGAACGACCAGGCCGGTGTCGCCATAGGCGCGCGTATCGTGGCTGATGCCCGCGGCCTCGCGCACCGGAGAACGCGCGCCATCGGCCCCCACGAGCAGGCCCGGCTGAAGCGTGCGGCCGCTATCGGTCAGCACCGCTTTCGATTCCAGGCGCTGGAATTTCTCGGCATGCCATGCAAGGCCGAATACCTGCACCGCCTGCTGCAGGACACGCTCCATCTCGCTGGACTCGACGATCCATGCCAGGGCCGTCTGCGCCGCCTGCCAGGCGTTCAGGTGCAATGCGCCGCCCCCGTCGCCATAGACTTCCATGGCTTCGACCGGCGTGATGCGGCGGGCATCCATCATGTCCCAGACGCCCAAGCCGCACAGGAAAGCCTGGCTGGAGGCCGATATGGCGTACACGCGCGGGCAATAGATGTCGGCGGCGGCCGCCGAAGCCGCCGCGCGCGGGCCCAGCAGCGCCACGTCCGCCCCTGCTCTGGCCAGGCCCAATGCGGCTGAAAGACCGGCGATGCCGGTTCCGCATACCAGAACGGATTCCTTGTTCATCGCGCCGAGGGAGCCCCCGCCTGTTTGGGCCACAACAGCCATGTTTCGCCCTGCTGCTTCATGCGGCCGGCCATGGCGCCGGCCTCGTCGCCGAAGCCCCAGTAAAAGTCCGTGCGCCCCGCGCCCTTGATGGCCGCTCCGGTATCCTGCGCGAAGACCAGTCGCTGCAAAGGCTGGCTGCTTGCGGGGTAGGTGGTGGACAGGAATAGCGGCGCGCCCAGCGGCACAAAGGTGGTGTCGACCGCGACGGAACGCTGGCCGATCAGAGGAATGCCGTAAGCGCCTCTCGGACCCAGTTCGGGATCCGTCACCGCCTCTTCATTGAAAAACACCATGGCCGGATTGGCGTTGAGCAGCTCCTGGACCCGCGAAGGATTCTTCCTGGCCCAGGCCTTGATGTTCTGCATGGACGCTTGCGCCAGCGGCAATTCACCTTTTTTGGCCAGCCACTGGCCTATGGAAACATAAGGCCTGCCGTTATGGTCGGCATAGGCCAGGCGCAGCACGGAGCCGTCGGGCAACAGGGCCCGCCCCGAGCCTTGTATTTGCAGGAAGAACGCCTCGACCGGGTCGCTGGCCCAGACGATGACGGGCGGCTGCCGCGATTCGGAGGCGGCAATCTCGGCGCGGGTGTCATAAGGCACCACCCGTTTCCCCACCAGTTTGCCGCGCACGCGCTTGCCGGCCAGCTCGGGGTATACCGTGCCCAGATCGATGGTCAGCAAGTCGGCAGGGGCCGCATACAAGGGCCATTGGTAGTCACCCTCGCGCTTGCGGGAGGCATGCACCAGGGGTTCGTAGTAGCCGGTAACCGTGTTGCGGGCCGCCTTGCCGGACGCATCCAGCAGATGCCAGGGCTGCAAATGGGTCTGCAGGAATTGCCGCAAGGCGCCGGGACCGGGATTGGCGGCGGCCAATCCGGACTGGACCGCCGCGGCACAGACCGGCTGCCAGGCGCGCGGCGTGGCGCGCGCCTGCTGGGCCAGCGAGCCGGACACGGGCCGCATCAGGCCCTTGCAATTATTGATGAAGGCCTTCCAGACGTGTTCCAGGTCGTCGTTGGCCCACCCCGGCATCGACGCCCAGGACGCCTGCCTGTACTTGCCCGCCAGGGCCCTGGCCGGGGTGTCACGCATGGACTCCAGCGCCGGCACGCGCAGGGGCTGCTCGGCAATGCCCACGGACGGCCCGGCCGGCGACTCTGCGCCCGTCCCTGTTTCGGGGGTCAGCGATACGGTGCTGCATGCCGCCAGCAGGGCCAGCAGGCACGAAGAAAGCAGTATTCGTTTCATAAAGAGTTGCGTAGCGTGGGTTAATGCAAGGTGCGTGGCATGGCCAGGACGAATTCCTGGATGGGAACCTCGAAGGGAACGCCGTTTTCGCCGACGCAATGATAGGTGCCGCGCATGGTGCCCACCGGCGTGGGCAGCGGACAGCCGCTGGTGTATTCGAACGATTCGCCCGGCGCCAGCAGGGGCTGCTGCCCGACGACGCCCAGTCCGCGGACTTCCTGGGTCTGCTGCTTGCCGTCGGTAATGATCCAGTGGCGGCTGATGACCTGGGCGGCATGCTGGCCGTTATTGGTGATGCGCACTGTATAGGCGAACACGAACTGCTGCTCGTTGGGCTCGGACTGGTCCGGCAGGTATTGAGGCGTGACGGTGACCGCGATGTCGTAAGGCTTCATGTGAAGGTTCCAAATTAAATGATTCCGCCGTATTTAAAAGGAAAGTCAGCGCTTACCTGCAATAATGACATATTCGCAGCTTTGCTTCCTGCCCCACTTCGCATCCTGAAAACCCACGACCATGTCCACTACCCCGCTTACCCGTATCGCTCCCAGCCTGCTGGCCGCCGACTTTGCCCGCCTGGGGGAAGAAGTAAAAAATGTCATCGCCGCCGGCGCGGACTGGATTCATTTCGATGTCATGGACAACCACTACGTGCCCAACCTGACCATCGGTCCCATGGTTTGCGAAGCCCTGCGGCCGCATACCGATGCGCCGATCGACGTGCACCTGATGGTCGAGCCGGTCGACGCCATTATCCCGCAATTCGCCAAGGCGGGTGCCAATATTATTACTTTTCACCCGGAAGCCTCGCGCCACCCCGACCGCAGCCTGGCCCTGATCAAGGAACATGGCTGCAAAGCGGGGCTGGTGTTCAATCCGGCCACGTCCCTGGACTGGATGGACTACGTCATGGATAAACTGGATGTCGTCCTGCTGATGTCGGTCAATCCCGGGTTCGGCGGCCAGCGCTTCATACCCGGCACCCTGGCCAAGCTGACGCAGGCGCGGCGCAAGATCGACGCCTGGCTGAACGCGGGCGGCCAGCCCATCGCGCTGGAAGTCGACGGCGGGGTCAAGGTCGACAATATCGCGGCCATACGCGCCGCCGGGGCCGACACCTTCGTGGCCGGCTCGGCCATCTTCAGCCAGCCCGACTACAAAACGGTCATCGATGCACTGCGCGGCGAGATCGCCAAGGGCGAGTCGCTGTCGGCCTGACCCGGCGGCCATGCGCTGTAGTTTGCATGGGCAATGCAGGCGTCGGGCCGTGTTATCGGCTCAATCCCGACCCGGGTCCGGAGCGGCTTGCGCGGCAACACCGCAGGCGCCCCGCGGCAGCGCACGGCGTTCGACGAACAGGGAATTGCCGGGAATCTTCTTGGCTTCCGACTTTGCCTGGGCGGCGAATTCGGCAATCTGGTGGCTGGAGTAAGGCAAGGCCGCATCCACCTGCACCACACCCATGGAAAAACTGACCAGCGGGTGGAATACCTCGACCCCCTGGCGGTTCTCCGTCACGTAGCCGCCCGCGGCCAGATGCTCGGGCTTGTACAAACGAGAGGTGGAAGGGGCGAACTGGTTCAGCAGCCTCCCGCAGCGCTCGCGCCAGTCGGGGCTCTTGAAGACAACGATGAAATCGTCGCCGCCGATATGGCCCACGAAATCCAGGTTCGGATCGGCATGCTCGCGCAGCAGTCCGGCGGTGATCTGTATGACCTCGTCGCCCTTGCGGTAGCTGTATAGGTCATTGAAGGGCTTGAAATGGTCCAGGTCGCCGTAACAGACGGCAAAAGGCTCTTCGCCCAGCAGCAGCGCCTCGATATGCTCGTCGATGGGAACATTGCCGGGCAGTTGGGTCAGCGGGTTGGCGTAGCGCGCCGCATGGATCTGCATCTGCGTGATTTCGCGTATCAGGTCGAAGCCTGTGCCCACGCCAATGAACTGGCCGCCCTCGGTAATGATGAAACCGTCCGAAAGATGATGCGGATCCGCTTCGGTAATCAGATTCCCCAGGTCCTGCAGGCTGGTCTTGTGGTCGACGATGAGCGGCGCATTCTCGATGAAAAGGGCGCAGGGCTTGTTTCCGTATAGTTCCCGATGGTAGGGCCGGGCCAGCTTGTCCAGCATGCGCAGGCGCTGTATGAGCCCTATGGGAACGCCGTCGCGCAGCACCGCCAGCACATTCAGGTCGGCCTGTTTCTGGAAGATATCGTAGACATCGTTGGTGGCGGTGGAGTCCGCGACCGCGGGCACTGTACGCAAGATCTTGCGTACGGTTGCCACGCTTCTGTAAGCTTCATTCATGGGGGGCCGCTTCGGGTTGGGGCCCTTGCCGAACAGCCGCAGGGTTTCAGGCGGCAATACCGCAACCGGAGGCATGGCCGGCCTGGCCAGCAGATAGCCCTGGCCGTACTGGATGCCCAGGCTGCGTATCGCCTGAAGTTCCGCTTCGGTTTCGATGCCTTCGGCAATGACGCTGGACTTCGATTGCTGGGCGATCTCGGAAATGGATCGTACAAACTGACGCTTGACCGCGTCCTTGTCGATACCCTGAACAAAATACTTGTCGATCTTGACGTACTCGGGGCGCAGCTCCGACCAGAGCCGCAGGCTGGAGAACCCTTCGCCAAGATCGTCGATGGCGATCTGCAACCCGAAACCCCGGTAGTCCGAGGCCGCTTGCCTCAGCAGGGGATAATTCGACGTGGAATCGGACTCGGTCAGTTCGATCACGATATTTTCAGGCGCCATCCCGGCCAGGGCCGGCGTCAGCAAGGAAGCGCCCGACTCGATGGCCGGCATCAGAAGGACGTCGGGGCTCATGTTCAGGAAAAGCTTGCCGGACAAGCCCATCTGCACGAACTTTTCGATGTGGACCTTGCGGCACAAGCGCTCCAGCTCCGCGGTTTCGCCGCACAGGCGCGCAACATTGAACAAGGTCGCGGGCACATGCAATGGAGAGTCGGAAGGGCCGCGTATCAGCCCTTCGTAGCCGATGATCGCGCCGGACTGCACGTCGACGATGGGCTGGTACAAAGGCGTCAACGCCACTTCCTTCAATACCTTGCGAAAGCTAGCCAGCATTTTCATATTTTCGCCATACGTCGACCCACTGTGCCTGCCGGGCACTTTATCCCGCATCGATACCATCTTCATTTGCGTCGAACAACCCATAAAAATCCGACACAGCGACAATACGAGCCGGCCATGGCAATCTAGCATCCGCATGTTACACGCAGGTGTCGGCCGCCGGCCCGCCCCCGCCAGCCTCTACAATCGCGGATTCAAGTCTTCGCACCTATCAGGAAAACACATGCCTTTCTCCGCCGTTCTGCTGGACCTCGATGGCACCCTGCTCGACACCATTCCCGACCTGGCCAGCGCCGCCAATGCCATGCGGCTGGAGCTGGGCCTGCCGGCGCTTGCGCAGGAAACCATTGCCACCTACGTGGGCAAAGGCACGGAAAACCTGGTCATGCGGGCATTGTCCAACAACGGGACCGGCACGCCGCCCTCCGAAGAAGAGCTGCGGCACGGCCTGGGCATCTTCGAGCGCCACTATCATGCACGCAACGGCCAGGAGGCAACCCTGTATCCGGGCGTCCTCGAGGGCCTGCAGGCCTTCAGCCGCGCTGGCGTGAAAATGGCCGTCGTCACCAACAAGCCCACCGAGTTCACCCATCCCCTGCTTGCACGCTTCGGCATAGACCAGTACATGGACCATGTGGTGTGCGGCGATACCTGCGAACGGAAAAAGCCCCATCCCATGCCCCTGCTCCATGCCTGCGGCCTGCTGGGCGTCAGCCCGCAGGAAGCGCTGGCCATAGGCGATTCCGTGAACGACGCGCTCGCCGCCCGCGCAGCGCAAATACCGGTGCTGGCCGTGCCTTATGGCTACAATGAAGGAATGGACGTGCGTACTCTTGAAGTCGATGATATAGTTACGTCCATCGCCGAAGCAGCCGAATGGGCCGCACGGCACTGAAACCGAATAAAACCCCATGACCGCTACCCTTTATTACTGCACCACGCCCCGCGCCTACTGGCGCTGGTGGCGTTTGTGTTCTGGGTAGCGGTAATCCTCTCCCGGCGCCAAAGACCTCGTCTTTCCGTGCCGCCAGCATTACCAGAAAAGCGCAACCCGGAACCAGAAAGTGGCCGGGTTTTTTTGATTCTGTCCCGGCCTGTATGCAAACATCACACAGAGACCACTATGACAGAGATCGAATTCAACGCCCTGGCGGCGCAAGGCTACAACCGCATTCCCCTGATTGCGGAAACCTACGCCGACCTGGACACGCCCCTGGCCATTTACCTGAAGCTGGCGCACAGCGGCCCCGAAGGCGGGCGCAACAGCTGCCTGCTGGAATCGGTGGTGGGCGGCGAGCGCTTCGGGCGGTATTCCTTCATTGGCCTGCCGGCCAAGACCGTCATCCGTTCCAGCGGCACCACGACCGAAGTGCTGCATCAGGGCAAGGTGGTGGAGCGCCACGAAGGCGACCCCCTGAGCTTCATCGAAACCTACCAGCAGCGCTTCAAGGTTGCCTTGCGGCCCGGCATGCCCCGCTTTGCGGGCGGCCTGGCGGGCTACTTCGGCTACGACACCGTGCGCCACATCGAGCCGCGCCTTGGCCCCGCCGTAAAGCCCTTTCCCGCTGGACAGGACGGCGGCACGCCCGACATCATGCTCTTGCAGGTCGACGAGCTGGTCATCGTGGACAACCTGGCGGGGCGCACCTATCTGGTCGTCTATGCCGATCCGAACCAGGCCGAAGCGTTTGCGCTGGCCAGGCGCCGGCTGAAGGAATTGCGCGAGAAGCTGCGCACTCCCGTGGTCATCCCCTACGCCTACGCCAGCATGCAGACCGAAAGCCGGCGCGATTTCGACAAGAAAGACTATATAGACGCGGTCCTGAAGGCCAAGGAATACATTGCCGCGGGCGACCTGATGCAGGTGCAGATAGGCCAGGTCATCGCCAAGCCCTTCCGCGATTCCCCGCTGTCGCTGTACCGGTCGCTGCGCTCGCTGAATCCCTCGCCCTATATGTACTACTGGAACTTCGACAACTTCCAGGTGGTGGGCTCGTCACCGGAAATCCTGGTTCGCCAGGAAATCGCCGGCGAGTCCGATCGCAACAAGACCATGGTGACGATACGTCCGCTGGCCGGCACCCGCAAGCGCGGCGCCACGCCGGAGGAGGATGCCCGCCTGGCCGAGGAACTGATCGCCGACCCCAAGGAGCGCGCCGAGCACGTCATGCTGATCGACCTGGCGCGCAACGACGTTGGCCGCGTCGCCAAGACCGGTTCGGTCAAGGTTACCGACACCATGACGATAGAGCGCTATTCGCATGTCATGCACCTGGTCTCCAACGTGACCGGCGAACTGCACGAGAACATGAGCAATATGGATGTGCTGCGCGCCGCCTTCCCGGCGGGCACCCTGACCGGAGCGCCCAAAGTGCGCGCCATGGAAATCATCGACGAACTCGAGCCCGTGCGCCGCGGCATCTACGGCGGGGCCGCCGGCTACCTGAGCTACGGCGGCGAAATGGACGTGGCCATCGCCATACGCACCGGCATCGTGAAGGACGGCATGTTGTACGTGCAGGCGGCCGCCGGCATCGTGGCCGACTCGGATCCCGAAAAGGAATGGCAGGAAACCGAGGCCAAGGCGCGCGCCGTGCTGCGCGCCGCCGAGCAGGTGCAGTACGGCCTGGACGAACCCATTTAACGAAGCATCGACTTCAGGAGAAACACATGTTATTGATGCTTGATAATTACGATTCATTCACCTATAACCTCGTCCAGTATTTCGGCGAGCTGGGCGAAGACGTGCGCGTAGTGCGCAACGACCAGATCACCGTGGCCGATATCGCCGCCATGAAACCCGAACGCATCTGCGTCTCGCCCGGCCCCTGCTCGCCGGCCGAAGCGGGCATATCCATCGAGCTGATACGGCATTTTGCCGGCAAGCTGCCCATATTGGGCGTGTGCCTGGGTCACCAGGCCATAGGCGCCGCCTTTGGCGGCGACATCGTGCGCGCCAGGCAGATCATGCACGGCAAGGTCTCGAACATCACGCACGCCGGCACCGATGTGTTCAAGGGGCTGCCTTCGCCGTACGCGGTGACGCGCTATCATTCGCTGGCCATCCAGCGCGACACCCTGCCCGACTGCCTGGACGTCACGGCCCAGACCGACGATGGGGAAATCATGGGGGTGCGCCACACGTCCATGCCCGTGTATGGTGTCCAGTTCCATCCCGAATCCGTGCTCAGCGAACATGGCCACGCCTTGCTGAAGAACTTCCTGGAAATCTGACGGCTTTATGCCCCCACTGGAATAAGAACATGACGATCACACCTACCGAAGCCCTGTCGCGCTGCATCGAACATCGCGAGATATTCCACGACGAAATGCTGCACCTGATGCGCATGCTGATGCGCGGCGAAATGACGCCGCAGATCGCCAGCGCGCTGATCATGGGCCTGCGTGTCAAGAAGGAAACCGTGGGCGAAATCACCGCGGCGGCCCAGGTCATGCGCGAGTTCGCCCTGCCCGTGAAGACGTCCGACCCCGGGGAACTCCTGGACATGTGCGGAACCGGGGGCGACGGCTCGAATACCTTCAACATTTCAACCGCGTCCATGTTCGTCGCGGCATCGCAAGGCGTAAAGATCGCCAAGCATGGCGGCCGCAGCGCCTCGTCCTCGTCCGGCAGCGCCGACGTGCTCGAAGCGCTGGGCGCCAACATTGCGCTCAATCCCGAACAGGTTTCCGAAAGCATAGAGCGCACGGGCATAGGCTTCATGTTCGCGCCCGCCCACCACGGCGCCATGAAGAACGTCGCCGCCGTTCGCAAGGAACTGGGCGTGCGCACCATCTTCAACATACTGGGCCCCTTGACCAACCCGGCCAATGCCGCCAATCAGCTGATGGGCGTATTCCATGCCGATCTGGTGGGCATACAGGTGCGCGTGCTGGAATTGCTGGGCTCCAGGCACGTGCTCATCGTCCATGGCAAGGACGGCATGGACGAAGCCTCGCTGGGCGCCGCCACCCTGGTCGGCGAGCTGAAGGACGGCAAGATCCGCGAATACGAAATCCATCCCGAAGACTACGGCATGACCATGATGTCGAACCGGTCCATCAAGGTCGAGAACCGCGACGAATCGGCCCGCATGGTGCTGGAAGCGCTGGATAACGTCAGCGGACCCGCTCGTGATATCGTAGGGCTTAACGCCGGCCTGGCCATCTATGCGGGCAACAAGGCGGAGTCCATCGAGCAGGGCCTGAAAATGGCCTTCGACGCGCTGGCCAGCGGCGCCGCCCGAGCCAAGCTGGATGAATTCTGCACCTATACACGGACGCTGAAAGCATGAACGATATTCTTGCCAAAATCCTTGAAACAAAAAAAGCGGAAGTCGCCACGGCAAGGCAAATGCGCAGCGAATCAGACATGCTGCGCGAAGCCAAAAGCCGCAAGGATCTGCGCGGCTTCGCCCGGGCCCTCGAAGAAAAAATCGCCCAGGGAAAGCCCGCCGTCATTGCCGAGATAAAAAAGGCATCGCCCTCCAAGGGAGTCATCCGCGAGAACTTCAATCCCGTCGAGATCGCCTCGTCGTATGCCGCGCATGGCGCCGCCTGCCTGTCCGTGCTGACCGACGTGAAGTTCTTCCAGGGATCCTACGACTACCTGCGGCAGGCCCGGGCCGCGTGCAGCCTTCCCGTGCTGCGCAAGGACTTCATGATCGATCCCTACCAGATCGTTCATGCCCGGGCGCTGGGCGCCGACTGCATCCTGCTGATCGTGGCCGCCCTGTCGCCCCAGCAACTGCGCGAGTATGAAGAGGTCGCCACCGAGCTGGGCATGGACGTCCTGGTCGAGGTCCATGACCGCGGCGAGCTGGACATCGCCCTGCAATTGAACACATCGCTCATCGGCATCAACAACCGCAACCTGCGCAACTTCGAGACGTCACTGCAGAATACGCTGGATCTGCTGCCCGCCATTCCCGAAGGCAAGCGCATCGTCACCGAAAGCGGCATCCTGGCTCCGCAAGACGTCAAGCTCATGCGCGATCACGAGGTCCATGCCTTCCTGGTGGGCGAAGCCTTCATGCGCGCGCCCGAGCCGGGCGCGGCGCTGCACGAACTGTTTTTCAGCGCCTGACTTCCTGTATCAGGCCCGGCATGGACTCCCTGTTTTCCGTCGCCGAATTGGATCCGGTCTTCGGCCGCGAGAAAGCCGGGGCCGCCGAAGCGCGATTGCGCACCGCCTTGCTCAAGGCGCAGTACGCACGCCTGGCGAAGGCGCAGCGGTCCTTGCTGATCGTCATCGCGGGCATCGACGGGGTGGGCAAGGGCGCGTCCATCAGCCTGCTGAACGAATGGATGGATGCCCGCCACGTACGCACCCTGGCGTTCGGCGAACCCACGCAGGAAGAACAATCCCATCCTTTTCTGTGGCGCTACTGGCGCAATCTGCCCGCCAAGGGCAAGACGGGCATCGTATTCGGCTCGTGGTACCGGCCCTTGCTGGCCGAGGCCGCCCGGAAGCATCCCGATCAGGAAAAGATCCGCTCGATGGCGCGCGCAATACGCGAGTTCGAAAGCACGCTTTCGGACAATGGGGTGCAGATCGTCAAGCTGTGGTATCACTTGTCCAAGAAGGCGCAAAAGCGCCGAACCGTCGAACTGCTGTCGAATCCCGACACGGCGTGGCAGGTCCGGCCCGAGGACGTCAAGGCCGGAAAAAAATTCGAGCGTCTGCGCGACGCCGCCGCGCTGGCGATATCGATGACCGACGGCGAACATGCCCCATGGCGCGTCATCCCCGCCGCCGATCCGGACATGCGCACAATCTGCACCGGACGGGCCGTGCTGGCCGCCTTGCGCGAAGGAAGCCGCAAGCCTTCCAGCCACCCCTCGGACACACGCATCGTCGCCGGGGCGGCCCAAGCGCCGCCCACGCTGCAGGCACTGGACTATACGGCGAAGCTGGCCGACGACGAATACGACAGGCAGCTGGCGGAGTGGCAGCGCCGCCTGGCCCGCCTGGCGCAGCATGGCAAGTTCCAGGACACCGCGGTGGTGCTGGTCTTCGAGGGCCAGGATGCCGCCGGCAAGGGCGGCACCATACGCCGCATCACCCATGCGCTGGATGCCCGCCAGTTCCGCGCCATTCCCATTTCCGCCCCCACCGGCGATGAGCTTGCCCATCCCTATTTGTGGCGCTTCTGGCGCGACCTTCCCCGCCCCGGAAACATCGCCATCTTCGACAGGTCCTGGTATGGGCGAGTCCTGGTCGAACGCGTGGAAAGATATGCCTCCGCCACCGAATGGCGGCGCGCCTATCGGGAGATCAACCAGTTCGAGTCGCAACTGCTGGACAGCGGCGCCGTGGTGCTGAAGTTCTGGCTGGCGGTCACCAAAGACGAGCAATTGAAGCGCTTTCGCGAGCGCGAGGAATCGCCGTTCAAGTCCTTCAAGATCACGCCGGACGACTGGCGCAACCGCAGGAAATGGGATGCCTACGTCCAGGCGGCCAACGAGATGTTCCAGCACACCAGCACCCCCGATTGCCCCTGGCATCTGGTGCCGTCTGACGACAAGCGTCATGCGCGCATCGCGGTTCTGGAATGCATCGTCAAAGCGCTGGAGCACATCCGGAATGGAAAGAAGAAATCATGAAGAAAGCCGATGACTGCCCTTTATGCCTGACCGCCGGCGGCCAGGTGCTCTGGGCCGGCGCGCTCCTTCGGGTCATTGCGGTCGACGACCCGCTGCACCCCGGCTACACGCGCGTAATCTGGCAGGAACACCTGGCCGAAATGACCCAATTGCCGGCGGCCGCCCGGCATGCGCTCATGGAGGCGGTGTGGCGGGTGGAACAGACCCAGCGCGATGTCCTGCAAGCCGACAAGATCAATCTGGCGCAATTCGGCAACATGGTGCCGCACCTGCACTGGCACGTGATCCCGCGCTGGGCGGGCGACAGCCACTTTCCGGAAGCCATCTGGGCGCCGGCCCCGCGGCGCTCCCCCGAGCAGTTGGCCGCTTGGCAGGCGCAAAAGGCCCTCATCCAGGCGCGCCTGCCGCACTATCACGCCGCGCTGCGGGCTGCCTTTGCCCAAGACGTTGCACATTAACAACCTAGGGCTTACCCCAATCCAGGTAAACGTATATAATTTCGGCACTGCATTTTCCAAGCGTCGACATTTTCATACAGCATCCGCTGTCGCATAGCAGTTGACTGAGCTTTCAGCACCCATGTCGAACGCCATCGCTCCCTGACCCCCGAGCCTTTCGCCGCGTCTTTCAAGACACACGCTGCACTTTAGGTTGATTCGGTCGGCACGATGCTCCAATCAACCAGCGCACCGGGCTCACTTCCCTTGCCCAGCGCCATGTGCATGCCGTTTCCGCGGCAAAGGATACTCATGTCTTTCGATACTCTAGGTCTCGCGCCTACCCTGCTGTCCGCCGTCCTGAAAGCGGGCTTCACCGAACCCACTTCCGTCCAGGCCGCGGCCATCCCCAAGGCATTGGCGGGCCACGACCTGATGGTCTCTTCGCAGACGGGCAGCGGCAAGACCGCCGCCTTCATGCTTCCCGCCCTGAACCGCATCTCGAACATGCCGCCCAACAAAGGCAGCGGCGTGCAGGTGCTGGTGCTGACTCCCACCCGTGAACTGGCCATGCAGGTGGCCGACGCCACCAAGCAGTACGGCGCGCACATCAAAGACCTGCGCACCGCCGTGGTCGTCGGCGGCATGCCTTACGGCGCCCAGTTGAAAGCCCTTTCGCGCCGTGTGGACGTGCTGGTTGCCACGCCCGGCCGCCTGATCGATCACCTGCAAGCCAAGCGCGTCAACCTTTCCACCGTCCACACCCTGGTGCTGGACGAAGCCGACCGCATGCTGGACATGGGCTTCATCGAAGATATCGAAACCATCGTGGAACGCACGCCCGACGAGCGCCAGACCCTGTTGTTCTCGGCAACGCTGGATGGCACGATTGCCCGCCTGGCCGCCAAGATGATGCGCGACCCGCAGAAGATCGAGATTTCGGGCCAGAAGCAGAAGCACAGCAATATTACGCAAAGCCTGCTGTACGCCGACGACAACGGCCACAAGATGCGCTTGCTGGACCACCTGCTGCGCGACGCCAGCATGGATCAGGCCATCGTATTCACGTCGACCAAGCGCGGCGCCGACGATCTGGCCGACCGCCTTGCCGACCAGGGCTTTGCCGCCGCCGCCCTGCATGGCGACATGAATCAACGCCAGCGCACCCGCACTCTGGGCATGTTGCAAAAAGGACAGCTTCGCATCCTGGTGGCCACCGACGTCGCCGCGCGCGGCATCGACGTGCAAGGCATCAGCCATGCCTTCAACTACGACCTGCCCATGCAGGCCGAAGACTACGTGCACCGTATCGGCCGCACCGGCCGCGCAGGCCGCAGCGGCCTGGCCTTCACTCTGGCCGTTCATTCCGAACGCCATAAAGTGCGCCGCATCGAACACTATATCGGCCAGCCCATTCCGTCCGAAGTCATCGAAGGCCTGGAGCCCAAGAAGACGGTGCGCCCCACCTATACCGATCGCAAGCCTGGCGGCAAGGGCTTCGGCCCGCGCGGCGGCTTTGGCGGCGGCAAACCCGGTTACGGCCGCAAACCCGGCGCCGACCGTGCCCCTTATGGCGACAGGCCCGGGTACGAAGGCAAGCCGCGTTTTGGCGACAAGCCTGGCTATGAAGGCAAGCCCCGTTTCGGCGATAAGCCCTCCTATGAAGGCCGTCCCGCGCGCAACGGCGACCGCCCCGCCTACGAGGGTCGTCCGTCCTATGACCGCAACGGCGACAGCCGCAAGAGCTTTGGCGGCGAAGAGCGCAGCGGCGGCTACAAGGGCCGCGGCGACAAGCCTGCCTTCAGCGACCGTCCGGTGCGCAGCGAACGCCCGGCATTCGGCGGCGATCGCCCCGCATTCGGCGACCGTCCGCCTCGCAGCGCGCGTCCCGAGTTCTCCCACAAGGGTGGCGGCAAGCCGGCCACTCGTCCCACGGCACGCCCTGGTTTCGCCGGGAAGCCGACCTCGACCCGCGGCAAAAGCGCAGCCCGGCGCGGCGACTTCGCCGGCTAAGCAGCCGGGGCGGCCTGGTCGCCTCTAAGGCGGCTTGGACTCACTGACGGCTTTACCTGAAAAGCTCCACGGCTTATCGCTGTGGAGCTTTTTTCCGTTCGGTGGCGCTGGTCGGCGGCAAACGGTTGGCTCGCTACAATAGCGGGATGAAACAACTTGTCCGCAAGCCCTTGCTGCTGGCCTTCCTGCTCTCCATCCCGCTATGGATCGTTTTCGACAACTATCTTGTTGCAGGCATGGCGGCATTGCTGGCGGCTTTCCTGGCCGCCATGTGCCACGCGCTATATGTCCTGGGCAAAAAGAAACGCCAATGAACAACGCTTCCATCGTTCCAGCCGGATTGCCCGCGCTGGATGCTGATTCTGAACGGCACCGGCAGGCGGTAGAGAATTACCTGCTTCAGCAGATCCACGCCACGGGAACCGGCTTCATGCCGTTCGAACAATGGATGGATCTGGCGCTCTATGCGCCGGGCCTGGGTTACTACGCGGCGGGCAGCGTCAAATTCGGCGGCGACCTGCCCATCGGCGATTTCGCCACAGCGCCCGAGCTTACGCCTCTGTTCGGCCAAGTCCTGGCCAATCAAGTCGCCCAGGTGCTGCAGGATGCCGGTTCCACCACCGTACTGGAATTCGGCGCCGGTTCGGGCGCCTTGGCGGCAGCCGTCATACCCGCCTTGCGGCGGCTGGGCATAGAGCCCGAGTATCAGATACTTGAAGTATCCGCCGAGCTGCGGGCGCGCCAGCAGGCAAGACTGGCGCCCCTGGACGCCAGGGTGCAATGGCTATCGGCACTGCCGGAAACATTCTCGGGCTGCGTGCTGGCCAACGAAGTGCTGGACGCCATGCCTGCGGCACTTTTTCGATGGGACGAGAACGGCAAGCTGATGGAGATAGGCGTGAGCCCAGCCGAATCGGGGGTCGCGCGTGAGAACGCCACGGCGGGCATGGCGCAAAGCGAACCCGCCAGCGCCGCGCCTTTTCAGCTGGTCGAACGGCCCGCCTCTTCGGTCCTGCAGCAGGCCATGGCGGAGCGCATGCCGCCCCTGCCCGGCTATCAATCCGAAATAAACCTGCGGGCCGAAGCCTGGATCGCCCAGATGGGCGTGTGGTTGCAACGCGGCGCCGCTTTGCTGATCGACTATGGTTTTCCGCAGCGCGAGTACTATCACCCGCAGCGCAATGAAGGCACGCTGATGTGCCACTTCCGCCACCATGCGCACAGCCAGCCCCTGATCTACGCGGGATTGCAGGACATTACCGCGCACGTCGATTTCACCGCCATGGCCGACGCCGCGCTGGAAGGCGGCCTGGACGTGTTGGGCTACACCTCGCAGGCGCGTTTCCTGATGAACGCCGGGCTGGCAGAGGCCCTGGCCGCATCAGAGGGCGCCGGGCCGCAGGCGGGCTTGCGGGATGCCGCCTCTGCGGCGTCCCGCGCCAACGATATGGCAGCCATCCAGAAGCTGATATCCGAGGCGGAGATGGGCGAACTGTTCAAGGTGCTGGCCATCGGGCGCGGGCTGGAGGAACCCTTGGCCGGGTTCAGCCGCGGCGACCGGCGCGATCGCCTGTAAGCGTGCTTCGCGCGCTTTTCAAGCCTTGCCGAACAAGCCCCGGCAGGCTCAAGAGGCAGCCAGCAAAGCCGCCAGTCGGGCCTCGTGCACGGCCTGCTTGATATCCGCCGGCCGGCCTTGCAGCGTCTTGGCGATTGCGCCCGCATCGACGGCGCGAATGGCGGTCAGGCGAGCCCTCCAGGCCTGCTGGTCCACCGTTGTGGCGCAGGACGCGGCGGCAAGCAGATCCAGGTAGCGGTCGGGCTTGCGCAAGGCATCGCAGCGTTCCATCAGGCCCAGCCATCGCGCCTGCCGGCCACCTGCCTCGAGCCCATCGCCCTCTTTCAGGCCTGGCGCATCCGGGATACCGGCGGAACACCCGCGGCCATCTTCCCCGACGGCCGCCAGCACCATGGGTAGAAGCCTGGCATAGTCCTGGCAATCGCCGGGCGCACGGACATGCTTGCCTATGCTTGCGGGATCGCCGGACAGCCGGCACGCCAGGGCGAAGCGGGCCGGCAGCCCCAGGCCCTTGCGGGCTGCGCAAGCCAGTTCGGCCGTGGTCTTTTCATCGTCGAACACCAACCCCGGCAGAACGCGGGACAGCGCGCCCGCCGCCTCAAGCACCTGGAACAGGCGTCCGGGGTGATCGCTCATCAACCCTTTGGCGACTTCGCGCCATACGCGCTCGGGCACCAGCGCGTCGACCTCGCCCTCGTCAACCAGGCGGCGGGCCAAAGCCAGGGTTTCGGGCGCAATCGAGAAATCATGGAAACGGGCGGCAAACCGCGCCAGCCTGAGCAACCGCACGGGGTCTTCAACAAAGGCCTGTCCCACATGCCGCAGCACCCGGCGCCGGATGTCCGATTGCCCATCCAGAGGGTCGACCAGGCTGCCGTCGGGCGCCTGGGCGATGGCATTGATGGTCAGGTCGCGGCGTCGCAAATCGTCTTCCAGCTTGACGTCGGTGCCGGTATAAAAGGTAAAGCCCTTGTAGCCCCTGCCCGATTTACGCTCGGTGCGGGCCAGCGCGTATTCTTCCTTGCTGCGCGGATGCAGGAAAACGGGGAAATCGCCGCCCACCGGAACGAAGCCGCGCTCGGCCATGTCGTGGGGCGTGGCGCCCACCACCACCCAGTCGCGATCCCCGGCGGGCAAACCCAGCAGGGCATCGCGCACGGCGCCTCCCACGATGTAGACCTCCAGCCCCGCGGTGGCGGGATCCGGGCCGCCCGCCTTGCCCGGCGCCGTCAAGGCAGGTCGACCTTTTTGTTGGGAGAGGGCGATACCGTGCCCAGGCGCTGCTTCAGGGACTGCGGCTTGCCCGAGAACATCATGGCGTAATAGGTTGCGTTGGACATGACGTTCTTCACATATAGCCGTGTTTCCGTGAACGGTATGGTCTCCGCGAAGATGGCGCCTTCCACCGGCCCCGCCAACTTGGATCGCCACTGCACCGGCCGCCGCGGCCCCGCGTTATAGCCGGCCGTGGCCAGCACCTGCGACCCGTTCAGGTCGTTCAGCACCATGCTCAGGTAATTCGTGCCCAACACCGTATTGGTATCGAAGTCGTTGACCGACGACGGGGTGAAATCCTTCATGCCTATCTTCCGGGCAACCCAGCGCGCCGTGGCGGGCATCAATTGCATCAGGCCCGACGCGCCCACCCTGGAGCGGGCGTCGGTGATGAAGCGCGATTCCTGGCGGATAAGCCCATAGACCCAGGCGGGATCCAGGTTGATCTGGCGCGCCTTCTCGGTTACACGCCCCTCGAACGGCGCAATGAAGCGCTGCGAAAAATCGACTTCCTTCTGGGTCTGCAGCGACGTGTTGACCACCCTGTCGTAGATGTGCTCCTGCCGGGCCAGTTCGGCCGCCGCCAGCAGCTGCCGGTCGGTCATGCCGCGCAGGGTGTAGTTCCATTCCGGCACCGCCTCGGGCCGCCAGCCCAGGTCGAACAAGGCGATGGCACGCTGCAAGCCCGGATTTTCGCGGGCCTGCTGCAGTTCACCGGCCGTGACCGGCGCGGGCGGCTGCGGAATCGACAGCGTCCGGCCCAGCTCTTCGCTGGCCAGTTGCCCATAGAAATTGAGTTCGCCGGCAATCGACTGGAAGTACTTCGTCGCGGCTTCCTGGTTGCCCTGGGCACGCAAGGCCCGCCCATACCAGTACATCCAGACCGGCTCGGCCGCCTGCTGGGCCGACATGCGCCGTATGGCCTGGGCCACCCAATTCCAGTCGATGCCGGGCTGGCGCAATTCGGATCGCACCTGCCAGGCATGGTTGTAATCGGTCAGGCGCGCGTTGCCCGAACGGCGGTACCAGTCGACGGCGTTCAGTTCCACATTCAGGGCCGCCACCAGTCCGAACTGGCTCCAGACCCATTGCAGATTGGATTTCGGTATGGCCTTGGACCATTCGCGCTCGATGTAGGCGGCGTTCTGCTCGCGCTCCGAGCCGTAGGCCAGGCGCGACAGGGCGATGGTGACCAGCTCGGTATCGGTTCGCGACTTGGGCGGCTTGCGACCGGCCAGCCACTTCTTCGGATTCTTCATCAGGGCGGCATACTGCACCATGTCGCCGGCGTCGAACATGATGGCCGCCAGACGCTGCGCATTGCCGGTCTTGCTGGTTTCGAGCGTGGCTCGCAGCAGGGGCTCCAATTCCTTCCAGCCCACGACCTTGCTGTCCTCGAATTCGTCCAGCATGCTCCAGCACGCCCGGTTGGGTTCGAATGCCTCGATCGCCTGGGCGGCCTTGATGCGCTGGCCCGTCATGTGCTGCGCCAGCAGCAGCGAGCACGTTTCCTGCGAATTGCTGTTGACCAGCGGTCCCAGCCGCGCCGCCAGTGCGTAGTTGCCGGCGCGCGTCGCCGCCACCAGCCAGTCGCCCCGAAGGCGGTCGGCCAGGTAGCCATCGGGATGCGCCTGGATGAACCGCTGCATTTCCTGATCCGGCACGGGCTGCGTGCTGTCCTGCAGTTTCTGGCGCAGCATCCAGTACTCGGCATACGTGCCCAGCACCGGATCCGACTTGGCAATGGGAACCAGCGTCTCAAGCATGGCCCACTGCTTTTTCTGCATCGCCTCGCGCGCCCGAACCACCGCCTGGCGGGACTGCGGCGGCGTGACCAGGGTAATGGTGCCCGACGCCGACTGCGGCGGAGCGGGCGTGGCGCCCGCCAGGGCCGCCACCTGCATCGCGCCGGCCGTATCCAGAGGCGCAAGCGACTGGCGCAGATCGGCGCCGGCCGGGTTGGCCGGCCGCTCCGCACCCGCACATCCCACCAACCCCACCGACAACGCAAGCCACAGGCCCGCGCGCAAGCGATGGGATCGCAGCATGCCGGACACGTTCCGGGTTTTCTGATACCGTTGGCTATTGGTTAACATCGTGATTTGATCCCACTTAACACCGCCCCATGAATAACAACACAGAGCATAACGCAGTCCCTCTACGGACAAGACTCAAGCAGTTGCGCGCCGCCCAGAATCCCGTCGATCGCAATCGGGGAGCGCTGCTGATCAGGGGCCGGCTATTCACCTGGCTGGCCACCAGCCGGACCCGGCTGAGCGAAGCCGGCAAGCCCGTTCCCCAGAACATCGCCGCTTTCTGGTCCACCGGCGAAGAGCCATCGTTGCAGCCATTGCTGCAGCAATGGGTCGAAGAAGAAGGATACCGCGTATCCCTGCCCGTCGTCACCGCGGACGATGCTCCGTTGCAATTCAGATTATGGACGCCCGGCGCGCCCATGCAGGAAGGCGCCTACGGCATACAGGAACCCGTGGGTGAAGCAGCCCCCCCGCCCGACATTGTCCTGGTGCCCACCCTGGGCTACACCCGCCAGGGCGACCGCATCGGCTACGGCAAAGGCTACTACGACCGTACTTTGGCCTCGTTGAAGTCCCAGGGCCACAGCTTCACCACCATCGGCATCGCCTGGGCCACCGGCGACCTGGCCGCGGCGGGCCTGACCCACGCCCCCGCTCCCCACGACGTCCGCCTGGACGCCATCCTGACCGACAAGGGTTGGGCCGTTCCGGCGCCTGTAATCAGCTGAGCCGCCCGCCATCAGCCCCTTACGGAGCGGGCGGCTGGGTGGGGCGGGGCACCGGCGGTAGGCGTGCGCCGCGTGCTGACGAAGGGAAGGCGGGGGATATCGGCGGACGCTGTCTGACCGGAGCGGCACGCAGTGATCGCAGGTTTTAAAGCAGCGGCGCCCTCAAGCCAACCGCAACTGCTTCCAGATCGCCATCGTCACTTCCGCGTTGTTCAGCGTATAGAAATGCAGCCCCGGCGCCCCGCTGTCCAGCAGATCCTGCGACAGCCCGGAAATCACATCCACGCCAAACGCCTTGATCGACGCCTTGTCGTCGCCGAAATCCGCCAGCCGCAGACGCATCCAGCGTGGAATCTCCGCCCCGCACATATTGGAAAACCGCGCCAGCTGCGAATAATTCGTGATCGGCATGATCCCAGGAACGATGGGGATGTCCACGCCCCTGGCGCGCACCCGCTCCACGAAATCATGGTAGGCATCCGCATTGAAAAAATACTGCGTGATCGCGCTGTCAGCCCCCGCCTTCACCTTCTCGATGAAATGATCCAGGTCCGACGCCGCGCTTGCCGCCTGCGGATGCACCTCGGGATAGGCCGCCACCTCGATGTGGAACCAGTCCCCGCTGTGCTGCCGTATGAACTCCACCAGCTGGCTGGCGTAGTGAAGCTCGCCCGCATCGCCGCCCATGCCGGACGGCAGGTCGCCGCGCAGCGCCACGATGCGCCTGATGCCCAGCTCGCGGTATGAATCAAGGATATCGCCCAGCACCGCCCGCGTCGCGCCTATGCACGACAAGTGCGGCGCCGCATCGCACCCCAGGTTCTGCATCAGGCGCACCGTATCGGCCGTGCCCGACCGCGTCGAACCGCCCGCGCCGAACGTAACGCTGACATAGGCCGGATGCAGGGCCAGCAACTGCTTGGCCGACCGTACCAGCTTTTCCTGCGCCGCGATATCGCGCGGCGGGAAAAATTCCAAACTTATAGCCTGCTTGCTACTGCTCATGAAACCAACAACCTGGATAAAAGACCCGACACAATGCTGTAGACGAACGCGCCCAGCAGCGCCCACCAGAAGCCATTGACCTGGAAGCCCTTCAGCACCGAGCCCGCGAACCAGAAGACCAGCGCATTGAGCACCAGCAGGAACAGGCCCAGCGTCACGATGGTGATGGGCAGGGTCAGCAAAATAAGGACCGGCTTGACCAGCGTGTTCAGCAAGCCCAGCACCAGTGCGGCGATCAGGGCCGAACCGAAGGATGCAACCGTGATGCCCGGCAAGATGTAGGCCACGATCAACAGCGCAACGGCGTTCAATATCCAGACAAGAATGATTTCCATGACCAGCACTCCTTCGATAAGTCCTGCTTGAATCGCCGGGGCGGCGCCCCGGCGGCGTACTTGCCTGCCACAATGCCCGCTTAGTAGCGGTAGTGATCAGGCTTGTAAGGCCCGGCCACCGGCACATTGATGTAGTCAGCCTGATCCTGGCGCAGCTCGGTTAGTTGCACGCCCAGCTTCTTCAGGTGCAGGCGCGCCACTTTTTCGTCCAGATGCTTGGGCAGCACATAGACGCGGCCCTTGTCGTAGGCCTGGCCGCGCGTGAACAGTTCGATCTGCGCGATCGTCTGGTTGGTGAACGAGGCCGACATCACGAACGAAGGGTGACCCGTAGCGCAGCCCAGGTTGACCAGGCGGCCCTTGGCCAGCAGGATGATGCGCTTGCCGTCGGGGAAAATGATGTGGTCAACCTGCGGCTTGATTTCTTCCCACTCAAGGCCCTCGACGGAAGCCACGTCGATTTCGTTGTCGAAGTGACCGATGTTGCAGACGATGGCCTGATCCTTCATGCGATCCATATGGTCGCGCGTGATCACATGGTAGTTGCCGGTGGCGGTCACGAAAATATCGGCCTTGTCGGCGGCTTCGTCCAGGGTCACGACCCTGTAGCCTTCCATGGAGGCTTGCAGGGCGCAGATGGGATCGACTTCGGTGACCCACACCTGGGCGCGCAGGGCGGCCAGCGCCTGGGCGCAACCCTTGCCCACGTCGCCGAAGCCGCAGACCACGGCGATCTTGCCGGCGACCATGACATCGGTGGCGCGCTTGATGCCGTCGACCAGCGACTCGCGGCAACCGTAAAGGTTGTCGAACTTGGACTTGGTGACGGAATCGTTGACGTTGATGGCCGGGAAGGCCAGCTCGCCCTTCTTGGACATCTGATACAGGCGATGCACGCCCGTCGTGGTTTCCTCGGTCACGCCCTTGACCTGCGCCAGGCGCGTCGAATACCACTTGGGATCGCGCGCCAACTGGGCCTTGATCGAGGCGAACAGCACGCGCTCTTCCTCGCTGCCGGGTTTATCCAGCACGGAAATATCGGATTCGGCCTTGGTGCCCAGGTGCAGCAAGGTGGTGGCGTCGCCGCCGTCGTCCAGGATCATGTTGGCGTGCTGGCCATTGGGCCATTCGAAGATCTGGTGCGTGTAATTCCAGTAGTCTTCCAGCGTTTCGCCCTTGATGGCGAAAACGGCGGTGCCGCTGGCGGCGATGGCGGCGGCGGCATGGTCTTGAGTGGAGAAGATGTTGCACGAGGCCCAGCGCACTTCGGCGCCCAGCGCCTTCAGCGTCTCGATGAGCACAGCGGTCTGGATCGTCATGTGCAGGCTGCCGGCGATGCGCGCGCCCTTGAGCGGCTGCGAGGCGGCGTATTCTTCGCGCGTGGCCATCAGGCCGGGCATTTCGGTTTCGGCAATCGCGATCTCGCGGCGGCCCCAGCCCGCCAGGGCGATATCGGCAATCTTGTAATCGGTGAAGTTGGCTTCGGCGACAGTATTCATGGTGTAGGCATCCAATTGGCCCGTACCAGCCGAAGCGCGGAGCGTTCAATGCGGCATCGCAATTTGCGACATGAGCTCATCTTCGCCTGTACAGGAAACGATGAGCGCCGTTGAAACAAAAGAAGATCCTGAGCCTAGCGGTGATAGGACACCGTTGCAGCGCTCCTCAGGAAGGCTAGATTGTAGCGTAATTGGCCCGGCCCATGCCAGGAAATCAGCCATTGCGGCGCGGATATCCCTGTGCCTTGATGCGCTGCCAGATCCGCCGCTTTTCCTCGTCGTCCAGGAAAACCCAGTTGGCCACCTCCATGGCCGTGCGCCCGCAGCCCCGGCAGACCTCGTCGTACAGGGTGGAGCACACCGCGACGCAGGGGGAATCGCTGGGGTCCAGGCTGTGCGCGGAATCGCGCCGCGCCTGGATGGTTTCCATGCCCGCTTCGGTTTCCGGCGCGGCGGCCGGGTCGAACGGCGTACTGGAATCGGACATGGAAGCTCCTTGAAAAAACATCGGGGCCCGAAGGCCCCGGTGAACCGCAACGGCGCCCTAGGCGGCCTTCTTGAGGACTTGCACCTTGTCGGTGGCCTCCCAGCTGAACTCGGGTTCCGCGCGGCCGAAGTGGCCGTAGGCGGCGGTCTTGCTGTAGATGGGGCGCAGCAGGTCGAGCATGTTGATGATGCCCTTGGGGCGCAGGTCGAAGTGCTCGCGGACCAGGCGTGCGATCTGCTCGTCGGGGATCACGCCCGTGCCTTCAGTGTAGACCGTGATGTTGATGGGTTCGGCCACGCCGATGGCATAGCTGACCTGCACCTGGCACTGGCGCGCCAGACCGGCCGCCACGACGTTCTTGGCCACGTAGCGCGCGGCATAGGCGGCCGAACGATCGACCTTGGAGGGATCCTTGCCCGAGAACGCGCCGCCGCCGTGCGGGCAGGCGCCGCCGTAGGTGTCGACGATGATCTTGCGTCCGGTCAGGCCGCAATCGCCCTGGGGACCGCCGATGACGAACACACCCGTGGGGTTGATCATGAACTTGGTCTTGGGCGTAAGCAGGCCGTCGGGGAAGCTGGGCTTGATGATGTGCTCGATGACGGCGTCGCGGATGTCGCTTTGCGAGATCTCGGGCGCATGCTGGGTGGACAGCACCACGGTGTCGACCTCGGCGGGCTTGCCGTCGACATAGCGGAAGGTAACCTGCGACTTGGCGTCGGGGCGCAGCCACGGCAGGCGGCCGTCCTTGCGCAGTTCGCTCTGGCGCTGCACCAGGCGGTGCGCGTACCAGATGGGGGCGGGCATCAGGTCGGGGGTTTCGTCGCAGGCGTAGCCGAACATCAGGCCCTGGTCGCCGGCGCCCTGGTTCAGGATTTCTTCGCTGCTGCGGTCCACGCCCTGGGCGATGTCGGGCGACTGCTTGTCGTAGGCCACCAGCACCGCGCAGCCCTTGTAGTCGATGCCGTAGTCGGTGTTGTCGTAGCCGATGCGCTTGATGGTGTCGCGCGCCACCTGGATGTAATCCACATTGGCGGTCGTGGTGATCTCGCCGGCCAGCACGACCAGGCCCGTATTGCACAGGGTTTCAGCCGCCACGCGGGCGTTGGGGTCTTGCGTGAAGATGGCGTCGAGGATGGAGTCCGATATCTGGTCGGCGACCTTGTCGGGATGGCCTTCGGATACGGATTCGGAAGTGAAAAGGAAATCGTTATTTGCCACAGCGATACGTCCTATATGAAGCCGGTTGCCCGGCATGGAGGTTGAACGGTACGCGTTGCACCTCGGACGTCTGCATAGCAGTGGTGATCAGGGCGCGACGCTTTAGCGGATTATTTGCGGGCCGCTGTTGAAAACGGCCCGGCATCGCCCCGCAAGTTGTCGGTTAACTCAGCGATGAACCTCATTTTAAGCGAAAATACGCCAGCGCATTAATTTTCAGCTATCGCACAAGGGTTATTGTTGTACTTATGCTTCTGGTCTTGTTCCGCTTGCTCGCCCGCTTGCCGCTGTCCCTGCTTCACGGTCTGGGCCGCGCGGCGGGGCGCCTGGTGTATGCCTGGCCGGGCCGGTATCGCACGCGCTTGCGGGCCAATGCCGCGCAGGCGGGCTACACCGACCCGGTGTTCGCGCGGCGCTCGGCGGCCGAAACCGGCGCAATGATCATGGAAACCCCGAAAGTCTGGCTGCGCAACCAAGAATGCCTGCGCATGACCCGCAGCGACGACGACGCCGTCGTGCATCGGGCGCTGGCCGAAGGCCGGGGCATCCTGTACCTGACGCCGCACCTGGGCTGCTTCGAGATCACGGCGCGCTATCTGATCCAGCACGGTCCCATCACCGTCATGTACCGGCCGCCGCGCCAGGCCTTTCTGGAGCCCGTCATGGAACAGGCGCGCAATACATCGGGCCTGAAGGCCGTGCCGGCCACGCTGCAGGGCGTGCGTGAATTCGTCCGCGCCCTGAAACGCGGGGAAGCCGTGGGCATGCTGCCCGACCAGGTGCCTGGCAGCGGAGAGGGCGTGTGGGCGCCGTTTTTCGGCAAACCCGCCTATACCATGACGCTGGCCGCCAAGCTGGCCTTGCAGACCGGCGTTGCCGTCATCCTTACCGCCGGCGAACGCCTGCCCGGCGGCCAGGGCTGGCGCATCCACTATGTGCGGCTGGCCGAGCCGCTGGCGGCCGAACCGCAAGCCCTGGCCGCCGCCATCAACAGCGCCATGGAAACCCTGATCCGCCGCTTTCCGCAGCAGTACCTGTGGAGCTACAACCGCTACAAGATCCCTCCCGACGCGCCGCCGCGTCCGCGGGATGCCTCGCAATGACCTTCAACAAACTTCCCCTGCTCCGCTCCCTCTTCGCTTATTTCGGCCGCAGTTCCACGACGACCCGCAAGCGCTGGGCACGGGTGCTGGGCTGGCTGGCGGCCCGGTTGATGCGCTCCCGCGCGCACATCGTGCGCACCAACCTGGCCTTGTGCTTTCCCGACCATCCGGAAGAAGAACGCGAGGCATGGCTGCATCGCCACTTCCATCTGCTGGCGCAGTCGGTGGTGGACCGGGGGCTATGCTGGTTCGGGCCCGCGCCGGCCATACAGCAGGCCACGCCCATAACGGGGCTGGAGCATCTGGACGAACTGCTCAAGGCCGGGCGCAGGATCATTCTGCTGGCGCCGCACTTCATAGGCCTGGACGCCGCCGCGACGCGCCTGACCCTGTTCCTGAAGGAATCGGCCACCATGTATACCCGCCAGAGCGATGCGGATGTGGACGCCATGGTGCGCGAAGGCAGGGGGCGGTTCAACACGGTGCACCTGGTCAGCCGCCATGACGGCGTACGTGGCCTGATACGCCATCTGCGCAACGGCATACCGGTGTACTACCTGCCCGACATGGACTTCGGTCGGGCGGGCGCCGCCTTCCTGCCCTTCTTCGGCGTGCCGGCGGCCACGCTGCTGACCACGGCCCAGATAGCCAGGACGTGGGACGCCGCGGTGGTGCCCATCATCAGCCGGCTCGATGCCGAGACCGGACGCTACCACGTGGACGTCCTGCCTCCGCTCGACGACTTCCCCGGGGAGCAAACGGCGGAAGACGCCACGGCCCGCCTGAACCGCTTGATCGAAGACTGGGTCAGGGCGGATCCGCCCCAGTATTACTGGGTGCACCGCCGGTTCAAGACGCGCCCCGAAGGCCAGGCCCGCTTTTATTGACCGCTGCGGACAAACCGGCGCTAATCCGGGATAATTGCCACCATGATCTGGAACTTCGTAAAAATGCACGGCGCCGGCAACGATTTCGTGGTGCTGGACGGCGTGCGCCAATCCATCGAAATGACGCCCGACCGGGCGCGAGCGCTGGCGGACCGCCATTTCGGCGTGGGTGCCGACCAGATCCTGCTGGTCGAGAACCCGGCCCATCCCGAGGCCGATTTCCGCTATCGCATCTTCAACGCCGATGGCGGCGAAGTCGAGCATTGCGGCAATGGCGCGCGCTGCTTCGTGCGCTTCGTCCACGAGCAGGGCCTGTCGCGGCGCAATCCGCTGCGCGCCGAGATCAGCACCGGGCTCATCACGCTCGACAACTCCGGCGCCGACGGCGTTTCGGTCGAAATGGGCCAGACCCGCTTCGAACCCGAGGCGCTTGCCTTCGACACCCGGGACCTGCAATCGGCGCCCTGCGGCGGCGACACCGTATGGACCCTGCCCTTGCCGGGCCATGGGGATGCCGTGCTGTCCCTGGTGGCCATTTCCAATCCCCATGCGGTGCAGGTGGTGGCCGATACCGACACGGCGCCCGTCGGGACGGCCGGGCCGCTGATCGAGTCGCATCCGCGTTTCGCGCAGCGCGTCAACGCCGGCTTCATGCAAGTGCTCGATCGGCATGCCATCAAGTTGCGCGTCTACGAACGCGGGGCCGGCGAAACCCTGGCCTGCGGAACCGGCGCCTGCGCCGCGGTGGTCGCCGGCATACGGCGCGGCCTGCTGGACAGCCCCGTGCAGGTCCATACCCGCGGCGGGCGGCTGACCGTGGCCTGGGACGACCAGGGTGGCCTGCGCATGAGCGGCCCCGCCGCCACCGTGTTTTCCGGCCAAGTCGACATCGACGCTTTGACAGAACAACTCACCAACAAGGATGCACTGACGCCATGACCGAAGACAGCCTTTCCGCCGACGACGTCGCGCATTTCCTGCAAACCCACCCGGCCTTCTTCCAGGAGCATGCCGAACTGTTCGCCAACCTGCGCGTGCCCCACCCCAACGAAACGCGCGCCATATCCCTGGGCGAACGGCAGATCATGACCTTGCGCGCGCGCGCCAAGGACCTGGAATGGCAATTGTCCGGCCTGGTCCACAACGCCAGCGGCAACGAAAGAATCAGCAAGACCCTGAACGACTGGTGCTGCCGCATGCTGGCCGAGGACGACGCCAGCCAGATTCCGGCGCATATCGTGCGCAGCCTGGGCGACTTGTTCGACCTGCCCACCATCGCCTTGCGGGTCTGGGACCTGCCCCGGCTGACCGGCAGCGAGTTCAACGAAGACGTGACCGAATCGATCAGGGCCTATGCGCGCGAGCTGGTCAAGCCGTATTGCGGCCCTTTGCGTGACCAGGAGGCCGCTGGCTGGCTGGGCACGGCTCCCGCATCCCTGGCCATCATCGGCCTGCGGCCCCCAGGCAGCAGCGAGCCCATCGGCCTGCTGGTCCTGGGCTCGGACGAAGCCGAGCGCTTCACCCCCGACATGGGCACGGCCTTTCTGGACACCATAAACCAGCTGGCCAGCGCCAGCCTGTCGCGGCTGCGCGGCTCGCCCGACCAGGACGACTACGCATAGGGGTTCAGCATGCATGCCTTGCCCAATCCCATGGAGCAATGGCTTGCCCATCTACGGGCCAACCGGCGCTACTCGGAACATACCCTGGCGGGCTATCGCCAGGACCTGCGCCACCTGATCCAGTGCCACGCCGGCACCGCGCTCGAACAGTACACCGAAAGCCACATCCGCCAGGCCATCGCCCGCCTGCACGGACAAGGACTGAAGCCGCGCAGCCTGGCCCGGGCCCTGGCCGCCTGGCGTGGCTTCTATCAATGGTGGGCACCGGGCGCCGGCATGGAAGCCAATCCCGCGGCGGGCGTGCGCGCGCCCAAGGCTCCCCGCAGCCTGCCCAAGGCCCTGTCCGTGGAACAGGCCCAGGTCTTGCTGGACAGGCCCGGCCTGCCGGCGCCTGAAACCCCGATCGAATGCCGCGACCAGGCCATGTTCGAGATCCTGTACTCCAGCGGCCTGCGCCTGGCCGAACTGGTCAGCCTGGACTGGCGCTATGCCCGCCAGGAATCGTACGAGTCGCAAAGCTGGGTGCAGCTGCAGGAGCATGAAGCCATCGTCAAGGGCAAAGGCGGCAAAACCCGCAACGTGCCGCTGGGCGCGCAAGCCATCGCCGCCATCGAGCGGTGGCTGGATGTGCGCGACAGCCTGCTGGATCCGTCGGCCGGCATGGACGCCCGTTGCGCCCTGTTCCTGGGCGCGCGCGGGAAGCGGATTTCACCCAGGGTGGTCCAGCTTCAGCTGGACAAGCTGGCGACACTGGCGGGATTGCCGGTGCATGTGCATCCGCACAGCCTGCGGCACAGCTTCGCCAGCCACATGCTGCAATCGGCCCAGGACCTGCGGGCGGTGCAGGAAATGCTGGGCCATGCCAACATCTCGACCACGCAGATCTATACCCGCCTGGACTTCCAGCACCTGGCCCAGGTCTACGACCAGGCGCATCCCCGCGCGGGCAGGAAACGCTGACGCCCGGACGCGGCCCAAGGCGCCATGAAAGCCGGCCGATGCCGGATCACCGCCAGCGCTCAGCGTGTCAGCACATAGATAAGCCGGCCCGCGTTCCAGCTGAACATGCCCAGATAGCTTGCGGCCGGCGCATCGGCCGGCGCCAGCGCGTCGGAATACAGCGTGCCGCCCATCTTTATCCCCGTCTCGCGCGCCAGCTGCTTGACCAGCCTGGAGTTGGTGCCGCTTTCGATGAAGACGCCGGCCACATGCTCCTTCCTGGCCCGATCGACGATGGCGGCCAGTTCGCTGGCCGACGGCTCGGCTTCGCTGGACAGGCCCGCCACCGCGATGAAGCGTATGCCATAGGCCTGCGCAAAATAGCCGAACGCATCGTGCGAGGTAATCACCACGCGCCGGTTCGCCGGTATATCGGCCAGCGCGCTCCTGATTTCCGCATCGAGCTTGCTCATTTTGTCGATATACAGCTTCGCCCGCATCTTGTAATAGCCGCCGCGCGGGGGATCGGCCTGCGCCAGCCCGTCGGCGATGTTCTGGGCATAGATCTTACCGTTGCGCAGGTCCTGCCAGGCATGGGGGTCGACATCGCCAACGGCATGGTGATGGCCGTGCCCCGGGTCATCATGATCATGACCGTCGCGGTCGCGCCCATGGCTGTCGCCGCCCGCCACCTCGTCGGCGCTCAAGCGGCGCACGGCGATGCCTTTGGATGCCAGGATCTGGCGACCCTTGAAGCCCGATGACTGCACCAGTCGAGGAAGCCAGCCTTCGAAGTCCAGCCCGTTCAGCACCAATACCTCGGCCTGGGACAACGCTTTCGCGTCCTGGGGCGACGGTTCAAAGGAATGCACATCGCCGTTCGCTCCAACCAGAGTGGTCAATGCCACATTCTCCCCGCCGATCTCCCGGACCATGTCGCCCAGGATGGAAAAGCTGGCGACGACCTTGAGCGGCGCACCGGCCGCCGGCCCGCGGGCCGCCGATGCCGGGGATATCGCGGCGGCCAGCGCAAGGCCCGCCAGCGCCCCGAGTACTGTTCGGCGCGTCATGGAGAAACCATAAGCTGTATTGGCGTGGACCATTAAAGTTGCTCCGAAATGCGGGACAGGCGCTGGCGCCTTGCGCGCGCCTGGCGCGCGGCTTGCAGCAGCCCGCCCAGGGGGCCGAAGAAAATCGACAGGAAATAGATGCATCCTGCCGAAAGAATAATCGCCGGTGAAGCCGGAACATTGGCGTAGTACGAAAGCAGCAGGCCCGCATACGAGGCCACGGCCCCCAGCGCGGCCGCCAGCGCCATCTGGCGGCCGGCGGAGCCCGCCCAGAAACGCGCGGCGGTCGCCGGCAGCATCATGATGCCCACCACCATCAGCGTGCCCAACACCTGGAAGCCGGCAACCAGCGTCATCACCAGCAGCACCAGGAAGACCATGTGGATGAAGGTGCCCGCCGATCCATGGCTGCGCAGGAAAAGGGGATCCAGGCACTCCAACACCAGGGGCCGGAAGATCAGGGCAAGCACCAGCAAGGTCACGCTGGACGCGGAGGTCACCAGCAGCAGCGCCGCATCATCGAGGCCCAGCACCGTGCCGAACAGGACGTGGATCAGATCCATATTGGAACCCCGCAGGGACACCAGCAGCACGCCCAGGCCAAGGGAAACCAGATAAAAGGCGGCAAAGCTTGCATCCTCGCGCTGCGGGGTCAGGCGCGCCACGGTGCCGGCCAGCATGGCCACCACCAGGCCGGTGACCATGCCCCCCAGCGTCATGGCGCCCAGGGACAATCCCGCGGTCAGGAAGCCCACCGCCACGCCGGGCAAAATGGCGTGGGCCATGGCGTCGCCCATCAGGCTCATGCGGCGCAGCACCAAGAAAACGCCCAGGGGCCCCGCCGCGAATGCCAGCGCCAAAGAGCCCGCCAATGCGCGGCGCATGAAGCCGTAGTCGATGAAGGGGCCGAACAGCCAGTCTATCAGCCACATCACAAGTAGTCTCCCGCGCACAAATGGCGCGCCAGATGCAGGTTCTCCGGCGTCAGCACCGTTTCGGTCGGTCCCCAGGCCACCGCCTGCCCCGCCATCAGCAAGGCCTGCGGGAAATGGGCCCGCACCATATCCAGATCGTGCAGCACGGCAATGACCGTGCGCCCCTCGTCATGCCATCGGTGCAGCAAGGCCATCAGATCGTCCGTCGTGTGTCGGTCCACGGCCGCGAAAGGCTCGTCCAGCAGCAGAGTGGCCGCATCGTGCAGCAGCAGGCGGGCGAAGAGCGCACGCTGCAGCTGGCCGCCGGATAAGGTGCCGATGATGCGCGATCCGAAATCGGCCAGGCCCACGACATCCAGCGCCGACTGCACGCGCTCGCGCTCGGCCGCGTCGAAATGCTTCCATGCGCCCACGCGCCGCCATGCGCCCATGGCGACCAGATCGTAGACAGTGATGGGAAAGCTGCGGTCCAGCTCGCCCAATTGCGGCAGACAGGCAATTTGCGTACGGGCATCGTCCGCCAGGCGGATCTGGCCGCGCAACGGGCTGACCAGGCCCATGATGCCTTTGACCAGGGTCGATTTGCCGGCCCCGTTGGGCCCCACGATCGCGGTGAGCGAGCCCCGCGCAAACACGCCCGACACGTCGCGCACCGCCACGCGGTCCCGCCAGCCCAGCGATACCTGATCCAGTTCAATGACCGTGCTTGCCATGGCCGCCCCTACCACCACTGCAAGGCCCAGGCCGTCAGGCACCACAGAAAAGCGATGGCCAGCAGCATATAGGCCATGCGCCGGATGCATGAAGCCAGCAAAGCCGAGCCGCGATAAGTTCGGGGTCCCCGGGAAGTCGTGGAAGGAGAACGGTGCATGAAAGTGAAAATCGGGATGAAGGGCGGCGAATCGCCTGTCCGCCTGGCCGTTATGTTATAACATAGCCGGGGATTTTGCCGCGCGGAGCCGCTTCGGCCGTACTACACTGCCGCCGCAAACGCCTCCTTTTTACACATAGAGCAGAGCCATGCCAGCCAAACATTCGACACAGCCGGCTGCCCTCGCAGCACAGTTGCGCACCGCCGAATCGCTGTGCGTGCAACGGGGCAAGCGGCTTACCCCCATACGCCGCAAGGTCCTGGAGATCCTGCTGGCCGAGCATCGCAGCGTCAAAGCCTACGAGCTGCTGGACCTGATTCGCGCCGTTCAGCCCGGCGCGGCGCCCCCCACCGTCTACCGGGCGCTGGATTTCCTGGTGGACGAAGGCCTGGTTCACAGGCTGGACGCCATCAACGCCTGGACGGCCTGCATGGACGCGGCCGGCGAGCCGCACGACCTGCTGGTGGTGTGCACACAGTGCGGCGCCGTGGCCGAACTGAGCGACCCCGGCCTCAGCCGCCAGCTGGCCCGCAAGGTGGCCGACGCGGGTTTCGAGCTCTCCGACCACGAAACAGAGCTGCGTGCGCTATGCAGGAGATGCAGCCCGCACGCGCATTAATACACATATCCAGCGCATGTTTGCTCTAAAGCGTATGCTGTGATGTAATCGCACGTTGAGTTTTTTTGCGCGGTACGAATCCATGATATAGCCGCTTGCTGACACGCCGGCGGTACAGGTGTTCGGGCCGTGCTTGCGAGGCACACGATGAAAGCCGCTATTGACACCGGAAAAATGGTTCCGGTAACCATACTTACAGGTTTTCTTGGCGCAGGAAAAACCACCCTGCTCAAGCGCATTCTGACCGAGTATCACGGGCGCCGCATTGCCGTCATCGAAAACGAATTCGGGCCGGAAAGCATCGACAACGACCTGCTGGTGCAAGACAGCGAAGAGGAAATCGTCGAACTGAGCAACGGCTGCGTATGCTGCACGGTGCGCGGCGATCTCATGCGCACGCTCAACGAGCTGCGCGTCAAGCGCCAGGCCGGTCAGTTGAATTTCGAACGCGTCATCATCGAGACCACCGGCATGGCCAATCCCGGTCCCGTCTGCCAGACTTTCTTCATGGACGACGAGATCGCCGACTACTACCGGCTGGACGCCGTGATCACCGTGGTCGACGCCAAGCACGGCATGGAAACGCTGGACAAGCAGGAAGAATCGCAGAAGCAGATCGGCTTCGCCGACCGGATCCTCATTTCCAAGAAAGACCTGGTCAACGAAGCGGACTACCAGGCGCTGCGCGCGCGCATCGTGCGCATCAACCCGCGCGCATCGATAACACCGGTCAATTTCGGCGAAACCGACCTGAAATCGCTGCTGGACATCAGTGGCTTCAACCTGAACACCATACTGGACATCGACCCGGACTTCCTGGCCGATGAACATCCCGACGCCGCGCACGACCACGGCCATGACCATGGCCACGACCATGATCATGATCATGACCACGAAGGCGAATGCGGAGCCCATTGCGGACACCATCACGATCATCATCATGCGCATCACGACGATGAAATCGGCGCTTTCGTGTTCCGCTCGAACAAAGCCTTCGACCCGGAGCGGCTCGAAGAATTCCTGGGCGGCATCGTCCAGGTGTACGGCCCCGACCTGCTCCGCTACAAAGGCATACTGTATTTAAAAGGAATCAACCGCCGCATGCTGTTCCAGGGCGTCCACATGATGATGGGCGCCGAACCTGGAAAACCGTGGCTATCCGGCGAAAAGCCTAATACCAAAATGGTGTTCATAGGCCGTAAACTTCCCCAGGAGATCTTCACCAGGGGTCTGGAACAATGCTTGGTCTGATAGCGGGCCCATCGCAACAACGTTGACAGCGGTACGGGCCCCAAGCACCAACACTACAAAAAGAGGACACATCATGGCAAGCAAATCAGCCGCCGCAAAAAACCAGCCGCGTTTGCTGACAGAGAAAGAGTTGTTGGCAATGCCTGAATCCGACTACATGAATCAGGATCAGCTCGCTTTTTTCAGGAACCGACTGAAAGAGCTTGAACAGGAAATCCTGAACAATGCCGACGCCACCACCGAGAACCTGCGCGAAACGCAGTTCGTGCCGGATCCGGCCGACCGAGCGACGATCGAGGAAGAGCACGCGCTGGAACTGCGCACTCGCGACCGCGAGCGCAAGCTCCTGAAAAAAGTGCAACAGTCTATTACCTTGATCGACTCCGGCGAATACGGCTGGTGCGAGGAAACAGGCGAGCCCATAGGCATCGCGCGCCTGCTGGCACGTCCTACCGCCACGCTGTCGCTGGAAGCCCAGGAACGCCGCGAAATGCGCCAGAAGCTGTACGGCGACTGACCCTTTCGCCGGGCGTTTTCTCGCCATGCGGCCGGGCCTCCAGGCCCGGCCCACGGATTCCCCTTGCGGATTTCCCCTTGAACTTTCCGGTTCCATCCCCAGATGAAACGTTCAAAGGAAGATCCATGGAACAATTTCACGCCACCACCATCATTTGTGTCCGCCGCGGCAACGACGTCGCCCTGGGCGGAGACGGCCAGGTCACCCTGGGCAATATCGTCATCAAAGGCACGGCGCGCAAAATACGCCGCCTGTATCAGGACAAGATCCTGGCCGGCTTTGCCGGCGCCACGGCCGACGCATTCACCCTGCAGGAACGCTTCGAGGCAAAACTGGAGAAGCACCAGGGCAACCTGATGCGCGCCGCCGTGGAACTGACCAAGGACTGGCGCACCGACCGCGTGCTGCGCCGCCTGGAAGCCATGCTGATCGTGGCCGACAAGGAGCACACCCTGGTCCTGACCGGCAACGGCGACGTGCTGGAGCCCGAGCACGGCCTGGCGGCCATCGGCTCCGGCGGCGCCTATGCGCAGTCCGCCGCATTGGCCCTGCTGCAGAACACCGATATGGCGCCCGCCGACATCGTCAAGAAGTCGCTGGAGATCGCAGGCGACCTGTGCATCTACACCAACCAGAACCACATCGTCGAAACACTCTGAGCCGTGGCATCGCGCCCGCTCGATGCCGCCGCCGTCCACGCATTTGAAGAAAGCACAACTATGTCTGCCACCACCATGACCCCCGGGGAAATCGTCTCCGAACTCGACAAGAACATCGTCGGACAAGACCGCGCCAAGCGTTCCGTGGCGGTCGCCCTGCGCAACCGCTGGCGCCGCCAGCAGGTGCCCGAGCCGCTGCGCAACGAGATCGTGCCCAAGAACATACTCATGATCGGGCCCACCGGCGTCGGCAAGACCGAGATCGCACGGCGCCTGGCCAAGCTGGCCAACGCCCCCTTCATCAAGATCGAAGCCACCAAATTCACCGAAGTCGGCTATGTCGGCCGCGACGTCGACACCATCATCCGGGATCTGGTCGAAATCTCGGTCAAGCAGACGCGCGACGTCGAAATGCGCCGCGTGCGCACCCAGGCGGAAGACGCCGCCGAAGACCGCATCCTCGACGTCCTGGTGTCGCCGTCCCGCAATGCCAGCGGCGAACCCGAGCGCGAAGAAAACACGGCGCGCCAGACCTTCCGCAAACGCCTGCGCGAAGGCAAGCTGGACGACATGCAGATCGAGATCGAAGTCGCCCAGGCCGCTCCGCAAATGGAGATCATGGCCCCGCCCGGCATGGAGGAAATGACCGAACAGTTGAAAGGCATGTTCGCCGGTCTGGGCCGCGACAAGAAGAAGTCGCGGAAAATGTCGGTCAAGGAAGCCTTCAAGCTGCTGACCGAAGAAGAAGCCGGCCGCCGCATCAACGAGGAAGACCTGCGCACCGTGGCCGTGGCCAACGCCGAGCAGAACGGCATCGTCTTCCTGGATGAGATCGACAAGATCGCCACCCGGCAGGAACACTCCGGCGGCGACGTTTCGCGCCAGGGCGTGCAGCGCGACCTGCTGCCGCTGGTCGAAGGCACCACCGTCAACACCAAGTACGGCGTGGTCCGCACCGACCATATCCTGTTCATCGCCTCGGGCGCCTTCCACCTGTCGCGCCCCTCCGACCTGATTCCCGAATTGCAGGGCCGCTTTCCCATACGCGTCGAACTCGACTCGCTGACCGCCCAGGACTTCGTGCGCATACTGTGCGAGACCGACTCGTCGCTGACCAAGCAGTACAAGGCTTTGTTGGGAACCGAGGACGTTACGCTGGACTTCACCGACGAGGGCATACAGCGTCTGGCCGAACTGGCCTTCGATGTGAACGAACGCACCGAAAACATCGGCGCGCGGCGCCTGTACACCGTCATGGAAAAGCTGCTGGAAGACCTGTCGTTCGACGCCACCGCCAGCAGCGGCCAGACCGTCGTCATCGATGCCGCCTACGTCAATGCCAAGCTGGAGGAAGCAGCCAGCAGCCAGGACCTGGCGCGCTACGTGCTATAGAGCCCTCTACCATCGGCCAAGGCCTTGCCGCGGCCGGCATTCCGGCCTATCCATGCAAAGACAAGGGGCGCCCATGCTGGGCGCCCACTTTTACTTACTTGGAGATCTCGATAATCACGTACTGCCCGCCTTCGCGCCTGGCGGTGAACTTCACCTTGTCGCCCGGCTGTATGCCCGCCAGCAGCGCGGGATCGATCCGGTAGACCAGCGTCATGGCGGGCAACTGCAAATCGGAGATCGCGCCGTGCTTGATGGTGACCTTGCCGGCCGCCGCATCCACACGGCGCACCTCGCCCGATGCGCTGGCCTCCTGGGCCTGCGCGGAAACCGAGTAGAACGAAGTCAGCGCCAGGGCCGCCGCCAGCGCCCGCATGCCTTGCCGATTCGTGAATTGCATAAGCTAAACTCCTGATTGATACACTCAGCATAACGCCAAAACAAGGATCAGGCTTGTCATCCGCCACACCCGCTTACCAATTGCGCGCCGCCCGCCAGGCGGACATCCCTCATATACTTGCGCTCATGCGTGAAATGGCGCAATTCGAGAAGCTGACCGACATCTTCAAGGCCACCGAAACAAGCCTGCACGCCAGCTTCTTCGGCCCCCAGCCCGCCGCCAACTGCCTGGTCGCCCATACCAGCGACCAGCCCGACCTTCCCGTGGCCTACGTCATGTGGTTCCACAACTACTCCAGCTTCCTGGACAAGCGCGGCCTGTACCTGGAAGACCTGTACGTACAGCCCGCCCATCGCGGCCGGGGCGTGGGCAAGCTGGCGCTCAAGCACCTGGCGCGCATGGCCGTGGAGCAAGGCTGCGGCCGATTCGAATGGACGGTCCTGGACTGGAACCAGAATGCCATCGACTTCTACAGATACCTGGGCGCCGACATCTTGCCCGAGTGGCGCATCGTCCGCGTCACCGGACCATCGCTGAACCGGCTGGCCGCCGACTGAACACGAGATATCCACCATGAGCACACGCCTGTCCATCATCACCACCCGTACCGGCGACAAGGGCACCACCGGACTGGGCGACGGCAGCCGCGTCGACAAGGACTCCCCGCGCATCGCCGCCATGGGCGACGTCGACGAACTGAACAGCACCCTGGGCCTGCTGCGCAGCGAATCCCTGCCCCAGGACATCGACACCCTGCTTGCCCGCGTGCAAAACGACCTGTTCGACCTGGGCGCCGAACTGTGCATCCCCGGCCACGTGGCACTGAAGAAGGAACACGTGCTGTTTCTGGAACAGGCGCTGGCCCATTACAACGCCGACCTGGGCAAACTGCAGGAATTTATCCTGCCCGGCGGCACCCGCGCCGCCGCCCTGGCCCACATGGCGCGCACCGTATGCCGGCGCGCCGAACGCTCGGTCATTGCCCTGGACAAGGCGGAAACGGCCCACGGCAATGCGGCGCATCGCGGCGACACGCCCGATGCAGCAGCCATGGAAAGCCAGAACGATGGCGCCCACCCTCCGACGACCGCCGTCAACGAGCCCGTCAAGCAATACCTGAATCGCCTTTCCGATCTATGCTTCGTCCTGGCCCGCGCCCTGAACCGCGAAGCCGGCCGCCCCGACGTGCTGTGGGGCCGCTAGTACTAGGAAATCAAATCTCGACGATCTAAAAAGGCGGCCGCGGCGGGGGCTGCGCAGGCGCCTCGCTCACGCCGTTCCAGCCAGGCCAATCGAGGATGCAAGGGTGTGGCTGTTTGAGGCCGGCGGGTGACGGACAGCCGGGGGCTGTCCGTCCGGCCGAGTTCCACACCCGCCTCGATTGGCCTGGCTGGAACGGGAAGCCTTGGCAACGCCAAGGCCGTGAAGCGCGAAGCCGGAGCAGCCCCTGCCGCGGCCGCCTTTCTTAAGAACTCTGAAGCGCAAAAAAATGCAGAAACCTCTTCAGAAAGTACCCGTAATTTTGTGTTCCGGCCGATGATCATCTTGAAGGCGGCAACCCATGAAGAGCAACATCAAGCGCCTTCAGCCACCCGCGTCGAGCATGCACTCACCGCTCATCATGCGTATGAATCTGCAACGCTTCCAGAAAACGTGACACCATGTTGTACGTCGCAATCGTAGCCGTCAACTCCACCATCTGCTTCGGCTCGAAATACACCTTCACCGCATCGAACACCCCATCTGGCACCTGAACATCCCGCGTCATCGTATCCGTATAGGCCAGCACCGCCCTTTCCCTGTCGCTGAACAGCGTCGACGACTTCCAGTCGTTCAGCGCATCCAGCTGCCCCTGCGTCATTCCTTCCTTCAGCGCAATCGGCGCATGCTGATCCGCCTCGTACGGCGCCCCATTCAGAATCGCAATACGCATGATCACCATCTCGCGCAGATCCCCCGGCAAAGAACTGTTATGACGTATTCCCGTCAAGTGATTCAGCCAGCCGCGCGCCACCTGCGGGCTTTGCAGCAACATCTGGTACAGGTGCAGAACGCTGCCGCGCTCCGCCACAATCTGCTCGACCAGCGGACTGACTTCGGGATGGGATAGATCGGCGTAAGGTAAACGGGCCATGAGCGGGCTTCCTGGAATAGAAAAAGAATGAATTCAAGTATGCCGCAGCCCCTCGAACGCACCCTGCGACAGCGGCGCGCCACCGGCTTGCGGCGGTGACAATCAGGCGGGCAGCACCTGGTTTACGGTAGCGGCGAAACGCGACACGATCTCGCCGATGTCGGCCTCCGTGCAAATAAAGGGCGGCGCCAGCAACACATGATCGCCATGCACCCCGTCTATCGTACCGCCCATCGGGTACATCATCAGGCCGTTCTGCATCGCCTGCTTCTTCAGCAGGGCGTGCGTCTTGCGGGCCGGATCCAGCGTCGCCTTGCTGTCCTTGTCCTGCACGAACTCCACACCCACGAACAGGCCGCGGCCGCGTATATCGCCCACATTCGGGTGTTTGCCCAGGGCCCCGCGCAACTCGTTGCGCAACTGCTCGCCGCGCGCCAGCACATTGTCCAGCAGATTGTCGCGCTCGATCACCTGCTGCACCGCCAGCGCAGCCGCGCAGGCCGTGGCATGCCCCATATAAGTGTGGCCATGCTGGAAGAAGCCGCTGCCGCCCACGATGGCATCGTAGATGCGGCTGCTGGCAATCATGGCCCCTATGGGCTGGTAGCCCGCGCCCAGGCCCTTGGCGATGGCGACGATATCGGGCACGATGCCGTCCTCGGCGCAGGCAAACAAATGACCCGTGCGCCCCATGCCGGACATCACCTCGTCCAGAATCAACAGCACGCCGTGGCGGTCGCAGACCTCGCGCACGCGCTGCAAATACGTCTTGACCGGAGCGAGCGCGCCGGCGGTGGCGCCGACCACGGTTTCCGCCACGAAGGCCGCCACATTCTCGGCGCCCAGTTCACGGATCTTGTCGTCCAGCTCTTGTGCCAGCCGCTGCGCGTAGCCTTCCTCGGTTTCGCCGGGAAGCTGGTCGCGATAGGCGTAGCAGGGCGACACATGGTGCGCCGGCACCAGCAAAGGCAGGAAAGGCTCGCGGCGCCATGCGTTGCCGCCTATGGCCAGGGCGCCCAGCGTGTTGCCGTGATAGCTTTGCCGCCGCGCGATGAAATGGCGGCGCGACGGCTGCCCGGTTTCAACGAAATACTGGCGCGCCAGCTTCAGCGCCGCCTCGACCGCTTCGGAGCCGCCCGAAACAAAGTACACATGATCCAGGTCGCCCGGCGAACGCTGCTGCAGGAAATCGGCCAGATCCTCGGTGACCTGCGTGGTGAAAAACGACGAATGCGCATAGGCCACCGTATCCAGCTGGTCTTTGATCGCCTGGATGACGTCGGGATGGCCATGGCCCAGGCAGGACACCGCCGCGCCGCCCGACGCGTCGATATAGCCTTTGCCGTTCTGGTCGAAAATCCGGATGCCCTGGCCGCGCACGGCCAGGTCGAGTTGCTGCTTGGGGTTGCGATGGAAAACGTGTGTCATGATGATGGCGGCCGATAAATTCAACAAATGTTGTTTATATAATATACCAAGCAACAAATAAATCAATATAATCGTGATCATGACCGACACGCAGATTCCTCAAACCCTGGAAGCGCTGAGCGCGCGCATACGCAGCCAGTTTTCCGGCATGACCCCGCAATTCCAGGTGGGTGCCAGGTACTTGCTGGATTTTCCCAACGAGGTGCCCATCGCCTCGATGCGCAAGGTGGCCGCGCAAGCCGGCGTACAGCCTGCCACACTGGTGCGCCTGGCCCAATCCCTGGGCTATCCGGGCTGGGATGACCTGAAAGGCGTATTCGTCCAATCCTTGCGGCAGGCGCCCAAGGCCTATGCCGACCAGGCGCGCAAGCTCATGAGCGGCAAGAAATCGGGCGACGCGCTGGGCCGGGCGATGGCCACCCAGGCCGGCAACATCAAGCGCCTGGAGCAGGCCAACGCGCAGCGCCTGCCGATTGCCGTACAGCTTCTGTCCAAGGCCAGGCAGGTGCACGTGGCGGGCTTTCGCGCCTCGTTCGCCCCCGCCTTCACCTTCCAGTACCTGTATCGCCTGTTCCGCCCCTCGGTCACGGCCCTGCGCGCCGATGCCGGCACACTGGAAATGGAGCTGCGCGCCATCGCCCGGGGGGACGTCGTCGTCATCATCGGCTTCGCCCCCTATTCGCAAGAGGCCATGCGGGTCGCCCAGGCCGCGCGCCAGGCGGGCAGCCGCATCCTGGCCATCTGCGACAGCGTGGTGGCGCCGATTGCGCTCGATGCCGATTGCGTCCTGGTTTTTTCGACGGAGACACACTCCTTCTTTCCCTCCAGCGCGGCGGCGGTGGCCCTGGTGGAGGTTCTGATCGAACAGCTTCTGGCCAAGGCGGGCAAACAAGCCATCGACGGCATTGCCCAGGCCGAAGATCAATTGCACCGGACCGGTGCGTATTTAAGTACGAAATAGGTTCAGCCATGTTGAAACTCATCGAGCTATCGGGGTCGCCCTTCCAGATCGGGCAAGCGCTGGGCAGGTTCGGCGCCGAGGCCGCCCATTCCTACCTGATCGAATCGCCGTCCTGGGACAGCGTCATGGCCTGGCGCGGCAGCGCGGCGGCCAAGGCCATGGCGGATCTGACCGAGCGGTACTTTCCCGAAGTCCGGCAGGAGCTCCTGGGCCTGGCCGACGGACTGCAGTTGCCGCCCGACGACGTGTTCCTGTGGAATTGCCGGGGTGACCTGTGGTCCATGGCGCCCGACGGCTGCACCACCGTGCAGCTGCCCCTGACCGGCGGGCCGCGTATCACCCACAACGAGGACGGCGACCCCGGCTTCCACGGCCACTGCGGCATCGGGCTTTTCGCCCCCGACAACGGTCCGGGATTCGCCTCGTTCATCTATCCGGCTTCGATACCCGGCCATACCTTCGCGGTGACCCAGGCCGGCCTGGCCATGACGGTCAACAACCTGCGCTCCCGCCAGGTGGCCATCGGCCTGCCTCGCATGGTGCTGACGCGCGCCCTGCTGAACCAATCCAGCATCCAGGACGCACTGGGCGTGCTGCGCGGCATGTCGCGGGCGGGGGGCTTCCACCTCAGCCTGGCGCAACGCGGCCGGACCGAGCTGTACAGCGTGGAGTTCAACGCCATGGGCGTATCGGCCCAGGCCGTCCAGCGGGCCGCCCTGCATGCCAACCACGTGATTCACGCCGGCATGGCCGGCTTCCCGCAGGTCGTCACCGAATCGTCGCGGCACCGTCAACAGCATGGCGAAATGCTGCTCGATGGCCTGCACACCGATCCGCTGGCCGTCCTGGCCAATCAGTCGGACCGCGAGTTTCCCATCTACCGCGACGCACCTCGGGACAGCGACAACGAAAACACCATGGCCACCGCCGACATCCATGTAGGACCCGACCGGGTGGACTGGCAGGTATATGAACGTCCCGGCCAGGCCGCGCGCTTCACGCTGGCCGACGCCGCCCTGGCATGAGGCGCCGGCGGCGCCCTTGGGACGGCTGGACGTAAAGATCTCCGGCAGCATGCCGTAAACAGCGTATGGGCAGTCTTTGGCTTGCCCGGGCGTCTTCCGAATGCCGCCCCGTCCCTCCTGTTTCTTGCGGCTCTCCGCGAAAAGGAATGCCATGTCCAGCCGGATTTCCGACTTTCCCGCTCTGGATGCTTACAGTGCCCAGGCCGGCCTCGCTTCCTCCGCCTCGCCGGCCGACGCGAAACCGGTCGGCCACCCGGCCCCTGCCCTGCAAGCAGACAACCGCATAAACGTCAGCCTTTCACCCGCCGGCCTGAGCCTGTCCTCGCCTTCCAAAGCCAGGGATCAGGACATCGAAGACAGCGACCTGCCGACCGCCGTGAAAGAAGCGCTGAAGCGGATACGCGAATTAAGGGCGGCATTGCAGGAAAAGCTGCGTGAGCTGAACAAAGCCATGGCGGACCATACACTGCCCGACGACCAGCGCCGCCAGCGCATCGATCGCCTGCAAGTCGAGGTTTCCACGCTGATCTCGGCGCTCGCCATGGCCAACAATGCGCTGGTCAAGCTTTTGAACGACTCCAAGCTGAGCAGCGAACAGAAAATGACGGCCGGCTTGCTCAGCATGGCGGGGCCTGCCCGCTAGGGCCCATCAACGCCAGAAGGGAAGCCGCCCGGCGGCGTGTCCGCCAAGGCCGGGCGCCCCGCCTACATGACCGACCTGACGAACTCCGCCACGGCTACGCTCAGCTCCGATATATCGCGCTGAAGGTTCTCGAAGTTGACGGATCGCTCATAGCTTTGCTCATCCATATACAGGCGTCGATTCACTTCGATCTGCAGGCTGTGCCGGTTTTCCTCGGGCCGGCCGATGCGCGCGATCAGGGCCACGCCCTTGAAAGGGTCGTTGCGCGCCACGGTGTAGCCGCGCTGCAGCAGGAAATCCTCGATGATGCCGATGAGGGTCGGATCGCAGGTCGTGCCGTCGCGGTCGCCCAGCACGAAATCCGCCAGCGGCTTGTCGGTGTCGATTTCCAGCACCTCGTAGGAATCCGAGGGCATGGAATGCAGGTTCAGGTGCCATACGACGCCGAAGCGTTCATGCGCCGCGTCGATCTCGCGCTGCAAGGCCTGATGATAGGGCTGATGGTAGGTGGCGATGCGGTTCTCCACCTCGGCCACCCAGAGCTTGCGGTCATAGACGGGCTGATCGCGCGCCTTGCTCCAGATCAGCCCATGTCCCAGGCGCGATTTTTCGGTGGGATGCAGTTCGGTCGTCCAGGGCTCGGCCAGGATGTTCGGGTCGATGTCGTCCTCTTCACGATTGGGGTCGATATACGTGCGCGGAAAATTGGCGGCCAGCAAGGTTCCGCCGACCGACGGTATGGCCTGCCACAGTTCTTCCACATAGGTGTCCTCGCCCGAGCGCAGCACCGAGACCGGCAGGCAGCTCTGGAAGTCGGACGGATAGACCACGCCGCTGTGCGGCGAATCGCATACCAGCGGAATGGCGCTGCTGGCGGGCGGGGTCAATGTATAGGGATCGAACTCCGTATCGGCGAATCTCATGTCGTCTCCTGGACTAGGACTGCGTTCTGGTCAACGTTGATGGGCGCATCGTTCAAATGGCAGGCGCTGGCATGGCCGGCCTGGCCACCGATCTGCCGCAGCAAGGGGCGTTCCACCCGGCATCGCTCCATCGCGTGGGGGCAGCGAGGGTGAAAGGCGCAGCCCGGGGGCGGATGCAGGGGCGAGGGAAGTTCGCCCTTGATGGGGTCGAATTGCCGCCTGTCGGGGCGCAGCGACGGCAGTTCCTTGATCAGCGCCTGGGTGTAAGGATGATGCGCCCGGTTGAAAATCGTATCGGTATCGGCGATTTCCACGATGCGCCCAAGATACATGATGGCCACCCGGTCCGAAATATGGCTGACCACGCCCAGGTTGTGGCTGATGAAAAAATACGTCAGCGCGAATTCCCGGCGCAATTGCATGAACAGGTTCAGGACCTGCGCCTGTATGGAAACATCCAGCGCCGCCACGGCCTCGTCGCACACGATGACGGACGGCTTCAGCGCCAACGCCCGGGCGATGCCTATGCGCTGGCGCTGCCCGCCCGAGAATTGGTGCGGATAGCGGAAGCGGTAGGCCGGGTCCAGCCCCACCTTGCGCATCAGTCCCGCCACATAGGCCTCCTTGCCGGCCCGGCTCGTCAGGCCATGCACCACCGGCCCTTCGCCGATGATGTCCACCACCCGCATGCGCGGATTCAAGGATGAAAACGGGTCCTGGAAAATCATCTGCACGCCCAGTTCGTACTCGCGCCGCGCCGCGCCCGCCAGCTGGCCGATGTCGCGGCCCTGGTAGCGGATGGTTCCCGAGCTGGGCGGCAGGATGCCCGTCAGCATGCGGCCCAGGGTGGATTTCCCGCAGCCCGACTCGCCCACAATGCCGATCACCTCGCCGGCCATGACATCCAGGTCGACGCCCGCCACCGCCTGCACCGACCTCGGCTTGCCGCCGCCTTTGAACAGCCGGCCCAGCCGCTCGACCATGTCGGCCGGCTGCGCATACTCGCGTCGCACATCGCGAAGAGACAGGATGACGTCGGAGCCGCTCATGCCCGAACTCCTTTGTGCCAACAGCTTGCCCACTGCCCGGGGGCCACTTCCTCTGGAACGGGATCGTTCGCGCATTGCCCGGTGGCGCGGTAGCAGCGCGAACGGAACGGACAGCCCGCCGGCAGGTTCAGCAAGGACGGCGTGGAGCCCGGTATCTGGAAGAGCTCCTGGCCCCGGGTGTTCACCGACGGGATCGACGAGATCAGGCCATGCGTGTACGGATGCTGCGCGGCTCGGACAATGTCCTGCGTGGATCCGGTCTCGACGATGCGCCCGGCATACATGACGGCCAGCCGATCGGCCAGGCCCGAAACGATGGCCAGATCGTGCGTGATCCAGATCAGCGCGGTGCCCATTTCGCGGCACAGCTTCTGCACCTCGTACAGGATCTGGCCCTGTATGGTGACGTCCAGCGCCGTGGTAGGCTCGTCGGCGATGATCAGCCGGGGCGAATTCAGCAAGGCGATCGCAATGGCGATGCGCTGGCGCATCCCCCCGGAAAGGTGATGCGGATACACCCGCAATCGTTCTTGCGGCGACGGAATGCCCACCATGCCCAGCACCTGTATGGCGCGGTCGCGCGCAGCCTTGTGCGATACCCGCTCATGCGCCCGGATGGCCTCGATCATCTGCGTATCCACGCGCAAGACCGGATTCAGGGTCATCATCGGATCCTGGAAGATCATCGCCATGTCGCGGCCGCGAAGCTGGCGGTATTCCTCGGCCGTCAGGTCCAGCAGGTTGCGGCCGTTGAACCACATGCGGCCGGCCTGTATCCGCCCCGGATGCTCGACCAGGTTCATCAGTGAAAAGCCGGTGATGCTTTTGCCGGAACCCGATTCCCCCACCAGGCCCAGGATTTCGCCGGGGCGCAGCTGCAGGGATACGCCGTCCACGGCCTTGACCACGCCGTCGCGCGTGTGGAACCAGGTTCTAAGGTCCTGCACATCCAGCAGCAGCGGACCGGGGGAAGCGCCGGCTGTCCCGGTGGAGGCGACGGCGCTTGCGGCATCGCTGTGGATAGGGGCGGCGGTATATTCGCTCATGGTCGCCGGCCCTAGATCTCGTTGCGCGGATTCAGGATGTCGCGCAGATGGTCGCCCACCAGGTTGATGGCGATCACGACCAGCGCCAGCGCGATTCCCGGAAAAAACGATATCCAGTAGTTCCCGGACAGCAGGAACTCGAATCCGTTGGATATCAGCATGCCCAGCGAGGGTTCGGTGACCGGCACGCCCACGCCCAGGAAGGACAGGGTGGCCTCCAGCGCGATGGCGTGGGCCAGGTCGATGGTGGCGATGACCATCAGCGGCGGTATGCAGTTGGGGAAGACGTGGCGCCACAGTATGCGGTGCCACGACAGCGACATGCAGCGGGCCGCCTCGACGTATTCGCGATTGCGCTCGACGATGGCCGCCCCCCGGGCCGCCCGTGCGAAATACGCCCACTGCACGGCGATCAGCGCGTAAATGACCTTGTCGACGCCCTTGCCCAGCACCGCCAGCAGGATCAGCGCCACCAGTATCGAAGGGAAGGACAGCTGGATATCGACGATGCGCATCAGCAAGGCGTCGATGCGTCCGCCGAAATAGGCCGACACAAGGCCGACAGCCGCCCCGATCAGGAAAGCCACCGACACCGAGACGAAACCCACGAACAGGCTGATGCGCAGCCCATACAGAATGGCCGAGAAAATGTCGCGCGCCTGCCCGTCGGTGCCCAGCCAGTACGTGATGGTGCCGTCCATATTGGCGCTGCCCGGCGGCATCTTCGAATCCATGATGTCCAGCGTGCCGATGTCGAACGGGTTCTGCGGGGCGATCCAGGGCGCAAACACGGCCAGGCCCAGGCAGGCCAGCAGCAGGATCAGTCCGAACACCGCCAGCTTGCTCGACACGAACTGCGCAATGAACACCCGCCACAGGCTTTCATGGGCCGGCACCACGCCCGATGCCTGCCCGACCGGCGTATCGTCCGCCGGCACGATGGGATCGGTGCTCAGCCCTTTCATGAGGACGTCTCCAGCCGCACGCGCGGATCCAGTATGGTGTAGGCGATATCGACCAGCAGGTTCAAGGTGGCCAGGAACACCACCGTCAACATCAGGTAGGCCACCACCACGGGCCTATCCAGGGTAATGATGGAGTCGATCAGCAGCTTGCCCATGCCGGGCCATGAGAATACGGTTTCGGTCACCACGGCAAAGGCGAAGACCTGGCCGTACTCCAGGCCGCCTATGGTCACGATGGGAATCAGGATGTTCTTGAGCAGGTGTATGCCCAGCACACGCTTCTCGCGCAGCCCTTTGGCGCGTGCGAACTTGATGTAGTCCTGCGGCAGGCACTCGCGCGTGGCGGCCCGTGTCACCCGGATGATCAGCGCGCATTTGGCCGTGGCGATGGTACAGGCCGGCAGAAGCAGGCTTTTAAGTCCCTCCCAGTTGAATACGCTCAACTGCAAGGGGCCGTAGGATTCCACCGGACCGCGTCCTCCGGCCGGCAGCCAGCCCAGCATGACCGCGAACAGCATGATCAGCATCAGGCCCACCCAGAAGTTGGGCAGCGAAAAACCCAGGACCGAGCCCGTCATGATGCCGCGCGCTGCAAGGCTATTGGGCCGCAGGCCCGCATAGACGCCCAGAGGCACGCCTATGGCCAGCGACAGGAAGATGGCCAGCGTCGCCAGTTCCAGCGTGGCCGGCATGCGCTCCAGGATGAGCCGCATCGCCGACTCGCCGGTCAGAAAGCTGCTGCCGAAATCCAGGTGCACGGCCTTGCCGAGGAAGATGAAGTACTGATGCCACAACGGCAGGTCCAGACCCAGCGATTGGCGTATCAGCTCGCGCTCGGCATCGGTGGCCTCGGGGCTGGCCAGCATCAGCACCGGGTCGCCGACCAGATACAGGCCGGCGAACACCAGTGCCGACATGACCAGCACCACGAGCAGCGTTTGCAGTAAGCGGCGGACAATAGCCGATAGCACTGAACCCGCCCTGCGCTACTTGGCCAGCGTCATGTACTGGGCCAGTGTCATCTGGTCGGCACGGCCTCCGTAGCGGATGTCCTTCTTCATGGCCCACACCGACAGCTCGAACTGCAAGGGCAAAATGCCATAGTCGTCCATGGCCATGCCGCTGGCCTTCTGAAGAAGCTCGGCGCGCTTGTCGTCGTCCAGGGTCTTGGAGGCCTCCATCACCAGCTTGTCCATTTCCGGATTGGAATATTTGCTCCAGTTGGTCGTGCCCAGGCCCAGCTTCGGATCCTTGGTGACCACCAGCGAGGTCAGCGGGTTGAGCATCTCGCCCGAGCTGGCCGCCCAGCCCGCCAGATAGCTGCTGAACGCAAAGGCATTGCGCTGCTTGAAGAAGACCGGCGGCGCCATGGTCTGCACATCGGCTTTCACGCCGATTCGGGCCCACATGGACGCCACCGCCTGCGCGATGCGCTGGTCGTTGGTGTAGCGGCCCGCGGGAGACCCCAGCGACATCTGGAATCCGTTCGGGTAGCCCGCCTCGGCCAGCAGCTTCTTGGCCTCCTCGGGATCGGCCGGCTCGACCTTGGAATGCTTTTCAGAGGTGCCGAAAGCCGGATAAGCCAGCAGGTTGGCGGCCGGCAGGCCCACGCCGTCCATGATGCGCTCGACGATGGCCTTGCGGTCTATGGCCAGCGACAGGGCATGGCGCACGCGCTGGTCGGTCAGGGGGTTCTTGCCGTCGGTGCCCGACACGCCGGGCGGCACATCATTGCCCTGGTTCAGCGCGATGTAGATGACGCGCACCGACGGGGTTTCCTGGATATGCAGGTTCTTGTCTTTTTTGAGCCGTGGCAGGTCGTCGGTGGGAGGGTCTTCGATGATGTCCACGTCGCCGGCCAGCAAGGCCGCGACCCGGGCCGCCGAATTGGAGATGGGGCGGTAGATGACCTTGTCCCAGGCGGGTTTCTCGCCCCAGTAATGATCGTTGCGCTCGAAGACGATTTCGGCGCCGCGCTTCCAGGACACGAATTTGTAGGGTCCCGTGCCCACCAGGCCGTCACCCCGATTGAGCTCGACCGTGGTCTTGCCTTCGGGCGCCGGCCCCGCCGCCGCCTTGTGCGACATGATGGGCACCATGGACAGATTGGCCAGCAGCACCGGCGAAGGCCCCTTGGTGGTGATGCGCACGGTCAGGGGATCGGGAGCTTCGACCTTGTCGATCGTGCTCAGATACAGCGAATACGACGAGGGGCTGTTGGGCACCTTGGGCACGCGCGCATAGGTGAACAGGACGTCTTCGGCGGTAAAAGGCGAGCCGTCGGCAAACTTGACGTTGGGCCGCAGCTTGAAGGTCCACACATCACCGTCGGCCGTCCAGGATTCGGCCAGCGACGGAACCGGCTTGGCGTTGCCGTCGGTGCGCACCAGCGGGTCGAACAGCGTTTCGGACAACTGCGTGTTGGGCGTCAGCGAATGGAACTGCGGGTCCATGGAACTGGGTTCCGAACGCAGCGCTATGGTCAGATCGCGCGCCTGCGCCAGGCCGGCCGCGGTAAAGAAACTTGCGGCCAGGGCCGACAACAGTATGGTTTTGCGTAGAGACTTCATGGTTATGCTGCCCTTTTTATATGAATCAGTTAGATGCGGGTGAGGCAATAACACTGCAGAAGAACGAAAAAAAGCTCCATGCCAAAGACATGGAGCGAGTGTAGCCACCGGGGCGTTGTTAAATGATCGGTATTTTCCCCATGAAACGTAATGCTTTATTGCACCGAGCCGATCATGTATTCAACCGCGGCCCGCAAGGTGGCGTCATCGGCCGACGATGCGCCCCGGGGCGGCATGGCGCCTTTCCCTTTGAGCGCCACTTCCATCAGCGAGTCCATGCCCCGGGCGATCAGCGGACTCCACGCGGCCTTGTCGCCCAGCTTGGGGGCATTGGCCACGCCGGTGCTATGGCAGGCTATGCAGGCCGACTTGTACAGCTTCTCGCCGGCCGGGTGCGACGTGGCCTTGCCCGCGACGGCGACCGGCTTGGCGGCCGGCGCGGCGGCTGGAGCAGCTTGCTTGCCCGCCGGGGCCTTGGCCGATGCCGCGGGTGCGGCGGCGGCCAGCTTCTTCGCCCGCGCGTCCAGCATGGCGGCGTTCTCCTTGGTGATGGGGCCCGGCGCCTTGATCTGCTTCATCAGGTCGTCGTTCCACTTGCCTTCGACCACGAAGTGCCCCGCGGCGCCCAGCTCGAATGCCTCGATCAGATTGTGGTTCACGTAGGCATACACGCCGGGCTGCTTGAAGGTATACAGCGCCGCCCCCGCCGAGCCGCCGCGTATGAACCAGGTCTCCAGGTTCTTTTCAGGCGCGTTGGCGAACTTGCCCGTTTCCCAGACCCAGTCGCCGTGCCCGCCGATCAGGTGCGGACGCGTGTCGCGGTTGGCCTGCGAGTGGATCATCAGCACGGTCTCGCCCACCTTGGCTTTCAGAGCGCCTTCGCCGGTCAGCGCGCCGACCTTGCCGTTGAACACCACATGCGTGGGCGTCAGCGTGCGCATGACTTGCACCGTATCGGCATAGCTGTCGGCCAGGCTCTTGTAATCCTTGTACTTGCCGTTTTCGTCCTTCGGTATGTACAGGTCGAACTCGCCTATGGTGTAGGCCTTGTCGTAGTGCAGCGGCTTGCCCTCGGGATCCTTCAGGCCTTCGCGCGGCAGGACCATCAGGGTTCCGCTCATGCCCGACACCACGTGCCAGGGCACCATGCCTTCCGGAGCGCAGTGATACACGAACACCCCGCTGCGGTCGGCCTTGAAGCGCAGGGTGGCCTGTTCGCCGGGATTCACATCCGTCAGCTTGGCCCCGCCCAGCGCGCCCGTGGCAGCGTGGAAGTCGACATTGTGCGGCATGGCGTTGGTGGCCGGGTTGACCAAGGTGATCTCGACATAATCGCCTTCATGCACCACCATGGTGGGCCCCGGCATGGAGCCGTTGAACGTCATGGCCTGCATGGTGGTGCCCTTGTCGTCGATCACGATCTTCTTCTCCTCGATCGTCATGGTGAACTCGACGACTTTGGGACCCGATGTGACTTTCTGCTCGTGCGCATGCACCATGGGCGGCGCAACCAGGTCGACCTTGACGCGATCCAGCTTATCGGCCGTATCAGCCAGGGCGGGAACACCGGCCATCAAGGCGGTCATGACGGCGGCTAACAAGGTTGGACGGAACGCTTTCATTTGCAACTCCCTTCTTATCAATATGTCGTGAATGTCGACAGCTCTATTGAACGATCCGGGAGGGTTTCCTTCTTTGTTGCAGCGCAAACTTCAAAGCAAGTTCTCAGGGTTATCACCTATAAACAACAGCCGTCCGAAGTCGGTCGAAAGTCAAACACATGCGAAAAATCAATGATTTAACGAAGGGGCCGGAACAGGCCGATGGTAGAATCAAAAGATTGCCAGCAGCAGGGACAACTCATGCCATCACAGCTTAGCCGGTCGCTGATCAAGAATCTTGATCTTTTCAGGGCACTGCCCGACGACGCCCTGGATGCGGCCCTGCAACACGCGCAAGTCTGTCGCCTGGCCGAAGGCGAGGCCGCCTTCCACCAGGGCGAAGAAGCCACGCGCTTTTTCGTGCTGCTGCACGGCCACCTGAAAGTGGTGCAGATCACCCCCGAAGGCGAACAGATCGTCGTGCGCTACGTCAATCCGGGCGACGTCTTCGGCATCGCCCGGGCCATGCGGCGCAGCCACTATCCCGCATCGACCATCGCCGTCCAGGAAAGCATCGCCCTGGCCTGGCCTTCGTCCGAATGGGACCAGTTCGTCTCCGGCAACCCCCATTTCGCCTCCAACGCCCTGCAGACGGTCGGACAGCGTCTGCAAGACGCCCATTCGCGCATACGCGAGCTGTCCACCGAGGAGGTCGAGCAGCGCGTCGCGCGTGCCATCCTGCGGCTGGTCGACCAGTCGGGCGAGGAAACGCCCGAAGGCATACAGATCAACTTCCCCATCACCCGCCAGGACATCGCCGAAATGACGGGAACCACGCTGCATACCGTCAGCCGGCTTCTGAGCGCCTGGAAAGAGCGCGGCCTGGTGAACAGCGGACGCAAGCGCATCGTGGTGTGCGCTATGGACGAACTGATCCGCCTTGCCGAAGGCCCCGCGCAAACCCCGGCCGGACAGTCCGCCGCCACACGCGGCGTCGGCTAGATTCAGTCAGGTCCGGCTGAATTCGCCGGGCTCCATCCGATCAGGCTCACCGTGACGGACCCAGGTCTTGCCTGGCCTTTGCCCTTGCCTGGCATCTGCCTGCTCCGCTACTGCGGAGCAATCCCGGCCCGTCCATGCCGGAAAAGCCCTGCGGAAATCAATGGATGCCCAGTTCTTCGCGCAGTGGCCGCGCCGCGCCGGCCGCGGCATCGTCGCGCACCAGCCGGAAGCCCAGGTTGCTGGGCGGCACGCCGACAGAGCAGGCGCCGCCCTTGGGATCGCGTATGAAATCGGTGATGTAGCTGCGATGCGGCCCCGCCACCACGCGTATCCCGCAATTCTCGCCCGTCGTGGTCACGGCGCCTTCCGACGCATCCAGATGCCGCCGCGTATGGCAGGTGTCGGTCCAGTCCCACACATTGCCCGCCATGTCCTGCAGGCCCGCCGGATTCTCGCCGAACCCGCCGAAGGGCCGCAGCGATGCATCCACCGATACTTTGCGCTGGGTCTCCAGTGCGTACTCCGCCAGCCAGCGCTGCGCCGGATCGGAAGGGTCGGAGGCATCCAGTATGACATCTTCCTTGTAGGCGGGACCTGCCGCATAGACCCATTCCGCATAGGTCGGCAGGCGGTAATGGCCCCCCGTCCTCTTCGACAGCCAGGCCGCATACGCCGTGGCATCGTGCCAGCTTACGCCCACCACCGGAAGCCCGGGATCGGCCGCGTCGCGCTGCACCCCATCCAGCTTCTTGCAGGCCCCCGCGGCCACGCAGGCCGCGTACTCCGCCTGACTGACCTGCCGCTTCATCATGGCCACGCCGCTGTCGAAGCGGACCACCGCTTGCGGTGGTGTAACCGGATAACCGCCCTTGAGGTATTCGCCCGAAGGGTGGTAGCTGAGTTCGCCGGCCGGGACGGAAACCAGCTCCACCGCGTCAGCGGCGCCCGCCATGCGCCCCGCCGCAGCTCCGGCGCCGCTTGCACCGCCATCCAGCTTGCATCCGACGGCCATACTCGCCATCAGCATGACGATGGCAATTCTTGCGGAGCTTCGGAGGGTGCGCATGATCCAATACCTTCAGTGCTTGCCGGCATCCCGGCTGTACACCTGTATTGAACCCGTCTTGCAGCGCGCCGTCTTTGTTGCAGCGCAAAGAACCCATCAGATCAGTATCAGCTCAGGACATCCAGGCAAACTTGCGGCGCCAGGACCAATTGAACCAGCGGCGACAGGATCACCGCCCTATGCCTGGAGCAGGCGTTCATGGCTGGGCCTGGCCCGGCGATTTACGCGTGCGCCGCGTGGCGGCTCGATTCAGGGAGACAAGGCCGCGCTGTTCGAGCACGACGCTTTCGGGCAGCCAGTGGCTGCCCGACGTGCGAGTTCGCGGCCGCCCTGAATCGAGCCGCCGCGCGGGGAGTTCTGGCGCAGCCAGAACCGCCAAGCGTCCAGCCGGGCCAGGCCCAGCCATGAACGCCCCAGCCACGAAGAGATGACTGCATTCTTACGAAAATGACTGCATTCTTACGAAAATGACTGCATTCTTACGAAAATGACTGCATTCTTACGAAAATGACTGCATTCTTACGAAGAGGACTGCACTCCCCAGAAGGGATGGCCGCATCCCTGATGACCCACACCATCCACCATAGAAAAAGGCCTCTGTCCTAAAACAGAGGCCCTTCCACATCTGACAAGCCTTGGTGCTTGATCCGTAAGCCGATCAAGCCACCCCAGCCTGATGCGCCTGCTCATCCGCATGATATGAAGACCGCACCATCGCCCCCACGGCCGCATGCGTGAACCCCATCGCGTACGCCTCGCGCTCCAGCATCTTGAACACATCGGGATGCGCATAGCGCAGCACGGGAAGGTGATGCTCCGACGGCTGCAAATACTGCCCTATCGTCAGCATGTCCACATTGTGCGCCCGCATATCCCGCATCACCTCAAGGATTTCCTCGTCCGTCTCGCCCAGGCCCAGCATCAGCCCCGACTTCGTCGGGACATCGGGATGCAGCGCCTTGAACTCCGACAGCAGCTTCAGCGAATGCTGGTAATCCGAACCCGGACGCGCCTGCTTGTACAGGCGGGGCACCGTTTCCAGGTTGTGGTTCATCACATCGGGCGGGCCTTCGTTGAGTATGCCCAGCGCGCGGTCCAGCCGGCCGCGGAAGTCGGGCACCAGCACCTCGATCCGTGTCGTGGGAGACAGTTCGCGCACCTTGCGGATGCACTCGACAAAATGCCCCGCCCCGCCGTCGCGCAGATCGTCGCGGTCGACCGACGTGATCACCACATACGACAGCTTCATGGCGGCGATGCTGCGCGCCAGGTTCACCGGCTCGTCGACATCCAGCGGATCGGGGCGCCCGTGGCCCACATCACAGAAGGGACAGCGGCGCGTGCACTTGTCGCCCATGATCATGAACGTGGCCGTGCCCTTGCCGAAGCACTCGCCGATATTGGGGCAGGACGCCTCTTCGCACACCGTATGCAGATTGTGCTCGCGCAGTATCTTCTTGATGTCGTAAAAGCGCGAACCCGGCGCGGCCGCCTTCACACGTATCCATTCCGGCTTCTTCAGGCGTTCGGCCTGCACCACCTTGATGGGAATACGCGAGGTCTTGTCGGCCGACTTCTGCTTTTGCGTTGGGTCGTAGGGCGCGGGACGCACGGTGGGTTTACGGACGGCAGACTGATCAACGGGAGTAGTCATACGGTTTCCTGCGCCCAAGCCCCTGGGCCGGCGCTAAGAGCGGCGGCGTGCTTCACGCCCTCCGCCATTCAATGAAAAAGACCACAGCCGGAAGCCGCCCTGGCGCCCTCCGGACATGAAATCGGAAAGCCATTTTAACGCGCCCCGCCTTGCCCCGCCTAATCGCCCTTTCCCCAGCCCGGATATAGAAGGCCCTTGCGGCCAACAAAAACCATCCATCCAGGCCGTCCGCGGAAACCTTCCAGGGCTAGCGTCCCTTCCAGACGGGCTGCCGCTTCTGCGTAAACGCGTCGATGCCCTCGGCCACGTCCTCGGCCATCATGTTCTGCGCCATGACCTTGCCGGCATAATCGTAGGCATCGGCCAGGTTCATGCCGCGCTGGCGCTGGACCATGGCCTTGCCCGTGCGCACGGCAACCGGGCTCTTGCTGCAAATGGCCTGCACCAGGGCATCGAGCTGGGCGTCCAGCTCGTCGGGCGGCACCGCGCGGTTGACCAGGCCCTTGTCGGCCGCATCGGCTGCGCTGATGAACTGCCCCGTCACCAGCATTTCAAACGCGTTCTTGATGGGAATATTGCGTGTCAGCGCCACTGCCGGCGTCGAGCAGAACAGGCCCACATTGATGCCCGACACGGCAAACCTGGCGGTTTCCGAGGCGATGGCCAGGTCGCAGCTGGCCACCAGCTGGCAGCCCGCCGCCGTGGCGGTGCCGTGAACCTTGGCAATGACCGGCACCGGCAGGTTGACGATGCTCTGCATGACCCGGCCGCACTGGGCGAACAACTGCTCGTAATAGCGCTGGTCGGGGTGGGCGCGCATCTGCTTCAGGTCGTGGCCGGCACAAAACGCCCGGCCATTGGCGGCCAGCACCACGCAGCGCGCCTGCTCGTCTTCGGCAATGCCGGCCAGGGCGCGCTGCAAGGCATCCAGCAGCTCTTCGGACAGCGCATTGAACTGATCGGGCCGGTTCAAGGTCAGCGTCGTCACCCCGTCGACTGTGTCGATCAATAGCAATTCGGCGTCTGTGCTCATGGTTGTCTCCGGATTATTGTCCACCCAGCGCCCCTGTCCGGTCGATTCGCTGGCACTGACCGGGCAGCAGCCTGGCCAAGGCTTGCTTATTCAGCCGTTGCCGTCGGCTGCGCTTCCAGATGAGCGTCGAACGCATCATTCAGGCGGGCAGCCAGCAGGCGGCCGACCTCGCCCACGGTAGCGTGTATCCCGCAAGATCGCAAATCGACGGTTTTCAGCCCCTCGTAGCCGCAAGGATTGATGCCCAGGAAGGGCGACAGATCCATGTCGACGTTCAGGGCCAGGCCATGGTAGGCGCAGCCGTTGCGCAGCTTGATGCCCAGGGCGGCGATCTTGGCCAACTCGGCCTGGGCCCCGGCCGGCGGCGCCGCCAGGCTGGCGTAAGGCACATATACGCCGGGCGCCCCCGGCTTGCGGCAGGCCCCCTTCACGCCCAGTTCATCCAGCGTCCGGATCAACACGTCTTCCAGCAGGGATACGTATTCCTTGACGAAGATTTTCATGCGGCGCAGGTCGACCAGGCAATAGGCCACGACCTGCCCCGGACCATGATAGGTCACCTGGCCGCCCCGGTCGCACTGCACGATGGGGATGCCGCTGCTATTCAGGATATGCTCGGGCTTGCCCGCCTGGCCCAGTGTATAGACCGGATCGTGCTCGACCAGCCAGATGCGGTCCGGCGTTGCCGCATTGCGCGCTTCGGTGAAGTCGCGCATGTCCCGCCACACACGCAGGTAGTCCGCGGGCCGGGGCAGCCAGTGGGATTCGATCATGGCCTCTCTTTTGGCGTTACAGGCGCTATATGACGATGGACACCATGTGGTGGGCATGCAGGGCGCGGTACAGGTCGTCCAGCTGCTCGCGCGAGGTCGCGCGCACCGTGAAGGTAAGTCCGATGTACTTCCCGCCCTTGCTGGGCCGCATCTCGACCGTGGCGGGGTCGAAGTGCGGATCGAACTGCAGCACGATATTGGTCAGCGTCTGGGCGAAGTCCGGATGCGCCCTGCCCATGACCTTGATGGGAAAGTCGCTGGGGTATTCGATAAGGGACTGTTCGGGCGGGATTTCTTTCATAGTCGTGGTACAGCCGCCTTGCCGCGCTTGCGCCGGCATGGCGGCCACTCCTTAAAGCGCCGCAATGGCTTTGTCGTAGCCGGCGCGCAGCGCGGCATAGATGGGGCCGGGTTTGCCGCCGCCCACCGGCTTGCCATTGTATGTGGTGATGGGCAGGAGCTCTTTGGTGGCCGACGACAGCATCAGTTCGTCGGCGGCATCGACCTCCTGCTGCGAAACAGGCCGCGCATTGAAGGCAATGCCCGCCTGGTCGGCCAGTTCTTCCACGAAGCCATAGCGTATGCCTTCCAGGATGAGGTTGCTGCGCGGGGGCGCCAGCAGCACGCCGTCCTTGGCGACCCAGATGTTGCACGAAGACCCTTCCGACAGGAAACCATCGCGAAATTGCAGGACCTCATCGACCCCGGCATCGACCGCATGCTGCTTGGCCAGGACGTTGCCCAGCAGCGAGACCGACTTGATTTCGCAGCGCAGCCAGCGGATGTCGGGTATACCCACGGCGGACAGACCCTGTTCTCGCGCCTTGGCATCGGGACGCTTGAAAGGCGAAACCATGCAAAAAACGGTGGGAGCGGTGTTGGCCGGAAAAGCGTGATCGCGCTTGGCCACACCGCGGGTGACCTGCAAATACACCATGCAATCGCTCAGGCCCGACCGCTTGAGCATGTCCTGGACCAGCGCTTCCCAGTCGCTGCGCTGAAAATCCACCTTGATGCCGATGGCGGCCAGGCTGCGCTCGAGCCGCGCCAGGTGGCCGTCCATGCGGAAGGGCTTGCCGTTATAGGCCGGCACCACGTCGTATATGCCGTCGCCGAAGATAAAGCCGCGATCGAGCACGGAAATGGTGGCATCGCCCAGACGGACATACTGGCCGTTCAGATACACAATACTGTCGTTATCGACATCGGGAATCATTATCTACGCCTTGCGTGGAAGGAATCAGGAGCGGCTCGAAGCGGCCGCCCAAAGAAAACCGGCTTTCGCCAACACCGGCCCGGGCCATGAACATCATGGCCCGGGCCGCACTATTTTATTGAAACAACAAGCGGACCTTGTCGTAGATGCGCCCAAAAAAACCGGCTTCCGGCACATCGTTCAAAACAAACAGCGGATCCTGCCTGAGCAGCTTGCCGTCGAGCGACAGGGACACCGTGCCCACCTTGGCGCCCGCCTTCAGCGGCGCGATCAGCGGCTGGGTGTACTGGGCCACGGGCTTGACCTGCGGGCCCTTGCCGCGCGGCACGGTCACCCAGGTGGCGGTGGGCGTACCCAGGCCGACGGTTTCAGACTGGCCTTCCCATACGCGCGCATTGACGGCCGGCTTGTCGTTGTCGAACAGCTTGATGGTATCGAAGTTCTGGAAGCTCCAGTTCAAGAGCTTGAGGCTGTTCTCGCTGCGGGCCGAATCGCTGGCCGCGCCAACGATGACCGACACCACGCGGCGGCCATCGCGCAGCGCGGTCGCGACCAGGCAATAACCCGCCGACTGCGTGTGTCCGGTTTTCAGGCCGTCGACCGTGGGATCGGTCCAGAGCAGGCGGTTGCGGTTATTCTGCTTGATCTTGTTGTAGGTGTATTCCTTCTGGCTATAGTAGTGCAGGTACTGCGGGAACCGGGTGACCAGGTTCTTGGACATGATGGCCAGGTCGCGCACGGTGGTCAGGTGGGCGGGATCGGGCAGGCCCGTGGAATTGACGAAATGGGTATCGCGCAAGCCCTGCTTGGCCGCTTCCTGGTTCATCAGCGCGGCGAAGGCGTCTTCGCTGCCCGCCACCGCCTCGGCCAGCGCCACCGTGGCGTCATTGCCCGATTGCACGATGACGCCCTGCAGCAGTTCATCGACCGTCACCTGGCTGCCGGGCTTGATGAACATGCGCGAACCTTCGGTCCTCCAGGCTTTTTCGGAAACGGTCACCGGCTGATCCAGCGTCAGGCGCTTGCTTTCCAGGGCCTCGAAAACCAGATAGGCCGACATCAGCTTGGTCAGGGAAGCCGGCTCGACGCTTTCATCGGGATTCTGCGATGCGATGATCTGGCCGCTGTTCGCATCCAGGGTCAGCCATGCCTTGGCGGTCAGGCTGGGCGCCGGCACGGTGGCCAGCTCGCCCACCGCCGTGATGCCGGCGGGAGCCGAAGGCGTCATGCCCGCGGCGGGGGCAGTGTTCTGGGCCGGACTCAGAGCCGGGGCCAGAACCAGCGCCAGGCCCGCGGCGCACAAGGAAAGATGGGAAAACCTGAAGCGGAATTTTTGGAATGTCATCGGCATATCGTATAAGAGATCCGTTGCAGGATAACGGAGCAAAAGGCCATTATAGGCAGGCGAAGCTGACGGTTACACCCGCCAATCCACTGTTTCAACAAGAAAACCGCAAGCGAATGAAACCGGATTTATTCAAACATTGCTCGCTGCGTTAAACCCGAGGCCGAGCTTCAGAGCGATGCCAGGCGCTGCAGCAGCAGTTGCTTGAGCACCACCAGTTTGCCATGGAAAAAATGGCTGGCCTCGGGAATCACCACCATGGGCAGGCCGCGGCCGCGCGCAAAATCCATGGCCTCGGCCAGGGGCACCACTTCGTCGGACTCGCCATGCGCCAGGAAGGTGTCGTCGGGAATGGCGATATCGCGAAACTTGAAACGCTCGACCGCCGAGCCCACCAATAATAAAGCATCCGGCACCGGCTGCGACTGCTCGGCCAGTTCCGAATACAGCTGCGCGGCCACCGAGGTGCCGAAGGAAAACCCCGCCAATACCCACTTGCCGGCGGCCGCTTCCGGATAGGCCTGCTTGAACTGCTGCACCAGCTGGATCATATCGGCGGTTTCGCCGACCGCCGCGTCGAACTCGCCCGCCGATTCGCCCACGCCGCGAAAATTGGGACGCAGCGCCGCCAGGCCATGCTGCACGCAGGCCCGCGCGATGGTGGTCACGATCTTGTTGTCCCGCGCCCCGCCATGCAGGGGATGGGGATGCAGCACCAGCGCCCAGCCGGCAGGCGCCTCCATGGGCAGGTCCAGTACGCAGTCGATGGTCCCGACCATGCCCTGAAACGCTATCTTTTCGGTGCGAGCAAGCATAATCTTCAGTTTGAGTTATAAATAGACAGGCTGATTTTACGCCACGCGCATCGAGCGAATTGCCGGAATCCATGGACACCGCCCCCCACCCTCCTCTTCCTTCCCCCTGTCAGCTCGTGGACGAACTGCGTTCCACCTTGCCGCATTTCAAGCAGATCCAATGGCTGGAGCGCACCGAATCGACCAACGCCGATCTGCTGGGCATGGCGCGCGCCAGCCATGGCCCGCAGGCGCGGCCCTGGCTGCTGGGCGCCCATTTGCAGGAACGCGGCCGCGGGCGCGCGGGACGCAGCTGGCAGAACCGGCCGGGGGCCAACCTGATGTTCTCCTGCGCATTCGATGTGTTTCTTGCGCCGCAGCAACTGCCTACCTTGTCGCCCCTGGCGGGATTGGCCGCCTGCGAAGCGCTGCGCGAACTGATCGAACCTGAACACCGCGGCCACCTGACCATGAAGTGGCCCAACGACGTGCAGTGGGATTCCGCCAAGCTGGCCGGAATACTGGTGGAGGTCACGCGCGCCGGCGCCTCGCGCCTGTCACCCGATCACTACGTGGTCATCATCGGCATGGGCCTGAACCTGGACGATGCACGCTCGCTCAGCCTGTCGCTGAACCGCAGAGTGGCGGACTGGTCCGAGATCGCCCGGCGCGACACGCGGGCAGCCACGGTTTCGGCGGCGGGCCTGGTCGCGCATGTGGCCCAGGCCTGGTACACCAGCCTGAACGAGGCCACCGCCTACGGCTTCGATGCCCTGCCCTTGCGCTATGCCAAGGTCGATTCCCTGGCGGGCCAGCACATCAACGTGCTGGATGACGGACGCATCGCGCAGGCCGGCATTGCCTGCGGCATAAATCGCCTTGGCCAGTTGCTGCTACGCACGCCGCAGGGTGAACAATCGATATCCATTGGCGAGGTATCCGTGCGCCCCCGCCAGGAATATGCGCCATGATCGTACTGATCGATGCCGGCAACACACGACTGAAGCTGGGCTGGATAGACCCCGAAACCGCCGTGCGCGAAAGCCACCCCCTGGCCATCCGGCACCACGACCTGCATCAGATTGCCGCCTGGCTGGATCACCTGGCGCCCGCTCCCCGGGCGGCGCTGGGTGTCAACGTCGCCGGCAAGGCGCTCGCCGATGCGCTGGATGAATTGTTCCGGCGCCGCTACGGTTATGCCATATCATGGATAAGCGGCCAGGCGCAGGCCGCGGGAGTGCGCAATGCCTACGATACGCCGTCCCAGTTGGGACCCGACCGCTGGGTATCCATGATAGGCCTGGCCCGCCATGCACATGACGGACCGCAGCTGCTGGCCAGTTTCGGCACCGCCACCACCCTGGACACGCTGGGCCCCGATCCAACGGGGCACGCCGGCGGCCTGGTGTTCCACGGCGGCCTGATTCTGCCTGGACCGGCGCTCATGCGCAGTTCGCTCGCCAGCGGAACAGCCAATCTGCCCGAGGCGAACGCGGCGCCGGCCGCCTATCCCACCCATACGCAGCAGGCCATAGGCAGCGGCATCGCCGCCGCCCAGGCCGGTGCGCTGCTGCGCCAATGGCGCGAAGGACTGGAACGGTTCGGCCAGGCGCCGCGCGTGTATAGCACGGGCGGCGCCTGGCCGCAGGTCGAAGAAGAAGTGCAGCGCGGCCTGGCCAGGGCGCAAAGCGACCTGAATCTGCCCCGGCAAGCCGCGCAGTGGCTGCCATCGCCGGCGCTGGATGGCTTGGCGCGGCTGGCGCTCAGCGACGCTGAATAATGGACTGGGGTGCGCCCAGCGCAATGGCGTGCTGGTTTCTTTCGGATAACTGACGCGGTTCGCGCCCGTTTTCGCTGGGGGGCGGCCCGAAAAAACCCTGGCCGAACACCAACAGGGCCGCATTGGCCAGCAGCACAATCAGGAATAAAGATCGCATAAGGGCAAACTGAACGGTATTGGCCTTAAGTGTAATCCACATCCTACTGCCAGCGCTGCATGGCCATGTCCAGGCGCGGCGCGGATGCCATCATGCTGGGAACGGCCGTATGGCGCGCATCCGAACCGAAAAACAGATGCTCGGGCGAGGCTTCGGCCAATTCCTGGAAGGAGCGTGTCCGGGCGTTGATATGGCCGGCGGCCGCCATCATGGCGGCATCCTCGTCGCGCCTGCTCAGTGCCTCGAACAAAGCCTGGTGCTCCTGCCAGGCTTGAGACGCCCAGTCGGCGCTCAATTCGTCATGCTGCCGGCGATAAGGGTTGGTGCGCTTGCGAATGTGCAGGATCTGCGACCTCAGATAGCGATTGCCGCAGCATCCGTGTATGTAATCGTGGAATTCCAGGTTGTACTGCGCGAAGGCATCCAGGTCCTGATCCGCCATGGCCTGGCGCCCTTTTTTCTGCAAGGCGCCCAGCTTCCGCAGTTGGGCGGCCGTGATGCGCTGGCAGGCCAGCCGGGCGCAAAGGCCTTCGGCATAGGCCAGCGTTTCGAACATTTCAGCCAGTTCGCCCGCGGAAAGCTGCACGACGTAGATGCCGGCCCGCGGCACGATGCGCACGAAGCCTTCGGCCGACAGCTGCAGCAAGGCTTCGCGCACCGGCGTGCGCGACACGTCGAACATCTGGCCCAGCTGCGCCTCGTCCAGCGTGACGCCCGGCGGCAGGGCGCCTGACACTATCTGGCTTTCAAGCTCGGCGCGAACGCGATCGGTATGGGTAATGAACATATAAGGAAGAATTGCGCCTCCGGGGAAGAGGCATTTTTCCTAGTGTACGGGCGGACAGGCCCGCGCCAAACGCCGATTACCCGCCACAAACGCCTGTATATGACGGATTTGAGCCGGCCCGGCGCCGCGGGCCCCAACCGGGCACGAAGCTTGCTATAGGCAGCTTGGACGATGCCGCTACTCATGCAAGATGGCGTATGATTCGCTCCGAAACCCTTCCACAAGCACTGCACCCTATGAAGCCTATTCGAAAAGCAGTATTTCCCGTCGCGGGCCTGGGCACGCGTTTCCTTCCCGCCACCAAGGCCATGCCCAAGGAAATGCTGCCCATCGTAGACAAGCCTCTTATCCAGTATGCCGTTGAAGAAGCCATCGCCGCCGGCATTACCGACCTGATCTTCATTACGGGGCGCAACAAGCGCGCCATCGAAGACCACTTCGACAACGTGCCGGAGCTGGAGGCCGAACTGGCCGCCAAGAACAAGCACGAACTGCTGGAAATCGTGCGCAATGTTCTGCCCTCGAATGTAAATTGCATCTACACGCGCCAGCCCGCTCCGCTGGGGCTGGGCCACGCTGTGCTGTGCGCCGCACCCATCGTCGGCAACGAGCCCTTCGTGGTGCTGCTGGCCGACGACCTGATCGACGCCAAGGTCTCCGTCACCCAGCAACTGGCCGAAGCGGCGCATCGCCACAACGGCAGCGTCATCGCCATCCAGGACATAGACCGCAACCACACCGACAAATACGGGATCATCTCCGGCGAGTCCGTCGACGAAAAAAATACCCGCTTGTCGGGCATTGTCGAAAAGCCCGCTCCGGCGACCGCGCCCTCGACCCTGGCCGTGGTGGGACGCTACGTGCTGGAACCCGAGATCTTCGAGCACCTGCGCAAGACGCAGGCCGGCGTGGGCGGCGAAATCCAGCTGACCGACGGCATCGCCAGCCTGCTGGCGGCCCGGCCGGTATTCGGCCTTCAGTATGAGGGCACCCGCTATGACTGCGGCAGCAAGGCGGGTTTCTTCAACGCCACCCTGGAGCTGGGCCGCAAATACCACGGGCTGTAGGCAGGCCTTATTTTTTGATCTCGTTGAGGCCCGCGACCACGCGGGCCACTGCTCCGCGGTGCTTCTGTACCCAATGAGCGCCCGCTTCGCCCATGCGGCCCAGGCGTTGCGCATCGTCCAGCAATTGCAATGCCGTCTGCAAAGCCGCGTCGGCATCGTGCACCCGCAATGCCGCTCCCTCGTCAAGGGCGTCGACCACCGCCTGTTCAAAATTGCGCGTATGCGGCCCCACCAGCACCGGGACGCCCACCGCGCACGCCTCGATCAGGTTCTGGCCGCCCAGAGGCTGGAAGCTGCCGGCCACGATCGCAACTTGGCCCACGGCGTAATACCAGGGCATTTCCCCCAAGGTGTCGCCCAGCAGGACGGCCGCGTCGGCGCAAGCCTGCAGCGCCTTCGAACTGCAATCACCCGCCTCGATCAGTTGCGAACGCCTGACGTATGACAGGCCGGCGTCGGCCAATTCACGCGCCGCCTCGTCGAAACGCTCGGGATGGCGGGGAATCAGGCAGAACAGGACCCGCTCCGACAGATTGCGCCCCTGGCCGCGCGCACGTTTGAGTTGCTTGCCGATCGCGCGTATGAAGAGTTCGTCTTCCCCTTCACGGGTACTGGCAATGACAATCACCTTGCGGCCCAGGCCGGGGGAAAAATCGCGCCCACGCTGTATCTTCTCGGCCGGCAGCGATACATCGAACTTGAAATTGCCCGACACCCGCACCGCCACCGCGCCCGCCTGTTCCAGGCGCTGGGCGTCGTGCAGGGTCTGGGCGTATACGGCGTCGAACTGGCCATAGGCTTCACGCATCACGCTGCCGATCCGCAAGCTCTGGCGCAGCGCATGATCGGAAAAGCGCGCGCTGACCAACATCATGGGAACCTGGAAGCGCCGCGCGGCCGCAAGCAGGTTGGGCCATACCTCGCGCTCGATCAGAATGCCGGCCCGGGGCCGGTAGTGGTTCATGAACCGGCGCACGCTTCCAGGGAAGTCGTAGGGCAGCCACTGCTGCGCCAGGCGGCCCTGGGCGATGGCCGACGCAAAAGCGCGCTGGCCTTCCAGCCGTCCGGTGACCGTCATGTGCGTCAGCAATACGCTCTCGCCCTGATCCAGCAAGGCCTGGATCAAAGGCTGGGCGGCGCGGGTTTCGCCCAGGCTGACCGCATGCACCCATACGGGCTTGCCCAATGGGCTGTACTGCGGGTAATGGCCAAAGCGCGGGCCCGAGCAGACCTCCCAGTCGCCGCCGGCGCGCCGCGCGCGCAAGGCCATCCAGCCCAAAAGGGCCGGGGACAATAGCCGGATAAGCGCTGTATAGAAAAAACGATTCAAGAACTTTGCCAGTGGCCGCCAAATGGATAAGTATTTTAAGCCCGAAGCAATCGGACGTATGTCGGGCAAATGCCCGGTCTCAGTCCGGCGCGCCGCCGGCCAGCCCGACATGGGCGGGTTCGTTGGACGCCAATGCCTGCTCCACCGCGCTCAGCACGGTCTCGGCCGAAGGCGCATTGCCGCGTTCGCCCAGGCTGGCCGTGTAGCCAGGCCCTTCCAGGGGCGTGCGCACCGGCGTGGATGCCTTGTAGATGCCTATGGTCGGACGCCCCAGGCCAGCCGACAAGTGAGTCAGGCCGCTGTCCAGGCCCACCATGATGCGTGCGCCGGCCAGCACCCCGGCCACGTCGGTAAGGCTCATGCGAGGCAATACCTGGGCGCGCGGATTACCCTCAACCAGCTGCCGCGCCCTTTCGGTTTCGGCCGGACTGCCCGACAGCAGCTTCAGATCCAGGCCATGCGCGCACAGATGGTCGAACACCTTCTGCCAATCGGATTCAGGCCAGAGCTTGTCGTCCCGGCTGGCCGACGGCATGATCACGGCATAGGGCTGGATGCTGACGCCATCGGTGATGCGATCCAGGCCGAAATCGGGCTCGCCGCCATAGGTATAGCCAAAGGCGGCGGCGGCCAGTTCGCGCTGCCGGGTCACGGCGGGCTGCCAGAACTCGACCCTGTGCTTTACGTCGTAGAAGAACGATGCAAGCGGCTCGCGCGCCGACTTCCTGTCCAGGCCGTGGCGCAGCCCATGCGTTTGCCTCAACAGCCACACCGATTTCATCAGCGCCTGCATGTCCAGCACCACATCGTACTGGCGCGCATCCAGGTTCCGGCGCAGCGCGGCGCGCGCCGCGCGCGTCTCCGCCGACCACCAATGCTTGCGCCAGCGCCGATGCGCAACGGGGATGACCTCGTTCACCGCCGAATGCCAGGCGGGAATCTCGGCAAAGCTTTCTTCGACAATCCAATCGATTTGCGCATCCGGCACATGCATTGCAATGTCGGAGATAGCCGGCAGCATATGCACCAGGTCGCCCAGCGAGGACGTGCGAACGATCAGGATCTTCTTGCTCATGCGGCCATTATAATTTACGGCTTCGCCATTCCAATACGGCAATCGTCATACCGCTGGCGCAAATGACAGCGATGCCCAGCCAGCTGAAGGCATCGGGAAACTGTCCCCATATCAGCCAGCCCAGAGCGGCCGCGCTGATGATCTGCAAGTAGATGAAAGGCGCCAGCACCGACGCGGGCGCGTAGCGGTAGGCCTGTATCTGCAGCAGGTGTCCCAGCGCCCCCCAGAAACCGGTGGAAACCAATACCAGCCATTGCACGCCGTCCAGCCCGGCCAGCAACGGCCAGACGGAAGGCAGAGTGAAAGGCAGGATCGCCGTCAGGCACAGGCTGCCCACCGCGCCGCTCCAGACCAGCGTCGTGAAGGGGTCGTCGGCCGCCACCCGCCGCGTGGCAATGTACTGGCCCGCGAAGAGCAGAGCCGTCAGCAATCCGAACAAGGTCCCCACGGGATCCAGCCCGGCGTCGGGGCGGATGATGATCAGCACGCCGACGAAACCCACGCCGGCCGCAACCCAGCGCGAAAGACGGGCCGGTTCCTTCAGCACCCAGGGCGCAAGCGCCAGCATGATCAGGGGCGCAAGGAAGTTGATGGCGGTGGCCTCGGCCTGCGGCAGGTAGTGCAAGGTCGTGAAAAAGGACAAGGTCGCCAGCAGCATGACCGAGCCCCGCGCAATCTGCGCCGAGGGACGCACGCTGCGCAAGACTTTCGTGCCGCGCACCGGCAGCACCAGGCCCAGCACCAGCAGCAAATGAACCACATAGCGCACCCAGCACAGCACCAGCAAGGGCACGCCGGCGCCCATGACCCATTTGCCGCTGGCATCCAGCGTCGACAGCGCCCACGAGGACAGCACCAGCACAACAATGCCCGCGATCGGACGCGTAGCGCCCCAGGCGTGCGAGGACGCAGATACGGGATTGGCCCGGCCCATCATGACGCTCCAGCAAAGTCGCCGCCACCGGCGGACGATACGCGAACAAGGCGGCCCGCTTGCTTTATGATGGCGCGATGAACGATTGGTATATTCTGCCCAACGGCAACATCAAACACATGAACGGGCTGGAACTGCAGCCCGAAAAAGACTGGCTTCCAACGGAACAAAGCATGGAAGCCTTCACCCATGCCCTGCGCGCGCAGGGCAAGCCCGACGCGCTGATCATCAAGGCCATGATGGACCTTGCCATCGAATGCGAAGCCTGGGTGCAAGAGAATCTGAGCTAAGGCGTAGCGAAGGGGCTACAGCGGCTGCAAGCCGGTTTTATATTGCGTGGCGCGATCGGCATAGCCCTGGGCGTTTTTCTTCAGATTCGCGACTTCATCGTCGCTGAGTTCGCGCACCACTTTGGCGGGCGCCCCCAGTATCAGCGAGCGCTCGGGAAAGGACTTGCCTTCGGTAACCACCGCGCCGGCGCCCACCAGGCAATTCTTGCCGATGACCGCGTTGTTCAGGATCACCGCCTGGATGCCGATGAGCGCCCCGTCGTGCACGGTGCAGCCATGCAGCATGGCCTGGTGCCCTATCGTCACCCCCTGCCCTATGGTCAGCGGGCAGCCCGGATCGACGTGCAGCACGGCGGATTCCTGGATATTGGAGCCCTGTCCGACGACAATGGGCTCATTGTCGGCACGGATGACGGCGCCCGGCCATACGCTGGTGTTGGCCGACAGGGTGGCCTGGCCAATGATGGTGGCCTCGGCGGCGATAAAGGCGCTGTCGTCGATATGGGGGGCAAGGTCGCCCAGTTTATAACAGGTCATGGCTAGCGTCCGGCTTGGTCCAGAAAGTGAAAAGATCGTAGCATACGAGAAAATTGCGCACTACGACAGGAGAACCCCGCCATGGACAGACCCCAGCCGCGGCCACGCGGCGACTTCAGGCTTTTCCTGCCCATCGGCACGCGCTGGATGGACAACGACGTGTATGGCCACATCAATAATGTGACCTATTACTCGTTTTTCGACACCGCGGTGAACCGGTATCTGATGGACAGCGGCGTGCTCGATATTGCGCGCAGCCAGGTCATCGGGCTCGTCGTGGAGACCGGCTGCCATTATTTTGCGTCCCTGGCCTTTCCCGACGATATCGAGGCGGGCATCCGCCTGGCGCGCATGGGCAACACCAGCGTGCGCTATGAAGTCGGCATCTTCAAGAAGGGCGCGGAACTGACCGCCGCCCACGGCCATTTCGTGCATGTCTATGTGGACCAGGCTTCAAGGCGCCCTGTGCCGCTGCCCGGCGAATTGCGGCGGGCGCTGGAAAAGATCGCCTGAACATGCGCCCCGGCGCGCGCCGCGCCGGTCGGCTTTTTCCGATTGCTTCCCTAAAACCCGATGAAACGGTCTGCGCCCGAGCGATATTTTCTATTATTTTTAGATATTTATATCAATATAAGTCAAAACGTATCATAATCCGGACGTCCCAAGTGTGACGTATTTATCTAGCGGAGAAATACTATGATGACTCAAGACGCATCGCAGTTGCCGTGTAAGACCTGTTTCCTGAAGCGGGGCATCCCCCGCAGATATAGATACGCACTGGCCGCCATGGCCGCGGTTTCGTTTTTAAGCGCCAGCCAGGCCGCCCTGGCCGAGGCCATAGGCCGGGCATCGGCCAAACGCAAAGACCATCCCTTGTCGCTGGCGCTGTGGTCGCCGCCACCGGGCGACATCCGCTGGATACATGACGAGGCGCAATTGGGTCCCCCCGATGCGCCTTTTGTTTTTTCGGGCGACACGCTCTATACCGACGCATCCTTTGCATCGAGCCGTCCCTTCCTGATCGACAGGCAAGCCTGGGTGCACACCAGCGGCGGCACCATCCTTCGGCTGGATGGCACCCTGTCCAATCCGGGCGCATCACGCGAGGGCCTGGTCAAGCGCGGCGCCGGCACGCTGGTGCTGTCCGGATCCAACAACTATCAAGGCAACACCTTGCTGCAGCAGGGCACGCTACGGGTGGAAGGCAGCAGCGCGCTGGGCCAGACCTATCGAACGCTGGACATGTACCAGGGAACAACGCTGGATTACGGAGACGGCGCCGTCGTATACAACGCCATGCAGCTGCGGCATGACACCGAAGGCCATGCGGCGGAAGCGCCGGCCGGGCATGCCGGCAGCGTGCAGTGGCGCGTGGACCAAGGCAGCGCAACCCAGGCCGGCATCGTCAACGGCTCGGTGCCCATCGTCAAGCAAGGATCGGGCACCCTGCGGCTGCTGGGCTTCGTCACCAATCCCGCCACGGCCACCGTCAACCAGGGCACGCTGGCCATCGAGGACTTCTTCGGCGGCGCAATACAGGTCAACCGCGGCGCGCGCCTGGAAGGCCACGGAACCCTCGGCTCGGCCACAGTGCTGGACGGCGCCACCCTGGCGCCCCGGAGCGAGGGCGGAATGGGGACCCTGTCGGTGCTGGGCGACCTGCAATTCCAGCCTGGCGCCAGGCTGGAGCTTAGAACGGATGCGGCGGGCGGGTCCGACACCCTGCAGGTCATGGGGCGTGCCTTGCTGGCCGGCCAGGTCGTCGCCCTGGCCCAGGCCGGCGACTGGCAACCCGGCACACGGTACACCGTGCTGCAATCGGGGCTGGGCCTGGAGGACACCCGCTTCGAGTCGGTCCATACCAATCTGCCCTTTCTCGACCCCGCGCTCAGCTACGATGCGCAAAACGTATACCTGACCCTCAGCCGCAACGACAGGCCGCTGGACGATGTGGCCGACACCCCCACCGAAGAGGACGTCGCCGACGCCATCGATAACGACAACCCCGACCTGCGTGACCGGATCATCGTCATGGACCGTGATCAGGCCCGGGAGGCTTTTCGCCAGCTATCGGGCAGTTGGCATGCATCGGTGCTGTCAGGCCTGGCCGAAGACAGCCGCCACGTGCGCGAGGCCGCGTTGCTGCATGCCATGCCGGGGCCGTTCGAGCCCGCAGGGTCGCAAAGCCGGTTTTGGCAGCACAGTTTCCACGCCTCGGCCGATCGCGGGGCGCAGGACGGCACGCCCGGCGACACCCGCGACCTGATCGGCGTCGTGGCCGGCGTCGCGCGGCCCGTCGCAAACCGCTGGCACATCGGCGCGTTCGCCGGCGCACAGCAAAGCCAGGCGCGGCGGGCGGCAGGCATGGCCCACGCGCGCATCGACAGCGTACTCGCCGGCGTCAGCCTGGCGGGGCGCTGGCGCAGCGCGGACCTGGTTTTAGGCGCCGCGCACAGTTGGCATGCAATAAGCAGCCACCGAAAGATCGCGGTCGCCGACCTGCGCGACGCCCTGTCGGGCAACTACCGCGCGCGCACACTGCAGCTATTCGCGGAAATCGCCGCGCCCCTGCGCCGGCTGGCCGGCGCCGCGCGGCAAGAGCCCGCCAGAACGCGGATCGAGCCCTTCCTGCGCCTCGCCTGGATCGGGACCCACGCCCAGGGTCACGCGGAAAACGGCGGAACGGCGGCGCTGGACATCGCGCCGGCCGGCCATGCCTTGGGGCTCGCCATGGTAGGAATCAAGGCCACCCATGCCATGGAAACCTTCCAGGGCACGGCGCGCCTGTACGCCATGGCGGCATGGCGCCACGCGCGAGGCGACGTGCGCACGTTCTCGCGCCAGAGCTTTCGCGGCGGCAACCGGCCATGGATGTTCGAATCCGAAGGCCAGCCAGTCTCCCGCCAGGCCTGGTCATTACGCCTGGGCATGGACGCCGCGCCGGCCAGGAATATGAACGTGGGCATCGCCTATGCCGGCCAGTTTGCGCGGCGCCGGCAAGAGCACGGCGCCCGCCTGGATGTATCCTGGGCTTTCTGACTAGCCCGAGCGCCTGGCGGCCCGCTTCGCCCTTAACAGAAAGGCCAGGTTATGCGCGCTGCGGGCCAGCGCATCCTTCAGGTTGGCATACTCGCGCCGGACGGTGTCTGCCAGGCTGTGCCGGCCGCCCGCGTCAGGCACATTGATCGACGACTCGAAATCGTCGTCCTGCGTCACGCACACCGGATCCAGGCCTATGGATTCCACCTTGTGGTCATAGAAACGGTCCATGGTGTTGTCCACCGGGTAGACCCATTCGGAACAATAGTCCAGCAGCACCCGCGCCGTCTCCGGGGTAATCAGATAGCCGGTGGTCCCGGCAAAGCCCTTGACGAACTTCTTGACGGTGAACGGGCCGATTCTTCCCAGGGCCAGTCCGGCCTGCCCGGGGATCTTCCGATTGGGCTGCAGCCACACCAGGCCGTAGCGGCTGGCGAATTCCGCGGCGCTTTTGTAGAACGCCATGAATTCCGGCAGCAGGATGGCGTCGTCTTCCAGCACAATGATCGGCGCTTGCCCTTGCACGCATTTTTCCCAGAGCAGGTAGTGGCTGGCAAAGCAGCCCAGTTGCGACAGCCGGAGCGAAGCGCCCGAACCGCGCAGGCGGGCGCGCTTCCTGTCGTCGTACTTGCTGAACAGCGGATGATCGGGATTTTGCGTGCCATGGATGGCATCGAAAAGCTCGTAAGACAGGCCCAGCCGGCCAAGCTGTGCATCCATGAAGGAGCGCCTGTCCTGCGCGGACACAAGACTTATAACGTAAATGCCGAGAGGGGCCACCATGCAGACCGTGCTTGCAAAAGGGCCTTTATCTTACACCCTCATTGATTTCACACGATGCCTGATCACCATCCATTTCGGTATGCGGAAATGCACCAGGGCGCGATACATCCACACATAGACCACCGCAAACAGCAGCGTGAACCCGATCAGAACCGGCTGGTTCTGCCAGAACAACAGCGCCGGCACGCCGGCCAGCGATGAGAACACCCACAAGAAAGGCGAGGTCATTGCATTGCGGCGCGCCTTGCAGCGCTTGTCGTTGTAGAAATCGGCGTCCACCCAGCGCACGACGCGCTTGTAGATCAGCATGTGCAAATGGACCCGGTCCGGCACCGCCGGCGAAAGCCGGCGCACGAAGGCCTTGCGATAGATGGAGAACAGGGTCTCGAAGACGGGATAGAAGCAAAGCAGCAGGGGAAACCAGGCGGAAACCTGCGGATGCCTGGCCAACAACAGGATGGAAACCATGCCCATCATGCAGCCGATAAAGTATGCCCCGCCATCGCCCAGGAAGATCAAGCCATTGGGATAATTCCAGACGAGAAACCCGCAAATCGCGCCTATCATCGCCACCGACGCCACCAGCAGAAGCCTGTCGTCCAGGTAATAGGCGACATAGGCAAACCCCGCAAAGATCAGCGCCGACACCACGGCCGCCAGGCCGTTATAGCCATCGATGATATTGACGGCGTTGGCGGCGCCGCAAATCGCAACAAGGGTGCCGACGAAGGACAGCGCCGCGAAACCCAGCAGCCAATCGACGCCCGGGATATCCAGGTGCGTCAACCGCGCATCCAGGAAAAAATAAACAAGAACGCCGGAGCCCGCCATGAGCGCCAGGCGCAACCCGGCCGAGGCCTTCTTCGTGAAGTCTTCGATCAGCCCGGCCAGCAATGCCGGCAATAAACAGGCCCAGATCAGCAGCATGGGCCCCAGCACAGTAGGTTCGCGCAAAGCCAGCGGCAGGCTTGCGGCCAGCATGCCCAATGCAACGGCAATGCCGCCCACCCTGGGCACCGGGCGTACATGGTACTTCTGCGCCCCCGTCAAATCGCTATCGGCCGTATAGCGGCTATGCAAATTTTTGTAGCGCACTAGCATAGCCGTCAGGGCAAGCGAAACCAGAAAAGCCGTCAGCAAATACACCATGAAAAGAAACCAGTAAGGAATACACATTGAAAGGATGCCGGCTGGAATTGAAACCGTGAAATTCAAGCGTTACGGCACTTTTCCGTACTACCGCGCGCACCAGAGCAAGGGTAGCGGCAAACAACAGGACATCCAGCCAAGAATCGATACAACGCGTTTCCGTGCATTGCGCTCAGACATATATCTTGAATGAAAAGAGGCTCAAGGCGGCCATCCTGAGTGCAACCGGTAACTTCTCTTACAGCACTTGCAAGACTTCAATGACTGTTTCCGCGCACAACGACTCAAGCCAGATCCCCGGACCCAGCGTAGCGATTCTTCTTGGAACATACAACGGCGCCCGTTTCCTGAGCGCCCAAATGGAATCGTTCGAAGCGCAAACGCATGCCAACTGGACGGTCTGGGCGTCGGACAATGGATCCGCGGACGGCACGCTGGCCATACTCGAACGCTACCAGCAAAAATGGGGCCGGAACCGCATGCACATCGTCCATAGCTCGGCAGACGGTCCTACACAGAACTTCATGTCGCTGGTGCAGGACGAGAACATATCGGCCGACTTCTATGCCTATTCGGATCAGGACGATATATGGGAAGCCGACAAGCTGGAGCGAGCCATAGGCATGCTGCAAGCCGAGCTGGAGCATTCGCCGCGCAACGCGCTGGCCCTGTATTGCTCCCGCACCCGCTACGTCGACGAGAACAATATGGACCTTGGCTATTCGCAGCGCTTTATGCGCCCGCCCAGCTTCGCCAACGCGCTGATGCAGAATATCGCGGGGGGGAACACCATGGTATTCAATGCGGCTGCATGCCGGCGGTTGCGCAGCGTCGACCGCCACACCGACATCGTGATTCACGATTGGTGGACCTACCTGGTCGTCAGCGGTTGCGGCGGCAGTGTCCTGTACGACAGCTACCCTTCGGTGCGATACCGCCAGCACAGCGGAAACATCATAGGCATGAATGCGAACTGGCCGGCACGCATGTTGCGCATACGCAAGCTTTTTCGAGGCCAGTTCAAGTCCTGGAACGACCGGAACACACAGGCCCTGATATTGCTGGAACCCTGGCTGACCCACCGCAACCGCATGATCCTGGAAACGTTCATCCGCGCCCGCAGGCGCTGGCTGGTGCCACGCCTGGCAGGCCTGTTCCAGGCCGGCGTCTATCGACAGACACTGCTTGGAAATCTGGGCATCGTGGTGGCGGGCATCTTTGGAAAATTGTAACGATAGTCGTCGCGCCAGGCGGCTTCCGGCTTCCAGGGCATCGGGTTGCAAGTGGGAAGCCATTTCAACGCCACAGGCGCAGCCCGCGCAAAAAATCGCAAAAAATAGTTAACGCTTACATCACCCGGCCTATCAACTCTATACATTCAGTCAGACAGCGAGTGAAGTAGAAAATGCAGTCTTCAGCATGAAAATACTGCTTACAGGAAAGAACGGCCAGTTGGGCACCGAACTGCGGCGCAGCTTGCTGCCCTTTGGCGAACTGGCGTGCCTTGGCCGGAAAGAGGCCGATATGCAGGACCTTGCGGCACTGCGACGGGCGGTTCGCGATCAAGCGCCGGACATCATCGTCAATGCCGCGGCATACACCGCCGTCGACAAGGCGGAAACCGACGAGGCCGCCGCGCTGCAGGTAAACGCCAGCGCGGTAGCCCTTCTGGCCGATTATGCGCACAGCACCCGCGGCCTGCTGGTGCATTATTCCAGCGACTATGTATTCGACGGGGGCAAGGCCGGCCCCTATACCGAGACCGATGCCGCCAACCCGCTTTCAGTCTATGGGCGCAGCAAGCGGCTGGGAGAGGAGGCCATCATGAATAGCGGCTGCAAGGCGCTGATCCTACGAACCAGCTGGGTGTATTCCGCCCAGGGCGGCAATTTCGTCAAAACGGTATTCCGCCTGGCGCGCGAACGCGATTCGCTGAATATCGTGGCGGATCAGATCGGCGCCCCCACCTCGGCGGAATTGCTGGCCGATGTGACCGCCCTGGCGATTGCCGCCAAGCGGCAGGGCATTCTGCCTTCCGGCATTTACCACCTTGCCGCCTCGGGCGAAACAAGCTGGCACGAATTGGCCGTTTATATCGTACGGCGGTTGTCCGGGATGGGAGCGAACCTGCGCCTCTCCGCCGAACGGATACGGCCCATTACGACGGAAGAATACCCCCTGCCGGCCAAACGGCCGAAGAATTCCCGCCTGCATACCGGCAAACTGAGCGCTGCGCTGGGATTGCAACTGCCGGACTGGCGCATCCATCTGGATCGCGCCATGCAGCAACTTATTCGAACGGAAAACCAATGAAACGAAAAGGCATCATCCTGGCAGGGGGATCGGGCACTCGGCTTCATCCCGCCACACTGGCCATCAGCAAACAGCTGGTGCCCGTATACGACAAGCCCATGGTGTATTACCCCCTGTGCACCCTGATGCTGGCCGGCATACGCGATCTTTTGCTGATCTCGACGCCGCAGGACACCCCCCGCTTCGAACAACTGCTGGGCGACGGCGCCCAATGGGGCATACACCTGCGCTATGCCGCCCAAGCCAAGCCCGAGGGCCTGGCCCAGGCCTTCATAATCGGCCAGGACTTCATCGGCAACGACCACTCCGCACTGGTACTGGGCGACAACATATTCTATGGCCATGATCTGCACCAGCAACTGCGCAGCGCCACGCGGCGCAGCGAGGGCGCCAGCGTGTTCGCCTATCACGTCAACGACCCCCAGCGCTACGGCGTGGTGGCGTTCGACGGCGCGGGCAAAGCGCTTTCACTGGAAGAAAAACCGAAGAAACCCAAGTCCAACTATGCCGTCACCGGGCTCTATTTCTACGACAAGCAAGTCGTGGCCATGGCCAGGGACCTGAAACCCTCGCTGCGGGGCGAACTGGAAATCACGGACATCAACCGCCTGTACCTGGAACAAGGCAGGCTGAACGTGGAGATCATGGGCCGCGGCTACGCCTGGTTCGACGCGGGAACCCATGAGTCGCTGCTGGAAGCCGGCCAATTCATTTCCACCCTGGAGAACCGGCAAGGGCTGCGCGTTTCCTGCCCCGAGGAAATCGCCTACCGCAACAAGTGGATTACCGCCGAGCAGTTGGAAAAGCTGGCGCAGGCGCTGACCAAGAACGGCTATGGGCAGTACCTGCGCAGCATGCTGGACAACAAGGTGTTCTGATGAAAGCCAAGCCTCTCGCCCTTCCCGACGTCGTCCTGCTGGAGCCCAAGGTATTCGGCGACCGCCGGGGCAGCTTCTTCGAAAGCTACAACCATGCGCAGTTCGAAGAAGCCATAGGCCGGCACGTGGAGTTCGTGCAGGACAACCATTCGCGCTCGGCCCGCAACGTTCTGCGCGGCCTGCATTATCAGATACAGCACCCGCAAGGCAAGCTGGTGCGCGTCGTCAGCGGGGAGGTCTTCGACGTGGCCGTCGACGTGCGCAAAAGCTCCACCACCTTCGGCCAATGGGTCGGCGAGTTGCTCAGCGCCGAAAACAAGAAACAATTGTGGGTGCCCGAGGGCTATGCGCACGGTTTCGTGGTGCTGTCCGACGAAGCGGAGTTCCTGTACAAGACCACCGATTACTACTTTCCCGAGTTCGAACGCAGCATACGGTGGGACGATCCCGCCATAGGCATACAGTGGCCCGCCGGCATCCGGCCGGTGCTTTCGGAGAAAGACAGGAACGGCTTCCTGCTGGCGGACGCCGAGGTGTTCGCCCGATGAGGCAGTTTTCCGCCTCCCCGCGGGAGATGATCGCCAGCCTGTGGCGCAACCGCCACCTGGTCCATGCGCTGGTCAAGCGCGAGGTGGTCGGCCGCTATCGCGGTTCGTTCATGGGAATACTCTGGTCCTTCTTCAATCCCCTGCTGATGCTGGCGGTATATACCTTTGTGTTCAGTTTCGTCTTCAAGGCGCGCTGGAATACGGGCAGCGGCTCCAGGACCGAATTCGCCCTGATTCTTTTCGCGGGCCTGATCGTGTTCAATATCTTTTCCGAATGCGTCAACCGGGCGCCGGGCCTGATGCTGTCGAACGCCAATTTCATAAAGAAGGTGGTGTTCCCGCTGGAGGTGCTGCCTTGGGTTGCATTGGGCGCCACCCTGTTTCACGCCCTGGTCAGCCTGGTCGTCTGGCTGGTCGCCTATGGGGTTTTCTTCGGCCCGCCCCACCTAACCGTCCTGCTGCTGCCGCTGGTGATTCTGCCTTTGGTGTTCTTCACCATGGGCATCAGCTGGGGGCTGGCCTCGCTGGGCGTCTATCTACGGGACATCGCGCAGTTCATAGGCATATTGACCACGGTCATGATGTTTCTGTCGCCCATTTTCTATCCCGCCACCGCGCTGCCGCCGCAGTACCGCCACCTGATGCTGCTCAATCCGCTGACGCCCACCATCGAACAGGCGCGCGAGGTCCTGTTCTGGGGCCAGGCGCCCGACTGGACTGTCTTTTTCCTGTATCTGGCCGGCGCATTGCTGATTGCGGGGCTGGGCTTCGCGTGGTTCCAGAAAACACGCAAGGGGTTCGCCGATGTCGTCTGACCCCTCCATCAAGGTGCAAGGCCTGGGCAAAAGCTATCACACCTATGGCAGGCCGCAGGACAGGCTGAAGCAATCCATTTACCCCCGCATACAACGGGCGCTGCACCGTCCCGTCAGGCAGTATTTCCGCGAATTCTGGGCGCTGCGCGACATTTCGTTCGAAGTGGACCGGGGCGAAACCGTTGGCGTAATAGGGCGCAACGGCAGCGGCAAGTCCACTTTGCTGCATCTCATTTGCGGCACGCTCAATCCCAGCAGCGGCAGCATACAGACCAGGGGCCGCATCGCCGCCCTGCTGGAGCTCGGCTCGGGCTTCAACCCCGAGTTCACCGGACGTGAAAACATCTATATGAACGCGATGTTGCTGGGCTTGAGCACAGCGGAAACCGATGCCTGCTACGACGACATCGTCGGCTTTGCCGACATCGGCGACTTCATCGACCAGCCGGTCAAGACCTATTCCAGCGGAATGACCATACGCCTGGCATTCGCCGTGCAGGCGCAGATCCGTCCCGACATCCTGATCGTGGACGAGGCCTTGTCGGTCGGCGACGCCAAGTTCCAGGCCAAATGCTTCGAACGGCTGCGCCAGTTGAAAGACAACGGCACCAGCATCCTGCTGGTCACGCACTCCAGCGAACAGATCGTGGCGCATTGCTCGCGGGCCCTCTTGCTGGATCACGGCGAACAAGTGCTGATGGGCGAACCGCGCGCCGTGGTCAACCGCTATCTGGATCTGCTTTTCGGCCAGGACAAGGCCGCGCCGCCCGCCGCCGTTGCGGAAGAAAGCCGGCAGGCCCGCCAGGAAACCGGCCAGGCCGGCGCGGCGCCCCCGGGCGATGCGGAGCCCGCCTACCGGCTTAGCGGGCACGACGACCTGTTCGCCACGCGGCCCGGCTACAACCCCCACGAATACCGATGGGGGGACGGCAGCGTTTCGATTCTCGACTACTACCTGGGGGTCAACGGACGGGACTACCCATCGTCCATCGCCCCTTCCAGACGCATCGTGCTGGCCGTTTCCGTAAAGTTCCTGGCCACCGTCGTGCGCCCCATTCTGGGCATCACCATCAAGACCAAGGAAGGCGTAACGGTGTACGGCACCAACACTGAAATCCTGGGTGATCGCCGGTTCCGGAACGCCGGCCGCCAGCACAGCAGCGTTTGCGCCGAATTCGAGTTCGACTGCCGGCTGGCGGGAGGCGATTATTTCGTTTCCGTCGGCGTGGCCAAGCGCCATGGCGAAGACGTCATTCCACTGGATCGCCGCTACGACGCCATCCACCTGCACGTGCAGCCGGGCGGCAAGGACGCGTTCTTCGGCCTTGCCGACATGGGCTTGCGCATCAACGCCATCCAGGAAAAGGCATGAAGGACCTGTTGACCGCCAACGGCTATGTATTGGATGCGCGGACGGGCGTGTGGGCGCGCCCCGGCCATGTCAGCATCGGCTACAGCGACGGCGATGAAAGCGAAAACCGGCTGGCCGAGGTCATCGGCCAGGCGCGCGACCTGTCGGTGCTGTCCCCCGAGCTGCGGCGGCAATGCACCGATTGGCCCTCCACCTACCACCTGTCGGCCGCCCGCGCCAACCTCCTGCGCCCTTTCCAGGGCGAACTGAAAGGCGACATACTGGAAATCGGATCGGGCTGCGGCGCCATTACCCGCTATCTGGGCGAATGCGGGGCGACCGTGCTGGCCCTGGAAGGCAGCATGCGCCGGGCCGCCATGACGCGGTCCAGGACGCGGGACCTGTCCCAGGTGACGGTGCTGGCCGAGTCCTTCGACCGCTTCGAACCGTCACAGCAATTCGACGTCATCACGCTGATCGGCGTGCTGGAATACGCCAACCTGTTCACGCAGGCGTCCTCGCCGCCGCTTGCGCTGCTGAAGCGGGTACGGATGCTGCTGAAGCCCGACGGCCTTCTGTTGCTTGCCATAGAAAACCAGATGGGGCTGAAGTATTTCGCCGGCGCCCCGGAAGATCACCTGGGCGTGGCCATGTATGGGATCGAAGGCCGCTATCGCAGCGACCAGCCGCAGACTTTCGGCCGGCAAGCACTCCATGGACTGATCGAGGCGGCGGGATTCTCCGATACGCGGTTCATGGCGCCGCTTCCCGACTACAAGCTGCCCGCATCCATCGTGACCCAGGCCGGCCTGGACGACGCGGAGTTCGATGCCGGCGCGCTGGCCTGGCAGAGCGTGAATGCCGATCCGCAGCTGCCTGCCCGCATGAATTTCGCGCTGGAATTGGCCTGGCCGGAAATCTTCAAGAACGGGCTGGGCCTGGAATTGGCGAATTCATTCCTGATCCGGGCCGGCGGCAAGCCGCCGGAAAAATGCGCCGCCCGAACCCTGGCCTACCACTACAGCACAGGGCGCGTGCCCCAATACTGCAAGGAAACGCTGTTTGTCCGGGCTCCCGATCAAGGCCACGTCTTATTGCATTACGAGCCGATACGGGCGCCGCTGAAAGCGGGCCAAACGGCGGACACCGAACCACCCATCCGCTACGCTCACCCTTCCACAGCGCCCTATGTGCGCGGACACACCCTGTCGTGGGAGTTCGTCCAGGCCATCACGCGCGACGGCTGGTCAATCGACGATGTCGCACGCCTGGTCGAACGCCATGTCCAGGCGTTGCGGACAGTGCTTGCCGACGCCGCGCCATCGGCGGAATGGAACGATCCGGATACCGTTCTGCCGGGCAGGGCCTTCGACCTGGTTCCACAGAACATCGTCATCCAGGCCGATGGGACACCCGCGGCCATCGATGAAGAATGGGAGCTGGATAATGGGATCCCATTGGGCCGCCTGCTTTTCAGGTCCCTGCTGCTGATGCTTGCCTCGATAAGGAACCTAGGCGCTCCGGCCGCGCCTTATCCTGGATCGAGAAAGGAATTCGTCCAGTCGGTTCTGGAACGAGCCGGGTACCCGCTGACGGAAAGCGATCTTTCCCGATTCGTAAAGCAGGAAGCGCAAATCCAGCAGCACGTCACCGGCCTGCCGATCGAGCGGTTCCTGGACTGGCACCCCGACCAGCCGCTGGCGATCCGGCCGGCCTCCAGTGCGGAACAAGACGGAGCAGCCCAGGACATGGCCGCCCATGTCGGCAGCCTGGATGCGTCCATCGCCGAACTCACATCATCGCTGGAGCAGGCCCGCAGCGAATCGGCCCGGCTGAACCTGGCGGTGCTGGACAAGGAAACGCACATCCGGAACCTGGAAAAATCGGCACTCGATTATCAACACGCCTTGAATGAACGGAACATCCAGAACAACATGCTGGCCGGCGAACTCAAGGCATTGCGCGCGTCGACAAGCTGGAAGCTGACCGCCCCCCTGCGGTGGCCCGCCGACCAGGCCAGGCGCGGCATCCGGCTGGCCGGCGCGCTGGCGGCGTCGGCGCGGGGCGCCGGCGGCTGGTACATGGCTTTCCATAAAGCGCGCGCCATCGCGCACCGCGAGGGACTGCGCGGCATGCGCTACCGGCTGAAGCGGCTGACCCGCCGCGCCGTCCATAGTCCGCTTGGCGACCAGCCACCCGCCAATCCCAATGATTACGCCGAATGGCTGCGCCGCTACGGCAATATCGACGACGCCTTGCGCCACGATATCCGCAAACGCATCAAGGGCATGCCCCGCAAACCCCTGATCAGCATCCTGATGCCGGTATACGACCCGCCGCTGGATCTGCTGGACCAGGCCATACAGTCGGTCCGTACGCAGCTTTATCAGGAATGGGAACTGTGCATGGCCGACGACGCCTCGAAGGACGATTCCGTCCGCCAGCTGCTTGCGCGGCATGCCCGCGAAGATGCGCGTATAAAAGTCGCCTATCGCAAGCAGAACGGCCATATATCGAAAGCCTCGAATTCGGCGCTGAGCCTGGCCACGGGCGAGTTCGTCGCCTTGCTGGACAACGACGACCTGCTTTCCGAACATGCGCTGTTCCATGTCGCCCAGGCCATCCTGGACAATCCCGCCGCCGGACTGATCTATTCGGACGAAGACAAGATCGACATCGCGGGCAATCGGACGGCGCCCTACTTCAAGCCGGACTGGAACCCCGACCTGTTCCTGTCGCACAATATGATCAATCACCTGGGCTGCTACCGGACCGGGCTGGTCAAAGAGCTGCAGGGCTTTCGCCCGGGTTATGAAGGGTCGCAGGACTACGACCTGGCGCTGCGCTGCATCGAGACGCTGGCCGACTACCAGATCGTGCACATTCCGCGTGTCCTGTATCACTGGAGAGCGGTTCCGGGCAGCACCGCGCTTTCGGGGCAGGCCAAGAACTATGCCCTGCAAGCCGGCAAGCGCGCCATCGACGACCACTTCCGGCGCTGCGCAATCGATGCGCAGGCGGAATTGCTGGACATGGGGATGTACCGCGTGCGCTATGCCCTGCCCCAGCCGTTGCCGCTGGTAAGCCTTATCATTCCCACGCGCAACGGGCTCGAGCTGATCAGGCAGTGCATAGACAGCATCACCGAACGCACGCGCTACGGAAATTACGAAATACTCGTCGTCGACAACGATTCGGACGATCCCGCCACGCTGGATTACTTCGCCGCCCTGCGGGAGGACCCGCGCATACGCGTCCTTCGCGACGAACGTCCTTTCAACTTCTCGGCCCTGAACAATTCGGCGGCGAGGCAGGCGCAAGGCGACTACCTGTGCCTGATGAACAACGATATCGAAATCATCAGCCCCGACTGGCTGGAAGAAATGATCAGCCTTGCCGGGCAGCCAGGCGTGGGCGCGGTGGGCGCACAGCTATGGTACCCGGACGACACCGCCCAGCATAGCGGGATCATCATCGGGCTGGGCGGTGTGGCGGGCCATTCCCACAAGCATCTGCCCCGGAACCATCCAGGCTACTTCGGGCGCGCACGCCTCATCCAGACGCTTTCCGCCGTGACGGCGGCCTGCCTGCTCATCAGGAAATCCATCTACCAGGAGGTCGGCGGGCTGGACGACGCCAATCTGCCCATTGCATTCAACGACGTGGATTTCTGCCTGCGCGTCGCCAAGGCCGGATACCGCAATGTATGGACGCCTTACGCCGAAATGTACCATCACGAATCGGCCAGCCGGGGCTATGAGGACACGCCGCAAAAGCAGGCGCGCTTCACCAAGGAAGTGGACTATATGAAGCAGCGCTGGGGGGAAAGCCTGCTTGGCGACCCGGCCTACAACCCCAACCTGACGATATGCAGCGAAGACTTCAGCCTGGCCTGGCCGCCGCGGGTCTGGGAATGACCCGGTAGAAGCTGTGCACTGAATCCTTGCCCGCCAATTCCACATGGGGATTCCCCGACAGGTTCAGGCCCGTGGGAGCCAGCACGATCTGCGCCCCCACGGCGGAGAAATCGAAGCGCTCGGGATTGATGAACACCCTAACGACATCCGGGAAAGGAGCTTCTATCGCGTAGTCGTCCACCTTCCCGGTCGGATCGCTGTTGTACAGCATATGCTGATAACGGTTGGTCAGCGATTCGCTTTTACCGTCGGGATCCAGCGCCTTCCATATCGACTTCTGCGGATAATAGAACACGCCGCTGGCCACCGGCACGCCGGCCGCGAACAGCTCCATGGCTTCGATCTGCGTGCCGACGACGAGCACGCGCTGCCTGTCGTCGCGCGCGGCCCGCAGCATGTCGTCGGCTGGAACTATTTCCGACGGTGCCCGTACCAGGGGATTGAAAGGCAGCGACATCGAGCAGGTCAGGAACAGGCTGCCCAGAACGAATGACTTTGCGTCCTTCTTGAGAAGCCAGTACGAAAGGAAGAAGACAAAGGGCAGGACCAGCAGGCACATCGAGAACGGCACCGTGCCGATGGCGCCTTCGGGAGTCTTGGCCACAACCACCATCGCTGCGACCGCGACAAGCGCACTGATTGCCAGCGCTTCCCAAGGCCTGGGATCCGCCGCCGTCCGCGCCGATGCCACGGTCGTCCCGCAAAGCAGGATGGAAGCCAGCCCTATCGCCACATCCGTGCGCTTGGGCTGCACCCTGCCCCACAGCGTCCATTCCGCCAGGGTGGGCCCGATGCCCACATACTGGAACCACAATACAAACAGGCAGAACAGCATCAATGCCGCTTCGGGCCAGGCCGGCCGGCGTTTACGCACAAAGCCCAGCAAGGCGGCGGCAATCGCCACGGGAAACAGCAAAATGAACGACGACGTTTCGCTTTGATTGGTCAAGGTGGCAAATTCGTAATACAGCGAGTGATTGTTCACGAAGCCGCGAAACGTCTCCCATACCGACAGGCCTCCGCCCGGCGCCGCCGTGCGCTGGCCGGGATACACCGTGGCCTGCATGGCTTCGATCGCGGGCCGGGCGTCGCTCCACCAGGCCCAGCATAGGTAGGCGGCCACGCCCCCCGCCACCGCCAGCGCCACCATCCGGGGCGCCGTGGCGCGGCGCCACAAACGGTCGCGCACGGCCACGCCCGCTGCCAGGAAGAGAAACATATAGCCCACCGAGACCTGCCACGGCGGGTACAGCACGAACACGAAGCCCGCCAGCGCCAGCCCCAGCCCAAGGCCCAGCAGCAAAAGGCGGGGCCAGGAAGCGCTGCGGAATATCCCGATGAACAGGCAGAATCCCAAGGCGGGAAACATGACAGTGTAGGCTGGCCAGTTCGACCAGGCCGCCACATAGGCCGAGGTAACGAAGGTTGCCGCCGTCCCCAGGCCCACGGCCCATCTTCCGGGCACCAGCACCCCCATTACGCCCCACACCGCGAACAGCGAGCCGAACAGGGGCAGCCACCAATACCAGGCCAGCGCCCTGCGCAAGTCGAATACATAGAACCCCCAGGTGGACGGCTTGGCCAGTTGCGATACGTGCTTGACCGGCACGCCGGCCATGCCCGCCACCAGCATGTTCTGCCCGTCGGGTCCCAGGTTGGTGTTGACGACGGGGAAACGCGGCTCGTGGTTGTACTGGGCAATGGCCATGGGCGTGAACACCACCCACTCATCGGACCGTATCGGCCTCTCCTGGCCCAGCAGGCGCTTCTGATCCGCGCTGACCAGGCTGGACTGCTGGTCCAGGCCTATTCCCAGCGATGAGCCCGTAAGCCCCGTCCCGACCAGAACGGCGAACACCAGCAGCACAAGGGCCGCCGCCCGCGCACACCCCGTCATTCTCATGCCTTCACCGCCAGGATGATTCCCGCCATGATCAGCGCCACTCCTATGAAGTATTGGGTCTGGAAGCGCTCGCCAAAGACAAAATGGCTGGCGACAGGCACCAGGACGAAGGCCAGCGCCATCAATGGATACACCCTGCCAAGCTCTATCCTTTGCAGCACCCAGACCCATCCCACGGAAGTGATGCCGTACAGCATCATCGCCGCCAGCAAGGCGCCCGCGACTTTCGGGGAAAGAAACGTGCCGGTCTGGGCCAGGGCCGTGGCGCTGATCTTGAACAGGATCTGGCCGACGGCCAGGCCCAGCACACAAAGCAAAGCGGCCAGGTAGGTGATCATCCCGCGCCTTCCTGCCTCTTCACTCTCGCATGGAAGGCGAAAAACAGGTTCAGATCGATCGAGGCCAGCGGCAGCGGCCACCATGCCTCCTCCAGCGGCTGAAAGTAATGCCGCAGGATGGCGATCAGGTTGTTGCAGGAATTCACGTGTTCGCGCGCCATCACGTAGTCATAGGCAATGCCCTGCGCCAGGGCATTCCTGCGCGGCCCTATGTGCCTGCCCAGGCGCCAGGCCATGCCCGGATCGGTGGGGATGAGTATGGACAGCACGCCTCCCGGCTTCAGCACCCGGGCCCATTCCTTCAGGGCCAGGTGCGGCTGGTAGATGTGTTCCAGAACATGCGTGGCCACCAGCCTGTCGAATGAATGATCCGGATAATCCAGCCCCCCCGCGGCCTGCGTCTCGAAGCGCAGCTTGCCAAGGTGGACGCCGCCCAGCTTCCGCTGAGCCACTTCCAGCGTTTTTTCGTCCAGGTCCGTCAATACGTACTCATCGAAACCATGGCGCACGAAAGGCAGGTGCTCGCCGGTGCCGGCGCCGATTTCGACCACCTTTTGAAAATGATCGGCCGGCCCAAAGGGCTTTTCGGTCAGTTTATGGCTGGCCCGCATGACGAAGGACTGAAGAGGGCTGGCGTAATTGGATTCGTCGTACACCTGTGCAAATCGTTGCCGGTATTCGACCCAGGCCTTGTCCTCATTTACCATATTTGAGCTCCACTTCGTTCTTCCTTGCATCCCGCCTGCGCTTGAGGCGATGAAACGGCCGCTTCGGCACCGAACTGATATCGTGGCCCAGGAAGGCCAGAATGAACTGCAGGCCGATGATGACCGGCAAGGCCGACAACATCACCGTGCCCGCCGACGAGGACAGTCCCCTGCTGATCGACAGCAGCCATTGATAGCCTCCGAACCCCACGCCGAACGCGAACAGGGCCAGTCCAAGAGGCAGCTCGATCGATGCCAGCGACATGTCGCGCAGATAATAGTTATAGAAGACCCGCTTGCAGAAATTCCTGAAATGCTTGTACAGGAACTCGCCGACGATCTTGTGGATTTTCAGATTGCTGACTTCGTCGCCGTACCGGGCCTCCATCGGGACGTCGACCACGACGGCCCGCAGAGTATTCAGGCGGAAGAGCATGTCGGTTTCGAAGAAATAGCGCCGGCTGATCTTGCCGAAGGGCAGATGGCGCGCCACCGCCGAATGGATGGCGGTATAGCCGTTTGTCGGATCCACGATGTCCCAGTAACCCGAGGACAGCTTGGTCATGAGCGACAGGACCGAATTGCCGAACAGGCGCAGGCCCGGCATGGCGCGCACCTGCTCCAGATAGAAGAAGCGGTTCCCTTTGACATAGTCGGCTTCGCCGGCCAGTATGGGCGCGACGAAGTCGGGAACAAGGGCGGGGTCCATCTGCCCGTCGCCGTCGACCTTGACGATGACGTCCATGCCATCCGCAATCGCCGCCAGATAACCGGCCATGACAGCTCCGCCCACACCCTGATTCTTCTCCAGCCTGATAACGGTCAATCGCTCATCGTTACAATTGCTTTCGGCAAAATCGCCGCTGTGTTCAGGGCAAGCATCGTCCACCACATAAATCCTGCAGATCGCCGCGCCCAATCCCGCCACAACGTCCAGGATATGCGCGCGCACCTTGTAGCTGGGGATGACTACTGCAATTTTGGGGTGCTTGTTCGTCACTGATATCCCTGTAGTGGGCCGTAAGGAACTTCCTGAACAACTAGGATTATTGGGTTGGACGGCACGCACCGGCAAGTCGGCCGAACGCCGTATGGCCATCAACGCAAAACGCATGCCCGGCGGGGAAGCCTGAAAATCACAATAGCGTCAGAAGGCGTTCAATGCGGTAACGACAGGCAAGTATTTGCGTCGTGAAAAAGCCGCGCGTCACCGGCTGCTACGCCGGCGTCTGGCCGGCTGTCGCGGCCAGCATCTCGCGCACGAACAGGGCGGCATTCGGGGATGGAGTGCGGTCGCGGCGGGTGATCAGGTAATAGGGCTCGCTGCGCGAATGCAGCTGCAGGGGCAAGATGCGCGTCATGCCGAATCGCGTGCAAAACCGCGCCGCATCGATGGACAGCAGCGCCACCATCGAGGGGTTGCGCTGCAGCATGGACAGCGTCGTAAAGGCCGAGGTCGTTTCAAACAGGTTCAGCGGAAACAGCAGGCCCGCCTCGTGGAACTCGCGCTCCAGCAACAGCCGCATGGGCATATTGGCGGAATAAACCACCCAGCGGCAACTGGCCAGGTCCGACAATTGCAGGCTCTTGGCCTCGGCCAGGGGGTGCTGGATATTGGCGACGATGGCCAATTGCTCTTCCCGTATATTGACCGCCTCGTACAGTTCGGGGTGCTCGCTGATGCTGGTCCGGCATATGGCGACATCCAGCCTGCCCTCGTCCAGCAGGCGCAGCAGCCTGGCGCTGGTGTCCTCGACAATCTGCACCGACAGGCCGGGCCTTTGCTCCAGCCACGGCGACAGCAGGTCGGTCAGCATGGGCACGGCCCCCATGATGACGCCTATCGACAGGCGGCCGCCGTAGCCGTGCAGGATGCCGGCCATTTCCTCGCGCAAATGGATCATGTCGGTGGTAATGAGGCGCGCATAGCGTATGGCGCAGCGGCCCAGGTCGGTGGGCTCCAGTCCGCGGTTGTTGCGGTTGAACAGTTCGGCCCCCAGCGCGGCTTCGATTTCCTGCAGCGCCTTCGTGGCGCCGGGCTGGCTCAACGCGACCTGCTCGGCCGCCTTGACCAGGGACCCGCAATCGTCCAATGCCACGAGCAAGCGGAAATGTTTCAGGCGCAGCCTGGAAATGATCGAACTCAGCGAGGGCAGCATGGATATAAGGATTAGTTATGGCCGTATCAGAACCTATCATTATGCAGGGTAGGCATTATTTCTTAAAGTCCCAGGGATCGGCCGCCGCGCTCCGTGCCGTAAATCATGCGGTGCAGCGCGCGTGCACGGCCAACAATCCAGGGAAGAGACAGATGAGCCTAATAAACTATATAACCCAGGTCCAGTTCGGCTTCGACGCCATAGACCTTGTACAGCAGGAATGCGACCGCCTGGGCATACGGCATCCCTTGGTGGTGACCGACACCGGCGTACGGGCCGCCGGCTTGTGCGACCAGGTGCTGGACAAGCTGACCGACCGCTCGAAAGTCGGCATATACGACGGGACCCCGCCGAACCCGAACGAGCAGGCCGTGCGCGCCGCGGCCGGGATGTACCGCGACGGCCGGCACGACGGCATCATTGCCATCGGCGGCGGCTCGTCCATAGACCTGGCCAAAGGCACGGCAGTTTGCGCCACGCATACGGGCGCCCTGAAAAGCTTCGCCCTCATCGAAGGCGGCGCCGGCCGGGTCAGCTCCGCGACGGCGCCCATCATCGCCATTCCCACCACGGCCGGCACGGGCAGCGAAGTCGGCCGGGGCGCCATCCTGATCCTGGACGACGGACGCAAGGTCGGCATAATTTCCCCCCACCTGGTTCCGAAATCGGCGATTTGCGATCCCGGGCTGACGATGGGCCTGCCGCCGGCGCTGACGGCGGCCACCGGCATGGACGCCATCGCCCACTGCCTGGAAACCTTCATGTCGCCCGCCTTCAATCCGCCGGCCGACGGCATCGCGCTGGACGGCCTGATGCGGGGCTGGGCGCACATAGAGCGCGCCACGCAGAATCCGGACGACCGCGATGCGCGGCTGAACATGATGAGCGCCTCCATGCAGGGCGCGATGGCATTCCAGAAGGGGCTGGGCTGCGTCCACAGCCTTAGCCATTCGCTGGGCGGCATCAACCCCAAGCTGCATCACGGGACGCTGAATGCCATTTTCCTGCCGGCCGTCGTCGAATTCAACAGCCAGGCGGATTCCATGCGCAAGGAAAGAAAGCTGGAACGCATCGCACAGGCCATGGCGCTGGCCAATCCGGGCGACATCGGCGACGAGCTTGGCGCGATGACGCGACGCCTGGGCTTGCCCGGCGGACTGGAGCAGCTGGGCGTCACCCGCGAATTGTTTCCACGGATCGTCCAGGGCGCATTGGCCGACCACAGCCATAAAACCAACCCGCGCGAAGCATCGGAAGCGGACTACCTTTGGATGTTGGAACAATCCATGTAATTCAATTCTTAACCAGAACCTTTTTCTCAGGAATCGATATGTCAAATTACGCCAACTACATCAATGGACAATGGGTCGACAGCAGCAAGACCACGCGCAACCTCAACCCGGCGGACCTGTCCGACGTCATCGGCGAATTCGCCCAGGCCAGTGAGCAGGACACCCAGGCCGCCATCGCCGCCGCGCGCGACGCCGCCCCCGCCTGGGGCCTGTCGACCCCCCAGCAGCGCTTCGACATCCTGGACCGGGCCGGCAGCGCCATCCTGGCCCGCAAGGAAGAGCTGGGCAAACTGCTGGCGCGCGAAGAAGGCAAGACATTGGCCGAAGCCATCGGCGAAGCCGGACGCGCAGGCCAGATCTTCAAGTTCTTCGCCGGTGAAGCCTTGCGCCAGACTGGCGAACTGGTGCCGTCCGTACGGCCCGGCCTGACAGTGGAAATAACCCGCGAGCCCGTCGGCGTCGTCGGCCTGATCACGCCGTGGAATTTCCCCATTGCCATTCCCGCCTGGAAGATCGCCCCCGCCCTTGCATTCGGCAACTGCGTCGTCATCAAGCCCGCCGACCTGGTTCCCGCCTGCACCTGGGAACTGGTGAAAATCCTGGTTGATGCCGGCCTGTCCGCCGGTGTGCTGAACCTGGTCATGGGTCGCGGGTCGGTGGTCGGCGAAGCGCTGGTCAATTCGCCCGACGTGGATGCCATCAGCTTTACCGGCTCGGTCGGCACCGGCCGCGCCATTGCCCAGAAATGCATGGCCACCGGCAAGAAGGTGCAGTTGGAGATGGGCGGCAAGAATCCCATGGTCGTGCTGGACGACGCCGACCTGCCGACCGCCGTCGAAGCCTGCATCAATGGCGCCTTCTATTCGACCGGCCAGCGCTGCACCGCCTCGTCCCGCCTGATCGTGACCGAAGGCATACACGACCGCTTCGTGGAAGCCATGGTGGCCCGCATGAAGCAGCTGCGCGTGGGCAATCCGCTGGACAGCGAAACGCACATCGGCCCGGTGGTGGACGACAAGCAACTGAAGCAGGACCTGGACTATATCGACATTGCCCGTTCCGAAGGCGCCACCGTGCATGGCGGCGAACTGGTCGAACTGGGCACCAAGGGCCACTTCCTGCAGCCCGCCCTGGCCGTCGACACCCACAACGACATGCGCATCAACCGCGAAGAAGTCTTCGGCCCCTTCGCCAGCGTGATCAAGGTCAAGGACTACGACGAAGCGCTGAAACTGGCCAACGACACGGAATTCGGCCTGGCGGCAGGCATCTGCTCCACCTCGTTAAAGTATGTGCAGCACTTCAAGCGCCACGCCCAGGCCGGCATGGTCATGGTCAATGTGCCCACGGCAGGCGTCGACTACCACGTTCCCTTCGGCGGCCGCAAAGGCTCCAGCCACGGCCCGCGCGAACAAGGCAGCTATGCCAAAGAGTTCTACACCACCGTGAAGACGGCGTATGTGAATGCGGGGTAATGGCTAGGTGCCGTCGCTCCTACATGTCATACCTGTTAGATCAGACAGGTATGACATGCTTGCCCAAAAATGGGCCAGCACTTAAAATATAAATGTTTTCCGGCACTTTGGTGTCCGGCTGGAGTCTGGGGTGTTAAGTCGCCTCAGCGGCCCATCCAAGGCGATTAGCAAGCTTTGATGGGCGTCAGATAAAGGCCCCCTCACGGGGGCTTTTGCTTGCCCATAATATTGCATGGCAAACAATCTATACAACATCAAGACCGGCAATGTCCTGATATGTGACTTTGATCGGGGTTTCATACCACCCGAGATGGTCAAGATCAGGCCGGTGGTGGTCATTTCAAGAGCCAGCATATACCTGACCGAAAAGGTATCAGTTGAAGACTTAGCCGCGATTTTCAACGGCGTTCGGGCTTACCTTCCGTCAGAAAAATAAAAAAATTGCTCTACTTGCGCCGTGTGTACTTGGATCTTCCAAGCAACCTCGCCTCCGTGACCATACCGATACTTGGTTAGCCGGGCGATCCGGCATCGCTGCGCAGCTGCGCCACAAAACGGGCGGCTGCCGGCGACAGGCTATGGTCGTGCCGGGTAATCAGGTAGATGGGCGGCAACCGCACCGACAGGTCGAAGGGCAGCACGCGCAAGACTCCCTGCCGCCCATAATGCTCGGCCAGCGAGGCCGGCATGATCGCCACCATGTCCGAAATTTCCAGCATCGCCGTGGTGACCAGGGTGGAGGCCGACTCGGTAATGTTCAGCCGCGTCTTCACGCCCTTTTCGTGCAGGACGGCATCGAAGCGGCTGCGCTGGGGCGAGCCGGGGGGCTGAAGTATCCAGGGCATGCCGACCAGATCGGAAAGCGTCACGCTGGCGCGCGCGGCCAGCGGATGCTGGGCCCGGGCCACCACCACCAGCGCTTCTTCCAGCAAAGGCACGCTGACATAGTCGCCTTCCCCATGCATGTCCGTCTGGCGCCCCAGCACCAGGTCGACCTCGCCGCGCGCCAGCTGCCTGATCATCACATTGCTGGTGTCGACAATGACGGAAACCGCCACCCGCGGATGAAGCTGCTTGTAGGCGCTCAGGGTAGGCGCCAGCAATTCGGGCACCGCCCCCGGCACACTGCCCACGCGCAGCGTGCCGCGCAGACCGGAACTGAGCGCCACCATTTCTTCACGCACGAAACCGAAATCGGTCAGCATGCGGCGCGCATAGCGGATCAGGATCTCGCCGTAAGGAGTCGGCGTCATGCCCCGGGCATGGCGCTCGAACAAAGCCACGCCGAAGGTGTCCTCGGCCTGCTGCAACAGCTTGCTGGCGGCCGGCTGGCTGATATGCAGCGCCGCCGCCGCACGGCCCAGGTTGCGCTCGGCGTCCAGCAGGCTTAGCAGTGCCAGCTGGCGGGTGCGCAAGCGCAGCAGCAAAGAGGGGTACTCGGCGGAAAGAGGCATGTCCACATCATACACAAAAGTATATGAATAGCTGACTATATTCTATTGGAATGGAATGAATATACCTCGTAAGCTGTATATCGGTCCCGCCATAGAGGGATTTACCAAAAACAGAGAAAGACAGGAGACACATCATGAAATACAGTTCCTTCCTACGCCGCGCCCTGCCGTGTGCCCTGGCACTGGCCTCGCTGGCCCTGCCGGCTTCCGCATTCGCGCAAACCTATCCCGACCAGCCGGTGCACATCATGGTGGGCGCGTCGCCGGGCGGCGGCACCGACATCCTGGCGCGCACGCTGGCCGACAAGTTCACGACCGGCCTGAAGCAGACCGTCGTGGTCGAAAACCGCCCTGGCGCCTCCAACACCATTGCCGCCGGCCTGACGGCGCGCGCCGAACCCAATGGGCTGACGTTGCTGGTGGCCACCAATACCGGGCAGGCCATCGCGCCGCATATGCTGAAACTGAACTACGACCCCCTGTCCGACCTACAGCCAGTCGGCCTGGTGGCGATCATGCCCAACGTGCTGGTGGTGCCCAGTTCGTCGCCGTATAAAAACATCAAAGACCTGATCGAAGCCATGAAGGCCAAGCCGGGTATCTTCAAGTATGCGTCATCGGGCGTTGGCAGCACCCAGCACGTCGCGGGCGCCGCCTTCAACCTGGCCACCGGCACCGAAGCCATACACGTCCCCTACAAGGGCAGTTCGCAGGCGCATATTGACCTGATCGCCGGACAAACCGACATGATGTTCGACTCCACCTCTTCGGCCATGTCGCAGATCAAGTCCGGCGCATTGCGCCCGCTGGCCGTGACCACAACCAAGCGCTCGTCCGCTCTGCCCGACGTCCCCACCTTGGCTGAACTGGGCATCAAAGACGCCAACGTCACTACCTGGTACGGCCTGCTGACCACCGGCGGCACCTCGTCCGACATCGTGGCCCGCCTGAACAAAGAGCTGGACGCCACGCTGAAACTGCCCGACGTCGTAGAACGCATCAAAGGCCTGGGCGGTGAAATCGAGCCCATGACAGCCGAGCAATTCGCCGCCATGAACAAAGACGAATACGAACGCTACGGCAAGCTGCTGAAAGCGGCCAACATCCGACCGGAATAAACCTCCCCATCAAGTCAAGGCCGTCATCGGCCTTGCGCATTACCCGACAAAGTCAAAGGAATAGATATGAGCACCAAGCGTCCCCGTCTTGCAGTCCTGCTTGGCGACCCGGCCGGAGTCGGCCCCGAAATGGCTGTCAAGCTGCTGGGGCGCGAGCAGAATCGCAACGCCGCCAACCTGCTGCTGATCGCCGACCCCGTCGTGCTGGCCGATGCGCAGCGCCTGACCGGAATCGAACTGCCCACCCTGGCCATCAAGAGCCTGGACGACATACGCTACGAGCCGGGCCGGGTGACGGTGCTGGAAGCCAACTGGCTGGACGGCCAATCGCCCCCGCTGGGCGAATGCACGCTGGAAGCCGGCCGGGCCTCCTTCGTGGCGCTGGAAACCGCGCTGGACGCCGTCAAGCGCGGCCTGTGCGACGGCATCGTTTTTGCGCCGCTCAACAAGCACTCGCTGCGCCTGGGCGGGCTTACCGAAGAAGACGAACTGCGCCACATACAGCAAAGCCTGCAGGTACCGGGCTTCGTCTGCGAGTTCAACATCACCGGACACCTATGGACGTCCCGGGTGACCTCGCACGTGCCCATCCGCGAAGTGGCCGACCTGATCACCCAGGACGGCATCTGCGACGCGGTAAAGATCATCGACGCGGCACTGCGCCAGTCGGGCATCGCAAAGCCCCGCATCGCCGTGTCGGGCCTGAACCCGCATGCGGGCGACGGCGGTTCCATCGGCATGGAAGAAATCGAAATCATCGAGCCGGCCGTGAAGAAGGCGCAGTCCATGGGCATGGACGCGCGCGGCCCCTATTCGCCGGACACCATATTCATTGCCGCCCGCCGCGGCGATTTCGACGCCATCGTCTCCATGTATCACGACCAGGGGCAGATCGCCATGAAGCTCATCGGCTTCGACCATGGCGTGACCCTGCATGGCGGCCTGCCCGTACCGGTGGTCACCTCGGCCAGCGGCAGCGCCTTCGACATCGCCGGCAAGGGCGTCGCCAACATCGAAGGCCTGCAGCAGGCCTACGACTTGTGCGTGCGCATGGCAAGCAGCCGCGAAGCGCAAGCCGCAACGGCATAGAACATCCACATCCGATCAGCACGGACCTCAATACATGACGACCAATCGCAAGAAACTACGCAGCCAGGCCTGGTTCGACCGCCAGGACAAGATGGGCTTCTACTACCGATCGTGGCTGAAGAACAGCGGCATTCCCCAGGATCAGTTCGATGGCCGCCCCGTCATCGGCATCTGCAATACCTGGTCAGAACTGACCCCGTGCAACTCGCACTTCCGCGAGCTGGCCGAGCACGTGCGCCGCGGCGTGCTGGACGCGGGCGGATTCCCGCTGGAGTTCCCCGTGCTGTCGCTGGGCGAAACCATGATGCGCCCCACCGCCATGCTGTACCGCAACCTGGCGTCCATGGACGTCGAAGAAGCCGTGCGCGCCAATCCGCTGGACGGCGTCGTCCTGCTGATGGGCTGCGACAAGACCACGCCTTCCCTGCTGATGGGCGCGGCCAGCGTCGACCTGCCCACCGTCGGCATATCGGGCGGCCCCATGCTGCGCGGCTACTATGAAGGCAAGGCGGTCGGATCGGGCACCAACACCATATCGATGAGCGAACAGCTGCGCGCCGGCGCCATCACGCTGAAGCAGTTCCACGAAGCGGAAGCGTCGATGCACCGTTCACACGGCCATTGCATGACCATGGGCACCGCTTCCACCATGGCCTGCATGGTCGAGGCGCTGGGCATGGGCATGCCGGGCAATGCGGCAATCCCCGCCGTCGACGCCCGGCGCCACCTGATGGCGCGCGAAGCCGGCCGCCGCATCGTCCAGCTGGTGAGCGACGACGTGCGCATGTCGCAGATACTGACCCGCGAAGCGTTCGAGAATGCCATCCGGACCAATGCCGCCATCGGCGGATCCACCAATGCCGTCGTGCACCTCATCGCCCTGGCGCGCCGCATCGGCGTCGAACTCAGCCTGGACGACTGGGACAAGCTGGGCCGCAACGTGCATTGCCTGCTGGACCTGATGCCCTCCGGCCGCTATCTGATGGAAGACTTCTTCGAAGCGGGCGGCCTCCCGGCCATTCTCAGCCAATTGGGAGAGAAGGGCCTGCTGCACCTGTCCGCACTGACTGTCAACGGCCGCACGCTGGGCGAGAACATTGCCCAGGCGCCCTGTTGGCGGCCCGAGGTCATCCATTCCTTCGATGAGCCGTTCAAGGCGGACGCCGGCATCGCCGTGCTGCGCGGCAACCTGGCGCCCAACGGCGCCATCATCAAGCCGTCGGCCGCCTCGCCGCATCTGCTCAAGCATACCGGCCGGGCCGTGGTGTTCGAGTCCATCGAAGACCTGCACGCCCGCATCAACGACGACGACCTGGACATCGACGAAAACTGCGTCATGGTCCTGAAGTATTGCGGTCCCAAGGGCTACCCCGGCATGGCCGAGGTCGGCAACATGCCGCTGCCGCCCAAGCTGCTCAAGAAAGGCATCAACGACATCATCCGCATCTCCGATGCGCGCATGTCGGGCACCGCCTACGGCACCGTCGTCCTGCACACGTCGCCCGAAGCCGCCATAGGCGGCCCCCTGGCCCTGGTCCAGAACGGCGACCTGATCACGCTGGACGTCCCCGGCAGGAATCTGCAGTTGCACGTGGACGACGCCGAGCTCGAAGCGCGGCGCCAGACGTGGCAGCCTCCCGCCATCCACACTGATCGCGGCTATGTGAAGCTGTACGTGGATCATGTCCTGCAAGCCCACGAAGGGGTCGACTTCGATTTCCTGGTCGGCAAAAGCGGCGCCAAAGTCCCGCGCGACAATCACTAGGTTTTGAACATGGAAAAATTTGCTCTTGTTACCGGCGCCGGATCGGGGGTGGGAAAACGCATCGCGCTGGCGCTGATGCGCGAAGGCTATTCCGTAGCCCTGGCTGGGCGCCGCCCGGAACCCCTTGAAGCCACGGCCCAAGAAGGACGGGCCAGCGGCGCGCGCACGCTGGTCGTGCCCACCGACATCAGCGACCCGGCCGCCGTCGACCGCCTGTTCGCCCAGATCAAGGAACACTTCGGCCGCCTGGACCTTCTGTTCAACAACGCCGGCATCTTCGCGCCGGCCATGTCGCTGGAAGAACTGGGCCACGACCAATGGCAATCCGCCGTCGACATCAATCTGACGGGCGCCTTCCTGTGCACGCAGGGCGCCTTCCGCCTGATGAAGGAACAGCAGCCGCGCGGCGGCCGCATCATCAACAACGGATCGGTCTCCGCCCATGCCCCGCGTCCCCATGCCGTGTCGTACACCGTCACCAAGCATGCCATCACGGGCCTGACCAAAGCCACCTCGCTGGACGGCCGCGCCTACGACATCGCCTGCGGCCAGATCGACATCGGCAATGCCGCCAGCGACATGACGGATGCGATTTCCAAGGGTGTGCTGCAGGCCGACGGCTCCATCCGGCCGGAGCCCGTCATGGACGCGGACCACGTCGCGCGCGCCGTGGTGTACATGGCCAGCCTTCCGCTGGACGCCAACGTGCAATTCATGACCGTGATGGCCACCAAGATGCCGTACATCGGCCGCGGCTGAGGCCAGGCCGGCGAAAAGCCACAAAAAACACCAGCGCCGTAAAGCGCTGGTGTTTTTTTGTGGAGAAGCATCCGGGCCCGCGTCGACCCCGATATCAAGCCCTCTTGCGGCGCAGGCGTATACGCGGCAGCAGCCCCCAGCATGCCAGCATGGCGGACAGGGCCATCAGCGTCGTGACCAGCCAGTTGTCGAAGAAAATCGAGAACGACCCCTGCGACATCAGCAAGGACTGCCGGAAGGCGTCTTCGGTCTTGTCGCCCAGCACCATGGCCAGAATCAGCGGCGCGATCGGGTAGTCCAGTTTCTTGAACACATAGCCCACGACGCCGAAGATCATTGCAAGATAAACGTCGAACATCCGGTTGCTGATGGTGTAGGCTCCGATCAGGCACACCACGATGATGATCGGTCCGATGATGGAAAACGGCGCCTTCAATATCGATGAGAAAAGCGGAATGGTGGTCAGGACCAGCACGACCGCCACCACGTTGGCCACGTACATGGAGGCGATCAGGCCCCAGACGAAGTCGGATTGCTCGATGAACAGCATCGGCCCGGGCTGCAGCCCCCATATCATCAGCCCGCCCATCATCACCGCCGCGGTGGCCGACCCCGGTATGCCCAATGCCAGCATGGGCAGCAGGGCCGACACCCCGGCGGAATGGTCGGCCGCTTCCGGTGCGACCACGCCGTCCGGTTCACCCTTGCCGAAGCGCTCGGGGTGGCGGGAAAAGCGCCGGGCTATCCCGTATGACATGAAGGATGCGGCGGTTGGCCCGCCGGGCGTGATCCCCATCCAGCATCCGATCAAGGTGGACCGGAGCAGCACGACCGCGTGACGCGGCATGGACACAAACGTTCGCCAGATCACCCGGAAATTCATCTTGGCTTTCAGGCCATTGAACTCCAGCCCTTCCTCGACGGTAACCAGCAGCTCGCCGATGCCGAACAGCCCGATGACCGCCGCCAGGTAGGACACGCCGTTGGCCAGCGAATCGCTGCCATAGGTAAGACGCATCTCGCCCGAAACTGTATCCATGCCTATGGCCGTCAGGATCAGGCCGATCAGGAGCGAGGCGACGGTTTTAAGGGGATTGCCGCCGCTCATGCCCACAAAGCTGCAGAAAGTCAGCATGAAGACGCCGAAGAACTCGGCCGGGCTGAACTGAAGCGCGAAGTCGGCCACCAGATTGGCGATAAGCGTGACCACGACCACCCCGGCGAATGCGCCGAAGCCCGCCGATAAAAAGGCCGTTGCCAGCGCCTGTTCAGCGCGCCCGCTCTTGGCCATGGGATGGCCGTCGAATGTCGTGGCCACCGACGACGGCTCGCCGGGAATATTGAACAAGATGGACGTGGTCGAGCCACCGAACAAGGCGCCCCAATACAGGGAGGACAGCAGGATGATGGCGCTGACCGGATCCATGGCAAAGGTCAGCGGCAGCAGCAGGGTCACCCCGTTGGGCGCTCCCAGCCCCGGCAGCACACCCACCAGGATGCCCAGCAATACGCCGCCCACCATGATGGCGATATGGTGGACGGTCAGAACGGTCTCGAACCCGGACCACAATAAACTAAGGTCGGTCATCTGAATCTCCTATATGCCCAAGAAGGACTCGATGGGCCCTTTGACCAACTCGACCTGGAACCAGAGTTCGAAGACAAGGTAGAAAACGACGACGACAATGGCTGGAATAAGCAACGACCTTGGCCAACTGGCGTGGCCATGCACCTTCAGCATATAAACCAGGTAAAGCAAAGAGCCGGCATAGCAGCCCAGGAAAGGCATGGAAGCCACCAGCAGGACCGTGGGAATGAATATGGCCAGGGTAAGCTTCAACTGCTGCCTGCTTACGAAGCTGGCTTGGCCGGCGCTGCGCAAAGTCCCCAGGAAAAGCAGCACACTGACGATGCACAGCATGATTCCCAGCCGCAAAGGCATATAGCCGGACTGCGGCCCTGTTTCGGGGGACCAGCCTATCTGCAATTGCAGGCTTCCCGCGACGACAAGGCCGCCGAAAACTCCGATTGCGGCGGCCGTGGCCAGCTCCATCGTACGTCGGTCGATAAGTGACATAGTTTCCCAAGCTAACGGGCCGGCCCCATCGGCGCCGGCCTGATTCAAAAATTACTTCTTGGCCAGCCAGCCGTCCTCGTCAAACAGCTTGTAATGATCGTCCGCATCCTTCTTGATGTAGGCATCCAACTTGGGGCCGGTCAGGAAGAATTCCGATTGCACGCCGCGCGCCACCCACGCCTTCCACTCGGGCTTCTCCGAGACCTGCTTGAGCAGGTTCACGTAGAACTCGACCTGCTCGGGTGTGACGCCGCCCGGCAGCCATACGGTGCGCGGCATATTGAACTGGTCGATGGGAATGCCGCTTTCCTTGCAGGTGGGGATGTCGGACCAGGCCATGTCGGCCGTCACCTTGTCCGTGGCCGCGAAGCGCTGGGCCGAGAAGATGCACAGCGGGCGCACCTTGCCGGCCTTCCAGTACGAAATGTTTTCGCCCGGGTTGTTGGTATTGCCGTCCAGGTGGCCGCCGGCCAATTGCACCGCCGCCTGGCCGCCCGACTTGAAGGGCACGTAGGTCATGTTGACGTCCATGGCCTTTTCGATCTTGCGGGTAAGGATGTGATCGGTGTCCTTGGACTGGCCGCCGCCCATCTTGAGGGCGCCGTTCTTTTCTTTCGCGGCCGCAATCAGATCCTGCGCGGTCTTGTATGGCGACGAGGCGCCCGTCCACAAGACGAACTCGTCGGCCGCCATCGTGGCCACCGGGGTCATGTCCTCGATCTTGTAGCCCACATTGGTGATCATGGGCATCAGCCATGCCAGGTTGGTCGAAAAGATGAGCTTGTTGGCGTCCCCTTTATGGCCCTCGGCGAACACAAACGCCTCGGTCCCGCCGCCACCGCCCTTGTTCGAAACAATCACGCTGGACGAAGTCAGCTTGTACTTTTGCACCACGGCCTGGACCACGCGCGCGAACTGGTCGGTGCCGCCGCCGGGACCGGCGGTGGCGATGAACTCCAGCGGCTTGGTGGGCTCCCAGGCGGCAAAGGCCGCGGAGCTGGTCAAGCTGGCTGCCACGGCAATGGCCACGGCGATTTTCTTGTGATTCATGATCTTTGTCTCCTTGCGTAGATTAAGAACTGCTGTCTTCGGACTGGTCAAAAAACACCGAATCCTGGTATTTGCGCATTTCGAGCAGTGTGGCTGCGCTTTCGATCTCCACGTCGCCATAGCAAATGACTTCCCCGCATTTCACGTCCCGGCGCAGCCGCTGATTGGCCATCAAATAGAACGGCACCGGCGTGCGATCGCCCAGGGGCGCCGCCTTGACCAGCATGGGCGTCACATCGTCGATGGAATGATGATGCCCGCCCATGGTCAGCACCGTTCCGGCCGGAAAATCCCGGGTCGTGCGGGCAACCAGGTCCAGCACGGGCCTGGGCTGGACCGCGCCGCTGGATACGCCCAGCCCCGCCGCTTCGATGATGCTGGTGGCTGCTTCCAGCCCCAGCAAGTGCCGCGACAGGAAAATCAGGGCTGTCTTGCGGTCCGCGCTGACCACGTGGCCCTTGCCCGCCAGCAGTTCCCAACTGGGCTGGTCGTGGCATCGAACCACTACGAACACCCCGCCGGCAAAGCTTATTTCGTCGGGCTTCCTGAGGCAGTGGAACACTTCCAGCACGCCATCCCGATGCAGCAATCCGCCTTCGGCGCGCGGGCGCAGCGTCTCGGGTATTTCCGCCGTGCGCAGTATCGGCGCGTGCATGTCGGGCAGGTCCGGGCCGAACCCGGTCGAATTGGCCGCCACCAGCATTTCGCAAAAATCGGGCACGGTGCGCTGCGGAAGTTGGTCGGCGACCCTGGAACGCGCCGCAACCACAGCCTGGGCGCGCCCCGGCTCCATCGTCCAGTATGCCTCGAGCTCGGGCGCGGCGATCGTCACGCCATTGCTGGTCAGGCTGCCGGAGGCCGGATCGAACACAAAATCGTACTCGCTGGCCTTGCCCGCGCAGATGATCTCGAAGCCCAGGCTTTCGGCCCAGGTAATCAGGCCGATCAGCAAGCTGGGCTGATCGCCGTCGACCGGCGTCACGACGCGGTCGCGAGCGCGCCCAAGATGGGCCAGCCCAGGCCCGATCACGCTGTCGGCCTCTTTGGACACCATGGCAAGATGCAGCCCCGCATCCAGCGCGATCTTGGCATGCCGGGCGCCCGCTTCAGGGCTGCCGGTGGCTTCAAGGACAATATCCAAGGGCAAGCCCGCCACATGAGCCAGGTTGGACGAGGCGATGTAACACCCTTCTTCCCAGGCCGACCGCGCGGATTCGGGCGTTTCGCAGATCCGGATCCGGTCCGCCGGGATGCCCACGTCGCGCATTGCCTGCACGACGATGGCCGCATCCAGGTCCACCGCCACCCGGCATTGCATCAAGGGCACCCGCAGGCTTTGCGCCAGAAAACTGCGGCCGAAGCCCCCGCTGCCCACTACGCAGCTTTGCACGGGCTGCGTCACACCGGAAAAATAATTATGAAAGTTCATGAATTACGGACTTATTAAGAATCTGAATCGATAGGGCGGTTAATATGCTCGGGCGATGAAGAATGCCGTGCATGCAAAGAAGCCATGCAAACGGCCATGGCACCCGGAAAACCGCAGCGAAGGCCTATTTTTATAAATTATTGCATGCAATAATTTATAAACCCCACTATGGTTTTCCCTTAATTTGCGTTCCACCCCGGAGATTGCATGCAACTTGATATGGAAGCCCTAGCCGACCTGCCGGCGGAATCGCCGGCCCGATCCCGCGGCTCGCTGACCACGATGGCCGTCAACCGCCTGCGCGACCTGATCGTGACCGGCGAACTGAAGCCGGGGCAGAGAATTTCGGAAAGGTCGATCCTGGAAGGACAAAAGGATCTGTCGCGCACTCCCGTGCGCGAGGCGTTGAAAATACTGGAGTCCGAAGGGCTGGTCCAGCTCAAGCCCAATCGCGGGGCCTTCGTCACCAAGCTGACCATGGATCATATCGATGCCGAAATTGAGCTTCTGATCGGCCTGGAAGGCATCGCCGCCATGCTCAGCTGCAGCCGCATCACCGACACGGAGCTTGCCGAGATAACGCGTCTGCATCAAGAAATGATCGGCTCGTTCGAGAACCAGGACCTGATGCTGTACTTTGAAACGAATCAAAGAATCCACCAGCTTATCGTGGATGGCGCCCACAACCCCGCGCTGTCACGTATATACAAGGCCGAATGCCTGCAGATCAGGCGCTATCGCTATGCGGGGAATCTGGAACATGCAAGATGGCACAGCGCCACCCGGGAACACGAACAGATCCTGGCGGCGCTGACGAATCGGGACGGGCTGCTATTGCGCGAACTGCTGCGCGCCCATCATACGAATGGGTGGGCGGTAACGCGCGAACTGCTGCGGTCCGAGTTGAGCTGATTCGCGCTGCCCTATACGTGCTCAAGCGGCGTGATCTTCGCCAGCACGTCCGCCAGTGCGTCTTTGGCAACTTCGGTGTCATGCGCTACCTGGACGCGCAGCCAATAGCCGTCCGACAAACCGAAGAATCGGCATAAACGCAGGTCTGTATCGGCCGTAATGGCGCGCATGCCTTTTACTATCTCGTTGATGCGCCGCGCCGAAACGCCGATTTCTTTGGCCAGGCGATACTGACTGATACCCATCGGAACCAGGAACTCTTCCTGTAATAGCTCACCCGGAGTTACCGGAGCAATTTCACGAACCATAATCCGCTCCTATCAGTGATAGTCCACAATTTCTAAATCGCAAGCATGCCCATCGCGCCATACGAAGCAGATTCGCCATTCGATCATAGATCAAGTATTAACGCCATACGTTATTAACATCAAGCGTTAATACTCGAATCCGGAATCGACTGTGACCTGCCGATCACTCCACCTTTATCCCCGCCTTCTTGATGACGTCGCCCCATACCTGGATTTCCGACACCACGAAGTCGTCGAACTGCTTGCTGCTTCCTTCGTAGGCGTCCAGGCCGCGCTTCTGGAAATCCTGCTTGACCTCGGCGCTGGCGAAGACGCGCTGCATGGCATCGCCCAGCTTCCTGGTGATCTCGCCATCCACGCCCTTGGGCGCGAACAGGCCGAACCATAGCGTGGCGTCGAAGCCCTTGATGCCCTGCTCGTCAAAGGTCTTTACATCTGGCAGCACCGCCGCGCGCTTCATGGTCGTTACGCCCAGGGCCTTGATCTTGCCCGACTCCACATAGGGCAATGCGGTGGGAAGGGGCTCGAGCAGGAAATCGATTTGCCCGCCCATCAGGTCGGTCATCGCCGGGGCGCCGCCTTTATAGGGTATGTGCATCCACTTGGCGCCTGTGCGCAGCTTCAGCATTTCGGTCTTGATGTGATGGCTGGTGCCCGCGCCGGCCGAGCCGTAATTGATGGAGCCGGGTTCTTTCTTGTCGACCTCGACCAACTGGCCCAGGCTGCCCCATTTGGAATTGGCCGCCACCACGGCCAGGCTGGCGGCCGAACCGATACCGCCTAGGGCGACAAAATCTTTTGTGGACGAATAGCCCAGGTTCTTGTACAGATTGGGCGCCACGGCGATCGTGCTGCTGGCGCCCAGCAGCACCGTGTAGCCATCCGGCTCGCTGGTCGCGGCCGCCATGGTGCCTATGGTTCCGCCCGCGCCGGCGCGATTCTCGACCACGATGCCGACGCCCAGCTCTTTGCCCAGGTAACTGGCCGTCAGGCGCGCCACGGTATCGTTGATGCCGCCGGCGGGAAACGGCACGATCATTCTTATGGCCCGATCGGGCCAGGCCTGCGCCGCGCCCGCCGCGCACAGCGTCAATGCGATCAAACTGCCTTTAAGCAAGGCGTGCAAGCGCGTCCTCGAGCGTGTCGTGTTGCCCATAGTCTCCTCCGTTGTGGTTGATCCGGCGCAGGCCCTACCGGCATATGCTTGCCGCTGCGGAGCCCGCCCCGTCGATACTGCTTAGTAGTATTCAGACATGACCGTATTTCTGCAGCGCCTCGGCCAGCGACATCCCTTTGCTCAGGCTGTCACGGATCGCGATTTCCTGCCGGGTCAGTACTTCGGATTTTTCCAGCACTTCCTGCACAATGGCCTGCGGAATGACCAGGGCGCCGTCGTCATCGCCCAGGATGAAATCGCCCGGCTCCACCGCAACGCGCCTGCCGGTCGCGCCTGTCAGGAAAACCGGCACATTCCAGGCATTGACCTTCCAGCGGCTGATGGACTGCACCGGCGTGCGGAACCGCCCGAACACCGTGAAGCCCAGGGCGTTGATCCAGCTGGTATCGCGCAGGCCGCCATCCACCAGCGCGCCCACGCTGCCCTTTTCCTTCATGCCTATGGAGATGAGCTCGCCGAAATAGCAGATGCCATCGCCATCGCCCGACCAGACCGACACATCCCCTTCGGACAGGCCCGCGCAGGCCTTCATCTTTTCGGCATCGCCGCCAAAGCCGTAGGGCGTCATCTGCCCACGTATGGTGTAGGCCCAGCCAGCCAGACGGTCCGTGCCGGTCTGGCGCTGAAAGCCGGCCTGCAGCCCCTGGTCCGGGTAACCCATTTCATCCAGCACATCGGCCACGTTGGACGTATCGACCTTCAGAAACCGTTCGCGGATCGATTTCCTGACTTCCTTGTCTAGCATCACTGAACTCCTTGTTTGCATTCTTGCGGCGCACGCCCGATACGGCATTGCCAGCGTGGCTTCATCTTAGAGAGGAGCATGCGGCAGGACAAACGATTTAAAGTATGCGATGCTATTAGCCTGGCTAATGCCATGAACCAACGCGGTTGAATCACTTGGCCAGCTTATGAGCAGACGTCTTCCCCCATTACTTGCTACGCGCTACTTTGAAGCCGCCGCCCGGCACCTTTCGTTCACGCTGGCCGCGGAAGAGCTGTTCGTTACCCAGGGCGCCATCAGCCTGCAGATACGCAAGCTCGAGGAATTCCTGGGCGCGCCGCTGTTCATCCGCCATGCCCGCGGCATAGAACTTACCGGCCCCGGTGTGCAGTTCTACGAAGCCTGCCACACGCTGCTGGACGGACTGGAAAAGGCCATGCGCGACATGACGCGCCCGGATCACCAGCAGACGCTGACCGTCAGCACCATACCGACCATCGGCACCTTGTGGCTCATGCCCAGGCTTGCGTCGTTTACCTCGATGCATCCGGACATCGAGGTTCGCGTGGTGTCCGACATACGGCCCGCCGACATGCATTCCGACAACATCGACATCGCCCTGCGCGCCGGCAAGCTGCCCGGCCAGCGCTACCCGGCCAACTGTCCCTCCGTCGATCTGGTCATGCTGGAAAAATGGACCGACATCGAGGCCGACCTGCTGTTCCACGACGTCATGGTGCCCGTCGCCTCCAAAGAATGGTATGCCTCGCAACCTCCCATACACCATGCCAGGGATTTCAGCGCGGCCGCGCTGGTGCACACCGCCAGCAGGCCGAACGCGTGGCCCGAATGGCTGAAGGCCTACGGAGTCGACTACACGCCCACCGGGCAGGAACCCGAGTACGGACACTTCTATATTTCCCTGCGCGCCGCCCAGGACCACAAGGGAATAGCGCTGATTCCGGGCGTGCTGCTGCAAGGCTACCCGGGCCGGAACGAGCTTGAAGTGCTGCTGCCCAACATCGAGCCCATCCGCAGCGCGGGCGACTACTACCTATTGCAGCGCACGTCGTCCCGCAAGCGCGACGCCATGCAGAAGTTCAGGGACTGGGTCCTGGCCGAAGCGCAGAACACGCCCAGCCATTAGCCTGGCTAATCGCCGGCGCGATAACAAATCGTTTGCCCGCCCCATATCCGTTTCCTAGAATCATGGTCATCGGCTTGAAGCCGACTGCAACCATGAAACAAGGAAACAGCAATGGATGACATACGCGTAGGGATAGCGGGCTTCGGCGCCATAGGCCGATCGGTGGCGCGCCATATCGCTCAGGGTATCGAGGGCATACGACTTGCCGCCGTCGGCGTTCGCAACCCGCAACAACCGCCCGAATTCGACTGGGGCGGGCAAGCGCCGGCGTTCACGCTGCTGGAGGACCTGGAGCCTCATTGCGATGTGGTGATCGAATGCGCTCCCGCACATCTGCTGCCCGGCATCGCCACCCCGGTCCTGAAGGCCGGAAAGAAAGTCATCACGCTAAGCAGCGGCGCCCTGCTGGCGCATGCGGAACTGGTGGACCTGGCCAAGCGGCACAAAGGCCAGATACTGGTGCCGTCGGGCGCCATTCTGGGCCTGGATGCCCTGCTGGGCGCCGCCGAAGGGAACATACAATCGGTCAAGATGACCTCGCGCAAGCCTACGCGCGGCTTCGTCGGCGCCCCGTTTCTTGAGCAGAAAGGCATCGACGTCATGAAACTGACCGAACCCACGCTGATCTTCTCGGGCACCGCCCGCGAGGCCGCGGCCGGCTTCCCCGCCAACCTGAATGTTGCCGTCAGCGTATCGCTGGCGGGTGTCGGCCCCGACAAGACCGTACTCGAGGTATGGGCCGACCCCAGCCTGGAGCGAAACACCCATCGCATCGAAGTGGTCTCCGATTCCGCGCTGCTCTCCATGGAAATCCAGAACATTCCATCGGAAAACCCCAAAACCGGCCGCATCACCGCGCAAAGCGCCGTGGCCCTGCTGCGCAAAATGCGGGCGCCCCTGTGCGTGGGCACCTGAAACAAGAGCAAAGGAACAAGGCAAGCAAACATGGATTTCGGATTGAACAATAAGACCGCCCTGGTACACGGCGCGGGCGGCGGCCTGGGCGGCGCCATCGCGCTGGCACTGGCCGCCGAAGGCGCCACCGTGGTGGTGTGCGACCTCAACGAGGAGCTGCTGCAGAAAACCTGCAAGGCCATCGAGGCGGCGGGCGGCCAGGCCATCGGCAAACAATGGGATCTGGGCCGCGTCGACCAGTTTCAGCAATGGCATGCCGACGTGGTCAAGGCCGCCGGCCCCGTCGACATCCTGTGCAACAACACCGGCGGCCCACCGCCCAGCCTGCTGCGGAATGTGGACCTGGCCGTGTGGGACAAGCACTTCCGCGAGATGGTGCTGTCCGTAATCGGCATGACCGACCTGGTGCTGCCGCATATGCTGGAAACAGGCTGGGGACGCGTCATCACCAGCGCATCGTCCGGCGTCATCGCGCCCATCGCCAACCTGGGCCTGTCCAATTCATTGCGCAGCGCGCTGGTGGGCTGGTCGAAAACGCTGGCGCGCGAAGTCGGACCGAAAGGCGTCACCAGCAATGTGCTGGTTCCAGGCCGCATCGCCACCGGCCGCATCGTTGCCCTGGACGAAGCCAAGGCCGCCCGCGAGAATCGCAGCGTGGAAAGCGTAAGAGAGGAAAGCGTGGGAACGATACCCGTGAAGCGCTACGGAAAGCCGTCGGAGTACGGCGCGGCGGCGGCATTCCTGGCCAGCCGGCAGGCCTCTTATATTACGGGTTCGGTCGTCAGAGTGGACGGAGGATTGATCGCGAGCGTCTAAGCAGTTGCCAGTAAGACAGACATGGCGCCCAGCACCATGCAAATACAGGCGAGAACATTGACGCCACGATTCAGGTAATCGTAGAAGCCCTTGGCGACCGCGACCGCAACGGTCGCTGCAAAGACAATGGCGGCGCCTTCCGGAAGCAGGAACAGGCTCAGCAGGATACCAGCCAGGAAATGGAGCGATAAACGCAAAAGTTGCGCGCGCATGGCTTCCTTGAGTTCTGAGTAAACGGAACCGAGGTGCGTCTTGTAGGCAATCAGCATGGCTGGCCTCCTGGGAAAAAGCAAAAATGCGCGTGCAACTACCAAAGCATAGCTTGCGCAACAATACGCAACGTCCGGGCCGTCTGGAACGGGCGCATACTTGAAAGCTATATGACACGTTTTCTTCAAAGCGTGACATATGGTTTCTTTTTACCAGAATACCATACAGTTAGTGTCACATGAAGACGGTGTAACCCTGATTTAAGTAACAAACTCGCCTGGGTCGTTCATCGACCTGTCACATACCCAAAAAATACCGTCACAAGTGTATTTATTCGATCCCACCTGACCGGTGGGATTTCTCGTTGTAAATGCATGCTGTTTGTTACGGGTGGGTCGAAGGCCGGTGATAAATTGGCTTTTGTCCTCCGGCTTTTGGCGGAGTGGCAACAATGAGGAGAGTCGAAATGTCCAGTGAAAATCCAGGCCCTAGGTGTCAAGCGCAGCTGCCAACGCACAATAATCCGCTTACCTGGTTGGTGTCCTGTATGAAGCTGGCCCACCTCTACCCAGTACCGGACCCGTCCAGACAATACGGATGCGGAACAACAGAGCAATGAGCTCGCTGCTCCACCCGAAACAAAGGTGAGCGTCGTTCGGGAATACAAGCAGTGGCGCTGCTAGGTCGGCAGCAATGCACCAAATTCAGGCTCGACCCTCGACGCTGGCCTGATTTTCTTTGCGTCGGCAAATGTGAAGCCGGCGCCTGCGACCCGGTCGCCACCCGGGTTACGCCCATGAACTCGGGATGTCGCTACATGGTACATCCACTGCGGTAGCTATTGCCTTCCCTTTGCTTGGCCCCGTTTTTCCTTTTGAAGATTTTAAGAAAAAGAACTTGATGACGACTTTGATTCCGCCACATTCCCTGACCGTTTTCGGCAGAATGCGGCCGACGATTGCTATCCTGGCCATCGCTTGCCTGCTTTCGGCCTGCTCCATGGCGCCGGGCATGCGCATGGGCGCAAAAACCCAGTACGGCAACACCACAGAGGATGCCGCTCCCACCGGCACGCTGACCCCCATCACACCCGCGCTGATCGCCCAGCAACGCAAGGCGTCGGGCAAGGGCATCAGCAAGGAAGTGAAGCGGTTGTTCGGAACACGCAAGGCCTACCGGATCGGACGCAGCGATGTCGTCAACATCGTCGTCTGGGGCCATCCGGAACTGGGCATGACACCCGCCACCTCCAATCGAAGCATGGGTTCCACCAGCCAGGCCGATGTCGGTAATGGCTACAACGTCAATCCCGACGGCACCATACAGTTTCCCTTCATCGGTCCGATCAAGATTGCCGGGCTGACCGAAAACGAAGCGCGCGAACTGCTGACGCGGCGCCTTTCCAAGTACGTGCAAGATCCCCAGATCACCGTGCGGATACAGGCCTACCGCAACGGCCGCATCTACGTGGACGGCGAAGTACGTGCGCCCGGATTGCAAACGCTGGATGACATTCCCATGACCCTGCCGGAAGCCATCAACCGCGCGGGCGGCTTCAGCGAGGAAGCGGACCGCTCGTCCATCGCACTGACCCGCAACGATAAAACCATACAGATCAACCTGCCCAGGCTGACCCGCCAGGGGGTCAATCCCAATCGCATCCTGCTGGCCAACGGCGATCTGCTGCGCGTTCGCAACCGGGTCGAGTCGCAGGTATTCCTGATGGGCGAAGTGCGGCTGCCCCGTGCGCTGCCGCTGCATGACGGACGCCTGTCTTTGACCGAGGCCTTGGGCGAAGCCGCCGGCCCCGATCCCTGGACCTCCGACCCCAGCCAGATCTATGTGGTGCGTAAACTGCCGGTCGAGATGGGCGGCGAAGATGCGCTGCCCGAAATCTATCACCTGGATGCCAGTTCGCCGGCCTCTTTCGTCCTGGCCAATGACTTCCAGCTGCAGCCCAGGGACGTGGTCTACATAGACCCGGCGCCGGTGGTGCGATGGAGCCGCTTCATCAACAACCTGCTCCCCAGCTACAACACGCTGTTCATCAATACCCGCAACACGACGAAGTAAGACGATCATGACCATGCACAGCATCCTGCTCGTATGCGTCGGCAATATCTGCCGAAGCCCTCTGGCCGAAGCGCTGCTCAAGCGGCACTTCCCGGACAAGGCCGTGCATTCCGCAGGCCTGGCCGCGCTGGTCGGCCACCCCGCCGACAGCACGGCGCAAGACGTCGCCCAACAGCACGGCCTGGACCTGTCGACGCATCGCGCGCAGCAGATCACGCGGGCCATGTGCATAGGCGCCGACCTGATCCTCGTGATGGAAAGCGATCAGCAGCGCGAACTGGCGACCCGCTATCCCTTGGCGCGCGGCAAGATACGCTGCCTGGGCGAGTTGGCGGAAGGCCAGCGTTTCGATGTTGCCGACCCCTATCGGAAGCCGCGCGAGGCGTTCGAACAAGCCCATGCCGCCATCGAGCGCGGCGTCGACCACTGGGTACAGCGTATCCGCCAAATCGGGTGAAGACTCAAAAACAAGATGACCATATCTGACAACGACATGCAGCCCAGCCTCGCAGATCACCAGGACAGGGACGACGTCAACCTGCTCGGCCTGCTCGACATCGTGATCGAAGCCCGTTGGCTGATCGCGGGCATTACCGCCATCGTCCTTTTCTTCGGAGCCCTGTACGCCTTCCTGAAGCAGCCGGTGTACCAGGCCGACAGCCTGATACAGGTGGAGCAGAACGACGGCCCGACCAGCGACGCGCTCGGCGAGATGGCCGCTTTATTCAATGTGCAGTCGCCCGCCTCGGCCGAGATCGAGATTCTCCGGTCGCGGCTGGTGGTCGGCCAAGCCGTGGACAACCTCAGGCTGCACCTGAGCGCCCGTCCCGATTACCTGCCCTTCGTGGGGCGATGGCTGTCCTCGCGCGCAACGGAACTGTCGGAGCCCGGCTTCCTGGGCCTGGACGGCTATGTGTGGGGCACGGAGTCCATCCGGCTCGACCGGCTGGACATGCCCGCCGAGCTGGAAGGCACCCAATTGACGCTGATCGCCACCGAAAACGGCTACACCCTGCACGGGCCCGATGGGTCGGAACTGGCGCAAGGCGCAACGGGCGAACTGGTGAGTTTTGAATTGCAGGGCGCCCCCGCCCAGATCCGGATCGCCGCCTTGAGCGCAAAACCGGGAGCCCGCTTCATTGTGGTCCGGCAATCGCGCATCTCGATGATAAAAAATCTGCAGAACGCGCTGGACGTATCCGAAAAAGGCAAACAGTCAGGCGTATTGTCCGCCGTCATGGCCGGAACCGACCCGCGGCGCATCACGAATATCCTGAACGCCATCGGCCAAGCCTACGTCAACCAGAATATCCAGCGCAAGGCCGCCGAAGCGGAGAAATCGCTGACCTTCCTGGACGATTTCCTGCCCGAGCTGAAAACCAAGATGGACGAGGCCGCCGACCGCTATACGGCATTCCGCGACAAGCACGGCACCTTCGACCTGGGCACGGAAGGCTCCTTGTCGCTGAATACCTCGGTCCAGTTGAAGGCGCAGCTTTTCACCCTGGAACAGAAGCGCCGCGAGCAGGCGGCCCTGTATACCGCAGCCCATCCGACCATGCAGGTCCTGGACAGGCAGATTGCGGCGGTCAAGAAGGAAATCGCCGAGCTGTCCAAGAAAATCAGCACCCTGCCCGACATGGAGCAGCAATTGCTGACGCTGATGCAGGATGTGAAAGTCAACGGCGAGCTCTACGTCAACCTGCTCAACAGCGCGCAGCAGCTGCGGCTAGTCAAGGAAGGCAAGATCGGCAACGTGCGTGTCGTCGACACCGCCGTCGTCCCGACCCGGCCCATACAGCCGAACAAGCCCCTGGTGCTGTCGGTGGCCTTGCTGCTGGGGCTGATGCTGGGCGTGGGCACGGCGTTCCTGCGCAATATGATGCGCCCCGGCGTCAAAGATCCCGCCGACATCGAATCGGTACTGGGATTGAATGTATTCGCCACGGTGCCGCACACCGCCGGCCAGACGACGCTACACCGCCTGATCATGGAACGGCGCCCCGGCAATCACGTGCTGGCCAGCACCGCGCCGGGCGACCCCGCCATCGAAAGCCTGCGCAGCCTGAGAACAGCGTTGCAGTTCGGCATGCTGGATGCGCCCAACAACATCGTGCTGTTCAGCGGACCCACGCCAGGCATCGGCAAGTCGTTCACCAGCGTCAATTTCGCCGCCGTGCTGGGCGCCGCCGGAAAACGCGTGCTGCTCGTGGACGCCGATCTGCGCAAGGGCTATATCCATCAATACTTCGGGCTGCAACGCGCCAAGGGCGTCAGCGAACTGATCAGCGGCGCGATTTCCCCGGAAGAGGCCATACGGCCCAGCGTCCTGCCCAATGTAGACCTGATCACGACAGGCGTGCTGCCGCCGAATCCGGCCGAACTATTGCTTTCACCGGCCGCGCCCAAGGCGCTCGAGGCCTTGTCCAGCCGCTACGACTTCGTGCTGCTGGACACGACGCCGATATTGGCCGTGTCCGACGCGATGGCGCTGGCCTCGCATGCCGGAGCCGTCTTCCTGCTGGCCCGCGCCGAGGTCACCACCTTGGGCGAATTGGAGGAATCGGCAAAACGCCTGCGCCAGTCGGGCGCAAGAATCAACGGCGTGATCTTCAACGATCTTGCCGCTTCCAGCCGCCGCTATGGCGGCAAGTACGGCAGCTATCGGTATACCCACTATGAGTACGGTTCGAAGGATGGCTGAACGGTGAGCACCCTGGGCAAACAAGTCGGCCACGGCATCGCATGGAACCTGGCCAATATGGTGGTCAGCCGCGGCGCCTCGGTGGTCTTCACCCTGTTCCTGGCGCGCTTCCTGACGCCCGATGCCTTCGGCCTGATGGCCATGATCGCCATCTGCTATGCACTGGCCGATGTCCTGATGGTCTCGGGCTTCGGACAAGCCATCATTCGTCAAAAGCAGCTCCAGGACATCGACCTATCGACGGCGTTTGTCACCAATCTTGTCTTCAGCGTGCTGATCTATGCGGCGCTTTACCTGGCGGCGCCCTGGGTGGCCCGCTTTTACGAGCAGGCGGAACTGATTCCGCTGATTCGCGTCATCGGACTCGTGCTGTTCATCAATGCATTCAAGGTGGTGCAACTGGCGCTGCTGAACCGGGCCATGGATTTCAAGTCGCTGATGCGCATCAATTCCACCGCCACCATTGCCGCGGGCGCCGTTGCCGTGCTCATGGCCTATGCCGGCCTGGGTGTATGGAGCCTGGTGGCACAGTTCATGATCGCCGCCGCCGTATCCACCGCCCTGCTCTGGCTGGGCGGCAGCTGGCGGCCCAGCCTGGCTTTCAGCGCCCGGTCTTTCCGTCAGATGTTCAGCTTCGGTTCGAAACTGACGCTGGAAAGCACCTTGAACGTGCTCTATGAAAATTCCTACGTACTGGTCATCGGCCGCGTGTTCAGCGCCGAGGCGACGGGCCTGTATTACTTTGCCAAGCGCATACGCGACCTGATCGTGGATCAGCTGAACAGCGCCGTGCAGCAGGCCACGTACCCGGCCATGGCGCAACTTCAGGACGACCTGGAGGGCCTGCGCCGCATGTACCGCATCGTGCTGCAGCTGTTGTTCTACATCATGGCGCCCGCCCTGCTGCTGATCACCGTCCTGGCCGAGCCCCTGTTCAGGATTGCCTTCGATGCCCGCTGGGCGCCGGCCGTGCCGTATCTGCAGCTGCTGTGCATCGCCGGCATGCTGCTGCCCATCCATACGGTCAATTTCAACATGCTGAAAGTGCTGGGCAGGACCGATCTGGTGCTGTACACCGGCATGAGCAAGAAGGCCATACACCTGGTGCTTCTGGCCGCCTCGATCCCCTTCGGACTCATCGGCATCGTGACGGGCCAGATCATCGCCGTCGCGCTGTCCAGCCTTTACTACATGCACTGCTCCGCCACCCAGATAGGCTACAGCTGGCGCGCCCAGTTGCTGGACTTGTTCGAACCCATCGCAGTGGCCGCCGTCTGCGCCGGCGCCACCGCCTGGCTGATGCACACCGCCGCATTGACCCCAAGCTGGCATGCGCTGGCGGGCGGATTCTGCTTTGGCGCCCTTTACCTATTGCTTAGCCATCTGGCCGGCGTCGCAGGCCACATGTTCCTGAAGGAAAAACTGCAAGCCTGGTTCCAGCGCAATACAGGAAAAATCCAGGAGACCGAGACATGAGCCGTTCCGCAGGCACACCGCGGGGGAATGACGCCATGAAGCAGACTCTGTTCATCGGCGAATACGCATCCAGGAATGTCGGCGACGGCATCATCAAGCTGGCCATTGAAAAGCTGTGCGCCGAGCATGGCGTTGCGGCGGCGTTTCGGGACTTCTACGGGGGGACGCCGGCTCCAGCCGCGGCCCCGTCCAATCCAGGCAATCCGCCCGCCACCGGCACAGCGCCGCGTGCGCCGTCCTGGCCGCAGCGCATATGGCATTCCCTGCTGCGCATCGCCTTGGTCAATTACGCCATCGCGCTGCTGTTCTACTTCACCCGCTATCGGCGCATCGCGGCCGGCTACCAGGTGGCGCGCTACCGGCAGGTGGTGATCGGCGGCGGCAACCTGCTGATGGACAACTACCTGAACTTTCCGCTGCTCATCCTGCGCATCGTCCAGCAGTGCGAGCGCCATGGCGTGCCCGTCAAGCTGTTCTCGGTCGGCGCGGGCAGGCGCTACAGCCGGCTGGGCCGCAAGATAACGGCGCGTATCCTGCAATCCGCGGCCGTGGCCTGCGTGGTCTGCCGCGACGGCAACACCTACGAACTGATCAAGGACATCGGCGGAGAAGCCGTCCATCCAAAGATCATGTGCGGCGTCGACACCGGACTGTACCTGACGCGCAGCGACACCCTGGCGGCGCAAACCAATACGGTAGGCCTGGGCGTCATCGCGCCCTCGGTCCTGCAAGCGGTGATCCCCGAGCATCCCATGGCCGACATGCAGTATGCCCTGAAATGGTGGGACGCCCTGATCGGCACGCTGGCCGGGCAAATCGGCGCCGAACACATAGAGCTGATCTCCAACGGCTCAGGCGTCGACAACGATTTTGCGCACGCCGTCTGGCAAGCGCTGTCGCCCAAGTATCCGGGCTTGTCGGTATGCACGGCCATCGACTCGCCCGGCGACCTGATGCAGCGCATAGGCAGCTACAAGGCGCTGGCCGCCTACCGCATGCATGCCACGGTGGCGGCCATGGCCCAGGACGTGCCCGTCATCGGCTTCGAGTGGGATCCCAAGGTCCTGCAGTTGTTCACTTACTGCGGCAAGCGGGAGGCCTGCATTCCCCTCGCCGAGTTCACGCAGCACCCGGTGCGGGACATCATCGCCGCCATGCTGCGCCAGACTCCCGCGCAACTGGCGCCTGTGCGCCAGGCGCTGGATAGAGACTTTCGCCATGCAATCCATGTCTGAGTCCACCGCGGCAATGATGAGCGCGCAGGGCGCCACGGCCCACCCCGTGATCAGCGGCAAGCTGGCCCTGTTCATCCCCTCGCTGCACGGCGGCGGCGCGGAACGCGTCATGGTGTCGCTGGCCAACGGCCTGGCGGCCAAGGGGCTGGACGTAGACCTGGTGCTCGCCCGCAAGGCCGGCGTCTATCTGGACGATGTATCGCCCAGGGTGCGCATCGTCAACCTGAATGCGCCCCGCACGCGTCAAACCCTGCAGCCGCTGGCGCGCTACCTGCGCCAGGAGCGCCCCGCCACCCTGGTGTCGGCCATGAACTACGTCAATGTCATCGCCAGCTGGGCCTGCCGGATCGCCAAGGTGCCGACGCGCCTGGTCCTGACCGAACACGCCAATCTGAGCCAGCTGCTGTCGGACTCGCACCGGGGCATGGCATGGTGCCTGCCCTGGCTGATGCGCCCCGCTTATGCGCGCGCCGATGCCATCATCGCCGTCTCCGACGGCGTCGCCCAGGATCTGGCACGCAGGCTGGGCTGCGCCCCCCAGCGCATCCATACGCGCCACAACCCCATCGACACCGCGGCGTTGGCCGCCAAGAGCCTGGAACCGCTGGAGCATCCCTGGTTCGTCCCGGAGGCGCCACCCGTGATCGTCGCAGCGGGCCGGCTCAGCCCCGAGAAGGATTTTCCGACCCTGATCCGCGCCTTCGCCCTGCTGCGCGCGCGGCGCCCGCTGCGGCTGGCCATACTGGGAGAAGGCGGACAGCGCCAGGCGCTGGAAGCGCAGATCGGCGCATTGCCGTGCAAAGACGACATCCTGCTGGCGGGTTTCCAGGCCAATCCCTACACCTGGATGGGACGCGCCGGCGCCTTCGTGCTGAGCTCGCGCTGGGAAGGCTTCGGCAATGTGCTGGTCGAAGCCATGGCCTGCGGCGCGCCCGTCGTCAGCACCGCCTGCCCCAGCGGCCCGGAGGAAATCCTGGGCAATGGCCGCTGGGGCAGGCTTGTTCCCGTAGGCGATCCCGCCGCCCTGGCGCAGGCCATTGATGCGACCCTGACGGATCCGCATCCGCCCGACGTCCGGCGGCGCGCGGACGATTTCAGCGCCGACCGGGTGGTGGAAACCTATTTGCCGCTTTTGCTTCCCCGCGCCATCGCGGGCCTATCCCCATGACACATACCCAAGGACTACCATGTGCGGCCTGACCGGCTTCCATACGCCGACCGCAAGCGGATCACTGCACAGCACCGCCCGCCATATGGCCGATGCGCTGACGCATCGCGGGCCGGACGACGCGGGCGTCTGGGCGGATGAGTCCTGCGGCCTGGCCCTGGCGCATCGCCGGCTATCCGTGCTGGAGCTGTCTTCAGCCGGGCACCAGCCCATGCTGTCGTCCGAGCAGCGCCATGTCATTGCCTTCAACGGCGAGATCTACAACCACCTGAATCTGCGCCGACAACTGGACGCGGAAGGCCGCGCCCCCCATTGGCGCGGCCACTCCGACACGGAAACCCTGCTGGCCTGCATCAGTGCCTGGGGCGTACAGAGAACGCTGACGTCAACCACCGGCATGTTCGCCCTGGCCGTATGGGATAGGCAAACCAGGCGGCTCTTCCTGGCGCGCGACCGCCTCGGCGAGAAGCCCCTGTACTGGGGCTGGCAGAACGGCGTACTGCTGTTCGGCTCCGAGCTCAAGGCGCTGCGACGGCACCCAGCCTTCCAGGCCGACGTGGACAGGCAGGCGCTGGCCTCGTTCATGCGGCACGGCTACATCTGCGCCCCGCACAGCATCTACCAGGGCATGCACAAGCTGCCGGCCGGCCACTGGCTGGCGCTGGACCTGGCCAATCCCGACAAAGCGCGCGCCGCCCAGCCCATTCCCTACTGGACCATTGCTGAAACCGTTGCCTCGGGCCTGCGCCGTCCTTTCGAAGGCACGCCCGACGAAGCCGTGGACGCACTGGAACGGCAACTGTCGCTGAGCGTGCGCAGCCAGATGCTGTCCGACGTCCCACTGGGCGCCTTCCTGAGCGGCGGCATCGACAGCAGCACCATCGTGGCGTTGATGCAGGCGCAGAGCACCACGCCCGTGCGCACCTTCACCATCGGCTTCGACGATGAGCGCTACAACGAGGCGCCGCATGCGGCCGCCATCGCCCGACACCTGGGCACCGAACACACGGACGTGGTCCTGCGGCCCAACGATGCGCTGGCCCTTATTCCAGCGCTGCCTCATATCTACGACGAGCCCTTCGCCGACAGTTCGCAAATCCCCACGCTGCTGGTCAGCCAGCTGACCCGCAAGCATGTCACCGTTGCGTTAAGCGGCGACGGCGGCGACGAGCTCTTCGGGGGCTACAACACCTTCCGCTTCGCGCCCAAGCTGTGGCGCCGCATACAAGGCGTGCCCAAACCGCTGCGCCGGCTGGCGGCATCGCTGCTGAACGGCGTGGCGCCCGCGCATTGGGACTCGGTGCTCAATGGACTGCGGCGGGCATCGTCGGGGCGCCTGGCGCGGGGGATGAACGCCGACAAGCTGCACAAGCTGTCGACCCTGCTGTCATCACCCGATCAAGGCGATTTCTTTCGCCAGCTCAGCAGCCACTGGTCCGATCCGGGCGCGCTGGTGCGAGATGCGTCCGAAGCGCCCACACCGCTGACGGCGCCCGGCGCCGTGCCCCGCACGGACAGCTTCGAGCATGACATGATGGCTGCCAACGCCGCCATGTACATGCCCGACGACATTCTGGTGAAAGTGGACCGGGCCGCCATGGCATACAGCCTGGAAGTGCGCGTGCCCATGCTGGATCACCACGTTGTCGAACTGGCCTGGCGCATGCCGCTGGAGTGGAAGATCCGCGCCGGCGAAGGGAAATGGCCCTTGCGCCAGCTGCTGTACCGGCACGTGCCGCAGACGCTGATGGACCGCCCCAAGAAAGGTTTTTCGGTGCCCCTGGCCGACTGGCTGCGCGGCCCCTTGCGCGACTGGGCGCAGGCGCTGCTGGACCCGGCACGGCTGGCGCGCGAAGGCTACCTGAATGCCGAACCCGTCCAGCGCGCCTGGCGCCAGCACCAGGCCGGCCATCAAGATCACTCGCAGCGGCTGTGGTGCATTCTTGCCTTTCAATCCTGGCTGCAAGGGCAACACGCATGAAGACGCCCATCCACATCACTCATGTCATCGTCGGCCTGGACGTGGGCGGCGCCGAACGCTTCCTGCTGCGCCTGATCGAAGCCCACCGGGACGATCCGCAGTATGCGCACCGGGTAATCTCCTTGACCAGCAAAGGCACGCTGGGCGCCCGGCTGGAAGAACAGGGCATTCCGGTCACCGCCCTGGGAATGAAGTCGCTCTGGGATGCGCCGCGCACCTATGCAAGATTGAAGCGGGCGCTGCGGACCAACCGGCCCGACGTACTGCAGTGCTGGATGTACTACGCCGACCTGCTGGGCGGCCTCGCGGGCCGCCGGCTGGGCATCAGGCGCATCCTGTGGGGCATCCGGAACTCCCACTTCGAATCCGGCGGGACGCGCCTGAAGCGGGCCGTCAGGCGAAGCTGCGCCATCGCGTCCCGCCATCTGCCCTGGCGCATCGTCTGCGTGGCGGATTCCGCCCTGGAAGTCCATGCCCGTGCCGGCTATGACCGAACGCGCATGGAAGTCATCCACAACGGCTACGACCCGGATGCCTTCACCTATTCAGACACCGGCCGCCGCAGGCTGCGGCGCGAACTGGGCATCCCTCCGGACAGCCTGGTCATCGGTTCGCTTGGCCGCTACAGCGCGGCCAAGGACCATCACAGCTTCGTGCAGGCGGCCAACGCCGCCATGCGGCAACGGCGCGGGCTGTACTTCATGCTGGTGGGGCGCGACCTGACGCGGGACAACCCGGCCCTGGCCAGCCAGATCGCCGCCACCATGCACCCAGAGCGCTTCCTGCTGCTGGGCCAGCGCGGCGACGTGGCCGACTGCCTCAGCGCCATGGACGTCTTCTGTCTGCACTCGCGCACCGAAGGTTTCCCCAACGCGCTGGGCGAGGCCATGAGCGTGGGGCTGCCTTGCATCACCACGGACGTCGGCGATGCCCGGCTTCTGCTGGGCCAGGGCGGCCGGGTCGTTCCCGCGGGCGACGTGCCGGCCCTGGCGCAGGCCATGATAGACATGGCCGACCTGGACGCCGCCCAACTGCACGCCATGGGCGCCCGCGCCCGGCGACGCATTGCCGACCACTACACGCTGGACCATGCGGTCGACCAGTACGAATCCCTTTACCAGACAGCCATGGCGCTGCCCTATTGATCCAAAGGTGAACGATGGCACTTAAAGAATTTATCTTGAAATACGCGCCGGTCGCCATACAGGATGCCGGCATCAGCGTATACAACACGCATTTGTACCGGCAGCGGCATCAAGGCAAGTACAAGGCCTATCAACGCTACTACCGCGATTTCGAACAGGCCGGAGCCGATGAAATCGCCAGGGAGGCTGCCAGGCGGCAAGCCCTGTTCCTGCAATGGGCCACCGAAAAATCGCCCTGGTATGCGCCATATCGCGGCAAGGCGCTGCATGAGTTTCCCATCCTGGAGAAAGAGCAATTGCTGGCCCATATGGACCAGATCCGCACGATCGAGGAACACGAAGGCATCGTCAGCCTGACCGGAGGCACAACAGGCGCCTCCATGAAAGTGATCTATCACCCGGAGGACATGCAGGAGCGCTTCGCCCTGAAGGATCACTTCCGTTCACGCTACGGCTACAAACTGGGCTGCAGGGTGGCGTGGTTCAGCGGCAAAAGCCTGCTGCGGCCCGCCGACCTGGCATCCGGACGCATCTGGCGTGACGACCACATCAACAAGATCCGCTTTTTCTCGACCTTCCATATCGGCTCGCAATATTTCGATGCCTATTGGCGGGCACTGCAGGATTTCCAGCCGGACTACATCGTGGGCTTTCCATCCAGCGTGCTGGACCTGTGCGCCATGGCGGAGGAGCGCGGCCTGCGCTACAACGGCAAGGTCGACACCTTTTTCCCCACCGCCGAAACCGTCCTGCCCGTGCATCGGGAACTGATCCCGGCCGTGCTGGGCTGCCGCGTGGTGGACCAGTACGCCGCCTCGGAAGGCGCTCCCTTCATTCTGGAATGCCCTGAAGGGTCTTTGCACATCCACCCGTTGACAGGCGTCTTCGAAGTGGTGGACGAGGCCATGCAACCCGCGCGCGAAGGCGAGATCCTGGTGACCTCGTTCACCACGCGCGGCACGCCCCTGATCCGCTACCGCATCGGCGACCGCATCAGCCTGGCACCGGACGATTACCGCTGCCCCTGCGGATCCTGCTTTCCGGTGGTCAAGCACATCGAGGGGCGTACCGCCGATTTCATCTGGTCGCCCCAAAACGGCAAGGTCAACCTGGGCAACATCAGCAACAGCACCAAGGACGCCGAAGGCATCATCTGCTTCCAGATCGTCCAGGAAGCGCCCGACGCCGTCAACGTGGCCGTGATGGCGAACCCGCGCTTCACGCCGGAGCAGCGCCAGAACTTCCTGCATGCATTATCCCTAAGGCTGGGCCAGGGCATGCGCATCGAGCTGAATGTGGTGGACCACATTCCGCGCGAGGCCAGCGGCAAGTTCCGCATCGTCAAGAACCGCCTGTCCCCCGACGCCATGCGTCCCCTCGTCCAAGGCTAGGGCCCGTCATGGAATTGATCGGCTCCCCCCTGCAACTGGCCAGCGCCGTACTGGTCAACATGCTGGGCCTTCTGCTGGCCTTCAAGGCCGGCCGCATGCTCGGCGTTGGCAGAGGCCGCGCCATGCTGCTGTATGCCTGGCATTCTCTGTTCTGCCTGGCTTATTCCATCTATGCCATTCAGAACGGCGCCGACGCCCTGGTCTATTACCTGAAGGCGCAGCAGGGCGAATTCATGGCCCCCTTCGGCACCGGTGCCGTCGTCAACATCGCCACGCTGTTCGTCACGGGCCTGAATCTCTCGTTTCTGGGCGCCTGCCTGTTGTTCAACATCTTCGGCGCCATCGGCCTGATCGCCTTCGACGCCTGCCTGCAGGCCGCTACGGCAAACAAGGCCAGGCTGCTGCGCCGCTTCGCCACCCTGATCGTGCTGCTGCCCTCCATCAGCTTCTGGTCATCGGCCCTGGGCAAGGACGCGCTGGCCTTCATGGCCGCCGCGCTGGCGCTTTACGCCACGCTGAACATGGGCCGCCGGGTCGTCCTGCTGGCGGCGTCCATCTTCATCATGGCGCTGGTCCGGCCCCATATCGCCGGCATCATGGTCATTGCCCTGGCCGGATCCCTGGTGCTGCAGCGGCGCCTGCCGCTGGGCCAGCGTATTTTCCTGGGCACGGCGGCCCTGGCCGCCACCGCCGCCATGGTGCCCTTTGCCCTGACCTACGCCGGCCTGGGCGACGCCAGCGGCGCCGACGACATCATGAGCTATGTCGAGCAGCGCCAGTCCCTCAACACCCAGGGCGGAAGCAGCGTGGACATCGCATCGATGAGCCTGCCCCTGCAGCTGTTCAGCTATCTGTTCCGGCCGCTGCCCTACGAAGCGGGCAGCGTCTTCGGCCTGGCGGCCTCGATGGACAATGTGGTGCTGATCTTCCTGGCAGTGGCCGGCTGCAGCCAGATCATCAAGCGCCGTCGCCACAAGCTGATGGGCAACCGGGCCTTCATGTGGCTTTACTGCCTGCTGACCTGGCTGATCCTGGCCATTACCACGGCCAACCTGGGCATCGCCGTCAGGCAAAAATGGATGTTCGCCCCCCTATTGATCTATCTGTTCATTTCGGTGCTGGGCCGAACGCGCCAACCCGTGGCGCGGCACAAGCCGCAGCCTTACGCCCCCATGGCACGGCATGTGCCCCACTCCGGCATGGTGAAGCCATGAGATTCTTGTTGATTGCCGGCTTTCCCGACTCGATCCTGCAATTCAGGGGAGCGCTGCTGGACGCCTTGCAGGCCCAGGGTCTGGACGTGCATGTTGCCGCCCCGGGCCTGGATAGCCGGTCGGCCATGCATCAGGCGCTGCGGGCGCGCGGCATGACTCCGCATGATATTCCGCTGCAGCGCACCGGCATGAATCCCGCCAAGGATCTGCGCAGCCTGCTCCGCCTGTGGCGCCTGATGCGCCGCCTGCGCCCGCACTACACCCTGGCCTACACCATCAAGCCCGTCATCTATGGCACCCTGGCGGGATGGCTGGCGGGGGTGCCGCAACGCTATGCCCTGATCACCGGCCTGGGCTACGCCTTCCAGGGCGACGACCAGGCGAAAGACCGCCGCGGCACGCTGCGCAACGTTGCGAAGACACTGTATCGCCAAGGGCTGAAGAAAGCCCATAAGGCCTTTTTCCAGAACCCCGACGACGAAGCCCTGTTCCGCGGCCTGAAGATCCTGCATCCCGGCCAGATCACCCATATTGTGAACGGATCCGGCGTCGACCTGAACCGCTACCAGGTCGCGCCGCTACCCAAGGCGCCGCATTTCCTGCTGATCGCCCGGCTGCTGGGCGACAAGGGCGTGCGCGAGTACGCCGCGGCGGCGGCGCGCATGCGGGCGGCGCATCCCGAATGCACCTTCAGCCTGGCCGGCTGGATAGACGACAACCCCGATGCCATCGCCCATGGCGAACTGCATGAATGGGTCGCGGCCGGCGACATCGACTATCTGGGCCGCCTGGACGACGTGCGGCCCGCCATCGCCGCCAGCAGCGTGTATGTGCTGCCCTCCTACCGGGAAGGCACGCCCCGCACCGTGCTGGAAGCCATGGCGATGGGCCGCGCCATCATCACCACCGACGCACCGGGCTGCCGGCAAACGGTGGAAGAAGGCCGCAACGGCTACCTGGTACCGCCCCGGTCCGTGGACAGGCTGGTAGAGGCCATGGAAAGCCTGTACGCAGACCCCGGCCTGACCGCCGCCATGGGCGCCCAGTCGCGGGCCATGGCCGAAGACCGCTACAACGTGCACAAGGTCAATGCCGCCATGCTGCGCGAAATGGACATCACGCCATGATCAAGAGACTGTTCGACATCGTCGCCGCCGCCACCGCCCTGCTGTTGCTGTCGCCCCTGCTGGCGTGCGTGGCCGCACTGGTGGCCATCAATATGGGCCGTCCCGTTTTCTTCAGGCAGCAACGCCCCGGCCTGCATGAAAAACCCTTTCTCATGCTCAAGTTCCGCAGCATGCGGGACGCCGTCGACACCCATGGACAAATTCTGGACGATGCGCAGCGACTGACTCCCTTCGGCCGCTGGCTGCGCTCCACCAGCCTGGACGAACTGCCCGAACTGTGGAACGTGCTGAAAGGCGAGCTGAGCCTGGTCGGCCCCCGCCCCCTGCTGATGGAGTACCTGCCGCGCTATGACGACGTCCAGCGTCGCCGGCACGAAGTGCGCCCGGGGTTGACGGGCTGGGCGCAGGTCAACGGGCGCAACGCGGTGGACTGGGCGGAACGATTTCAGCTGGACGTATGGTACGTGGACAACCGCAGCTTCTGGCTGGACATGAAGATATTGGCCATGACCGTGCGGCTGGTGCTGACGCGCAAGGGCGTCAGCGCTCAAGGCGAAGCCACCATGCGCAAGTTCACGGGGAACGAGCGATGAAACGCCTGGCCATCGTGGGCGCCGGCGGCCACGGCCGCGTCATTGCCGATGCGGCGCAGTGCAGCGGATGGCAAGCCATCGATTTCTATGACGATGCCTGGCCGGGAACCGGCCCCCATGCCGGTCCCTGGCCCATTGCCGGCGACACATCGCTGTTATTCGCGCAATTCGACAATTACCAGGGTGTGATCGTCGGCATCGGCAACAACCCGACACGGGCGGCGGTGCAGCAGCGACTGATTGACGCGGGCGCGTCCCTGGCGAGCGTCGTCCACCCGGCCGCCGTCGTCAGCCGTAACGCGCAATTAGGCGCCGGCTGCGCCGTGTTCGCGCAGGCCGTGGTGAACGTGGGAGCCCGGATAGGCGACGGCGCCATCCTGAACACAGGCTGCATCATCGAACACGACTGCCTGATCGAAGATTTCGTACACATCGGCCCCAATGCGGGGCTGGGCGGCGGCGTCCACATCGGCCAGCAAAGCTGGGTGGGCATTGGCGCCAGCATCAACCATCTTATTCATATCGGCCGAAACAGCATCATAGGCAGCGGCGCCACTGTGATCCGCGACATACCCGACGCCATGGTGGCCGTCGGGACGCCGGCGCGCGCCCGGCCCGCCTGAGCCGGCCACTTAACCAGAGCATTGAACATCATGTTGAATACTGCTTTTCCCCCCTGGCCCGCTTACACCGACGAGGAAGTCCAGGCCGTCGGCAACGTCCTGCTGTCCAACAAGGTCAACTACTGGACCGGCCAGGAAAGCCGCCATTTCGAAAAGGAATTTGCCGCCTGGGCCGGCTGCGCCCATGCCGTGGCGCTGGGCAACGGCACCCAAGCCCTGGAAGCCGCCCTGATGGCGCTGGGCATCGGGCCCGGCGACGAAGTCATCGTCACCCCGCGCACCTTCCTGGCTTCGGTGTCGTGCATCGTCCTGGCCGGCGCAATCCCCGTGTTTGCCGACGTCGACCGCGACTCGCAGAACATCACCGCCGATACCATTGCAGCCGTTCTTACGCCCCGTACCCGCGCCATCATCTGCGTCCACCTGGCCGGCTGGCCCTGCGACATGGATCCCATCATGGCCCTGGCCGACCTGCATGGCCTATGGGTGATCGAAGATTGCGCGCAAGCCCACGGCGCCCGCTACAAGAACCGCCCGGTAGGTTCCATAGGCCATATCGGCGCCTGGTCCTTCTGCCAAGACAAGATCATGACCACGGGCGGCGAAGGCGGCATGGTCACCACCAATACCCAGGCGCTGTGGGGCAAGATATGGTCGCACAAAGACCATGGCAAAAGCTGGGAAGCCGTCTACGAACGCCAGCATCCCCCGGGCTTCCGCTGGCTGCACGAAAGCTTCGGCACCAATTGGCGCATGCAGGAGACCCAGGCCGTCATCGGCCGCATCCAGCTGCAGCGCATGCCGGACTGGCATGCCAAAAGACTGGCCCATGCCCGCCGCATATGGAATGCGGCACGGCAACTGCCCGGGCTGCGCGCGCCGAAGATACCCAGCCACTGCCAGCATGCCGCCTACAAATGCTACGTGTTCGTCGAACCCGACATGCTGGCCGAAGGCTGGGACCGCGATCGCATCGCCCAGGAGATCACCGCCCGCGGCGTGCCTTGCTACCAGGGCTCGTGCTCGGAGGTGTATCTGGAAAAAGCCTTCGACGGCACGGGCTGGCGCCCTGCCCAGCCGCTGCCGTTCGCCCGCGAACTGGGGGAAACATCCTTGATGTTCCTGGTGCATCCCACCCTGGAAGACCACCACATCATGCAGACCTGCATGGCTCTTTCCGATGTCATGCAAGCAGCCACCCGTATCGGACAAACTTATGGACAGTGAGCACATCTTGCATGTTCACGGCCATGCGCTGCGGGAACGCCTGCTGGGCCTTTCCCCCCGCAACAAACGCATGCTGCAGGTCACCGTGGACATCCTGCTTATATGGCTGGCTCTGTGGCTGGCGTTCTTCATCCGTCTTGGCGACCCGGGAATCGTCCAGCCGCTGGGCGCGCACGCCTGGCTGTTTGCCGCCGCCCCCCTGACCGCCATCCCGCTATTCATCCGCTATGGCTTGTATCGGGCAGTAATGCGCTACCTGGGTCCGGAAGCCTTGACCACGATTGCCCGAGTCGTGACCGCCGCCGCCGCCCTGCTGGCCGTCGCCGTGTACCTGTACGGCAACGCGCCGGCCATCGTACCGCGCTCCACCATCGTCATCTATTGGCTGCTCAGCCTGCTGTTCATTGGCGGCCTGCGCATATTGATGCGCCATTACTTCAACGACGTGCAGTTCGGCGAGCAAACCCTGCCGCTGATACCCAACGGCGGCCGACGCAAGGAGGAACGCCCGCGCGTCATCATCTACGGCGCAGGGGCCGCAGGCAACCAACTGCTGCAAGCCCTGCGCCTGGGCGGCGAACTGCTGCCCGTGGGTTTCATGGACGACAACAAGGACCTGGACGGCCGCCTCATGGCAGGCCTGCAGGTGTATTGTTCGGACCAGATCGACTACATGCTGCACGATACCGGAGCGCAGGAAGTACTGCTGGCGATACCTTCGGCATCGCGAGCGCGCCGCAATCAAATCATGAACAGGCTGGCCCCATACGCCATACCGGTACGCACCCTGCCCGGGCTGATGGACCTGGCCGCCGGCCGCGTCAAGGTCGAAGCCTTGCGCGAAGTGCGCATCGACGACCTGCTTGGGCGCGACCCCGTCGCTCCCGATCCGACGCTGTTTGCACGCTGCATACACGAACAGGTCGTTATGGTGACGGGAGCGGGTGGATCCATCGGTTCGGAGCTGTGCCGACAGATCATACGCAGCACGCCGAAGACCCTGGTACTGTTCGAGCATTCGGAATTCGGTCTGTACGCCATACAGCGCGAACTGCAAACGCACATCGACGGCGCCGGACTGGCGGTACGAGTCGTGCCCGTACTGGGTTCCGTGCGCAACCCCAACCGCCTGTTCGACGTCATGCATGCCTGCAAGGTGAACACGGTGTACCATGCCGCCGCCTACAAGCATGTGCCCCTGGTCGAAAACAACATCGCCGAAGGCATCGTCAACAACACCTTTGGCACCCTGCACGCCGCGCAAGCCGCCTTGCGCGCGGGCGTCAGCAATTTTGTGCTGGTATCCACCGACAAAGCCGTACGCCCCACCAACGTGATGGGCGGCACCAAGCGCATGGCCGAGCTGGTACTGCAGGCGCTGGCCCAGGAACCAAAGCCGGCTCTATACGGCAAACAGAACGACTCCGTAGCAAACCAAACGCGTTTCACCATGGTGCGCTTCGGCAATGTGCTGGGCTCTTCCGGCTCGGTCATACCTTTATTCAAACAGCAGATACGCCAGGGCGGCCCGGTCACTGTCACGCATCCCGACATCACCCGCTATTTCATGACTATACCGGAAGCCGCCCAGCTGGTGATCCAGGCCGGGTCCATGGGCCAGGGGGGCGACGTCTTCGTGCTGGACATGGGTGAGCCCGTAAAAATCGCCGAGCTGGCTGAAAAGATGATCCAGCTTTCGGGCTTGAGCGTGCGCCGGCCCGACAACATCGATGGCGATATCGAGATCCGCTACACGGGGCTGCGCCCAGGCGAGAAATTGTATGAAGAACTGCTGATCGGCGACAACGTATCACCCACCGACCACCCCATGATCATGCGCGCCAACGAAAAACACTTGGCCTGGGAAGCACTGAAAGAGTCGCTGGCAGGGCTGGATACCGCGATTCGCGCAGCGGATTACCCGCGTTCGCGGGAGCTGTTTTATGAACTGGTGGACGGGTATACCGCCAATAATGAAATTGTGGACTTGATTTATCAGGAACGGGGGAAGGGGCGTCTCAAACCGGCTTGAGGACTGCCACTCAAGCCAGTATTCATGTACCTTGCCTGACAGCCCATTAGCAAGGCGGCACCTTCGATTAATGCGCCGCCTTCAGCGTTGAATCATATACATCAAGCGTTCTGGCCAGCATTTTTTCAAACGTAAATTCATTTTCAAACCTGCGTCTACCCGCCTCGCCCATTTCAATCCGGACCTCTGGATGGGCAATCAATCGCTCAATGGCTGATCGCAATGCGTTCATATCTTGGCGGTTCGCCAGCAAACCGTTTACGCCATCAGATACCGCCTCGGGAATGCCTCCAACATTCGATGCAATGACCGGCAATCCAGCACGCATGGCCTCCAGGATGGAAAGAGGCAATCCTTCCCAATCGGACACCAGAATAAATATATCGGAGTTTTGCAGCCGGTCGGGCACATCATCACAGGCGCCCGAAAAAACCACGTGATCAGACAGACCCATGGTTCTTGCCTGCTGCTGCACGTCCATAAGCGTTGGACCATCGCCTACAAATTCGACGACCCAGTCGTATTTTCGTAATCCACGTAAAGCGCTCAACAAATCAGACTGCTTCTTCGGCGCATCAAATCGCGCCACCATGATAAGCCTGACCGGACCGGTTCTCTTGTCGACATTGATGGCCGGCTGCAGATTTGGCATGCCATTATGAATGGTTGCTATTAGATCCCGGTTACCTACACCAGCCCTAATGGCAAGGTTTCTGTCGTAGTCGGAAACAGCAATTATTCTGCTTGCAAAGCGCGCCAACAATCGTTCTATGAGAATATACGCCCTGCGTTTAGCTGGAGAAACTCCTTCAGTAAAGGCCCAGCCATGCGCAGTAAATATGGTGGGTATTGCCAAACGGCGGCCCGCCAATCGTCCCAGCACACCAGCCTTGGAAGAATGGACATGCACCAATTGTGGTTGTAGTGCTTGAAATATTTTTCTGAGTTCCAGATAAGCCTGGTAATCCTTGATGACGTTTATTTCGCGCACCATATATTTCAAGGCAACGCAGCGCAGGCCAAGCTGCTGTGCTTTTTTCAAAAAAACGCCCGCGCCACCCACCAGGATCACAACATCATGCCCCGCTTGTTGAGCTCCCAATGCCAAATCCAGCAAATGCACACTAGCCCCGCCGATCACGTCAGAGCGCGTAATAACATAGGCAATTTTCACTGCGTCAATTCTCAAAAATGGAGCTTAAATGCGTTGCCAGGCTTCTGGAATCAAATCTCTTGTATCGTGCACTGACGCCCGAAACCATGTTGCCGGCGCAATCACTTTTTTGTCTTCAGCCCTTCCCAGCCAAGCCCCCCACCAGCTCAACGAGCTGTTAGCAATCACAAAATGCCTGCAAAGAGCCATTAAATGCAAATCCCAGTGTGCCTGAGGCCCTGAATTGACGTCGACGATGGTCGCGGGCACCGGAAGTTTCAAATGCTCCCGTACCCAATCTGGATCGTCGGAAAATATAAAGGCTCGAGGCCTTGCCAAGCCTGCTGCAAGCGTCGATACACCGCGTTGATAATAATCCAGCGAACAGAGACCATGGGTTTCAGCCGCAACGGGATTGCTGACATAATCACCGCGCCTTACATGGACGCAAATGGGTTCCGCCCGCAACATTTGTTCTTCTATAGCCAGACAGGAAGCCGGAAATGGCTCGCACAGGGAGAAATCCCGCAGAATTTCAGCCCGGAAATCGGTAAAATAGCGCTCGCTTTGCCAATAACCCTCCAAGTAGAGCGGCCGATCGATACCCAGAAATGCGGGATCAAAGTGGAAATGCCGCTCCCGGTATATGGGCACCCCCATCCTGCGGCTCGCCCAACGACGTGAGACCCGGCTTTCGAATCTTTTCAAAAAGTCGGGTAAGGAGATTCTTGTGCCACGGGTCTTGGCATTGATGGCAAAAGCTCCAAGAGCGTATAACCTTTCTTTTCTACCCGCGAACCAGGATAGGTCAAGCTCAAGGCCTACACCCAATCGCAATGCCAGCGCACGCCCTGCGGCATACTGGAACATCTGGTTGCCTAGTCCACCCGAGAGCCCAACGACTACGGACTTTTTAGCGTTCTCCATGCTATCCGGCCTTGATCACTTTCTTTCGCAGCCGATGCATGCCCTGCGCGAGGCGTACAAGCGGATAAAAAAGCTTGAGCTGTTCACGCTTTATCTGTTCGACTTCTTTTTCAGATAGCAATGTATTGCCTGATGCGCCGCCCCGCCTGTGCAGCGCCGTCGCCACGTCGATTTTCTGAAATCGCCGGCGGTCAATAAACAAACGCAGAAAGAGGTCGTAATCAGAGGCAATTCTTAGGTCTTCGCGAAAACCATACTGCTTCAGCAAGGCTGAGGACACAAAGGCAGAGGGATGAGGAATGGAGTTGTAGAACGGTAAATGCCAAGGCTGAGCAACAAGCATTTCGGGTCGGGCCGAATTATCGTCGACAGCCGTCATGGCACACAAAACGTCGACATCGCCCAATCTCAAAGCAGCCCTGACATCTGAAAAACCTTCAGGTATCAGTTCATCATCGCCATTAATAAAAAGAATATAAGCACCGCTTGCGTGCTTGATTCCTTTGTTCATCGCATTATAGATACCGGTGTCCGGCTCAGAAACAAGCTGGTCAATCAAGGATCCGGCGCTCTGTACGATGTCAAGAGTATTGTCGGTCGATACACCGTCAATAATAATATATTCGATATCAGCGGATTTAATTTTCGCGACTGAATCAAGCGTTTTTCCAATCGTTGTGGCGCAGTTTTTTGTAACGGTAATGATGCTGATGAGCGGTAGCTGCATAAATCAATCAATCCAGAAGCATCCAGCTAAGAGCATGCTTTTTTGCACAATGAGAATCATTCAATAGACGGGAAAAACAAGAACGGACAAATCCAAGTTATGGGTCGCCAAACGATCACTCTCGGCTGGTTCGTACTTTATCATAAGCAAGACCCGCTAAACGGTTCGCCTTAGCTATCGCTAATGTGCTCATCATCTACAATGCCTGGCACATTCATGCTTATATTTACTATTATCAATATGTCCTTTGGGGTGCTCAGGGCATTCAATTTATGAAGCTATTGCTATGTTGCGAATTTTTCCACCCCAGCGTTGGCGGGGTTCAGGAAGTCGTGAAACAGCTCGCAGAACGACTAGTCGTTTGGGGGCATGACGTAACAGTCGCCACCTCCACGCTGTCAAACCGTGAAAGTCTGGAGTATCGCGGCATCAAGATCAAGGCATTCGGCATTCATGGCAACCTGGCCACCGGCTTGGTCGGAGACACTGCGTCATACCAATCTTTTGTCCGCCACAATAATTTTGATCTGGTGTTCATATACGCGGCCCAGCAGTGGACGTTCGACGCATTATGGGAAGTCCTGCCGTCGCTAACAGCGCGCAAAGTGTTTGTTCCCTGTGGATATTCCGGGCTTGCCGATCCTTTATTCAGCAAGTATTTTGAGCGGTTGCCAACGCTATTGCGCTGCTTCGATGCCGTCATTTACCATGCAACACACTATCGCGACACCGAGTTTGCACAACGGCATGGCCTACATAACGGTGTCATTATCCCCAACGGAGCCGACGATCGAGAGTTCAGTGCGCCTCGCATCACGGGGGTGCGTGTCCGCGACGGGCTGTCAAACGAGGATCTACTGCTATTGACTGTGGGATCCTTAAATGGCGCCAAAGGACATCTGGAGGTCGCCATGGCATTCGCAAATGCCAAACTCAACAAGCCTGCCCTATTGCTGCTAAACGGCAATCCAATGCCAAGCCCGGCCAGCATGGGGCTTCGTTCATTTATCACTAAAGCCGTACATCACATAAAGAACCATGGGGCATTATCTCTTTTCAAGATCACGATCGACAAGCTAGCCCGCCGCTTGGGTCACGACACAAGCTATGTTGGCAAACTTAGCAAACTGGCCGAAGACATCAACACAGGCAAGTTTGGCCCAAATAAAAGAGCCGCCGTCCGCAACCTTGACAGGGATGATTTAGTAGGCGCTTTTTTCGAGTCCGATCTGTTCATTTTCGCATCCACCATCGAATACTCACCGTTGGTGCTTTATGAATCCTGCGCGGCAGGCCTCCCGTTCCTGAGCGTGCCGGTTGGCAATGCCTGCGAAATTGCCGAATGGACCGGAGGAGGCGAAATTTGCCCCGCACGCATCGATAAAAACGGTTATACAAGGGTGGATCCAATCGACTTGGCTCGCCATATGGAGCATCTTCTGGCCGACGACAATCGACTAGCCAGCCTGGGCAAAGCGGGGCGAGGCGCATGGGAGCAGCAGTTTAACTGGGGCGCTTTAGCCCGCCGGTACGAGATCTTGTTTGCCAAATTGGTCTCGGATCAGACGACACACAATCATAAATAAAACGTCATGCAGATGAATCAACATATCGCTACATTCCCCAGCGTCGTTCTATCCGAATCGCGAATCATGGCAATCATCGGTGCCGCTGCATTCATCTATGCATTGTGTTCGATGATTTTTATCCGGGAAGTTGCGATTCCTTATATCTACCCATCGGCCGTCGATGGCCATCTACCGGGGGATGCCGCCTACTATCACTCGTTGGCCATGGAACAGTTGACCAAGATAGACCTACAAGGAATAAGCGCTTTTGAACTAAGGCCTAAGGGACAAGGTGCAGCCGGCATAGCAAGCCTTTTATATCTGGCCATCGAATCCCCATATAGCGTTGTTATCCTGAATAGCGTGCTTCACGCCGCCGCCACCCTGATCCTTATTCTTATCCTGAGACGCTGGTTTACTTTTCGTGTTTCCATCATAGCGGCGTCGCCACTTGCGCTGTCACCCTACATGATGATCTGGTTCTCGCAGATAAACAAAGAGTCATACATGCTGCTTGGAGTAATGCTCTTTGTTTACGGCCTCATAGAACTGCTATCGATCAGGTGCCGACCAAGCATGTTGCGCAACCTATTTATCGCGATAAGTGGAGTTGTATTGATTGGGCTTGTGCGCCCGTACGCAAATCAAATACTCTTTCCTATTACCGCTTTTATATTTTCATTGGCGTTTTTATGGCAGCTTCGCCATGAGCAATCCATCATGAAGTTAATGCCGCTCGCAGCCTCGGCGGCTACAGTACTCTTGACCCTGGGGCTACTGACAAGCGGTGCCGCATCCGACAAAACGCTTACACGTATCTCCAACGAGAAACCCGTCAGTATTCCCGATCATCCCCAATCCACTGCCAGCGCCTGTTTGCGGAACGCAGATCCGATCCGTTGGGCTAATGAAGCATGGCTGCCAGACTATATTGACACCCGGCTGCGAAGCATGATGACACAGCGATGTCTAGTTTTTACCTTACTGGAGTCACAGTCCAACCCCATCACACTGGATTCCATTATCGATCAACGCAGGCTACCCTCCGGCTCGGCTGAAGCATTGGGCTACCTGCCCCGTGCAGTAATGATCGGCGTACTGTCGCCATGGCCCACACAGTGGTTATATTCATTTCAAGTACGCCCATCGATCTTTTACACGATCAGCTCCATCGAAGCAGTCCTTATGTATGTTGCCATCTTCGGTTCCTGTATCTATATCGCCCGCCGCAAACGATGGCTTGCTGCCGTACCCATGACGCTGGCTCTTTCATTCATGACTATCGTTGGCATGGCCACTCCATACATAGGCGCGGTATATCGATATCGCTACCCCTGGTGGATGCTTGTCATTTGCGTTGGCATTGCTGCTTCCATGACTTTGTTTAATGAATGGAAAGGGAAGACCCCATGACACCCTGCGTCTCGGTTGTGATGTCCGTTTATAACGGAGCAAAATTCTTGGCGCCAGCCGTAGAGTCGATTTTGGCGCAAAGCTTCAAGAACTTTGAATTCATTATTGTCAACGACGGCTCCATAGATGAAAGTCTGGCCATACTGCGAGGCTACGCGAAGCGCGATCCCCGCATCCGCCTGATTACACGCGAAAACAAAGGCCTGATTGCCTCCTTGAACGAAGCCGTAGCAATGGCAAGGGGCGAGTGGATAGCCCGAATGGATGCGGACGACATATCCTTGCCGAATCGATTAGACAAGCAATTGGCACGACTTCAGGAAACCGGTGCCGATATATGCGGCGGCCAGATTCAGCTGCTAGGCACATGGCCATCACGAGTATGGAGCTATTATGTATCGAACGAAGCCATACGCCTAAAAATGTTATTTGGGTCACCCTTTGCGCACCCAGCCGTTATGCTGCGTACCCATGTCGCCAAGGCCAACCCATATAGCGAAGACGCCTCCTACGTGGAAGACTACGATCTATGGGCGAGGCTGGCCATGAAAAACATCAAAATGACCAACCACTCAGAAGTGGTCTTGCAGTACCGTATACACGCAGAACAAGTCACTGCCATCAAACAAAAACAGCAACGTGAAAATATGATTCGTATTTTCCAGCAATACTCTGGCTTCTTTCTTGGAGACGGTTATGCGGAAACGACAGGCTATTTATTAATAGCAGATAAACAGCGTGATATTAATGAAGAGGGATTCGAAAATGCCGTAGCATTTTTGAACGCCCTGCTACGACGATTTGGAGATCCCGAAGGTGTAGTATCAGGCAATGCATTTATTTTTCTTACCCGTTGCGGCGGCTTGGGCCCATTCAAGATAATGCCTATAGGCAGCAAGTTCAAGCTTAGTGTTCTCCAGAAACTTATTTTGCTAGTTTTATCTGTTACACGCGCTTCGCCTCGCGGAAAGCTTTATAAATTTCTGTATCTCCTCCGATAATAGAAGCACCAGTCAAAGTTAACTAACTATAGCCTGCATCCCCCTCTATTTTCTGAAAATTGGTAAGTAATCAACTCACAAAATAACAGAGATTGAAAATAGAGTTTCCATAGAGCGAGGTCGTTGTGCCACTGGCCAGAATGAGCGGCCAACTAGCGCATCAGTATCTTGAAAGACATCCGGATTCGGAAAGCGAGCGACGTTCACAATGAAGGCCTACTTTCTGAACAACTCCGCTGTACCGTAGTACCTACTGGTTTGCTTAAAACTATAGCTGTATGGCACAATCTCGTTCGCCCGTCGAACATGTGGTAACTGTTTTTTACCGCACTATTACCCGGACTACCTACTAAACCTCGCACATTGCGCAATGCCAATCATTAAACGGGCATGGCGGTAGCGTGCCTAAATCATTTTGAGCCTCGTATCCCCACTTCAGAAATTAGCTGGTTTCCAGGAGGAAATCCAGTTCGAAGTCTTGCGCCGTTTGCATCAAACACCGGAGGTCAGTCAGCGCGCCTTGGCGCGAGAACTGGGCATCAGTCTAGGTAGCATCAATTTCTGTTTCCAGGCCTTAGTGGAAAAAGGCTGGATCAAAATGCAAAACTTCAGCCAGAGCCGAAATAAGTTGCGATACGCCTATTTGCTCACGCCAACTGGCGTCGCAGAGAAGTCGAAGCTGACAGCCGAATTTCTAAAACGGAAGGTCACGGAGTATGAAACTCTTCAGGCGGAGATCGAAGCTTTGAGGGCCGAAATGAATTCTATAAAAGACAATTCACAATGAAAATAGCCATTGCCGGAACTGGCTATGTTGGCCTTTCGAACGGGGTATTATTGGCTGGGCAAAACGAAGTCGTCTGCCTCGATGTCATTCCAGAAAAGGTGGATATGTTGAACCGCCAAGAGTCGCCTATCGAGGATACTGAGATACAAGATTATCTGAAAAATCGGGCACTCAACTTCCGGGCGACCCTCGACAAGAAAGAGGCCTATGCCGACGCCGACTACGTCGTCATTGCCACTCCGACAGATTACGATCCGGAGACCAACTATTTCAATACCCAATCGATCGAAGCGGTGATCCGCGACGTCATGAGTATCAACCCGCAAGCCACCATGGTCATCAAGTCGACTGTACCAGTGGGCTACACTGATAAGACGCGGCAAGCTTTGGGTACTGATAACCTTATCTTCTCACCCGAGTTTCTGCGTGAAGGTCGGGCTCTGTACGACAATCTGCATCCATCGCGCATTGTCGTGGGCGAGCGTTCTTGCCGTGCCGAAATCTTCGCCAACTTGTTAAAGCATGGCGCAGTCAAAAAGAATATCCCCACTCTCTTCACTGGTAGCACCGAGGCTGAAGCTATCAAACTGTTCGCCAATACTTATCTGGCGATGCGCGTTGCCTACTTCAACGAGCTCGATACCTATGCTGCGCGCCATGGGCTAGATACGAGTCAGATCATTGATGGCGTGTGCCTCGACCCGCGCATAGGATCGCACTATAACAATCCCAGTTTCGGTTATGGTGGCTACTGCCTTCCAAAGGACACAAAGCAGCTTCTTGCTAACTATCGCGACGTACCCCAAAATTTGATCAATGCTATCGTTGAGGCGAATACCACGCGCAAAGACTTCATAGCCGAGGAAATCATTCGCAGGAAGCCTAAAACTGTTGGTGTTTACCGCTTGATCATGAAGTCCGGCTCCGATAATTTTCGGGCTTCCAGCATTCAAGGAGTAATGAAACGCATCAAAGCCAAAGGTATTGAGGTCATAGTTTATGAGCCCGCATTCAAGGACGCCGAATTCTTCAGCTCTCCCGTGCTAACAAACCTAGCCGCGTTCAAGCAGCAAGCGGATTTAATTATCACCAACCGTAACACCGATGTTCTAGCTGATGTTGCTGATAAAGTCTACACCCGAGATCTTTTTGGGGCGGATGAATGAGTAAGCCGAGGTCATCCTGCGGCAATTCAATCCATGGCCATAACAAGCATGTCGAAGATATATTACAAAATGCTGCTCCACTGGATTCCGGGAGACAGGTTACTGGGCTACGTATTTCACACCCGGTATGCGTTCAACAAAGGGCCTCGCTGGCGAAAGCCCCATAGGACGCTTAATATCTAATATTTACAAAAATATTAGCGATCAAAGTACCTTTGATGATGATTATCCAAGGCACGCTAGCCGTCGCGTTCGCTCGCGACTACGGAAAGTATGCAGCCGCATTGAATCCTACCGATGTTATATCACTGGGAAAAGTTGCAGTGTGCTTAATATGATAAGCGCCTTTGAAAATACATCCGGCCGCCAATTACCCTATCGTATAACTTCTCGCTGCTCAGGAAATATAGCGGAGCATCAAGAAAAATGATGATGAATTTTTGAAGAACTCAACCAAACACATATTAGACGACATGTGCATAATTCCCTGGCAATCCCAACCGCCTATTAAGCTTGGTGGCTCTTGATGACGGACAGAACCAAAGTACAGCCTGTTATTTTGTGTGGTGGCTCCGGCACTCGTCTTTGGCCCCTCTCCCGTGCTGGGTTTCCGAAGCAGTTCCTTTGCCTGAGCGGTGAGGAAAGTCTCTTTCAGCAAGCCGCCAAACGGTTGATGAGCCTGGGCACTGAAAGCATTCATGTCGCCAATCCCCTCGTCGTCACCGGAGAAGAGCACCGATTTTTAGCGCTGGAGCAACTTCGAGAAGTAGATATTGATTGGTATGCCGCTCTCCTTGAACCCGTAGGGCGTAATACCGCACCTGCTCTGACATTAGCTGGACTGGCAGCCCTTGAGTCTGGTGATGATCCAATTCTGGTCGTCACCCCAGCCGACCAGACTGTGATCGATTCTGCCGCTTTCATGCAGGCCATGCATGCTGCCATCCTTGAGGCTACAGAAGGTAGCATCGTCATCCTGGGCATTAAGCCCGACCGACCAGAAACCGGCTACGGCTATATAAATTCTAAAATTGAAGCCAGTAAGCCTACTATGACGGTGCAGCGATTTGTAGAAAAGCCCAACGCTGCCACAGCCCAACAGTACCTAGAACAGGGTGGTTACTATTGGAACGCTGGAATGTTCATCCTCAAGGCATCCGTGTGGCTACAAGCCCTGCAGGCCTTTAGGCCAGACATTCTTGGGGCCACTATACAGGCTTGGGCGCAACGCACCACAGACGTTAACCCTGCCACGCCGTTCGTGCGCCCAGGCAGGGCTGAATTCCAGGCCATTCCCTCGGAATCCGTCGACTACGCTGTTATGGAGCACTGTCCCGGCAGCGCCTTCCCTATCCAGATGGTGCCACTAGAAGCGGGTTGGAGCGACCTCGGTGCATGGGACGCCGTGTGGCATGTGCTGCCCAAAGATAAGTACGGCAACGCACACCAGGGGGATGTATTGACCTCCAATAGCCGAAATACATTAGTGCATGCCACAAGCCGGCTAGTCGGCTTGGTCGGCGTAGAAAACATCATCGTGGTGGAAACAGCCGATGCCGTTCTGGTGACTGATAAAGCCCACAGCCAAGACGTGAAACACATTGTTAACCAACTGCAAGCCAGCCAGCGAGAAGAACAGACCCTACATCGCAAAGTGCATCGCCCTTGGGGGTGGTATGATAGCATCGACCAGGGAGGCCGCTTTAAGGTCAAACGCATCCAAGTCAATCCCGGTGCCAGCCTCAGCCTGCAAAAGCACTACCACCGGGCCGAGCACTGGATTGTAGTGAAAGGCACCGCCGAAATCACTAATGGCAGTAGGGTGCTGTTACTCACTGAAAACCAGTCGACCTACATCCCGTTGGGTGAAATGCATCGGCTCGCCAATCCTGGGACCATTCCGCTGGAAGTAATTGAAGTCCAGTCCGGCGACTATCTGGGCGAAGATGACATCGTCCGTTTTGAAGACCACTACGGGCGCAGCAAGGAATGAACGCTCCTCCTAAGATTTATGTTGCGGGCCATCGCGGCATGGTGGGGTCCGCCATCGTCCGCTATTTGCTAGCCCATGGTCACCCAACCGAACGTATCGTCACCCGCACGCACGCAGAACTAGATCTCACTAATCAATTGGCCGTGCAGGCCTTCTTCGCCACTGAGCAGCCAGATCAGGTTTACCTAGCTGCCGCGAAGGTGGGCGGTATCCATGCGAATAATACGTATCCGGCTGAATTCATCTACGACAACCTAATGATGGAATCCAACGTCATTGATGCCGCTTTTCGCAATGGAGTAAAAAAACTATTGTTTTTAGGTTCAAGCTGCATCTACCCCAAACTGGCCGCTCAACCTATGCGTGAAGACGCTTTGCTAACTGGTAGACTAGAGGCGACCAACGAGCCATACGCCATTGCCAAAATTGCCGGCATCAAGCTATGCGAAAGCTACAATCGCCAGTACGGTGCTACTCACGGCGTGGACTACCGCAGCGCCATGCCAACCAATTTATATGGCCCGAACGACAACTACCATCCCGAAAATAGCCACGTTATCCCAGGGTTGATTCGCCGGTTTCACGAAGCCAAGGTTAATCAGGACCAGAGAGTTACTATCTGGGGAACAGGCTCGCCTAGGCGAGAGTTTCTTTACGTCGATGACATGGCTGCTGCCTGCATTCACATTATGAGCCTAGAAAAGACTCTCTATGATCAGCATACCCAGCATATGATTAGCCATATCAACGTTGGTTATGGGCAAGACATTACCATAAGTGACTTAGCTAAAATAATTAGAGAAATCACCGGTTACCAAGGTGAAATCACGTTCGACCCCAGTAAACCTGACGGCGCTCCTCGCAAACTGATGGATAGCTCTCGCCTGAATGCTTTGGGTTGGCAAGCCAATATTGGCCTTGAAGTGGGATTGAAAATAGCCTACGAAGACTTCTTAGAACACCAAAGGATCCAGTTTTGAAGGAATGCAGAATGATGCCCGAAAGTAACAAAGTTGCCCTTATTACCGGAGTAACTGGTCAAGATGGGGCTTACCTCGCTGAGTTTTTACTAAACAAAGGTTATGTTGTCCACGGCATTAAGCGTCGTACAAGCTTGTTCAATACTGATCGAATCGACCACCTTTATAAGGATCGACATGAAAAGGATGTTAGATTTTATCTACATCATGGTGATTTGACTGATAGTTCCAGTCTGATCCGAATTATTCAGCAGACTCAGCCGGATGAAATATACAATCTTGCCGCACAAAGCCATGTTGCTGTTAGCTTCGAAGAACCAGAATACACCGCTAACTCTGATGCGTTGGGGGCTCTACGTATTTTGGAAGCCATTCGTATTCTTGGCCTTGAGAAAAAAACGCGTTTCTACCAAGCCAGCACAAGTGAGCTCTATGGCTTAGTACAGGAAATTCCTCAAAAGGAAACAACCCCATTCTATCCGCGTAGCCCTTATGCGGTTGCCAAACTCTACGCATATTGGATTACCGTCAACTACCGCGAAGCCTACGGCATATATGCCTGCAACGGTATCTTGTTTAATCATGAGTCTCCGATTCGCGGGGAAACCTTCGTTACCAGGAAGATTACTCGCGCCTTAGCGCGTATCAAACTTGGCCTTCAGGACTGCCTATACCTCGGTAACCTAGATGCAAAACGCGACTGGGGTCATGCAAGAGACTACGTTGAGATGCAATGGCTAATGTTGCAGCAAGCCAAACCAGAAGACTTCGTTATTGCAACCGGCATCCAATATAGTGTGCGCGACTTCGTCAATGCTGCAACCGAGGAGCTGGGAATGGAAATTCAATGGGTAGGCCAAGGTGTTGATGAAAAGGGTTACGACTCACAGGGCAAATGCGTGGTGGCTGTCGACGCCGCCTATTTCCGTCCTACTGAGGTGGAAACTTTATTAGGCGATCCCTCCAAGGCAAAGACCAAACTAGGTTGGGTGCCCACGACCAGTTTTTCTGAACTGGTGACGGAAATGGTCAGGGAGGATCTCAAGAGTGCAGAGCGGGATGAGTTAGTCAAAGGTAAAGGTTTCAAGACCATGAATTATCACGAATGATTCTTTCCACGATGTTAACCATATCCCTCGCCGGGCTATCTCAATAGCAATAAGTAACAACTTTTCACATGCGCGACTACAGTATTCGAAAAAGAGTTTTAGTGACGGGAGGAGCAGGCTTTTTGGGGTCTCACCTTGTGGAAAGCTTGCTAGAGCAAGGAAACGAGGTTATCTGTCTTGACAACCTGTTCACCGGGATCAAACAAAACATCGAACACCTCCTTGGCAATCCTCGGTTTGAGTTCATTCGGCACGATGTCACTAACCCGTTGTATTATGAAGTCGATGAAATATACAACCTCGCATGCCCTGCTAGTCCAATCCATTATCAGCATGATCCGGTGCAAACGATCAAAACATCGGTTCATGGTGCGATAAACGTCTTAGATTTAGCAAAGCGACTAAATGTACGGATTCTCCAGGCAAGTACTAGCGAGGTTTATGGCGATCCGGCAGTTCATCCCCAGTCAGAAGAGTATTGGGGAAATGTAAATCCAATTGGCCCTCGCAGTTGTTATGACGAAGGCAAGCGTTGCGCTGAAACCCTGTTTTTTGACTACCACCGTCAGTACGGATTAGACATCCGCGTGGTTCGGATTTTCAATACCTATGGCCCACGGATGCACCCCAACGACGGGCGCGTGATTAGTAACTTCATCATCCAAGCACTTCGCGGCGAAGACATCACAATCTACGGCAATGGGTCGCAGACTCGGAGCTTTTGTTATGTCGACGATATGGTCGACGGCTTTTTGCGATTCATGGCAGTATCAGACAGGAATTGTCCAGGTCCGATTAACCTGGGCAACCCTAGGGAGTTCACCATCCGGCAATTGGGCGAGATAGTCATCGAGATGACTGGCTCATCGTCGAAGCTAGTCTTTCACACGTTGCCGACCGATGATCCCAAACAACGTCAGCCTGATATTTCTCGGGCACGGGAATTATTGGAGTGGCATCCAGAAACTGAAGTCGAGAGCGGCCTACGCAAAACAATTTCATATTTCGACAAACTGCTGTCCGAAGAAAATTACTGATGATCAAGGGTCGCAATTCCTGGCTTTGGAATCACCCATGGCCTCACCCACGTGATGTCGGCGGTCGACTGGCAAGAAACTATGCGTATTGACCAATCACTCGCGAAATCGCTGATCCGCCTTTGGAGTCATATCGCTCCGCCCCATCGCCGCCAACTGGTTCTTCTTCTCGCACTCATGATGATCGCAGCCATATCCGAGATTGTAAGCATTGGCGCCATCTTCCCCTTCTTAGCCGTACTGACGGCACCAGAGCGGGTATTCGAACATGCTTATATTCAGCCTTTCTTGAGGTGGTTCGAGCTGACTCGGCCTAATCAGTTGCTATTACCACTGACCGTAGGCTTCTGCGCAACGATCATCATCGCAGGATGTATGCGTATGCTCTTAGTGTGGGTGCAGACCCGAATTTCCTATACGATAGGTGCGGATCTAGCGCTAGACGTCTATCGCAAGACTCTCCATCAGCCCTATGCCGTTCATGTATCTCGCAACAGCAGCGAAATCATCAACGGAGTCTATAGCAAAGCCAGCAGCATTAGCAGCTATATGATTCTCCCCGTAGTGACCATCGCTAGTACCGCCATGCTACTGGCGGCGATTTTGATTACTTTGCTAGCCGTCGATCCGCTAACCTCCTCGATGGCCTTGGGTGGCTTTGCGCTGATCTATGGTCTGGTGATCAAGTTGAGCCATCGCCGGCTATTAGAAAACAGTCAACTCGTCGCTGATGAGGCTGGACGCGTCATCAAGTCCCTGCAGGAAGGATTAGGCGGAATCCGGGATGTGCTTATCGATCGTACGCAGGAGGTCTATTGCCGTGTGTTTCGCAAGGCAGACCTTTCGATGCGCAACGCACAGATCAATAGCGCCTTCATCGCGCAGAGCCCGCGCTTCGTGGTGGAAGCGCTAGGCATGCTGCTGATCGCCACATTAGCGTACAACCTCACTTCCGATTCCGGTGGTATTTCCTCTGCTATTCCCATTCTCGGTGCATTGGCATTAGGTGCACAACGACTATTGCCAATTTCCCAACAAGCTTATCAGGCTTGGGCGACCATCCGAAGCAATCAGGCTTCACTACTAGATACGCTGAGTCTCTTGGATCAACCTCTGCCAGACAATGGGAATGACGCCCATTTGATGCCACTGCCGTTTGAGCGAGATATACAGCTAAGAAATGTATCGTTCCGATACACGCCGGACACTGATTGGGTTCTCCGCAATGTCAATTTGCGAATCCCGAAGGGTTGCCGAGTGGGCTTCGTCGGTGCTACCGGATGCGGCAAGAGCACCATGTTGGACGTCATCATGGGATTGCTTAGTCCGACGACTGGCCAACTCGTCGTTGACGACACCCCCATTGACGCCAGTAACATGGAAAGATGGCAGAAACACATCGCACACGTACCCCAGACCATCTTTCTTGCCGACAGCAGTATCGAGAGCAATATTGCCTTTGGCGTCTCACCAGACAAGATAGACCGCGAACGGGTCAGGCAGGCTGCTCAGGAATCCAATATCTTGGAGACGATCGAATCGTGGTCAGATAAGTTCAACACTGGAGTTGGGGAACGCGGCGTGCGTCTGAGCGGCGGTCAGCGCCAACGTATTGGGATTGCTAGGGCGTTATACAAGCAGGCCGATGTTTTAGTACTCGATGAGGCAACTAGCGCGCTGGACAATGAAACCGAGCGCGCGGTAATGAACTCCATCCGCTCCCTAGGACCGCACATGACAGTGCTGATAATCGCCCACCGTCTGAATACGCTCAAGGGTTGCGATCTGATCGTGAAACTTGGCCCAGGCCAGAACATTCAGTCGGGTGCCCGTAAAGACTTATTATCTGACATATGAGAAGCCTCGCCATGCTTGAAAATTCATCGATTCTAATTACGGGCGGCACAGGCTCTTTCGGCAATACATTCGTGCCGATGACATTGGCCAAATACAATCCAAAAAGAATTGTCATTTTTTCTCGCGACGAAATGAAGCAGTGGAACATGGCAAAGAAGTTTGGTGGCGATCCAAGGGTGCGCTTCTTCATTGGTGACGTCCGTGATCGGGAGCGTTTATATCGCGCCCTGGATGGGGTCGACTATGTGGTACATGCCGCGGCGACAAAAATCGTTCCTACAGCAGAATACAACCCGTTCGAATGTGTCAAAACGAACATCAATGGTGCGATGAATCTCATAGACGCCTGCCTCGACCAGCGAGTGAAGCGGGTAGTTGCCTTGTCGACGGACAAGGCAAGCAGTCCAGCGAATCTGTATGGCGCTACTAAGTTGGCATCGGACAAGTTATTCGTCGCAGGCAACTCTTATGCCGGAGACAACGACACCCGGTTTGCGGTGGTTCGCTACGGGAATGTCATGGGCTCACGCGGTTCTGTTATCCCTTTCTTTCTTTCTATCAAGGACAAGGGTGTTCTTCCGATCACCGATAGGCGTATGACCCGTTTTATGATCACGCTTGAGCAAGGAGTCGATCTCGTTTGGCACGCGTTCGGTGACATGGAGGGGGGCGAAGTTTATGTCAAGAAGATTCCGTCGATGAAAATGACGGAACTCGCCCACGCGGTTGCACCGGAGTGCAAACTGGAATTCGTTGGCATCCGCCCAGGTGAAAAGCTGCATGAACAAATGATAAGCGAGGAGGACTCATACTACACCTATGAGTATGATGAGCATTACAAGATTCTGCCAGCGATCAATAACTGGGCCACATGCAAGAAGCGAATTAAGGATGGCAAGAAAGTCTTCGAGGGATTCAGCTATACGAGCGACAACAATCCGGAATGGATGACAACAGAGGAACTCCAAGCTTGGATTGGAGCGAATCACGAAAAAATAGGGAGTTTCTAAAAGTGATTCCATACGGTCGTCAGGAAGTAACCCAGGCTGATATTGACGCCGTCGTGCAGGTGTTACATTCGGATTTTCTGACACAAGGGCCGATAGGGCCTCGTTTTGAGGATACGGTTGCGCAACATGTTGGAGCGCGTCACGCTGTGGCCATGAACAGCGCTACCTCTGCCCTTCATATCGCATGCCTGGCGCTCGGTCTCGGGCCAGGTGACTGGCTATGGACCAGCCCCATTACCTTTGTTGCATCGGCTAATTGTGGACTCTATTGCGGAGCTCAGGTCGATTTTGTGGATATTGATCCGCAGACTTACAACATGAGCGTTGAGCGCTTGGAGGAGAAACTGGCCGAAGCGCAAAAAAGCGGCACGTTACCAAAGCTTATTATACCGGTGCACCTATGTGGCCAACCATGCGACATGGCCGGCATCCACGCACTAAGTCAGAGGTATGGTTTTCGAATTATTGAAGATGCGTCGCATGCCATCGGCGGCAAGTATAAAGGTGAGCCGATCGGCAATGGGCAATATAGCGATATCACGGTGTTCAGTTTCCATCCCGTCAAGATTATCACCACAGGTGAAGGTGGCCTGGCAACTACCAATAACGCGCAGTTGGCGGAACGCATGACCCTGCTTCGTAGCCACGGTATTACGCGGGATCCGACCAGAATGACGCATGTCCCCCACGGGGGGTGGTACTACCAACAGATTGACCTAGGGTTCAACTATCGTATGACAGAGATACAGGCTGCCTTAGGACTGAGTCAGATGGCCCGGCTCGACGAATATGTCGCGCGTCGGCACGCTTTGGCCAGGGATTACAAAATCAAGCTTGCGGCGCTGCCAGTAACGACACCTTGGCAGCATCCGGACGGGTACTCAGGTCTACATTTGTACGTTATCCGCCTTCAATTGGAACGGACAAATAGGTCACATCGCGAGGTTTTCGACACATTACGTGAAAATGGCATCGGCGTGAACGTACATTACATACCCGTGCATACTCAGCCGTACTACGAGCGACTCGGGTTCAAACTCGGCGATTTCCCAGAGTCGGAACGCTACTATGCCGAGGCGATCAGCCTGCCTATGTACTCCGGACTGACAGGCGATCAACAGGATGTCGTGGTCTCCACACTCGAACGGGCTCTCGCCATCTGACGCGAATCCCAAAACGAAAAAGCGCCGCCCATCTTAATATTTATTCTCTATAGCATCGAATGTCACAAAAAGACGTATTCCTTTCCTCAGAAGCCGATGCTTGGTATGAGCGCAACCTGAAAGCCGTGAAGAAAATAGATTTTTCCATTGATCCGGTGTCACTGGCCGTGCTGGAACTCGTCACAACGTTTCCACCAGAGATGCAAGCACGCAGATTGCGGGTCTTGGAGGTCGGATGCGGCGAGGGTCGGCGACTTGAATGGCTGGCAGCAAAGCTTAATTTGGACGTTTACGGCATCGAGCCATCTGCCCTCGCTGTCGACAAGGCACGCGCCCGAGGCATTACGGCAGAGCGTGGCACCGCCGACGATTTACCATTCGATGATGCAACATTTGACGTGCTTATCTTCGGGTTCTGCCTCTACCTTTGTGATCGGCAAGATTTATTTCGTGTCGCGCAGGAAGCTAACCGGGTCCTCAAACCAGATAGCTGGCTTGTCATCAATGATTTCTACGCCCCGCATCCGATCAAGCGGGAATATCACCACAAACCCGGCGTCTACTCATATAAGATGGATTACCGCCGGTTATTCACTTGGCATCCGGCGTATACCTGCTTTGCGCACAAGGTCACCTTTCATGGGAGAACCGAGTTCACAGATGACTCACAGGAGTGGATGGCCACATCAGTCATGCGCAAGAGGATGGAAAGCCAATGAGTCAGCGCCTAGCCTTAGGCACAGTCCAATTTGGACTTGAGTATGGCATTGCAAACAAATCAGGCCGGGTTCTCCCCGGTTCGGCAGCTGCAATACTAAGCGAGGCAGCAGCTCATGGGATCGACATTCTGGATACTGCCATTAGCTATGGTGACAGTGAGCGTGTTCTCGGTGCCGTAGGAGTCGTCGACTGGAAGGTCGTAAGCAAGATGCCGGCAGTCCCTGACGAGTGCACAGACATCGCCAACTGGGTTCGGGATCAAATCAAAGGGTCGCTTACACGATTGCGCGTTAGCCGCCTCTATGGTCTGTTGCTGCATCGGCCTGATCAATTGCTCGGGCCACACGGCCGTTCGCTGCTGAACGCACTGGAAGATATTAAGAATCAGGGGTTAGCGCAGAAAATAGGGGTTTCCATCTATGCGCCAGAGGATCTGGCCCTATTGTCGGATGTCATGCAGCTTGATCTCGTGCAGGCTCCATTGAATATTTTGGACCGCCGTCTGGTCGACTCCGGCTGGGCACGGCGCCTGAAACAGCAGGGAACAGAGCTGCATATTCGTTCGGTATTTCTTCAGGGTTTGCTACTGATGCATACATCGCACCGCCCAGCGGAGTTCAGCCGATGGCAGCCGCTGTGGTCAGTTTGGGATAAATGGTTGAACCACACCGGCCAGACGCCACTGCAAGCATGCCTTCGCTATGGCTTGTCAATCGATGACGTCGACAGGGTAGTCGTCGGTGTAGACAGCGCCGATCAACTCCGAGAGATCCTAGTTGCCGCTCAAGGCAGCCTCGACAGTGTTCCCGCTTGGCCTGAACCGCTCGATGCCGATCTAATCAATCCCGCCCGTTGGCATTAGTTATGAAAGTCGTCGCGATAGTCCAAGCCCGTATCAACTCCACCCGTTTGCCAAACAAGGTGCTCAAGCCGATTGCAGGGCGGCCAATGATCGAAGTTCTTCTTGCCCGTCTGGCTTGCGCGACCGAGATCGATGAAATTGTCGTTGCCACATCCCGGGATAACCAAAACCAATCTCTTACCGACGCTGTCGCCCAGTTGGGCTATCGATGCTATTCAGGAAGCGAAAACGATGTGCTTGACCGTTTTGTGCAAGCGGCGCGTGCGGCCTCTGCTGATGTCGTGGTGCGGATTACCGGCGATTGCCCGCTCACTGATCCAGTTCTGGTCGACGAAGTAGTCAAACGATTTAAGGCAGCGAAGGTCGACTACGTCTCAAATACGTCGCCACCAAGCTACCCGGACGGACTGGATATCGAGGCATTTACCTTTGCAGCGCTTGAGTGTGCCGCACGCGAAGCAAATAAGGGCTTCGACCGCGAGCATGTGACGCCCTACCTTCGCGAAAATGGGAAATTCCGAAAAGCTAACATACAAAACGAGGAAGATCTCTCCGGCTTTCGATGGACAGTGGACGAAAAGGTCGACTATGACGTGATTAGCGCCATATTCAACCATTTTGCACCCGACATCCACTTTGGATGGAGGCAGGTGCTGGAACTGCAGCGCGCACAGCCTCGGCTATTCGCAGCAAATCAAACACTCATTCGGAATGAAGGTGCCAGTATGGGAACCGGTCAAAAACTCTGGAAGCGAGCCAAGCAGGTGATTCCTGGCGGCAACATGCTTCTCTCAAAACGTGCGGAAATGTTCCTGCCAGAACAGTGGCCAACCTACTTTAGCAAAGCAAAGGGCTGCAATGTCTGGGATATGGATGGTAAGCGCTACATCGATATGTCGATCATGGGAATCGGTACCAATATCCTTGGCTACGGTCATCCAGAGGTTGACGCGGCCGTTCGTCGAACCGTAGACAGCGGCAACATGTCTACGTTCAATTGCCCTGAAGAAGTGTACTTGGCGGAGAAGCTCGTCGAGCTTCACCCATGGGCCGACATGGTCCGCTTTGCACGCTCGGGCGGGGAGGCAAACGCAATTGCAATTCGTATTGCGCGCGCCGCGTCGGGGCGCGATAAGGTCGCCATATGCGGTTATCACGGCTGGCACGACTGGTATCTGTCAGCTAACTTAGGCGATCACAAGGGCTTGGATGGTCACTTGTTGCCTGGCCTTGAGCCTAACGGCGTACCTCGAAACTTGCGCGGCACCGTATTTCCCTTCCACTACAACAACTATGCCGAGCTGGAAACCTTGGTGAATACACACGACATTGGCGTTATCAAAATGGAGGTCGTCCGCAACAAGGGTCCGCAGGACGACTTTCTGCATAAAGTCCGTCAACTCGCGACGGACCGTGACATCGTACTAATCTTTGACGAGTGCACATCAGGCTTTCGTCAAACCTTCGGCGGGTTGCATAAGATGCATGGAGTTGAGCCCGATATGGCCATGTTTGGCAAAGCCCTGGGCAATGGCTACGCTATCACTGCCACGATCGGTCGGCGCGCGGTTATGGAGGCGGCCCAATCCACCTTCATCAGTAGCACGTTCTGGACCGAACGAATCGGTCCGACTGCCGCTCTTAAGACTCTGGAAATCATGGAACGCACCAAGTCGTGGGAAGCCATCACACAGACGGGCTTAGCAATTAGAGAACGCTGGCAAGCCTTGGCCGACAAGCATGATTTAGAGATTGAGCATTGGGGTTTGCCTGCTCTGACGGGCTTTACGATACAAAGCGCGAACGCTCTCGCCTATAAGACCTTAATCACCCAGGAGATGCTGGCCAAAGCTTACCTGGCCGGAAACAGCGTGTATGTATGCACCGAACACAGCCCTGAAATCATTAATGGCTATTTCGAGTCCTTGGAGCCGATTTTTGCCCTGATCGCCGAGTGCGAAAATGGACGCGATGTCCAGTCTCTACTAAAGGGCCCAATTTGCCACGGCGGCTTTAAGCGATTGAACTAAACGAATGAAAATCGCCTTTCGAACCGACGCCTCGCTCGATATTGGAAGCGGCCATGTCATGCGCTGTTTAACGCTAGCCGATGCCTTACGCGACCGCGGCGCATCATGCCACTTCATCTGCCGCGAGCATTCCGGCCATCTGCTCGAACTCATTCAAGAGCGAGGTTATAATGCCATCGCGTTGCCGATAGATCAGGCCGTATATCCTAACCTAGCCAAGACTACCGCACTTCACCACGCCCACTGGCTCGGCACTGACTGGCAGAGCGATGCCGAGCAAACGCGGACGGCGATAGGCGTGGAGCCAGCCGACTGGCTGATCGTCGATCATTACTCCCTGGACGCCAACTGGGAATGTGTGCTCGCACCATACTGCTCTCGGCTGATGGTGATCGATGACCTCGCCGACCGGCCTCACATTTGCGATCTTCTGCTCGACCAGACTTTTGGTCGCGCCGCAGAAGATTACCACGTGTGGGTGCCGACGCACTGTCAGCTACTGTGTGGCTCGCACCATGCCATCCTAAGGCCCGAATTCGAGGCTCTACGCACTTATAGCCTCCAGCGCCGTACACAACCGCAGCTGCGGCAGCTCCTAATCACCATGGGCGGCATCGATAAGGATAACGTTACGGGGCAAGTGTTGGCAACGCTGCCAGACTGCGCGCTACCGGATGACTGCGAGATTACAGTGGTGATGGGCATCAAGGCCCCTTGGCAGACTGAAGTTGAGTGCCAGGCGCAAAGTATGCCTTGGCCGACGCGAGTACTAGTGGGTGTAACAGATATGGCACAAATTATGGCCGATAGTGATCTCGCCATCGGCGCGGCCGGGGTGACCTCATGGGAACGCTGTTGCCTAGGGTTGCCGACGATAATGTTAATGCTGGCCGAGAACCAGTTGGCTGTCGCCCGAGGACTGGCTCGGTCCGGCGCCGTACAACTGATCGAACGTAGTAAGGACATCCAACGACAACTTCCGGCGCTCCTCGACCAGTTGGTCGCCTCGCTGCCTGAACTGACGGCCATGAGTAATGCTGCAAGCACCATCGCCGACGGCCAGGGCATCAATACTGTCATCTCATTTCTTGAGGGCTGAGTAATGCCCCGCCTCCCTCCACGCGTCCGTCTCATGGCGGCTGCCGACCTCGAAATGGTATTGGCTTGGCGCAATCATCCTAAGGTGCGTCGCTACATGTACACACAACACGAGATCTCGCTCGACGAGCATTGCAGGTGGTTTGAACAGGCCTCGCTGGATCCGCACCGGCATCTGCTTCTTTATGAGGACGGCCCAACTCCTTTAGGTTTTGTCAACATTTACCAGAGCGCTCCGGGCGGGATCGCCGACTGGGGCTTTTATACGGCCCCCGATGCACCGGACGGAACAGGCCGTATGCTTGGCAATGTAACGTTACGCTATGCCTTCTCTCACGTCAGCCTGCATAAGCTCTGCGGACAAGCACTCGCCCTCAACGAGCGCTCTGTCCAATTCCATCGGTCGCTCGGTTTCACGCAGGAGGGTACCTTGCGGCAACAGCATTTTGACGGCCAGCATTACCACGACGTGCTGTGCTTCGGCCTGCTCGCACAAGAATGGCTGGCGAAAGACTGAGAGAACTCTATGACACACATTCCGAGTATCAAAATTGCAGGTCGGCGAATCGCCTCTGATGCACCGCCCTATATCATCGCCGAACTCTCCGCCAATCATAACGGCAAGCTCGAAACTGCCCTCAAGATCGTCGAAGAGGCAAAGAAAGCAGGTGCTGATGCTATCAAGCTGCAGACTTACACAGCCAGCACCATTACCTTGGACTGCGACTCGGAAGAATTCCAGATACATGGTGGATTATGGGATGGCAAGACGCTCTACCAGCTCTACCAAGAAGCACATATGCCCTGGGCCTGGCACAAGCCGCTATTCGAATATGCTCGCAAACTCGGCATCATCCTCTTTAGCTCACCCTTCGACAATACTGCAGTCGACTTTCTCGAGGATCTCAACGCTCCCGCCTATAAAATTGCCTCTTTCGAGGCGGTAGACCTACCGCTCATCAAATATGCCGCCAGTACCGGCAAGCCAATGATCATCTCCACAGGTATGGCTAATGCTGAAGAGATCCAGGAAGCTATCGACGCCGCCCGGACCGCCGGCTGCAAAGAGCTTGCCATTCTCCACTGTGTGAGCGGCTACCCTGCACCGGCGGAAGACTATAACCTGCGCACCCTCCCCGATATGATGGAGCGCTTCGGCCTAGTTACCGGCCTATCCGATCATACCCTCGATAACACCACCGCAATCGCCAGTGTGGTGCTGGGAGCTTCGATCATCGAAAAGCACTTCACCCTTAACCGCAACGGCGGTGGACCGGACGATAGTTTCTCGCTAGAGCCTCCGGAGTTGGCGGCGCTATGCCACGATAGCAAGACTGCGTGGGCGGCTCTAGGAAAGGTGGATTATGGGTGCAAGTCGAGCGAACAGGGGAACACAAAGTTCCGACGGTCGCTTTACTTTGTACGCGATCTCCGTGCTGGTGAAGAGATCGTAGCAGATGCCGTGCGGAGCGTGCGTCCGGGCTACGGCATTGCGCCCAAATACCTCGAAGAAGTGGTAGGGCGCAGGGTGGTCCGACCTGTACGAAAAAATACGCCAGTTACCAGAGAGAATATCGAATGATGGCGACGTCAAAGCCTAAAGTGGTTGCCACCATTGAGGCGCGCATGACCTCATCGCGCTTGCCGGGCAAGGTACTTCTGCCCGCCGCTGGCGAACCTATGTTGATGCATCTCGTGAAGCGTCTGCGCGCTGTTGAGTCCATCGATGCGATTGTAATCGCGACGACGACAAACGACAGTGATGAACCGATTGTGGAGTTTGCCAAAGCAACTGGAGTGCTTTGCCACCGTGGCAGCGAGGATGATGTGTTAGCCCGTGTCATTGGTGCAGGCGATATGGTTCAGGCCGATGTGCTGGTCGAGATCACAGGCGATTGTCCCGTCATTGACCCAGATCTGGTCGAACAGACGATCCGAATGTTCTTCCATCACGACGTGCAGTATGTAGCCAACTCGCTGATCCGCAGCTATCCAGATGGCATGGATACACAGGTTATGGGGCTCTCCGCCTTGAAGTTATCAGCCACGATGACAAATGACCGGCTAGATAGAGAGCATGTTTCCAGATTCATCTGCCAACATCCCGAAATGTTTTCACATCTGCATCTGATAGCCCCACCTTCCCTGCATTGGCCAGAACTAGGACTAACTCTTGACGAAGAGAGGGACTATCAGTTATTAAAAAAAATAATCGAGGAGTTGGCGCCGGTCAATCCCCTATTCGGCTGTGGCGATATGATCCGCTTATTGCGCGCCCGGCCGGAATGGGTGAATATCAACCGACAAGTCTTGCGCAAGGGGGACTCATGACCATTGGCGTCGTCGTCGTGGGGTTGGGCCAGATAGGCATGACATCCGACTTTGCGCTGGATGCAAACGTGCATGTCCAAACGCACGCACGTGCATTTCATCAGCATCCGTCGTTCGAGTTACTCGCTGGCGTTGACAGCTGTGTACAACGGCGTGAAGAGTTTAGCCAGGCGTATGGCCGGCCCGCGTTTGCGACCGTGTCCGAGGTTCTGCAATCGATTGACCCCGCCCTGGTGGCGCTGGCAGTTCCAACGGAAGCGCACGGGTCCGTTCTTGAGGAAGTGCTGGCCTCGCATAGGCCGGCCGCCATACTTTGCGAAAAACCTCTTTCCTACAACCTCGGAGAGGCGGCCCGCATCGTTGCTTCGTGTGCTCAGACCGGTACTCAACTGTTCGTTAATTATGTGCGCAGAGCTGACCCTGCGGTGCATGAAATCAAAGCCCGGCTGGACTCCGGCCAAATCGCCCTTCCTTTGAAGGGGGTGGCCTGGTACTCAAAGGGCTTGTTCAACAATGGTTCCCACTTTCTCGATCTTCTGCAGTATTGGCTCGGAGAGTGGCAGGGATTCAAGCTCGTGCAGACCGGCCGCTGTTGGGGTGACGATCCCGAACCCGATTTTTTGGCCACATTCGTTGGTGGTCAAATCCAGTTCTTGGCAGCGCGCGAGGAAGACTACTCACATTACACCGTTGAGCTGGTCTCGCCCAGTGGCAGACTGCGATATGATCTGGGCGGCAGCCGCGTGCTCTGGCAAGCTGCCATCCCGAGCGTTACTTCTCTTGACTATACCGTGCTGAATCCAGCCCAACAAGAAATTCCGAACGATCTCGCGAAAATCCAATGGCATATGGCCAATCAACTAGCGGCAGCACTGTCAGGCAGGCCCACTGCAATTTGCACCGGCGCCCAAGCGCTGCGCACCATCGAACACCTTACTTCCATCAAGAATGCACTATGACCACAAAGCTAAATGACACGCGTCTAGCCCTTTTTGGCGGCCCAAAGACCATTGATCGACCTTTTAAGCGCTACAACCCGATCGGTCGGGAAGAGGTAGAGGCGGCAAAACAGGTGGTTGAAAGTGGCGTGCTTTCGCAGTTCATCGGCGCATGGGATCCGGACTTCTATGGCGGTCCGAAGGTCAAGGAGTTTGAGCGAAAGTGTGAAAACTACTTCGGGGTGAAACACGCAATCACGGTCAATTCATGGACGTCCGGTCTAATCGCGGCTGTTGGGGCCATCGGGATTGAACCGGGAGACGAAGTGATTGTAACGCCGTTCACCATGTGTGCCAGTGCGACGGCAATCCTTCATTGGAATGCGATTCCCGTATTCGCCGACATAGACCCGGATACGTTTTGCCTGGACCCGAAATCCGTCGAAGCGAATGTAACTCCCTTTACCAAGGCCATTATGGCTGTCGACATTTTTGGCCATTCGGCCAATATGGATGCGCTGATGGAGATTGCGCGCAAGCATAAGCTGAAAGTCATCACCGATACTGCGCAAGCACCCGGCGCTATGTACAAGGGCCGTTTCGCAGGAACCCTGTCACATGTGGGTGGCTTCAGCTTGAATTACCACAAGCATATTCACACCGGTGAAGGTGGCATCTTGGTGACGGACGATGATGAACTTGCCGAGCGGTTGCGCCTAATCCGCAACCACGCGGAAGCGGTAGTAGGCGATATGGACTTGGCCAATCTTACGAACATGATCGGCTACAACTTCCGTCTCGGCGAGATCGAATGCGCCATTGGCATCGCGCAGCTCGACAAGCTGGCTGAGCTTGTCACCGGACGCCAAAAAATCGCGCAACGACTGACGGTCGGTCTAGCTGGCCTGAAGGGGCTCAAGACACCGACCATCGAAGAGGGCTGCACTCATTCCTATTATGTGTATCCGCTTGTTTTCGACGTAAAGAAGCTTGGCATCTCGCGCACACGCATCCTGGAAGCCCTGCAGGCCGAAGGCCTGCAGGGCTTGGCTGGCGGGTATGTGAATGTTCACTTACTGCCTATGTACCAGAGAAAGATTGCATACGGCACTCATGGCTTCCCCTGGTCCAGCGATGTATGCCGACGTGAGGTGAATTACGCAAAGGGGATCTGCCCGGTGGCGGAAGAACTGCACGACCAGACTTTTGCCGGTTTCCCAATGTGCTTGCATGAGTTGACGGATGATGATGTCGCGTTGATCATTGCGGCCTTTCGCAAAGTCTGGGCTCAGCTCGACAGCCTCCATGCCTAAGTATGTACGAGATCGGGAAGAAAGCATGAGCAGCACGCCCGCCAATAGCCAGAATTCAGCCCGTTTGATCGACTGCACCTCAGATAGCGCCTGGGACGCCTTCATTCTTGCCAGCCCGCAATGCAGCATTTTTTCTCTCAGCGGATATCTAGCCGGCCAAGGCACAACTCATACCAAGCTCTTCTACGAGATGGAGGGGCAGATCGTGGCGTCGGCGCTCATCATCACGCCGGATGACAGTAAATTTCGCGCCCCCTATCCGTATTCGCTCTACCAAGGTATTGCCCTTGCGCCGATGGCTGCCCAAGGGCACTCAGCAATCTCCAAGCATTTGAAGATTATTTCGGGTTTGGCTGATGCGATAAGCCGACGTTATCCACATCATTCGCTTTGCCTTCATCCATCCCTCACGGATCTTCGTGGTTTCCAATGGTGCAATTATCATACCCCCGACTTGGGGGCATATGAGTTGTCGCTATCCTACACAGGCATCATACGCCTAGACCAGTTCTCTAGTTTTGAGGACTTTCTTTCTTCGATTCGAGCGGCTCGACGGCAGGATGCCAAGAAAGCGGAAAAGGCCGGCCTTCGCATCGAACCGTCCCACGACGTGGATGAGTTCATCCATCTATACGCACTTACATTCTCACGCCAGGGAATCGTACCGGATGACCTTCATCTGGATCTGGTGCGACGCATCGTGCATTCTGTCCTGAATGCTGGATTGGGCCAGATACTTGTCGCCCGCAACTCAGCTGGACAGGCTACCTCAGCGGTCATGACGGCGACTGATCCAAACTGCGCCTATTATCTGTTTGGCGCTACCGATCCGGCATTTCGCTCTAATGGTGCAAACAGTGCGCTATTGCTTCGCGTCATCCAAGATGGATTTTTATCCGGTAAAAAAGTATTCGATATGATCGGGATCAACTCTCCGCAACGCGGCGATTTCAAGACTAGTTTCAATGCAGCACCTACTCCATTTTTTATTCTTAACTTCAACAATAGTATTGTTCGCTGAAAGCAAAGGATTCGGATGTCACTCTATAGTCTGAAAGATTTTCTGAATTATCAGCGTGCTCGCTATTCGGGGAAAATCACATGCCCCCTCCGCCCTTGTTTTGAAAGTAAGGCATGTACCGATTACTTCGAAAGTCGGCTTAGTGAAGCGACGACCTATCTAGAATATGGCAGTGGGGGCAGCACGGTGTTGGCTGCGGGGCTAGGAAAACGCGTTTATTCGGTCGATAGCGATCGGATCTTTATCATGCGAGTACGAGAGGCATTGAACAAGTATGCACCTGACAAGGTGTCGAATGTATCGCTGCTATACGCTAACATTGGTTTTACACGTGAATGGGGCCAACCAGTATTCAGGACACCTACGTCTGTACGACTGGCCAGATGGCGCGAGTATTCCGAAAAGCCTTGGGATAGCCTCAAGCAGGTTGGACATGTCCCCGACTTGGTACTGATTGACGGCCGGTTCCGCGTCGCATGTGCATTGCGCAGTATGCAGCATCTCGTGAACAAGCCGAATGCGATCTTAATCGTCGACGACTATATTGGTCGGGATTGGTATCTGGAAATTGAACGCTTCGGTGAAATGGTTGAGGTAGTCGGCCGCATGGCCGTGTTCCGTCCCAAAGTGATGGATATGGAAGAGATTGAACAGTCAATCCAACGATATGTGGCAGATTGGCGCTGAACTCTAATGAAAAAGCCACTCATTCCCCACATATAGATATGAGGATGTTAAAGCAAGTCGATTTAATGCTGGGCACCATCGCCATAGTCACACATGATGCGGGCGGCGCAGAACTGCTCGCCAATTTCATCAAGCGCAATCGACTAAAGGACGTCGCCTTAGCTATTGAAGGCCCCGCCCTCTCAGTTTTTCGTCGAGTTTTAGGCGAGATTCAAATAGATACATTGGAGAGCGTTCTTGATCGTTCGGATTGGGTTCTGACGGGGTCAAGCTGGCAGTCTGAGCTGGAATGGCACGCACTACAATTATCCCGCACGCTTGGAAAACGATCCGTGACATTTTTGGATCATTGGCTGAACTACAGAGCCCGTTTTGTACGAATGGATACAGAGTGCCTGCCCGATGCCCTATGGGTGGCTGACCGTTATGCCTTGCAAATTGCAGAACGCGAGTTTCCTGGTGCGATCATCGAAAATAAAGGTAACCCTTATCTCGAATCAATTGCCGAGCGGGCCACACGGCATTTGAATGTCATAGAGCCTGGACAAGCACAACGTGTATTGATCGTCACTGAACCAGTGTCCGTGCATGCACTCAAGCAGCATGGTGACGCCCTGTATTTTGGCTACACTGAATTTGATGCAGTTGAACTGATTCTGGCACGTCTGCCGCATTTGTTAGGAGGTAAAGCCTTGGGGCAGATTATCGTGCGACCTCACCCCTCCGAGCCTCTGCACAAGTATGAATATCTAGTCGATAATTCTCAGGGCTTACCTGTGATAGTGCGCAAGGATGGTGATCTGCTGGACGAAGTGTTGGACAGCTCGATAGTTATCGGGTGTGAGACCATGGCCCTTGTCGTCGCACTTGCGGCCGGAAGGCGAGCGGTAAGTTGTATCCCAGCCACTGGCCGGGCATGCTCTCTACCGCACGAGAAAATCGAGCGCTGGCATTAAAATGAAAGCTCCAATGAAAGAAAGTATCCAGCGTCTGATAAGTACAATGCCTGCACGGTGGCAGGCGGCTATATTTAATGGTATCGAACGGCGATATCGCCGGAGGGCTCACAAGGCGAAGCGCAACGAATTATCCAGTTTGCAAAAACCTGAATGGATGCAACGCTATCTCGCATTTAACCAGCAACATGTAGATGCCCATCTGGAGAGCCCCGACGGATTAATTTTGGTCGACTGCTTTCCTGCGCCACATTGGATAATAGCCAATAGTATTTTTTTAAACACGTTAGCAAAGCAATACAACGCATCAGTAGCAAGCTACGGCTCTTTACCTCGTCCCGCAGCGTTGGAGGAAATTTATGTGTCCTTTGGCGCTAGTCAACATCTTGAAATCCAGCTGACTCCCGCGCAATATCGTAAGTGCACTGAAATGTTTCAGCAGATATGCACTAATGTTCGTTCACCGCAAGAGCTATTCGAACTTACCATAGATGGTATTTGGCTAGGGCTAGATATTTATGAGTCCACGTTGCGCATAGGCAAGCCAACCGTGCAACCGCACACTTATCATACCAACTCTAACCTATTTCAAGCACTGGTTTACTTAGTCTATTTCACCGATCTAATGAAATCCGGGCGGATCAAGGCGGTAGCTCTGAGCCATGATTGTTATGTGCAGATGGGCACATTGATGAAGATCGCTCATCGACACCAGGTGCCGGTCTATTTTGCAAACCCTTTCGAGATGATGCGCTCCACTAAAACGCATGATATCTACGATAAGTTCAAGAAGTACCCGGATTACTTCAATCAGCTTGAGAAGTCTAGTCGCGATTCGCTCATTGACAAAGCGCGCCATGCGTTATCTATGCGGTTGGGCGGCGCCATCGGCGTGGATATGTCCTATCAAACAAAAAGTGCATTTGCTAGTGAGCAAGTTGAGCGCCAGACCAGCCACTCAAATAAGTTAAAAATTGTGGTGACGACACATTGCTTCTATGACAATCCGCATGCATACAGTCGCATGACTTTTAGGGACTTCTACCAATGGATGGAGTTTTTGGGCGAAATTTCAATACATACGGACTACGAGTGGTACATCAAGCCACATCGAGACTATCTTCCCGGCACCATGCAGGTATTGCGCGATTTCGCCGTAAAATACCCCCGGTTCAAACTGGTCAACCCCGAGACGTCCTTCCATCAACTCCGGCATGAGGGCGTCACAGTAGCACTGACTTGTTACGGTTCGGTCGGTCATGAGCTACCCTTGCTAGGCTACCGCGTCATCAACGCTACCTTTAATCCACATAGCGCTTATACATTTAATACACATTGCATTACCATTGAGCAATACGCGGACGCATTGATGCATTTGAATGAGCCTGCAGCGGAACCAGATCTGAATAATCTGTACGAGTTCTACGCAGTTCACCACTATCTCGTCAAGTCGGATTCCCTGCTATTTGAATCCTTTGTGGATTACGAGGCGTATGTTGATGGAGACTTAATGAGCGACCGTGGATACGCTTATTTTATGAACGCCGCTGAAGAGAATTTGGCGCGCTATCGGGCCCGGGCCGAGGCCTTCCTCGCGGCAGGCTGTCACTATGAGTTCGAGCTGAGGTTGCCAAATTGGCTACCTCAACCTTATGGCTCTTCCACAAATAAGTAACGCGGGATTTGGTATATGACTAACTCGCTTGTTACACCTGTACTGTTTTTGATCTTCAGGCAGCCGGAAGTTACCCGGACGGTATTCGAACAGATTAGGGCTGCCCGGCCTTGCAAGTTGTATATCGCGGCAGATGGTCCCCGTCCCGAGCGCCCGGATGATATTGCCGAGTGTGAAGCAACGCGTGCGGTCGTGGCTCAGATCGACTGGGATTGCGAGGTCCACACTCGCTTTCTGCCGAGCAATCTCGGCCTCAAGAGGGCTGTATCGTCTGCTTTAGACTGGTTTTTTGAAGCAGAAGAAGAAGGCATCATCCTGGAATACGATTGTCTCCCAGATCCAAGTTTCTTTCCCTATTGCCAGGCTATGCTTGAGCGGTATCGGAATGACACCAGAATTTTTAGCATTACCGGCAATAACATTCAGGCCGATATTCGACGCGGTGATGGAGATTATTACCTATCGAGGTTTACCGCTGTATGGGGCTGGGCAAGTTGGCGACGATCATGGGCATTGTGGCGCCCCAATCTGGAGGACTTTGATGAATTTCTGCGCACTAAGGTAATCGAATCGATAGTGGCTAATAAAGAAGCACAGCAGTTCTGGATTAAAACCTTCGAAGCAGTTCACAATGGCTTGAATGTGACGACTTGGGCATTCTGCCTGATCTATGCACAGATTAAGCAAGGTAGCTATTGCGTAGTACCCAACCATAATCTCATTAAGAACATTGGTTTCGGAGCTGAAGGCACCAATGCGGTGGAACCCAACCACCCGCTGGCACATCTGACAACCTGCGAACTCACCTCCTATAATGAACCCACGTTCTTTATTCCCGATCTTGCCGCAGATATCGAATTTTCCTTACGGGCAGCCTACTCTCCACCAGTTCCGTTTTTGCGATGGGTGGCACGATACCTTCGCCAGCGCCTGCGAAGCCTGAAAGATGTAGTGAAGACAATATGAAAATTTTGGTTGTTTCCAACCTTTTTCCTCCTGAGTACATCGGAGGGTATGAACTGGCCTGTCGCGATACTGTGGATGTGCTGGCTAACGCCGGTCACATATGTCATGTGCTTACATCTGATTTCGGCATACAGGATATAGGAGAGAGCGATAAGAACACACCTTACACAATTGAGCGCACAATGCTGCTGCATCACAGTTGGGGGAGCACCCACACCGTAGTGCCGTTTGATGCGGTTCAACAACATAATCTTGGGCTTCTTAACGAAGCTATCGAAAGAGTTCGCCCACAAATCATTTATCTCTGGAACCTTTATGGTCTGGGCTGGCGACTTCTACAAGCTCTAGATCAAGCAGGCGCACCGCCAGCGACTTTCCATTTCATGGATTGGTCTGTCATGGCCTATCAACGCACATTCAGGAAATTTTTGTCTTCATTACGTGGGCGGGAGTCGGTCATCTGGGCAGACGTACGACCCAAGATCCGCAACGCTATATTCATCTCGCGCTTCACTCGCCAGCAATTGAACTTGTCGCCCAAGCACACGAGCGTCATCTATCCATACCTGCGCGCCCAAGACATCCCTGAAAAGCGGGACTACCACTTAGGCGATACGATCAAAACCGTATACATAGGACAGATAGAGCCGCATAAGGGGATATTCTTCCTTTGTGAAGCGCTCAAAACCTACCGTCGTACCTCTGGGCGCGATATCCAGCTGGACGTATACGGGCTTAGCCGCACCGGAAAGGACGTGCAATTGCGTGAACAGTTCGGTGACTTCGTATCCGTAATGACGAACGTGGATAGATCATCACTATTGCAGCGCCTAGCAGGATATGACTTGGGGTTTTTTCCCTCGCTATGGGAAGAGCCGTTTGGTATTGCGCAGATCGAGATGATGCAAGCTGGCCTGCCCGTCATTTCCACGGGGCGTGGCGGATCCGGTGAGGTCTCGGACGGTCGCACCATTCTTCTGTACCAATACGACAGTCAACAGGCTCTTCGAGATTTACTACATGGGCTGTTATCCCACTATGAAGAAACGGCGCCAACGCTAGGCGCCCAGGCGCGACAGTATGTTTTACAGCACCACAGTGTGGCGCACTATCAAGCAGCGCTTGAAGAGCACCTTCAGCAAGTGCTTAACAAAGTTCCTGCCTCATCTACTATCTGAAACATGATGAGTTTGCAAAAGACTATAGATGAATAATCGTGTTGTGCAGCGGCAGGCTCGACGTTATGAGCCATACCCCGACGACCCATACTGGGAACTCAACCAAGCGCTAACGGCTCACTTGAATCGCTACGGCGAGCAATTGCGCGGGTCAAAAGTGTTGGATTTCGGGTGTGGTGAACGACCCTTCGAATTTTATTTTTCTAGGTTTGGTGCGCAGGCTGTAGCCTGCGATCTTCAGCAGAATCGATTCGGTACGGTTGATGTCGTTCTGGATCGCAAAGCTCCCAAACTACCTTTTGAAGCAGGAACCTTCGATGCGATCTGCCTATTCGATGTTCTTGAGCATATCGAAGATGATTTGGCATTGCTGGGTGAGCTTCACCGGATACTGAAAAACGACGGGCTACTGCTGCTGTCGGTACCATTCATGTACCGTTTTCATGAAATTCCTCATGATTACCGTCGCTACACTCCAACAGGACTGCAGTTCGTACTCACGCGCTCCGGATTTGACGTCGAGGAAATTCAGCCGATGGGCTCGGCCATCTTTGTGGCCGACACGCTGTTAAGAGAAACTACTTCTAAGTTTTTACTAGGCGGAGCAAGCTTTGCACGTCGTTTGGCTATGAAGATATTCCTGCGTCTACGAGATCCCGAGGATCCGTGCTCCGTGAGTCCATTCGCATTCTTTGCAGCAGCCCGGCAGAAGACGCAAGTCCGGTATGTAGAAAGCGGAGACCGTTGATTTGAAAGTCACGTTTGATCAGCAGGTGTTCCTCTTGCAGGAATATGGCGGCATTTCGCGCTACATTTGCAGCCTAGCAAGAGAATTGGCGACGATGCCCGACATGCAAGCCCAAGTCGTGGCACCACTGCATTTCAATCGCAATCTGGCAGCTCTTGAGCGCGTAGCTGGAATGCGAAGGTTTCTACCTACGGTCAATACCAAGCTATTTCGCCCAGTGGCGTTCGTAAGCAAGCATCTGGCCCGGCGCTCGATTAACCGATTCAGGCCGGACATCTTGCATGAAACCTATTATTCGCCTGATGATTATCGGCCTACAGGCGCCAAGCGTGTGCTGACGGTCTATGACTTGATTCACGAGCGCTATCCTGAATTGTTCGAGCGCAGCCATATGACGATCGGGCCGAAAAAGGCTGCCGCTCAACGCGCTGATCATGTTATTTGCATTTCCGAAAGTACGCGACGCGACGTGATCGAATACTGCGGCGTGGCGCCTGAGAAAACGTCCGTCGTATGTCTGGGGGTAGATGTGGGATTCATCCAGGTGAGCGAGCAAACCTCCGGATGGCTTACCCCACCCCGCCCGTTTATTCTGTATGTGGGTGCGCGTGGTGGGTATAAGAATTTTGATCGGCTTTTACGCGCTTTTTCGCGGTCCGCAAGACTGAAATCAGAGTTTGACCTAATCTGTTTTGGCGGCGGTCCACTGCGCTCCAATGAGTTGCAGGCAGCAAGAGAGTTGGGGTTGCGCCAAGGACAGCTGACTCATCGCGGTGGAAGCGACGCCCTGTTGGCGCACCTGTACGGCGAGGCGGAGGCATTGGTGTACCCTTCCTTGTACGAAGGGTTCGGAATCCCGCCCATTGAGGCGATGGCGGTCGGTTGCCCAGTCATCACGAGCAATACCAGTTCTTTACCTGAGGTTGTCGGCAATGCGGGTGAATATTTTGACCCGACCGATGAGATGGCCATTACACACGCAATCGAACAAGTTGCAGGCTCGCCGACCCGGCGCGCTGAGTTGGTGGCTTTAGGTTTAAAGCAATGCCGCAAATTCACTTGGGAGAAGTGTGCGCGAGAAACTCGCGATATTTACCAGAAGCTACTATGAAAAAAGCACTAATCTGTGGCGTTACCGGGCAGGATGGTGCCTATCTCGCCCGGTTGCTCTTAGGCAAAGGATATCAAGTCTGGGGAACATCCCGGGATGCCCAAGTGGCTAGCTTCGCCAACCTGGAACGACTCGGCATTCGACAACTGGTACGAGTATTGTCCATGGCGCAAAGCGATTTTCGTAGCGTACTCAATACCCTTTCCCGTTCCGAACCTGACGAAATTTATTTCCTGTCCGGACAGAGTTCGGTGGGCCTATCCTTCGACCAGCCAGCGGAAAGCATCGAGAGCGTTATCTACGGCGCTCTCAATTTACTTGAGGCGGTACGCTTTCTGGGGCGTCCGGTACGGATCTATCACGCTAGCTCCAGTGAATGCTTCGGCGATGTCATACCTGGGGAGCAGGCCTGTGAAATAACTCCATTCCGTCCGCGCAGCCCCTACGGGGTAGCTAAGGCTTCTGCTCACTGGTTGATCGCCAATTATCGGGAGGCTTACGGACTGTATTGCTGTAATGGCATCCTGTTCAACCATGAATCACCCTTACGTCCCGCTCGGTTTGTCACCCGCAAAATCGTTGCTACCGCTTGCCGAATTGCCTCTGGCTCGGAGGAGCGTCTGTCTCTAGGGCGTTTGGATATTGTCAGAGACTGGGGTTGGTCTCCGGATTTCGTGGAGGCCATGTGGCGTATGCTGCAGCAGGATGCTCCGGACGATTATGTCATCGCCACCGGCAAATCACACACGCTGGAGTCTTTCGTTGCCACTGCCTTTGAGCAAGTTGGGCTGGACTGGCGATCCCATGTGGAAATAGACCCTACCCTTTTCAGACCCTCTGAAATTGCCTATAGCGCTGGCAATCCGGACAAGGCCATGAAAGGGCTGGGTTGGAAAGCGCAAGTGGCATTCCCAGAGTTAATTGCAAATCTGGTCCGAGCCGAGCAATCAATTCTGGCTATGAATTCTAAGCTATGACCGGCTCTGGACCATCATCATGGTGACGAGAACTATGCCGCGACCATTGTCCATGCAAAGGCACTATGTTAGTAGTTCGTTTTAAAAAACCCACTATGACATAGTAATAAGCCGCCTAACTACTTCATACTATTGTGTCGGGCGGATCTACCGCTATGGCTATATTCGACTAAAGCGATCAGGCGTATAGGCTATACAATCCCACCGAATTGCTCAAACGCCCCTGTAAAATCGCCCCATGCCCCAGATAAGTAATCGCCGATACACCAAGACGCATGAGCAACTGCTTTTGTCGCCCTTGTTTTCCGTGTTGATGGGGTTATTGGTTACCGTGCTTGTACCTGTTCTTATTTTTTGGGGACCGGACAGCTTATGGAACCCTGACAAAGCGCAAGCCTGGGCTATGATGGCGGCCTGTGCCGCATTGGTCGTATCCAGCCTTTGGATATCTCGAACGCTCTCTGCCTATCCCGGCGGCCGCAGTATCGGCCTGGTTCTTCCTCAGGTAGCTATTGTCTATATTTTGGCGGCATTGGTTCCCATGGCGTTCCGGGTTGAAGTATCGCGATATTTGCTTGGGCTTAGCGGCTTCCTGGCGATTATCTGGTTCCAGGTCGAAATTATCATCACCGAAAAGTATCGTCGTCCCAAGTTGGCTGTGGTGGGATTAGGTACGGCCAGCGACTTGCTCGGCTTGCCCTATATTGATGTCCGTGAGCTGAGCAAACCTGATCTGGAAGGGGTCCGTTACGACGCGGTGGTTGCCGATTTTGAACACCTGACCCCAGAATGGGAGCGGTTCCTGGCTCGCTGCGCACTGGACCGCATTGCTGTACACAATGCGCGGTCCGTGTTTGAATCGGTCACAGGACGCGTCCGTATCAACCGGATGTCCGAGAACGATATTGGCTCATTGCTGCCTTCGCGCCTCTACGAAAGCCTTAAAGTGATATTCGACTGGGTGCTGATTTTGGCCAGCCTGCCTGTTACCTTGGTAATCGTAGGCATAGCGGCCATTCTGATCAAGCTTGAAAGCCCCGGGCCTGTGCTGTATACGCAAACCCGCATGGGGCGCGGCAACCTGCCTTTTAAAATCTACAAATTGCGCAGCATGCGCTTCGACCTTGCTGCCCCGGCGCAGTTTGCCGGCGAAGACGACCCGCGCATTACGCGCGTTGGCAGGGTAATACGCAAGTACCGAATCGACGAACTACCCCAGTTCTTCAATATCTTGAAGGGCGATATGAGCCTTATCGGTCCTCGACCCGAGCAACCCGAGTTTGCCGAATACTTTGACCAGAAGCTGCCCTTTTATATTTACCGCCACGTGGTCAAGCCCGGCATCACGGGTTGGGCGCAAGTGCGGCAGGGCTATGCCGCCGATGTCGATCAAACGCGAGAGAAAATCGAGCATGACTTCTACTATATAAAGCACTGTTCGCTTTTTCTTGATATTTTCATTTTGCTTTTGACCATACGAACCATGTGCACCGGTTTCGGCGCAAGGTAGCTTTTTTATCCTTGCCTTTCCGCCCCCAACGTTAATCGCATGCTGCTATGCTGCTTCGAGCCTGGCCGTGTCAGGCGCCAACTATGTCTAAATATTTAACCCTTGGTCTTTTTGATACAAAAGTCGTTTCATTTGCGATCTTTCTGTTCTATGCCCTTAACCAGGCCATCCCTAGTGGTTATTCGTACGGCAGCAGCCTTTTACTGTTGACTGGGCTGGTCTATTTAAGCCAACGGCCCTGGCACGGGCTGGCCTCGCAGGACAAGACGTTGGCATGGCTGCTTCTGGCCATCTTCTGTATCAACGCGGGTATATCCCTGTTTCATGGCAATAGCATGCGGGATCTGGACATCTCCAGCCGGTTCCTGCTTGCGACTCCAGTTTTCCTGCTGCTTCTTAAAGCTCCTCCTCGCCTCTCTTGGCTGTGGGCCGGTATAGCCGTGGGCGGCTTTTTGTCGGCGGGGATTGCTATATGGCAGATTTATGGACTGGGCTGGGCTGATGTAGACGGTTTGAGTAATGGCGTGCGCTACGGCGCCATCACCACGATGTTAGGCGTATTGTGCATAGCGGGCCTGTTATGGGCTCGCCATGAAAACGTGACGCGTGTATGGCTTTGGCGAAGTGCTCTTGCTCTTGGGTTGCTGGGCGCTTGGTACGGCTCGCTGATGTCGGGAACACGCGGAGCATGGATAGGGCTGCCGGCCGTGTTCGTGCTGTTTTGCATAGGTCTGCTTGGCAAACACAATTTGCGCAAGGCTGCGGGGTTATGCGTGATTGTGCTTTTAGCGATCAGCATTTGGGTCGCTGCCACGCCAAACAATCCGGTGAAAAGAGGCTATGACCACGCGGTAACCGATATCGGCAATTATTTTGAGCGTGGCATCGTTACGGGTTCCATTGGCGGGCGCTTCTTGGTATGGCACGCTGCAGTTATCAATATTGCGGAGCAACCATTGCTTGGATGGGGAGTCAAGGACTACCAGGATCAGCTGGAAAAACAGGTATCGCAAGGCACCTTGGACCCTTATGCCCTGGAACTGGCCCATACCCATAACATGTATCTGGAAACACTGGTGTATCGGGGTGTGGTCGGCTTGCTAGCGATTTTGGCGCTGTTCATCTTTCCATTCTTCTACTTCTGCCAACGGTTGCGCGCGCCGGACATGACTGTGCGAATTCTTGCCATTTCTGGCACCAGCCTGCTGGCGGTGTACTCGATTCTGGGGCTGTCGTACGTCAGCCTGTATCGCAACGACACCTTGCTGTTCTTCCTGATAACGCTGATGACGCTATGGGCGTGCATGCGGGCGGAAGAGCAAGCCGCGCAGGGAAAGCCATAGCGGCTTATGGCGCTGGCCGTGTCTGCCCCGCACCGCCCTCTTCAATAGCAATATTCTCACGTAGCAACACACGCTCCAGCACATAAAGGCCGTGTGGCACGAAGTTGTTGATGTTGGATTTCACGAACTGGCGGATCGGAGCCTGCGCCAGCGGCAAGGTCAGGAATGCGTCCGCCTCCAGCGCTTTATCGCGGCCTACCAGCGGCTCGATGTCCTTGCCAAAGTTCAGCTCCATTTCAAGGACGCTGGAGACTCCGATCTCGAAATTGTTCTTTTCCAGGAAGAAGTCATAGAACGACCCTCGTACGGCCAATCGATAGAGCCGTTCGTGCAGGCCCAGTTCTTCCAGCAGGCCGCGCTTGAAGCATAGTTCCAGATCGACCTTGCCATAGGCGTCCTTGTCCGTCTGCGACAGACCCTCGTTCATGGTGATGTGGAACAAGGGCTTGCCATGCACGCGCCCCGACCGCCTGCTCAATACGATTTCCTTGCCGCGCTCGCCTTCGCAGATCAAGACCGTATTGACGCCAAAAGAAGTCAGAAAGGGCTTGTACTGCAGGAAGTTGTCTCCCCCTGCCTGGGCGATCGGGTGTCCCGCCTCCTTCAATTCGCGGTATATGGAGCGGAAGACGCGATGCGTGAAATAGTCTGTCTGGAACAGGTCGATCTCGGCTGCGGGGCTTTCGCTTTCACCGAAGCGGGTAAATCGCAAGTTATAGATGCCGTATTTGCTGCCGTTGAAGATCATGCCTTCGGCCGACCGCAGGAATTGCTCGCCGACAATGGCGCGATGCCTTTCTATCAAGGCGGAAAGATCGGGGATCTTGGTGATTTCCGCCAGATCGGCAAACGAGGCGGTTCCATCAAAGGACTTGTCCGCATGGAATTGCGTCAGTTGCTGGTCCGTGTATCCGATGTCTTTTTCGCGGGCGTGCAGTTGCGTCTTGTGGTCGGCGCGCATGTCAATGTACAGGCATTTACCCATGCCGAATATGGAAACTTCCCGCAGGAAAATGTTGTTCTTGCTGAACTCGGGATCGCCGTTGGCCAGGTCTATGACGTTGATGGCCCGCTTGCGCTCTTTATAGGCTTCAAGCTCGCATTTGATGAAGCGACGATGGCGCATCTGCCGGAAAGCGGCGCGCAGCCTCTGGAATGCGAACAGCAGTACGGAGCCCAGGACCAGGTAGACCAGTTCCGCCGACCCATCGTCGCTAAGCTTGTCCAGTAATCTGTCTAGCATGCTCTTCCATTTGACTCTTATTTGTGGCTAGGGCCGGTATCACGACGTTGTGGTGCTGCCTTCAAGCATCGCGGCATGCAAGCATGGTGGCTAAGCCGCAGTCGGCAACCATTCTACAATGATGGCCAAATCGCCCTTACGAATATAACCAGACTTGGGTAGCGCAGTGACCTCGACCTTGAATAATTTGCTTTCCCAAGCTGTACTGCTGCCGGGCAGCTTGCTGGTGTTGCTGCTTATAGGATGCCTTCTGCTTTGGAGACGATGGCGCAGGTCGGGGTGGGCGTTTATGCTTGCCGGCATAGGCTTGCTGGCGGTACTAAGCATGCCTTTTACCTCGCTACGCCTGATCCGATCGCTAGAGGTCTACCCCGCGGTCGATCCGGCGGTTCTGGAGCAGGCCCGGGCCGTTGTGGTCTTGGGCGGCGGCATCAGCCACGACCAGCCCGAGTATGCGGCCGACGTGTCCAGCCGGGCCACGCTGGAACGCCTGCGCTATGCGGCTTTTCTGTATAACCAGCACGACCTTCCCATCCTGGTCACCGGCGGCAACCCCAGCGGGGGCGAGGCCGAAGGCTGGGTGATGAAGCGCGAACTGGAGTCCTTGTTCAACGTGCCGGTGCGCTGGCTGGAGACGCAGTCGGACAATACCGCTGAAAACGCCGAATTCTCGCGCGCCATCCTTCAGGCCGATGGTGTGGACACCATCGCACTGGTCACGCACGCCTGGCACATGCCCAGGGCCAAACGCGTGTTCGAGCAGGCCGGTTTCACGGTGGTGCCCGCCCCGACGGGGTTCCATACTGTCGACATGAAAGGCATCATGAATTTCATCCGTAATGCTCCGGCCTGTACCGTCTTGACCGCGCGGGCTCAACAATCCATTCACAATTAAAATCGGCCTTCACCTCTTACCGACATTTAGGCCTGATATGGATCATGAGACCATCAATCGCAATTTAATTATCATTTTGCCCAAGCAACCGGCGTTAGACTGGATCATAAGCGTTGATCCGCAACCGATTCAAGGACTGACGCTGGAGGAATTGCGCCAGGAGCAAGAGGTCTATTTGTTAGCAGGTGGAACGGTCAACACCCCAGAGCAAGCCGAACAGTGGGCGTTGCAGCGCTTTAGCAATCTGTTCGCTACGTTTTTGCACGGTTGGTTTACTGACGATTCGCTATGGCCTAAGCGCCGAACCCGTAAAATGTTCAAGGAATGGTTTGAGGTGCAATACCACTCGACGATTTGGGATTTGTCGACAGACCCTCTTGAACACGAGTCGTGGGACTGATCTATTGCGTTGAGGCGCTGGGCAGGTTCACATTCCAGGGCAACAATTCGTCGACTTGATTGACCGGATGGTCAGCAATCACGGTCAAGACATGACGCAGATACGCCTGGGGATTGATGTCGTTTAACTTGGCTGTGCCAAGTAGGCTGTACATGGTGGCGGCGCGTTCACCGCCCGCGTCGGATCCCAGGAACAGGTAGTTTTTCCTGCCCAGGGCTACCCCGCGCAGCGCCCGCTCGGCGGTGTTGTTATCAATCTCGATGCGGCCATCGTCCAGATAACGCACCAGTGCCTGCCACTGGTTCATGGCATAAGTGATGGCGTCAGCCGTATTCGATTTGCGTGAGAGGGTCGCCAACTGCTCGCGCAACCAGTCATGCAGCGCGAAGACGATGGGTTTGGCGTGTTCCTGGCGAGCCCTTCGCCGTACGTCCGCTGGGCTACCGCGGATGCTGGACTCAATCTTGTAGAGTGCGGCGATCCGATCAAGCACGTGCGTCGTAATGGGCGTGGCACTTTTAACGTGGATGTCGTAGAACTTACGTCGGGCGTGCGCCCAGCATCCGGCCTCTAGCACACGGCCTGTTTCATAAATCTTGTCGTATCCGGCAAACGCATCGGCCTGTAGGATACCGATATAATCCTTCAGGTGCGTTTGCGGGTGGATGCCGCGCCGATCAGGCGAGTAACGTATCCACATGGCCGGCGCCGTCGTGTCGCCACTGGGACGATCATCGCGGGCATAGACCCACAGGCGCGCCTGACGTGTCTTACCGGTTCCCGGCGCAAGTACGTTGATCGGCGTATCGTCAGTATGCAGTTTGTCGGCACTAAAGATGTGGCGCCGTAGCGCCTCCAGTAAGGGGCGCAGCAATTGGTGCACCCCACCGACCCAGTCACCGACAGTGCTCTCACTTAAACTCACGTTCTCGCGCTCGTAGATCTGGCACTGGCGATATAGCGGCTGATGGTCCAGATATTTGCTGACCATGACATGGCTCAGTAGCCCCGGCCCCGCGAAGCTGCGGACAAGGGGGCGGCTGGGCGCGGGCGCTTGCGCCATCCGCTCGCAACAGCTGCACGCCAGGCGTGGGCGCACATGGCGAATGATTCTAAAGCTGGCCGGCACGTGCTCCAGCACGTTGCTCACGTCCTCGCCCAAGCGTGTCCACGCGCCGCCGCAATCGGGGCAGGCTGGCTCGCTCGGAAGATGTTCGTGCACGTCGCACGGCAAGTGCTCGGGTAATGGCCGACGCTGCGGGGCCGGGCGCGAGGCAGGTGCCTGGGCCGATTCGACCCTTTGCGCGCGTTCGCCCTGGTTGATGTGCAACTCTTCGAGCTCAAGCTGCAATTGATCGATCTGCGCACTGAGCTTCTCGGACTTCTGGCCGAACAGCGCGCGCCGTAGTTTATCGAGCAACAGGGTCAGACGAGCAATTTCTTGCTTATCGCCCTGCTTATCCTGACGCAGGGCTTCGCGCTCTTCCTGCCACGCCGCGCGCTCTTGCTCGAAGGCATCGATCTGGGCAGATTTGGCCGACAGCAACGCCTTCAGGGCATCGATATTGTCGGGCAGTTGGGCGCGGTTGAACATGGCCGTTATTATACTAAATAACGACTATTTTCTCTATGAATAAAAGGCTGAAAGACCAATAAAAATGCGGCTCTCAAGCGTTTTATTAACGCTAGGCCTGAGTCGGTTTATGCGTGCGAGCGGGCCGACGCCAGTCGATCCCCTCGAGCAGCATCGATAGCTGCGCGGAGGTCAGATGCACGGCCCCTGATTCGGCGCTGGGCCACACGAAATGACCGTGTTCCAAGCGCTTTGCCAGCAGACACATGCCGTCGCCACTCCACCACAGCACCTTGATGCGATCGCCCTTGCGCCCACGAAAGACAAATACGTGGCCGCTGAAGGGGTCTTCAAGCAGCGTGGCCTGGACCGTTGTCGCCAGGCCATCGAAGCCACGACGCATATCGGTCGCACCGGCTGCCAGCCAGACCCGGGTTCCTGCCGGTAAGCCGATCATTCTCGTAGCGCCTGAATGAGGCAGCGTAACGTAGACAAGTCCGCTGCGCCATGGATCACGACACGCGCGGCTGGGAAGATCAGTTCGACGCCAGAGATCGCCGGCCTATCTTGCCCGTCAATTATCTTGGCCGGTTGGCGCGGTGCGGATACCGGTGGCGCCGCTATCTGCACCGGCAGCAGCAACGGCCCTTGGCTAATTGGCCCGAAGTCGCCACGCCGATACTGCCAGCGCCAATTGTGCAATTGGTTGGCATTGATGCCGTGCGCCAGCGCAACCCGTGCAATGGACGCACCACCCGCCATCGATTCCTGCACCACCTGACGTTTGTATCCGACCGGATAGCGGCGCCGAGGGCTCGCAGAAGAACTCATTACCGAAAGAGAATCGCTCATTGAAATACGTGTACATCTGAAAAAATACATGGACACGTATCTTGATGAGATTTAACCGAGACTTCTAGACGGTACAGGGCGGGCCGTTACTTTCATCCCACAGGCCAGCTACTTGAATCTCAGCAATATCGCGATTCGTGAATGGGTGGGGATGGCGTGGTATGGGTTGCGGCGGTAGCAGGCTTATGAAAGGCTCAGTACGGCAGCCAACCGGGACTACGAAAGCTATGACGCCAATCGTACGACCTGGACCACCTCTAAGCTATGCCCCGGTCCAATCCTCTATACCCAGGCCCGGTATCGCCGCAAACGCTTGGTCGTTAGTAACCAGCACCGACCCGGTGTGCAGCGCATGGGCTGCGATCAACATGTCCAGCGAGCCCAGCACACGCCCGTTTCGTTCGAGTTGGTTGCGCATCTGGCCGTAGGTTTCGGCTACCGCATTGTCCCAAGCCAGGGTATCGACCCGCATCAGGAACTCGGCGGCGGCGGCATGCAGCCGCGTGGCTTCGGGGCGTTTTTCTAGACCGTAATGCAATTCAGCGGCTGTCACCGCCGAAATGCACAACGCTGCCATGGGGACGCCCACGAGACGGTTGGCAACCTAAGCGTTACCCCTTATAAAAGATGGCTGATGATATTGGTATCCAGCATGTATTGAGTCATTCCCGCCATTCCTTGAATGGATCCCGGTGGCCCTGCTTCTGGTCGCGTTCCGTATTGCCCAGGAAGCTGTCTTGCCCGACCTTGTCCTTTATTGTGCGAAAGAAACTGTCCCATGTCTCTGGCCTGCGTGACAGAATGGCGTCGCCTGTTTCCGGATCTTTACGTATGAAGACCTCTTTGGTGTCAAATCGATAGGCGGCCGGCAACCGCACGGCTCGCCTGCGACCGTTAATGAATAGCTTAGCGACGTGGCTCATGGCGATTACTTCTTTTTGGTATATATCATAGTATATTCATTGATCAGCTGAGCATCGAGACTAGATGACAACACACGGTAATTCTCCCGCAGAGAGGATGAGGAGATTACTGCGCCATCATCTCGTCAGCCTCAGGTCACGCATACAATTTTTTATAGGCCACAAACAGATACTAAGCTCCATGGAAATATCCAATATCAATAGTTCAAACCATCTGCATTTATCTAGGCTTCCTGCTTTTATGAGAGAACACTTTAAGTGGATTGCCTCACTTGCTTTTATACTATCTTCGGGTGCTGGTGTTTTTACTCTACTTTTTTACTTGAACTATTTAGGCCGGCCAGACCTATTTATTGACTCTTTAGAATTCAGCCCGGCTTTAATTATCTGGTTTTTGATATTTTTCTTTTTCTTCATAGTTATAGTTGTCAGCACCTTGATGAGCTCCTGCTGCCTGGCACTGTCTGTATTGCTAGCAAACCCTGATAGTGACTCCAGGAGCTGCATAGCACTCAGGCTGTTCGCGGTTACCGCCATAATTATGATGTTGTGGATCAGCCTCCTAGTTGTATCAGCATACCTCCCAGATACAGATTGGCTTATGGCATCTGGAGCTTGGATAATCGGGATTTATATCTTGTCCGCTATAGGAGCTTGGCTATTTCTACGAAAACATCCATTAAACCTACCTAAGCTCAAGGAGGGTTCTATTTGGAAACGCACATACCTTCCTCTAGGTTTTTCCCTTGGCACTACTGCTTTAATGGGGACGCTTCCAGCCTACTTGGTTATGAAAGGGTACGCCGGACCAGATAATTGGGAAAACGCTTTACGTTTGATTAGCTTCTGTGCACTAGCAATGATTTTGTCGATGGCCCCGGCAGTCTGCTATTACTTATCGGATAGTCAAACAAAATACAGACGGACCAGTGCCGTTACGGGCGGGCTTGCGTTCTATGCCATAATTTTGACGGTTATTGCATCTGGAGCCTTTGGTTATGCTACCGTCAATATCGCCAAGATAGCTGGATTAACCGATTTAACCCCAAGGCTGTATGAAATTTCTAACAACAATCACAATATAGAGAATTTTATGGCCAAAGACTGGGCAGCTAGTTCCGCTGGAGCAGATCACTTCACCATCAAAGCGGTCAATCTGTATTCCTTCGGCTCAGTAAAATTACTATGTCCAATAACAGCAGTACCAGAGGCCTATAAAGATTGGCGAAAGAATTCTAATCGATGCGTGCCCTTCAAGAAAAATGCTGTGGCTTCGCTTGCCGCTATTGAACCATCGACTTGATTAAGAGTTTCCCAGTTTTCAGTAGCTGACATATATGTTATGCAGTTGATGCATCTTCTTGCGGGATGGGTTTGTCCAAAAAAACAGCATCAAAAGTGTATTCGTATTGATGCTCATCCAGCTTAAAGAAGAATTTATAGTTGCCTTCTTCAAGAAAAAAGCCAGCAAGTTTTACCACTGACACTAAGGTTGTTTTCTTTTGGTGGGGCTTTTTCTTTGCAGTAACCTTTTTCGGTGCTATGCCCTCGAATGCATTTTTTTCGCTTGGAGAGGTTAGGGATATGGACATTTCATATTCTCCTTCCTCCACATTTGAAATTCGCATAAAAATCGCCATGGAAGGCAACTGAGCGGTACTTGCGTCGTCGCTCTTCTGAATAGTTATTGTGTTCGAGCTGAAAACACCAATCAGCGTGTGTTTTCCGTTTTTTTCATCCCGAACGTCTTCACATAAAATTGCAGAAAAATCTGACAAGGCGGGATAGTTTTTGGGCTGGTGCATAGACATAGATATAGCTAGATCCTTACGCTATTACAACCCAGTTAGGTATTTGGGGGCATTGAAGCATTGACTTGTTGCTGTTGAATTGAAAGACGGCCTGCCCGTCTAGCTTCGCCCCTCCGCTACGCTCTGGCACATAGCAAGCGTCCTCTTTTAGTACGCCTGATGCCGAATGGATCACCGATGGCTCCGACGCGACGATCTGAATGGACGAAGTGATTTTAGAGTCCGCGATGAACGTCACAAAATCGGCTAGATCCATAGATTCTAGCTGTTGCGTTGCCCGTTCTTGCTTTTCGTTCAGTTCTGAAGAAATTTCGATTCGTCTCGTCCAGATAGCAATCTGAACAAGTAGCTTAGTCAACGCATAGGTTCCGATCAAAACGATCGCTAACGAAGAAAGGAAATCTTTCATTTTTCAGTTCCAAGGAACGCCACAGCATTCATTGCTGCACAGGAAGCCGGCAAGACAATAGACCACACATACGCATTCAAGGCTTTTCCGGATAATTTAACAGTTTTCTTACCCGATGCAGATTTCCCTATTTCAACCAACGAGCTCGTAATAACGGGCTCAAAATGCTTGTGTATATATACCCAACATGCGACACCTGCGGGGATTAGGAGAATCAGCCACAAAGTAATTCCTTGCCGGACATTGGCTTCTACTCCGAACATGGCAAGTGTACCAAGCGTGGCCAAGTCTAAACCAAGAAGCAAAAGCACCCAGTCATTCCCCGCTGAGGCCGCAGTGTTGGAAGGCCAACGCATGATGATGTTCGCAATTAGCAGAATGACAGGCAGTGCTATGTTTAATGCAAAGAAGTGCCAAGTGAACACGCCTCTATCCATTTTATTTTACGTTTTGATACTTTAGCGGACTTAATGACTTATAGCAAAACGCCATGCGATACGATTGTCCCATTACGCATGCCGCGTTTGCGGAAGAAGCCATCCTCCGTTTCTCGCCTTATACTTGTATTGTTATAAGTACATCTCTACAATAAAGTCTGTGCCAGGTTTTGAAACCCGGCTTACCTGTTGCCAGAGACGAATCCCATGACCGCGCAGACACTCGCCCAGAAGCTTATCGCCCATGCCAGTGGCCGCGCTTCGGTTGCGCTGCATGACATCGTCACCTGCGATGTTGACCTGGCGATGTTCCATGATTCCAGCGGGCCGCGACGGCTGAAGCCCATGCTGGACAAGCTGGGCGCCTCTATATGGGACAAGTCCAGGGTGGTCCTGGTGATGGATCATTACGTGCCCGAGGAAGACGACGATTCGCGCGCCATTCTTGCCTTGACCCGGGACTGGGCGCGCAGCCAGCAGCTGCCGCATGTCTACGATTCCATCGGCATTTGCCATGTGGTGCTGCCGCAGCAAGGCCATATACGGCCCGGGATGTTCTGCGTGGGCGGCGATTCGCATTCCCCCACGGGCGGGGCCTTCGGCGCCTATATGTTCGGCATCGGCAGCACGGAGATGCTGGGCGTGGTGGTCAGCGGCCAGATCTGGGTGAAGGTGCCCGACACCATCCTGATGGACTGGACGGGAAGCTTGCAGGCCGGTGTAACGGCCAAGGACATGATGCTGCACATGGTGGGCCTGTATGGCACGAATGGTGCCAACTACGGCGCGGTGGAGTATGCCGGCAGCGCCGTCGACGCCATGTCCATGAACGAGCGCATGACCCTGTCGAACATGAGCGCCGAGCTGGGCGCGCAGGTGGGGCTGATTGCGCCGGACCAGACCACGGTGGATTACCTGCGCCAGGCCGGCGTGACCGATGCCATCGACACCCAGCGCTGGAGGACGGACCCCGACGCCGTCCTTGACCGCCGCCGCTTCGATGCGTCGGCGCTGGCTCCCATGGTGGCGGCGCCGCACAGCCCGGACAATACCTGTGCGGTGGGCGATCTGCCGCCCACACCCGTGCAAGTGGCCTATATAGGCGCATGCACGGGCGCGAAGCTGGACGATTTGCGCGCGGCGGCAAAGGTGCTGCGCAAGCGCAAGGTGGACCCGTCTGTGCGGCTGCTGGTGGCGCCGGCATCGGTGCAGGATCAGAATGACGCGATGCGCGAAGGCACCTTGCAGGTGCTGATCGACGCCGGCGCGCAGGTGTTCGCCACGTCTTGCGGCGCCTGTTCGGGCTACGGCAATGCGCTGGCGGGTGCGGACAATGTCATTTCCAGCACGGCCCGAAATTTCAAGGGCCGCATGGGCTCGGCCGACACGAACGTCTATCTGGGTTCTCCCTACACCGTGGCGGCATCGGCGCTGACCGGCCGCATCACCGATCCACGTTCGATTCTGGCGGAGGCGTGATGAGCTTGCACAGGGTGTGGCGCGTGGGCGCCAATATCGATACGGACGCCCTGGCGCCGGGCGCCTACATGAAGCTGGGCATAGACCAGATTGCCCGCCATTGCCTGGAGAACCGCTACCCGGATCTGGCCGGATCCCTGCGGCCCGGCGATGTGCTGGTGGCCGGCGAGAACTTCGGCATCGGTTCCTCGCGTGAGCAAGCCGTGGGCGTGCTGGTGCAACTGGAGGTAAAGGCGGTGATCGCGCCGTCGTTCAGCGGCCTTTACTTCCGCAATGCCTACAACCTGGGCCTGCTGGCCATCGTGTGCGAAGACGCCGGCCGGATTCCCGAAGGCGCGCAGGTCGGCATCGACGCCGCCCATGCACGCATACGCGTATGGGCGGCCGATGTGGCGGACGATGGATCCGCCCTGCCGCCCCCTTTGCTGGAACTGCCCTGCCAGAAGATTCCCGATTTCCTGATTGAACGCGCGTTGTCCGGCGGCCTGATGCGCCAGCTGGAACGCCAATACCTGCAAAGCGACACATGACGATATACACACCCGCATTGAAACCCTTGCTGCAGGCCCCCGGCGCCCTGCTGGCCCCCGGCATCTACGACAGTTTCTCGGCGCTGATTGCGCAGCAGGCGGGTTTCAAGGCCGCTTACCTGTCGGGCGCCTCAATTGCCTACACGCGCCTGGGCCGGTCCGACGTGGGGCTGACCACCTATACCGAAGTCGAACAGACCTTGTCGCGCATCGTGGACCGGGTGCAGTTGCCGATTATCGTGGACGGCGACACGGGTTTCGGCAATGCGCTGAACGTGATGCGCACGGTGCGCGGCTTCGAGAAGGCCGGCGCGGCGATGATACAGCTGGAGGACCAGACTTTCCCCAAGCGCTGCGGCCACCTGGAGGGCAAGACCATAGCTCCGGCTTCCGAGATGTGCGGCAAGCTGAAGGCCGCGCTGGATGCGCGCCACAGCAGCGACACCTTGATCCTGGCGCGCACGGATTCGCTGGCGGTGGAAGGTTTCGATGCCGCCATGGAACGCGCCGAGGCCTATCTGGCCTGCGGGGTGGATGCCCTGTTCATCGAGGCCTTGAGAAGCAAGGATGAATTGCTTGAGGCCGCCAAGCGCTTTGGCGCGCGCATTCCCTTGCTGGCCAATATGGTGGAAGGCGGCATCACGCCCTTGCATACGGTGGGCGATCTGCAATCCATGGGCTTCAAGATCGTGATCTTTCCAGGCGGCGCGGCGCGTGCCGTGGCCCACAGCCTGCGCAACTACTACGGCACGCTGCATCAAAGCGGAACCACGGCCTCGCTGGCCGATTCCATGCTGGATTTCAATCAGTTGAACGAGCTGATCGAGACGCCGGCGCTGATGGAAGAGGCGCGCAAGTACGTCTAGGTTTATGCGCCCTGCGTTGCAGTCCGCGCCCTTCCGCGTTTAAGCGCTACTTCCTGGCGCTTTTCGCGGTGTCCATGACCCAGGTGTCCCCCGCCTTGGAGCGCTTGTTGGACAGGGTCATGCGGTATTCGAAGCGGGCCGGGTTGTAGGCGGCGATCAGGTATTCCACCGGCGCGCCGTTCACGTCGCGCACGACGCGGCTGATGCGCAGCAGCGCCGACCCCACGTCCACCCGCAAGGCCTCGGCATGCTGCATGTCGGCCAGTATGGCACTGATGCCCTGATCGGCCGATGCCAGCTTCATGCCCAGTTTCTTGAAGATGGACTGGATGGGAAGGCGCTCCAGGTCGTCTTCGCTGTACTGGCGGCCGATGTGCTCGGGCACGTAGGTGATCAGGTAGGAAAAGGGCTGGTCGTCGTGATAGCGCACGCGGACCGCCTTTTGCACTTTGGCGCCTTGCGGCAGCTCCAGCCTGGTGCATACGTCGGGGCTGGCCGTTTCATAACCGAAGGACAGCAGGCTGGCCTGGGTGCTGCTGCCCATTTCCGACAGCCGGGCCAGCAGCTTGTTGATGTCCGCCGGCAGCGGCGCGGTCTTGGCGTTGCCCGGCCTGGGGAAGGTGCCCCGGCCCTGTCGGCGCTCGATTAGGCCGTCGTGCTGCAGCAGTTCCAACGAACGCCGTATCGTCAGGCGCGACACCTGGTATTCCTGCGCCAGCGCGTTTTCGCTGGGCAGGGCCTCGTTACTGGCGAACTGATGGCTTTCTATCGCCTGCTTCAGCAAGCGATAGATACGATAGTAACGAGGCGTGGGGTTGGCGATCATCAAGTCTCTTAGTTCACGGTTGCGCCCGTGAATTCTACGACTTTTGCGTAATGATCGATGTCTTTGGCGACATAGTCGGCGAACTCCTGCGGCGTGTTGGTGACCACTTCGCCGCCGCCATGCGTCATCAGGTCGATGAAGGTGGCGTGCTTCGCGCCTGCGACCACGGCCTCGTTCAGTTGCTTGACCCTTTCAGGCGCCATGCCAGCGGGGCCGAACATGCCGAACCAGGCCTTGGACGTGAAGCCGGGCAGGGTATTGGAAATAGGCGGCACGCCCGCGAATTGCTTCATGGGCTGGGTGCTGGTCACGCCCAGGAATTTGATGCGGCCGGTGCCCAGCAGGGGCAGGACGTTTTCCACGCTGGCGAACATCAGGTCCACCTGGCCGCCGATCAGGTCCTGCACCGCGGGGGCCGTGCCTTTATACGGCACGGTCAGGCCCTTGATGCCGGCGTCCATCTGGAAGCTGGCCGTGGCCATGTGCAGCGACGATCCGATGCCGCCCACCGCAAAGCTGAACTCGCCCGGCTTCTTCTTGGCCTGCGCGATCAGTTCCGCCACGTTGTTGGCGGGGAAATCCTTGCGGGCCACCAGCACGCTGGGCACTTCCGCCAGCAGGCTGATGGGCGTGAAATCCTTCTTCGGATCGAAAGGCAGCTTCTTGTACAGGCTGGCATTGACCGAGAAGCTGGTAAAGCTGACCAGCAGCGTGTCGCCGTCCTTGCTGGACCGGGCCACGGTGTCGGCGGCAATGTTGCCGCCCGCGCCAGGCTTGTTTTCGACGATGACGGTTTGCTTGAGCAGGCCGCTCATCTCTTGAGCAATACCGCGGGCCACCCGGTCGGTGGTGCCGCCGGGCGAGGCTCCGACGATCAAGGTGATGGGTTTATTGGCCTGCGCCAGGCCGGCGCTTAAAGGCAGGACGGCCAGGGCCGCGGCGATTACGCAGCGGCGGAATCCGGATAGATGCATGGTGATCTCCTGAGGTATGAGGTGTGCTGTGTTCTTATCCACGCGTAATCATAAACTTGTATTATCAACAGTACAAGATGGCATGTGAGAGTTCTTATGTGGCTTGCCGTTCTTGGAAGACTGGCAGGTAAATAGATCACCGCTTCGTTAGACTCGTGTGCGATTTCTAAGTATATTTGGCCCATCCAGCCCTTAGCAGTAAGCACCACACTCATCACGTGGTCGCCGAACCTCTGGGCTTTTCTTTTGGCTAATGAGGTCGTTAGTCTATGACTGCAGCCGTACTGATTGATGGCGCTTACTTGGCCTTGGTTGCAAATCCCGGTAATCCATGTACTCCAAACCCTCGAGCCAAAAATTAATGTACCGATCTTTGAAATAGGGGCCTGTCTCGCTCAGAATAAAGAGGTTTTTAGGAAGCTTGTCGGTAAGCTTATCCAACACGGAAGAACGAAACTTTGTATAAGAAGTTTGTTCGATCATATCTTGCGGCACAAAAAATGTAGGCCTTGTTTCTAACTCACCATACTTCAAGGTGTTCACGAACCGGATCACATAACCTTTGTCATTTTTGTTGATCCAGGCCTTACCGTAGTAGATACGATACTCATCTTCAAAATTGCTAATTTCTTGGGCATCTAGTTCGACAAATAAGTCTTTAATAGGTAGAGTTCCCGCCCTAGGCAATTGCACAGCGATGTCTTCATGGTTTAGGAAGGCATCTATCATCGAAGAGAGTGTTTTCGATGGGCGAATTCTACGCTTACCTTCCTCAACCACGTATTGACGTAGCCCCACTAGCGCCATCCTCTCTTTATCCAAGCGTATTGCTTCACCACCGAAGCGTTTGGCACTTGGTGGATTCAAGTTCAGCCTAACGGCACCATCTATATATTCGTCATGACCTGAATACAGGCTGTCGCTGGTGGCCGGGCGTTTATCAGAAAGATTAATATCCTTTTTAATCAAACAATCCGGATGATGTTCACCTACAATTTTGTAATAAGGATCACGCTTACGCTTGGCCTTCGGCTTGTCAAGATTGGCGCAGGTTACGGGCGCCGTGCATGAATCATCGGGACAACTGAACGCATATTTAGAGGTTATATCGCCAATGGAGTAACGGTAATCCGCCTCTTCGGCTGTAATGTTCTTATTAAGCTCTTCAGAGTAGGCCTTTTCCAGCTTCATGCTTAATACTCTTCCCTAATCGTCATATTAAGATTGATGTGGAATAACAGAGGAGTATTGGCTCAGACCAGACTGATTCAAAAGGCTCTCGAATTCATTGTCAGGGATTATCTTGCGCGCACGAAGCTGATTAATTAACGGCCCGAGTTCAAAGCTGTTCAGCACCTGGCTGTTCTTGCAAGCCTCTGCAATAATCCGCCCGACATGCTCTGCCGAGAAACCGCTGGCATTAAAGGAAAGTTGTTTAGCACACTCGTTCGCCTCATCGAACGAACGTGACTCTAAGTAAATGGTAATCAACCTGTCGACTACGGGCTTTGGCATACCGAGAAAAAAATCGGCATTTGTCAGCTCTTTCCTAGTTGCGTGAGCAATGCGATACTCAGCCGCCTGACGTAATGGTTCGAGGTCCAGCAACCAGTCCATCTCGTCGATTTTATCGGCCGGCATCGCCTTTACGAAATTATGTAGACGTTGCTGCACGTCTACCGGAAAGTACTGCCAACAGTCCTTCACGCTGCTCATAAAATCGATGATTTTGAAGAGTCTCTTATCCTCGACGGTACGCAATATGGGAGGCAATTTCTCTGCAAGAGTCTGCCCATGATTGTTAGGATGAAGCTCCGCCAATACATCTAAGGCAACCGCATATCGCCTGCGCAACGGAAACTCGGAGCTGTCGTTCAGAAGCCCTTTCACGAGGACGACAATAAGATTCCGCACTAAGGATTCACGTGGTCTTCGCAATGGCCCGGATGCCAAAAAAATCTTGGCACTGCTTTTTTCAGCTGGAAAATATTCCGAACTGATTTCTTTAACCAGACGATCGAGTGCGTATTTGCCCTGCGCGGGCGGGTGTTGCAACAGGTGCGTGACCGCAGAGTGCAGATGCACTCTAGCTAGTTCGGCAGACGGCGTATAGGCTTGCTCGTCGGACGCTAATGACGGATGCGCGCATCTGTTCCGATCAATCTGAAGACGCTCCAGATCAACATACTCTAGATGGGATATCAGTTCAAATTTATCGCGCGCGAGCTCCAATAATTCGCGCTCAAACTTTAGTGCTCGAGTTATATCACCCAATCTTCGTGTGGTTTCAAGATCTGCAATCTGTTTCTCGGCCTCTTTGTCACCAGCTAGCGCCAATTCGCGTAGCTTCTCTATGATATCGAAGCAAACCGCGATCCACGAACCGACGATTGCTGATCTATATGCACCCGCCCGATAGCTGGCAACGGCTTCGGTAATGTATGTTTTTGCTTTCTCGTCACGGCATCGAAGTATCAGCTCATCCAGATCGACTAGTGATGAAGTCATGTAGATTTCCTTTGTAAAGCAACATCCATTACGCTCGAAGATATTAGGCCCCGACATTATTTTCATCTTGTTTGAATATTAACAAACAGTTACTCAACAATAATATGTCTGCTCAAACAGGTGCTCGATTATGAAGCTCTAGAACAAAGTGGCTTAACATGATTATTGCTTCGAGAACCACCGGTTAAGGATGATATATTTGAAGGGGACGGGAGTACACCTATCGGGCGAGCCTACCAGATCACTAGCCTATCATGCAGTCCTTCTAAACTTGGTGCAATTCCTCTCGCAGAATGCGACGCAGCACATCTTCAGTGAGGGCCCCTCCATCCTTAGAGGCCGCCGCTCGTAATGTCTCGTTCATTAAGGTCTGATAGCCCTTGCCCTGCTCTGCCGCACGGGACTTGAACGCAGCTACCGTACTGCAATCCACCCAAATGGTAATGCGAGTCTTGCCCTCACCGTGCCTTGCTGCGCCAACCGTGGCATGGGCAAAATCCTCGTCCGTCATCTCGCGGGTATCAGGGTCAGTCGAGATCGCATCATTGATCTTGGCGTTCTCTACCGGTGTAGGCGAAATGTGGCCTGATTTAAGTTTCGGCATAGCGCTTGACCTCTCTATCGTTCGCCCTACGGAGGCTGATAATGCGGCGAACATCACCACGATCCACGAATACCACCACGTGCAGCCGCTTGCCAATATATCCTGTACCGATCAAACGGCTTTCGCTATAGCCAAAACGACAATCACGAACTACAACAGTCGTTTCCCACTCCAGGCCTTCAGCCGCTGCCAATGAAATGCCGTGCTTGGCTTCATTAATGGAGTTCTTTGCGGGATCGAATTCAATATTCATGATCTTAGCATAAATACATATAATGTATGCACATAAAGAGATGTTTAAACGCTACCGTCGGCTCATACTAATCAAGGTCCAGTCGCTTTTCCTGACCGGCAAGACCTGTTTGTCCCTCTTCCCTTGCGCCCATGCCGCCTTGTCCCATGACGTACAATAGCTACGCACTTCCACAAGGAAAAACCGACGCCGCAGAACTGAACGGACGCAGCAGGAGACTCTTTCAATGGCCCGCCAGATACCACCGCTGAACCCCTTGCGAGCCTTCGAGGTTGCAGCCAGGCTGCTCAGCTTCACCAAGGCCGGGGAAGAGCTTTTTGTAACGCCCTCGGCGGTCAGCCATCAGATCAAGGTATTGGAAGACAGCCTGGGCGTGGCGCTGTTCATACGCCAGGCCAAGTCGCTGGTGCTGACCACGGCCGGGCAGGCCTATCTGCCCGAGGTCCAGCGCGCTTTCCAGCATATCGCCGCCGCCACGCAGCGCCTGCACTCGCACAATCTGTCGGTGCTCAAGATCAATACGCCGCCCACCTTCGCGGTGAAGTGGCTAATTCCCCGCATGGCCCGGTTCATGGCGGCCCACCCTACCATCGACCTGAAAGTATCGACGTCGGCGCCCATGGTGGACTTCTCGCGGGAAGACATCGACCTGGCCATACACTATGGCCGCGGCGGCCAGCCGGGCCTGCGCACGGTCGAATGCCTGCCGGTCGAGGTTTTTCCGGTATGCAGCCCCGCCTTGATGGAGGGTCCGCATCCGCTGCGCGAACCCGGCGACCTGCGTTTCCATACATTGCTGCACGACGACAGCACCTATACCGACGCCAGCAACCCCAACTGGGCCATGTGGCTGAATCATGTGGGCGTGACCGACGTCGATGCGACGCGCGGGCCGTCATTCTGGCCCAGCCATCTGGTCATCAACGCGGCGGTCGACGGCCTGGGGGTGGCCCTGGCCAAGAAGCACTGGGTGCGCGATGAGCTCGCGCAGGGCAAGCTGATCCGGCCGTTCGAGGCCAGCATCCCCGTGGAATTCTCCTACTTCATCGCCTATCCCGAAGAGCGCGACGACGACCCTCGCATCCGCAGCTTCGTCGACTGGGTGCGCAGCGAAGTCGCTCAGGACCAGGAAACGCTCGCCCAAGACTAGGCGGTTGTCCCACGGCGGGCGCTGGGCCTCGCAGATGCGCGCGCCGCGCCATCCCGAATGGCCTGCGGATGGATGCGGATGCTTGAATGATTTCCGGCATTTCTGTACAACTGGCACGTTGCTGGACATAAAGCCGCAGAGCCAGCCCTGGAAAATCCAGGTCTGGGGCTGTGAATTTTTCTTGTCCGGTCTTCAAGTAAATATGGCTTGCCGGGCATGCCCGGGACTTTTAGACTTCCAGCATTCCGCCCCGCCCGCGCGTCGCTTGCCGAAGACGCGCGGGCGGGCCGGCGCGCAGAATTTCAGGAGCTTTCATGACACACATCACCACTTCAGCGACACTGCCCGAAGACGCGGATCGCGCCCTGCTCGTAGGACGCGCATGGCTGCCGGGCGAAGGCGGGGGTCCCGCCGTCGTTGCCGTGCGCAAGGGCGAACTGATCGACATTACCTCGACTGCGCCCACGGTTTCTCATCTGCTGGAAAGCGCCGATCCGGCCGACACGCTTCGGCAGGCAAGCGGCCCCTCGCTGGGCAGCCTTGACGACTGGCTGGCCTCGACCCTGGAGCACGGCCCCGATCCCGCCCACCGCCATTTGCTGGCGCCCAACGACCTGCAGGTCGTGAAGGCGGCCGGCGTCACGTTCGCGCAAAGCATGGTGGAGCGGGTCATCGAGGAACAGGCGCGCGGCGACGCCGCCGCGGCCGACGCCATACGGCGCGAGGTGGTGGCGGTCATCGGCTCCGACCTGAGCGCCATCAAGCCGGGTTCGGAAGATGCCGAGCGCCTGAAGGCCGTGCTGCTTGAAAAGAAGATGTGGTCCCAATACCTGGAAGTGGGCATAGGCCCGGATGCCGAGATCTTCACCAAGGCGGCGCCGATGTCGTCGGTGGGGACGGGCGCCGGCGTGGGCCTGCACCCCGCTTCGTCCTGGAACAACCCCGAGCCCGAGATCGTGCTGGCGGTTTCATCGCGCGCCGAAGTGGTGGGCGCCAGCCTGGGCAACGACGTCAATCTGCGCGACTTCGAGGGGCGCAGCGCGCTGCTGCTGGGCAAGGCCAAGGACAACAACGCCGCCTGCTCCATAGGCCCCTTCATCCGGCTGTTCGATGCGCATTTCACGCTGGACGATGTGCGGTCGGCAACGATACACCTGCGTGTCGAGGGCCGTGACGGCTTCGTCCTTGAAGGATTCAGCTCGATGTCGCAGATCAGCCGCGACCCGCTGGAGCTGGTGGCGAACGCCATGGGCGGCAACCACCAATATCCGGACGGCATGATGCTGTTCTGCGGCACCATGTTCGCGCCGACCCAGGACCGCGGCACCGAGGGCGCCGGCTTTACGCATCACCTGGATGACGACGTGTACATATCCACCGGGAAGCTGGGTTGCCTGGCGAACCGCGTGGGCCGCAGCGACACGCTGCCGCCCTGGGAGTTCGGCATCTCCGCCCTTTTCGCCAGCCTGGCCGCGCGCGGTCTGCTGGGCCGGCCCGCATGACATTCAAACCTCTATCCATCCCCCTTGGGCAACCATGATCACCGATATCGAAGACCTTCGTATTCTGGCAAAGAAGCGCGTGCCGCGCATGTTCTATGACTATGCCGACTCCGGCTCCTGGACGGAATCCACCTACCGCGCCAATCAGGGCGACTTCCAGAAGCTGCTGCTGCGCCAGCGCGTTGCCGTGAACCTTTCCGACCGCAGCATCAAGTCGCAAATGGTGGGCCAAGACGTCGCCATGCCGGTGGCCATCGCGCCCACCGGCCTGACCGGCATGCAGCACGCCGACGGAGAAATCCTGGCGGCCCGCGCGGCGAAGCGCTTCGGCATCCCATTCACCTTGTCCACGATGAGCATTTGCTCCATCGAGGACATTGCCGAAGGCACCGACGGGCATCCCTTCTGGTTCCAGCTGTATGTGATGCGCGACCGGGCCTTCGTGGAGCGGCTGATAGACCGGGCCAAGGCCGCCGGCTGCTCCGCCCTGGTGCTGACACTGGATCTGCAGATCAGCGGGCAGCGCCACAAAGACCTGAAGAACGGCCTGGCCGCGCCGCCCAAGATCACGTTCCGCAATGCCCTGAATCTGGCCAGCAAGCCGCGCTGGCTGCTGGGCATGGCCGGCACACGGCGCCGCACCCTGGGCAATATCTTCGGCCACGTGGAAGGCGTCGAGGAATTGGGATCGCTGGCCGAATGGACGGCCAGGCAGTTCGATCCCTGCCTGAGCTGGGAAGACGTGCGCTGGATACGTCAAAAGTGGGGCGGCAAGCTGATACTGAAAGGGATACAGGACGTCGACGATGCGCGGATGGCGGTCGGCACGGGAGCCGATGCCATTATCGTGTCCAACCACGGCGGCCGCCAGCTGGACGGCGCCCCCTCGTCGATCAAGGCGCTGCCCGCCATCGTGGACGCGGTCGGATCGCAGATTGAAGTCCATATGGACGGCGGCATCCGGTCGGGGCAAGACGTGCTCAAAGCCATCGCCCTGGGCGCCAAGGGCACCTATATCGGGCGCGCCATGCTGTATGGATTGGGCGCGGGCGGCGAGGCCGGCGTGACGCGGGCGCTTGAGATCATCCACAAGGAATTGGATCTGACCATGGCATTTTGCGGCGTCACCCGCCTGGCCGACGTCGACCGGCGGATCATTTCCGACATCACCTGAAGCGGCTTCGGGCGCGCCGGTTCCGGCGCAGCCCGCCACCGTGGCCAGGCATGAAAAAAGCATGAAGCCACCAGCTTCATGCTTTTTATTTTGTCGCCGCGACCGGCACGGAGGCCGGACGCGATGCGCCATCAGACCGGTTGGACGTTGGCTTCCTTCACGACCTCGGCCCACTTCTTCAGTTCGGCATCGATGAAGGCCGAGAATTTGTCGACCGAGCCGCCGCCGTCTTCGGCGCCGAAGCCTTGCAGCTTCTCGGCCACTTCGGGCATGGCGACGACGCGATTGAAGTCCTCGTTCATGCGCTGGACCAGGGCCGGATTCATGCCGCCCGGCCCCACGATACCGTACCAGGTGCCGGCCTCGAAGCCCGGAAAGCCCTGCTCGGCCATGGTGGGTATGTCGGGAAAGCTCTTGGCGCGTTGGGCGCCGGTCTGGGCCAGGGCCTTGACCTTGCCGCTGCTCACCAGCGGCGTGGCCGACGTCATGGTTTCGAAGCTGTAGTTGATCTGGCCGCCCAGGAGATCGGTGGCCATGGCGCCCGATCCGCGATAAGGCACGTGCAGCGCGTCGATCTTCGCGCGCAGCTTGAACATTTCCAGGGCCATGTGCTGGGCGGCGCCCACGCCGGCCGATCCGAAGGAGATCTGGCCGGGATTCTTGCGGCACAGCTCGACCAGCTCGGCGACCGTGTTTGCCTTCTGATCCTGGTTGCCGATCAGCACCGTCGGCGTTATTCCCACCAGCATGATGGGCGAGAAATCGCGCTTCACGTCGTAGCCGATCTTGGGCATCAGGACCGGTGCGATCGCATGGTTGCTGAAGTTGGTCATGAGCAGCGTGGTGCCGTCGTTGGGCTGCTGCGCCACATAGGTGGCGGCGATGACGCCGGACGCGCCCGCCTTGTTCTCGACCACCACCGGTATGCCCCACAAGGCGCCCAGATGCTGCGCAATGACGCGCGCCATGGTGTCGGTGCCGCCCCCGGGCGAAAAGCCCACGATCAGTTTCACCGGCCCGGCGGGCAGCGCCTGGGCCTTGACCAGCGGCGCAACGGCCATTCCGGCCATTGCGGTTAGAAAGGTACGTCTCTTCAAGGAAGTCTCCCAAGTATCAGAATATGAAAGCCGATTCAGTCTAGGGAGTATCCGCTATAGCGGCAACCGAGAATTATTGCGGATGTGGTCAAGAAATCTTCATGCCGCCTGCACAGGCTCTATCATCCGCGTCACCGCGTTGGCCACGGCCAGCAGACGCGTGTCCTGGCCGAAGCCGCCGATCAGTTGCGCGCCCAGCGGCAGGCCCGAGGGCCCCAGGTCCGTGGGGAAGGAAATCGACGGCAGATGCAGCAGCGTCCACAAGGCGCCGAAGCGCGGATCGCCGGCCGACTCCAGGCCCGCTTCGGCTTCGCCCGCCGCCGCCGGATACAGGACGGCGTCCACGTCGCGGAACAGTTCCTCCACCGCCCCATGCGCTTCGCGCACCTGCTGGCGCATGGACACGTACTCATCGAAGCCCAGTTCATCGCCGCCTTGCAGGCGGGCGCGCAAGCGCGGGCTCAGGGACTCCTTGTGCAGCAGCCGCTCGTTGGCCAGGGTCTGACGGGCCTCGTACTTGAACAGGCGCGGCTGGATGGCGATCAGGCGCTCCAGGTCTTCGGGCAGCCACATGCGGCTCATGGCGCAGCCGGCCAGTTCCAGCTTGTGCACCAGACCTTCCAGGGCGCGCAGGGTTTCGGGCCTGGCGTAGTCCCATTGCCGCGACAGGCACAAGGCGATGCGGGGCCTGGCCACCACGCTGTTGACCGTTTTGGCGCCGTGCAGGCCCAGGGTGAAAAATGCGGCGTCCTCGACCTTGCGGGTGATGACGCCTATGGTGTCTTGCGAAGGGCTGAGCGCCTTCAGGCCGGCGGTGGCGATCATTCCGAAGCTGGGCTTGTAGCCCACCACCCCGCAATAGATGGCCGGACGGACGATGGAGCCGGTGGTCTGCGTGGCGAATGCCGCCGGCGCCATGAAGTCGGCCACGGCGGCGGCCGAACCGCTGGACGACCCACCCGGCGTATGCGTCAGCCGCAAGGGATTGCGCGCGCGGCTGGGGGTCTGGGTGGCAAATTCGCCGGTGGCCACTTTGCCCAATGGGACCGCCCCATGGTTCTTGGCCATGACCACGCAGGCGGCATCCAGCGCGGGCTGGAAATCCTTGTAGATGGCCGAACCATATTGGGTGGGATAGTCCGACGTGTCGATGACGTCTTTCACGGCGAAGGGTATGCCGCGCAGGACATGCCCGCTGGGCGCCGCGTCCAGGCGGCGTGCCACGGCCAAGGTCTTGCCGGCATCGTAGGAGACGAAGGCTTCGACCTGGCTGTTCCGCTCGTCGATCCGGTCCAGGCAGGCCTGTGCCAGATCGACGCAGCGTATCTCGTTGGATTCGATGGCGCGGGCGGCTTCGACCACGCCTAATCGGTTCAAGTTCTTGGTACGGCTCATTCCACGCTGATTCCTGCTTCTTTGATGACCTTGGCCCACTTGTCGTGTTCCGCGGTCACGAATTGGGTGAATTGTTCGGATGTGCTCCAGTCCGGCTCGGCGCCCTGCGCAAGCAGCTGCTTCTTGATTTCCGGCTTGTCCAGGATCTTCTTCATTTCGGCATTCAGCTTCTGCACGATGGCCGGATCCACCTTGGCCGGGGCGAACAGGCCGAACCATCCGTTGACTTCGTAATCCGGCAGGCCGGCTTCGGCCATGGTGGGCACATCGGGCAGCAAAGCGGACCGCTTGGACGAGGTGATGGCCAGGGCCCGCAGCTTGCCGGACTGGATATGCGGCAGGCAAAGGGGCAGATTGCAGAACATGACCTCGACGCGCCCGGGCAGCAGGTCGGCCAGCGCCGCGCCGCCGCCCTTGTAGGGGACATGCAGCATAGGCGTCCTGGTAATGGACTTGAACAGTTCGCCTGACAAATGCATGCTGCCGCCGTTGCCGGTGGACGCATAGGAATATTCCTTGGTGGGCAGCAAGGCGATCAGTTCCTTGACGTTCTTGGCGGGCACCTGCGGGTTGACCACCAGCACGTTGGCCACGGTGGCCACATCGGTAATGGCCGCGAAGTCGCGCAGGGGCTGGTACTTCAGGTCTTTGTACAGGCTGGAATTCACAGCGTTGGTGCTGGTCGGGCCCAGCAGCAGCGTGTAGCCGTCGGCGGGGGCGGCGGCGACTTCGGCCGCCCCGATGTTGCCGGCCGCGCCGGCTTTGTTCTGCACGATCACGGACTGGCCCAGGGAATCGCCCAGCCCCTTGGCGACGATGCGCGCCAGCAGGTCGGTGACGCTGCCCGGGCCGAATGGCACGATCAGGTTGATGGGTTTGGCGGGATAGGAAGCCGCCTGCGCCTGTGCGGCGAGGGGAACAACTGCCAATGCGGCGGTGGCCAGTGCGGCCGCCATCAGACGAAATTTAGGTGAAATGGATGTCATCGCTCCGGGTCCTGTAGTAATAATTGATACGGATCGCTGGTCAGGGTCCAGCACTGAAAAAGCCGAATCAGATTAAAGTCTGTCGATTAAGATGTCTAATACATATTGATCTATTGATTAAGTCTTTTACGGGACATAAACCATGATGCTTCATTCGCGTGCGCTCGACGCCTTCATCGCCGTGGCCGAAGAGCTGCATTTCGGCCATGCCGCCAGGCGCCTGCATGTCAGCCAGCCGCCGCTTAGCCAGCAGATCCGGCGCTTCGAAGCACAAGTGGGCGCGAGCCTGTTCGTCCGCAGCACGCGTTCAGTCAAGCTGACGCCGGCTGGCGCCGTCCTGCTAAGGAAGGCCAGGCAATTGGTGGCGGACGGGCAGGCCGCCATCCATGCGGCGCAACGAGCCGCGGCGGGCGGCTCCGGCCATCTTTCCGTAGGCTTTACCAGCACGGCGGCCTATCAGTTGCTGCCCAAGCTGCTGGCCGGCTGCCATGGCCGCCGGCCCGACATCCAGCTAAGCCTGAGGGAAGACTTGTCCACTCACCTGATCGAGATGCTGGCCGAAGAGAAAATAGATATCGCCCTGCTGCGCCGACCCGCCGCCACGGGGCACGATTCCCTGGTCTTCACCCGTGTCAGCCGCGAGAACATGTGCGTGGCTTTGCCACTCGGCCATCCTTACGCCGGCCAGGAACGCATCGACCCCCAGCAGTTGCACGGAGTGCCCTTTATCGGATTCAACGCGGAAGCGGCCCTGTACTTCCGGGAGCGGATACAAAGCATATTCGCCCACTTCCAGATACAGCCCGCCATCGTCCACGAAAGCGTCATGCCGACACTGCTGGCACTGGTTGAAGCGGGTATGGGAATAGCGCTGGTGCCGGGCTCGGCATCGTGCCTGCGGCCGAAGGGCGTGTGCTTCCGCCCCCTGGACGACGATGAAAACGTGGCCGCCATCGATCTGTATTGCGCGCAGCGGCGCGTGGAGGAGAACCCGGCGGTGGACGTCGCGCGGGAGATATTGCGGTCGGTTTAAACCGCCTCGATCTGGTCGAAATCCACTTTCAGCGTCTTTTGCCGGCCCAGTATCTCCAGCAGAAGCACGACACGCTTGGCGGAGACCTCTTGCACCAGGCCTTCCAGTCCCGCCAGCGCCGGATCGGACAAGCGCACGCGGCTGCCCGGCTGATAAGGGCTGACCTGGTCAAGGCCCGCCTCGTTGCGCAATTGCTCGGCCGCGCGTATGGATTGCAGCAGCTCGATGGGAACCTGAGCGAATTTCGTGCCGAACATGACCACGGACGCCACGCCGCGCGTGGACCGCAAGGTGCCCAGCGACTGCGTTGCGCTTTTCGGTTTGAAGAACACATAGCGCGGGAACATGGGCTCGTGGGCAAGCAGCGCCTCCGACTGCGCGGTGCCGCCGGCGGTTTTGCGCGGCTTCTTGAATGTCTTGAACAAAGGCAGGTAGACCTCGAAGTCCTGGCGTTCGAGGTTGATTTTGGCGATGCCTTCCTGGCGGGGCTTGGTGTAGGCCACATGCCAGGCGGTCTGCGTGGCGGCGTTTGCTGTCATGGCGCTATTTTAAGCCCGCGACCGCCCACTTAATGGTCTGGGTGACATACATCCTGCTTTCCCCCAAGCATCTAAAACCACTATTTAACGAGTCGCAGGTGTCTGGGTCGGGTCTCGCTGGGATCTTTGGCATTGGATATCTGTGGAGCATTGTCCACCCCTGTCAATTCATACAGAAGGGCGGGCTTAATATGCAACGCCTTGGCTATATCGTCTGAATGTATGCCTTTCTTCGTGGCTAATACAAGCAAGGCTTTTGCCATTGTTTCCGGTGGCTCATGTGGAATCAGGTAATCATCTTTTTCACCATTGGATTCACCATACTTCCTTAACGTAATAACACCCGTTTTGTACTGGCCTTCTGTAATCAGCTCAAGTTGCCGCGCCCTGAACAAAATAGCCGCTTTGCTCACTTTCCAAGTAAGCTTGAATTCCTTCATTCCCTTCCAATCCAACCGAGTTCCATTCGGACGTGGAAATAATTTTGCCATCATGGAGCGAGGCATAAGCAATGCACTGGCGAATCTATTTGCTTGGCTTTCAGTCACACGGTCTCCGGTAACCAGCCCTTCATGCATAACCAGATGGCCAAGCTCGTGTGCAATATCAAAACGATGCCGACACGCGCTTTCCTTTGCAATATTACGTACGATAAACGGTCGTTCCACCGAAACCGATAACGCATCTATCTCTTTGGATATACCGTTGAACGTGGTGACGACTGTGCCCAGGTTTTCGGCCAGGCGGGTCATATTATCGATGGGGCCCAACCCAAGTTCCCACTCTTTTCGGCAGTATTCCGCTGTTCGCTCCAGATCCTCGTAGGTGCGTGGCTGCGGAATATTGGGGATATTGATTTCAGGCAGGTGAAGCTCTTGATCGAGATACTTGATCAGTATGTCAACCATTTCGCCCCGCGCAATGGCAACTTGCCTGATGGTTGCCTTGGTTGTTAAAAGCTTCCTGAAATGAAACTGCTCTTCGTGGAGATGCCTTGCTTTAGGCGCAAAAAAGCCAACCTCCACCTGTAAGGCGTCGGCAAGGTCTTGGGCCAACTGGGCCGTGGGTGTTCCCTGGCCTGTTTCAAGCTTATGTAGATATTGGCGCGTTTTTCCAACGCGCGATGCCACCTCGTCAAGCGCCAGGCCGCTAAAAACGCGTGCCAGCCTTAGTGACGCGCCATCAAAAACAAGGTTCATTTACTCACTCGTTTTGAGCCTTCGAATTGCGATCAGAACCATCTTCTCGTGCATCTATTTCCGGTGCGGACAACTGCTTTCCTGCGGGGATCTCATCACCTGCCACATGTAGCACGGATGCCGACGAAGCATATGACCACTGAGAAACCTTTTCTTGATAAACGTTATAGCCTATGAAAAATGCATGATCCTCATCTTCTTCGGATGATGCTTTTTCTACAACAAAACGCCACATCACCGGATCATTCTCATCGGTTGCAAACAAGCAATCGACCGCATTGCGCTTGAAAAAGCCAGGTTTCTCGGGTGCTTGCGGATCATCGCGAAAAAAACGGCATGGGACGCTTCCAATACCAAACGTAATGTCCATCCCTGGATTTATCAACGATAGCCAATCGTACTTGCCCCCTAGCGCCAAAACGATCAGCATGTTTCGTGATCTTCCGAACACGGCTGTTTCCCGTGTGTAGGTATCGTCGAATGGGGAATCCATTTGACGATACGTGTTGTAGCGGATATCGAGCAAGGCTTCGGCGATGACAGTTAACCGTTCATCAGTCAATTCCGGGTAATAGGAGGAAGGATGTGGATAGGTCATATGCCTCCGGGCAAAATCCAGGATTTGTCAACCCGAATAATCTGGCAAAAACCGTTTTTTGTCAACCTGATTTAAGCCATCCCCAGTCTTTCGCGCTGATAGCTGCCGTCCTGCACGTGGCGGCACCATTCCAGGTTGTCCAGATACCATTGCACCGTCTTGCGGATACCCGATTCGAAGGTTTCCCGCGGAGCCCAGTCCAGCTCGCGCTGGATCTTGCGGGCATCGATGGCGTAGCGCATGTCGTGACCCGGACGGTCCTTTACATAGGTAACCAGGTCGCGGTACCGGGCAACGCCGGCCGGCTTGGCCGGCGCCAGCTCTTCCAGCAGATCGCAGATGGTATGCACGACGTCGATGTTCCGCTTCTCGTTGTGGCCGCCGATGTTGTAGGTTTCGCCCACTTTGCCATTTCTGACTACCTTGTACAAGGCGCGTGCGTGATCCTCCACATACAGCCAGTCGCGCACCTGCCTGCCCTGGCCATATACCGGTAGCGGCTTGCCTTCCAGGGCATTTAGAATCATCAGCGGGATCAGCTTTTCGGGGAAATGGTAAGGGCCGTAGTTATTCGAGCAGTTGGTCAGCAACGTGGGCAGGCCGTAGGTGCGGCGCCACGCGCGGACCAGATGATCGGAACTGGCCTTGCTGGCCGAGTACGGCGAGCTGGGGGCGTACGGCGTGGTTTCGGTGAACAGGTCGTCGGGACCCTCCAGGTCGCCGTAGACCTCGTCGGTGGAGATATGATGGAAACGAAAAGCCGCCTTGTCTTCTTCGTTCAACCCCGCCCAGTACTGGCGCGCCGCTTCAAGCAGCGTGTAGGTGCCGACGATATTGGTTTCGATGAAAGCGGCCGGCCCGTCGATGGAGCGGTCGACATGCGATTCCGCCGCCAGATGCATGACGGCCTGCGGCCTGTGTTGCTGGAAAACGCGATCGAGCGCGGCGCGGTCGCAGATGTCGACCTGCTCGAAAGCATAGCGCTCGCTTCGGGCGGCATCGGCCAGGGACTCCAGGTTTCCGGCATAGGTAAGCTTGTCCACGTTCACGACGGCGTCAAGGGTATGGCCGATGATGTGGCGCACCAGGGCCGAGCCAATGAATCCGGCTCCGCCGGTAATAAGAATTTTCATGAACAAGCCTCGGAAAACAAAGCCAAAGCAGCAGCCATATGTACAACTGGCTACAGATTACACAGGAGCGTCAGTTTACTATCGACTGCCATGATAGCGAGGCCGTGGACAGGAAAGAAAGTACGGCCAATGGCCTATGGAATACAGCCGCCTGGCTGCCTGGTCCGGCCTGCCCGGCATGCGCCAGGCAAAGAAGCCATCATCGGTCGCGATGGATGGCTACGCAAGCCGGCTGCCCCAAGCGCCGATAGCCCCGGTACATGCCTTCGGTATTGAACGGCAAGCTGATGTTGCCCCGGGCGTCGACGGCGATCAGGCCGCCCGCGCCGCCGATGGCCGGCAATTTCTCGAAGACCACACAGCCGGCGGCCTCGTCCAGCGAGCGCCCTTGATAGGCCATGCGGGCCGAGACGTCGTAGGCGGCCACCAGGCGCATGAAGGCCTCGCCCGTGCCGGTGGCCGATACCGCGCAGGTGGCGTTGTTAGCATAGCAGCCTGCGCCGATCAGGGGGGTGTCGCCGACCCGGCCGGGCCGCTTGTTGGTGAGGCCGCCGGTCGAGGTGGCGGCCGCCAGATTGCCGTGCAGGTCCAGCGCAACGGCGCCCACGGTGCCCAGCTTGCGGCCTTCATCCAGCGGGCTCGCCGCCGTGCCCGGATTTTCCGCCAGCGACTGGCCGTCGTGGTCCAGAACGATGGTCGCTTCGCCTGTGGCCTGCACGCGCAACAGCTGGCTGCGCCGGGCGTCTGTGGAAAAGAATGAGGGGTTCACGCATTCCAGGCCGGCGTCACGTCCGAAGGCATCGGCGCCCGGCCCCGCGAAGAAGGCATGCGGGCTGCGCTCCATGACCGCCCTGGCGGCCAGCACAGGATTGCGCAGCAGGGTGACGTTGGCGACGGCCCCGCTGCGCAGCGTTTTGCCATCCATGATGGAGGCGTCCAGTTCGTGCCGGCCTTCGCTGGTAAAGACCGCGCCGTGGCCGGCATTGAACAGTGCGCATTCCTCGAGCAGCCGCACGGCTTCGGCGACGGCGTCCAGCGCCGATCCCCCCTCTTCCAGAATGCGCGAGCCGCGCTCCAGGGTTTCCCGCAGGGCGGACTGGTATTCGTGGGTGACGGCCGGGGTGGCTTTGGCGCGCGATATCGCGCCCGCCCCGCCATGAATGACCAGCACGGCCTGTGTCATTTGGCGGCCTCCGCCAGCGTGGGGGCCGGGCGCCGGGTTCCCAGGTAGGTGCCAAGCAAGATGCCCAGCAAGCCCACGACATGCCAAAGCGTGAACGGTTCGCCCAAGGTCAGCATGGCGAAGCCCACGCCGAACACGGGGATCCAGTACTGGTACAGCGAGGTGCGCGCCACGCCCAACTCGGCGATGGCCCGGTTCCAGAACATATTGCAGATGGCGGTGGCGACGATGCCCGTGAACACCATCAGCAGCCAGGGCCACAGGCCCGGCGCCAGCAGCGCCCCCGCGCTGAGATCCACTGTGCCGGCCGCCAGCGTGTGCAGGCAGAGCAGAATGGCGCCCAGCGAGTAGACGATGCTGCTGATGAAGATGGAATTGAATTGCCGCGCCAGGTCCTGGATGATCATGCCGCCCACCACGAAGCTGAACATGGACAGGAACACCCGCAGGTCGCCCCAGCCCGGGCCGGACATCGACGTGCCGTGGCTGCTGAGCACCACGGCGAACACGCCGCCAAAGCCCAGGGCGATGCCCAGCAGGCGCAGGCCGGTGATCGCTTCGCGGAACACCGCGGCGGCCAGGATGGAGGCCACCAGCGGGCTTAGCGCCATGATCAGCGATGAGTTGGCGGCGCTGGCATCGCGCATGCCGGTGGTGAAGAAGATTTGATTGCCGTAGATCATGAAGCTGGCGCATAGCACGAAGCGCAGCCATTGGCCCCGCGATATACGCAGCAACGGTATGGGTTGCCGCGACCCGATCAGGGTGAAGTTGATGATCACGGCGGCAATCGCCATGCGGAAGCAGGCAATGATCATCGGGTCGAAGTACACGGTAAGTACTTTGATGGCCGAGATGTTCAAGCCCCAAATGGCCATGGTGCCAACCAGCAGGAACTGCATTCTGACAGAATTCATTTAAGGGCTTGCGGGTGTTTCGGGTTTCCCGCAAGGATATCAGTTCGCCGCCGGCTTGTGTAATGAAAGTCCGCGCAAAGCAGCCTGCGCGATGGCCTGCGCGTCGACCTGGAAGTAGCGCCGCAGCTCGGCCCGCGTATCGCTGCGGCCGAAGCCGTCGGTTCCCAGGGTGATGTAGCGCCGCCCTTCAGGCAGATAGGCGCGGACGGACTCGGGCACCAGCCTTACGTAGTCGGTGGCGGCCACGATGGGCCCTTCGGAGGCCTGCAAAAGCCGGGCAATGTGGGGCTGGAAGGCAGCGCCGCTCCGGCCATCTTGTCCCTGGACGGCCTGCCCGGCCTGATCATGGCTGTCATGCGCTTGCTGCGCCTCGCAACGCTGCCCATCGCGCGCCAGTTCGCTCCAGCTGCTTATGCTGTAGACGTCGCTGGCAACGCCCTGCTCGGCCAGCAGCTCCGCCGCCTTGATGACTTCGGCCAGGATGGCTCCCGATCCCAGCAGTGCCACCCGGAGGCCAGCCGGATCCGTACCCGCCTTGGCTTCGTAGCCGGCATAGCGGTAGCCGCCGCGGACAATATCGTCTTCAACGCCATCGGGCAGATCGGGCTGGGCGTAGTTTGCGTTCATGACAGTGATGTAATAGAACACGTCGCGCTGCTCGACCGCCATTTCCCGCATGCCGTGGTCCAGGATGACCGCCAGTTCGCCGGCGAACGCCGGGTCGTAGGCCTTGCAATTGGGGACGGCGGCGGCCCATAAGTGGCTGGTGCCGTCCTGGTGCTGCAGCCCCTCGCCGGCCAGGGTGGTCCGGCCCGACGTGGCCCCGATCAGAAAGCCGCGCGGGCGCTGGTCGGCGGCCGCCCAGATCAGGTCGCCCACGCGCTGGAACCCGAACATAGAGTAATAGATATAGAAGGGCAGCATGGCCATGCCATGCACGCTGTAGCTGGTGGCCGCGGCCACCCAGCTGGAAATGGCGCCGGCTTCGCTGATGCCCTCTTCCAGGATCTGGCCATCCTTGGCTTCGCGATAGCTGAGTATCGAGCCGATGTCCTCGGGCTCGTACTTCTGGCCGACGCTGGAATAGATGCCCACCTGCTTGAACAGATTGGCCATGCCGAAGGTGCGCGCTTCGTCGGCCACGATGGGAACGATGCGCGGACCCAGGCCGCCGTCTTTAAGCAAGGCGCCGAGCATGCGCACGAAAGCCATGGTGGTCGACATCTCGCGGCCGCCGCCCTGCAAGGCAAAACGCGCGTAGCCGGAGATATCCGGCACCGCCAGGGGCAGGGCGCTTTCCTGCCTGGCCGGCAGCGGCCCGCCCAAGGCTGCGCGCCGGGCGCGCAGGTAGCGCAGCTCGGGGCTGTCGGGTTCGGGCTTGTAGAAATCCAGCCTTAGCGCTTGTTCGTCGCTGAGCGGCAGCTTGAAGCGGTCGCGGAAGCCCAGCAGGTCGGCGTCCTCGAATTTTTTCTGCGAGTGTGTGGTCATGCGGCCCTGGCCCGCGCTGCCCATGCCGTAGCCCTTCTTGGTATGGGCCAGGATGACCGTGGGCCGGCCCTGCGTGCCGGCCGCGGCGGCGTAGGCCGCATGGATCTTGACCAGATCGTGGCCGCCGCGCCGCAGGCCGTCGATCTGCTCGTCGCTCATGCCTTCCACCAGGCGGGCCAGCTGCGGGTTCTGGCCGAAGAAATGATGGCGGTTGTATTGGCCGTCATTGGCCGCGAAGGTCTGCATCTGGCCGTCCACGGTATCGGACAGGGCGCGCAGCAACGCGCCGCTGTGATCGCGGGCGAACAGGCCGTCCCAGTCGCTGCCCCACAGCACCTTGATGACATTCCACCCGGCGCCGGAGAACAGTTTTTCCAGCTCGTCGATGACGCGGGCATTGCCCCGCACCGGACCGTCCAGCCGCTGCAGATTGCAATTGACCACCCACACCAGGTTGTCCAGGCGCTCGCGCGCGGCCAGGGTCAGTGCGCTCATGGACTCGGGCTCGTCCATTTCACCGTCGCCGAATACGCCCCAGACTCTCCGACCGGTGCAATCGAGCAGGCCGCGATCCGTCAGGTAGTGCATGAAGCGCGCCTGGTAGATCGAACTGATGGGGCCGATGCCCATGGATCCGGTCGGAAACTGCCAGAAATCCGGCATCAAGTAGGGATGGGGGTAGCTGGGCAAGCCCCGCGCCCCGTTCAGGGGCCCACGCAGTTCCTGCCGGTAATGGCGCAAGTCGTCTTCAGTCAGCCGCCCTTCCAGGTAGGCGCGCGCATAGACGCCCGGCGCGCTGTGCGGCTGCAGGAAAACCAGGTCGCCGCCATGCCCGCCGTTGTCGCGACGGGCGCGAAAGAAATGATTGAAGCCCACTTCGAACAGGTCGGCCGCGCTGGCATAGCTGGCGATATGGCCGCCCAGCTCGCCGTAGGCGGCGTTGGCGCGCACCACCATGGCCAGGGCATTCCAGCGCATGATGGCGCCCAGCTTCTGCTCCAGCGCCAGATCGCCGGGAAACGCCGGCTGCCGCGTCAGCGGGATGGTGTTGACATAGGGCGTGCCGATGCGCGGCTTCCAGGGAATGTCTTCGGTGGCGGCCATGTTGCACAACTCGTCCAGCATGAAGGCGGCGCGCTGCGGGCCATGCGCGGCGATGAGCGACTGGAAGGCTTCATGCCACTCGGCGGTTTCCTGGGGATCGACGTCGGCCAGGTGCTGCGGGGGAAAGGGTGAATTCATATCGGTTCACGCATGCGGAAAGATTGGACAACGTCCTTATTCTCCACCGCTTTCGCCGGCATGTGATGTCGATGACAGGGCCAAGCCGACGATTTTTCAGCATAAAATGCCGTTTTGGATTGGAGCTACGGCATATGAATCTGGACGCCACGGACTTGCGCATTCTGGATGAACTGCAACGCGACGGTTCGCTGAGCAATGTGGAGCTGGCCAGGCGCGTCCACCTGTCGCCTTCGCCTTGTCTGGCCAGGGTCAAGGCGCTGGAGTCCGCGGGCATCATCGTCCGCTATGTGGCCCTGGCCAATGCCGCCGCCCTGGGACTGGGCCTGAATGTATTCATCTCCATCAGCCTGAAATCGCAGGACAAGGAAGCCCTGGCCAATTTCGAGCGGCGCATCGCCGAGCATGACGAAGTCATGGAATGCTACCTGATGACAGGCGATTCGGACTATCTGATACGCGTGGCCGTGGCCGATATCGGAGCGCTGGAGCAGTTCATACTGGAGCAATTGACGCCCATACCCGGCATCGACAAGATCCGGTCGAGCTTTGCATTGAAGCAGGTGTCTTACAAGACGGCGCTGCCCCTGTCGGCAAGCCTGGGAGCCGGCCCTGCCGTCAAGCAGACGGCCCGAACAGGAAAATAGCCGGGCCTGCCCGGGCTAGCCCGCCGCGCGGGCCGCCTGCGCCGTTTCCCAGCGCCAGGCGTCTTCGCACATTTCCTGTATGCCGCGAGTGGCGCGCCAACCCAGCTTCTGGAATGCCAGGTCGGTATCGGCCCAGCAGGCGGCGATGTCGCCGGGACGGCGCGGCGCAATGTCGTAGGCCACCGTCTTGCCGCTGGCCTGTTCGAAAGCCCGCACCATGTCCAGCACCGAATACCCCACGCCCGTGCCCAGGTTGACCGTCAGCAAGTCCTGCGCGGCCTGCCGGCAATGGCGCAGGGCCGCCACGTGCCCCAGCGCCAGGTCCATGACATGGATGTAGTCGCGCACGCCGGTGCCGTCCGGCGTGTCGTAGTCCTTGCCGAATACCTGTAGGCGCTCGCGCCGCCCGGTGGCCACTTGGGCCACATAAGGCATCAGGTTGTTGGGCACGCCTTGCGGCGCCTCGCCGATCAGCCCGCTGGGATGCGCGCCGACCGGGTTGAAATAACGCAAGCGGGCTATGCGCCAGCCCGGTTCGCTGCGGTACAGGCTTTCAAGCATGTCCTCGACCACCAGCTTGGTGTGGCCGTAGGGATTGGTGGCCGAGCGCGGGTGGTCTTCCGTCAGGGGCAGTTTTTGCGGATCGCCGTACACCGTGGCCGACGACGAGAACACAAAGGTCTTGACATCGGCCCTGCGCATGGCTGCCAGCAATGCCGTGCTGCCATGCACGTTGTTGTCGTAATAGTCCAGCGGCTTCTGCGTGGACTCGCCCACCGCTTTCAGGCCCGCGAAATGCAGCACGGCGGATATCCGATGGCTGCGGAAGAGGGCATCCAGCGCGTGCGCATCGCGCACGTCGCCCTGGACGAAATCGGGGCGCTGTCCGGTGATTTCGGCGATGGAATCCAGAACCGGCGCGGCGCTGTTGCACAGGTTGTCCAGGATGAGCACGCGATAGCCCGCCTGCTGCAGGACGACGGTGGCATGGCTGCCGATGAAGCCGGTGCCACCGGTGACGAGTATGGTTTCAGACATGTTGCAAGGCTGGCGAGTATTTCAGCTGAATGATCGAAGCATCTATTATGGCCGATACCCGCCCGCCGCTAGGTCTTTTTATATCGATGGACCAGTTCGCCGACGATGCCGCGCCGGAAGGCCATCACGCAGATGATGAAGATCAGTCCAATCACGATCGTCACCGACTCGCCCAGCACCTGAAACCATTGCACCCCCGTCGCCTGGCTGAGGAAGCGGCCAAGCTCACCCACCTTGTTCTCCAGCATGACAATGATGAAGGCACCCAGCACCGGGCCCGTAAACGTGCCCAGGCCGCCCACCAGGGTCATGAGCACCACGGTGCCGGACATTTGCCAGGCGGCGTCGGTCAAGGTCGCCGACACGAACACCAGCGCCTTGGTCGCCCCGGCCAGCCCGGCCAGCGCCGCCGAGATCACGAAGGCCAGCAGCTTGAAGTTGTCCACGTTGTAGCCCAGCGAGATCGTGCGCGGCTCGTTCTCGCGCAGCGCCTTGAGCACCTGCCCGAAGGGCGAATTGACCGTGCGCCAGCACACCGCGTAGCCGAACACGAAGATCGCCATCACCACGTAGTACAGGTTGATGTCCTGCGACAGGTCCAGCCCCAGCAGCGTGCCGCGCGGAATGCCCTGCAGCCCGTCCTCGCCATGCGTGAACGGCGCCTGCAAAAAGAAGAAGAACACCATCTGCGCCATGGCCAGCGTGATCATCGCAAAGTAGATGCCGCTGCGCCGGATGGCCAGCGCCCCCATGACCAGGCCCATCAGCGCGGCCACCGCCGTGCCAAAGAGCAGTCCGAGCGCCGTGGACCAGCCCCACACCGCCATCGCGTGCCCGGCCGCGTACGCCGCCCCGCCCAGAAAGGCCGCATGCCCGAAGGACAGCAGCCCCGTGTAGCCCAGCAGCAGGTTGAACGCGCAGGCGAACAGCGCGTAGCACATGACCTTCATCACGAAGATCGGATAGGCGCCCAGCGCCGGCAGCAGCGCCAGCACGAGCACCGCCACAAGAGAGCCGATGACTTGACGGTTCATTTTTCCTTCCCAAACAGACCGGCCGGACGCAGCAGCAGCACGATGACCATAATGATGAAGACCACGGTGTTGGACGCCTCGGGCCAGAACACCTTGGTCAGCCCCTCGATCACCCCCAGGCCCAGGCCCGTGACGATCGAGCCCATGATCGAGCCCATGCCCCCGATCACCACCACCGCGAACACCACGATGATCAGGTTCGAGCCCATCAGCGGCGAGACCTGCATGATGGGCGCGGCCAGCACCCCGGCAAAGCCGGCCAGCGCCACGCCGAACCCGTAGGTCAGGGTCACCACCAGCGGCACATTGACCCCGAAGGCCTCGACCAGCTTGGGGTTCTCGGTGCCCGCGCGCAGCAGCGCGCCCAGGCGGGTCTTCTCGATGACGAACCAGGTGGCCAGGCACACCAGGATGGAGGCCACCACCACCCAGGCCCGGTAGATGGGCAGGTACATGAAGCCCAGGTTCACCCCGCCCTTCAGAAGCTCGGGCGTGGGGTAGGGCTGGCCCGAGACGCCGTACAGGCTGCGAAACAGCCCCTCGATGAGCAGGGTCAGCCCGAAGGTGAGCAGCAGCCCGTACAAGTGATCCAGCTTGTACAGGTGGCGGATCAGCGCGCGCTCGGTCAGGATGCCGAAGGCGCCCACCACCAGCGGGGCGATGATCAGCATCAGCCAGTAGTTCAGGCCCAGGTACTGCAGGCCCATCCAGGCGATGAAAGCGCCCAGCATGTACAGCGCGCCGTGCGCGAAGTTGATGATGTTCAGCAGTCCGAATATGACCGCCAGGCCCAGTGAAAGCACAGCATAAAACGAGCCGTTCACCAGGCCCAGCAGCAGTTGCCCTAACAGGGCCTGGATGGGTATGCCAAGAAGTTCAGTCATAACGATTTGCACCAATAGCGAGAGATGAGTCGGGCAGTTTCATCGGTCTGGATTTCCTTTGAGTGAGCCAGGGCCGGGCAAGCATAGCCCCACAGTCACACGCCCAGCAGCGTGTTCAGGGTGTCCTGCTTGGCGGCCAGCTCGGCTGCGGCGAACTGCTCCACGATCTGGCCATGCTCCATCACGTAGAACCGGTCGGCCAGCGGCGCGGCAAAGTGAAAGTTCTGCTCGACCATCACAATGGTGTAGCCCTTGGCCTTGAGCGCGGTGATCATCCGCCCCAGCGCCTGCACGATCACCGGCGCCAGCCCCTCGGAGATCTCATCGAGCAGCAGCAGGTTCGCCCCCGTGCGCAAAATGCGCGCCACCGCCAGCATCTGCTGCTCGCCCCCCGACAGGCGCGTGCCCGGCGAGTGCCGCCGCTCGTGCAGGTTCGGGAACATGTCGTAGATCTCGGCCAGCGACATCCCCCCGCCCAGCGTCTCGCCCACCACCGGCGGCAGCAGCAGGTTCTCCTCGCAGGACAGCCCGGCGAAGATGCCCCGCTCTTCGGGGCAGTAGCCGATCCCCAGGTGCGCAATGCGGTACGTGGGCAGCCCGATCGACTCGGTGCCCTGGATCCGGATCGAGCCCTTGCGCGTGCCGGTCAGCCCCAGGATCGCGCGCAGCGTGGTCGTGCGCCCCGAGCCGTTGCGCCCGAGCAGCGTGACCACCTCGCCCTTGGCCACGTTCAGGTTCACCCCGTGCAAGACGTGCGATTCGCCGTACCAGGCGTGCACATCGCTCAGTTCCAATGCGGTCGTGCTCATGCGTGGGCTCCTTCCAGTTCGCCGCTGGTCGTGCCCATGTAGGCCTGCATGACCTCGGCGTTGCGTGAGACGGCCTGGTAGTCGCCCTCGGCCAGGACCGCGCCGCGGGCCAGCACGGTGATCGTGTCGGCAATCTGCGAGACCACGTTCATGTTGTGCTCGACCATCAGGATGGTGCGCCCGGCGCTGACCTTCTTGATCAGCGCCGTGACCCGGCTCACGTCCTCGTGGCCCATGCCTTGCGTGGGCTCATCGAGCAGCATCAGCTCGGGCTCCATGGCCAGCGTCGTGGCGATCTCCAGCGCCCGCTTGCGCCCGTAGGGCAGGTTCACCGTGAGTTCGCCCGCGAACTCGGCCAGGTCCACCTGTTCGAGCAGCCCGTAGGCCGCCTGGTCCAGGTGCGCCAGCGCCGTGTCGCTGCGCCAGAAGTGGTAGGACTGGCCCGTGGCCCGCTGCAGCCCGATGCGCACGTTCTCGAGCACCGTCAGCTGCGGGAACACCGCCGAGATCTGGAACGAGCGGATGATGCCGCGCCGCGCGATCTGCGCCGGCTTCTCGTGCGTGATCTCGTGGCCCGAAAAGTGGATCGAGCCCGAGGTGGGCGTCAGGAACTTGGTCAGCAGGTTGAAGCACGTGGTCTTGCCTGCCCCGTTCGGCCCGATCAGCGCATGGATGCTGCCGCGCCGAACCTGCAGGTTCACGTCGCTCACCGCCACGAACCCGCGGAACTCTTTGAAGAGGTGTCTGGTTTCCAGGATGTAGTCGCTCATGACGGCCGCTTCCCGCCATGGTGTTGAAAACCGGGCATGCGCCCCGGCCACGCATCCGCGGCCGCGCGCGTTCGGCGTGTCCGCTCCCCCCTGCTTCTGCTTGTCTCCATGTCCTGCCTCTTTTCATGCCGCATCGGACCAAACGCTCCCCGCCGGCGAAGGCTCGCTTCGCCGATTTCGCTGTATCCGCGGCTTTGTTTCCTTGACCGCAAGCCTTGCCGGCCTGCTATTTCATGACGAACGGATTGCCGTTGGGCGCTCCGCTGTTGATCCATACGCTTTTCGTTTGCAGATATTCGCGGATGGCATCGATCCCGTTTTCGCGCCCAAGGCCCGAATGCTTGTACCCCCCGAAAGGCGACATCACACTGACCGCCCGGTAGGTATTGACCCATACGGTGCCCGACTGGATTTTTTCCGACATGCGCAGCGCGCGGCCGATATCGCTGGTCCAGACCCCGGCCCCAAGGCCGTAGCAGCTGTCGTTGGCGATGGACACCGCATCGGCCTCGTCCTTGAACTTGATGACGGCCAGCACGGGCCCGAAGACTTCCTCCTGGGCGATGCGCATGTCGTTCTTCACATCGGTAAAGATCGTGGGCTCCACGAACCAGCCATCGCCGCATTCGGGCCTGTTTCCCGGCTTGCCGCCCAGGGCGAGCCGGGCGCCGTCCTGCCGGGCGATGTCGATGTAGGACAACACCTTGTCATATTGCGGGCGGGTGGTGATGGGCCCGACCTGCGTGTCGGACGCCATGGGGTCGCCCATGCGCGCCGTTTTGGCCAGGGCCAGCAGCTTTTCCATGAAGGCGTCATGGATGCTCTCTTGCAGCAGCAGCCGCGAACCCGCAATGCAGGTCTGGCCCGTGGCCGAGAAGATTCCCGAGATCGCGCCGTTCACGGCGTCGTCGATATTGGCATCCTCGAAAACGATGTTGGGCGATTTTCCGCCCAGTTCCAGGCTGACGTGCTTGAAATGACCGGCGGCCGCGACATTGATGGCCTTGCCCGTCTTGTCAGACCCGGTGAACGATATCTTCCTGACCAGGGGATGCTCTATAAGAGGGCCGCCGACTTCATTGCCGAAGCCGGTGACGACGTTCACCACCCCCGCCGGGAAGCCCGCTTCTTCAAAGAGGCTGGCAAATTCAAGCATGGACGCCGACGTGAACTCCGACGGCTTGATGACCACCGTGCAGCCGGCGGCCAGGGCCGGTGCGATCTTCCAGGCCGTCAGCATTAGCGGCGAGTTCCACGGCGTGATCACGGCGACGACGCCCAAAGGCTCGTTGCGCGTAAAGTTGAAGTAGCCCGGCTTGTCCAGCGGAATCACCGTGCCCTGGATCTTGTCGGCCAGGCCGCCGTAGTAATAGAACCATTGAGGAATATAGTTCAGCTGTCCCCGCATTTCGGCCAGCAGCTTGCCGTTGTCGCGCACCTCGGTGGCGGCCAGCTTCTCGGCGTCGCGGGCCACCAGGTCGCCCAGCTTGCGCAGCAGCGCTCCGCGCTGCGTGGGCGTCAGCCTGGACCAGTCACCCTGCGCATAGGCTTTATGGGCAGCCTGGACGGCGGCCTCCACGTCGGCTTGATTGCCGCGCGGCATTTCCGCCCACGGCTGGCCGGTATAGGGGTTCTCCGACACGAAGAACTGTCCGGAAGCCGAATCGGCATAGCGGCCGTCTATATACATTTGATAGCGCTGCATACCCACATCCTTTAGCTGCTCGATACATAAACCGGGCGATCACGGCGTCGCCCTTTCCTGGCACGGTGGACGGCGCCTCAGCTTGGCTTCCAGCCCGAGGGAAGACGCGGCTTGTCGATGTTGGCCAGTTCGCACAGCGCATCGGCGATGCCGGAGAAATCCGTGGCGCCGAATTGCGCGGCGCGGGCCAGGCTGAAGGATTCGTGCACGGACGCCGCCACCGGCATCGGCACCTTGGCCGCATGCGCGGCCGTCACCACCAGCGAAAGGTCTTTGTGGGCCAGGTCTATGGTGAAGCCGGGCGACGTATCGCCGGCCAGCACCTTGTTCGGGAAGTTCATGCGCAGCTGGCCGTTGTTGGCCGACGTGCCCAGCAGCACCTGCATGGTCTTGGTGATGTCCAGGCCGAACTTTTGCGACAGCGCGAGCGCTTCGCCGTTGACCTGGCACAGGGTAATGGCCACATAGTTGTTGACCAGCTTGGTCCGGCCGCCGGTGCCCACGGGACCGCAATGGTAGGTGGTGGTGCCCATGGCATCGAGCAGCGGCGACACCCGCTTGAAATCCGCATCGCTGGCGCCGACCATGAACAGGGATTCGCCGCGATCGGCATGCTCGGCCAGGCGTCCCACCGGCGCGTCGACCACCGACATCCTGTGCTTGAGCGCTTCCTGCTGAAGACGGTCGGTTGCCAGGGGGTCGATGGTGCTCATGTCCATCAGGATGGTTCCCTCTTGGGCATTGTCGAAAATGCCATCGGCGCCCAATGCCACCTTCTCCACTTCGACGGAAGTGGGAAGCATGGTGATGACGATCTTGCACTCGCGGGCGATGTCGGCCACGCTTTTGGCGGCCGTTGCGCCCAGCGACACCAGCGTATCGACCGCTTTCTGGTTCAGGTCCAGGACCAGCAGGTCGAAGCCTTTCTTCTGCAGGTTGGAGGCCATTCCAAGGCCCATCCGGCCCAGGCCGATAAATCCGATTTTTTCCATATTGACTGCTCCTTTATTCGTTTTCTTAAGGCTGGACCGGATGGTCTCAGTACCCCACGTAGGCCGTTTTCGTGTTGGTGTAGAAGTCGACGGCGTACTGGCCTTGCTCGCGCTGGCCGTAGCTGGACCCTTTGACCCCCCCGAACGGCACGTGATAGTCCAGGCCGGCCGTGGGCAGGTTGACCATGGTCAGGCCGCTGCGGATATTCAGGCGGAAATGGTTGGCATGCTTGAGCGAGGTCGTGCAGATGCCCGACGACAGGCCGAAATCGGTATCGTTGGCCACGGACAAGGCCTCTTCGTAGTCGCGCACGCGTATCACCGATGCGAAGGGCCCGAAGACCTCTTCGCGGTTGATGCGCATGGAGTTGGCCGTCTCCGTAAACAAGGTGGGCGCCATGTAGTAGCCGGGCGTGGCGGCTTCCAGCTGCGTGCCGCCCTGAAGCAGGTTTCCGCCTTCTTTTTTGCCTACCTCGACGTATTCCAGGATCTTGTCGAGCTGCGACTGGTTGATGACGGGGCCGATGGTGGTGTCCGCAGCCAGCGCCGGCCCGACCTTCACGGCCTGCATGCGCTTGTGCAGGGCATCGACAAAACGGTCGTGGATGTTCTCGGCCACGATCAGGCGGCTGGATGCCGTGCAGCGCTGCCCCGCCGAATAGAAAGCGCCGTTCAGCGCGCATTCCACCGCCACGTCAAGGTCGGCGTCGTCCAGAACCACCAGGGGATTCTTGCCCCCCATTTCCAGCTGGACGCGTATCATGCCGCCGACGGCCGCCTGCGCCACCTTGCGGCCGGTCGCGACGCTGCCTGTAAAGCTGACGGCATCGATGCCTTGCAACAGGCCCTGCGCCGCGGCGCCGCCCGTGCCGTTCACCAGGTTGACGACGCCGGCGGGCAATCCGGAGCGCTCGAATATCTTCATCAATTCCACGCCGATGGCCGGCGTGAACTCCGACGGCTTCAGGACCGCGGTATTGCCAAAGGCCAGCGCCGGCGCCAGCTTCCAGGCCGGTATGGCGATGGGGAAATTCCAGGGAGTGATGGCCGCGACCACGCCCACCGGGTCCCGGCTGATCTGTATGCCGATATTGGGCCGCGTCGACGGCAGGTTTTCGCCGCCGTAGCGCACGGCCTCGCCCGAGAAGAAATGGAAGATCTGGGCGGCGCGCAGGACCTCGCCCTGGCCCTCCGCACGGGTCTTGCCCGCTTCGCGGGAAACCAGCTCGCCCAGCTCTTCTTTGCGGGCGGTCATTTCCGCCGAGACGCGGGCCAGGATATCGCTTCTGAACTGGGTGGTCGTGGCGGACCATTCCGGCAAGGCCCGGCGGGCCGCCGCCACCGCCGCCTTCATCTGCTCCGCCGAGGCGCTGGCGTAGCGCCCGATGACGTCGCGCGTATCGGAGGGGTTGATGTTTTCGATGACCTGGTCCCCATCGACCCAGGCGCCATCAATGAAATTGCCGAACTGCTTGCTCATGATCCACTTCCTTTCTGATAATTGCGCGCCAGAAGCCCAATTATTAATTATGCCCGCCTTTGCCTTGCCCAAGCACCGCCTCGCGGAAGCGGCTGCGCAAGTAGGGGCCGTCCCGCGACGGCAGCGAACTGGGCTCGACCGAAGCCATGACTTTCACCACCACGCATTCCAGTCCGGGCCGGCTGCAGATGCTTTCCGCCGTCTTGTCCAGTTCGGCCTGTGTGCTTACCGTATAGGCAGTCGGGAAGCCGCAAGCGCTTGCGATTCCCGCAATGTCCACGCCGCGCCCCGAGTGCGCGGGCTGCATGCCGGTCTCGCCATAATGCTCGTTGTCGATGACGATGATCTTCAGGTTCTTGGGCTGCTTCACGGCGATCGTGGCGAACGACCCGATGCCCATCAGCATTTCGCCATCGCCGACAAAGGCCAGGACCTGCCGGTCGGGCTGGGCCAGCGCCAGGCCCAGGCCCACCATGCAGGTACCGCCCATCGCTCCCCACACATAGAAATTGCGTGGATCGTCGCCGGCGGCGGAGGTGTCGTAGGTGGGGTTGCCCAGGCTGGCCACCAGCAGGGCTTCGCCCCGGTTGGCCAGTATTTGCGCAACGCTTTTGCGTCGGTTCAATGTGGTCGCTGTTGTAAGGCTCATCACGTTGCTCACTTGTTAAAGTCTTTGATGCCCAGAACCTTCTGGCTGATCAATACGGCTACCGCGCGGTTCGAATTGAATGCCAGCAAGGCGGCGGCGCGAACCGTTTCGGGTATTTCTTTTTCGTTGTCCGCACGCACGACGAACACGCCCGCGCTTTCAAGCACGGCCTGGGTCGATTGCCCCATTGGACACTGCCAGGGATTGAACTCGCCCCATTCGCCGCGCATGGTGACCAGGGTCAGGAATGGCATGCGGCATTCCTGGATCAATGCAAGCATGTTGATGCAATTGCCGACGCCGCTGGACTGGATTAGCATCATGCCTTTCTGGCCGCCCAGCCATGCGCCACCCAGCATCGCCACGCCTTCCTCTTCAGTCGTCAGGGACACCGAATGGATGTCGGGGTCGGCATCGCACAGCTTGATCAATTGCGTGTGGCCCGCATCGGGCACATAAGCGACCTGCCGCACGCCTATGGCCTTGATCGTGCCGTACACGTCTGTAACCCATTCCTTGCTCATTTGAAAACCACCTTTTCCTTCATTGAAAATGTCGACGCGTTGCCGCTTGCATCAGGCAAGGCGGCAGCGCGTTCGTTGGCTTGAATTCGATCAGCTTTTCGGCATCAGCGGGCACACGCCTGTCTTGGTCGGCACGTAGGCTTCGTCGCCCGGAATCGTGGCCACCGTCTTGTAGTAGTCCCACGGCGCTTTCGATTCGGCCGGAGTCTTGACCTGCATCAGGTACATGTCGTGCACCATCGTGCCGTCGGCGCGCACATAGCCCTTGGCGAACATGTCGTCGATCTTCATGGACTTGAGTTCTTTCATGACCGCATCGGCCTCGGTGGTGCCGGCGGCCTTGACCGCTTTCAGGTAGGTCAGGGTGGCCGAGTAGTCGCCCGCCTGGAAGGTGGTGGGCATCTTCTGGTGCTTCTCATAGAAGCGCTTGGAGAACTCGCGCGACGCGTCGTCCTTGTCCCAATACCAGCCGTCGGTCAGGTACATGCCCGCGGTGGTCTCCAGCCCCAGGCTGTGCACGTCGGTAATGAAAACCATCAGGCCCGCCAGGCGCATGGTTTTTGCGATGCCGAATTCCTTGGCCGTCTTGATGGAATTGATGAGGTCTCCCCCACCGTTGGCCAGGCCCACGACATCGGCGCCGGAGGCTTGGGCCTGCATCAGGAAGGACGAGAAATCAGCCGTGCTCAGGGGATGGCGGACGGCGCCAAGAACCTCGCCGCCCTGGGCCTTGACCACGTTGGCGCTGGCCTTTTCAAGCGAATGGCCGAAAGCGTAGTCGGCCGTGACGAAGTACCATTTCTTTCCGCCGTCGCGCACCATGGCCGTTGCCGTGCCGATGGCGTGCGCCGAAGTCGAATAGGTATAGCGGACCATGTAGGGCTGGCATGCCTCCTCGGTCAGGCTGTCGGCGCCGGCGCCCGCGCTGATGAAGACTTTCTGCTTTTCCTTGGAAATATTGCTGATCGCCAGTGAGGCCGACGAGTTGGAACCGCCGATCACCAGATCGACGTTGTCCTGGTCCCACCATTGGCGCGCCCGGTTGGCCGCGATGTCGGCCTTGTTCTGGTGATCGGCAAAGAGCACCTCGACCGGCTTGCCCAGCACCTTGCCGCCGAAGTCGCTGACAGCCATCCTGACCGCATCCAGGCCGCCGGGGCCGTCGAAATCCGAATACAGGCCCGACATGTCGGTGATGAACGCGATCTTTACCGAATCGCTTTGCGCCTGGCTTTGCACAGGAATGAAGAGCGCGCCCAGCGCCAAGGCCAATGCCGCATTCTTGAATTTGATGCCCATGTTTCTTGTCTCCGTTGCTTTGTTGATGAAGCTGTTCTAGTAGTTGAAAAGCATCTTATAGCAATTCATTTGGCGCCGGCTTTCGCATTGCAAAAGCGGCACTTCGCCTTTGGAAAGGGCTTGCGCGCGGCCTGCCGGACACGGCCGCGCACATCCGTGGCGGCCTGCGCGGCCAGCCTGAAAGACCATTCACGCCATGTGTGATATCATTGGGAAGCTGAAAACATCTTCAATTTGGCAGGCATCGCTAGATTTCGCCTGCGCATTTAACGTCGGCATCTTTGCTTTGACGCAAGCTCCAGGCACAAGCCGGACAAGACATGTCCCTGGTTTTGCCATCCGCGCTGATATTTTCCAATACACGGTTCGGCTCCATCCGCGCCGCAGCACCCACGCCACGATAGGCGTCACGAAGCACCTGTCCACTTTCAACTGCAACACGCGGTTTGCCGGATGCCACGCATAGCGAGTCCGGCCACGGGTACTTTTTTATTCACGTTCACAGGAACTAATCTATGGCCAAAGAAGAATTGATTGAAATGGGTGGTCTCGTCACCGAGGTCCTTCCCGACTCCCGCTTTCGTGTCACGCTGGACAATGGGCATCCCGTCGTCGCCTATACGGGCGGCAAGATGCGCAAACACCATATCCGCATCCTCGCCGGCGACAAGGTTTCGCTGGAAATGTCCCCTTACGATCTCAGCAAAGGCCGCATCACTTTCCGCCACATCGCCGGTCGCGCACCGGGCGCCGCCAGCCAGCGCCGCCGCTGACGCCCCGCGACCTGGCGCCTTCAAGCGCCTGGGGGCAGCCCTCTTGAACAAGCCGGAATCGCATAGCCTTGGGTTATAGGCATACAATCGTTGAACGATTGTTTTTGCTCTATAAGGAGCCCCAGTGGCCAGCGACCCGTCCATGCCCGGTGCTTTGCCCACCGCGTCCGAGTTCCCCCGTTTGAACGACATGCCCGAATGGTCGGCATTCGAGAAAGCGGCCGCCGAATCCCGTATCCATGTCCACAGCCTGCGCGTGCTGAATGCCGCAGGCATAGACCTGGACATCAGCGGGCAAAGCAGTTCGCCCGCGCTCACGCAGGCCGGCGAGGCCCTGCTGGCGGCTCGCGGTTTCCCGCAGATGCGCGAACGCCTGCTTTCGGGCGGCGTCGCCAATGCAACCGAAGAGCGCGCAGCCTGGCACACCGCCCTGCGCGCCCCCGCCCCCATCGATGAAGTGGCCGCCGAAAGGCAGCGGCTGAACGAGTTCGTGCGTCTGGCCGACTCCGAACGGCGGTGGCGCAGCATCGTGCATATCGGCATCGGCGGCAGCGACTGGGGCGTGCGGCTCGCGGTCAGCGCCTTCGGCTACGCCGGCACCTGGCGGCAGGTTCATTTCGTGGCCAACATCGACGGCCACGCCATACAAGGCGGGCTGTCGGGGCTCGATCCGCACGATACGCTGATCGTGCTGGCGTCCAAATCGTTCACGACGGCCGAAACGCTGCAAAATGGCCAGCGCGCGCTGGAATGGCTGAAGGCCTCGGGCGTTGAAAACCCCTACGAGCAGATCGTCGCCATTACCGCAAGGCCGGATGTCGCCAAGGCCTGGGGCGTGCCCGAGCCGCATATCTTTACCTTCTGGGACTGGGTGGGTGGGCGCTTTTCGCTCTGGTCGGCCGTAAGCCTGACCACCGCGCTGGCGGTCAATGCCGACGTGGTCGCCGGCATGCAGGCCGGCGCCGCCGCCATGGACGCCCACTTCGCCGAAGCGCCTTTGGACCAGAATGCGCCGGTGCAGATGGCCCTGTCGGGCATCGTCAATCGCAGCGTGCTGGACTATGGCTCGCTGAATATCGCGCCTTACGACTTCCGCCTGTCCAATCTGGTGCCTTATATCCAGCAGCTTGAAATGGAATCGCTAGGCAAGTCGGTGAACCTGTCGGGCCAGCCGGCGGGTGTGCGCACCGGCCCCGCCGTGTGGGGCATGCCCGGCACCGATGCGCAACATACTTTTTTCCAGTGGCTGCACCAGGGCAGCGATGGCGCGCCGGTGGACTTCATCGTCTGCCAGCACGCCGACCACGGCTGGCCCGAGCATCACAAAAGCCTTCTGGCCAACTGCCTGGCGCAGCGCGAAGCGCTACTCAAGGGCAAGACCTATGAAGAGGCCCTGAAAGAATGCCTGGATGCCGGCATGCCGAAAGCGAAGGCCCAGTGGCTGGCCCACCACCGCGTGCATGCCGGAGGACGCCCGTCCAACCTGATCGTGCTGCCCCGCCTGTCGCCCTACACGCTGGGCGCCCTGCTGGCCCTTTACGAGCACAAGGTCTTCGTGCAAGCCGTGGTCTGGGGCATCAACCCCTTTGATCAATGGGGCGTGGAGTACGGCAAGGTGCTGGCCAAGGGCATCATGGGCGAACTTGCGGGCAAGGATATCGACCCCAGGCACGATGCCTCCACCGCGCATTGGGTGCAGACTTTCGGCGCTTCATTCAAATAAGGCGGGCAAGCACTTTGGGCAAGGCGTCGCGCAAGCTCGCGCGGCGCATGCCCAGCGCTTCGATTTTCTCGCACGACAAAGCGGAATAAGCCGGCCGCCTGGCCAGGCTGGGGTAGTCGCTGCCGGCGATGCCCACCAGTCTCGGTACCGGAAAGGCCGCATCCCGCCGGCCTGCGCAATCGAACACCTCCTGCGCGAATCCATGCCACGACATGACGTCGGCGCCGCAATAATGGTAAATGCCCGAGGCGGCCGGGTCCGACCCCGCCAGCCTGATCACGGCATCGGCCAGGTCGCCCGCGTAGGTGGGACAGCCGAACTGGTCGTTCACCACGCGGATGGCCGGCGCATCGGTGCCGGCGGCCCTTGCCATGCGCAGCATGGTCTTGACGAAATTGCCGCCGTATTCGCTATATAGCCATGATGTGCGCAAGACCAGGCTGGACGGACATGCCTGCCGCAGGGCGCGTTCGCCCAGCAGCTTGCTGCGTCCGTAGGCATTCAGCGGATTGCCGGAATCGAGCTCGGCATATGGCCGCGACGCGTGCCCATCGAAGACGTAATCGGTTGAGATATGGATCAGGCGCGCCCCGATATCGCAGGCGGCCCGCGCCAGGTGGCGGGCGCCCTGCTCGTTGACCGCCATGGCCGCATCGGGTTCGCGCTCGGCCTGGTCCACCGCGGTATAGGCGGCGGCGTTGACGATGCAATCCGGCCGGAGGCGGGCCAGCACCCGGGCAACGGCGCGGCCGTCGGTGATATCCAACTCGGCGCGTGTCAGGCCGGCCAGATCCCAATCGGCCGGAAGCCGATCATGCAGGCAGCGTCCCAGCTGCCCGCTTGCGCCGGTCAATACGACGTTCAAGTCAGGCGTCCGCCAGGCTGGTTCCCGTCACAGGCAACCGGCCCGCCCGCTGCAAAGCCTTCAGGGTATCGCCCTGCCGATCGCGGTCAGACAGGATGGGATCCGCTTGCGGCCATGCTATGGCCAGATCGGGATCGTCCCATCGCAGGCAGGCTTCGTCTTCGGGATGGTAGTAATCGGTGCATTTGTAGTCCACCGTCGCGCTCTCGGACAACACCAGGAAGCCATGGGCGAAGCCGGGCGGTACCCACAACTGGGACGGCGCCGCGGCGTAGCCGGCCCGGGGCGCGTACGGCTCCGCCTCCAGGACCAGGCCTTCCCATTGGCCGAATGTGGGCGAATCGGGGCGCAAGTCCACCGCCACGTCGAAGACGGCACCCTGCGATACGCGTATCAGCTTGCCTTGCGGATGCCGCACTTGGTAATGCAGGCCGCGCAGCACCCCTTTGCGGGAATGGCTGCAGTTGTCCTGCACGAAATTGACAGGGGCGCCCAGCAGTTGGGCATAGCGCCGGGCCTGGTAGCTTTCCAGGAAGTGGCCTCGATCGTCGGTATGCACGGCGGGTTCGATGCGCTTCACGCCTGGCAGCCTGGTATCGAGCACCTTCATGGCGCATTCCCTATGAAGCTGGCAGCCGGGGGCCGCCGGTGAGCGTGATTTTACCGGTAAAGGGCCTACAATTCCGAACTTGCCCATCCGGCCTCATCCAGGCTCCATCCGACCATGCAAGCCACCGATCTGCGCAATCTCTTCCTGCTGGCCTCCCTGTGGGGCAGCTCGTTCATGTTCATGCGGGTGGCCATCGAGGATTTCGGTCCCATACCCCTGATCGCCATGCGCGTGGGCATCAGCGCGCTGTTCCTGCTGGGGGTGACCGTAGTCACGCATAACGGCGCGGCGATCATCGCCCACTGGAAGGCCATGGCTGTGGCCGGCGTGCTGAATGTGGCGATGCCATTCCTGTGCCTGAGCTATGCCGTGCAGACCATGATGGCGGGCACCTTGTCCATCGTCAATGCCATGGTGCCCTTGTTCGGCGGCATCATCGCCTGGGCCTGGCTGCGCGAACGGCTGTCCTGGGCGCGCGTGCTGGGGCTTGCCATCGGCTTTGCGGGCATCGTGGTGCTGATGCTGGACAAATTGTCGTTCGTCCCGGGAGGCGAAGGATGGGTGGTCGTCATCGCCCTGGGCGGCCCCTTCTTCTACGGCCTGGGCGCCTGCCATCTCAGCAAATACCTGCATGGCGTGGCGCCCATCGCCTGCGCCACGGGCAGCATGATCGCGGCATCCATCGTGCTGCTTCCCCTGTCGCTGCTGACCTGGCCGGATACGCCGATTGCGGCCCTGTCCTGGGCCTCGGTGACCTGCCTGGCCATTTTATGCACCGGCATCGCCTACCTGATCTTCTATCGGCTGGTGGCCAGGGTGGGCGCCTCGAAGTCCATCACCGTGACCTTCCTGGCACCGCCCTTTGGCGTGTTCTGGGGCGTGCTGCTGCTGGACGAGCCCTTGACGATCAATGTGATCCTGGGCGCGGCCATCGTGCTGGTCGGCACCTTGCTGGCCACGGGCTTCATCGGCGGCAAGGCCGCCCGCAGCTGAGGCGCCGCCCGCCCGGCATGATTCACACCCGTTGGAATATGCCTGCGGCGCCCATCCCGGTGCCCACGCACATGGTCAGCATGCCATAGTCCAGCTTGCGCCGGCGCAGGCCATGGATGACGGTGGCCGCCCGTATCGCGCCGGTGGCGCCCAATGGGTGGCCCAGGGCAATGGCGCCGCCCATGGGATTGACGATGTCCGGATTCAAACCCAGGTCGCGGATGACCGCCAGCGATTGCGCGGCAAAGGCTTCGTTCAATTCTATCCAGCCGATCTGGTCGAGGCTCAGGCCGGCCAGCTTCAGTGCATGCGGGATGGCCTCTTTAGGGCCTATGCCCATGATTTCGGGCGGCACGCCTTTGACGGCGAAGGAAACGAAGCGGGCGATGGGCGTCAGTCCATGCGTCTTGAGCGCGCGCTCGGACACCACCAGCAGCGCGCCGGCGCCATCGGACACCTGCGAACTGTTGCCCGCCGTTACGCTGCCGCGCGCCGCAAACGCGGGCCGCAGCCGGGCCAGGGCCTCCAGGCTGGTGTCGGGGCGCGGGCCCTCGTCCAGCGACACCGTCTTATGGCTGACGATGACGTCGTCGTCCGCCGAACCATCCAGCACGCCGCCGCTGGCTTGCAGATCCGGCTTGCGGCGCACGACATCGATGGGCAGGATTTCATCGGCGAATTCGCCCGCCTTCTGGGCCGCCAGGGCGCGCTGGTGCGAACGCAGGGCGAAGGCATCCTGGTCTTCGCGCGACACCTTCCATCGCGCGGCCACTTGCTCGGCCGTCAGCCCCATGCCGTAGGCGATGCCCAGGTTCTCGTCGCGCTGGAAGATCTCCGGACTGAACGAGGTGCTGACGCCCATGGTCGGCACCAGGCTCATGGACTCGGTGCCGCCGGCAATGATCACATCGGCCTCGCCCACGCGTATGCGGTCGGCCGCCATGGCGACGGCGGTCAGGCCCGACGCGCAGAAGCGGTTGACCGTCACGCCCGCGACCGATGTGGGCAGGCCAGAGAGCAGCGCGCCGATGCGCGCCACGTTCAGCCCCTGCGGGCCTTCTGGAATCGCGCAGCCGACGATGGCGTCTTCGACAGCGGCGGGGTCCAGGCTGGGAACCTGGGCCAGCAAGCCCCGTATGACGGTCGCCAGCAGGTCGTCGGGACGGGTGTGCGAAAAGACGCCGCGCGGCGCCTTGCCGATGGAGCTGCGGGTGGCGGCGGCAATGTATGCCTGTTGCAATGTGGCCATGGTGACTCCCGTATTGATCAGTTGCGTACCGGCTTGCCGGTCTTGAGCAGGCCGGCGATGCGTTCCTGGGTCTGTGGCTGGACCAGCAGGTGAAGAAAAGCCTTGCGTTCCTGCCTGAGCATCCAGGCCTCGTCGACCATGGATCCCGGATCCACGTCGCCCCCGCATATCGCCTGCGCCACCTTTTTGGCTACCGTGAAGTCGTAATCGGAAATGAAACCGCCAACCTTCATGTTGACCAGCTGGGCCTCGAGGGTGGCGGCGCCGTCGCGCCCGGCTACCGGGAAAAGCGCGGGCAGCGGCGCCCGCCAGCCCGATTCCGCCATGGCCAGGGCTTCGCGCAGCGCCACATACAGAAGCTCGTGGCGATTCATGACGATGGTGTCGGACGGCAGCAGGTAGCCTATCTTGCGGGCATCCAGCGCCGACTTCGATACCTGGGCGGTCGCCACCGACAGCGCGAACTTCTTAACGAAAGCCAGCAAGGGAGCGTCGGGCGCATCCTGCGCCTGCTGCTCGGCCGCGCGCCGGGCGCAATAGCTCAGCCCCCCTGCGCCGGGAACCAGGCCGATCCCGGCCTCGACCAGGCCGATGTAGGTTTCGAAATGCGCCACCCGCTTGGCGCAATGCACGGAGAGTTCGCAGCCGCCTCCCAGCGCCATTCCGGCCAGGGCCGCCACGACGGGAACCTGCGCATAGCGCAATCGCCGGACCATATCCTGCATTTCGCGCTGTATGGGCTCGACCGCCTGGGCGCCGCCCTGCTCGAAAGCGGGCAGCATGGCCTTCAGGTCGGCGCCCGCGGAAAACGGATCGTCCAGTTGGCCGATGACCAGCGCCCGGAAGGAGGACTCGGCCAGATCGACCGCATGCACGATGCCGCGCACCACGCCCGGGCTGAGCGTGTGCATCTTGGTCTTGAACGATACGATCAGCACGTCGCGCGGATGGGGCGCCGGCAAGGTCCAGCAGCGCACGGCTTCGTCTTCGTGGACGATGACCGGCTCCAGGGCGGAGGCCTCGCCCACCAGGCGCGGCGCCCCCACCTGGCGTTCGTACACCGGCAGGGTGCTGCGCCCTTCGTAGCGCTTCTGGCGCGGATTCCATGACCCCGCCTGCGTATGCACGCCCTTGGCCTCCCATACCGGCCCGCACGTGGCCCATTCGGGCAAGGGCGTGCTGGACAGGGTCTTGCCGGCATTGATGTCTTTGGTGATCCAGTTGGCGACATCGTGCCAGCCGGCCGCCTGCCATATCTCGAAGGGGCCTTGCGCATGGCCGAACCCCCACTTCATGGCCAGGTCCAGCTGGCGCGCCGTGTCGGCGATATCGGCCAGGTGGACCGCGCTGTAGTGGAAGCTGTCGCGCAGTATGGCCCACAGGAATTGCGCCTGCGGATGGTCGGAGTCATGCAGGGCTTTCAGCTTCCTGGCCGGGTCGCGCAATGCCAGGATTTCGGCCACGGCCGGATCGATGACGGCGTCGGCCGGCACGTATTCCTTTTTGGCGGGGTCCAGCCGCAAGATCGCCTTGCCCTGCTTGCGATAAAAGCCGGCGCCGGTCTTCTGGCCCAGGGCGCCCTGCTCGATCAGGCCGGCCAGCACGGGCGGCACGCCGAAATGGGCATGGAAGGGATCGTCGGGCAATTGCTCCTGCATGGTGCGGATGACATGGGCCAGCGTATCCAGGCCGACGACATCGGCCGTGCGATAGGTGCCCGATTTGGCCCGGCCCAGGCGCGTGCCCGTCAATTCGTCGACCTGCTCGTAGGACAGGCCGAATTTCTGCGCCTGCGCGAATACCGACAATATGCCGAAAACGCCGATGCGGTTGCCGATGAAATTGGGCGTATCCTTGGCCCGGAGCACGCCCTTGCCCAGCTGCGACACCAGGAATGTCTCCAGCACGTCGAGCAGGCCCGGTTCGGTGTCGGCCGTGGGAATCAGCTCGACCAGGGTCATGTAGCGCGGCGGGTTGAAGAAATGCACGCCGCAGAAGCGCCGACGCAGCGCCTCGGGCAGGGCCTGCGAAAGCCGGGTGATCGACAGCCCCGACGTGTTGCTGGCGATGATGGCATCGGGCTTTATGGCCGGCGCGAGCCTGTGGTAGAGATCCGTCTTCCAATCCATGCGCTCGGCGATCGCTTCGATGACCAGATCGCACTCGGACAGCCGGTGCAGATCGTCGTCGTAATTGGCGGGCACGATGAGATCGGCCAACTCAGGCGTGCCCAGCGGCGCGGGGTTCAGTTTCTTCAGCTGCGCGATAGCCTGTTTGGCGATGGCGTTCTTATCGCCCTCTTTCGCAGCCAGATCGAACAGCACCACCGGAACACCGGCGTTCACGCAGTGCGCGGCGATTTGCGCGCCCATCACGCCCGCGCCGCAAACGGCGACCTTGCGTATATGAAAACGATTGGACTGCATGAGCGTATCCCCCAATGAACAATAGGCCTGTTCATTAGGTTAGTTCATTATTATGGGGCGTGCACGCGTTAGAATATTCAGCTTCAGAACGTTTCAGAACACGCCCTAAATGGCTCGATTGCCACGCCTTTATGCACCGCAGATTCCCCAGCTGGTACAGGCGCAGTTCGTTCAGCCGCTGGCCGCCGCCCAGGATCCCACGCCCGCCGCGCAATTGGATCGCTTACTGGAATGGCTGCAGCGCGACGCCCGCGAATACAAGGTGGCCGTGCACGGCTGGCTGCTGCTGAACGACCGCATCGCCCTGCTGTGCACACCGTCCGATGCGCATGGCACATCCCGCCTGATCCAGGCGCTGGGGCGCCGCATGGCGGCCGGCATGCGGCACGGACGTGTGTTTTCAGGCAGGTATCGCAGCGCCCTGGTTCAACCCGGCCATTGGGTGCTGCCCGCGCTGATCTGGCTGGAATCGCTGCCGGTGCAGCTGCACTACGTCGATGCGGCGCAGCGCTGGCCCTGGTCTTCGGCCGCCGGCCACATGGGTGTCGGCTCGCGGCACGACGCGCTGCTGACCGACCACCCCGACTACTGGCAGGATGGCAACACGCCTTTTGCCCGCCAGGCTCGCTATGGCCAGCGCGTGGCCCAAGGCCTGTCCGCCCAGCAAAGCCGCCGCATACACGAGGCCTTGTTCGGGCAGTGGGTGCTGGGCGAGCCCGACTTCCTCGCCCAGATCGAAAGCCGCGCGTCGCGGCGCATCGCTCCCGCGCCTCGGGGCCGCCCCCGCAAGCCGGCGCCCGCCCATCCGTCCTGACTCCCCATATCGAATCTTCGTTCGACGGCCGCAGCCCATCGCGCTTCCCGCAGCCTGGCCGCCGCTTCCGCAGCTCTGTAACGTGGCTTCCCCGATACTTTTTTCGGACATTTTTTCATGCGGAAAAATCCTGCGCAGCCGTATCAATGGCTTTCCTCGCCATTTTTAATTCGATAAATTGTTTTATTTTCAGTTAAGTAGGTGCGTCCCTTATTTAATGATCAGATATTTAGCGCTTGTTAAATTAGGGACGCACCCTATATTATTTTTATTGCGCACAGGCCATGTTGGCGGTATTGTTGTTTTCTTGCACCGCAGCATTTCGTGAGTCCACCATGTCCTTATTGCCCTCCTCCGCCTCGACGGTCGCGATCGACGCATCGTCCCCCGGCCACGCCGGCCCTGAAATCCGCGGCAGCGCTCCGCTGGCGCAAGGCCTGTACAGCCCCCATAACGAGCACGACGCCTGTGGCGTGGGCTTCGTCGCCCATATCAAGGGGCGCAAAAGCCACGCCATCATCCAGCAAGGGCTGAAGATCCTGGAAAACCTGGATCATCGCGGCGCGGTCGGCGCCGACGAGCTCATGGGCGACGGCGCGGGGATACTCATACAGATTCCCGACGCCCTGTACCGCGCGGATCTGGCGGCCCAGGGCATCGAGTTGCCGCCCCCCGATGAGTACGGCGTAGCCATGGTTTTCCTGCCCAAGGAAACCGCCTCGCGGCTGGCCTGTCAGCAGGAACTGGAGCGCGCCGTGCGCGACGAAGGCCAGGTGGTGCTGGGCTGGCGCGATGTGCCCATCGATTCCGACATGCCCATGTCGCCGACGGTGCGCGCCTGCGAACCGGTGATCCGGCAATTGTTCATCGGGCGCGGGGCCGACATCATGGTGCCCGACGCGCTGGAGCGCAAGCTGTACGTGATACGCAAGACGGCCAGCCACGCCATCCAGCACATGCGGCTGGCCCATGGACAGGAATATTTCGTGCCGTCGATCTCCGTGCGCACGGTGGTCTACAAGGGCCTGCTGCTGGCCAACCAGGTGGGCAGCTATTACCGCGACCTGGCCGACACCCGCGCCGTCTCGGCCCTGGCCATGGTGCACCAGCGCTTTTCCACCAACACCTTCCCCGCCTGGCCTTTGGCCCACCCCTACCGCATGATCGCCCACAACGGCGAAATCAATACGGTGAAGGGCAATTTCAACTGGCTGCGGGCGCGCGAAGGCATGATGCAATCGGCGGTGCTGGGCGCCGACCTGCCCAAACTCTACCCCATCGTCTACGAAGGCCAGTCCGACACGGCCACCTTCGACAACTGCCTGGAGCTGCTGGTGATGTCCGGCTACTCGCTGGCGCATGCCATGATGATGATGATCCCGGAAGCCTGGGAGCAGCACACCGACATGGATGAGAACCGGCGCGCCTTCTATGAATACCATGCCGCCATGATGGAGCCGTGGGACGGCCCCGCCGCCGTCGCCTTCACGGACGGCCGCCAGATCGGCGCCACGCTGGACCGCAACGGCCTGCGCCCGGCACGCTACCTGGTCACGGACGACGACATGGTGATCATGGCCTCCGAGGCCGGCACCCTGTCCATTCCGGAACACCGCATCATCAAGAAATGGCGCCTGCAGCCGGGCAAGATGTTCCTGATCGATCTGCAGCAAGGCCGCATTATCGATGACTCCGAAATCAAGTCGCAGCTGGCCAACATGCGGCCATACCGCCAGTGGATCGAGCGCCTGCGCCTGAAGCTGGAATCGCTGCCCGCCCAGAAGCTGGACGACACGCCCGGCAAGGCCGCGTCGCTGCTGGATCGCCAGCAGGCCTTCGGCTGGACCCAGGAGGACTTCAAGTTCGTCCTGCAGCCCATGGCCGCCAATGGCGAGGAAGCCACGGGCTCGATGGGCAACGACGCCCCGCTGGCCGTGCTGTCGAACCGCTCCAAGCCTTTCTACAATTACTTCCGCCAGCTTTTCGCGCAGGTCACGAATCCGCCCATCGATCCCATACGCGAACAGCTGGTGATGTCGCTGGTGTCCTTCATCGGCCCCAAGCCGAACCTGCTGGACATCAACAACGTGAACCCACCGCTGCGCCTGGAAGTCTCGCAGCCGGTGCTGGACGGCGCCGCGATGGCGCAGATCCGCAATATCGCGCACATCACCTCCAACAAGTTCCGCAGTTTCGAACTGGACATCACCTACCCGGTCGCCTGGGGCCCGGACGGCATCGAGGCCTGTATCGCCGCCTTGTGCTCGAATGCGGCCGATGCGGTGCTCAGCGGCTACAACATCCTGCTGATCACCGACCGCAAGGTCGATGGCGAACACGTGGCCATCCCGGCCCTGCTGGCGACGTCGGCCATACACCTGCACCTGATACGCGCGGGCCTGCGCACCAATACCGGCCTGGTGGTGGAAACGGGCTCGGCCCGCGAGGTTCACCATTTCGCGCTGCTGGGCGGCTACGGCGCCGAGGCCATACACCCCTACCTGGCGCTGGAATCGCTGGGAACGCTTCCGCAGCCCGAAGTCGCGGTCAAGAACTACATCAAGGCCATCGGCAAGGGCCTGAACAAGGTCATGTCCAAGATGGGCATCTCGACCTATATGTCGTACACCGGCGCGCAGATCTTCGAGGCCGTCGGCCTGAATTCCAGCCTCATCGAAAAGTATTTCACCGGCACCCCCAGCAATATCGAAGGCATAGGCATCTTCGAAGTGGCCGAGGAAGCGCTGCGCGCGCACCGCGCCGCGTTCAGCAACGATCCCGTGCTGGCCAATGCGCTGGATGCCGGCGGCGACTACGCCTGGCGCGTCCGGGGCGAAGACCACATGTGGACGCCCGATTCCATCGCCAAGCTGCAGCATGCGGCGCGCGCCAACAACTACAGCACCTACAAGGAATACGCCCAGCTCATCAACGACCAGTCGCGCCGCCACATGACGCTGCGCGGCCTGTTCGAATTCAAGGTCGATCCGGCCCGCGCCATTCCCCTGAGCGAGGTCGAGCCGGCCAAGGAAATCGTCAAGCGCTTCGCCACCGGCGCCATGTCGCTGGGCTCGATTTCGACCGAAGCGCATGCGACGCTGGCCGTGGCCATGAACCGCATCGGCGGCAAGTCCAACACCGGCGAAGGCGGCGAAGACGAATTGCGCTACCGCGCCGAAATGCGCGCAGGCAAGCCCACGGTCAGGAAAGGCGACACACTGGCGTCCTTCCTGGGGTCCGACCGCATCGAAGCCGATGTACATCTGGCCGCCGGCGACTCGCTGCGTTCGCGCATCAAGCAGGTGGCTTCGGGCCGCTTCGGGGTCTCGGCCGAATACCTGTCCAGCGCCGATCAGATCCAGATCAAGATGGCGCAGGGCGCCAAGCCCGGCGAAGGCGGCCAGCTGCCCGGCCACAAGGTGTCGGAATACATCGCCAAGCTGCGCTATTCGGTGCCCGGCGTGGGCCTCATTTCGCCCCCTCCGCACCATGACATCTATTCCATCGAAGACCTGGCGCAACTGATACACGATTTGAAGAACGTGAACCCGCGCGCCTCGATCTCGGTCAAGCTGGTGTCCGAAGTGGGCGTGGGCACGGTCGCGACCGGCGTGGCCAAGGCCAAGGCCGATCACGTCGTGATCGCCGGCCATGACGGCGGCACCGGCGCCTCGCCCGTGTCGTCCATCAAGCATGCCGGCACGCCGTGGGAACTGGGTCTGGCCGAAACCCAGCAGACGCTGCTGCTGAACAATCTGCGCAACCGCATCCGCGTCCAGGCCGACGGCCAGATGAAGACGGGACGCGACGTCGCCATAGGCGCCCTGCTGGGCGCCGACGAGTTCGGCTTCGCCACCGCCCCGCTGGTCGTGGAAGGCTGCATCATGATGCGCAAGTGCCACCTGAATACCTGTCCGGTCGGCGTCGCCACGCAGGATCCCGTCCTGCGCAAGAAATTCCAGGGCAAGCCCGAGCATGTGGTGAACTACTTCTTCTTCGTCGCCGAGGAAGTCCGGGAGATCATGGCGCAACTGGGCATACGCCGCTTCGACGAGATGATAGGCCGCGTGGAACTGCTCAACATGCGCCCGGGTGTCGAACACTGGAAGGCGCAGGGCCTGGACTTCAGCCGGGTCTTCCACGCCGTGCCGGTTTCGACCCCGCTGCATCAGACCGAAGATCAGGACCATGCGCTGGATCATGCGCTGGACCATCAACTGATCGAACGCAGCAAGGCGGCCATCGAGCGCAGCGAAAAGGTTTCGTTCATCACGCCCGTGCGCAACCGCAACCGCACCATAGGCGCCATGCTGTCGGGCGTCGTGGCCGCGCGCCATGGGCATGACGGCCTGCCCGACGACACCATACACATCCAGTGCAACGGTTCGGCCGGACAGAGCTTCGGCGCCTTCCTGGCCCACGGCATTACCCTGGACCTGGTCGGCGAAGCCAACGACTACGTCGGCAAGGGCCTGTCGGGCGGCCGCATCGTCGTGCGCTCGCCCAACGACTTCCGCGGCTTCGGTCCGGACCACATCATTGCGGGCAACACCGTGCTTTATGGCGCGCTTTCGGGCGAGGCCTATTTCAACGGCGTGGCCGGAGAGCGATTCGCCGTGCGCAACTCGGGCGCGGCGACCGTCGTCGAAGGCACCGGAGACCATGGCTGCGAATACATGACCGGCGGCACCGTCGTGGTGCTGGGGTCCACCGGGCGCAACTTCGCCGCCGGCATGTCGGGCGGCGTGGCGTATGTCTGGGATCCGGAAAACACCTTCCGCCAACGCTGCAATCTGTCCATGGTGGAGCTGGAGCGCGTGGCGCCGCATGCCGAGCAAAGCGAGCTGAACCAGGTCGACACCTGGCACAGCGCGATGCGCGGCGGCGAACGGGAAACCGACGAGGCCATTCTGCGGCGCCTGATCGAGAACCACTACCGCTACACCGGCAGCTTCCGTTCGCGCGACGTGCTGGACGACTGGGAGCAGTCGCGCAAGGCCTTCGTCAAGGTCATGCCCGTCGAGTACCGCCGCGCCTTGGGCGAACTCTGGCGCGCGGTCAACCCACAACAAATTGCTGCCTGAGGAAGAAGAATGGGCAAGATCACCGGCTTTCTTGAATTTCAACGCGTCAAAGAAACCTATGAAGCGCCGCTCGTGCGCCTGAAGCACTGGAGCGAGTTCGTCGACACCCTGACCGACGACGAAGCCAAGCAGCAGGGCGCGCGCTGCATGGATTGCGGCATACCGTTCTGCACCAGCGGCTGCCCCGTCAACAACATCATTCCCGACTGGAACGACCTGGTGTACAGACAGGACTGGCGCCGCGCGCTGGACGTGCTGCACTCGACCAACAACTTTCCCGAGTTCACCGGCCGCGTCTGCCCGGCGCCCTGCGAAGCCGCCTGTACACTGAACATCAACAACGATCCCGTCGGCATCAAGTCGATCGAACATGCCATCATCGACAAGGGCTGGTCGGAAGGCTGGGTCGTGCCCCAGCCTCCCGACAGAAAGACCGGCAAGAAGGTCGCCGTGGTCGGCTCCGGCCCCGCGGGTCTGGCCTGCGCGCAGCAGCTCGCGCGCGCGGGGCATTCCGTGACCGTGTTCGAGAAAAGCAATCGCATCGGCGGGCTGCTGCGTTATGGCATTCCCGACTTCAAGCTTGAGAAGACGCATATCGACCGCCGCCTGGCCCAGATGGAAGCCGAGGGCGTCGAGTTCTGCCCGTCCACCTATGTGGGCGCGCAGGAGCATGCCGAAGACGGCCTGAACGTGCGCACGCCCGAATCGCTGAAAGAGGAATTCGACGCGGTCGTACTGACCGGCGGCTCGGAAACCCCACGCGATCTGCCCGTGCCGGGGCGCGAGTTGCGCGGCGTGCATTTCGCCATGGATTTCCTGCGCCAGCAGAACAAGGCCACCAACGGCGATCGCCTGAGCAAGCAGATCTCCGCCAAGGGCAAGCATGTCATCGTCATCGGCGGCGGCGACACCGGCTCGGATTGCGTCGGCACCAGCAACCGCCAGGGCGCGGCCTCGGTCACGCAGTTCGAACTGATGCCCAAGGCGCCCGACGTGGAAGACAAGGCGCTCACCTGGCCGTATTGGCCCCTCAAGCTGCGTACGTCCTCTTCGCATGAAGAGGGCTGCGAGCGCGATTGGGCCGTGGCCACCAAATCGTTCGAAGGCAAGAACGGCAAGATCGAGAAGCTGATCGCCGCCCGCCTTGAATGGTTCAGGGACAAGGCCACCGGACAAATGAAAATGCGCGAAGTGGAGGGCTCGCAGTTCGAGCTGCCAGCGGACCTGGTGCTGCTTGCCATGGGCTTCACGGCGCCGGTCAAGAATGTGCTGGACGCCTTCGGCGTGGACCAGGACGCGCGCGGCAACGCGCGTGCCGGCACCGACGACTATGTCACCAGCGTCGATAAAGTCTTCGCCGCCGGCGACATGCGGCGCGGGCAGTCGCTGGTGGTCTGGGCCATACGCGAGGGCCGGCAGTGCGCCCGTTCGGTGGATCAGTTCTTGATGGGGTCGAGCACGCTGCCGCGCTAGGCCAGCAACTCCGACACCAGCTCCCGTGCCCGGGATCCCACCAGTCTGGCGGCCCGGGACAGCGGCCTCTGGCGTGTGAAGCTAAGTGCCACCGTCCGCCGGATCACCGGCTTTTCGAGTCGCGCGGCCGCAAGGCGGCCCGACTCGACTTCTTCCTTGATCGCCTGCATGGGCAGCAGGGTAAACGCATGCCCGCTCATTGCAACGTCTTTCATGGCCGTCAGCGTATCGACCTCCATGACAATATCGAGACTGACATTGCGCTGCCGCTGGAGCATGTCGAGGGTGCTGCGCAGCCCATTCGGTGCGGACGGAAGCACCAGCGGCAAATCGACCAATCCGCGAAAGGCCACAGCCGGCCCCAACCCCAGGGCGGACATGGCTTGCGGCTTTCCTATCAGGTAAGTATCCAATTTGCCGAGTACATCTTCGCCCCGGCCCGCCGAAGCCCCATAACGGTTGACGATGATCATATCCAGGCGGCCCGAGCCAAGCTGTTCGTCCAGGTCGCCGCTAAAACCTTCCGTGACGTGCAGGCGCACCATTGGGGCCAGGACACGAAGGTCGGAAAAGAGCATGGGCAGCAACTCGCGGCTCATGGAGGGGAGCACTCCAAAATGCACCGTACCCGTAAGCATCCCTGATGCATCCTTCACCGTGCTCTCAAGCCTGACGAGCTGATTCAGCACGAGCTCAACCTCTGGACGCACACGCCTCCCGAACTCCGAGAGCGCCATGCCACGGCCTGTTCGTTCGAACAGCCGATCACCCCACTCTGATTCCAGGAGGGCCAGTTGTCGACTGATGAGCGACTGTGCCGTGCCGGTCGCCGTAGCAACCCGGGAGAGCGAACCGAGTTCGGCAATGAGCGCAAAGGTCTCCAGCTGCTTCAGGTTCATAAGGTATCGCAAAAATGGAAATCTGATATATAGCATATTACTCTTGTGGATACCCAACGGCGTGCCTAGACTTGAAAGCCTCTTTCCACACAAGAAAGAATCCAAACATATATAGAGGAGACACCATGAGAACTTCCCGCCTGGCCGGAATGGCCCCGGTATTGATGATGGCTGCGCTGCTTGCCGGCGGCCACGCCGGCGTTGCACACGCCGCCTATCCCGAGAAGCCCATAAAGCTGATTGTGCCCTTCCCCGCAGGAGGACCTACCGACGCCATGGCGCGCATCGTCAGCGAAAAAATGACTCAATCCCTGGGGCAGACCGTCATTGTCGAAAACCGCGGCGGCGCAGGCGGCGTCATAGCCACGGAAGCGGCGGCAGCCAGTGCAGCCAACGGCTACACGCTATTCTTTGCCACCACCGGCACCATGACAATCAACCCGAGCATCTATCCCAGCATGGGAGTCAAACCGCTCAAGGCCTTCGATCCCATTGGCATGGTGGCCAGCACCGAGAATGTCCTGGTCGTCGCACCTTCGCTGAAGATCGATACGGTGCAAGATCTTGTCGCGCAGGCCAAGAGCGAACCCGGTACCTTTACCTTCGGCTCGGCCGGCGTGGGAAGCTCCAATCACTTGTCGGGAGAGCTGCTCAAGGACATGGCCGGCATAGATATCCTGCACGTACCCTACAAAGGATCGGCCGCCGCGCTGACTGATCTTCTTGGCGGACGGATTTCCATGATGTTCGACACCATATCGAATGCGCTGCCCAATATCCAGGCAGGTAAAGTCGTTCCGCTGGGCGTGACGGGAACGGCCAAGTCGCCGGCGCTGCCAGCGGTCCCCACTATCGCCGATGCCGGACTGCCGGGCTTCCAGGTAAGCATCTGGTTCGGCTTGGTCGCTCCCCATGGAACACCATCCGACGCGATCAAGACCCTCAATGCATCACTGAACAAGATCCTTGCCGAGTCCGATGTTCAGGCCAAACTGCAATCATTCGGCGCGACACCCACACCGGGCTCGCCCGAAGTCTTCGCAAGCCAGATGAACCAGGACGAGGCAAAGTGGAGCAGGCTGATCAAGACGTCCGGCATGAAGGTGAACTGAACGTGAAGCCCCTGCCACAAGCTACGTTTGAAGATCGCATGATGAGCGTTGCCAGCGTATTCAACCCCACATCCGTTGCGATCATCGGCGCCTCGGACAACCCCAACAAGGTGGGTGGGCGCGCTATCCACTACATGCGCAAATTCGGGTACTGCGGCCGCATCTTTCCGGTCAACCCTGCAAGGCAGACCATACAGGGGATGGCGTGCTACGCAAGCCTGGAAGACATAGGCGAAGAAGTGCCTGACGCGGCGATTATCGCTGTATCGGGCGAGGACGCGGTCGAAGCGGTACACCGCTGCGCCAAGCGCGGCGTATCGACCGCGGTGGTGATGTCTTCAGGCTTCGCGGAGATCGGCGCGGCAGGCCGAAAATTGCAGGAAGAGCTGCTTGCCGGAGCTCAGGAACATGGAATGCGCCTGGTGGGGCCCAACGCTCAGGGCATCGCCAATTTCGCCAGCGGCGCGATCCTGAACTTCAGCACGATGTTTACGGAAGTCGCGCCGCAAGACGGGCCGATCGCGATCATAAGCCAGAGCGGAGCCGCCAGCGTCATGCCTTACGCCCTGCTGCGCGAAAAGGGGCTCGGGGTGCGCTATCTGGCCTCCACCGGCAACGACGCGGACCTTGGCGTGTCTGAACTGGTGCGCAGCGTTACCTGCGACCCCGATATACGCCTCATTCTGATCTACGTGGAAGCGATCACTCGTCCGGACCTGTTGGCCGAAGCGGCACATCTCGCCTTCCAGCGAGGAATCCGCATCATCCTGTTGAAAGGCGGGAGCAGCCAGAAGGGTGCCGCCGCCGCTGCATCCCACACCGGAGCATTGGTAGGCCAGGACGGGGCGCTGGACGCCTTCTTGGCACAGAACGGAATATGGCGGGCACAAGACGTTCACGGGCTGGTCAATGCTGCCGCCCTGTACCTCGACGGCTTTCCGTCTCAATCAGGCCGTACCGTGGTCATGAGCCACAGCGGAGCCGTGGGGGTGCTCTGCGCGGACGCGGCGGAGCGAGCCGGTCTGCCGCTGACAGAGCTTGATGCCGCAACCCGGGACACGCTGCGGAATCTATTGCCAGGGTTCGCGACGGCAGCCAACCCCTTGGACCTGACGGCCGCGCTGCTCGGTAACGATGATATGTTTCCTCGAGTACTGGAAGGGCTGGGAAGCTGCCGGGAAGCAGATATGTTGCTCATCGGCATTCCCGTAGCGGGACCTGGTTACGACATACCGGCGCTGGCAGATGCCACGGCTGCGTTCGCCTTGCAACGTCGCAAACCCGTCGCCGTGACCGCTCCGCAGTTATCGGTCAGGAAGGAGTTTCAGGAGCGCGGCATCCCCACCTTTGCAAGCGAGACCGATGCGGTTCAAGCCTTGAGCCAGTACTTCCGGCATAGCCGGCTACAGGCGAATTGGAAGCCCGCAACGTCTTCCCAAGCGGATCCAGACGCAGGTCACGGCCAAGGCCTGCTCGATGAAGCCGAGAGCCTGGATCGGCTGGCGAAGTATGGGCTACCGGTGGTCGACCATGTCGTTTGCGGCGATGCAGAGACCGCCAGCCGCGCCGCCAGCCGATGGGGCGGCCCGCTGGTCGTCAAGGGATGTGCTGCGCAGGTTCCGCATAAAACCGAACACAGCTTGGTCCATTTGCACGTGTCAGGCGAAGAGCAGGCGCGAGTCGCTGCCCAGGACTGCCTGGACAAACTCAGCGCGCTGGGCATTGAAGAGCCCAGGGTGCTGGTCGCGCGCATGGTCAAAGCCCAGCATGAATTCATGCTGGGCGTAACCGTGGACCCGTTATTCGGCCCGGCCGTAACGATAGGCGAAGGTGGAATCCTGGTGGAGATCCGTAGGGATGTCGTGTCGATCCTGGCTCCCTTCAGCGAAGAAGAGGCGCTGAGCGCCATCATGAAACTGCGTATAGCACCGATCCTGCGAGGTTACCGCCATGCGCCTCCTTTGGACGCCAGGGCTTTGGCCAGGGCTGCGGTGGCGCTCGGCCGCTTTGCCATCGCCCACCGGAACGTATTGCAATCCGCCGACCTGAATCCCGTCATGGTCTTGCAAGAGGGGCATGGCGTTAGCGTCGTGGACGCCGTCATCGAATTCAAGGAAGAGGTATGAACGAGACTGTACTGACACAAAGCCAGGATGGCGTTGCGACGGTAACCCTGAACCGTCCGCATGCCATGAACGCCGTTAACAGCGAGTTGCGCCAAGCATTCATACAGACCCTGAATCGGCTGAACGGGGATCCAACCGTCCGCGCCGTTGTCATCACGGGCTCCGGAGATCGTGCATTCTGTGCCGGCCAGGATCTGGAGGAGGCATCCAGGGCCACCTGGCAAGACCTTGTACCGTGGCTGCAGGCGCAGCGCGATATGTACCAGGCCGTCAGAAACCTGGACAAGCCCTGCATTGCCGCCCTGAATGGCGTCGCCGCGGGAGCCGGCTTCCAGATTGCACTTTGTGCGGACATACGCGTCGCCCACCCGGAATCCAGGCTGGGCCAGCCCGAGGTCAAGGCCGGCCTGGCCAGCATAGTGGGCTCATACCTGATGACCTTGCATATCGGCATGGGGCATAACGCCCAGCTTTCGCTGCAGGGCGACTTGATCGAAAACCGGCGCGCTTATGAAATAGGGCTGGTCAATCAACTGGCGGACGATGCACTGGCGGTTGCCCTGGCAACGGCACGGCGTCTCGCCCTGCTTCCCTCGACGGCGGTCCGCCTTAGCAAGCAGCGCTTGCGCGATATGACGCAAGCAGGCTTCGACGAAGCATGCACTGCCGGCATACGGGCGCAGCTCGAATGCTACGCCAATGGCGATCCTCAATCGGCCATGAATGCCTTCCTGCAAGCGCGCCAGAAAAAAGGAACAACGACGTGATTCACCGACAACATTTCATCAATGGGGCATGGGCGGAAGCCCTGGGCTGGAACGAAACCACAGTGCACGACTCTGCGACCGAGCAGGCGATCGGCAAGGTGGTGCATGCAACGGAGCCGGAGGTCGACACGGCCGTGGCAGCAGCAAGGTCAGCCTACGCCGGCTGGTCGCAATTACCGCTGGAAGCACGGGCGGCATACGTCAGGGCCATCGCTGATCGCCTGGAAAGCCATGCTGAAACACTTAGCTCCGGGATCAGCGCCGAAACAGGAATGCCAATCAAGCTCGTCCGCCGCATTCAGGTTCAGGCGCCGATCTCGGCATGGCGGAGTACCGCCGATGCAGCCGCAAGAGCCCTGGCAGAAACGCAAACAGGCCACTCCTGCATTGCGCGGGTTCCTGTGGGTGTGGTCGCTGCGATCACGCCATGGAATTACCCCTTGCATCAAATCACCGGCAAGCTTGCCGCTGCGCTGATGGCGGGATGCACCGTTGTATTGAAGCCGTCGGAACTGGCGCCGACTGCGGCACATGTTCTAGGCCTCGCCATCGAAGAAGCCGCCTTACCCAGCGGCGTGGTGAATATCGTTTTCGGAGACGGCTCAACCGGCGAATCCTTGATTACCCATCCTCAGGTCGATATGGTGTCGTTCACGGGCTCCACATCAGTGGGCCGGCATATCGCGAGCGTTGCCGGCCATGCCTTGAAGCGGGTGGCGCTGGAACTTGGAGGAAAATCCGCCAGCATCGCCTTGCCCGAAGCCGATCCGACACTGGTTGCCCGGCATGCCGTTGGTTCATGCTTCCTGAATTCGGGCCAGACCTGCAATGCCATCACACGGCTGCTGGTCCCCGAAGATCAATACGAGCAGTATCGCGATCTCTTGAAAGTTGCAGCAGAGAAAATGACGCTGGGCGATCCGCGCGATGAAACAACCCGCATGGGTCCTCTGGTGTCCCATGAGCACCGCGAACGCGTTCGGTCGTTCCTGTCCGAAGCGGCCGCCTCGGGCCTGGACCTGATCAGCGGCGGCCCCGACGCTCCCGTGCCTGGCCTGGGCTATTTTGTTGCGCCGACCATATTCGGCCGAGTCCCCGTGCACGCCCGGATCGCCAGGGAAGAGGTCTTCGGACCCGCGCTCGCCGTGCTGACCTACACCAGCGAAGACGAGGCGCTGCGTATTGCCAACGATACCGAATACGGGCTGGCCGCTGCGGTATGGGGCGACGAGAGCCGGGCAATGGCCATCGCACAGCGAATGCGGGCGGGCCAAGTGGACGTCAACGGAGCCCCATTCAATCCGCTGGCGCCTTTCGGAGGATTCGGCGCATCCGGCATGGGACGTGAAGGCGGTATCCATGGCATCGCCGAATTCACGGAACTCCGCGCCATCCAGACACCACCGACAACGAAATCCTGACAAAGAGGAAGTATGTTTACTCAAGTAGAACTGGAATATGCGGGCACTGACGGGCACGTCGCTATCGTTACCCTGTCACGGCCCGACCAAATGAATGCCCTGACCAAGGTCATGGAATCGGAACTGCGCAAGGTGTTCGAGCAGCTGGATGCCGACGACAATGTGCGGGTCATTGTCCTGACCGGAAAAGGACGCGCATTCTGCGCAGGCATGGACATGAATGAGCTCGAAGTCCTGCCTCCGGAGGACATCCGGGCGGCGGAATGGATGCGCCCGTACGACATGAGCCGCAGGCCCGATTACCAGGCCCGCTACGCTTATTTTCCCGCGATACGCAAGCCGATAATTTGTGCCATTAATGGGGCAGCCGCAGGCTTGGGATTGGTGTTCGCACTGTACAGCGACATGCGCTTTGCCAGCGATAAGGCGGTGTTCGCAACCGCCTTCGCCAAGCGCGGCCTCATCGCCGAGCACGGCATAGCCTGGATATTGCCTCGCGTTGTCGGTCCGGGCCACGCAGCGGATTTGCTGTTTTCAGCCCGCAAGATAGGCATAGAGGAAGCGCAGCAGATGCGATTGGTCGACCGAGTGGTACCGGCCGACAGACTGATTGAGGAGACGATCTCCTATGCCGACGCTCTGGCAACGCAGGCATCGCCGCGCTCCATCAAGATCATGAAGCGGCAGCTGACCGAAGCGCCATTCCAGACGCTTTCCGAAGCGGTCTCCCTGGCGAACCAGGAGATGTTCCAAAGCATACAAAGCGAGGATTTCAAGGAAGGCGTAGCGCACTTCATGGAGCGTCGGCCGGCCCGATTCAGCGGACAGTAAGGCGTCCGGCCTCGCGGCGCTTGTGGCGGCGCCCATATCACGCGAAAATGGGTGCCCGCAAGCAGGGGATTTCCGAAAAGGTCAAGCGGTAGGCAGGCAGATGCGTGCCACGCGGCGACTTGTTCGGAGGTTCCAATACACGCATTATGAAGACGCCGCCGCTACATTCCCCGCCCTCTTTGATCACCCTGTTCCTGGCCTTCTCGCGCCTGGGCGTTACCAGCTTCGGAGGCGGTCTTAGCGGCTGGATCATGCGCGAGTTCGTGCACAGCCGAAAATGGATTTCGGAAAAGGAATTCGTCAGCGGACTGGCGCTCTCGCAAGCCTTTCCCGGCATCAACGTCGTCAACCTGGCCATCTGGATCGGCTACCGCCTGCGGGGCGGCCAAGGCGCGCTGGTCGCCGCGCTGGGCATGGTCGTACCCGCCATGGGCGTCGCTATTCTCATGGCCGTGGCATTTTCCCAGGTCGCGCACTCAAAGACCGCCCATCTGGCCCTGGCCGGCATCGCCGCCGCCGCAATCGGCCTATCCTTGGAAATGGGACTGCGCACCGCCAAGCACGCGATGGATGGACTGGCCCCCATCATGATCATGGCGGGCACTTTTGCCGCCATATTCGTCTTCCGGCTCAACCTGGTCGGCGTCATCGCCATCGCGGCGCCCTGCTCTGTCGCCGTGGCCTGGCTGAGAATTCGGCGGCGACACCGCCCGGGCAAGCCTCTGTAAACCGTCCCGCTCAATTCTTTCGATTTCCAGATCCTCCCCATGGCCGAAATACTGATTCAATTCGTACGCGTTTTTGCCCCCCTGTCTTTCCTGACCATAGGCGGCGGGCAAAGCATCATTCCGGCCATACACCAGCAGTCGGTGGTCGTGCATCAATGGATCACGAATACTGAATTCCTGGATATGTTCGCCTTGTCCCGCCTGGCGCCCGGGCCTAAAACTCTGCTGGTCACACTGGTGGGATGGCAGGCGGCCGGCCTGGCCGGGGCGCTGGTCGCCTCCTTCGCCATCTTCGTGCCATCAGCCGTGCTGGTGTATTACCTGGCCAAGCTGTGGGCGCGCTATGAGGGCCGCCCCATGATCATCGCCATCGAGCGCGGCCTGGTTCCGGTGGCAGCCGGCATGATCCTGGCTGCCACCGGGACCATTCTTCAGGCAGCGGAGGGCGGCATCTGGGCCTGGGGCGTCGCAGCGGCGTCGACGGTGGCGCTGCTTTACACCCGCGTCAGCCCTTTTCTTCTATTGGGATTGGGCGGGCTGCTGTTTGTGCTGGTGCAGCCGGCCTGACGATGCATGGCCGTATATAGCACGGGTGAAACAGAAATATCCGCAAACAAGGCAAAACACGGTAAAAGGATACAATGCAGGGCTTATCATCAGGCAAACGCCCATGAATTCGCAAACCGTCTCTGACCCTCTCGTAACGTTCACCGATGTGTCGCTGGGCTATGGCGACTTCACGGTGCTGCAGGGCATCGGCCTGGAGGTCCGGCGCGGACAGGTCGTGGCCATGATGGGCGGCTCGGGCTCGGGCAAGACCACGCTGCTGCGCGCGGCCACTGGCCAGATCACGGCGCAAAAGGGATCCATACGGGTATTCGGCCAGGACATCGCCGCGCTGACGGGCGAAGGCCTGCGCGAAGTGCGGCAGCGCATGGGGGTGCTGTTCCAGCAAGGCGCCCTGTTCACCGACCTGAACGTATTCGAGAATGTGGCCTTCCCCCTGCGCGAGCACACCCAGGTGTCGGAAAGCCAGATCGTCGAGCGCGTGCTCGACAAGCTGGATGCGGTCGGCCTGCGCGCCGCGGCCCATCTCAATATCTCGGAGATCTCCGGCGGCATGGCCCGGCGCGTGGCGCTGGCCCGCGCCGTGGTCCTGGAACCCGAGCTGGTTCTGTACGACGAGCCCTTTGCCGGACTGGACCCGATCTCGCTGGGCATTACCGCGCAGCTGATACGCAGCCTGACCGACCGCCTGCACTGCGCCTCCATCCTGATCACCCATGACGTGGCCGAATCCTTCGCCATCGCCGACCAGGTGTATATGGTGGGCCAGGGCAAGCTGATCGCCAGCGGAACGCCGCAAGCGCTTTCCGGCTCGCAGGATCCTTATGTGCGCCAGTTCCTGAACGGCGAGCCCGACGGGCCCATCGCCTTTCATTACCCCGCCACGCCCGCGTTCACGAAGTGGCTGGGCCAACACACAGGACGTCCATGATATCTCCCGTCCAATCCATTGCGACGCTAGGCGGTCGGGTGCGCCGGGGCATCACCGGGCTGGGCGCCTTCATGCGGCTGACCGGCGCCATCCTGATTCGCAGCGGCGTGGCGCTCCGGCGCCCCGGGCTGGTCACGCAACAAATCCATTTCATCGGCAACTATTCCCTGCTCATCATTGCGGTATCGGGCCTATTCGTAGGCTTCGTGCTGGGCCTGCAAGGCTATTACACGCTGAATCGCTACGGCTCCGAGGAAGCCCTGGGCCTGCTGGTGGCGCTTTCGCTGACGCGCGAATTGGGGCCGGTGGTGACGGCGCTGCTGTTTGCCGGCCGCGCCGGCACTTCGCTGACCGCGGAGATCGGCCTGATGAAAGCCGGCGAGCAGATTGCCGCCATGGAAGTCATGGCCGTGGACCCGATACGGCGGGTGCTGGCGCCTCGCTTCTGGGGCGGCGTCATCGCCATGCCGGTGCTGGCCGCCGTGTTTTCCATGGTGGGCATCATCGGCGGATGGATCGTGGGCGTGCTGCTCATCGGCATCGATCCCGGCGCTTTCTGGTCGCAAATGCAGAACGGCGTGGACATCTTCAACGACATCCTGAACGGCGTGATCAAGAGCGTGGTGTTCGGCATAGCGGTCACGCTGGTCGCCCTGCACGCCGGCTGGACGGCCAAGCCCACGCCCGAAGGGGTGTCGCGCGCCACCACGCGCACCGTCGTCACCGGTTCGCTGCTGGTGCTGGGGCTGGATTTTGTACTGACCGCGCTGATGTTCAGCAATTAACGACATACATGGATTAATCATGACGCGTGAAAAAACCGATTTCTGGGTTGGCCTGTTCGTACTGCTGGGCGCCATCGCCCTGGTATTCCTGGCCTTGCGGGCCGGCAACATGAGCTCGTTCTCGTTCGCCCCCACCTATCAGGTGCAGGCCCATTTCGACAATCTGGGCGGCCTCAAGGTGCGCGCGCCGGTGAAAAGCAGCGGCGTCGTGGTGGGACGGGTGGCCAGCATAGGCTTCGACAATCAGCGCTACCAGGCCGTCGCCACGCTGGATCTGGAGCAGCAGTACGAATTTCCCAGCGATTCGTCGGCCTCCATCCTGACGTCGGGCCTGCTGGGCGAACAGTACATCGGCATCACTCCGGGGGGCGAAGAAAAGATGCTGAAGCAGGACAGCGAAATCCAGTACACGCAAAGCGCGGTCGTGCTGGAAGAGTTGATCAGCAAATTCCTGTACAGTTCGGCAAGCAAGGAAGGCGGCGCCGATTCAAACGCCTCCCCGGCATCCAAACCTTGAAATCTGAAACAGCGGTTTACAATTCCCAGTCCGTTGCCTCGCGAATACAAAAATGAAGATACCCGATACTCCGTCCCTTTCCAACGCAAAGCGGCTCGTCCGCCTGGGCAGCCTGCTGGGCGCAACGGTGCTCGCCACCGGCTGCGCAACCGTTGCCCATCCCAACCCGGACGATCCCTGGGAAAGCTACAACCGCAGCATGTTCGCGTTCAACGACACCGTCGACCGCGCCCTGCTGAAGCCCATCGCCATGGGCTACGACCAGCTCATGCCCGACCCGGCGCAAACCTGTATCCACAACGTTTTCAGCAACCTGGGCGATGTCTGGTCGGCCATCAACAGCTTCCTGCAAGGCCGGGGGCATGACTTCTTCAATACCCTGGGCCGGGTGCTGTTCAATTCCACCATGGGCCTGGGCGGCTGCATCGACGTCGCATCCATGAATGGCGCCAAGCGCATCCCCAACGACTTCGGCGTCACGCTGGGTGTCTGGGGCTTCGATTCCGGCCCTTATGTCGTGCTGCCCATCCTCGGATCCAGTTCGGTGCGCGACGGCACCGCCACGCTGGGCACCTTCGCCGCCGGCGTGTCGCCGGTCACCCCCGTGTTTGAAATCGACAACGTGCCCCTGCGCAATTCCATCATCGGCCTGTATGCGGTCGATACCCGTGCAAGCCTGCTCGATGCCGATAAACTTGTTAACGAGGTGGCGCTTGACCGCTACAGCTTTATTCGCGACGCTTACATACAGCGGCGCAACGCTCAGGTGAACAGCCGACGCGACGGCGCCGCCCCACCCGACTACTCCGATGACGGCAGCCTGCCCGACTACTCGGACGACGTCGATGCCGCCGATACAGGCGCCTCGCCTGACGCGGGTGCAAGCAAGGCGGCCCAGTAACAGGAGTCTTTATGTACAGTTTCATCCGTTCCGTATTTCCATTGTCCGGCATCTTGCGTCTTGCCGCGGCCGGCTTCCTGAGCCTGTCCTGGCTGGCAAGCGGCGCGGCGCTGGCTGAAAGCCGGGTCGACGCCAGCAGCGCGCCCAACGATTTCGTCCAGGCCGTCGCCGACAACGCCCTGGAAGCCGTCAAGAAGGACCGGGCCGTGAAATCCGGCGACATGGCCAGCATCAACAAGGTCATCAACGAGTACGTGCTGCCTTATGTGAACTTCGAGAAGACCACGCGCCTGGCGGCCGGCCGCTACTGGCGCCAGGCCACGCCGCAGCAGCAGCGCGACCTGGTCGAGGCGTTCAAGGGCACGCTCATCCGCACCTATAGCGGCGCCTTTACCCGCGTGGATCAGAAGTCGGCCTTCACCATGCTGCCTTTCCGGGGCGATGCCAAGGCGGACGACGTCGTCGTGCGCTCCACGCTTTCCCAGGGCAACGGGCCGTCGGTCGGCATCGATTACCGCCTGGAAAAAACCGCGCAAGGCTGGAAGATATACGACCTGAACGTGGAAGGAATCTGGCTGATCCAGAACTACCGCAATCAATTTGCGCAGCAAATAACGCAAAACGGCATCGACGGCCTTATCGCCGCCCTGAACCAGAACAATCGCTGACCCGGCTCGCGCGGCGCACGGCCGTCCCGGGCCTGCGCCGACCTACTATAATGCAAAGCTTGGCTCATTCGGGCCGAGCTTTTTTTATTGCCTCATGTCCGCCCTTATTCTAGAAAACGTCTCGAAAATATACGCGCCGCCCGGCGGCGGCTGGAAACGCTGGCTTTCGTCCTCGCCCGCCGCACAAGGCTTTCAGGCGCTGAACAACGTCAGCCTCACCGTCGAGTACGGCGAGTTCTTCGGCTTGCTGGGACCCAACGGCGCGGGCAAGACCACGTTGATTTCCATACTGGCCGGCCTGGCCCGGGCCTCCTCGGGCACGGCCCGCGTCTGCGGCCACGACGTGGTCGCCGATTTCAAGCAATCGCGCCGCATGCTGGGTGTGGTGCCCCAGGAAATCGTGTACGACCCCTTCTTCACCGTGCGCGAGACCCTGCGCCTGCAGTCGGGCTATTTCGGCCTGCGCAACAATGACGACTGGATAGACGAGGTCCTGAGCAACCTGGGCCTGGCGGACAAGGCCGACACCAATATGCGCGCCTTGTCCGGCGGCATGAAGCGCCGGGTGCTGGTGGCCCAGGCGCTGGTGCACCGCCCCCCGGTCATCATCCTGGACGAACCCACCGCGGGGGTCGACGTCGACCTGCGCCGCACGCTGTGGGATTTCATCGCGCGGCTCAACAAGGCGGGCCACACCATATTGCTGACGACCCACTATCTGGAAGAGGCCGAGGCCCTGTGCGGCCGCATCGCCATGCTGAAAAGCGGCCAGGTGGTCGCCCTGGACACCACGCAGGCGCTGCTGGCGCGGGTTGGCGGCACCGACCTGGAGGACGCCTTCGTGCGCATCATGCACAACGATGAGTTCCTGGGGGTAACGGCATGAGCTCCACACCGCTGATCACGCCGCGCGACGACCTGGGCTCCGGTTTCCCGACCCTGCTGCGCAAGGAGCTGCTGCGTTTCTGGAAGGTCGCCTTCCAGACCATCGCCGCCCCGGTCCTGACCGCCCTGCTCTATCTGCTGATCTTCGCCCATGTGCTGGAAGGCCGGGTACAGGTGTACGGCACCGTGCCCTATACCTCCTTCCTGATCCCGGGGCTCATGATGATGAGCATGCTGCAGAACTCCTTTGCCAACCCCTCGTCGTCGCTCATCCAGAGCCGCATCACCGGCAACCTGGTGTTCATCCTGCTGCCGCCGCTGTCGCACCGGGAAATCTTCAGCGCCTACATACTGGCCTCCATCGCCCGCGGCCTATGCGTGGGCGCCTGTGTTTGGCTAGTGGCGCTGTTCTTCGTGCCGCTGCCCGTCAGCAATGCGCTGTGGGTGCTGGCCTTCGCCGTGCTTTCCTGCGGCATCATGGGCACATTGGGCATCGTCGCCGGCCTGTGGTCCGAAAAGTTCGACCAGCTGGCCGCCTTCCAGAACTTCCTGATCATGCCCGCCACCTTCCTGTCCGGCGTGTTCTACTCCATACACAGCCTGCCGCCGTTCTGGCAGGCCGTTTCGCGCTGGAACCCGGTCTTCTACACCATAGACGGATTCCGCTACGGCTTCTTCTCGGTATCGGACGTATCGCCGTGGCAAAGCCTGGCCGTCGTGGCGGCCGTGTTCGCCGCGCTTTGTCTTTTCGCCCTGCGCCTGCTGGCCAGCGGCTATAAACTTCGGAACTGATCCTTATGCTGCCCACCCCCGAACAAGTACGCCAGTACATCGCCGACCATCTTGCCTGCGAGCATCTTGAGGTTCAGGGCGACGGCTCCCACTTCGAAGCACTGATCGTCAGCCCCGCCTTCGAGGGCAAGCGCCTTATCGCCCGCCACCAGCTGGTGTACAGCGCGCTGGGCGAGCGCATGAAGGCCGAGATCCACGCACTGTCCATGCGCACCCTGACGCCGGCCGAGTACAAGGCGAACCCGAATGGATAAACTCCAGATCGTCGGCGGCAACCGCCTGAGCGGCGAAATCACCGTGTCGGGCGCCAAGAATGCGGCGCTGCCCATCCTGTGCGCCAGCCTGCTCACGGCCGACAGCATCCTGCTGGAAAACGTGCCCGACCTGAACGACATCGGGACGACACTGAAGCTGCTCGACCGCATGGGCGTCCGCTCCGAGCGCAGCCGCGACGGCGCCGTGCAGCTGAGCGCCGCGCAGATCCACAGCCTGGAAGCCCCCTACGAACTGGTCAAGACCATGCGCGCGTCCATACTGGTGCTGGGTCCGCTGCTGTCGCGCTTCGGCGAGGCCCGCGTCAGCCTGCCCGGCGGCTGCGCCATCGGCCAGCGCCCCGTCGACCAGCACATCAAGGGCCTGGAGGCCATGGGCGCCGAAATCAGGATCGAGCACGGCTTCGTGGTCGCCAAGGCCAAACGCCTGAAGGGCGCGTCGATACGCACCGACATGGTCACCGTGACCGGCACCGAGAACCTGATGATGGCCGCCGTGCTGGCCGAAGGGCGCACCACGCTGGAGAACGCCGCGCGCGAACCCGAAATCGTGGATCTGGCCGAGCTGCTGATCAAGATGGGCGCGCGCATCCAGGGCCACGGCGGCGACCGCATCGTGATCGACGGCGTGGACAGCCTGCATGGCGCCCGCCACCGCGTGGTGGCGGACCGCATCGAAGCGGGCACCTTTCTGTGCGCGGTAGGCGCCGCGGGCGGCGAGATCGTGCTGCGCCAGGCGGCTCCGGGCACCATGGGCGCCACCCTGGACAAGCTCCAGGAAGCGGGGTTGTCCATCGAATGCGGCGACGACTGGATACGCTGCTCCATGAACAAGCGCCCGCGCGCCACTGGTTTCCGCACGCGCGAGTACCCCGGCTTCCCCACCGACATGCAGGCCCAGCTGATGGCGCTGAACACCATCGCCGACGGCACGGCCGTCATCGTGGAAAACATCTTCGAGAACCGCTACATGCACGTCCAGGAGCTGGGCCGCATGGGCGCCCAGATCGACATCGACGGACACACCGCCGTCGTCACGGGCGTGCCCCAGCTGTCGGGCGCCACCGTCATGGCCACCGACCTGCGCGCCTCGGCCAGCCTGGTCATCGCCGGCCTGGCCGCCTTTGGCGAAACCACCGTCGAACGCATCTACCACCTGGACCGCGGCTATGAGCGCATGGAAGAGAAGCTGCGCTCGGTCGGCGCCCATATTCAACGCGTGAAACGGGAAGCCGCATGAGCCCTGCCAGCCTTGATAAACCCCTGACGCTCGCCCTGTCCAAAGGGCGCATTTTCGATGAAACCATGCCGCTGCTCGCGGCGGCGGGCGTGCAGGTCGGCGAGAATCCCGAAACCTCGCGCAAGCTGATCCTGCCCACCAGCAGCCCCGATCTGCAATTGATCATCGTGCGCGCCTCCGACGTGCCCACCTATGTGCAGTACGGCGCCGCCGACTTCGGCATTGCCGGCAAGGACGTGCTGTATGAGCATGCCGCCACCCATCCGGGCGGCCTGTACCAGCCCATCGACCTGAACATCGCCCGATGCCGCCTGTGCGTGGCCGTGCGACAGGGCTTCGACTACGAGGCCGCCGTGCGCCAGGGATCGCGCCTGCGCGTGGCCACCAAATACGTGCAGGCCGCCCGCGAGCACTTTGCCGGCAAGGGGGTCTACGTGGACCTGATCAAGCTGTACGGCTCCATGGAGCTCGCCCCCCTGGTGGGCCTGGCCGACGCCATCGTCGACCTGGTCTCCACGGGCGGAACACTGAAGGCCAACAATCTGGTCGCCGTCGAGGAAGTCGCCCAGATTTCATCGCGCCTGATCGTCAACCAGGCCTCGTTGAAGACCCGATCGGCCAAGCTGCAGCCACTGATCGACGCCTTTGCCCGGGCCTCGGCGCAAGATGGCGGAGGAGCCCGCTGACCCTTTGCCCAGCCGCCCGGCGCCGCGCCTGAATCAATATCCGGTTACGGTATACACTCATTGGTGTATACCGCCATTGCTGTCCCTTCCATCATGTCATTGATCAAACGCCTTAGCACCCAGTCCGACCAGTTCGGGAAAAGCCTGCGCACCCTGCTGGCCTTCGATGCGTCCCAGGATGAATCCATCGAACGCGCGGCGGCCGAGATCCTCAAGAACGTCCGGGAACACGGCGACAGCGCCGTGCTGGATTACACGCGGCAATTCGACCGCCATCCCGCCGCCTCGGTCGCGGCGCTGGAGATCGAACGCCGCGAATGGCTGTCCGCGCTGGACGCGCTTCCGGCGGATCAGCGCGCCGCGCTGGAATCGGCCGCCGATCGGGTGCGGCGCTACCACGAGCACCAGCGGTCCCAGACCTGGACCTACACCGAGGCCGACGGCACGGTGCTGGGCCAGAAGGTCACCCCGCTGGACCGCGTGGGCCTTTACGTGCCCGGCGGCAAGGCCGCCTATCCCTCATCGGTGCTGATGAATGCCATCCCGGCCAAGGTGGCCGGCGTGCCCGAAGTCGTCATGGTGACGCCCACGCCCGACGGCGCGCGCAACCCCATCGTGCTGGCCGCGGCCGCCCTGGGCGGCGTGGACCGCGTCTGGGGCATGGGCGGCGCCCAGGCTGTGGGCGCGCTGGCCTACGGCACGCAAACCATTGCCGCGGTCGACAAGATCGTCGGGCCGGGCAACGCCTACGTGGCGGCCGCCAAGCGCCGCGTGTTCGGCACCGTCGGCATCGACATGATCGCCGGGCCCAGCGAGATCCTCATCATCGGCGACGGCAGCACGCCGGCCGACTGGATCGCCATGGACCTGTTCTCGCAGGCCGAGCACGACGAACTCGCCCAGGCCATCCTGCTCTGTCCCGACGCCGCCTACCTGGACCAGGTCGAAGCCGCCATCGAGCGCCTGCTGCCCGCCATGCCGCGCGCCGACATCATCCGCGCCAGCCTGGGCCAGCGCGGCGCGTTGATCCAGGTGGCCGACCTGGACGAGGCCTGCGCCATCGCCAACGACATCGCGCCCGAACATCTCGAGATTTCCACCGAGAACCCGCAGTCGTGGGCCGATAAGATCCGCCATGCCGGCGCCATCTTCCTGGGCCGCTACAGCTCCGAAGCCCTGGGCGATTACTGCGCCGGACCCAATCATGTATTGCCCACCTCGCGCACCGCGCGGTTTTCCTCGCCCCTGGGCGTGTATGATTTCCAGAAGCGTTCCAGCCTCATCCAGGTTTCGCAAGAAGGGGCGCAATTCCTGGGGCGCATTGCAGCCAAGCTGGCCTACGGCGAAGGCCTGCAGGCCCATGCCGCCAGCGCCGAATACCGACTGAACCCTACCGATTCCAAGTCCTGATCATGCGTACTGCCGACATCACCCGAAACACCAACGAAACCCGCGTGCGCGTTTCCATCAATCTGGACGGCACGGGCCGCCAGTCCATCAACACCGGCGTGCCGTTCCTGGACCACATGCTGGACCAGATTGCGCGCCACGGCCTGATCGACCTGGACATCCAGTGCGATGGCGACACGCACATCGATGACCACCACACCGTCGAAGACGTGGGCATAACCCTGGGCCAGGCCTTTGCCGCCGCCGTGGGCGACAAGGCCGGCCTGCGCCGCTACGGCCATTCCTACGTGCCGCTGGACGAAGCGCTGTCGCGCGTCGTCGTCGATTTCTCAGGGCGCCCGGGGCTGTACTATCACATTCCCTTCACGCGCTCGCACATCGGCCGCTTCGACGTCGACCTGGCGCGCGAGTTTTTCCAGGGCTTCGTCAACCATGCCCTGGTCACGCTGCACATCGACAACCTGCGCGGCGAGAACTCGCACCACCAGTGCGAGACCGTCTTCAAGGCCTTCGGCCGAGCGCTGCGCATGGCCACCGAACACGATCCGCGCAATGCCGGCGTCGTGCCATCGACCAAAGGCGTGCTTTAAACCGCATATCCACACAACCCTCAACGGCTGATTACCGTGAATACTATCGCCATCGTTGACTACGGCATGGGCAATTTCCATTCCGTGGCGCGCGCGCTGCAAGCGGCCGCGCCCGACGCCGACATCCGAATCTGCCGCGAGGCGCAAGACGTCGACCGCGCCTCGCGCGTGGTGTTTCCCGGGCAGGGCGCCATGCCCGACTGCATGCGCACGCTGAACAAGTCGGGACTGCGCGAAGCCGTTGTCCGTGCCGCCCGCAACAAGCCCCTGCTGGGCGTTTGCGTGGGCGAACAGATGCTGTTTACCGAAAGCGAAGAAGGCCATGTGCCCTGCCTGGACATCTTCCCCGGCCGCGTGAAGCGCTTCGCGGGCCCGCAGTATGCGGGCAGCGCCGCGCAGGACATCGCCGGACAGGAGCGGCTGAAGGTTCCCCACATGGGCTGGAACCGCGTGCAACAGACGCGCAGCCACGCATTATGGCAAGGCATACCCGATCAGGCGCATTTCTACTTTGTGCACAGCTACTATGCCGAACCGGCCGATCCGGCGCTCACTGTTGGGGTAAGCCACTACGGAGCGAGCTTTACCTGTGCCGTGGCAGCGGCTAACATTTTCGCAGTACAGTTCCATCCCGAGAAAAGCGCCGACCATGGTTTGCGACTGTATCGGAATTTTGTTGATTGGAATCCATAACATCATGCTACTCATCCCCGCCATCGATCTCAAAGACGGGCGTTGCGTGCGCCTGCGCCAGGGCGATCTGGACGACGCCACCATTTTTTCCGACGACCCCGCGGCCATGGCCACGCAGTGGCTCGAACAGGGAGCCCGGCGCCTGCACCTGGTCGACCTGAATGGCGCCGTAGCCGGCAAACCCAAGAACGAAGCGGCCATCAAGTCCATCATCAAGGCGGTGGCCGACGACATCCCGGTACAGATAGGCGGCGGCATACGCGATCTGGACACCATCGAACGCTATCTGGACGCAGGCATATCCTATGTCATCATCGGCACGGCGGCGGTCAAGGATCCCGGTTTCCTGCGCGACGCCTGCAGCGCCTTTCCCGGCAACATCATCGTCGGCCTGGACGCGCGCGACGGCAAGGTCGCCACCGACGGCTGGAGCAAACTCACGCGCCACGATGTGCTGGACCTGGCCCGCAAATTCGAGGATTACGGCTGCGAAGCCATCGTCTATACCGACATCGGCCGCGACGGCATGCTGTCCGGCGTCAACATAGAAGCCACCGTCAAGCTGGCGCAGCACGTCAACATCCCCATCATCGCCTCGGGCGGCGTGACCGACCTGCGCGACATCGAAGCGCTGTGCGCCGTCGAGGACGAAGGCGTTGAAGGCGCCATCCTGGGCCGCAGCCTGTATGAAGGCACCCTGGACTTCGCCGCCGCGCAAGACATGGCCGACGAGCTCGGAACGACATGACGCAAAACCCCGCGGCACTGGCCGACACCGAACTGACGCGCCGCATCATCCCCTGCCTGGATGTCACGGCCGGCCGTGTGGTCAAGGGCATCAACTTCGTCGACCTGGTCGATGCCGGCGATCCGGTCGAGATCGCCCAGCGCTACAACGAACAAGGCGCCGACGAGCTCACCTTTCTGGACATCACGGCCACCAGCGACGAGCGCGACCTGATCCTGCCCATCATCGAATCGGTGGCCAGGCAGGTCTTCATCCCGCTGACCGTGGGCGGAGGCGTGCGCCAGGTATCCGACGTGCAGCGCCTGCTCAACGCCGGCGCCGACAAGGTTTCCATGAACAGCGCGGCCGTGGCCAACCCCGATCTGGTTCGCCAGGCAGCCGACTACCACGGTTCGCAATGCATCGTCGTGGCCATCGACGCGCGCCGCGTGTCCGTAGCGGGCGAACCCGCCCGGTGGGAGATCTTCACCCATGGCGGGCGCAAGGCCACCGGCATCGACGCCGTGGAATGGGCCCGCAGGATGGCCGAATACGGCGCCGGCGAACTGCTGCTGACCAGCATGGACCGCGACGGCACCAAGTCGGGCTTCGACCTTGAGCTGACGCGCGCGGTGTCCGACGCCGTCGCGGTTCCTGTCATCGCCTCGGGCGGCGTGGGCAATCTTCAGCACCTGGCCGACGGCGTCACGACCGGCCGCGCCAGCGCGGTCCTGGCGGCCAGCATCTTCCATTACGGCGAGTACACGGTCCGGCAGGCCAAGGAATTCATGGCGGGCCAGGGCATTAAGGTACGATTGACGGCATGACGCAAGAAACCACCTGGCTGGACGCCATCCATTTCGACGAAAGCGGCCTGCTGCCGGCCATCGCCCAGGACTACGATACGGGCAACATCCTCATGGTGGCCTGGATGAACGCCGAGTCGCTGGAAGAGACCATCGCCACCGGGCGCGCCGTGTACTGGTCGCGTTCGCGCGGGCGCCTGTGGCGCAAGGGCGAAGAGTCCGGCCATGTGCAGGTGGTGCATGAAATACGCCTGGACTGCGACGGCGACGTCATCCTGCTCAAGGTCAGGCAAGAGGGCGGCATCGCCTGCCATACCGGCCGCGCAAGCTGCTTCTTCCGGCGCCTGGACGGGGCGGCCGGGGAGGCCGTATGGACGGCCGTCGACCCCGTCCTGAAAGACCCCGAGCTGATATACAAATGAATCCGCAAGACACGTGCACCATCCTGGCCCGGCTGGCCGATACGCTGGAATCGCGCCTGCCGGCGAACGGCGGCGACCCTGCAGGTTCATACACCGCCAAGCTGCTGGCGCGCGGCCCCGACGCCTTCCTGAAGAAGATCGGCGAAGAGGCCACGGAACTGGTCATGGCCGCCAAGGACAACACGCCCGAGCGCATCGTGGCGGAAACCGCCGATCTCTGGTTCCACTGCATGGTGGCGCTGGCCCATTACGGGCTGCGGCCCGAGCAGGTGCTGGCGGAACTGGCGCGCCGCGAAGGCGTGTCCGGCCTGGCCGAGAAAGCCAGCCGGTCCGAATCCTGAAACACCATTGACGAGGCTTTCATGAGCGACAACTGCCTGTTCTGCAAAATAGCCAAGGGCGAGATACCCTCGAAGAAAGTGTACGAAGACGAGGATTTCTTCGCTTTTCACGACATAAACCCCGCCGCTCCCGTACACTTGCTATTGATACCGAAACGCCATGTTGTATCCATGCAGGATATTGGCCCGCAAGATGCCCAATGGTTGGGTAGAATGATGGCCCTGGCACCCAAATTGGCGCACGATAATGGCTGCACACCGGGGCCGGATGGCGGTTTCAGGCTAGTCGTCAATACAGGCGTCGAAGGCGGGCAGGAAATCGCCCACCTGCATTTTCATATTATCGGGGGCCCGCGCCCCTGGGACAAACGCGCGGCACCCGCCGCCTAACGGAGACCGTATCATGGGTAGTTTCAGCATTTGGCACTGGCTTATCGTCCTGGTCATTGTCGCTTTGGTGTTCGGCACCAAGAAAATCCGCAACATGGGTGAAGACCTGGGCGGCGCCGTGAAGGGCTTCAAGAAAGGCATGCGCGACGCATCCGAGGAAAAGAAGCCCGAATCCGTCACCCAGCGCGTTCAAGACGACGAAACAATCGACGTCCAGGCCAAAGAGAAGACCGACGTCTGAGAAAGAGGGCTGCATTTCCCCATGACCTCTTCTCTTTAATCGGATTCCTTACTCATGTTCGACGTCAGCTTTAGTGAGCTTATGCTGATCGGCGTCATCGCGCTGATCGTCATCGGGCCCCAGCGCCTGCCCAAGGTCGCCCGCACCATCGGGCACCTGGTCGGGCGCGCCCAGCGCTACGTCAGCGACGTCAAGACCGACATCCAGCGCGAAATGGATCTGGACGAGCTGAACAACCTGAAGGGCCAGATGGAAGAAGCCGCCAATTCGGTCAAGTCTTCCATGCGCGACGCCACCGACAGCCTGCGCAAGCCGCTGGACGAAGCCCAGCAGGCGCTCAAGGACGCCTCGGCGTCGGTCGAAACCCTGGTCGACACCGCCAAGGCGGAAACGGACCAGGCGCCCGCGCCCGCCGGCGCCGACCAGCCGCGGGACGAGGCGGCTACGTCGCTTCCCCTGCCCGGCTTCACCGAAAACACCGACAGCACCGACACCGGCAAGACCAAACCAGGGGCGCCCACGTGACACAAGACGCTTCCCAAGACACGTTCATTTCCCACCTTGTCGAACTGCGCACCCGCCTGCTGCGGGCCGTGGTGGCCGTGCTGGCCGTTTTCGTGGTCCTGTTCATCTACCCCGGGCCGTCCGCCATCTACGACATGCTGGCCCAGCCCATGCTGGCCTCGCTTCCCGAGGGCACGCGCATGATCGCCACCGGCGTGATCACCCCGTTCATGGTGCCCGTCAAGGTCACCCTGCTGGCATCCTTCGTGCTGGCGCTGCCCGTGGTCCTGTACCAGGCCTGGGCCTTCGTCGCGCCCGGCCTGTACCGGCACGAGCAAAGGCTGGCGCTGCCGCTGATCGCATCCAGCACGCTGCTCTTCCTGATGGGCATGGCGTTCTGCTATTTCGTGGTGTTCGGCACGGTCTTTCACTTCATTGCCAACTTCGCGCCCGAATCGATTACCCCCGCGCCGGACATCGAAGCCTATCTCAGCTTCGTCATGACCATGTTCATTGCCTTCGGCGTGACCTTCGAAGTGCCCATCGCGGTCATCCTGCTGGTGAAAAGCGGCATCGTCACCGTGCAGAAGCTGCGGTCCGCGCGCGGCTACGTCATCGTCGGCGCCTTCATCATCGCCGCGGTCGTGACGCCGCCCGACGTGGTCAGCCAGTTCATGCTGGCCGTGCCCCTGTGCCTGCTGTTCGAGCTGGGCGTGCTGGTGGCCAGCAGCCTCAAGAAGCAGGAAGCACAGGCGCGGGACGACGACGAATCCGACGAAGACCTGGATACCGACGAAATCGCGCCGCGCAACGACTGACGCCTGGCCCGGAACCTTCCGGTCCGGCCAAAAACGGCAAGGCCCCGCTTACCCCGGGGCCTTGCCGTTTTTTGGAACCGGCTCGATGCCGGGTTCCGCGCTGCCCGTACCCCGTCAGGGCTTGCGGATGCGCGGCCGCATGCCGACCTGAACGTCCAGATCCCGTTTCTTGCCCTCGCGCACGATGGTCAGCGTAATCGTCTGGCGCGGGGGCAGCGGCGCGATCTGATTCAGGAATCCGATGGAATCGTAGACCGTCTGGTCGTTCAGCTTCAGCACGATGTCGCCCACCCGGATGCCGGCGCGCCAGGCGGGACCGTTGCGCAGGACGCTGGCGATGATCACGCCGTCGCTCTGCTTCAGGTTGAAGGCCCTGGCCAGATCCGGCGTGATGTCCTGGGGCTCTATGCCCAGCCAGCCGCGGGTCACCGTGCCCGTCTTGATGATCTGGTCCATGATGTTGTGCGCGGCCCGCGCCGGGATGGCGAATCCTATGCCCAGCGATCCGCCGGTTTCGGAATAGATCGCCGTGTTGATGCCCACCAGCCGGCCCGTGGTGTCGATCAGGGCTCCCCCCGAGTTGCCGGGATTGATGGCGGCATCCGTCTGGATGAAGTTCTCGTAGATATTGATGCCCAGGCGATTGCGTCCCAGCGCCGACACGATGCCCATGGTGGTGGTCTGCCCGACCCCGAAGGGGTTGCCGATGGCCAGCACCACGTCGCCCGTGCGGACCTGATGTTCGCCGTTGAATCCGATGGCCCGCAGGTCGGGAAGGTCGATCTTCAGCACGGCAAGGTCGCTTTCGGGATCCGCGCCCACCAGCTCGGCGCGCGTCTGACGTCCGTCGCTCAGCGCCACCTCGATGGCGTCGGCCGCTTCGATGACGTGGTAGTTGGTCAATATATAGCCGTCGGCGCGCACAATGACGCCCGAACCCAGGTTGGTGGATTCCTTGCGCCGGCTGAAGCCGGGGATGTCGCGGAACAGGCGTTCAAGCTCGGGGTCGGAAGGCAACGGCACCAGCGGCACATTGATATGCTTGCTGGTATAGACGTTCACCACCGACGGGGTAGCCTGCGCCACCGCGGCCGCGAACGACGCCTGCAATGGAGGCGCGACAGCCGCCGGGGGCGCGGGCGGCGACGAATGCAGCCAGTCCGGGCGCAAGGTTGCAACGATGAATAAAATACCCAGGCATACTGTTACCGTTTGGGCGAATAGCAACCACAATCGACGCATAAGGCAATAAGGGAAAAGACAGCGATGAATCAGGTATCTACGCAACAATTGGCCGACTGGCTCGATGCCACCCTGCAAGCCCAGCGTTTCAGGGATTACTGCCCCAATGGATTGCAGGTCGAAGGCAAGTCCGCCGTCCGTCACATTATCACCGGAGTTACGGCTACGCAGGCGTTACTGGAAACCGCGATCGAGCGCGGGGCGGATGCGATCCTGGTGCATCACGGCTGGTTTTGGAAGAACGAGGACCCTTGTGTGCGCGGTCCCAAGCGCAAGCGGCTGTCGCTTGCGCTGCGCCACGACCTGAACATTTTCGCCTACCACCTGCCCCTGGATGCCCACCCCGTACTGGGCAATAACGCACAGCTGGCGCGCGTTCTGGGCTTTCAGCCCGAGCGCGACGAACACGGAAATCCCGTGACCTGCGGACCCGACGGCCTGGTGTGGCTGGGCCGCTGCGAACCGGCGAAGACGCTGGATGAACTTGGAAACAGCATTTGCAATGCCTTACAACGCCGGCCCTTGCTTGTGGGAAATACACAACAGGCCATACGCCGCATCGCCTGGTGCACGGGCGGCGCGCAAAGCATGATGCAAGCCGCGGTGGACGCGGGCGCCGACGCCTATCTGACCGGCGAGGCCTCCGAGCCCACTTTCCACCTTGCCCGGGAAACGGGCACGGCCTTCATCGGGGCGGGCCACCATGCGACCGAACGCTATGGCGTGCAGGCGCTTGGCCAGGCCGTTGCCGACGAGTTCGGCATCAAGGTGGAATTCGTGGACATCGACAACCCGATCTGAACGGACGGCTATTTTTTAAGCAGGTCGCGGATCTCGCGCAGCAGCGCGACATCTTCGGGAGGCGGAGCGGGAGCGGCTTCGACGGCGGCCTCTTCCTGATGCGCCACCCGCTTGCGCGCGGCATTCACCAGCTTGACCAGGCAGAACACCACGAAGGCCAGCAAGATGAAATTGATGAAAATGGTCAGGAAATTGCCCCACGACAGCACGACGGCCCCCGCCTTGGTCAATGCATCGTAGGTTTCAGGACCGGAATAGTTTTCGGGCGCGCGCAATATCCAGAACTGATTGGTGAAATCGACCTCGCCGCCCACGATGAAGGCAACGAGCGGCATGATGATGTCTTTGACCAGCGAATCGATGATTTTCCCGAATGCCGCGCCGATTATGACGCCGACAGCCAGATCGATCATGTTGCCCCTGACGGCGAACTCTTGGAATTCTTGCAGGAAACCCCGTGCTTTGCTCATGTCTTCTTCCTTTCCCGTTACACCCGGCTGCGGGCTAACGCTATAATACGCGGTTGATAAGATAGTACATAGCCAAAAAACAGTGAATTGGTATGCCCCGCCCGGGCATGAATAAGGATACTAGAATGAGCCAGATTACGACACAGCTCGACGATTCCGCCGCGGTTGATCCCAACCTTCCACCCGATCCTTCACGCCGTTTCTGGGTGGCTTCGGCCTGTGCCGTGGGCGGTGTGGCCGGTGTTGCCACCGCCGTTCCCTTCGTGGGCTCCTTTGCGCCGTCCGAGAAGGCGCGCGCCGCCGGAGCGCCGGTCGAAGTCGATGTGTCCAATATTGCACCCGGCCAGATGATCACGGTCGAATGGCGGGGCAAGCCGGTCTGGATCATGCACCGCACTCCCAGCCAGCTCGAGCACCTGAAAGACAACGACCCCGAACTGGCCGATCCCAATTCCGACCGCCCCGGCTTCACTCCCGAATACGCCAAAAACGAGTATCGTTCGCGCAAGCCCGAGCTCTTCGTCTGCGTGGGCATCTGCACGCACCTGGGCTGCTCGCCCTCGCCGGCTTTCACCCCCGGCCCCCAGCCAGGCCTTCCCGCCAACTGGGAAGGCGGCTTCAACTGCCCTTGCCACGGCTCCACCTTCGACCTGGCCGGCCGGGTGTTCAGCAACAAGCCCGCACCCGACAACCTCGAAGTGCCGCCCTACACGTTCTCGGCCGATGGCACCCATATCACCATCGGTGTCGACGAGAACAACAAGGCCTGATGCACCGAACCGGGCGCCTGCCGGGCGCCCCGCGAACCGAAATCCGTTATACGCCGTAAGATAAGATAAGGAGCCGTTTCATGGCTGGCGAGAAAACCGTCGAGACGACAGGACTTTTAGGCTGGATAGATAGGCGTTTTCCGCTTACCAGTCTGTTCAAAGACCATATGTCGGAATACTATGCGCCCAAGAATTTCAATTTCTGGTATTTCTTTGGGTCGCTGGCAATGCTGGTGCTGGTCATCCAGATCGTGACCGGCATTTTCCTGGTCATGAACTACAAGCCCGATGCCAAGCTGGCGTTCGAATCGGTCGAGTACATCATGCGCGAAGTGCCATGGGGCTGGCTGATACGCTACATGCACTCCACCGGCGCCTCCATGTTCTTCGTGGTCGTCTACCTGCACATGCTGCGCGGCCTGTTCTACGGCTCGTACCGCAAGCCTCGCGAACTGGTCTGGATCTTCGGCGTCGCCATCTTCCTCTGTCTCATGGGCGAAGCCTTCTTCGGCTACCTGCTGCCCTGGGGCCAGATGTCCTACTGGGGCGCCCAGGTCATCGTGAACCTGTTCTCGGCCATTCCGTTCATCGGCCCCGAACTGGCCATCTGGATCCGCGGCGACTACGTGGTATCCGATGCCACGCTGAACCGCTTCTTCGCCTTCCACGTCATCGCCATCCCGCTGGTTCTCATCGGCCTGGTGGTCGCGCACATCATTGCATTGCATGAAGTGGGCTCCAACAACCCCGACGGCGTCGAAATCAAGCAAGGCCCCAAAGATCGCAACGGCCATCCCGTGGACGGCATTCCGTTCCACCCCTACTATTCGGTGCATGACATCATGGGCGTGGCCGGCTTCCTCATCGTCTTTGCCGCCATCATCTTCTTCGGCCCCGAAATGGGCGGATACTTCCTGGAGTACAACAACTTCATTCCCGCCGATCCGCTGAAGACGCCTCCGCACATCGCGCCGGTCTGGTACTTCACGCCCTTCTATTCCATGCTGCGCGCCACCACGGCCGACTTCACCTGGGTGCTGGTCGCCGGCGCCGTCATCGCGGCCATCGCGCTGTTCCTGAAGGGCAACCTGAAGGGCATCATGCGCATTGCGGTGCCCGTCGTCCTGCTGCTGGTCGCCGTGCTGCTGCGCGCCATCGACGCCAAGTTCTGGGGCGTGGTCGCCATGGGCGGCGCCGTGGTCATCCTGTTCTTCCTGCCATGGCTGGACCACTCGCCTGTCAAGTCGATCCGCTATCGTCCCACCTGGCACAAGTACCTGTACGCTATTTTCATCGTCAACTTCCTGGTGTTGGGTTATTTGGGCACGCAAGCGCCTAATCCAACCTTCAACCTCATGAGCCAAATCGGAACCGTGATCTACCTGGGCTTCTTCTTCCTGATGCCCATCTGGAGCCGTCTGGGTACCTTCAAGCAAGTACCCGACCGCGTCACGTTTCATGCTCACTAAGGCCACCAATACGTTACGGAACAATCATGATTAAAAAGCTGCTAGGTACCATCGCGTTATCACTGGTCTGCGGGGTCTCGGTCGCCGCAGGGGGTGGTTACAAGCTCGATCACGCGCCGGATCGCATCAACGACATGGCGTCGCTGCAGAACGGCGCCAAGCTGTTCGTCAACTATTGCCTGGGCTGCCATAGCGCCTCGTCCATGCGCTACAACAAGCTTGCCGAAATCGGCCTGACCGACGAACAGATCAAGAAGAACCTGCTGTTCACCGGCGAAAAGGTGGGCGACCTGATGCATATCGCCATGACGCCCCAAGACGCCAAGAAGTGGTTCGGCGCCGCCCCCCCCGACCTGTCGGTCATTGCACGCGCCAAGTCCACCACCATGGGCCCCTCGGGCGTCGACTACGTCTACACCTTCCTGCGCACCTTCTACCGCGATACCTCCAAGGCCACGGGCTGGAACAATCTGGTCTTCCCCAGCGTGGGCATGCCCAATGTGCTGTGGCAGCTGCAGGGCCCCCGTTCGCTGGAACACGTCACCGTCCATGACGTCGCCCAGGCCGATGGCAGCTCGCAATGGGAACGCCACACCGCCAAGTACGATGCCCAGGGTTTTTCCGAAATCAAGACCGAAGTCCTGAAGGATTACGAAGGCTCGAGCGTCGACAAGGCGGTGCTGTCCTCGCCCGACCCCAAGCAGATCGCCGCCTTCGACAATAATGTGGCCGACCTCAGCAACTTCCTGGGCTGGATGGCCGAACCCATGCAGCTGCAACGCAAGCAAATGGGTGTCTGGATCCTGTTGTTCCTGTCCTTCTTCCTGCTGGTGGCCTGGCGCCTGAACGCCGCCTACTGGAAGAACGTCAAGTAAAGCTGACAGCCGGTAGCGCCGGCAGGCGCCGCGTGTCAGCTACCGGTCAAGAAATAGGCGTAGTTTGATACGCCTATTTCCCTTTTCGGAGCCGCATTCCGGTGCGTGCTCTTGTTCTTATTTCTACGATTGGAATCCGCGACATGATGGTGCTCTATTCCGGAACGACTTGCCCGTTCTCCCAACGCTGCCGCTTTGTGCTGTTTGAAAAAGGCATGGATTTTGAAATCCGCGACATCGACCTGTACAACAAGCCCGAAGACATCGCGGTCATGAATCCCTACGGCCAGGTGCCCATCCTGGTCGAGCGCGACCTGGTCCTGTACGAGTCCAACATCATCAACGAGTACATCGACGAGCGCTTCCCGCACCCGCAGCTCATGCCGGCCGATCCGGTCATGCGCGCCCGCACCCGCCTGTTCCTGTACAACTTCGAGAAAGAGCTGTTCGTACACGTTTCCGTGCTCGAAGACCGCAGCTCCACCGACACCCGCGCCCAGGACGTCGCCCGCCAGAACATCCGCGACCGTCTTGCGCAACTGGCTCCGCTGCTGTTAAAAAACAAGTACATGCTGGGCGAGGAATTTTCCATGCTGGACGTGGCCGTCGCGCCTTTGCTTTGGCGCCTGGACCACTACGGCATCGAACTGCCCAAGAACGCGGCCCCCATCCAGAAGTACGCCGAGCGTATCTTCTCGCGCCCGGCCTATATTGAAGCGCTGACGCCTTCCGAAAAGGTCATGCGCCGCTGACAAGCCATGCAAGAGTCCTCTACCAAGCCCTACCTGATACGCGCGCTGCACGAGTGGTGCACCGATAACGGCTACACCCCTCACATCGTCGTTACGGTCGACGCCAATACCGTCGTGCCCCCGGCGCATATCCACGATGGCCAGATCACGCTGAATATCGGCACTCTGGCCACCAACCGCCTGACGCTGGGCAATGACTACATCGAGTTCCAGACCCGCTTCGGCGGCGTCACCGAACAGATCTATGTGCCCGTGGCCGCCGTGTCCGCCATCTATGCGCGCGAAACCGGTGCGGGCATGGGGTTCGACGTCGTGGAATCGCAGCCGCATCCGGCGGGAGAGCCATCCGGCGCCGCGCCCAAGGCGGTTGTCGACAGCGAGGCCACAGAAGGCAAACCGGGCCCGGCGCCCGGCGATCCCAAACCGCCGCGGCTGACCATCGTCAAATAGAGGGCTCCTGCCGTCAGTAGGCAAGCCAGCCGGCATTGCCACGCAAAAATCCCGTTGCCATCGCAACGGGATTTTTGCTTTGGCCGCAAGCCGCGTCAGGTTCTGAAGCGGGCGGCCAGCTTGTCCGCCTCGCGCGCAAGTATGGACAAATCCATGCCCACCGCGGTGAACAGCGAGCCCGCATCCATATAGCGCCGCGCCAGGGCCTCGTCGATGGTCAGCACGCCCGGCGCTTTGCCGCAGGCTCTGACGCGGCGTATGGCGTCTTCGATCGCCGATTTCACTTCGGGATGGGCCAGTTCGCCGGGGTAGCCCATGCTGGCCGACAAATCGGCCGGGCCGATGAACACGCCATCCACCCCGTCGACCGAAGCGATGGCTTCCAGATTGTCCAGGCCTTCTTGTGTCTCGACCTGCACGAGAAGACAGAGTTCGTCATGGCATTCGCGGACGTAATCGGCGTTGCGTCCGAATGCGCTGGCACGCATGGTACCGCCCACGCCCCGCATTCCCCCTGGGGGGTAGCGCATGCCGGCCACCGCCTGCTCGGCCTCCTGGGCATTTTGCACGTAGGGAAGCAGCAAGGTCTGCGCGCCGATGTCCAGATAGCGCTTCTGCTGAATGGGATCGTTCCAGCTGGGCCGCACCATGGTGGAAACGGGATAAGGCGCCGCGGCCTGCAACTGCCCCAGCACCGTCTGCACGTCGTTGGGCGAATGCTCGGTGTCGAACACCAGCCAGTCGAATCCGGCGCCGGCGACCACCTCGGCGCTGTAGGGATGCGCCAGCGACACCCATAGGCCCAGCTGGTGCTGCCCCGCGCGGATGGCCTGCTTGAAGCGATTGACGGGAACCTTCATAGATCTGTTTTCCTGTAGAGACGGCCCCGCGCCCATCGGAGCCGGTTCAGGACGCTGGAATCCGGCCCATGAGGTTGCGGGTTTTTTCTTGCCGTGGTTTGCTGAAAGATTGCTCGGGCGGCGCCTGCCCGACGATCTTACCATCGGCCACGAAGATCGCGCGGCCGGCCTCGTTGCGGGCCAAGCCCATTTCGGGGGCCACGCACAGCGGCCGCTTCCGTCGCGCCCTGGCCGGCGCCCCGGCCTCGATCTGAAATGAAAACGCCGCGATGAAATTCCTGTAGAATTATGCGTTCGCCGGTTTAGCTCAGTTGGTAGAGCAGCGCACTTGTAATGCGAAGGTCAGGAGTTCGACTCTTCTAACCGGCACCAGATTTTCCTGCGGACTTCCGCAAAAATGGCCTCCTGCATCGGAGGCCATTTTTTTTGCAGTCCCCCATTTCGGGGGATGCTGCATTCATCAAGCCCGCTACACAGAGCCGCTTCAATCGGCCACGGGCCAGGCCTCTTACTCCAGCTTCAGACCGGTCTCTTTCACAAATTGCGCCCACCGCTCGTATTGTTGTACCGCGTATTTTTCAACGGTGGGACCATCGGTGGCCATGACCTCGAAACCCAGGCCGGTCAGCTGCTTCTTGACGCCCGGATCGTTCAGCGCTTTTTGAAATGCGTCGGTCAATTTGTTCGCCACGTCGTCGGGCGTTCCGGCGGGCGCGAAGACGCCGATCCAGGAATAGGCCTCAAAGCCGGGGAAACCCGATTCCGCGACTGTCGGCGTATTGGGCAGCTCGGGCAGGCGCTTCTCGCCCGTGACGGCCAACGCCTTCAAGGTGCCGGCCGCGATGTGCGACTTCAGCGCGGCGTAGCTAAGGAAGGTCACGCTGCTGATTTCGCTGAGCAATGACTGAACGGCCGGTCCACCGCCGCTATACGGGACGTGGAGCAAGCTCTCGATGCCCGCCCTGCGCTTCAAGTCTTCAGGCGCCAGGTGGTTCAATGACCCCAAGCCGGTCGAGGCATAACTGTACTTCTGCGGGTCTTTCTTGACCGCGGAGATGAATTCCTTCAGGTTGTCGCCGGGGGTTTTCTTGGAAGCCACGATCACGAGCGGGAAGCGAAGCGCGAACGTGATTCCCCGGAAGTCCTTGAAGGTATCGTAGGGCAGCTCTTTCTTGATGATCGGATTGATGGAGTGGTTGTCAAAACTGATCAACAAGGTGTTGCCATCGGGCCGCGAACGTGCAACATGCTGCGTCGCTACCTGGCTGGCCGCGCCGGGCCGGTTATCGACAATAACCGTTAGCCCCAGAATCTCGGCCAGTTTCGGCTGAATGATGCGTGACGCGATATCGGTACTGCCGCCAGGCGGGAAAGGAAGCACCAGGCGCAGCGGATGGTCGTCTGCCGCGGCTGCGGTGCCGCCCATGGACAAAGCGACCATGCCGGCGGCGCAGACCGCGCCCAATGCAGAGAGCCACTTATTATGAAATTTGCGCATTTCTGTTTCCCTTATATCGATTGTTGCTTAAAGTTTATTTAATAAGCGGAAAGCACTTAATAAATATTTTTCATAAGCAAATGCGGCCGCCTGATCGGATGAAGGGCGGGAGGGACTACAGCGGGGCCGTTTTCACCGATTCAAGCACCGATTCAGGCGGCCGCACATGGGTTTCGAAAGCGCAGACCTCGCCATCATGTCGCCGCAGGGCAACACTCTCTATGGTGGCCACCGTGGCGCCGACGCGTTGCCGTACTTCCAAAACCACATTATCCAAAGTGATCTTGAACGCAGCCGGCCCGGCTCCGGACAGCGGTGCGTCGACCAGTCGAGCCAGGACTCCCGCTGCCTGGCCGGCATGAGCGGAACACAGCACGATCCTGTCGAGCGCCACGGCGCCGTTCGCGTGCCGGGTCGATTCCGGATTCCAGACCAGTTCAGGTGTCAGGTGCTGGCAAAAATATACTCGAAACCCTTCAATCGGCTGTTCGGCAAAGCGGACGGTTTCGAAGCGAGCGGTATGAGCCTGCCCGTTGACGTTGATGGGCCGCTGGAGGCTGACGACCGGATTCACCTTGAAGCCCAGTTCCTGAAGCCGGCGATGCGTTGCGTGTGCATCCGGCGTCCGGAACACAAGCGCTTCGGGACCCATTGGAGAGTCGGCGATTTCCTTGCGGGCGGGCGGCTGCCCTGCCGGCCAGCCAAGCAATTCGATGTAAGCGCTATCGAGCGTTATCAGACGATTCATCGAGCCAAGGTTGTGCACGGATAATTCAGTCAGCGTATAGCCGTCGGCTTCGAAGGCGGGCGCTTGCTCCACCAGCCGATCGCGCAGCATCAGAACCAGGTGATCAAACGGCAGCGAGGCGTTCATCGGCACTCCAGGATATTCGGCGGCGTCGGCATGCGCGACGCCCGGCCGGCGCCGGGTCGGACGCTCAGCGCGTCGAAAAATGACTTTGGATAGGGGAAAGTGTATTGCGAAAGGAGGGGTGCCGCCAAGGATGCATCGCAACCCAACCGGCTTGCACTGCCGCAGCAGATCAAACCGTATACATCAGCATGCCAAGAGCGCCACTGGATGGCCCGGCCACCCTCAGGGCGAAGGCCTGAAGACATGCGCGGGCTCTGTTTCAGGGCTGAGCCGCTCTGCATGGCGGCGCAGAAGCTCCCGCTGCCGCAGGAATGAGCGCTGCAAGAATGGGATGTCTTCCCGGACAACGGCAATGCCCAATTGCCGCAACTTGGCTTCCATATCCTCGTTTGTGGATTCCGATGTCATGGCCGTACCTCCTGATTCCGGGCCGGATCAAACGGGCGCCTTGCCGGCATTGCCAGCTTGGCGCCTGTGGCGGCCGCGCCGCGGGATCCGGCTATCCGCGGCGCGATTCCTCATCAATTCAATTGGAGATCCGCGTCTTTGACCAGCTTGCCGAAGCGATCGAGTTCGTTGGCCAAGTGTTTGCCATGTGCCTGGGGGCTGCGCTGGTCGGCGGGAAACAGATAGGTTCCCATGGAGTCCAGCCGCTTTTGCACCTCTGCGTCGCCTAGCGCGACTTGCAGCGCGGCGTTCAGCTTGTCGACGATTTCAGCAGGCGTACCCTTGGGCGCATAGACGCCGTGCCAGACCGAGATATCCACCTCCGGGATGCCCAATTCACGCGTGGTCGGTATGTCGGGGATGCTTTCATGGCGCTGCGGCGAGGTAATGGCATAGGCCTTGATCTTGCCACCGTTCAGATGCGGGAACGCGTTGGTGGTCTGATCGCACAGCAGGTCGACGTGGCCGGCCATCACATCCTGCAGAGCCAGGTTGGTGCTCTTGTATGGGACCAGTGTCGGCTTGACGTCAAGCGCTTGCGACAACATGATGGCGCACAAGTGGGAGCCGGTGCCCACGCCCGCGTTGGACACTGTGACTTTATCGCCGTCCTTCTTGAGCGTGGCGATCAGCTCTTTGGCGTCCTTGACGGGATAGTCCGCATTCGCCGCAATCACATAGGGTCCCGAATTCACCAGGCCTATCGGCTCGAAGGCCGTCGCCGTATCGTAGGACAGGTTCTTGTAGAGCGAGGCCGATAGCGCGATGGTGGTATGGATCATGATGGTGTAGCCGTCGGGCTTCGCACGGGCCGCACGAGCGGCCGCAATGGTGCCGCTGGCGCCCGGGATGTTCTCCATCACCACGGTCTGCTTCAGGCTGTCGGCCATCTTGCCCCCGATCAGGCGGGCGACGGTGTCTGTGGCGCTTCCGGCGGGGAAGGGCACGATCATGTTTATCGGACGATTGGGATATTCCTGGGCATATGCGGCGCCGACGGCAAGGACGGAAATGGAAAAAGCGCAAGCGCCCTTCAGGATGGTGTGCAGGTATTCTTTCATGGTGTGTATCCTTGAGGTGGGTGAGCGAAACATCAGTGATTTCTAAACGCTTGGATGCCGGCCTGAGCTCAAGCCAGCGCCTCAAAGCGGCTGTTGCGCCTTGAACCAGTCGCAAATCTGGTTGCCGTTCCAGAAAGCAACGCCTTCACGCCCGGCAAAGAGATCCAGCATTTCTTCAAAGTAGCGGATCCGGTGCGCGGCGCCCGAGACGTAGGGATGCACGCCAAAGGCCATGATGCGGACGGAATCCTCGCTTTCGGCATAAAGACGCTCAAACGCGTCGCTGGCCCGGCGCAGCAAGGCATCGGACTCGTGCTGGCCGCTGACCATGACGGTGATGTCGTTGATTTCGACGGTGTAGGGAATGGAGACCAGAGGCCGCGACTGGGTCTTCACCCAAAGCGGCTGATCGTCCAGTATCCAGTCTCCGAACCAGTCGCAACCCGCGGCCGCTATATGGTCCAGCGTATCGAGCTTCTGCGTTCGTCCGGGTCCGAGCCAGCCGCGCGGCCGATGGCCAAGAAATTTCTCCAGCGCGTCGAGCGACTGGCCGATCATGGCTGCCTGGTCCTGGACCTTGTGTATGGACATCTGCACGTAGCAATGCGCCATGAACTCCCATTGCGCGTCGCGCGCCGCCATGGCCACCTCGGGGCTGGTCTCGCACACCTTGGCATTGATCGACATCGTCGGCCGTATCCCCCGTTGCTGGAAAGCCTCCAGCAAGCGCCAGAAGCCGACGCGCATGCCGTACTCGTGCCATGTCCAATTGGGCATGTCGGGAACGTCGGAAGAAATGCCACCGGGCGGGGGTGAAGCATGGCGCGGCATGGGCCGTTCGATTTCCCATTCCTCGATATTGACCACTGGCCAGATGATCAGCCTGGTTCCATCATCTGTCTTCAGTGATGGCCTGTTAAAGGGGGAGCTGTATTCGATACGTTGACGTGGGTGCATGGGGAACTCTCTTTATGAAGCAATAAAACTTTGGGATCGGCGCATCCGGTGCGCGGAGCCCGCCGGACTCATGCGGCCGGCGCCGCGGCGTCCAGGTCGGGACGGCGCAAATGCCAATCGGTGGCCGCCTCATACGATTGGGCGACCCGATAAACCATGGCCTCGTCGAATCCCTTGCCCAGCACCTGGAGGCCGATGGGGAGCCCGTTTTGCGCAAACCCCATTGGCACCGAAATGGCCGGCGTTCCGGTCAGGTTGAAGGGTGTGCGTGCCTGGCGATCGTAGGTTCGATCGACCTCGGCTTCGTCATCGATGGCGCAGGGCAGTTCCAGGCTGGAAACGCACACGGCCGCATCGACAGTCGCCATGGCCGCGGCGTATTCCCGGACGAGGACGGTGCGCAGCTGCTGGGCGCGGATATAGTCGCCGGCACTCAGGAACGCGCCGGGCAAAAGGCGGGTCCGCCCGCGCTGGCTGTAATCGCCGATCCGCGTCCGGAGCCAGGCCTCATGCACGGCGAATGCCTCGGCCTGAAGAATCAGGCGGCCGCAGTCCACATAATCAGCGAGCGGCGAAAGACGCAGCGGCACCAGCTCGGCGCCCAGTTGCTCGAGCACCCGGCATGCTTGCGCAAAGGCGTCCAGGATCTCTTTATTGGCGTTGGCGCAGAACTCGTCGATGACGCCGATACGCAATCCCTTGACGCCGCCGTCCAGCGAGGCACCAACCTTGGGCGCCGGGTGTTCGACGCTGGAAGGATCGCCTGGGTCGCGTCCCAGCAGCGCCTCCAGCACAAGGGCGTTGTCCCGGACATTGCGGGACAGCACACCCACATGATCGAGCGAGAACGCCAAAGGGAAGACGCCAGTCCGGCTTACGGCGCCATAGGTGGGCTTCATTCCGCTTATGCCGCAGGCTGTGGCGGGATTGCGCACCGATCCGCCCGTATCGGTGCCGATCGCCACGGGAACAAACCCCGCCGCAACCGCCACGCCGGAACCGCTCGAGGATCCCCCGGGATGATGCGTGCGCTTCCAGGGGTTGCGCGCAGGCGGCCATGGCAGGTCGAAGGAAGGCCCGCCCGTCGCGAATTCATGCAGGGCCGTCTTGCCGATGATGATGGCGCCCGCGGCGCGTAGCCGGGCCACCACCGAGGCGTCGGCGCTCGCGACATGGTCCATGCGCAGCCTGGAGTGCGCCGAAGTGCGCTGCCCGGCCACGTCGAACAAGTCCTTCAGCGCAACAGGAATGCCGTGCAGCGGGCCGCGCCAGTTTCCCCGGGCGATCTCGCTCTCGGCTTCCCGCGCCGCCTGCAACGCGCCTTCATCGTCGGTGCCGATAAACGCATTCAGGCCCGCATCGTATCGGTGGATGCGGTCCAGGCAAGCAGCGGCGTACTCGAGCGGCGACAGTTTTTTCGTCCGCAGCAGCATCGCGGCGCACGCTAGCGAGAGACCGGAGAGGTCAGCCATTGCAAGACTCGACTTGGAAGTGGAAGCAAGCCCATCCTATTCCATACTGGAATTAAATGTCAACAAATATTCCAATCCAAAACCGCCCGGCATGATAAGGGAGGATTACAGGCGCGGCCCATCCCCCGGCGGCGCCCGCCGGCTTGCAAGGCCTTCAGGCCGATCGGCGGGCGATCTAGCGGCGGCGCCCTCGAGACGCCGGGGTGGCGGCCGGCATGGCGCGGGCCAGGTCCTGGATCCGGGCAATCAGCGCGGTGGCGGGCTGCGAAAGCGGCAACGCCCGGCTGCGCACCACGCCTATCATCTCGGAGGGCAGAAAGGGAGCGAGGCTGACGATGCCCAGGCGGACCCAGGACTCCATGCCGGCCGCGCCGCGCAAGCCGACTCCCAGACCCAATCCCAGCTCCACGTAGCGTTCGAGCAGCTCGATGCTGTCCAATTCCACGGCAATATCGTAGGAAATCCGGAGCCTGCGGAATTCGCTTTCGAGCAAGGCCCGGGTCTGCGTCTGGAAACGGGGCAGAATGAGCGGATACTTGGCGACGTCCTTCAAAGAGGTGGGCCGCTGCGCAAGAAGAGGATGATCGCCCGGCGTGATGAGTACGCGTTCGGAAGGGTACAGCGGCGTAAAGTCAAAGCGTCGCGATGCGCCCGGGTCCGGAGCGACGGCAAAGTCGGCGCCGCCGGTCTGCACCAGCTCAAAGACCTCTTCCTTGGTGCCGGACAGGACGCGTATCCTGGCCGACGGGACCGTATCGCGCAAATCGCGGGCCGCCTCCGGCAATACATAGCCAATGAAGCCATGCGGCACGGCAACGGTAATGGGCGAGGACATGGCCAGCGGCGAGCGGCTGTCCAGGGTGGCAAGGCCTTCCACGAACGGTTCGGCCATCCGGTACAGATTGCTGCCCGCCGCGGTCAGCTTGAGGGGCCGCGCGCCCCTTTCCAGCAGCGGCCGGCCCAGTTCGGCCTCGAGCCGCTGGATGTGCTTGGAAACCGCCGGCTGCCCAAGGACCAGGGCTTTGGATGCTTTCGAGAAGCTTCCCAGCTTGACCACCATGCAAAAACTTTTTAGTTCCTTTATGTCCAAAACGGGGCTCCAGCGCTGACTGCATGTCGGCGCCCAAGGCTTCGCGCCCCGGGCCGCGCCCAATGCATGTCTATGGCAAACGAGCCAATCTAACAGAAATCGTATTTTGTTGAAAACGGATTTCCGGCGAACGCGCGCCGCCTCTGCCGGCCAGAACCGCAATGGCCGGTAAAATCGGCTGTTGCCACCGCTCACCGGCCTTCCGGCCGCAACCAGCCAACCCAAAACAGCGCCATCCCTGCCGCCCCCTTCCGCCCTATGAAATACGACATCCAGACGCTCAAGGTATTCGTGACGGTTTCCCAGGAGGGATCCATCGCCAAGGCGGCGGCGAAGGAGCACACCGTGGCATCGGCCATCAGCAAACGGATATCGGAACTGGAAAAATCCATAGGCGCCGACCTGTTCTATCGCCACCGCCGCGGGGTGAAGCTGACCCAGGCGGGGGTGGAGCTGTTGCAGCATGCCAGCCGCGTGCTGGCGGACCTGAGCGCCATGGACAGCGCCATGAGCAATTATTCAAACGGCGTCAAGGGCCAGGTCAGGCTGGTGGCCAATACGTCGACCATCGTCCAGTTCCTTCCCCAGGACCTGTCCGATTTCCTGAAGATGCACCCCACCGTCAAGATAGACCTGGAAGAACACACCAGCGAGACCGTCCACAAACTGGTGGCCGGCGGCGAGGCGGACCTGGGCATCCTCGTCCCGCAGCGCCCGCTGGAAGGACTGGACACCTGCCTGTATCGCATCGATGAGCTCATGCTCATCATGCCCCCGGGCCACCCGCTGGCGCTCAAGGACAGCGTACGGTTTTCGGAAACCCTGGAGTACGACCACGTGGCCTTGCCGCGCGGCTCGTCCCTGTGCGAAACGCTGGTCGCTTCGGCAAAGCAGTCGGACATGCCCTTGCGCCTGCGCATACAGGCGACCAGCTTCGACGGCCTGCGCCGCATGGTGGCGCAAAACCTGGGTATCGGCATACTGCCCAAAGGCAGCGTGGATCCCTTTCTGCACACCGAAGGGCTGGTGGCCCGCCCGTTGGCCGAGCCCTGGGCGCGCCGACGCCTGACGCTGATCAGCAAACCGGTCGAGTTCCTGCCCTTGCTGGCCCGCCTGCTGCGCGAGCATCTGGCCGGCGCCAGCCATCGCGGAAAACCCTAATCTGATCGCCTTGCATGCCGGCCCGCCAGCCTGCTTCCCTCTGGAAGAATGCTTTAGCCATCTCCACAAGAGATGGCTGACTTGATAAAGTATCGCTTCACAGGGCGGGCGGCGCTTCTTATGATGGGACGCATCCCTCTTCACCAGATCCATCAAGTTTGCGGAACACACAGCATGAATCAACGACCTCTGGATGGCATACGCGTCATCGAAATGGGGAGCCTCATTGCCGGCCCTTTTGCGGGAAAAACACTGGGCGACTTCGGCGCCGACGTCATCAAGATAGAGCCGCCCCGCCAGGGCGATCCCTTGCGCTCATGGCGCACCGAGGACGGCAAGACCTCGATGTGGTGGCATGTGCAGGCCCGGAACAAGAAATCCGTGGCGATCGACCTGCGCCAGAAGGAAGGCCAGGAAATCGTCCGCAAACTGATCCTGGAAGCCGACGTCGTCATCGAAAACTTCCGGCCGGGCACCATGGAGAAATGGGGCCTGGGCTACGAGTCGCTTTCCCGCGAGAACCCCGGCCTGATCATGCTGCGCATCTCGGGCTACGGCCAGACCGGCCCCTTGCGCGACCGCACCGGCTACGGCGTCGTCGCCGAAGCCATGGGCGGATTCCGCTACATCACGGGCGAGCCGGGCCAGCGGCCGGTGCGTCCGGGCATCAGCATCGGCGATTCGCTCTCGGCGCTGCATGGGGTCATCGGCATCATGATGGCGCTGTACAACCGCCTGGCCAATTCCGGCAAGGGCCAGGTCATCGACGTGGCCCTGTATGAATCGGTTTTCAACATGATGGAGGGCGCCGTGCCCGAATACGACCGGCTGGGCGTCACGCGCGAGCCGGCCGGCAGCGCCCTGCAGGGCATCGCCCCCACCAACGCCTACCCCAGCAAGGACGGCAGCTATTTCCTTATCGCCGGCAACGGCGACAGCATCTTCCCCAGGCTCATGGACTTGATCGGGCGTGAAGACCTGGCCAAGGAACCCGCCCTGGCCCGGAACCCCGGACGGGTGGCCAACATGGCCCGGATCGACGAGGCCATCGGGCAATGGAGCAGCCAGCGAAGCATCGACGAGGCGCTCGACGACCTGGCCAGGGCCGGTGTTCCCGCGGGCCGGATATTCACCATCAAGGATATCGTCGAAGACGAGCACTACCTGGCCCGCGAAATGATCCGCGAGGTGACGCTGGACGACGGCTCGGCCCTGAAGGTACCGGGCGTCGTGCCGAAATTGAGCGCCACGCCGGGCCGATTCGAAGGGGGCGGACCCCAGCTCGGCCAGCACACCGAACAGGTGCTGCGGGAATCGGGCTTCAGCGAAGACCAGATCGCGCAACTCAAGCAATTGGAGGTCATCTGATGACGACGCTGCACGCCAACGCTCAGAACGGCGCGTCCATCCTGGAAAACGCGCCACGCCGCATCCACATCCATGACGTATCGATGCGCGACGGCCTTCAGATCGAGCCGGTCTTCGTTCCCACGGAAGAAAAGATCGCGATGCTCAATGCGATCAGCCGCAGCGGAGTGTCCAAGATCGAGGCCACTTCCTTCACGTCGCCCAAGGCGATCCCCGCGCTGCGCGATGCCGAACTGGTGATGCAAGGCATAGAGCGCACGGCCGGGGTCAAGTATGTATGCCTCGCGCCCAATATGCGCGGCGCGCAGCGGGCGCTGGAATGCGGCGTCGATGAAATCAACCTGGTCATGTCCGCCAGCGAGACCCACAACCTTGCCAATACCCGCATGACGCGCAAGCAGTCGGCGGCGGTGCTGGCGCAGATCATCGACGAGATGTCGGGCCAGGTCGACGTCAACATCTCCATCTCCACGGCCTTCGGCTGTCCCATGGAGGGCGATGTTCCGGCCGACGAAGTCCTGCGCCTGGGCGACTTCTTCGCCGAGCGCGGTGCGCAGGGCATCACCATCTGCGACACGACCGGCATGGCCAATCCCGCGCAGGTCGAATCGCTGTGCCGAGGGTTGGCGCAGCGCTGGAGCATGCTGGAACTGACACTGCATTTTCACAATACGCGCGGCATGGGCCTGGCCAATGTGCTGGCGGGCCTGGCCACCGGCATAGACCGCTACGACAGCTCGCTGGCGGGCCTGGGCGGCTGTCCGTATGCGCCCGGCGCGACCGGCAACATCAGCACTGAAGACCTGGTCCACATGCTGCACAGCATGGGCCTGAATACCGGAACCGACCTGGACAGGCTTATCGCCTGCGCCCGCCAGATGGCGGACATGGTGGGGCACGACGTGCCCGGCCAGGTCATGAAGGCAGGCAAGTGGGACCGGCGATTCCCGCCGCCGCCCGACCTGGACCAAACCCGTGAGCGCGCGCTGGCCCGCACTGACTTATAGTTTCATTACCCGTAGTTCAAAAACATAAGGAGAAGACATGATCAAAAATCGTATTGCCGGCGCACTTGCCGTTGCCCTGATGGCAACAGTGGGCGCCACCGCCCAGGCAGCCGCCTATCCGGACAAACCCGTCACCGTGATCGTGGGCTTCAGCCCCGGCGGCTTCACCGACGTGGTTGCGCGCCTGCTTTCCCGGCACCTGGAACAGCGCCTGGGCCAGACTTTCGTGGTCGAGAACAAACCGGGCGCCGCGGGTACCATTGCCGCGAACATGGTCGCCAAGTCGGCACCCGACGGCTATACCCTGCTGTTGGCGCACTCCAATTCGAATGCCACCGCGCCGGCCCTGTACAAAGACCTGCCCTACGACGTGAACAAGGACTTCACGCCGGTGGCCATGGTCGCCAGCACGCCCCTGATCCTGACGGTCACGCCCAAGCTGGGCGTGAAGAACATGGACGAGTTCATGACATTGGCCAAGAAGAAAAGCTTGCGTTATGCATCGTCGGGCGTCGGCAGCTCTCAGCACCTGGCCGCCGCGCAATTCGGCAAGGCCGCCAACATCGAGCTGCTGCATATTCCCTACAAGGGCAGCGCCCAGGCACTGAACGACCTGCTCTCGGGTGAAGTGGACATGAACGTCGACTCCCCGCCGCTGATGGTGCCCAATATCAAGGCCGGCAAGCTGGTGGGCATCGCCGTCGTCAGCCCCAAACGCATTCCCCTGCTGCCCGACGTGCCCACAATGAAAGAATCGGGCTATCCGGATGTCACCATGGGGCAATGGTTCGGTGTCGTGGGCCCCAAGGGTATGCCGCCCGAGATCGCCCAGAAGCTGAATGAAAACATCAACCAGATCCTGCAGATTCCGGAGGTCAAGAAAGTCCTGGCCGACAAGGGCGCCGAAGCAGGCGGCGGATCCCCCGCCGACTTCGCCAAGCAGATCCGCGAAGACACGATTTCGATTCAGAAAGTCGTCGACGACGCCGGCATCAAGATCGAGTAAGCTCGCCTGGGCCGGCAAAGGCGGCAAGCCGCCTTTGCCGATCGGCCTTCGCGACGCGGCCGGCGCCTGCCTCTGCAGGCGCCGGCTTTTTTCATGCCTTCCGAAACCCGCTGGGGCTAGCCTCCGTTGCGCTCCGGATCCGGCGGCGACGTGGCCAATCCCGCAGCGTCCGCGGGAACGATCTTGTCGGGCTCCACATCTTCTTCCAGCGGCCCTTCTCCCGTGTTCTCCACCTGAGGCCGCTCGCCCGTATTCTGGCGGTCGCTGTCGGTATCGGGCATGCTGGCCGGCAGGTCGTTGCCCGAATCCGACGAATCGCTGGGTCCCAGGGCCGGCTCGGTCCTGCCGGTTTTCAGCAGGCTGGCCTCTTCTTCAAACTCTCTATCCCTGGTCGACGGCAGGGTGTCGGGATCGTCTTTGCGCGATGCCATGATTTTCTCCTTGTGCAATGAATGGGCGTACCGGCCGGCGCTCAGCCCGCGCCCAGGCCCAGCCGCTCATGCCAGTCCGCTATCGATTCCTCTGGATAGCTGCCAAACATCTTGTCCCCGGGATGCATTTCCATCTCCACCCAGGACGCCTTCGAATCGAGAAACAAATGCGTATGCTCCGGAGGAATCGGAAGATTGCTGTCGATGGCCGAGGCGAAGGGATGGATGAGCTCCGGCCACTCGGGGCTGAAGAGCCACAAGCCGCTGCCGCAGCGGCTGCAAAAATGGCGCTCGGCGGCACTGGCGTGGCGGCTGTCGCCGGCGCCGGGCAACATGGCGTGATACACCGTTATCTGGTCGGCGCCGCTTACCTTCATGGACCGCGCATCGGCCGAAAGATTGATGGAGTAACCGCCTCCGCCTTGCGTTTTGCGGCAGATGGAGCAGTAACACCGTTGATAAGGGTAGGGGTTGACGCTGGATACGGTGAACTGAACGGCACCGCAATGGCAAGATCCTTGTAGCTGCATGACTGGGCCTCCTGAGCAATAGCCGACGGTCAGCAATATTGATGCCTAGCGGGCCGGCGGCCCGGGCGGCCTAGTCCGGGCGCATGGGCAAACGCGCCAGCTCGCGGTAGCTGGAGCCTTCCGGGCCGGGCGAAGACGCCACCAGGACGCAGCGTTCCGGCGTCCAGACGATGGGCGGGCGCCGCAGGCTTTGCACATCGCCGGCGCCCGCCTTGCGCAGCAAGGAGACATGAGGCCGGAAGGCCATGACGGGGCGTGTCCAGCCCATGCCTTCCAGGCGGGTCCAGAGGTCGTCGTGCAGGGCGTCCAGCCAATCCGCGGGCCGGACGTCCGCGCGGTCGGGCCCGGCCCACACGATGCGCGGCCCCGTAAAGCGCCCGAAGCGGCTCAAGCCCACGGCTCCCGTCCGTACCGGCCAGTGCGGCGCGGCGCGGACCAGTTCGGCCACCCGCCCGGCCGGGGTGCCGCCCAGGAATGCCAGGGTCAGATGCAGGTTTTCGGGACGCATGATGCGGCCGCCGCACACGGCGTGGGCCTCGCGCGCCCATTCCATGATCCGCGCCGCCACGTCGGCGGAAGGCCACAGGCCGAAAAAAATACGCTGCGGCGCGCGCTCGTCCGCCTCGGCGTCCGGGGGCGCCGCCATCCGGGCTTGCTCCATATGGGCTCCTTGCCTGCGGCATCGAGGCGGGCCCGCGCCGGCGCCGGAACTAGTCGGCCGCCCCCGGCTCGGGCACGTACACCACGGTACCGTCTTTCATGCGATAGGCCACGCCGGCCTTGGATCCTTCTCCCTGGCCGGTTTGGCCGTTGGCCTTGAAGCGTTCGATCTTTTCGCCTTTCTTGACGATCATCTCCATGCTGTCCTGGCCGGGATCGGTGATTATCGTAACGTCTTTTTTGGTGAAAGGGTCCAGCAGCGGATTCTGCGCGATCGTGATCAATAGCGCGGCAATGATCACCAGAAAAATGTCGATCAGATTGACGACGGACAGAATGGGATCGTCGGACTCGGTTTCGTCCAGGAATTTCATGCCAGCTTCCCATCCGGGCCTGCGGCCGCGGCCTGGGCCGCCTGGAGCCAGGCCAGTTCCTCGGCCAGCCAGCGGCGCTTGATGGATACGATCCAATAGGTGATGGACGCGGCGATCAAGGCCAGTATCACGGCCGAGAAGGCAATGGCCAGGTTTTCGGAAACGGACGCCAGATTGCCATCCGACAAGGCCTTCAGCGCGGGCCCCATGGGGATCATCGTCGCCACCAGGCCCAGCATGGGCGTGACCCGGGTCGTCACGCGGGGCACTTCAAGCAGGCGATGGGCCGCGACATCCAGATCGTCGTCCGACGAACCGGGATGGGCCCGCGCCCAGCGCAGCAGTTCGTAGCTGCGCAAGGCATGGGACTGCGCGCCGATGACATGCCCCCTGCGCTGGAAGTACGCGACGGCGAACGCCCCCAGCGCATACAGCGAATACAGAAACAGGACCGAGATCGCCACCAGGGTGGGAATCAGGAAGACCTGTCCGACCTGATACATCAATTGCTCCAACAACTGGCTCATGCTTGATTTACCTTTTCAATTTTTTCGTTTGACTGCGTTATGAATACCTTGCCCGCGCCGGCCAGGCCTGGCGCAAGGCGCCCGATGCGAACACCAGCAGAAGCAGGGCCAGCACCAGGTGAAGCGAATAATCGTCCGGCGCCTGGCCCGGCTCGACTTTCTCCAGCTGCATGCCCGTCACCTGCTCGACCTGCTCCGGCGGCGTCGACGCGTCGGGAACCTGGCTGGGCGGCGCGGCGCTCGGCTCGGCTGCGGCGTCCTGCCGCGCCGGCGGCAGTTCGACGGGTGCCGCCGGCGTGCCGGTGGCCACATACTCCAGGAACTTCGGATTGTCGCTATGGACATCGAAGCGCGCGGCCAGGTCCTGGTAGCGGGCCTTCAGCTCGCTGACCGTGGCTGGATCGGCGTTCCAGTATTCCTGCCGCGCCGCTTCCAGCATCCGCTCTATCGTCTGTGCCAGGGCATGAGGGTTTTCCTTCTCGAACCACTCCTCCAGGCCCAGTTCGTACTTGTCGCGCACATAGACGTTGGCCATTTCCTCCCATTGGTCGTCGCGCACGATCTCGCGGGCCACGGCGGTCCAGCCCCACAGGTTGTTGGTGGCGTCCAGCACGCTGAGCGTGCCGGAATAGCCCTCTTCCATCAGCGCCTTGATATAGCCAGGATGGAACTGGCGCGTTGCCAGCTCCTTGGACAGGAAACCGGCCGCGCCCTCCACCTTGCCCGAACCGCCGCCCCGCAGGTTGGAGATATAGAGTTCGGGCGGCTTGCCGTCCAGCGCCCGAACGGCCAGGCTCAGGCCGCCCAGGTACTGGAAGGGATCGTCGGTGGTCAGCATGCCGTAGGTATTGGACGTGCGCGACAGCACAGCCCCTTCCGTACCTTTCAACTGCTCCGCATACAGGTTCACGGCGCTGCCGCCCGCGGCGCCGGCGGAGCCCCATTTGGACTCATCGGGTCCATAGGCGAACTGCATCTTCGACAAGTACAGTGCGGCCAGCTTCCTGTCGCCCTCTTCCTTGCCCGTCCAGCTGTCGGTCGCCAGCGTGGCATCGTCCAGCCCCGTGCCGTACTGCCCCGAAGCGGATGAGAAGATGCGCGTCTGTCCCGCCAGATTCGCCTCTTGGGCGGTGGCCCCCTGCTGGAGCAGACGCTGGGCGATGGCCTGGGCGTTGGCGGCGACGGGATTGTCGGCTTCCTCGGCCTGCGCGGCCAATTGGGCGGCGCGCGCCAGCTGCTTCAACACATTGGGGAAATGATCGCGGTACAGTCCGGTGGCGGACAGCACCACGTCCACGCGGGGGCGGCCCAGCGCCTCGCGCTCCACCCGCTTCACATCGACGACGCGGCCTCCCTTGTCCCAGACGGGCTCCACGCCCATCAGCCATAGCGCCTGGGCTTCCAGCAGGCCCTGGTGCCTCATGGTCTCGACCGACCACAGCGAGAAAGCCAGCTTGCGGGGAGTCTGGCCCGACTGTTCCTTGTGCGCCGCCAGCAATTGCTCCGCGGCTTCCTTACCCGCCGCCCAGGCCTGCTGCGTGGGCACCCGCGACGGGTCGAAGCCGTAAAGATTCCGCCCCGTGGGGTAGGCGTCGGGATTCTTGATGGGGTCGCCGCCGTAGGAAGTCGGTATATAGCGTCCGGCCAGCGCATCCAGGACGGCGGGCAGTTCGTGCTCCGCGCCGATGTCGGCGTACCAGCCACGCGCCTGCTCCAGCATGGACTTCAATCCATCGGGCATCGGACCCGGATCCTGTCCATCCACCACCACGCGCTTGAGCAGTTCGTAGGGAATGGAGCTGTCCAGTTTTTCGTAATCGACGGCCAGGACCTCGTCCAGCTGGTCCTGCGCCACGCCGGCATGGCTGGCGGCCGCATCCCAGAACGGCTGGCCCAGCATCAGCAGCACCGTGGCCAGGCGGTGATCGATCCGGGGCGCCTGGCCCAGCGTATGCAGGCCCAGGGGCTGCGCCAAATGGGCGAGTTCGTGTAGATGGCTGTGCAGCAGGTCGATGAAGGCCGGAAATTCGGCGGCGGCGCGCTCGTCGGTCCAGCCCAGGTCCAGAATGATGCGCTCCGTGCGCGCGCGGCCCAGCAGGTCGGCCTTGATCTGCTCCTTTACCGCGCCCTCGCCCTGGGCGAGCCACTGGTGCAGCAGATCGTGCATGGCGGTCAGCGCATCGTGCATGCCGGCCGGCTGGAACGGCGGCGTCTGGTGGCTGACGATCACCGCCCGCCCCCTGCGCCGAGCCTGCTGCGCTTCGCCGATGTTGTCGGCGATATAGGGGTACACCACCGGAACGTCGCCCACCGCCAGCATGGGGTAGTCGTGCACGGACAGGCCGCGCTCCTTGCCCGGCATCCATTCCTGAGAACCATGCGTGCCGAAATGGATGAAGGCATCCGAATGCCGCCGCTCGCGCGCCCACAGATAGGCAGCCAGATAGAAGTGGGTGGGCAGCGCCGTGGTGGAGTGATACAGGGCCTTTTCCCGGTCTTCCGACTTCTCGCTGCGCGGCGGCTGCGGCATGATGGCCACCTTGCCCAGCAGCAGCCGCGGAATCACGAACCAGGCCTGCCCGCCTTCGCGTATCGCCATGGACGAGTCGGCCGGATCGCCCCATCGGTCCAGCATGGCCCGGCGCACGTCATCCGGCTGGCTCTCCAGCCATTTCCGGTAGTCGTCCACTGGCAGCCGGTCGGCCAAGCCGTCGTCCAGCAGGTCCTGCAGCTTGGCATCGCGATATAGGGGCGCCAGCAGGCGCTGCAATTTTTCAACCAGCTCCGACTCTTGCGGCACGTCCGTATCGTAGCCGGCCTCTTTCATGGCCTGCAGGACGCCCGTCATGCTTTCCGGAACGTTCAGAAAGGACGCCGACAGGTTTTTTTCGCCCGGCGGGTAATTCCAGAAGAAGACCGTGACGGCCTTGTCGGCATTGCGCTTGCGCTGAAGCGCGACCAGGCGCAGGGCCTTGTCGACCACTGCCTGCAACTGCCCGGCGATGGGTAGAAGCTGCCCTTCCTCTTTCCCGAAGGCGGATGCGATCTGCGCATCGATGATGCCGGTGAACTCGGACTGCGCCAGATAGAACGGCACATCCATCAGTTGCACGCCCTGGGGATCCGCGCGCCACTGGGCTTCGTCGCCTCGGCGGTAGGGCGTCGCCTGCACGACCGGAATGCCCAGCTGTTCGAATTCCTTGCGCGGGCCTTCCGTGCTCAGCATGATGCGGGTGTTGATCATTGCATCGGCCAGGCGCAATCCGCCCGGCGCCAGCATGCGCAGATTGGCCGTGGCGTCCGAGGTGGAATGGTAATAGGCCAGCGGCACGGCGCCCGCTTTCTCCACGCGCTCTATCAGCGCGTCGATCAGGCGGGTCTGCATGGCCGACACGTACTGCTGATGAAATGCGATGCCGATGACCGGGGGGCGCTGAGGGTCCGCCGGATCCACCCCCTTCCATTTCATGTATTCCAGGGGGTCGGAAAACAATGTGCCCGGCGCGTCCGGATGGTAGACGGCGGCCTCGGGAAACTCCACCGGATCCGCCACGCCGACGGCGGGCTTGCCCGCCAGGAAGGCGGCGGCGGTCGCAAAGAAGCCGGAGAAGTTCTCCTGCCCGCCATTCGAATAGTAGGACGCCAGCCGCCGCGCGAGGTCGTCGGGCATATTGATGCCGCCGGGCGCCTTGTCGTACACCCAGGCCAGGGGAATGCGCAGGCCGGGCAAGGCGCGCACCAGCTTGGCCCGCACGGCGTCTTGCTGGTAGGTGTCCACAAATACGATGTCGCGCCCCTCGAACAGGCCCGCATCCACGTCGGCGGGCAGCTCATCCAGATAGCGCACATCGATTTGCAGACCATGCTTCAAGGCAATGCTTTCCAGCGCCTTGAACTTTCCCGGCGGAACGTTGCCGGTCGTAATGAAAAGGGCGGATGCGGCATGCGCGGCGGGCAGCAGGCCCAGCATGCCCGCCATGAAGATAAATAACGCGAGCCAGCCGCGCCCTGATCCGGATTTCATTTCCAATACGCCTCGTTATTATGGGATGCCCGCCGCCAGCGAGTCGGGCACGGCATTTTATAACAATGAGAATGATTATCAAATGTATTTCGAAGTTCAAGTAAAGGCAGCCGGGCAGCCGGCGCAAAAGCGGCGATGTGAGGGCATACCCCAAGCTCCGAATCATTGACGTTTAAAGCATGACTTCGCTAACATCGGTCGGCTGCTGCCCCTGAATCGCTGAACCTGGAGAATACGCGCTGTGAAGCCCCAGTCGCTCGACATGATTACCGCGCTTATCGGTTTTGATACCGTGTCGCGCAATTCCAATCTCGAACTGATCCATTACATTCGCGATTATCTTGCCGGGCACGGCGTGGAAAGCCACCTGGTGGCCAATGCCGAACAGACCAAAGCCAATCTGTTCGCCACGGTGGGGCCCGACGTGGAAGGCGGCATCGTCCTCTCCGGACACACCGACGTGGTTCCGGTCGATGGCCAGCCCTGGGATACCGACCCCTTCACCGTGGTGCAAAAAGACGGGCGGCTGTATGGCCGCGGCACCTGCGACATGAAGGCCTTTTCCGCCATTGCGCTGGCCATGGTCCCGGACCTGATCAAGAAAGGCTTGAGGCGCCCCATCCATTTCGCCCTCAGCTATGACGAGGAAATCGGCTGTTTCGGCGCCCCGTCGATGATAGACAGGCTGCTGACCGATATCGCCAAACCCAGCGCCGTCATCGTGGGCGAGCCCACCAGCATGCGGCCCATCGTGGCCCACAAGGGCATCGCCGCCCTGCGCACCACCGTCATCGGCCACGAGGCCCATTCCAGCCAAGTCCAGCGCGGCGTCAGCGCCGTCATGACCGCGGCCAAGCTGATTGCCTTCATCGACGGCATGATGGCCGAGAACAAGGCCGCCACCGATCCCGCCTGCCGCTTCGAGCCGCCCTACACCACCTTGCACGTAGGCGTGGTGCATGGCGGCACGGCGCTAAACATCATTTCGCGCGAATGCACATTCACGTGGGACATCCGCAGCTTGCCGGGCGACGATTGGCGCCGCTACCTGGAGCGCTTCCAGGCCTATGCCGACAGCCTGCTGCCGGCCATGAAGGCCATCGCCCCCGCCGCATCGATCAGCACTGAAATCCTGGCCGACGCGCCGCCGCTGCAAGACCGGGGCGGCATCGCCCAGGACCTGGTGTTCGGCCTTTGCGGCCATGCGCACGGCGACGTCGTGCCCTACGCCGCCGAAGCCGGCCAGTTCCAGGAGCGCGGGTTTTCCGTCGTGCTTTGCGGGCCCGGCTCCATTGACCAGGCCCACCAGCCGAATGAATATATCGATGTATCGCAAGTGACCGCTTGCGAGCATTTCCTGGAAAAACTGACGGATCAACTGGCAAGCTGATTCGTCCGGTCCCGAAGGCCGCCGCGGCGGCCTTCAGCTTGCCGCTACAACTTACGTGTCCCAACAGTAAATCATCAAGGGCAGGAGACAAGGAATGAAGCTATCAAAATTTTTCAAGCACACCGCCATAGCCGCCACGCTGGCGCTTAGCGTAGGCCTTGGCCAATCGGTCGATGCCAAGACGCTGCGCTGGGCCTACCAGGGCGACATGATGTCGCTGGACCCCATGTCGCTGAACGAAACCTTTACCTTGGGCTTCCAGGGCTGGTTCTATGAAACCCTGGCCGCCTACGACAAAGACCTGAAGCTGGTTCCGCAACTGGCCGAAAAGTGGGAAAACCCCGAGCCCACCAAGTGGATATTCCATTTGCGCAAGGGCGTGAAGTTCCACGACGGCAGCCCGTTCACGGCCGATGACGTCATTTTCTCCTGGAAGCGCAGCCTGACCCAGGGCTCCGACATGAAGGGCTATGGCGCGAAAGCCGCCGACATCAAGAAGATCGACGACCACACGGTGGAAGTCACCACGCCCACGCCCAACCCCATCCTGCCCCGTGACTGGACTTTCCTGTACATCATGAGCAAATCATGGGCCGAAAAGAACAAGACCACCGAAGCCACCAACGTGAAAGGCGGCGAAAGCAACTACGCCAACCTGCACGAGAACGGCACCGGCCCCTTCATGATCGTGGACCGCCAGCCCGACGTCAAAACCACGCTCAAGCGCTTCGACGGCTACTGGAACAAGGATATCGCCACCAACGTCACCGAGATCACCTTCCAGCCCATCTCGCAGGAATCCACCCGCGTGGCCGCGCTGATCTCGGGCGAGATGGATCTGGTCATGCCGGTTCCCGTGCAAGACTGGCCGCGCCTTGAAAGCGAACCCAACGTGCAGGTCCTGAACGAACCCGAAGCCCGCGCCATCTTCATCGGCATGGACCAGCACCGCGACGAACTGCTGTTCTCCAATATAAAGGGCAAGAACCCGTTCAAGGACAAGCGCGTCCGCCAGGCCATAGACCTGACCGTCGATACCAAGGTCATCAACCAGAAGATCATGCGCGGCGCGGCCAAGCCGCTGGGCACGCTCATCGCCGACAAGATCAACGGCTACGACGAATCCTTCGGCGCGCCGTACAAGACCGACATCGAAAAAGCCAAGAAGCTGCTGGCCGACGCGGGCTACCCCGACGGCTTCACCGTTCAGCTGGACTGCCCCAACGACCGCTACGTCAATGACGAAAAGGTCTGCCAGGCGGTGGCAAGCATGCTGGCGCGCATAGGCATCAAGATCGACCTGCTGGCGCAGACCAAGTCCAAGTACTTCGCCAAGGTCCTGCTGCAGGCCGGCAACAACACCAGCATGTATCTGCTGGGCTGGACGCCCAGCTCCATCGACGCGGCCAATTCGCTGACCAACCTGGTGGCCTGCCGCGATTCCAAGACGGCGGCGGGGCAGTTCAACCTGGGCGGCTATTGCAACAAAGAGATCGACGCGTTGATCGCCAAGATCGACGTCGAAACCGACCAGGCCAAGCGCAACGCCATGATCAAGGAAGCATTCACCATGCTCCACAACGATTACGGCTACCTGCCCCTGCACCAGCAACCCATGTCCTGGGGCGTGCGCAAGGGCATCAAGGTGGCGCAGCGTGCCGACGACGTGCTCGACATCCGCAACGTGGTCATGCCGTAAACGCCGATGCTCAACTTCATTGCACGGCGGGTATTCCAGTCCATCTTCGTGATGCTCGCCGTCGGCTTCATTGCGTTTGCCATGTTCCGCTACGTGGGTGACCCGATCAACAACATGGTCGGGCAAGACACCACGCTGGAGCAGCGCGCCGAACTGCGCAGGCAGCTGGGCCTGGACGATCCCTTCCTGATCCAGTACTTCCGCTTCATCGGCAATGCGGCCCAGGGCGATTTCGGCATGTCCTACCGCCAGCGCCGGCCGGTCAGCGAGCTCATCGAGAGCCGCATGCCGGCGACGCTGGAATTGTCCTTCGCGTCGGCCGTGATCGCGCTGTTCCTGGGCATACCCATGGGCATCTACACCGCGCTGCGGCGCGACGGCGTGCTGTCGCGCAGCTTCATGACCCTGTCGCTGATCGGAATCTCGCTGCCGACCTTCCTGATCGGCATACTCATGATTTTGTTCTTCGGGGTGATGCTGCGCTGGCTGCCCAGTTTCGGCCGGGGCGACGTCGTCGACCTGGGCTGGTGGTCCACGGGTTTTCTTACGAAAAGCGGCTGGCAATCGCTGATCATGCCGGCCTTTACGCTGGCGCTGTTCCAGATGACCCTGATCATGCGGCTGGTGCGCGCCGAAATGCTCGAGGTCCTGCAAACGGACTTCATCAAGTTCGCCCGGGCCCGCGGCCTGCCCGAGCGCATGATCAATTTCCGCCATGCCCTGAAGAACACGCTGGTTCCCGTCATTACCATCACCGGCCTGCAGCTGGGTTCCATCATTGCATTCTCCATCATCACGGAAACGGTGTTCCAGTGGCCGGGCATGGGCCTGCTGTTCATCCAGTCCATCGGCTCGGTCGACATCCCTGTCATGGCCGCCTATCTGTTGCTGATCGCTTTCTTTTTCGTGATCATCAATCTTATCGTCGACCTGCTGTACTTTGCCGTCGACCCGCGCCTGCGCGTGCAAAAAAGCTAGAAGGCCAGAACAATGACCCGGAATGTATTGTCACGCGCCTATAACAGCGACATTTTCTACAGCTTCAGCCATTCGCCCACGGCCATCGTTTCGGCGGTCGTGGCGCTGCTGATCTGCCTGGGCGCCCTGTTCGCACCCCTGGTTTCGCCGCACAACCCCTTCGACCTGGCCACCCTGGACCTGCTGGACGCCAATATTCCGCCCATCTGGTCCGCCGACGGCGATTCGCGCTTCCTGCTGGGCACCGACGATCAGGGGCGCGACATGCTGTCCGCCATCCTGTACGGATCGCGCATCTCCTTGCTGGTGGGCCTGGCGTCGGTCCTGTTCTCGCTGGTGGTCGGCGTCTCGCTGGGCCTGATCAGCGGCTATGCCGGCGGCCGCGTCGACAGCGTCATCATGCGCATCGCCGACGTGCAGCTGTCCTTCCCCGCCATCCTTATCGCACTGCTCATCGACGGCATTGCCCGCGGCCTGCTGCCGCGCCACCTGCATGACAGCCTTTCGCTGTACGTGCTTATTTTCGCCATCGGCATCTCGGGCTGGGTTCAGTATGCCCGCACGGTGCGCGGCGCCACCATGGTCGAGCGCAACAAAGAGTACGTGCAGGCCGCGCGCCTGATCGGCATGCGGCCCTTCACCATCCTGCGGCGCCATATCCTGCCCAACGTGCTCGGACCCGTGCTTGTCATCGCCACCATACACCTGGCCGTGGCCATCATCACCGAGGCGACCCTGTCGTTTCTCGGCGTCGGCATCCCGCCGACCACCCCTTCGCTGGGCACCCTGATACGCATCGGAAACAGCTATCTGTTTTCCGGAGACTGGTGGATCTCCATCTTCCCGGGCATTGCGCTGGTGCTGCTTGCCTTATCGGTCAATTTGCTGGGCGATTGGCTGCGCGACGCGCTCAATCCCAAGCTTCGCTGAGTCGTACGCATGGCATTACTGGACATCGAGAACCTGCACATCGAATTTTCGAGCCGCCACGGCAATGTGGTGGCCATTCAGGACGTCAGCCTGTCGCTGGAGAAAGGCGAGATCCTGGGTGTGGTGGGCGAGTCCGGAGCCGGCAAGTCCACCATCGGCAATGCCGTCATCGGGCTGCTGGAGCCGCCCGGAAAGATGACCCGGGGCACGGTGCTGCTGAACGGCCAGCGCATCGACCAGCTTCCCCCTCATGCGTTTCGCGAGGTCCGCGGGCGACGCATCGGCATGATCTTCCAGGATCCGCTGACGTCGCTGGACCCCTTGCAGACCGTCGGCGATCAATTGATCGAAAGCATGCAAGTTCACCTGCGCATCGGCCAGCACCAGGCCCGCAAGCGCGCCGTCGAGCTTCTGACCAGCGTCGGCATCGAGCAGCCCGAGCTGCGGCTCGACCAGTACCCGCATCAATTTTCGGGGGGCATGCGCCAGCGGGTGGTGATCGCCCTGGCCTTGTGCTGCGAACCCGAAGTCATCATCGCCGACGAACCCACCACGGCGCTGGACGTCTCCATCCAGGCGCAGATACTGGACCTGCTGCGCGCCTTGTGCAAGGAAAAGCAGGTCGGCATGATCATCATCACCCACGACATGGGCGTCATTGCCGAGATCACGGACCGGGTTGCCGTGCTGTACCGCGGCAAGCTGGTCGAGGAAGGGCCGACGCGCCAGGTACTGGGCAGCCCCGAGCACCTGTACACAAAAAGCCTGATTTCGGCGGTGCCGCGCTCGGACATCAAGCTGCGCCGATTCCCCATGGTGACGTATATCGAGGGCGTCCAGGAAAACGTCAGGAAAGACAACCTGGCCACCGCAACGCGCTGGATGGGGCAGCAGCGAAACTTCGGCGGCAAGTCGGACAAGCCCCTGGTCCAGGTATCGGACCTGGGCATGCGCTTCGTCCTGCGCAATTCATTTCTCAAGAAGAACCGCATTACGCTGGACGCCGTCAAGGGCGTCAGCTTCTCCATCAAGGAGGGCGAGGTCTTCGGCCTGGTCGGCGAATCCGGGTCGGGCAAGTCGACCATCGCCCGCCTGATTGCCGGCCTGTACCAGACCAGCTACGGTTCCGTGCACTTCAACAACGTCAATGTCACGCAGCTTGACGACAAGAAGATGCTCAATTCCTTCCGGCGCCAGATCCAGATGGTTTTCCAGGATCCGTTTTCGTCGCTGAACCCCCGCATGCGCATCCTGGACATCGTTGCCGAGCCCATACGCTTTCACAAGCTGGCCAACACCGAGGCGCTTACCCGCCAGATCGTCAGCGGGCTGCTCGATTATGTCGGCCTGAGCGACCAGGCGCTGGCGCGCTTCCCGCACGAGTTCTCGGGCGGCCAGCGCCAGCGCATCTGCATCGCGCGGGCGCTGGCGACGCGGCCACGCTTCCTGATCTGCGACGAGCCCACCTCGGCGCTGGACGTATCGATACAGGCGCAGATCCTCAATCTGCTGAAAGACCTGCAGGAAAGCCTGGGGCTGACGATACTGTTCATCAGCCACGACCTGCCCGTCATCCGGCAGATGTGCGACCGGGTCGGCGTCATGCGCCACGGCGAACTTCTGGAAGTGGCCGAGACCGAAACGCTGTTTTCCGATCCCAGGCACGACTACACCAAGCATCTGCTTTCCCTGATGCCGGGCCTTGATTTCCTGTCGCGCGAGGGCCTGGACCTGGAAGACGCGGCGGCACAGCAGGCCATGTAGCGCCGCAGGCTGCGCTCTCCTTCAATGATTTAACGTCTGGATACCAAAATGGGCCCGGCGCGCTGGACTCGAAATCCTGGCGTCTCTATGATAAGCGGCAGGCAGTAGCGTTGCTGTCCAACCGTTTTCCACTTCAAAGGATTGCCATGGGTATTATCAGCATGATCATCGTTGGCTTTATCGTCGGCCTGCTTGCCCGGGCCATTATGCCGGGCGACCAGAAGCTGGGCATCATCCTGACCATCATCCTGGGTATCATCGGCTCGGTCGTCGCCGGCTACCTGGGCGGCGCGATGGGCATCTACCAGCCCGGCGAAGGCGCGGGCTGGATAGGCTCCATCGTGGGCGCCATCATCGTTCTGTTCATCTACGGCCTGATCGCCAGGAAAAGCTGAGGCGTTCAGCCGCCCCCGCAGTGGGGGCAATACGGCGCGGCGGGCGCCCGGTGCATTCCGGGCGCCTTTCATTTTGACGCGGGCTCCCTGCCGCCGGCGCCGACGCAAAGGCGTGGCGGCCGATACAATAGGCAATCGGCCACGGCCTGTTCCCGCAATGGGTCCTGGCGCCCTCTGGAGGCATTATGAACACTTTCCGCTACCGGAGCGCTTATTCGACAAGCCGCTTCTGGAAGAAGCTGGGCCCCCGCGCCCGGTCCATCGGCCGGGGCGCGCTGGAAAAAGCGCTGTACCTGTACTATGCGGTACAGAATGAGCACACGCCGAAATGGGCCAAGCGCGTCATCTATGGCGCGCTGGGCTACTTTATTTTCCCCCTGGACGCCATTCCCGATCTCGCGCCGCTCATCGGCTATACCGACGACCTGAGCGTCATGACCGCCGCGCTGGCGACCGTGGCCCTTTACATCACCCCCGAAGTCAAGGCTCAAGCGCGGCAAAAGCTGGGAACCTGGTTCGGCGATCCGGCCGCCGGCGCATATACGGATGCCTGACGCCGGCGCATCCGGGGCGCTGCGCTCGCCAAGCCTGCGCGCCTACTGGATGGCGGAAACCCTGAGGCTGCGCGAAGCGCTGTGGGGACCGCTGGAAGACGCCATGGAAGTCAGGCGCGCCCGCGCCGAAGGCGGGGAATTCGCGCAACGCGTGCTCGCGCGCGCCCGTCACCTGGGGCGGCGCGAGAAGCTGGATCAGCTTATTCAGCAATGGATGCAGGGTTCGCGTCTGGCCCTGACCGGCCTGTGCCTGATCGCCTTGCTGGCCGGGGCCGGCGCGGCGCTGGGCGCGCTGGGCGATGGCAGCCGGCCGGTGAATCTGTTGCTGGCTCTCGCGGCGCTGCTGGGCCTCAACGTCCTGTCCTTCCTGTTCTGGCTGCTGAGCTTTGCGGCACGGACTCCCGCCAGCGCCACCTGGCTCGGCACATGCTGGCTTTGGCTGACCCGCAAGCTGGCCCGCGGCCCCGATGCCGCCCTGGTGCCGCGCGCACTCATGGAAGTGCTTAGCCGGGCCGGCGCCCTGCGCTGGCTGCTGGGCGGGATCAGCCATGCCCTTTGGTCCATTGCCTTGGGCAGCCTCGTTCTGGCCCTGTTGGGCATATTGTCGGCCCGACGCTACAGCTTCAATTGGGAAACCACGCTGCTCTCGCCGGATGCCTTCGTCACGATCACCACGGCGCTGGGCTGGCTGCCCGCAAAACTGGGGTTCGCCATGCCGTCCGAAGCCATCATACGCGCCAGCGACGGGCTGCAGCAGTTGCCCGAATCGGCCCAGGCCCTGTGGTCCGGCTGGCTCATCGCCTGCGTGGTGGTCTATGGACTGCTGCCGCGCCTGGCCGGTACGATCCTCAGCCTGCTGATCGTGAAAAGCAGGCTTGCCGCCATCGAACTCGATCCCGGCCTGCCCGGCTATGCCGAATTGCGCGACCGGCTGTCGCCCGCCAGCGAAAACGCCGGCATCGACGCCCCTTCGGGGCCCGCTTTCCAGGCGCACATCCAGCCAGCGGAACATGCCTTTCCGCTGGGGGACCAGCCCCTGCTCGTGGGCATCGAACTTCCTTCCGACCGGCCGTGGCCGCCCATGGACCTGCCCGCGGCCGTGGCCGACCTGGGCGTCGTGGACAGCCGCCCGCAACGCAAGAGACTGCTCGACCACCTTCAGGCGCGGCCTCCCGAAAGAATGCTGATGGCCTGCGATGCCCAGCAGACGCCCGACCGCGGCGTAATCGCCCTGCTGGCCGATCTGGCGGGGCTGGCGGGACGCGGCCATGTGGCCCTGCTCGGCCTGGGCCCATCCAATGCGGCACGGGCATCGACCTGGCAAGACAGGCTGCTGGCCGCCGGCTTCGCCCCCGAGCAGATCCACACGGACCTGGCTCCCGCGCTGGACTGGCTGGCCGGCACGCCCGCCCAGGGCCGCGAGGCAAGGAATGCGCATGCCGGACCCTAAGCAGGCACTGAAGCTGGCCGTCGTCGGCCACACCAACACCGGCAAGACGTCCCTGCTGCGCACGCTGACCCGCAACCCGCGGTTCGGCCAGGTGGACGACAACCCCGGCACCACGCGTCACGTCGAAGGCGCCCGCCTGCTGGTGGACGGCCAGGCCGCCGTCGAGCTTTACGACACCCCCGGCATGGAAGACGGCATTGCCCTGCTGGACTACCTGGACCAACTCGCCGCGCCGGGGACACGCACGGATGGCCCCGAGCGCATACGCCGCTTCCTGGACAGCCCCGAAAGCCGCCGCCGCTTCGAGCAGGAAGCCAGAGTGCTGCACAAGCTGCTGGAGTGCGACGCGGGGCTGTACGTGGTCGACGTCCGCGATCCGGTGCTGGGCAAGCACAAGGATGAGCTGGCCATACTGGCCGGCTGCGGCCATCCGCTGCTGCCGGTGCTGAACTTCACCCGCAGCCCCGAGCAGCGCCTGACGTCCTGGCGCGAAGCGCTGGGTCGCCTTGGCCTGCATGCCATCGTGGAGTTCGACACCATTGCTCCCGCGCTGGATGGGGAGGCACAGCTTTACGATAAGCTGGCCCTGCTGCTGGACAGGCATGCCGCGCCCCTGATGGCCCTGAAGAACGACGTGATCCGGCAGCGCGCAGACCGCCATGCCGATGCCTTGCGGCTGATCGCCGAACTGCTGGTCGACGCCGCGGCGCTTCGCCTGAGCTGTCCGCCCGACCACGATGCCGTGCAAGCCGCCACCGCAGCGCTGCGCCGGTCCATACGCGAGCGCGAGGCCGCTTGCGTCGCGGCGCTGCTCAAGCGCTACAACTTTCGCAGCCATGACTTTCCCGCTCATACGCTGCCGCTGGAAGGCGAGCGCTGGGGCATGGATCTGTTCCATCCGCAAGCGCTGAAAGACGTCGGCATACATGTGGGCAAAGGCATGGCCGCGGGCGCCATGGCGGGCGCGACCCTGGACGCGTTCACGGCGGGCTTGAGCCTGGGCGCCGCCACCTTGCTGGGCGCGGCGGCGGGCGGCTTATGGCAAGGCGCCGACAAGCTGGGCAAGCGCGTGCTGGGCAAGCTGAAGGGCTACCAGGAAGTCAGCGTGGACGATGCCGTGCTGCGTTTGCTGGCCTTGCGCCAGCTGGCGCTTCTTGAAGCCCTCGAAGCGCGCGGGCATGCCGCGCAGGCGCCGATAGAGATAGCCGGCAGCCCCGCGCTGACGCCGCAAGAGCAGGCGGACCCCGACGGCTGGCGCAGCGGGAAGCTGCCCGACGAACTGCTGGAGGCGCGCAGCCAGCCTCAGTGGTCGACCTTGGCCGATAACTATCAGGCCAGCGCCCGGCATCGCGATGTCGTGCAAGCGTTGACGCGCAAGCTGGCCGTCGGCCGTCCGGGCCCGATGGGTTCGAGCGCCGCGCCCCCCGGCGGGCTTTCGTTTTAGCGCCGACGGATCCTAAAGCAGTATCGGCCGATCAGGCAAATCGTTGGTGCGCCCCGCCCCATCGGGCAGCGCGGCGCTGCACGTGCGAAGTATGGACTCGATCTCATCGATCGCCGCAAGCATGCCTTCGACGTAATTTTTTTGCTGGAAACGGCCCTGCAGACGTTCGCATACCTGTTGCCAGAGATCGTCGGGCGCGGCAATGCCGCGATCGGCGATGATGTGCATGCGGTGCTTGTCGAGCGCCAGGTACAGCAAGACGCCGGTATTCAAGGGGGTATCCCATACCCGCAGGCGGCCGAACACCTCGAGCGCCCTCTGGAGGCTATCGGGCTCATGCACGGGGCTGACCGCTTCTATGGCCACCATGAGTTCGCCGGTATGGTCCAGTTCGCCTTCCGCGATGCGCTCCGCAATGCGCCCCAGCACCTCGGACGTGAAATGCCTGCGGCGCAGCCAGTGTCCTTCCAGGGCGGCCCAGCCTGTTGCTTCCTTCCATTTACCGGAACGTTGATGCACTGCTGCTCCCATGTGAGTTGATCCGGCCCGGATGCGGGCCGGCGCGGCTACCAGCTGCCCGAGGCGCCGCCTCCACCGCTGCCGCCCCCGCCGCCGCCACCTCCGCCGCCGAAGCCTCCCCCGCCACCGAAACCGCCTCCGCCGCCAAAGCCGCCACCAAAACCACCGCCGAAACCGCCGAGCCCGCCCACCACGCCGCCGCGCCGCGAAGCGCGCGCCGAGCTGCCTCGGCCTCCGGCGCCGAACTTGCGTCCTATGCGGCTAAGGATGAATGCGGCAAGCGCGCCCAGCACGCCCATGAGCACGCTTTCGAACATCAGGAAAACGAAGATGCCGGCCGCGAACGCCGCGAACCCCGCCGGCATGAAAAAGCTCATTGCCGCCAGCGGCGCCAGCATGACGAAGGGCGATTCGTCATCCGGTTCCGCAGCGCCGGCTGTCGCGGCAGGCGGCGGCAGCGCCTCGCCCTCGACCAGCGCCACCAGGCTGTCGACGCCGGCTACCACGCCGCCTGAATAATCGCCCTGCTTGAATCGGGGCGTGACCTGTTCCCGGATGATGCGTCCGGCCAGCAGATCGGGGACGGCGCCTTCCAGCCCATAGCCGACTTCGATACGCAAGCGGCGGTCATCCTTGGCCACCACGAAAAGAATGCCGTCGTCGACCTTGGCGCGGCCGATGCGCCATTTATCGAAAACCCGGCGCGCATAGTCTTCAATGGTGTCCTCGCCGCTGGTGGGAACCAGCAGGACGGCAATCTGGGCGCCCTTGCGCTTTTCCAGATCGGCCAGCACGGTATTCAGATGCGTTCTGGTGTTGGAATCGAGCGTGCCGGTCTGATCGGTAACCCAGGCGCTGATTTCGGGCACAGGAACTTGCGCCGCATGCGCGGCGGGCCAGCAGACCAGCGACAACAACAGCAGCAATAATGGCAGCACGCTCCGCGGCACGGCGATCATTCAATCTCCTTGGGTTGTTCCGGCATCCGCCGAAGCCAGGACAGGCATCCGGGCTAGGGCTTGCCCGGCTCCGGCAGGCTGAACTTGACCTCGGGATCCCGGGTGATTTCATCCTGCTTCGAAACACCGTAGTTCTCCTTGACCTGGTAGCCGAAAATCTTGGCGGTGATCAGCGTGGGGAACTGCCGCACGATCAGGTTGTAGTCCTGCACGGCCTGGACATAGCGCCGTCGCTCGGTGGCGATGCGGTTTTCAGTGCCTTCCAGCTGGGTCATCAGGTCGCGGAACAAGCCATCGCTTTTCAGCTGCGGGTAGTTTTCCGATACGGCGATCAGCCGGGACAGGGCCGAGGACAACTGGCCCTGCGCCTGCTCGAAGCGCGCCATCAGTTCGGGATTCTCCAGGTCGTTCGCGCTGATCTGCACCGAGCCCACCTTGGCGCGGGCCTCGGTGACCTGCGTCAGCACCGCGCGCTCGTTGACCATATAGGCATTGACCGAATTGACCAGCTTGGGCACCAGTTCGGCGCGGCGCTCGTATTGATTCAAGGTTTGCGACCAGGCCGTCTTGACCTGCTCGTCCAGGCGCTGGATGTCGTTGTAGCCGCAGCCGGCCAGCAGCACCGACAGGCAAGGCAGCACTACAAGCAGGAAGAGTCTTTTCATTGGCGCTTTCCGGGGAAAAGTGATCGGCGTATTACAGCAGCTTGTCGCCGCACTGCCACTATGCCTGAAAATCGTTTTTCCCACATAGCGGCCAACTACGCTACAATAAGAAGTTGCGTGCCGTACCAATCAGCACGCTGTCTGCAAGCCATTCTGGCCTTGCCTTTGGCTTTTTTGCCATCAACTTCTTTTATCGTCTGCCTAGATTGGTATCTCTCAACTCGAGCGATAGGCTGTCGCTGGAGTTATTTCTTGACTACCCAAACACCCTTTGCCGCCCTTGGGCTGGCAGAACCCCTTTTGCGTGCCGTCGCCGACACCGGGTACGAGCACCCCACCCCCATCCAGGCGCAGGCCATTCCGCAAGTGATCAAGGGCGGCGACCTGCTGGCCGCCGCACAAACCGGCACCGGTAAAACGGCCGGTTTCACGCTGCCCATCCTGCACCGTTTATTGCAAAACCCCGCCCAAGGCCGCAAGCCCGGCCAGCCGCGCGTGCTGATTCTCACCCCCACCCGCGAACTGACCGCGCAGGTCGAGGAATCGGTGCGCACCTATGGCCAGCACACCTCGGTGCGCTCCATGGTGATGTTCGGCGGGGTCAATATCAATCCGCAAATCAATGCGCTGCGCAAGCCGCTGGACATCCTGGTGGCCACGCCCGGCCGCCTGCTGGACCATGCGCAACAGAAAACCGTGGATCTTTCCGGCGTGGAAATCCTGGTGTTGGACGAAGCCGACCGCATGCTGGACATGGGCTTCATCCGCGATATCCGCCGCATTCTGGCGCTGTTGCCCAAGAAGCGCCAGAACCTGCTGTTCTCGGCCACCTTCTCGGACGAAATCCGCGAGCTCTCCAAGGGCGTGCTGACCGACCCCATCGAAATCTCGGTGGCCCGCCGCAATACGGCCTCGGAACTGGTCGCCCAAAGCATGGTGCTGACCGAACAGGCGCATAAGCGCGACCTGCTCAGCTACATCATCCGCGAAAGCGGATGGCATCAGGTGCTGGTGTTCACCCGCACCAAGCACGGGGCGAACCGCCTGGCCGAAAAACTGGTCAAGGACGGCTTGTCCGCGGCCGCCATACACGGCAACAAGAGCCAGGCGGCGCGGACCCGCGCCCTGGCCGGCTTCAAGGACGGCAAGGTCGCCGTGCTGGTCGCCACCGACATCGCGGCCCGCGGCATCGATATCGACCATCTGCCCCACGTCGTGAATTTCGAGCTGCCCAACGTGCCTGAAGACTATGTGCACCGCATCGGCCGCACCGGCCGCGCCGGCAGCACCGGCTCGGCCATGTCGCTGGTCGACAGGTCGGAAATAAAGCTGCTGAACGCCATCGAGAAACTGATCAAGCGCCCCATCGAGCGCACCACCGTCAACGGTTGGTCGCCCGACATGGTCAAGGCCGAGCCGGCCCATGCCCGCGATCACGATGATGACCGTCCTCCACGCCGTGCGGGCAATGCGCCCCGCAGAACCGGCGCGGGCGCCGGCGCCAGGCAGGCCCCCAGGGCCGGCGGCCAACCCGGCGAATCGCACCGTTCGGGCAACGGCGGACGCAAGCCCGCCGGCGGCGGCGCAGGCCAGCCCCGGCAACATGGCAATCCAGGACGGCGCAACAGCGGCCAGCGGGCCGCATTGTTGGGCAAATAAGGCGTATCATTCCGCCACCCCCAATCCTCGTCCACGACCATGTCCCTGTCCACCTGGCTCGCCTTTTTTGCCGCTTCCTGGGCCATTTCATTTTCGCCCGGGCCCGGCGCCATCTCGGCCATGGCTTCCGGGCTGAAATACGGTTTCAGGCGCGGATACTGGACAACGATAGGGCTGATCCTGGGGATACTCATCCAGTTCATCGTGGTGGCGGTGGGCCTGGGCGCCCTCCTCGCCGCCTCGGAAGTGGCTTTCGGCATCGTCAAATGGCTGGGCGTGCTCTATCTGATCTATTTGGGGTGGAAGCAGTTCCGAACCGATGCGGCGCCGGTCGCCGTCGAGTCCGGCAAGCCGGCGCCCTTCAAGGCCCGCGAGCTTGTCATGCGGGGCTGCCTGATCAACATCACCAACCCCAAAGGCACGGTTTTCCTGCTGGCCGTGGTGCCGCAGTTCCTGAATCTGTCGCAACCGCTGCCCCTGCAATACGCCGCCATCGCCGCCACCCTGTGCTTTACCGACCTGGTGGCCATGGGCTGCTACACCACCCTGGCCTCTCGAATACTGAAACTGTTGCGCAGCCCGCGCCATATCCGCTGGCTCAATCGCGCTTTCGGCACCATGTTCATCCTGGCAGGCACGGTGCTGGCCTCGTTCAGCCAGCATAAGTAAAACCCGCTAGAGAGGCCGGACGCTGCGGCCTCGGAAGCGACACACGCTAAAATCACGTCATGAGCATTACCCAAGAAGTCGCGCGGCGACGCACCTTTGCCATTATTTCCCACCCCGACGCGGGCAAGACCACCCTGACGGAAAAGCTTCTGCTCTTTGCGGGCGCGATCCAGATCGCCGGCAGCGTCAAGGCCCGCAAGGCCAGCCGCCACGCCTCGTCCGACTGGATGGAAATCGAGAAGCAGCGGGGCATTTCAGTCGCCTCATCGGTCATGCAGATGGAATACCGCGACTGCGTGATCAACCTTCTGGACACCCCGGGCCACCAGGACTTCTCCGAAGACACCTATCGCGTCCTGACCGCCGTGGACGCGGCGCTCATGGTCATCGATGCCGCGAACGGCGTCGAGCCCCAGACCATACGATTGCTGCAGGTCTGCCGCGCGCGCAACACGCCCATCATCACCTTCATCAACAAGCTGGACCGCGAGGTGCAGGAACCGCTGAACCTGCTGTCCGAGATCGAATCGCACCTGGGCATGGACGCCGTGCCGTTTTCGTGGCCGGTGGGCATGGGACGCTCGTTCGGCGGCGTGTTCGACATACGCCGCAACCGCATGCGCGTGTTCCGGGCCGGCCAGGAAAGGCGCGGCGACCAGGATGAGCTGATCGACGGCCTGGACAACCCGGCCATCGCCCAGCGCTTTGGCGACGCGTTCGCCAAAGCCAATGAGGAAATCGAGCTCATCAACGCCGCCGCCCCCGAGTTCGATCACGCCGCCTTCCTGGCCGGCAAGCAGACACCGGTCTTCTTCGGATCGGCCATCAATAATTTCGGCGTGCAGGAGGTGCTGGACGCCCTGGTGGACCTGGCGCCCAAGCCGGGCTCGCGCAATGCCCTGCAACGCGAGGTACAGCCGGACGAGCCCAAGTTCAGCGGCGTGGTATTCAAGGTCCAGGCCAATATGGACCCCGCCCATCGCGACCGCGTGGCCTTCGTGCGTGTCAGTTCGGGCCGCTTCGAACGGGGCATGCGCCTGAAAGTGGCGCGCACCGGCAAGGAGATGCGGCCTAACAACGTGGTGTCCTTCTTGTCGCAGCGTCGCGAGTTGCTGGACGAGGCCTATGCGGGGGACGTCATCGGCATTCCCAACCACGGCGTCCTGCAGCTGGGCGACGTGCTGACCGAGGGCGAGAACCTGCAGTTCACCGGCCTGCCCTTTTTTGCGCCCGAACTGTTCCAGGCGGTCGAAGTCAAGGACCCGCTGCGCACCAAGCAGCTGCGCATCGGCCTGACCCAGCTGGGCGAGGAAGGCGCCATACAGGTGTTCCGTCCCGACGCGGCCGGCGGCGCCCTTTTGCTGGGCGCCGTGGGGCAGCTGCAGTTCGAAGTGGTCGCCCACAGGCTCAAGACCGAGTACGGCGTCGAAGCCCGCATGATGCCTTCGCGTTACAACATGGCACGTTGGTTTACAGCCGAAGATCCCAAAGTCTTGCGAAAATTCATGAATGCCAATGCCGCGAACATCGCCTATGATGTCGTCGATGCCGCCGCGTTCCTGGCTAGTTCGCCGGCGCAGTTGCGCGTGGCGCAAGAGCTGTATCCCGGTATTGAATTTCACGCCATGCGCGAACACGGAGGCCAGGTTTTTGGGCAGAATACATAAAGGATGCCGTAATCCGCCGTTTTTTCCTGCGGATCCCAGCCTTTATACTGGGCATCCTTTTCCAGACTGAAGGTAAACATGTCCTGGCGATTCATTTTTGCGATCTTGGTACTGGCCGCGGGCGCGTCCGCCTGGGGCGGGTTGCGGCTGGGCGACTGGCTGGTCGCCCACGGCCCGGTGGCGCCCACCCCGCCCGAGCGCCCCGAACTTTCCGACGTGCCCGTGCTGGATGCCAATGGCTTGCCCTATGTGGCCCAGCCCCCTCAGCCGCTGCTCAACGGGCAGCAAGGCGTGCCTGAAGCCCCCACGGCCATTGCATGGCAAATACCCGAAACATCGCTGGATGAAACCACATCCAACCCCGCCATCGACGTGGCGACCACCACCATCACCATGGGCGAGGCCCAGCTTATCGCCCAGGCCAACAATGCCGCGCCCGGCCTGCAAGGCATTGCCGATGTCGGCAGCCTTGGACTGGGCGCATCGGCCTCCCCCGGCCAGAAAGCCCCCTTGCAGCCCATAGAAGTCGCCCCACCGCCGCCTCCGCCGCCCGTGGCGGCCAGAGGGAACAATCAGGCCTGGCAGGCCAGCCTGCGCCAGGATCTCCAGGCCTGCAGCGCCCAGGGCTTTTTCGACCGGCCCAGCTGCGCCTGGGCGGCACGCAACAAGTACTGCGAACCCAACAACGCCTGGGGACGGGTGCGCGACTGCCCCGCCAAATCGTTTTAAACGCCGGAACATCGATCGGGACATCGCCGATCTCAAAGAAAATCCCCGCTGCGCAGACACACAGCGGGGATTTTCCCGTACGGATGCTTGACCCGCGGACGGTTGCGCTTGCATGCCGGCAAGCACCGTCCGGGCCTGGATGCAGCCGGTCTTCCTATTCCAGTTCGCCCATCTGCGACTGCAGGTAGTTTTGCAGCCCCACCTTCTGCACGAGCTCCATTTGCGTTTCCAGCCAGTCGATGTGCTCTTCGGTGTCATTCAGGATGTCCTGGAACAGATCGCGTGACACGAAATCCCGCACCGATTCGCAATAGGCCATGGCTTCCTTCACGGTCTCTTGCGCGGCGGATTCCAGCTTGTGGTCACAGGACAGGATCTCGGGAACATCCTCGCCTATCATCAGTTTGTGCAGGTCCTGCAGATTGGGTAAACCATCGAGCATGAAGATACGTTCGATCAGGCGATCGGCGTGCTTCATCTCGCCGATGGATTCGTCGTACTCATGCTTGCCCAGCTTGTCGAAACCCCAATGGTTCAGCATGCGGGCGTGCAGAAAGTATTGATTGATGGCCGTCAGCTCGTTCTTGAGTTGCGCGTTCAAATGCCGGATAACGGTGGTGTCGCCTTTCATGGCCGTGCTCCTGAAACTAAGGGATGGGTCGATAAGCCATCGACGCCGGGCCGCTGGGCTCGGGACGTCAGGCAAGTCTTGCTCGACCATAAGCCTAACATGGCAATACGCCTTTTTCAGCGGGCCGGCGGGCGAAAAGCCCCTGCTGCGGGAAGCCCAGCGGCCGCTGCGTGAGAACAGGAATGAATTGACTTATTAATACCGTTACAGCGCAAAAAGCCTCATGCGCAGGCGAGCCGTGCGCCGGCTCCTGAAAAAAACGGTATTTCAAGGGGGGAAAGTGCAAAAAATAGCGGGCGACTTCGCGCTGCACAGCCCAGCCGGAGGCTGAGTCGCTATTTTGTTACGAAATGATTCAGGCGCGGCGAATGGCGACTTCGACCATGACGGCAGCGGCCGGAAGCTCGGAATCGTTCGCGGCCTCGGTAACCAGCGTGCCTGCTTCCTGGCGTATGGATGCCTGGCCCGCATAGCGGCCGCCCGGCAGATATTCGCTGGCCGTTTCGGCGCAGCAACCGCAACATGCCGCCACACCCAACTGCCCTTGCAAATCGGACAAGGTGCTGGCCCCTTCAGCGACTGCCGCCTGAACCTGCCGTTCAGTGATGGCATTACAGATACAAATGAACATGAGAATAATTATCATCCAACGCCACGAAAAAATCAAATCGTTTGGATGATTCGGCGCGACGGCCGGGGGAGTTGTACCTTCCCGGCAACGCCGGCCTTGGCCAAGACGGTCGTCAGCGGCTCTCCAGGGCCGCACGCGCCTTGCGCAGGATGGCCGGCTCTATGCCGGCCGCCTCGCGATACTTGGCCACGGTGCGCCGCGCTATCACCACACCCTGATCGGCCAGGCGAAGCGCAATCTGATTGTCCGACAGCGGCTTGGCGCCCGACTCCGCGGCGACCAGCTTCAGGATCAGCGAACGCACGGCGGCGGCCGATGTCGACTCTCCGCCGTCAGTTTGCAAGGCTGCTCCGAAGAACCCTTTCAGCTCGATGACGCCCCAAGGAGTCTGGGCATACTTCTGCTTGGTCGCCCGCGATACCGTGGACTCGTGCAGCTCCAGCTCCTGGGCGATATCCCGCAGCACCAATGGGCGCATGCCCGCGGCTCCGTTTTCGAAGTAGCCCTGCTGCCTGTCCACGATCGCCTGGGCCACGCGCAAGACCGTCACGAAACGCTGGCTCACGCTTTTGATCAGGCCGTGCGCCTGCTGAAGCTGGCTCTGCATGGCCGGCGCCGCCGGTCCCTTGCCCAGCAGGTCCTCATACACCGCATTGATGCGCAACCGCGGCATGGTGGCCGGATTGACCCTGGCCACCCAACGCTTGCCCACTTTGTTGACCAGCACGTCCGGGGTGATGTAGTCGGCCGTCGAAGCGGCCCAATCGCGCGCCGGCTTGGGCTCCAATTGCAGCAAGACCGCGTGCGCGGCGCGCAATACGGCCTGGTCACAGGACAGCGCATCGCGCAGCCTGATCAGATTGCCCGTGGCCAGCAGGCCCAGATGGTGGCGGGCGATGGCGCGGGCGCAAGCCAGCACCTCGGGCTCCAACGTTCTCGATGCCGCCTCGAGGTAGTCCAACTGCAGGCACAGGCATTCGCCAAGGGATCGCGCGCCCACACCGGGCGGATCGAACGACTGCAGCAGGCGCAAGGCGGCATGCAATTCTTCGGGTTCGACCGCGAGTTCCTCCGGCAGGCAGGCAAGCACGTCATCCAGCGATGTCGGCAAATAGCCGTTCTCGTCCAGCTCCTGGATCAGGAGCGTGATCAGGGCACAGTCGCGCGCCTCGGCGCGCGTCAGGCGCAACTGCTCCAGAAGATGGTCCTGCAGGGTCTCCGCCAGGGCCGTCTCGGGCCGTGTGGGCTCGTCATCCGCGCCGCCGCCATTGCGGCCGGACATGCCCGGCGTCGCCCAGCGATCTTCCTGAGCCTGCGCTTCGTCGGCTACCGTATCCGGCGTATCGGTGTCATACTCTTCCTCGCGCTCGAGCAAGGGATTTTCCAGCAAGGCCTGCGCCACCTCCAATTCCAGTTCGTGCGACGACAGCTGCAGGAATCGTATCGATTGCTGCAGCTGAGGGGTCAGCGCCAATTGCTGGTGCTGGCGAAGTTCCAAGGATTGACGCGATTGCATTTTAAAATACGAGTATGAAACCAAATTCCCTGCAAGCACAGTCTGCGCCCACATCCCGGGATCGTACCCTGCTACGGAACACCTTGCTGAAGCTGACCGCCATGCAAAAAATCGTGTGCGTGGCGGTCGTCGCGGTGGTGGCCCTGGTCTGGTACGACCTGTTGAACCGTGTGGTGGCGTTCGGCCGCGGCATCGACTATGAAGGCCTGCACGCGCTGGGCGTCCAGGCCGTGGCGCTGCTGAAGCAATACAACCCCTTCTTCTGGTGGGCCGTCGTAGCGCTGTGCACGCTTATTATTGCCTATTTTCTGTATGGCTTCGTGCAGGGCGTCCTGCGCCGCGGCCGCGCCAAGATAGTCGGGGAAGACACCATACAGATGCTGGCTGCGCAGTTGTCCGAACCGGCGCGGGAAGTGTTGCGATGGTCCTGGCAGGATCGCCGCGAACCCGTCACCGTGGGCGATTTGCAACGCGCCGCCGCCGAGTTGCGCAGCGGCCGAGCCGCAAAAATCGCGCTGGCGCGGCGTCAGGCCGCCATGCTGGACGCTACGCACATCGAAGAGGAAGTGCAATAAAACTTGCCAATGCGCCGTAAATATGGTTGACTATCGCCATGCAAGCCCAACACGCTTCCCTCTTTGATGCCCACGCCAGCAGCCATGCTGCGGGTGGCGCATTGCGTGTTTCGCGCAAGCCCTTGCGCGTTTCCTTGCTGTCCTCGCTAGCCCTATCGCTACTGCTACCGATCGGTTGCCGGGCCTAGCGTCGCGTGGCAGTTCGGCAGCCTGTTTTTCGCCACATCCCCATCCAATACCGTCATTGAAGTTCAAGAGCCCCCATTGCGGCTCCGGTGATTGCGACCCGCCTATTCCGTTATACAAAGGTGTACCCATGATTTCCAATCCGTCCCATAAATACCGTCCGTTCGTACCCTTCGCACGCGACTTTTCCGAACGCACATGGCCCAGCAAGCGCATTACCCACCCTCCCATCTGGATGAGCACCGACCTGCGCGACGGCAACCAGTCCCTGATCGAGCCCATGAGCGTCGAACGCAAGCTTCGCTTCTTCGAACAGCTGGTCAAGATCGGATTCAAGGAAATCGAAGTCGGTTTTCCATCGGCTTCGCAAACCGACTTCGATTTCGTACGGAAGCTGGTCGATGAAAAGCGCATACCCGACGACGTCACCATCATTGTCCTGACGCAGTCGCGCGAAGACCTGATCCGCCGCACGGTGGAATCGGCCGCCGGCGCCAAGAAGGCCATCGTCCACCTGTACAACGCCTGCGCCCCGGCCTTCCGCAAGATCGTGTTCAACATGAGCAAGGACGAGGTCAAGGAAATCGCCTTGAGCGGCACACGCCTGGTCAAGCAGTTCACCAGCCAGCATCCGGAAACCAGCTGGCGCTACGAGTATTCCCCCGAGGTCTTCAGCACCACCGAGCCGGAATTCGCCCTGGACGTGTGCAATGCGGTGACCGAAGCCTGGCAGCCCACGCCGGACTCGAAGATCATCTACAACCTGCCCGCCACGATCGAGGCGACGACGCCCAATATGTACGCCGATCAGATCGAATGGATGCACAACAACCTGAAGCAGCGCCACAGCATCGTGCTCAGCGTGCACCCGCACAATGACCGCGGCACAGCGGTGGCGGCCGCCGAGCTTGCGGTCATGGCCGGCGCCGACCGCATCGAAGGCTGCCTGTTCGGCAATGGCGAACGCACCGGAAACGTGGACCTGGTGACGCTGGCCTTGAACCTGTATACGCAAGGCATACATCCGGGGCTGGATTTCTCGGACATCGACGAGGTCCGCCGCTGTGTCGAGTACTGCAATCAGTTGCCGGTGCATCCACGCCATCCGTACGCAGGCGACCTGGTCTTCACGGCCTTCTCGGGTTCGCACCAGGATGCGATCAAGAAGGGCTTTGCCCGCCAGGAAGCCGATGCGCCCTGGGAAGTGCCTTATCTGCCCATCGACCCGGCGGATCTGGGCCGCAGCTACGATGCGGTGATCCGCGTCAACAGCCAGTCGGGCAAGGGCGGCGTTTCCTACCTGCTGGAGCAGGAGCATGGCCTGGTATTGCCGCGCCGCCTGCAGATCGAGTTCAGCCGCGCCATCCAGCGCGTGACGGACGAAACCGGCGCGGAGGTCACGGCCAGCAAGGTGTACGATATTTTCTCTGACGAGTACCTGGAGGTCGAGCAGACCTGGAAGCTGATACGCCACCGGATCACCGGCGACCCGAAAGCGGGCGCGGGCAATCAGTTCGTGATCGAGGCCGAGGTCGAGGAAAACGGCCGGGTGCGCAATCTGGTGGGCCGCGGGGATGGCGCGATTTCGGCATTCGTGAATGCGCTGGACAGCGATGTGAAGATCATGGACTACCATGAACATGCGATCGGCACGGGCACGGACACGCGCGCAGCCTGCTATGTGGAGTTGCGTGTGGGCGAGTCGGCGACGGGCTTCGGGGTGGGGATACACGGGGATATCGTGACGGCGTCGTTCCTGGCTATCCTTAGCGCTGTGAACCGCCATGCTGTTGCACAGAAGGCGGAAGCGATGGCGGCCTGATCCTGCCTGGCTTCTTTGCCGTTCGGTTTTGTGGCTGGATGGTATTGATTAAGCGCCCTGGTTAAAAGCCGGGGCGCTTTTTTTGTTGCCTATCTTTGGTTTCTTGAGATGGTGCGGCTAGCCTTCATCATCATCTTTGGTTTCTTGAGTCGGCATGGCTGGCAGGCCGGGGCTGTGCTCCCATCGCTGCGGCCCTTCGGGCTTCCCTTGTCCCGGCTTTCCATCGGGGGACGTGCGCGAACTCACATAAAATCAGCCCCCGGCTGATTTTATGTTCAAACAGCGCGCACTCTTACGCCCCCGCTTCCAAGCCAGGCCTGCGGCTTGCTCAACGGTCGCCCAGCCCCGGCCTGCCAGCCACACCTCAAGGCAAGGCATGATGCGAACGTATCCAAAGGTGGGACGTAAAGGCACCTGCAAGCAAGTCACCACACCCTCATAATGCATGGGCATCTTCAGCACAACTCGACGACGAAGGCCTGGCCGAATCCTTTGCTCATGTGGTCGGGCATCGCCGCCCTCTCGGCCGATGCATGCCCAGTCCGAACGTCTCTGGCCGCGCCGCCCACAGGGCGCGGTCAGGGACAGCGCAAGAGCTCTTCAAACAGCCAACGTCACCGCAAAAAAACGCCAAGCACCCAACCCGCCCCGACAGAGCCGCGCATCTCAACGACGCAGCCTGTGGGGTGGCTGGGGTCGGGCGGCGGCGACTTTCGGGGCCGAGCAAGCCGTACGCGAAGGGAGCACGTACGTGCGCACGAGCAAGGCGATGCGGTGTTCGGCGCGCAGGCGCCGAACCGGCCACGAGGAGCAGAGCCCGATCCCAGCCATCCCGCAGGCGTCAATAGAAGAGAAGGGAGACCTGGAATTTCGTGCCCAGACCCAAGAAGATGAGCCATAACAAGAGAGCAACAAAGAAAAGCATCGGGCGACTCCCCAGCCAACAAGGCCGCCCCGAGAAAACCCGCGGCTCAAAAAAGAACAGCCATAGATCCACCATCTACGGGTAATCACTGTAATACGCCCGCAATACTTGATGTCTAATATGAAAACGTTTTCATCAAACCTTTACCGGTTGGGAGGGGCGTTTTGGACAGCAAGCGGCGCGTGAATCCGATCTCCATATTAAGGATCGCTGACGAAGCCGGCGTATCGCCTGCAACGGTCTCGCGCGTGTTCAACCGGCCCGGGCTCGTCCAGGCCGACACCCGTGAGCGTGTGCTGGACATTGCCGGCCGCCACGGCTTTCGCCCCAACCGCCTGGGCAGCAGCTTGCGCTCCGGTAATACCCGCACCCTGGGGCTCGCCCTGCCCACCCTGTCCAATCCCGTGTTCGCCGACTGTTTCGAGGGCGCCGAAATGCGCGCCCGGCAGTCGGGCTACAGCGTCATGATGACGGCCACGCATTACGATCCGGACCTGGAAACCGATGCCGTCCATCGCCTTATCGACCACCAGCTCGACGGCATCATCCTGACGGTCGCCAATGCGCGCGCCAGCTCGGTACTGAAGATGCTGAAGCGGCACGGCATGAGCTATGTGCTGGCCTACAACGAATCGACCGTCCATCCTTGCGCCGCCGTCGACAACTACGCCGCCGCGTCCGACATGATCAAGCATCTGGCGCAACTGGGCCATCGGCACATTGCCTTCGTCAGCGGCCCGCTCAATCTGTCGGATCGCGCCAGGTCGCGGCTGGCCGGCGCCAGGCATAGCGCAAGGGAATTGGGATTGAAGCGCGTCCAGCATGTCATCATGCCCAGCCACACCGGCTCGGACACCGCCGCCGTGCGCGACATCCTGCAATCGGCGGCGCGGCCCAGCGCCCTCTTCTGCTCCAACGACCTGCTGGCCACCGCCGTCATCTCCAGCATCAAGGAGCTCGGCGGATCGGTGCCGGGCGATATCTCCGTGGCCGGCTTCGACGGCATCCGCTATGGCGCCTTCATGTCGCCCAGCCTGGCCACGATCGAAGCGCCGGGCTATGAAATCGGCAAGGCGGCCTGCCATCTTCTGCTGCAACAGATCGAGCAGCGCAGCACGGGCAGCGCACAGCTTCCACACAGGCTGATTACCGGCGCCAGCGTCGCCGCGGTGCCAGCGCCCCCCAAAAGGAAGAGCCATGCTCATCGCGCAAATCAGTGACCTGCATATCCAGCAGGCGGGCAAGCATAGCGCGCTGATACAGGCCGAGCGGCACCTGGCCGCCTGCGTCAGTGCATTGAACCGGCTGGATCCGCGCCCCGACCTGGTGGTGGCCACCGGCGATCTGACCGAGCACGGCCGCGCGGACGAATACCAGCTGCTCAGGCCTCTTCTGGAACAACTGGACATTCCCTTCCTGCTTATTCCGGGCAATCACGATAGCCCGGCCGCGCTGCGCGCCGCCTTTCCCGGGCATCGCTATCTGGACACCGGCTTTCCCTTCATGCAGTACACCGTCGATACCTGGCCGCTGCGCATCGTTGCGCTGGACACCACGGTTCCGCGCAGCAGCGCCGGCGAGCTCTGCGCCATGCGCCTGGCCTGGCTGGCCGACGCGCTGGCCCAGGCGCCCGAACGCCCCACCGTCATATTGATGCATCACCCGCCTTTTGAAACCGGCATCAGGCTGATGGACGACCTGGGCCTGCTGCAAGGCCGGGAAGCATTCGCGGAAATCATTGCACCGTATCGCAACATCGAACGCATTCTGTGCGGCCATCTGCACCGGACCATCATGTGCCGCGTGGGCGGAGCCATCGCATCCACCTGCCCCGGCACCGCCCACCAGATCGAATTGACGCTGGACGATGCCGCCCAAGACCTGAATTTCAACTTCGAGCCGCCGGGCTACCAGCTGCATTGGCAAGGCCCGCAAGGGTTGGTCACGCACCATGCCCTGATCGGCGAGTTTCCCGGCCCCTATTCCTTCTAGCCCATGTCTACGATCATCCTGGATAACGTCACAAAACAGTTTGGCAACGCACCGCCGGCCGTCGACCGGATCAGCTTCGAAGTGGAAGCCGGAACGTTCGCCGTCCTGCTGGGCCCCTCGGGCTGCGGGAAATCGACCACCCTGCGCATGATCGCGGGCCTGGATACGCCGAGCTCGGGCCGCATACGCATAGGCGGGGACGATGTGACCGACCTGCCGCCTTCCAGGCGGAAGATCTCCATGGTCTTCCAGTCCTACGCGCTGTTTCCGCATCTGTCGGTAAAGGAAAACATACTGTTCGGCCTGAAGGTGCGCAAGGAGCCCGTCGCGCAGCATAAGCCGCGCCTTGCGAAGGTCGCCGCGCTGCTCGGTCTGGAAAAGCTGCTGGACCGCAAGCCTTCGCAACTGTCGGGCGGGCAGCAGCAGCGGGTGGCGCTGGGCCGCGCTGTGATTTCGGAAGCGCCGGTCTGCCTGATGGATGAGCCCTTGTCCAACCTGGACGCCCAGTTGCGGCATGAAATGCGCCGTGAAATCCGCGCGCTGCAACAAAACCTGGGCATCACCATGGTGTACGTCACCCACGACCAGACCGAGGCCATGAGCATGGCGGATCGCGTGGTGCTGCTGAACGGCGGCCACGTGGAGCAGAACGATACGCCGGACAAGCTGTACGGCATTCCCAGTTCCGAATTCTCGGCCCGCTTCATCGGCACGCCGCCCATGAATTTGCTGACCCTGGATGCGCAAACCCGCCGCGACCTGGGCGGCTTGGGCCAGGTGCTACAAGCCATGCCGGAGGGAGCGGCCAAGCTGGGCATACGTCCGGAACATATTGCCATAGACACCACGGGCGGCGTCATGGCCACCGTCGAGACCGTCGAATACTTCGGCGCCGATTCCATCGTGGTGTGCACGCTGGGAAGCAATCCGGGCATCGCCGTCCGCGCCGCCGGGCATTTGCGTGCCCACGCCGGCGAAAAACTCATGCTCCGCTGGAGCCCCACGCAGCAACATTTCTTCGACACCTCGGGCAAGGCGCTCCACCGCCCGCCCGCTCATTCTTGATAGGAAAACATCATGCGACGCACTTTCTTGAAAGCCCTTGCATTCAGCCTGGCGGGCGCCTTCTGCGCGGCTCCCGCCTGGTCCCAGGCCCAGCCTGTGGAAATCGAGTTCTACTACCCCGTTGCCGTCGGCGGTCCCATCACCAAGATCGTGGACGGCATGGTCGACGAGTTCGAAAAAAGCCATCCCGACATTAAGATCAAGTCCATCTATGCCGGCACCTACCAGGATTCCGTCGCCAAGGCGCTGACGGCGCACAAGGGCGGCCACGCCCCGCAACTGGCGGTGCTGTTGTCGACCGACATGTTCACGCTGATCGACGAGGGCGCCATCGTCCCTTTCGATCCGCTGGTTCAGTCGGATGACGACAAGAAATGGCTGGGCGGCTTTTACAAGGCCTTCATGGCCAACAGCCAGACAGGCGGAAAGACGTGGGGCATTCCCTTCCAGCGCTCGACCATCGTCATGTACTACAACAAGGACTTGTTCAAGGACGCCGGCCTGGATCCGAACGCGCCGCCAGCCACCTGGGATGAACTGGTCTCCCAGGCCAAGAAGCTGACCAAGACGGATGGCTCCGGCCAGGTAACGCAATGGGGCCTGGAGATTCCGTCGGGCGGCAGCTTCGCCTACTGGCTGTTCCAGGCGCTGACCACGCCCAACGACGCCATCCTGATGAACGAGGCGGGCAACCAGGTGTTCCTGGACAAGCCCGCCGTGGTCGAAGCGCTGCAGTTCTGGCACGACCTGGCCTACAAGCACAAGGTCATGCCCACCGGCACGATAGACTGGGGCACCACGCCCAAGGATTTCCTGGTCGGCAAGACGGCCATGATGTGGACCACCACCGGCAACCTGACCAATGTGCGCAAGAACGCCAAGTTCGACTTCGGCGTGGCCCCAATGCCCCGCGCCAAGCACGGCGGCAGCCCCACCGGCGGCGGCAACTTCTATCTGTTCAAATCCGCCACGCCCGAACAGCAGAAGGCGGCCTATTCCTTCGTCAAATGGATGACCAGCCCCGAAAACGCCGCCGCGTGGAGCATCGATACCGGCTATGTCGCGGTTACCCCGGCCGCCTGGGAAACCGACAAGATGAAAAACTACGTCAAGGAAGTGCCGACCGCCCTGGTGGCGCGCGATCAGCTTGAAGTCAGCGTGGCGGAGTTTTCCACCCACGACAACCAGCGCATCACCAAGCTGCTGAACGACAACATCCAGGCGGTGCTGACCAATTCGAAAACGGCGGAGCAGGCCATGAAGGACGCCCAGCGCGACGCCGACCGGCTGCTGCGGTCCTATAAATAAAGCGCATGAAGAACTCGTCGCTCAACGCGGTGTATGGCTGGCTGCTCCTGCTGCCGGCCATTACCCTGCTGGCCGCATTCACCCACTATCCGGCCCTGGCCACGCTCTGGCATAGTTTCTTCTCGACTCCGAAGGCCAATCGTCCGGCCGTGTTCGTGGGCCTGGAGAACTTTGCCGCCATGGGCGACGATCCCGTTTTCTGGCAAGCCTTGTGGAACAACCTGGCCTATGCTCTGATCACGATCCCGGTGTCGGTGGCGATCGCGCTGATCATGGCCTTATGGGTCAACCGCAAGCTGGCCGGACGCGGCTTCCTGCGGCTGGCCTACTTCACGCCCACCGTGCTGCCCATGGTGGCCGTGGCCAATATCTGGCTGTTCTTCTATACGCCGCAGTACGGCCTTATCGACCAGATCGCCGACTGGTTCAACCTGCCGGGCATGAACTGGCTGGGCAACCGCAACACCGCGCTGCCGGCCCTGATGCTGGTCACGATCTGGAAGGAGTCCGGCTTCTTCATGATCTTCTACCTGGCCGCCTTGCAGCAGATCTCGCCTTCGCTGCGCGAAGCGGCCCTGCTGGAGGGCGCCTCGCGCTGGCAGTACTTCCATAGGGTGCTGCTGCCGCTGCTCATGCCCACCACGCTGTTCGTGCTGATCAATGCATTGATCAATGCCTTCCGCCTGGTCGATCATGTACTGGTCATGACCAAGGGCGGCCCCGACAATGCCAGCACCTTATTGCTGTTCTACATTTATGAAGTGGGATTCAGCTACTGGGACACCTCGTACGCCGCGACCCTGTCGGTCGTGCTGCTGCTGATTCTTTCAATTACAGCCTTCATCAAGTTCCGCTGGCTCGACCGCAGGACACACTACCAATGACGCAAAAGCTCGATACCGTGGGCGCCTGGCTGCTGGGCATACTGTGGTTCCTGCCGCTGGCGTATACGCTGTGGGCGGCCTTCCACCCTTCCGCCTATTCGACCAACTTCGACCTGACCGCCCCGCTGACCTTGAACAATTTCATCGCGGCCTGGCATGCCGCGCCCTTTGCCCGCTACTTCCTGAATACCTTCATCCTGGTCACCATGGTGCTGGCGGCGCAACTGGTCTTGTCGACCCTGGCGGCCTATGCGTTCGCGCGCTTCGAGTTCAAAGGACGCGACCTGGTCTTCCTGCTGGTGCTTCTGCAGTTGATGATCATGCCCGATGTGCTGATCGTCGAGAACTACCGGCTGATGTCGTGGCTGGGGGTCCGCGATACCATTTTCGCGGTGGGCCTGCCTTATTTTGCATCCGCATTCGGCATCTTCCTGCTGCGCCAGACCTTCAAGACCGTGCCCCTGGAGCTGGAGGAAGCGGCCCGCGTCGAAGGCGCCAGCCGCTGGCAGATATTGCTGAAGGTGTACGTGCCGCTGGCCCGCCCCATATACGTGGCCTATGGGCTGGTATCGGTCAGCTACCACTGGAACAACTTCCTGTGGCCCCTGATCATCACCAATTCGGTGGAATCACGCCCCCTGACGGTGGGCCTGCAAGTGTTCGCTTCGACGGACCAGGGAATAGACTGGTCCATCATCACCGCCGCCACGCTGCTCAGCGCCGCGCCCCTGCTGATCGCCTTCCTGCTATTCCAGCGACAGTTCGTGCAATCGTTCATGCGCGCGGGTATCCGCTAGCGCGCTGCCTGGTTCGATCAGCCGGACAAGCACCAGGGCCGGCCCGCCTTTGGAGCCCGGTCGCATCGGTGGGGCTGGACGCGGCGGCTCAGAAACCCACGACCAGTCCCGGCAGATCCACCGTAATACGCGGCTTTTCCAGTGCAAGCGCCGCCTGCCGGGCGTATTCATGGGCCTGCTGTTCGTCCTGGGACAGCTTGGCATAGCCCAGCGCGTCGGCCACGCCCAGAATCTTGTCCAGCAGCAGCACCTTGCCGCTGGGGCGCAGCGGTTCGCAGCCCAGCCGTGTCCAGGTCGCGTCGAACCAGTCGCGCGCCGCCACCGGCGCCTGGCCCGCGGGATCGACGTCGGTCGTCAGTTCGAGCGACTGCCGGTTGTTGAAAATGATCGTGACTACACTGCGCATAGATTCTCCCATGAAGGCATAGGGCCAGGCGAATTTTTTACCACGTGGGCGCGGGTTCCCACATGACATCGGCATTGTGCTCGCGCGACAGACGCAGCATGGCCAGCAGGGGAAAGGCGCGGCGGCGAAAGCTGACCGGCTGGGCAATGGGATGCGTCTTGGAATCGTTGTCGTCCTGATGATCGTCGGGGAATTCGGACTCCGTATCGGTGGAAATGGCCTGCTCTATGCCTTTTATGGCGGCATCCAGCTGGTCGCGGGTGATGACGCCCCGTTCTGGAAGCGTATCGGTGTACGGCTTGCCGGCGGCCTTGAGTATGGGCAAGGCGTGTTTGGAGAACATCAACACTTCGGCGGCTGCTTTAGAGTGAAAGACGACTAGCATTTTCGGTTTCCCTCAATAGACACATTGATACACTACCCTATCTAAAGAGCGCTGCCAAGCAGCAAGATATCGGGGTTTTCTTTGTATGGAACCGCCATGTCCCGCATGCTCCGCGCCCTATTGCTGGCATGCCTTGCATGCCTGTCTGACGCCGCCCGAACGCAGGGCGCTTGCGGCCCCCCGCAGTTGGGTCCGCCCTGCGGCCAGGGCGGCGTTGCCGGCGCCGCCAACACCGAGCCCGGGCTTAGCCTGGCCGCGGGCAACCCCATACATCTGGTCACGGGCAACAAGTACCAGGAAGAAACCGACCTGCCCGCCCACCCCATGGCGCCGCAGCTCGAAATCCTGCGTCACTACAACGCGTTCGACCGGCGTCCATCGGTGCTGGGCCGGGGATGGGCCTTGTCCTACGACACGCGCTTGTTCCATGTCGGCGGACGCTGGCAGATCGTGCAGGCCGACGGCCGCCGCATCCAGTTCCGCCAGGCGGGCGGAAAACCTCTGGCCAATGCGCACGGCGTCCTTGCCGCCCACGGCAACGACTGGGTGTGGTCCTGGCCCGGCCGCAAGACCTTGCGCTTCAACCAGTACGGCTACCTGATCCGCATCCGTTCCGATGAGGGCGCAAACCTGTACATCCATCGCGCGGCGCCGTCCGGCCCCCTGGCCCACACCATCGAACGCATCGACAACGACGCCGGCACGGCGCTGCGCTTCGGCTACGACATCGTCGACGGGCGGGCGCGGCTCGATCACATCGATACCGTCCTTGGCCGCTTCCGCTATCGGTACGACGCCCTCATGCGACTGACCGGCGTCATACGGCCCGACGGCATGCAGCGGCGCTATCTTTACGAAGCCGAACGCCAGGCGGGAAACCCCTACGCCCTGACCGGCATCGAAATCGTCTCATCCGGCGAGCGGAATGCGGCCAGACTCAATACCTGGGCCTACGACGCACAGGGCCGCGCCATTCTTTCCATTTCGGGCCAGCCCGACAGCCCGGCCGGCAAAGTGGCGCTGCATTATGCACGCAGGCCCACCGCCGCCCAAAGCGGGCTGACCGTGGCGCGCAATGCCCAAGGCCGCGAAACCCGGTTCGAAACCGCTTTGGCCGGCGGCCGCCACGTGCTGACCCGGGTCAGCGGCGCCTCCTGCCCCGGCTGCGCACCTCCGGGCAGTCGGGCCCGCTACGATCAAGGCGGCCGCCTGCTGCAACTGGATGGCGCCGCCCTGCAGCGCGACGCGCAGGGCACGGTACGCGAAGTACGCCCGGGCACGCCAGGCTGGCCGGGGCTGGCGCTGCGCTATCACGCCAACGGCAGCCGCGCGTCCTGGAGCTCGTCGCTGACCGGCACCGAAAGCATCCGCTACAACCCGCAAGGCCTGCCGGGGCAACGGCTTTTCGCCAACGGCGATACCGTCCGCTATGAATACGACGCGCTTGGCCGCCCGCTGCGGCTGATCGAAAAAAACGCCCGGTCCGAACAGGTCAGCACGCTTTCCTGGCGTGGCTCCCTGCTGTCGCGCATCGATCATCCACACGAAACCGAGACGCGCGAACACGATGCGCACAAGCGCTTGGCGCGGCGCACGGTCAGCCGCGCAACGGCAAGCCCCAAACCCCTGCACTACACCGAATCGTTCGAATACGACGCCTCGCACCGCCTGTTGCGGCATCGGCTGCCCGAAGGCGGATCCCTGGAATACCGCTGGAACGATCAGGGGCGCCTGGCCGCCATGCTGTGGCACGATGCCCAGGGGGAGACCCACGTCGTCATCGACAGCGTGCCGGGCATGCCGGGATACCGCTATGGAAATGGACTGCAATTGTCCACGGCCCTGGACGACCAGGGCCGGGCCGACCTGCTGGCATTATCCGACCACGACGAGCCCGTCTGGCTGCTGCGCCACCATTACGACCCGCAGGGCCGCCTAAGCCAGGAACAGCATGTCATCGGCGATCACCGCGAAACCTGGCGCTATGCCTATGACGACCGTTCCAGGCTGGTCGGCGCGGAATGGTCCGGAACGCTCCCCGCAGGCAGGGCTGGCCGCCCAAGCGGCTCGCAGGAATCGGCCTGGTTTGCCTGGAACGACGATGGCTCCATGGCGGCGAAGCGGATGAACGGCTCCACCCGCATGCCATCCGTGCAACGCGATGCCTCCGGCCTGCCGCTGTCCGTCGAGGGCCATGAGCTCGATTACGGCCCCAATCGCCGGCTGGTCCGGGTACGCGCCCGGGGCGGGCTGCTGGCAAGCTATGTCCACAACGCATTCGGCCACCGCATCGCCAGGCGCGCACCGCAGGCCGACACCGATTACTTCTACCTGGACAACCGCCTGGTCGCCGAACGGCAAATCGACGATGACGCCGGCGCCGCAGCCGGGGCCGACCGCGACGATCAGGCGTTTGTCCTCAGCCGACGCTACATCTATGCCCACCACGCGCTGGTCGGCGTAATCGACTACGCCGCATCGGCGCTGTACTGGGTGCATTCCGACCTTGTCGGGGCGCCCAGGCTGCTCACCGACCGGCACAGGCAAATACGCTGGCAGGCCAGCTACAGCCCCATGGGTCTTGCAACACGTGTCGCCGGCGACCTGAACCTGGACATCCGCCTGCCCGGCCAGGTGTTCGATGCGGCAACCGGCTGGCATGACAATCTGCTGCGCACTTATCTGCCGCAGTGGGGCCACTACGCCGAGCCCGATCCCCTGGGCCCGGTGCCCGGCAACCAGGCTCTGGGCTATGCCGCGCAACAGCCCAGGCGCCATGCCGATCCGCTGGGCCTGCTGCTGTTCGCCTTCGACGGTACGCGTCAAAGCCCCGGCACACAAAGCAATATCTGGAAAATAAGCCAGGCCTATCGCGACGGCCCGGTCTTCTACCATCCGGGGCCCGGCAATTCCATGTACCTGGACTGGGATGCCATCACGGCGGGACGGTCGGCGCAGATCATCGAGAACCAGTGGCAGTCGCTGCTCAACACCCTGAGCCGGGACGGCGGCCTGAACGACCCCATCCCCATCGACATCATCGGATTCTCGCGCGGAGCGGCGCTGGCCAGGCATTTCGGCAACCTGATCAACCAGCACACCGCCGCAGGCCTGTTCTCGTACACCGATACGGTGCGCGGCCATGTCTCCGCCTGCATCGATATGCGCTTCATGGGCCTGTTCGACACCGTGGCGCAATTCGGGCCCACCGGGCTCAGGCGGCCCAATTACGACCTGACCATCGCCTCTGCCTGGCAATGGGTCGCGCACGCGGTCGCCCTGCACGAACGCCGCTGGATCTTCCCGCTTACCCTGGCCTCTGACGCCGACGGCCACAATATCGTCGAAGCCCCATTCATCGGGGCGCATGCGGACATCGGCGGGGGCGCGCTGCGCGGAGCCGACGGCCGGCCCACGACGCGCGGCGACCTGGCCGACGTGGCCCTTAACTGGATGCTCTGGCAAGCCCGCGCCGCCGCGGTCGGCTTCCATCCGCTGCCGGCGGACGACCGGGAAATCACCCAACCCATCCTGCACGACGAGCGCTCCGCCGCGCTGCGATCCGCCCAAGAGGGCGACCGCCGCGCAGACAACGCGGACGGCTCCACGCGGCATGCCTATCAGGACGATCACCCGCTGCTGGGGCGCGAAGCGCGGGCCCGCAGCGAAGCGCTGATCGCACGCCATGAAAACTGGCGCAGCCGCGCCGGCTCCGAGGTCGGCACGGTCGACATGTCGGGCTATGCGCAATGGCTGCACGACGAACTGGGATGGCCCGCCCTTGCCGCCTGACCAGGCCGCGCCCCGGCGCGGCCGGCGCCGGGGCAGCCCATACTCGCGGAAATCACGTTATCATTTGCATCTTCATGGCGTTTGCGCAGGGGCGCCAACCCAACGGCCCGCCAGATTCATCCGGGCCCGGCCACATATTCTTTTCGCTTATCTATTCGTCTTATGCTTCCAGGGCAACAACAACAGCTCATTTCGCTTATAAGGGCCGCCGTCGGCGCTATCCTGCCCCAGGCAACACCCACGGTTCTGCTCGAACGCCCCAAGGTCGCCGCCCACGGCGATGTCGCCTGCAATGTTGCCATGCAGCTGGCCAAGCCGGCCGGACGCAATCCGCGCGAGCTGGCGCAGCAGATCGTCGACGCCCTGCTGGCCAACCCCGCTACGCGGGAAGTCGTGGCCTCGGCCGAGATCGCCGGGCCGGGCTTCATCAATTTCCGGCTGGCCGTCGCGGCGCGCCAGGCCGTCCTGCAAGCCATTGCCCAGGAAGGCGCCCGCTATGGCCGGCTGCCGGCAAACGCGGAAAAGCTCATGGTCGAGTTCGTATCGGCCAATCCCACCGGGCCGCTGCATGTCGGCCATGCCAGGCAGGCCGCCCTGGGCGATTCGCTTTGCCGCCTGTTCAGTTCCCAGGGTTTCGACGTAACGCGCGAGTTCTATTACAACGACGCCGGCAATCAGATCGATAACCTGGCCATCAGCGTGCAGGCGCGCGCCCGGGGCATCGCCCCCGACTCGCCCGATTTTCCGGCGGATGGCTACAAGGGCGATTACATCGTCGACATCGCCCGCGACTTCCAGGCCAAATCCACGGTGCAGGCTTCCGACGGCGTGCCGGTCACGGCCACCGGAAATATCGACAACCTGGAAGACATACGGCTTTTCGCCGTCACCTATCTGCGGCGCGAACAGGATCTGGACCTGCAGGCTTTCGGCCTGAAGTTTGACAACTACTATCTGGAAAGCTCTCTGTACACCAGCGGACGCGTCGAAAAAACCGTGCAGGCGCTGGTTGCCTCGGGGCACACCTACGAAAGCGAAGGCGCGCTCTGGCTGCGCACGACCGAACTGGGCACGGGCGACGACAAGGACCGCGTCATGCGCAAGTCCGAAGGCGGCTATACCTATTTCGTGCCCGATGTCGCCTACCATGTGGCCAAATGGGAGCGCGGCTTCCATCGCGCCATCAACATCCAGGGCACCGATCACCACGGCACCATTGCCCGCGTGCGCGCGGGCCTGCAGGGCCTAGGTCTTGGCATACCCAAGGATTTCCCGGCCTACATCCTGCACAAGATGGTCAAGGTCGTGCGCAACGGCGCCGAAGTCAAGATTTCCAAGCGCGCGGGAAGCTACGTGACCCTGCGCGACCTGATCGAATGGGTGGGCCAGGATGCGGTGCGCTTCTTCCTGATCCAGCGCCGCGCCGACTCGGAGTTCGTCTTCGACATCGACCTGGCGCTATCCAAAAGCGAAGAAAACCCGGTGTACTATATTCAGTATGCCCATGCCCGCATCTGCTCCATGCTGGCGCAGTCGCCCGAGTTGGCCGAGCGCATACCGGCCGCCGCCGTCGACAAGCTGCTGGCGCCAACGGAGTTCGCCCTGATGCAGCGCCTGGCCGAATACCCCGGCACCCTGGCTTTGGCCGCGCAGGAACTGGCCCCGCATCACCTGGCCTTCTGGCTGCGGGACTGCGCCGCCGATTTCCATGCGTGGTACAACGCCGAGCGCGTGCTGGTCGACGACACCGATTTGCGGCTTGCGCGCTTGCGCCTGGCCCGCGCCACCGGGCAGGTTATCGCAAACGGCCTCGAACTGCTCGGGGTTTCCGCTCCTGAAAGGATGTAAGACACTTCTATGGCCCGCAACAGTCGCAAATCGTCTAGCTCCAAATCGGGCGGCAGCACGCTGTTCGGAATACTGATCGGCCTGATTGTCGGGCTGATCGCCGCCGTGGCGGTGGCTTTGTTCGTTACGCAAGTGCCCATGCCTTTCGTGGACAAGGCCAGCCGCGATCCGGCCAAGACATTGCTGCCCGACGTCCGGCAGGCGCCCGATCCCAACATCGGCCTGTACGGCAAGAACGGTCCGGCCGGCCTGCCGGCGACGGGGCCGACGGCCACCGCTCCCGCTCCATTGCCGGGCACGGCGCCGGCAGCGCCCGGAACGGCTCCCGCGCAAGACAATATCGGCAACCTGATCGCCAGCCTGGGCAGCGCCGACAAGCCCGCGGCCGGCCAGCCTGCTCCGGCCGCCGCTCCAAGCGCTCCGGCATCATCGGCCGCCAAGCTCCCCCCGGGCACCGAACCGCCCGCCAAGCCGGCCACGGCCGCCACCCAGACCACCTATTATCTGCAGGCGGGCGCTTTCCGTTCGGAAAGCGACGCCGAGGCGGTCAAGGCGCGCATTCTGCTGCTTGGGCTCCCCGCTCAGGTGCAGAAGGCCCAGGTCAATGGCGCAACGGTCAATCGCGTGCGGGTGGGGCCCTTCAAGGGCATAGACGAGATGAACCGTTCGCGCGCGCGGCTGGGCGCGGAGAAAATCGATTCATCGGTCGTCCGCCCTTGAACGGTCCGGCCGGCTGAACTTGTCGCTACGTTTGCAGTCTCAATGGCTTTGGTTTTCCTGGAAAATATTATGTCGCTCAAACATCTGCTTCTACGCGCTCTTGCCATTCTTGCCATCGGCTCCGGCGCATTGCTTTTGCCCGCAGCCAAAGCCCAGGCGGCCGATCGCTACGTTGTGGTTGAACCCGCCCAGCCCTCGGACACGACGGGCAAGATCGAGGTTCTGGAGTTCTTCGCCTATACCTGCCCGCATTGCAACGCCATCGAGCCCCTGGTTCAGAAATGGGCCAAGACGTTGCCCGAGAATGCGGTGCTGCGCCCGGTGCCGGTGGCATTCAATGCCAGCATGGAAGACCTGCAGAAGCTCTACTACTCGCTGGAAGCGATGAATCGCCTGGATCTGCACGACGATGTCTTCAAGACGATACATGTGCAGCGCAAGCGCATCTATGACGCGGATGCGATTGCGGACTGGGTGGCCAGCCAGGGCGTGGATCGCGAGGCCTTCATGGATGTGTTCAATTCCTTCGGCATCAAGTCCAAGGTGATGCGGGCGAACGAGCTGGCCAAGGCCTACAAGATCGAAGGGACGCCCAGCATTGCGGTGGGCGGGAAGTATGTGACGTCGCCGACGATGACGAACAGCTATGAAGGGACGATAGAAGAGGCGCAGAAGCTGCTGGAGATGGTGAGCAAGTAGGCTGCGCCTATGCTGTTGAGTAGTAACTTTTGTGCCGTTGCGCTGAAATCCTGCGCGGCTTTATTTTATTGCTCTTGGGTATTTTTATTTCAATACCTCATTCTCGTTCTTAAGTGGCGGCTGGTTCAGGGCGAGAGGGGCTAGACGCTTCCGATCCTGGCTGCGCCAGGATTTCCCGAGAAAACGGCCTTGAACGGGGTCGGGCGCGAACTCACAAAAAAACCAGCCCCCGGCTGGTTTTTTTGTTCAGACATGCGCGCCCTCTCAGGCCCCCGCCCAAGGCCATTTTTTCGGCGTGCGCGTAACCGCCCCTCCCGCCCTGAACCAGCCGCCTTTGATGAATATATTATTGAGGGATGCTTTTTCCGAGGCATGGCGCCATTAAATACCTGGAAGACAAATTCCCGGTTCCCAGCGACAACATCTGGAATCACCGATATCGTCTTTGTCGAACGGTTCGGCGAGCTGGCGGCCCTCGCTGGCTTTCATCACCCCATGCCCGACCCGTTTCCCTTGATCGATCGCCCCTCAGGAAAAACATAAGCTGACAGCGTAAGAGCGTTCTTTCGTCGCTCAGGCCTGGGCCTTGTCCAAGGCCTGAGCGATGTCCGCCGCCAGGTCGTCCGGGGACTCCAGGCCTATGTGCAGGCGGACCACGGCATGGTCATTGGGCTGCCAGTAGCCGTGGGGCTGCAATGCGGCGTGATCCACCAGTTGGACCAGGCTTTCGAAGCCGCCCCATGAAAACCCGATGCCGAACAAGGCCAGGCTGTCGACGAAGCGGCGGGCCGCGGCGGGGGCCAGCTTCAGTTCCACCGACAGCATGCCGTTGGAGCCGGTACAGTCGCGCTTCCAGATGGCATGGCCCGGGTCGCTGGGCAAGGCGGGGTGGTAGATGCGCGCCACTTCGGGGCGGGTGGCGAGGAAATCGCAGATTTCCAGCGCGTTCTGGGCGCTTTGGCGCATGCGCAGGGGCAAGGTTCGCACGCCGCGTATGGCCAGCCAGGCGTCGTCGGCGCTGACCGAGTAGCCCATGGCGTAATGGGTATCGTTGATGCGCTTGATGATGGACGGATCCCTGGCCATGACGGCCCCCAGCATGAGGTCCGAATGGCCGCCCACGTATTTGGTGCCCGCCACCACCGACATATCGGCGCCCAGGTCCAGCGGCCGATAGACATAACCCGATCCCCAGGTGTTGTCGGTAATGAGGACAAGCTTGTGCTTGCGCGCATACTCGGCCAGGGCGGGGATGTCCAGCATTTCGAACAGCAGCGATCCGGGCGATTCGATGTACAGCACGCGCGTATTGGGCCGCCGCTGCGCTTCCAGTTCGGACACGATGGCGCGGCAGTAGGACACGTCGATGTTCATGCGCGTCAGCACGGTCTTGTCCAGGTAGCGCACGGGGCCATAGGCGCAGTCGGCAATCAGCACGTGATCGCTGGCGTTCAGGACGCTCAACAGCGCCAGGGTGATGGCGCCCATTCCGGATGAGGCCAGGAATGCGCGCTCGGCGCCTTCCAGTTCGCAGAAGATTTCTTCCAGCGCCGCATGGGTTTCCATGCCCACGCGGCCATAGGTCACGCTGCGCTCGCCTCTGGCCTTGCCCGCCTGGGTCCGGTCGAGCACGTCCAGGTTCTGGAAGCGCACCGTGCTGGTCCGCATGGAAGGAAGCGCCACGGGAGCGGCTCCGGTGACCGGATCGAACTGGGCGGTGCCGGCGTGTTGCAACAGGGTATCCAGGTGGGCGGATGCGGATTTGGCCATGGTGTATCGTCAATGAGCGTTAGAATTTCAAGTCTCGATGATAATGTATCTTGCCCAGCCCCATCATGCTGACTTATGACGTAGCGCTTTCTTTCTTCGGGATTGCCGTGCTGCTGGCCCTGGCGCCCGGCCCCGACAACCTGTTCGTGCTGATGCAATCGGCCATGTGGGGTCGCACGTCCGGGATGTTCGTCGTGCTGGGGCTTTGCACGGGCCTGATCGGCCATACGCTGGCGGTGGCCGTGGGCCTGGCAGCCGTATTCGCGGCGTCGGAAACCGCCTTCACCGTACTCAAGCTGGCCGGAGCCGCCTACCTGGTTTATCTGGCTTGGGGCGCTTTCCGCGCGCCTGTTCAGACAGGCGGCGAAGAGAAGCCGCTGCGGCTGGGCAAGGCGCTGCTCTATCGGCGCGGCATCGTCATGAATCTGACCAATCCCAAGGTATCGCTGTTTTTCCTGGCCTTCCTGCCTCAGTTCACCAGCCCCGGGCGCGGATCGGTGGCGGCGCAAACCGTCAGCCTGGGCGCGCTGTTCATGGTGGCCACCTTGCTGGTCTTCGGCCTGATCGCCTGGTTCTCGGGAACCGTGGGCCAGCGCATGCAACGATCGCCCACCGCGCAACGCGTGCTGAACCGCGTCGCGGGCACGGTATTTCTGGGCCTGGCCTTGAAACTGGCCTTGTCCAACCGCTAGGAGCGGCGGCGCCCAGGGCGGGCGCCAGGCCCGGGTTCTACAGGAAGAACGCGGCCAGGCCGGTAAACAGCAGCAGGTACAGGGACGCCACGCGCACGTAGTTCTGCTGGCGTCCCACGGACCATCGATGCAGCCACGTGCCCAGCATGCTGGCGATGATGGACACCGGCATCAGGACGGCCAGGTAGACCGCATGTTCGACGCGCAGCGATCCGCCGATGGCCAGCGGCGTCAGGGTGGCCACCTGTGCAAAACTGAAGTACACCAGGCTGACCGAGCGCAACACGCTGGACGACATTCCGGGAATGGAAAGCAGATAAAGGATGATGGGCGGCCCGCCTATGCCTGCGATGGCCGTCATGAAGCCGCTGACGGCGCCTGTCAGCGTATCCTGCAGCACGCCGCGTCGGCCCTTGTAATACCAGCCCGCCAGCATCAATACGGCTACCAGCGTTACCACGACCCCCACCGTCTTGCGCATGATGACCGGATCCACCATGTGCAGCATGGCCAGTCCCACGGGCAGGCCCAGCAAGGAGGGCAGGAACAGCCGCATGACCAGCTTCCAGTCGACGATGCGCAGCGCGTCGGGCAGCATCTGGATGGTCGTCAGCAGATTCAGCAACAGGATGACCACCAGCACATGGGTGGGCGGCATCAACAAGCTGAAAACGGGGGCCATCAGCAAACCGGCTCCGAAGCCGGTAAAGCCGCGCATCAGGCCGCCCACGAAAGTAGCCGCCGCCAGCACCGCGAATACCGGCAAGGTGGGCAGGGCCTGCATCGCCCAATCAGGAATCATGAATACTCCGAACAGGGGGCTTGATACTAGGCGGCTGCCTGCTGAAATCGAATGACGCCGTCTGCGCCGGTGGACCGGCTCAGCTTTCCCTGGAAATACAGGGCATGCAAATGCGCCAGCGCCTCGCCCATCGCGAAGGTAAGCTGATGCAAGTCCAGCTTGCGCCTGAACATCACCGGGACGATGTCCGTGACGCTTTGCGGCTGGATACAGGCATCAAGGACTTCCTGCAGGCGTTCGGCATGATGGGCATGCTGCTGCGCGATGCGTTCATGCAGCCCGCGAAAAGGCCGGCCATGGGATGGAAGCACCAGGGTGCCTTCGGGCAGGTTGTCGTAGGCGCGCAATGAATTCAAATACAGCGGCAAGGGATTGGCGTCGGGCTCGTAGTCGAACACGCTGATGTTGGTCGATATGCGCGGCAGCACCATGTCGCCCGATATCAATGCTTGCAGCGTCTCGCAATATAAGGAGGCATGCTCCGGGGCATGTCCATAACCCACGATAACGCGCCACTCGCGCCCGCCTATCGTGAACCTGTCGCCGTCCATGATGCGATGAAAACGGGCCGGAACATCGGGCACCAGGCTGGGGTAGTAGCTGCTGCGCTGGCGGATTTTATCTTGCGCTTCCGGGTCGGCCAGGCCATGGCGGGTAAAATGCTCGACCGCCGACTGGCCATTGGGGCCGCCCGCGTTCAAACCGTTCACGGCGGGCCTGGACCACAGCCGCGCCGTCATGAAGTCGGTGGCGGTCATCCACAAGGGCGCATTCCAGCGCTCGCACAGCCAGTGCGCCAGGCCCACGTGGTCGGGATGCATATGGGTCACGATCACCCGCAGCACGGGCAGTCCCTCCAGCGCGTTCTCGAACACCTGCTCCCACAAGGCCTTGACCTCGTCGCGCGCCACGCCGCAGTCCACGATGGTCCATCCCTGGCGGCCGTCGATTTCATCGCGCAGCAGCCACAGGTTGATGTGATCCAGGGCGAAGGGCAGCGGCATGCGTATCCAGCGCAAGCCGTCGGCCACCACGCGGGTCTGGCCGGGCCCCGGTTGCTGGTCGCCCCAGGGATAGTCCAGTTTCTTTTCATTCGGGTTCATCGTGTCTCCGTGTTTAACGCGATAGGCCTTTGCCACATAATATGGCATCATAGTTTACGTTAACGTAAACTGCTAATTCACTCGTCATGACCGACACCACCTGGACCATTTCCGAGCTTGCGCAGGAGTTTTCCATCACTCCTCGAACGATACGCTTTTATGAAGACCAGGGCATCGTCAGTCCCAGCCGCGACGGTCGCAACCGGGTTTACCAGGCGCGCGACCGCACCCGCCTCAAGCTTGCCCTTCGAGGCAAAAGACTGGGCCTGCAATTAAGCGAGATCCTCAGCCTCATCGACATGTACGACGGCCCCGGAGACACGGCGGCGCAGTTGCGCCACTACATGTCGGTATTGGCCAAGCATCGCGGCGTGCTGGAGCAGCAGCGCCGCGATCTGGAGGAAACGCTGAAGGAAATCGACGTTCAGCAGAAAGAGTGCGAAGCCTTGCTGGCGCGGCGAACTTCAAGATGAGGCCTTCATGCATCGGCGCTTTCATGACCTTGACGAGCCCGACTCCCGTTGATTCGGGAAAACCCTTGTAGTTGACGTTTACGTAAACGTAATATAAATACACTTTCCCGTCCCTGCAAAGTCGGCCGCCTGCTCCAGAGGCCGCTTTCAGGACCGACACTGGAGACAACGATGAATCTTCCCGGCCTGAATTTCGATCTGGGCTCCGACCTGGACATGCTGCGCGACGCCGTTCACGATTTTGCCCAGGCCGAGATCGCGCCGCGAGCCGCCGAAATCGACGGCAGCGACCAGTTTCCCATGGACTTGTGGCGCAAGTTCGGCGACCTGGGCCTGCTGGGCATGACGGTGGACGAAACCTACGGCGGCGCCAACATGGGCTATCTGGCACATATGATCGCCATGGAAGAGATCTCACGCGCCAGCGCCTCGGTGGCCCTGTCCTACGGCGCCCACTCCAACCTGTGCGTCAATCAGCTGCATCGCAACGGCACGGAAGCGCAAAAGCGCAAGTACCTGCCCAAGCTGGTCAGCGGAGAGCACGTCGGCGCGCTGGCCATGAGCGAACCGGGCGCCGGGTCCGATGTGGTCAGCATGAAGCTGCGAGCCGAGAAGAAAGGCGACCGCTATGTGCTGAACGGCACCAAGATGTGGATCACCAACGGCCCCGATGCCGATACGCTGGTGGTCTACGCCAAGACCGATCCGGCCGCCAGGCAACGCGGCATCACGGCCTTCATCGTCGAGAAGGGCTACAAGGGTTTCTCGGTGGCGCAGAAGCTGGACAAGCTGGGCATGCGCGGCAGCCATACCGGCGAACTGGTGTTCCAGGATTGCGAAATACCCGAAGAGAACATCCTGGGCGAACTCAATGGCGGGGTCAAGGTGCTGATGAGCGGCCTGGATTACGAACGCGCGGTCCTGGCCGGCGGCCCGCTGGGCATCATGCAGGCCGTCATGGACGTGGTGGTGCCCTACATCCACGACCGCAAGCAATTCGGCCAGGCCATCGGCGAATTCCAGCTGATACAAGGCAAGGTCGCCGACCTGTACACCACCCTGCAGGCCAGCCGCGCCTTCTGCTACGCGGTGGGCAAGAATCTGGACAGGCTCGGTTCGGGCCATGTGCGCGAAGTGCGCAAGGACTGCGCCGCCGTCATTCTGTATTGCGCGGAGAAAGCCACCTGGATGGCCGGCGAAGGCATACAGATACTGGGCGGCAACGGCTATATCAACGAGTACCCCACTGGCCGCCTGTGGCGCGACGCCAAGCTGTATGAAATCGGCGCCGGCACCAGCGAGATCCGGCGCATGCTGATCGGGCGTGAATTGTTCAACGAAACCGCCTGAGCGCCGCGCCTGTGTTGCCGCCCAGCCGCCCCTGAACGCATAAGCCAAGAGCCCTGCCATGATCTTCGCGGGAGACCATCAGCGCATCGAGCCCATGCAGCCAGCCGGCCTGCCGCCGCAGGCTGTCGCGCAGGCCATGCTGGACGGCTTCAATCGCCATTACGCCCTGTTCCGCTACGGCGCCCAGCGCGCCAAGTCGCTGTTCGAATCGGGGAACTGGCGCGGCATCCAGCAGCTTTCCCAGGAACGCATCGAGTACTACGATACGCGCGTGAACGAATGCACGGCGCTGCTGGCCAATGCGCTGAAAGGCAGCGACGCCAGCCCGGAGGGGGCGTCGGCCCTGCAAGGCCTGACGCCGGCGCAGCTTTCTTTCTGGCAGGCCGTGAAGTCGGAATACGTGCTGCTGCTTTCAGGGCATCGCCAGCCCGAATGCGCCGAAACCTTCTTCAATTCGGTTTCCTGCCGCATACTGCACCGTGATTACTTCAACAACGATTTCCTGTTCGTGCGGCCCGCCATCGCCACCGAATACCTGGACAGCCGGCTGCCCTCGTACCGCGTGTACTACCCCAACACCGAAGGCCTGGAGAACTCACTGGTCCGCATGGTCGCCGATTTCGGCCTGGCCGCGCCCTTCGCCGACCTGCCGGCCGACGCCCGCAAGTTGGCGCGCATGGCCCTGCGGCAGTTGTGCCGCCTGCTGCCCCGCGGCATGGGCGGCCGCATCGCGCCCGACTGCCAGGTCCATGTCCTGAACTCCCTGTTCTTCCGCAACAAGGGCGCGTACATCGTTGGCCGCCTGATCAACCAGGGCACGACGCATCCCTTTGCCATCGCCCTTTTGCACACGCCTTCCAGCCACATCCGCCTGGACGCCCTGCTGCATGCCCCCGACGACCTGAGCACGCTGTTCAGCTTCACGCGCGCCTATTTCCTGGTCGACATGGAAACCCCGGCGGCCTATGTGCATTTCCTGAATACGCTGCTCCCGCGCAAGCCCAAAGCCGAGCTCTATACGGCCATAGGCCTGCAAAAACAGGGCAAGACGCTTTTCTATCGCGACTTCCTGCACCACCTTGCGCATTCGCGCGATGCCTTCGACATCGCCCCCGGCATCAAAGGGCTGGTCATGACGGTCTTCACCCTGCCATCCTATCCCTACGTCTTCAAGCTGATACGCGACCGCATCGCCAAGGACGGCATGGATCACGCCACCGTGCGGCGCAAGTATCAACTGGTGAAGAAGCACGACCGCGCCGGGCGCATGGCCGACACCTGGGAGTACTCGCAGGTCGCGCTGCCGCGCGCGCGGTTCTCGGACAGGCTGCTGGCTGAACTGCGCGAACAGATTCCCAGCCTCCTGGAGGAAACCGGCGAACTCATCGTCCTGCGCCATGTATACATCGAACGGCGCATGACGCCGCTGAACCTGTTTCTGGCGCGCGCCTCGGACGCCGTGCTGGAGCGGGCCGTCAAGCGCTACGGCGACGCCATACGCGAGCTGGCCGCCGCCAATATATTTCCCGGCGACATGCTGTTCAAGAATTTCGGCGTGACCCGCCTGGGCCGGGTCGTATTCTATGACTACGATGAAATCCAGCGCATGACGGAGATGCGCTTTCGCCGCATTCCACCCGCGCCCTATCCAGAGGCCGAGCTCTCGGGGGAGCCCTGGTATCCCGTCGGCGCGAACGACGTCTTCCCCGAGGAGTTCAGTACGTTCCTGCTGGGCGACCCGCGCGTGCGGGACGCCTTCATGCGGCACCATGCCGACCTGCTGGACGTACACTGGTGGCAGGCCTGCCGCGAGCGCGCGGCCCAGGGCCGGATCGAAGACATCTTCCCCTATGAGGACGATCGCCGCCTTCATGTTTCAGCCGCCCGGCATTCAGCGGGCGCCACTTATTCAATGTAGCTATCAGGAGCACATCATGTCTGACCCTATCGTTCTCGTTTCCGTCGCCCGCACGCCCATGGGCGGCATGATGGGCAGCCTGTCCGGCCTGTCCGCGCATGAGCTGGGATCCATCGTCATCAAGGCCGCCATCGAGCGCGCCGGCATCGACGGCAAGGCCGTCGACGAAGTCATCATGGGCAATGTCCTTCAAGCCGGCCAGGGCCAGGCTCCGGCACGCCAGGCGGCGCTGGGCGCTGGCCTGCCGCTGGGCGTGGGCTGCACCACCATCCACAAAGTCTGCGGCTCCGGCCTGAAGGCCGCCATGTTCGGCCATGACATCATCGCGGCCGGCAGCGCCGACGTGGTCGTGGCGGGCGGCCAGGAAAGCATGAGCAATGCCCCCTACCTGCTGCTGCGCGGCCGCCAGGGCTATCGCTACGGCCATTCCACAGTCTACGACCACATGGCCCTGGACGGCCTGGAAGACGCCTACCAGCGCGGCACGGCCATGGGCGTCTTCGCCGAGGATTGCGCGGCCAAATACACCTTTACGCGCGAACAACAGGACGCTTTCTCGCTGGAATCCCTGCGTCGCGCACGCGCCGCCACGGAAGACGGCAGCTTCAAATGGGAAATCACCCCCGTTACCGTGGCCGGCCGCAAGGGCGACACCGTGATCGATACCGACGAAGCGCCAACCAAGGCCATGCCCGAGAAGATTCCAACCCTCAAGCCCGCGTTCAAGAAAGACGGCACCGTTACCGCCGCCAACTCATCGTCCATTTCGGACGGCGCCGCCGCCATGGTGCTGATGCGCGAATCGACGGCGAAAAAGCTGGGCGCAACGCCCTTGGCCCGCATTGTCGGGCACACCCAGCATTCGCAAGAGCCCGGCTGGTTCACGACCGCGCCGGTCGGAGCGATCCAGAAGCTCTTTGCCAAGACCGGCTGGTCGGCCGACGACGTGGATCTGTACGAGATCAACGAAGCCTTCGCGGTGGTCACGATGGCCGCCATGGTCGAGCTGAAGCTGCCCCATGAAAAGGTCAATATCCATGGCGGCGCCACCGCCCTGGGCCACCCCATCGGCGCATCGGGCGCGCGTCTGCTGACCACCCTGGTCGGCGCGCTGCGCAAGACCGGCGGCAAGCGCGGCATCGCATCCCTGTGCATAGGCGGCGGCGAAGCCGTTGCCCTGGCCATCGAAATGGCCTGAAGCCGCCGGCAGGGGCTTCCGTACACCTCTTCGCGCCGCATGCGCCCGCTTGCCGCTCGAACGTATCCAGAGGCCCCCAGGCGCCGCGCCTTCGCCGGCCGGCGTCCTTCTTTGTTCATCTAGGAATTGCAATGCCCGTCATCGTATCCCGTATCAATCCCCGCTCGCAGGCATTCATCGACAATGCCCGCGCCATGCAGGAACAAGTGGACGACCTGCGCGACAAGCTGTTGTCGACCGCGCAAGGCGGCAGCGAGTCCGCGCGCGCCAAACACCTGGCGCGCGGCAAGCTGCTGCCGCGCGATCGTGTCGAGCGCTTGCTGGATCCCGGCACACCCTTCCTGGAGCTTTCTCCGCTAGCGGCGCATGACGTATACGACAACGCCGCGCCGGGCGCGGGCATCATCACGGGCATAGGGCGCGTGGCCGGCACCGAATGCATGATCGTCTGCAACGACGCCACGGTGAAGGGCGGCACCTATTACCCCTTGACGGTCAAGAAGCATTTGCGGGCGCAGGAGATCGCGCAGCAGAACCGGCTGCCCTGCATCTACCTGGTCGATTCCGGCGGCGCCAACCTGCCCAACCAGGACGAGGTCTTTCCCGATCGCGACCACTTCGGGCGCATCTTCTACAACCAGGCCACCATGTCGGCCCAGGGCATCGCCCAGATCGCCGTGGTCATGGGTTCGTGCACGGCGGGCGGCGCCTATGTACCCGCCATGAGCGACGAGTCCATCATCGTCAAGAACCAGGGCACGATATTCCTGGGGGGCCCGCCGCTAGTCAAGGCGGCCACCGGCGAAGAAGTCACGGCGGAAGACCTGGGCGGCGGCGACGTGCATACGCGGCTGTCGGGCGTGGCCGACCACCTGGCCAACAACGACCTGCACGCGCTGCAGCTGGCACGCAACGCCATCGGCCGGCTCAATCACCACAAGCCCGTCCAGCTGCAGCGCAAGGCCTACGCCGAACCGCTGTACGATCCGCAGGAACTGAACGGCATCATCCCGAACGACACGCGCAAGCCCTACGACGTCCGCGAGGTCATCGCCCGCATCGTCGACGGTTCGGAGTTCGACGAGTTCAAGGCGCGCTTCGGCACCACCCTGGTGACGGGGTTCGCCCACCTGCACGGCATGCCGGTGGGCATCGTCGCCAACAACGGCATCCTGTTTTCCGAGGCGGCGCAAAAAGGCACCCACTTCATCGAGCTGTGCTGCCAGCGCAAGATTCCGCTGGTTTTCCTGCAGAACATCACCGGCTTCATGGTCGGCCGCAAGTACGAGAACGAGGGCATCGCCCGCCATGGCGCCAAGATGGTCACGGCGGTCTCGACCGCGTCGGTGCCCAAGTTCACCGTCCTCATAGGCGGCTCGTTCGGCGCCGGCAATTACGGCATGTGCGGCCGCGCGTTCAGCCCGCGCCTGCTGTTCCTGTGGCCCAATGCACGCATCTCGGTCATGGGCGGCGAGCAGGCGGCCAGCGTGCTGGCCACGGTGCGCCGCGACGGCATCGAGGCCAAGGGGGGCAATTGGAGCGCCGGCGAGGAAGAGGCCTTCAAGGCCCCCATACGCGAACAATACGAGAAAGAAGGACACCCCTATTACGCCACCGCAAGGCTGTGGGACGACGGCATCATCATGCCGGCCGATACCCGGCGCGTGCTGGCCCTGGGCCTGTCGGCCGCGCTCAATGCGCCTATCGAAGACACGCGTTTCGGCGTGTTCCGCATGTAATCCCAAGGAGTCGACGTGTTCACCACTTTACTGATTGCCAACCGCGGGGAAATCGCCTGCCGCGTGGCCGCGACGGCGCATCGCATGGGCTTGCGCACCGTGGCCGTCTATTCGGATGCCGACGCCAATGCGCGCCACGTCGCGGCCTGCGATACGGCCGTCCATATCGGCGGGTCCGAACCGCGCGCCAGCTACCTGCGCGGCGATGCCATCCTGGAAGCCGCCCGGCGCACGGGCGCGCAGGCCATACACCCGGGCTACGGCTTCCTGTCCGAGAACGAGGCCTTCGCCCAGGCCTGCGCCGACGCCGGCATCGTGTTCGTGGGACCGCCCAACAGCGCGATTGCCGCCATGGGCAGCAAGTCGGCCGCCAAGACACTGATGGAAAAAGCCGGCGTGCCGCTGGTTCCGGGCTATCACGGCGACAATCAGGATCCCGGCTTTCTTCAGCAGCAAGCCGACGCCATGGGCTACCCGGTGCTCATCAAGGCCAGTGCGGGCGGGGGCGGCAAGGGCATGCGCATCGTCGAAAACAGCGCGGCATTCGCCGAGGCGCTGGCATCGTGCAAGCGCGAGGCGGCCAGCAGCTTCGGCGACGACAAGGTGCTGATCGAACGCTACCTGCAAAAGCCGCGCCATATCGAGATCCAGGTCTTTGCCGACACGCATGGCAACTGCGTCTATCTTTTCGAGCGCGATTGCTCGGTGCAGCGCCGCCATCAGAAAGTCATCGAAGAGGCGCCCGCCCCCGGCATGACCGAGGAACGCCGCCGCGCCATGGGCGAGGCCGCCGTGGCGGCGGCGCGCGCCGTCAACTACGTGGGCGCCGGCACGGTGGAGTTCATTGCCGAGCCCGACGGCCGTTTCTATTTCATGGAGATGAACACCCGCCTGCAGGTGGAACATCCGGTCACTGAAATGATTACCGGGCACGACCTGGTGGAATGGCAGTTGCGCATCGCGGCGGGGGAACCGCTGCCGCTGCGCCAGGAAGACCTGGCCATCACCGGCCACGCCATCGAGGCTCGCATCTATGCCGAGAACCCCGAAAAGGGCTTCCTGCCGTCGATCGGCACCTTGGACACGCTGGTCTTCCCCCCGCATGCGGCCTTCCAGAACGGCGACATACGGGTCGACGGCGGAGTAGGGGCCGGCGATACGATCACTCCGTTCTACGACCCCATGATCGCCAAGCTCATCGTCCGGGGCGCCGACCGCGAGCAGGCCCGCGCGCGCATGGTGCAGGCGCTGGGCGAAATCCGGAGCGTGGGGGTGCAAACCAATATCGCCTTCCTGCGCCGCCTGATGCTGGACCCGGCCTTCGCCCAGGCGGACCTGGACACGGGCCTGATCGAGCGGCAGCACGATAGCCTGTTCCCGCCCGCGGACGAAGCTCCCGACAGCGTGATGGCTCTGGCGATCGCCGCCCTGCTGGCCAGCCGCGGCCTGGTCCATTCGTCATCACGCCAGAACAAGGCCCATGTCGATCCCTGGGCACAAGCCGATGGATGGCGGGTGACAGGACGCTACCGGCAGGTCTTCGGCCTGCTGGATCAGGATGCGCTGCGAGAGGTCCAGATCGAACGCGATGGCCCCGACTGGAGGTATTCCGGCCAGGCGGCGAGCTCGTTCGAATGGGATGCAAGCGCCGCCGCGCCCGGACGCTACGATGTCCGCATCCGGCTGGACGGCGCGGACGCATCGGGTACGGTGGTGGTGAGCCGGGAAATGGTTCACGTCTTTTGCGACGGCGGCGTATATAAGCTGCAGATCCACGATGCGGTCGCGCATGCGGAGGACGACGCGGGCGGCCATGATGGCGGCCTGACGGCGCCGATGCCCGGCAAGATCATTTCGATATCGGTGAAGGCGGGCGACACGGTGAGGGGTGGGGATACGCTGCTGGTGATGGAGGCCATGAAGATGGAGCACACGATCACGGCGCCGTCCGACGGTACGGTCGAGGAGGTGTTCTTCCAGGTCGGCGATCAGGTGACGGACGGGGCGGAGCTGATTTCCATCGGCGAGTAACGGCGGGTGCCTGGGCTGTGTGGGCCTAGCCGCGGTCAGATGGAGCTTACAGTCCCCTGCTGGTGAGCAAGTTATCATCGCCTGCCGGCCAGCGCTACGGCATCGCTACGAGGCGACCACATCGATGAGGCAATTCGTCACTGGGGCCATTCGCCACTGCCGAATCGCAGTTAGCGGCAAGCTGTTCACTTGACCATCTCTCATCAACACGGCGATGCAATGACGATAGCAAGGTCCTCCGAATCGCTTCAAACAGATCGTGCAGATACCCTCAGGCGGGACATCGCCAAACAGACCACCTCGACCAGAAACCCTTCAAGCGACCGGGGTCAACATCCATCATCAGCCTCTGATGCAAAGGCGTGCTGGCGCAGGCCGGGGCTGGCGAATTCGGGAGCGTCGCGTTTCTGGCCGCTGGCGGGGAGGCAAGGCCGTGACTGCTCGAGCAACACGGGTGTTGACAGCCCGGGGGGCTGTCAACGTTGCGAGTTTCACGGCCGCCCCGCCAGCGGCCAGAAACGCGAGTAGTCCCGGAACGGGACCGCGGACGGTGAGCCCGCCCCGGCCTGCGCCAGCACGCCTGCCTCAAGAACCAGATAAAGAACCCGGCTCACATGCCAAGCCAGCGCATAAAAAAGAAAATAGATAAAAAGCCGAGTACGTTTACCGGCTAAGCCCCCGAGCGCTGATCGCCCATATCGCCTCGACCCGATCCCCGCGCACCGCCACCACGCTGTCGTGCAAATTGAACGTAGGATCGCAATGCCCGGGGATCAGGCGGATCTTGTCGCCCAGCACAGGCAGATTCTTCGCATCATCCGCCTGCAGGATACTGTGCTCGTCATGCACCGCCACACAGCGCAGCCCCGGCCAACCCACCGGCTGCGGCGCGCCGCTTTCCGCGCTGGTCGACTTCAGCCCGAAGTCCATGATCGCGCGATCCGCAGTCGGAGTGCTCATCACCGTGCCCAATAGAAACAGACTGTGCCGAAAAGCCAGCGCCTCGCCCCAGTCTATGCTTCCATAGTCCGTGTCCATGAACGCATACGTGCCCGACTGGATTTCCGTATAGACCTGGCTGGCCACATCGAACACCGCCGTGCCCGTGCCGCCGCCCGTGACAACCGGGCAGGCGATTCCGGCGCGCTCCAGCGCATCCAGGTACCGGCGGATAAGGCGCGCCGCCTTGTCGCAGGACTTCCGGCGCTGATCCAGCGATCGCTTGTGCTGCAAGCCGCCGTGGTAAGCCTGGATGCCCGTGAAGCCGACACCGGGCAGGGACTGGGCCAGCCCGGCTAGCGCCACGGCCTCGTCGGGCGTCTGGACCCCGCAGCGCTTCTGCCCCACATCCACGTCGACCAGGACGCCCACCGAGGCGCCATGCGCCGCCATGGCGGCCGAAAGCGCCTTCAGGGCCACCGGGTGGTCAACGCAGACCGTGATATGCGCCTTCCTGGCCAATTGCGCCAGCAAGCGCAGCTTGGGCTCTCCCACAATCTCGTTGCTGATGTGGATGTCGCGCAATCCCGCCTGCACGAAAGGCACCGCCTCGGCGACTTTCTGGCAGCAGATGCCCGCTGCCCCCAGCGCCACCTGGCGCAGCGCGATTTCCGGACAGCGGTGCGCCTTCGCATGGGGCCGCAGCGCAACGCCGTGCCGCTCGGCCAGCACCTGCATCGTGCGCAGATTGTCTTCGAACGCATCCAGATCCAGCACCAGGCTGGGCGTGTCGATGTCCTGCGACAAACCGCCCGCGACCGCCGCCGGGGCAATGCAAAACGCCTCTGGGACCAGACCCGCTTCGCGCTCCCGCAACCTCAGCTCTTCCATGCTCACCCCTCATGTCCCGGATGGAACCATGTCTGTGCGTCCGGCCAAGCCCCTGCCCGCAAGCGTATGTTTGCAGCAACATGCTGCGGTTGCCGCTGGGAAAAAATCAGCGTACAGTCGTTTATAACTTTCGGTTAACCTTCTTATTTACTGACTTTCACACACGGCAACCGGAATCGCATCCATATGTTCGATATTTTGGTTTATTTATTCGAAACCTACTATACACCGCAAGCGTGCCCCGAAGCGGATGTGCTTGCGCACAAACTGGCCGCCGTAGGCTTCGAGCACGAAGACATCAACGATGCCCTGGGCTGGCTGCATGGCCTGGCGGAAACCACCGAACAATGCGGCCAGCTTGCGCAAAACCCTCAAGGCGACAGCCGGCGCGTCTTCACCGACCACGAGTACCAGACACTGGGCACGCAGGCCATAGGCTTCATCACCTTCTTGGAAAACTCCGGCGTGCTGCCCACCGTGCTGCGCGAAATCCTCATCGAGCGCGCGGAAGCCACCAACGAATCGCCCATTTCGCTGGCCAAGATCAAGATCATCGCCCTCATGGTCCTCTGGAGCCAGGAAGCCGAGGTCGACCATCTGGTATTCGAAGAACTCCTGGCCGACGATCACACCCGCCTGTCGCATTAAACCAGGCTCCCGGTTGCATGATGCCGCATTCCCAAGGTAGCGAAAGCCGTTATCGCGGGCGTTTTGCCCCCAGCCCCAGCGGCCCCTTGCATAACGGCTCGCTGCTGGCGGCCATGGCCAGTTTCCTGGATGCGCGCGTCCATCACGGCGAGTGGCTGCTGCGCATCGAAGATATCGATACGCCCAGGGTGGTCCCGGGCGCCGACAGATTCATCATGCAGCAATTGACCGCCCTGGGCATGCAATGGGACGGTCCGCCTGTGTGGCAGTCCCAGCGCCTTGGGCTGTACCAGAACGCGTTCGACGCCCTGGCCGCCCAGGACCGGGTCTATGGATGCGCCTGCACGCGCCAGGAGCTGCCGCCGGAGGGCGCCTATCCCGGCACCTGTCGGCACGGCCTGCCTCCCGGCCGGTCCGCGCGCGCCTGGCGTCTCAGGGTGCCGCCGGGCATAGAGCGCTTCCAGGATCGATGGCATGGGCCCCAGGAACAGGATGTGGCCGCCGAAACAGGCGACTTCATCGTCAAGCGCGCCGACGGCCTGTGGGCCTACCAACTGGTGGTCGTCGTGGACGACGGGGAACAGGGCATTACGCATATCGTGCGGGGCGCGGATCTGCTTGATTCGACCGCCAGGCAGAGGGTGCTGGCGCGGCAATTGGGCATTTCCTATCCGCAGGTCATGCACGTGCCCTTGCTGCGGGACGAGACGGGCCGCAAGCTGTCCAAGCAGAATCATGCGGCCGCCATGGATCTGTCCCAACCCATGAATACATTGAACCGCGCCTGGGAGGCGCTGGGCTTCGAGGCCGTCGACGCCGCCGATCCGCCTTCTTTCTGGCAAACGGCGCAACGCCAGTGGGCCGCCCGCTACGGCTTGCAAGCCCACTGACCACGCTGATCATTCTGTCAATGAGGCAGGGGTGCGAGCTGCTCGTCGAGCAGGCGCAGCAGCCGGGCCCTTCCGTGCCGGTCGACGCGGAATTCGCCGAATCGGGCCGGCGCATAGCGCCCGGCCTGCCCTTCGGGGAAGAACCAGGCATTGGCCCCTATCTGCGCGACCCCATGGCGCAAGCGGAATTCCAGAATAGCCGAAGCGGCATCGCCCGCCCCCTCGGGCACTGTCTTGCCGCCCTCCCTGGCGTCCGGATCGGCCAACACGGCCGCCAGGCGGTGCACGCCCCGCCGATCCGGCTCCAGCAGCAGATAGCCGCCGCGCCGGGCCTCGACCCGCTCGGCCACCGGGGCCGGTGCAAGGCCCAGCGCCTGGGGCAACTGGTCGGCAACGTCGAAGCGCAGGGCCATATAGTCGCCCTGCATCAGCGAGCGCGGGTCCACCGGCGCCAGGGCCAGCACCACCGGCTGGCCCTGGGCCAGTATCCGCTCGCTGCGGTAGATTTCCGCATTGGCCAGCCCCAAGGCGGCGATCAGGCCCGCAAGCAGTCCCAATGCGCGCATGCGCGGCGAAACACCTTCTGAAAGGCCATGGGGCGGGACGGGCCGGCGTTCCATCGCGGCCGAGCCCGCTGTTCCCGCCGGCTCGGCCGGATCAGGCATGGCGGCGACGGATGAAACCTGGGGGCACGGCTCCGACCCGATGTGGCGGCGGGCGCCACGGCCCAGGACATGCCAGGACAGCAGCAGCCAGGTTCCCGTCAAGCCCAGCACCAGGGATTTATGCAGCAGGGTGGAGTCCAGTTGATAGTAAAAACGGCCCAGGTAGGCCAGCAAGGCCAGCACGCCGAAGACCACCAAGGTCCGCTGTGCCAGCGCATAAGCCAGGATCAGCCAAAGCAGCGCCATGGAGACGCCGGGCGCGCCCATCCAGCCCAGGCTGGCCACCGCCAGCGCGGCCGGCGCGCCACGACGCAGGCCGGCGGGCAGGCGATTCGCGCGCCACAGCAAGGCGCCCAGCGCAACAACGGGCAAGGCCGCGCATGCCAGCCAAAGAATCAGCAGGCCCGGCGCCTGCAGCCAGGCATCCGGCATGGCCTGCAGGGCGGGCGCCGGGGCCAGCCATGCAATCAGCTGGGTCAGGCAAATCAACGCCCAGGCCAAAGGCAGCCAAAAAGCGGGGTCGCGCCGCCGGCTTCCCACGGCCAATGCCAGAATGGCCGCCACCGCCAGCCACCACAAGCGCAGGTAGGCGGGAAAGTACGTCCAGACCCGGCCGCTGCCTGTAACATCCCACAGGTCGTAACGGCTGGTTTCGGGCCAGGTCAGCCATGAAGCCAGCGCCAGCGCAATGAAGGCGGTCAGGAAACGCAAGGCGGCGTTGCCGGACCAGCGATACAGCAGCACCCCCAAGGCAAGCAAGAGCCACGCGCGGGCAAAGGGAGAGAAGTCCTCCAGGGCAAACAGGCCGATACCGGTCATGATCAAACCCGCAGCCGTCAGTGCCAGGCCCAGTTCGTCGATATACCGCTGCGCAACGGTTTGCCGGAGCAATAGCCCGCCGGCACAGGACAGCACCCCCGGGATCCACAGCCGTTCCACATCCAGGTCCAGCACCACGACGAGAAAGGCGACCATCAGCAAGGCCGTCACGCCCATGGCGGCCAGGCGGAACAGGACGATGAACCAGGGTTCTTCCGCCGCCGGCGCGGCATCCGTCCGATCCGCGCCGCGCTGGGACAACAAGCCGCGCAGGCGGCGCATGAACAGCACGGTCAGCCCCAGCAGCACGGCAATGATCGCCAGGAGGGCGAATTCGGAATCGACCCAGGACAGCAGCAGAATCGCCGCCAGCAGCATCGCGACCGCCGCCGCCAGGCTGACCATGGCCAGATCCGGGAGCCGGGCGGCGTATACCTTGTACAGGAAGGCGCAGGCGGCAAGACCCGGCACGACAAGCAACGCTGGACCCGCGCCCGTATCCAGGCTGGCCAGGGCGGCAACCACCAGCCAGGCCGCGGCGGCGGACGCCAGCGCGCGCGGCCCGATGCGCCAGCCGTCGTCCAGAAGAAGGATATGGCGCTCCCAGATCCACACCAAGACGCCGTTGGCCAGCGTCAGCAAGACACCGGTTTCCAGCCAGGCCGATGAAGAAGCGAACCACGCCCACCCGCCCCGGGCATCCATGTACAAGGCCAGGCCCACATTGAGCAGCGACGCGCACAGCAGGCCCAGAAACACCGTGCGCAGCACAAGCAGCCAGGGAAGCAGCAACGCCAGCCACCCGATAAACAGCGTCCAGGCATCCGCTCCCGTCTGATATATTTGGCCGATCAGCGCCAGCAGCGCCCCGAGCATCAGGGCCGCCAGTCCCGCAAGCTGGGCAGAAACCGAGAAATTGCGGTTTCCGCCGGGTCCGGGCCTATCGCCCAGCAGCCAGCTTGCCGCCACCAGCGCAACAAGGGCCAACTGGCCGCCGGCCAGCTTCTGGAGAATGCTGGCATACTCCCAGTTTGCCGCTACCCAGCAGACAAGTGCGCTGGCAAGCAGCAGACAGGCCAGCGCGAGGGCCGATTTACGCAGGAAACCGGCCCAATCGCCACCCGGCATGGGGCTGCTTTTATGACCCTCGACTTGCATAGTGCGATTCCCACCTCGTATTATCCGCGCTATCGCTGCTGAAACGCAGTAATTGGAAACTCATGAATAAAACGCTCATTATTGCCGAGAAACCCTCGGTAGCTCTGGATATTTCCCGCGCCCTGGGAGGCTTTACCCGGGAGGGCGACTACTTCGAAAGCGAACAGTATGTGCTTGCCTCCAGCATAGGGCATCTGCTCAGCCTGGTCGCCCCCAATGATCCCGTGCGCGGAAAATGGAGTTTCGCCCATCTGCCGGTCATCCCCCCGCAGTTCGAGCTGGGTCCCACCGACAAGCGCTCGACCGAAAGGCTCAAGCTGCTGGTCAAGCTGCTCAAGCGCAAGGATGTCGATGCCATCATCAACGCCTGCGACGCGGGCCGCGAGGGCGAACTCATCTTCCGGTACATCGTGCAATTCTCGGGCGTGAAGAAGCCGGTCAAGCGCTTGTGGCTGCGATCCATGACGCAGGCCGCCATACGCGAGGCCTTCGGCAACCTGCGCGAAGACGACACCATGAAGCCCCTGGAAGCCGCCGCGCGGTCGCGCGCCGAGGCCGACTGGCTGGTGGGCATCAACGGCACACGCGCCATGACGGCCTTCAACAGCAAGGACGGCGGGTTCTTCAAGACACCGGTGGGCCGGGTTCAGACCCCCACCCTGGCCATCGTGGCCGAACGCGAGGAGCGCATACGCAAGTTCGTTTCGCGCGATTACTGGGAAGTGCATGCCACCTTCGTCGCCGCGGCGGGTTTCTATAGCGGCCGCTGGTTCGACCCCAAGTTCGTCCGCGACGAGCGCGACCCGGAACAGCGCGACTCCCGGCTGTGGTCCCTGCCGGCCGCGCAAACCATCGTCACGGCCTGTCGCGACCAGCCCGGGCGGGTCACCGAAGAATCCAAGCCGTCCACCCAGATGTCGCCGGCGCTCTTCGACCTGACCTCGCTGCAGCGCGAGGCCAACTCGCGCTTCGGCTTCTCGGCCAAGACCACACTGGCGCTGGCGCAAACGCTGTACGAACGCCACAAGGCGCTGACCTACCCGCGTACCGATTCGCGCTACCTGCCCGAAGACTACCTGCATACCGTCCAGCAGACCATGGAAGCCCTATCCGAAGGCGGCTCCGGCGCGGCCGCCGGCCTGCGTCCTTTCGCCGACACGATATGCAAGCAGAAGTGGGTCAAGCCCAACCGGCGCATCTTCGACAACAAGAAGGTGTCGGATCACTTCGCCATCATTCCCACCTTGCAGATCCCGCGCGAGCTCAGCGAAGCGGAAGGCAAGATCTACGATCTGGTGGCCAAGCGCTTCCTGTCGGTTTTCTTCCCCGCCGCCGAGTTCCGTCTGACGACCCGCATTACCGAGGTTTCGGGGCACCATTTCAAGACCGAGGGCAAGGTGCTGGTGGCGCCGGGCTGGCTGGCCATCTACGGGCGCGAAGCGCAAGGCGACGACACCAACCTGGTCGCCGTATCCGACGGTGAAACGGTCAAGACCGACGAGGTCGAAGCCAAGGGCCTGGCCACCAAGCCTCCCGCGCACTTCACCGAGGCTACCCTGCTCTCGGCCATGGAGGGCGCCGGCAAGCTGGTCGACGACGAGGCGCTGCGCGAAGCCATGTCCGAGCGCGGCCTGGGCACGCCGGCCACGCGCGCGGCCATCATCGAAGGCCTGCTCAATGAAGGCTATCTGCGGCGTGAAGGGCGCGACCTGATCCCCAGCGCCAAGGCGCGCCAGCTCATGACCCTGTTGTCGGGGCTGGGCGTCAACGAACTGACATCGCCGGAACTGACCGGCGAGTGGGAGCACCGCCTGAAGCAGATCGAGCAGCGCCAGCTGGATCGCGACGCCTTCATGCGCGAAATCGCGCAGATGACCCAGGTCATCGTCAAGCGGGCCAAGGAATACGAGCGCGATACCGTGCCCGGCGATTACGCCACCTTGAGCACGCCCTGCCCCAAATGCGGCGGGGTGGTAAAGGAAAACTACCGTCGCTACGCCTGCACCAGCTGCGATTTCTCCATAGGCAAGCATCCCGGCGGACGCACTTTCGAGATCCCGGAAGTGGAAGAGCTGCTGACCAGGCGCGAGCTGGGGCCGCTGCCCGGCTTCATCAGCAAGATGGGCCGGCCTTTTGCTGCGCTGCTGCGCATCACCGATGAATACAAGCTGGAGTTCGACTTCGGCCAGAAAGACGACGAAGACACCGAGCCCGTGGACTTCTCGGGGCACACTCCCGTGGGAACATGCCCCAAGTGCGGCGGCAAGGTGTTCGAGTACGGCATGAACTATGTCTGCGAGAAATCCGTTGGCCCGGACAAGACCTGCGACTTCCGCACGGGCAAAATGATTCTCCAGCAGGAGATTTCGGCCGAGCAGGTTGGCAAGCTGCTGAGCGTAGGCAAGACCGACCTGCTGGACGGCTTCGTATCCAGCCGCACCAACCGCAAGTTCAAGGCCTACCTGGTCAAGCAGGAAAACGGCAAGATCGGCTTCGAGTTCGAGCCCCGGCCCGAGAAGCCCGGACGCAAGACGGCGGCCAAGACGGCCAGCAAGACCGCGGCGAAGACGGCCGGCAAAACGGCGGCCAAGTCCACGGCAAAGAAAGCCACGAAAACCGCCGCCAAGAAAACCGCCGCCAAAACGGCGACCAAAGCGGCAGGCAAGACCGCCGCCAAGAAGGCCGCCGGCAAGACGGCTGCAAAGAAGGCGGCCAAAGCGCCTGCGGCCACGGCGGGGGACGACGATCCGCCGTTTTGAAACCGTTAGTCGGAGCATCCGATCCGGCCCGGCGAGCCATGGCTTGCCGGGCCTTTTTCATTGACGGGCCATGCCCGAGGGCGGATGCGCCCATGCCGCCACTCAGCTGCTTGCGCGCACCATCAGCTCGAAGCCCAGGTCCACCGCCGTTTCGGGAACGGGCTCTTTGCGCATCAGGCGCAACAGCATCTGGGCCGCCGTCAGGCCGATTTCGCGCCGGGGCGTGCGCAGGCTGGTCAGCGAGGGAAGCATCTGCTCGTTGCCCGGCAGATCGTTGAAACCCACCACGCTCAAGCGGTCCGGCACCGGAATGCCCATGCGCAAGGCTTCCAGCAAGCCGCCGTGGGCGAGATCGTCGTTGCAAAAGAATAGGCCGTCGATGTCGGGATGCCGCGTCAACAGCTGCCTGAAGGTTTCGGCCCCCAGCGCCACGGACGAGGGCTCGGCCCGAAGAATTTCAAGGGCCGGGTCGTAGCAGCGCGCCTCTTGCAAAGCGGCGCGAAAGCCCTCGGCACGCTCCATGGTGCGCGGGTCCAGCTGGGCGCCGACGAAGGCGATTTTCTTGCGGCCGCGCTCGAGCAGGTGCCCGACCACCCGCCTTGCGGCTTGATCCTGCGAAAAGCCCACGCAATGCAGCGATGGATCCGCGCTGAGCTCCATGACGTGGACGCAGGGTGTCCGGCTGTCCCTGACCAGCCTGCGCTGGCTTTCATCGCGGTCCAGACCGGTCAGGATGATGCCGGCGGGACGATGCGAGAGGTAGCTTTCCAGCAGGGCGGCCTCGCGCTCGGGCTGGTAGCGCGTGATGCCCACGAAGACCTGGTAGCCCGCCTCCCACATGGATTCCTGTATGGCTTCCAGCAGATCGGTGAAGAGGGTATTGGACAGCATGGGTATCAGCACCACCACATGGGTGCTCTTGGCGGACGCCAGGGCGCGCGCCGACGGATCCGGCCGATAACCCAGCTTATCCACCGCCGCCCGCACCCGCGCCGCCATGTCCGAATCCACATTGGTCTTTCCGCTGACCACGCGCGATGCGGTAATGGGGCTGACGCCCGCCACGGCCGCCACATCCGACAAGGTGACGCGGCCTGTGGCGCGGCTATGGGCCCGCGCCTTTTTCGCCGGCGGCGCCATGCCTTTGGCATACGGGGAAGATTGGGTCATTAGCGTAATCCCTAGCTTGTGCAGCGCGGTTAGATAGCGCTATCTTGCGCCTGGGCCGAATCTGTCTGAAACACTCATTTTACGGAAGTCTCCTTTTTTTTCAATGCCAAAGATAGCGCTATCTCAACCACTTGAAGCATCTGGCGGGCCGGACGCAAATCGCCGGCTTGCGGCCGTCGTCATGGGTGTCTCGGGCAGCGGCAAATCGACGGTGGCGCAGGCGCTGGCGCAAACGCTGGGATGGTGTTTCGTCGAGGGCGATGCCTTTCACAGCGCGGACAACCACGCCAAGATGCAGGCCGGCATTCCCCTGACCGACGGCGACCGGGCATCGTGGCTGGACGCGCTGGGCGGGCAGTTGACCCTGCATGCCCGGCAAGGCGTGCTGCTCAGTTGTTCCGCCCTGAAGCTCAGCTATCGCGATCAGCTGCGTCGCCGCGTACCGGGCTTGCGCTTCATCTGGCTGGACGTGGGCCGCGACCTGGCTCAGGCCCGCGTGGCGGGGCGCGGCGCAGCCCATTTCTTTCCCGCCACGCTCATCGACAGCCAGTTCCAGGCCCTGGAACCGCCGCTTGGCGAACCCGGCCTGCTGCGCGTCGCCGGCGATGCCGCGCTTGCCGACATCCTAGAAACAGCCACTCGCTGGCTGCATGCGAGGAATCATGAATCCATCTGAAGATATCCCCACCCCGAAGCGGCCCAAACCGCTGCTGCACAAGGCCGCCGAAGTCTTTCTGGCGGTCACCCTGACCATCATGGTCATTGCCGTATTCAGCAACGTGGTGCTGCGCTACGCCTTCGATACCGGCTTCGTGCTGTATGAAGAGCTGTCCCGCCTGCTTTTCGTGTGGCTGGTCTGCGTGGGAACCGCCCTGGCCGCCTACGAAGGCAAGCACTTGAATTTCACGCTGCTGATCGACCGCGTCGGCCCGCGCATCCGTACCGTCTTGTATTACCTGGCGCATCTCATCGGCGCCATCGTTCTCGGCATGGTCATCAAGGGGTCATGGGACCAGGTATGGGCCGGCATGCAAAGCTTCAGCCCCGTCATGGGCTATCCGCTGGCGCTGGCCGCGGCGGCGACGCTGTTCATGGCCTGCGTCATGGAACTGCTGCTGGTCAAGGAAATCCTTATCGATCGCCCGCTGTCGCGGAAAGGGTGCTGAGCGCCATGGAATCCACCCTTTTGTTTCTTGGCGTCCTGTTCGCCGGCATGGCCATCGGCATGTCCATCGCCTTGTCGCTGGTGCTCTCCGCCGTCGCGCTGATGTGGCAGCTGGATTTCTTCAATACCCAGCTGCTGGCGCAGAATCTGCAAGCCGGCTTCGACAACTTCCCCCTGCTGGCCGTGCCTTTCTTCATCCTGGCCGGCGAATTGATGAATTCCGGCGGGCTCAGCCAGCGCATCATCGACATGGCCCGCGCCTTTGTGGGGCATATACCGGGCGGGCTGGGCTACGTGGCGGTGTTCGCCTCGGTGCTGCTGGCCTCGATGAGCGGCTCGGCAATCGCCGACACGGCGGCCCTATCCACCATCCTGCTGCCCATGATGCGCCAGAACAACTATCCGGAATCCTACAGCGCCGGCCTGTTGAGCTCGGGCGGCATCATCGCCCCCATCATCCCGCCATCGCTTCCCTTCATCATCTACGGCGTCACCACCAATACCTCCATCAGCCAGCTGTTCATCAGCGGCGTATTCCCCGGCATCCTGATGGGCGGAGCGCTGCTGCTGGCCTGGCGCTCCATCACGCGCAAGCACAAATTGCCCTCCATGGAAAAGACGGACTGGCACCAACGCCGGAAGGCGCTGGCCAACGGCACCTGGGCCATCGTCATGCCCATCATCATCCTGGGCGGCATCCGGCTGGGTATCTTCACCCCGACGGAAGCGGCCGTGGTGGCCGCTGTCTATGCCTTCTTCGTCGCCAAGTTCATATACCGGGCCATGAGCTGGGCGGACTGCTACCGCGTACTGGTCTCGACCAGCAGCACCACCGCCATCGTCATGTTCCTGTGCGGAGCCGCCACCGTGGCCGCCTACATGATCACGCTGGCCGACCTGCCCAACCAGCTGGCCGACCTGTTTGCCCCCATCATGGACAAGCCCATGCTGTTCATGGCGCTGATGGTGATTTTCCTGCTGTTCGTGGGAACGGCCATGGACCTCACGCCCACCATCCTGATCTTCGCTCCGGTATGCCTGCCGCTGGCCATGAAAGCGCATATCGACCCCATCTATTTCGGCTTCATGTTCGTCTATGTGGGCTGCCTGGGGCTGATCACGCCGCCGGTGGGCACCGTGCTGAATGTGGTGGCCGGCGTGGGCCGCATCAGGATGGAGTCCGTCATCAGGGGCGTCACGCCCTTCCTGGCGGTCTACCTGGGCCTGCTCATCCTGTTCGTCATTTTCCCGCAGCTGATCATCGCGCCGGCACGCTGGCTCCATTAACCGCAACAACACGGCAAGGCGGCCGCCGCTCGATGGCCGCCAACACCTACGCCCCGCTTATCCAAAGGAGAGAACCCATGAAACTGAAAGCCCTATTTCTTGCCGCCAGCCTGCTGGCCGGCTCGCATGCGCTGACCGCGCAGGCGGCCGACATCCAGTCACGCCTGATCCGCTTCGGCTATGGCCTGAACCAGGACTCGAACCAGGGACGCGCCGCCAAGGTCTTCGCCGACCAGGTCGAGAAGCTGTCCGGCGGCAAGATGAAGGTCAGGGCCATCGGCACGGCCGCGCTGGGTTCCGACATACAGATGCAGCAGGCGCTGATCGGCGGCGCCCAGGAAATGATGGTGGGCTCCACCGCCACCCTGGTGGGCATTACCCGCGAAATGGCCATCTGGGACACGCCTTTCCTGTTCAACAGCGGCGAGGAGGCCGACCAGATCCTGGACGGCAAGACCGGCACCCTCATCAAGGACAAGCTGCAGGAAAAGGGCATGGTCGGACTGGTCTACTGGGAAAACGGCTTTCGCAACCTGACCAACAGCCAGAAACCCGTGCAGACCAGCGAGGATTTCCAGGGCCTGAAGCTGCGCGTCATGCAGAACAACGTGTTCCTGGAGACCTTCAGGAAGCTGGGCGCCAATGCCATCCCCCTGCCGTTTTCGGAACTGTTCACGGCGCTGGAAACCAAGACGGTGGACGGACAGGAAAATCCCTTCAACACCATCCTGTCCAGCAAGTTCTATGAAGTGCAGAAGTACCTGAGCGTCACCAACCACGTATACAGCCCGTGGATCGTCACGGCCAGCAAGAAGTGGTGGGACGGCCTGAGCGCGGCGGAAAAAGACGTGCTGATGAAGGCGGCCGAAGCCAGCCGCGACTACGAGCGCGAGGACACACGCCAGGAGGCCGACAAGGCCCTTGCCGCGCTGAAGGAGCATGGCATGCAGGTCAATGTGGCAACGCCGGAAAATGTGGATAAGATGCGCGCAACGATTGCTCCAGTCAATGAGCAGATCAAGAAGGAAGTGGGCACCGAAATCTGGCAGGCCGTGCAGGACGAACTGGCCGCCCTGCGCAAGAAAGGCGCCTGATACACGATGGAAAAAAGGCCGGCATCCGCCGGCCCAGGAAGGCCGCGGCATTGATGGTCGTGGCCTTCAAGCAAGGGCTGGGTTCCATATGAAATAGGGCCCGGCCCTTTCAGCTTGAAATCAATAAGCGCTGCTCTTAGCCATATGCCAGTTCCTTGAAGAACAAGGAAACCTCGGGCACATAGGTGATCACCATCAGGCAGGCCACGACGACGCCCACGAAGGGAAGCAATGATCGCACCAGCCGCTCGATAGGAAGATTGGCCACGGTGCAGGCGGCGAACAGGTTCACGCCGAACGGCGGCGTCACCATGCCCAGCGCCAGGTTCACCACCATGATTACGCCGAAATGGGCCGGGTCCAACCCGAACTGCATCGCCACCGGCAGCAGCAGGGGCGCCAGCACCACGATGGAAGCCGAGGTCTCGATGAACATGCCGATGATGAACAGCGCCACGTTCACGCCCATCAGGAAGGTGTATTCATTGTTGAACACATGGCTCAGCCATTCGCCCAGAGCCGCCGGAATGCCGGCGCGGTTCAGCAGGAAGCCGAACACGCCCGCATTGGCGATGACGAACATAATGACCGCCGTGGACACCACCGAACGGTGCAGCGTCCTGGACAAGGTGGACAGCGTCAGCCGGCGATAGATGAATATCCCCACCACCAGCGCATAGACCACGGCGACCGCCGAGGCCTCGGTGGGCGTGAACACGCCGCCGTAGATGCCGCCCAGGATGATGCCGGGCATCAGCAGGGCCAGCCAGGCGCGCTTGAAGGCGGGCCAAAGCGCCAGCCGGTCCGCGCCGTCCTGCTTGCCATAGCCATGCCGGCGGGCATACAGCCATACATAGATCATCAATGCGCCCGCGATCAGCAGGCCCGGTCCTATCCCCGCGATGAACAGTTCGCCCACCGAAGTGTCGGTGGACACGGCGAACAGGATCATGGGAATCGAGGGCGGGATGATGACCCCCAGTTCGGCGGCCGACGCTTGCAGCGAGGCGGCGAAGGGCTTGGGATAGCCATGCTTGACCATGGCCGGAATCAGGATGGCGCCCACCGCGAAGGTGGTGGCCACGCTGGAACCCGCCACGGCGGCGAAGATCATGCAGGTCAGCACGCAGCTGCAAGCCAGGCCGCCCTGCATGCCGCCCACCACGCTTTTGGCGAAGTCGACCATGCGCTCGGAGATGCCGCCGGCTTCCATGAGGTTGCCGGCAAGAATGAAGAAAGGCACGGCAACCAGCGGGTACTTGTCCAGGGCGGCGTAGATCTGCTGCGCAATCACCAGCCAGGTTATGCCGTCGTAGGCCACACCCAGCATGCTGGCCAGTCCTATGGACACCGCCACGGGCACCGACAGCGTAAAAAACAGCAACATTGAAACAACCATCAGCTGCGGCATGGTTTCACCCGGTTCAGTCCGTTATCAAGTTCAGAATATGCGGCCACGCCTGGCGCCTCAGATGACGGTGTCATCGACGATCGCCTTGCGCGGCCCTTCGGCCCAGAGGGCCAGGACGGCCAATATGGCCAGCGTCATGCCGACGGGAATGGCAAGGTACACCCACGAAATGGATACTTCCAGGCTGGGCATGGTCTGGAAGCGCACCCGCCAGGACATCTGCCCGCCCACCCAGGCCAGGAAGCCCAGGAAGCCCACGCATATGACCAGGATCAGGTGTTCCAGCCAGCGCTTGTTGCGGGGTTCCAGAAAGCTGTGCAGCATTTCCACGCTGAGCATGGCTCCCTGCCTGAAGGCCAGGGCCACGCCCAGCATGACCGTCCAGATCAGCGAGGCGCGGGTCCAGGCTTCGCTCCAGTCCGCCGGCGATGCCAGAACGAAGCGCGAGATGACCTGGTAGAAGCCCGCCGCCACCGCGGACAGTATCAACAGCTGGGTAATGAGCGAAACCAGCCGAAAGAGGGAACGATCCAGAAATCGAATGAGTGTCACTGCCTTGTCCTGTTTGTGTGCCGAACCGGGAGCCAGGAGATGCCGCAAGCGCCGGGAACGACAAGGGCTGGCGTTTGGCCAGCCCCCGCGTCAGTGCCCGGTGTCCATGGCTTATTTTGTATTTTGTATGGACTCGACCAGTTCCTTGCCGAACTGCTTGTAGTACTGGGGATACACCGGCTGGACCGCCTTGACGAAGGCGGCATGGTCCACGGTATTGACCTGCATGCCCTGCTTCTTGACTTCCTCGATGCCGCTCTTTTCTACCGCATCGACATAGTTCCGCATGGCCACGGCCGCATCGTGCCCCGCCGCCTTGAACATCGCCTTGTCGGCGTCGGACAGGCCGTCATAGGCGCTGGGCGACATGAGCACCAGGGCGGGGCCATACACGTGGGCCGTCAGGGACAGGTACTTCTGCAACTGCGGCAGCTTGGCCGACACAATGACCGACAGAGGGTTTTCCTGGCCGTCTATCGTGCCCTGCTGCAAGGCCGTGGCGACTTCGGGCCAGGCCATGGGAGTGGCCAGCACGCCCAGTTCGCGGAAGGCGGCTATGTGTATGGGATTCTCGGTGGTGCGTATCTTCAGGCCCTTGGCGTCTTCCGGCTTGGCCACCGGACGCACATTGTTGGTGAGCTGGCGGAAGCCCTGTTCGCCCCAGGCCAGGGCGATCAGGCCGCGCTTGGGAAATTCCGCAAGCATTTGCTGGCCGATTTCGCCGTCGAGCACCTTGCGCGCATGCGCCAGGTCGCGGAACAGGAAGGGAATGTCGAACACGCCGGTCTTGGGCACGAAGTTCAGCGTGGCCCCGGTGGAAACGATGGCCACGTCTATGGTGCCCAGCTGCAGGCCTTCGATGACTTCGCGCTCGCCACCCAGGGCGCTGTTGGGGAACTGCTGGATCTTGAGCTGCCCTTTGCTGCCGCCTTCGATCGCCTTGGCGAAGGCGTCGGCGCCAGCACCATAATGCGAATTCGTCGACAGGGCATAGGCCATTTTCAACGTCGTTTCGGCCATGGCCGGCGCGGCGGCGAAAACGCCCGCCACGGTTGCGGCAAGCAAGCATTTGAAAAACCCGGTTCTACGCATTTTGTCCCCAACAATTAAAAGTGATGCCAAGCCCAGTGTTGTACCCGAATCGCAGGCCCGGGAATATTGGGGTTTTCTAGATATCGCTTCCATGGCTGCGGCGCGCAAGGCCTTCCCTGGCATGCCGGCGAGCCCTAGTCTTCCACGTACCAGTTGTCCTCGGACAGCATGACCTGCTGGTGTCCGTAGCCGGCCGGCATCATGGGGAAACAGTTCTCCTGCGACAGCACCACCACATCCAGGAAATAAGGGCCCTGGTAAGCCATGCATTCGGCCAAAGCGGCATCCAGCCCGGCCGGGTCCTCGACACGCGCGGCGCCCCAGCCGAAGGCCTTGGCCAGAGCCACGAAGTCGGGCAGCGAGGCGTTGTAGCTGTGGCTGTAGCGCCCGTCGTGTATCAGCTCCTGCCACTGGCGCACCATGCCCATGTGGCCGTTGTTGCACAGCACCAGCTTGACCGGCGTCTGGTGCTGGGTTGCGGTGGCCAGTTCCTGGATGTTCATCAGCACCGACGCGTCGCCGCTGACGCACACGACGGTCTTGTCGGGATGCGCTATCTGTGCGCCGATGGCGGCCGGCAAGCCATAGCCCATGGTTCCCGCGCCGCCGGAGGTCAGCCAGCGATTGGGACGGTTGAACTTGATGTATTGCGCCGCCCACATCTGATGCTGGCCCACATCGGTGGAGATGATGGCGTCGGTGCCGGTCAGCACCCGGTCCAGGCTCTGCATCAGGTGCTGAGGCAGGATGTGCTCCCGCGACGGCTCGACCTTCAGGCATTCCCTGGCGCGCCACACCGCGATGCGCTGCCACCATGCATCCAGCCGGCCGGCGTCCGGCGCAAGCTGGCCAATCTCTTTGCGCAAGGCGCGCAGCATGGGGTAGCAGTCGCCCACCAGGGCCACGTCGGCGCGGACCACCTTGTTGATGGACGCCGGGTCGATGTCCAGGTGGATCTTGCTGGCATGCGGGCAAAAATCCGAAAGCCGTCCGGTGATGCGATCATCAAAGCGCGCGCCCACGCAGATGATCAGGTCGGCGTGGTGCATGGCCAGGTTGGCCTCCAGCGTTCCGTGCATGCCCAGCATGCCCAGGAACAGGGGGTCGTCGGCGGGAAATGCGCCCAGGCCCATCAGGGTCAGGGTGCATGGCGCGCCCATGTCCTGAACCAGGGCGGTAAACGCATGGCAGGCATCCAGGCCGGAATTGATCAAGCCGCCGCCGCCGTAAAAAACCGGGCGCTTGGCATTGGCGATCAGCGCGGCGGCGCGCTTGATGGCCGCCTCGGTGGCGGGGCCGGCCGTTTCAATGCCCGGCTCGGCCTCGGCCGGCTCGCCGGCGGACGCCTCGGGCACCAGCCCTATCTGCATGTCCTTGGGAAAATCCAGAAGCACCGGCCCCGGGCGCCCCGATGTGGTCAGGCGGTACGCCTTGCCCACCATGCCGGCAACGTCCTCGGTACGGCGGATCTGCGCATTCCATTTGGTCACGGGGCGCGAAATGCCGATGGCATCGCATTCCTGGAAGGCGTCGGTGCCTATCGCGCTGGTGGCCACCTGGCCGCTGATGCAAAGCACCGGTATCGAGTCGCACATGGCGTCGAGCAGGCCCGACGCGGTGTTGGCCATGCCCGGCCCCGACGTCACCACGACCACGCCCGGCTTGCCGGTGGACCGGGCATAGCCTTCGGCGGCATGCATGGCGCCCTGCTCATGCCTGACCAGCACGTGCCGTATGCGCGGCTCCGAATACAAGGCGTCATACAAAGGCAATACCGCACCGCCCGGATAGCCGAAAATGGTATCCACGCCATGGGCGATCAGGGTGTCAAGCAGCGCTTGCGCGCCGTTTCGGCTGCTGGTTTCTGTAGAAGTATTCACGGTAAGGCGCTTTATTGCATAAGATATCGGTATTGCAGAAGTTTATTCTCTTTTCCCTACGGCTTCAGACACCCTCCTATGAGTCAAGCAGCAGAACCCTGGCACCTGGTCAAGCAGTCCACCTTGCACGGCACAGGCGTATTCGCCGCCCGCGACATTCCCGCCGGCACGCAGATCATCGAGTACAAAGGCAGGCGCATCACCCCAGAACAGGCCGATGCCATGCATCCGGTCAATCCCGACGATCCTTTCCATACCTTTTTCTTCTCGCTCAGCAGCGGCAAGATCATCGACGGCGGCGACAAGGGCAACGATGCGCGCTGGATAAACCATTCCTGCGGCCCCAATTGCGAAGCGCAGGAGAACGCCAGCGGCAAGAAGGTACATATCGTCGCCCTGCGGGACATCGCCGCGGGCGAGGAGCTTTTCTACGATTACGGCCTGATCATGGAAGGGCGCATCACCAAGGCGCTGCGCCGGGACTATCTATGCCTGTGCGGCACCCCCGACTGCCGGGGCACCATGCTGGCCCTGCCCAAGAAGCAAGCGGGGAAGGAAAAAAAGCCAAAGGACAAGAAGAAATCGGCAAAGAAAGGCTAGGGCGCCGCCAGCGCCCTGGCAAGGCCCCCGGCCCCGCGCCGCGCTTTCACGGCGCCGACGGGCGTGGCTCCTGCCCACCATCCTTGCCCCTGAACGCGGGAAACCCCGGACTATCAAAAACGGCGCGGCGCGTTAGCATGTCGGCTACCTTATAAAAACAGCCGTACATCACTGCATGCCTTCCCCGAACGACGCCGACCACGAGCCCATCGAACCCATCCTGCCCGAAACGGCGGACCCTCCCGTCAAGGTACCGCTTGGAATCGAAGACTGGATCTCGGTGCTGATCATGGCCGCCCTGGCGCTCATCACCTTTGCCAATGTGCTCATCCGCTACCTGACGGACAGCTCCTTTGCCTGGACTGAGGAAATCTCGGTATTCCTGCTCATCGTGCTCACCATGACGGCCGGCGCAACGGCCTTCGTGCGCAACCAGCACATACGCATCGAGCTCTTCGCCGATGGCGGCAGGCCTGCAAGGCGGCGCCGGCTGGCGCTCGTCAGTCATTCCCTGGTCCTGGCCTTTTTCGTGCTGCTCACCATCCTGTCCGCGCGCATGGCGCTCGATGAATACAACTGGGGCGACACCTCGCCGGCCATCGGCGTGCCCACCTGGTGGTATTCGATGTGGATGCCGGTGCTGTCCTTCGCCATCGCGCTGCGCATCGCCGGCATGCTGCGCCGTCTGCTGCGGGATGCGCCATGATCGTCACCACGCTGTTCATCGTCTTCATCGTGCTGATGGTCATCGGCATGCCGGTCGGCGTGGCGCTGGGCATCGCGGGCGCCCTGGCCATCGTGATGTCCAACCTGGATACGCACTGGTTCGGCCTGCTGGCGGTCCCGCAAAGCTTCTACGCGGGGCTGGCCAAGTATCCGCTGCTGGCCATTCCCATGTTCGTGCTGGTCGGGTCCATCTTCGACCGATCGGGCGTGGCCAGCCGGCTGGTCAATTTCGCCATTGCCATCGTCGGCCGCGGGCCCGGCATGCTGCCTCTGGTGGCGATTTCCGTGGCCATGTTCCTGGGCGGCATCTCGGGCTCCGGGCCGGCTTGCGCCGCGGCGGTCGGCGCCGTCATGATAGGGGCGATGACCCGGGCGGGCTACCCCAAGCCTTTCTCCGCCAGCATCGTGGCGGCCGGCGCCTCGACCGACATCCTTATCCCGCCCTCCATCGCCTTCATCGTCTATTCCATCCTGGTGCCGCAGGCGTCGGTGCCCGCCCTGTTCGCGGCCGGCATGGTTCCGGGCATCCTGTCCGGCATCGCGCTGATCGTGCCGGCCGTCTGGCTGGCCAGGCGCCACAACATGGGCGGCCTGGAAAGCAGCCTGCCCCGTCCGCCATTCTGGCCCAGCCTGTGCGAAGCGGCCTGGGGGCTGATTGCGCCGGTCATCATCCTGGGCGGGATGCGCATGGGCTATTTCACACCCACCGAAGCGGCCGTCGTGGCGGTCTTCTACGGCCTTTTCGTGGGCATGTGCATTCATCGCACCATCAAAGTTCGCGATCTGTTCACCATACTGCGCGAGGCCGCCGAGCTTTCGGCCGTCATCATGCTGGTGGTGACGCTGGCCGGCATCTTCGCCTGGGCCCTGTCCACCCTTAGCGTGATCGATCCCATCACCCAGGCCATCGTCAATTCAGGCTTGGGCGAATACGGCGTGCTGACGCTGCTGATCGTGTTGCTCATCATCCTGGGCATGTTCCTGGACGGCATATCCATCTTCCTGATCTTCGTGCCGCTGCTCATGCCCATCGCCAACACCTATCACTGGGACGCGGTATGGTTCGGCGTGATCCTGACGCTGATGGTGGCCGTGGGGCAGTTCACGCCCCCGCTGGCGGTTAACCTGATGGTGTCGTGCCGCATCGCCAAGGTCCCCATGGAAAGCACCGTGCGCTGGGTGGGATGGCTGCTGGCATCGATGCTTGCCGTACTGATACTGGTCATCGTGTTTCCGGAGCTGGCCCTGTGGCTGCCCCGCTACCTTGGCTTCTAGCAAGCCCCGTCTTAATCCGCCGGCGGCATGGCGCCGCCGGCTTTTCCGTGCATCGACACACCCGAGAGGAGACTTCATGAAAATCCGTTCATTGCTTGGCGCCATCACGTGCGCGGTGGCGGCGCTGGCCGCAACGTCCGCCGCCCATGCGGCCGACTATAAATCCGAATACAAGCTGTCCATCGTCGTGGGCACCACCTTCCCGTGGGGCCAGGGGGCCGAAATCTGGTCCAAGCTGGTCAAGGAGCGCACCGATGGGCGCATCAACATCAAGATCTATCCCGGCACCTCGCTGGTACAGGGCGACCAGACGCGCGAATTCACCGCCATCCGCCAAGGCATCATCGACATGGCCATCGGCTCGACCATCAACTGGTCGCCACAGGTCAAGCAGCTGAATCTGTTCTCGCTGCCCTTCCTGATGCCCGACTACGCCGCCATCGACGCGCTCATCCACGGCGAAGTGGGCAAGGCCCTGTTCAAGGACATCGAGAAAGCCGGCGTCGTGCCGCTGGCCTGGGGCGAAAACGGCTATCGCCAGCTCAGCAATTCCAAGCGCGATGTGAAAGCGCCCGAAGACCTGAAGGGCATGAAGCTGCGCGTGGTCGGTTCGCCGCTGTACATCGACACCTTCACCGCCCTGGGCGCCAATCCCACGCAAATGAGCTGGGCCGACGCGCAGCCGGCGCTGGCCACCGGCGCGGTCGACGGGCAGGAAAATCCGCTGTCCATCTATGCCGGCGCCAAGCTGTACGATGTCGCGCAAAAGCACCTGACCTTGTGGAACTACGTGGCCGATCCGCTGGTGTTCGTGGTGAACAAGCAAGTGTGGGAATCCTGGACCGAAGCCGACCGCAAGATCGTGCGCGAAGCGGCCATCGAGGCCGGCAAGCAGGAAATCGTCATTGCCCGCAAAGGCGTGACGCCCGAAGACCCGTCAATGCTGAAAGACATCGAGAGCCACGGCGTCACCGTCACCAGCCTGACCCCCGAACAGCACGACGCCTTCGTGAAAGCCACCAAGCCCGTGTTCGACAAATGGAAGAAGACCATAGGCGAAGACTTGGTCAACCAGGCACAAAAGGATATTGCCGCCCGGAAGAAGTAAGCGTCGCCATCGCATTGCCCCCCGCAATCGACGGAGGCGATGCATTCTTTCCGCCGCGCGCCCGCACAGCCCGGTGCCGTTGCGGGTGGCGGGGCGTGTAGGGTATTTTCTGACGCGTGCCGGGTGGCGGGGGCCGGGATCATTCGGGCTGGGCGGATGATTCATCGCAAACAGTACCCATCGTCACAACGATACACATCGTCCATTACCCCCATCATGTCCATCGCCAACTCTGCTGCCAAGGCGCAGCCGGTTTCATGAGCTAAAGCCACGCGCTTACAAACCATGGCCACACGCACGAGCTGGAAATGGCGTCAGGCGTGCGCGGCCATCTCGCTCAGGCAGTCCTCCACCGTCCCGACGACCACCTGGGTACTGCAGGCTACCATCAGGTTCAGGTTAAGGCCGAAGTCCTCGATGGTATAGCCCTGGGTGTCGGTATGCACCGGGCCAACGGGCTGCCGGATGCCGGGAATCTGCTGCACCAGCGGCCGCGGGTCGTCGGTATACGTCCACACCGGCTTGCCCAGCGCCACGGCGTAGCCGACCTCGAAGGCGGTTCCGGAATCCGGCTCGGCGCCGCGGAAGGCATTCATGTTGGCGGCGACCATGTCGGCTTCATGGATCAGGGCAATGTTGGCGCGGTATATCCATAAGGCCAGTTCGGACCCCGACAGGCTGCGAGGCGCCTCGTTGTCCAAGGGGTACAGGCCAATGAACCCATACTTGCTGCACAAGTCCTTCATGGTCGCGCCCCATTCGCGGGCGTCCGGGCGAAACACATCGAAGCCCGCCAGATAAACCGATTTCATCTTTTCTCCCATGCGGGGCGTAGCCGCCAAGGCGGAAGCGGGCCGCCGCAACTTACTTGAATGCCGTTTCTATGAAGCTGCGCAGCTTGCGCGAGTGCAGGCGCTCGCGCGGCATGTCGCGCAAAAGCTCCAGAGCCTGTATGCCTATGTGCAAGTGCTGGCCCACCTGGGTGCGGTAGAAATCGCTGGCCATGCCCGGCAGTTTCAGTTCGCCGTGCAGAGGCTTGTCGGACACGCACAGCAGGGTGCCGTAGGGCACGCGGAAGCGGAAGCCGTTGGCGGCGATGGTCGCGGACTCCATGTCCAGCGCGATCGCGCGCGACTGCGACAGGCGCTGCACGGGCTCGTGATGGTCGCGCAGTTCCCAATTGCGATTGTCGATGGACGCCACCGTGCCGGTGCGCATGATCTTCTTCAGTTCCCAGCCCGACAGGCCCGAGACGTCGGCCACCGCCTGTTCCAGCGCAACCTGTATCTCGGCCAGCGGCGGCACCGGCACCCAGATGGGCAGGTCGTCGTCCAGCACGTGGTCCTGGCGCACATAACCGTGGGCCAGGACGTAGTCGCCCAGTCGCTGCGTGGTTCGCAGCCCGGCGCAGTGCCCCAGCATCAGCCACGCCGAGGGACGCAGCACCGCAACATGGTCGGTAATGGTCTTGGCGTTGGACGGGCCGACGCCGATATTGATCAGCGTGATGCCCATGTGCCTGTCGCGCACCAGATGGTAGGACGGCATCTGGGGCATGCGCGTAAGCGGCGAGCCAATGCGCTCCATCTCCGCCCCCGCGCGGGTGACGATGTTGCCCGGCTCGACCAGCGCCGTATAGCCACCCTCGCCCTGGGCCAATGTTTCCTTGGCCCACTGGCAGAACTCATCGACATAGAACTGGTAGTTGGTGAACAGCACGAAGTTCTGGAAGTGCTGGGGGGCGGTCGCCGTGTAATGCTGCAGACGATGCAGGGAGTAATCCACCCGGGGCGCGGTAAAGGGCGCCAGCGGCATCAGCTCGCCCGGCTTGCCGCGCCAGGTGCCATTCACGATGGCGTCGTCCGTCACGGCCAGCTCGGGCACGTCGAAATGGTCGCGCAATGCATCGCCCAGCAGACTGTCGGAATACACGCCCTCGACATACTGGCCGTCGCCGAAGGAAAAATGCAGGGGGATGGGCAAATCGGACTCCCCGATCTCCACCGGCACGCCATGATTCTTGATCAGCAGGCCGATCTGCTCCAGCAGGTAATCGAAATACAGGGCGGGCTGGGTCACCGTCGTCATGTAGCCGCCCGGCTCCACCACGTGGCCGTAGGACAGGCGGCTGTCGACCTCCTGGTAGGTGTCCACCTTGATGCGTATGGCGGGGTAATAGGCCCGCACACGCTGCTTGCCGGTCCAGCCGCCCTTGGCGTAGCTGGCGAACTGGTCGCGGATGAAGGCCGTGTTGCGCGCATAGATTTCCACCAGCCGCTCCACAGCGGCCCTGGCGTCGGTGAAGCTCTTGAAATGGACGGCGGGGGGCAGGACTGCGGAATCGAGGGAATCCGAAGAATCGAACATGGCGCGCTACCTGATGCAAAAATGACAGTATATAAACCCACTATGACACTATATGCCGGACCCGGCAATGCCACCGCAGCCGGGAAATATTTGCTTTAATACGCCCGAACTGAACTCACCGGCCGGAATCCAACTTGAGCGTCATCGTCAATGCCGTCTTTCCCCTGTTCGCGCTCATACTGCTCGGGTATGTCAGCGCCCGGAAGCGGCTGCTGGGGCCGGGCGCCGTCGACAGCCTGAACAAATTCGTGGTGTGGCTGGCCCTGCCCGCGCTGCTTTTCCAGTCCATGGCGAAGATCACCTGGGAACAGGTCAACCAGCCCGGCTTCGTCGCCGCGTCCAGCCTGGCCATCGCGGCGGTATTCCTGGTGTCGTACGCTATGGACCGGCAGCGCCGCGGAAGGCTGGCGGACGCCAGCATCGAAGGCCTGGCCGCCTCGTATTCGAACGCCGGTTTCATGGGCATCCCGCTATGCCTGATGCTCTTTGGCGAAGCCAGCCTTCCACCGGTCATCATCACCACCTTGCTGACCGCCTGCGTGCTGTTCGCCTTCTCCATCGTCCTGATCGAGATCGACCTGCTCGGCTCGCCCAATGTCTGGCGCACCGTGCGCAAAGTGGCCGCTTCCCTGCTGCGCAACCCTCTGGTCGCCGCGCCGCTGCTGGGTACCCTGGTCGCCATCCTTGGCTGGCCCCTGCCCTATGCCGTGGAGCAGTTCACGACCTTGCTGGGCGCCGCCGCCAGTCCCTGCGCATTGATCACCATAGGGCTTTTCCTGGCCCAGGGCCAGCCCACCGAACACCATGGCGCCGTATGGCGCATCGTGGCCCTGAAGCTGCTCCTGCATCCCGCCATCGCCTTCGCGCTGGTGTACTGGGTGTTCGATATGCCGCCCCTGTGGGCGACCACGGCGGTATTGCTGGCCGCCCTGCCGGTGGGTACCGGCCCCTTCATGCTGGCCAAGCTGTACGAACGCGAACCCGCGGTCACCTCGCGGGCCATCCTGCTGTCGACGGTCCTTTCGCTGGCAACGGTGTCGGTGCTGGTGGCCTGGCTGCCCGGCTAGCGGCGCGCGCCCGCAAGCCACCCGGCGGGTGGTCAGGCAAGCTGATCCATGAATGCGGCCAGGGCGACATCGCGTTCGGTCACGCCCTTGGCGTCGTGCGTGGTCAGGGTCACGCTGACGCGGTTGTAGACGTTCGTCCATTCGGGGTGGTGATCCAGCTTCTCGGCCTGCATGGCCGCCTGGGTCATGAACCCGAACGCCTCATTGAAATTCTTGAAGATGAAGGTCTTGTGTATGGCGTCACGCCCTTCCATCGCCGACCAGCCCTCCAGCAGCAGCAAAGCCGATGGCGCGCCGATCAGTTTCAATTGATTCTTCATGATGTTCTCCTGTGCCCGGGGTAGTCAGAAAGAAATGCGCGGCCGCACCGCGATGCTGTGCACCGATGCCAGATAAGGAACTTTTAGTAGCAAGTCCTTTGACTTTGGATGATGTTGAGTACTTTTACGGTCCAGTCCATAATAGGACCGCGCCACTCGCATCCGGCCGCAGCCGCCCTTTGGCGGCCAAAGAACGAAATAACGCGGCCTGACAACAGTCTACTCGCTCCAGGTTACAACGCCTATACAGGCCTTGCCCCGGCGGTGCCTTGCGCGCTCGAATTCTTTATCAACCTTCTTCAAAGGAACTGCGATGACCGAACGAACATCCTGCAAGCGGCTTCAGGTTGCCACCGGGCTTTATCAATTTGTCGAGCGCGAGGCCCTGCCCGGCACGGGTGTCGCCGCCGATGCGTTCTGGTCCGGTTTCGACAAGCTGGTTCACGACCTGGCCCCCCGGAACCGCGCGCTGCTCGCCGAGCGCGACCGTCTCCAGGCCGAACTGGACAACTGGTATCGCCAGAACCCCGGGCCCATCAAGGATGCCGACGCCTATCAGGCTTTCCTGCGCAAGATCGGCTATCTGCAAGACGCTCCCGCCTCGGTGGCCGTCAAAACCACCAAGGTGGACAGCGAAGTGACCCAGCAGGCGGGGCCGCAGCTGGTGGTGCCCATCACCAACGCCCGCTATGCGCTGAACGCCGCCAATGCGCGCTGGGGCAGCCTGTACGATGCCCTCTACGGCACCGACGCCATCCCCGAAACCGACGGCGCCGAGCGCGCGGGCGGCTACAACCCGGTGCGCGGCGCCAAGGTCATCGCCTTTGCCCGCCAGTTCCTGGACGACAGCATCCCGCTTGCCCAGGGCTCGCACCGCGACGCCGGCGCCTATGCCGTGGCCAACGGCCAGTTGCAGGTCTCGCTGAAATCCGGCCAGCAAACCGGCCTGGCCCAGCCCGCACTGTTCCTGGGCTATCGCGGCGAGGCCGCCGCGCCCGAAGCGCTGGTATTCAAGCACAACGGCCTGCATTTCGAAATCCAGATCGACAAGAACCACCCCATCGGCCAGCAGGACCAGGCCGGCGTCAAGGATGTCCTGCTGGAATCGGCCATCACCACCATCATGGATTGCGAGGACTCCATCGCCGCCGTCGATGCCGAAGACAAAGTCTGCGCCTATCGCAACTGGCTGGGCCTGATGACCGGCACCCTGACCGAACAAGTCAGCAAGGGCGGCAAGACCTTCACCCGCGCCCTGAACCCCGACCGGCAGTACACCGACCTGAACGGCAATACCCAATCACTGCATGGCCGGTCGCTGATGTTCATCCGCAATGTGGGCCACCTCATGACCAACCCCGCCGTGCTCGACGAGCAAGGCAAGGAAGTTCCCGAAGGCATATTGGACGCGGTGTTCACGACCCTGATCGCCATGCATGACCTGAAGCGGGGCGGCAACTCGCGCGAAGGTTCCGTTTACATCGTCAAGCCCAAGATGCACGGGCCCGACGAGGTCGCTTTCGCCAGCGAGCTTTTCTCCCGTACCGAAGCCTTGCTGGGCCTGGCGCCCAACACCATCAAGATGGGCATCATGGACGAAGAGCGCCGCACCAGCGCCAATCTGAAGGCATGCATCGCGCAGGCCCGCGAGCGCGTCGCTTTCATCAACACCGGCTTCCTGGATCGCACCGGCGACGAGATGCATACGTCCATGGAGGCCGGCCCCATGGTGCGCAAGGGCGACATGAAGCGCAGCGTCTGGATCGACGCCTACGAGCGCAACAACGTGCAGACCGGCCTGGAATGCGGCCTGCGCGGGCAGGCTCAGATCGGCAAGGGAATGTGGGCCATGCCCGACCTGATGGCCGACATGCTGGTGCAGAAAATCGGCCACCTGAAGGCGGGCGGCAACACGGCCTGGGTGCCATCGCCCACGGCGGCCACGCTGCACGCCCTCCACTACCACCAGGTCGATGTTCAGGAAATACAGCGCGGCATGGAAGGCAAGTCCGAACCGCTGCTCGACAAGATCCTGACCATTCCCGTGGCAACGGACACAAACTGGTCGGCCCAGGAAATCCAGGAAGAACTGGACAACAATGCGCAGGGCATCCTGGGCTATGTCGTACGCTGGATCGACCAGGGCATAGGCTGCTCCAAAGTCCCCGACATCCATGACGTGGGCCTGATGGAAGACCGCGCAACCTTGCGCATCTCCAGCCAGCATATGGCCAACTGGCTGCGCCATGGCGTCGTCAGCAAGGAACAGATCACTGAAACCATGCAGCGTATGGCGGCCGTGGTCGATGGGCAGAACGCCGGCGACCCCCTGTACCGCCCCATGGCCGGCCACTTCGATACGTCGGCGGCTTACAAGGCGGCTTGCGATCTGGTGTTCAAGGGGCTGGAGCAGCCCAATGGCTACACCGAACCCTTGCTGCATCAGTGGCGGCAGGTGGTGAAGGCGCAATAGGCCGCGTCATGCGGCTGCGCCGTTGGCGTGGCCGCCGCCGCGGCGGCTTGATGCCGACGCAAAAAAAGCAGCCTGGGCTGCTTTTTTTGCTGGCGGAAATTCCTCGGCGGCTAGGCGCGCACCTTGGCCACCACCTCGTCCAGGCGAGCCAGCATCAGCTCGACCTCGTCGGCGGTGACGTTCAAGGCCGGCATGAAACGCAGCAGGTTGGGACGCGGCGCATTCAGCAGCATGCCTTCGGGCGCCCAGTCCCGCGCCGTATCCACGATGGCGGCGCTGTCATCGCGGTCCAGCACCAGGGCGCGCAGCAAGCCTTCGCCGCGCTCGCCCTTCATGCCCCACTTCGCGGACAAGGCCAGCAGGCCTTTGGACAATTGCGCAGCGCGCTCGTTGACCGACTCCATGAAGCCCGGCGCCGTCAATGCATCGAACACAGCCACGCCGGCCGCCGTCATCAAGGGATTGCCGTTGTAGGTGCCGCCCTGGTCGCCATGCGCAAAAACCGAGACTTCCTCGCGCGCGCACAAGGCCGCCAGGGGCACGCCCGCGCCTATGCCCTTGCCCAAGGTCATGATGTCGGGCGTTACGCCCGACAGCTCGTAGCCGAACAGCTTGCCGGTACGGCCCAGGCCCGTCTGGACTTCGTCCACGATCAGCAGAAGGCCTTCATCGTCGGCGAGCTTGCGCAAGGCCCGCATGAATTCGGCGCTGGCCGGGATGACGCCCGCTTCGCCCTGCACCGGCTCCAGCATGATCGCCACCGTCTTGTCGTCGACCAATGCGCGCACCGAATCGATGTCGTTCAGCCTGGCCTTGGGAAAGCCGTCGACCTGGGGCGCGAAGATGGTGTCCCAGCCCGGCTTACCCGATGCCGACATGGTCGCCAGCGTGCGGCCGTGGAAGCTATGGTCGAAAGTGATGATCTTGAAGGCGCCGTTGCGGCGCAGCTGCCCCCACTTGCGGGCCAGCTTGATGGCGCCTTCGTTGGCCTCGGCGCCGCTATTGGCAAAGAAGATCCGGTCGAAGCAGGAGGCGCCGGTCAAGCGTTTGGCCAGCTCCATCGACGGCTGGTTATAGAAGGCCGGCGAGGGGTTGATCAGCAGCGCCGATTGTTCGTTGATGGCTTTGACCACGGCGGGGGGGCAATGGCCCAGGCAGTTCACCGCCCAGCCCTGCACGAAATCCAGGTATCGCTTGCCGTTGTGGTCTTCCAGCCAGGAGCCCTGCCCGCGCACAAAAACCAGCTCGGGACGCTTGGTTATTTCCATCAGCGCATCCACGCCCGACCGATCAAATTTCATTTTGCCATCCTGTAATCAAGAAAAGGAAATAATGACAGCAAGCCCTGCCATGGCGAATTTTAACGCAGTCCCCTGGCGCGTCCCTTCAGTGCCAGGGCAAGGCGCTGGCCAAACACGTTGACGGCCAGACCCAGCATGACGACCAGGCCGCCCAGCCATTGCACCGGCGCCAGGCGCTCGTCCAGGAACCAGGCGGAGGACAGCAGGCCCACCACCGGCACCAGCAGGCTCAATGGAGCCACTTTGCTGGCCGGATGCCGGACCAGCAGCCGCCCCCAAAGCACATAGCCCACTATCGTCGCCACCAGCGCCAGATAGGCGACCGACAGTATTCCCACGTGGCTGATGCCGGCCAGGCTGGCCCGGATGCCCTCCGGGCCTTCCACCAGCCAGGACAGGGCAAGGAAAGGCAAGGGCGGGATCAAGGCGCCCCATACCACCAGACCCAGCATATCGACCTTGCCGGCGCTCTTGGCCACGATGTTGCCGGCGGCCCAGCTCAATGCCGCCGCCAGGGTCAGCAAAAAGCCCAGGACCGGCATCGAGCCGGGCGCGGCGCCCCGCTCGATCAGGACCAGGCCGGCGACCGCCACGGCCATCCCGAGTACATTGGGCCAGCGCACGGCCTCGCCCAGCAGCAGCGCGGCGATCAGCACGGTAAAGAAGGCCTGGGATTGCAGGACCAGCGACGCAAGCCCCGCCGGCATGCCCACATACATGGCAGTGAACAGAAAGACGAACTGGCCCAGACTGATGGTCAGGCCATAAAGCACGATGGTGCGCCAGGGCAGCGGCGGGCGCCTGATGAAAAAAATGGCGGGAAAGGCCACGCAAATGAAGCGCAAGGCCCCCAGCAACAGCGGCGGCACCTCGCCCAGGCCGATTTTTATGACGACGAAGTTCAGCCCCCAGGCCGTTACCACCACCAATGCCGCCAGCCAGTCTTTCAGAGGCATGCAAATCCTTCGCGGATGCTTTGACGAAAGCGGTATTATGCTCCAGGGCAAGCCGCCCTACCGACAGAAACTCCGCATTCCGACCCTGCCATGACAGTATCCATACTCAGCCTGCACAGCTATCCGGTCAAATCCTGCGCCGGCATCGACCATGACCAGGCAGGCATCAGCCAAAGCGGGCTCCGGCTGGACCGGCAATGGGTCATTGTCGACGGCAAAGGCCTGTTCATGACGCAGCGCGGGCATGCCCGTATGACCCTGATACAGCCCGGCTTCCAGGCCGACGACCTGGTCCTGCGCGCCCCCGGCCTGCCCGCCATCATCGTGCCGTGGCTGACCCATACATCCGAGCCGGCGCAAGTGCCGGTCCGCATCTGGCAATCGGACACCCTGGGCTTCGACGAGGGCGACGAGGTTGCGAACTGGCTTTCCGGATTCCTGGGCCTGCCCTGCCGCCTGTTGCGGGTGCATCCGGAAGCCGAGCGGGTCGCCAGCTTGCAGCATGTGGAGGGCTGGCGCCAGAAGCATGGCGATGCGGCGGCTGGCTTTCCATTGAGGCATCGATTCGGTTTCGCCGACGGCTTTCCCTTCCTGGTCGCCAACCAGGGTTCGCTGGACGAGTTGAACCGGCGCCTGGGCGCAAAAGGGCAAGCGCCGGTGCCCATGAACCGCTTCCGTCCGAACATCGTGCTGCAGGGCCTGGAGGCCTACGAAGAGGACTATCTGTCGGGCATGCGCGTCGGCAACATGGAATTCGCCTTCGTGAAGCGCTGCGCGCGCTGCCCCATACCCAACATCGACCAGTCCACCGGCCTGTCGGCCGACGAGCCCGGCATCACCTTGGCGCAGCACCGCCTGTTTCCCGAGGGCGTGCTGTTCGGCGTCAATGCCGTGGTCGCCGGCGCGGGCGCGGGCGCCACCCTGCGGGTCGGCGAAGAGGCCGAACCCGAGTTCGATATTTGAGGGAACTGCGGATACGCCGGACGGCGAGCACGCCGACGCGGCGCGATGAGGCATTCAGCGCTGCATCAGGCGTTGCGGGTACTGCGTCCGAAGTATTTTTCCAGGCGTGCCTGGAGATGCTCGAGACAGATGCTCAGAACCCAGTAGATGCCGGCGGCCGCCAGATACAGGGGCAAGGGCTGGAAGGTCGTGGCGATGACGTCTTTCGTGGCCAGCAGCAATTCGGTGACCGTGATAACGGAGACCAGCGAGGTGTCCTTGATCAGGCTGATCAGCGTATTGCTCATGGACGGCACCGCCAGGCGCAATGCTTGCGGCAAAACGACGTAGTACAGGTTCTGCGAGTAGGTCAGGCCCAGGCTGTATCCGGCCGACCATTGGCCGCGTGTAATGCCTATGATGGCGCCGCGCAGGCTTTCGGAAATATACGCGCCGGCATTCAGGCTGAGCGCCAGCACGCCGGCCGTCAGGGGCTCGAATGAAATGCCGATGCTGGGCAGGCCATAGTAGATGATGAAGACCTGCACCAGCAGCGGCGTGCCGCGCATCATGCTGACATAGACAGTGGCCGGCACCTGGCTCCAGCGGCTGGGCACGATGCGCGCCACGGCCAGCATGAAGCCCACCACCAGCCCGCCGAACATGGCGGAAAAGGCAAAGATCAATGTGTAGCCGGTCCCCTTCAACAGTATGGGGCCGGCCAAAGCCATCAATTCGATGAAGTCCATGATGGCCTATTCGGGTTTTCTGACCTTGCTGACGTCGATGCCGAACCACTTCGTGGAAATCTTGGCGAACTCGCCGCTGGCGAAAGCGTCTTCCAGCGCCTTGTTCACGGCCGCTTCGAACTTCGGATTGCCCTTCTTGAACGGGATGCCATTGAACTTGGGCTCGCCCACGATGGCGCCGCCCTTGATGGGAATATTGGACGTCTTGACCAGGTATGCCGTCATCAGCTGATCGTTGAGCGCGGCATCGACGCGCCGGCTGACCAGGTCCGACAGATACTCCGGCGCGCCCGGATAGCTTTTGACGTCCACGCCTTCCTGCGCCTTGGCCAAGGCCTCGTAGTTGCTGCCTTGCGACACGCCCAGCTTCTTGCCCTTCAGGTCGGCAAAGCTCTTGTAGCCGCTATCGTCGTTCTTGCGCAGAATGAGTTGGGGGCTGGATGCCACATAGGGCACCGAAAAGTCGAAGGTCTTCTGGCGTTCCGGCGTGATGCCCACCTGGTTCACAATCACGTCGAACTTGCCCGAACTGAGGCCGGCCAGTATGGCGCTCCATTCCGTCTTGACGAATTGCGCCTTCACGCCGAGCTTGTCGGCAATCAGTCGGGACACGTCGATATCGAAACCTTCCAGCTGCCCCGTCTTGGTATCCACATAGTTGAACGGGGGGTAGGTGCCTTCCACGCCAACGATCAGGGCGCCCCGCTCTTTTACGGTATCGAGCAAATCGGCGGCCTGGGCGCCGCTGGCGGCCAGGGCCGAGACGGCCGTCACGCCTGCGGCAAGCATGCCGCGCATAAAACGAGAAAACTTCATGTCTATCCTGCCTTGATTCAGTGAAGGCGGGCAAATACTGAACGCCGCACGACCGAGGGCCTTGTCCGCCTGAGACTGGGATGCTAACAAGCTTCCCGCCGTTTTATAACTACAGGATGATTACTTATATATTTCCTGAAGAAATATAGAACGACTGTATAAGGAAATTTTATTATAAAACCGAGGTCCGCGTATCAATAAAGACTGAGCTGCACGGGCTCTTCATGCGTCGGGGCCGGTTCCTGGGATCGGGGCTGCAAGCCGCTGATGCGTACACCCAGCAGGCGTATCCGGTGATCCAGGGATATGCGCTTCAAGCACAGGCCCGCGGCGCGATGTATGGCTGCCGCCTCGGCGGTGGGGCGGGGCAGGGTCAGGTCGCGCGTGACCGTGCGGAAATTGTCGAAGCGCAGCTTGATGCCTATGGTACGCCCAACATAGCCCTTGCGCAGCAGATCGCCCTCCAGCCGCTCGCATAATTTCACGAAGATGGCGGATAGGGCCGCGCGGTCGCGCCGCACGTGAAGGTCGCGCTCGAAGGTGGTTTCACGGCTTATCGACTTGGGCTCCGAATGCGTGACCACCGGCCGCTCGTCCACGCCATGCGCCACCTCGGTCAGCCAGCGCGCATAGCTCAGGCCGAAATGGCTTTGCAGGATGTCGGGCGCCGCTGCGGCGAGCTGTGCAATCGTGCTTATGCCGATGGCGGCCAGCCTGTCGTTCGCCTTCGGACCGATGCCATTCACCTTGCCCACCGGCAAGGGCCAGATCCGGCGCTGCAGGTCGCCCGGGCCGATGATGGTGATGCCATCCGGCTTGTCGAGCTCTGATGCGATCTTGGACAGAAGCTTGTTGGGCGAAATGCCGATGGAGCAGGACAGTCCCGTGGCATCCCTGACGGCCTGCTTGATGCGCTGCGCCAACGCCAGCGTATCGTCGGGATGCGCGCTCAGGTCGATGTAGATTTCGTCTATGCCGCGATCTTCGATATGCGGCGCAATGCCGGCCACGGCGGCTTTGAACAGGCGCGAATATTGCCTATAGGTGGCAAAGTCCACCGGCAGCAGCACCGCCTCGGGCGCCAGCTGGGCGGCCTTCATCATGCCCATGGCCGAAAAGACCCCCAGGGCGCGCGCCTCGTAGGTGGACGTGGTCACCACCCCCCGGCCGGCATAGCCGCGCAAACGGGAAAACACCCGTGTGCCGTCCGCCAGCGTCGTGGGCTGCGCATCGCTGCCCGCGCCGATGACGACCGGCAAGCCGCGCAATTCGGGATAGCGCAAGAGTTCCACCGAAGCGTAGAAGGCGTCCATATCCAGGTGAGCGATGCGGCGTGTAGCGGCGGCGGATACGGATGACGAGGGTTCCATGGCATGACGGCTGTATAAATACACAGCGATTATAAGTCAACGCGCTATGCGCAAAGGCGCGAATTCCAGTACGCATCGAAACCGTCCGTTCGGCGCCTCAAGCCAGCGGTTTGGTCGATCCCCGTATCGTCAGCGACGCCGGAAAGCGCGAGGCCACCTGCGAAATGGACTCGAACGGCTGCTTGTCCTTGATTTTCGCAAGCAGCAGGCTGATCAGGTAGTTGCCCATGGGCTGCACAGGAAGGGATATCGTCGTCAGCCCATCGCCGACGAGCCCGAACCAGTCGGGGTCGCCATAGCCGACCACGGACACGTCCTCGGGACACGACAATCGTATGCTGCGCAAGGCCTGGAGGGCGCCGATGGTCAAGCTGGAACTGCCTATGACAAGCCCCGTGGGCGGTTCGGCCAGCGTCATCAAGCGATGCACCGCATGCTGCGCGAACTCGGGCCTGGGCAAGCCCACCACGGCAAAACCCGGATCCAGCCCGTTCGCACGCATGGCGGAATCGAAGCCGGCGAGGCGGTCCACTCCGCAGCTGAACTCCGTCGTCGTGCCGACGTACGCGATGCGGCGGTGCCCATAGTTGATCAGATGCACGGTGGCCGCCCTTACCGCCGCCTCGTCGTCGATGGCGACGACCTCCTTGTGGATATCGGGCGCCTGGCGGACGAGCTGAACGGCGGGCACCCCCTGCAGCAGGGCCAGCGTCTCGGCCCTGGGCGTCGACGTCGGCGTGACGATGATGCCCGCGGCCCGGGAAACGATGAAGGCGCGCAGGTCTTTCAGCTCGCGCTCCGGATTGTCTTCGGTGATGCTCAGCGCAAGCTGAAAGCCCTGATCGGTGGCCGCATCCGCCACGATCTTCGCGATGGAGGCATAAAAATCGTTCTGAATGTCGGGGATGATCAGGCCTATCACCAGGCTGTTCATGCCGCGGATATTGCGTGCCGGGCCGTTTGCGACATAACCCATCCGCCGGGCCATCTGCCGCACGCTGGCCTTGGTGGCTTCGCTGATCTTCGGATGATCCGCCAAAGCGCGGGATATCGTTGTATGCGATAGATCGAGCGCCTTTGCGATATCCTTGATCGTGACACTGGGCCGGGCGGCTATTCCAGCCACGGACTCGTTAGGCGCTGACATTCCTGAAACCTTTTAATTTGATCTTTCATTTGCAGGGTAATGGCAATGTCGTCGGCCCCCCTCAGCAACAAATCTCGTCGAACGGCATCCAGCGCAAAAGGATAGCTGCGTCCATCGGGACCCGTGACCGTATTATCCGCCAAACTTACCGAGCATGCAGCGCCTGGCGCTTCGTTCACCTGCGTCATGAGCGCGGCCACTTGATCCGCCGGCAGCACGACGGGCAGCAATCCGTTTTTCAGCGCATTATCGTAAAAGATGGGTCCGAAGCTGGAAGCGATCACCGCGAGGATGCCATAGTCCAGGTGGGCCCAGACGGCGTGTTCGCGCGATGAGCCGCAGCCGTAATTCGATCGGCTGAGAATGATGCGGGCATTCTGGAAAGCGCCGAGGTTCATGGCGAAGCCGGGCTTGGGCCGGCCCTCGTCATCATATCGCCAGCCGCCGAACAGGCCCTTGCCCAGGCCGTTGCGCGATACGGTGATCAGCCAACGCTGCGGGATGATGGCGTCGGTATCGACATTGTCGCGGTCCACCGGCAATACCGTGCCTGAAACTTCTCTGAAGGGTTTCATGCGAGCTCCCTGTGATCGGTGATGACGCCGGCTATGGCCGCCGCCGCGGCGCTGGCCGGGCTGGCCAGGTGGGTTCGCGCGCCCGGGCCCTGCCGGCCTTCGAAATTGCGATTGGTGGTGGATACGCTACGCTCGCCCGGCCGCACATAATCCCCGTTCATGCCTACGCACATCGAGCAGCCCGGTTCGCCCCATCTGAAGCCGGCATCGCGAAACACCTTGTCCAGGCCCTGTCGTTCCGCCGCGCGCTTGACCGCTTTCGAGCCTGGAACGACCAGCGCCTGCACGGATGGCGCGACTTTGCGGCCCGCAATCAATCGTGCCGCGTCCTCCAGGTCCGACAGGCGCCCATTGGTGCACGAACCGATGAAGACGCGTTGAACGGGTGTTCCGGCCAGCGGCCGGCCCGGTTCCAGACCCATGTAGCGATACGCCGCCCGCAGCCGATCGCGCATATGGCCCTCTTGCGCGGTCTCCAGCGACGGGAGCGGCTCGTGCAGGCCGACGACCTGGCTGGGATTGATGCCCCACGTCATCTGGGGACTGTCCAGCGCCACATCCAGGGCGAGCTCTTGCTCATAGCGCGCGCCCTCGTCGGACCGCAGGCCGCGCATGGCCGCCTGCGCCTGGACCGAGCCGGACAGGTCCGGCCGGACCGCGGCCAGGTATTCAAGCGTGACATCGTCCGGCGCGATCACGGCCGCCCTCGCGCCGGCCTCGATCCCCAGATTGCAAAGGGTCAAGCGGCCCTCCATCGAAAGGCCGCCCACCAGTTCTCCGGCCAATTCCAGAAACCCCATGCCCTTGCCGTGCACGCCGATCTCGCGCAGAACGTACAGCGCAAGATCCTTCGCGGAAAGGCCCGGCTGCATCACACCTGACAACGTCAACCGGGCGGCGTCGGGGCGGCGCATGACCAACGTTTGAGTCGCCAGCACATGCTCCACTTCGGATGTGCCTATGCCCCACGCCCACGCGCCCAGCGCACCCAGAGTACACGTATGGCTATCACCGCATACGACGGTCATTCCCGGCACGACCATGCCCAGTTCCGGCGCGACCACGTGGACGATACCCTGCCGGTCATGCGCCATGCCGTAGTGATCGATGCCGAACTCGCGGGCGTTGTCCTCGAGCGCCCCGATCATCTCCGCGCCTCCCGGCACCGCGCAAGCCAGGGTCCGGCCGGCCAGGGTCGGCACCATGTGGTCGGCGACAGCCACCGTGCGATGCGGACTGATCAACCCCCTGCCCTGTTCCCTCAAGCCCGAGAACGCCTGGGGGCTGGACAAATCGTGGACAAGGTGCCGGTCGATATGAATCAAATGCCTGCCATCGGGAAGCATGGCCACGTCGTGGCTATCCCAGATTTTGTCGAACAAGCTGCGCGCGCTTCCCATTGATTCTCCGTGAACAAGAAAAATATGCCTGGCGGGTCGAGCCTCGCCCGATCCTATCCCGTCTCAGATTCAGCCAAATGCGCACACGTGCGCTTTTCAACAACCCTTTGTGACAGGCATATATATGCATTGACAACCATCCCGAATCGCCATTATAGTTTATTTGATGCTCACGTGTGCATTAATGATAAACAGTAAAAACAAGGAGACAATATGTTCAAAGGCATTCTTCAGCAATCAAAGCCCGGCGGCATGCGCCGCCTGGCGATGGCGGCCGCCGTGGCGGCTTGCGGCCTGATGGCCGCCCCCACCGCATCCGCCCAATATCCCGACAAGCCCATACGATTGATCGTGCCCTTCGGCGCGGGTGGCACCAGCGACATTCTTGGACGAACGGTAGGCGCAGCCCTGGCGTCGGCACTGGGCCAGACCATCGTGGTGGAGAACCGCCCCGGCGCCAACGGCAATATCGGCAGCAACGCCGTCGCCAAGGCGCAAGCCGACGGGTACACGCTGTTGCTGGCGGCGGACGGCACCATGGTCATCAACCCCAATCTCTATACCGATCTGCCATTCAACCCGCGCACCGACTTCGCGCCCATATCCCGGGTTGCCGTGGTGCCGCTGGTGCTGGTGGCCAATCCTTCGGTCCAGGCCAATACGGTCGGAGAACTGATCGATCTAAGCAAGAAAAGCGGACAGACGCTGGACTTCGGTTCGGCCGGGATGGGAAGCATGGGGCATCTCACGGGCGAACTGCTCAAGCATGAAACCGGCATCAACATGCAGCATATTCCCTACAAAAGCGGAGGACAGGCCGTTACAGATGTCGTTTCCGGACAGATCCAGATGCTCATGACCGCCTTGCCCGTCGCCGGGCCCTTCCTGGCAGATGGCAAGCTCAAGGCCATTGCCGTTACGTCGGGCAAACGCTTCTCCGGCGCACCGACCATCCCGACCATCGCGGAAAGCGGCGTGGCGGACTTCGATTCGCCCAGCTGGTACGGCCTGCTGGCGCCCGCGGGCACACCCGACGCCGTGCTGGACAAACTGCACAAGACGCTGGCCGAAGTGCTGACCACGCCCGAGATGGCCGCGCACATGGAGCGCTTGGGCGCCATTCCGGTGGTGGACAGCCGCAGCGAATTCTCCGCCCGCATCAAGACCGATATCGACGCCTGGTCGAACATCATCAAGACGGCCAACATCACCCTCCAGTAGCTTCCTTAGATAGAGCAACACTCATGCGCATCGTCAACATACTCGAAACGGCCGTATCCTTGAAAGGCAGCATTTCGAATTCTCTGGTCAATTTCTCCGGGCACACCGTTTCACTCGTTGCCGTCGTCAGCGATGTGATCCGCAACGGCAAGCCGCTGACCGGTTTCGCATTCGACTCGATCGGTCGCTTCGCACAATCGGGCATCCTGCGAGACAGGATGATTCCGCGCCTTTTGGCTGCTCCGCCGCCCAGCCTGCTCGCTGACTCCGGCACGGCATTCGATCCCGGCAGGGCGCTGGCGATAATGATGCGCAATGAAAAACCCGGCGGCCATGGCGACCGGGCCGCCGCGGCGGGAGCGCTGGAACTCGCGTTCTGGGACCTGAACGCGAAGCTCGACGATGAGCCGGCCTATCGCCACATTGCGCGCCGAGTGGGCCGGGACGCTGCGTCGCCCAGCGTCCCGGTCTATGCCGCTGGCGGCTATTACTATGAAGGCGACAACATCGGGCGTTTGCAGGACGAGTTTCGCCGCTACCGGGATTCCGGCTTCAGCAAGTTCAAGATGAAGATCGGCGGCGCGCCGCTTGCCGTCGACCTGGAAAGAATCGAAGCGGCATTGTCCATCGCGGGCGACGGAGGCAATCTGGCGGTGGATGCCAACGGCTGCTTCGATCTCCCGACCGCCCTGGAATACGGGAAAGCCATCGAGCCATATCGCTTGCGCTGGTTCGAGGAAGCGTGCGACCCTCTGAATTATCATGCAAACCATCAACTGGCCCAGGCCTACGAAGGGCGCCTCGCCACCGGCGAGAACCTGTTCTCCGTCCAGGACCTTGGCAACCTGCTGCGTTATGGCGGCATGCGGCCCGGGCTCGATGTTTTTCAGATGGACCCGGGGCTGGCTTACGGTTTGACCGAGTACCTGCGCATGGTTGCCGCCCTGAAAAATGCCGGTTTCGACCGAAGCAACATGCATCCGCATGGCGGGCACCTGATCAACCTGCACATCGCATCGGGGCTGGGCCTGGGAGGCTGCGAAGCCTATCCGGGCGTATTCCAGCCGTTTGGCGGGTATGCCGACGCATGCACCCTGGGAGACGGCATGGTCCGTCCCACGGATGCGCCCGGATTCGGACTGGAACAGAAAGCGGAGCTTGCTCCCCTGCTCAATTCGCTCGTTGAAATCGGGAGAAGAAAAACATGAAGATAGCCATCATAGGATGCGGCGCCATGGGGTCCGTATATGCTGGTCTGCTTGCCGCCTGCGGGCACGATGTGGTGGCCATCGACCGATGGCTGGAACACGTGGATGCGATCAACCAAAAAGGATTGCGTGTCGAAGGCGCAAGCGGCGACCGCATAGCGCGAATCCGCGCATACACCGATCCGCCCGACGAAAGCGTCGACCTGATGATCATCGCGGTAAAGGCGGCTCAGGCCGGCGCCGCGGCCCGGCATGCCCGCCGCATGCTAAGCGGCAATACCGTGGTGCTGACCATTCAGAACGGCCTGGGCAGCGCCCAGGACGTGGCGGCGGCCATTGGCGAGGAACGCCTTGCGGTGGGCATCGCCGCCGCGTTCGGCGCGTCGCTGCCCCAGGCAGGGCATGCCCACCACAACGGCATGGCGGCGGTCCGGATGGGCGCTTACGGCAGCCTTGCCGCCGACCGCCTCGAAACGGTGGCCGCCGCGTGGCGCGATGCCGGGTTCAATGCGGAAACCGTGCCCAACGTGGCGGCCATGCAGTGGGAAAAGCTTATCTGCAATGTCGCCTACAGCGCGCCTTGCGCCATTACCGGCCTGACGGTAGGCCAGGTCATGGACGATCCGGACATGTCCAAGGTCAGCCAGGCCGCGGCCATTGAGGCCTGGGAGGTCGCCCGCGCCCTCGGCGTCCCGATCGACGTCCAGGATCCCGTGGCGCATGTGCGCGCCTTCGCGGCTCGCATTCCGGATGCCAAGCCTTCCGTGCTGCTCGATCTGGAGCGCGGGCGAAAGAGCGAGGTCGAATTCATCAATGGCGCCATCCCCAGGGAAGCACTCAAGTGCGGAATGCGCGCGCCCGTGAACGAAGTGCTGACGGCTTTGGTAAGGCAGCGGGAAGGCCTCGACGGCCACTGATCCGGTGGGTGAATAGAGGTACCCGTCCGGCACATACCCGGTGCGTGGCTGCTCGCTGCAATGCACAATTGCAGTGCGCTCGAAGTCCGGCCGCCAGACCCGTACAGAACCCGCCGCCTCTTATCCTCTCCAGCGTATTCAGAAAAAGCTGGCATGCGTTTTGCGTAATCCAGGAGGTCCCGCCACTTCTCTGGATCACCCATGACCGACGCCCGCAAGCCTGCTTCCAACGCTCCCGTCCACGCCGCCGCGCCGGCCAGCCCGCAACGCCGCACATGGCTGGGAAACGCCGCCAAGGCGGCAACCGGCCTGGGCATGCTCTCGCTGGCCGACCCCTTGGTCCGGCGCGCCGCCTGGGCGGCCGGCTCCGACGCTCCGGAAAAGAAAGAAGTAAAGGTCGGCTTCATCCCCTTGACCGATTGCGCCTCGGTCGTCATGGCCTCGGTCCTGGGCCTAGACAAGAAGCACGGCGTCACGATCATTCCGACCAAAGAAGCGTCCTGGGCCGGCGTGCGCGAGAAGCTCGCCAACGGCGACCTGGACTTTGCGCATGCGCTCTACGGCATGATCTACGGCATGCACCTGGGCATTGCCGGCAACCGGCAAGACATGGCCGTGCTGATGGGCCTGAACCAGAACGGCCAGGGCATTACGCTGTCGAAGCAGTTGCATGAAGCCGGCGTGGTCGACGGCGACTCGCTGCACAAGAAAATGGCCTCCGAGCCGCGCCAATACACGTTCGCACACACATTCCCCACCGGCACGCATGCCATGTGGCTGTACTACTGGCTGGCCAGCCACGGCATCGACCCGGCGGCGACACGCACGGTCACGGTGCCTCCGCCCCAGATGGTGGCCAATATGCGCATCGGCAACGTGGACGGCTACTGCGTGGGCGAACCCTGGAACGCGCGCGCCATCATCGACAAGGTCGGCTTCAGCGCGGCGGCCTCGCAGGATATCTGGCCCGGCCACCCCGAAAAAGTGCTGGGCACCCGGCAGGAATTCGTCCAGCGGCACCCCAATACGGCACGCGCCGTCACGGCCGCGATCCTGGAGGCCGGCCGCTGGATAGACAGTTCGCCCGAGAACGTCCGCAAGACGGCGCAAACCATCGCAGCCAAGTCCTATGTGAATACCGATGCGGCCACCATCGTCGACCGCATGCTGGGCCGGTATGCGAACGGCCTGGGCAAGTCATGGAACGACAGCCATTCCATGCGTTTTCATGACGGCGGCGCGGCCAACTACCCCTATCTGAGCGACGGCATGTGGTTCCTGACCCAGCACAAGCGCTGGGGCCTGTTGAAGACGCATCCGGACTACGCCGCCATAGCCGGCCGGATCAATCGCATCGATGTCTACGAGCAGGCGGCCGCGGCGACCGGGACACCGCTCCCGTCCAGCCCGTCGCGCTCCAGCAGGCTGCTGGACGGCGTGCTGTGGGACGGCAGCGATCCCGCCGCCTATGCGGACAGCTTCGCCATCAAGGCGGCATGAGGAAACGGCATGAATCCGGCAACACGACCCTCCGGCATCACACTGAAAAATCGCTGGCGCATGGGTGCCAGGCGGCTGGCCGGCCTGTGCGCAGGCCCCGTCATCGGCTTCGCGCTCCTGCTGCTGGTCTGGAAAATCATTTCCTTGCGCATCGTCGACATTCCCTCTCCCGAATCCACGCTGCCGGCGGCCTGGGAACTGTTCAAGAATCCCTTCTACGACAATGGCCCCAACGACCTTGGAATAGGCTGGAACATCCTGGCCTCGCTGGGCCGCGTAGCGCTGGGCTTCACCCTGGCGGCCGCGGTCGGCATACCACTGGGTTTCCTGATCGGCCGCGTGCAGGCCCTGAATGCCGTGTTCTCGCCGGTCATCAGCCTGCTGCGGCCGGTATCGCCGCTGGCCTGGCTGCCCCTGGGCCTGCTGCTGTTCCAGGCGGCCGATCCGGCCGCGATCTGGGCCATCTTCATCTGCTCGATCTGGCCCATGGTCATCAATACCGCCGACGGCGTCAAACGAGTTCCCCAGGACTACCTGAACGTGGCGCGCGTGCTAAACCTGTCCGAGTGGAAGGTGTTCACGCGGATCCTGCTGCCATCGGTGTTGCCCTACATGATGACCGGCGTGCGCCTGTCCATCGGCACCGCCTGGCTGGTCATCGTCGCCGCCGAAATGCTGACCGGCGGCACCGGCCTGGGATTCTGGCTGTGGGACGAATGGAACAATCTGAATGTCCAGAATATCCTGATCGCCGTGCTCGTCATCGGCACCGTCGGCCTGCTGCTGGACCTGTTCCTTCTGGCGCTGGCCAGGCGCCTTGACTACCGCGAGGCCTGAAACCATGGAAAAATTCGTACGGATAGAGTATGTGGAGCAACGTTACGACACCCGCAGTGGCCCATTCGTCGCCTTGCGCGACATCAACCTGGATATTGCGCAAGGCGAGTTCATCTCGCTGATCGGGCATTCGGGCTGCGGAAAATCCACGCTGCTCAACCTCATCGCCGGCCTTGCACGCCCCACGGACGGCGTGCTGCTATGCGCCGGAAGGGAGATCACGGGTCCGGGCCCCGATCGGGCCGTCGTGTTCCAGAACCATAGCCTGCTGCCCTGGCTGACCTGCCATCAAAACGTATACCTGGCGGTGGAGCGCGTTTTCGGGGGCGGCGAAACACCGGGCCAGTTGAAAGCCAGGACGGCTTCCGCTTTGAACCTGGTCGGACTGGGCCACGCCATGCACAAGCTGCCCAGGGAAATATCGGGCGGAATGAAGCAACGCGTCGGCATCGCACGGGCGCTGGCCATCGAACCCAAGGTCCTGCTGCTGGACGAGCCCTTCGGCGCGCTGGATTCGCTTACGCGCGCGCAATTGCAGGATGAGCTGCTGCGCATCGTGTCCAGCACCCATACGACCACCATCATGGTGACGCACGACGTGGACGAAGCCGTATTGCTGTCGGACCGCATCGTCATGCTGACCAACGGCCCGGCCGCCACCATCGGCGACATCCTGCCCGTCGGGCTGCCCCGCCCGCGCCATCGCATCGCCCTGCTGTCCGATCCTCGCTACACGGCCTGCCGCGCCGCCATCCTGGGCTTCCTGCATGAACGCCACACGCCGCCGCAAGCCGGCCATGGCGGCGCCACGCCCTCTTACGTCTCCCCATCCGAACAACCCGAATCCACCACCGCATCATGAAAAAAATGAAACTCGTCGTCGTCGGCAACGGCATGGCCGGCATCCGGACCATCGAAGAGCTCCTTAAACTGGACACGTCGCTGTACGACATCACCGTATTCGGTTCCGAGCCCCATCCCAACTACAACCGCATCCTGCTTTCGCCCGTGCTGACCGGCGAGCAGACGCTGGAAGACATCATTCTCAACGACCGAAGCTGGTATGAAGAGCATGGCATCACGCTGCACATGAACAGCACCGTGACGCGGATCAACCGGGCGCGTAAGGAAGTGATGACCGACGATGGCAAGACCGCCCGGTACGATCGCCTGCTGCTGGCCACCGGTTCCAAGCCCTTCATGCTGCCCGTGCCCGGCACGGATCTGGACGGCGTGGTCACTTTCCGCGACATCGGCGACGTTAACCGGATGATCGAAGCGGCCGGCAGGCTCAAGCGCGCCGTGGTCATCGGCGGCGGATTGCTGGGGCTGGAAGCGGCCAACGGACTGGCCATGCGCGGCATGCAGGTCTCTGTCGTGCACCTGGGCGCGTCCCTGCTGGACCGCCAACTGGACGGCGCCGCCGCAGCGCTGCTGCAGGGCAGCCTGCATGAGCGCGGCCTGGAATTCCTGATGGAGCGCCAGACCGAAGCCATACTCGGCAACGGGCAGGGCGCGGTGCGCGGCATACGGTTCAGGGATGGCGGCGAACTGGAGACGGACCTGGTCGTCATGGCCGTCGGCATACGGCCCAACACCGACCTGGCCGATGCCGCCGGCATCCATACCGACCGCGGCGTCGTCGTCAACGATACGCTGCAAACCTACGACCCCAGCATCTACGCCGTGGGCGAATGCGTCAGCCATCGGGGCATGGCCTACGGCCTGGTCGCCCCCTTGTTCGAACAGGCCAAGGTCGCCGCCAATCACCTGGCGCTGCACGGCATAGGGCGGTATGGCGGCAGCACCACGTCGACCAAGCTCAAGGTGACCGGCATAGACGTATTCTCGGCCGGCGAGTTCATGGGTGGCGCCGACACCGAAGCCATTACGCTGGCCGACCCGGTGGGCGGCGTGTACAAGAAGCTGGTCATCCGCGATGACAGGCTGATCGGGGCCTGCCTGTATGGCGACACCGTGGACGGCGCCTGGTATTTCCGCTTGATACGCGAAGCGAAATCCATAGGCGAACTGCGCGAAAATCTGATGTTCGGCGAGAGCTCCATCGGCGACACGGGCCACTCGGGCGAGAACAGCATCGCGGGCATGCCCGACACGACCGAGATCTGCGGCTGCAATGGCGTTTGCAAGGGCACCATCGTCAAGGCCATACGCGAAAAAGGCCTGTTCACCGTCGACGAGGTCAAAAAGCACACCAAGGCGGCCAGCTCCTGCGGCTCATGCACGGGCCTGGTCGAGCAGATACTGATCAATTGCATAGGCGGCGCCGCCGACATCAAGCCCAAGTCCGAGAAGGCCATATGCGCCTGCGCGGACTATACCCATGGCGAGCTGCGCAAGGCCATCCGCGAACAGCATCTGACCAGCATCCCCGAAACCATGCGCTTCCTGGAATGGCGCAGCCCCGATGGCTGCGCCACCTGCCGCCCGGCCCTTAATTACTACCTGATGTCGACCTGGCCGGGCGAGGCCCGCGACGATACGCAATCGCGCCTGATCAACGAACGCGCACACGCCAACATCCAGAAGGACGGCACCTACTCCGTCGTTCCGCGCATGTGGGGCGGCGTGACCAGCCCGTCCGAACTGCGCCGCATCGCCGACGTGGCCGACAAATACCACGTGCCCATGGTGAAGGTCACCGGCGGCCAGCGCATCGACTTGCTGGGCATCAGGAAGGAGGACCTGCCCGCCGTGTGGAAGGACCTGGACATGCCTTCCGGCCATGCCTACGGAAAAAGCCTGCGCACCGTCAAGACCTGCGTCGGCAAGGAATTCTGCCGCTTCGGCACGCAAGACTCCACCGGCATGGGCATCGCCCTGGAGAAAGACCTGGTGGGCATGTGGAGCCCGCACAAGGTCAAGCTGGCCGTCTCGGGCTGCCCGCGCAACTGCGCCGAATCCGGCATCAAGGACATCGGCATCATTGCCGTCGATTCGGGGTGGGAGCTGTATGTGGGCGGCAACGGCGGCATCAAGACCGAAGTGGCCCAGTTCTTCGTGAAGGTCCAAACCCATGACGACGTGCTGGAGTACGCCGGCGCCTTCCTGCAGCTGTATCGCGAGGAGGCCTTCTACCTGGAGCGCACCTGCCATTATCTGTCGCGGGTCGGGCTGGAGCATGCCAAGGCGCGCGTGGTGGACGATGCCGCCAACCGCGCGGAGTTGTATGCCCGGCTCAGGTTCGCGATCTCCTTCGAGAAGGATCCCTGGGCCGAGCGGGTGGAGCAGGCTTCCGCACGCCGCGAATTCGAAAACCTTACCGCATGACAGACACATGAATACATCCAGCCTTCAACAATCCGTATGGGTTTCCATTTGCGGCATCGATGACATCCCCCGACTGGGTTCGCGCGTCGTCCACCATCAAGGCCATGCGCCCATCGCCGTTTTCCGCGCCTCGGACGACCACGTCTTTGCCCTGGTCGATCGCTGTCCCCACCAGGGAGGCCCCTTGTCCGCCGGCCTGGTGCATGGCCATGCCGTCACCTGCCCGCTGCACAGCTGGACCGTCTGCCTCGAGGACGGACAGGCGCAGGCGCCGGACGTGGGCTGCGTCCGCAAGGTGGACGTCAAGGTGGAGGCGGGGCGGGTTTTCCTTGGCCTGCCCGGCGGGAGCTGAACCATGCACACCGCCCCAGAAGGTTGCACACCCGCAGCTGCGGCCAAGACGACGGCATCGGTGTGCTGCTATTGCGGCACCGGCTGCGGCGTGCTGATCCGCAGCCAGGGCCAGCGCATCCTGAGCGTGGAGGGCGACCCGGCTCATCCATCGTCGCAGGGCCGGCTGTGCAGCAAGGGCAGGACGCTGGCGGAAACCGTGCGCCGGGATGGGCAAAGCAGGGTGCTCCATGCGCAATGGCGCGCCGGCAAGGACCAGCCCCTGTCCGATATCGCGCTGGAAGACGCCCTGGACATCGCCGCCGGGAAACTGGCCGAGACCATCATGGAACACGGTCCCGACGCGGTGGGTTTCTATCTGTCGGGGCAACTGCTTACGGAGGACTACGCCGTCTTCAACAAGCTGGCCCGCGCCCTGGTCGGCACCAATAATATCGATACCAATTCGCGCCTGTGCATGTCCAGCGCCGTCGCCGGGTACAAGCTGACGCTGGGCGCCGATGCGCCGCCCGCCTGCTACGACGATCTGGACCATGCGGACACCGTCCTCATAGCAGGCTCGAACATGGCGTATACCCACCCGGTGCTGTTTCGCCGCCTGGAGGCGGCCAAGGCCGGGCGGCCGGACATGAAGATCGTCGTGGTCGATCCCCGCCGCAGCGAAACCTGCAGCCTCGCCGACCTGCACCTGGCCATCGCGCCCGGCAGCGACGTGGCGCTGTTTCATGCCATGCTCAACGTCATGGTCTGGGACGGGCTGATCGACCGCGATTACATCGAACGGCACACCGAAGGATTCGATGCCTTGAAGCAGCGCATTCATGAATTCACGCCCAGGGCCGCCCAGGACGTATGCGGCATACCGGCCGCCGACATCGTCCGCTGCGCACACTGGTTCGGCACGGCCAAGGCGGCGCTCTCCCTGTACACCATGGGGCTCAACCAATCCAGCAGCGGCACCGCCAAGAATGCGGCGCTGATCCACCTGCATCTGGCCACCGGCCAGATCGGCCGCCCCGGCGCGGGCCCGTTCTCGCTGACCGGCCAACCCAATGCCATGGGCGGACGCGAGGCCGGCGGCATGGCCACCCTGCTCCCCGGCCATCGCGATCCGGCCGATGCGACCCATCGGGCGGAAGCCGCCCGCTTGTGGCGGGTGGACTCCCTGCCGGCGGCACCCGGGCTCACCGCCCTGGATATGTTCGATGCCGTGCTGCAGGGCAAGATAAGGGTCTTGTGGATTGGCGCCACCAATCCCGCCCAGTCCATGCCGGATCAGGCGAAAGTCCGGGCCGCGTTGCGCAAGGCGGAACTGGTCATCGTGCAGGAGGCCTTTGCGGACACCGAAACCCTGGCCTACGCCGACCTGGTCCTGCCCGCCGCCACCTGGCCGGAGAAAAGCGGCACCGTCACGAACTCCGAGCGCCGCATCAGCCGGGTCCGCGCGGCCATGGAGCCGCCCGGCGATGCACAGGCCGACTGGAAGCTGGCCTGCGCCGTCGCCCGCAAGCTGGCGGATCGCATCGCCCCCCCCAAGCGCATGCTGTTCGATTACCTGGACGAGGCGCGCATCTTCGACGAGCACGCCCGCTTCACGAAAGACCGCGACCTGGACTACAGCGCCCTGAATCATGCCGTACTGGACGCGTCCGGCCCGCAGCAATGGCCCTACCGCGTGCCTACCCGCGGTCCCGTGCGCCTGTATGCGGACGGCGTCTTTCCCACGCCCAGCGGCCGGGCGCGCTTCTTCGATACCGGCTACGCGCCGGTCGCCGAAAGCGTATCGGCGCACTATCCATTGCGCCTGACCACCGGCCGCCTGCGCGACCACTGGCATACGCTGAGCAGGACCGGCCTGGTGCCCGCGCTGACACGCCATGTGGAAGAACCTTTCGTCCATCTGCATCCCGAAGACATGCGGCGCTACAAGATTCAGGACGGCGCGCTGGTCAAGATCAGAACCAGGCGTGGTCACCTGATCGTACCCGCCCAGGACGACCCCGGCCTGAAGCCGGGCCATGCCTTTCTTCCCATGCACTGGGGCAGCGGCTTCATCGCCGGCGACGGCGTCAATGCCCTGACCAGCGGTGCGCGCGATCCCATATCGCATCAACCCGAACTCAAGCACAGCGCCGCCGGCGTCGAAGCCTTGCAGTACGCATGGCATGCCGGTGCCTGGGTGCAGGGCTCTTATCCCGTCTTGCGGCGGCAGCTGGCTTCATGGCTGCACCGGTTTCCCTATGCCGTTCTGGTGCCCACCGCCATCGGCGGCGAAGGCGTCCGGCTGCGCCTGGCCAGTCCCGGACCGCCGAGCCCCGCGATATTGACTCAACTGGCCGGCGATCTGGGGCTGGATTCCGCCGACCTGGCTTTCGACGATCCGGCGCGGGGCGTGCTGCGACGCATCCTGCGCCTGGACGGCCGCATCAAGGCTTACCTGCTGGCGGGCGACATCCGGGCCGGCGAAGCGCTGCTTCATTGGGCCGACACCGGGCAGGCGCCCGCGAACGTCGGCCATGCGCTCATGGGCCGGAGCGGCCCCGTCGTCCGCGCCCGCATCGTCTGCAGTTGCGCCGGCGTCAGCGCCGCGGCCATCCAGTCGGCCATCGACGCGGGCGAGAATCTCGAGCAGATGAAAGCCTCGCTCCAGTGTGGCGTCGGCTGCGGCTCCTGTCTGCCGCAGATCAAGAGCATGATTCAGGACGCGAACCTCAAGGAGTTGCAAGCATGACGTATCCGACGATACCTTCCTCCGGAAAGGTCTGGCTGGTGGGCGCCGGCCCCGGCGACCCCGAGCTGCTGACGCTGAAGGCCCTGCGCGTCCTGAAGGAATGCCGGGTCTGGCTGGTCGACGATCTGGTCGGCCCCGGCATCCTTGCGCTGGCCTGCGATGCAACGCGCATCGTCAAGGTGGGCAAGCGCGGCGGCTGCGCCTCCACGTCGCAGGCCTTCATCCTGCGGCTCATGGCCCGCTACGCCCGGCAAGGCCACGCGGTAGCCCGCCTGAAAGGGGGGGACCCGTTCATCTTCGGCCGCGGCGGCGAGGAAATGGCCTGGCTGCGCGAGCGCGGCATCGCGGCCGACAGCGTCAGCGGCATCACCGCCGGCCTGGCGGTGGGCAGCGCCCTGGGCCTGCCGCTGACCCATCGCGCCGTATCGCGGGGCGTAATCCTGGTCACCGCGCATACCGCGGATGGCGCGCGGCCCGACTGGGCAGCGCTGGCGCGCAGCGGCCTGACCATAGTCTGCTATATGGGCATGAGCGGCATCGAGGAATTACGCCAGCAGCTGCTGGACGCCGGCTTCACCCCCCGCCTGCCGGTCGCGGTCGTCCAGCGCGTATCCTGTGCGACCCAGCGCCACGCCATCACCACGCTGCAAGATCTTGCTCGCGACGTCCAGGCACGGGAGCTGGGCAGTCCCGCCGTGATCGTGCTGGGTCAGGCCGTGGCGCACAGGCATGGCCATGCCGCCGACGCATGGATGACCATGCCCGCCGCCCATGCGATATAAACTGGCGGAGCCGCCATGGCGGCTCCGATTCTCCAACCAGGAAACAGCATGGCCTCACCCATCATTCTGTACACCAATCGCGAATACTCCAGTCCATACGTCCTTTCCGTCTACGCCACCCTGGTCGAGAAGGGCCTGCCCTTCGAACTCAAGTCCATTGACCTGGGCAGCGGCCAGAATCTCGAACCCGAGTATCGCCGCCTGTCCCTGACCTCCCGCGTTCCCACCCTGCTCCATGGCGGGTTCTCGCTGTCGGAGTCATCGGCCATCGTCGAGTACCTGGAGGACGCTTTCACACCTCCCGATTTTCCCTCGGTCTACCCTCACGATCCTCAGCTACGCGCCCGGGCCAGGCAAATCCAGGCCTGGGTGCGCAGCGATCTGGGCGCGCTGCGCGAAGAACGGCCGACCACCGTTATCTATGGCGCCAGGAACCCCCAGCCCTTGTCCGAGGCCGGCGGGCGCGCCGCCGACAAACTGTTGTCCGTTGCGGACACGCTGATCGACGAGCAGGGCGGCGACCTGTTGGGCTCGTGGTCCATCGCGGACGTCGATTTTTCGGTCATGCTCAACCTCCTGTGCGCCAACGGCGATCCGGTTCCGGAAAAAATCAGGCGATACGTGGACCGGCAGTCGGAGCGATCCTGCATAAAAAGCTGGTGGGCGCTTGCCAGACAATAAAGATATATTTAATATGCATCTTTAAGGGCGGAAGGGGTTTCCGCCTTTTCCCAACCCACAAAGGAAAGAAGATGCAAATTGGTATGCTCAAGCTTGCCGGCATGCGTGACGAACACTGCGCGGCCAAACTGGTCCAGGCGCTGAAAGCCGTAAAGGGCGTCGAAGACGCGCAAGTATCCTTTGGCCAGAGCAAGGCCACGGTGTCCTTCGATGAATCGCTGGTATCGACGCAGCGACTGCAGGTAGCCGTCGAAGATGCCGGCTACCATATCGCCAAGCCCGTGCATGGCGAAGACGGCGCATGTTGCGGAGGCTGCGGAGGCTGAAGCGCTGTAGAATTCCGCCATGAAACGATGCTACTGGTGCTCCAGCGACCCCGTCTACATGGCCTATCACGATACCGAGTGGGGCGTGCCCTCGCACGACCCCCGGCATCTGTTCGAAAAATTGATCCTCGAAGGCTTCCAGGCGGGCCTGTCCTGGATCACGGTGCTGAAGAAGCGCCCCCGTTTTCGCGAGGTGCTGTTCAATTTCGACGTCGAACGGCTGGCAAACCTGGACGACGACTACATCGACGTCCTTATGCAGGACAGCGGCATCATCCGCAACCGCCTGAAGCTGCGGGCCGTCCGGCAGAACGCCAATGCGTGGCTGGCCCAGGCCGACCCGGTCGGGTTGATCTGGTCTTTCGTCGATGGCAAGCCCCAAATCAACCACTACGCGCGCCATCAGGACATACCGGTGGTCACGCCCGTCGCCGAGCACATGAGCCGCACATTGAAGAAAGCCGGCTTCACCTTCGTGGGCCCCACCATCTGCCAATCCTATCTTCAAGCGGTCGGCTGTCTCATGGACCACACCACCGATTGCTTCCGCCATAAGGAATTGGCCCTTCCCCGCTGAGCGCGCCAAGCGCATGCCGATTCGCCCCGGCGTTCGGCCCGGGCGCCGCCCGAGCCGGTCCGGCGCTACGCCAGGGTCAGGGTAACGTCGATGTTTCCCCGCGTGGCGTTCGAGTAGGGGCAAACAATGTGCGCCTTGTCGACCAGCGCTTGAACCTGGTCGCGCGGCAGGCCCGGCACCGATATCTTCAGCTCCACCTCGATGCCGAAGCCCGTGGGGATGGGGCCGATACCCACCGTGCCCTGGATATTCGTCTCGGCCGGCAAGGCGACCTTTTCACGAGACGCCACCAGTTTCAGAGCGCCCAGAAAGCAGGCGGAGTAGCCGGCCGCGAACAACTGCTCGGGATTGGTGCCTTCGCCCCCCGCGCCGCCCAGGTCCTTGGGCGTAACCAGCTTGACATCCAGGATGCCGTCTGACGACACGGCGCGGCCATCGCGGCCTCCGCTGGCGGTGGCCTGGGCGCGGTACAAAACTTTTTCTATGGACATGGTCAATCTCCTGACAAGTGAAGTGAATGAAATATCGACGGTTCTCTTGAAAGCCGGCCCGTCGGTACCGGCATTTTTACATCTACACACACTATTAAATAGCACACTATTAATTAAGCATCCTACTCGCCCGGCCAGCCGGGCTCTCACGTATTCTTCATCAAGCGTTTCCGCAATTTCTCGAGCGACTTCTTGGTGATCGCCGCCTCTTCCGGAGAACACTGCGCCGCGCACATCACCGATTCCGGCACCGCGCGGGCCTTGGCCTGAAGCGCGCGCCCCGCGGCGGAAAGCGAAACGATGACCTGGCGCTCATCATCGATGGCTCGCGCCCGCTGCAACAAGCCGGCCGCTTCAAGCCGCTTCAGCAAAGGCGTCAGGGTGGCCGAATCCAGGAACAGGCGCTCGCCGATCTCCGAGACGGTCAATTCGTCGCGTTCCCACAGCACCAGCATGACCAGATACTGGGGATAAGTCAGCTCCAGCTCGCGCAGCAGCTTTCTATACACCTTGGTCATGGCCAGGCCGGTGGAATACAGCGCAAAGCACAGCTGATCGTCGAGCAGCAATCCAGGTGCCTGGCTTTTTAGGGATTTCGATTTCATAAGCGCAATATTAAATAGTGCGCTATTTAAATGCAAGCTTTATTTCGACATTCTTTTGAAGCCGATGTCCGGCGCGGCCCGGGCGCGGCAGGATTTTGGCGGACTCAGGCGGCGTCCGGGGCCAGGACGTGACCCACGTCATATTCTTCACCATCCGGCCCGGAAAGGAAGACGCCTTTCTTCAATTGCCGCATCCCGTACTGAATGCCATGCGGGGCGATTTCGTTTTCGACGATTAGGACTTACGCAACAGCCGTCACCGCTCTGCCCGTATCGAAAAAGTCGCACAGGTTGCGAATGGCCAAGGCGGCCATCCGCATTCGGGTCTCATGCGTGGCACTGCCGATATGGGGCGCCAGTACAACATTATCCAGGTCGCGCAAAGGGCTTGCATCCAGCGGCTCCCGATTGAACACGTCGAGCGCCGCGCCCGCGATGGTTTTATCAATCAAGGCGCGGCAAAGGTCGGGCTCGTTCACGACGCTGCCTCGTGCCACGTTCACCAGGAAGCCCTTGGGGCCCAGCGACTGCAAGACCCGGGCATCGATTAGCCCACGGGTTTCGGGCCCGCCCGGACAGCATAGGACAAGAATATCCACATACGCCGCCAACGGGTTTATGTCGTCGAAATAGGCCCATTCCACATCCTGCCTGGACCTGCCGAAATAGGCCACATCGACCCGAAACGGCAGCAGGCGCTTGACGATTTCCTTGCCTATCCTGCCCAGCCCCACTATGCCCACCTTCTTGCCCGCCAGCGTCGTGCCCAGGGGGAAGGACATGGCCGGCCATGCACCTTCCCTCACAAAAGCGTCCGCCCCGGGAATATGCCGCAACAAGGCGAGCAGCAGGCCGACAGCCATTTCAGCGACCGCCTCGTTGAGCACCTCGGGCGTATTGGTGACGACGATTCCCTTCTGCCTGGCATAGTCCAGCGGGATCCCGTCATAGCCCACTCCATTGGTGCTTATGATGCGCAAGCCCGGCAGTTGATCGATCAGTTCCCGGCTGATACGGTAATTCGAGCGAGTGACGATACCGGCGATCTCATCGTGCCTGGGCTTGCCCTCCCGCCCCAGGTCGTCGAACTCGGCAAGCGTGAAGGTCTCGAGCAGGGCCAGTTCGACCGGCTCCGGAAAAACGCCCACTTTAAGCAAGGGGGGAAACCGCGATGGAGCGCTCATGGGCGGGGCATGCCGGCGCCGGCCGGCACCAAGGAAATCCGCAAGACCTTAAGCGTCGGCATGCGCCAGGGCCTGAGCATTTTGTATCTGGAAGCTCGCGGCGGAAAGATCCTGGCGCAGCGCCTGGGTCTGGTCGGCCGTCAGCTCCACCAGCGGCGGCCGCAGCACCGCCCAGGCCGGGTCTTGCGCCTGCCAGGCAATGGCCGACTTCATGGCGGGGATCATGGGGTACTTCTGGAAGATTCCTCTTACGCCATCCAGGGCCGATTGCTGCTCGTCAGCGCCGGCATCGTCATCCCGCCAGGTCGCAGCCAGGCGCGCAATGGCGGCCGCATTCACATTGCCCGTGGCGGTGATGCACCCCGCCCCGCCGTGACGCAGCGTTCTTAAAAGGAATACTTCGCTGCCCGCAAAAACGTCGAATCCCGCGGGCTGGAATTCCTTGAGCATCGCCGCCGTATTATTCCAGTCGCCCGAGCTGTCCTTGATCCCCGCGATCGCGCCGGGATAGTCCTTCAGCAGGCGCTCGATCAGATTCAGGCTGATGCCCACCTGCGACACCGGAGGGATGTGATAAAGATAAATCTTCAGGCGGTCGTCGCCGATCGCATCGATGATGCTGGCGTAGTTTCTGTACAGCCCTTCATCGCTCACGCCCTTGTAATAAAAGGGCGGCAGCATCAGCACACCGGCGCAGCCCAGGTCGACGGCATGCCGGGTCAATTCGACGGAGTCCGTGATCGCGCAGCAACCGGTGCCCGGCATCATCCTGTCGGTGGGCAGGCCTTCGTCCGCAAGCACATCCAGCAAGTGCCGTTTCTCGGCGACGGACAGCGAGTTGGCTTCGGAATTGGTGCCAAACACCGCCAGGCCGACATCCTGCTCGATCAGGGCGCGGCAGTGCTTCAAGAAGCGCGGCCTGGAAACCGAATAGTCGCTATTGAAAGGCGTCAGCACGGGCGTCAGTACCCCGCTTGGTTTTTTGCCGGCCATGAGCTTGCTCCTGTGGGTTGGTATCCGATAACTGGAAAGTATTGCTCAGTTCGCTTTTACGTTAAAGTAGATTCGGCTTGATTCACAGCAAAGATATTTTTTGCTTCAACTGCCTGGTCTAGCGGGGCACCGAGTTCCATGGATACGAAATACATGCAAAGCTTCGTCGCCGTTGTCGAGGCCGGGTCGTTCGCGGAGGCCGCCCGGCGCCTGGACCTGACCTCGGCGGCCATTGCGGCACGCATCAAGGCGCTTGAAAACGACCTTGGGGTGGCGCTGGTCCAGCGCTCCGGCCGTTCGGTCAAGCCCACCGAGAACGGCGTGCGCATCCTCGAAGGCGCGAAAGCGGTCATTCGCGATATCCGCGGCCTGCGCGCCATGGCCGTCAACGGCAGCCCGCTGGGCGAGTTCCGCATAGGCTGCTTCGTGTCGGCCCTGACCAATGTCCTGCCACCGCTGTTGAAGCGGGTTTACGACCCGCACCCGGACATCTCCATCTTTGTAACGCCGGGCGCCTCTGTCGAGCTTTGCCATAAAGTGGCCAGCGGAGAACTCGATGCCGCCGTCGTGGTCGAGCCCCAATTCAGCCTTCCCAAGAATTGCCGCTGGCAGCCGCTGATGGAAGAGCCCCTGGTCGTCATCGCGCACAGCAGCCTGAAGGGGCAGGACGCCCATCATCTGCTGTTGACGCAACCCTTCATCCGCTACGACCGGAACATATACGGCGGACAACTGGCCGACCGCTACCTGCGGGATCATCAGCTGCACCCCCGGCAAAGGCTGGAAATCGACGGCATCCTGCCCATCGCCGCATTGGTCCACGAGGGCCTGGGCGTCTCGCTGATACCCGACTGGTCCTCCATGTGGCAATCCATGTCGATCACGCGCATCCCCCTGCCGGAACGGGCGCCCGTCCGAAGAAACGGGCTGATCTGGAACACGCAGGGCCATCATGCCAGGATGTCGGAATTCATCTACCAGCAGGCCAGGGCCGTGTTCAGCGCCTGAGGCGCTCCCTTGCGGCGGCGACTCATGCCGTGGCGGCTACGACCCGGGTGCCTTGCCGCTGGCGTCCGGCGCGCGCAGGAAATCGAAATCCACCCCCTTGTCCGCCTGGGTGACCGATTGCAGGAAAAGTTTCTTGTAGCCCCGATCCGCCGTGGGCGGCACGACGGGCATGGCCGATCGCCGGCGCTGCATTTCGTCTTCGGGAACCAGCAGGGATATTTCGCGATTCTTCACGCTCAACCGTATGCGATCGCCGTTCTGCACGTAAGCCAGGGGCCCGCCTATGGCCGACTCGGGCGTGACGTGCAGGACGATGGTCCCGAATGCCGTGCCGCTCATGCGGCCGTCCGAAATACGGACGATGTCTTTCACGCCCTTGACGGCGAGCTTCCTGGGTATCGGGATATAGCCGGCCTCGGGCATGCCGGGCGCGCCCTTCGGGCCGATGTTCTTGAGGACCAGGATATCGTCGGCATTGACGTCCAGATCGTCGGCGTCGATCCGGTTGGCCAGGTCCGCTGCATTTTCGAAGACCACCGCCCGGCCCTCGTGCTCCATCAGCCCCGCATCCGCCGACGATTGCTTGATGATGGCTCCGCCGGGCGCCAGATTGCCTTCCAGCACCGCAATGCCGCCCTGAGGATAGATGGGGTCGGACACGGACTTGACGACGTCCTGCGCGAAGCCAGGCCCGGCCCGTTCCATTTCCTCGCCCAGGCTGCGGCCGGTCACCGTCAGGGCATCCAGTTTGAGCAGGGGCTTGAGCTGGCGCAGCAAGGTGGCCATGCCTCCGGCCTTATGGAAGTCCTCCATATAGTGCTGGCCGGAGGGCTTCAGGTCCAGCAGCACCGGCGTTTCCCTGCCCATGCGGTCCAGGGTCTTCAGGTCGATGTCCATGCCCAGCCGCCCGGCAATGGCGGCCAGATGGACGATGCCGTTGGTCGACCCGCCTATGGCAAGCAGGACTCTCATGGCGTTCTCAAAGGCATCGGCGGTCAGGATCTTGTCTATCGTCAATCCCGACCTGGCCAGGCTTACCGCCTGCGTTCCCGTCGACTCGGCAATGCGCATGCGGTCGGCGGTCACCGCCGGCGGCGTGGCGCCGCCCGGAACCGTCATGCCCAGCGCCTCGGCAATGCACGCCATGGTGCTGGCGGTTCCCATCACCGAACAGGTGCCCACGCTGGCCACCAGCTGGTTGTTGACGTCGGAGATCTCCTGGTCGTCAATCTCATCGGCCCTGTACTTGCCCCAGTAGCGTCGGCAGTCGGTGCATGCACCCACGCGTTCGGAACGATGCGAGCCGGTCAGCATGGAACCGGTAATCAGCTGGATGGCCGGTATGCCCGCGGACGCCGCCCCCATCAACTGGGCCGGCACGGTCTTGTCGCAGCCGCCGATCAGGACCACCGCGTCCATAGGCTGGGCCCTGATCATTTCCTCGGTGTCCATCGACATGAGGTTGCGCAGATACATGCTGGTCGGATAGGCGAAGCTCTCGTGTATGGAAATCGTCGGGAACTCCATGGGCAGGCCGCCCGCCAGCATGACGCCCCTTTTCACCGCCTCGATCAGCTGGGGCATGTTGCCATGGCAGGGGTTGTAGGCGCTGCCGGTATTGGCGATGCCGATGACAGGCCGGTCCAGCGCCGAGTCGGAATAGCCCGCGCCCTTGATGAAGGCCTTTCTCAAAAACAGCGAAAAGCCGTTATCGCCGTAACTGGTCAAACCCTTGCGCAAGCCGGTGGCATCATGGGGAGGGGACGATTTGCTTTTGGACATAGCCTGCTCTTCTCTTCTGCATTTAATTGACGGTTATCTTACCGTCGTGGATGACCTTGGCCCACTGGTCGATTTCCGCGGCCAGGCGCTTCTGCGACTGGGCTATGGGCATGGGGCTGGCGTAAACCCCTTGCTCCAGCAGCTGGGCCTTTACTTCTTCCTTGGACAGCGCCTTGACCAGCGCCGCATTCAGTTTTTCCACGACAGCCGGCGGCGTGCCCGTTGGCGCCATGACACCGAACAATGAGCTGACGTTGAAACCGGTCAAGCCTTGTTCCTGGGCGGTCGGCACATCGGGCAGCATCGAAATCCGCTCGGGCGTCAGGACCGCCAGGGGACGCAGCTGCCCGCCTTTGATGAAGCCGATGGCCGCCGGCACCGTTTCCGTCATGGTCTCGACCTGGCCGCCCACCAGGTCCGTCATGGCGGGACCGCTGCCACGATAGGCCACATGCACGATATTGACGCCCGCGATCTGCTTGAACAGTTCCATGGCCATGCGCTGCGGCGCGCCGGCGCCCGAGGAGGCAAAGTTGAGCTTTCCCGGATTCTTCTTGGCGTAGTCGACCAGCTCGTTCAACGACTTGATCGGAAGGGATGGATTGACCACGGCGACCAGCGGCACCGAGCCCGCAATGCCCACCGGTGTCAGGTCTTTCCGAAGATCGTACTGCAGCTTGCCCTTTTCCAGGGTCGCCATGACCGAATGCGAGGTCAACGCACCCATCAGCAGCGTATAGCCGTCCGGCTTGGCGCGCGCCACTTCGCCCGCGCCTATGTTTCCGCCCGCGCCGCCGCGGTTTTCAATGACGACCTGCTCGCCGATCTCGTCGCTCAGGTTTTTTCCGACGATGCGGCCGATGACATCGGTTGCGCCGCCGGGAGGATAGGGGATGATCAGGCGTATGGGCTTCTGGGGATAGGATTCCGCCGCCTGGGATACGCCCGCCAAAGGCGGGGCCAGCATCAAGGCGCCCAATGAAAGTCCGCTGGCCAGCAGCGCCGGCTTCAGGTGGAGTCGTTTACGTAACATGCTTGTCCCTTTAATAAGAATTATCAATGTTCGGTCGCAGCTGCATGTTCATCTTCCCAAAGATCGCTTTCAGGAAGGCCAAAAATTATTTTTTTCTATCTATAAAAAATACCCCGCATTCGACATCCGCCCGAACGGAACGGAAATATCGCTTGCCTGCCCGCCGTTTCCTCCCGCACAATGGCGGCGCCTCGGTCGCATACTCATAACAACGCCGCTCGCCAGAGCCTCCAGGAGACATCCATGTGTTTAATGTGTGAACGCAGTGCGGGCCCCGCCTCTCCTTCGCGCCGCAGGACGCTTGCAGCGCTGGGGCTGGCATCCGTGGCGGGCATCGCCGGCCTGCCGGGCCGGGCCCATGCCGCAACGCCCAAGCCGGACAATGTCCTGTCGCCCGACCAGGCGCTGGAACGCCTGATGCGGGGCAACGAGCGCTATGCATCGAACCAGGCGACCGATCGTGATTTCGCCTCCACCCGCGGCCGCCTGGCAAGCGCGCAGAACCCTTATGCCTGCGTGCTCAGTTGCGCCGACTCGCGCGTCAGCCCCGAACTGTGCTTCGACGAAGCGCGGGGCGACCTCTTCGTCACACGCATAGCGGGCAACTATGTCACCACCGATATCCTGGCCAGTCTTGAATACGGCACCGCCGTGCTCAAGGCGCCGCTGATCATGGTGCTGGGCCATACACGCTGCGGCGCCATCAGCGCGACCGTGGACGCCCTGAAGAACGACACCGACTTTCCCGGACACATCCAAAGCATCACCACGGCCTTGATGCCAGCGGTACGCGCCTCGGCCACGTCAGGCCAGGAAGGCGCCCTCATCGAGGCGGCCACCAAAGAGAACATACGGCGCAACGTCGGGCTCCTGCGGGAAGCCACGCCCATACTGGCCAGAAGCGTACGCGAGGAAAAGCTCAAGATCGTCGGGGGAATCTACAGGCTGGATACCGGGCGCGTCGAACTGGTCAGCTAGCCCGCCCCCCATTAAGCTCAAGGCCGTTCCATGCCTTCATGCATGGCGCGGCGCATGCGTATTGGGCGCGCTCTTCATGCGGGGCCTGGCTTATAATCCGCTTCGGTTCATACCGCTTTACCGACCATGACTGAAGACGCCGCAACTCAAAATCCGCTGTCAAGCAACCGGCCCGCGCTGGCCCTGCCCGAGGTCCCGGCATTTTCACCGGATTCGCAGTCCAACCGTCCCCAGCGCCGCGTCTACTATTTCGATATCGAAAAGCACCTGTACCCGGACAGCAAGGCCATGCGCGTGCTCGGCACGATGCGGCTCGCCTGGTTCTCGCACCGGCCCATACCCGTCGCGTTGATGGAGGTCCGGGGGGTTCAGGCCTTTCCGGGCGTCTCCCTGCTGGAAATACCTTTGGCCCTGCACGGCTATCCCGCTTATCTGATCATCGATGAGCTCATACCCAGCGAGGGCACGCTGAAAGATCTTTTCTCGGCCATCACCAAAGATGTCGGCGTCATCATGAATCAGCGCATGAAACCCTTCATGGATCCGCTTTTGAGCACTGTGTGGGTGCGCCTGAACGACGGCATAAGCATCGATCAGGCGGTGAAGGGACTGGATTTCACCATTCCCGCCGCCGCGCCCAGGAAAGACCTGGGGCTGTATTGACAAGGCGGGGGCCGTTCCCCCGCCTTGCCGGTCATCGGCAACTCTCCGCTTACGCGCTGGCCGCCGCGGCGCGCTTGCGCTGCGCGAACCAGCGGCCTGCCGCCACGATAAGCAAGGCTCCGGCTATTTCGGCCGCCAGCTTCATCATGCCCGAAGGCTCGCCGAACCGCTCGACAATGACGATATCGGTAATCAGCATTCCGCCGGCAATCCAGCCCAGCAAGGCCGCGCCGAACGTGACGACGCTGGGATAGCGATCGATCAGCTTCAGCACCAGGGTGCTGCCCCAGATGATGATGGGCACGCTGATCACCAGGCCGAATATGACCAGGCCTATCTGGTGTTCCGGATTCGCCCCCTGGGCCGCGCCCGCAATGGCAATGACGTTGTCCAGGCTCATCACGAAATCAGCCACGATGATCGTCTTGACGGCGGACATCACGGATGTGCCGCCATTGATCTTGCCATGCGCGTCCTCGTCCGGAATCAGCAGTTTGATGCCCACCCATACCAGCAGCAGCGCGCCGACAATCTTCAGGAAAGGCACGCTGAGCAAGGTCAGGGCAAAGGCGATCAAGCCCACGCGCAGGCCGATGGCGCCCGCGGTGCCCCACAAGATGCCTTGCATGCGCTGCTTGCGCGGCAGGTTCCGGCACGCCAGCGCGATGACCACGGCGTTGTCGCCGCCAAGCAGAATATCGATCAGGATGATCTGAAAGACCGCCGCCCAGCTCAGTGTTTGTAGAAATTCAAGCATAAGTCACCCGTTAAATATCAAAATGAAGTTCTGATGGGAAACGGATCGAGCCGCTTGCAGTGGCCGGCTTGCTTGAATGACACTGAGTACAGTCAAGGCGAGCGCTGGAAAAAGCAAAAATGGCCTGATCCGTAAGGACGCAGGCCACAGCTATCGCTGGAGTACGGACCTTGCCCTTAATGGCAAGGTCTCGCTTGCAACACGATGTGTTGCCCGGGCACCGGGAGCTTGCAAAGCCTTGCAAGACTGCCGTAATGACGATGCCGCGGAAAGAAAGCTACTCCCCTTGATGGGCGTAAGTATATTCGTATACGACGCAAAGTCAAGCAACTTCCGGCTTATGCGCCTCCCTTCAGGCGTTTCAGGACGACGGGCAGGAAAAGGAACAGGAAAGCCAGCGACAGGAAAGTCACCGAAATCGGCGTATCGAACAGAACCGACAGGCGTCCCTGTCCGGCAGCCAGCGCCGTGCGCAGCTGGGTTTCGGCCAGGGGCACCAGGATCAGGCCGATCAGCAGCGGCGGTATGGGGAAGCCGTAGACACGCATCGCATAGCCGACCATACCCAATGCGGCCATCAGGCCCAGCTCGAACACCGAGCCCGACACGCCCCAGATGCCGATCATGGCGAAAACCAGAATGCCGGCATACAGCTGCGGGCGCGGGATCTGCAACAGCCTCACCCACATGCCCACCAAAGGCAGGTTCAACACCAGCAACATGGCATTGCCTATGTACAGCGAGGCGATCAGGCCCCAGACGAGTTCGGGGTTGCTGGTGAACAGGAAGGGACCCGGCTGCAAGCCGTAATTTTGAAATGCCGCCAGCAAAATGGCGGCCGTCGCCGACGTGGGCAGACCCAGCGTAAGCAGCGGCACCAATATGCCCGCGGCCGACGCATTGTTGGCCGCCTCCGGCCCCGCGACGCCCTCGATGGCTCCCTTGCCGAACTCGTCCTTGTGCCGGGCGAGCTTCTTTTCAAGCGTATAGGACAGCATGGTGGGAATCTCGGATCCGCCGCCGGGTATGGTGCCTATGGGAAAACCAATGGCGGTGCCGCGCAGCCAGGGCTTCCATGAGCGGCGCCAGTCGTCGCGCGTCATGAAGGCCTTGCCCTTGATGGGAATGATCTCGTCCTGCCCATAGGTATAGCGGCTGGCCACATATAGTATCTCGCCCACCGCAAACAGGGACACCAGCACAACGGTCAGCTCGACACCGTCGAGCAAGGCGGCGATGCCGAAGGTCATGCGTGGCTGGCCGGTCATGGCGTCGATGCCGACCAGGCCCAGGGCCAGGCCGATGAACAGGGAAACGAAGCCACGCACCCGCGACGCGCCCATGACCACCGCCACCGAGGTGAAGGCCAGAACGGTCAGCGCAAAATAGTCGGCCGGCTTGAGCAGGAATGCCAGCTCGGCCACGACGGGCGCCGCAAACGTCAGCAGCAGCGTCGCAATGGTTCCGGCGACGAAGGAGCCGATGGCCGCCGTCGCCAGCGCGGCCGCGCCGCGCCCCGCGCGCGCCATCTTGTTGCCCTCGAGCGCGGTCATCATCGACCCCGCTTCGCCGGGCGTGTTGATCAATATGGACGTTGTCGACCCGCCGTACATGGCGCCGTACAGAACGCCGGCGAACATGATGAAGGCCGATACCGGCCCCACCGACACCGTGACGGGCAATAGCAATGCGATGGTCAGCGCCGGCCCGATGCCGGGAAGAATGCCGATGGCCGTGCCCAGCACCGACCCGACCAGCGCCCACATCAGGTTGACGGGCGTAAGCGCAACATCGAAACCGTGAAGCAGCAGTGCGAAGGTATCCATTACATACCCGCCAAGGGAAAGAAGCCGCCCAGCTGCAGCCCCAGCTTGCCGAACAGGAACCAGCTTGCGACGCCCAGCACCAGCCCCGCGACCAGATCCGGCACCAGGCGCTTCGAGCCGAACGCCCGCGCCACCAGCATGAACGACAGCATGGCCGTCAACGGCAGCCCCAGCGTTTCAATCGTCAGCGCCGGCACGATGGCGGCCAGCAATGCCGTGAAGAAAGCGCGCTTGTCCATGGGCTGGCCCGGCGCCGCGTTCTCGGCCTCTTCAGGCTCGAACACCTCGCCGCGCGCAGTCTGGATCAGCAGCAGTACGCCCAGCCCCACCAGGCCCAGGCCGACGCCGGCCACGAACATGCCGGGACCGATGGCGGCATACTGCGCGGTTGCCGCCAGTTCGGTCGAGGCATAAAAACAGACCGCCCCCATGAGGATCACGGCCAGCCCCAGCCACCAGGGCCCCTTGCGCAGCAACGTCATCGGCATTCCTTCACTGTTGCGGTGCGATTACTTGCTCAAGCCCGCGTCTTTCAGGATCTTGTTGATGCGGCTGCTCTCGCTCTGGATGAAGGCGGCGAATTGCTCGCCCGGCAGGAAGTAGGCGTCCCAGGCCTGCTTTTCAAGCACCGCCTGCCATTCCTTGCTTTCGCTCAGCTTGGTGAAGCGCTCGACCCATTCCTTATAGTTGGCTTCGGGCATGTCGACCGAACCCAGAATGCCCCGCCAGTTCGCGATTTCGACGTCGTATCCCGCTTCTTTGAACGTGGGTACGTCGGGCAGGCTCTTCAGGCGCTCGGCGGTGGTGACGCCCAGGATGCGTATCCGGCCGTCTTGCGCAAACTGCTGGAATTCGGAAATGCCCGAGATGCCGGCCTTGAGTGTTCCGTTGATGATGCCGACGACCGTATCCGCCCCGCCCGCCTGCGGAATGTAATTCAGGGACGGCACAGGCACATCGCCGCTTTGCGCCAGCAGCGCCAGGGCGATATGGTCGACGCCGCCGGCGGAACCGCCGCCCACCGGAGTCGCACCGGGATTGCTCTTGAGCGCGGCAACGAAATCATCCAGGGTCTTGTAGGGGGAATCGGCCTTGACGGCAAGCACCAGGTACTCGGCGGTCAGGCGCGCCACAGGCTTGAATTTGCTGAGGTCGACGGGGGATTTGTTCAGCGTGATGGCGCCGACCGTAATGGCGCCGAAAACCGCCAGCGCATCCGCCTTGCCCTTCTGCGAACGCTGGAAGTCGGACAAGCCGATGGTGCCGCCCGCCCCACCCTTGTTGGTGAAGTTCACGGTGCCCTTGTAGATGCCCGCCTGGTTCAGGGCCTGGAAGGCCTGACGCCCGGTGGCATCCCAGCCGCCGCCCGGGTTGGCGGGCAGCATCACGCTGACCTGCGCATGCGCCGCGCCCGCGCACAGCGCGGCGGCGATCGCCAACGATTTCAACAAGCGGGTCATTTTCATTACGGTCTCCTTGAATCTGTCTGGTGGCGCATCGCCTGTGACACAGCCGCAAAGAGTAAGCCGCCGCCTATCAACTGTCAATGCGCCCCGCCGGCATGCCCGGCCGGGCAGCTACATGGTGGTGTCCGGATCCAGCACATACAGGTAATGGCGGAAGCGGTCATAGTGATTGATGATGTCGGCCGCCACCTGTTCGGTGCTGTAGCCATAGATATCATAGCCGCGCCCCCCATTGTTCAGAAACACTTCTGCACGGAAGAAGCGCTTCTTTTCTCCTTCGCTCCGGGCGGCGTCCGACAAGGCGAAAGCGGGAATGGGCTGGCTGATCAGGCGCACGGCATAGGTGAAGTCTTCGGCACCGTCGCCGTGGTGCACGATCAGCTGCGCGCCGTCATCCAGCCGCGTTACGTCGGCAAGGATCTCCCGCTTTTCCAGCTCGGACGCCACCAGGTCAAAAGCCGCGATCACTTCCTTGCCGATGAATTCCGTGGCCCGCGCCTTGGTGGGGTGCGTCACGATGTGGTTCAGGCGCTGCCTCAGGGACATGCCGCCCTGGGCGGCCAGCAAGGGCGCCGTGGGCAGGCTGCGGCTGGCCTGGCGGGCCACCTCGTCGCGCAGCCCTTTCAGGATGCCATAGCACATGAGCAGCATCAGTATGCTGAGCGGAAAGGCGGCGATCACCGCCGCGGCCTGCACCGCTTCCAGTCCCCCCGCCAACAGCAGGCAGCCCGCCACACCGCCGCAGGCCAGAGCCCAGAAGATGCGCAGCCACAGCGGGGGTTCCTCGTCGCCCTTGGAGGTGATCATGGACACCACCAGCGCGCCGGCATCGGACGCCGTCACAAAATAGACGGCCACCAGCAAGCCGGTAATCCAGGCCAGCACCTTCGACCAGGGCATGTAATCGAACACCGTGAACAGCGCGATGGGCAGGTTGCTGGAAACCGTTTCCGCTATCCGTCCCTTGGCGACGAACATGTCCAGCCAGATGGCCAGGTCGCCGAATATCGTGAACCAGATGAAGCTGAAGCCCGCCGGCGCGAACAGCACGCCCAGCAGGAACTGGCGTATGCTGCGGCCGCGCGATATGCGCGCGATGAACATGCCCACGAAAGGCGCCCACGACATCCACCAGCCCCAATAGAAGATGGTCCAGGTTCCCACCCACTCGGTGGGCTCGTAGGCATAGACATGGAAGGTCCGGTCGACAAAGGCATGCAGGTACAGGCCAATGTTTTCGACCAGCGCGCTCAGCAGGAAGCGGGTGGGGCCCAGGACGATGATGAGTAGCATCAGGACGAACGACACGATGATGATCAGCTCGCTCAGGCGCCGTATGCCGTTGTCCAGCCCGGTGGCAACCGTCATGGTGGCCAGCGCCGTCACGATCGCGATCAGGATGAGCTGCGTGGTCAGGTCCTGCGGTATGCCCATCAGATAGCTCATGCTGGCGTTCAGCTGCGACACGCCCAGGCCCAGCGAGGTCGCCAGGCCCGCCAGCGTGCCCACCACCGCGAAAATATCGATGATGTCGCCCAGGGGGCCGTGGATGCGGTCGCCCACGATGGGATGGAAGGCGGACCGGATGGCCAGCGGCTGATTGCGCCGGTATCCGAAGTACGCCAGGGCCAGGCCCAGGACCGCATAAATGGCCCAGGCATGGACGCCCCAATGAAAGAAGGTGATGCCCATGGCATCGCGGGCCGCCTGCGCGGACCCGGGCACGGCGTCCGGCGGTTGCGAAAAATGCATGATGGGTTCGGCCACGCCATAGAACACAATGCCTATGCCCATGCCCGCGCTGAAAAGCATGGCCACCCAGGTGCCGAATTTGTAATCGGGAACGGACTCGTCGGGCCCCAGCTTGACCTTGCCCAGCGAGCTCATGGCCAGGCCCAGCAGGAAGAGCACGAAGAAGCCCACCGCCAGCATATAGAACCAGCCTGCTTCCGCGATGATCCATGCGTTTGCGCCCGAAAACAGGGCGGCGGCCGACTCGGGCGCCATGGACGCATAGGCGATCAGGCCAAGCGCAATGACGGCGGAACCGATGAATGTCACCGGGGCGATACCCGTATTTTTGAGTGCCAAATGAGTCCCCTTCAGGCTGGGTTCTTGAACGAGCGCGCCCCTTTCCACCTGTGCGGGCAAAGCCTCGCCGGCGGCATGGCCACGGCGCTAGCTTAGCCCGCCGGTTTGCGCTTGCGCAATAGCCTGCATGAAAACGCGGGTCCCCGGGTACATGGGGAACCCGCGTGAGCCTCAAGTCCCGCTCAGCCAGCGACTGTGCGCCGATGCGCGCTCCGCCATCTGCAGAAGCGCCACGTCGCTGCCGGCCCGCCCTATCATCTGCGCTCCGAGAGGCAGCCCGCCGCTGCCCGCATCCAGCGGCATGGCCACCGTAGGCAGGTGAAGCAAGGTCCAGAGCGCCCCGAAGCGCGGGGATCCCGAGTTGGCCAGGCCTTGTTCCGCCTCGTCGTCCGAAGCGGGATAAACCAGCGCATCGACGTCGGCGAACAGGGCCTCGACCCCACAACGCAGTTCGAAGGCGCGCCGCTGCATGGCAAGGTATTCAACCAGGTCGATCCGGCCGCCCCCTGCCAGGCGCTCGTGCAGCCGGGGGCTGAGTTGCGTTGCGGCCGTCATGCGTTCGTGCGTCAGCGCCTGGCGGGCTTCGTAGGCGACCAGCCGGCTCTGGTCTTCGATCAGGGATTCATACTCAGCCGGCAGCGTCAGTTCTTTGACACCGATCCCCGCGGCCGCAAGCCTGGCGGTCCAGCTCCGGAGCGCCTCGAGCGCCTGGGCGCTGGCGTGCCGCCACTGCGCCGACAGGCAAATGCCGACCGTGTAGCGCAGGTCGTCTGATGGCGCATGGTAGCGCTGGCCGTGGGTGCCCAGCACGACTGCGGCGGCGTCGGCCACATTGCGGGCCAGAACGCCCACCGTGTCCTGCGAGGGACTCAACACGCCGACGCCTGCCGCCGAGACAAACCCGAAGCTCGGCTTGTAACCCACTACGCCGCAGTAAACGGCGGGCCGGGTGATCGAGCCCGTCGTTTGCGTGCCCCAGGCAGCCATGGCCATGCCGTCGGCGACGGCGGCGGCCGAGCCGCTGGAGGAGCCGCCAGGCGTATGCGCCAGATTGAGCGGGTTGCGCACCAGCCCCGGCGTCTGGGTGGCAAACTCGCTGGTCGCCACCTTGCCCAGCAGGACGGCGCCCTGCTCCTGAGATAGCGCCACGCAGGCGGCATCGCGGCCGGTGGTGTGACCCGAGTAGATGGGCGAACCATACGTCGTGGGATAGGCGGCGGTTTCAATCACGTCTTTCACGACATACGGTATGCCGCGCAGCAAGCCCCGCCGCAAGCCGGCGTCCACCGCGTCGGCTTGCGCCCGGACGTGGCCGGCATCGCTGGCGAGGAAAGCCTGGACCTCCGGATTGCGGGCGCTGATGCGCGCCAGGCAATGCTCGGCCAAGTCGCGTGCGCGCAATGCGCCCGTCTCGATGTCCCTCAAGGCTTGGGCAATCGAGGGAAGCGAAATACCTGAACGCATGACCGCTTACTCGATACGGATGTTGGCATCCTGGATGACTTTGGCCCATTTGTCGTGTTCGGCTTGCACGAAGCGCGCGAACTCTTCCCGAGTGCCGCCGTTCGGCTCCGCACCCTGGCGACGAATCAATTCCTGCACCTCGGGCTTGGCAAGCAGCTTGGCTGTCTCGTCATGAAGGCGGTCAAGAATTTCGGCCGGCACCTTGGCGGGGGCGAACAAGGCAAACCAGCCTTCGACCGAGTAACCGGGCAGGCCGGACTCGGAAATCGTCGGCACTTCCGGCAACAGGGGCGAGCGCTTGCTGGAGGTCACGCCCAGCGCCACCAGCTTGCCGGACTTGATGTGGGGCAGGCAGACGGGCAGATTGCAGAACATCACCTGCACGCGGTTGGCGATCAGATCGGGCAGCGGCTCGCTGCCGCCTTTGTAGGGGATGTGCACCATGTCGGTCGACGACATCGACTTGAACAGTTCGGCCGACAGATGCTGGCTGCCCCCGGCGCCGCCCGATGCGTAGCTGTATGCATCGCTCTTCTTGAGCACCTCGATCAGTTCTTTCACGGAACGGGCCTTGACCTCGGGGTTGACCACCAGGACATTGGTCACCGACGCGAAGTTGGCCACCGGCGCGAAGTCCTTCAGCGGATCGTACTTCAGGTTGGTGTACAGGCTGGGGTTGATTGCGTTGGTGCTGGCCGCACCCATCAGCAGGGTATAGCCGTCTGGCGCTGCGGCTGCCACATAGCCGGCGCCGATATTGCCGCCCGCACCGGACTTGTTCTCCACGACGACCGGCTGGCCGAGGGCGTCGGCCAGGCCGGCGCCGACGGTACGCGCCAATTGGTCGGTCACGCTGCCCGCGCCGAACGGCACGACCAGGCGTATGGGCTTGCTGGGATAGGCGGCCGTCTGGCCAAGCGCTGTGGGCACTACGGCGACTGCCAAGGTCAGGGCAGCGGCAAAGGCTGCAAAACCGCGGGCTTGGATGGTCATGAGTATTTCCTGATAAATAAAAGTGTCGTCGGCAATACCCGAATTGGCAATTCATTCAGAGCCAAGGCTTGTCGACCCATGCATGAACCATCTTAGGCTGTCGGATTCAATCCATCCAATATAAAATTCAAGGTACATCAATACGATAATCGACCTAATAGCAAGCTATGGCGCTCTATTCAAGACAACTGCTCGCCTTCATGGCCGTCGCGCAGGAACTTCATTTCGGCCGTGCCGCAAGGCGGCTGCACATGACGCAGCCGCCCCTCAGCCAACAAGTGCGCCTCTTCGAAGAACGCGTCGGCGCGCCCTTGATCGAGCGCTCGACGCGCACGGTGCGGCTGACTCCGGCCGGAGCGCTGCTGCGCGAAGCCATGGAACAAATGATGGAAGACGGAGAGGCGGCCGTGGCCGCGACCCGTCGCGTCGCGGCGGGCGACGCGGGCCTGCTGCGCATCGGATTCACGCCGACGGCGGCCTACCGGCTCATACCCGCCGCCATCGGCGCGTACCGCCAGCGCCATCCGCGGATCCAGCTGTCCATGACCGAGGCCGATACCGGACGCCTGCACACGCTGCTCGTTCAGGACCGGCTGGACGTCGCCCTTCTGCGCCATTCCGGGGACAGCGAGGACGACGAGCTGCACCGCGAGCCGGTAGACAGCGAGCCGCTCGTGGTTGCGCTTCCCATGCAGCACGCCTGGGCATGGCGCGACAGCATTCCCATTGCGGAACTCGCCACGGAGCCGCTCATCGGTTTTGCGCGCCAGACCTCCTTGTACTTCCACACGCTGCTGGCATCGCTGTTCGAGCGCAATGGCCTGACGCCGAACTACGTCATGGAGAGCTTGCTGCCCACCCTGCTGGCGCTGGTCGAGGCGGGCATAGGCGCGGCGGTGGTGCCCGCCTCGGTCAGCGAGCTGCGGCCGGGCGGCGTGCGATACCTGCCGCTACAGGCCGAGCATACCTTGCGGTCGACGTTGTATCTGGCCTACCGCAAGGACTGCCTCAACCCCGCCGTGTCGGCCTTGTGCGATGCGCTGCGGCTGGCGGGAGCGGTGGCATCCGAACACAGCGGTTAGTCAAGTTTCATCCCGGTGCCGCCAAACCTTTTCAGCGCCACACACCCTCATGTAGCGTTCCGTTTTACGGGTTGAGGCGCTTCAGGCCGGTCCAGCCTTTTCAAGCTGCCCTTTGCCACTGCTGGACGGTTTAACAGCCCAGGTAAACAAGGCGGCACCGGCCATCAGCACACAGGTGCCAAGAAAGACAGCCGGCATTCCAATATGCCCCCCAACAAAGCCGCCCAGTACCGGCCCGGCGACCTGGCCCGCATATTGCGACGAAACCGAAAGGCCCAAAATGCCGCCGGCGGCATGATGTGGCACAGAATGCCGAATCACCGCCGTGATGCATGGCAGCAACCCGCCCAGAGCAATCCCCATCAAGAATCGCAAACCGATCAGTTGCCAGGCATTGGTGACAAACGCCTGAGGGATCAGCAGGACGGCAGCCGCTGCAAGAGCGCCTGTAATGACGTGCCAATGGCCGATCCTGTCAGCCAGCTTCCCCAAGGCTGTCGCGGACAGGATGCTGCCCAGCGCGGCGGCTGACATGACGACACCCGCGATCATCGTCACTGTTGACGGATCAGACGTCAGTTGGGACACGTACACCGTAATGATCGGCTCGATGGACATGTTCGCAAAGACCAGCAGCATGCCCGTAATCAGCATGGCAATCACCGGGCGTCTATCCGGAACCGCATTCCAGCCACCGCTTTTCTTCGCGGCTGCTTTACGACTCGGCGACTTTTCTTCCTTGATCAAAAATGCCGTTGCAAGGAAGGACAGGAAAATCACCGCGCCCGCGGCAAAGAACGTATTGCGTATGCCCATGATGGAAGGCAAAACGCCGCCTATCAGGGGACCGACCAGGTTGCCTGCCATGATGCCTGACGAAAGCAGGCCGAGCGCCCAGGCAGACCTGGCTTTTGGCGTCTGCGTGGCCACGAGAACCATCGAACCAGAGGCATAGCCGCCCGCCAGGCCCACGAAAAGCCTCAGGGCGACGAGTTCCCACACATTGCTCGCCATGCCCATCAATGAGATGGCGACGGTCATGCCCAGGCTGGCTCGTACCAGCATCAGCTTGCGTCCGTAAATGTCGCCCAGCCTGCCCCATAACGGAGCCACCAATGCGGCGGCCAGAAAGGTGGCGCCAAAAGCGATGCCCGACCATTGCACAATGGCGGCATGATCCTTCACGCCCAGCTCTTCAACGTAGAGCGGCAGAAAAGGCAGAAGCAGTGTCATCGCCACGATGGTGGAGAACGAACCGAGCAGAGAAACGACTAGATTTCTCTTCCAGTGGATTGAACCGTGCTCGGCATCGGCGGTGTTTTCCGTTACAGGCGCCATTCAATCCACCGTGCCAAAGCGGCAAACGTCCCGCCGCCCATGGCATTCATCGGGAAGAATGGGTCTCTGATTACGATGCATCGTTGAAGACTGAGCCTGGCACGTTTACACGTCGATATTCCCCGCCTGCAAGGCATGGGACTCGATGAACGCGCGGCGCGGTTCCACGCTGTCGCCCATCAGGGTCGTAAAGACCTCGTCGGCGGCGATGGCGTCCTCGACCTTGACCTGCAGCAGGCGGCGCACCGTGGGATCCATGGTGGTTTCCCACAGTTGTTGCGGATTCATTTCGCCCAGGCCTTTATAGCGCTGCTTGCTGATGCTGCGGTCCGCCTCGCCCCGCAGCCATTGCATGGTTTCGCGGAAGTCGGATACGGGCTTCTCCTTGCGCTTGTCGCCCTCGCCGCGCGCCACCAGGGCGCCGGTGCCCATCAGGCCCATGAAGGTCTGGGCGGCCTTGGCCAGGGTGGCGTAGTCGGCGCCGCGCACGAAAGTGCGGTCGAAGACGCTGATCCGCACATTGCCGTGATGCATGCGGCTGAGGATCAGGCGCCAGGAATTCTGCTCTTCGTTTTCGTCGACGGCCACGCTGACGGCATTGGGCTCAGACGGATCGTAGATGGCATCCTGCAGGCGCTTGGCCGATGCGGCGGCCTGTTCGGCGTCGTCCAGGTTGATCTCGACCCCTTCGGCCATGGCCGAGAGCGCCGCCATGTCCGTGTAGCGGGACAGGCGGTTGATCACGGCATCGGCGGCAATGTATTGGCGGGCCAATTCGGCCAGCGCGTCGCCGCTGATGGGTTCGGCGCCATCCTTGACCATCAGGGAAGCGTCCTTCAATGCCACCTGCAGCATGAATTGCGCTTCCTCGGCGTCGTCTTTCAGATAGCGCTCTTCGCGCCCGACCTTCACCTTGTACAGGGGCGGCTGGGCGATGTACACATAGCCGCGCTCGACCAGTTCAGGCATCTGCCGATAGAACAGCGTCAGCAGCAGGGTGCGGATGTGCGCGCCGTCGACGTCGGCGTCGGTCATGATGATGATGCGGTGATAGCGCAGCTTCTCGATGTTGAAATCCGGGCCGATGCTGGTGCCCAGGGCCGTGATCAGGGTGGTGATCTGTTCGCTGGATATCAAGCGGTCGAAGCGCGCCTTTTCCACGTTCAGCACTTTCCCGCGCAAAGGCAGGATGGCCTGGAACTTGCGGTCGCGGCCCTGCTTGGCGGAGCCGCCGGCGGAGTCGCCCTCGACGATGTAGATTTCGCTGAGGGCGGGGTCTTTCTCTTGGCAGTCGGCCAGCTTGCCGGGCAGCCCGGCGCCTTCCAGCACGCTTTTGCGACGGGTCATCTCGCGGGCCTTGCGGGCGGCGTCGCGCGCGCGGGCGGCTTCCACGATCTTGTTGCACAGGGCCTTGGCGTCGTTGGGGTTCTCGAGCAGCCAGGTTTCCAGGGTACGGGCCACGGCCTCTTCGACGGCGGGGCGGACTTCGCTGGACACCAGCTTGTCCTTGGTCTGGCTGCTGAACTTGGGCTCGGGAACCTTTACCGACAAGACGCAGGCCAGGCCTTCGCGCATGTCGTCGCCGGTGGTGTCGACCTTGGCCTTCTTGGCCATTTCGTTGTCGGCGATGTATTTATTCAGCACCCGCGTCATGGCGGCGCGCAGGCCGGTCAGGTGGGTGCCGCCGTCGCGCTGCGGAATATTGTTGGTGAAGCACAGCACCGTCTCGGTGTAGCTGTCATTCCATTGCATGGCCACGTCGACGCCGATGTCGGTGTCGCCCACGGTGGATTGCGTGCTGACCGAAAACACATTGCCGTGCAGCACGGTCTTGCTGCGGTTGATGTATTCGACAAAGCCCTTTACGCCGCCCAGGAAGGCAAAGTTTTCTTCCTTGCCGCTGCGCTCGTCCAGCAGGCGGATCTTGACGCCATTGTTCAGGAAGGACAGTTCGCGCAGGCGCTTGGCCAGGATTTCGTAGTGGTATTCGATGTTTTCGAAGATCTGGGTGTCGGCCAGGAACTGCACGCGCGTGCCGGTCGCATCGGTATCGCCCGTGACGGCCAGGGGTTCCACGCGCTCGCCGCGGCGGAATTCCATTTCATGGACATGGCCGTTACGCGAGATGGTCAGCCGCAACCATTCGGACAACGCATTCACGCAGGACACACCCACCCCATGCAGGCCGCCCGAAACCTTGTAGGAATTATGGTCGAACTTGCCGCCGGCATGCAGTTCGGTCATGACGATCTCGGCGGCGCTGCGATGGAATTCGTCGTCTTTGTGGATGGCGGTGGGGATGCCGCGGCCATTGTCGCTGACCGATATGCTGTTGTCGGCGTGGATGGTGACGATGATGTCGTCGCAATAGCCGGCCAATGCTTCGTCGATGGCATTGTCGACGACCTCAAAAACCATGTGGTGAAGGCCTGTTCCGTCGGAAGTATCGCCAATGTACATGCCCGGGCGCTTGCGAACGGCTTCAAGCCCCTTGAGCATCTTGATGGAATCGGCGCCGTATCCGGCTGCGGCGGCATTCGTGGTTTGATCTGACATAGTTTATGGAAACCTTATATAAGCCTTGCGGCTATTGAAACGCTGCGGGCCGGACGGCCCGGGCGCTTCCTGCGACACTGTGGGGCTCGTGAAGACTCAAATGCGCATGGGCATGACAACGTATTTGAACTGGTCGTCTTCAGGCGATGTGATCAGCGCCGACGCGTTGACGTCGGGCTGGACCGACCACTGGATGGTATCGGTCTTGACGTTGGCCAGGACATCGAGCAGGTAGCTGACGTTGAAGCCGACATCCAGCGCTTCGTGGCTGTAGTCGATATCGATTTCTTCCTGAGCTTCTTCCTGCTCGGCGTTGGAAGAGGATATCTTCAGCTGGTTGTCGGACAGCTGCAGGCGCACGCCCTTGAGCTTGTCGGTGGTAAGAATGGCCGCGCGCTGCAGGCTGCCCTGCAGGATTTCGCGGTCGACTGAAAAATGCCGGGTGTAGTTGCTGGGTATCACACGGGTGAAGTCGGGGAATTTGCCTTCGACCAGCTTGGACACCAGTTCGACATCGCCGAAGCGGAAACGGATCTGGCCGGTGGCTACATCGATGGACACGGGATCCTCGGTATCGCCCAGCAGCCGCTGCATCTCCAGCACGGTCTTGCGCGGCACGATGACGTCGTGCTTGTTTTCTATACCTTCGACCGTGGTGCCGCTGTGGGCCAGGCGGTGGCCGTCGGTGGCCACCGCGCGGACGAAGCCGGGCTCGAACACGAACAGCAGGCCGTTCAGGTAATAGCGGATGTCCTGCTGCGCCATGGCGAAGTGCACCATATTGAACAGGTGCTTGAGGGTTTTTTGCGGCAGGGAAAAGGACACGTCCCATTTTTCCGGCTGAGCCAGCGTGGGGAACTCGGCGGCGCCCATGGTCTGCAATGCAAAACGGCTTTTGCCGGCCTGCACCGACAGCTTGCCGCTGGCCTGCCCCAGCTTGATGTCGCCCGTGTCGGGCAGGGCGCGCAGGATATCCAGCAGTTTGCGGGCGGCCACGGTGGTGGACTCGGTGTCGTCGCCAATGCCGAACTCCGCATGCGTCGTGATCTGGACTTCGAGATCGGTGGCGATGAACGCCACATTCTTGCCTTCTTTACGCAGAAGAATGTTTGCCAGGATGGGCAGCGTATTCCTTCTTTCGACAATACCCGCTACCGTCGATAGTGGCTTGAGCAATGCATCACGAGTCGCTTGTACGAGTTGCATGGTTATCCTTTTAAGGTTTGTTCTAGTACGTGTAAAGCATGGTTGAGCTCGGTCTGCTTGGACCTTGCATCGGCAATTTTCCGCACCGCATGCAGCACGGTCGTGTGATCCCGCCCGCCGAACAGGTCGCCAATTTCAGGCAGGCTTTTTTGCGTCAGTTCCTTGGCCAGGTACATGGCCACCTGGCGCGGCATGGCGATGTTGGCGGGCCGGCGCTTGGAATACATGTCGGCCACCTTGATCTTGTAGAAGTCCGCCACGGTCTTTTGTATGTTCTCGACGGTGATCTGGCCGTTCGATACCGACAGCAGGTCTTTGAGCGCATCTTTGCAGACGTCGACGGTGAGAACCTCGCGCCCATGGAAGCGCGCATAAGCCGAGACCTTGCGCAAGGCGCCTTCGAGTTCGCGCACATTGCTGCGCAGATGCTTGGCGATGAAGAATGCGACTTCCTCGGGCATGGTCACGCCCTCGCTGTCGGCCTTGTGCAACAGGATGGCGACGCGCATTTCGAGCTCCGGCGGCTCGATGGCCACCGTCAGGCCCGAATCGAAGCGGGAAATCAGCCGGCTGTCTATATTGGACAGCTCCTTGGGATAGGTGTCCGAGGTAATGATGATTTGCTTGCGTTGGGCGACCATGGCCTCGAACGCGTAGAAGAACTCTTCCTGGGTACGATTCTTGCCTGCAAAAAACTGGATGTCGTCGATCAGCAGGAGATCCAGCGAATGGTAATAGCGCTTGAATTCGTCGAAGGCCTTGCGCTGGTAGGCCTTGACCACGTCGGACACGTATTGGTCGGCATGCACGTAGCGGATGCGCGTGCCCTTGCCGTTGGCCAGCAAGGCGTTGCCGATGGCATGGATGAGGTGGGTCTTGCCCAGGCCCACGCCCCCGTACAGGAACAAGGGGTTATACGACACGCCGGGGTTTTCGGCGACCTGCAGGGCGGCGGCGCGCGCCAGTTGGTTGGCCTTCCCGGTAACGAAGTTGTCGAAGGTCAGGTCGGTATTCAAGCGCGACCGGTCGTGCGCGAGTTCGGCGGCGGCGACGGCGGCGGAAACCTGTGGGGCCGGCGGAGCCGGCGTGGCGCTTGCGGGGCTGGGCGAACGCGGGACGGGCTGCGGAGCAAGGCCTATGGAACCCGGGGGCGGTGCCGGCGCCGCCGATACGCTGCGGGGCGCCCCCGCGGAACTGGCCAATTCGAAGGCCACCTGCACCGGCCGCTCGTACCATTCGGTGGCCAGGGTTTCGATCTGATGCGAAAAGTTCTTGCGCACCCAGTCCAGCTTGAAGCGGTTGGGCGCGGAAACGCGCAGAACCGCCTGCGTCTCATCGAACGCAAGCGGAACCAAGGGGCGTATCCAGGCGCTAATTTGCTGCGGAGGTAGGTCCTGCTCCAGTCGCTGGACGCAAGTCTGCCAAAAATCTTTCATGTCCACCACTTCTGTAAACCTCGATTCTACCCTGTCGCGGCGGTAGTTATCCACAAGGCGGGGCAAGAACAACCCTTAGTGATAGCGCTAAGCATTTGACTAAACTATC